>CAVWSO010000008.1:0-1511133 GCA_963757615.1 uncultured Sphingobacteriaceae bacterium
TTTGCCGGGAGGATATTACAAGGCGCGTGAATTTTATTCACCAAAATATGACGCGCCAAAAACTAACGCCACCGCTGCTGATCTGCGGACAACCATTTACTGGAACCCTGAAATAATTACAGACAAGAATGGCAATGCGAAGATTGAATTGTTCAATGCCGATACGAAGGGGATTTACCGTGTGGTAGTAGAAGGAATTGATGACAAAGGACACTTGGGCAGACAAGTTTATCATTACAAAGTGGAGTAGTGATATTTGAACTTCAGAATCAGATTAAGATATATACTGCATTAACAACCTGGAATTACACGCGAACGGAACGGCGATTTCCCCACTTCGAGCTAATCCTTTAGCCTTTATTTTGTTATTAGCGTCCCGCAACATCAAACTATTTAACTAACAATCAGACAGATAATAAATAAAAACTATGATTCCTGAAAACCGGGACCCCACTCTTTGTGTTCTTCACTCAACAGCATAGTCCATTTGACGCACTGAATCGACCCTTGCACAATTACTTCATATTCAGTTATTGACCCATGTGATATGATGAGAAGAGCTACCACATACGTAAACAACCGGCTAGTCTTTTTTTTCCAATCATCAATTGCGTCAGTACATTTTTTAATTTTTATTTTATTGATCCCGATCTCCTGCGATTACCGCGCACCCGGTAAAATTGCGTCCAAAACGATTCCTGATTCCGCCAGACTGAAAAAGACAGCTAGCGCTGATGCAGGAGTAATCATGAAACGTAAACAAGTACCGGTGTTATGCTTCCATCTGATACGCAACTGGCGGCATAGCGATTCGCGCAAAGCAAAGGAGTGTATCATTCCTTTAAACAGTTTTAAAAAACATATCAAGACGCTGGCCGACAGCGGCTATCACACCATACTACCTGAACAGCTTTATGATTACCTGGTAAACGGAACCTCTTTACCAGCCAAACCGATCATCCTTTCTTTCGACGATACTAACCTGGATCAGTATACCAAAGGGGTGGGCGAATTGAAAAAGTATGGATTTAAAGCAGTATATTTTATTACTGCAGAGGTTATCGGTAAGGGGCGGCACATGAAGGCAAGTCAAATCAAAGAGTTAGCCGATTCAGGCAATGCCATTGCAAATCATACCTGGAACCATCCCAACTTATTAAAAATACGAGACGGTGACTGGACCGTTCAACTCGACCGATCAAATAAAAAAATAGAACAAATAATAGCGCAGCCCGTTGTCTGCTTCGCCTATCCGTTCGGCCTTTATAATGACAAGTGTATCAATGAGCTGCATCAATATGGCTTTAAAATGGCGTTTCAATTAGGTGACCGGCGCTACGAGAAAGATCCCCTGATGACACTAAGAAGGATCCTCGATGATGGACATTGGACTACGGAGGACCTGATCAAAAGCATAAAACGAGATTTTTAACCAGCTGACGAGGGATTTCCTTTCTTCCTGCCGGGATTGGACATGTTTGGCTAGACGATTTTTAATTTTTTCGGGGCAATCGCTCACTAAGGTCCCCGATCAATTTCTGGCCCTCGTATACCTGCCGTTTGAGCGAGTCCTCGTTAAACGCACGTTCTGTGGTAAATTTCTTTAAATGTGCATCAAGCTGCTTCATAATGATTTTGCTTTGTTTGTCGTCAGTTGCCGATGCCAATTTCCGGAGTATGCGAATCTTTTCATAATCTGCAATGCCTTCCCTTAATTTTTCAAACCGTATACCGCTATTTGCGCCCGGATATACCAAATAGCAATCACCGGCCGCCCAGCTTCCATGCCGCGCGTCCCTGGTCGGGTCCTGGGGCCAGGCATCATAAGCCCATCTTAAAAAACCATTATAGCCATATGCCGAGGCATACCAACTGATCCATCGGCCCTCGATGGGCGGCGAAAAAAGGAAATTGTTTGGCTTGGGCGGGGTGCAGCAAACATAATAGGTCGTTGTAAATCCTTTCACTGCACGATTTTTCACAACCTGGATGGGCGACTCTTTACCTGACAGAAAACAATAATCATTCAACAGATCATTCAATTCAGGGTGCCAGTCGCCGGCATAGGTGATCTTCCAATTTGGCCAGTTGCTCCGGATCACCTTAATAGCGGCCAGTGTCTCATCCATTGCACTTTCATTTATGCCGATGTAGGTTTTGTCCAGCCATCCCTTCATTTTGAGATGCGCCCGAAGATCATTTAAAAACGGGTTCCAATAGGCTTTAAATTTTTCAGAGGCGGGTGGCCATGCCTCAGTCACATAATCACCCGTCCTTTCATCGATGTAGCGAAACCTATAGCCTCCAGGCAAAGGGGTATATACCGTAATCGCCTTGTCTATGCCTACGCTCATAGCCAATTTTACATACAGATCAAAAATACGGTAATCAAATTTCCAGGAACCATCCTTCTTCTTTATAGACTCGATCATTCCTCCCTCGATGGAATAGGAATTATCGCTCCATGGAGAGTTTACGGCATAGGTAGTGATATATTTTCCACCAGCATCTGCATAAAGCTTCAGATGTTTCTTTAACAACAGCTTATGTTCTTCAGACCAGGGCCGCAGATGATTATCCCATGCTACAACCCAGGGGTTTTGCCACAGGTCAAGCCGGTAATGCCAGTCATGCGGTGCAGGTAGCAATTGATTTTGCACGTTTATATCCAGCTTGAGTACGGACTTAGCTCCTTTCGCCAGGACGTTAATGCTACCCTTGTAATGACCTGGCCGGGTAGCAGAAGGAATATTGAGGCTTATCCAAACCGGCCTCACCGTTTTTCCGGGCACATCAAAACGCTCAAATTTTTCCAGGCGGTCAGGCATAAGGTAGCCATTCTTGTACGGAGAATCGCCGCAGGACACATCACTTGCCCCATAGGGGTAATTTGCCACCACATAACGTACCATGTCAAGCGTGAGATTTTCCTTTTTAACTATGTTGCCATTAGCGCCGACAAGATCGCTCGTTTCAAAGCGGATCTGTTCGAGCGTGTCCGAAGACCATACCAAGACCTGCGCATTTAAGCGTTCACCTCTCCACCCGCTGGCCGACCATGGCCGTTCCTCTTGTAGCTCAAAAGGCACCTCTGCACGAAAATACAGCGCGTCAGTCGATCCGAAACCAACATGCAATCCATTCTGGGACTTCCATGCCGCCGGATTGGTGGATTTGTCAAAAGTAAATTCCGCCTGGTAATGCGGACTTAATACCGGCATTAGTGTAGAATCGATTTGTCCCTTATTTGCCTGAGCCCGTACAGTTCCTGCAAT
The DNA here is from genome assembly GCA_963757615.1 of uncultured Sphingobacteriaceae bacterium. Lineage (GTDB taxonomy): Bacteria > Bacteroidota > Bacteroidia > Sphingobacteriales > Sphingobacteriaceae > Mucilaginibacter. The sequence goes on from CAVWSO010000008.1 coordinate 3,276, forward strand.
AATTTGGACAAGCAACAGAAACATTAAGCGATTTCTCATCTTGTAAATTTTAAATACACTGCGCACTCGAAAACTTTCCCAATTGAAAGCGTAAAAAAACTCAGAATACATAAGTTCCCGTTGCCCCCGGATTTAGAGCCGACTGCATCAGTTTACCTGGATATTTGATCTGAAACGTCTGAGGCAATGTACTATCGTTGAATACAACCAAAACGGTCTGGCCCCCTGGTGTTAAAAAGGCAACGTTGGGTAATGCCGAAAGATTATTGGACGCAATGCGTTTAGAACCCGGTCTGACGAATTTTGCGGCATGCGCAATGATATAATATGCTGGATTTCTGGTCACCTGATCCCGGTTAATGGTAACGGCGCCCAGGCATTGATCACAGCCGCCGGGCGTGTGCGGCTGCTGATGCGGATCGGCCGCTAAATTCCATTCAAGAACATTTCGGCACCAGTTTCTTGTAGCACCGATAATCAATTCTTTTATGGCAAAGCGAAGTTCCTTTTCCATATTTCCGGGCGCACCAACCCATTGTTCGGTAAAATACAGATTCTTGTCAGGGTGAGCTTTATGAACCTGGGAAAGAGCACCGATTTCACCACCATACAGGTGAAATGCTGAACCGTCCACGTATTTTCTAGCCTGAGCATCATTAAGGATCGTAATTGGATAATCCGGGCGATCAGCATTATGATCATAAAGTATAATTTTCGTCTTGATCTTAGCTGCCTTGAAATCGGGTCCAAGATTGTTTTTAATGAATGCGCACTGCTCAGCAGCTTCCATAGTCATACTCGGATTGTTATTAGCATTCAGGGGCTCATTCTGAACGGTAATTGCATTGATAGGAATGCCTTCAGCTGCCATTCCCTTTATGTATTTTATAAAATATTGCGCGTAAACATGGTAATACTCAGGCTTCAAATGTCCGCCGCCAGTGCTGTCATTTGTTTTCATCCATGCCGGAGGGCTCCAGGGCGATCCCAGAATCTTGATGTGCGGATTGATTGCCAGTATTTTTTTCAGCACCGGTATCAAATCCTGCTGGTCATTTGCCAGGCTAAATTCTTTGAGGTCAATATCCGTTCTGCCGGCGGGCAAATCGTCATATGAAAAAACATGATCATCCATATCTGACGCCCCGATGCTTATTCTTATATAGCTGGTGCCTATTTCTCCTTTACCCGTACCAAATAATTCCCATAACAATTCTGTTTGCCTGGCAGCGCTCATTTTGTTAATAAGCATGGCGCTCCCTCCGGTTAAGGCAAAGCCAAAACCATCGATTTCCTGGTAGGTTTCTGTCGGATTTATGTTTATTGTCGGGACATTCGCCACAGCAGTCGTTTTAAAATTTTCACTTTGCGGCGTGAACAATATACCGTGATCCGGGTCACTGAGCCATAGCTCCGGCGCAGTTGTACGCTTGTTCTTTTGCTGGCCATTGGCATTTAATGAAGGCAGAACGAATACTATCAATAAGCTAATAATATAGAATTTCAAGTTGTGCATTTGATGAGTTTTGAATTTAGTAACAACGCTCCTTAGATTTGCATTGTTAAAAAAGTTGTAGAATAGCGACAGGCGAAAATAGCATATGAGGGAGTAACATTGGGATGCTTGCCATAAACGAACTGTTAAACATTTTAATTGGTTTTCGATCGGGTATATTGAAAATTATATGAGTCACCTATTCAATAACCGAGTTCAATATTAACAATTCCTGTTTAATAATCCGTACACTAAAGCATGCCATTGCTAAATGAGTGAATTTTTTCGAAAAAAGGGCCATGTATCTCAAAGCCCCGCAGGTCTGAAATTAGCGATGAACGGTTTGAAGGCCGTCTGGACGGCCTTAATGAAACGGCACAGAAGTCTATTGCCGGCCTATTTCAACTTAAAGTCCGGGTGACCACATTGCCACATCACGAAAGCAAACTGGTCTGCAAAATTGGCGAAGGTAACGCTCTTATCTTCGGTGAAGTGCCCGTCATCATAATTAACTTTCATCAGTACAGGTTTGCCTGATGATGAAGCATTTTGCAGGGCCGCTGCAAATTTACCGGGTTGCCATGCAATTACCCGGGGATCGTTCCATCCGCCAACACAAATTACTGCAGGATACTTTGTACCGGCGACCACATGCGCTACGCCGTCCATTTCGTACAATCCCTTGCACTCCACACTGTCTTTGACCGTGCCGAACTCCGGTATATTTACGGGTCCGTTGGAGTAGAACTCCAGGCGCATTGCATTGGCGCAGCCTACGTTACAAATTGCCGCGGCAAATAAATCCGGACGCTCGGTAATGGAACGGCTTATCAATATGCCGCCGGCGCTGGTTCCGGTTCCGGCAAGCTTGGAAGACTTGGTATATCCCTGGGCTATCAGGTATTCAGCGCAGCTAATAAAATCCTTCCAGGTATTCGGTTTCGTGGTTTTATAGCCTGCTCGATACCAGGCTTCACCCTTTTCACTACCGCCTCTCACATGGGGTATGGCAATAACAACACCTTTTACCGCCAAGGCGTTTTCGAGCTGATTAAAATAAGGCGTCATGCTTATGCCATATGCACCATACCCATCCATCAGGCATGCGTTATTTCCATCGAGCTTGGTCCCTTTTTTATAGATTATGGATAAGGGTATCATCGCACCATCGTGCCCCTTTACCTCGACTTCTTTCACCATCAGGTCGGTATACGCCGGCGGAAAATTAGGTGCCTTGTTAAACAAGCCGGGTGTAAATACTTCGGTAGCCGCATCAAAGTCGAATTCAGTATAAGGTTTATTCCAGGAGGTAATACCTACCGTACAATTATTGGTCTTATTGTTCAGACAGAATATACCGGCTGTGCCGGTCAGCGGCAGTTTCACTTCAGTGGTTGTTCCGTTCGCCAGGTTATATTTAAACACATGATTATTTATCCCATCACTGTAAACTTCGAACAGATAATCCTTGCAATGGGTAATATATTCCAGGGTCTGATCCTTTTTTTCAGGAGCAATAAGTTTTGCATTTTTCCAGTCCACATTTGCCAGATCCGTACATAACAGCTTGTAATTTTCCGCCCCGTCATGGGAGATCGCATACACCCTGTCGCCTACAAGTTCCATACCCCGAACCAGCTTTTGATCTGGCATACACAGTGCCTTCCACTCGATCTTGTCTGTACTGAATTGTCCTATAGGCGCATAATACATCGTAAATTCGGGCTGAACAGTCCCCTGCCCGGCAAAAATATAGTTCTTATTATCTTCTGTTAAAAAAATAAATGGATAGGCCCTTGGGTCAATCTTTAAAGACGGATAACTGGCATTGCTAAAAAAATCCCTGTCACTCTTTGGATCAGTTCCTATAATGTGCAGTTTCGTTTTCGTATTTAAACGGGCATCTGCCGCAGCATTATCTGCCGTTCGGAGTGCAATGTATAGTATCGCCTTATTATCAAAACTAAAATTGCCAAGGCCGGCGCTGGGATATATCTCGTCCTTCAAAATTTCCCTGGTGTCCACATTTATAATTTTGATGGTTGATACTTCGGCACCTTTTTGGGAGTATGCAATGGCGATCTGCTTGCCATCATAGCTTGGCGTAAAACTTTCCAGGGTCAGCGTCTTTCCTTTAATGTAGCTCAGGGGATCAAACAGCAATTGCTCCTTGCCTTTTAAACTATCCCTGTAATACAACTTCCCTACCGTCTCCCCGGGCATTGTCTTGCGGTAAAATACTCTGCCATTTTCATACACCCTGCCACTTATCCGCGCGGGCTGCAGCTTGTCCAGCATCTTCCACTCTGCAATCAACTCGTCCCTCCCCGATATCCTGTTTAACATTGCACTACTGTAACTGGCCTGCTGCTTAAACCAGTTGACTACGGACGAATCCTTAATATTTTCAAGCCAGCCATATGGATCCTTGTAGGTAGTACCAAAATATGTGTGCGCGCTGTCGACCATCTTTGTGGCCGGGAGTTGCCCCTGTGCAAAAGCGTTTAATGCACAAAACAAAAAAACAATGATGCCGGATGTTTTCATTTTTGATGAATTTTAAGGGATATGAGAATAAATACTTTTCAGCAACCTTGCTTAGGGGAAAGCAATAAAGACAAACAGATCAGCGCTAACCAAACTTACTTTTTTATCTTGAATTATCCAATAATCAGAGGCGCTTTAGTGCAAATTTTCATAACACATCCAGCTGATAATGTGACAAATATGCCAAATTTATGCGTAATGAACCCTTTTAACAAAAGGCATTTTTCATGGCAGCTGGCCTTTTGTGCCAAATTACGATCCCTTAACTTGATTTTTTTTCATTTCCGATTGATTGATAGCATTTTATAATTAACTTGTGTGAATCAATCCAATCTCAGCTCATGCCTAATCATTTGTCAGTACTCGGAATCATTCACACGGCGATCAGTATCGCGGCTATACTTGCAGCTTTTTATGCATTGCTGCTTTCAGGTAAGATCAACCCGGCAACGGGATCTGGTAAATGGTATGTCTGGCTGACCGTCCTTACCTGCCTGACAGGCTTTCCTATCATGAAGACAGGTCACTTTACGGCCGGGCACTATCTTGCAATTATTATCATGATCCTGTTACCCATAGGCGTATTTATCCGCTCCTTGCGCATCTTAGGCAGACTAGGCGCTTATTTTCAGCTGATTATCCTGTCGACGACACTTTTTTTATCACTGATACCCGCTGTAGTCGAAACCCTGACCAGGTTACCCATGAGTCAGCCTCTGGCTGACGGCCCCAATGCCCCGATCATTCAAAAAGCACTGAGTGCATTAATGGTACTTTTTGTTGCAGGCCTAAGCTATCAGCTTTATAAGCTATGGTCAAAGCGTACAGCAGACAAAATACTGAAAGGCGCAGCAAACTAGCATTCCCTGTGATTTTTCATAAGTTATTTTAAACAAAGCTGTTTAATGACTATAATAGCGAAATGGAAAGTCCGTACAACAGCCAGACAGAATACATTTTAGAAGACGATCGCGTTTTATTAAGGCCTCTGAAATCATCGGATATTGAGTTTCTGCTCCCTTATGCCTTAAATGAGCCCGATACCTGGCAGCATTCGGCGATAAGCGCAAAAGGCGAGGATGGTATGCGTAATTATATTGCCACCGCGCTGAAGGGAAGAGCCAACGGAAATGAATACCCTTTCATCGTATTGGACAAGGCGACGGGTCAATATGCCGGCAGCACCCGTTTTTACGATATACAAACCCAAAATGCCATGTTGCAACTGGGGTACACCTGGTATGGCGAAAAATACAGGGGAACAGGATTAAACAAACACTGCAAGTTCTTATTACTGCAACTAGCCTTCGAGCAATTGGGTATGCATCGGGTGGAGCTGCGCGCCGATGCCCGTAACCAGCGCAGTATTGCCGCTATGCAAAGCATTGGCTGCACGGTTGAAGGTATACTGCGCAGTTATGTTTGGCTGGAAGATGGCACCAGGCGCAACACGATTGTCTTGAGCATTTTAAAACAGGAATGGGAAAGCTCGATAAAAGAAAATCTGCAAAAAAGACTCTGATTGGCCTCAATTTTGCTTGCGCTTTGATCCATTATCTTACTTTTGCGCCAAATTAATTATATATGGCAACAACCAAGCTTACAATAAACAGCAACGGATCAGTAAAAATTGATGGCGATTTCGAAATAGTGGACGTACAGGGCAACAATTATGGTCTTCAGGGCCGGACCATTGTTTCGATCTGCCGTTGTGGATTGTCGGCAAACAAGCCGTTTTGCGATGGCTCTCATAAAGGACATTTTGAGCACGACGCCCAGGCATTCGATCTTCCTCCAAAAAAAGTCTAGTTTTAATGTTTAGCAGTGATTAGTTAGTCAGGCGAATCCAAACCTATACTGATTAACTAATCACTGAATAACCAGTTCCCGGCCGAGCAATCTATAAATTCCCTTTCTTTAATTCACCCGCGGCATAATTCGCTGCGCGAGCCGTAATGGCCATAAAAGTAAGCGATGGATTCTGGGTGCTCGTTGAGGCCATACAAGCGCCGTCAGTGACATAAACATTCCTGCAGCCGTGCAATTGGTTCCATTTGTTCAGCATGGATGTCCGGGGATCCTTACCCATGCGCACACCGCCCATTTCGTGTATATCCAGTCCCGGCGCCTGATTGGTATCTTGTGATTTTACATTTTTACACCCGGCTACGTGGAGCATTTCTCCACCCTGGGCCAAAAAATCCTTCATACTCTTTAAATCGTTGTCATCATAAGCAACAGACATTTTTAAAAGCGGGATTCCCCACGCATCTTTTTCATCCTTGCTCAAACTGACATGATTGGTTTCTTTAGGAATGGTTTCGCCCTGCATCTGTACATAAATCACCCAGGGACCGGCCTCAGATACGGCTTCTTTATAGGCGCTTCCGATTTGAGGCCCATCGGTTTGGTGTCCCCAACCAGCCCGCATTACAGAATAGAATGTCATATATCCGCGCAGAAAATCCATTTCCTGGCGATATACGTTCCTGAAATTGGGCATCATAATGGCACAGGGCCGGCGGCCGTAATAATAAGAATCCAGGTATCCATCCATCGTTGCCGAAAGCGTACCCCTATAGTTATGGAATGCGATATACTTTCCAAGCAATCCATTATCATTGCCCAAACCATTCGGATAACGCGATGACGTTGAATTCAGCAGAATAAGGTTGGTATTCATGGTGGCGGCGTTAACAAAAATAATTTGAGCAAAGTATTCTGTCGACTCTTTGGTATTTGCATCAATTACCCTGACCCCTGTTGCCCGTCCTTTTCGTTCATCGTAAATGATAGAATGCACTACCGAGTCGGGCCGAAGCGTCAGGTTACCCGTTTTAGCTGCCCAGGGAAGTGTGGAAGAATTCGAACTGAAATAACCACCAAACGGACAGCCCCTTTCGCAGAGGCTGCGCGCCTGGCATTGTCCCCGCCCCTGCTGAATATGAATCTCGTTGGGTTTTGTCAGGTGTGCACAGCGACCAATTATCACATTGCGGTCCCGGTAATGCGCGTTAATTCGTTTGCTCATATCCTTTTCAACAGCGTTCATCTCCCAGGCTGGTAAAAATTCACCGTCGGGCAGCGTTTCCAGACCGTCGCGGTTACCTGCTATTCCGGCAAAGCGCTCAACATGACTGTACCATGGTGCAAGATCATCATAACGTATCGGCCAGTCGATTCCAATGCCGTCCCGTACCGGAGCCTCAAAATCAAATTTACTCCAGCGCTGGGTTTGCCTTGCCCATAGCAGCGATTTGCCGCCAACCTGGTAGCCCCGGATCCAGTCAAAGGGTTTGTCCTGCAGGTAGGGATGCTCCTTGTCTTTGACAAAAAAATGCTGACTGGCTTCACTAAAGGCATAACAACGGGCTACGATGGGGTTTTCCGTGGTGATCTGAACGGGTTCATGGGTCCGATGCGGAAAATCCCATGGGTTTTTTGTTGCAGTTGGATAGTCTTTAAGATGCACCACATTTCTCCCCCGCTCGAGGATCAAGGTCTTTAAACCACGTTCGCACAGCTCCTTTGCTGCCCATCCGCCGCTTATTCCCGAACCGATCACGATGGCGTCAAAAGTATGTTTCTCAGCTCCCTTTGAATTGATATTAGGCATATGTTAACGATTGGAATATCAAGGTAAGTTTTTTAAAAAAAAACTGCAATAAATTTTGCGTAACCAAATGGTATCATTTAAATTTGTAACCGATCGGTTACCGATATAATTATGATAAGAAGAGACGTATTCCAGGCCATAGCCGACCCGACCCGCAGAGCAATAATCAATATGATAGCCCAGCAGCCGCTGAATTTGAATGCGGTGGCCGAGCATTTCGACGTCAGCCGGCCCGCTATTTCAAGGCACATGAAAATACTGAGCCAATGCGGACTAGTCTCCATAAAACAGCAGGGGCGTGAACGTTATTGCCAGGCCAGACTTCAAAACCTGAATGAAGTATCCGAGTGGGTAGAACAATACCGCGCTTTCTGGAACAGGAAATTAGATGCGCTGGAAGGTTTTCTGGCCAGGGAAGACCAGACCGAAAAGTTCAATCAACCAATTAAACATAAGAGAAAATGAAAAATGAGCCTTTTGTAATTGAACGTACCCTAAATGCTTCCCCCGAAAAGGTTTGGGAGGCAATTACCGACAGGGACCAGATGAAACAATGGTATTTTGACATCGCTGAATTTAAGCCCGAAGTAGGGTTTGAGTTTACCTTTGCCGGTGAAAGCGAGGAGAATACCTATGTTCATTTATGTAAGATAACCGAGGTGGAAACCGGCAAAAAACTGCAGTACAGCTGGCGCTATGACCAGTATCCCGGCAAATCTTTTGTTACTTTTGAGTTATTTCCGGAAGGCAATAAAACCAGGCTTAAGCTTACACATGAAGGCCTTGAAACCTTCCCGACTGACAACAAAGACTTTGCAAGAAGCAGTTTTGAGGATGGATGGAACTACATCATTGGTAAATCAATTGTGGAATTTCTTGAAAAACAATAAATAAACGGCTATGAAAGTGATCGTAACGAGCATCCTGGTAGACGATCAGGACAAAGCACTAAAGTTTTATACCGAGGTATTAGGCTTTATAAAAAAAACAGAGATCCCGGTGGGCGATGCCAGATGGCTAACCGTCGTTTCGCCGGAAGGAAACAGCGATGTCGAAGTATTGCTGGAACCCAACTGGAACCCGGCCATCCGGATAAACGACAAACCGGCAGCAAGTGAATTCCAAAAGATACTGTTTAATGCCGGCATCCCTGCAACAACTTTTGGCACCGATGACACGGAAAAAGAATATGCAAGACTTAATGCCCTGGGTGTTTATTTTACCGTGCCGCCAACAAAAATGGGGCCCGTTACCGTGGCTATCTTTGATGATACCTGTGGCAATCTGATCTCCATAGCGCAGCGGTAATCATTAATTTTGATACCACATGGGATGTAGCAACTAAGTGGCGTGAATTTTTGTCGCATTTGCCCCCCGAGATCGTCGCAGGCAAAACCCGGCGATTGATTTAGTGTTTATAGCTTTACATATAAATCATTTGCCATGTTTAAAGACATAAAAGCATTCAGCAGTTTTTCTGTAGACGATCTTGAAAAGGCACAGACCTTTTATCAGGATATACTGGGTCTTAATGTGAGCCGCGTGCCTATGGGCCCGGGACTATTGGAATTAGATGTCACGGGCGGTACCAAGGTTATGATCTATCCCAAACCCAACCATGTCCCCGCCACCTTTACCGTTTTGAATTTCCCTGTCGACGATGTAGAAAAGGCAGTGGATGAGCTCAGCGGAAAAGGCGTGCGTTTCCAGCAATACGATATGGGTGCGTTTAAAACAAATGAAAAAGGTATCGTTTACGGGAACGGGCAGGGACCCGACATTGCCTGGTTTACCGATCCTGCCGGAAATATCATCGGCGTGATGACAAGCATGTAGAAGCGCCTCAAATAATGCGTTTGATGATGCGTAGTTTGTGCGTAGTGCGTTTCAATTCTTCTGAATAGATGCCCTGGGAGTCCATGCTGTCGATTTTTACCCTACCGGAAGCATGGATGATCTGCTCATTGTTCAGCATAATGCCGACATGCGTAATTTTCCCTTCCGCATTATCAAAAAAAGCCAGGTCGCCCATTTTGGCTTCTGCCAGAAAATCAACCGTTTCGCCTTGTTCAGCCTGCATCCACGCGTCCCGGCGCAGGTGAATACCCTGCAGTTTAAAAACGGCTTGGGTAAAGCCTGAACAATCGATGCCGTAATGTGTTCGTCCGCCCCAAAGGTATGGCGTGTTCAAAAACGACTTGGCCGTTATATCCAGTTTTGCTGTTTCGCCGATCTCCCCTATTATTTCGAACTTTTCGTCACCAATCTGGCATGTGGTACCCTTTAAAAATACGAGGGAGCTGCCGACGGGCAAATATAAGACACTGTTATCTGGTTTTTTCCAGGCCTGTGTTACTGCACGGTAAGTAAAAGGGGACTGGTGTTTGTTTAAGGCTTTTATAGGCAAGGTGACCAAGCATGGTAAATTGAAGGCGGCCTATCCAGCCCTGGTAATTGTCATAGGTGGTAACAATTTTTACCCATCTTTCCTTCCATTCCAGTATTTCAAAAGTTTCGCCAAACAAAACCTGCGAAACCTGTTCACTCTTGTCGCTTGGCTTCGGCTCTTAGAGGGATAACAGCCAAATTACAAATACCATATTCCATTATTTTATTAAAGATTTAGGGTCAATGAAATTCCCATACAACAATAGCTTAAAAATTGCAATAAAAAAACAGGGGGATGCATTATTTGATGCATCCCCCTGTGTATTAAACAAGAATTTCTTATTCATTCATATGCAGCCATTCTTTTTTGGCCAATAGCTCCTCTTTGGTTTCGCGTACATCTTCATCATCCACACAGCAATCAACCGGGCAAACTGCAGCGCATTGAGGCTCATCATGAAAACCAACACATTCCGTACATTTATCAGGTACGATATAATAAATATCGTCAGACAAAGCAGCCTGCGTCTCTTCAGCATTCAGACGTATTACCATCTCCAAAATCAATTAGTCCTTTTAAGCCCGGTTCCGTCCGAAAAACGCCACGCAGCACCCGCATCATAAATCGCATTATTCGGGCACTCCGGTTCGCAGGCCCCACAGTTTATGCATTCATCGGTGATTTTAATCGCCATACTTTCTTAATATCTTATAATCTAACTTACCTTTGCCCTGCAAAACAAGGCATGCAAATATAACAAAAAATCACTTTAAGGGTTTATGCCCTTACCATTTATATGTCAAAATTTAATAAAATCTACTTAATAGATGTATTTTCTACGTTAGGAGCGCAATTAAGTTCTCCGGATACGGAATTAAATGCCCTGATTCAGGATGAACATCATTATAATGCATGGTTTACCCCCGAAAATGTTGAGCGGGCAGTGCGGTCAATCGGCCTGATGCTGAATAAAAATGACCTTTCGGCATGGCTGAATAAATATGATACCGACAGCCGCAGCGAAGTAAAAAAAGTCGGACTGATCCTGGCCGGAAATATTCCCCTGGTTGGCTTTCACGACGTGCTATGCGTACTGGTAAGCGGCAATTTCGCCCTGATCAAAGCGTCCGTGCAGGATTCGCGCCTGACAACATGTGCTGGATATGCTGACTCGTATAGAACCGGGCTTTAAACAAAATATACTTTTGTCGAAAGACTGGAGAATTTTGATGCCGTTATTGCACGGGCAGTAACAATACATCGAGGTATTTTGAATATTATTTCAGCAAGGTGCCCCATATTATCCGCAAAAACCGCAACAGTGTGGCTGTTCTGTCCGGTAATGAAACCACGCAACAGTTGGGTGATCTGGGCCACGATATTTTTGATTATTTCGGGCTGGGCTGCCGCAATATTTCCAAACTGCTGGTTCCAAAGAATTACGACTTTGTGCCTTTCTTTGAGGCGATCGAATCCTATCACAATATCATCCATCATCACAAATACAATAACAACTACGATTACAACAAATCGATCTACCTGGTAAACAGGGACAAGCACCTGGATAACGGATTCCTGCTGGTAAAGGAAGACAAGCGGATGGTATCTCCATTGGCCGTCATTTTTTACGAGGAATACGAAAATATCGGCGATGCCGAAACGTTACTCAGCAGGGAAAGCGGAAAAATACAATGCATTGTCAGCGCCGAACCTTTGAAATCGAACGGTCAGGTCGTTGATTTTGGCAAAAGCCAACAACCGGCATTATGGGATTACGCCGATGGCATTGATACCATGGATTTCTTGACAAAGCTTTAAATAAACGATACCTTTGGGGGAGAAGCCGAAAGCTTAACAAAATGTATATTATAAAAGTTAAAGGCGTAGCCAAGATACCTGATTACGTACAGTTGCGCGACGATAAGTTCACGCTGCTCGCTTATTTCAGGGTCGACAGGCCGGATAAATCCTTGGATAAAGTGGGGCTGGGAAGCAAGACCGAATATATCATGAATATCATTAAAGATCTCCCCTTTGGGCAAATCTTAAAATTAGAATTATAAAATGATCGGAAACTCAATTATAAAACTCGAAAACGTTGATATTTTCCAGCAAAAGCACCTGGTACTATCGAATGTTAACCTGCACGTGGACAAGGGCGATTTCGTTTGGCTTATTGGCCAGACCGGATCGGGAAAAAGCAGTCTGCTGAAGGTCATTTACGGAGATTTAAACCTGCCGGCTGGCCAGGGATATGCCTGCGGATACGATCTGAAAAAGATCGCCTCACGAGACGTCCCTTTTTTGCGCAGGAAACTGGGTATCGTTTTCCAGGATTTTCAATTGCTGACCGATCGATCGGTTGAAGAAAACTTACGCTTTGTAATGCAGGCAACCGGCTGGACGGACAAGAAACTGATAGCCGAGCGCACATTGGATGTATTGGAAAAAGTAGGCCTGCGCTCAAAACTAAAAAAGATGCCGCACGAATTATCCGGGGGCGAACAACAACGGGTGGTTATCGCCCGCGCGCTCGTTAACGACCCCGAAATCATTCTCGCTGATGAGCCGACCGGCAACCTGGACCCGGATACCTCTGAAGAGATCGTACTTTTGTTAAAGCAGATCAGCCAGTCAGGCACTGCCATTCTGATCGCAACACACGATTATCATATTATCCGCACTTTCCCTTCACGCATCATTAAATGCGAAAATGGCAAGGTATTGGAGGATGTACAGATAGCCTGATCCGCAGCGTCAAAGGTAGTTGCACGGCTGCCTCAAACAAGTTGTCAGGTCAACACTGACAAGCTGCTGCTGACACGTCTCTGGCGTGACAACATTTACCCAAAAACAAAATGGTGCTGACAGTCTGTCCTGAAAATGCAAATGGCAGGATACTTGATTTGCAGAACTTGAATCATGAATATTTAATGATATGTTAAAGAAAAAAAAGAAAGAAGGCTTAGAGGGCGAAGAACATTTGGAAGATGTAATGGACGAAGGTACTGCCACTGCAGAAGCCGAATCAACGCCTGAAGAACTATTAAAACAAGAACTTGCCATTGCCAATGACCGGTATTTACGCTTATATGCTGAATTTGATAACTTCAGACGCCGTACGGCAAAAGAACGTGAAGAAGCAAGAAAATCAGAGGGTAAGGACGTTATTGTAGCCCTGTTACCCGTACTAGACGATTTTGACCGTGCGATCCGTTCCATGGAGAATTCCACCGACATAGCCGCCGTAAAAGAAGGCGTTGTACTGATACAGAATAAATTAAAAAATATTCTTTCGCAAAAAGGGCTAAAAGAAATGCAGTCTATAGGCACCCATTTCGATCCTGAAATTCAGGAGGCGATAACCAATATACCAGCCCCTGCAGATGACATGAAGGGAAAAGTGATTGATGAAATGGAAAAAGGCTATTTTTTGAATGATAAAGTAGTACGTTTTGCAAAAGTTATAGTTGGAAATTAAATAATTTCGGATTTCGGATATTCATTTCGGATTTATAAACTACTGAAAATCAAAAGATACCAATCCGAAATAGAAATTTCGAAATTCGAAATAAAAAATTGACATGTCAAAAAGAGATTATTATGATGTTTTAGGCGTTTCGAAAGGTGCTGATGCCGACGAGATTAAGAAAGCCTACCGTAAGATGGCAATCAAATATCACCCTGATAAAAACCAGGGTGATAAGCAGGCAGAGGAAAAGTTTAAGGAAGCCGCCGAAGCATACGAGGTATTAAGCAATGCCGAAAAACGCCGCGGTATGATCAGTTCGGCCATGCGGCAAATGCGCATTCAGCCAATGGCGGTGGTTTTGGCGGCGGCGGCATGAATATGGAAGACATATTCAGCCAGTTTGGCGACATTTTTGGTGGCGGCAGTCCATTTGATAGCTTTTTTGGTGGTGGCAGGCAAGGCGGTGGCGGCCGTCGGGTAGCGCGCGGCAGCAACCTGCGTATTAAAGTCAGACTCACACTGGAAGAAATAGCCAACGGAACCGAAAAAAAGATAAAAGTAAACAAGCAGATAGTTTGTAAAACCTGTGACGGTACCGGCGCTAAGGACCAGTCCTCGTTACAAACCTGTAAAACATGCGGCGGCCAGGGTGCCGTGCGCCGGGTAACCAATACTATACTGGGCCAGATGCAAACAACCAGCACCTGCCCTACCTGTAACGGTGAAGGTACAACGGTTACCTCAAAATGTACGGTATGCCATGGCGACGGCGTAATTCGTGGTGAAGAAACCATCAGCATCAATATTCCGGCCGGCGTAAGCGAAGGCATGCAACTCAGCATGAGCGGCAAAGGAAACGCAGCCCCACGTGGCGGCGTCCCGGGCGATCTGATCATCCTGATCGAAGAAATACCGCACGAAACGTTAAAGCGTGACGGCAATAATATCATTTACGATCTGCACATAAGCTTTGTTGATGCGGCGTTAGGGACCAGTGTCGAAGTACCAACGATAGACGGTAAAGCTAAAATCAAGATAGATCCCGGAACTCAGGGCGGTAAAATATTGCGTCTTAAATCGAAGGGTGTACCCGAGGTTAATTCCTATCACCGTGGCGACCAGTTGATTCACATCAATATCTGGACGCCAAAGGCCTTAAGCCGGGAAGAACGCGAATTGCTGGAAAAATTACAGGATTCTCCGAATTTCAAACCTAGTCCGGGTAAAAATGAGAAGAGCTTTTTCGAACGGATGAAAGAGTATTTTGAATAGTTGAAGATATAAGAAAATTGCAAGCCCGGAATCTTTGATTCCGGGCTTTTTTTATAGGTCCCGAATGCAAATAACAGGGGATAAATATTATTTTTTTACCGGCTGATGCATGATTAACGCATTGATTAGATCCTGAACCTGTTTGACATCGGTCTTCTCAACCAGATAAGCCTGCCCTTTACCCCCATCATCCCATGTGTTCTTGCCGTCATCGGCAACCTGTATCCTTCCGGCACGTAAAGTATAATTTGTCGCGTAGCCCCGTACCGCCACCAAAACGGCAGTTTCATCCCAGCTTTTTCTCCCCAGTGAATCTTCTTTGGCTTGTGGTATCGAAATTCGAAAAGCATCCTTTACAGGACTGTTTTTTATCGCCGGGTTCTGGAGCAGCGGCAGCCCCGCTAAAATCCTGGCACCAATTTCAAAGCCACTGAATATTACTTTGGTCGGCCAGTTCTGATATGCATTTTGTGAAGCCCTGGCATCTTTCATTACGTTAAACTCATAGCCTGCGGGAAAACGGCCGCCCATACAGACAAGCAGCTTTACCTTGCGGCTTACGAGTTGCTTACCATTTTGCAGTGAATACGCATCGCCCGCTGAATTTATCAGATTGGACAGATTGGTTAAAAAACCGACCGTTACGATCGTTACGCTGTGATCAGGCTGTGACGCGAGTATTTTACGGTATAGTTTTACAGCATCCCAGGCCTGATCATTGCTCCTTATTTTGTGTGGATATTTAGCCAGCAAAGTATCCGTCCAATGCTGCCAGTCCCGCAATTCAAGGGCAGCTCCCTTTGGTACAGCGACAGGAATATCGGGCCGGTTAAAATAAGTATTAAATAGATTCAATACGCCGGCAACACCTTCATATTTTGTACTGGCAACGGTAGCCAAAATATTAGCCTCACCTTTATCCGCCAGCGCGTGCAGGATGGCTATCGCGCCGACATCATCATAATCGGGGCCCATATCGCTATCGAAAATGATGTTTACCCGGCGATTGGACTGGGCAAAGCATGCAACAGATAACACAACAAAAAATAGTAATAGTCTAAATTTCATATATTTTAATATGAGTAAAAAGCTAAAATTATTATTTTTATTATTAATCGCTCTTTCATTTCCATTTAAATCATCATTCTAATGAGCCATCATACGACCATGATCTGCGGTATCATTTTACTTACCGTACCATCGATACAATACGGGGGATATTTTCTGTTGCAAATACTTTCCGGCAGGCATGAGCAGATGCACCTGAATGATTTTCAGAAGGCAATGTTCCGGGCCGGGCATGCGCACGCGGGGGTATTGGTCATTTTATCGATTGTTGCCGAGATCCTTTTGGATCATGCATCGCTTTCAGAAGCGTTTGTCTGGATCGCCAGACTGGGCTTTCCTGCTGCTGCCATTTTGGTAAGTGCGGGTTTCTTTGCCGCCGCCAGCGGTCCCGGCATTACCCGGCCCACGGGACTCGTGTGGATTCTGAGGGCGGGGATTGCCGTATTATTCATATCACTTATTGTGCTTGGAATAGGCTTGATACTGAGTAAATAATACATATTTTTGGTAACAATATAAATGCAATCCTATCCAAAGCATAAACTGATCTTCCTATGTTAAGTATCCGGCACATTGAAAAACAATATGCAGGGCACAAAGCCCTGAGCGATGTAAGTTTAGAAGTGGAAAGCGGCCAGATATTTGGCCTGCTCGGCCCAAACGGCGCCGGCAAAACTTCGCTAATCCGCATTATTAATCAGATTACTGCACCCGATTCCGGCGAAATTTATTTTAATGGCCACAAGCTTAACCAGTCACATATTGAACGCATCGGCTATCTTCCCGAAGAACGCGGGCTTTATAAAAAAATGGAGATCGGCGAGCAGATGATCTATCTGGCGCGCCTGAAAGGACTTAGCCGCGACGAAGCCCAGAAACGATTAAAATTCTGGTTTGAAAAACTTGGAATGGAAACCTGGTGGAAAAAGAAGATTGAAGAACTGTCAAAAGGCATGCAGCAAAAGGCCCAGTTTGTGGCCACCGTACTGCACGAGCCCGACCTTATCATTCTGGATGAACCATTCAGCGGATTTGACCCGGTAAATGCCGAAATGATAAAGGATGAGATACTTGAACTGAATAAAAAAGGCGCAACGATCTTATTCTCCACCCACCGCATGGAATCGGTTGAAGAACTTTGCGATGCCATTGCGCTGATCAATCTGTCCCATAAAATACTGGACGGACGGGTAAAAGCCATTCGAAACTCCTATCGCAATAATACTTACCTGGTTGAATACAGCGGCGGCAAACTGGATCTCAGCGGTTCGCAGCCCTTCGAGGTGATCAGCGAAAACCAGGATGACGACGACAGGCACACAATCAGTATCAGCCTAAAAGCCGGCAATACCGCTAATGATGTATTGCAATACCTTATTCCCAAAACAAGCATTCACATGCTGCAGGAGGTAATCCCAAGCATGAATGAAATATTCATTAACACAGTAAACCAAAAATCAGCCTGACCATGAATAAAATCTTACTGATCATACAACGCGAATATGTTACCCGGGTAAGAAAGAAATCTTTTATTATCATGACACTGGCGGTGCCGGCATTTATTGCAGGGATGTTTGCTGTCATTGCCTACATAGCCAATGATAAGGATCAAACGATGCATGTAGTAAATGTGATTGACAATACCGGCAATTTTAAAGGCAAGTTTCAGGATGAGAAATTTCTGAAATTCAAATATTCAGACCGGTCAGTGGACTATGAAAAAAAATCATTAAACAATGACAATGACCTGGTGCTGAACATTCCGCCGGGCAAAAAGGACAGCGTACAACTTTTCGCGAAGAAAAAGACTACGTTAACATTGGCAGATAATATTCAAAGGCAAATGAACGATATCGAATCGGGATATAGCCTTGTAAAAGCCGGCATCGATACTGCCCAGCTCCACCGTATAAAAAGCAATATTGTGATCAAAGCGAGTGAACTGACGGATAAGGGAGAAAAAAATGCCAGCATCGGTTCTGCCTATGCGCTAAGTTTCACGGGGGCTATCCTTATTTATATGTCCATTTTTATTTACGGCGCACAGGTGATGCGGGGCGTTATCGAAGAAAAAACAAGCCGCATAATCGAGGTGATCGTTTCTTCAGTAAAACCATTCCAGTTAATGGCCGGAAAAATCATTGGGGTTGGTCTGGTAGGCCTGACGCAATTCATACTATGGATCGGACTATCTACCGCGATAGGCTATCTGGTTGGTCAGAACACGCATTCCGTAGGCGGTCAATTGCAGACCTTCATTCATAATCTTGGCGCAAATGCCGCATATGAGCTGGGCTGCTTCATATTTTACTGGCTCACAGGATTCCTTTTCTATAGCTCCTTATTTGCAGCCGTTGGTTCTGCCGTGGATAGCGAGACCGAAACGCAGCAGTTTATGCTTCCCATTACCCTGCCATTATTATTCACCTATCTGCTATCGGTATCCTACCTGTTTCAGGCTCCGGACAGTGCACTGGCACAATGGCTGTCTATTATACCATTGTCTGCACCGGTAGCAATGATGGTCAGGATTCCATTTGGCGTGCCTGCCTGGCAATTAGCATTGTCCATGGCGCTGATGATTGCAGGTTTTATATTCACCACCTATGTCGCTTCGCGCATTTACCGCGTGGGCATTTTGATGTATGGCAAAAAAACCAACTTCAGGGAGCTGGCCAAATGGTTCTTCTATAAAGAATAAATCACTTATCCGCAGACACTTATAAACGCGCCTAAACAATTTAGTAGATTTTCTATTTTAGAGGAATGGATAAACGTTTCGCAGTGATGGATCTTGGCACCAACACTTTTCACCTGCTGATCGCTGAAGGTGAAATACACGATTTCAACGAAATTGTGCATCAGCACATTGCTGTGAAACTGGGCGAAGGAGGCATCAACCGGGGGCTCATTCTCTCTACGGCTTTTGAACGCGGCATTGATACCATGAGGCAGTTTCACCAGGACATTGAATCCTGCCAGGTCCGTCGTGTAAAGGCCATTGCTACCTCGGCGCTGCGGAATGCCTCGAATGGCCAGGATTTCATCGAAAAAGTAAAGTCCGAAACGGGCATTGATATCGAAATTATTGATGGCGACCGGGAAGCTTCTTTTATTTATGCAGGAGTAAAGGCCAGCGGGCTTTTATCCGGCGAGGACTCCCTGATCATGGATATCGGCGGCGGTAGTGTAGAGTTCATCATCGGCAACCACCGCCAGCTGATCTGGAAACAAAGTTTTGAAATTGGAGCCGCAAGGCTGATGGAACTGTTTCATCACTCCGATCCTATTCCTGCGGCATCTATTGAAGCTTTGAACGTATACCTTGAAACGTCGCTAACGGATCTATTTAAAGCCACTGAACAGATGCCTGTCAATGACCTGATTGGCTCCTCGGGTGCTTTTGAAACCTTCGCCGAACTGATAGAAAACGAAAGGACCGATTCTTTTGATTTGAAAAAAATAAAGGCCTACGATTTTGACCAGGAAGAATTGCTAAGGGTGACTGATCATCTGGTACGTTCTACGCATGCTGAACGGGTAGGTAATAAAGGAATAATACCGGTCAGGGTAGATATGATCGTAGTGGCTTCGCTCATTACCCGCTATATCATGCAAAAGCTGGATATTAAAAATGTAT
This sequence comes from uncultured Sphingobacteriaceae bacterium, assembly GCA_963757615.1. GTDB lineage: Bacteria > Bacteroidota > Bacteroidia > Sphingobacteriales > Sphingobacteriaceae > Mucilaginibacter. The sequence continues at coordinate 22,775 of CAVWSO010000008.1, forward strand.
CGCTGTGTACCTATTCACTAAAAGAAGGGGTCTTAGCTGAGATGATGGACGATCAGCACCAGAAATGATTTCGCAGCAATTGTAAAGCACTTCCTTAAAATCTGGGCAGCATTTGTATATTGCGGCATTATTGTCGTAACCATGAAAATAAAGTTCCTTCCCCTATTCTTTATTCCCTTTATATCCATTTCTGTTCAGGCCCAAAAAAATCCCAGACCTGGCAATGTTGATACCCTGATATCCAATTATAATCCTGCCGACCTGTTTTCGCCCATGTTTTACCCTGAAAGAGGAAACGACAGGCATTCGGCGAATGGCGAACCCGGACCGAAATATTGGCAAAACCGGGTCAATTATCAATTCAAGGCAAGCATTGATACCACTAGCAAAACACTGAGTGCAACAGAGCACATTCACTACATCAATAACAGTCCTGATGCGTTGCAATATTTATGGCTGCAGCTGGATCAGAATACTTATAAAAAAGATGCCCGTTCGAATTTTGCAACAAATGCAGCACCGCAGCATCAACGAGCATACCAGATGGTTACCAGATCGAATCGGTATATGATCAATCGACGGTAGATGTCACACTAAAAGCCGATTTTATTATCACTGACACCCGAATGCAGATCCGTCTGCCAAAACCCATTAAACCCAATGGAGGCGGCATAGATTTAATTATCACCTATAAATATGCTATTCCCGGCGTTTTTGGAGGACGTACCGACTTCAACCAGACCAAGAACGGCAAGATCTACGAAATCGCCCAATGGTTCCCCAGGATGTGTGTGTATGATGACAGTTCAGGCTGGGATACCCTGCCATTTTTAGGGAGCGGAGAGTTTTACCTGGAATACGGTGATATCGATTACCAGGTTACCGTGCCATGGGATATGATCGTAGCCGGTTCCGGTGAATTAATAAACCCTGAACAAGTACTTACCCCGGCGCAGATAAGCAGGCTTGCGGCTGCCCGTAACAGCGATAAAACAGTGATGATACGGGATGTGAACGAAGTAAATAACCCTTCAACACGCCCGGTACAGCGAGGCACGCTTACCTGGCATTTCAAAATGAACAATACACGTGATGTGGCTTTCGGTGCCTCAAAAGCCTATGTTTGGGATGCGGCAAGGGTAAATTTGCCCGGAGGAAAAAAATCACTGGCAATGTCGGTTTATCCTGTTGAAAGTGCGGGCAATGATGCCTGGGGCAGAGCTACCGAATACCTGAAAAAATCTATTGAATATTTTTCAGAGAAATGGTTTGTATATCCCTACCCTGTCGCCGTAAATGAAGCTGGGATTGCCGGTGGAATGGAATATCCGGGAATCGTATTTGACGGCATAACCGATAAAGGAAAGGAATTATACTGGGTTACCGCGCATGAGATCGGCCACAACTGGTTCCCGATGATCGTCGGTTCCAACGAACGCCGCTATGCATTTATGGATGAGGGTTTCAATACCTTTATCGATATATATGCTTCCGAGGCATTTAATAACGGTGAATATGGCCCGAAGCGTGACGGAGAATATGCACCGGGCGGAGGTAATCCTGCGGACGAAATTATACCAACGATCGTTGATCCTGAGGCACCGACCATTATGACTGCTGCCGATGCTGTGCCGGAAAAATATCGTCACCCCATAGAATATTTCAAACCCGCTTTCGGACTGGTATTATTGCGCGAGCAAATCTTGGGTAATGACAGATTTGATTATGCTTTCAGAAATTATATCCACAAATGGGCGTTTAAGCACCCGCAGCCGGACGATTTTTTCCGATCGATGGATAACGGCGCCGGCGAAGACCTGTCCTGGTTCTGGAAAGGCTGGTTTTATAATAACTTGAAACTTGACCTGGAACTGGTAGGTGCTGAATATGTAAATAATGATCCGAAAAATGGACTTGCAGGTGAGTGTGCTTAACCTGGAAGCTATGGCTATGCCTTTTACGGTTGAAGTACAGCTTAAAAGATGGCAGCAAACAACGTATGCAGGTACCTGTCGAGGCATGGCTGCAAAATAAACTGATCAACTTTACTATTCCGACAACCAAGGAAGTTGCCAGGGTGATCATTGACCCTGATGCCGCCTTACCGGATGTGAACAGGGGAAATAACGGATTTATCTTTAAATACCCTTCGGAACTGAAATAAAAAAATCTCCGCCATAAACGGGGAGATTTTTTTTTGGGAACTCACAGCAGTCCCACAATAAATTGGAATATCCCGGCGGCAAACAATACCAGACTGATATACCACAGCGGATTTTTTCTTTGACAGGATAGATATTGCCGAAACAGATATCGCAATCTGAAAAAAGGTAACCGCACGGGCAAGGATCATATCCTTACCTAAATGCACCTCTGATTCCTTTTCCAGTTCCTCGGCTTTTTCCTGTATCTTGCGTTGATCGTCCTTTAATTTGGCTTTTCTCGCAGCAGCCTCTTTTGAGCTGTCCGCCGCTTTTGAAAAATTGATCTGGGTAACGGCATCGGCCACTTCGGCCTTTATGCCCTTGGCATTGTAATAGGACCATTGGTCGGATGCTTTGATCTGGGTAATCAGCGCCTCATTGGATTGGTGACCGGCCATAAGACTGCTTAAGGCTGCAAAGGCGGCCATAAATGCCGTTGAAATAGCCACCAGCATCGACCATTTGTCATGATTTTCGTGGGCAGCTTCGTGAATGTGTTCGTGTAAATGTTCGGTGGGTACTTCGGGATCTTCCATAAATTTCGTTCATGGTTTATCAATAGTTTTATAAATCTACTGACAAATCCCGAAATTTTTAAGCCAATCTGATCAATTGCTGATATAATTTTTCGGTTGGAAGGCCGACAACATTGGTATAAGAACCATTGATTCTTTCAATCCCGGTAAGGCCTATCCACTCCTGTATGCCATAAGCGCCGGCTTTATCCAATGGTTCATATTTGTCCACGTAAAAATTGATTTCATCCATCCGTAAGCTTGCGGAAAAACACTTCCGAAACATCATGAAATAAATTATACTCATGTTTGTATAACAGGCAGACGCCGGTAATTACTGGTGAACTTTGCCCGAAAGCATCTGCAGCATTTCGGCGGCATGCTCCTTATTTTCTGGCTTTACCGAGATATATGGCCGTCAACGCTCACAATGGTATCTGCAGTGAGTACGATCTCATCATCAACAGATTCGTCAAATGCCCTGGCCTTTTTTTCGGCAATGTAAACGGCAATTTCTTCAGGCGTTAAATGTCCAGGATACGATTCATCCACATCTTTCAATACGATCCGAAAATCAATATCCATCAGACGCAGCAGTTCCTGCCGGCGCGGCGATTTGGAAGCGAGAATGATCTTTAGGTAATGTTCATGTCAAATCTGTAAATCTGTTATAAATATAAATTCTAAATCTAAATTTACCAGCTATACGCCTGTTCGCTCATCCATTTACCCTGTACTTTAAGCACCTTTTCTATCACATCGCGCACGGCCCCTCTGCCCCCGTTATAGGGTGAAATATAGGCGCTGATAGCTTTTATTTCCTCTGCAGCATCTGCCGGGCAAACAGCCAGGCCCGCCAATTTCATTACTTCAAGATCCGGAATATCATCACCCATAAACAATACACTGGCGGGTAAAACATGCTTTTCTTCCAGATACATCCTGAAATTCTCTGTTTTGGTATGTGCGCCTACGTACACATCCTTTACCCCAAGGCTATTGAGGCGATGGATAGCTATTTTTGACCGGCTGCCCGAAATGGCACAAACATTATAGCCGCATTTAACAGCCAATTGAATAGCATAACCATCCTTTATATTAAACTGCCTCGCCTGATCCCCATTGTCCATTACATAAACAGAACCATCGGTCAGCACACCATCAACATCAAAAATGAAGGTTGAAATATCTTTTAATTTATTTAGAAATGATTCCATTTTTTATGATTGCACCGATTAAATGGTGATTACACTGCTCAGTTGGTTTTAGCTGACCATTTATCTTAGGCAGATTAGACCCTGCCAACTTACAGCAACTGCAACTAACTATTGATTATCCCGCCACTCATAAACCCAGGCCGATTGTATTTGCTCCAGATGGCCTTCGTTGGATTCTTCGCGTTTGCCTGCAAAATTTGGCAGGCTGAGTACCCACTCCAGCAAATCGGTAAAGCGGATGCGGTATATTTTCGATTCATCAAAGTCATCACCAAACTTTTCATAAAGCTCAATGGCAATATCTTCATGATCGTTCCATTTGATGGGCAGGGCAAATTTATTGTCTGTCATTTTTATTGTTTTACGTGGTACGTTATCCGTATTACGTTTTTTATTCGTTATGTAATGCTTACTACAGTGTAAACCACGTCATACGTAAACTCTATTAATGTCCCATAAAATTCGACTGGTCGGGCAAAGTTACTTCAATATCGCCATCAATAATCACACACTGGCAACCCAGTCTTGAATTGATGCGCGGGTTAACCGCCCGGTCAATAAAATCCTCTTCTTTATCTGAAATTTCCTGGATATTATCCATTCCCTTATTCACATAAATATGGCAGGTGCTGCATCCGCAAACGCCACCGCAGTTATGCTGCAGTTCGATGCCATTTTCCAGGCAAACATCTAACACAGATTCGCCTTCGGCAATGGGCAGCTCAACTGATTCATGCCCCTTCTCCTCAAAGTTGATCTTTACTTTAAAAATATTCATTTGGGCAAAAGTAACAAAATTTACTATGCCTCCTACGCCTGCATTATCCATTTTGATAATACCCTGACTTAACAGCTTGTATAGCTGCTTGTAATTCAGGGTTTTCATGCAATAATTGCAGATGCGCAGCCATTGTATTTTCGTCATTGCGTACCGCCGGACCGGTTTGCACCTTGGCAGGCAAATGTCCTGCACTTTTTCGGCGGTTTCCAAAATCAGAGGCCGCAGCAAATCAAACGGCAACTGTTTTTCCGCCAACAGCTGCTGCGCGAGATAATAAAGATAGTTTGGAAAGTTACAGGCAAAAACAGCGGCCAGGTGCAATATTTTACGCTGCCCGGAGTTAATACGGTAAACATATTGCTGATGGTATGGGCCAGTTCTTCCAGTTGCTTGGTAATCTGTTCATTGGCGCCTTCAATACAAAGCGGCACGGTATTAAAATTAACTTCTTTAGTTTTACTGAAAGTTTGCAGCGGATAAAAAACGCCGCCTTAGGCTGTAGACCATGAATGCCTGCAAATCTGTTGCCCCGGAGGTATGGACCATCAGCTTTTCATATTTAGCTAATTTTGCAGCTACTGGCTCGATGGCATCATCCTTAACGGCGATTATAAAAAGGTCGGTTTCGGGATTGATGTCTTAAGTGCATCAATGGCTTCTGCTCTTACATGATAGGCCAGCAACGATGCATTCTGCATGTCGCGGCTGTAAACCTGCACGATACTGTGCCCGGCATTTTTAAAAGCCGCTGCCAGATGGGTAGCTACATTGCCCGAACCGATGATGGTGATGCGCATAATGTTGTCAAACTTACGAAGTTTTGAAAACCCGTAATGTATTCCGTTGTAAAGGATTAAACAGTCTTTAGCTCCTTGTTTCTTCTGAATATAGAAAGCAAGAAACCGATCACCATGATCACCGTTCCTGACCAGAAGAAATTAATATAAGGGAATTCCATTGCCTTCATTACGATATAAGGTTTCTTGCTTTCGGGCTGCTGATAAATGGTGATCTCTTCCTTCCCTTTTTCAGGGATGATCTTTGAGAAACGGATTTTTAATCCGGCATCTTCTACCTTGCGCGCGAAATCAAAGGCACTGCCATTTTTGATCATGTACACCGGCATAGCCTGATAAGTCTTTCCGTGTGCCACGATCTCCAGCTCTGCGCCAACAGCAATGTCTTTACCTGTGAGCGGAATATTCTCCACCTGAGCCTGCTTGTTAATCCCTTTTAATACGATATATCCTTCGCGGTAACGTATAGTATCGCCTACAGCAACTTCGTGTGCTACCGGAGCGTCGTAATTCTTGTCATCGTCCGCTTCGCTGTGGGCAGCGTCAGTTTGTTGTTCATCATCAAACTTCAGCGGTGCCATGGTAACGTGGGTATAGAGGTCATGAAACAGGTTATGCCTGGTATCGGGCGATGAAACAAGTCCCATCTTGCGGTTTGCCTGCGAGTTTGGCAAAAGCGTAAACTGCTCCTTCACGTTGCCGCTTGCATCCAGCCGTTTATAATTCACCTTAAAATAGTGGTTCGGTAATGCCAGCGAATCACCAAGATAAGTCACCGTATAATCGCCCATCTTAATTGGCTGATTTCTATACAGAAGGATGTTCTCTTTGGGATCATTACGTTTTGCAAACTCGGCTGAAAACTGTTCACCCGTATTGTTAACCGAGACCACCTTGCTGCGACCTGCAGCAATTATAGCTCCTATGAGAATCAGTCCGAATCCGATGTGCGCCACGGCCGACCCCGCCAGTTTGATCTTGCCCTTAAAAGCATCCGCCAATACTTTGCCGTTAGACAGTACAGAATAAACAGCCGCCACCATGACCAGTGAATAAACTACCCGCAGGTTGTAAACACCACTGACGTAAATCGCAATACCCGCTACGAGCAAGGCACATACGAAGTACACAAGGGCGGTGATATAGAAGCGCGTTGTATCCGTTTTTTTGTATTTTAGGAACTGTGAAAATCCGGAAAGCAGGGTAACCACTACAGCAAAACCGGCCTGGAACACGTTGTATAAAGTCACCGGATTATTTGGCGGGGCAATACTGGTTTTAAACACCGAATTCCAAACGGGTATCGAGGTCACGATGATCAGTTGCAGGCAGGAAAGGGCCAGGAAAACCGAACCGACAAACATCCAGAACTCCCGCGAATAAGTTTCCTCTTCTTTTTTGGTGATCGGAAGCTCCTTCCAGCGGACAACGATCAGCCAGACTGAAATGACCAGGAACAATACCACATCTACCACCAGATGCCAGAACATTCCCAGATCGGTAAAGGCATGCACTGATGTATCGCCCAAAATACCACTACGGGTAAGGAACGAAGCATATAAGACCAGCACAAAACTGATCAGTACCAAAAATGTAGCAGTAAAGAAGGAATGACCCGTATTTTTATAAACGATCATGACGTGTACGGCACCGATCAGGGTCAGCCAGGGTATCAAAGCGGCATTTTCTACCGGATCCCAGGCCCAGAAGCCGTCGAAATTCAATGATTCGTAGGCCCAGAAAGAACCCATGATGATTCCTGTACCAAGTACCATTACCGCAAAAAGCGAATAAGAGATAGCGGGCTGCACCCATTCTTTATAGCGCTTTTGCCATAGGCCGGCAATTGCGTAGGCAAATGGCACCACCATCGAGGCAAAGCCGAGAAACAGGGTCGGAGGGTGTATGACCATCCAATAATTTTGCAACAAAGGGTTCAGTCCGTTACCATCCGTAATATAGCTCAGGTAATTATGATACAGATCAGGACGCTGGGCAAATATGGGGGCGGATGATTTCAGATCGATCGCATCGCGCAGCAGAATAAAGGGCGAGCTGCCAATGCGCTGACCAAACAGTTCCATGCCGATCAGCATCGAGGCCAGCAGCGCCTGTGAAAGCGAGATAACCGTCATTACCGGTTTTTCCCACGATTTTGCTTTCCAGATCAGGATATTACCCAATACCGCCTGCCAGAAACACCATAACCAAAAGCTGCCCTCCTGTCCTTCCCAATAACTCGAAATGATGTAATAAACCGGCAGACTTTTAGAAGAGTGCTCCCAGGCATAATGATACTCAAACAGGTGGGTGTAAATAATATAGAAAAGGCAGGCTCCGATACCAACGACCGATACAGAATTGATATAAAAACTAAGCCGCGCTATACGTTTCCATGAATTGTCGAGCGGACTGGCATTTGTAGTAGCGAAATAGTAGCTGATAGTTGATAGCAGTGCCGCGCCAAACGAAAGAATAACAAAAAACTGGCCTAGTTGGCCGGGTAAAAGGTGTTCGCCTTTAAAAGTATCCATTAAAATGATTTATAAATCGGCCTTTTTTGCGCTGGCCTCAGTGATCTCAACTTTGTCTTGTGTATATTTTGAAGGGCATTTCATTTGGATATGCGATGCATGAAATTCGCTTCCCCTCATTTCGCCTACCAGTACTATTTGTTCAGAGCGTTCAAAATCCTGCGGTTTGGTGCCTGGAAATACCACTTTACATTCGTCGCCCTTTTTATCCTTCATGAAGAAGGAAAAATAGTTGGCATCCTTGGCGGCATCGTAATAAAGTTCCTTTTGTTTATCAAGATAACCTATTACATGCAGTTCGCCACTGGCGCTCTTGGCATCGCTGAATGTCCCGTAAGTACTGGTATTGGCGTAAAGGCCAATAATCACCGCAATGGCTATTGCTATGATTACCAAGCCTATAATTGAACTTTTCTTCATTTTTGTTTTAACCTTGTATTCTGGATTGCAAAAATACAAAACGTAAAGCTAATAATGTTTATTACAAGACATTAATCTTATTTAGAACAATTCTTGACAAACAAAATTTCGGCCAAACGGAAGTCAACTGATGCTTTCCCTTAGCAGTTTTTAAATAAAAAAGAGCAGATGTAAACCTGCTCTTTTTGTCTGATATCGTTTAAACTGATCACGGCCACACGCCAAGGGATTTATATGATCCGGCAATTTTATTGATGGCACCGATAAATGCTGCAGTACGCAGGGTATCAATTTTGGTGGTATTTACAAACGTCTCCCGGATTTCGTGGTAGGAGCGTATCATCGTATCCTCCAATCCGGAGTTTACCAATTCCAGCTCCGATGCTCCCTTTACGATCGTAGAGCGCTGCAGCGGCGTTAAAGCAACCCCGGTGATCCCTTCAACCATATTCACCAGGTTGGTATTGGCAGTTTCTTCGAAGCGCCTGTTCATACGGCCAAAGGCAACATGGGAAAGGTTTTTCAGCCATTCGAAATAAGAAACCGTCACACCACCGGCGTTGGCATACATATCGGGAATGATCATACCGCCGTTTTCATAGAAAATCGCCTCCGCTTCAGGTGAGGTAGGGCCATTGGCGCCTTCGGCAATGATTTTAGCTTTAATGTTTCTCACATTGGCTTCAGTGATCTGGTTTTCCAGGGCCGCTGGCACCAATATATCGCAGGGCTGCTCTAAACCTTCACCAGAGCTTTTGAATTCTTTCTTTGCTCCAGGATATCCCAATAATGAACCGGTTGCTTTACGATGCTGGAACACCGCCTCAACATCAAGCCCGTCCGCATTATAGATCGCTCCCTCAAACTCGCATAATCCAACGATCACGGCACCAAACTCCGCCAAGAATTTGGCAGAATGATAACCCACATTACCTAAGCCCTGTACAATCACTCTTTTTCCCGAAATGCCTGGCAACAAGCCTATCTTTTTCATGTCTTCACCAACGCTTACACATTCGCGCACTGCAATCGCCACGCCGCGGCCGGTCGCCTCACGACGCCCCTGAATACCGTGCAAGGCAATTGGTTTACCGGTAACCGCGCCCATTGCATCCAGCTGGCCAGGATTCATCGTTGCATAAGTATCCGCTATCCAGCTCATTTCCCGTTCGCCCGAACCATAGTCCGGTGCGGGTACGTCAATGCTGGGGCCTATAAAATTTTTCTTGATCAGTTCTACCGTATAACGGCGGGTGATATTTTCCAGTTCCTGTTCGGTGTAATTTTTAGGGTTGATCTTAATGCCGCCCTTGGCGCCGCCAAATGGGACATTTACAATGGCACACTTGTAAGTCATCAGCGCTGCCAGCGCCATCACCTCATCTTCGTTAACCATTTCGCTGTAACGGATACCGCCCTTGGTTGGCGACTGATGCTGGGAGTGCTCTACACGCCAGGCGTCTATTACTTCAAAGCATCCCCCTTTGCGGATTGGGAAACGAAAACGGTAAATGCTGTTACATGATTTTATCTGGTCGAGCAGACCGGCATCATGTTTGGTAAATTGTGCCGCGTGATCAAAGTTTTTGCATACGTCGCCAAAAAAATGAGTTTCCTGTTCGGCGATCGAATTATTATTTGCCATAATTTAAATTTGAATAATTATTATATTCTTAAATAAGTGCTCAAATTTGGCACAAAATTTATCAATATTGCAAATCTAAAATCACCCGTGTTATCCACACACTGTCAATAAGAGGGTCTAAATCTATGTTTAAACAACATAGGTTTAATATTTGAACTAATTTCCTTTTTCGATTTTTTTCAATCTTCTGTCGATAGAGAACAAATAAATAGCCAGTCCAATGAAAATAATGGATATTGTAGCAATCACCACATAAATTTTGCCGGAGCTACGCATCGCATCGGCCATCTCAACGGAATTCGACTGCTGTGCAAAAACCACAGCATTTACCATACAAAGGCAAAGTAAGATCAAAAATCTTTTCATTGTTTTATTAAATATCGATTGACCGACCCGGCAATCCTGGGAAGGCTGCAACTCCGATAATTCCCCACCCGGGGAGATTCGGAGAAGATTATAAACTATTTCTTTTATATTCAATTAAACGGATACGGTAGCGAATGGTTGCTATCCAAACGGCCAGCAAGCTCCAGCCAAGCATTGCCGGATAAAACACCATACGCATATGACTATCCAGGTCAAATTTACCAAATGCCGGATTACCTCCGTTACCCGGATGCAGGGAATCCGTCATTCTGGGTAATATAAAAATCAGTACGATCATTACAGGGAAGGCGAAAATATTATAGATTGCCGAAATTTTGGCACTCTTCTGCTCTTCATCAATGGAATTGCGCAGCACCAGATAGGCACAGTAAAGCAAAAATGCAATGGCCGCACTGTTCTGTTTAGGATCGCCGCTCCAGTACTCTCCCCAGGTAAATTTGGCCCAGATCATCCCGGTGACCAACCCCAGCGCATAAAAAATGAGCCCTGTGTTGACGCATTCCACGGCGGCAAGGTCATATTCTTCTTTACCGGTATTCAGGTATTTGATACTGTAAAAAACCGAAATCACAAAAACCGAAAGCATCCCCATCCACATCGGCACATGGAAATAAAGGTTCCTTATTGTTTCGTGAAGGATAGGTAATTTGGGAACATTAAGCAGGAAACCGGCTATCAGCGTGTAAAATATTGCTATAACTGCCAATGCCTTCCACCACATTTGATAAATAACTCTCATATCGATTTGTGCTGCAAAGGTACGTTGTTCGCTCGAAAGCAGAAAGTGTTTTGATCCGGGATTTGAGATAACTTATTTGGCGCCCTCCGGCGAATAATCGTACGGCAGCAACTCGGCAAGTTTTGCCTTAGACCATGTACCTTCAACAAGCGGCGCGCCATCAAATACAACTCCGTTGGAATCAAATATAGCGTAGGGTGAAGTCAGGCTCAGTACACTGGTTTCAAAATTTTCCATATCGAGCGGACGGTACAGATCCCTGAAATCAGTCTCTTCGTGCCGCCTGGTATAAATCACATACAAACAATCCGTAAAGCTGATCACAAACAAACCAGGTTTTTCCGTTTTTGCAAAGACCTGGTACGGTTGCAGTGGCTCTGTACCTAGTTTTTCATGAAAATACCTGGATAGCGTCTCCTTGCCGTACCAGTACCTCAATGAATCGCGGTTTGGGTGCTGCTCCCTGAAATATTTCATCTTTTGATAGATCAAAGCTTCCTGAGGGCGTTCGGGGTTGAGCTCACGGTGGAATTTCTTCATGATAAAGCCTTCCTGCGTTAATGTCCCCTGGTACAGCGAGCGGTAAAAATGCCGGGATGAACCGTAGTAGGTATCCTCACGCTTTTTTTTCCATATCTTCTTTTGTTCGGCATTACCTGCAAGTTCCTGGAAGACCGCCTTGCCCTGCCAGGAGATGATCCCGGTGAAACCGTTGTTTGAAAACGTATCGATCAGAAATTTCACGCGGTAACCCAGTGATTTGTTATCGACGACCAAAAAATCATCCGACCAGGCTTCCAGGGTCTGTTTTCGTGTGCTCTTGACAATGTTGACAACATGTGGGTCTACTACTATACAGTTTTTTGCATTTGCCGATGTGCCGATAAATGCGTCCCTGAACTCTTCGTAATTTTTTTTCCAATTGGCATTCGAAGTGATTACCACGCCCCGCAATTGATTAATCTTGGGCAACAAGGGGATAGTCAGACTGATCGGCGTACTGCCGACCAGTATCGTCTGCGAATATGCCTGATAGCCGATAAATGATGCAATCAGGTCGTACTGACCCGGTTTAACGCCTGCCAGAATAAATGATCCATCCTCGGCCGTTTCAGTACCATATGAGGAGTTACTTAGAAAAACACTTACCTTACCTATTCCTTCATGTGAAACGGATGTTGTTACTTTACCAGAAATAGTAATGGTTTGTGAGTATGCAGCAAAAGGTAAGAGAAGCAGTAATAGCAGGAGCCTTCTAAAACACATTTAATAATAATTACCTTAATTAGTTTTACTCTACGAATTAAGGCAATTATTATGAAATATTTATGAACTCAGTGCATTTAGAGATAATTTAATCCCTTTCTAATCTGTTAAAGTGACATCAAAAAGCGCAGCACAGCGTTCCGGTCAGCTTTGGATAATTTTGAAAAGTAGCTCTGCGACGGTGCCGCTTCACCGGCGTGCCACATGATGGCTTCCACCAGGGTACGCGCGCGCCCGTCATGCAGGTAATAACCAGGATTGTTCACGGTTTCATACAGGCCCAGGCCCCATAAAGGCGCAGTACGCCAGTCTTCTCCCCCGGCCTTAAAGTCGGGCCGGTTATCAGCCAGCCCCTGACCCATGTTGTGTACCAGCAAGTCGGTATACGGATGGATCACCTGTGCCGACAGTGCAGGAAAAGCGACATTGACGCCAGTCGTCAGCGTCTGTTTATGACAGGTAGCGCATTTAGCCAGCACGAACAGCTGCTCTCCCCTTTTCACTGTGGCATCAGTGACATTTCTGCGGGCAGGAACCGAGAGTGTTTGCGCGTAGAATTTCACCGCGTTCAGTGTAGTATCCGGCAGTTCCGGATCATCCTTCAATCCATCATACTGGCGCTGCCCGTAGCTGTTTTCAACGGGCAGAATACTGCTGGTTAAACCCATATCCTGGTTAAAGGCTGTGGCAACCTGCGTGATTATCGAAGCCGTATTTGCTTTCCAGCCGAACCTGCCCAACCGGGTGGATTTGGTGGTAACATCCCATACATAATTAGCCTTGCCCTTAATCCCGTCGCCATTGGCATCGCCGGGATCTGCATTCGCTACGATCTCGCTTTCGGGAACCGCCTCGAGCAGGCCAAGCCCTATCATCGGTGGGGCAAGGCGCGGAGAAAGGAGATAAGTCCCCAGAATGGGCGCATAGAGGTTATTTAATGTATAAGTCGGCGCTCTTAATTCATAGGAATCTCCATCGTCAAAATAATAGGTCTGGTAGGCATAGCTGATGTTCACCTTTGCTTCCGGCTGTTTTCCGTAAGCAGCCTTGTCCTGAACCTGCAGACCATACCCCGGAACCGCAACCGGGCCTCCATTGACGTCCATTCCAGGCAGGCTGATACGCATCAGAAGGGACGATTGCGCCTCGCCCGCCGTTGGCACACCAATACCGTCGTTATGGTGACATGATGCGCAGGAAGTATTATTATAAATGGGCCCTAAGCCGCTGTGAATCGGGGCGGGAGCTGTAACAAATGACTGACTAAAAATCATATCGCCGACCTCATGAACATGCTGGTCATAAGCGCTCATGTTTTCAAAGGCATTTCCAAAAGCTTTTGACGTCTGGTCAAATACAGTTGCATCGCCACCTGAAAGCCTGTCATCATACTGATCGGCGGGAAACAGGGCCGATTTCTGGCATTTAACCAGGACCAATACGACCAGCGCCAATAAACCTATTATTTTAAGTTTTCTCACTTTATGCTGTCTGGGTTTAATCTTTAATATTGGTTAGTACAAATGTCTCCAGGTCGCCTTCAATAGTTGCTTTCAGCGTATTAATCGCGTTTTGCACGGTTTTAATCTGGTTTTGCTGCGTGTAAATGGCCTTTTCGTAAGTAGTGGTTATTCCGTTAAAAGAAGCAATGGCTGTATTGATCTGCGTTTGAATTTTCAAATCCAGTGAAGCATTTTTGGCAGCAACCAGTTCACTCAGGCTATGTCCGGATACACCGTTATACCGGCATTTATAGGCATTCAGTACACCGGTAATGTTGTTCTTAAAATCGCTCACCGAATTATGGGAGAATGACGATTCGTCGAGTGTAGAATCCTGAGCTGCCAGCGGCTTTTGCATTTTCTCCTGGGCTACTTCATTGCAGATGTCAGCCATCGAACCTACCAGGGCCATAAAAACATCCTGCCTTGAAGTATAGCGTGTGCTGCCGTTTCCGGCGGTAACCACCTGCTGGGTGAAATTACCGGGCTGGGATGGATCCCAGCTGTTGCGTAACTGGGTGGTCGTGTTATAAAGGCTTTGGCCCAGCGATGACAGATATAGTTTTTCACGCGCCGTTATGCCAGCGGCTTTACGTGTGCTACCAACACCAAATATGACATATTCGATCGCGTGGAAACCTTTCAGCGTGGTACCCAGCTGGTCGATATCTGTAACACCTAAAGGATCACCGCTGTTAATGAGCGCATCAAGATCGGCCTGGTTAACCGGCCAGTCGTCCATGGTCGGGTCATAGTCAAAATCTTCAACCGGACCAAACAGAAAGCCTTCGCATGATTCCCATGCAGCGCGTGTATTCTTCCATGCAGCGCGGATCGCGTTCAGATTATCGTCCGTTGGGTTTGCATTGAAGGCGATGATCGAATTGTTCATCACCAGGGCCTTTGCCTGTATATCCTGATAATTAGGATTAACCAGTACGCCGGCAAAGTCTGTCAGAACACTTTGCTCCTGCGCATTTCCGGTATTTGGTGCCGGGGTATTGTTCCCTTCTTTTTTACAGCCGGCAAGGGCAAGGGCCAGAATACTGCCAGTCAAAATGGTAGTAAATTTCATATGGAATAAATATTATGTTAGATGGATGATGATTTGGTTGGCCATAACCTCGGTCTGGTATCTTTTCAGTGAACGCTCGGCTGGCCCCTGCGTGACTTGTCCCTGCGGATCAAAAGCGCTGCCATGAAGGTTACACTTAAAGCCTTTACCGGTTGCTATAAGCTGATTATCTGCATGAGTGCATCTTAACAGCAAGGCAATATAGGTTCCGTCGGATTCTTTACGTAAGCCAATATTATAAAAAAAGTCTTTGGGCTGGATGATCTGAAAATCACTTTGCGCAAACAGGGATACCGGCACAGAAATTTTATTGTTCGCTATGGTCGTTTTATAAACCGGTAATGTAGCGCATGACGATACGGAACCCACGACCATGCCTGCACCAACTGCCAGGCATACGGTACACGATTGTTTTACAAAGTTTCTCCTATCCATGATCTTTAAAATGAAAATGCTACACCTAGATTAATTAAACTGAAATTTGGCTGATAAGGCTGCGCAACCGGATTAGGGTTGAGAATAAGGTCTGGATTCTGGCTGCCTGTATGTGCAATGCGTACGTCGCCTTTAATAGCAACATTGCGTATCGGCAGGTAAGTTAATCCGGCAACTACATAATTCTGATCGAGCGTGCCATCGGTTATACCATTTGAAGGAATGCTGGCATTCACATTCAGGTTCTCATCCCTTACGAAAACGATCAGTCGTTTCTCGTTTGACTTGCCTGACAAATGAAACAGATCATATCCTATTTCGGCATAAGCGCCGTATTCTGTTTTGCGGCGTATTATTGGCGTACGCCCTGTTGATATTACCCGCATCCGGGATGGAAACTATAGTTCCCAGCACTCTTACTTAAAATCCGCCGGCAGCATACTGAATATCTGCTTCGCCTAAGGCAACCGGGGTACCAAATATACCGGGAGTCACACCAAGGCTATCGGCCTTAAGTTTATTTACGCCAATGGTACCGCCATAATAGCCTGATATCTGGGCTTTAAAATCACCCTGGTAAATATTGCACAGCAGCCGTTATTGCCAGGTTGTTTCCTGTCGCGTTGCGGCCCTCGAATCTACCCTCACGTATACCAGACCCGTGCTCAAACATTTCCGAGCTGAGACCATTAACAAGTCCAACCGAGTAGCCGATGGGCAAATTGTTTAAAGTGCCATACAAGCCGACGCCCAGTTCTCTCCATGTGGAGGGAATGATAAAGGTTTCGACATAGTTTCGTTCATTGCCATTAAACGTATTGGGTAAATGATTTTCATTCAGGATACCAATTCTTGGCATGAATAAACCTGCTACGATGTATTGGTTTGGATTCAGATTGAATTTCAGATAGGCCTGCTCAATGGCAACCTCACCACCGGATTCTCCGCCGCTTACTTTGGCATCTTCCACTTCCAGTTCAGAGAATACCGAAATTTTATCATTGAATTTGTGACCGGTAAATAACACAAAACTTTCCAGATCAATCTTGAAGTCTGCTGAGCCGGAATTATGCTGATAAAATGCATTGCCATAGCCGCCAATCGTATGTGGCGCTTTGCGATAGATTATTGGTTAGCGAATCTTCGGAGGTAACTAGCTTTTCTGAGCAAAAACGCGGGTGCAAAGCAGTATAAGAATAATAAATAAAGTAAAAGTTGAACGCTGCATTTGTGATTAATTTTGACGCAAAATAAAGGCTTATTTAGACTTAATCCAAATAAAGATTAAAATAATTCTAAATAAGCCCTAAAGCACTTATTTTGAGTCAAATAAAGCATTTGTACGTCCAGATCAATCCCGCCAGAGATAGGGGAATAGCAAAAGCGCCGTGAGCAACGACAATGACATTGATGGCGCATAAAACCCCGATATTGCCGTAATTCAAGTTACGTTCCAGGCCATCCATTGCATTTTTGCTTAAACGGATAAGTACCAGAATAATGGGGATAATAACAGGAAAACTCAAAATGGCCATCAAGGTCCCGTTATTGCCGGCCTTCGATGCGATTGCCGAGATCATGGTGAAAACGGTGGAAAAACTGATGCTCCCTAAAAGTACCGACAGGAAATAAAAAAGCGGATCGCCGATGGTATTGGTAAAGAAAAGCATATAAACCAGCAGGGCCAGTAAACTGAGCAGCGACATGAGCAATATATTGTAAATGGTCTTGGAAAGGATAATTGCCTGCGGGCTTGCTATGGTATAATAATACAGCAGGCGGCTTTTGCTTTCCTGCATAAAGCTCTTGGCAATAGCATTTACCGAAGCAAACAGCATAATGATCCAGAAAAGCACATTCCATACGACGGGGTAACCTTTACTGCCCGTAAATCCCGGCGTAAGATTGAAGGAAATATAACATACAAACACTGTTGAAACAACATACAGCAGCACTCCGTTGAAGGCATATTTTGAGCGCCATTCGAGCAGAATTTCTTTTTTCACCAGGTTCCAGGTTTGGCTGAACAATTCCATGTGCTGCAAATATAGTTTCGAAAGCTGAAAGCTGAAAGCAATATCTCTTTTCGTAAATTTACAGCATGCCAATTGCTCAACACCAAACGCCTATCGGCATGGTACGCGTAACCCAGGAGGACAATTTTATCAGCGCAGTTTATTTCGTGGACAGCCGGACGGAAATAATTCCGCCCGATACGCTCCTGCTCAAACTGGCAGTGCTGCAACTGGACGAATATTTCGCAGGGAAAAGACGCACTTTTGATTTCCCTATAAAACAGCAGGGCTCAGATTTCCAGCAGCAAGTGTGGCAATGTTTACTCCGCATCGATTACGGCAAAACCGTGAGCTATGCGCATCAGTCAAAATTGATGAATAATCCGCTGGCCATTCGTGCGATTGCTGCAGCTAATGGTCAAAATCATTTGGCCGTGGTGGTTCCCTGCCACCGCGTCATTGGTTCAAACGGTAAACTGACAGGATATGCCGGTGGCTTATGGCGTAAGAAATGGTTACTGGAACACGAAGCGCAGACAGCCGGTTACGGGCAGGCGACCTTGTTCTAAGCAATTTTCTGGTAGATGTTTTCTTTTGAATTGACTACCTTGAATTTGCTCTTCAGGTGAGGAAACCGGATTGTTTCCTTACTACCCAAACATAAAAAACCCAGCGGGGCCAGACTCTGATAAAACAAATCCAAAATTTTCTCCTGCAGTTCAGCTTCAAAATATATAAATACGTTACGGCAGCTGATCATTTGAAATTCATTAAAAACACTGTCTGATACCAGGTTATGGACAGCGAACAGGGTGTTTTTTTTAAATTTGTACTTGATGCTGACCTGGTCGTTCATTATCGTAAAATGATCGGTCAGCGAACCGAACAAGCCGCACTGCCGATAATTATCGTCATAGCTTTTTATCTTACGCAAGCTATAAACACCTTTTCCTGCCTCATCAAGGACGCCTTTGTGGATATCCGTGCCATAAATAAAGGAATCGGCATTTAAGCCGGCTTCATGCAGTAATATGGCCAGCGAATAAACCTCCTCCCCTGACGAGCAGCCCGCGCTCCAGATCCTGATATGCTGAAAGCTTGACAAATAAGGTATTACCTGCGCATTGAGGGCTCTGTAAAATCCGGGGTCACGGAACATTTCGGTTACGTTGACCGTTATTGCCTCCAGGAACCATTGAAAAAAATGCGGGTCGCTGGTCAGCAACTGCTTCAGTTCGAAATAGTTCAGCCTCTTAAGCATCATGATCCTGGAAAGGCGTCGTTTTAACGATGCTTTGGAATATTTGGAAAAATCAAAACCGCCAGTCCCTTTGACAAGATCGATCAACTCAACGATCTGCTGTTCGGTAAGATCCAAGTGTGTGCCGGCCATTAGTATTATAAGCTCCCCAAAATTATATAAGCTAATATATTAAAACCCGGCATCTTATTTTTGACTGATTTCCATTTTATCGGCAAAATGTGCACAATAATCACGCAGATCCTCTACAATATTGGTTTCGCCGGTTGCGCGCAAAAAACTATCCCCCATAGTTTGCAGGGTTTCATAAAAAAAGCGTTTCATTTCGTCCACTGGCATATCTTTTGTCCAAAGATCAATACGAAGGGTGTTTTTATAGTTATGATCCCATAGTGCCAGCATCATTGATTTTACAGGCAGCGCTTCTTTATTTTCGGCATCGGTTGATTCCCAGGTGATGTTCTCCGGAACATTATTATCATCAAGGTCTATGGTAAGTTTTATTTCAGCTTTCTTCATGTTCGTTATTTAACCAGTAAAAATATTATAGCCGTCAAAGTTATAAAGCTTAGCTCTACAATCCATAGACTTTTGGTTTTAGGAAAGAAATTGCGGAGCATCAGGTCAAGAAATGACACAACAAAAGCAAACAGCAAGAATATGATGGCGATCGTACCGCTCCAATGTTCGTATTTACTGCCTGTGATGTTGGCACCATATATCCAAATGTAAACGGCCAGAAACAAAAAAAATGCCGTAGCAAAATTTAAAGGTGTAATTCTGAATTTCATATCGGTCTTTGCCGCTTAATTTCTTAACGTTTCTTTTTAAAATTTCTATTTGGACGGGATTTGCCCGATTTCAAACCCGGATTTGCTTTAGCCTTGGCGGCGTCAAATTTCTTACGCTGGTTAGCCGTTTTCTTTTCGTGGAAGGCTCCTTTAAACTCCGGATCCTCCTTACGTTTTTGCAGGTCGATCTCCTTGGCCTGGTCCTGCCTTTCCTCGTAAGGTGTTTCTTCGACAAACACATCTTCCGGCAGGGGTATAACCTGAATGGTTTGCCGGGTCAGTTTTTCGATCTTCCGAATATAATATTCTTCTGCCTGGTGGAAAATGTGATGGCCTCGCCCAGATTGCAGCGCCCTGCCGGTGCGGCCAATGCGGTGCACATAATCTTCAGTCACAAAGGGCACATCAAAGTTGATCACATGGCTCACATCACTCACATCAATACCCCTTGATGCAACGTCGGTTGCCACCAGGATTTTCACCTCATCATTTTTGAAGGCATTGATCGAATTGATACGGGTATTTTGACCTTTATTGGCATGAAGCACCTTTACCTGGTTTTCTCCATATTTACGGGCCAGAAATTTGTACACGTCGTCGGCCACAACGCGCGTTTTGCAAAAGATCATGAGCTTTTTAATATCCTCCGTCTTGTCTAGCAGATATTTTAAAAGGTTAATCTTGGTTTTAATATTGGGAACATGATATAAACGCTGGTCGATAGTTTGGGCGGGCGTTGCCTGCGGGGTAACTTCGATCACAGTCGGATGCTCCAGGAAATTCCCGGCAAGCTGATGTACCTTATCGGACATCGTTGCCGAAAAAAGGAGGTTCTGTCGTTTGCGGGGAACAATTTCTAAAATACGGTTCATCTGCGGCATAAAGCCCATGTCCATCATTTTATCTGCCTCGTCCAATACCAGTACTTCCAGCTGCCTGGTGACCAGATGCCCTGCCAGGTATATATCCATAAACCGTCCGGGTGTGGCTACAATAATATCCACGCCCCCAGTCACCTGCTCTATTTGCGTTTTTGGACCCAGACCACCGTAAAGTGTTACCACCCGCAAATCTGTATAAGCTGCATAAGCCCTGATATTTTCTTCGATCTGCATAGCCAGCTCGCGTGTCGGGGCAACGATCAAAGCGCGCGGGTTGTCGCCCTGGGCATATTTTAACCGCATGATGATGGGCAGCACATATGCCGCGGTTTTGCCGGTGCCGGTTTGCGCTATACCCATTACATCCTGTCCATTTAAAATAGGTGGTATCGCTTTTTGCTGCACGGGGGTAGCCTCGGTATAACCTGCGTCTGCGATCGCATTCAATATCTGCCGGTTAAATTTAAAATCTTCGAAGCTGTTTGCCATGCGGCAAAGATAAGGTTTTCTTTGAGGCCAGCGCCCGCTAAAAAATTCCGGGTATCAGCCTGAAGCGCACCCGGGCACAATAATCCGGGTAACCTGCAAGGTTTCCCGCAAGAAATCTCTCTTCATCCAACATGCGCCAAATGATCAAAGCGATAATGGGCAAAACTGCCGCCAGGCCGTACCATGAACCCAGGGCAACAGGCGTACCCAGGAGCAGGATAAACGCGCCGCTGTACATCGGATGCCGGACAATGGCATACGGGCCTGTTGAAATGACAGGCTGCCCCTTTTCAACAGCAATATTGCCAGCAGTAAAGGAATTCTCTCTGAAAACACGGAACACCAGATAGAAACCGGCCATGACCATTACATTTCCAGCTATGACCGCATAAACGCCAGCCTGGGACCAGCCAAAGCGGTGATCAAATGCCGACACGAAAAAAATAGCAAGAAATGCTATTTGAGCAAATGACTGGATGATCTTTTGTATTTTTTGTTTCTCATGCCATGGGCCTGCATTAACGCGCCGTTCCAGCAAAGCAGAATCATTTTTTACCAGATAAAGGGTTATGGCGGCGGTGCACACAAAAAAGTTGAAAAGATAGACCCAGGCCTGCCGGAAAGGGACTGGTCCGGCTGGCAGCAGCAGGGCCAGTGCCAGCATCACAGCAAGAAAAAACATGCCGCCGAATGCCCTTTTGATCAAGCCGTTCATCCGATAAATTACTATGTTCATTGCAATATAGTATTTGGCCGGGATATCCTAAATTTGCGGTGAAAAAATCAATAATCATCTATGTCTTCCATACTCATCAAATCCGCCACCATAGTCAACGAAAACCGGCAGCTTGTAAGTGACCTGCTTATCAGGGACGGTATTATTGAACGCATTGACGGGCAGATCGATGCGCAAGCAGACCAGACGATCAATGCCGAGGGTCTATATTTGTTCCCGGGCTGCATTGATGACCAGGTGCATTTTCGTGAACCGGGATTAACACATAAAGCCGATATCCGTTCCGAATCCAGGGCGGCAGTTGCGGGTGGAATCACATCTTTTATGGAAATGCCCAATACGGTGCCCAATACTTTAACCCAGGCTCTGCTGGAACAAAAATATGAGATCGCCTCGCGCAATTCGCTGGCCAACTACTCATTTTTCATGGGAGCCTCCAACGACAATATTGATGAAGTTCTGGCCACCGATATCAAAAACGTTTGCGGTGTTAAGGTATTTATGGGTTCGTCAACCGGTAATATGCTGGTGGACAATCCCAAAACACTGGAAAACATTTTTTCTAATTCGCCTATGCTGGTTGCCGTCCATTGCGAGGATGAGGCTACCATCAAAAGTAACCTGGAACATTACAAACAATTGCTTGGCCAGGACATACCTGTAAAACTGCACCCCAAGATACGGAGCGCCGAAGCCTGTTACCTTTCTTCTTCCATGGCCGTCGAGCTGGCCAAAAAGCATAATACCCGACTGCATGTTCTTCATATTTCAACCGAAACGCGAAACGCAGCTTTTTTCTGCAATGAAGTTCCATTGGAAGATAAGCGCATCACTGCTGAAGCATGCGTGCACCATCTGTGGTTTAGTGATGCCGATTACCAGAGTAAGGGGAACCTGATCAAATGGAACCCGGCAGTAAAGACCGCAGCCGATCGTGATGGTATTTTGAAAGCTGTGTTAGATGGGCGCATCGACGTTATCGCTACCGACCACGCGCCGCATACTATGGAAGAGAAATCGCAGCCTTACCTTCAAGCACCCTCAGGAGGGCCGCTTGTTCAGCATGCATTGGTTGCCATGCTCGAACTATTTCACCAAGGCAAGATCAGCCTGGAGCAGATAGCCGAAAAAATGGCACATCATGTAGCCATATGCTTTCAGATTGAACGGAGGGGATTCATCCGTGAAGGTTTTTGGGCTGATCTGACGCTTGTTGATCTGAACAAGCCCTGGACAGTAAGCAAGAGCAATATTTTATACAAATGCAACTGGAGTCCTTTCGAAGGCACTACGTTCAGATCGAAGGTTGTTCATACCATCGTGTCAGGAAACCTTGTCTTTACCAACGAAAGTATCGCCGAAGGTAAAGCAGGTAAGCGGTTGGCATTTAACAGGTAAAAGAAAAAGCCCCGCAGTCAGTAAAGAATTTTCTGAATTAAATTATCCCCACATATATCTCGACCTGACCATTACGGTAAAGGTCATAATCGGCAATATAGTTTCGCCCAGAGCCTTCCATCCAAATCTGCCGCCAGGCATCGCTCACACATCCGGGCGCATCACCCTGTGGTTTGTAAAGGCGGTAGCTTCCCCGGGGAACCAGGGCCGTAAACAATCCCTGAGCGTCATCGGGGCTCGTTACCCGGCAGCCCAGCAGCGTCGTGTACCAGCCCCTGTAGTCGTTTTCATAATCGGTATATACGCAATATAGGTCGTCCGATACCCGGGATGTGATCTGGCCGGCAATATCCTCACCGGCAAACTTAGCCCACAGACCAGCAATATCGGTTTGTGCACGATCATGCTCGTTGGTCGTACGCAGCGCGAGGCCGGCAATAAATATCCCGGGAAGATCTATGGATTCATAGGGCAGATTAAGACTCATAACAAATAGTTATAATTTAAATTAAATAATTATCCATCAATAAATTACTGACATTCATATAAATAAACACTTTACACCTGGCCGCCCTCAACCATCTCCTTCATCTTGGAGAATACCGCCTGCCAGTTCTGTTCGGAATGGTTCTTTTGATTCCTCACTTTTGATATTATCCTGAGTAATGGTCAGCACCGTTTTGCGATCTTTTTCCGACAGTCTGTAGCTGATATCGGCATAATTCTCAGGCTTATTTTCAGTACCCGACATCGAGCTCCAATAATTGTATTTCACATACTTACCCGGATCGATATCCAAAATGGTGCCTGTATCCTGGTAGGTCTTCCCTCCCACTCGCCTTCCCAGATGATCGGGCTGCCCCTCTTCCAGTCAGACTTTACATTGGTGCCAAAAAAGTACTGCTTAACAATGGCCGGATCTGTCAAAGCAGCCCATACTTTTGCGCTGGGCGCATTAATTTCTATCGATGTTTTCAAACTTAAATTTGACATGATTTTATGATTTAATTTCCAATATTTTATACGGATCTACTTAACATTTTGAAACGGATAAGTTCAAAATCAGTTTTCCCTATTCAAAAAAGCCAAAACGAAAATGGTAGCCCCAGCTCTTTTTATTTTTAATGAATTCCATTTGGGGAATCAGTGGGATGAAGGGTACCTCTTTACCGGGATAAAAGCGAACTTCCCTGCGATAGGGATTAAAATTATCAGAAACCTGATGCTGATAAACACGTTCACCGCTCACTTGCCCAATGGCCGTAAATGCCTGTAGTTTTTCATCGCCCTGATAGCTAAGCTTTGGCGAATAAAATATAACCCAGTCGTTTACATGCAATTTTTTCAGGGGACCCGCTTTACCGTGATTAGCCTGCATAAAGCCGCCTAGCTGGCCCCGCTGGATATGATCCTTCGATACGACTGCTATCCAATATTTTACAGTAGGGTTCATGACAGCAAAGCTATTGCCGTCAGTGACAGCCCTATGTCAGCAACGTTTCGAAAAATTGAACTTATGAATTTCGCTGGTGGATAATACCGGAAAGCTCAACCACCCGCTGCTTAAGGCTATCAGGAGTAATGACTTCGGCCTGATCGCCATACATCATCAGCCAGCGCACAAAGCCTTCCAAAAATTCAGTGAGGAAGGTCATCTCGACGAGACCGTCTACTTCCCTTTCAGAAACATAGCCATTGTAATATTTTTGCTCACTGATATAAGGCACCACGCGTTTTTCAACCCGGATAACAACAGTCTGCAGATTTTTCTCCTGTGCGGAACGAGATATATATTCATTCAGACTCGGGTGCAATGTTCTGAACCGTTCCCCAGTCAGCGAAATATCGAAGATGCGGTCGAGCCTGAAATCGCGATAATCCTGCCGCAGGCGGCACCATGCGACCAGGTGCCAGTAGTTGTCCTGGTAAAATACGCCCACCGGTTCAATGCAGCGCTCGCTATTTTGCTGGCTATGTGCTGCAAAATAACGGATCGATAAAACAACGCGCTCACCGATACCTTTTAAAATGATCTGAAGCGGATTAAGGTCAAGGTTTTTGCCCGCAAGCCTCCTGCTTTTAAACACTTCAATATGGCCGTCAATATTTTCCAGGAAATCTTTCTCAGACATGCGCAATACCGAACGTATCTTATACATGGCCGATTTATAATTCTCATCCGATGAGGGGTCCGTCAGCTTCTCCATCAGCTTTTCAGCAGTGAGAAAGGCCGTGGCCTCCTCCCGGGTAAACATCACCGGAGGCAAACGGTAACCGTCCATGATGGAATATCCCACTCCGGCCTCGCCCATCAGGGGTATACCGGCTTGTTCAAGGGTCCTTATATCGCGGTAAACGGTACGCAAACTAATACCAAAACGTTCAGCAATATCACTGGCCTTAACCACCCTGCGCGACTGCAGCTGAATTAATATGGCAGATATACGGTCGATCCGATTCATAATTATTCAAATTAACCAAAACAAATGCTCATTTTTGAATAAGAATGACCCAGGATACGTTTATTTTCAAGCAAGGATTTTTTATGCAGAAGGAAGACGATATTGTAACTTTTGAAACCTATTATAATTTCATGCTCGCCGAGATCATCCGCGGTAAACTCGAAGCAAACGGAATTCCATGCTTCATTGCGGACGACGGCATGAGCGGAATCAATCCCATTTTTAATGAACGGCTTGGTATCCGGATAAAAGTTTTCGCCCGTGACGTCGAAAGGTGCAAAGAAATTGTAGGCGAAGAATCAAACCTACCTCCCGACCAGGATGTTACACCAGAAGGATAAACCAAAACAATAACCATGAAAAAAATAGCCTTATTGATCCTCACTCTATGTGCCTGCTCCGCTTTATTTGCACAACAAAAAACCAAATCACAATTTATTCTGATCATCCGGTTCAAGGCTGACTTTAAGCCGCCTTCAGAAGAGGCAGTAAAGACCAATATCAAACACTGGCAGGATTACATGGGTAATCTGGCGCAATCTGGTGACCTGGTAGCAGGCTATCGTCCGGCTGGTGACGGGTTGACCATCTCTGGCACAGGCAAAACTTTAACCAGCAACATCTATGTTGCCAACGATGAACTGGTAAGTTCCGTTTTGGTGATTAACGCAGCGGATATGGATGCAGCGAAGACCATTGCCGATAAATGCCCGGTTTTTGAATTCGGAGGAAGCGTTGAAGTACGCGCCGTTTTGAATACGGCTGGCCGGTAATACGCACTAACCCATCTAAACTTTATATATTAGCCACATGTACAACCGCCGCAAGTTTATTCAACTATCAGCTGCAGGCGTATCCCTAGCAGCAATCTCAAAGTCGGCAGTAGCCGAAACATTAACACAAATTTCAACCAATAATATGCCTATTGTAATCTCTACCTGGGAGTTTGGTGTCGCAGCAAACCAGGAAGCATGGAAAACACTTTCCAAAGGCGGCAGAGCACTGGATGCTGTGGAAGCTGGTGTAAAAATCCCCGAAGCGGACATGAAAAATCACACGGTAGGCAGAGCGGGCTATCCTGACCGTGACGGACATGTGACGCTCGACGCCTGTATTATGGACGAATCAGGCAACTGCGGCTCGGTGGCTGCCATGGAAGACATTGCCCATCCGATTTCGGTGGCGCGTCTGGTGATGGAAAAAACCCCGCACGTAATGCTGGTCGGAGAAGGGGCAACTCAATTTGCAGTGGAGCAAGGATTCAAAAGAGAAAAACTATTGACGCCGGAGTCTGAGAAAGCCTGGAAGGAATGGCTGAAAACCGCCAAATACAGTCCGGTGATGAATATCGAAAATAAACAGCACGTGCCTGGTAGTAAATACAACCACGACACCATCGGCATGCTGGCAATTGACGCCAAAGGCAATATTTCGGGCGCATGCACGACCAGCGGGATGGCCTTTAAGATGCATGGACGCGTGGGCGACAGTCCGTTAATCGGTGCCGGATTATATGTAGACAACGAAGTCGGCGGTGCCACATCAACCGGAGTTGGTGAGGAAGTGATACGGAATGTGGGCAGCTTTCTGGTGGTTGAACTCATGCGCCAGGGACTCTCACCGGAGGCTGCGTGCAAAGAAGCTGTAGAGCGGATCATTAAAAAGAAGCCACAAACTGCCAAAGAGATCCAGGTGGGTTTCCTTGCGATCAACAAAAAAGGGGAATATGGCGCTTATGCCCTTCAGAAAGGATTTTCATTCGCCGTTTGCAATGCCGAAAGCCAGGACCTTCTCATTGATGGGAAAAGCGTTTATTAAACCATGAGCCATACCGTAAATCTGGAAGTTTGTGCTAGTTCACTTGCCTCAGCCCTGGCCGCCCAGCAGGGTGGCGCAATCCGGGTGGAATTATGTGATAATCTGAACGAGGGAGGCACTACCCCGTCGCACGGGCAGATTCAACTGGCCCGCCAGTTATTGCACATTAAGCTTTATCCATTAATCCGCCCGCGGGAAGGAGATTTTCTGTACAGCGATACTGAATTTGAAATCATAAAAGCAGATGTTCAATACTGCATCGATGCCGGCTGCGATGGGGTGGTGATTGGCATGCTTAATGCCGATGGCACGATCGATAAACCCCGCTGCGCTGAACTGGCAGCCATGGCAAAGAAAGGCGGCCTTGGCGTAACGTTTCACCGCGCCTTTGATATGTGTATCGATCTGAACAGGGCGCTGGAAGATGTGATCGAAACAGGGTGCGAACGCATTTTGACTTCCGGCGGTAAAACCACTGCCATGCAGGGCGCCGGCGTTATCGCACATTTGCTAGAAGCAGCTGCCGGACGGATAACGATCATGCCGGGTAGCGGGATTAATGAATCAAACGCGGCTGATCTGGTGCAATTCACTAAAGCCAAAGAGATCCATTCCTCGGCAAGAAGCTTTGTAAAAAGCAGGATGCTCTGGCGTAATGAGCTGATCATTTTGAGCAGCGACCACTTTAAGGAAGATGGCATTATGGTCACTGACGTCGAAAAGGTAAGGAAGATCATCGCGATGGCCAACAATTGAATATTGATTTTAAACCAATATGAAATTTGCGCATGTTCAGGCAATTAGAAAAACGTCACCGGCAACACGATCTCAAAGCGGTTGCGTCCGCTGTAGCCAAAAATATCGGGGTCTAGCAGATAGCTGTAGCGGATACCAAATGAAATGGGCACCTGGTTGAACCATTGCGTATCAAAAAATATGGCCAGGCCCGCGGACCTGAAGTTTTTATAGGCGCCGCCGTCGGCAAAATTGTCGATGCCCCGGGTATAGTCAAAATAGGTGTCCCCTCTGAGTCTTAATAAATAGATCGCATCAGCAACACCTGCATCGGGATAAGCAATGGGAAAATGGTAATCAGCACCTATTTTATTCATGCTATGCAGGTTCTCGACCACGTATCCCCTGGAAAATGGAAAGTTATTGGAAAAGTCTGCTCCGCTGCTTTCGCTCTTTTGCTGATGGGCGGCATTGATTACCAGATTATGATTGATATCCAGTCCCGGCAAAAACAGATTGCCCGATATCAAAAATTGATTGGCCGCCATACCGGAAATAGCAGTTTTGTATGACAAACTTAAGTTCTCACCAAAACGGGGGTAAATATTTTGTTTGGCCTGCTGAATATGGTTATTAAAGTTGACGTAGCTGCTAACATAGGTGTAGTTGCTTGTCTTAAACATGCTACTATAAGGCGCCTGGAAATTAGCCTGGCTGAAATACAGGTCACTACCCAGGTCCACCCCGGTAACATTTTTACCCTTGCTGAAATTTAAAGGCACTTCGAGTCCGCCATGCACGTCGGTCTCGTTCCAGTGAGTATTGGTGCCGTTATAATATCCACGACGGTCAAACGTATAATCCACACCACCTCTGATGTACGGAAACAGCGCCCCGTAAATTGCATCAAAGCCGATCTCTTTATATTGCTCATTGCGATTGTAGGTAAAAGCCAGCTGCGACTGAAAAGTATTCAGCACATTCTCTCCGGCAATGGCGATTTGGTAATTTGGGTCGTTGATATTGGGTATAATACTGTGAAAATTGAATAGGTGGAAACTTTTGGGATATTTGGTGACAGCAAGGGGTCCGGGATTTATTGAGGCCAGTAGATCGGACGCCGGATTACGATGCAGGGCCGTGATCCCCAGATCGGGCAGCGTGCCTTGCGGCGTTGCAGTTATCTCGTTCCATTGAATAGCCTTTTTATCAAATTCATTGATGTGATATCCAAGGGCTGTAAAGCCAACCCACGCCAGGCGGTTATCAGAAACAGCCAGTTCATAGTTACCGATATTTCCAGGCATTTGGTAGTTAACGAGTTCGTAGACCTTAGCAGAGTTTACATTCAGCGAAAATACGCGATCATTAACGCCCGATGTTGTCAGTAAAGTAGACCATTTCGCCACTCACTCTGACAAAACTTATGGGCCGATAAGAAAATGGAAGTAAATAACTCATTTTTTCAGTCGAGATGTCTACCAGGGCCAGCGACATTTCTCCTTTGGGATTTCGTACCGCGGCTATCAGCTTACCATCCCCATAAAATTTAGGATAGGTATAAAACAAGTGGTCCGGGTTTCCAAATGCCTTCATCAATTTGCCGTTTGTGGAATGCAGCAGGTGTAATGTGCATTTGCCCGATGGATTGACCTGAACAGTGACGATCGTTTTCCCATCCGAACTGAATGCAGGTGAAAAATATTTGGTGTTTTTCGAAATGCGTTTCTCTTTCCCGCTTGCCACGTCGAGCAGCACCAGTTCACTGTAGTCGCGGTAGCCCCAGCGTGGATCAGGGCGGTAAGTGGCATAAACGATCTGTCCCTTGCGATAATCAAAATAATTGTCCAGTGAAAAATCGCGAACACTGATGTCCTTCTCTTTGTTGCCCGTTTTTTTCACAAATACCGGCAGATGATCATAAGTGGTTTTCATGAAAATGAGCGTGGAATCATTTACATAGGAAGGATATTCTTCGTCGGCCAGAAAATGCTGCCCCGCAGACGGTTGTTTGCTGTCTGCGCTGAATTGGTTTTTAAAATGGTCCAAACCTTTGCTTACGAATTGGGCAAAATCCTCGCCCGAGTATTTTTTTATGGCCCTTTGAAGGGGATACAGGCCTCCTTTATACGCGGCGGCATCGTGCGTTACATTTTTCCAGAAATCGTCGCCAAATTTTTCTCTGCCATAAGAAACCAGCATATAACCCGTAGGATACCAATCGGGGGTAAAGTCCCGGTAAGAACCATTACGCAATTTCATCCAGCTATAATTTTTGTTGTCTGCCCACAGGGCCCGGTATCCATTGAAAAAATAGGGCAACCGCCCCCTGCCCTGGTCGCTTACCAATGTTTCATTAAAAACTGCGTCGCCCTCAAAAAACCAGTTAGGCACGGAAAGCTCATTCCCTAGTGCCTGACCGCCTTCACCAAATAGCACATGCAGTACTTTTGATACACCTACATTGAAATTATTATATTGCTGCACATGTCTGAATTCGTGAATGGCCAATTGAGCGGGCCAGGGCAGGCTGCCTACATCCAGACTGTTTTGCTCCGGTGTAAGGAAAAATTCACTCCTGAAAGGCGCCAGGCCAACATATGCATTGGAAATAGTGGTCTGATTTTGCAGTACGATGCTTACCTGTTTTTGTTTGGTACCGATGGTAGGCTCGATCAGACTGTTCATCTGCTGCACGATCCTAGCCACTTCCTGCGCTGCCGAGTCCAGACCCCTTGGAAATATTACCCGGGCTGCTTTCGTATTGATCTGCTGCCATTTGATGGCGGGCGGATTGCCGCCAAACTGCTGTGCACTGGCGATTGATGAACTGGCAGCTGTAAACAGCAGGAAGAATAAATGCCTGTATATAATACCAGCGTTGGGTTTATACCTAGGGGTAGCAATAAACATTTGGTGAAAGTAAAATAAATTTAGTTGAACAGGAATCAGCACTAATTAACAAATGTTGAAATCCGCGTAGAACGTTATTCAAATTTAAAATTAGATATTCAAAAGACACTCCGTCAACTAAAACTACCTACATTTGCCGATTGTTATTTGACTACCATGGCTAAAGTTTCTATAAACCTGGCAACAGGCGCTATTCAAAAGGAAGATATCATCGTCGGCATTGATCTGGGTACTACCAATTCATTGGTAGCGTTTATCGACCCCGATAAAAACCCTAAAGTGATCAATGATACCGGTAAGGGTGTATTGGTGCCTTCGGTAGTGCATTTCGGCCCGGCAGGGGAGATTTCGGTTGGCAATGAAGCTAAAAATTACCTGATTACTGACCCGCGCAATACGGTATTTTCGGTAAAAAGACTGCTCGGCCGTTCGTATCACGACATCGAAAACTATAAGGATTTCTTTTCTTACAAGGTGATCGATGATGATACGGAAAGCCTGGTAAAAATCAAGGTTGGCGAGCGTTTTTATACCCCGATCGAACTTTCAGGGCTGATATTAAAGGAACTGAAAGATCGTGCTGAGCATGCATTGAAAACCCCGGTTAACCGCGCCGTGATAACGGTGCCAGCGTATTTTAATGATTCGCAGCGGCAGGCGACACGTGACGCCGGCAAACTGGCCGGGCTGGATGTACTGCGTATTGTCAATGAGCCCACGGCAGCAAGCCTGGCTTATGGTATTGGTTTAGACCAGGATGAAACCAAAACCATTGCAGTTTATGACCTTGGCGGAGGAACATTTGACGTATCCATTTTACAGATACAGAACGGCATTTTTGAGGTATTGTCCACCAACGGCAATACTTTTTTGGGAGGTGACGATTTCGACAGCGCAATCGTTGATTACTGGATAGATAAGAACGAGCTTAACAAAGCCGAAATTCTACAAAACCGCCAACTCGCACAGCAGCTGCGTCTGAAAGCCGAAGAAGCCAAAAAGGCATTTGCTCTTCAGAGCCTTTTCAATGAGAAAATTGGGGACATATGGTGCACGCTCGACAGAATAACCTTTGAGCAGCTTATACTGCCCAAGGTGGAGCAAACCATCCAATGCTGCCACAATGCTTTAAAGGATGCAGGTTTGGATATAGGCGATATTAACGAAGTGGTCATGGTGGGCGGTTCAACCCGCACTGCACTGGTTAAAAAAATGGTATCAGATTTTTTTGCCAGACCGGTTCACGATGAACTCAACCCGGATGAGGTCGTTGCCCTCGGTGCTGCCATACAGGCGGACATTTTAGCCGGTAACCGCAAAGATATATTACTACTGGACGTTACCCCGCTCTCGCTGGGTATTGAGACTATGGGGGGCTTAATGGACGTGATCATTCCACGAAACTCAAAGGTGCCAACCAAAGCAGGCAGACAATACACCACATCGATCGACGGGCAGGTAAACATGAAAATTGCTGTTTACCAGGGCGAACGGGACCTGATCAGGGAAAACCGCAAACTGGCTGAATTCGATCTGAAAGGCATACCTTCAATGCCGGCCGGCTTGCCGAAAGTAGATATCAATTTCCTGCTTAATGCCGATGGTATTCTTAAAGATTCAGGCGATGGAATTGCGCTCGGGCGTCAAGCAGGAGGTAGAAGTTAAACCCACTTATGGCATTACCGACGACCAAGTGGAACAAATGCTGATGGACAGCATTACCCACGCCAAGGAAGACGTCGCTCAGCGTATGCTGATCGAGGCGCGCACCGAAGGCGAACAAATGGTATACACTGTGGAACGTTTTTTACAAAAAAATGCCGGGCACGTATCTATTGCTGAAATCAAAGAAACCCAAAAGCTGGTCAATGCATTAAAGGATGCACTTACAACCGGCGATAAAGACCTGATCCTGAAAAAGGTGGAAGAAGTGAATGAATACACACGCCCCTTTGCTGAGCGTCTCATGGACCAGGCCATAGGCTCGGCCATGAAGGGAAAAAGCATAGAGTAAAAATCCCAAACACCGAAACCTACCAAATGATAGCTGCTGGATGTCTAAGGCTATCCGTGGTCCACTGGCAGTCTTCGCCAAAAGCATAGACTACCTGGTTTTATGTCGGCGATTATGAGAACGAAC
Source organism: uncultured Sphingobacteriaceae bacterium (assembly GCA_963757615.1). GTDB lineage: Bacteria > Bacteroidota > Bacteroidia > Sphingobacteriales > Sphingobacteriaceae > Mucilaginibacter. Next base: position 55,931 of record CAVWSO010000008.1, read on the forward strand.
TTGATCTAGCTGCCCCTTTAGAGCCGGACTACTTCCAGCAGCGCAGACGCCCTGCACCAGCTACAGTCGACAATAAATGAGCACTTGAATTTAACAGAGGCTCAATTATTTTAAGTCTCCTTTATTCAGACAGTTAGAATCAACTTGTCACTTATTTAAGGCTTCCTGTTCACGCAGGCCCGCAATATTATTCTGGCTGTTAAAATCGTCTGTTTTGATCGCAAAATCTTTTAAGATATCTGCGATGTTATCCAGATTATCCGATACGCGCTGATGCATGTCCGGTAAGTCCTTTTCCAGCCTCTTATCGCCCAGTTCGATATTATCCACCTCTATTTTCGTCAATTTCTGTATGATCGCCTGTTGGCTATTCTTCAGGTCTTCAAGTTCATGGACAATTTTTTCCATCAACCCGAACTTCTTTATCTTATCCATAATTTGATCATTTGATGTATTAAAGTAACCTGCTTCTATCCTATTTGTTTTAGAATTTGGAATTCCAAAAAACAACTAATATGCTAGTTAAATGAAACTGAGCCCAATCATAGCCTTACTTTTTTTCTTTTCAAATGTTGCTTGTGCCCAGCAGAAAGCAGATGATTCCCTGCTACTTGAATACTATCGGAATCAGTGCTTTGCAGATGCACAGGATTATTTAAAAAAGATCCTTCCTGAACCCAAAGCCGAACCGTCAGTAAAGCAAAAAGCTACTGCGAATACGTTAAAAAGAGATAACAAGTTGTCGCACTAGCGCTCCATTAGCCGGGCCACGTATTTGCCAATAATATCAAATTCGAGGTTAACCCTGGACCCTGCGGCTACCTGCTGCAGATTCGTATGTTCAAACGTATAAGGAATTATGGCAACGGAAAAACTGTTCACCTTAGAATTAACAACAGTTAGACTAATGCCATTTATGCAAACAGAACCTTTTTCAACGGTAACGTTACCACTGGCACCATCATATTCAAAGGTATATTCCCAGCTGCCATCCAGTTCTTTAAAAACGGTACAAACAGCGGTCTGATCCACATGTCCCTGCACGATGTGGCCGTCTAATCGTCCGCCCATCTGCATGCAGCGCTCCAGGTTTACCAGATCTCCTAACTTGAGATCCCCAATATTGGATTTCCGAAGCGTTTCGTCAATTGCGGTAACGGTGTGTGCGCGCTCAGCCAGCCCGACGATGGTTAAGCAAACCCCATTGTGCGCAACCGACTGGTCGATCTTCAGCTGGGCAGCAATATCCGACTCAAGGGTTATATGCAGGTTGCCCTGCTCATGCTTTAATCCGGTTATTTTTCCTAAAGTTTCTATGATACCTGTAAACATAAGCCTGGTCCCTCTGTCGGGGAATAATTAATGAGCACGAAAATAAGATTTTTGAGGCCTATTTAAAATTACTTCGCACATCATAGCGTTTGTTGCGAAGGTCTATGCCGCCTTCAAGAATGGATTTTAGGTTAGCCAGGTAAAATGTCCAGCCTGTCTGACATTGCACGTACAGGTTCTCTAATGGATCATCCTCCAGTGGAATATTTTCCTGGATCAGTTTAACGATGGTAAGGCCATTTTTTGTCTCCAGTAAAACACTAACAATAGTTCCGCCAGAGAAAGTAAATTTGAGAAAATCCATATCATTTACTTCCAGCACCTGGCCCTTTTCTGATGTCGAATCATCAAAGCCATGCCAGAACCACTCGTAGGTATCACCGCTTGATATGGATTCGTCAACCTGACGCAATCTTTTGCCAATGGCATAAAAGTTTGCCTTTCTCAAAAACCAGCTTTCCAGGCCGCCAGGAGTTGCCCATGCCTGGTATATACTTGCCCGGTCAACATTAAAATCTGCCGTAATGGTAAATTTTGTCCAATCATTTCCGGTCATAATTGTTATATATATATATCGTTTAGTGTTAAACAAAAATAAGAACTAAAGTTTGATTTGTTTTAAATCTGAAATCGCATGGGCAGACAAAGTTCAGGGATATTATTGTATCGTTTCAGCGGCGAGCAATTGCAGTTTTTACTGGTGCATCCCGGTGGGCCGTTTTTTCGCAACAAGGATGAAGGCAGCTGGTCTATAGTCAAAGGCGAATTCAGGGATGATGAAGATCCGCTCACAGCTGCCAAACGGGAGTTCATGGAAGAAACCGGGCAACAGGTCAATGGTAAATTCATCGAGTTGGATCCCATTGTTCAGAAAGGTGGTAAAAAGGTTTATTGCTGGGCTGTGGAAGCTGACATCGATCCGGCGGGAGTAAAGAGTAATTTATTCGAGATCGAATGGCCACCAAAATCGGGCAAAAAGGAATCATTTCCGGAAATAGACCGGGCGGCCTGGTTTGAAGCCGGGACGGCTAAAATGAAGATCAATTCGGCGCAGGTCAGCTTGCTGGAGGGACTTGGGCACATCTTAACATCGCCCTGAAAAAATGGATCCCGGCTTACGACAGGTCCCGCCGATTGATCACCCAATTCGATATAGGCGATTTATCCATGCCTGCTGAGCCAATGCTTTTTTCGCCCAGCAGCTTTTCCATCATTATTGCCGCAATAAATGCCTCATCCTCGCTATTGCAATGCAGTGCTTCCGGTGAGAAATATTTCTGAACAAAGTGCGTATCAAAATTACCCGAAGTAAAAGCATCATGCTGCATTACAAACTTCCCGAAACCCAGTGTGGTAGCAATACCTGTGATTTGATACTCATCAATTGCCCTTATCATTCTCTCGATAGCTTCTGCTCGGTCCTTTCCGTAAGTAACCAGCTTGGCAATCATCGGATCATAGTAGATCGGTATTTCCATACCCTGCTCAAAACCGTCGTCTACACGCACTCCCGGACCTTTTGGAATAACATAAGTCTGTAATGTACCAATATCAGGCAAAAAATTATTGGCCGGGTCTTCTGCATAGACACGCAATTCAATTGCGTGACCATTTATCTTAAGATCCTGCTGCTTAAAACTTATCGGTAAGCCACGCGCAATATTGATCTGCTCTTTTACCAGGTCTACGCCCGTGATCATTTCCGAAACCGGATGCTCTACCTGCAAACGGGTATTCATTTCCAGAAAATAAAAATTACGCTGATCATCCATAATGAACTCTACCGTTCCCGCACCGGTATAATTGACCGAGCGGGCAACATCTGTTGCACATCGCCCCATTTGCTCCCTTAACTGAGGAGTAAGCACGGACGAAGGAGCTTCTTCCACCACTTTCTGATGACGACGCTGTACAGAGCAGTCACGCTCAAATAAATGAACTATGTTGCCATGCATATCGCCTAAAACCTGAATCTCGATATGACGGGGTGAGGACACATACCGCTCAATAAATACTGAGCCATCCCCAAAAGCCGAAGTAGCTTCCGAAACTGCCATGTGCATCTGCTCTTCAAAGTTCTCCACCCGATCCACAATACGCATCCCTTTACCGCCTCCGCCGGCAGCCGCTTTTATCAGGATAGGAAAACCTACTTCAATAGCGCGTTTTTTGGCATCAGCGATATCCGTAATGGCCTCTTCTGTTCCGGGAACCATAGGAATGCCATATTTTAAGGCGGCGGCTTTGGCAGATAGTTTGTTGCCCATCACCTCCATTGCCTCCGGCGATGGCCCGATCAGTATGAGTCCAGCCTGGCGGACCTTTCTTGCAAAGGCCGCATTCTCAGACAAAAATCCGTATCCCGGATGGATACCTTCCGCACCGGTCTTAAGGCAAGCCTGAATGATCTTGTCGCCATCTAAATAGGACTGACTGGACGGTGCCTCACCTATAAAAACGGCCTGATCAGCGTAGCGAACGTGCAATGCATTGCGGTCGGCAGCAGAATAAACAGCAACAGTTTGAATACCCATTTCACGGGCCGATCGCATAATCCTTAAAGCGATCTCGCCACGATTGGCAATCAGAATTTTCTTCATCTTAACAAATGTATAAGATTTGGGATTAATTAGGCGGGCTATCCGGCTATTTTATACGGGCAACGGTCATGCCAACAAGTTCTTTCAGATACACATTCCATAGCCAAAGCGTACCCGCATCCGGCATTAAAGAGTCGACAATGGAAAATTTTACATTTTGTGAGATCCTGCCGCTTGGATAAGGGATGACATCGACGCCGGCTTTATTAAATATATAACTTGCCCGCCGCATGTGCCATGATGAGGTAACTAACAGATAGGGCGGCCGTAAATGGGCCGATTGTAATGCTTGCTTTGAAAAGGTAGCGTTCTCAAATGTATTTCTCGAATTCTGTTCGATCAAAACAGCACTGTCAGCAACGTTAAACTCTTTGAGCACCTTTTCTACCCATGCCGCTTCTTTAAAATCATCCGGCTGCAGATTGCCGTTTCCGCTGCTTACCAAAATATGGGAAACTTTGTTTTCTTCTTTTAATTTCAATCCCTGAATGAACCGGTCAGCCTGTTCGTTGAACACCCCGTTGCCATTTTTGTCATTTCCTGAAAAACCGCCCAGTACAATGGCAGCGCTGTACACTTTATGCTTATCAAGGGGCACATGATCTATATCCCAGCTTCTGGCAAACAGGTAGAGTAAGCCCGGATTGGAAAAGACCAGCAGCAATATGACACCTGTTACAAAGCAAACCCGTTTGCGTTTAGACTTTTTCGAAATTAAGGAAATGACCAGCAAGACGATGATCCAGTTGAGCGGGAACAGCAAAAAAAGCAAAAGCTTTGAAAATACAAAATACATGAACAGTTTAATTCTTTTTCCCTTCCTGCTGAGCCGGCCTGGGCTATACAAATTTTATTATAAAACTGATAAATATTAAACGAAACAGTCGATAATAGGGTAAATATAATTCCTTTTTCTCATCTTTAAGTCATGCTGGATCAAACTGCAACCGCGCCCCAACCGGGCTTATTGAAAGACGCGCCAAAACGCCTTCTTTCCATCGACGCTTTCCGTGCGTTGACCATGTTGTGCATGATATTTATAAATGATTTGAGCGGAGTCAAAGGCATACCCTATTGGATGGATCATGCCAAACGAATGGAAGACCGGATGGGTTTTGCCGATACCATATTCCCCTGCTTTCTATTTATTGTGGGTCTTTCAATCCCTCTGGCTATCGGGCGCCGAATGCAGAAGGGCGATTCATTTAGTGCTATTGCATTTGCTATCCTTTCCCGCTCATTCGCGCTTATTGTAATGGGCTTTTTCCACGTAAATCTGGAGCACTATGGTTCAGCCTCGATCCTTCCGGAATCCATATGGGGTATACTGGTAACGCTCAGCTTTTTCCTGATATGGCTCGATTATTCTCCCGCCGTTTCAATGGTCAAAAAATATTTCCTCATCGGTGCCGGCTGGCTGATATTGTTGCTAATGGCCTTCCTGTTCAATGGTGGCGATACTAAAGCCCCCCAGGCAATGCAGCCTAGCTGGTGGGGCATTCTGGGTATCATAGGCTGGGGTTATCTCATCTGCGCATCCGTTTATTTCTTAACAAAGGGGACGTTCAGAGCCGTGGTTATCACCTTATTGGTTTTTGCAGCCATCAATATTCTGGACCACAGCAAAATACTGCCGATGCGAATATGGGTACTTCATGATGCTTCATCGGAGTTTTCGATCACTGCTGGAATCCTGGTTTCCTTGTGGTATGCACAAATGGCACAAAAAGGTTACAATCCTAAATTGTGGCTGAGCCTTTTTACGGCAGGATGTGCTGCCATTGCTGCGGGATTCATTATACGGCCCTATGCGGACGGTATTTCCAAAATCCGTGCTACCCCGGCCTGGATATTGATCTGTATCGGCATCAGCATACTGATTTTCGAACTGATGATCTACCTGGTCGACGTCCGCGGGAAAAAGAACTGGTTTAAACTTATCTGGCCCGCCGGTACGGCCACACTAACCTGTTATCTACTGCCTTATTTCCAGATTGCGTTTTATAAACTGTTCAGTTTTCATTACCCGAAGGTGCTTGATTACGGTTGGGGCGGTTTCCTGCGCTCCTGGGCTGTGGCATTTATTGTGGTAATCATAGGTGGGTTTTTGGAACGCCGCCATCTGAAATTAAAAATCTGACCGGCAGGCGCTGGTGACAATTGCTTCAAAAAGAAAATCCCTGTTCGTATCCGGAGCAGGGATTTTTGTGATTGGGTAAAGAACGTATCCGTTATTAATCTTACCTGTAACAGATCACGTTGTTATACGCCCTATGTTAAGCAAATGTTGTCTATACTTTTCCACAAAATGGCGCTTTTGAGGTCATTCAAGCCCTTTTTTCTTCAATTAAAAACGATAATACCCTGTGGTACAGCGCAAATATGCATCCTAAAGAAAATTAACTAGGAGCTAAAATTAATTCTAAAAATTAAAGGTCTTAAGTTCTGACGGAAAAGACCGGATTCATTTGCGGTTAAACAGGGCCATGCAAAATAAAAAACGCCCCTCAGCGGGGCGTTAAATTCAAAAGTCTTTTCGCAAAGGTTTTACTTACCTGAAGGCGGTGCTCCTGCACCACCCGGAGGCGGAGGAGTGCCCGCAGGCGGCGGACCACCCGGACCATGCTGTCTTTCCGGTATTTTTACCTCTGGATGAGCGCTTCCGCGATGGCAGGTGTAGCAATTTACACTACTTTCCTTCCACATTCCCAGGGAATCCTTTTCACTCTTAAAAAATTTCTTATTGATCTTGGAGGTCATTTCGAACATATGGCGCGCAGTTGTCTTCTCCGGCTTGGCATCGCTGGCAAAATCCATTTTATTGGTTTCTGCATTGCGTGCGTGACAGAAATTGCAATGTACGCCCAATGATCCTGCCCATGCATCCATTACCTTATCCAGTTCCTCGTGAGAAATGTTTTTTGGTAAAACTTTCAGATTTGCCGCTTTAGGCGGAGGCCCCTGCTGCGGCAAAGATGCCGCGATACTCAATGCCATAGCGCCGAACAAACACGCCGTAATGGTTAATTTTTTACTGATTATCATAAGGAATCGATTAATGAAACTAATATATAAATAGAATTACATAAAAATGACATTGTAATAAAAAAAATACGGCTCAACACGTATTTTGTTTTAACCGACCAATTTTTCGCTGATCTCCCATAAACGGTTTCGTGCAGCTACATCTTCAGCTACGGGAGCAGTTTTAGCAACTTTGCATTTCTTAAAATACAAGCCGCTTTTTTGCTCCAGCCGTGGCTGTGTAGCAAGATAAATAGTGGTCCGGGCACCTTTTTCGGGCGTAATCATAAATGGTTTCAAAATCAGTGCGACCAGCTTCATAAGCCCGGTTACCTTATCCCAGATCGGTGTAAGTACCACGCCCGGATGCAATGCATAAGCTGTTATGCCGGTCTGCCCATACTTTTCCGACAGCGATTTGGTGAAATAAATATTATATAGTTTGCTGATACCATAAGCTTTCACAGGCTGATAGGTCGTTTGCTGCCATTGCATGTCGTCAAAATTCGGTTTGGCCGACCGGTGTGCCTCTGAACTTACATTGATTATTCTGGCCTGCCCCCTTTCAAGCAATGGCATCAGGCTTTTGGTAAGCAGGAAATGGCCGAGATGATTTACAGCAAAAGTCATCTCCAAGCCATCGCCGGTAAACTCCTTATTCATAAAGGCGCTCCCTGCATTGTTGATCAGAATATTAATACCGAAAAGCTTGTCCGTCAGTTCTTTGGCGGCGCGACGAACGCTGGCCAGATCGCCTACATCGCATTGTACTACATAAATATCCTTGTTGCCAGTCTGCGAGATGATCTCGCCTGCGACCTGCTGACCCTTCTGGGTATTTCGCACCAGCATATAAATGGCATGACCTTTTTTGGCAAGTTCCAATGCGGTAAGCTGACCAATGCCAGAAGTCGATCCGGTAATTACAGTGGTTATTGCGGGCATATTTGTTCAGATTAAATTGATAATCAATGGAAAGACAAGGTAAAGTTAAATTTGATATGTTAAAAAATGTAAAATAATTTGGATAATTACGAAATGTTCGTAGATTTACGAAACAATCGTAACACCAATGGAAAAATTAACAAAGCAGGAAGAGGAAGCTATGCAAGCTGTATGGCAATGCAAACAGGGGTCTGTGAAGGATTTTCTTGATCAGATGGCCGAGCCCAAACCTCCATACACCACACTGGCCTCGACCGTAAAAAATTTGGAGCGAAAGGCATTTGTAATCAGCGAAAAAGTAGGCAACACGTACCGCTATATCCCGTCCATTAAAGAGGAAGAGTACAAAAAGCGTTTCATGAATGGTTTCGTAAGCGACTATTTTGAAAATTCCTATAAAGACCTGGTTACTTTTTTTGCCAACGAAAAAAAGATCAGTGCCAAAGAATTGAAAGAGATCATCGACCTGATTGAAAAAACTAAAAAATAATTACCATGCCAGCATTATTTTTATTCCTGCTTAAGGTTAACGTCGCCCTGATATTATTTTGCCTCGGCTATTACCTGGCGCTTCGTCACCTCACCTTTTATACGCTTAACAGAATCTACCTGGTTGCTGCCATTGTATTTTCGACGGTATATCCCAATATGAACCTGACCGATTTTGCGCAGCGCCACCAGCAACTGACAGCACCGGTGGAAACAGTTATTTTAAACTGGAAAGCTCCCGCTGAAAGGCTGGTGAAGCCCCTGTACCAGCCCAACTACTGGCATTGGGCAGAACTTATCTTCTGGGCGGGTGTAATCCTGTTTGCCATACGGCTCCTGGTGCAATTATTTTCGATATACAAACTTTATCGCTATTCAAAACCCGGGCAGCTACATAACCAGCGGGTTCGACTAATAAGAGACGATATCAGCCCCTTTTCCTTCTGGCGCAGTATCTATATCAACCCTTCTAATCTTTCGCCGTCCGAACTAAAAAATGTACTCAAACATGAACAGGTACATGTAAGCCAGTGGCATACGCTGGACATACTGCTGGCCGAACTCAGTACGATCTTTTACTGGTTCAATCCGGGGGTTTGGCTGATGAAAAAAGCTGTACGCGAAAATATTGAATTTATAACTGATCGGAAAATATTGCAAAAAGGCATGGACAGCAAGGAATACCAGTACAGCCTGGTAAGTGTAAGCCTGGCCGTTCAATCCAATACGCTGGTCAACCATTTTAACATGTCAACCATTAAAAAAAGAATCATTATGATGAATACCAAAAGGTCATCGGGCTACAATCTTACCCGATATGTATTTTTAGTTCCGGCAGTAATCGCATTGCTGCTCGTGTTCAGCCTGTCGAAAGCCGAAATTTCAAAAAACGGGATGCGTACACTTGCAAGGGTAATTAACCGTGTTACCAGTACAAATACCGGCCAACCGCTTGTGCTTGCAACTGTTGCAGGATCACCATCAAAAAAAAGGGCAACAAATAAAGCGGATACCATTTATGCGGGCAAATCCAAGGATGGGAAAAAATCCATCATGATGACCAGCGAAAAGAACCGCGACTCCCTGACTTATGTGATCAACGGTATACGCGGAACCAAACAACAATTGGATGCCCTGAATCCGGGGAAAATAATGAGCCTTGAAATGCTGCCTGCCGATAAGGCAAAAGAGTTTTTCCCTGAGTCTGATGGCAGGCATGATGTGTTGTTTGTAACCACCGACGACTCGGAAGAAGGAAAAAAACTTAAAGAGAAAATGGATAAAACCATGGGCGGGGGAGAACTTGCTACCACAAAAAACATTTCCGTCATTGGTCTACCGCCCCCCCCGCCACAAATAGTAGAAGATTCCCAAGTAACGGTTTCAGGCAATGTATCGCAGGATGTTGCGCCAAAAATAGTATCAGACGATAATATAAGCACCACCGTTACGGTAACAGCCACGCCCAAGGTTACAACCAGGGTGCAAACTAAAAAGGTGTATGTCACTGCTGTACCGAAAACTACCGTTACCATTAATCTAGAAAGTGATTCCCTGGTGGTGGATAAGTGGGACGAGGAAAAAATAAATAAAGATAAAAAGATCAAAATAATGTATGATCATAAAATACCAGCAAACGATCATGTAACCCTAGATAATCCCGGAAAAGCTCTATTTATTATTGATGGTAAGGAAGCAAAAAGCATTAAAAATTTATCTCCTGCGGATATCAGCACGATCGACATATTAAAGGGTGCGGCAGCAGAAAAAAAATACGGCGAAAAGGGCAAAAATGGCGTGGTAGTGATCACGACCAAAAACGGGAAATGAATTTAGATGGTTGGGCCTTTTTATACTATGCAACCGCCAGCTCAATCAACTTTAATAACTTAAAATAAATAGATCAGTTAATTTTACTCTTTTTAAGACCCGCTGCGGCGGGTTTTTTTTTGTAAAATTTTGGACTTCCCGTTTTTGCTGGTTAATGACACTTTTACATTCTTATATTTGGGCCATCCAAATCGCTTAACTGATTCTCAGCTCGCTTCTGCAAGTTTTTCATTTTCCAATATCTGGACGAGGGCTTTTTCTGCCATGGTAAGTTCGGCAACATTCAGGTCTCTTTTTTCATCCAGTTTTTCAATGTATTTAAATATTGTCCCGTCCTGGTAACTCTTAATTACCGTGGGATGCACATAATATTTTTTACAGACTGTGCGGGTATTACCCAGATTAAGCGCCACCACGTCCAGTACACTCACGATCTTTTTCTTACACTCCGATGCCGTATCAAACGCCCCTGCCTGTTTAATGGCATACAAAGCACTTACGCTTCCTGCCCAGGTACGGAAATCCTTGGCGGTAAAATCTTCTCCAGTAACCTGTTTGAGGTAAGTATTTACATCCTCCGAACCTACCCCGCAGCGTTTCCCGTCATCGCCATAGTACTGAAAAAGCTCCTTGCCCGGAATATCACGGCATTGGCTGATCAGTCGCGCTAGCTTTTTACTGTGAAGTGCGATCTTCTGATATACCCCCTTCTTGCCCTTAAATTCAAAGCTAATATCTGAACCGTCAATTTTGACATGCTTGTTCATCAGTGTGGTCAATCCAAAAGAACCGTACAGCTTTTTATAAGACTCATTCCCTACCCTGATACTGGTTAACTCCATAATTCGGATCACAAGGGCCACCACTTTATCGTGATCCAGGTTGTTGCGGGCCATATCCCTATCAACCCGGCTGCGGATTGCCGGCAAGTTTGCAGCAAATAAACGTAAATGATGGTATTTGGATTGATTGCGCAATTTGTTCCATTCGGGGTGATAACGGTATTGCTTACGACCCGCAGCGTCGACTCCGGTAAATTGCAGGTGACCATTCCCAAACTGTGATATCCAAACATTGGTATAAGCCGGAGGAATCACCAGCCGGTTAAAGCGCTGTATTAATTCCGCATCCTGTACCAAATTACCATCCGGATCATAAAAGGCAAAATCCACTCCTGATTTTTTACGGGTGTATCCCGGCATCGAATCTGTCACATAACGCAATCCGGCCGCCTTAGCCGTTATTTTAGGATCACGACCGATTTTCTCCAGCTTCTTCAGTGTCCTGTTCATTCATAGGTTGCAACAGTAAGCCAAAATTTAAGTTTTAACGCTTAGTCTAAATTCGCAAAATGCCTTAATTACGAGGGCTTGCTTTAAGCTGATTAAATTCCGATATTCAAACCGGATGAACCTGCTACCCATTAAAGAACACCTGGAGGACAACCAGGAATTTACCAGCAATCCGGATTGCCAGGAAAGCATTTACATGTCCATCGAATTCTTCCAGCGGATTGGTTATAATCCCCCATGGATAAGTTATTATGCGCAACTGGACGGAAAACTGGTGGGCGCAGCAGCTTTTAAGGGTAAACCGGTAGACAATAAGGTGGAGATAGCCTATGGAACGTTTCCTGCCTTTCAAAATCAAGGCATTGGCGCAAAAATAGCTGGTGCATTAGTACAGCTGTCACTTAAAACAGATCCGGCAGTATTCATTACCGCCCGCACGCTGATGGAAGAAAATTACTCAGCCCGTGTACTCCGCAAAAACAATTTTAAACTTCTGGGCATTATTATGGATGATGATGACGGTGAAGTTTGGGAGTGGGAGTACCAGCCTTTCTGAATCTACCCCGGGTTTAATTTTTGAACCTTTAAAATCTTTATTTTCCTGAATCCCTGATTTGATATTTTCCTGTGATGGCTATGGACGACGATGAAGAACTGTGTCAATTTATTTCTATTTCATTTTATGATATCTGCCCGGACTGCCTGAACCGGGTACCCGATGAAATGATCTAAAACCCGAATAAACCAAAAATAAACCAAATCAAAATGGAAAATCAAAGCAATCAGCCATCACCCGAAAACATCATGAAAATCGGTACGGGTTTTTGGGCTTCAAAAATTCTTTTAGCGGCAGTAAATTTCCAATTGTTCACCAAACTTGCCCTGACTAAGGCCATGTCGGCCAGTGAAATCAAAGTCCATCTGGATTTTAAATGCACGGACAGGAACGTATACGACTTTTTAGATGCACTGACCGGATTTGGCTTTCTCCAGCGCCAGGGTATTCTGGATAAGGCGGTTTACTCAAACGGCATCGACACAGATACTTTTTTGGATAAAAACAAGCCATCGTATGTCGGCGGAATGCTTGAAATGCTGAATAATCGTTTATATGATTTTTGGGGAGACCTGGAAGAAGGTTTGCTAACGGGCATGCCTCAAAACGAAACAAAGAGGTCGATTGACTTTTTTGGTATCATATATAACGACCCAAAAAAACTAAAAGAGTTCGTAAATGCTATGAGTGGGATCCAGATGGGTAACTTTATAGCGTTTGCGCAAAAATTTGATTTTTCAAAATATAAAACTTTAACGGATGTAGGCGGGTCGGCTGGATTATTGTCTTTAATGGTCGCCAAATATCAGTCTCATATGATCTGTACCAGTTTTGATTTGCCCCAGGTTGAACCGGTGGCACAAGCAACCATACAGCAATTTCATATGTCAGATCGTGTGAAAACTGCGAGCGGCGATTTTTTTGCTACGCCAATACCCAAGGCGGATGTTGTAGTGATGGGAAATATCCTGCACGACTGGGACGAAGAAAACAAGATTTTGCTGATGAAAAAAGCGTATGAGGCATTATCGCCGGGTGGTGCATTAGCAGTTATTGAAGGCATCATCGACGAGGAAAGGGTACACAACGTTTTCGGAATCATGATGAGTCTGAATATGCTGATCGAAACGGGCACCGGGTTCAATTTCACATTTACCGACTTTAATAATTGGGCAAAGGTCGCTGGGTTCCAGTCAACGGAAATAATCCCCCTGGCCGGGCCTTCAAGCGCTGTCATTGCCTATAAATAGGTGTGTAACAGGACAGCGAACTTTTACCCCCTGTTGACCGATTTCTATCCCAAAACGGTCAATTTTACACCACAAAAATTACACTTATGAAATACAATTTTTTAGGGAACACCGGTTTGGTGGTATCCGAAATCTGTTTTGGCACCATGACCTTTGGCGGAAAGGGTTATTGGGAAGCCATCGGTAAAGTTCAACAGCAGCAGGCGAATGAACTAATGAAAACGGTAGTGGACTCGGGCATCAATTTTATCGACACGGCCAATGTTTACTCATACGGCGAATCAGAAAGCCTGTTGGGCCAGTCGATCATAGATCTGGGAATAAACCGCAGTGAACTGGTCATTGCTACCAAGGTACGCGGACGTATGGGCGAAGGAAAAAATTATGTGGGACTTTCGCGTTATCACATATTCCAATCAGTTGAAGAAAGCCTTGGGCGCCTGCAAATGGACCATATCGACATCCTATACGTTCATGGCGTTGATCCCAAAACGCCTGTTGAAGAAACCATGCGCGCGCTCAATGACATCGTATTAACCGGAAAAGTGCGCTACATCGCCGTATGCAACTGGCCCGCATGGATGGTAATGAAGGGTCTGGGCATTGCTGAAAGGCATGGTTGGAATAAATTTGTCGGGATGCAATATTATTATTCACTGGCCGGTCGTGATATTGAAAGAGAGATTATCCCCCTGGCTGCCGACCAAAACTTGGGCGTAATGCCATGGAGTCCCCTGGCCGGGGGATTTTTATCCGGAAAATACACGCGCAATAATGAGAAAGCGGGCGACTCCCGCCGGGACAGCTTTCGACTTCCCGCCGATAAATAAGGAAAAGGCTTATGATATTATTGATGTGATTACCGAAATAGGTAAACAATATAATGTTTCGGCGGCGCAAATAGCGTTGGCCTGGGTCCGGCTGCAAAAAGGAGTGACCAGTACCATAATCGGTGCGAAAAATCCGGATCAGTTGAATGATAATATCAAATCTACCGGGCTCATCCTATCAGAAATGATCTGAAAAAGATCGATGAAGTCAGCGCTTTACCGCGCGAATATCCGGGTTGGATGGTGGAAAGGCAATCGGCGGACCGCGAAATTAAATAGTAAGCCGATAACAAAGTCTTAAGCCGGATTTCCATATCTGAACTCCGGCTTAAGATTAATTGATTAAGACAACTGACTTAAAACTTTAACCACATACTCGACCTGCTCGCCGTCCACATCCAGGTGTGTTACAAAACGGATCCGGTGCGTATCGGTACTGTTGGCTTTAATGCCTTTATCCGATAGTTTCTTTAGTACCTGTTCAGCAGGCGCTGCGGTATCAAACAAAACAATATTGGTATCAGCTGGCATTACTCCATTTACCCAGCTGCATTTATTTAACTGATCTGCCAGGATCTGCGCATGGGCATGATCGATCTTTAGCCTTTCCACATGGTGATCAAGTGCATAAATACCGGCAGCAGCCAAAAATCCAGCCTGACGCATGCCACCTCCAAATACCTTACGGATACGGCGGGCATATTTGATGGTTTGTTTATCAGCCAGCAATACCGAGCCTACCGGGGCCCCAAGGCCTTTTGAAAGGCAGACCGAAATACCGTCAAAGTATTTCCCATAATCAACTGCCTTGTCACCGGTACTGGCGAGTGCATTAAATATGCGGGCACCATCCAGGTGCAGCTTTAGTTTCTTTTCATAACAAAGCCCGGCAATAGGCTTTATATTCTCTAAGGTATAGCAGCTTCCCCCACCCTTGTTTACCGTATTCTCCAGCACAACCAGGCTGGTGACGCGGATAATGGATATTTTCGGAATTGATCTCAGGCGCAATCATGTCGGCTGTAATACGGCCCCTGTCGCCATTTAAAAGCCGGGTTGATACGGCGGAGTTAAACGCGATGCCGCCGCCCTCATAACGGTACACATGCGCGGTTTGATCGGCAATTAACTCGTCAAGAGGATGGGTAAAACATTTGATGGCGATCTGGTTGGTCATTGTACCCGAGGGGCAGAATATCCCGGCCTGCATACCGAACATGGCGGCAGCTTTTTCTTCAAGCGCATTCACCGTTTCGTCCTCTCCAAATACGTCGTCACCAACTTTGGCACTCCACATGGCTTCCAGCATGCCGGGGGTGGGCTTTGTAACAGTATCGCTTCTTAAATCAACAATCATGAATTTGTTTTATATTTTTGTTTTCAAATATCTAAATCTTATGCGTAGAATTTTAATTATTGCAATTGTTTTATTGATTTGCTATAAATCAAATGCGCAATCGTCTAAAGATTACCGTGAAGGTTATTTTTATGATCTCTCTAAACAAAAAATTACTGGTTTGGTAATTTTTGAGCCAAACTGGGATTACATACGTTTCAAACGAAACAGTGAAGCGGATGCGGAGAAAATAAAAATAAAGGATTTAAGTGCCGTAGGAACATCTATGCGGGTCGGGATTGACAGCCTTACCGTGTTAACAGAAGATAATAAAGAAAACAAAAGATACTTCGCTCACTTTATATTGGCCACACCCACTGCCCGACTTTACTACAAGTATATTACCTACAGCAGTGGCGGAGGGGGAATGAATATGGTCATCAGACCTGCCAATATGAACGCTAATGGCACTACAATAGGATGGACAAACTCCAACTATACTAAGTATTCAAACTCCTATAAATTTACTATGTATCAGGATGGCAATACTACTTATAAGTTAACAAAAAGCAATTATATAGAAGTGCTTAGCAAAGCATTCGCAGATGTACCTGATCTTGTAAAAAGGATTCAAAACGAGGAGTTTAAATTCAAACAACTGGATGAGATAATTACGGAATACAAGAGCAAAAATCCTGCTGGATATATGTACCATTAAACCACACGACAATAATAAAATCAAACCAAAGTTGTTAAAAAAGATTATGTACAAGGCCATCTTTATATTGATTTTCTATTTGTTGATTTGCACAGCTGTCTTTGCACAAAAATGGCAACCCGGCTCCTTTACTGATATTAAAGGCAACAAAGAAAGCGGACTGATCAGGGAAAATCCCTCCAGCAAGGGCCCCATAAAAGATGAAGGCTTTATTGAGTTTAAGGATGACAGTAAATCCAATCCTTATAAGCTCAGCGCGAGCGACCTGAAATCATTTACGGTAGGAAAGGACAGTTTTATCGTGGCCCATGCCCCACATAATACGTTCTGGACCAAGAAAGAGCTAGACTTTGTCAAGGTGGCCCTGGACGAGGAGACCAAATTATACGTGGCTATTGTAGGAACAGGCGGGTCGGGTAAAAAAGGCATCGGTGTATCGCCCGAATTCGGCGGCGGCGTAGGTACAGGCGGCTCCAGCGGAATGGGTGGCGGTCTTGCCGTCAACCTGGGCGGCGGCGGTGGCGGTTATGGAAAAATCTCTACCACCTATTATTATGGCCCAAATACAGCCGCAATGGAGCAGCTAACGCCCATTAATTTCAAAGACATCATGAGCGATGTGATGGGTGACGAGCCGGATGTGGTTGAAAAAATCCAGGCCGGACAATTTAATCTGGGCAATATTGATAAGCTGATCGCGTACTTCAAGGAAGTGAAAGCGTCACACCAACAGTGAACAATCCACCCGCGTCAAAGGCGTAAAAATCGTAAGCCGTTTTATTTCTCCAATGGTGCGTAGCTAAAACAAGAAACTAATCGTCAAATTTAATTATTTCCCCCATCTACACTTTGTAAGCAATATTGGTACAATCGTCTCCCTTGGTCTGATGGGTATTTCGTTCGTTCAATTGGTGAAGCATCACCTGATACTATTCGTGAATATATTCGCTATCAGGGTTAATCGCTTACATCCCATCCACGTAAAACCGATGGATGGGTTTACGCTCAGTTTTATAAATAACCAAAACAGGATAGCTCAGATTTTCTTTTTCCCTGCCTAAAGGTTTTGCGCAATCACAAACCCGCTGGCCCAGGCCCATTGAAAATTATACCCGCCCAGCCATCCGGTAACATCCACACATTCACCGCCAAAAAATAGACCGGGCACTTTTTTTGCTTCCAGTGTTTTGGATGACAACTCATCGGTAGATACCCCGCCGCGCATTACTTCGGCTTTATCATAGCCCTTGTCCCCCGCAGGTTTTACTTTAAATTCATGTATCAGTGCTCGATATTTTCCAGATCGGCATTACTTAAGCGAGGCCAGGTTTTTATCTGCAGGAAGACTGATCGCTTATAGCTTCGGCAAATTTGCGGGTGAATAAACCCGGAAAGATAAGCCAGCAGCATCTTTTTGCCGTTGACTTCCCTTTCCTGCTGTAATCAGTTCGGTAATATTTTGATTCGGCAGCAAATCGATATAGATACATTCTCCGGGCCGCCAGTAGGATGATATCTGCAATATTGCCGGACCGCTTAGACCCCAGTGGGTAAACAATATATTTTCTTCAAAGCTGATCCTGTCGTTCCATACCCGGCAAAAAATGCTGTTGCCCGATAGCTGCTCATACCAGTGCTGATCTTTCCCGGTGATCGTCAGCGGCACCAATGCCGGGCGCAGTTTCAATAATTTTCAGACCGAATTTCCGTGCCGTGCGCAATCCAAAATCGGTGGCGCCCAATTTTTGGAATGGGCAAACCGCCGGCTGCCATTACCACTTTCGCTGCGAATAGTTTTCGTCGTTCCATTTCCTTTCGAGTGAAACAGTAAAACCATCTCCAGCTGTTTCAATACTCTTAACATCGGCATCGCACCATATCTCCTGCCCCAGGTCAGCGCAAAGATTGGTAAAAACATTCACCACATCCTTGGCCTTATCGCTCACCGGGAAAAGCTGCCCAAGTGTTTTTTCCTTTCCCGACTATCCCATAAGTCTCAAAAAAACTGATCGGTATCCTCCACCGTCCATTGTGAAAACGCCGATTTACAGAAATGTTCGTTTTGCGAAATAAATTGCTGCGGCGAGGCATACAGGTTGGTATAATTACAGCGTCCTCCGCCGCTGATGAGTATCTTTGCTCCCGACCTGTCGTTTTTCTCCAGTACCAGCGTACGCTTTACCCAAAAATCCGGCCTGCACGGCGCACATCAGTCCGCAGGCGCCTGCCGCCAATTATTATAGCGTCAAAATCTGTTTGTTTTGTTAAATTTGCTGTCATGGACGGGGTTTCGCAAATATCAGAATTTGGAAAGATACTTATCTTTTTAATTACCGGAATAATAATGGTCGTGCTTTGCTTTTTTTATAACCCGGATACTGGCGCCACAATAAACCCAATCCCGAAAAGCTGACCTCTTACGAATGCGGCGAAGAACCAACAGGCAGTGCCTGGCTGCCCTTCAACTCGCCGTTTTTATGTAATAGCACTGGTTTTTTTGTTGTTTGATGTGGAAATGGTATTTGTTTTCCCCTGGGCAACGGTATTTGGCAATCATGAAATGAATAGTGTTGACAAGCGCTGGGGATGGCTGTCGCTGACTGAAATGTTTATATTTTTAGGCGATATCTGATCACTCGGCCTGGCTATATGTATGGGTAAAAGGCGATCTCGACTGGATAAAACCAAAGCCGATCGTACCGAACGTCGACAGTACGTATCCCAGCATCATTGTATGAAAAACTGAACAGGAGCAAAGCGCTTATCAGTAAAGGAATTCACACCTGGAAAGTACTGCCGAACTGCCGCTGCCACGCTACTACAGCTGCCACTACTGCCGCCCCTCCTATCAGAAAGCCTATGTTTAAACCAACATTTAAAAAGCCTGAAAATGAATCCTGAGAGCATGAACGAAAGCGGCGGGGTGGTGATCACAAAAATGAACGACCTGCTCAACTGGGCGCGCTTATCATCTTTGTGGCCATTGAGCTTTGGCATTGCCTGCTGTGCCATTGAAATGATGGGCGCTTTTGCCTCTACTTATGACCTGGACCGTTTCGGCGTTTTCCCGCGCCCATCTGCCCGCCAGGCCGATGTGATCATCATAGCCGGTACAGTTACCTTTAAAATGGCCGAGCGCATAAAACGCCTGTACGAGCAAATGCCCGAGCCTAAATATGTGATCTCGATGGGTTCCTGCTCCAATTGCGGCGGCCCTTACTGGCAGCATGGCTACCACGTGGTAAAAGGTGTGGACCGGGTAATACCGGTTGATGTATATGTACAGGGCTGCCCTCCGCGCCCGGAAGCATTGATCGGCGCTATATTGGAATTGCAGAAGAAGATTGAAGGGGAAAGTTTGTTTGGTGTCCGAAGGTCGGTAAAGGCAAAGGGTGCTCAATCGATCTAGTGCTGAACTATCCTGCACCAGGGAAATTTGCGGCAACCGAAGATTTAAACCAATAATACTAAACCTCCATGAAAAGAGTTTTTATCTCAATCTTCTTTTTTGCATCCTCCATGGGCATTTCAGCCCAGACAATCAACCCAATAAAAGATATTTTCCCAAACGGAACAGTGGAATATGGGAATATCCCCTACGCCAAGGATACTTTAAGAAAACACCTGCTTGATATTTACCTGCCGCCAACGGGTAAACGCAGCTATCCGGTAGTGATCTGGGTACATGGCGGCGCATGGATGACGAATGATAAATATGCCGATATAGGGTATATGGAAAACACCGTTAAAGGGTTCATTGACAGCGGTTACGCCGTCGCATCTATCGATTACCGATGGAGCACCATGGCAACATTCCCGGCACAGATACAGGATTGTAACCAGGCCGTGGAGTTCCTTTATCAACATGCGGACAAATACAAATTGGACAAAAACCGATTTGCCCTGATCGGTTTTTCGGCAGGGGGCCACCTGGCCTCATTATTGGGCTTATCAAATAACAATAAAGTGACAGCGTTCTATCCCGAAGGTCAGGAACCACATTTTAAGATCCGACTGGTTCTGGATTTTTACGGCCCTTCAGATCTGCTGACCATTAAGGGCAATGACAGTAAAGACCCGCAAAACCCGGTTACACTATTGCTGGGAGCCACGACTAGGGACCGGCCTGATTTAGCAAAGAACGCGAGTCCGGCTACCTATGTTGACAAAAACGACCCGCCATTTCTAATTGTACAGGGCGAGAAAGATGAGTCAGTTAATCCCGAACAATCCAGCCAGCTGAGTTTGAAATTGAATAGTGCAGGGGTGAAAAACGAACTGATCATTGTGCCAAATGCGCCGCATTACGGCGTAATGTTCGATGCTGCCAATATCCGCAAAAAGGTATTTGCATACCTGAAAGAATACATGAAATAAGGATGGGCACTAAAGCCATGAGGACTTGCGAACTTTCGTTGGCTGCTTAATAATTTCCTTCAGCAGTGATTGGAGTACCACTGCGTTCCAGTGGATGGAAAATACACAGCATTTGCTTTTGCTAAGGTCATCGACCTGGTGGATCACAAAATGAGTCTGGTAACTACGAATGGCAATTTCGTTCCATTTTAATTTTACATCCTCTTCCCAGCCAATGCCATCAGCGTAAAATGTAACTCCGGACAATTCGAAGGTCTGCTGAATATCATACAACTCCTTATAAAAATTCAATTGGTTGATCATGTACATGTTCCAGAAATGATCGAGCAGATCGGCCCATAACTTAAAGAACTGTTCGCGGTTGATCCCATAATAACTATTCAGCCTTATGCGGAATATTTTATTGTGATCATCTTTAATTTCAATAAAGTACTGCCGGCAAAATGTGAGACCGAAAAAATGCATGGATTCTATGCCGAATCTGAACGATGAAATGCTCTCGCTGGAAATAAACACGTCAGGATCAAGACTTATGGGCCTTTCAATATTGATCCCTGAATCGGAAAACACGACTCTCCTTTTGATCCGTTTTGAGATCGATGAAGGAATATCGACAATATTTAAATGGGAGGCCATAAGCACATTAAAAATAAAAAAAACATTCGCTAAAAATCAAGTGTTTCGTCAACTCTTTTTTTAATTAGGAAAAATCAGGGCAGGGTTGGCGTATTTAGGTTCAGGCAGTTACCCATTATTCACAAGAATCTTGCTGTCAGCGCTGTACTTTATTCAGTTAACGTTGAAAAATCGGTTATGTTTTTTAAACTAAAAATTATTTTCCGAATGCCGGAGGGCAAAAAAAAAGGAAAAAATGAAGGGAAAAATTGCGGCAAATCTAAATTCGGACAGGAAAATTATAAAAATAAAAAGCCCGGAAATCCAGCCGGGCCTTTAATTGATGACAATATTTTTTTATTTGCCAACCAGTACGGCATTAAGACCGTGAACAACGCCATTGCTTGCAGCAAGGTCAAATGCAGTTACCAGTGCAGTATTTCCCTGCGCATCGGCTAACTGAAGTTTTCCGTTTGCAACAGATAGGGTAAGGTCCTGTCCGTCCAATGTTTTCAGGGTTGCTTTGCCCTTTCCTGTGGTTAATGCCTTGATAACATCTGCTTTCATCATTTTTCCGCTTATGATGTGGCCTTTTAAAATAGTGGCCAGCTTGGCAGGATCTTTCATCAGGGCATCCAGCTGAGCCGAAGGTATTTTACCAAATGCCTCATTTGTTGGAGCAAAAATGGTATAGGGTCCGGCGCCTTCGAGTGTTTCAGCCAAACCTGCTGCACGCACAGCTATGGAAAAAGCTGTATAGTTATCAGACGACGTAAGTGAGGCAACAGCATCACCGCCTCCTGCAGGAGCTGCCGCCGCTGCAGGCGCCGCCGGCGCAGTTTGTGCAAATAAAGTGTTTGCCGACAAGCTAATAACTAATAGCGCTGTAGCAATTAAAATTGGTTTTTTCATTTTTCTACTTTTTCATTAATTTATAAATGTGCAATGCTTAAACTTTTCAAAGGGAGAATTAATTCATTCCTACATATAAACTTTGTCAAATTCAAATGGTTTCGGAAAAATAGAAAAGATTTAGCTCAAATTATCAATCTTTTTTATGTAAATTATATGTTACAGTGTGAACTATACACACAAAAAAGGCATTTGCAGATAAATCTGAAAATGCCATGCAGCAACCGGAATTCAAATAAACGCTCAATTTTTCTCCTCGAATTTTTCGATATCCAATCTGATCTTTCTGTCGGGCATATCTTTGCTTTCTGCCAGCAGTGTGATTTTACCCTCTTTCCCAACAATAGTTATCGTAAAGTTTTTAGATTCGCCGTTGTCGCTGTTCAGCGTTGTATTAAAGACTGTTTTGCCATCTTTAAAAGGCACTTTCCAGTCACAAACGTCAAATTTGCAGGTACCTGTCATTTTTTGATTGCCATTGTCGGTGACGATAGTGATTTCGGCCCGGTTTATTTCAATCGATGTTTGTTCGTCTACAGTTTCCTGGAGCGTGCCCTCGCCATCCAGGTGCTGGGTCTTTGATGAACTTAGGTTTACTTTCTTATCGCATTGCGCGAAGCTCATGGTACTGCCGGCTGCCAGCAGTAAAAGAACAATAATAATTGATTTCATTTTTCTTCAGTAAGTTTTCTCAAATTTATATGTTTTATATAGTATTATGCAATACATAGTTCTATTAAAAAACAATACTATCGAAATACACTGACTTTCAGGCAGATAATTTTCACATAACAAAGTATTTACAATTTACGGCGCCTTATTTCTGGGAGTTTTTCCATAATTTCATAGAAAAATTCAAACAGTGATGACCTCCCCCAGAGAAAAAAGTAAATCCATGACTATCCTGCTGACCTGCCTATTAACAGGCACACTGGATGCAATAGCCGCTATTCTGATTAGCTATAAGATCCCTCCTGCTATCATATTCAAATTCATTGCCAGCGGTTGGTTCGGCAGGCCGGCACTGAGCGGAGGCACAGGAATGGTTTTAATGGGATTGATATTCCACTACATTATAGCAGCGGGTTTTAGCGTGAGTCTATTTTTGGCCTACCCGGTGATGACCAGAATATTTAAAAACAAATACCTGGCGGGCCTAACCTACGGAATACTGATCTGGCTGGTCATGAATTTTATCGTGCTGCCATTTACCAACATCCCAAAAAGTCACACACATATCAATGCGGCCGGACTGATAAAAGGAGTGGCGGCCTTAGTTATTTGTGTAGGCATGCCCATCGCGCTGATCGCTGATCATTTTTACAGAAAAAACAGCACTATAAAATAGGCAGTAATGCAGTATTCTGTAAATCAACGACCGGAAACGAAAGATCCGGTTCGCTGCTATTGACCCTGGGCCAGCGTATAACCTATTTTATCCCCAAATTTCATCAGGAACTCAACGGAACATACTTTAGCGTCTTCTGAAAAATCAGCAGCAATATGTAAAAGCTCTTTCTGGCTCACGGTTACCCCTGGTTTCTTTTCAAAACGCACGCGGTATTCGTTCACCAGTTCGGTATAGATAGATCCTGTTGGCCAAACCTGCGTACCACGGTTGGAGATCATCACCAGGTCAAAGTTATCGGTAAGCCTTTTTTTAGCCAGTTCGGCTAACTCTGCGGGCTGCAGATCGTTTGCTTCAACAAATACGTCCACCCCTACCATCTCCTCTTTGATGCCATGGGTTACGGTCAGTTTATTTTTTGTGAGTTTTTTATGGTCAGCACGAACTGCAATATTGGCTTTTCCAACCACGCCACCGCTGGCTAAAACTTTACCCAGATTGGCAATTATGGCTTCGGCAAACTGATCGGTACTAGAGGCAGGGATTGATTTTGTACCAAAGTCGCCTGTATGGGTACCCTGCTCCAGCGTGTAAAGCAACGCATTTTCTATCGTGGCAGCATTTTCAGTAAAGCCAAGGTAGCGAAGCATCAAAATTCCGGAGAGCAGCAGTGCTGTCGGATTGGCAATACCTTTTCCCGCAATGTCAGGAGCGGTACCGTGAACGGCTTCAAAAATGGAAATATTATCCCCGATATTAGCTGAGGGAGCAAAACCTAAACCACCCACCAAACCGGCACAAAGGTCGGATACAATATCACCCTGCAAATTGGTCAGTACGATGGCCTGGAATTTTTCAGGATGGGTAACCAGCTTCATACACAAGTCATCAACAATAATATCGGAAGTTTCAATATCCGGATAGTCTTTGGCCACCTCCTGAAAAGTCTCCAGAAAAAGACCATCAGTCAGCTTCATAATATTGGCTTTATGTCCACAGGCCAGTTTCGTATAGCCCTTGCGACGTGCCATTTCAAAAGCATAGCGGATTACCTGTTCAGAACCCGGCCGGGTTATAATGCGTCTGCCTACAGCGACGTCATAGGTAAGCAGGTGCTCAATACCACCATAGGTATCTTCAATATTTTCGCGAATTATGGTTAAATTGATCGGGATACCTGCTTTTGAAAAAACCGTTTCTACACCATTGAGTGTTCTGAAATCGCGCTGATTGGCATAGGTATTCCAGACTTTACGTGCTGTTACATTAATACTTTTAACGCCTTTGCCTTTGGGAGTTTCCATAGGGCCTTTAAACAGAATACCCAATCGTTCGATGGTTTCTTTAGCGGCTGGAGTCATCCCGGTGGAGTGGCCCGAATCGAAAAGAGATTTGCCCATTTCAACATACTCATACTCGAGGGGTGCATTGTTCGCCTCAAATATCCGCAAAAC
Organism: uncultured Sphingobacteriaceae bacterium; assembly: GCA_963757615.1. Taxonomy (GTDB): domain Bacteria; phylum Bacteroidota; class Bacteroidia; order Sphingobacteriales; family Sphingobacteriaceae; genus Mucilaginibacter. The sequence continues at coordinate 80,839 of CAVWSO010000008.1, forward strand.
GGCTTTCATTATTTCGGGACCAATACCATCCCCATTAGCTACAGCAATTTTTGTCTTCATGTAAAGAACCTTCTGGTAAATATGGCGCAAATATAGCTGATTTGGAGTTCAATTTTCTGTAGCCCGCTAAAATGATATATGCTTTATAAAAAATTTAGGCTAAACTTGCACTATTAAATGAAAGCGTTTTACGGAGATCTCAAACTCGGAATTTTAGGTGGCGGACAACTAGGCCGCATGCTAATACAACAGGCCATCAATTACAACGTAACGGTTAAAGTGCTCGACCCGGATCGGGAAGCGCCCTGCCGCAAATTATGCGATGAATTTATCGTAGGCTCACTAAGCGACTATGAGACCGTTTACAAATTTGGTAAAAAGGTCGATCTGCTGACTATAGAAATAGAAAAGGTAAATGTGGATGCCCTGGAACAGCTCGAAAGAGAAGGCGTGATGGTATATCCGCAGCCGCGTATTATCCGATTGATACAGGACAAAGGGCTGCAGAAACAGTTTTTTAAGGAAAATGGCATTCCGACTGCTGAGTTCCAGATCATATCTTCCGCCGCACAGTTAAAAAACAGCACGATACCATTCCCCTATATCCAGAAACTACGCCGGGACGGTTATGACGGCAAGGGAGTCTATAAGGTCGCCGATGAATCGTTCCTTGACAAGGCGTTTACTGAGCCGAGTCTGATTGAGCGCTGGGTAGATTTTGAAAAGGAAATTGCCGTTATCGTTGCGCGCAACGAGGATGGTGAGATCAAATCCTTTCCGATGGTCGAAATGGAGTTCAATCCACAGGCCAACCTGGTGGAGTTTTTGATCGCTCCTTCCACCCTGCCCTCCGAATTGCAGGAAGAAGCTGAACGCATTGCCAAAAAAGTAGCTGGGTGCCTCAATATTGTTGGCCTGCTGGCTGTAGAGATGTTCCTGGACAAAAATGGCAAAATTCTGGTAAACGAACTGGCACCACGTCCGCATAACAGCGGACACCAGACGATTGAAGGCAACGTAGTTTCCCAGTTTGAGCAGCATTTGCGGGCCATATTTAATCAGCCGTTAGGTGACACAGCCTGCATCAACAATGCGATCATGATCAATGTGCTGGGTGAAGCCGGTTATGAAGGTCCGGCAGTATACAAGGGAATTGAAAAAGTACTGGATTGTTCGGGCGTATATGTACATTTATATGGAAAAGCGCTCACCAAACCTTTCCGCAAAATGGGACACGTAACTATCGTAGATACCGACAGGGACAAAGCAATTGAAAAGGCACGGTTTGTGCAGCAAACATTGAAGGTTATCAGTTAATCTTGAGTCTTCGGTCCAAAGTCCAAAGACTTACGGCATAGAATAAACAATACGAGGACCGTGGTTGGATGGTCCATCGAAAAAACAAAAGTACCATGAACTCACCCAAAGTAGGCATCATCATGGGCAGCAAGTCTGACCTGAATGTGATGCAGGATGCTGCCGATGTTTTAAAAGAATTAGGTGTTGCTTACGAGATCACCGTCGTTTCGGCCCATCGCACACCCGAACGCATGTTCAGCTACGCCAAAGCAGCCGCCGACCGTGGCTTAAAAGTTATAATTGCCGGCGCTGGCGGTGCGGCACATTTACCGGGCATGGTAGCTTCGTTAACACATTTGCCTGTCATTGGTGTTCCGGTAAAATCGAGCAATTCAATTGATGGCTGGGATTCTATTCTATCCATCCTGCAAATGCCAAACGGTATCCCTGTTGCTACAGTAGCCCTTAATGCTGCAAAAAATGCAGGCATCCTTGCCGCTCAGATCGTATCTGCCGGTGACGAATCCATAGTTAAGGAACTGATCGCATACAAAGAAAGACTTAAGCAAAAAGTAGAAGAATCAGCGGCTGAAATGGAACACCGATCAGAAATTGGCGGTTAACATTTAATTCATCTCCGGATTTTCAGGAAAATTGGCAATATGCGCGTAGCGCTGTCCGAGGCCGATCACGACCTGACGCCAGATGTTTTGGTCATTGGCAGCAAATAAAATCTCCGGCGTATATTTATCTGTTACGATCCAGGTGTCTTCGGCTATCTCGTCATCGAGCTGTCTCGGAGTCCATCCTGAATAACCCGCAAAAAACCTGATCTCATCTTCCGTAATCTGGTAGTTGGTTATCAAATCTTTTACGGTTTCAAAGTTACCACCCCAAAAAACGCCTTTGGCTATCTCTATGCCATCTTCGATCTTTTCCGGACAGTGATGAATAAAATGCAAAGTATCCTCTCCTACCGGTCCCCCAAGATAGACGGGCAATTCCGAGTAAGGAAGGTCAGGCAACAGATCGCCAAGCAGGTATTCACTCTGGTGGTTCATAACAAAACCCATGGAACCGGCGGCACTATATTCGGTCAGCAAAATTACGGATCGTCTGAAATTGGGATCCATCATAAAAGGCTCAGAGATAAGCAGTCGGCCGGAATCAGGAGTTAAATTGCTCAGCATATGTTCCTTAATATAAATTGAATAACATAAAAAGTAAAAATAGGTTCATTTATTAATTTATAAAATAGCTACCTAATATACGGCGTAATTAATTTGTAAGTTTGCAATTAATGAAGCAGGAAGACATACAAAACATACGTAATGAATACCTGGCAGCATCATTATCCGAAATTGATGCCGATCCGGACCCGATACAGCAATTCGCCAAATGGTTTAACGAGGCTATCAAGGCCGATGTTCTGGAACCGACGGCGATGACCCTGGCCACAGCCAGCTATGATGGCCGGCCATCGGCAAGAATCGTTTTAATGAAAGGTTTCGATAACGAAGGTTTTGTTTTTTATACCAATTACTTGAGCCGCAAAGGAAAGGAAATTGGCAAAAACCCCTTGGGCGCCCTTCTGTTTTTCTGGGGTACACTTGAAAGGCAGGTCCGTATTGAAGGAACCATTGTAAAAGCAAGCAAAGAGGATTCCATAAAATATTTCCATTCCAGGCCACGTGCCAGCCAGCTGGGTGCCGTTGCATCGCCACAAAGCCAGGAAATCCAGGACCGCGCGGTGCTCGAAAAAAACGTGCAGCAGGCCGAAGCCGAATTTGTGGATAAAGACGTCCCCAAACCTTCTTTCTGGGGTGGATATATTTTAAAACCACGTTTGATAGAATTTTGGCAAGGGCGTCCGAGCCGCCTTCACGACCGTATCCTGTATAAAAAAATAGATAATAAAAACTGGAAGAAAGTACGCCTTGCACCATGAATATTGCTGAGATCAAATCATTACTTGTAGAAAAATTTGGCGAGGGTGTGGTACTTGGGGAAGAAACGACCGGCTTACAACCCGCCTTGCTGATAGCCCCCGATCGCATCGCAGATGTCTGCCTTGAACTCAGAGATAACCCGAAGACCTATTTTGATTTCCTTTCATGCCTTAGCGGAGTGGACTATGGTGTCCAGGCCGGTCACTTCGGCGTGGTATATCACCTGGCATCAATCCCCTATCAAGGGCAACTGACTTTAAAGATAAGTAAGGAAAATAGCCGTAATCTGGAAGATTTACCATCGTTTCCGACAGTATCATCTGTTTATCGCAGTGCCGACTGGCACGAACGTGAAGCGTTTGATATGATGGGGATATTTTTTGAGGGCCATCCTGACCTGCGAAGAATTTTGCTGCCTGATGATTGGGATGGCTTTCCTTTAAGAAAAGACTATAAAACAGCAGAATATTACAAAGGGATAAAAATTGATTGATCGGATCTCGGATTTCGAAGGGACAATTTCGAAATTTACGAATGACGAATGGATCAAAACAGCATTTACAAAGGAGCTAATTAGGCGCAAAAATTAAAAAATTCGAAAATTGAACATCACAAATTCAAAATACGAAGAAGCATTAGAACGCTATAATAAAAAGATCGCTGAGGCATCAACTCAGGACATGGTTCTTAATATGGGACCGCAGCACCCCTCAACGCATGGCGTTTTGCGGCTTGAGCTGATCACAGACGGTGAGATCGTAAAGGAAGTGATTCCTCATATCGGTTACCTGCACCGTTGCTTTGAAAAACATGGCGAGTCGCTAACCTATCAGCAAACCATACCGTTTACCGATAGCCTGGACTATCTGGCCTCGATGAACAACAGTCATATCTGGACAATGGGAGTTGAACGGATGATGGGCATCGATAAGGATATCCCAAAACGAATTGAATATATCAGGGTGCTGGTTTGCGAACTCAACCGAATTGCTTCGCACCTGATTGCCATAGGTACTTATGGAATAGATATTGGCGCTTTCACTCCTTTTTTGTGGTGTTTCAGGGATCGGGAACATATTATGGGTATGCTGGAATGGGCCTCAGGCTCGCGCATGCTATATAATTATATCTGGGTAGGCGGATTTTTTTATGACTTGCCTGTAGGCTTTGAGGAGCGATGCCGTGAGTTTGTCAACTATTTTATTCCGAAAATGGCCGAGCTTAATCAGCTTCTGACCGACAATCAGATTTTCATCAAGCGCACTGCCAATGTAGGCGTATTACCCCTGGATGTAGCTATTAATTACGGATGCTCAGGGCCTATGCTGCGCGGCTCCGGATTAAAATGGGACTTGCGGCGCATTGACGCCTATTCGGTTTACCCTGAACTTGATTTTGAGGTACCCGTAGGCAAAGGCGAAATGGGCCGTCTGGGTGATTGCTGGGACCGCTATAAAGTGCGCGTGGATGAGATAGCCCAGTCGCTCCGGATCGTTGAACAATGCCTCGACCGACTGCAAAAAGAATTGAAACGCACGCCCGATTTTGATCCGCGTGCCAAAATGCCCAGGAAAATAATCCCGAAAGTACAGGATTTCTATATCCGTGGTGAGTGCGCCAAGGGAGAACTGGGTTTTTATTTTATTGCCAATGATAGTAAATCGGAGATTCCCTTCCGGGTAAAGGCGCGGGGACCGAGTTTCTGCAACCTCTCCGTGCTACCAGCTATTTCAAAAAACATCATGATTGCCGACCTGATTGCCATCATCGGGTCGATTGATTTTGTTCTGGGGGAAGTGGATAGGTAGGTGATTAAACCGAAAAGTTTTTTCAATAAAAAATGCTCTTAGGAAGAGCATTTTTTATTGAAAAAAGTACCTCTGCACCTTAGTATACTTTCACCATAAATACATATGGCTTCAGCTTTTTAACCTGCTGCGGGCGCGACAAGTTAGCTAATTCGTTATCTGTATTTAATTCCGGTACCTGATTTAGTGAGTCGGCCGGAATATTTTTTATTGCGTTCAGCAAATAATTCGATTTCAGGGCAAAATGAACGCCTTCCAAACGGGGGTCTTTCGCTTTTACTATGCCGACAATATTGCCTTTGCTATCCAGTAAAGGGCCGCCGCTGTTTCCCGGATTGATGGGAATGGATATTTCGTAATCGATGGTGTCGTTACCCAGTCCGTTTGAAGATGTTACCCTGCCCTCACCAAAAACTCCCGAATCCTGAGGGTAACCAAAAGTAAATACACTTTCGGCCAGGTCACTTTCAGCCCGTTTGAATGTGTACGGGATTGTACCTAAACCCTTGAATGAAGTATCCGTGATCTTCAGGATAGCAATATCGTTCTGAGGTTCTTTATAAATTACTGAAGCTTTGAAAGATTTTCCTGCGGCATTTTGCACATATACTGAATCATTGTCGCTGATCACATGATAACTGGTGGCAATTAATCCATTGGATGTAATGGCGAATCCGGTACCACGATACTTGTCAGAAGGCATTGATTTCTGCGCAGACTTCATATCATTGATCGATTTGATGATCCTCTTGTTCGCGTTGCTCAGGTTATCTACTTTACGTCCCAGTTCGGTGTAAGAATTATTATTATTTAAATATCCTGTAAAGAACAAGGTTCCCAGGATAGCAAAAATAGCTATTGAGGCCGCCACAGATATTTTGGAATGGTGATGGCGCCATAGCTGCACGATCCAGGACGGACGGAGGGTTACCTCTTCTTCAATAGCATGTATATCTATTTCTTCATGAATAGCATTCAGCCTGTTTTCCAAAGCCACCCGCTGACCATATTGTTTCAATAAGCCTACAAATTGCTGGTGTTCATTGACCTTCATGTCAACTTCGGCATTGCCGGTACGCAACTGTTCAAACGCTGTGCGCTCTTCGGCATTCATCTCACCGTTAAGATAGCGTTCTATGATTTCCAATAGTTGGTCGTCTCTCATTTCTTTTACTCCTCTACTTCTGCTGAAAAAATAATTTTTTCAGCCTTTGCAGGCATTTATACTTCTGAGTCTTGGCATTATCCGCATTGGTATAACCAAAACTTTCACAAATCTCCTGCATCGATCTGTTGTTGATATAAAAATCCTCAATTATAGTCTTGCAAGGCTCTCCCAATAATTGAAGGGCACTTTGCATTCTGGCAAACTGCAGATCCCGCTCCGCATGCTGCTCCACCTCGTCCTCAACAGGTAAAAACTCCTGAAAATCATGAATATCGCCCCCGTAGCGGTTCATCTGGCTCAGCCTTTTCAGCCACAGCCTCCGACAAACCGAATAAATGAAGGTTTTTAACTTGCTGTTCAGCTCAAAATCACCTTTTTTTATTTTGTTGTAAAGAACAATAATTGCCTCCTGGTAAATGTCCTTGGCATCATCCGCTGTACCATTATTATTAATGATCAGTTGCAATACCATCGGAAAGTACGATACGTATAATCGTTTAATCGCACTTTCTGAATTATTAAGGATACCAAAAACAATCTCGCTGTCGGTTGGTGCGGAGCTCTTAACGTCTGTATTCACTACTTAATACTGTTTATGCGAAATTGTAACCCATTTGTTTTCAAATAATTTAAAGTTAAAAATTTAAGCAACCGGATTACTCGATTTGAAATTTTCTCATTCAATTTTACGACAATTATTTTTAACGCAGACAAAAACATCACCTATTTCAGCTTAGCGGATCATGATCGGGTCATTAATTCCGGTTATTCCCGCAAGGTAACCCAGCATTTTTATATATTTTTTCGGCGGGTTACTTCCGGCACAATTAGCGTATCAATGCCAAACTTTAACCCATAACCATTATGAAAAATTCATTCAAAATCGGAATCGTAATACTCGCCATCGCCATTACCGCCATGTCCTGTGATCCTGTAAAAACAAATTCTGGAAAGCCTTCGGCTGATTCATTGAAGACAGTGGCTGATACCACTGCCAAGGCCGGCGCTGACACGGCCGAGAATCATTAAACAAAAAAAATGCAAAAATGTTTTTATTTTAAATATCACATTATCAGCAAGATAAAGGATTTGTTGCTTTTTACCTAAAAGAGGCGGGTTACCTTTTTTAATATGCAGTATTAAGATCAAACTTAATTAAAAATTAAAACATGAAAAACTCTTTCAAACTTGGTTTCTTAGCTCTAGTTATCGCTGTTTCTGCTGCTGCTTGCAAAGGTAACACTTCTGCTTCAACTGCTGACACTGCTGCTAAAGCTGCTGACACAGCTAAAGCTGCTGTTGACACTGCAAAAAAGATGGTTGACACTGCAAAGAAAGCTGCTGCTGACACTACTAAAAAAGACACTACTAAAAAGAAATAATTCTGAATTGATCTAAACCATCACTTTAGTTTTTTTAAAGATTTTTAGTTTTACACTTTTTAAAGGGTAATCTGTAATTATTTAATAATTATGGGTTACCTTTTTTAATTTAAGGTATTAACCTTCAAAGCAAAACTATTAATCACTTATTTAAAAAAACTAAAATGAAAAAATCATTCAAATTAGGCTTCTTAGCTTTGGTTATTGCCGTTTCTGCTGTTGCTTGTAAAGGTAACTCTGCATCTTCAACTACTGATTCAGCTAAAGCTGCAGTTGATTCATCAGCTACTAAAATGGCAGATACTGCTAAAAAGATGGCTGATACCGCTAAAAAGATGGCGGACACCGCCAAAAAGATGGTGGACACTGCTAAAAAGAAGTAAACACTTTCGATCTCGAACACTTTTAAAGCTCCCGCAATGCAGGAGCTTTTTTATTTACGCAGCTATGTCTAAATTCGGCCGATATACCCATATCTATGACTACTCCGTTATTATCGGTCGATGATGCTGCACTCAAATTAGGTAATTCGGCAGTATTCTCCGGTTTAAATTTCCGTGTAAACAAAGGTGAAAACTGGGCGCTGATAGGCGAAAGCGGTGCTGGTAAAAGCGCGCTGCTGCAAATTATTGCGGGTAAGTTTCATTTATCGGCTGGCATTATCAGGTATTATTTCCACGAAGAAATTCTTCAAAGGCTGCATCCTGACACCGCTCAATTTACCTTCCACCGATTGATTGCCATGGTTGAATCCAGGCATCATTTCCGCAACCTGTCTAACACCAGCGATTTTTATTATCAGCAGCGTTATAACTCATCTGATTCTGAAGATGCATTAACCGTTGAGGAATACCTGCACACGGTCAAGCCTTTTTCGGACTCCGATGCATACTGGACCTATGAACGAAATATTGAACGCTTCCGCCTTGAAGAACTAAAAGATAAACAACTCATCAAACTGTCTAACGGAGAGACCAAACGACTGCTGATTGCAGTAGCACTGATGAAAAACCCGGTATTGCTGTTACTGGATAATCCCCTGGCCGGCCTGGACGTCGACTCCCGCGCAGAATTTAATCTTATAATTAGCGATATTGTTGCATCCGGCATAACCATAATTATGGCTACTTCCCCCTTCGAAATACCCGCAGCAATCACTAATGTAGCGGTTTTGCAGAGCGGATCGATTATCAAAAAGGTACCTGCAAATCAATTTGATCCGGCTGATTTCCGTAAAGCGGATGACGAAAAATTGGACAGGGACGCGCTTTCAGCTTTACTTAATACCACTGCAATGCAGCGCTTTGAATGGATAGTACGCATGACCGGGGTAAACATTACCTATGGTGACAAAACGGTACTCAGTGGAATAAACTGGCAAATCAGACAGGGTGATCACTGGGCGCTGCTCGGGCCCAACGGCGCCGGCAAATCAACCCTGCTCAGTTTGATCAACGGCGATAATCCACAAGCCTATGCTAATGATATTATGCTGTTCGACCGCAAACGGGGCACAGGTGAAAGCATTTGGGATATCAAGAGCAATATAGGTTTTGTATCGCCCGAGCTATACCAGTATTTCCCGACAGACAACAGTTGCCTCCAGGTGATCGAATCCGGCTTCTATGACACGATGGGCCTTTTTCGGCAACCGGATCCTAAAAAAACGGCCATAGCTTTACGCTGGATGAAAACGCTTGAGATCGATCAGTATGCACGTATATTGCTTAAAAACATCCCCGCCAGCGCCCAGCGCCTATGCCTTTTGGCCCGCGCACTCATAAAAAGCCCATGTATGCTGATATTTGACGAACCGTGCCAGGGGATGGACAGCCACCAGCAACAGCATTTCAAAATGATCGTAGATGCCATTTGTGAACTAAGCAAGGTAACGCTCATTTATGTTACGCATTACCAGCATGAGATACCCAATTGCGTGGACAAGTTCCTCCTGCTGGATAATGGAAAGGTTGTAGCATAAATCCGGAAATTATGACGGAGCGCTGCTGATCCGTGTTCTAATGATTTTTTTTTAAGAATTATTATTCCGGCCAAACTTAATTCCAGCCTACAACCAATACCCCAACTCCTTATCTTTGCAGCATGAATACAGCTGACCTGCTGCAACGCGCCTTAAATTTTGATTTCCTGACAATAGAGGAGGGAGTTCACCTTTACCATCATGCCCCAACAACCGAACTGATGTATGTAGCCAACGAGCTGCGTAAAAAACAAGTTCCGCACGGAAAGGTTACCTGGCAGATCGACCGGAACGTTAATACGACCAACGTTTGTATTGCCAACTGCAAATTTTGTAATTTCTTTCGCAGGCCCGGCCATGAAGATAGCTACATCACTGATATTGAAACTTATAAACAAAAGATTGAAGAGACATTCCGCTATGGCGGTGACCAGCTGCTGCTGCAAGGCGGACACCATCCCGACCTGGGTCTGAAATTCTACGCTGAACTTTTCAAACAGCTCAAAGATCTGTACCCGAAATTAAAATTGCATTCTTTAGGCCCTCCGGAGATAGCTCACGTTTCCAAGCTGGAAAACATGAGCCATTTCGATGTGCTGCGTGAATTAAAAGCTGCCGGACTGGATTCATTGCCAGGTGCCGGCGCCGAGATACTTAACGATCGCGTGCGCAGGCTGATTTCGAAAGGCAAATGCGGCGGCCAAGAATGGCTGGACGTCATGCGCGCTGCCCACAAACTTAATCTGCCTACATCGGCTACAATGATGTTTGGCCATGTGGAAACCATCGAAGAACGTTTCGAGCATCTGACCTGGATTCGTCAGGTGCAGGCTGAAAAACCCGATGGCGCTTACGGATTCATCGCATTTATACCTTGGCCGTTCCAGGATGACGGAACGCTGCTTCGTAAAGTGCGCGGAATCACGAATAATATTTCGGGTGATGAATATATCCGAATGATCGCTTTGAGCCGTATTATGCTGCCAAATATTAAAAACATACAAGCTTCCTGGTTAACTGTCGGTAAGCAGGTAGCTCAAATATGCCTTCATGCCGGCGCCAATGATTTTGGCTCAATTATGATCGAAGAAAATGTGGTATCGGCAGCTGGAGCGCCACATCGTTTTACTGCAAAAGGCATCCAGGATTCAATAAGGGAAGCGGGATTTGAACCGCAACTTCGTACTCAAAAATATGAGTGGCGGGAGATCCCTTCACAGATAGAAGAGCAAGTCATTAATTATTAAAAAAGAAAGGTCGGTTACTCTCGCAGCTTCCGACCTTTACATCTACCTATGAAAAACAGCCCTTTTCGGGGTCATTTATTATTAGCCAAATCCTGTGCCATCTTTCATAATCAATGAGTTCAAGTACAAAAAACTTAACTTTTAGGATATAAATTAATTAAGTGTGGAAAATTTTTCCACCTGATTGTTGCTATTTTTCCCGTTTTTTTCCTGCGGGCCCACGTTTTCCACTTATCCGATATGCCATGGTTAGCCCAACCTCGGGCAATGGGCAACTCTTTTCAATTAGCATTACACTATCTTTTTTGCATATTTGATCTCAGAATAAAAGTCTTTTAACCAGCAAATGGAAAATCCTGAATTATACATAGAAGCTCTCATCTTTTCCTCTGAACAAAGTATTCGTCAGGAGGAAATTATATATTGTCTTCAATCAGCTTTCGAGCGGGACTTTGGTAAAGAAGAAGTTGTTCTTTGTCTGGAAAATATCCGAAAAAAATATCAGAATGAAAATTTCGCCATCGAACTGGTAAATATTTCAAACGGCTACCAGTTCCTCACTAAAAAGGATTACCATGCTGTAATAAGCTTGCTGCAGTTGCAACGATCAAAGAAAAAACTGAGTCCCGCTGCATTGGAAACCCTGGCCATTATAGCCTACAAGCAATCTGTCACCAAATTAGAGATCGAACAGATACGCGGAGTAAACAGTGATTATTCGATTCAAAAATTGCTCGAAAAGGAATTAATAACGATCGTTGGGAAGTCAGAAAGCGTCGGCCGGCCCCTTCTATACAGCACCAGCCAGCAATTTATGGACTATTTCGGCATAAACGACCTAAGTGAATTACCTCAGATAAAAGAGTTTACAGACAACTCTACGTCAATAGGTGAGCAAACAGAATAATTTTTAAATGTATTTCCATTGAAAACGATTTTAATTATTTTTGAAATAACAATGCTGGTTAGCCTTTAAAAAAGATTAATTTGCTTTTAAATTGATTTAAACTTATTTTGAAATACATTTTATAAACAAATCCTCGCAATGGAAACGCCAAAAAAACCAGTTAAAAAAACGACCGCCTCAAAAAGTACGGCCGCAAAAAAACCGGATGAAAAGTCAACCGATTTACCTGCGAAAAAAAGAGTTGTAGATGATGAAGATGACGAGGATTTCGATATGCCTCTTGATGACCTTGGAAGGTATGAATCTTTCGAAGGTTATGATGAAGACGATGATTATTAATAATTGAGTCCTGGTTATTTATCATATTACTATTAAAAAAAAAGCATTCAGGTCACCCACTGAATGCTTTTTTATGTATATCCTACAAAAAACCCATAAGTGAATATTACTGAGGTCAACAGCAAAGCCGGAGCAAAGGCATTCTTAGATGCAGCCAGGACGGTATATAAGAACGATAAAAATTGGATATGTCCGCTTGATAATACATAGAAGCTGTTTTTGATCGCGAGCAAAAATAGTCTTCTTTCAGCACGGTAAATGCATCCGCTGGATATTGACTGATGATAAAGGGCAATTGATAGGCCGCGTTGCCGCATTTATTAACACCAAGAAAGCATATAACTATGACCAGCCTACCGGGGGAATGGGATTTTTTGAATGCATAAACAATGAGAAGGCAGCGTTCCTGCTCTTCGATACGGCCAGGGACTGGCTTAGTGCAAATGGCATGAAAGCTATGGATGGACCGATCAACTTCGGCGAAAACGACAGTTTCTGGGGCCTGCTGGCTGACGGCTTTATGCCGCCTTCTTATGGCATGAACTATAACCCGCCATATTATGTGGCCTTTTTTGAAAAATATGGTTTCAAGACGCTATATGAGCAAATAACGAACCATGTCGATATCAACAGACCTTTCCCGGAACGGTTTACAAAAATAGCCCAATGGGTAGCCGCAAAACCCGGCTACGAGTTCAAGTCATTTTAAGGCAAGCCAAATAGAAAAATTTGCCGAGGACTTTATAGACATTTATAACGATGCCTGGCATGATTTTGAAAATTTTGTACCCATTGCTAAAGGTACTATATTAGAAAGTTTCAGGAAAATGAAACCCCTGATGGATGAAAAGCTGATATGGTTTGCTTATGTGAACGGTGAGCCGGCCTCGTTTGTGGTGATATTACCAGATGCCAACCAGATGATTAAAACACTCAACGGCAAGCTCAATCTGATGGGTAAATTAAAATTTCTTTATCATAAATGGAAAGGCGTTTCACGCATGCGTGCTATCGTGATGGGAACGAAACAAAAATACCAGAAGCACGGCCTTGAATCGGCCTTGTTTATCAAATTAAAGGAATATGTTTTGCCATTAAAACAATATGACGAACTGGAATTATCCTGGGTTGGCGACTTTAACGAGAAGATGATAGCCCTCCATCATAGCATGGGTGCAACCTTCGGTAAGAAACACCTGACCATGAGATATATTTTTTAACAAAAAGCGATCAACACCGATCAGGCAGTGGCTTTCGAATGCCGGAGTTCTTCAAACAACTCGATCACCTTTTTTTGCAGATCGATTACTTCGGCGTCACGGTCCATCAATTTCTTATTTACTGTTTCCAGTTCATTAAGAAATTTCTGATCCTGCTCGTCGTCGCTAAAGGTAAGTAACTGTACTACAGTCATGTCGAATAAGGTTGAGATCTGTTCAAGACGCGACAAATTGATATCGGTTATTCCGGTTTCAATTTTAGAAAAAGCGGGAATTGAGATGTCTAATTTTTTTGCAACATCTTCCTGGCTCCATCCTTTTTGGTGGCGGAGCAGTCTGATCTTTTTTCCAAGTGCCTTCATTTTAATTATTTTTCGATAAGGTTTCTCACCAGTTAATAAAGTTACAATAAAAAGTTTATTTTAAAACTTATTATTTACTTTTTATAATATTTTTTTTGAGAGTTCAACCAAATCCATTCCACCAAAATTTCCCGAGCTCATCATCAACAGATTGGCATTTTTCATTGGTTTTTTTTCGAGATATTGAAGCAGGGCAACAGGATCATTATAAAATGCAAGGTGATCATTAGAAAATGCATCTTTCACTGCTTCAGCGGGATACGGTGTTATTTTTTTTTGTTCAAAGGTCTTTTTATCAATAAACACGATGGCTTCGTCCGCTTCGTCCATCGTATGGGCATACTCATTCAGGAATTCTTTGTTCAGGCTGCTAAACGTATGTAACTCGATACATGCTATAAGTTTTCTATCCGGAAACTGGCTTCTGACAGCCTGAATTGTAGCTTTCAGCTTGGAAGGCGAATGCGCAAAATCTTTAAAAAAGCTGGCTTGCTCGTTTTTCCCGACAAGCTCCAGCCTGCGCGCAGCACCTCTGAACGTGCTGATTTCCAAGTAAAAAGCTTTGGTTTCGATACCCAGGCCTTCGCACACTAACCGGGCAGCCTCTATATTAAGCAAATTGTGTTCTCCAAAAACCTGCAATGGATACGCCATTTGACCATCAATAATATTTGTAATACCATATTTAATATTATAAACAGGCAAACTATAAGGTATTTTCGCTACTTCAGTGTCGTTTGAAGTTACCATTTCATTTAAAACCGCATCGCTTTTGCAATAGATCAGCTTTCCCCCGGGCTGTATAGTGTCAATGAAAAGTTTAAACTGCTCGACATAATTATCGAAAGTGGGGAAGACATTGATGTGATCCCATGCAATTCCGCTTATCACTCCAATATTGGCTTTATAAAGATGGAATTTAGGACGGCGGTCAATTGCCGAAGAAAGATATTCATCGCCTTCAATGACAATGATCGGGGCCTCATCCGTTAATTTCACCATCGTATCGAAGCCTTCCAGCTGCGCACCGACCAGGTAATCAAAGTCCTTTCCGGTATTTTTAAGGACATGCAGAATCATGGAAGTTATGGTAGTCTTGCCATGGCTCCCTCCTATCACCACGCGTAATTTATCTTTGGAGTGCTCGTAAATATATTCGGGATACGAGTAAATTTTCAGACCAAGTTCCTGTGCACGTAACAGTTCCGGATTATCGGCCCTGGCATGCATACCCAGGATGACCGCATCGATATCCGCAGTAATCCTTTCTGGATACCATCCCTCCCTTTCCGGCAATAAGGAATGCCTGGATAAGCGTGAAACGGAAGGTTCAAAAAGTACATCATCGGAGCCGGTGACATTAAATCCTTTTTTCTGCAAAGCAATAGCCATATTATGCATTGCACTGCCACCAATAGCAATAAAGTGTACTCTCATTAAAATATAAACTAAGGAAAAGTTTAAGCAAATAAACGCAAAATACGCATTGCTTAAAAGTCAATTGATGTTAAATTAGAAAAGTGTTCAAAACTACTTCAATAACAGGACCGGCAATGCCGAGTGTATAGTAAGCCTGCGTGATACACTATCATGCAGCAATGACTGGAAAAAACTGTACTTGTGTGGCAAGGCAATAACCAATTGTGCCTGCTGTTTTTCGGCAAAATTAAGTATGCCGTTAATTATGTCGTTATCATCATTAAAATAATAGTGCGGATGGAATTCCTTCAACATGGCATGTAGTGCGCTTTCTTCCGCCATTTGCGCCGGGTCTGCATTTTTGTGCCGTGTTTCTTTATCAATATCTACGACCTGCAGTTGCACATCGTGCCTACTCAGGAGCTTTTTTAAGGGTTCAAGCGGAACGGAATCTTTCACTCGATTGAAGTCGCATGCCATCACCACCTTTTTTATAAGTTCATAATGACAAGCCGGAGGAACTACTACCACCGGTACCGGGCTCAGCTTTGATATATTGATCACATTACTACCAATATGGCTGATATTATCATTGCCCTTTCCATTGCTGCCCAGAATAACCAGGTCAGCATCTTCTCTATTAATTGTTTCGATAATGGCGCGCACGAGCGGAGATCGGCTAATCCGAATATGGATAGTTACGCCATTTCTTACCTGCTTGTACATATGATGCCTGACCTGCTCCAGTTGTTTTGTTTTCTCAATGATTTGCTCCTCTATCTCCTCTTCACTGGGTATGATCATATCGGGTGTGGGCAGGACGCTTTCATAAACTGACAAGTGATAGGAATGCAGTAAAAATATATCATTTACCTCGGTTTGGTTAGTCAAAAGTGCAGTAAACTCGGCCGCATGAATTGAAGTTCTCGAAAAGTCGACAGGTACAATATAGGTTTTCATGAAAAAAATATTTGGTCAATTTTACATCTGACCATTCAGGTCAAAGAGTTAAGCTTTTCAAAAATAATCAAAACGGGTTTCGCATTTGTCAGTTGTAACACATATTATAACAGATTAAACTGCAATATGTGTTGTCACAAATCGCATAAACGCAAAAAGCTGCCAGTCAGGGGCAGCTTTAAAATATTTATAAGAACTTTAGCTTATAACTGACTTGGCGCCAGGTCTAAATGATATTTGACAAGATTATCTATAGGTGAACGAATAATGTTACCCACTACCATTCCGTTTTCAGTTACAACCTCTTCTAGCACGTTCCTGAAATTATAGCCTACAGAGCCTATGCAATTGAAAGTATACTTCTGATAGTTTGGATAATGCGTTACCAGATTACGAAAGAAATCTTCGAATGAGGTACGCACCAGGTTTCGCGAGTATTCAATGTGCACATTGTTATCGTAAACAAACTTGCTGAAACTGGCACAGAAGCGGTTAGCACGCGGCTGGGTATATACCTGTTCATTTATATCATCAGGAGTCAGTTTAAAAGTGTCCCAAAACAATTTCCTTACCGGTTCCGGCATATAGCCGCGGAGATAATCAGTCAGCAATTTTTTACCAATATAACATCCGCTGCCCTCGTCACCTAAAATATAAGCCCCTGAATCAATGTTTTGCACTATTTCACGACCATTATAAATGCAGGTATTAGTTCCCGTTCCCAATATCGCGGCAAATCCTTCACTTGTGCCTAGTAAAGCCCTTGCTGCGGCGAGCAGGTCATGCCCAACATATACCCTGGCTTTAGTAAATACGGCTTTCATTGCTTCAGCAACGATATTACGCATATCGTCGGTCGAACAGCCTGCACCGTAGTAGTTCACCTCCGTGATTTCACTTTTTACAAGGTCGCTGGGAAGGTTTTCCATTAACGACTGGACGATATAGGCTGTACCTGAAAAATATGGATTATAGCCTTCTGTATTAAAATACACTTTTTTACCTTCTTCGGTAACCAGGCACCAATTGGTTTTGGTTGAGCCACCGTCAGCAATTATGATCATAAATTAAGTTTATCTAAAAATTGTTTAAAAGTATGATTTACTAATTGTAAATAAAACACTTTGGAATTTTAAAATCTAAAAAATTGATGTGAATGTTTCTAATATAGTGATTTTATATTAAAAAAATCATCTTTTAATCATCAAACATTTTGACGCAAATAAACTGATTTCAAATAGAAAACAAAATCAATTTGCCTAAAAAAAAACAATTAAATGTGGTATGATAATAACATAGTTAATGCCTCCAACAGCTGGCGAAAAGAATTCCAGCGCTAATTTTTATTGACCTATTTTTTTCAATTGAAGACTGGATATTCCTGTCAGTTCGAAGACAACAATTCAATATGAACGCAAATGTGCGGCATTCAGGCGGATCACAAAAAGCAGGGATTGAATGTTATTTTCAGAACGCCGAAACCCGACGATTCATTAAATGGCAAATGATATTTCAGTTTTAAACAGTTTTTTGCATATTTGCACCGCGAAAATAATGCATAATGGTCCCATAGCTCAGCTGGATAGAGCAACAGATTTCTAATCTGTAGGTCTTAGGTTCGAATCCTAATGGGATCACTTGTAATATCATTACGCCTTGTAAGTGAGTGACTTGTGAGGCGTTTTTTTTGTTTTTACTATCAATCAAATAAAGCACAGTTGACTTAAATGCGATTTCAGCCCCGCAATTAGGCGAATCCATGACAAGACAAAAGTCTTTCCACGTACGACCAACGATAATATTCAATCCAGATTAACTCATTCGATGGAAGATATGTCAGTGGGGCATTAGCTAGCGATCAACTTGTATGACAATCGCCGGTCGAATCTGGTAGGCAAACAGGTTTCAATTCAAAATGTGAAACCTGTAATTTAAAAAAACGCTCCTTCTTCAAAAATATGTTCTTGATCTTGTTATCGGCTTTTGCGCAGCAAACAGATTTCGCCGGGGTTGATCAGGATACCATTACCAACTACTCTGCTTATAAATTTGGGAGCGCCTGCGCTCAAGGCCTTTTTAGCAGTAAACTAATTGGTTTATGGTAACAGCCGTGGTATAATATATTCATTCAATAGCCTATATACCCATGACAACTACAACACTTCAGCGCAAGTTATGGATGTCGGCGACGGGGCTTTTTATGTGCTTGTTTTTGGTGATCCACCTATTGGGCAACCTACAGTTATTTTTACCGGCAACCGAGGCCCGGGAAAAATTCAACTGGTATTCGCACCTTCTAGCGGGTAACATTATTATTGAGATAATAGCCTATGTATTGTACGCTTCTATAATCGGCCACACCATTTACGCCATAATAATTTCCAGAAAGAACACCAATGCCAACGGGACCAAATATGAATATGATAAACGTGGCAAAGCAAGCGTGTGGTATAGCCGTAATATGGGCCTGTTAGGTACTATCATTTTCCTGTTCCTTGTCATTCACTTTAAAGATTTTTGGTATGAATACAAATTCACCAATGTGCCGCTGGATACCCAATGCAACAAGGATCTTTATACCATTGTGGTAAAAGCTTATCAGCAATTGTGGTATGTGCTGGTCTACGAGGTCGCACTAATTGCATTGGGCTTCCACTTGCTACATGGGTTTTACAGCGCGGCGCGTACGCTGGGCCTGTTCCATCCGAAATACGTTAGGTGGGTGAAAGTATTAGGTTGGATATATACAGCTGTGATAACGATCGGGTTTATGGCAATGCCTGTTTACATTTACTTAAGCAGTTTATCATGATGTTAGATGCAAAAATACCGGAGGGTAAACTTGCTGAGAAATGGGATAATTTCAAAGAGCATGCTAAGCTGATTAACCCGGCTAACCGCAAAAAGCTTGAAGTTATTGTTGTAGGTACCGGGTTGGCAGGCGCATCTTGCGCGGCCTCGCTGGCGGAGCAGGGGTACAGCGTAAGTTCATTTTGTTTCCAGGATACCGCACGTCGTGCGCACTCTGTTGCTGCACAAGGCGGCGTAAATGCTGCAAAAAATTATAAGAACGACGGCGATAATGTGTACCGTATGTTTTACGATACCATCAAAGGTGGTGACTTCCGTTCGCGGGAAGCCAACGTGTATAGGCTGGCCGAATGCTCGGCCGAACTGATCGATCAGGCGGTTGCGCAGGGCGTGCCGTTCGCAAGGGAATATGGTGGATATTTGAATAACCGATCATTTGGCGGGGTACAGGTATCGCGCACCTTTTACGCCCGTGGACAAACAGGGCAGCAATTATTGTTGGGCGCTTACCAGGCACTGATGCGGCAGGAAAGCTTGGGCAGGGTAAAAACCTATACCCGGCACGAAATGCTTGAACTAGTAGTTGTTGACGGAAAAGCTAAAGGCATTATTGCCCGCAACCTGATCACCGGGCAAATCGATCGGCATGCAGCCAGCGCTGTAGTGCTGGCAACCGGCGGCTACGGAAAAGTATATTACCTATCAACGCTGGCAATGGGTTGTAACAGTTCGGCTATATGGCGCGCGCATAAAAAAGGCGCCTTCATGTCGGGCGTAAGTTGGATCCAGTTCCACCCGACATCGTTGCCGCAATCGGGCGAACACCAATCCAAGCTAACCCTGATGTCCGAATCTTTGCGCAATGATGGGCGGATCTGGGTGCCGAAACAGGCCGACGATATCCGCGCCCCAAAAGACATACCCGAAGAAGAACGCGACTATTATCTCGAACGCCGCTACCCCGCATTCGGCAACCTTTCGCCAAGGGATATTGCCTCCCGTGCGGCCAAAGAACGAATTGATGCCGGCTGTGGTGTTGGACCAATGAAAAATGCGGTTTGTCTTGATTTTTCAAAGGCAATTAAAGAACAAGGGAAAGGCAAGATCAAGGAGAAGTACAGTAATCTGTTTACCATGTACGAAAAAATAACCGGCGTCAATGCCTATGAACAGCCTATGCTCATCTCGCCCGCTGCGCATTTTACCATGGGCGGCTTATGGGTCGATTATCAGCTGATGACTACCATTCCTGGTCTATTTGCATTGGGCGAAGCCAATTTTGCTGACCATGGTGCCAACAGGCTTGGGGCCAACTCTTTGTTGCAGGCTTGCGTGGATGGTTATTTTATTGCGCCTTATACCATCCCCAACTACCTGGCTGATGATATCAAAATAGCAAAAATAACTACGGATCACCCTGCATTCGAACTTGCTGAGAACGAAGTTGAAGCGCAGTTAGAGCGGTTTTTAAATATAAAGGGCCAACTATCGCCAGACCATTATCATAAAGCACTGGGCAAACTCCTGTATGATAAATGCGGCTTGTCGCGAAGTAAAAAGAGCCTGGAAGTAGCCATTGAAGAGATCAAACAATTAAGAGCATCGTTTTACAAAGACCTTAAAATTACCGGTGACGATAAGGTAAACAGCGAACTGGAAAAAGCGGGCCGCGTAGCAGATTACCTTGAACTGGGCGAATTGATGTGCTATGATGCCTTAACAAGGGAAGAATCGTGCGGGGCGCATTTCAGGGAAGAGTACCAGACAGCCGATGGCGAGGCCATTCGTAACGACAAAGATTTTTGTTTTGTATCGGCCTGGGAATGGAAAGGAAGCGGGATTACACAAGAGTTGCACAAAGAACCATTGGTGTTCGAGAATGTAGAACTTGTGGTCAGGAGCTATAAATAGATCACGATTTAAATTTGATTTAAAATGAAACTGAATTTGAAGATATGGCGGCAGGAAACGTTTGACACAAAAGGAACAATGGTGAGTTATCAATTGGATAACGTATCAGAACAAATGTCGTTCCTTGAAATGCTTGACCTGCTTAACGAAACTTTGATACAAAAAGGGGAGCGTGTAATTGAGTTCGACCATGACTGCCGGGAAGGCATTTGCGGACAATGTGGTATGATGATAAACGGACGGGCCCACGGGCCGTTAGTGAATACTACAACCTGCCAGTTGCATATGCGCAGTTTTAATGATGGCGATACGATATTTATCGAACCTTTCAGGGCCACGGCGTTCCCCGTTATATGCGATCTGAAGATCGATCGCAAAAGTTTCGACCATATTATCCAGGCAGGCGGGTTCATCACCGTATCCACGGGCCAACCACCCGAGGCCGACAGTATCCTGATCCCACACAGGGTAGCAGAAGCAGCTTTCGATGCAGCGGCGTGTATAGGCTGTGGAGCATGTGTGGCAACCTGCAAAAACTCGAGCGCGGCTTTATTTACTTCGGCCAAAATAAGCCACCTCGCGCTTTTACCCCAGGGCAAACTGGAAGCCGCAGACAGGGTGATCAATATGGTTGACCAAATGGACACGGAAGGTTTCGGCCATTGTTCAAATACAGAAGCATGCGAGGTGGAATGCCCTCAATCTATTTCGGTATTACATATTGCCCGCATGAATTACGAATACAATAAAGCCCTTACAGGCCTCTAAATAGGTCTCTCGATGTACCCCGTTAACCCTTGAGATCATAAAAACTATCAGAATAATTTTCCAACACGATAGCATCAAAGTGTAGCGAATGCAGAACTTGCCTATTATTTGCATTTAACATTCTATGAAAAACGAAGCATTAACTCTTGACCACAACGATCCCGCGGTAATTGCGGCATGCAACGCCGAAATTTCACTATATCAGCATTATGGTTTAAAGGCTAAGGACCATTACATCCCCATCCCTGGCCTTGATTTAAAGATGAGAATATCAGAAATAGGAATTGGTGAGCCAGTGCTAATCGTTCCTGGCAATACCGGGGACGTTTTCCCCCTGGCATCCCTCCTTGCAGAAATGCAGGGTCGGAGAATTATCGCTATTAACCGGCCAGGCGGCGGTTTAAGTGAAGGAATGGACCATACCAAAGTTAATATCCGGCAGTTTGCCGTCCAAACCATAATAGCTGCGATGGAGGCATTTAATTTGAACAAGGTCGATATTGTGGCTCACTCTATGGGCGCACACTGGAGTTTATGGACGGCGATGGACCAGCCTGAACGTGTCCGGTCGCTTACTTTATTGGGTAACCCAGGTAATGTTATGAAGGGCAAACCACCAATTTTATTACGAATGATGATGTCCTGGCCATTCAGTAAAATATTTTTTAATGTGATCATGGGATCGGATGGGGACAAAAAACCAAGCATGCTTAAATCAATGGGTAGCAGTCAGGAAACTGTCGATAACCTGCCGAAAGAAATTGGTGAGGCCTATTACTATTTCAGAAGGTTGCCACATTATTACATTTCACTTAAAAGCCTGCTGGAAAATGCTGCACCTAAAATCGATGCCAGGCAACTCAAAGACATAAAGCAGCCTGCTCAATTGTTATTGGGCAATAAAGATACATTCGCATCTTTAACAATTGGTCAAAGCATCGCGGATGCTATGCCCGACTGCACGCTGCGCATAATCAAAGACGGCAGCCATCTTCCCTGGTTGGAAAAGCCAAACGAGTGTGGAAAACTGGTCAACGATTTTCTTAATAATCACCTTCAAGTATGAAAGCGAGCCTATTATAAATCTAATTGGAACACCTTAAAAGGCCGATTTTTCTGAAACCCAAAAGCGGCCATTTCTATTACATTGGGGATATTGCGAGCACCCACGCGGGTTATTAGCTAGGGTGTATATATGTAATGGACCTGCTTAAAAATACCGTTGGCAATCTGGTTTATTTGCACTGAAGTGAGATTCCCGATCGCATCATAAACACTATCCCGCGACGGAAATGAAAATGTACCGGAGATAAGCTGTTTAGCGGAATCAATGTCAGTGATCACCAGGCTGGCTCCGGGGGTCGTGCCCAGGGTGGTCGATTGCTCAGTAAGGTTGCGGTGTACCGGTAATATAAAATAATCGAAACTGTCTAAGTTGGCATTTGCAGGACCAACCGGAAAACCGTTACTGGCAGCAACATTATTTTGGGCGGCTACAAGATGTATCATTTTGTTGCCCATCGTCCCTGTGCAAGTAAATACTTTACCTGTGCTGAATCCGGTATACTCCAATGTTGCCGTCACCGTCAGGGCAGTCCAGGCAGTGTCGTTGATCAGGGCGTACATGCCTTGTTTTGGCAGGGAAGCTGCGGTATTTCCAGCTTCCTTTTTGCAATTTTGTAACAGCGCTACAACGAAAAACAAAGCTGCCCAAAGTAAATTTTTTGAATTTAGATTCAATAATTTCATGACATTATGTTTTCAGCCTTCAATGTCCGGACATTAGACAGATTAAAGTTACAAATTTTTCGTCTTTTAATCAGTCCCGCTTTTAGGGGCGTTACAATTCATTTTCAATTCAATTGAGGCCTCAGGTAATTGATTTTTTTGTTACCGTATACTTCTCCCGTACACTCGTCTCCTACTGAAAGATAGCCCATGCCGTTGCGATTTAATCGTTCCTGTGCGTCCGCCTGGTTGATGCCCTGAACAGGCTTTCCCTCATATAAAATTGCTTCACCATTCTGTAATGCATATACGTAAGTAGTCCAATATCTCATTATCAATTTAAGATCAAAATATTACCAATAGTTAACCAGAAAATCATTAACGCCAATATTAAATTTATGGTATAGCGTTCCAAAACCTTGTTCAGCAAAAGCCACAGCCGAATGATCCAGCGTGTAATTACTGGATTTGCAATTCTTCTATCCTTTTTATTTCGATTATTGGCAGGCAAAAAATCTTTCGTACCATGGCCGTCTACTCCTGGATTTCAGCCGGTGCAATTGCGTTTATGATCAGAAGTTCTTATTCAGCCAGGCTACAATTTCCTCCCAGCTTTCCACTGGTATTTTGGCATGCGTGGCATTTTTCATAATCAGGAATTCCTTTTTGTTGCCAGGTACCAAATTATAAAAGTCCTGCACCTTGTCGATCGCAAATAATTCATCTTTATCGCCAACACCTACCAATACCGGTATGTTTAAATCCTTGGGAAGCCTTAGTTTTTTTACATCCATCATCGTGAGAAAGCGGAGCGTGTATCTGAAATTGAATAACGTATCTTTGGAAACTGTCATTCCCTGCCGATAATATTCCACTGCCGGGTAGGAAGGGCGGAAAAATGAACTTGCCAGAATTTTTGCCTGCTGAAAAGCCGGGATCGGTTTGTTCAGTCCCTTGCGGCCCTCATAAGCTCCTGAGAGCAATACTAATCCGGAAATTTCATTCGGAACTGCGTCGGCCGCACATATAGCAGAGGCAACACCAAGGCTATGCCCCAAAACGATCACTCTTTTGAAACCCAGTTTTTTGACATATTTCACCGCCTCGGCCAGGTCAGCAATAAATCGGTCTTTACCTGGGGTATCACCGCGGTTGCCTTCCGATAGTCCATGCCCGCGATAGTCAAGGCCAAACACGGTATATCCTCCCTTCGAAATAGGTATGCCGGCCATAGCATAAGGACCGCTGTAGGCTGTAAAGCCATGGAAGATCAAAACGGCAATATCTTTCTTTTCCGGAGCAACGGTGTCTGGGTTCCACCTGCGCAAAAAAAGCGTTATTCCGTCGCTGGTGGTAAACAAATCATGCGGTCCCTGATAGTTCTGGCGTAATATCGCCGCTTCGTCAGGTGTTATCCCCTTGTTTTTTACCCTGGACGGACTTGGCAAATAGGCCAGGATTAATCCCAAAATAAGGACAGAGGAAATTAAAAAAAATAATACGTAGAGACTCCCTTTAATTATTTTATACATATTGTGATTTTACGGAACAGGTTTAATATCACTTAAAATTTGCACTGTAGAATTTCCCTTCAAGAGCAGATGGCGCAAATTTATTGCTTCCGCCTAATCGGTGAAACCTAAGTTTCTGACTAAAATACAAATTAGTAACGTTTCTGCCGTTAACTTCCAGCAAAACAATATCCGGTTCGGTGTATTTTGATCTTTCCTGCCATTGAGAAAGTTCATCATCAATCGTATAGGCCCATTTTGAAGAATTGATTATCGTTTTGTCCGGATATTTTTTTTGCAGAAGGCCTGTAATTGTCTCCGGATTATCTACGCCGGCCAAATAAATTTGTGAGTCCCCCATCAAAAGGATATGCTGATGTTTCTTTGGAAATTCGACCGGCTGGTCCATTCGCAGTCCCTGCGCATTGGTGACCAGTTTATATGGCAATCCCTTTTTATCTTCAACTATCTTATCAACACCGGGATCGTCGTCGCCCAGCAAGGCTGGCCTTGATGATGCCGGATAACTGATATCACTTTTATAGTCCTTATTGCTTTCTAATATTCCCGACATTCTGTTAGCCACCAGTATTGCCCCTTCTTTATTGAAGTGCCCGTCTATTGGCATAAAGGTTATGCCCGGCTTATTTTTTAATTCATCAGTAAAGTCAATAAAGGCAACATCCTGTTTTTCGCATAACTCCTTGATAAAGGGCCTTTCCTTCCTTTCGCATTTAGTCAGCGAATTACCAAGTTCAGAAGTAATGTAGCATACATACAGTTTTGCATGGCCTGCTTTAACTTCTTTATTGAAATTAATAAAATCTTTGGTAAATCTTGATTCCAGCGTATCAATGAGCTGTAATCCTGTCGTATTATGATAAAAATCATCTGGTTCCGGCACCTTATCATATCCCACTGTACTGGCGCCGGATACATCATCTGCAACCGGCACCATCGAAGCAGTCTTCGTTTCATGATTAGCATTACAGCTAAAAACAAAGCAGGAAATGAATATCACAACAAGATGACATGAAAACTTTTTTCTCATGATATTTAATAATTAAAATATAAAAATGCTTTAGTATGATAGAAATTATCGGATGTAACAAAGGACAGGATAAGTACCGCGTATAATGCCCAACGGACATAATTCGGGAATGGGGCCAGCTGCAGTCCGTATTCTTTACCCTTCATAAACCATTCAACAACCAGGAACGCAAATCCAAGCAAAAGAAATGAAACGGAAAATCCGGGAGCTGCAAAAAGGCCTCCTGCGGTAAATAATGAATGGTAAATATCCGCCGTTTGCGACAAGCTGTCAGAGCGAAAAATGGTCAGAATGAGGGTCCAAATGATAAATGTCAACAACGCGCTGGATGCCATATACAATCCCTGGGGCATCCTGGCAGCCCAGCGGCTTCTTGTATTAACCGTTATAAGTTCATAACCGATAATGGATCCATGTATTAATCCCCATACAACAAAGGTCCAGTTGGCTCCATGCCATAGCCCGCTCAACAGAAATGCGATGACCGCAGCATAAAATATACCGGCCTTTTTCTTTTTCCTGTATGCATATGCAATTGGATTAAAGATATAGGTCATAATCCAGGTGGTTAGCGATATATGCCACCGCCGCCATAAGGCGGACATCGAAGTAGCAAAATAGGGATATTTGAAATTCGTCAGCAGCCGTATGCCAAAAAGTTTCCCCAGCCCGATGGCAATATCAGAGTAACCTGAAAAATCAAAATACAATTGTATGGAATAAGCAACAAATCCAATTAGAATTGCAGATGCAGGCAACGTTGGATATCGCGCATATACATAATCCACTGTGATACTCAATGAATCTGCAATCACGACTTTTTTAAATATCCCATAAAGTACCTGATTGACCCCATCTTCAAATAACTCCAGGGAAAATATCCGAGAAGCCTTAAATTGTGGTACAATATGACCGGCACGTTCGATAGGACCGGAAGAAACTGAAGGGAAGAAGATTGCTCCGGCCATAAATGCGGGGTAATCCGTTACAGGTTCTATACTTTCGTAATACAGATCGATGGAATAGCCCATCATATGCAGCGTATAGAAACTGATTCCCAGGGGCAAAACAAGATGCAAAAAATGAAACAAAGCATGATCGGCCCCAAGAGACCCAAGCAGGTCATTCCATATGCCTCCGAAAAAATTAAGGTATTTAAAATAAAAAAGGAACGACAGGTAGACGACGATGGCAAGGGCCAAAAGCCATTTCTTTTTTTTATCGGATTTTGCTTTGCTGATTAGCGGGCTGTAAAAAAATGAAAAATGGGTAATTGCTATCAGCAGCACGACATATCGCCATTCGTAGTAGCAATAAAATACAAGGCTGGCAAGTATCAGAAACAAATTTTGAATTCCTGCCTTTCTGGGCAGAGACCAATAAATGCAAAAACTTACTAATAGAAAGATTAGAAAATAATTACTGGTAAAAAACATTTCTAGCTCGGTTGCAGGTTAGGGTTCTTATGAATTTTTATGGCGGCAACGATATCGCCCAGATTTTTAAAGCGGCCCACTTCCCTTAATGATAAGGTAATGGAAAAGCAGGTCTCTATCTCTACTATAAATAGCGTGTGCGTAAACGAGGTCCAGTTATCGATTTTTTCCGCAGAAAGGTCATCGGTCACCGGAAGATGGTAATCGAAAGTCTCGTTAACAATCTTAGACAGTAATGTTCTTATTTCAGTTTCTTCCATATTTATTTAATATTAATTCAGATAATGCGTTTCGGTCTATTTTCATGTTTTGATTATAGGGCATTTGCTTAAGGGAGAGAATCTTGCCGGGTATCATGTACCACGGCAGATGCGATCTTAGCGAGCTGGTAAGTTCCTCCTCATTAAATGCATTGCCCTTGGTCTCGATCACCAGAACCAGTTCCTTATCATTCTTTTTAATGACCACGGCCTGACTCACGCCGGTATTCTTTCTTGCATAATGTTCTATTTCGGCAAGTTCCAGCCGATAACCATTGATTTTAACCTGAAAGTCCTTCCGGTTAGAAAAATGATAGTTACCCCACTCGTCTAAAAAGCATATATCCCCGCTTTTATAAAACCGCTGTCCGGTTTCAGGATGCGGGAAAAAGCTTTTTGCATCAACTGCATCATTTTGCCAGTAATTATTAATGACCTGGTCGCCGCTGAAACACAATTCTCCTTTAACATGGAGGTCCTTAATAAGGCGGCCATCTTCGTCAATTAAAATGGTAAGCACATTTTTTAATGGTTTGCCAATGGCAACCACATCATTAACGCTATTTTTGAAATTATCAAGCAGTTTGTAGGTCATCGAAACCACCGTGGTCTCGGTAGGGCCATACCAGTTATGGAGTTCTGCATTCGGTGCACATGCCTGCCATTCCATAGCTACGCTTTCATGCAGCGCCTCGGCACATAAAATGGAATATCGAAGATGGGGAAGATTTATTTCTTTAAAATAAGGTCTTAAAAAATTAATCACGGAAGGCGTTAGCAAGGCCACAGTAATATTATAATCTTCCAGCGTGGCAATAATGTTGTGAAAAATAACCCCGGCGTCGGAAACTACAAAAGCAGTAGCTCCGAAATATAGCGGCATCAGGATGGTATAAACGTGAGGGTCAAAAGTGAGCTCAAACATTTGAAGAAACCGGTCATGCTGCGAATATTCAAAAAGCGGATCCGTAATCATTTTCTCAAGAAATGCCCCCATATTGCCATAGGTAATCGGAACGCCTTTTGGCTTACCCGTGCTGCCAGAGGTAAATAAAATGTAAGCGAGTTTATCTGTATGGTATTGCTTTTCAGCGAAGCTGTCTTTGGAGGTCTTTTCAAACGTAACCATTTCTGGTTTTAACAGTTGCACTCCCTGCAGATCCAGTTCAGCGAGTTCCACAGCCAACTTTGGTTCACTGCAAAAGACTAAATCGACTCCCGCTTCCTGAATGATATCCTTGTTGCGAAGTATCGGATTCTTTCTATTAAGGGGGATGTAGGGTATATCTAAATAAATCGCAGCCAGCAAAGTACAATAAGTATCAAAATCTGCGCCCGACACGATTCCGATTCTTTGCGGCCCGGCCCCTGACTTGGTTAGCGTTTTTATAATATCGAAAACTCTCTGTTTCGTTTGAGAATAACTGTAATAACTATCACCAATAAAAAAAGCAGCTTTTTCATCTAGGTTATTAAGATTGGTGAAAATTTGTTGGAAAACCATCATGTGCTAAGTATATAAAGTCTTCGGTTGTTTATTTCATCTACGGCTGAACGAAACCGGCAATAAACTATAAGGGGATAAGTTTCCGGAGCGTGAGAGTTTTACGAAATGGCGGCTGTTTTTGTTGCGACCGGCCGGATCAAAAGGCGCTAACTTTCAAGGGGCTGTGAAGTTTGCTTATTCAAATATCTTTTTGAAATCAAGCCAGCAATGAACAGTTTTTTATATTTAGTCAAATGATTAAAATGGCCGGACTGTTTACCACCATAAACAGCATGCCGGACTGGGCAAAGATGGTTACCAAATTCAACCCCGTAAGGGAAGCGGCTTTAGGGAAATAACCAGACAACTTCTTATAATCCTGTTGTTTGCCGTGGTGCTCAATACCTGGGCTGTTATAAATTACAAAAAAACAAGTTGAACATTCCGCCGGAAAAAACCAGTAACTGCCGTATGAATTTCCTATTGCAAAAATATTTGGCTTTTAGGATGGGGTATTGATCGGGATAGTAAACGAAAACTCGCTACCAACACCCTGCTCGCTTTGCACCCATATTTTTCCGCTGCAGCGTTCTACCAGATCTTTGCAAAAAAGCAGGCCCATGCCGGTTCCCAGCTCATTATGTGTGCCGGTTTTACTATCTACTTTACTTTTAAACAGCTTGCGTGATTGTTCGGCAGTCATGCCCACACCCGTATCTCTTATTTTGATAAGTATATTTTCATTCTCCTGCTTTGCGGAAATCTCAATGATATCGTCTTTGCCCGAGAATTTAATGGCATTCGTTATCAAATTACGCACAACGATCTGGATTGAACTCGGATCGGCAAAAGCGGTTAAAGTCTCAGGCACATTTTCAATTAAACTAATCCCTTTTTTCGAGGCCTGCTCAACGTAACTTTCGGTCTCTGAGACGAGTACCTGCCGAACCGAAAAACTTTTTACTGCCTTGTCAAACGTTTCCATCTGGCTGTTGATCCAAAACAGCAGGGTATCCAAAAAGTCGGAGGTGTATTCCAATTTTTTTAATACATCCGGTATCATATCAAGCATCTCCTGGTGCGTGATACTGTCATCCTGCAGCAGGTCGAACAATCCCCTGAGGGTACTTAGCGGCGCACGCAGATCATGAGCCAGAATAGCAATCAGGCGGTCCTTTAAGGTATTCAGACTATTAAGTTTTATAGTCTGTTCATCCAGATCGGCTTTCTGATTCAACACCTCTTTGTTTTTGCGCTCAAGCATGGTATTGATCGTCTGCTGTTTTCGCTTTTGGTTATAATAAATACCGGTTGTTATGATCATAGCCAGGATGACAATAATGAAAATAAGATTCGTCAGGCGATGAGCACGTGTATTTTGTTTATATAACAGATCTTTGTCATGCTGCTGCTGGGCCAGCAAACGCTGCTTTACGGCAAAACTAAGTTCAAAATTGTAGGATGTTAATTTCTGAATGCTTTCATTATCTTTCAGGCTGTTCTTAAGCGCGATATATTCATTGAGAAGCTTGTAGGCTTCATCTACCCTTCCCAGCCCTGCCAGTGTTTTATTGAGCTCGAGGGCTGCTGTGGCCTTCACCGAAAGATTGCCAAGCTTAACGGCAAGTAGCTGTCCTTTTACGGCGTAATCATAAGCCTGCAGGTATTTTTTTTGCATATTGTATACGGTGGCGTAACCAATGAGCGCATAGGCCTGATTATATACAATTTTGTATTTGATACCAATCCTAAGGGAGGTATCCAGGTAATTTATGGCCTTCCCATACTGATTTTTGTCTGCATAGCATAAACCCAGGTCCGTGTACACGGAACTCAGGCCGTCCTGGTCGTTCTGTTTCTTTGCTATCGAGTTGGCTTTATTCAAATAAGCGATCGCCTGGTCATACTTGTCCTGCGCCAGAAGTACTTCTCCCACATTCTCATTCAAGGTACCCAGAGCCTGCAGATCATTCGTGCCTTCAAAAATTGCTATGGCTCTTTTATAGTATTCAAGTGCATTGGGATACACCTCCATGCTTTGAAGGATAACGCCGATATTGTTGTATAAATCGGCCGTCAGGCTGCTATAATGGTTCTTGACGGCAATAAATAAAGCCTCATAATAAAAATCCAGCGCTTTGGATAACTGGCCATGACTGTAGTAGACAATACCAATATTCTTATAACAGTCGGAAAGGGCATATTCGTCTTTTGTGGTTTTAATGATTGCCAGGGCTTTGTTCGAATAATCAAGTGCCTTTTCATATTCGGCGAGCAAATTATACATGCGCCCATATTGTACGTAACAGGCGCCCAGACCTTTCTGATCATTCCATTGCTTATATATTACAATTGCGGCCTCAAAGTTCCTGACGGCCTCGGCTGATTTCCCCTTAAAATAATTAACGTGCCCGGCCTGCACCAGTCCATCGGCTAAACCGGTCGGATAACCTATTTTTTCAGCCAGGGCAATACTTTTTTCCGCATAGTAAAGCGTGCTGTCGGGATCAGACCTGAATAGTGATGCGGCTATTTTATTGAAACGATTTACGGTTGACGTATCTTGTTTTGAAAAGCCTGCCGCTGCCTCCCCCCTAAAACCCAGTATAAAAAACAGACAAATAAGATGGTACTTCAATGTAAATTATATAATAAAAATTTAATATCACATGAACAACATCCTTATACGAAAAAACTTGTTCTATGTTCGATCAAGATCCTAACATTTTACCCTGGAAATAACAAGAAACTGATGTCTCCATGATCGTTAAAAATTCGGTGCTAAATGTAAAGAAAGTCTTTTATTTTCAGCTACGAGCGCGAAAAGAAATGTCTTACCTTAGCTGATATTTCCCAAAAGAAAACTTAATTCAACGTTCATCTAAATGAAAAAGCGATTCCTATTTGCCATTATTTTGCTGGTTTCCGCATTGCAGGTTCCTGCTCAAAAACACGAAACGCATCAAACGCTGGTAAAAACGGACTCGATTGCACCCGTGGGCATAATAAAAAACATTCCCGACTCAGTGCTCCTTGATATTGTACAACGGCAGACATTCAGATTTTTCTGGCATTATGCCCACCCGGTAAGCGGACTTGCCAGGGAGCGTGACAACACGGTGAGGGCCGTGTATTACTGGGACTATATCAATGAAGCGGACAATGAACCCAACCTGAGCAAGTCAACTTTCGGTCCTGAGGCCTGCGCCATCGGCGGAACAGGAATGGGTATCCTATCGACCATTGTTGCTGTGAATCGAGGCTGGATCGGCCGGGATACTGCGCTAAAACGGCTGATCAAAATCGTTGACTTCCTGGCGAAGGCCGATTGCTATCATGGTATTTATCCGCATTTCATGGATGGCAAAACAGGCAAAACAATTCCGTTCGGCAGGATTGATGACGGTGCGGATATTGTTGAAACCTCCTATCTGATGATGGGCTTACTTACTGCCAAAGAATACTTTAATGGCAACAGTCTGCCGGAAAGATATTTCCAAAAACGCGTGCAGCAAATGTGGGACGCAGCGGACTGGAACTGGCACAGTAATGGCGGCAACAAATTCCTATACTGGCACTGGAGCCCTCGTAATGATTTTGATATGAACTTTCCCGTTTTTGGCTACGACGAAGCTTTGATCACCTACATCATGGCGGCAGCATCACCCGGGCACGCTATATCGAAAGAGTTATACGAGAATAGCTGGGTAAAAGGCGGCGGCTGGAAGAACGGAAAAACCTATTACAATTACGTGCTTCCATTGGGCAATTATGATAAAGGCGGCCCCCTGTTCTTCGAACAATATACCTATATGGGTATAGATCCAAATGGTCTTACCGACGATCATCAGATTGACTACGCAATGCAAACAAAAAACCACACGCTGATCAATCGCGCTTACTGCATCGAGAATCCAAAACACTACAAAGGATATAGTGAATCTTGCTGGGGCCTGACGGCAGGCGACAGCTATAAGGGATACGTGGCTCATTGCCCTGAGGATGACCGCGGGGTGATACAACCCACCGCTGCGTTGTCATCATTTCCATATACACCTGAATATTCCATGCGGGCGCTTAAGCATTTTTACTACGACATGGGCGATAAGCTTTGGGGACCCTACGGCTTTGCTGACGGTTTCAGTGAATCACATGACTGGTATGCAAAAACCCACCTTGCTATTGACGAGGGTCCTATTGTGGTGATGATAGAAAACTATCGCAGCGGCCTGATCTGGAAATTATTCATGAAAAATCCTGACATTCAAAAAGGCCTTAAAAAGTTAGGGTTTCAAAGCAGATGGATAAAGGAGTAGAATCAAATAAATAAAGGAAAATATCTGTTTCAATTATGGCACACATTAAATTATTGAACGAAGAATTACCTGGCATCGTCGGCTTATTAAATTACCGACCAGAAACCGGAAAACCGTTGAACGAACTTGCAGAGGTGCTCTTACGGGGACCATCAACACTCCAAAGCGCACAAAGGGAGATCATTGCATCCTCTGTTTCTTATTGGAACGAATGCCATTTCTGCCATACCTCACATGGAGCCGCAGCCGCAGCCCACCTGCAGGTTGACCTCAGTTTAATCGACGACATAAAAGCCGGGCTGCTTAAAACGTCGGTATCGGACAAACTAAGGGAATTACTTCATATAGCACATCTGGTACAGCGTGGTGGTAAAAATGTGACGGAAAAAGACATAGCCCGCGCCCGGGAAACGGGAGCCACTGACCTTGAAATACATGATACGGTGCTCATTGCCGCGGCATTCTGCATGTATAATCGTTATGTGGACGGACTGGGCACCTGGGCTCCGGGCCCGAATGAGGCTTATGCCGAAATGGGCGAAAAAATGGCCCATCTGGGATATGGTAAGTTTTAGAAAAGATAGCCCGGTGTTATACCCGAATACCGGGCTGTTTTACAGGATTTTCCTACATGGTCTGTTGTTGTCAGATCATGCATCCTGCTTGACATTAAGTGAATCAATCAGACCTGCTTTTATACGCAGCAGCGTCCAATTGTAGAACATTATACCTACGATGATGACTATACAGTAACAGGCAACCCAGCTTAACCTGTCATCAAAAACAGAACCGTCGTTTTCGCGTATTAAAAAGTAATAGGGCACCAGACATAAGGCCAAGCCTGCAGCAGATACAACAATCTTTTGCAGCTTTACGTGCGTAGCGCGGCGACTGGCTAGCTGGGCCATAAGCCAGAGCGCGATCCAGCATGGCACAGAAAGCACGAGCCCAAAAGGGATTGCTTGGACCAGGAACGCGAGGTACGATCCAAGATTTTCAAATAAGCCAGGATGCAGGATGCTTCCAACCACTAAATACAGGATCGGGCTTAACACTACACCGAATAACCAGGCTTTTATGCTGTAAATGAACGCTGACTTCATAAAGCTCTAATTATGACTAAATTAAAAACCACATGTTAATATAACATAAACTTTTCAAAAACTATTCATTAAGATTACAAACCTTCCTATATTGTCATACCAATTCAAAATCCGAATCCCCATGAAATTATATAAGTTATCCGATGGGATTATTTTGTATCATAATGGCGCGCATTACCTGCTCAAATATGATTGGGACGCGCTAATCAACGGTGATGATCTTTACCGGCATTTAAATGAACTAACTCCCGGATTACCCGTTGTCACAGACGAAATCGCAAAAGCTCATATCCAGGAGAACCTGCTCCCTCCCATCGGCAGCCAGGAGGTATGGGCAGCCGGGGTCACTTATCTCCGCAGCCGCGAAGCGCGCATGGAAGAGTCTGCCGGCTCAGGCGCGGCGGATCTGTATGATAAGGTTTATGCTGCTGAACGACCGGAATTATTCTTTAAATCATTACCTCACCGCGTGGCAGGGCATAATCAGCAACTTTATATACGCAGCGATTCATCATGGAATGTACCTGAACCCGAACTTACTTTGTTTATAAATTCAAAAGGCAATATTCAGGGCTATGCAATCGGAAATGACATGAGCTCGAGAAGTATTGAGGGAGAAAATGCCTTGTATCTGCCGCAGGCAAAAATATATGAGCGCAGTGCTGCCATTGGTCCCTGTTTATATATTACGCAAGGGCCAATTGCTGCTGAAACAGCCATTAACATGAGCATCATGCGCAATGATCAGGAAGTTTATCATGACCAAACCAGCATTAGCCGCATGAAACGCAGTTTTACTGAGCTTGCTGGTTATCTATATCGTGAATGCGATTTTCCCTACGGCTGCTACCTGATGACCGGCACTTGCCTGGTACCGCCGAATGATTTCACTTTACAGCCCGGAGACATAACCTCGATCAGCATCGATGGGATTGGCACCCTGGTAAATTCTATAAGTTTTAAACCGCAATAAAGCAATTATCGCAATGAAAAAACAGTTACTTGGTCTTTTGATATTAGGTTCAATGGTGTTGCCGGCCGAGGCACAGCAAAAATTTAACGGTCTTGATGTCAGTTTGAGCAATCTTTACCGCACCTCGGATGCAAAAACCCGCTCCATAAGCCCTGAAAATTTTAATGGTGAAAAAGGCAAGGGTGGTATGGCCACTAACGGCACGGGAAGTGGTCCCTCACGGGATCTGGGGCAAAAATGGAAAGTAAGTCCAAGTGTGGTGATCCGCAAAAACACAAGCTATACCATTGCCGAAATTGACGGACCTGGTGCCATACAACATATCTGGATGACACCCACAGGCAATTGGCGCTATGCTATACTTCGATTTTACTGGGACGATGAAACAACGCCTTCCATCGAAGTGCCGGTAGGCGATTTCTATTGTCTCGGATGGGGCAAATTTGCCCCCGTAACTTCACTGGCGGTGGTGGCAAACCCAGGCAGCGGTCTGAATTGCTATTGGCCCATGCCATTTCGTAAAAAATGCAGGATAACAATGGAAAATATAGACAATGCGGATATGGTACTGTATTACCAGGTCGATTATACCCTTACAGAGGTGCCTAAAGATGCAGCCTATCTGCATGCGCAGTTTCGCCGGATGAATCCCCTGCCCTATAAAAAGGATTATGTACTGGTAGACAGCATCCATGGCAAAGGCCAATATGTAGGCACCTATCTGGCTTATGGCTCAAACAAAAATGGCTGGTGGGGCGAAGGCGAAATCAAGTTTTTCATGGACGGGGATACCGAATTCCCAACGATCAATGGTACTGGTACCGAGGACTATTTCTGCGGCGCTTATGATTTTGACACGCACAGTGTGAATAAAAGCGGTGTGGAAACCAGTGATTATACTATTTTTAGCGGTCCTTATACCGGTTTACCGCAGGTGATCAAAGGCGATGGGCACTACGAGGTAGCGCAGCGCTTTGGCTTATACCGCTGGCACATCATGGATCCCATACGTTTTGAAAAGGATCTGAAAGTAACCATTCAGGATCTGGGCTGGCATCATGACGGCCGGTATCTGCCGCTGCAGGATGATATCGCTACGACGGTGTTCTGGTACCAGACCGAGCCTCACAATCCATTCCCGAAACTGCCCGCAAAAGATCAGTTAGAAGTAAACTAATAACGATGTTCAACTTGAAACCAAAACATATTCTAATTATTGGCTTATCTTTATTTTGTTCGTGTAAGAGCAAAATCCGCAAAAATTACAACAAGACGGCTAATTTTAAGGAAGGCAGCTTCGGCTATGACCTAAACTTTCTTAAACAAAAGGATGATGTCGTGCTATTAAAGAGCAGCAGTGGCCGTTCCGCAGTGATCGTCTCAGCCAAATACCAGGGCAAGGTTTTTACCTCCACAGCCGACGGCAACACGGGAATGAGCTTTGGATGGATCAACTATAAAGCCTTTGATGGCCCTGTGGACCCGCATATGAACGCTTATGGCGGAGAGGACCGCCTTTGGCTGGGCCCCGAAGGCGGACCATTTGCGCTATTTTTTAAAAAAGGCGCAAAAATGGAATTTGCCAATTGGTTTACTCCTGCCCCTGTAGATCATCAGAGCTGGTCGATTACCAGTAAGGATGACAAGCAGGTGTCACTAACCAAAGCCATGAGCCTGAGCAACTATCATGGCGCGCAGCTTGAGCTCAAGGTCGATCGGCGCATTACGCTATTAGAGCGGGCCGACATCGAAAAAGCTTTGAAAATCAGCCTGGATAATTCGATTAGCGCAGTTGGCTTTAAAACAGATAACAGCATCACCAATACCGGATCAACTGCATGGACAGCGCAAACGGGAGCCCCATGTTTATGGAACCTGGATATGTTCACGCCCTCAGCCACAACTACCATCATTATCCCCTATCATATCCACGCCACGGGAAAAATAGCCACAACCGATTATTTCGGGCAGATTCCGGCAGACCGTGCCTTTTATGAAAAAGGTCACCTTTTCTTTAAAGCCGATGGAAAATCCAGAGGTAAATTAGGCATGCCCGCCATCCGTACAACGGCGGTAGCAGGCAGCTATGATGCGGCGGGCCATGTGCTTACCATCACATTATTTGATGTCGACGATGGAGCCACGTACCTCAACCAGGAGTGGAAAACCGATAAGGACCCCTTTGTCGGCGACGCCGTAAATGCCTACAATGACGGGCCGCTGGCCGACGGAACGCAGATGGGACCCTTCTATGAAATTGAAAGCGTGTCCCCCGGAGCATTTCTAAAACCAGGTGAAAAATTAATCCACCAGCATTGCGTGTTTCACTTTATGGGTGACCCTGCAGCTTTGAACGAGATTGCGGTAAAGACACTTGGCGTTTCTATCAGCGACATACAATCAGCATTTGCCAAATAGCGTTGTCCAACGTGCCGTCGGCGCCCGTCCGATCCGGCGGGGATATAAAAAAACAAAGCCGGGAACTGGCCCGGCTGCTGTTGGTTAATATAAAACTAAAACTATGAACACTATCTAATTTACTGCCAGATGCTGGCAAATACCATTTAATACCTGTCGTGATAATGGTTTACTGATAAATGAGTTGACACAACGGTACTTACTTGAGCGCTCTTTATCCGACTCTCTTACCGAGGATGTCATTACATACAGCTCAACAGACTTGTTTAGGTTATTTTTAAGCTTCTCAAATCTTTCTAAAAACTCCCAACCGCTAAAATCAGGCATCGTAAGATCGAGAAAAATAACATCCGGCAATAAATGTGCTGCCGTTTTATTTTCTTCCATAAATTCTAATACCATGCTGCCATCGAACGTGTAGGTGGCCTGTTTGCAAACTTCATTATTATAAAGCATCGTTCGCATAATATAGTGATCTATGGGATTATCGTCTATTAATACAAGTTTACACATGGTGATATTTTTATAGGTTTTAAGTTGCAACATCTTTATAATAATATTTCAGATGTATATTACTCAGTTCAAATAATATACCATTAAAATAACCTAACCTGCGGGGCAGTTTGCCGTATAAGGAAAAGTAATATTCATTTCCCTTTAATTTAGATGCACGCACTGATTACCAAAGTACTGAACGGGGTTAATACTTTCGAGCTAGAAGCGGCCGATATTGCCCGTAATAACGCTGAAAAGGTGTTAAACTACATTGAAGACATCAATCTCGAGCGTAACGTAAGATTCTGTCCAAGCCCATACGGGGGACTGCTCGTTAGCTGGAAAATAGGTGACTGGGAGTACCAGATGGAGTGTGTAAAAAATGGTTATATTATTTATACTTTCACAAAAGGAGAATATGAAAAAGCCAGCGGCTGTGCGTTATTTGATGATTTTATTCCCCAATTTGAGAAATATTTGCTAATGCTCTGATCACCCCACTTTGCGTGAGTGGATGGGATTTTCACTGCTTATATTCATTTCAGGATACCCGATATACTGGGCATACCACATCAAAGCCGATGCGACCTGGGGTCTTAGAAAATCCCTGATCTCAACAGTTTCAAAGGCTACACATTTATCTTCGTATATGCCGTAAAATTGCAACTCCGACGGGTTAGGTTGAAACAGGCCGCTGCCTATATTATAGATGTTGATACGAAGCTTAGATCGTTCATCCTGGATCGTATCACCTTTTTCAGTCTTTATCAAAAAAAAGTTAGTGGAGAGCATTTTCAATAATTTATACCTGTTAACATTATTCAAAAAATGTACCACTTTGGCAGCGTTGGATCTGCAGCCCGGTTATTCTTATCCACATCCAACAAAGCATAAATAACTGTAATATAGAAAGTAATTAAGTTTAATTATAGTTTATAAAACCAAAGACTCATTAAATAGGCGTCCGGGGCTATATTCAAATTTAATTGTGCGACCCAGGCTGCCTGATCAATGCGGGAGATCCTTTGGTAAAGGATACTTCATGCAGCTTTCCCGGAGGACAAAATGCCTTTTCCCGATCCTGGGCAATCATAAACATTAATCCGATCTCCTGCCGACTGGTACCAATTACGCCCGGTCCCTGGGTTTACTCCTGCTATTTTCTGGTTCTTTTATAGCCGCTATGGAGATAGGCACAAAATTCACATTAGCTTAAAACACAAATAATATCCAGTTGTTAATTTTTAACTATCGCCCTTTTGAAACAGTAAAGAAAATAGATTTATTCATATTTAATCTTTAATGTTATGGTTAATTCGGTTCAGTATATGTTAAATACAAAAAGTGGGGGGCACCTGATTAATATCGAGCCGGTTTATGAAGAAATAACCGGCGGTGACCTGTTAGCTACAGGGCGTTATCTCCTAACTGACGAAAACGCAGGAGAAGGCGAAATCAGACTTGATGATCAATTGTTAGAATGGGAATGGCATGGTGAGGAGGATCTGGAAGATGAAAACATTTCCCGCATCGTAAAATTCATAAAAGAGTACAACGAGCCTGAACTCGCACTCTTCCTCGACTAAACAATCATCTCTGCGAACAATCGCGAAAACTCTCTTTTAGTTAGCAAATTTTTTAGAAATTACTTTTTAAGTAATTTGAAAAAGTTTGCTAACTATTCTTTTTTATTAGAATAGTATTCCTACCTTACGGCAGTAAACCAACCCCCTAATTATGGCTGAAGCTTCTTCACCTAGATTTTTATCATTGGACGTATTTCGCGGAATGACCATTTGTTTTATGATCATTGTGAATAATCCAGGCAGTAATTTATCTTTCTGGCCCCTTAACCATGCGGCATGGCATGGATTCACTCCTACGGACCTTGTGTTCCCATCATTTTTGTTCGCTGTTGGTAATGCGATGAGTTTTACCATGAAAAAGTATGCGCAAATGAGTAATGGTGATGTATTGGGGAAGATTTTTAAACGTACACTCCTAATATTTCTGATAGGTTACCTGATGTACTGGTTCCCCTTTTTCACAGTTGAACAAGGTCACTGGTCATTGTCTCCACTTGCCAATACCCGTATCATGGGTGTATTGCAGCGTATAGCCTTATGTTATTGCTTTGCTTCGCTCATGATCCACTACCTGTCCAAGCGTTCAGTATTGGTATTATCGGGCGTATTTTTAATAGGGTACTGGATTTTGTTATTGGTATTCGGCGACCAGACCGATCCCCTGAGCATGACCGGCAATGCAGGCATCTACCTGGATAAATGGCTGCTTGGCGACGCGCACCTGTATCATGGCGAAGGCATTGCATTTGATCCCGAAGGCATTTTGAGTACCATACCCGCCATCGTCAATGTAGTTATTGGTTATTATGCAGGAAAATTCATACAGGACAGCGGAAAAAGCTACGCCACTATATCGAAAATGCTGCTCACGGGCTGTTTATTCATTTTCATAGCCATCTGCTGGAACTCGGTTTTCCCAATCAATAAAAAGCTTTGGACCAGTTCATTTGTGTTTATCACCACCGGGCTTGACCTGGTATTTATTTCATTCTTGATTTATGCACTCGAGATCAACAACTGGAATAAAGGCAACTGGGCGAGATTCTTTACCATACCGGGCAAAAATCCATTATTTATTTACCTGGTTTCGGAAGTACTTTTAACCATTCTCGGCTGGATCGTTATTGGGAATCAGGGATTACCCAGATGGATAAACACCTCATTTTACCAGACGATTGCCCCGGGAAAAGTGGGCTCATTACTTTTTGCCATAAGCTTTATGCTGCTTTGCTGGCTAATTGCTTATGTAATGGACAGGAAAAAAATCTATATCAGGGTATAGTGCCAAGATATTCTGCCAATAATCAACTAAATCAATCTCACGAAAGAGCCCCGTTCCGGGGCTTTTTTTTTGTTCTGGCAACCTTATGCCTGTTACTGAACGTAACTACAGTAAGCCGGATGAAAACCAAACCGGCTTTTTATTCTTGATATATTAAATATCCTTCCTTGTATGCCCTTCGTAACTTCAGTTTCAAAAATCGACCTGCCCCACCGGATGCCGCAGCAGGAAGCCAAAGAACATGCCCGAGCACTGTTCGCCAATAGCATCCCGCAAATCGACCGGCTGATTCAGGCCTATGATAATACAGCCATCGTAACACGCAACTTTTGCGAGCCTATCAGCTATTATCTTAGTCATCATACATTTGAGGACCGCAATCAGCAGTACCAGCAAATAGCACTGAACTGGTCGGTAAAAGTCATTGAAGATTGTATCGCCAAAGAAAACATAGATAAGCTGGAGATCACGGATATCATTTTTATTTCCACCACGGGCCTTGCTACGCCAAGCCTGGATGCGCTGATCATCAACCAAATGAGGCTTCACCCTCAGATTAACCGCATTCCCGTTTTCGGACTGGGTTGCGGCGGCGGCGTATCGGGAATGGCCAAAGCAAATACGCTCGCCAAAGCTAATCCTGATGCCATAGTACTATTGGTAGCCGTTGAATTATGCTCACTAACGATGCTGATGGATGATTTCAGTAAAAGTAACTTTATAGGTTCCAGCCTGTTTTCCGATGGCATTGCAGCTTGCATTATCAAGGGCGATAATCATCTGGCAGACCAGCGGGTCGCCTGCCTTGCATCAGCCAGTAAATTGTATTATGATTCTCTGGACGTAATGGGATGGGATTTTAAGAACACCGGTTTTAAAGTGCTTTTTTCGAAAGATATTCCGGCAATTATCAACGGGCACGTGAGGGAGGATATAGAACGTTTTTTATCCCAACAGGGCCTTGGCCTGAACGATATAAAAAATTTCATTTTTCACCCGGGCGGAAAAAAGGTACTCGAAGCGTATACCGAAGCGCTCGACGTAGCCGGCGATTTTTTGCAAAACACGCGTTTGGTAATGAATAATTACGGCAATATGTCGAGTGTGACCGTTTTATATGTGCTGGAGAAATTCATGAACGAAGGGTTTGAAGATGGCTACGGCCTGATGCTCGCCATGGGACCGGGATTTTCGAGCGAAATGGTTCTTTTAAAGATGAAAAATAGATCATAGCTTTAAACCTTATCAAACTATCTGATGTATTTCATCCTGTTTGTCATCCTGGTGATCGCTCAACGTCTTACTGAACTCTTTATTTCAGAAAGGAACAGAAAATGGCTGCTATCTCAGGGCGCAGTCGAGTATGGCAGAGAACACTATCCCTATATCGTTGCGCTGCATACTTTATTTATTGCGTCAATGATCGGCGAGTATTGGTTCCGCGGGGGCCATTCAGCCGACAGCGTCTTTCTGGTTCTGTTTATCGCTCTGCTTATTTTCAAATACTGGATATTGCGTAGCCTGGGTCCGTATTGGAATACACGTATATATCGTATCCCTGGATCTGCACCAGTAAAAAAAGGACCTTATAAATTGTTTAGGCACCCCAATTACGTCGATGTGGTATGCGAGATAGCCATCATTCCCATGGTTTTCCATCTCTATTATACAGCGATCATTTTTAGCCTGCTCAACGGCATAATTCTTTCAGTAAGGATCAGGGTGGAAAATAAGGTTTGGGCAAAATTATAGGAAAATAAACCCAACTTCAGAGCGCATGGTTCAATCAAGCGGACCAGCCCGCGACACCCTTGCCTTTGGTTAACACTTCCTACTATCAAGGCGTGTTCGGGACTTGCACCCTAGAGTTTGCGCCCATGCCGGGCGCACACAAAAAAATCCCCGGCCATTCACAACCGGGGATTTACCATTTTTCAAAACCAATTAAAAATAATTAATCTCTTATTTATTAACCGAGTATTTGTACGCAGCAATCCCGGCCAGGGTTATAGAAAACATTTATTTTTTTTACCGTTTTAGAATCGAGTGTCCCAAGGTGCACTTTTTTATTTTTTACTTTTTAAATTTCATTTTTAATGATATATTTGCGCCTCTTTTATTAGAAGGAATTACAGTAATGAAAAAAGATCTGCACCCAAAAAATTATAGATTAGTTGTGTTTAAAGACATGTCAAACGATTATGCTTTTATCACAAAATCATGTATCGATAGCCGCGAAACCGTAAAATGGGAAGATGGCAACGAATACCCATTGGTGAAACTGGAAATTTCGCATACCTCTCACCCATTCTATACCGGTAAAATGAAACTGGTGGATACGGCAGGACGTATCGACAAATTCCGCACCCGTTACAGCAAAAAGTAATTTTGGGCTGTTTATAAAATATTTACAGGTCTCCCGGTACATCGGGGGACTTTTTTTATTTTTGCGCTATGGCAATTATCTTATTTGACGGTAACGCACATCAAACCTTACTGCCTTTAACATATACCCGACCCGTTGCCGATCTCCGCATCGGTATTTTAACTATTGCCGAAAAGTGGGGTAAATTCCTCGGGCAAGAGTTTTCCTATCATACGCAGCCCTATTTGAGCGCAAAATTTCCAATAAAGATTGAATCGGAAGAATTTATTCATTAACGGCGCCGTTTGTCCCGGATGAAAAGCTGCTGGAAGCCATCGATAAATTGCAGACCGGCGAAGCATTAAGACTACAGGATCGCCTGCTTGCTGTTAAACTTTCTGAAAGCGATGCAAAAAATTTTACTGCCAAGGCACAGTTTGACCGCGTTACCGACTATACGGGCACGCCAGTGTTGATCCAATTTCCGGAAGATATTTTCAGCAAGAACGATATTGAACTCAGGAAAGATTTCCAGCTGCTGACCAAAGGGCGCAGCAGCGCGGGGATCAGTTCAACGAATACCATCATAGGCAATGACTTTTTTGCCGAACAGGGCGCTACGGCTGAATGTTCATCATTTAATACGACTAATGGCCCGATCTATCTGGCGGCAACAACCGAAGTATGGGAAGGGAGCCATATTCGCGGTTCCTTTGCCTTGTGTGAAAATTCACAGGTAAAAATGGGCGCCAAAATATACGGAGGAACAACCATCGGACCTTATTGCCGTGTAGGCGGCGAACTTAATAATGCCGTGATTGTGGGGATATTCATCCAAAGGGCCATGAGGGTTACCTGGGCAATTCGGTTTTGGGCGAATGGTGCAATATCGGTGCTGACAGCAATAATTCGAACCTGAAAAACAATTATGCCGACGTAAAGCTTTGGGATTACACGACACAGCGTTTCCGTAAAACAGACCTGCAGTTTTGCGGTTTGATAATGGCCGATCATGCCAAATGCGCAATTAATACGATGTTTAATACGGGAACCGTTGTTGGTGTTAGCGCCAATATTTTTGGTGCGGGTTTTCCCGCGCCAATTCATTCCTGACTTCTCATGGGGAGGCGCGCAGGGATACGAGGTATACACTTTGAAAAAAATGTTTGAAACCACCGAAAAGGTATTTGCCCGGCGCCGCGCACAGGGTATTTAATGAAACGGAAAAAGATATATTACAAAAGGCATTTGAATTAACGGAGCAGTTCAGAAGATTTTAGCAAATAGTCGATGGCGGTGGCGCGGGATTGAAAACAGCATTTAACAATATCAAATCATAATTACTTATCATAGACTTTTGATTATGGTCTATGGACAAAACAAAACCAATCATGAGAAAAAAAATTGTCGCCGGAAACTGGAAAATGAAT
The DNA here is from genome assembly GCA_963757615.1 of uncultured Sphingobacteriaceae bacterium. Lineage (GTDB taxonomy): Bacteria > Bacteroidota > Bacteroidia > Sphingobacteriales > Sphingobacteriaceae > Mucilaginibacter. Next base: position 125,810 of record CAVWSO010000008.1, read on the forward strand.
ATGGATTACGAAGAGGGAATGTCTTTGTTTTCAGAGGTCATAAATATGGTGCATGACGAGGTAACCGGCAAGCAGCATGGTGGTCGTGTGCAGTCCCTTTATACACCTGCACAGTTTGGCGCAGCTGGCAAAAGGATACAGCAAGATCTCCATGGGCGCTCAAAATGCGCACCAGGCAGAATCAGGAGCATATACTGGTGAAATATCCGCTAAAATGATCCATTCCACAGGCGCTGAATACGTTATTTTGGGCCACTCCGAACGCCGCCAGTATTTTGGTGAGAGCAATGAGCTGCTGGCCAAAAAAACCGATACCGCCTTAAAAAACTCTTTAAAACCGATCTTTTGCATAGGTGAAACCCTGCAGGAACGTGAAGCTGGCAAACATTTCGACGTGATAAAAACTCAACTGGCTGAAGGTATTTTCCATTTGGATGCCGCGCAGTTCAGCAAACTGGTCATTGCTTATGAACCTGTTTGGGCCATTGGTACGGGCGTAACTGCTACTTCCGCACAGGCACAGGAGATACATGTATTTATCCGTAAGGAGATCGCCGCAAAATATGGACAGGAAGTAGCCGACAATACGACCATTTTGTATGGTGGTAGCTGCAATCCTAAAAACGCCGGTGAACTGTTCGCACAGGCAGACATCGACGGCGGACTGATCGGCGGTGCTTCATTAAAGTCACGTGACTTTATTGATATTGTAAAAACATTTAACTGAGGGTTGTGATATGAGATTGGAGCATGATAGCAGTTTTTCTGATCTCCCTGTCTCAGCGCTCAAATCTCCTAACTGAAATGCGTAAGCTTTTAAAAATCATACTGCCACCGCTCGTGGGTTTTGCGGCTTACTTTATTGCCATCAGATACAGTTCTATTTATTTCACGTTAAGTATAGATGAAATGGGCGAAGGAACGATAACCGCTTTTATGGCATATTATCGTTTCTTTTTGCCCTTATTATTTACAGTGGCAGTATTAACACAACTGCTGATCGTTGTACCAGTCTGGGATAAGGTCTTTTTACGATCCAATACCGGTAAATTCATTTCTTTGTTAATACTCTGCCTGGTATGCGCGGGCCTGGCCTCCGGTATAAGTTACGTCATCTGGGACCCCTCCTCAGGGACTCCTCACCTATTCAGCGTATGCACCTTCATGACTGCCGTTCAATTAGTCTACTGGGGAGTAGACCTGCTGGTTTTATATTTTTTAACCAAGAACCCTCGGCAACCATCCGAAATTACGGATTCAACTGAGTAATTTTGCCGTTTAAACTTTACAATGAATTACCACGAATTGCTTTTTACACTAAACGCCGGCGAAGATTATCATAAAGACCTGCTGATCAACGAACTTGCTGAGATTGGTTTTGATACTTTCGAAGAAACAGAAACAGGGTTCAAGGCTTATATTGCTTCTGATCTTTTTGATCAGCAATTAACCAATGAGCGCCTCGAGACCTACCGTTCCATGTGCAGCTTTTCCTATGAAATAACACTGATCCCTCAGAAAAACTGGAACCAGGTTTGGGAAAGTAATTTTGAGCCAATACAGATCAGGGACCAGGTGTATGTAAGGGCGACGTTTCATCCCGAAAGACCCGAATTTCCTTATGAGATAGTAATCGACCCCAAGATGGCATTTGGTACCGGCCACCATGAAACAACATCCATGATGATGGACCTGATGCTTGACGCGAAATTTGCGGGTAAAAAAGTGCTGGACATGGGCTGCGGTACCGGAATACTGGCTATCCTTTCCGGCAAACTTGGCGCAAATGATATAACTGCTATAGATTTTGACCCGGTTTGTTATGAAAGCACCATAGAAAATTCCGTATTAAACGGCGTAAAAATCAAGACCATTTGCGGCTCGAAAGAGGCTATACCTCAAGAAAAGTTTGATATCATTCTGGCCAATATCAACCGTAATATCCTGCTGGATCAGATGCAGCGTTACGGGGAGGCATTACACTCCCCTGGAGAGATATATTTCAGCGGATTTTATGAAAGTACTGATCTGGATATGATCAGACAGGCAGCAACAAGCCAGGGCCTGAAATATATTAGCCATCAATTAACGAAAGATTGGGTGGCAGCCAGATTTGAAAAATAGAGATGCAGGCCATTGCATCACTATTTTCGAATGTGGTAAAAGGTCTTATATAACGCGACCTTTGTTTTCGAGGTTCAATTCGCTTTGAAATATCTTGGCATATTTACGTCTGTCGAATTTGTACAGTTTGGCTGCGCGGTAGGAAACGCCTTTTTGCTTTTCGTCAAGCTCCTTTAAAAAACCGTAACTCAGCATTTTTTTTCGGAAATTCCGTTTATCCAGCTTTTTATTCAGAACAGCTTCGTACAGCGATTGCAACTGGGTAAGCGTAAATTTTTCGGGAAGCAATTCAAAAGCAATTGGCTGATAGTTTAGCCTGCGGCGTATTTTATTAAAGCCTGTTTGAAAAATCTCGCTATGGTCAAATGCCAGTTTGGGCAATTCATTAACCGGGTGCCAGAAAGCTTTACGTGCATATTGGGTAACGGGCCGCAATTCTTTTTGCCCGTTTATGCGTATAAGCGCATAATAAGCTACTGTAATCACACTGCCCTGCGGGTGCCGGTTTACTTCGCCAAAGGTGTGAAACTGCTGCATGTGCAGATCGCGCAAGCCGGTAAGCTCATACAATATACGTTCGGCAGCGTCATCAATACTTTCATCCTGTTCAACAATATAACCGGGTAGAGCAAGCCAATCTTTAAAAGGCTCTTCGTTGCGTTCGATCAGTAATATTTTAAGTTCTCCGGCTTCAAAACCAAAAATTACACAATCAATTGAGAATACTGAATCAAATGTGGGTAACTTTACTTCCAAACAGATATTATGTTTATAGGTTTACAATTTAAATATATGTTGTGTAACTCCTAATATAAAAAAAATAAAAATAAAATTTAATGGTGTAATTTTCACACACTATATTCGTGCCGAAAATTAAGTCGTGTAAAGATGCATAAAATTTCAAAACTTGCGGTGTCTTACATCCGGTGGCGATGCTCCGGGAATGAACCCCTGTATCAGGGCCGTTGTACGGACTGGCTATATATAATGGATTAGAAGTAGTAGGGATACGGCAAGGGATACCAGGGGCTTATCGAAAATGACATGTATGACATGGACACCGCGTTCGGTAAGTAATATATTAAATTTGGGCGGTACCATTTTAAAAACAGCCCGCTGTCTGCCCGTTCCGCACCGATGAAGGGATGGAAACTGCCTATCAGAATTTAAAAAAACAGGGAATTGATGCGCTGGTAGTGATAGGCGGCGACGGAACTTTTACCGGCGCGCTGCGTTTTTCAAAAAAATATCCCGATATAGCAGTAATGGGCGTTCCCGGCACTATTGACAATGACCTTTACGGCTCAACCTATACACTGGGATTTGATACCGCAACCAATACGGTAATTGAAGCTATTGATAAAATACGTGATACTGCCGATGCGCACGACCGCTTGTTTTTTATTGAAGTAATGGGCCGCGACTCGGGCGCTATTGCCTTACGTGCAGGCATATCCTGCGGCGCAGAAGCTATTTTATTGCCCGAAAAAGAAACGGCGATTGAGGATCTGATCGAAAATCTGAAGGCCGGGCAGAACAATAAAAAATCATCAAGTATAGTGATTGTTGCCGAAGGCGATAAAAATGGCGGCGTTTATGATATTGCCAAAAAGGTTCAAAAAGAAATAAAAAATTACGATATAAAGGTTACCATATTTGGGCCACCTGCAGCGCGGCGGCAGCCCGTCGGCATTTGACAGGGTATTGGGTAGCCGCTTGGGATATGCCGCAGTAAATGCTTTAATTAGCGGGCGAAACACAAAAGATGGTGGGCTTGCAGGCCAATCATATCAAAATAACCAGCCTGGAAGAGGCGCTTAACACAACACGAATTTAAACTGGAAGAAGATTTGATGGAGATGGCCGATATACTATCTATCTAAATAGATGATTGCAGTTGTATATAGCGGATCAAACTATGCCGACTGGCGCCTGGCGGACAAGGGGAGAACTATAGCTTCCTTTAAAACAGCCGGTATAAATCCCTATTTTAACGATGAAAAACATATCATTGCAACTGCTCAATAAAAACATCAACCTGATACACCATGCCGAAGAAATAAAGCGTATTTATTTTTTTGGCGCCGGCGTCATTCATCAGACGACCTTAAACACTATCGTACACAATGCATTTTCTGCATTTTTTAAATTTGGGAAAGTAACTGTGGAGCATGATATTGATGCTGCTGCTATTGCCTGCTGCAAAAACAAACCCGGTATTGTCTGCATCTGCGGCAGCGGCTCAAACGCTGCCTGGTACGATGGTCGAAAAGTAAAACCCAACAATTATGGCTTGGGCTATATACTGGCTGATGAAGGATCGGGTAACTGGCTGGGGCGGCAACTGCTGAAAGGCATTTATGAACGAAACCCTTCCTGCAAATATCCGCAAAAAATTTGAGCACCGATATGATTTTGACCGCAAAACCTTACTGGAAAAAGTTTATCGGCAAAAACAGCCCGCTATATTTTTAAGCTCATTTACAGAATTTTTTGTCGACAATAAGGATGACGATATTTATCTAAAGAACGTCATAATAAACGGCTTTGATAAGCTGATAAATACTTATTTATTACCTTTATATGAGCAACATCCCGGAGCTCTGTTGTATTTTGCGGGCTCCGTGGCGGCAGACTTTCAGGACTACCTTTACATGAGGCAGCTGCCGATGCAAATCTTACAATTGCAAATATTATAAAAGAACCCATAAATAATTTATTAACATACTATTCAAATAAAAATTAAAAAATCATGAAAATAGGAATTAACGGTTTCGGCCGTATTGGCCGCCTGGCTTTCAGGGCTGCAATTGAAAGACCCGATGTTGAAGTTGTTGGTATTAATGACTTTGTTGAGCCTGATTATATGGCTTACATGCTAAAATACGACTCAACCCACGGCCCTTTCAAAGGCACTATTGCTGTTGAAGGCGGACATTTGGTTGTAAACGGTAAAACTATCCGCGTAACTGCCGAAAAAGACCCTGCTAACTTAAAATGGAACGAAGTTGGCGCGGAAATAATCATTGAATCAACCGGTTTATTCTTAACCCAGGAAACCGCGCAAAAACATATCGATGCAGGCGCTAAAAAAGTAGTAATGAGCGCTCCTGCAAAGGATGACACCCCTACTTTTGTAATGGGTGTAAATCAACAAAGAATTAACAGCTGATCAAACTATCGTTTCAAACGCTTCATGTACCACTAACTGTCTTGCGCCTATTGCTAAAGTATTAAACGATAAATTTGGTATTGAAGAAGGATTAATGAGCACCATACATGCCGTTACTGCTACCCAAAAAACAGTTGACGGTCCATCGGCATAAAGACTGGAGAGGTGGCCGTGGTGCTTACCAGAACATTATCCCTTCATCAACCGGTGCTGCTAAAGCGGTTGCGTTGGTTATTCCTGCATTAAAAGGAAAATTAACCGGTATGTCTTTCCGTGTTCCGGTTCCTGACGTATCTGTTGTTGACTTAACAGTACGCCTTAAAACACCTGCTTCTTACGAGGATATCAAAAAAGCAATGAAAGATGCATCTGAAGGCGAAATGAAAGGCATTTTAGGCTATACCGAAGATGAAGTAGTATCAGAAGATTTTAAAGGCGATGCACGCACATCAATTTTTGATGCAAAAGCAGGTATCGCATTGAATGATAACTTTGTAAAAGTGGTATCATGGTATGATAACGAATGGGGTTACTCCAACAAACTGATCGATCTTGTTCAGGAAGTTGGTAAATTAAAATAATAAGCATTTACTACAGAAAAGCCTGCAGGGAAATCCGAGGGCACTGAAAAAGTATCTCTTTAATTGGGAGTATTTATATAGCGATCAAGTAAAAGATGGACTTTTACTTGATCGCTTTTTTATTACCCAAGTATTTTGTGAGGATTGTTCTGTGGGGGCTTGCTTTGTTAAACTGGGAATTGTAGGTATTTCAGTCTGTTTTTCTTTGATTTACAGACTTAGGCGGTTAGTTTGATGATTCTCTTAAGGTTAACCGTGAAAATTGCCAATGCTCCCTGCATCTGCATATTTTCAATTCCATAAGCTGTTGCCCTTCCATAACCATGAACGTTTTTCAACTCACTGTTTTTTGCTTCAATCTTATATCGGTGTTTTATCTTCTCTTTATAATGGTCGGTATCTTGAAAAGCTATCTGCTGGCGGTGTAAATCTGATTTTATGGTTACTGCATAGGTTTTGGTCTTTGCCCCGGGTTTATAGCAATTGTCCCTCAGTGGACATGTTTTGCATTTCTCCACGTCAAAATAATAGGTGTTTGCCTGGTTTTTCCCCCTGTTCTTTTTCCCTTGGCGAGCTTTCCGAATAGCCAGATGCCCCGCGGGGCAGACAAACATCTCAGCATCTTTATTGAAATGAAATCTGTCTTCATCCTTTCTGGAGCCTTGGGTTATCGAGGGGTTAAGCTTTGCCACAACTTTTATATCCTGCTTGCCGGTTAGCTCAAGATTATCTTTACCTGAATAAGCCGAATCGCCAATAATGGTATCTACTTCAATGCCGTTGTTTTGGCTGATCTCCAAAAGTTTTGGAAGTTCTTGGCCATCCCCTTTTTCTCCCGAAGTTACTACGGCAGCTGTAATGATACGTTCTTCGGTCATCGCCAGATGGGTCTTGTAACCAAAGAATGAGCTGTCGGCTGATTTATGGCCGGTCTTGGCATCCCTGTCCTTTGAGAGCGTATAGTTTTCCTGCGTATCCTCCACGGTCTCCTTCAATAGGTTTAATTTTTCTTTGACCGCGGGGATCAAACTCAACGTTTGATCCGATTCAATATGCTTTTCAAGTTCCCTGCAATAAGCCAGTTCCTTTTCCAGGTCATTGGATTCATTCTTTTCCGGCATGTGGTCTTTCATGTCCTCATCTATAGAGTAAACCGCTTTTCGAAGTAGTTTTGAACGCTCTCTCAATACCTCAAGTGCTGAATATGGATTTGATCTTGACAGGGAATGAGTAGCATCAACAATAATGGACCTGGACCGGACAATGCCCTTTTCAATGGCAATAGAAACAGTTTTGTTGATCAATAAGTTCAATAGATCGGCATCCTTCAGCCGCAACTTTCGGAACTTTGTCAATGAACTGGGATTGATCACCTCTTCCTCAGGCGACATGTCAAGGAAATATTTGAAGGACATATCGTACCGCGAACGCTCAACGACATCAACGTCCGAGACCGTAAAGATCGTCTTCAATAACAGATATTTGAACATGCGTATGGGGCATTCTGCCGTACGTCCATTATTAGAACAATATTTGTCGACCAGTTCTTGATAAATGAAATTGAAATCTATTAGTTCGTTGATCTTGCGCAGAAGATTGTCTTTAGGAACAATCAGATCATATAACCCCGAAAACGCACTGATTTGGATTCGCTGTTGTTGAGCTAACATCTTAATATGCTTGTGATTACCTCTTCAATATAGCAAAAAAGGAGCAGAAAACATTATGTTTCTACTCCTTTTTTATCCTCTAATTCTAAAGGACTTTTTCAGTGCCCTCGGAAATCCCTGCAGGCTTTTCTGTTAATTGGCCATTGCTGCCTTAAGAATGTTTTCTTTATTCTGTTTTTAAGCTTTTCACCGGGTTCATAAGCGCTGCTTTTACACTTAATACGGACACGGTTGCAAAGGCAATGATTACGACAACGAGGAAAGGAATGATGAAAAGGAATGCGCTGATATCTATCCTGAAAGCATAGGTCTGCAGCCATTTGCTGGTGGCATACCAGGCCAGTGGTATAGAAACCAAAAATGCGATTACGATCAGCATCGCAAAATCGCGGTAAATTAAACGCAGAATATTATTAACTGACGCCCCCAGAACTTTACGGATACCGATTTCTTTGGTGCGCTGCACAATGGTATATGATACCAGGCCGAACAGGCCCAGACAGGCTACCATAATGGCGATCAGCGTAAATATGCCGAATACCTGCCCGAAATGTTGATCGGCCTTATATTGCTCATTAAAATGATTATCCAGAAAAAAATAATCAAACTGATCGCCGGGGAAGAAAATTTTCCAATTGGCCCTTAATCCTTCCACGGTGTTCTGAATATTGGCTGAGCCGACTTTGATCGACACATCGCCCCTGATATCCGGAATACAGCGGAAAATGATCGCGTCGTATGCGTCGTGCAATGACTGCTGATGATAATTGTCAACCACACCCACTACCGTATAGACCTTACCCCAGAAGTCGATTTGCTTATTAATAACCTTTGCCGGCTGATCAAACCCCATTAGTTCAGATGCCTTTTTACTCAACACAACAGAACTGGTGTCCGTAGTAAATTCTTTGGTAATTTTTCTGCCTGCCAGTAATTTAAAATCATAAGCCGTCAGATAATCATAATCAGCGCCTACAATCCGGTATTGCTTACCAGTGGACTGGTCAGCACCATGAAGTTTGATACCTCCGGCGTTCCATGGAATCGGTTCCCCTGGAATTACAGTAGAGGCGGTAACACTTTTCACGTCGGCCAGTTTAAGACAACCCTCTTTAAAGCCTTTCATCGTCCGGTAAAACGAATCGACCTTTGCCAGCGGCGCCTTGACCACCAGCGTCTGATCGATGCTGATGCCGAGCTTTTGCTGTTGCATGTATTGTATCTGCCGGAATACCGTCAGAGAGCCGATCAGCAGGAAAATAGAAGCTGCAAACTGAAAAACAACCATACCCTGGCGCAGTATAACGCCGCGGGGCGATGCAGACAGTTTACCTTTGATGACTTCAACCGGCCGGAATGAGGATAATACGATGGCCGGATAAAATCCCGAAAAGAATGAACCTGCCAAAACTATGCCTGCCACCGTCAGCCAGAAAAACCCTTTGCCAAACAAGGTGAAGCTGATCTGGGTGCCGGATATACTGCCAAAAATGGGCAGAAATATGGCTATAAGTATAAATGCCAGCACTAATGCCATCAAATTAAGCAGTACTGCCTCGAACATAAACTGGACAATAAGCTGCCCTTTGGCCGAACCCAGCGTTTTACGCACGCCCACTTCTTTGGCCCTGCCGATACCGCGGGCTGTAGCCAGGTTGATATAATTGATCCAGGCGATAATGATCACGAAAATGGCGATCCCCAACAACAGGTAAACAGAGTTACCGTCTGCATTGGGCTCCAGTTCAAACATCCGGTTAGAATAAAGATGGACGCTTTGCATGGGTTGTAAGGTATAAATAGCATCTGCCCCCTTAAATTGCGCATAGGCCTTTTTTACAATAGGCAAAAATTTATGCTCCAATTTTCTTGGATCGACACCCTTGCGAAGCAAAAGGTAAGTTGTGCAGCCATCTGAATACCATTGATTGTCCAGTTGAGGAGCGTAATTTTTAATCAGCGTGCTGTAGGATTGCAGAAAGTCGAGCTTCATATGCGTATTGGCAGGCATATCTTTCATTACGCCCGTTACCTTAAAGGGCTTGTCGTTATTAACCAGTATCACCGTCTGGCCCAGAGGATCAGCATGTCCAAAAAGCTTATGTGCTACAGTTTCTGAAATAACAACCGTATTTGGTTCCTTTAATGCAGAATGGGGATCACCGCTGATCAGCGGATAACTGAAAATATTAAAAAATGAAGCACTGACAAAATAGTCGTACTGATCCTTTACTACTATTTTCTGATTTTTATAGTTAACCAGAATCTGGCCGGCCGGCACCATCTTGACAAAGTCCTCAATTTCGGGCAACTGCGCTTTAAATTCGCTGCCCGGTGCAAAGGCGCCTCCGGCCCAGCGCGTGCTCAGCTTCCCATTGTCATACCTGTCCTGATTAATGCGGTAAGTCCTGTCGCCTTTGCTATGAAACTTATCAAAACTAAGCTCAAACGAAACGTACTGAAGTATCAGCAGGCAAGCCGCCATTCCTATCGCCAGTCCGAATATATTGATAAAAGAAAACCCTTTATTCTTAGTCAGGTTTCTGAGTGCAACCCGCAGGTAGTTTTTAAGCATGATTAAACGTTTATTATGGCTCTTTGTTACCAACATCATGCCTGCAATGTATGTCACTAATAATAAACGAGTTACAGCAAGGAGAATTCCTTGTCAATGTACGAAAACGATACAGTGCCCGTATCACTATCGAACGTGTGTTAATTTAAGTTTAATAAAACCTGAAGCTTTAAAAACCATAACGACTAAAGTTGGTTGTTTTTTATAGGATAATTCGTGCTGGACTATGACAATGACTACTACAGGCATCGCCAGGAGTACTGTGATGGCGTTTCTCAAGCATCTGAATGCCGAAGAATTTGAGGCGGCCCGGCTCTGTGCGGATGACCATCTGAGGTTTGAAGGCGTTCTTGGCTCATCGAAAGAGGGATATGATGCCTATTTCCGTGACATGGAAAGGCTGAAAATAAAATTCCATGTGCTAAAGACTTTTGCCGATGGCGACGATGTTTGTGTGCTTTACAATGTCACCTTTTCGGGCGTTACAATGTATAGTTGCGGATGGTATAAAGTGGAGTACAATAAGATTAGCGCCATCAAAGTGGTGTATGATCCGCGCCCCTTACTTGTCCATATGGTTAAAAAGGATGGTTCATGATCCAATGCTCATCCGATAAAAACTTTCACATATCAATAAATCCTTACTGGTAATGGGTAAATTATCTTCCAAATTCCAGTAAAGGGCTAAGACCGACCGGAAACTACCCCATCTAGCAATCCGTGCCGGTTCAATCGCCAGTGTGCTGGAAAATGCGGCAGTTCGCTGCCAAAGGGTATCCGCTATGATTTCCTCCTTCAGGTCATTCATCAAAAACGGGATAAGCTCGCAGCCTGTTTCGCCCACGATTCCCTTGGGATCAATCGCTTTCCAGCTATTATTGCCGGCCGATAGTATGTTTCCCTGGTGCAAATCTCCGTGCAGTAGTCTGCATGGCTGTGGATCGGTGCGTAGAGACAGATAATTCTGTATCGCCCTATGAAATAGATAGTCAGGGATATCGGTATTCCCGAATCTCTTTTGCAGGCTTAAAAGTTCGTCATACCAGTCATCGGCGCGTGTGAATGGATAATTGGTTTCCGGGCTGACCCGAAGTAAATCACCGATCAGTTGCGAGGCGGCAGAAGTTTTCAAGCCATCATCCTGGATTGCATCCAGGGGCTCACCCGGTTCAATGCATTCCAGCAGCGCGATCCCTTTTTGGGGCTCCGCGGCCAGCAGCCTGCAAAAGCCCTGCCCCTGAAAAGCTTGTAAAGCGGCTATCTCGGAATCAATTCCTTTACCCGGTAGCCCCAATTTTAAAACAGCCTTTGAGCCGTCATGGAAAAATACGGGAGCAACAAAATTGAACGACAGATGCTCGTGGGCAGGCAGTAATTCGATATGCCATTTGTCTTTACAGTATCCTATCAGCCCACCGAGTCCGGCAAGCCACTCCTGTCCCGCTTTGCCATGAACTGCAACTATTTTGGCAACAAATTGAGACGGAAGATCGATCATTTCTTATTCGCAAAGCTTAACCGGCATCAAGCGCTTACTTTTTTCCCTGATCCACGTCTTTAATAAAACTGATCACGCCGTCCATAAAAACCTTTTGGTCGTCCCACATCGCCAGATGGCTGCCGGCCGGACAATAGAGATAGCTTCCTTTCGGGAATTGCCGGCTCATCCACTCCATGTATTTTGGGTCCATGGTATCATATCTGGCACCAACGGTCAATGTTGGTACAGTGATTTGCTTCAACTTGTCGCTGATATCCCAATGCAGCAATCTTCCGCCTACTTTAAACTCACTTGGCCCCTGCATCATCACGTATATTTGCTCATTAACATGCTTTATTGCTCTAAGGGCCGGATCGGGCCATTCAGGCAAGCGGCACAAATGCTTGCAGTAATATTCCTTCCACACCAGAGCCTGGTAAGTTGTATCGCTGTACATACCTCGAGTTTCATAATTTTGCAAAGAATCAACCAGCGATTTGCGCATCTGGCTTCTTAATACTCCATTGTACTTTTCATAAGCAGGGATACTGGCCATCATATTGCAAACGATTAAACCCTTCAGGTTCTTCTGGTATTTTAACGCATACTCCATTGCCAGAATACCACCCCAGGAATTGCCCAATAAATAAAAATTACTGCTGTCGAGATTTAAGGATTTGCGCACCTGTTCGACTTCTTCCACAAATCTGGGCGTAGTCCATAGACTACTGTCTTTGGGCTGATCGCTGTAGTAAGACCCCAATTGGTCGTATTCTATCATTTCAAAACCTTCCTTTGGGAAAAAGCTCTCAAAGCATTCCATATATTCATGTGTCATGGCAGGGCCGCCATGCAGCAATAAAACTTTAATTCTCGGATTAGTGCCAAAGCGTTTGGTCCATACCCTGAATTTGCCCCCAGGTGTTTGAATGCTGACCATCTTGATGCCTGCCATTTGCACACCCGAATCCAGGGGGGCAAAATATTGGGCCACGTTGGGGCTGCTGCTTTGTTGTTTACAGGATGAGAACATTCCGATAAAACAAAGGATCGCCAGGTACAGGAACTTTTTCATACCCTAATATAAATAATTAAAAGTAAACGGGATACATCCCAAACCAGTCTGCAGCTAAAGCAACTTGCCTTCGATCAGCAATGCCTTTTCAATCGATTCTTCCTTGAGAGGCATATACTGAAGTCGCTCCGGGTCATCGCGGTAGCCCTCAAAATCCACCCGGGTGGGGAAGGTGATCAAATGCAGTTCATAAGGATTTCCGAAAGTGGTTTCGATTACAGCACTATCCCCGGGCCGAACCCGGTAGACCAGTGTGCCGTTGTATTTTTTGAGTAATGGCAGCACATGGGATTCGAAAAGATTAAATTGATCCTGCTGCCCGGCCTTAACAAAAATTACTTGTGTATAGTAAAGCATAGGTGAAAGTTAAGCATTTACATCAAATCCTTATCCTCCTTTTCACGGCGCACCTTGTAGGCTAAGTAATAAAGGGCCATAACAAAAAGGACGTTTACTGCCACACCCAACACATTCAGCGACGGATAGTAAACTATCAGCTGATAAACAAGCAGCAGCAGAAAAATGCTACCGCCGGCCAGGTACAGATAAAAAAACTTATAGCTCATAAAGTCGGGGATCAAAGATCTGCAGCACCAGATTATTTGGTGCGCTTGAACACTGCAGCACCCAACGGCGGCAGGTCTACTTCAATAGAATTCTGACGACCATGCCAGAAAATATTATCCGACTTTGCCGCACTACCATTGGTCATACCACTGCCCCAGTATTTTTTATCATCAGAGTTAAATATCTCTTTCCAGTTGCCATCATGCGGCACCCCTACCCTGAAGCCGTGATGAGGCGTCGGCGTCATATTCAAAACAATCACCAGGTCATTCTTCGGATCAAGCCCTTTGCGCCCGTAAATCAAAATCGAATCCTTGTCATTGCCGCCATCTATCCATTCAAAACCGGCCCCTTCAAAACTTTTTTCATAAAGTGCGGGCTCTGTGCGGTATAAATTATTTAGTGCTTTGACCACTGTCTGCACGCCCAGGTGATTCGGATATTCCAGCACATACCATTCTAAAGACTGGCTAAAGTCCCATTCCGATCCCTGGCCAATTTCAGCGCCCATAAACAGCAATTTGCTTCCGGGATGCGTGAACATATAACTGTAAACCATGCGCAGGTTGGCAAACTGCTGCCATTCGTCACCCGGCATTTTACGTAGCATGGAACCTTTACCATAAACCACTTCATCATGCGAAAAAGGCAGCATAAAGTTTTCGGTAAAAGCATAAATGAGACTGAAAGTGATCTGGTTGTGATGATATCGGCGAATAGAGCGGGTCGGTAGAGAAATATTTGATCGTATCGTGCATCCAGCCCATCATCCATTTCATACCAAAGCCTAATCCCCCATTGTAAACCGGCCGGCTCACTCCGGTAAACGAAGTCGACTCTTCGGCAATCGTCTGCGTATCAGGGAAATTACTATAGCAGGCCTCATTAAATTCTTTCAGGAAAGATATAGCTTCCAGGTTTTCGTTACCCCCAAATTGATTTGCCTCCCATTCGCCTTGCTTGCGGGAATAATCAAGATAAAGCATCGAAGCTACTGCATCTACGCGCAAGCCGTCGATATGATAACGATCGAGCCAGAAAATGGCATTACTTATCAAAAATGCGCGCACTTCATTTCGTCCGTAATTAAAAATATAGGATTTCCAGTCGGGATGAAAGCCTTTGCGCGGATCGGCATGTTCATACAGGTGCGTACCGTCAAACCGGTATAGAGCATGTATATCTCCAGGAAAATGTGACGGTACCCAATCCAGTATCACGCCTACCCCCTGCTGGTGAAAAGCCTCTATCAGCTTCATTAACTGCTTGGGCGTACCATACCTGCTTGATGCCGCATAATAGCCGCTCACCTGGTAGCCCCAGCTTGGATAATAGGGATGCTCTGCCAATGGCATGAACTCCACGTGCGTAAAGCCCATCTCTTTTACATAGGGTACCAGCTTATCAATCAACTGTTCGTAGGTATAAAACGCGTCCGGACTTTCAGGATTGCGCGCCCAGGAACCGACATGCACCTCGTAGACCGAATAAGGCCTATCCAATGCATTATGCACGTGGCGATCTTTCATCCATTCGGTATCTTTCCATTCATAGTAGGTATCTGCTACGATGGAAGCAGTACGCGGCGGTTCTTCCCAGCGCAGGGCAAAGGGATCGCTTTTCTCCAGTTCTTCACCGGACGATGCTTTGATAAAATATTTATAGGTCTCGCCATCGCCTACGTGAGGAATAAAGCCTTCCCATATTCCGGAAGCATCCCAGCGGACAAATAGCTGGTGCGAACCCCGGTTCCAGCCATTGAAATTACCGATGACGGAAACATATTGGGCGTTCGGTGCCCAAACCGAGAAATAGGTACCAACCACGCCATTAAATTCCACGACATGTGAGCCGAACTTTTCATACAGCTTATAATGTTTGCCCGATTTAAAAAGCCCGATATCAAAATCGGTGAAGCGGCTATAGACCTCAACGGGACCGAATTGAATTTGGCCGGAGGGGATCTTTTTATCAGGAGATGGCTTTGCGGCAGGCTTGTCAGCTGCCTTACTTTCCGCTGTTGATTTCTTAATGGCAGGCTTAGCTTTTTTTACGTCTGCTTTTTCTAAAGGATCATTTGAGGTGTCAGTTTTCTTTTTTGCCATATCCTTGCGCTTGCAGGCTTTTAACTGTTAGGGTTTTATATCTCTGACAATACTTGCTCTATACCATTAAACGTATCCTATCAACAAACCTTTGCGAGCCTTTGTTCAGTTATTTAGTCAGGAAAAATATATCTCTGGTTTTCAATTGGTATGCTTTATAAATGTATCATTTAATTACACGAAGTGCAAATAATTTAAAACCCCTGCCCGGTGTAACCAGATGCCCGATCAGCTGATTACCAGCTGCGTAAAATTCTTTCTCAGTTTCAACTGCAGGTCTTTTGTCGGCGCCAACGGTAAATGCCTTGACTTCGACATTATCTGCAATGACGTGAGAAGGTTTAAATGGCAGTCCGATGATATTAAAATCATAATTTTCGTATCTCGGCGTGTACAAACCTTCCATACTTTGCTGTATGGTAAGTTTGCCTTCCTTCCCCTTTACCACAAATTTCTTTTCCAGGTAGATATCCTGTTCGTAAGCAAATGTTTCGCCGTAATCTTCAAAAAGGAATGAGTTTACCTCGGTATCACTGTAATAAACATTCAGCTTTACTTCTTCTATCTCTTTTTCGCCAACATATTGCATTACAGGGTATTCGGGATAACCGAACCTGCCTTTACAAATACAGGTATGGTTTCCAGCGGCGTTGGCACAACAACTTCCTTGCCGCCTTCTACCAGTTCGTTGCGTCCAGAAATTATACCATTTGCCTTTGGGCAGATAAACATTGCGGCTTTTTTGTCCCGGCTCCAGTACCGGGCAAATCAATATCTTATCGCCATAAGTAAATTCATCCTGGCGGAAATGGTTGGTCAATTCATCCTGCTCCTGCAATACCACCGGCCTGAGTATCGGGAAGCCATACCGATGATGTTCCCAGAAAGCCGAATATAAATAAGGCATCAGGCGGTAACGCAGTTCAATAAATTTACGGTTGATAGCGGTATAAGGCTCGCCAAAACTCCATGGTTCGCGCTCTTTGGTATCACCCGCCGAGTGCGCCCGCATAAATGGCGAGAATGTGCCCATTTGTATCCAGCGGGTAAACAGTTCGCCATCAGGCTCGCCGCTAAAACCGCCTATATCTGTTCCGCAAAATGAAATACCCGATATCGACAAGCGCTGGCATTGAATATTGCCCAGTTTCAAATGCTCCCACGAGGCCACATTATCGCCCGTCCAAACCGACGAAAAACGCTGTACGCCCGAATAACCCGCCCTGGTGATGGTAAAAGGGCGTTTATTTTTCATCAGTTTGCGCAAGCCTTCGTAGGTGGCGCGCACCATTTGCATGCCATAAACATTATGTGCCTTACGGTGCGATCCGCGGTGACCGTCATATTGGTGGCGCACATCATCGGGGAAAGTTCCCGAGCCAAAAACGGCGGGTTCGTTCATATCGTTCCATACGCCGGCTACGCCCAATTGCACCAGTTCGTCAAACAAACCGCCCCACCATTCGCTTACCTCGGGGTTGGTAAAATCAGGAAACTGGCAACGGCCCGGCCATACGTGGCCCTCCATAAAATAATCGTCGCAGCGGCGGCAGAAATATCTGTTTTCTTTGCCTTCTTTAAATACCGAATAATTATCATCAACACGTATTCCCGGGTCAATGATTACCACCGTTTTAAAGCCCTGGTCCGCCAATTCCTTGATCATCTTTTTAGGATCAGGGAAATATTTGCGGTTCCAGGTAAAACAGCGGTAACCGTCCATATAATCGATATCCAGGTAGATACCATCGCAGGGGATTTTTTTTTCGCGGAAGGTTTTGGTTACCATCCTCACTTTTGCTTCGGGATAATAGCTCCATCGGCATTGATGATATCCCAACGCCCAAAGCGGTGGCATAGGGTGCGTACCGGTTAAAATGTGGTAGCGTTTTACCACGTCCATCATGTGCGGACCGTGGATATAATAATATTGCAGTTCGCCGCCATCGGCCCAAAAACTCGTTTTGGTAGGATCTTCGGCGCCAAAATCAAAATGCGCTTTAAAGGTATTATCAAAGAAAATACCATGCGCGATCCCGTCATTCAGACTGATATAAAAAGGGATGCTGCGGTATAAGCGGGTCCTGGTTCCAGGCAAATGAGTAGGCGTCAGTGTTCCAGTTTTTTAGTCTTTTACCGCGCAGGTTAAATTCGGTAGGTTTATCGCCCAAACCAAAAAAACTTTCGTTCGTGTCGCATGCTTTGGTGCAATAAACATAATAGCCGCCAAACTTCACATTTTCTTCCCAGTGCATCGGCACGGCATCCGCACTGGTCACATGATCCTGATTATCCGAAAATGATATAAAGAAATCTTTTTTACGGATATGGCAGTTTACAATATTGGTTGAAACCACAAATTCGTTTTCATCTTCGCGTAAGCCAAATACGGATACTTTTTTCTCCAGTTTGGGTACGGCATATGAAAATTCATCTAAAAAAACGCTATGCGGGGCAAGTCGTACCCGTATAATCTCATCGGTAACTACGGTAACTTCCACCCTGGCGTCACCGTCGCTGAAAAAAAATTTATTGCCTTTTTGTTCAGCACCAATGGGGTTCCCAGGTATTTTTTTACAATCGGTTTCAACCCGGTAGCAGGGTTATTAACATGGTGAAACTCTTCTTCTTCCTCTACCAGTTATCAGGTAGTAATTCTGGATTTAGTATATTGTTATCTTCCATTCAAAATTACGCTCGTTCTTCAAATATCTATCGTGTATCTTTTACGCAATATAACAATTGGGGTTTATTTTTGCTAATAAACATTGAATTTGCAAGCCCGATACAGGAAATTGCCTTCTGCCCGCAAAATAAAAAGCATAGAGACTAGCTTAGTAACAAATTACACCTTATCAATAGTCTGGTATTCTTTTTCCATCCTGGACATACAATACTGAAATCGCACCAAAAAACATAAATACGCCGGCCATAATCAGGGCGTAAATCGCGTGATTGTGATAAAAATATTTCACAATAGGACCGCCGATCACGCCATTTACAATTTGCGGGAACGTGATGAAAAAGTTAAATATACCCATGTAAACCCCGATTTTTTTAACCGGGATTGAGCTTGACAATATCGCATAAGGCATGGCCAGTATGCTTCCCCAGGCTAGCCCAATACCAACCATTGACAGAAGCAACAAATAGTGGTTTTGTATAAAATAAATGGAGATGAGCCCGATGCCGCCCATGATCAGTGAAAAAGCAATGTGTTTTTTTGCGGCTTGTTTTGCGAACAATTCGCGGCAGCAATAAAGCGTATATGGCAGATACAAGATTATATACACCGAAACACACATTCACCCAGTTAGCGGCGTCGTTATATTCGACTGAGATCGTATCGCCTGGCTTTAATATGATATACATGCTCAGCAATTGCAGGCGTTGTAAATACCCACATGGAAAATAATGCAAACCACGAAAAAAACTGCACTACACCTAATTGCTTCATGGTTTTTGGCATATGTGCCAGATCAGAAAATATTTCCAGTAAACCATTCTGATGTTTTTCTTCTTTTTCCTCCGGTTCATGGAACGATGCGAATTCATCTGGCGGATATTCTTTGGTAGACACTACGGTCCATACGATACAACCGATCAGCACCGCGGCGCCTACATAAAATGAATAAAGCAGATTATTCGGCACGATCCCCTGCGCGTGCCGTTTTTGCAATATGAAACCACTCGGCAAAAACATAGGGCAGCCACGAGCCGATTACCGCACCTACGCCGATCAGGCAGGTTTGCATCGAGAAACCGACATTATGCTGATTATCCGGCAAATTATCGGCAACCAAGCGCCCTAAAGGGTTCCATGGCGACATTAAAAGATGCATCCATGATCATCAGCATCCCTGCGCCGACAACTATAGGGGGAATGATCACTGCCAGTGCCGATGAGTTAGGCATAAAAAGCAGGCCAGTCCCGACAAGATTGCGCCGGTTAAGAAGAAAGGTCTCCGGCGGCCCAACCGCGTCCAAGTGCGGTCACTATAATGACCTATGATCGGTTGAATGATCATGCCCGTGATGGGAGCAGCCAGCCAGAACCAAGATAAATGTTCCACATCGGCGCCAAAAGTTTGCAGGATCCTGCTGGCATTACCGGTTTGCAGCGCAAAGCCAAACTGAATTCCGAGAAACCCGAAACTCATGTTAAATATTTGCCAAAAGCTCAAGCCGGGCTTCTTTTTAACAGCCAAAGTAGTCATAATGTTAGGTTTATATTAATAGGTCAATTGGTTCAAAATTCAAGCAATAATCCGCCGCTGGCCGGCAAGGTAACACCAACGCCGTCGTTTATGTCTTGCGCTTCATACCTGGCTCCGGTCAACAGGTCCGTAAATCCAGCGGCCCCCTTCAGCTGCAAACTCCCGATCAAATCGGCAGGAAGCTTAACCTGCAGTATACGCTGCTCACGATTAAAATTGGCGATTACTAATATACGTTGTTTATCAGTATATCTCAGAAAGACGTATAAATGCTGATCAAAACCCTGCTGATGTTCGTTTGCCAGCATCAATTCCCAAAAATCGCCGACGCGCAAAGCTTCATTATCTCTGACCATGTTGACGAGTTTGGAATAAAATGTTCTGAGATTTAGCTGGCTTTCAGAAAGCCGGCCACCGTCCGATTTGCCATCGTTTAGCCATTTCTGATGCTCGGGAACGCCCCAATAATCAAATATACTGGTGCGTCCATCATTGCCGCTAAAGCCTTCGGCGGCCGCTGCCGCTTCGCCGACCTCCTGTCCGAAATAGACCATTACCGGTCCTTTATGCAGCGTCGCCGTGACGATCATTCCAGGAACAGCCAGCCAGGGGTCGCTGGCAAAAAAACGTGACGCAATGCGCTGTTCGTCATGATTCTCCATAAAGCGCAGCATATGCTGATCAATATTACGGGTATCCTGGTTCCACACTTTATTGATGTCCCAGGTAGTCGCATAAAATTCGGTCCGTGTAAGACGCCTGATGGCATCATAAAGTCCAACCTTATCATACAAATAATCGAATTTCCCGTTAAAAATATAGTCATGATACTTATAGGTATCATATGCCTCGCCGATAAAAATCAATTGCGGATAGGCTGTTTTTAATTTCGGGATGACCCAGCCCCAGAATTCAATCGGCACCATTTCCACCATGTCACATCGAAATCCATCGATACCTTTTGCACTCCAGAAGTGCAAAATATCCAGCATCTTGTACCACAGCGGCGGAACGGGGTCGAAATGCTGCTGGCGGTCATTCTGGTAATCCACCCCGTAATTCAGTTTCAGCGTCTCGAACCAATCATTAATCGCCGGCGAGGCACTAAAGACGTCATTTCCGGTTGCTTTAGCGGGATATTCGTCAAACTTGCCATCTTTTAAAGGGCTCCGAAATTCATCGCCGCCCGGATTATATCCGGCAGGCACGACAAATGGCTGCGCCGGTGTATAATAAAAATCATTTTTGGGATCGAATGACTTACGTCTTGTCATCATCCTGCCCAAAGTCGCGAACCCCCTCCGGTTTTATATCCGATCCATAGGTCCGGGCTACGTGATTAGGTACGAAATCCATGATCACTTTTAGTCCGTTTTGATGCGTACGGTTCATTAGAGCCTCATATTCGCTCATCCGGTTGCTTACGATCAACAGCCAGGTCGGGATCAACATCATAATAATCTTTAATCGCATATGGTGAGCCTGCGCGGCCCTTTACCACGTCCGGATCATCAGGCTTGATACCAAATAGCTGAATAATCCGTCATGGTAGCATGTTCGATCACACCGGTATACCACACATGGGTAAAGCCCATTTTTTTGATCTCCCGCAGGGCCTTATCGCTAATATCATTAAACTTGCCACAGCCATTTTCTTCAATTGAGCCATAGTATTTATTCAACTGTCGTGGTATTGCCGAATAGACGGGGAAGCAACTGGTAAATGATAAGCTTATTGTCTGATAGCTGTGCCATAATATTATTTCAAATTATTTGGCACAGGGACTTGAAGAGTTACCGACGCCACCGTTACCCCCTGATTAGCTGTCAATTCACGTTCTCTGCCTCTGATGAGAAACTGTTAAATCGGGACCGGATAAATGATCTATACTCACCTGCTCTTTCCTGACTGTCACTTTTAAAGAAGTTCCCCGGAAGCCTATATTGAAGGAAAACGATTGCCATTTTTCAGGCAGAAAAGGATCAAATGATAGCTTACCATCGCGCACGCGCATTCCGCCAAACCCTTCAACTACCGCCATCCATGTCCCGGCCATAGAAGTGATATGGCAGCCATCTTCGGTATCATTATTATAATCGTCCAGGTCAAGGCGCGAAGTACGCAGATAAAATTCATATGCCCGTGCCTTGATCGCCAAGTTTTGCAGCTATAATAGCATGTACACAAGGTGAAAGGGACGATTCATGCACCGTGCGCGGTTCATAAAAGTCATAGTTACGGCGAATCGTTTCCATATCGTACTGATCTTCAAAAAAATAGATACCCTGCAATACATCTGCTTGTTTAATATAGCATGAACGCAATATCCTGTCCCAGCTCCATTTTTGATTAAGCGGACGTTCGGCTGCAGGCAGGTCCTTTACCAGCGTCTGTTCTTTGTCCAGGTAGCCGTCCTGCTGTAAGAATACTTTATGTTTTTCATCATATGGATAATACATTTTTTCGATGATATCGCGGAAATTTGCAGGTTCCCTTTGCTCATCGAAAAGTAATTTTCCTATTAACGCGTCATATTTCGCTTTGTGAGCGGACTTTCACGATTTGTGCTGCCTCGAGCGTATATTGCATACACCAGGTAGCCATCGTACTGGTATACCAGTTGTTGTTTACATTGTTCTCATACTCATTCGGTCCGGTTACCCCCAGCATCACATATTGTTGCTTGTCGTGTGACCAATTAACCCTTTGCGACCAAAAACGCGCAATGGCGATCAGTACTTCCAGGCCATAATCTGCCAGGTACTGCTTCATCCCCTGTATAGCGGACATAATTGAAAATTGCATAGGCAATAGCGCCGTTGCGATGGATCTCTTCAAACGTGATTTCCCATTCGTTATGACATTCGGTGCCATCCATGGTTACCATCGGGTAAAGTGCAGCGCCGCCATTAAAGCCCAGCAACTGCGCATTCTGTATCGCTTTTCCCAATTGTTTGTAGCGGTAAAGCAGCAAGTTGCGGGTTACATTCTGATCAGCCGTCGCCAGGTAAAATGGAACGCAATAAGCCTCGGTATCCCAATAGGTTGAACCTCCGTATTTTTCGCCGGTAAATCCTTTTGGACCAATATTCAAACGGTCATCTTCGCCGGTATAAGTTTGATTAAGCTGGAAAATATTAAAGCGGATAGCCTGCTGCGCAGAAGCATCACCTTCAATAACGATATCGTTATGCTGCCATTTCTTGTCCCATGCCGCTGCCTGTTCGGCCAGCATAGTATCAAAGCCTTTCGCACTTATGTGTTTTGAGTGTATCCTTAAGCACCTCAACCAAAGCGTCAGCCGGATAATTCTGCGAGGAAATATTGGCCGCAAATTTGGTTATTACTATTGGCTGACCTGAGGCAGCCGGCAAGGTAACTGCCAGGGCAACGTATTTTTCTTTTTCTATGTTTATTTTCGGGCGCCAGCACTGGCATTCCATTCTGGGTCAGGGTATACTGCATGACCCGTTGCTACTTCAAATCCGGTCTTTTTGGTACGCAGCTGCACATATCCGCCATTGTTCCAAGTTCCTTTATTAACCTCATCCCAAAACTTCTCATCATAATTGGAATCTTTGTTTACCACATCGCCATCGATAAATGGGGTGATGGTGAGCGTGCCGTTATAATTTAATGGGTTAACCGTATATTTGATCGCACCGGTTTCGTCATCGGCGATACTGCAAAAGCGGATGGCTTCAACCTCAAGTTCATTACCATTAGCCGTTTTGGCATGAAAAGTTCTTTTCAGATAGCCTTCCTTCATATTCAGTTCGCGCCGGAAAGCGCTCACTTGGCATTTTGCCAGGTCCAGTTGCTCTTCTCCCATCCGAATATCGATCCCAATCCAATTAGCTGCGTTCAATACTTTGGCAAAATATTCCGGGTAACCGTTTTTCCACCATCCAACACGAGTTTTATCAGGATAATAAACCCCGGCAACATAATTGCCCTGCAGCGTTTCGCCACTGTATGCCTCTTCAAAGTTTGCGCGCTGACCCATACGGCCATTGCCCAGACTGAATATGCTTTCGGATACCATATGATGTTTTGGTTCAAAGCCTTCTTCTATAATTTTCCACTCATCAACTTTAATATAGTCCTTCATGATATTTTGTAATAGTATTTTTTTCTTCTGCAGCTTTAAAGGAGGTTCAACTTTTCAAAGGTCATTTCATTCAACCCGCTAACCACCATATTAGCCTTGCCCAGCACGTCCGGCGAACCAATCCCCACCACTTTCATCCCGCCATTTATCGCCGCTTCGACCCCGGCTATGGCATCCTCAAAAACCACACAATCTGCCGGGGCGACGTCCAAGTTCTTCGGCACCTTTTAAAAATACTTCCGGGTCAGGTTTTGGTTTGCTTACCTTATTACCGTCAATCACTGCATCTAAAAAAATGAGTTATATCCGGTCTTTTCCAATATGGTCATTGAGTTTTTACTTGCTGAACCCAATGCCGTTTTTATGCCGGCGTTTTCGCAAGCCTCTAAAAATTCTTTTGCTCCGGGCAATACCTCATCTGGCGTCATATGCCCTATCATTTCCACATACCATTTATTTTTCCGCGCAGCCAGTTCTTCCTTTTCTGGTTCGGTTTTTTTACTCCGCCCCATTGCAGTATGAGTTCGAGAGAACGCGTGCGGCTCACCCCTTTTAATTTTTCATTGTCATGTTCTGTGAAGTCAAAACCAAGTTCATTTGCTAAACTTTTCCAGGCCTTATAATGGTAAACCGCCGTATCAACGATCACTCCATCAAGGTCAAAAATGCAGGCTTTTATTGTACTCATTTTGTATTGATGTCAGGTCATAGAAACCTGTCGATTGTCTAAATAGATTTTATCAGTGGTGTATTACCGGGTAATAGTTCCAGAACCAATGTCGTTTTGGCCGGCAAGGTCAGCCCGGACAGATCAAGCACATCTCCGGTAATCACATTCCTGGCCCTGTGTAATGCCACGGGTGACGTTCGGCATAACGGCTGGTCGTTGTGCTTCGCTTCTCATCACTGCTGTTATAAACCACCATGACCGTTTTCTGTTTATCGTACCTGAAATATACATATATCCCATTCTCGGGAATATATTGCGTCAGTTTACCGGTTTGCAGCGCCGGCGTATTTTTGCGGTAATTGGCTAAAGTCCTTACATAATTAAATGCTTCATTTTCATTAGCGTCGCGTCCTGAAGCGGTGAATTTATTGCTCTTATCGCCGGCCCATCCGCCCGGAAAATCCGAACGAACCAACCCATCCGGGTTCGAAAAATTCTTCATCAGCATTTCGTCGCCATAATACATCTGTGGCACGCCGCGCATGGTCATCAGCATAGCCATCCCGGATTTGATACTTAGTCATGTCTTCGCTCACTACTGAGAAAAACCGGCTCATATCGTGATTATCCAAAAAGATCACATTCTTTGTTGCGTCCTTATATAAGAAGTCTTGCGCCAGAACGGAGTATAAGCGGTTCACGCCATCGGTCCAGCCTTCCTTACCATTCAATGCCTCATAAATGGCGTCTTTCCATACACCGTCCGTTATTCCGGGCAAATGTGTGTCCATACCCCGGTTTACTGTATTTCCTTCTGTGAAAAAAGCCTGGTTCGCTGCTGACCATACCAACGTTTCTCCAAAATAGAAAGATGCGGAAATTCGGTCCTCACTGCCAGTGCCCATGCGGCCATATACTGGGGATCATTGTAAGGATAGGTATCCAGGCGGAATCCATCAACCCCCGCATATTCCACCCACCAGATATGATTTTGAGTAAGGAAATTTTGCACATAGGGATTATTCTCGTTCATATCGGCCATGCGGCGGTCAAACCAGCCATCGAGCATTTGCTTACGGTCTGATGCCGACACCATGCGGATCCATCACTGCCTCATCCCTGAAATTTGATTTGGTATATTTTGGCCATTGGTGTACCCAGCTTTTCATCGGCATATCCTTAATGGTATAGCCCTCGGTCCCCGCGTGGTTATGTACAAGGTCCATCACCACTTTGATACCCATAGCTGTGGCATTTTTCAACAAACTGCTTGTAGAGTTCGTTGGTACCATAGCGTGCGTCGATCTTATAATGATCAGTTACGGCATAGCCATGATAAGAGGCCTGCGGTTCGTCATTTTCAACTACCGGGGTGAGCCATATCGCCGTTACGCCCAAATCTTTTAAATAATCCAAATGGTTCATTATCCCCTGCATATCTCCGCCATGTCGGCTAAACATTTTGCCGCGGTCCACAGCGGTTTCACGCATCCCTTCGACAGCATCATTTTTGGGATCGCCATTCGAGAAACGATCGGGCATGATCAGGTAGATCAGATCCTTGTTGGTTACGCCCTGCGCACGGTCTGAAGAGCCGTTCCGTTTTCTAAGTTCATATTGATAGACTAAAGGTTCCTCTGCCGCTTTAACAAATTTTATCGGGAACGTTCCCGGAACTGCCGATGAAGAAATGTGAAGGTCGACAAATAAATAATTCGGATTTTCAACTTTGTGCACCGCTGCCAGTTTTACGCCAGGGTAATTCAACACCACATCGCGCGAAGCGATATCCTTTCCATGGACGATAAGCTGAAGGTTGGGATTGCTCATGCCTGCCCACCAAAACATGGGTTCTACGCGGTCCAAATAAGGGATTTGTGCTAATGCCCCCAATGATGTCATGAGAGTAAAAATAATAAGAAGTAAATATTTTCGCATATCAGGTGTAACGGCAGCACGCAATTAAGGAATATATAAAGTCAGCTACCGCTCCAAATTTAGTATAAAATTGAACTTTTTAAGAAAAAGTGAAAATCTTGAATGTTTCTTCCATCCTTATTTGGATTAATTATAAATAATAACGAAATTTGTTGCCGTAAATGACCGCGAAAGAGATAGGACTACAGATTGACGATTATACCGAAGTATTCAGTACCTCCAAAGGCGCTGTTTTTCAATGTGATTCTGAACGATGCTGGTATGTTAACTTTGGGGGCAAACTTTGCAGGTTTGATCATCGCTGCCTGATGAAACTTAAAAAGGCGGTTTACAATATCGATATCGAACAAAAATTACTCAACTGTACTACCGGACCCGACATAGAAATAATTTTTATCTGCGCCTGCGATCATTTCTATGTGCTGAGCCTATTGCAGATCATCGAGCTTAAGGAATTGATTGAAGGTACGTTTGTAATGCTTGATCTTAATCACATCATCCACCACGCCATCAATTATTCGCTGGCTTAATCATTGCCTGAGTTTTTTCATATACAGGCCAACTCTTTGCTTTCAGATTTGTTAATAGTCAGGAAAACTTAAACAATTATGAAAGATCTGATGCGCATAAAGTGCCTGATTTCATCTGAAATCGAAACACTTTTAAATCAACAAATCAAAAAAGAGGCCCAGTCATCCGCAACCTACCTCTCTATGGCTTCATGGTGCGACCGCAACGGATATGACGGCTCTGCCGAATATTTCTTTAAACAATCGGACGAAGAACGTAAGCACCAGGTCAAGTTTTATAAATATGTACTGGACATGGGCGGAACAGCCATTTCGCCGGAAGTAAGCGACATAAGAGGTGAATACAATTCATTTCGCGAGGTATTTGAAGATGCGCTCGACCAGGAGATAAATGTCACTCAATCCATTAAACACATTGCTGCGCGCTGCCATAAGGAGCAGGATTTCGTAACCATGGAATTTTTGAACTGGTTCCTCAAAGAACAACGTGAAGAAGAATATAAAGCACGTCGCGCCCTGGAATTATTTGAAGTGATCGGCGAGGAAGGAACAGGACGCTGGCAGATCGACAAACACGTAGGGCAGATCAGCTACCAGAACGAGGCTTAGCATCAGTGCGTGCTGATCTTGCTGTCCATGGCATTTATCTTGCTGTCTATCAGCCGCAGAACTTCTTTTTCAGAATATTCTTTCAACCAGGTATTTCCAGGTTGCATCGCGCAAACCGGTGCATAGTCACACCTGTCTGTGCATTCGGTACGTATGACCTCCACTTCATGTTTGGCATGATGGTGTTTGAGATATGACTTAGCCGACTTGTACATACTTTTGCCCCCGCGTTTACCGCACTTGCTGCCCGTGCAAATATACAATGCATGATCGGGCACACTAAACTTGCTCATTGATCTGTCCCCCGTTTCTATTGCAACTCTTTGCAGAATATAAAGTTCGGCATTTTTTAAATTTATTTTGCGTAGTATTAACCCAAGCGGGGTTCATCCAGATAAGTCAGCAAGGCCGCGAACGCTATTGCGAACTCCGTCCCTAGGGCTTTGACCAGGTCAAACAATGGATCATTACTTTGAGCAGTTCTGGAAAGAAAAACTGCTAAATCTGGAATACCTGCTGGACCAGCGCGCCGCAAATATGAAAAACGATAATAACCCATAACGCTTACACCATATTATGCACCATACATTATGAAATCAATCGAGATCATCTCCATTCCTGTTACCGATCAGGCTGCAGCAAAGGATTTTTACCTGAAATTAGGATTTACAATACTTGCTGAAGGTCCATTTGGTCCGGCACAGAACTGGATACAGCTTGCGTTCCCGGGCCAACAAACCGTCTCCATAACACTGGTTACCTGGTTCCCCGAATTAAAACCCGGCAGCATTCGTGGATTTGTTATTAAAGTCGAAGATATTGAAAATGAGATCCAGGCGCTTAGTGAAAAAGGAATAGATGCCGGCAAAATTGACGACACGCCCTGGGGCAAATTCGCTACCGTTAAAGATCCAGACGGGAACGCATGGAGTCTGCACCAGGAATAATTCAATTCATCCTGCCGAGATAATCCGCTAAAGGCTCCAGACCCATGCTTTTTCTAAAGGCATTTACATTCGACGGATCCTTTAGCGGTAACAATTCCCACCTGTATGTTTTGCCATTCAGGCGGCATTGTGTACCATAGATCTGCTGCTGACTTTGGTTGATCAGTATGCGGTCCTTCAGGTAGGCATAATCAACTTTCGAAGCTTTATTCAGTTTTATTTGTATCTCCATCAGGGAAATAACTTTCTCCTGGAATCCGAGTCGTTTCACAATGCTGCACGATAGCCCAAAAGTGCCTGCTGCTTTTTTCCCAACCAGGTTATAACCCGGATAACCGAATTTAACGATGATGCGCTATTGCGTCTTCTTCATTCAGACTGTCAGCCTTTGACCAGCGCTCATTGATGGTATCCTCATCATAATCCGTTTTCTGTTTATTCCTGATCTTGAGGATCTCTATTCGCCAATAATTACCATTTATCCAAGCCAAGCAACTTTCTTCCCAATGGGGAGAGTTCCGCAACCGCGTTCTTCTTTTCGCGCTCCAATGGGTCACCGGGAAATGCATAGCCCTGCATGGCCTCCCTGCTTTGCCAGCTGCCAATACGCCATTGCCCTTAATTCCTCATTTTCTTCCTGTGCAGGCATCATGGCAATATATTGGGCAATCCGCACTTTATTGCGCTAGTATTTGGCCTTATGCCATGCGGCTCCAGACTATTGAATATCAGCAGATCGCCTGCTTCCATTTTAACCTTTACCAGTTTCAAATCCGGTTGTATCCGGCTTGTAATGATCGCGGTCGTCAGGCTGGCGTCAATTTCCAGGTATCATAGGTACGGTATAATTCGGGTACGCATTGAAAACCTCCCATATTTTCATCGGTCTGATCTGCCAATGCCAAAACACCCTGCACATTTTGCGGTTTGGTTTCCGGATCATAATCCCAATGGATAAATCCTTTGTATTCAAAACCCGGGCGCAAGGGAAAATTCAGGTTCGCGCGATCAATCGTTACCCATAATTTTTCTGTTCCCCATACATCTGCAAATGCCTGCATGCACTTTCGGATATTGGCGGTTATCCCATAAGTATTGATGATTATATATCTCCACCATGCCGGTATTGTTCAGTTCCTTCATCTGCATTTCGGCATTAGGCCTTCTGTACCAACTTTCCAAATCGTTGGGATTTTTATCTTCATATTCCCATAAATAATCCGCAAGGCGTTTAGCCTGTTCTTTAGGTACTGCATTTTTTATGACCACATAACCATTCTCTATCCAGAATTTCCAGTCGTCTTCGGTCAATACTTTTAGGGGTTTCCCATTGCTGCGGTCATTGAGTTTAAGTTCGCTCGATTTGGCTGTTGAAGGGTTGCCCGGAATCTCTTTATGCGCATTTTCTGACTTCGCTGCCGGCACCATCGTGGCAGCCATTGTTTTATTTTCCATATCGGTTTTACTATTGATTGATAATTCAAAATTAGATCAGGTCATGAAGCCATTTATACTTTACAATGACCAATATTTGCTCTACATTGACCAAATTACTATATTTAACTATTCCAACAGGCAATAGAATGAACGAGATCCAGTTGGAGAAGGTTGATTTTGAGCCGGGAAAGTCGTTCAAACTGTTCTCGCCGCGCCTGCGCAATACTTTTCTATGGCATTATCATCCCGAATTTGAGCTGGTTTATGTCGAGGCCGATGCGGGTATTCGCCACGTTGGCGCGCATATCTCGGGCTATACACAAAGCGACCTGGTTTTTATCGGCAGCAATATTCCGCATCTTAATTTTGATTACCGACTTCGCAGCGAATACCATCAGGTGGTTGTACAATTGCGGGAAAGTTTCCTGGGCACATCCATTGGCATATCACCGGAATTCTCTCCTATCAATCTATTATTTAAAAGAGCTGCTTCAGGTATCGCCTTTTATGGCCGGACAAAAACGATTGTGGCAGAAAGATTGAAAAAATTACAACAATCTGAGCGCCTTCGGCCAGCTGCTTGAGTTAATAGAAATATTTCATCTGCTGGCTGGTTCAAATGAATATGATTTGCTGAATGACAACCAGATCAGCCTGCAGTTCTTCCTCAAAGACAAGATTAGAATGGGGGCGGTTTACGAGTACATCGATGCCAACTATAACCGGAAGCCTGATGTAAATGCCGTTGCTGACAAGGTGCATCTGACCACCCCTGCCTTTTGCCGCTATTTTAAACGACAAACCAATATGACCTTCACCGATTTTGTGAATCAATACCGGATTGACATGGCCAAAAACTTATTGATGCAGGACAAAAACATTACCGAAACCTGCTATGCGGTCGGATTTGAAAGTCTCTCCTATTTTAACAAGCTTTTTAACAGAATAGTGGGAGAAAACCCCTCTGATTTCAAAAAATCGCGATTCAGGAATTAATCAAGCGTTCGATTAGCATTTAACCGTCTTTTTCTTTTTACCGAGCGATCCATTGTTTATTGCCTTTATAATGTAATCCCCGGCGCTGGGAACCTTACTGGAAGCTCCTCCCTCTTCAACATTTAGCTTGCTGCTACGTCTTGCAGTGGCAATGGCCTCATCGCTCAGATCCGAAACATAGGACCCCAACGCTATAATGTAACCATTTATACTCGAACGGACGCGGCTTTGAGAGGAAGGCAATGTACAAGCTGCCCTTTCCAAAAGCTCTTTTAAAGTCTTCATGTCCAGTTCGGCATCCGGCTTAACCGATACAATGCCAGCCAAGGTCGACCATCCTGCTGCCGCAATATGCTCATGCGGCGATTCGATCCATTCCAAAGCCAGTTCATTGCCAAAACGACTGCCAGTTGCCACCCATGGCACCGTATATTCACTTATATTATTGGAAACGGCCTTTTCCACCCAGGCTTGGAGATCGGCTTTGGTCATTTGGGCATCATCGGCGATCAATCCGGCCAGATACATGGCATCGGCGTTCCCTGTTGCGTACAGGTCCTTGGCCAGTTGATAATCCATTCCGACTTTTTTTTGAATCGGCTTGAGGTACTCGATCTTTACGCCAAAAAAAGGCTCTTTTACGCCATGTTTCAACAATATTTTCTTAATGCTGTCACTGCCGCGCAATTGCAGCTCGGTCATTATGTCCTCTACGGTCATGATGAAGGAATTTGAAGTAAATTTAAAAAACACATCGCAAAATCTTTAATATCCTTAAATCTTAATCGAGCCTTTTACCTATCTTGGTCATAAGCTAAAATAAACTGATGAAAATAATAAAGGCCTTATTTTCTATCGTGGTCACTTTGCTGTTCCTGTGGGCACTGCAAACCAAGTTTGGCGACGTCCCACCCCTTGGCAATTTTCTGAATCCCGCCACCGGTTTCTGGCAAAATGCTGAAAGTAAAAACATCCACACGGAAGAGAATTTGCAATTGGAAGGCTTGCAGGGCAAAGTGATCATTCGATATGACGAACACAGGATACCGCATATTTTTGCCGCCAATGACCATGATTTGTACTTTGCCCAGGGTTATGTTACTGCCCGGGACCGACTTTGGCAAATGGATATACAAACCCGGAGCGCTGCAGGGCGGCTGGCCGAAATTGCCGGACCGAAGGCATTGCCTGTAGATCGTTATCATCGCCGCATGGGCATGACCTTTGGCGCAGAAAATACAATGCACGGGATGATGAAAGACCCAACAAGTAAAATGGTGATAGAAGCCTATACCGAGGGAGTCAACAACTTCATTCATCACCTGAGCAAAGGCGATTACCCGATAGAATTTAAATTACTCGACTATGCCCCAGAAGAATGGAAGCCTATTAACTGCGCCTATCTTTTGAAATTGATGTCGGAAACACTGGCTGGCGGTTCGGATCAGTTTGCAATGACCAACAACCTGAAACGCTTTGGCGCGAACGATATAAATGATCTTTTTCCTGATTACCCATTTCACGAGGATCCTATTATCCCGGCCGGCACGAAATGGAATTTCACTCCCCTGCCCATCCCCAAACCCTCGGCAGATTTTCTGGCACGGATGACCGATACCATCAGACCCAGGGACCACGTGCCGGGTATCGGCAGCAATAACTGGGTGATTGCAGGAAGCAGATCGGCCAGTGGCTACCCTATTCTGGCAAATGATCCGCATTTAAATTTGACGTTCCCTTCCATTTGGTATCAATTGCAGATGTCATCGCCTACGGTGAATGTTTACGGCGTTTCCCTGCCCGGAGCACCTTGTGTGGTCATTGGTTATAACCAGCATATCAGTTGGGGCGTTACCAATGTGGACGCCGATGTGCTCGACTGGTACCAGGTAAAATTCAGAAACAACAGTAAAAATGAGTACTGGTACAATAATCATTGGAACAGAACCACAAAACGTGTCGAAGTAATTAATATTCGCGGACAGAAGCCGCTGTATGATACGGTGATCTACACCCACCACGGCCCGGTAGTATATGAAAATGAAAGTCAGAAACCCGAAAGCAGGGAGAATATCCCTGCCGGCGATGCCTTGCGCTGGATTGCACACGACCAGTCGGACGAGTTTATGACTTTTTCCTGCTCAACCGGGGAAAAAATTATGATGACTACCGCAAAGCGTTGACCTATTATACCGCTCCGGCGCAGAATTTTATTTTTGCAGGCAGCGACAAGGATATTGCCATCACCCCCAACGGCAAGATCCCGCTGAAATTCAACGATCAGGGCAAATTTATAATGGACGGCAGCGATACTGCCAACGACTGGCATGGCTGGATACCTTATGATCAAAATCCGACCGTTAAAAATCCGCCCCGTGGATTTGTAAGCTCGGCCAACCAATCGCCAACCGACCGGAGCTACCCTTACTACATCAATTGGAGATATGAGCAATATTATCGAGCCAAGCGCATTAACGACAGGCTTGCTGCAATGCAAAATGCGACAGTCGACAGCATGCGTCTGTTGCAGACGGACAATTACAGCATTCTTGCGCAAGACGTGTTGCCCACCATGCTCAAATATATCGATCCTTCAAAGCTGGACAAAACCCAGTCTAAAGTATATCAGATCATTAGCAGCTGGGACAAAAATTATGCGGCCAACTCGATTGGCGCCAGCATTTTTGATGATTGGTGGTATAATTTTTATAATATGGTATGGCAGGATGAGTTTGAGCAAAAAGGGACGTATTTGAAGTACCCGTCGTTCGATCGCACAGAAAAATTACTGCTGACCGAACCCGATTCAAAATGGTTTGACGATAGGAATACCCCAGGAAAAGAAACCTGCAGCGATATCGTAATGCGCTCTTTTTTCAGCACAGTAAAGGAACTTACCGGAAAAAATGGCCCTCCCGGCGCAAAATGGCAATGGGGAATGGTTAAAGAAACCTACATCAATCACCTGGCTAATCTTCCAGGTTTTGGCACCGGCAATTTCGCTGCCGGTGGTCGCGGAGGCGTGATCAACGCCTTGCGTTTAAATAATGGTCCCTCATGGCGCATGGTGGTCCAAATGGGTCCGCAGGTAAAGGGCTATGGCGTTTTCCCGGGCGGTGAATCCGGCAATCCCGGTAGTTATTTTTATCAGGACATGTTTGCTACGTGGAGAGACGGAAAGCTCAATGAGCTGCTTTTCCTGGAGTCAGCAACCGAAAAATCCACCCGTATCAGGTCTACATTAACTTTAATGAGTAAATAAATATGCTATTCCTCCTAATTCTGATCTTATCTTTCGCAGCGAGCTTCTTCCTTCCCTGGTGGGTGGCAGCTGTCTTCGCTTTTCTGGCCGCTTTCACCATGGGCAAAACGTCAGTCCGATGCTTCTGGTCAGGATTTGCGGCAGTATTTACCGCGTGGGCAGTTATCGCTTTGTTCAAAAGCACCCGGAATGACAACATATTGGCAGATCGTGTCGCCCACCTGTTTCAGCTACCTAATTGGACATGGATACTCCTGGTCACTGCATTGGTCGGAGGCCTGGTTGGCGGGATGGCGGCTTTTTCTGGCATTTTGCTTAAAAAGGTATTCGAAAACTAGTCCTGACACCTGAATTTATAAGCTCGCCAGGGTCTCCTTCAAGGTTTTTACCGCTGCAGTGTCGTTTTTATCGCTTGCAAAAATTTCCTGCGGATTTGCATCGTCTCCGTAATAATTTTTGTTTGACGTTTTATCAATGGCAAGACTGGAACCGTTGATGCTTACGCCCGCAAACAATCCGCGGCTACGCGAGTAGGAATAAATTTCAGCTTCGAGTTTATAATCCGTATTAGCCGAAGTTGTCCGGCCGACCGGACCTGCTGCCGCCGAGGCATCGCCACCGATAGTAAAGTCTCCGTTTTTCACTTTAGCCAGCACGCCTTTATGACGAAATACCAGTACCAGGTCAATGGATTGAACACCGATCTGGGCGCCCAGGCTTCCTGCTGTGAGTGTAATAAATACCGGGTCGCTCCACTTTCCATTGTCCAGCTTGACGATCGCTATGCCTTTGCCTCTTTTTCCGCCTACCAGCAAGCCTGCGTTGATCAAATTTGGCACAACTACAATTCCTTCATATTTGGCAATCAGCTCGTGGGGTATACTTTCCTTCATGCCGGAAAAATCCTTCAAAACTTTGGCGGAATTGTTTATTCGTTCCGTTTCTTTTACATTGTCGCCGCGCATGGCCGAACCAACCAGCAAGGGCAGGGCCAGGAGAAGGGGAAGAATTATAGATTTTATCTTTTTCATAGGGCATCTGTTTAATTTTCAGTTAAATAAAAACCCGAAAGGACATACTTTGTTTGCATCAGTCCCTCTTGTTGAAGCTAAATCCGCTCGATTTTGCAGATAAAACAACAAGCCGCGGAATTGCGTGCATGCAGGTATGCAACAGCAGGATTTTCTTCAAATATTTCTGTTATCATTTCGTCTACGTCACGCTGGCCAACCATTCTGGTGAGCACCATCATTTGCTGGCTACTATAGCCGACAAGGCTTAGTGGAATGCTTTGCCTGGCAGCTTTTATTTCTGCCGGAAAATGGTAAATGTCCGCATACGCTTCCACTTCGGCTGCATTGATAAACACCGGACCGGGCTGATTATACGCATTGTCAATTTCGAATGGACTGTGACTAAGCAGCAGCCGTTTATCCACGCCTTTTTCAAAAGGTTTTAAGGATACCCGGCATGGCCCCAAACCCGTTGCTAGCTGTTCGGTGACTTCATGCCCGAAATCGTCTTTACCTGACTTGCGTATCCTTTCTGCATAAACTTTAGAAAGCGGTACAATTTTGAAATTGTTCATATTACTGATGATTTGTTCATACAAAATTCGGGCTGATCCCCCGCCGAAAAAACCCGAAACTTGCGCAATTCAATAATTTTGCATCCCGACATCTTCACATTAAATTATCTTTGCCCTATGATAAAGCCGGATAAGGAGCAGGTATTTTCCATCAATGGTGAGGAGCAGTTTGATGAAATGGCCTTACAGGTATTTCGCTTTCAGGCTCAAACCTGCTCCGTTTACCGTGAATTTATTACCCATCTGAAAATCGACGCAAACGAAATCACCAAAACGGAACATATCCCTTTTTTGCCGATCAATTTTTTCAAGTCGCATGACGTGCTCAGCGGGTCAAATAAAGCGCAGCTTACCTTTACCAGTTCCGGCACAACGGGAACGGCCGGCAGCCGGCATCTGGTTACCGAGCTGGGCTGGTACGAGGAAAGTTTCCGCCGGGCATTTGATCTTTTTTACGGGAATATCAGTGATTATTGCATTCTGGCCCTGTTGCCCTCTTATCTTGAAAGAGAAGGATCCTCTCTTATATACATGGTCAGAGATTTAGTTGCGCGAT
Source organism: uncultured Sphingobacteriaceae bacterium (assembly GCA_963757615.1). Lineage (GTDB taxonomy): Bacteria > Bacteroidota > Bacteroidia > Sphingobacteriales > Sphingobacteriaceae > Mucilaginibacter. The sequence goes on from CAVWSO010000008.1 coordinate 162,021, forward strand.
CTGGCAATCCGGACAGCGGTTTTTTTTTGTATAACCATGAAGAACTTTCAATGCAGCTGAAAAAACAGCAGCAAGCATCGGGACCAACCCTTTTGATCGGTGTATCCTTTGCCCTGCTGGATTTCGCTGAACATTATCCGATCCGGTTCCCAGAGCTGCTCATTATGGAAACAGGAGGCATGAAGGGGCGCCGCAAGGAAATGATACGCGAAGAATTGCACCTGGCCTTATGCAATGGATTTGGTGTGAATGCAATCCATTCGGAATACGGTATGACCGAATTGTTATCACAGGCTTATTCCAAAGGCGATGGCTTGTTTGTTTGTCCGCCCTGGATGAAGGTGCGCACCCGCGATCCAAATGACCCGGCAAGTAATTTGGGAAATGACCGGACAGGCGGCATCAATGTGATCGATCTGGCAAATGTGAATTCCTGTTCATTTATCGCCACCCAAGACCTGGGCAAGGTATATGCTGATGGCTCATTTGAAGTTCTGGGCCGATTTGACGATTCAGATATCCGCGGCTGTAATCTGCTGATAGCGTAAAGAAAAGAATTATAGCAACCTTTCATCAAAATTAAAAGGCAGCTTTTTGATAACCTTTACTTTTCCCGCTTTAGCGTGCGTCGGGTTCAGCAAAAAATTAAATTCTTCCGGCATGATGGCCGAAGGCACTTTCAACAGAAGATATTCGTTTTTTAGCAGGAATGAGTTGCCGATCTGCTTTAGGATATTAGGTTCAGGGTATTCGTTCCAATTACCAGGTAGCGACCTGATATCAACAGCAGTAAAATCGTCAGGAGCTTCGATGGTTAGAATCACATAATCACGCGGAATATTGGTTGGTATCATATGCGCCAACGACTCCAGCACAGCCAGAGAGCGCGAGGATGCCAGATAAACCATTGCTTTGCCTTCGCTATTCCATCGTCCACCATACAAACGCGCACCATTGCCACTAAGGTCGTCAGCGTATTTAGAACTCGTAATATGGTAGAGTATCATTAGGCAAAAACACCGTACTCAATACGCCCTAACTCTCTGAAAACCATATCAAAGCCAACAGAAGTATCTAAAAGTGAAACGGGTGTTTCTCCCTTAAAAATATGCAGCGGGGTCTTCATCCAGGTTTTGAATTTATCGAGGGAACCGAATACTTCCTCGCCGCGAGTATACAGACGGGCAAGCTCAACGGCTTTTTCCGCGTATTCAGTTTTGACAATAGCATCCATATCATAGCGCTGTAAAGTGCGTTCAGATATATGCATTATATTGGCAAGCTCCTGTATGGTAAGAGATATCTTTTTGGCTAATGATAAAAGCAAACGCTTAGGAAGCCCAATGCGGGTAAGCTGCAAAATATCAAAATCTGTAGCTGATTGATAAGATTTTGCATTTCCGGCAAATAGGTTGTTAAATAAACTACCCTTGCTTTGAGCAATGTAAACCGCCATTGGCTCACTCACATACATCTCTGAAATATGTTCCTTTTTATCCGACATTTATCCAAATTTAAATACATTTTGTCAAACTCAAAACTATTCAGCAATAATTAGATAATAATTCTTTTTCCCTTTTTGAGCTACAAGAAATTTACCACCGATCAGATGTCCGGTGTTACAGGTATCATCCGCTGAGCCAACCTTTTCTTTATTGATGGCTACCCCGCCGCCCTGTATCATCTTCTTTGCCTCGCCTTTTGAAGAGAAGACGGTCGTTTTTGCCCCCAGCAGGTCAACTACATTGATACCCGCCAGCAGTTCTTCAAGTGAGATTTTAAAGTTAGGCACTCCTTCAAACAAGGCCAGTACTTCACCGTCATTAAGCTCATTCAAAAACGCAATCCCGGTATTGCCAAATAAAAACTCTGATGACTGAATGGCCTTATCATATTCCCTTTGGCCATGCGTGCGGATCGTAATATCTTTTGCGAGCGCTTTTTGCAAAGCCCTCAAATGGGGCGCTGCAGCATGCTCAGTCTCCAGCCCTTCTATTGCCTCCCTATCGAACAGAGTAAATATGCGGATATACGCTTTGGCATCATCATCGCTCGTATTTAGCCAGAACTGATAGAACTTGTATGGCGATGTTTTTTCAGGATCAAGCCAGATATTGCCGCCTTCGGTTTTTCCAAACTTGGTGCCATCAGATTTTTTGATCAGCTGCGTGGTAAGCGCATAGGCCTCACCTGCATCTTTGCGACGAATCAATTCAGTACCGGTAACGATATTGCCCCACTGGTCAGACCCTCCCATCTGCAAAGCGCAATTATGATGTTTCCACAAATAATAAAAATCATAACCCTGCACCAGCTGGTAAGTAAATTCGGTAAACGACATCCCGGTATCGCCGCTGATGCGGTTTTTCACCGAATCCTTGGCCATCATATAGTTTACCGTAATGTGTTTACCGACATCACGGATAAAATTCAAAAAAGTATAGTCCTTAAACCAATCATAGTTATTAACCATCTGTGCGCTGTTGGCACTGCTGTTAAAATCCAGAAATTTTTCGAGTTGGCATTGTATACCGGCAAGATTATGCTGTAAAACATCTTCTGATAAAAGATTACGTTCAGCCGATTTGCCTGAAGGGTCGCCCACCATACCTGTAGCACCTCCCACCAGAGCAAAAGGCTTATGGCCTGCCCGCTGAAAATGGATCAGGGTCATGATCTGGGCCAGGCTGCCCACATGCAGAGAATCGGCCGTTGGATCAAATCCTATATAACCCGATACCATACCTTTATTCAGTAATTCTTCCGTTCCGGGCATTATATCATGCAGCATGCCGCGCCAGCGTAGTTCTTCAACAAAATTCATCTTATACATTAAAGCTGCAAAGATAACAGAATAGCCGAAAATCTCTTTTTTACCTTGAGTTTAAACAATCATCACACATTTTGTGTAATTTGATCGGGTAAATGGCCTGAAAGTGAAACTATATGAATTTTTTGTCGCATTACTATTTCGATCGGGGAACCACGAACAGTTACCATACACTGGGAACCGTACTGCCCGATCTTTTGAAAAATGCCGACAACAGTGTCAATATTCATCCTGAAAGACTGCAGCACACTAAGCCGGCCATCAATGATATGATTGCAGGTTGGCGAAAACACCTTGAGGTTGACCGGCACTTTCATTCCTCTGATTTTTTTATCACCCGCTCGCACGAATTGAAAAAATTATTACTGCCAGCAATAAACGGCTCCCCAGCAAAGCCCTTCTTTATCGGACATATTGCCCTCGAACTGATATTGGACAACCTGCTAATCACGACAAATAAAATAGCCGTGAACGAGTTCTACCATCATCTGAGCAGCTGTAACAACGGTGTAATCGAAGAATTTCTCCATTATGCCGGGCTAACAGATACCGATCAGTTTTTCCGATTCTATGAAAGCTTTAAAAAAAGCCGCTATCTGGAAACTTACGCACAGGAAGAAAAAATCGCTTACGCAATAAAGCGCATTTGTATGCGCGTATGGAAAGATCCTTTCACGCCCGGGCAGGAAGAGGAAATGACGACTGCTTTAACCGCCTATCGCAGAGATATCTATCCCCATTTTATGAGTATATTTACTGAGATATCCGGCAGACTGGCTTAAAACCCCCAGCCCCAGGTTGCTATATGCAATAGCGAAACCCGAACCAGCCCCTAATACACCTAAAAACCAGCATTTAAGAGTAAATTATTTTTTATTAGTCAAAAATATATCCGTACCTTTGCAGTCCCAATTAAGAAATTGGGAAAAGGAGAAAATTTATTTTGGCAAAAAAACAAGAAGCAGAAAAAGAACTCAAAGCTAAGGAAGCTGAACTCGATGTAGTTAGCAGCTACCAAAGAAAAAGAAACCATTGAATCAGAGGCTGATTCAATATCGATCGAAGAGATCAAATCAAAAATTGCATCAGCAAACGAGGATTTCGATTGGGATGCTGATGACAAAAAGTTTGGCAATTACAATGATGCCGAGCGTGAGAAATTAGAGAAAATGTATGATGGAACTTTCAGCTCTATCAACAAAGGCGAAATTATCACCGGTACAGTTGTAAATGTTAACAGTAAGGATGTGGTATTGAACATCGGATTTAAATCTGATGGTTTGGTATCAGTTTCTGAATTCCGTGATACACCTGATCTGAAGATCGGTGATACTGTTGAAGTTTTTGTAGAATCGCAGGAAGATGCTAACGGTCAGTTGGTACTTTCTCGCAAACGTGCAAAAACACAGAAATCATGGGAAAGAATTAATTCCGCATTGGATAATGACGAGATCATCACTGGCTTTGTGAAGAGCAGAACTAAAGGTGGTTTGATCGTAGATATAATGGGCGTTGAAGCCTTTTTACCAGGCTCACAGATCGACATTAAACCGATCAGGGATTATGACGTGTATGTGGGTAAAACAATGGAGTTCAAAGTTGTTAAGATCAACCACGAGTTTAAAAACGTAGTGGTATCGCACAAAGTGCTGATCGAAGACGATCTTGGAAAACCAAAAAACAGAAATTGTTGCCAAACTTGAAAAAGGCCAGGTATTGGAAGGTACCGTTAAAAACATTACCGACTTCGGTGTATTCATCGACTTTGGGTGGTGTTGACGGCTTACTGCACATTACCGACATTTCATGGGGACGTATCGAGCATCCGAGAGAAGTATTGGCACTTGATCAGAAGATCAACGTGGTGGTGCTTGACTTTGATGATGAGAAAAAACGTATCGCCCTTGGCTTAAAACAATTAACCCCGCATCCTTGGCAAAGCCTTGACGAGGGCATCGTTATCGGTTCAAAGGTTAAAGGCAAGATTGTTACCGTTGCTGATTACGGCGCGTTCCTTGAAATTATCCCAGGTGTTGAAGGTTTGATCCACGTTTCAGAAATGTCGTGGTCACAAAACCTGCGCAACCCTCAGGAATTCCTGAAAGTTGGCGACGAAATCGAAGCACAGGTATTGACTTTGGACCGCGACGAGCGCAAAATGTCATTAGGTGTTAAACAATTGACGCCAGATCCATGGCAGCATGCTGCTGAAAAATATGCCATCGGCACACAGCACGTTGCTACAGTTAAAAACATGACCAACTTTGGCGTGTTTGTTGAACTGGAAGACGGCATCGACGGATCTGATCCACATCTCTGACCTTTCATGGTCTAAAAAAGTAAACCACCCTAACGAATTCACTAAAGTTGGTGAAAAATTGAATGTGGTTGTACTTGAACTGGATGTTGACAACCGCAAACTGAGCTTAGGCCATAAGCAACTGGAAGAAAACCCTTGGGATACTTTCGAAACTATCTTCACTGTTGACTCTATACATGAAGGTACTGTATTGAAAGTGACCGACAAAGGTGCTATCGTTGCCTTGCCTTACGGCGTTGAAGGTTTCGCTCCTGTTAAACACATTGTTAAAGAAGACGGCAAAAGCTTAAAAGCTGATGAAGTTGCCGAATTCAAGATCATTGAATTTAACAAGGAAAACAAACGTATCGTTATTTCACACTCTCGTATTTGGGAAGAAGCTCGTGCCGAAGCCCGTGTACAGGAATTTGAAAGCCGCAAAAAAGAAGCGAAAGCTGCTACAAGCGCGGTGAAAAAAGTGAAAGAATCGGTAGAAAAATCGACTTTAGGTGATTTAAGCGTACTAGCCCAACTGAAAGAACAGATGGAAGGTGCTGAAAACAAAGCCAAGAAGAAGAAATCAAGAAGAAGCCAAGTAAGCTTAAATAAATTAAATCCTTTAAGCCTCCGATAATATCGGGGGCTTTTTTTGTTTCCCCAATTTTGCTGTTACATTTACTAAATGAAAAATCCAACGCCTGAAGAACGTAATTCAAAAACTTTCGCTTTCCTGGTTATTGTCGCCCTGGTCATCTCCACATTGATGCGTGGGGTAAATCCCCGATTTGATGTTCCACATATCCTCTATATTGCCATTGCAATTATTTGCGGGATAGTCGGCATAATCAGCTATAGCGGATTTATATACTGCAAGATTTTTAAATCACTTGGCGCTCAGCTACTGCCGGATATGATCAAGATCATTCTGCTCGGAGTGATGGTGTATTTTACGGCATCGTTTTCACTGGGCGTATTGGCTGATATTTAACTGGCCCTGCAAGTCCCGGTAAAAGCCTTAAGCCTACTTTAATTCCGGGAACCCCGATTGGTCAAAAATACTTTTCTCAGCTACCATTTTTTCTACATCCTCCCATTTGCGGGGCGCATCTGCAGACAACAGCGTACATTTATCCTTTCCAATGACAACATCGTCCTCAATCCTGACACCGATATTCCACCATTTCTTATCACAGGGGCTGCCTGCCGGAATATAAATTCCCGGTTCAACGGTGATCACCATGTTTTCCTTTAATGCCCCGTGCTCACCTTTGTCATGTACATCCAGTCCCAAATGATGTGAACAACCGTGCGGATAATATTTGTTCACTTCTTTGGCATCTTTAATAATGCCTAATTTAATCAGTCCGCTGGCAAGTACTTCAGTAGCTTTCATGTTGAGTCCGCTGAATGGCACCCCTTCCCTACACAATTTAAATATTTCCTCCTGCGCGTCGTAAACCAATTGATATATTGATTTTTGCTCATCCGAGAATTTTCCATTTGCGGGAAATGTCCGGGTAACATCCGCAGAATATCCATGATATTCCGCACCAACGTCCATTAGTACCAGCTGATTGTTTACTGTCGTTAAATTATTTTCCTCATAGTGCAGAATGCATCCGTTGGCGCCTGCCCCCACTATAGGCGGGTATCCCTCATCTTCCGCGCCATAGAATTTATGAACGTACAACATGATGCCTTCCAATTGCCGTTCCGACAATTTCGGACTGACTGCGCGCATTGCCTCTGCATGGGCATAGCTTGATATTTCGACAGATTTTTTGAGCAATTCCAGCTCCTCAGGTGTTTTTACTCCCCTTAAGGAAATCGTATACTGATTAAAAAGAAATGTTCCGGACGGCGGGTCTGCATTTATTTTTGCCTTTACATCAGTCAGCGTAGCCGAATCCGGTTTATTGACCAATTCCTGTATCAGCGGGTTGCTTTTATATACATCCAGTTCCAGTTTAGGCTTCAGATAAATCATAAACTGGTTTAAATTGGAAGGTGTAATGCGCTGGCTAAGCAGCGCCAGGTCATTCATCAGGGTTTTATTCTGATCCGGTAAAGCCGCTTTCAATTTCAAATTAACCAGAAGGTCTTTTAAGCTCCCGGGGATTGCATCCCCGCCGATATCGTCCGGTAACTGATCGTAAATTACCATGCTGAACTTTTTCAAATCCAAAGGAAACCTGGCAAACTCCTCACCGTTGTAAACCCGTTTAAATCCGAGTTTGGCTTGCGTCCCGGCTACGCCAAGCCGCCTGCCTGTCCATTGTTCTCTTAAGGGGTCGTTATGCTGAACAAAAAACAATTCGTTATAGCTGCCCTGGCCATCGGTTTGCATGTCTTTAAAAATCAGCAGCATGGCGTTAGGTTCTTTATATCCCGAAAAATAATACAGGTCCGGGTTGGGATGATAAACATAGTTAACGTCCTTTGAGAAAACCCTTTCCGGATAGGACCATATAACGGCAACCGAATTACCGGGCATCAGTTTTCTTAATGCCTCCCGCCTGCCGGCATGAAATTCATTACTCAGATAATCCTTAGGCAGGTTATCAGCCGCAGATTGTGAAAAACTTTGCAGCGCAGCACTGCAGGCCAGTAAGGCGATAAAAATGATTTTGTAAAAGAGCTTCATGATAAAAGGGTAAGTTACTGCAAGTTAACTAATAAATGACTACATACAAACCCTCAGCCAATTTACTCACGACTGATTTGCCAACTAATCACTAAAATCACTACCTTTGCCCAAATCCAACCAAAGATGCAAAACCCTACACTGCTCGACGGTCAGAAATTTCAGATAACTATACAGCGTTTATGTCGTCAGTTAATCGAAAATCACGACGATTTTTCTAATTCGGTACTGATAGGCATACAACCGCGGGGCATTTATCTGGCCAAGCGTGTAGCCGAAGAACTGCGAAAAATATTACCAGGTAAAACCATACTGCAGGGTGACCTGGATATTACCTTTTACCGCGACGATTTCCGCCGCCGCGAAACCAACTGGTTCCCAATCAAACCAAAATAGATTTCATCATAGAAGGCAAAAAAGTGATCATGATGGATGATGTGCTGTGGACTGGCCGAACCATCCGCGCCGCCATGGATGCCATGCTTGCATTTTGGCCGTCCAGAAAAGATAGAATTGCTGGTATTGGTTGACAGGCGTTACTCGAGCCATATCCCGGTATCGGCAGATTATGTGGGCATCGAAGTGGACTCTATCGCATCGCAAAGAGTGGTGGTGAGCTGGAAGGAAACAGATGGAGAGGACAAGGTAGTTCTTGCTTTCTGAAGTAAAATAAATCGTAACTCGGATTCCGAGGTTTAAAGGATGAATCCGGCTTAGACAAATAATAAATCAAAGAATTCACCTTTCGGACAGAGCAGAAGTCCGAAATTCGAAATCAAAATAAAATGGCAGGACTCAGCACAAGGCATCTATTAGGCATCAAGGATTTAAACCGGCAGATATTGAACTGATATTTGAAACCGCGGATGGCTTTAAATCGGTTTTAAACCGTCCCATCAAAAAAGTACCTTCCTTGCGTGATGTCACCATTGCCAATATTTTCTTTGAAAACTCTACACGTACCCGTCTTATCGTTTGAACTGGCTGAAAAACGATTGTCGGCAGATGTGGTAAACTTCGCGGCCTCTTCATCTTCAGTAAGCAAAGGCGAAACACTGATCGATACGGTAAATAACATCCTTGCCATGAAGGTGGATATGGTGGTGATGCGCCACCCTTACGCCGGCGCAGGTATATTCCTGTCAAAACATGTAAAGGCACAGATAGTAAACGCTGGCGACGGTGCACATGAACACCCTACCCAGGCTTTGCTGGATGCATTCTCCATCCGCGAAAAATATGGCGATGTGGCAGGCAAAAAAGTAGCCATCGTAGGGGATATCCTGCATTCACGCGTGGCGCTTTCCAATATACTTTGCCTTAAACAACTGGGCGCTGAAGTGATGGTTTGCGGACCAACAACCCTTATCCCGAAATACATCGATGCCCTTGGGCGTTAAAGTTGAACATGATCTGCTCAAAGCGCTTAACTGGTGCGATGTGGCCAACATGCTGCGTATACAGTTAGAACGCCAGGATATAAAATATTTCCCTTCGCTGCGCGAATACAGCATGCTTTACGGCTTAAATAAACAAATACTGGATTCACTGGATAAAGAGATCACCATCATGCACCCCGGCCCAATCAATCGCGGCGTGGAAATTACCAGCGATGTTGCCGACAGCAAACAATCCATCATACTGGACCAGGTAGAAAATGGCGTGGCTATCCGTATGGCGGTGTTGTATTTACTTGCGGGACAAACACAATAATTGATCCCGTAAATTGTTCAATTGTTTTATCCCGCCTTGAATAATTGATGAAAACGCGTTCTGTTCGGTTCCTGGTTGCAATAGCTTGCCTATGCGGACTTGCTGCGTCTGCTCAGACCAGGCAGCAACGCAAAAACGATTCTGTATTTACCCTGGTGGAAAAATATTTCAACGAAAGGCAGGCCGAGTCTATTTATGGTTTAGCTGGAGAACAGTTCAAAAAGCAATTAAGCCTGGAAACATTTAAATATGTTGCCGATCAGCAGCTTTTCCCCCTTGGCCCGATACGGGCTTCATCGCTTATCAGCTTTGTTAATAACAAGGATGCCACCTATAAACTGGTGTTTGACTTTTCTACCCTGCAATTACTGATGAGCCTTGACGATAAAGATGGATTGGAGACGTTCTTTTTTCAACCCTATAAGGAAACGGCACCTGATAAACTTAAACCAGCACACACATCCAACCTGATGCGTACGCTGACAGATAAACGGGTGGATACCCTGGCAAGGAAATACATACAAAAGGGTAATACCGTTGGCTTAAGTATCGGTATTATTAGAAATGGGGTAACGCATATTTACAATTACGGCGAAACAAACGCTGGCAGCGGCGTCATGCCCGATGAGAATTCCTTATACGAGATCGGCTCCATCACTAAAACCTTTGCAGCTACACTTCTGGCTTATTACGTGAACGAAGGCAAAGTAAAACTGTCTGATCCCATTACCAGATACCTGCCGGATTCCGTTGCCGCCAACAAGGACCTACATGATATTACCCTTGAAATGCTCAGCAATCATACTTCAGGCCTGCCGCGTTTGCCGGGGAATTTTGAAAATCATTCAAGTGATCCGTACGACCCTTACAAAGATTACAGTAAGGAAAACCTTTTCTCCTACCTGGACAACTGCAAGCTCGAAAGCAAACCAGGCCAAACTTATGCCTATTCTAACCTTGCGGTGGGTCTGCTGGGAACCATTTTGGAACAGCTGAGCGGCAAGTCTTTTGAACAAATGGTGGAAGAGATCATTTGCGCGCCCCTGGACATGCAAAGTACGGCGCAGCATTTGAGTCCTGCACTTAAGCGTCGTTTGGTAACGGTATATAACCAGGACGGCAAAACAACTTCGCCATGGAACTTTAATGCACTTGCAGCCTGCGGCGCGTTACGATCGACAGTAAACGATCTGCTGATCTATGCCAAAGCCAACATGCTTAAGTCTAATACTAAACTTTCAGAAGCTCTGCAATTGACTCATGAGATTACTTTTAACAAGGATGCCAAATTGGGGCTGGCCTGGCACACGATCATAATAAATAATGTCGAATATTATTTTCACAACGGAGGCACGTATGGTTGCAGCAGCTTCATGGCATTTAATGCCGAAAAGAATATGGCCGTAATTGTCCTGTCTAACTCAGCTGCAAGTACTGGAGAACTGGGAATAGGTCTTTTGAAAACGTTGCAGTAAATCCAAGAAAAACCGCCAACGATCAGTGGCGGTTCTCTTTTTCGTTTCTTATTATTTCTTTTCAGCGCTTACCACTTCTGCGGTCTTACTATCAGCCGGTCCGTTCCGTACATTCGAACCATCTCTAATTTCCTCGGTAGCTGCTCTTACCAGCTGATCGCCTGACTTTGATATTGCCATAAATTTCCATATCGTCACCGGATTCAAGCCCTTTTTGCACATCCACCCATTCGGCATGGTTATTAACTACCCTAATCACAAATACTTTTTCGGTTGAAGTAACTACAGCTGTTTTAGGTACTATATAGGCGCTGTCTCTTGAGGGATCGGAACATTAACATCGGCATACATATTGGGTAATAAGCCTGTTATCCTTATTATAAACATCATTTCCAAACGTTCTGACCTTAGCTTTTCATCCAGCGCAGCCCGCCAGGCGTTTGACTTGTGCTGTAAATTTTCGCTCTGGAGGCTTTAACAGTAAAAGTAACTTCGTTCTTATTGTTTAATCCGCCGGTAGAGTTTTCAGGAACCGAAATTACCAGACGCAAACGTTTGTGATCTTGAATAACCAACAAAGGCTGGTTACCGTTACCGCCGGAAGGGCCAACATAAGTACCCAAGATTGACATTACGTAAGGTGATTACCCATCAAACGGCGCCCTGATCTCCAGATAAGTCGAGATTAGCGGCTACCTCTTTATAGGCCGATTTTGCGGCCTCCACATTGGCAGAATCCGACTTCATTTTTGCCTGGGCCTGTTCCAGGTCATTTTGTGATACAGTACCCGGTGTTTTGCTGGTGCTGTACAAGCCGGTCATAAGTTGCTTTGCTGGCAAAATACACAGCCTTCATTCTGCTGTATCCTTGATTTGCCTGCTGCCAGTTGCGAATTGATCTCCGGGGCTTCCAGGGTAACCAGCAATTGCCCCTGTATGTACCTTCGGAGCCAATATCCACCAAAAGTTTTTTTACATAGCTGTTGACTTTAGCGTAAAGATCCACCTGCTGAAAAGGGATCAGTTCGCCCGGGCACGGCAATAGTGGAACTTAATTTACCTTTTTCAACCGGTACAAGCTACGGTAGGTGTATCAAGCGCATTTTCCTGCTGTTACGGTTTGCGCCTGTTCTTCTTTTTCTTTTTTATCAGGGCCGCATGCAGCTGAGAAGGCCCATGCCGGCTAAAAAATGCCAGGGCAATAAATAATTTATTTTTGTTGATTCTTCATGATGGTGCAAGGGGACATAGAATTTACTTTCTTTATCTTCAGGGTCTAATGAAACAGATTCGGTAGTGGTATTGCCTTGTACCCAGGCAAAAACCAATGGTAATATCAATAATGCTGCAAAGGTTGAGGCAAATAATCCGCCGATAACGGCGCGGCCCAATGGTGAAGTCTGGTCGCCGCCTTCGCCTAATCCGGATGCCATCGGAATCATACCCACAACCATCGCCAGACTGGTCATCAATATCGGCCTTAAACGCAAAGCACAGCTTCACGCGCCGACTTTAAGAGCATCGCCATTATGCTTGCGCAGCTCTTCGGCATTGGTGACCAGCAACACCGCGTTTGAGATGGAAACCCCGACCGACATGATCATACCCATGTAGGATTGCAGGTTGAGCGTTGCGCCGGTTATTTTTACCAGCAACAAAGCACCGCCCAATACCGCCGGAACTGTCGACAATACGACCAATGATACTTTAAACGATTGGAAATTGGCCGCCAGCATCAGGAATATCACCATTACGGCCACAAGCAAGCCCGATTGCAAACTATCAAGCGTCTCGGTCAGCGTTTGTGCTCATACCGCGCAGTTCAATGGTTAATCCGCGCGGCGGTTTACCTAAATCCTTTAGCGCTTTATTTACATCATGTAGTTGCGGTACCCAAATCCTTTTTATTGATATTGGCGGTAACAGAAAGTGTAGGTACGGCGCCAATATTATCATTTTCTCCATAGGTGGTATCTATCTTGATCTCGGCCACATCACCCAAAACCGGGCTTGATTGATTGGCCACGACCGGTATTTCGCGGATGTCATTCAGGCTGGCCATTTGATATTCTGGCACCTGAACCTGTACATGATAACTTAAGCCCACCTTCTCATCGATCCAGTATATTTTTTTCGGTAAACCGTGATGAGGAAGTGGAAGCCATCAGTGAACGGGATATATCATTTATGCTCACGCCCAGTTCGGCTGCTCTCACCCGGTCGATATTAATATTGATTGCCGGATAACGAAAGGATTGGCCAATCTGCACATCGCGCAGATAAGGTATGCTTTTCAATTGGTTCATTACCTTATAAGCGTAGTCCACATTTTGCTTTTTATTTTTTCCCGTTATGGCGATTTCGATCGGCGTTGGCGAACCCTGGCTTAATATTTTATCGGTTAATTCTATTGGCTCAAATGAAAGTTTGACAGCCGGCAGTGCTTTATTCATGCGTATCCCTGAAGCGCTCTTTCAGCTCGTCCAGGTTTACTTTATAATTTTCGGCCAATTGCACCTGCATTACCGCTTCCTGCGGTCCGGCCATAAACAAATAAATGGGATTGGTTGAAAATGAGAAGGGTGTGTACCAACCATACACGAGGTAATAGTAATGTTTTGCTTGCCCACCAGTTTCTCTAAAATATGAAGCGTTTGAATAGTGGTATTTTCTGTACGTTCAAGCCTGGTGCCATCCGGGCCGCGCAACCTCACTTGGAAAGTACCCGAATTCACTTTTGGCAAAACATCTCGTCCTATAATGTTAAAAAGTACAAATGCGAACCCAAAAGCGCTAACCAGGTAAAATACAACGATCAATTTTTTATTTGGCATTAAAATACTGTCCATTATTCTTAAATACCACTCCCTGAATGTTTCAAAACCAGTGGTTTTCCCGGTTTTGTGCTCCAGGGCCATATTTAACTGCTCTTTCTTTTTGTTCCCATTGGTCGCCTTCATCGTCCATGGCATACCCATCTGCATGGCTTTTATCTTCATGCTCATTTTTCATCAGCCAGTTGGCCATGACGGGCACAAAAGTTTGTGCAAGCATATAAGATGTGATCATGGAAAATGCGATGGCCAGGGAAAGCGGCAGGAACAATGCACCCGGAATACCCTTCATCGTAATAGCCGGAGCAAATACCGCAAGGATACAAAACAGGATCAGCAATTTTGGAAAGGCAATCTCTTTACAGGCATCCCATATCGCAAGCGCCTTAGGCTTGCCCATATCAAAGTGCTGGTGAATATTCTCAATGGTCACCGTCGATTCGTCAACCAAAATACCGATTGCCAACGAAAGACCGCTGAGCGTCATGATATTGATCGTTTGATGGAACAATGACAGGAAGAATATGCCCGATATCATACAGGTAGGAATAGTCAGGATCACGATCAACGCACCGCGCCGGTCTCCCAAAAAGAGCAGTACCATCAAGCCCGTCAGTATGGCGCCTATTGCGCCCTCTTCGGCCAAACTTTTTACGGCGTTGATCACATAGACGGACTGGTCAAATACAAATGACAACTTAACATCCGGCGGCAAAAGTGCCTGAAAACGCGGAATGGCTTTCTTCAGGTTTTGCACAACTTCCCAGGTTGAAGCATCGGCCGATTTGGTGATCGGCAAATAAACCGACCGTTTCCCATTGACCAGCGCATAACCGTTGGTAATATCTGCACCATCTTCCACGGTGGCAACATCATGCATGAAAACAGTTTGCACACCATTCTTTACCAGCGGGATATCCCCAAAATCAGGAACTTTTCTGATGGTTGTATTGGCCGGAGCCAAATAGTTGTAATCCCCCATACGCACATTACCAGCAGGCGTATTTTGATTATTATCCCGTAAAGCCTGAACAATCTGGTCGGGAGTCAGGTTATGTGCGCGCAATAAGGCCGGATCGACCTTGATCACTACCGTGCGCTGGTTACCACCAAAAGGCGCAGGCGCAACCAAACCCGGAATAGAGGTAAATGACGAACGTACATAAACCAAGGCATAGTCAAGCAATTCATTATTACTACGCGTCGGGCTGCTCAACACCAATTGACCCACCGGTAGCGTTGAGGCATCAAACCGCAAAATAAATGGCGGCTGGGAGCCCTGCGGAAAACCCGCCTGTGCTCTGTTGGTATAGGAGGTGACCTCCGCCGCGGCCTGAGCCATATTAGTACCCTCATAAAAAGTAACTTTGATCAGGGTTAAACCCTGAATATTCTTTGTTTCGATACTCTTAACCCCCGAAACGAACAGCAGCAGGTTGACATATTGCTTGCCAAAATATGCCTCCATCTGATTGGGGGTAAACCCGCCATAGGGGTGAGATACATAAATCACCGGCAAGTTCAGATCCGGAAATATATCGATCTTAATGGTACGGATAGCATTAATACCGAAGAAAAATAAGCCGGCCACTATAACCAATATCGTGATCGGTTTCTGTAGCGCTCCTTTAATCAATCCCATTTATTTGTTTTATTTAGATCAAAAATTATTTATAAACAGGCCAAAATCACCTGTCGCAGCGGCCTTGTACAAAAGTGCCTGCCAAACATTGTTTGACGCTATATCCTTGTCCACCTCGGCTCTGTTCAATGTATAGAGCGCCTGCGTAAAATCCACTATATTGGCCAAGCCATTTTTGTATAACGTATATTTCTGCAGGTAGGCATCGCTGGCAGCTTTTACCTCGGTTGGCACCTCGCGGAAATTCTTTAATGCATTAGCAATCTTACTTTCGGCGAGCACCTGCTGATCATGCAGCTGTTGTCCCACCAGTTCATATTCATTGCGGTACTGTTCTGAAGTAAATTTCTGCGATTTGACCTGATAATGTACCCGGAAAGGATTGGTAAGGTTCCAGATAAATGCCACGCCGAACAAATAATTATATCGTGTTGGATCGACACCGGCACCGTAATTACTCGTATAGGCACTTCGATCTATCGCATATGTGCTATAAAATCCTGTTCCCCTGCCCTGGTAAACACCGAATAAGGAAAATGTAGGATAGCTGAACGTACTCAGATATTTGGCCGACTCATCGCTCACATTTACCCGATTACGATAATACCTTAACAGCGGATGATCATCCAGGTTAAGTGAGGACTGTGGATCGGCATTCTGCGGTGTTTTGCTCACAAAAACGCTATCGAGCAGGAAGCCGCGCGGTGCAATACCAAGATAATTGGCCAGTTGATTGTTTTGATCCTCGACGGTTTGCTGTGCATTGGTCAAAGCAATCCGCGCGTTCGAAACCTCGGCATTGGCCAGTGATGAATCCACCCCGGCGTTTAGCCCATTCTTAACCCGGGCTGCAACAACCTTTTGCAGGTCAAGGGTACGATCGAGGTTATCCTGCTGTGCTTTGGCAAGTTGCTGCGCTGCCAGTAAGTTGAGGTATGCAGACGCTACCCTGATCTCATGCTGGAATTGCTCCTGTGCAAGGTCGGTTTCGTCACGGTTGACCGCAGTTTTCTGAACCTTGATTTTTTCGGCCGATCTGCCAAAAGAAAAGAAGTCCCAGTTAACGTTTGCCAGGTACAAACCACCAAAAGCAGCATTCCAATTTTGCTGACCAAATACCGGACCCGATGCGGCCGAACTCAAACCGCGATAACCATACAAAGGTCCGTTCTGCCCATTGATAGTTCCGTAATCCTGCTGTGCCGACACACTGAAATCGGGCAGGTATTCAGTCTTGGTTTCTTTCAGGTAGGCTTTCGAAGCATTTAACTGATTGGCTTTGGCTTTGATGGAAGCATAGTTACTTAGCGCCAGTTGCTCCGCGTCTTTCATTGTCAGAACTTTGTCCTGACCATAAACCGGCGAAACACATAAAACGCCTAAAAAAACATAGATAAAATGCTTAAAAGGCTTATGAAACATAGATGTGTAATTTTAACACGACAAAAGTATCGATTATGTACTATATGAAAAAAATGAATTAAATTTGTTACAATCATTAAAATTATTAATAATGAATATCGCACTGCACCACTTTAGATTGGTTGATACGATCTCGAAAGAAGGCACCCTTACCAAAGCAGCAAACACTCTACACCTTACCCAGTCTGCCTTAAGCCATCAGCTAAGAGAACTTGAGCGCGAACTGGACGTAGAAATATTCGCCCGTCAGGGCAAGCGGCTGCATCTGTCTGAACAAGGCTACCGGTTTTTACGAAGTTCGGAAAAAATTCTGGCTGAGATCAAAACGTTGGAGGAAGATATCACCAACTACAAAATGGGCCGTACCGGTAAACTCAGCATCAGTATGCAGTGCTACACCGCTTACCACTGGTTGCCGGGAATCATTAAGTATTATAAAAAACGCTGGCCCGATATTAACATCCAGATATTGTCAGACGCGACCCGCCGTCCGTTGGAATATTTGATGAACGGTGACCTTGATATCGGTATTGTTCGTACTCAAATGGTTAATACCAAAATACGCTATGAACCGATCTTTGAGGATCAGCTCATGGCTGTAATTTGCAAAGACCATCCCCTGGCCAGCAAAGAAGTGATCGAGATCACTGATTTTCAGGACCAGGAATTGATATTACCCCTATATGACCCCTCCTATCAGGACACTCCGGTTATTGAAGCGCTGATAGAAGCTCAGAAAGTAAAACCTAAAACACTGCACCGTATCCATTATACCGACGCAACTATTGAAATGGTAAATGCAGGGTTGGGGATAACCGTTATGGCCGACTGGATAATTGCACCTTACCTGAAGGACAGAAATATAATAGCCAAACCTTTGCACCACAGCGTGTCCAGACGGGCCTGGTTTGCAGCCACCTGCAAACAAACTCCGGCCGTCCAAAATTTCCTGGAATGCTTAAAATTGTATTTCTCAGGTGCGGATATGGACGAGGCTGCAAAAATGCAGGACACGGATCAGAACTCAATGGCCGCACCCATAACACGGGTTAAGTCCCACAATCCTGTTCACGATTTTAAGAACTACCAATACTGAAAGCCCTTCGAAAGCGATGTACATAAAATGGTTTTTGCTGCCGGCTATTTTCATTTTTCTGAGCCTGCGCATATGTTCACAACAGCCCCGGATGCCCTTTCCCAGGCATGTAGCTTATGCCAGGGGTAGTATCAAACCCAGCCATCTTTCGCAGGAAAAACTGGATCAGCTTACCCTGGACTTCTACGGTCAATGGAAAAGGCGCTATGTAAAAGCTGGCTGCCACCCGGGCGAGTATTATGTGTGGTTTGAAGGCAATAAGCAATGTGTATCCGAAGGACAGGGCTACGGCATGATCATCGCCGCCCTAATGGCTGGGGCAGATCAGACCGCAAAAGCTATTTATGACGGCTTGTACCGCTATTACAAGGCACACCCCGGTCATAATCCCTACCTGATGGCTTGGGCGCAAGCCAAAAACTGCCGGGATATCGACAAGGGCTCGGCCACGGATGGCGATATGGATATTGCCTACTCGCTATTGCTTGCCGACCGGCAATGGGGCAGCTCCGGACAGATTAATTATCTGGATGAGGCGCGAAAAATGATTGGCACAATTGCCCGGCATGAGATCAATCCTGGAACAAAGTCCGTTTTAATCAGCGATGCGGTAGATGACGATAGTAAAGATTTTTACGATACCCGTACTTCAGATTTTATGCCCGCGAATTTTAAGGCATTTGCAAGTGCAACACTGGACCCCAGATGGGACAAGGTAACTGATGAAAATTACAAACTCTTTGGCTATATGCAGCAGACCTATAGCCCGGACGCTGGCCTGGTACCCGATTTTATCCTTCATATCAATAAAACACCCGTGCCTGCACTGCCGCACTACCTTGAATCACGCTATGACGGCAATTACTATTATAACGCCTGTCGTGTTCCCTGGCGCATAGCTACCGATTTTCTGCTTACCGGAGATAAACGGGCCAAATCGATCGACGACAAGATCAACAGATGGATACGCCAGACTACCAAAGGCGATCCCGACAATATTTCGGCAGGATATACATTAGCCGGGAACGATCTGAAAGGACATTATTTTGAGGCGCTAAGCTTTATCGGCCCATTTGCCGTATCGGCGATGGTGGATAAAAAGAACCAACAATGGCTGAATGATGTCTGGGATTACCTCGTAGATTTTAAGCTTAAGGATTATGACTATTACGACAATACGATCAAACTCCTGAATATGATCGTTATTTCGGGTAATTATTGGAAAGTAAGCTAAAAAAGGAGGCTTCCCCTTTCCTTAACGGATCAGCCCGGCCACCTGCACGCCGCTGGTGAGGGCAGCCTCTACCGTGCCCATAGCAGGGCCCTCATATAAATACTCACCGGCAAAAAAAAGCGTATCATTGACTGGAACGCTTAACAATTTTCTGGCCTTCGATGATTGCAGCATATCATAGACATAAGAGCCGCGGGTAAAAGGGTCGGTGGTCCAGTTGACGATATTCCATACCAGCAGCTCATCTTCAAGTTTCTGCAGCGAACTGTTGAATATTTTTGACAGCGAGAATAAGGCCTGCCGCAATAGTTCCTCTTGGCTAAGGTGCTTTTTCTTTTCTGCATTTGGGCCGCCTAGCCAGCCGGTAAGTAGATTTGACTGCTGAGGGAACTGGGTCCACCAGGTGGGTATTTCCTCATCAGATAACACAAAGCTCATTTTTTTCAAATCACCACCTGCTGCTGCCTCGTCCTGCCAAAAAGGCCGCTTAAACTCCAGAAGCAACTTGACGATTGCGCCAAAACCTATCTCATTCAGTGCCGCGAAGCAGGAAGGAACTGAGGGACTGAAAGTTACCGCATTGTCTAATGCCTGTAAAACGCCAAGGGGTAGCGCAATAATTGCCCTGGCTGCCTGATAGCTGTTGCCATCGGCGGTTACTGCCTCTACCCTGCCGTGTTCCCAATAAACATGGGTCACGACCGAATTTAAATACAATTGTGCGCCATACTGCCGGCATTGGGACTCCAGGTAGTCGGTCATTTTACCATAACCGCCCTGCACACGGTGCTGTGCATCATCATCCTCGCTTTGCCATTCCTTACGCAAAGCAAATGCGCTGGCCTTAAATGGATCGGCCGTATCATAGCCTGCAACAAATTTGCTGACCGACTCACGTAAATCCCCAAACTGTTCACCGCCAAATTCATTTTGCAAAAATTCTCCAATACTAATATCTTGTTTCAGCTTGTTCAGCGTTCGCAGGAGCAAACCCCAATCCCTACCCTGAAATGCTTCTTTTGAGAGTTTTCCCTCTTTATAATGCCACATTTCACCGTGTGCAGGGCTAAGCTCAATACCAGCCTCATTTAGTATTTTCAGGGTCACAGGCAAATCTCCGTGTACAAATTCAGCCCCCAATTCAGCATGCTTCAAAAAGGGCGTACCGCCCAGCGTGTGTATCCTGCCGCCGGTGCGGTTGCGCGCCTCGATAATGATCACCTGTTTATCCGCTTTGGCCAGTTCATAGGCAGCCATCAAGCCAGTTGCCCCGGCACCTATAATCAGCACATCCGCTGTATGCATTTTTCTGTTTAGATTTCCTTTATTAACACCTGCCCCTAATGTATGGTTTAAGTGCTAAACAAAAAAGCAAACCGTATTAGTGTATCGCAAAACCTGCTAAAGACGCTCAGCCATCTACCGCGCACACTTTATTTGCAAAACAGCCGGGATGCATTTGCACCCCGGCTGTTTTAAATGTACGCTCTTCAGCAAGCAACTGTCAATGCCTAATTACCGCGTCGCACTGCTTTAGCATTAAAATTGCTGGCACTACGGATCGCAAAAGCGGGCTTATATCCAAAATGCTGTTCGTTAAAACCTTGATACTGCACCAACTCGAAACCACTAAGTGATTGCGCAGACAAGTCAAGGTTGGTCAGGCCCAGATATTTAGAAAAGTCAGGAAACTTTAAGTTGGTATAATTACCTGCCGAAGGCGAATATAAATCCACTTTCAGATTCGGCCCTGTTGCATTTAGAAATGACGCATGGTAGTAATCAAACGTACCTGTAAATGAAGGCACGAAGGTCGCCAGGTTCGAACCCGTCAGGTTAAACGAGGCATCAAAAGTACCGATCTGGTCAGGGATGGCAGGTCCTGTTGTGACGATCTCATATTGAAACCCCCCGATTGAATAATTAGCATCAGTATCATATTCCGGGAAGCTTTCGACCGGGTAGTATATATCCAAATGACCTGTTTGCGAGGAGCCATACGTCAAAACATAAGAATCCAAAAAAGCGGTATCTCTTTTCGCATAAATTGTGAATGAAAAATTACTGGCCGGAGCAGTAATAGTTTTTACCTGCGGCGTTTTGTTCACCTGGCTAAGATCGATGTTAAGATTTGTGGTTCCGGCAGGAATATCAAAGAAATTATAGGTGTATTGATTATTCTCAAGCATTTGCACCATAAGTTGAGAACCCTGAGTGTATACAAAAGGCGTAAATGCTGCTGTATCCGCCGGCGAGCCAGCAACCAGGGCGGTGCCTTCCGTACTTAATAACAAATTATCAAATCCAGTTACATTTTTCAAATGCGGATTTACCGGGATCAGGTCCTTTTGCGGCAATACCGAATAGACACTGTTATAAGTACTTCCCTTTTTAACCTGGAGGAAGCCAGTAATATTCGGAGCAGAACTAACGTCCTGAGGAACAAGGATCACATACAGGTTGAATCGATCGTTTTCAAATGGCTGTAAGGATGATAGCTTAAAAGTTTTGGTGCCTTGAACATATTTTACTTCGTTCAGAATATTTCCGCTTTCATCTGTAGCAACAAAATACGTATTGCTGCTATGTTGAAAATAATAATCTCCAGGATCAACGTTTATGGTTACCAAAGTACTTGAGCTTACTGAAACCTGGTTATAGGTAAATGGCGTAAACACCACATGTAATGATCCTTTACTGGCCACAACCTCCATATTGTACTGAGTGAGTGAGGCAACATTCAAATTTTTTGAAACCGATTGGCTGGTAGCTTTCGATTTGAATAAAATAGTGCCTTTTACTCCTCCTCTGACATAGAGGTAATAAAACCCGTTAGATAATCCCATTTTATATTCCTGCGAACCGGAATCGGTCTTAAAAACAGGAACCTGATTATCCTGAACAAAACTCTTTCCAATCGTGATCAACCCGTCAGTTGTTGTCGCCGTTAGTGATACAGCCTGTTTGTGTTCAACAGAATACCCTTTTATTTGAGCTTTAAACCTTATAAAAGTATCTGCCGCAGCAGCCAGGTTCTTCGAAGATATATTGATGTTGTAAACTCCCTTGCTTAAATTTTTATAATAGCCGGATATGTTTTGCAGATTAACGCTGTCATTGATACGCGAAATAACAGAGTCCTTTGAATTTGTCTGATCAAATTCCATCAGCACGGTTCCGCCGATGACGTTATTCCATGTACTGTTCTGAAACGAAGGATAACTAATATTTTGGATTGAAATTCCGATTGGAACAACAGGAGCGGCAGGGTTATTTTCTTTCGTACACCCGCCAATGGCAATAAGGAATATAACGGAAAGTAGTAAGGGTAAATATTTTTTCATTTGAATAGGTTTAGGACAAAGATTATCGTGATGAATTGGCGCTGAGGCGAAACGGATAAGCATTTACCCTCACGCCTGTTGAGTTAAGTTGCGGAAGCAGATCATACTGACTCATCGCACTTACAGTGATGTCTTTCATAAAAAGATCACCTGTTGTTGCCTCAGTAAACGTTATCCTTCCTGCTGATGAACCATTAACATATATAAAATAAAAACCATTAGCGAAACCCAAATTAATAGGTGTAGTGCTGCCTGCAGGTGTGAAAGTTGGCCTTTGAGTCGGGTCGACAAAGCTCTTAGCTATCGTAATCACGCCATCAGCTGTTGAAGCGGGCAGGCTTATGGTTTGATCTTTATTTATTAAGAAATTTGTTACACTGGCGCTAAACCGTATAAAAGTATCTGCCGCTGCCTTGCTTTCTGTATTAAGGCTTATGTAATATGTGCCGCCCAGGAGCTGTTTGTTATAGGTCGAAATACGCTCAAGATTCAAGCTATCACTTAGCGACGATACGGATACTGTATCAACATTTTTTACAGCAAATTGTAAAGTTGCTTCCCCACCCAATACGTGTTGCCATGTGCTATTGGCAATTGCATCAAGCGGCGCTAGAAAAGCTATTTTAAATGAATTACGTTTATTGGGATTTATTGAATTTTCTTTAGAGCAGCTGCCATAAATAAGCACGATGGCAAACAGTAAAAATAGGTTCTTTTTCAACTGTAATAGGTTTAGGTTAAAGTATTATCACGGCGAATATAGGGACTTTCCGCAAATGGAAAAGATTTTTCAGAATTATTCTAAAAAAACAAAAGCCCCGGGTTGAAGCGGGGCCCTGCCAATAAACGTGATTGGTTGTAATATTATTTTAGACTGAGCATTTGCTTTTCCACGTTCCATCCCTCAATTAATACGGCAGCCTTGCCTGCACCCAATTTTGCAAAGGGGGCTGCAACGGTTAGGGTAATACTTTCTGTTGGTGCTAATGTAAAATAATTGGCACTCCAGTAACTCGGCATTATTTCCTCTGAGCTGCTGATTAGTTGGGGGCGTACAAAAAACGCCATCTTGGCGGTATTATTACTTAACTGTAATGTCCATCTATTTTCGCTCCTGCCTTTTTCTGATTTTAAAATTTTCACCTGCAACTGCGTGGTGTTCATGTCGTTAAATGACGAAAAATCATTCCCCACGGCCATCCAGTAGACGTTGTGTGAGACCACTGCTCCGGAAGCATTATTAAGATTCATTACCACAAAACAGGCTTCGCTGATACCCTTGAGTATCTCTTTCAACTGGATAGCCTCCTGTACGCCGGGCGCAGAAAGTGCAATATTTCCCGAGTGTGCCGAACCAAGCACCTTACCCTCGATATTATAAATTTTCACATCAGCGCTTAAATTACCCGTTGCAGCATACCTACGGTTAATCACTGCTGCGGTAGAGTCATCCTGATTGAACTGAATATGGACGGGTTCGCAGGCATTCTGCATGGCGTAATAACCCGCATTTGGCTCCAGGTACCAGTCGTATATCTGCCAAACAACGCTGGGCAACGCAGCATTCAGTTTCCACAGCATCACACCACCAGTCTGGTTCAGTTTATGGCCCGCAGCCTCAAAAATCCCCTGGTACCCTACGTAGTTCATCAGCTGCATCTTATCCGAAAAACTTACCATAGATTTAGGCGATCCATATCGTTTAGCCATTTCCTCGTAATACTTATCGTACTGAGCAGCACCTGTAGCGGCATCATGATAACCCCATGTATTGTTGAGCGGGAATGGCAGTTTCGTATCCCACACCAAATTCGGGATGGTTTTTGCCAAAGTGGTATAGGGCGGCTGCGACGGCAGGCCCGTTTCGTCTTTAAATACCCAATCCCGACCCGCATCGGCCAGCTGATAATAAACTTTAGGATCTTTCCATGCATATGGTCCGCCGCTGTATACTCCCGAAGGCATATCGTCCGGGTAGGACCCCTTCCAACCTTCAGGCAGTTTTGCAAAACCTGACGAACTTGGAATAAAGGGCCGCGTGCCATCCATTTCAATGACATTAATGCGCATGGCCTCATACAGCTCTTTACGTGCGTGTCCCTCGTTACCGCCCGTCCAGACCAGTAAGCTCGGGTGATTGCGAATGCGGTAAATGGTACTTTTTACGTTGTTAATAAACACATTGCCCTCTAGCGGCCAGTCAGGCGAGCCCTTAAATTCGCCCTGGGTATCGCCGGTCACCCAAAAATCAGACCATACCATTAAGCCGTAACGGTCAGCTGCATTCCAGAAAGCATCCGGAGGAGTAACGCCGCCGCCCCATATGCGAATCAGGTTAACATTGGCGTTACGGCATAAGTGCATCTCGTAGTCGAGCCGTGCCGAGTCCCGGTTAAGCATCATATCGGGCACCCAGGCGCCGCCATTCAAATGCACCCGTTTGCCATTAACGTAAAAATCACGACGCACAAAGCCATTTACTGTAGTTGCCTTAGCGCTGACGGTACGAATACCGAATGCAAAACTGGTATCGTCCTGCATACCCGTGGCGTCGCTGTACTGCAAACGGATACGATACAGATTGGCCCTGCCGTAGTTGTTTGGCCACCATAAACGCGGCTGCTGAATGATCAGCTGGCTGATCTTTGCAGCCTCGAGGCTTACTGTAGTTGTAGCGTTCGCATTTACCTTTGCGATTTGATCGAACCGGACCGGCGCACCCTCAAAGTTTTCAGGACTGACAGTAACAGTCAGTTTACCGGAAATGGCTGAACCGGTGTTATTGGATAGCGTAAGGTTTAATGACAGTTTGGCTAAGCTGGTGTCCGGCAGGTTAGGTAATTCGGTCACCAGTTTCGGCCGGCCGATAGTTACAGCACCGGTGGTGCGTAAAAAAACAGGCAACCATATACCCATGTTTCGGTCGCGCACCGGCGGCATCCAGTCCCAGCCGACCGAGCATAGCATAGTTACGTTCTTACCAATGTCACCCGTAGGGCCTCCGTTTTCATAAAACGGGCCAAGGGCCTTTAATTGCTCCTTGGCAGGATACCCTGGATAATCCAGCGGATAGATTTCAACGGCTAAACCGTTCTCGGCACCCGCAATTACCACTTTGCTTACATCCAGGTTATATTCGGCAAACATGCCCGCCATCTGGGTCGAGTCGGCTATTTGCTTGCCATTAACCCAGACCGCAGCCCTGTAATTGATCCCTTTAAATATCAGCTGAAAACGCCTTCCCTTATCCGCAGCCGGCACAAAGAATGATGTACGATACCAATACGGCTTTTTCCAGGGATTTGGCTGATTGGGCAGATGACTATATTGTTCCAGATTATACTCTTTGTTAAACTGATCGGAAGCATCCGGAATGAGCATATTGTTCAATCCCTGGTAAGGATCAGGGTAGATATGATTTGCTACTAATCCTGTAAGCACCGTTGACGGCACTTTAACAGGAAACCAGTAAATTTCGGAATGATATGGGGCTTGGGAAAGTTCAGGCCCGGTTTCTTTTACAACTGCGGAGGATTGCAGATCAAAATTGATCAGTTTTACCTGCTTGACAATACTGTTTTGCGCTGATATGTTTTTAAGCGGCACAAAACTTACAACGAGCAAAAAAATCCGAGCGT
Organism: uncultured Sphingobacteriaceae bacterium; assembly: GCA_963757615.1. GTDB lineage: Bacteria > Bacteroidota > Bacteroidia > Sphingobacteriales > Sphingobacteriaceae > Mucilaginibacter. Next base: position 188,192 of record CAVWSO010000008.1, read on the forward strand.
AAAAAAGTCGTTTCATTGGCATAAAACTATTAATCAGGGCCGCGCACATCGCAGGCTAATTTACTTTTTATTTATACTATTTTATTCGGGACACTTTTTTATTTATGCTGGGTGTTGTTTTTTAAAACGATCACCGGCAGGTGCTGGTCCCATTCCGGTTTGAAGTTCTTTTGGTTAACCAGGCCACGGCCCGTCGTTGAAAAATTCCCCAGAATAATATCCTGGTAACCATCCTGGTCGATGTCACCTATTTCCATAGTAAGCCAACGTCCATATTGGTCCACTGGCAATTCATGCGGCAGGAACTGGCCCGGTATTGTTTGCTCCAGGTAAGTAAATCCTGCAGTCGGGTGATATTTAAAATCGGCGAAAAACGCAATAGCAGCAATATCCAAATCACCATCATGATCAAAATCAGCGGCAATTGCCTTGGTGCAGCCGTCGATGTGATAAAAATAGGTCTGCTTAAATTTCCAGTCACCCTGGTTGGTAAAAATATACACGCCGTGGTAAGGCTTCAGTACCTTAGAATAATCACTGTTGTCACCGCAGGTGTATAATATATCCGGTTTGCCATCATGGTTAAAATCAACCAGCTGAAAGCTGCTTGAACCATAAACCGCGGGGAAGTGCATGATGTTTTGTTCGGTAAAGCCTCCTTTATGGTCGTTCAGGTACATCCATATACCCTCATCAGCCTGAGCAAATAAACACATCACATCGACCCACCCGTCATTATTAAAATCCCCTGTTATCAGCTGCTCACCACCGGGCAAACCACGCATAACCACCTTCTTAAAAGAATGGTCTGGCTGTTGCTGCAATAAAAACAGTCCGCCGCGCTCATGCCCAAAGCCGCATACCACGTAGTCAATGAGCCCGTCTTTATTAAAGTCGGCAGCCACCGATTGCACCGCGCGTGGCAGGCTGTCTGCCAGTATCGTTTGCTGTTTATTTTTACCGCTAAGGTCAATTTCGATCACTTTGCCTTTTGCCACATCAATTGGGGGCATTACGCCTATGCAGGTTACTACAGCTTGATCCGTTTTATCCGGAAAGATTACACCGGTAACCGCAGACGGCATTTTGGTAACGAACTTCGCTTTCAGATCCTTATCCCATTTATAAAAATTGCTGGTAGCATCGCCGCTGTAAAATTTATGGTCGTTCGCATTGTACGCAAGCAAAGTTGTCATGGCCATTGGACCCTTTACGTCTTCTTGGGGTTTTAATACGCTGAATATTGCCAGGTCTTTTACAACTGTCGGCGGGGCTTTAGGTATAGCCAGATTCAATGAAGCTGTGTTCTTGTAATAGGCCACAATTTTTTGCCATTCTACGATGTTAAGCACCGAGCGCTGGTCGGTATAATATTGCCCCATGTAATTTTGTACGTTCAACCGTTTGGCCATTGCAGGTAATACGCCGTTTACCCAACTTTGCCTGTCTATTAATGAGGGATCGGGCAATTGATGACAACTTACGCAATATTTTTTGGCAAGTTCCTTACCGTCCGCGATGTCATTTTCAAGCCTGTTTGCGGGGGTGTTTTCTCTGCAGCTGCTGACACCAATTATAGCGACAGTAAAAGCAAAAATACCCAGAAAATAAAGATGGTTAGCGGATGGTCTGAATTTGGTAAACATGAGTCTATCTACAGGTAAATCGCCCTTCAGGTTTGGGCACAGCAATTATAATATTTAAATGGCATCTTTTTTTATTCCGCCAGGCTTTATTATAATAATTTTGATACACCGGCAAACATCAAAAAAAGCGGGTATATACCTATGCACATACCCTCTTTAATCAAAGCTTGAAATGCTATTTCTTATTTTTATTTTCCAGAACAATCAGCGGTAAATATATATTCCAGAATGGCTTAAGCTCCGGCTGGATCGAAAAACCTGATGCATAATTGCCCAGAACAATATCAGGACGGCCATTTGCTTTGGCGATTGTATCCAATGTCATCCAACGCCCGTATTTACTTACCGGCACTGCATGCGGTTTAAAACTCATTGGTTTATCCTGCTCAAAATAAATGAAACCTTCTTCAGGCTTGCTTTTCAAATCTGCAAAAAAAGCGATCGTAGCGATATCTATATCACCGTCCCCGTCAAAGTCTGTAGCAATTGCCTTAATGCATCCATCGATAGGATAAAAATAGCTTTCCTTAAAATTCCAATCACCCTGGTTGGTGAAAATATATAAACCGTGATAGGGTTTCAAGATGCGCGAATCTCTGAAGTTATAGCCACATGTATAAATCAGATCGAGCTTACCGTCATGATTCATATCCACCAGCTGAAAACTGGTAGAACCATAAACCGGCGGAAATTGTAACAGGTTTCTGGACGTGAACCCTCCTTTTTGATCGTTTAGAAACAACCACAATCCTTCATCACCACTGCCGAACAGCACCATCAGATCGGGCCAACCATCATTGTTAAAATCGCCGACCCGGGCCTGTACGGCTCCGGCTTTCTTGAAGATCGTGCTTTGCAGGAATGAATGATCGGATTTTTGAGTAAACAGATAGACCTCTCCTGACTTTTTCCCTTGCGAACAAATGATCCAGTCGGTTAAGCCGTCCTTGTTAAAATCCCCCGAAACGGATTGAACAGGCCTTGAAATATCACTGGCGACTATTTTGGGCGCTGCTGTTGTTTTCTGACCAAGATCAACCGTTACCACTTTACCATTGGGAAAATCCATTGCCTCTATTTGTCCGATACAGGTTACCAGGGCAGCATCCGCCCCCTTTTCATCTTTAATAAACTCGGCATCCACTCCAGCTGACGGCAGCTCAGCAACGATGCGCGGCTTGAGATTTTTGTCCCATTCAATCAAGTTTGTTTTCAGCACGTCGCTGGTATATATCTTGCCGCTCGACTGGTCGGCAGCAACCATCGAAGTGTGAGCCACATTCTTGCTTTCTTCAGGCTTCTGCAGGCTGAAGCCGGCCCAGTCAGCCGACAAAGGCACTGATGGCTTTGCGGCAGGCAATTCGGCAGGAGCAACTTTATTATAATAAGCCTGTACGATTTCCCAGTTGGTCAAAGAAATACCAGCGGTATCTTTTGGACCTTTGTAGTAGGATATTCCATAGGTTGAAATACCTAAATTATGCGACATCGAGGGCAGCGTATGAAATTTCCATATATCCTTGGGCAAGGCTTCAGCCGGTACCAGCGCGTGACATTTAGTACAATACAACTGAACCAGTTTCTTACCATCGGCAATCGTATCACCGGTTGCCTGAAATTCAATATTCCCAGCTGTTTTACTTTTGCAGCCATTGAATAACACTGTTCCCGAAAGTATAAAGACAAATAATAGAAGATAGATCGTAAAAAGTCCGGTTTTAGTTAATCTCATATTAAGTTCAAAAAAATTATTAATTCGTCAATTTCAATTTTTGCCAAATGTATTCACCTACCTGTTTTCCCTGCTCGGCTCCTTTTATGGAGCTGTTCAGATAGTGGATGCCACCGTAAAAACGACTTATTGCGGTCTCCTCAGCAGCCTTGTTGAATGAATCGAAATGGCGCTGCATTCCGATATAGTGCAAATCGCTGGTATCCTGAAAAGCGAAGTTGTCACCAAACTCATGGGTAAGCACAGCGGCTGATGCTGCACTAATGGTGCTGTGACCCGCCGTATACTCCGGGAACGGTGGTGTCTGCAAAAGCGGCAACCAGTTATGATCGATCTTTTCATTAATCACCGATACAGGTCGCTCATAACTGTAATTGTATTTTACCTGCCAGCAGGTGATGAATGATTCAAACAATGCCAGAGAGGTCAGCGCATAAGCCTGGGCAGTTTTAACCGCACTTGCCTTACTCTGCTTACAGGCAATGGCTGCAATGCCCATCCAGTGCCCGCCGGGCGTGATCTTTTTATCGGCAAACATCATATGTCCGTTATGAACTACTACAAATGGATTATCATCCCAGTAAGTGGCTATCATCTTCTGCTCGGCTGTGAGTGATTTGTTTTGCTGATACACGGCCATCGCCTGCTTGAAAAACGGACTATTCTGGTCGTCACTAAATGGTGGCGGCGGCGGGGGAGGAAACTGCCCGGATGAGTCGATCAGCAGAGGATGTATTTGTCCCCAGCAAAATTCTACGCCATCCATATAGTCAGGTGGTGTTGGACGCCACTTACCCGGATCACCGGTTCCCAAATACTTAGGTTTACCACGACTTTGCGGATAATAATCCACATTTGCCCTTTGCAGGATCGTATTGCCTATCTTCTCGCCAAAGTCGATTGAGCGGGCATAGATCTCGGCATCCAATTGATCTTTGAAGCGACCATATACTTGATCTTCGTATTTTTTAAGTGTATCCACCGAGAACGTCACCTTGTGAGCAACCGTAAAAAAGGCCTTGGTAGCAGCCAGGGTATAGTTGTACTGCTTGCCTTTTTCAGGTACAGGCATAGCGCCGAAACCCTTGAGTTGTGCTGCGATCGAATTGTATTTCGGATCAGCATGACGCATGGCCTCATATGCGGCCAAAGAGGTATAACCATAAATCCGGCTTGCTACAGGCGGCGTGAACACGTCGTAAATGATCACATTGGTCAGCTGATCCTCGTTCTCATGCAATACTGCGGCATCGTCTACTGGCGCAGAAGCTTTATGACTACATGAATACACGAAAAGTGCCGTGAGGGTTACAACAAATAATAGTTTGATACTTCTCATTTCAAAATTTTAGTTAACGGGTATATTTCTTGTATGTCCATAATTATCGGTGATATCAACTCGCGACATGGAAGGGGCAATATTCATAAATCTTCCCGATTGTGAAAGAAAAGAATCACCATAATAAAATTCCTGCCTGGTGATCCTTCCATCTTTATATTTTATAATAGCATAGCTATCCATCGGCTCCAGTTTAACAAAGTGAGCTTTGCTTTTCAGTTCAAATATTTTCATCGCACCACGGTTCTGGCTGGCAGCTAGCAGGTAGTTACCCGTTGCACCCATAAGTTTAACCAGGGCCTTGCCATTGCCCGGTATATAAATACCGCTTTGCAATATACTTAACGGCTTAAAATTTCCTTTTCCATCGCCTTTCAGCATTAGACCGTTAAATGCATCGTAACGACCCGTCGTAAGTTCGGTGCCATAATCATTGCCGTTTATCACCACATCAAGGTTACCATCGCCATCAAAGTCGTCGACACTCATTCCGCAAAGCTGTGAAACCTGCGCCTGGTCGGGCAAAGGTATCATGGTAAACTTACCCTTTCCGTCATTACGCAGATATACCGATTCGAGCGTGTTGGCATTAAGCCTTAAAGCACCCTTTCTCATTTCGGCAGGCAGCACATCATCCATCGTAGCTGTTGCAAACGATTTATAATTTTGAAATTTCACCCGCATACCGATCATTTGTTTGACAATGTCATCGCGCGTATGAACCGGAAACTCCTTCATTTTTCCCTCCTTATCCTTCAAAAACATCGAAGGAAAGGCGTCATAACTACCGTTATTATCAAAGTCCTTGGCAGTGATATATAGTGGGTACTGGTCGCTGGCCTTGAAAAAGGTATTTAATCCGGTATTCCCGACGATATAATCTATATCGCCGTCATGGTCAAAGTCACCAGCTACGATCGTATTCCACCATCCCAGTTTATTTTCTAGGCCCGTGCCGGCAGTTATATTTTTGAATACCCCATGATCATTCTTTAAAAATGTCACCGGCATCCATTCTCCCGTTAAGATCAGATCGGGCCAGCCGTCATTGTCAAAATCAGTAAATACCGCATCGCAAACCAGGCCGATGTTCTCCATATCCACGGCGACCGAAGCAGTTACGTCCGTAAATTTAACCTTACCGTCCTTACTGTCATTTCGCAGAATAAAGCTTGACACAGGTTTAGGATAATTCCACGGATCAACCCGGCCGGAAACAAACAAATCGATTTTGCCGTCTTTGTTATAGTCAACAGCTCTCACACATAATTTACTGGTCAGGTTTTTAGGTAAAGCCCCGACAGCTTCTTTAAAGTTGCCTTTCCCGTCGTTAATATATAATCTGTCCTGGTAAAACTTTGAACCGTGTTCGTTGGCGTAACCACCGCTGGCCACATAGAGATCCAGCTTGCCGTCACCGTTTGCATCGAAAAGTATAAGCCCCTCATCTTTAAAACTATCTTTAGGATTTATTTGATCTGGCGTCAATAAACTGCGCTGAATGAACTTGCCGTCCGCCTGCTGTAAAAATAGCTGGGAAGGATATTTGGATGTACCGCCAACGATAATATCTTCAAATCCATTTCCATCCACATCTCCCACAGCCAGACCCGGAGAATATTCCGACAATTTATGCGGCAATAGTTTTTGGACGCTGAAGTCTACAAAATCAATATCCTGGTGCTTATAATTTACACCAAGCATACCGGTAACTTCTTTAAACAAGGATTCTTTATCGATCTCTGGCCGCTTAAACGAAAAAGCGTCTTTTGCATCCGCAATGTCTACCTTCAAAAGCTGATTGGCATGCACATGTTCCAGCCGCTGTTTTTTTCCATTCTGCCAGCGTATCACGACCGAATCGAGCATTGCAATTTTGCCGAGGCCAAAATGAGCAATATTTTGTATGGTTGACAGATATCCTCTGAAAGGTGTATTTTCATAAACCTGGTGTTTTCCATGATCATAGTAGATATCGGCCCAGGCACCTATTCCATCCCTGTTAAATTGTCCGCCCTGGAATTTAATATGCAAATAATGGCTGTTATTTGGATCCTTTTCGCGCAATGTATTTTTATAGATCATGGCTTCATCATCAATATTATTGATGACGACGTCCATGTCCCCGTCATTATCCAGATCGGCATAAACAGCTCCGTTCGAAAACGATGGCGTGTTAAAACCCCAGCTTGCCGTCACGTCGTCAAACTGAACTTTCCCGTTATTTTTGAAGGCGAAATTTGGGATTTTAACGATTGGAATCTGATCCAGTATTTGCTTTTTGCTTGCAACGAAGTAGGATTGCGCCCTAAAATTCATAAAATCATGATCGGTAACATCACGGGGATAACCATTGGTAATGATGATGTCCCTGTAACCGTCGTTATCAAAATCAGTGAGCATCGGTCCCCAGCTCCAGTCAGTTTGGGCCACGCCGCTCATATAGGCAACTTCACTAAAAGCCGGATCGCCGATCGAATCATTCTGCCCGACCCTCGGTCCCTGATTGAGTTGTAAGGTATTACGGGTATATTGATACTGATGGTCATAATGGTCAAAATTCTGATAAATCTGATAGCTATTAGCACCCATAAACATTTTCTTGCGATAGTTATCAGGGGGATTCATATCCAGTTCAAACACATCGGCAAGTCCATCATTATTCATATCCTCAATATCCTGCCCCATAGCGCTGGTTGACGTATGCTTAAAATATTCCTTAGACTTATCAGTAAACGTGCCGTCGTGGTTGTTAATATAAAGGATATTGTCCGGCCAGAAATCATTGGTCACGTAAATATCTTTCCATCCGTCGCGATTAATATCTACGATTGTGGCCGCATGACCGTAACCTTCAATAAGTATTCCGGCTTGTTTGGAAACGTCATGAAATACAGGATGCCTGAGAACCGGATCCCAATCGTTGCGGTAAAGCCGGCCAGTACTATGCGCGGAACCGTCTTTGACAATGGGTTTGAACAAACTCGTATTGTCCGTCGGACTTACTTCATTCACGGTGAGATACATATCCAAATCACCGTCATTGTCGTAGTCAAAAAAAGATGCCATGGTTGAATGTACGGTTATATCCAGTCCGTATTCTTTGGCCATTTCTTTAAAATGAGGCACCCCTTCTTTGTCCGGTCCCTGATTAATATACAGCAGATTGCGTCTTTTTGCCGAGTCATTTAAAAGCGTGTTGCATACATAAATATCGGGCCACCCGTCATTGTTAACGTCGACAACGGCAACGCCTCTGCCCCATCCGCCTTTACCACCCACTCCGGCTTTCTCCGTTACATCGTCAAACTTAAAATCTCCTTTATTCAGATACAGTCGGTTAGAAACCATGTTGCCAACAAAATAAATATCGGGCAGGCCATCTCCGTTAAAGTCACCAATACCTACACCGCCCCCATTGTAAATGTTGAGCTTATCCAATGGATTGATCGTATCGTTTTCAATAACCTTGTTGTTGAAGTTAATATTAGAATAAGAAGAAGGAATCTGCTGAAATAATGTAGCTTTTTTACAGGAAAAGAATAGCGTAGCAGCAGCAAGAAATGCTAAATATCGGAGAATTTTCATTAAAACAATTACACTTAGCGGTGATCAGTCAAATTATATAGGGCAGTTACCGTTCCACTTTTATCCATAAACACTCGGAAAATAACCATAATACCACCTGCTAATTTATAAAAAAAGGGTGGTGATATATATCACCACCCTTCCTTTTTTTAAAAGAATATTAACTATTAATAATTCTTATTTTGAACTAATTTTCCGCCTTCTTTGTCGATCTCGTTCAAAGGAATAGCGTAAACTTCATCCCGTCCGGCAGTAAATTTAGCGCTGGCGAGTACAGGATTGTCAATACGGTTGTCTGCTTTATAGTAAGCGTTCAACACAGTAGCCATCCAGCCTGCTGGCATTGGGCCACCAAATCTACCGTCGTAACGCTGCAAGTCAAAGAAACGCTGTCCTTCCATACCGAATTCAAGTTGCCTTTCTGTCAAAACGGCCAGACGCGCATAGGCTACACCATTGGCAGCGAATTGACCATTATACTTGCCGACCTTATAGTTAGCAGCAGGTGTTGCAGTCGTACCTTTTTCCGGCGCTGAGTTATCAATATAGGTGTGTACCCATCCAGTTGGATCCGCTGCTCTCGCTCTAACCCTGTTCACAAAAGTTTCAGCTACGTCCAGATGGCCTGTTTCTACCTGAGCTTCAGCCATCCATAAAAGTATGTCTGCAAATCGGATAATATTATAATTGTTTGAAGAACCCTGGTTAGTTGCCCAGCCTGCAGCGTTGTCAGTAGTTGACGCCATAACTGCGTGATAGAAAACGTTCTTTTTAGGAGTATATGGAACAACGTCACCACGAGTCCATGGTTCACCACCGCAAAGTCCCCAGTCAAGATAAGGAATGCCTCTGCGTCCTACAGTCCAGTCGAGACGTGAATCCACCAGCTCAGTGGTAGGCGTAAATGCAGCAGTAGCAGCAACGCCGTGATCATGCTTCAGGTTTACATTATCATAAGCCGGCCAGCCATTAACTGGATCAGGCGTGAAACATCGGTAAACCGGCAGCGTCAACTTTATATGCATTGGCCAGATTGTAAGAAGGCACGTTGAAACCGCAGCAGCCGGTATAAGTACCGCCACCTGGGAAGTTCAAATCATCACCTTCATCAGAGTTCTGACCACCAGAACCGTCATTTACTGTCATTTGAGCAGCAAATACTGATTCAGCACTGTTCTTTGTTGAAGCATTAAAGTTATTGTTGTACGGCACTAATGCATAAGCCTGACCATTTGCAGTTACGCCGTGGGTAATCAAATCATCCAACAAGGGAATCGCTTTTGCATAAGAGTGTTTGCCAGCGGTCAGGTTATCAGACATGTATGCTTTAGCTAGAAAAGCTTCTGCTGCATAATAGTTAGCGCGGCCTGCCTGCGGCTGGGTATGAGGTAAAACCGTCATTGCAAATGCAAAATCAGCCTCAATTTTATCCCAGATCGGGCCTGGGTTACCTACGTTGTAGTTACCCGCTGCATAAGTTACCGATTCGTCAATGTAAGGTACATTTTGGAATACTTTAGCAAGCTCGAAGTGATATACGCCACGTAAAAAACGAGCTTCTGCGATAGCATTCTGTCCGATTGCACCAGCCTCAGAACCGTCCGAAACGAGTTTTACTTCCTGAATCACGTTGTTAGCTCTTTGGATAGCTGCATACATCACCTGCCATTTAGACTGTGTGTATGAGTTAGTCAGGTTAAAACCAATGTGCTGCTCAATTACGGGCAGATCCGGAGCCTGATCCTGGGTAGTTGACCCTTTATAGGCATCGTCTGCTCCAACACCACCATAAGCCCAGTTACGATATACTTGAACCCCAGGAAGTACCAGGCTGGCCACTGTAATAGCCATCCAACATCGAGTAGGCACCGATTAACAAACCGTCTACTCCGGCTTTATTGGCAAGGGTCGATGCCTGAAGCACCCCTGCAGGGCTTTTATCCAGGACCTTCTTACAAGAATAAATAGACGTAAGAAAGACCATGGAACCCAAAGCGATTATTTTATAAGATTTTTTCATAACGCTGTAATATTTTCTTTAATTAATAATTAAAATGACATGTTAACACCAATCAAATATGTTTTTTGGTTGTTTGGATATGCACCCCAGTCAACACCTGTTGATGCACTCTGCTGAGGTTGTGCGTTACCAGCCTGATTCAAGTTGTTAACTGAAGGAACCAATTCAGGATCCAAACCAGAGTACTTAGTAATAGTAAACAAGTTAGTAGCCTGAACATACACGTGCAATTTAGTTACACCGATAGATTTCAGCATTCCTGGATCAAAGTTATAACCAATCTGCGCAACGCGGCATTTTAAGAATGATCCGTTTTCAACATAGAAAGTACTAGGTGAAGAACCAGATCCAAGTGGCTGAGCAAAAGTTACAGAAGGCAGGGTTGCACTAGGATTAGTTACTACACCTCCGCTTACAATTGCTGATTTATTAATCAGGTCAAGATCTTTGCCACCTGGGAAACTCCAGTAGGTATCTGTCCAGTATTTAACATAATTGAAATCCTTGTTACCCACTGATCCATATAATACCATGGTAAAATCAAAACCTTTATAGCTGGCATTCAGGTTTACACCATAAGTAAAATCAGGATTCGGGTTACCGATGAAGGTACGGTCGTTAGCATCGATCTTGCCGTCATGGTTAACATCTTCGTAGATATATGAACCAACTGCTGCACCGGAATAACCAGGTAAAGATGCTAGCTGCTGTGCATTTTGATAAATGCCTGCTGTTTTATAGCCGAAGAACTCGCCAATTGGCATACCAACCTGCTCCCTTACGAAGCTACCGATACGTGAACCTGCGAACAGATCAAAATATCCCGGATCAACCAATTTTGTAATAATGTTTTTGTACGAAGTGAGGTTTGCTCCAACGCTGAATTTGAAATCCTGACCAACATTACCATGGTAAGTTGCTGCAACATCCAAACCTTTGTTTTGTACGTCACCCACATTCACAGTTGGAGGATTTGCGCCACCTGCTGTTGCTGGTAATGACAATGGGAATAGTAAACCGCTGATTGTTTTCTTGTACCATTCAACAGTGAAATCCAAATGGTTAAACAAAGAAGCGTCAAGTCCAATGTTCAGGATCTTATCTGTTTCCCAAGTAGTTTTCGAGTTACCTATACCAGTCTGGGCAAAACCTGTAGTTGTTGAATTGATACCACCGTTGATACCGTAAGCTGTAGTACCGAAGCCGTAGTTATAAGTATCAACCGCATTGGTAGCCAAAATGTTGGCGTTGCTACCTGTAGAACCGTAGCTACCACGCAGCTTCAGATCATTGATCCAGCTAACACTTTTCAGGAAATCTTCCTGAGAAATACGCCAGCCCAAAGATACCGATGGGAAAGTACCCCACTGACGGCCTGAGTAGAATGAAGAGTAACCGTCACGACGGATCGTAGCACCTAATAAATATTTCTCATTGTAGCTATAATCTACACGACCAAATACAGACTCAGTTCCTGTTGGCTGATAAAGGAAAGTACCGTTACCACCACTGCTCAGGTTGATAGATGATGGATTAGTAGTAGCTGCAACTGTAAGGAAGTTAGGATCAAGCGTAACGAAGTTAGTTGCCTGCACCCCTAATTGCTGTCCGCCAGTTTGTTTTAACTCGTAGCCAACAAATGCACTTACGTTATGCTTACCAAAGGTTTCTTTGTAAGTAATCGTATTGGTCCAGTTGTAGTTAAATGAATATAAGGCAACCTCATTGTATTGTGGTGGGTTACCGTGTGACTCATAATCTGGGTATGGGTTATATCCGGTATAGTAGTAAAAGTTGTTTCCAGCATTACCACCAAAAGCAGAACGCACCGTGAAATATTTCAGGAAGTCTGCTTCAGCAAACACCGTACCCTGCATATTCCAAGTTTTGCTGTTGTTGTTTTTGCTGGTTTCTTGTATCCACAATGGGTTACTACCGTTACCCAGGGGTTCGCCGGCAGGGCCATCATAACCACCACCAAAATTACCTTTGATATCGTAAGCAGGGATCAACGGCATTTCACGGTAGGTTTCAGAGATACTACCACCTTCTTGCTGCTGATTGAATGGGCTGCCACCGTTATTCTCTCTGTAATAAACATAACCCAGTTCACCAAAACGGAAATGGTTGTTCATCAAACTATACGTATTGTTAACACGTGCCTGGTAACGTTTTTCAAACGTATTCAGCAGCGTACCTTGCTGGTTAAGGTATTGCAATGAATAAAGGAAAGTACTCTTATCAGCACCACCGCTTGCAGTAACCGTATGGCTTTGCATTGGCGCATGGCTGAATATTTCATGGAACCAGTCAGTACCTGCCTGATTGAATTTCTGCACCAAGAAATCGCTTCCCGGATTTGCAGGATCGAAGAAATAATACTTTTCAATTGCCGGATCATTGGTTACGCCTGCAGTTCCGAATCCGGGTGCTGCTGTAGAACCATGGTAACCGTAAACCGGTAATGTCCAAGTACCTGAACCCGCAGGCGTGCTATTCGGATCATATAGTGGAATTGCTCCCTTGTCTCCCGCTGCCTTTGCTAAATTCATTTGTTGAGTCGGGTTCATCAGGTTCCAAACGTTGCCTGACAAAGGAACCTGGTCACCATAATAACCGTCATAGTTAAATACAGTTTTACCTGCTTTACCTTTTTTGGTCGTAACCACGATTACACCGTTACCGCCAGATACACCGTAGATAGCTGCAGAACCAGCATCTTTCAGAACGCTGATGCTTTCGATATCGTTAGGGTTTACCGTAGACATGTTGGCAGTCTGAACACCGTCCACAACGTACAATGGCTGAGCGTTACCAAAGTTGGTAATACCCCGAACAAATACAGTACTTTGAGAACCTGGCGCACCCTGATTAATTACAGTAACACCAGAAGCCTGGCCTTGAAGTAATTGCTCTGATGAAGTAACAGGGACCTTTTTAGCATCATTTATGGCCACTGTAGCTACCGCTCCAGTGATATCCTTTTTCTGCTGGGTCTGATAACCCGTTACCACCACCTCATTTAAGGTGCTGCTGGATGCAGTAAGTACCACCGTTCCCAATGACGGGCCGGTAACTGTTACTGATTTCGATTGGTATCCGATGTAGGTAATAACCAATACGTCGCCGTTATTTGCATTAACTGCAAAATTACCGCTCACATCAGTCACAGCGCCTACGTTTGTACCCTTAATTTTAACGGTAGCTCCAATTACAGGCTGCCGGTCATCGCTGCCGATGACTTTACCCGTAATTCTTGTTTGGGCTGTAACTACCAATGAGGAGAGAGTACACAACATTAATATGCACATCATCCTTCCTTTTAGAAGTAAACTTTTAAACATGAGTTTGAGATTTAGTTGATTAATTTATTTGATTTAGTTGACAATTGAATTTCTAGTGAGATATAGAAAGTGAATGAAAGATGCGACTACGGACTGGAGTCGAACATCTTAACGCGGTGCCCCCTGAAACTATCCGGGAAACTGGTAAAGGCACCACATACAAGAGAAAAATGTAAAAGTATTATCATTTAATTTATTTAATAATAAATTTTAAAACAGTGCTGTTCTCGTTGTTTTAAAACACCCGGACTTGTTTAAAGCCGAATATTAAAAATTCATTATGTTATAATTATATCAGGTTATATGTATTTCCCCGTTGCCGGTGAAAACTAAATTGGTACTGCATCTAATTTAAATAGAGTGTATTGTTCACACAAGTATTTATTGCAGATTTATAAATTAATTATTTTTTATCACTAAAAATCAAGAACAATATAAAATAATAACAAAAAATTATAAATTATTTAACAAAACAAATTTAATATTAAAAATAACGCAATGTAAAAAAGTCGTTATACTTAACTAAAAACTATTAAAAAGTCGAAAACACCTGTCATAAATGGTTAAAATAGATAAAACCCAGCGAATTTTGGACAAATACTGTACAAATTGCAAGGGAGTATCTGAGCTGAGAGGTGTTAAAAATTCATCATAATTAGACGTCAAAGTATCATATTTTATTTACCATAAATCCCAGCAATTAAATGTAAATCAAACATTTAATAAATGAGGAAAATATAAAAATTTATTGCGTCTGTTTAAACTAAACAAAATAAAAGGCCATAACTTTTTAAACAGTTATGGCCTTAATGTCTTTCGGATTAATCCTTCAGCTTTTACTTTATGGTGATTTTAGCAGGATAAAATAATATCATTTTTTCTACTTTTCCCATAACACTGACGCGGCACGTACATCGCTCGAATTGCCGCCAATCTGCACTACAAAATCACCGGGCTCCCAATCATAAACGAGCTTCGTATTGTAGAATTTCAGGTCTTCCGGAGTAATATTAAATGAAACATCTTTTTGCTGTCCGGGCTGCAGCATTATCTTTTTAAAACTCTTTAATTCTTTTACAGAACGGCTGATACTTGCCACGGGATCGCTAATATAAAGCTGGACCACTTCCTCACCTGCCAGCTTGCCAGTATTGGTGACCGTTACTGTGGCGGTCAATGTTTCGTTGCCTTTTAATTTGGTCTTTGACAGCTTAACGTCACTGTAGCTAAATGCAGTATAACTTAAGCCGTAACCAAAAGGATATAGCGGTGCATTGGAGACGTCAATATAGTCCGATTTAAATTTGGCAGGTCCTTTGTCTTCAAAGGGGCGCCCGGTGTTCTTGTGGTTATAATATACAGGTACCTGACCCACATTTTTTGGAAAGGTGGCGGTTATTTTTCCAGCAGGATTATAGTTACCAAATAGCACATCGGCAATCGCATTACCCGCTTCGGTACCCGGCGCCCACACATCCAGTATGGCGTTAGCATGCTGATCTTCCCATGTTAAAGCCAGCGGACGACCATTAAATAAAACAAGCACGATTGGTTTACCGGTTTTGACCAGGGCCCGGAGTAAATCTTTTTGAGTTTCCGGGATCGTGATGTCAGAGCGGCTTGCCGATTCGCCAGACATATTTGCCGATTCGCCAACAACGGCAACAACGACGTCCGCCTTCTTCGCCGTTTCAACGGCTTCATCTATCATCTCCTGGGCCGGCCGGTCATCTCTTTGCTGCTTCATGCCGAAAAACCATGCACGCGCATTTAGTAAAGAATCATCCGTGATATTTGAGCCCCTGGCGTACAATATATTTACCCCCGTTCCCGCAACTTTTTTTACGCCTTCAATTACGCTAACTGATTTTTTAGGATCACCGGCAATAACCCATGTACCCAGCATTTCTGAATGATTGTCAGCCAATGGACCAATAAGAGCGATCGTACCGGATTTTTTTAATGGTAATATCTGTTCCTTATTTTTTAATAGCACAAATGAGTGTTCAGCCGTTTCACGTGCGGCCAGCCGATTGGCTTCAGTCAGTTCAGATTTGGCTTCTACATCAGCGCTGATGGATTTGTAGGGGTTATCGAATAAACCCAGTTTATATTTCGCCTCCAGCACCCTGCGACAGGCGCGATCGATCTCCTGCTGGGTAACTTTCCCTGCTTCGAGCGATTTTTTCAACGTAGTTAAAAAGCCCTCTCCTACCATGTCCATATCCAACCCTGATTTTAAGGCCAGTGCAGATACTGCCTGCAGGTCACCCAAACCATGAGCGGTTAATTCATTTACTGCTGTATAATCTGATACTACAAAGCCTTTAAAGCCCCATTGTTTGCGAAGCACATCGGTTAACAGCCATTGGTTGGCCGTTGCAGGCACACCGTTGATCGTATTAAATGAGCTCATGAAACTTCCCGCACCGGCATCGACTGCTGCCTTGTACGGTGGCAGGTAGTCCTGGTACATCTTTATCAGGCTCATGTCAACCGTATTGTATTCACGCCCCGCTTCTGCACCGCCATACAAAGCAAAGTGCTTTACGCAGGCCATTACGGCATCACTTTTTTTCATATCATCGCCCTGGTAACCTTTTACCATTGCTTTGGCAATTTGCGATCCCAGCCAGGGGTCCTCACCTGAGCCTTCCGATATACGTCCCCAGCGCGGATCGCGGGCAATATCCACCATTGGCGAAAAAACCCAGTTGATTCCTTCGCCGGTAGCTTCCCTGGCTGCAATTCTTGCTGAACGTTCAATCAAAGACATATCCCAGGTTGCCGACATGCCCAGCGGAATAGGGAAAATAGTGCGGTGACCGTGTATAACATCCAGACCGAATATGAATGGTATATGTAAGCGTGAATTTTTCACTGCCAGTTCCTGCGCTTTGCTGATATAGTCTGTGCCATAAACGCCAAATATTCCGCCGATGGTCCCTTTTTTGATGCTTTCCTCAACACCCTTATTGACTACCGACCCCGTCAGCGCACGGCCACTGGTCACCAGGTTTAACTGACCGATTTTTTCATCAAGGGTCATTTTACTCATCAGATCCTTTATAAAGGCATCCATTTTGGCATCATTGCTTTTGGCTTGTGCTACAGCTGTAACAGCAGGCATTGCTAAAACAGTTACTGCCAAAATTTTACGCAGCATCCGGCCAGGGAAATATTTTTTCATTGTAATTTGAAGACAGGTTTATATTGATTTGATAAAGGCATGTTGCAGCATATCTTTACAAAATTATTTACAATACCGGTATTAATATTTAAGTTTAATCGGTTTAAAAATATACACCTTATAATCCATATATATAGTGTATATTGAACACAATAGTATTTATTATAATTGAGATAATCAAAGGTATTTTATTCACATATATAAAATGTTCACGCAACAAGAGCTTAAAGAATTTTGTGAAACGGCCCGTAATAGCTTTCTTGACCATATTTCGGTCGACTGTGTAATATTTGGATTTCACGAAGGCCAATTGAAAGTTCTTATTCTGAAAATAAAAAACGAGAGCTCATGGTATTTGCCGGGGGGATTTGTGCTTAAAGAAGAGCCGATTGACGATGCGGCATCGCGCATTCTTAAAGAGCGGACCGGGCTTGATGAAATATTTTTGCAGCAGTTTCATGTATTTGGCGACCCGGAAAGGTCCAGACCGCATCGGGACATGTATAAAGACATGCTTACTCCGGAACAAAACTGGTTTACCCATCGTTTTGTAACGATCGGATACTATGCCCTTGTTGATTTTATTAACGTAAACCCCACTCCCGATCATCATTCAGAATCTTGCAGTTGGTATGACCTGAGTGATCTGCCCCGGATGGAGCTCGACCACTCGCTGATATTGAAGACCGCCCTCGATACTTTGCGGCTTCAGCTGAACTATCAACCTATTGGTTATAACCTGATGCCAAAAGAGTTTACCATGCCCGAATTGCAAAAACTCTATGAGACCATTCTCGATAAAAAACTTGACAGGCGAAATTTCCAGCGCAGGATGCTGGGCTTTGGCATTCTGAACCGGTCTGAAAAGCCGCGGAAAGGAGGCGCGCATAAAGCGCCCTATCTTTATTCGTTCGACCTTGAAAACTATCAGAATGCACTGAAAGAAGGTTTTAAAGGAGGATGGTAGGATATATGATTTCCGATCTATAATTGGATGCTATCCATGGGCTCCTGATCGTTCCCTGCCCGATCCTAATTATTGGAGTGCATTGCAAGGGCATTTCCTTCCGTATCTGTAAAGAAAGCCATGTAGCCGATTTCATCACTGATCTTGCCTTTGGGAATATCGATCGTGCCGCCGGCCGCCTCAACTTTTGAAAGTGACACATCCAGATCCGGATTGGCATTAAAATAAATTTTCACGCCTATGTTGCCTGGTTTATGCATCGGGCTCTGAACCAGGCCACCTGATACTTTGCCACTGATGTTTTCCAAGGGAAAAAAGGCCATCTTCATGCCCATCATTTCAGTCTCCGCCATTTTGATGGAAAAGACCGTTTCATAAAATTTTTTTGCCCTGGCGATATCACTTACCGCTATTTCAAACCAGTTAAGGATATTTACTGAACTATTCATAATATTTTAAAGTTTAGATGTTTATAAATCCGATCTGCCCATATAAAGGCGTATACAAACCGATCTTTGAATATCCCTGAAGCTACAATAGTCTACTGCCTACACAAACCTAAGCTGTTTTTAAAAAGTCAATGGTGTGTAAATACGACAACTTTAGGGGTTGATTGCGCCATGACATTCGATTAACTTTGTTCGTATGCTCATTGAATTACATAAATCATGAAACATGTATCAATAATAATTCCCCAGGGCTCACTTATACTGAGCAGCGTGGTCGGCGCATTTAAAGTATTGTCGTTTGCAAATCAATACCTGCAGGCCAGGGGTAAAAACCCGGCTTTTGACATCCACCTGGTAGGCGCGGCCAGGGAGAATAACCTCTATGGCGGATTATTTGCTGTACGTCCCGACTCGCTCATGGCAGATGTAAAAAAAACCGACCTGATCATCATTCCGGCTTTTAATGGCAACCCGCTGGACGGTGTGGCACTCAATGCGGATTTCACGGATTGGATCACCGAACAGTATAAACGGGGCTGCGAGGTTGCCAGCCTGTGCACGGGTGCCTTTTTATTAGCGTCTACCAATCTTTTGAAGGGGCGGGCCTGTACAACCCATTGGATGTCAGCCGATATTTTCAGACAGGCATTCCCCAATGTCAGGCTTATGACTGATAAAGTGATCATTGATGAAATGGGCATCTATTCAAGCGGCGGGGCATATTCTTTTCTTAACCTGGTGCTTTACCTGGTAGAAAAGTATTGTGGCCGCGAGCTCGCCGTACAATGTGCGAAGGTAATGGAGATCGAGATCGATCGTGAAACACAATCGCCCTTTGTGATCTTCAACGGGCAAAAAGAGCACCTGGATGAACCCATAAAAAAAGCACAGGTATTTATTGAAAATAATGTAGGCAACAAAATATCCGTTGATCAGCTTTCTGAAATGTTTTCCATCAGCAGACGTAACTTCGAGCGACGCTTTAAAAAAGCAACCGCCAATACACCGGTTGAATACCTTCAGCGTGTTAAGATTGAGGCAGCCAAGAAAAGCCTCGAATCGAGCCGCGAGAATGTGAATGAGGTTATGTATGCCGTGGGTTACTCGGATCAAAAAGCATTCCGCAATTTATTTAAGAAGATCACCGGCCTCTCGCCTCTGGAATACCGGAATAAATACAACCGGGAAATGGCGGTAAATTGATCTGCCGTCCTCCGGCCCCGCCGCTGGAAGATTAAAACAATTGCCGTATTTTTACTATTCTTTTCAATAAATCTGCTGTTATGCTCAAAAAACTACCGGCCATTGTTTTTTTGTTGTGGGCTGCTGCAAGTCATGCACAAACAGACTTACCCGTTCCTTTAAATATCCAGGCGGCCTACAATAAAGGCACGCGTACAACCAGCGGGATCCCCGGAAAAAATTACTGGCAGAACCGCGCCGATTACAGCATCAAGGTAAACTTCAACCCGATAAATCGCGAATTAGCTGGATCGGTAAGTATCGATTATATAAACAATAGTCCCGACACGCTGACGCAGATCTGGTTTAAGCTCTATCCCAACCTGTTCAAAAAGGGTGCGATACGCAACATGGCGGTCCGTCCGCAGGATGTAAACGATGGTGTAAAAATTAAAAAATTAAATATCGATAATCAGGCAGTAGACTCGGTCAACATCCTATCTGATGGTACAAATATGGTAGTTAAGGTGCCAGGCTTACTGCCAAAACAGCGTATGCATTTTGACCTTGATTATTCCTATACACTGAATAGAACTTCACATATACGTACCGGCCAGGTAGATACAGGGGCATTCTTTATTGCGTACTTTTTCCCCAGAGTCGCGGTTTATGATGACATCGACGGCTGGAACCAAAACCCTTATCGCGGGATTGAAGAGTTTTACAATGACTTCTGCCACTTTAAAGCTGAGATCACCTTACCGGGCGACTACCAGGTATGGGCAACCGGAAATTTACGCAATCCTGAAGAGGTCTATACCGATCGGTATTTAAAAAGGATAACCACGGCGACTGCGACGGATTCAGTCACCGATATTATTACAGAACAAGATCTGAAAGCGGGCAATATATCGCCCCATGCCCCAACCAATACCTGGAAATTTGAAGCCGACAGCGTTACCGATATGGCATTTGCTGCCAGTAACCATTACCTGTGGAAGGCTTCCAGCCTGGTAGTTGATCCCGAAACAAAGCGCCGTACTCGTGTGGATGCCGTATTCAATGCTGATCATAAAGATTATTTCGCCGTAGTGAACTATGCGCGTAAAACTGTTGAGGCGATGAGTTATGCGTTTCCAAAATGGCCTTACCCCTATCCGCATGAGACTGTCTTTGACGGCCTCGACCAGATGGAGTACCCAATGATGGTAAACGATAACCCCGAAGAAAAAACAGCGGATGCCATTGAACTAACTGACCACGAAATATTTCACACCATGTTCCCTTTTTACATGGGGACCAATGAAACAAAATACGGCTGGATGGATGAAGGATGGGCCACTATCGGCGAATGGGTGATCTCACCAATGATCGATCACTCTATTGTGGATGGTTTTGCAGTAATACCCTATGAAGCAGTTGCCGGCAAAGAAGCTGATCAGCCGGTAATGACCTTAACAACACAACTTTCGGGCCCGTCATTTGAGCCCGACTCTTACGGCAAACCCGGCATGGGTTATTATTATGTACGTGACTTGCTGGGCGATGAACTTTTTACCAGGGCCCTGCATCACTATATAGAGCAATGGCACGGCAAACATCCCATGCCCTTTGACTTCTTTAATTGTATGAACGCCGCAGCGGGCCAAAACCTCAACTGGTTCTGGAAACAATGGTTCTTTGATAATGGCTTCCCTGACCTTGGCATCACCAAAGTGACGGCACACGAGAAATTATACACGATTGTGATAACGAATGCGGGCGCCAAGCCGGTTCCGATCAACCTGACACTATTTTACAGCGATGGAAAAACCCAGCAGTTACACCAGGACATATCTGCCTGGAAAAACGGCAACAAAACCTATACCATTACGCACCGGTCTGATAAGCGCATCAAAAAAATGATTCTAGGAACAACCTATGATCCTGATGTAAATAAGGCAAATAATGTATGGGAAGAAAAGTAGACTTTCCGGACTTGGTTTAAATCACAAAAAGCTGTTTTCAGACAGCTTTTTGTGATTTACAAACCCGTTGCTTATTGGGGCTTATTCTGCTGAAGGATGGCGCAGCGGTAAATTTCATTAGTGGGAACTAACGTGATCTCAGGATTTGATCCTGAGGCGGCACTTTCGACATCGTTATCGCTTAGGAACTGATGTGCAGTAAATCCATTATTGAACGTAATATCCACTTCCTGCCACAATGCGTTATAACCATCGCCTTGTATAGCATTGGTGACTGTTACAAAACCGCTTGCTTCGTACAGGATATTGACCGACTTGTTATGCGCAAGTAGGCTAGATGCCGGCTGATCATTAAACTGTTTTAAATTCATCTTAAACAGTTGGCCATCATAATAGATGTTGATAATTCCCCCGCTGCCATTCGGGTTTGAATTTAAATTGCTTTTTGAATTCATGTTCATGCTGCCCGTCCCGTTTGTTGCAGGAGCCGGGGTCATATCCTGCATTGAAGTTTTGTTGCAGCTGGCAAGCATTATCATGCCTGCCAATGCCAGTGTTAATATAGCTTTCATGTTTTAAAAGATTTTCTTAGAAACTTCTAGTTTAAACTATCGGGTTTTCATTGCATGGTTCTGCGAAAAATGCCAAAAAACAACAGCTAGGGCAGAGTAGATTAATTATTGACCAATTATATATTGTCGAAGGGAAAGTCGTTGAATCAGATATATACGCTACGCGGAGCGTCTTTAAAAGGTTGCCTGGTAATAAAAATTTTTATCGCTGATCACCTGACCAGTTCGATCTTACGATAGAATAATCCCTCAGGGTGGTGATGCTGCTTACAAGCATGACGGCATCCTTGTCAATATCAGCCTGAGTAAAACTGGCTTTTACCGATCCGTAGCCGGAAACGGGCGATCCATTATAAAATAAATAGCTGACTATAACCCTGTTATCGCCGGATACAATATAAACAGCTGTATCGGCTTTGGCTTTTTCTTTAATAAACAACCGGCCATCGCTGGTAAATTTGAAATGATCGCCAGGCGTGCCGGCATAGTTAGAACTGGTTGTATTATTTGAAAATGCACTGCCTTCAAAATAAGTAGAATCCTTCGCAATATTCCAGGTGCCAACGAGACTGATCGTTGTATTTACATTACCAAGTATCGGATCAGGCGTGCCAATCGGGCTGACATATTTGTTGGCGGCGTCATTGATGAGTGCAAAGTTTAAAGAGGTCGGCATTATGTCTGTTTTCTGACAGGAAGCAAGTGCAAAACATAAACAAACACTTAGCAAAACAGAGACTACACTTTCATACACAATTAGGGCTGCCGTCAATTTTTATACACCCTGTTTGTATTTAAAGTTACATTCAAAAACCATTGAGGTTCAAGCAAAAAGAAACCGCCAGCCTCTACTCTTGGCCGGCGGTTCCCCAATTGAGGTGAGTAATACCATTAACCCACGCTGTGGCGAAGGCTTTTAATTTCTTCATGAGCCTCAACCAGTTCACCTTGCTGATCCGCCAGCATCTCACGTATGTAGGCAGGCAATACTTCCTCGCTCAGCGCGTGGCTGTATGCTTTTCTAATTGCGTCTTCTCCTTGTTCACAATCTTCCAGCACACTGTAGCGATCACGCCCGGTAAAAGCCTCCTTAACCGCCATCCACGATCGGTGAAGTTTGCCTGGTGCCGAATTGCCGGTTGCCATATCACGGCCAAACACCCCTATTTCAGTACCCAGCTCTACTTTGTAACGGCGGCTTTCATCAATAAAGCGTAAAAACAAGGGAATCAGATCAGCATCGTTTGCACTCTTCTCCGCCTCCTTTAACGCTCGCTCGTACCCGCTAATGCGGTCGTTGTTGATCAGGACCAGATCGTTCAGGATCTCGATCGTTCTTTCTGTGTTCTCCATCGTTCTTATGTTTTGATTTCAATTAAAAAAACCCCTCTATTGTCATATTGTTTAATTTTTTTTCTCTAAAGTTTCTACAACTATACTTCACAAGATAAACCTTTTGAAACCTATCGTGTTAAGTAAAACATGAGAAAAGAAGTATTAGCAACGACTGCACTGGCCGGTATTGGCATAGCCGCACTGGCATTGGCGTCGAGAAATAAGCCCCTTAAAACGGTCGGTCATGTCGACCTGCAGAGATACCAGGGTAAATGGTATGAAATAGCCAGGTTGCCCCAGATTTTTGAGAACGAATGCACCAATGTTACTGCCGAGTACCACATCCGTGATGACGGTAAAATAGCCATATTAAACAGCTGTATAAAAAACGGAAAGGCCGTTAGCACCGATGGCATCGCTTCAGTCGATGACAGAACGAATAATGCACGGCTGGATGTGCATTTTCAATGGCCTTTTAGCGGCAAATACTGGATTTTAGCGCTTGCACCGGATTACAGCTACACCATAGTTGGGAATCCTAATCGTAAATCATTATGGATATTATCGCGCAAGCCGGTGATGGATACCATGACCTATAACCATCTGGTCATGCTTGCAGCTGAAAAGGGATTTGACATACGAAATCTGATAAAAACACAGCAGGAAGTTTCCTGAGCAGATTATTAATCCCCTAAGAACTTAGCGCCTTACCCCTGCGACAGGGGAAGGCATTTTGCACTTCAAAAATTCGAAACGTTCAGGTATTTTGTACTCGCTTTTGCATAAAATTGACTAATTTGTCTGCCCATTATAAACCAACAACGATACGACTTTACCGTGTCGGCTTTATTCAATTTTTATACAAAAAGATCATGATCAAAAAAACAATTCTGAAAAGGGCTGGCTTATGCCTTCTGCTGTTCTTAGGTTTCAACCTGGTTAATGCCCAGGACTCTATCCCTAAACCACCTAAATTAGACGAAAAAGGATGGCGCCAGCTTTTTAACGGCAAGGACCTTACCGGTTGGAAAATGGTCGGTCCGGGTAGCCGTTATGTCGAAAATGGCGTAACGGGCAGTCATGGCGGGATGGGTTTACTGTACTGGACAAAAGAAAAATTCAGCAACTGCACCATCCGTATAGTTTACAGAATGCAGAAAAGCAACAGCAATTCGGGCGTATTTATCCGCATACCGATCGAGCCGCGCGAGCCGTGGATGCCCGTGTTTTATGGTTACGAGGTTCAGATCGACAATCATCCTGAGACATCAAACGAGGATGATTATCATGTAACCGGAACATTATACTCATTGACCAAGCCCCTGGCGAAGCCTGGCAAACCCGGTCCTGAATGGAACGTGATGGAAATTACCCTTAATGGTCCGCGTACTATTGTGACAGTCAATGGTCAGAAAGTAACCGATTATACGGAGGGCAACCCTACTCCCGAACGTAAATTTGATTTCGAACCTTTTCGCGGTATACGTCCTAACGCGGGTTATATAGGCCTTCAGAATCATGGGAATGACGACATCGTATTCTTTAAGGAAGTTGCGGTAAAACCCTTAACCCAAAAATAGGCACAACATGAAAACTGAAGAACAAAAACCAAAGGACAACTCCATCAGCCGGAAAGACTTTATAAAGAAAGCAGCCATCGCGACCGCCGGATTTTATATTGTACCACGCTATGTCTTGGGCGGACAGGGTTATGTGCCCCCCAGTGATAAACTTTACATTGCTGCCGTAGGCTGCAGCGGCGAGGCCGAAAATGATATCCATCATTATGCCAATGCGCCAAAAAAGAATGCGGAGATAGCATTTTTATGCGACGTGGACGAACGTGGAGCCGCTCCGCGTCGAAAGGAATTCCCCAAGGCAAAATTTTATCATGACTGGCGTGAAATGTTTGAAAAGGAAAGCAAGCATTTTGATGCCGTAACTGTAGCCATTCCTGACCATAACCACGCCATTGTAGGGTTGAGTGCTATGCAACTCAACAAGCATTTATACCTGCAAAAGCCACTCACCCATGATATTTACGAAGCACGGATACTGACCGAGGCCGCAAAAAAATACAATGTGGTCACCCAGATGGGCGACCAGGGCGCCTCATGCGACGGAATGCGCACCATGAGAGAATGGTTCGAGGCAGGATTGATTGGAGAGATTGAAAAAGTGTATTGCTGGACCGACAGGCCCGTTTGGCCCCAGGGAATTTCCTGGCCCACATCGAAACCGCCGGTTCCCAAGGAACTGAAATGGGACCTTTGGCTGGGAACGGCGCAGGAAACTAACTATATTGAAAATCTGGTACCGTTTAACTGGCGTGGCTGGTGGCAGTTTGGCACAGGAGCTTTAGGTGATATGGGGTGTCATATCATGGGTCCTCCCTTTAAATTGCTGGGCCTGGGTTACCCGACTGAGGTATCAGGGAGCGCAAGTACCGTGTATAAAGGTATCTTTAAAGAAGGGATATATCCTGAAAGCGGTCCGGTATCAAGCTCTATCAAATTTAAGTTCAAGCAACAAAACGGAAAGGATCTGGACCTTTATTGGATGGACGGCGGTATAACACCTGAGCGTTTATCGGAGCTTGACCCCGACCTGAATATGAATGAAGCCTTAGGTGATATTCCAAGCGAAAATGATTTTGAGGGATGTACGCTGTTTATCGGCAGCAAAGGGAAAGTATCCTGCGGCTGGGGCGGCACTCACCCGCGTTTATTGCCATTATCGCTAAACAAAGACGTAAATATTCCTAAAAAATACCCGCGTGTTGTTGGCGACATGGATGGCCACTGGTGGCAATGGGTAGATGCAAGCATTGCGGGCGCGGGGAAAATGGAGGTCGACTCGCCTTTCGTAGGATATGCTGGTCCCCTCACCGAGACTGTTTTAATGGGTAATCTTCTTTTAAGGACATTCGATCTGCAGGAAAAAATAAAGCGCAACGACCCGGTTTACGGTACAATGGAAGGTCTGAAATTCAGCGGCCGCTACAAGGCGCTGCAATGGGACGGCCAGAACATGAAAGTGACCAATTATGAACCTGCCAACCAGTTTATCAAGCGCGAATACCGCAAAGGTTGGGGCGAGTTGAAACTGTAGTTTGCAAAAGGCAATTGTCATTCTGAACCAGGTGTATGAACCAACGGTTGTGCCCGTTCAGAATGACAATTTTATAGTCAAAAAGCATAGATTTTATAGCCCCAGGGCTCCATTTTCCAGGGCTTGCTGGTCAGGGGTTCATCCTGATGTCTGAATACATTAAACGCTTTTCCCAAAAGGCTTTCATCTTCGATAGCAACTTGCTGTTCCACTGGCGAAAAGTTCAATATGACCAAAACTTTCTTATCGCCTTTTTCCCTCACAAAAGCATAGACAGCCTTATCATCACCAACCGTTATTTTACGAAATGAGGCGTCAGCCGAAAGTGCTTGATTGAACCTGCGCAGTGTAAGTAACGTCTTATAGAATTTTTCGCGTTCGTACCGGCCAAAATGAATGGGGTCCTTATCAAAAAACTTGATAGGGCGTAAAACCGGTTCTTCCTGCCCGGAGTAGATTAGCGGTACGCTGTGCGGCATGGTTTGAGTAAACACGGCAAATGGCGCATGGGAGGCGCCGGGGAACACACCATAATCTGCTTTGTTCCAGCTATTCTCATCGTGGTTACTGGTAAAATAAAGCTCAAGGGCATTTTTGGGATAGGTCTTATCGTATTTGGCTTTTATGGTATCCAGTGCTGTCGCCGCGCGGGCACCTTTTGCAACCTGTATCATGGTATGGAACATATCCCACGCGTATGTAGCATCAAAGCCACTTGGATGCAGATAAGTCTTATCGCCTTCAGCTAAAAAGAAAAGTTGGCGCCCCTGACTAAGCTGCGTGATACACCTTTTCCAGAAAGGTCCCGGAACGTTCCATGCCACATCACACCGAAATCCATCGATATTGGTTGACTTCAGCCAGTATTTCATGGCATTGATCATACTGTCCTGCATGGCCATATTCTTATAGTTCAACTGGCGGGTATCCGTCCAGTCATAAGCCACTGCTGGCTTACCATTCTTATCCTTAACATAAAAATCAGGATGACGCTTTATCCACACGTTATCGGCACCGGTATGGTTAGGTACCCAGTCTATAATGACTTTCATCCCCAGCTTGTGGGCATCCGATACCACATTTTTGAAATCTTTCAGCGTACCGAATTCGGGATTTATCGCAGTATAGTTTGAAACGGCATAATAACTTCCGAGTGAACCTTTTCTGTCTACCTTACTAATCGGGTTAATGGGCATAAACCAGAGCGTCTGTACCCCCATTTCCTTCAGCCGGTCCAGGCTCTTGGCAAAAGCCTTAAATGTCCCTTCTTTGGTGTACTGACGTACGTTCACTTCATAAATATTCCCCTGCATTATCCATGCCGGATGCCCTTCGATTGTCTGGCTGAAAACAGACGGACAAATCCACCGCAATAGCAGCATTAAAACGAAAAACTTTTTCATTGCATTTAGGTTTAAAGAATAGTTATAGAGTAAATATAAAGAAAAGTATCACCCAAAAACTTGCTACGCCCAAAATATCTTTTTATAAATTATTGTGCTGCTGTATATTATTTAACCTTATTTAAACCAAAGCAATTCGTATCATGAAAAAGCTTACGATCTGCCTAGTTGCAGCCCTTGTTGCTTGCGCTATCTCGGCATGCAATGGCAAAACAGGTTCTCCCGCCGGCCAGGGAACAGACAGCGTTGCATCAGCGACTCAAAGAAATAAACAGGCAGCAATAAGGATCATGACAAATTTTGTAAAAAGAAGGGACTACAGTAATATGTTCAGAAACGTTGCGCCGGATTTTGTTGACTACGGGAGCGGTGATGCCAAACCAGAAAAGAACCTTGACACCCTCAGAGCTAATGTGCAAGACTTTTTAACCGCCTTTCCTGACCTGAACATTGAAAACCCGGTTGCAATCGCGCAAGGCGATACCGTAGTGGTATTGTGTACCTGGACAGGCACTTTCAAAGGCAGGGCACATTCGCTGAAGCCGACGGGAAAATCCTTTAAGATTTTTGATGCTGATATTTTCACATTTAACAAAGACGGAAAGCTGACATCCCACAAATCAACCGTACCGATAGAGGATTATCTTAGCCAGGCTGGTGTCGAAATGTCCTCACCAAAGTAATAGCCAAGTCCATATAGGCTATCGTTTTCCACATGACGTTATTTACTTTTTGTTCAATTTATTCCTGTATTTGGCAAACTGCAGATCGGCAAACCGCCGCCTTCTATGCATAGCCTGCCCGATGGATGTTTCGTCGCTGCGCCCGGCTTCAAATATTTTGGGTACTGCTATGCGCTGTGAGCTGTAGATACCAGAATGTACACTGAAAAAATAGGCTGTAAAACACGCCACAGCAAAATAAAGCGCATATTGCCCGCCGAAAAGCTCGATGCCCATAAAGGTACAGGCCAGCGGCGTATTGGTTGCTCCGGCAAAAACGGCAATAAAGCCAAGTGCCGCAAATAAGCCAACAGGCGCATTTAACAGCTGTGAAAGTGTGTTGCCCAGCGTGGCACCGACATAAAACAACGGCGTTACCTCACCGCCTTTAAAACCTGTCCCCAGTGTAATGGTGGTGTAGATAGTTTTCCATAGCCAGCTCCAGGTATCGGCTCCTCCCTGGTGAAATGCTGACGAGATTGTAATCGAATCGGAAAATTGTGCGTTTACCCCTAAGCTCAGATAATCCTGTTTGCCCAGTAACATGGTTAGCCCGACAATGACCGATCCACCTATAATGGGTATCAGCCATGTGGTTTTAATCAGGCGGATGGAAAGGTTTTTCACGCCATGTGCCAATACGGCAAAAAGATAGCTCATAAGGCCAAACAATACCGAGGCAAAAATAATCTTGATCAGCAGATAATAATCAAAGTGGATATAACTCACATTGAATGGCATTTTTGTAACAAAGGGGTCGATATGATACGTAGTATGATGGATACCCAACAGGGCAACGGTTTGATCGGCAAAAATACTGGCGACGAGGCATGGCATGATGTTGTCATACTGCAGTCTGCCAATAGCCAGAACTTCAATCGCGAAGATTGTTCCGGCTAATGGTGTGCCAAACACCGCCCCAAAACCTGCAGCTACGCCGGCCATCAGTACCGTTCGCGTATCTTTCTCATTCAACGCAAACAGGCGGCCAAAAAAATCAGCTATGCTGCCGCCTATTTGCACCGCGGTACCTTCCCGCCCGGCTGAGCCGCCAAATAAGTGGGTAAAAACGGTCGCTCCAAGCACCAATGGGGCCATTCGCTTAGGCACTCCCCCGCCCGGTTTATGTATTTCCTCCATGATCAGGTTATTACCTTGTTCAGAGGACTTGCCATAAAGCTTATAAACAAAATGTATTACTACGCCGGCCAGCGGCAGCAAATATAATATCCATGGATGCGCGAACCTGAAATGAATGGCCCAGTCAAGTAACCATAGAAAAAGAGCTACAACGCTGCCAATAACAATGGCTACCGGAATGGTGAGCAAGGTCCAGCGCAGCAAATGATTAAATATCACGAAGTACGGGGAGGTCAAAAATCTAAAATGACGCAAGTGTTTCATCCTATGAAATAAAAATATAAAAAAACTTATTTCGTAGGCGCCATCAGACCCGCAATAGTACAGGACGGTTCAAATAGGTGGAACACCATCACCTTGATAACGCAATGATACATAAACTATAATTTATTTCCAAAATAAGCCAATAATGCAGCACCTATGCCTTTAGTTTTAAACAATAATTTCTATATCTTTAGCCTGACAATCAACCTCATCCAATGGAA
This sequence comes from uncultured Sphingobacteriaceae bacterium, assembly GCA_963757615.1. Lineage (GTDB taxonomy): Bacteria > Bacteroidota > Bacteroidia > Sphingobacteriales > Sphingobacteriaceae > Mucilaginibacter. The sequence goes on from CAVWSO010000008.1 coordinate 218,384, forward strand.
AATCGATTCAAATTATGGCGCGCCTTCTTCGCCGCCGGTATGATCGCCATAGCAGTTCAGCAATTGATCTGCGCTGATTTCAGACCGGTAATACTACCCCCAGCTTACCCTGCATGGCTTACATCCCGCCTGATACTAACCTGGATATTTAGCTTTGCTGTTATTGCGGCATGCCTGGCAATCTTGTTTGAAAAAAGGGCCAGACAGGTATCATTAATTTTAGGCGCGGTATTACTCCTGATGGTACTCGCTTTTCAAATATCCGGCCAGCCATCCCCGGCTCACCTGGCCGTCTGGACGGATCCATTGAAAGAACTTACTTTAAGCGGCGGTGCGTTTATGATAGCCGGAACATTTGCCGGCAAAGATCCCCGATCCGTGCTGTTCGGCCTTCTGGAAAAACTTATTCCCGCGGGAAAATACTTTCTGGCCATTACCATGATTGTTTTTGGCTTTATGCATTTCGTTTACACTGGCTTTGTAGTTACCCTGGTTCCCCAATGGATTCCCTGGCATTTATTCTGGACTTATTTCGCAGGCATTTCGTTGATTGCTGCCGGACTGGGCATTATGCTGAATATAAAACGTCATTTGGCTGCCCGATGGCTTGGTATAATGATATTTCTTTGGGTGCTGCTGTTACACATTCCACGAGCGATTATTGATCCGCATAGCGGCAATGGCAATGAATGGACCAGCGTTTTTGAAGCGATAGTTTTTAGCGGGCTGGCTTTTATCATAGCGGATAGCAGCGACGGCAAATAAAATATTTTGATATTTTTAGCGCATGAAATATCTAATTATTCTCCTGCTCTTGGCGCCTTTGGCGACACTTGGTCAAAAAGTCACCAATCAAAACGTATATGATACAATCCCTTTTATTCCCGAACATACGCCGCAGCGACTGGCACAATTCAAAACTGAGCCTGTAGTTACCGGAAGGATTATGTTCCTGGGGAACAGTATTACAGAGATGGGCGACTGGAAAAAGGTATTGAATGACTCCACGGTGATCAATCGGGGCATTGGGGGCGATATTACTTATGGCGTACTAAAACGCCTGAAGGACATAACCGATAGGCGACCGTCAAAAATATTCATCCTACTGGGTATTAATGATATAGGAAAAGACATACCTGATGCCGTAATTGCAGATAATTACCTGAAAATTGTGACGGAGATACATGCCAAATGTCCGGAAACGAAGATCTATGTACAAAGTGTATTACCTGTAAATTCTGCCTTGCCCCGCTTTCCGCAGCACTATGATAAGCAGGAGCATGTATTGGCAGTAAATAAGCTGTTAAAAGCAAATGCGCAAGCCGGTAGATATACCTTTGTTGACATTTTCCATTTGTTCGCTGATGCAGATCAGCGGCTGGATAGCCGGTATACATTCGAAGGGCTGCACCTGAAACCTGAGGCATATCCCATCTGGGCCACTTACTTAAGGAAACAGGGATATTTGTAACAAAACAGGGCGATTTTTGTCTTATTTGAAAACAATTGTCATGACAAAAGAATCATTTTCAATACACGGTGAGAACCTGCTGAAGAAAGTAAAAGAGCTTATAGCAGAAGGCAATGTAAGAAAGATTACCATTCACGATAAAACAGGAAAAGAAATTGCCAGCTTCCCGTTAACCATTGGTGTTGTAGGTGCCCTAGTAATGCCGGTGATGGCGGGCATAGGTGCGATTGCCGCGCTGGTTACTGAGTGCAACATCATGGTAGAAAGAGAAGAAGCAGCAGAGCCTGTAAAGGAGGACAAGTGAACTACCCACCCGCGCCAAAGGCGATGTGATGGTCTTCAGGTTTCATAGCGTGTGCTGTGCCAAAGTCTGTTTCGCCACCTTTGTAATGGGACAGTTCCTGCCCATATATGTAAATCCTTCTTTGAGAATGTTCTTTGCTGGATTAAGGTCACGGTCCAATACGTGTTTTGCAAGTCCATTCTCTTTTTGAAAGGCTTAAATCTTGATTTATCCCGCGTAACAATCGCTGGTAGGATGTAGAGCGGGAGTGATTCGCTGACGGCAATGAAGCATTAGGGAATTGTCCTGGTCACACCGCGCCCAGAGCAGCGGCCGTGAGTGCACTCACTTCGCCGTCGGGGTTAAGGCCCACCGAGTCCTGAAACTGCTTTACCGCTTTCGATGTTAATTCGCCAAAAACGTTATCAATGCCGCCGGTATCAAAACCGCGACGGGTGAGTTCGGTCTGTATTTTTCCTATGACCGGCGATACCATATAAGGGCTTGTCAGCCGGTGTATCACGATGGTCGGTGGCCTGAAGGGCAATAATGGGTTCGGATTATAGGTCACACCCGGCACCAAAATGCCCATATCCCAGCGCCTGCCGTCAACCACAGAATTGACAATACCTTCTTCCCTGCCATGCGCCTCAACGGTTCCGCCATTACCGTCCGATACGGCAATGTGCCCCACAACTCCGTTCCCGGCAAGGCGCAAAATCACAGCACCTGGCGTTGATTTGGCTTCCTCAACGGTAATGATCTGACCCAGCTCATTGGCATCGCGTCCCCAGTAGCCACTTTGGCCGTCCGCTGTGGCCGGATCCCCATGGTTATTTGAGCAGCCATACAAAATGCCGAAAGTCTGATAATAAAGCCATGATACAAACTCGGTATCATCCCAGGGGCCTTTATAACTGGCATCATCTTTAGGTACCCGGGCGCCTAAAGCATAGGGCTCGCCTACATGCTTGTCGCCCAGAACAACAATGTCATTACCGGTCATCTAAGTTTTTTTGCTTTTTATTAAAGATATGTATTTTTTATTTTGGATTTCGAATCTTCAATTCCGGATTTATTTTTTCGTCAGTGATCGGGCAAGGTTGCCAGGCCAGATGGCGCACAATGGGAGATCAGCTAAGAATCTCGGCTATCTCCTGAAATCCTTTCTCTAAGGCCAGATCTGCGGGGAGTTTCCCACCTTCCATCCGTACATCCGTTTCGGCACCGGCTTCGAGAAGCATGATTAGCAGCTCAAGATTGCCGTTTTGAGCGGCTGAATGCAGCGGGGTCGCACCCGCCTGTTGCCTGACATTTACCTGCGCCCCGCTTTCGATCAATATGCGGGCTATATCATTATAGCTACCCGCTGCAGCCGAATGGATTGGAAACACGTGAAAACCGTTATTAGAGGGCAGATTAACTTCGGCACCCTTAGCCAGCAGGTAACGTGCCACTTCATACTGCCCGAAATAACTTGCCAGCCCCAATGGAGTAAACCCATCTGGTGCAAATTCATTTACGGCGTCAGGGCTGGAGTGCAGGATATGGGCAACAACGTCAAACTTGCCTGCTGCAGAAGCCTCAAACAGATTAATATCGCCAACATATTTGAGCAGCAGCGCAGTTACTTCCGGCTTTTTGTAGTAACAGGATAACATCAGGGGTGAAACATTAAGAGAAGTGGTTTGCTTGGCCAACGCTGGATTGCGCGACAACAGGTCGTTCAAGCCGGTCAAATTGGAGGCAGCAATGTATTCTTCCAAAAGTTCATCACTCATAGCCCAATATTAGCAAAAAATTACATGGAATAGAAGTAATAATAAATTGATAAAATGGGGTTTATGAACTCTACCTCCAGTTGGTTTGCGCTACGGAGTCCTCCCCTGCCAGGTACAAAACACAGGCGAGCCTATTTGAAAGCATCAAATAAAATTTAAAAACCATCCCTAATATTTCTTTAATCTATTAACTTTATATTTGCGATTCAACGCGCGTAATAGTAAGGATGCCGACTAAAGGAAACCAGTTTAAAACAAATACTTTAAGGGACGAACCCAAATCCGACAGACTTCGGCGAAAAGCCGAAAAGGAAAAGGCATCCAGACAAAAACAGGAAAAAATGCCTGTCTTTAACCTGCAAGATGGCCGTGCTGCAAAAATAGCCGGACTGTTTTTGCTTATCATGTCAGTATTTTTCCTCATTGCTTTCACCTCCTACCTGTTTACCTGGCAGGAAGATCAAAGCTATGTTTCGCCTGCCAATGGCGGCTGGCACAACCTGTTTAAAACTCAACAGGAGTTAATTGACAATGGCATTAAAAACCCGATAGTTGATAACTGGCTGGGTAAATTTGGTGCGCTGCTTTCAAACCAGTTTATTTTTGAGTGGTTCGGCATGGCTTCGTTCGTATTTGTATTTGTGTTTTTTATTGTCGGGTACCGACTGCTGTTCAGGGTACGTTTGTATTCATTAACCAAAACATTGGCTTATTCTTTTTTCTGCTGATTTTCATTTCGGTAACACTGGGCTTTTTTCATGCTTTTATAAGCGATGTGCCCCATTACCTGGAAGGCAATTTCGGTTTTTGGACAAACCGCTTGATGGATGCGCAGATAGGTCAGGCAGGAACTTCAGGCGCGCTTGTATTTGCGGCACTTACGGTATTGATTATCGCTTACAATATTGATTTTAAAGTGCCATGCCAGAAGGCAAAAAGAAGACCAGAATGCTCACATCGATGATGCCGGCGATCGTCGTACCTGAACCCGTTGACCTGGAAGACGAATATCCATCCCGACCTATCGAATGGCCAAAGAACGGCAATAAGATGAAGGAAAATGAGGCAAAGAGCGACCTTCTTGTACAAAATCCGGTTTTCCATGAACCATGGTCCTTACGCCGGACCCCGTCGGACACGGGAGCCTGAATATGAAGATGAAATTCCACTTACCATTGACACTGCAAGGCCAACCAATGTTTTAAATATTGAGCAGGCTGATGATGATAAGGCCAAAAGTCTGGTTGATCAGTTTGGCACCTATGACCATAAGCTTGATCTGGCATCCTATAAATATCCGCCGCTCGATCTGTTAGAAAACTATGGCTCCAACAAGATCACCGTTAACTCTGAAGAACTGGAGGCCAATAAAAACAAGATCGTTGAGACGCTGAACCATTATAATATCGAGATCGATAAAATAAAGGCGACCATCGGTCCAACGGTTACCTTGTATGAGATCATTCCTGCGCCGGGCGTGCGTATCTCCAAAATCAAGAATCTGGAGGACGATATCGCACTGAGTCTGGCTGCATTGGGCATCCGTATCATTGCTCCTATGCCTGGCAAAGGCACCATCGGTATCGAAGTACCTAATCAAAACCCGGAAATGGTTTCCATGCGCTCGATTCTGGCTACCGAAAAGTTCCAGAACACCACGATGGATCTGCCTATCGCGCTTGGTAAAACCATATCTAACGAAGTGTTTATTGCCGATCTGGCCAAGATGCCGCACTTACTGGTTGCCGGTGCTACCGGCCAGGGTAAATCGGTTGGTATTAATGCCATATTGGTTTCGTTGCTCTACAAAAAACATCCGTCTGAACTAAAATTCGTACTGGTGGATCCCAAAAAGGTGGAGTTAACGCTTTTCCGCAAGATAGAAAGACATTTCCTTGCCAAACTACCGGATGAGGCCGATGCAATCATAACCGATACAAAAAAGGTAGTAAACACGCTCAATTCGCTTTGTATTGAAATGGATCAGCGATACGATCTGTTGAAAGATGCACAGGTGCGTAATCTGAAGGAATACAATCAGAAATTTATCAACCGCAAAATAAGCGATCCTGAAAATCATCGCTACCTGCCCTTTATCGTATTGGTGATTGACGAGTTTGCTGACCTGATGATGACCGCGGGCAAAGAGGTTGAAATGCCTATTGCCCGTATAGCGCAGCTGGCCCGTGCGGTGGGTATCCATTTGGTAATCGCTACGCAAAGGCCTTCGGTAAATATTATTACAGGTACTATTAAAGCCAATTTCCCGTCAAGGCTGGCTTTCAGGGTATTGTCAAAGATCGATTCGCGTACCATACTGGATGCCGGTGGTGCTGACCAGTTGATCGGTCGCGGGGATATGCTGCTATCGACCGGCAGCGACCTGATACGCCTGCAATGTGCCTTTGTGGATACGCCTGAAGTAGAAAAGATATCTGACTATATTGGCAACCAAAAAGGTTATCCTACTGCAATGCTGCTGCCCGAATATGTGGGTGAAGGCGAAAGCAGCAGTGCCAAAGAATTTGACCCGGACAACCGCGACCCGTATGTTTGAAGAAGCTGCCCGTTTGATCGTGATGCACCAGCAGGGATCAACCTCATTGATACAGCGTAAATTGAAATTAGGCTATAACCGCGCAGGGCGTATCATTGATCAACTGGAAGCAGCCGGTATCGTCGGCCCGTTTGAAGGCAGTAAGGCCCGAGATGTGCTTTTCAGGATGAGTATAGCCTGGAAAGGCATTTGGAAAGTTTATCAAAATCAAATTAATACTAAACCGTCTACTTATTCCGTAATCATATTGGAATAAAACTATGCAATGAAAAAAATATTTATATACCTGCTGCTATCCTGGCTGACCATCGGCTCCGGCCTTTGCACAAAAAGATGCGGATGCCAAAAAAATATTAAACCAATTGAGCACCAAATATCGATCATACGACGTAGTCAAGGCTGATTTTACCTTCAGCTATGAAAATCCGCAGGCGGGCACCAAGGATTCACAAAACGGCACATTGATTTCGCGCTCGAAAAGCAATAAGTTCCGGGTAAGCATTTATAGTGCGGATAATTCCACCATGGAACAGGAAATTATAAGTGACGGTAAAAATCAGTGGACCTATATTAAAAAAGACAAAGAAGTGGAGCTGAGCGAGGTTGACCACAGCAGCGATAACCTTAACCCGGGCCAGCTTTTTACGATTTACGAAAAGGGCTATAAATACGTTTATAATGGCGATGAAAAAGTAGATGGACAATTGTGCCAAATAATTGACCTGACGCCAGAAGATGAGAAAAAGCCATTTTTCAAAATACGACTTACCATCGATAAGGCAAAAAAACAGCTATACGGCGCCATGATATTTGACAAAAATGGCAACCGCTATAACTATATCATACGCAGCTTTACACCCAATGTAAAAGTTCCGGAAAGTACATTCACTTTTGATAAAAAGGATCACCCTGGTGTAGAACTCGTAGACCTGCGCTAAAAGCACCAGGTCGTTTGGAGCCGGAGGCAATAATCTAGAAAATCATCTCTTCAATTACCGGAGGGTCGTTAAAATTACTGTAGCGAAACCAGTGCGGTGTTACTTTAATATGTACCAGTCCGGGCCAGGTTTCAGTCCGCTCGCGCCCGTCTGGGTAACTCAGGTAATAAACTTCTCTCAAGTTATCTGCTTGCTCATTCCTTCCTAATACTTCCGCCTCGCCCTGGCACTGCAGCGTCACCTCATTTTCCCAGCCAATTACCAAAGCTACTTTAGGGTTGCGCAGAATATTATGGTATTTACGGGACGTTTTCACCGTATCAAATATGATCTCCATGTTGACTGAAACGGCAATACCAACCAAAGCCGATTCGGGTTCATTTTTACCGTTAACGGTAGATATAACCGCCAGCTTGTTCTGCCTGATGAGCTGATAAACCAAGTCTTTCATGATGGTAAATTGCAGAAATAATATTTTGAGGGAGATCCAAAGTTAGGCCTTTTTTGCCGGTAATTAATAGCTTATTGCTCAAGAATTAAATGGCCGAAAGTATCTATATTAGACCTCAAACCAATAAACCAAAATCATGATTAAGAAGCTTCCTTTACTGATACTTGTCATCGCTTTTTGTTTGGGCTGCAAAAAGAAGCCGTCCGATCCCCCTACTCCGGTTATTGCTGATGTACCGAATGACCAGCATATTTCTGTGCTCACGCAACACAACACGAATACCAGGGCCGGTTTAAACGACCAGGAAAAAAAACTAACCACTGCCAGCGTGAACGCTGGGCAATTCGGTAGACTATTTTCTTTAGACGTAGACGATCAGGTATACGCCCAGCCACTTATTGTGGGTAATCTGGCCATAGGTGGAAGCCTTCATAATGTAGCTTATATTGCGACAGTCAATAACACGCTTTATGCATATGATGGCGACAGCGGCCGGCTATTCTGGAAAAAAAATTATAGTGCAGCGGGTATGCGCCCGACCCGCAATACGGATATGACTGGCGCCTGCGGGGGACAATACATGGATTTTTCAGGTAATATCGGAATTGTGGGCACCCCGGTGATCGACTCGGTAAAGCAAACGATTTATTTTGTGGCAAGAAACACCAATGGAACGACAGTTTATGCACAGTTTCTGCATGCGGTGAACCTGGTTGATGGCAGTGAACGCCCGGGTAGTCCCGTACAAATCACGGCTACCTATCCCGGCAACGGCGACGGGAGTGTTAACAATGTAATCACTTTCGATGCACAGCGCCAAAATCAACGCCAGGGATTGACCCTGGTAAATGGCACTGTTTATGTGACCTTCTCTTCTCACTGCGACTGGGGGCCTTACCACGGCTGGATATTAGGCTATGATTCCGGTTCACTGCAGCAGAAAATTGTGTATAACGACACCCCAAACGGAGTTGACGGCGGTATTTGGGAAAGCGGAACCGGCATGGCTGCAGATGCACTAGGCAACCTGTACGTTGTTATCGGCAACGGCACGGTAGGTGAAAACGGCGACCAGACCATACTTACTAACCGGGGGGAAAGCTCTTTGAAACTTACACCGTCAGGATCGACATTGCTGGTAAGCTCCTATTACACGCCTTATAATTTTCAGGCCCTGGAGGACAGTGATCTGGATTACGGCAGTATGGGCGCGTTTTTGATCCCTAATTCAAATTATTTCTTTACAGGATGCAAGGACGGGAATATCTACCTTGTGAACAAAGATAATATGGGCGGATTTAACGTCTCCTCAAACCAGGTGCAACAGATCATTACACTGAGCTCAAATTCAAACATGCATTGCCAGCCTGCTTACGGCAAAGGAGCCAAGGAATATGTTTATATATGGCCCGAAAATGACCAGCTACGTGCCTTTCCGTTTGACCGGGGAAGCAATAGCTTTAACGTCGGCAGCGAAGTAATAGGCATGAGCGGCCCAACGGGGCAAAATGGCGCCATGCTTTCGGTATCTTCAAACGGTTCAGTATTGGGAAGCGGAATTGTTTGGGCATCCTATGCTTTAACGGGCGATGCCGAACATGATGTTAGTCCGGGTATATTGCGTGCCTTCGATTCCAATGATGTAACAAAAGAGCTTTGGGACAGCAATCAAAACCCGAATGACAATCCCGGCAAGTACGCAAAATTCGCGTCGCCCACCATTGCCAATGGCCATGTATACCTGGCTACGTTTTCAAATAAAGTAATCGTATACGGGATAAAATAGTAAATGTGCTTGAACCTGAATTTACAGGCTAAATTTCAACAATCTGTAAATTCAGGTTCAAACCATTATTCAGCATTCCCTGCCTTTTGCCTTCTTTGCATCACTTCTCTCCAGGTTGTCAGGATATAGCCGTTTTTCTGCAGGAATTCACGCAAGCGGGGATCGAGCATTGCCAGCAGGTCACCCTTGCGTTTCTGGGTATCATCACAAATATATTTAAATGTCGCCGATGGCAACGTGCAGTGCATGATCACCATCGTTAGACCGGGGCTAAGTCTGCCAATGCTTTCGATATAGTGATTGGTATACCATGTTTGGATCTCGGCGTCTGTTTTATGCTCGATGTCGGGCATTTGCCAGTCATAACTGGAATTGTGCAGATCGTCTAAAACCGGTAAGCCGCCTTTCCACAGCATCTCTCCTACTTTTTTTGCCTTACCTAAGGCATCGGGTTCAGGGATATTCATGCCCTCCTGGTATTTGCCATCTGCCTTCAGTTGAGCAATTACAGCCGCCTTTGCTTCTGACCTGTAGAACAAGTCGTCCCCGCCGGGGAACATTACAGGTATCTGCTTTTCTATCCCCAATTTAATATATTTTTCAATAAAAGCATCCTTAGCGAAAAGTGTTCCCATATGCGAATCGAGATGCGTAGGCTTAAAGCCCATTGCCAGCGCCTTGTCAAGCTGCGCACGCATTTCCTTATCCACCTCATCCGGTGTCGCACTGAGATAAACTGCTTCAACCGAGGGATGAAGGTATCCGCTTTTATCTGTCAGGCCCGGAACATTAGATTTCCCGGCAAGCGGCCCCCAACGGTAGGCATCCCACTCCGAGGTTAAAGTTAAATGCAAGCCCGCATCCAAATTAGGATGCTCCTTGATGTATTTTACGATCTCCGGCACCCAGGGACAAGGCATCATTACGCTCGTCGATGTAGCCACGCCATCATTGGTAGCTTTCTCCACCCCTTCATCCGAATCATGCGACATACCTGCATCATCCACGTGCAGTATAAGTACTTTGGCCCCTTTGGGCCAGCCTAGTTTTTCGGCGAAAGTTTTAGATTGCTGCGCGTAGGAACAAGTGATAAAGCCCGCAAGCAGTATGGTGAGGAAATTTTTCTTCATATTCAGGTTTTATATCGGATTCAGCATTTATTGATAAATTGTCGAATCCGGACCGAATGTAGAAATTACATCTAGTAAATTCAAAAATTTTGAAAATTCTGATTCAGACAATATTATTAGCTTTACTCCATCTATATGAGCAAACTGCAATTCAAAAATAAATGGGTGCTGGTTACCGGCGCATCTTCGGGACTTGGCCAGGAAATAGCACGGCAATTGGCACACCAGCACCGGGCTAATCTCATATTGCTGGCCCGACGCAAAGAAAAACTGAATCAACTTAAGGCCGAACTTGAAAAGGAGGCCAATGTAAATGTGAAAGTAGTAGTGGCTGATCTATCCAATCTCAAGGACGTTGACAGAGCCATTGACGAAATATTAAAGGATGGGCAACTGTATGCAGCCATACTGAATGCCGGGGTTACTTATTTTGGCCGTCATACCGAACTTAGCTGGGATCAGTTTGAGACCATGCTGCAAACTAACGTGGTGAGTGTCGTACGTTTTACCAATCGGCTTACCGAATATTTTGAGACAGCGGGCAAGGAAGGCGGCTTGCTTATCGTTTCGAGCATGGCAGGTATTTTTCCCGTGCCCTATCAGTCTGCTTATTCGGGTACCAAATCATTTGTCCTAAGCTTTGCCACTGCACTGGCTCACGAACTTAAAAATCCACAGTTCTCACTCGGGGTGTATGCTCCCGGCGGGATTGTTACCGAAATGACCGCAGGCGATAATTTCCACGATCTTAAGGGCTGGCTGATGCCCGTAAAAGTAGCAGCCCGTGAGGGAATAAGCGCACTCCAATATCGTAAATTAACCCATGTTCCCGGTTTAATGAACCGCGTGGGTGGCTTTTTCATGAGATTGCTGCCTTCTGGGCTTATCATCGGGCAAATGAGCAAGGTGTATGAAAAAGCATTGTCGAAGGCTGAGGGCAGAGGAAATGATAAATCCTGAAAGATTAGACGTGTGACCTAAAATCATAACTCTAGGATCGTAAATCCCATCCCCTTTTATTATTTTTGAGGCTGATGCTTACGCTAACTACGTACACCCTTGAAAAACTGGAAATACTGCTCCGGACGGCGGGCTATCGGGTGCGTTATGAAAAAGGGAATTTCAAGACCGGCGCCTGCCTACTGCTCAGCAGCCGTATTGTAGTAGTCAACAAATTCTCGAATCTTGAAAGTAAAATACATGCCTTAGTCGAGCTGATACGCGAACTGGACATCGACTGTAATGAATTGGACGAAAAACAGATCGCATTTTTACAACAAATAAAGCAAACAAAACTGGAACTGTGACCATCACTTTCTTAGGAACCGGAACCTCACAGGGTGTACCTGTTATCGCCTGCGACTGCGAGGTGTGCATTTCGCCGGACTCCCGTGATAAACGTTTGCGCTCATCCATCCTGATTGAAGCTGAAGGAAAAGTGATCGTGATCGATTCCGGCCCGGATTTCCGCTACCAGATGCTCCGTGCCAGGGTTAAACACCTTGACGCCATTGTTTTTACGCATGAGCATAAAGACCATATTGCTGGGATGGATGATATCCGGGCGTTTAACTACCGCCAGGAAGCTGCTATTGACGTATATGCGACCGAGCGCGTACAGGAAGCATTGAGAAGAGAATTCTCCTACATTTTTCACGAAATGAAATATCCGGGAATACCTGAGATCAATCTACATACCATCGATTTAACACCTTTTTTAGTAAGCGGCATTAAATTTATTCCGATCGAAGTTATGCACTATAAGCTTCCCATCCTGGGCTTTCGCATCGGCGATTTTACCTACATCACGGATGCAAAAACCATATCTGATCACGAGAAACAAAAAATTAAAGGAACAAAAACACTGGTGATCAATGCCCTGCAGATAGAAAAGCATATTTCACATTTTACCTTTGTTGAAGCTATCGCTTTTGCCAAAGAGATTGGTGCCGAAAAGACTTACTTCACCCATATCAGCCATCGCCTCGGGCGTCATCAGGCTATATTAAACCTATTGCCACAAAACATCACATTGGCTTATGACGGACTGGTGCTCGAAGTTTAATTTACAACTTAACATAGCTCACCCGCTCGATGGTCGCCTTATATCGTTTATTGCGCCCTTTGTGAACGACGCCACGAATAGTTACCGATTTCTTATTAATTTGGGTATACTCCCCGTCATTATATTCAAATAAACCAATGCGCGTACCGGATAAATACAGCGGGCAATCCTGGCTGAAATCAACCCATAGCGCATTGTCGATTGAATGATCGGTAAACAGGCTGTCATTAACAAGGGCAGATACGCCTTTATCTTCCTGATACTTACCGGAAACTTCTATATACTGCTGATCATAATCATCCAGGCTGTCCATTAAATGCCTGAAGCTGATGTGTTTGAAGGCCCTGCCGTCGTCACAATTACTTTTGTACACTTTTTTTTCATGGCTGCATGAATGCAGCAGTATACAGGTGAGCAAAACCAATGGTAATGCTTCAAAATGAAGAAAAGATTGTTTCTGGTGGGGTAAAGCCATAACAATTAATAGTTTAAGATGAACAATAATACCCTCAGGAAGGGCCCGAAAGCGTTCCTATCAGACAATAGCCCCTTAAAAAGGTTTAATCCTATCCCTAATTTACACAAAACTGTTACAAAAACATGATTCTTTCCAAATTACCCAAAAAAAGCCGGCATGGTCACCTTACCTGTTCAACTCACGCAATACTGTTCTGATATAGGTTCCCGCAGGCGTCAATTGTTCCTGTGTCCAGTTACCATTTGCAGGCGCACCCGCCATTAAAAGAGCCGTAGTTTCGTTTTTATCCGTGATATTCCAGTTAGTCCAACTCAGGTGGTTAGCTTCCATCCAATTGAGCCAGGTAGTCGTTTTCTGCCTGTCGAATTTGCCGTTACCGTTCGATTCACCAACACCCCATTCGGTTATCATCAAGGGCAATTGCTTTTTGATGGCAAGGTCGGCCCTGGCCCTTAATTTGTCCTGGTGGTTAGGGTCAGACGCATAAAAGTGAAAAGAGTACGCAATATTTTTAAAGCCTGTTATGGGACTACCGGCAGCCAGGTCAACGTCCTGATCCCAATGCGGGCAGCCTACTACGATCAGGTTGTCGGCATCGTATTTCCGTATTTCAGGAATCACCTGCAGGGCATAGTTTTTTACTGTATCCCAGGTCGTGCGCGCTGGTTCATTCCAAATTTCATAGATCACATTAGGTACCCCTCGGTATTTTTTTGCCATTTCGGCAAAAAAGACTTTGGCTTGTCCGGCATGCTTATCCGCGTTATGATCATGCCAATCTATCAATACGTAAATGCCTTTTTTTATGGCCTCATTGACACCGTCAACCACCAGTTGCCGCTGTAACCCGGGCTCCTGCAAATACCCATGCTCAGGCTCAATGCCCATAGCCATACGTAAAATGCTTACCTTAAAATCATCCACCATCCAGTCCACTACAGCCGGGTTGTAATATTTACGACCACCCCATAAGCTCCATGAAAAACTAACCCCGCGCAGTTGTGGTTCGGTACCGCTTCTGTTGACGATCTTCCCCCCAACAACGCGAAGGGCACCATTTTTTTCAACCGGTGTCTGAGCAGGTAACGTCCGGAAAAAACTTAGCAGCATCAGCATTAAAAAGGCCATTTTTTTCATATTGCAAAATAGTCAATAAATCGAATCGGCATCCAGGTAAATTAAATTATCATTGAATGATGCCGTTTGCTTCAAAAAAAGTTTTTTTGCATGCAATCATGCCCAAATACAGTATCAGCCCTTTCAAATATGACCGTTATCCGCTGGCAGCTTTAAATCCGCGTTGAAAATAAAGCCTTAAAATGGAGCCACTCAAACATTTGGCACATAATGTGCTGATAGAGAAGTAAAAAAAACACTTACCATGTCAAAACAGAGAAATCCGGGTAAAACCTACCTGCTGGCACGCTTGCCCATTGCTGTAAGTATGTTTGGTCATGGGCTAGACCGCACACTAAAATTGCAAAGCTTCAGCAGCCACCTGACGAGTCTGTTCAGCAACTCGATTATCCCCTTGACCCTGGTATCGCCATTCAGCCACGCACTGCCATTTGCGGAATTATTGGTGGGTGTACTTTTAATATTGGGCTTGTTCACCAGGCTTGCATGCGTGCTAGGTGTCGCTATTATGTTGCCGCTTATATTTGGTTCTAGTATGCTGGAACAATGGGATAACGTGTTCACTCAAATCATTTATGGCCTTTATTTCGCTATGCTTTATTATTTTTCCTTCTACAACCGCTACTCATTCGACAGCCTGATCAGCCGCGAGCCAGAAAAAACTTATATCATCAGGTAGGTCCACTATTCTAAATCCTGGAGAAAAAGATTAAATTTATTAAAGTGATAGGTGCTTTAAACAAAAAGGTACCCGTGAGCATTTATATATATATATTCTAAATCTTAATCTGCCAATTCTTTAAACTATGAATGACGTAAAGGAGCAATTCAACAGCGTTTCAAAAAAATATGACTCGCAAAGAGAGTATCTTATTCCATGCTTTAATGACTTTTATAAGGCATGCTTGCCATTTGTAAAAAGTCTTACTCATGCAAAAACAGTGTTGGATATTGGGGCAGGAACAGGCCTTTTTTCCAGATTTGTTTACGATCTGAATCCCGACCTGCATTTTACGCTCACCGACCTTTCAGGCGAAATGCTTGATGTTGCACGCAATCGTTTCAGCGGCGCCGAGAATTTTGAGTTTCTGGAGCTTGATTTTTCAAAAGACGCTTTGCCTGGAAAGTATGATCTTATCATTTCTGCGCTGGCCATCCATCACCTGGAAGATGATGATAAGGCGAAACTTTATAAAAACGTTTACCATGCACTGAATGATGGCGGATTATTTATTAATGCCGACCAGGTGGCCGGAAAAAATCTGTTGTTTGACAGCCTCTATAAATATTTCTGGCGTGAAACCGTGTCACACTCAGGTCTGGACCGTGAGGCGCTGGTTCAGGCCTTCGAGCGTACTAAACTGGATAAGCTTGCTCCGCTAGCCGTCCAAATTAAAATGCTTGAAAGAGCAGGGTTTAACGAGGTGGACTGCATCTATAAAAACATGAACTTTGCGGTATTTGGTGGTTTCAAGGACGAAACGGTAGAAACGGCGGTGATATAGATATCCGTTTTAAGGATGGTATATATCAACGTATCGTTTTACGGAGCGTTCAAAAATTTCCCGGGCACCCTCATGAATATTTTGCCATTCAAAGGCCCCATACATGCCATCGAAAGGTAGGGAGGCAAGTCGATGCTTGATCTGCAATATATTGCTTATCGGCAGTGGGATCTGGTTAGGATAGCTGTACATCATACTGATAAACTGCCTGCTTTGGGATATTTGTAGGGTATCACCGACAAAAAGCTTTCCCTGCCCGCCCCCTTTTGGAACATACAATACAGTGCTTCCGGCAAAATGACCGCCAGTGTGTATAATTTCGATGCCGTCCCATAAAGCCTGTCTATCGCCGTCAAAAAACGATATGCGATCATTATGGTCCATCACCCATTCCTGGTCTGCGCGATGCAGATAAATAGGGCAGTCAAAAGTATCCGCCCAAACCGACATCAGGCTGTAATAATGCGGATGTGAGATTGCAATCCCTTTCAGGCCGCCTTTGGAATTTATAAAGGCTATGGTTGCATCATCCAGAAAGGGCAGGCAATCCCATAAAATATTGCCGCCGGACGAAAGAATCAGATGTGCCCTTTGTGCAATGCCGAACGCCGGATTGATCCGCAGGTCGCATGCGTCCGGCAATAATTTACCAAGCCGGATGCTTTTGGTTTTGCTAAGCGCATTATAGCTCGTCCATTTTTGTCCTGATTCGGGTATGTACTGCCGTTCATCGCTGCAAACAGGACAGTGCACCGGCGACGCTTGCATATAGCGGGTCCCGCAGGCCTGGCATATATTTTCAAATTCGGGATGTTTAATAATTGGGAATGTATTTTCTTGCATAGCAGACAGGGCTGTGTGATTGATTTTATTTTCCTTTTTTCAAAAACTGTTTTGCATTTTCAAGTTCGGTCCTGCTTGCGTTAGGCGTATTTGCAATGCCCATCAGTTCCGCGTAGTAATATTTCGCTTTTACCGGGTCATTTGTTTTTTCGGCGGCTAAACCGGCACCGTACAGGCCATTAAAGCGATTGGGGTGTGTATTCAGATCTGCCTGATAAGCTTTCAATGCTTCATCGGGTTTTTTCAACATCATTAACATATCCCCCAGCAACTCCTGCGCGGGTATTACTTCACAGGGGGTAACCGGGCTCTTTTCAGT
Organism: uncultured Sphingobacteriaceae bacterium; assembly: GCA_963757615.1. GTDB lineage: Bacteria > Bacteroidota > Bacteroidia > Sphingobacteriales > Sphingobacteriaceae > Mucilaginibacter. The sequence goes on from CAVWSO010000008.1 coordinate 235,128, forward strand.
TCTTTCTTCCATATCCGCAGCAGTAATCATCAATTGTAGAGCTGCCTGTGTTTTGCTTTTTGCATAAAGTATCCAGGCCTCACCGCTTTTTATCTGGATCATTACCTGATTGGCTTTATATGTATCTTTTTGTGCGGCAAGCGTATCATACATGCGGTGAAGGTCCTTTAATTCAGTCTCGGCTGAACCGATATTACCAGAATGCACACAGCCCAGTAAGCGTGCAAAATGTACAATAGATTCTTGCCATGGAAATTTCCCCCAGGGGAATTTACTGGGTTGCATTACAATAACAGAAGCTTCTTTCCACATTTTGTTTTCCAGAAAATATCTGGAAGGAATAGCTGCAAAGGCATATGCATCTTTAAAGTTAACCGGGTACACCTTATCAATCGTTTTTAAATAATCATATTGCTGTTTTGCAAAATCATTCTCTCCTTTTTGCAGGTACGCGTAGACCAGGTAATCCATGGCATGCAATTCCTCGTCCCAATGCCCCTTAATGCCGGCACTTGCGGCGTAACACCTTGCCGAAGAAATAGAAGCCAGGTTAGCATGTATACAATCATCCCATAATCCCAGCCTGGTAAAGATGTGTGATGGCATATGTTGGGCATGTGCCGAGGAGGGCGCAATAACCGCATATTGCCTCGCTGCCGGCAATGCTAACAATGCAAGCTGAGGGTAATCGTAGCTATGAATGATATAATGTACAATACCGGGGTGATTAGGTTCATTCGGATATAAATCTGTTAACAAAGCGCCAGCTTTTCTTTGATTTTTGTATGATTTATCAGCGGGATCTGCAGCACCGACAAGTGCCAATGCATAAAATATTGCCGCTTCTTTATCTTTGGGATACCGCCTGTAAATTCTCTCCATTGCCTTCTCAAAGTTTATGGAGCGGGTATGATGATCAACTGTACTCCAATTGCTATAAAATGTCGCTATCGCATTGATATAGTCAGTTTCCCGTTGTGATTTTTGAGTTAGCGAAGTTGCAATCGAAATAGCTTTGCTTCCTTTTGCTAATTCGTCTTTTGTAGGTGGAGAGGGCCAAACCTGGTGGTAGTTACACATAGCCACGCCCCAGTAGGCCATCGCGCAGTCAGGATCTTGATCGATAATTTTTGCAAAAACTTTTTCGGCATCCTCATATTCAAATGAATGCAACAAAGCAACAGCCAGATCAAAGTCTTTTTTTACACTTGGGGGACAGGAGGTTGTAAAATCTATCGTGCCAAACTGTTTGTCAGACGGACCGCACAAAGCTACTTCACCGCGTTTAAGTCCGATCGCACGAATGAGCTCTTTTCCAGGACTTGAATTTTTTTGCGTACACGATGCTGGCAAAAGTATGCTGAAAAAGATAATCGCAATCGCTTTAAATATTTTTTCCATACCCTCTCCAAAAAACTGATAAAGATCGTTTTAAAACACGTGATTATGGAATTAAACCACCGGCATTTCTAGATGGCTAATGTTAAATATAGATAGTTTTTCTTACGATCTGCCCGCTATTTAATTGAACTATTTACCATATGCATCCCAGGCCACTTTAGCTATTTTGGCAATTACTAAATCGCGTGTAGCCTCATCGGCTTTTGAATTGCACACAAATACGGCGATTGCCAGGTGTTTTCCATTCGGTAGGGTAATAATGCCAATATCATTGGTTGCAGGAGTCAGGCCTTCATCATTGGTAGCCGAAGAACCCGTTTTATGGGCTACCACTGCATCCTTTGGCAGTAAGCCCCTTAGTCTGTTCGGTCCGGTAGAGGTTTCCGTCAGGATCTTCTGCAGAAAGTCATTACTGCTTTTTGAAAGTACCTTGCCCTGGCAGAGCATATCCAGCAGACGCACCATTTCGGCCGGCTTACACCAATTGGTATACTGAACCTCCCATGCCTTACGCATATCGCCTTCAGATGCGGCTATATTGATTCCCTTTATCCCCAGGCTTTGCAGGTATTTCTGAACCTTGTCGGGCCCGCCCAGTTTTTTTAATAAAAAATCGCAGGCATTGTTATCACTTAATGATACCATGTAGCTCAGCAGATCACCAAGCGCTATTTCTGTGCCTTTAGGATATTTATCGCGCAGCGGACTGTAGGTACCGGCAGGCAGATCCCCTTTGCCCACTTTCATTTGTTGATCGAGTTTATACTTGCCTTTGTCAACCAGGTTCAATACGGCCATGGCAATTGGAAACTTGAATACACTCTGCATTACCAAACGCGAGGTGCCATTGAAATTTAGCGTATCACGGCTTTCTATACCCAAAATTGAGACCCCAACAATACCCTTGGACTGGCTAGCGATCTCTATGATCTGAGCACGCAGGGAGTCCTGCTGCGAGAAAGCGAAACGCGGCGCAATGAAAAGAGTCATCAGGATCAGCCATAGGTTAGATTTTTTCATACCCCTAATAACGCAATTATTTGGTCTGAATTTTAATCCAGCTGCAAATTATGTTCATCGCTCCAGGCGACATGGTTTCACTTATTTTTTCATATTCTGCAACCTCACCGGTACCGGCTGTTTGCAATAAATGATTCAGTCCCGGCAGCTCTTTTACCTCTATCTTTTTGTTGCCATTTTCTATCAGTATTTCCTTAATAACGGGTAGATTTGCCTTGGCATCAACCTGCGTGTCCTTTGCGCCATTTATCGCCAGTACACTGCATTTTACCCTGCCAAGGTCTTTTGCCGGATCATAGGTAATAAAGAAGCGCCACCATGCGGAATCGTATAATCTATTGTAGGTTTTAATCGCGTCCTGTGCGGTAACATTTGAATTTGGCCCAAACAACGCGTCCAATGTTTTTTGACTCTGTACTTTTTTCCAGTCGTCAAAGACGGGCGTAATTTTTTGATCCAGGGCTTCTTTAGTGGCTGATGAAGCAAACATGCCCAATATTTGCAGGTTGAGGCTTACGTAGGCATTTACAGACGCGCTGTCCACACCAAGTTTCCTTATTGCGGCAGCGCTCTGTGCAGTTTGAATGCCTGCACCACCGATAGCGGGTGCTCCCCAAAGCACCAGAAAGTTGACATCCTTACGCCTTGCAGCCACCATCGGCGCTATCATTCCGCCCTCACTGTGCCCAATCAATCCCAGATGTTTTTTGTCGATATCTGTCCTGGTTTCAAGATAATTCAGGCTGGTTTCTACATCATAGGAAAAATCCAGGCTTGTGGCGCTGTTAATATCCTTACCCATGCTGCTTTTACCCGCTCCGCGGTCATCGACCCTTAAAACAGCGACACCGTTCCGGGTAAGATAATCTGCCAGCACCCAATATAATTTATGGCCAAATATGGTTCCGTCGCGGTCCTGGGTCCCGCTGCCGCTGATGATAATGACTGCCGGAAATTTACCATCGCCATTTGGCCGGGTAAACGTGGCGCCATAATGCAGACTTTTGTCGGCATTATCATACTCAACAGCTTCGCTGAAATAATTAAAGGGTGGCTTCGGAGTTTGCGGTCTTACCGGGTCGGCGGCAAGTGTTGCCTTTTGGGCTTCCGTTATTCGCTTCATATCAAGCCCGATATGCCCCCCGCCCTGCTGATATACTCCTGTAAATCCGTCTTTCTTATCCCACAAGGCTTTGTATGAGCCATTGATGATGGCCATCTCAATAAATATGCTGTCTTTCACCAGGCCGACCTTGCTGCAGGCTATACCGAATACCTTTTGATCCGGGCTATCGAACGTTGCAGTGTAGCCGGTATCTGAGGTTTTTTTAATGTTGAAAACCAAATGCAGATTGGCCCCGCCGGCGGTTATTAATCCCTGCCAGCTGCCTGTGATGTCCTGAGCCATTGCCCGGCCTGCTAAAGCCAGTACAATTAAACCAATAAACATTCTTTTCATGAATTGTGATTTAAAGGATGATGTTTTCTGTAATATACATAGGAATACACAACCGGCACCAGCACCAATATGGCGATCATGCTCATAAAAATGATCATGCCGGTTTTTGCAGGGAGCATTAATACAGCAATGGTAAGTCCGATACCACCGATGAACCAGAGCTTGCCAGCCAGTCGGTGGGTGGCACGCCATGTATCGTTATCTTCTAATGTCCATGGTGTGCGGACACCGGCAAAGTAATTGGGTTTGATGCTGTGCATAATATTGCCTATAAACGCAAACAGCAATCCGATTATCGGTAATATCAACTTATCGATCCTGAAACTGTGGTTTATCGTTGCAAATGCAATTGCGATGGTTAGGGCTGACATAAAAAGCACCAGGCCAAGCGCAAGTTTTTGAAAAGTAGGCTCCCCATATTTGACATATTTTTTCGGGTCGATCGCAGGAAGAAATTTCAGCAGCAAATAAACCAAAGCCGCTGCGCCCGTTACAGCCCCGGTCGTTAATAAAAATTCCCCCTTGCTGCCATACCGATCCGGATTGCCATCGATACCGAAGTGTACAGGCACACTAGCCGGTAAAGAGGAGTAAATACATGCAACATAGACGATTGGCAATACCCATATTACGACAGCAGCGACATCCATTGAATTAAACTTTTTCATTATTTTGATTGTTTTTGGGTGATTTAAATTGCATGATCCATTTTAGCATTTCATCCATCACTGTTGTATTCAAAGAATAGTAGATATACTGTCCCTCTTTTACAGACACCACCAGCTCGGCCTGACGTAGCAGATCCAGGTGGTGCGATATACTGGGTTTGGAGATCGAGAATTGATCGGCAATTTCGCCGGCTGTCATATCTTTGTCCTTCAACAATTCCAGTATGTCTCTCCGGGTCTGGTCATTCAATGCTTTGAAAATGGTATTCAAGTCGCGTTCGATTATTTATATATTTAGACAAATATCTAAATACTTAATTACATTCGCAATTTTTTTTAAACGGGTAATGCCGGCTAATGAACTGGAGTGGCAGGTGATCCATGCTCCCGTTCGATAAACTTTGGCCGCAGAAGATTTAAGCCCAACGCGCTGTTGAATTCATCCACTACGTAGTCACATAATTCGGGTGAGTAGCGCTCATCATGCTGGTGCATAAAGAACCAAACCGATTGCAAACCCTGCTCCTTCCAGTCCCTGATACGTTCAACCCAATCGTCTACCCTTTTGAAGTCCATTTTGTCAAGGCCGTTGCCTACAAATCGGATAAAAGCATGTGGAGTAGGCAGGGTCATATGCACACAATCACGACGACCGGCAGCATCGGTAATTACGGCGCCGATATTCAGCTCATGCAGCATACCAAACAGTTCATCGCGGTATTGCCTGAGGCCATACCAATCTTTATGGCGCGCTTCCACAAAAACCGGCACGTCAGTTGGCAATTGGACTAAATATGCTTTCAGTTCAGGCAGACTTTTAGGCGTATAGTTGTCCCTTAGCTGTAAAAACAGCGGACCGAGTTGATCGCCAAAAGCCATAATGCCTTTATAGTAGCGCGTGGTCAGTTCTTCGGCATTTTTCAATCTGCGGATATGGGTGATGCTCTGTGAAAATTTGGGGCAAAACTTAAACCCTGGTGCACCAGCCGCCTGGTCGCGCCATTTGCTGATCGTTTCAGGACCGTAAACCTTGTAAAAGGTGGCGTTTAATTCTATGCATTCGAAATGCTTTACATATTCCGTTAAGAAATCGGCTTCTTTGGTCTTAAGCGGATATATTTTTCCGAGCCATTCTTTTCGTCCCCATTTGGCGCAGCCCACGTGTACGGCCAGATCGCCCTGGCCCCTGGCGGCTTTTAACGTTTTCAGGGTAAGTTCGGGATCCGGCGGAAGGGAAAAATCAACTAACGCTAGCTCCTGGGGTTCTATTCGGCCAAATTCCATGAGGTATCAATTTTGAGTAGGGTTATATCAGGATAACTCCAAACTCAAATAAAAGGTTTTATAAGCACAGGTGCGTTTTGTTGCGGGCCCGCCAGGCAATAAAACAGAATTGATAAATCAATTTATTTGACTTTAATTCTACAGCTTTTTAATAGGTGCATCGACTGGGAATCTGTTTTCATTTCATTGTAAACCCTTAAACTATCATAGGAGTCTACATACAATTCATGAAATTTATAGTGCTCGTCATCAAAGCCATTAACCGTTCCGGAACCTCCTGTTCCCCCTAAAAATACCGCGACCTGGCTTCGCGGCGGCTCGTGCTTATTTTTTTCAAGCGTATAACTCTCGTTGAAATCCCGCTGATCAAGCCGGTCAATTTTTTTGATAATCCGCCCGAGTGAATCAACGAAAAAAAAGTCCTCATCGATAATGCCTGTTTCCAGCGGATAATTTATAATCATTGTGCCATCTTTGGGTATATGGTATATGAGTCTCCCGTTTTCCTTTTGAACCACCTCTCCGCAGGACTCGCCATAATAGAGTGTGATTTTGCCGCGAAAATGGTCAGGTATCAGAAACGTTTCAGGCGTCTTTTGTTCCGAACCTGCGTATATGAACATCCAAAAACCGGGCAACCAAAAGACTAGCGGTAATAGAGTGTACAATACTTTTATTATCGTAGTTTTTTTGGAGAACCACACTAGAAAAACGCCGGCGACATAAATAACGGGGGTACCAAATATCCACCAATACGGATTTAAACCTATTAAATATCCCAGTATAACTAATGAAGCGCCCCAAATGTAAAATTTGTCTCTCTTTACCATTTAGAATTCAAAACAAAAACAAAATTATTGCCGGTTTACCCCAGCAGGTCTTTTTTAAACTTCGGCATAGCTCTTTTTTTGGAAGCCTGCTCATAGGCATAGCCTAATTTAATAATACCAGCCTCATCGTAAGCGGTACTTATAAATGATATTCCAACCGGCAACTGGTTGAAGGTGCCCATGGGCACCGTGATGTGCGGATAACCCGCCATAGCGGCCGGACCAGAGAAGGAAAAGCCGTTATCGTAATCACCGTTAATAAGGTCAATGCAACAGGCAAAGCCGTTGGTCGGCGCAGCAATGGCATCCAGTTTATGGTCCTTTAATATTTTATCTATTGCATTGCGGGTGATACCGTTGGTGTTTTTAACAGCGTTGAGGTATTCTTTGGTATGCAAGTCGCCTTTTTTCTGAGCCAGCTCCAGTGTTTCCTGTTTGAAAAAGGGCATTGCTTTTGACTCGTTCGCCTTGTTAAATTCGATCACATCAGCCAAATTCTTCATTTTGGAATTGGCCTTGCTCAGATAATTATTCACGCCATCTTTAAACTCGTAAAGCAGCACGGTAAACTCGTCCTTGCCCGCTTGTTTTATTTCTTTGTATAACTCCACCTCAACAACGGTAGCGCCCTTGCTTTTTAACAAATCAATAGCGTCCTGAAATAATTTATCCATACCCGGACTAACCTTAAGCCCCTCTTTCTCTACGCCGATGCGTTTGCCCTGAAGCCCATTAGCATCTAAAAACCTGGTATAATCCGGTTGTATTTTCCCTTTGCTCGCCGCAGTCGCGCCATCCTGGGGATCCTCTCCCGTTAAAGCCCCCAGAAGTATCGCTGCGTCCTTTACGGTACGCGCCATCGGTCCGGCAGTGTCCTGGGTTTTAGATATCGGGATAATACCCGAGCGGCTCCACAAACCAACGGTTGGTTTTATACCCACCAGACCATTCACGGATGACGGCGATACAATAGAACCGTCCGTCTCCGTTCCTATTGCGATCGCGCATAGATTGGCTGAGGCTGCCGAGCCTGATCCAGCGCTTGAACCACTTGGATTGCGATCGAGGATATAAGGACATCTGGTTTGTCCGCCCCGGCTGCTCCAGGCACTGGTAGAATGTGTCGACCTAAAGTTCGCCCACTCGCTCAGGTTAGTTTTGCCCAGTAAAACCGCTCCGGCCTGACGTAGCTTGTTAATGATAAATGCATCCTGCCCGGCCACGTTTCCTTCCAAAGCCAATGCTCCGGCGGTGGTCATCATCTTATCACCGGTATCAATATTATCCTTTATCAATACCGGTATGCCATGCAGCGGTCCGCGCACCTTACCACCAGCTCGCTCACGGTCCATACGGTCGGCAATACTTAATGCGTCAGGGTTTAGCTGTATGACCGAATTCAGTTTCGGCCCGGATTTGTCTATGGTTTCAATGCGCTTAAGGTACATCTCGGTGATCGATCGCGAGCTGTACTCCTTACGCTGCATTTTTTGCTGAAGGAGGTCAATAGTCACTTCGTTCAATTCAAAATTGTCAATAAGATTTTCGTCTTTCGCTGCTGGTGTCTTATCGTTTGTAGCAGGATTGCAGGCACTGACTACTACGGTAGCCAAACCAGCTAATGAACCCGTTCTGATAAAGTCTCTTCGTTGCATGAGTATAGATTAAGGTAATACAAGTAACGCAATTTTGGAGAATATTCAAAGCGTTGGACCGGCCCCATGCGTTTGTACTTCCAAAAAAAACCTACTTTACTGGAAAATTAAAATTACTGCGCCGCCAGCCCTGTATTAACTTTCTGAAAAAGCCTTACTTTTGCAGCCGGGTTTGTTCCCGTTATCTATGACTGATATTAACACGCTGCACTTGCAGGCTGTAGAGCTGCTTCAGCAACTAATAGCTATACCGTCGTTCAGTAAGCAAGAAAATCTTACTGCAGACCTTCTTGAAAAATACTTAAAGGACAAAGGGGTTCAAACGCACCGCAAAATGAATAACATTTGGGCATGGAATAAATATTTCGATGCCACAAAACCAACGATTCTGCTCAATTCCCATCACGATACCGTAAAGCCTAACTCGGGCTATTCGCGCGACCCTTTTGACGCGAAAATTGAAGACGGCAAACTTTACGGCCTGGGCAGCAATGACGCAGGCGGTTGCCTGGTATCGCTGATTCACACGTTCATTTATTTTTATGACAGGCCCGGACTTCGCTATAATTTTTGCCTGGCAGCCACGGCCGAAGAAGAAATATCGGGTGTTAATGGTCTGGAATTGATCATACCGGAACTGGGGCGGCTTGAATTTGGTATTGTCGGCGAGCCCACAATGATGGAGCTTGCAATTGCCGAACGCGGTCTGATGGTATTGGATTGCATAGCACATGGCAAGGCCGGACATGCAGCACGTGAAGAAGGTGAAAATGCCATCTACAAGGCTTTGCATGACATAGAATGGTTCCGTACTTACCGTTTCCCCGAAGAATCAGAAGTTTTTGGGCCGATAAAAATGTCGGTCACCATTATCAATGCCGGTTCGCAGCATAATGTCGTGCCAGCAAGCTGTACTTTTACGGTTGACGTGCGCGTGACGGATGCCTATCGCAACGAACAGGTACTGGAGATCATCCGTGAGCATGTAAACTGTGACGTAGTGCCGAGGTCAATCCGGCTCAAACCCTCGAAGATCGAAAAAAATCACCCTATCGTGCAGGCAGGGATCGGACTGGGCCGGAGCACTTACGGCTCCCCAACAACTTCCGATCAGTCATTGCTGGATATTCCTTCACTCAAGGTTGGCCCCGGCGATTCGGCCAGATCACATACGGCAGATGAATTCATTTACGTAGATGAGATCCGCCAGGGCATCGAGCTATACGTCAGGATGCTGGAAAGCATCAACTGAGTCCGTCCAATAATTCAGGCTTCTATCCCGGGACAATCCCATATTTCCATAAGAAGTGTTACATTTAGGTAACCGACCCATTATGGACCTGAAGATCAAAAAAGTAAACCTGCAGGACATTTTGCCTTTAAGGACGTTATTTCTACAGGAAAATAATTTCCAGATCAGGTACAATGCCTGTCATGAGCGGCGATGGACCGATTCATACGTTTTTAAAATTAATGGCGCCTGTGCAGGCTACGGTTCGGTCAAGGGCATGGAAGACCTGTCGAAGCGAGACGCCATTTTTGAGTTCTATTTAATGCCCGAATGGAGGAACTCCGCATCTGGTATTTTTGAAAAACTGATCAGGATATCCCGGGCCACAATCATCGAGTGCCAGACGAATGACTTTTTATTATCTTCGATGCTGTTTGAATTCGCACACCATATTTCGTCAGATGTGCTGCTTTTTAAGGATGGCCGGGTTACATTTCTTGAAATCCCGGGAGCCATTTTCAGGAAAAGGGCCTTTGATGATACCTTATTTAACCATAAAGACCGGGAAAATGACAGCGACTATGTGCTGGAAATAAATGGCGAGATCGTAGCTACCGGCGGCTTTTTGCTGCATTATAATATACCCTTTGCAGATCTGTATATGGAAGTAAGGGAAGACCAGCGGCAAAAAGGATATGGCAGCCTAATGATTCAGGAATTAAAAAAAGCATGTTACCGTGCGGCGCGTGTACCTGCGGCCCGATGCAACATAATCAATAAGGCATCGAAAGCTACCCTGCTCAGCGGCGGCCTGAGTATAGCAGGGTACCTCGTTTCGGGCCGGATCAATCCCGGATATTTATGAACTTTCCGCCTTTTGCCGTTTTGACCACGGAGCGCCTTTTGCTGCGCGAACTCCGGGAAGACGATTCCCGGGAGATATTTCTGCTTCGATCAGATAATCAGGTTAATCAGTTTGTTGACAGAAAAAGAGCCACCTCCCCGGAGGGGGGCCGCCGGTTCATCCGCAGGATCGCGGAAATGCAAAAAAACAAGGAGGTGTTTATGTGGGGCATGGCGCTGAAAAATGAGCCCCTGCTCATCGGAACCATTGTATACTGGAACATTGAACCCGCAAAAGATAAAGCCGAGGTAGGCTATGAACTGCTGCCGCAATGGCAGGGCAAAGGTCTAATGCAGGAAGCATTGTTGAAGGTGATTGAATTTGGTTTTAACACGCTTGGGATCAGAACGATTGTGGCAGATCCAAAACCCGCCAACCTGCGATCGATCAATCTGCTGGACAGATGCGGTTTTGTAAAATCATCACGTAACGATGCCGGATATTTGCATTATTCATTGTCCGCTGGCCAAGCCGGCAACATGTATTTCGGCGCTTTACCGCCCACGTAATTATGGTACGCACATGGATCAAAAAGGAACGGATTTAACCAAACATACCCGAAAATTATCATATTTGCAGTATGAGTAAAATCTGGCAAAAATCAGTTACTGTAAACGACCTGGTAGAAAACTTTACCGTTGGCCGCGACCGCGAGTTTGACGAGCAGATGGCCGCCTTTGATGTATTGGGTTCACTTGCTCATACCCGCATGCTGCAAAGCATCGGGCTAATGAGCCAGTCAGATCTTCAGCTGGTTCAAAAGGAATTGAAAGCCATTTATCATGATGTGCATGCAGGGAATTTCAACATTGACCAGGGTGTCGAGGATGTACACTCTCAGGTTGAATTGCTGCTAACCCAGCGCATCGGCGACGCCGGAAAAAAAATCCACAGCGGGCGCTCCCGCAATGACCAGGTGCTAGTGGACCTTAAGCTATTTTTCAGAAGCCAGTTAAGGGAAGTGGTCGAGGAAAGCGATACCCTGTTTCGTCTGCTCATCGCCTTAAGCGAAAAACATAAAAATGTATTGCTTCCGGGCTACACACATCTGCAGGTTGCCATGCCATCGTCATTTGGCCTATGGTTTGGCGCTTATGCTGAAAGCCTGACTGATGACCTGGAAATCGGTTTTAGCGGCATACAGGATCACTAATAAAAATCCTTTAGGCTCTGCCGCGGGCTATGGTTCCTCATTCCCGCTAAACCGCAGCATGACCACCGAACTGCTGGGTTTTGACAAGCTCAACTTCAATGTGGTTTATGCACAGATGGGACGCGGAAAAACGGAGCGAATCATTGCACAGGCCATTGCCAACATTGCCTCGACACTGGCCAAAATGGCAATGGATCAGGCGCTTTACCTGAGTCAGAACTTCGCTTTTGTAAGTTATCCGGATACCCTTACCACCGGCAGCAGCATCATGCCCCATAAAAAGAACCCCGACGTTTGGGAAATTATGCGCGGTAAATGCAACCGCTTGCAGGCATTGCCCAATGATGTAGCCATGATAACCACCAATTTGCCATCGGGATATCACCGTGAACTGCAATTATTGAAAGAATTATTGTTCCCTGCATTTGCCGACCTGAAAAACTGCCTGCACATGGCAACGTTTATGCTGCAGCACATGGAGGTAAAGACTGAAATTCTAAATGACCCTAAATATGCTTACCTGTTCAGTGTGGAGGAAGTGAACAGACTAGTTCTGGATGGAATGCCTTTCCGCGATGCTTACAAACAAGTAGGTTTAGCCATTGAACAGGGCAAGTTTAATCCCGATAAGACGGTAAACCATACGCACGAGGGCAGTATAGGCAACTTGGGCAATGAGCAAATCACGGCGTCGATGGAAGGCCTGCTTGCAAATTTCAATTTTAAAAAAGTAGACTCTGCGATAAAAAACCTGCTGGCCTAGATCAGAAATCCAGCAAAATCAATTAAGCCGAAAACATGAACGGTCAAAACAGAAGCGATATTTATCCCGGACTTGAGGTGGACATTATCCTCAAAAAAGATCAGCGAAACGGGAAAAGAACAAGGGGATTTGTCAAGGATCTACTTACCAGTTCCACTTTTCACTCGCGCGGCATTAAGGTGAGGCTGGAAGATGGTCAGGTCGGCCGTGTAGCGGAGATTATTGAGGATTTTTAATAAATCAGATAAAATATGACCAAAACCTTAACAGCAGACAAGAGGTTGTTCTTCCGTTTGGATGCACACTACCGTCTAATGATCTCGCTATGCGTTGGCGCCATAGTGTTTTTATTCGTCCATGACAAGTATTCAGTTCCAGCGGTTATCTTATTAACATGGATAAGCGTGGCCCTGGCAGTCATCATTATGGACTGGACCATCATCCTTTCCTCACACCCGAGAGAAGTACGCAAAATCGCCAAATTGCAGGATTCCAGCCGTTCGTTCCTGTTTTTATTCGTACTGGTGGCCTCTGTAGCAAGCCTGGCTGCCATCGTGTTTTTGTTAAAATCATCAAAAGGTCTTCACGGCACAAGCCTGAACGAGCACATCGTGCTGGCAATAACGGCAGTGATCATTTCCTGGTGGCTCGTTCATACCATTTTTACCCTCAGGTATGCACACCTGTATTATAATACGCCAACAGACAATACGAATCCAAAATCGGGAACCGGCCTGGAATTCCCGGGTGGTGAAGACCCTGATTACCTGGATTTTGTATATTTTTCCTTTGTTTTAGGGATGACTTTCCAGGTGTCAGATGTCGTAATTACATCCCGGCAAGTCCGACGCCTGGCAACAGTTCATGGTTTGTTGTCTTTTGCCTTTAACACGGCCATTGTTGCCCTGAGTATCAATGTAATCTCCAGCATGGTGGCGCAATAGTCAATCTTCAATTTTAGAGTACTTTCTGGTATCCGGCATGACGATGTATGCGATCAGCGACAGGGCAATACAGCCGCTGACATACCAGTAGAACCATTGGGCATGGTGAATTTGCTTAAATGTAAGGGCCAGCGTCTCCGCGGTGCCCCCGAATAGCGACACAGCAATGGCATAAGGGAAACCCACCCCCAGTGCCCGTATCCTAACCGGGAAAAGCTCAGCCTTTACTACAGCATTTATGGAAGTATAACCGCTGATGATGATCAGCGCAATCATCACCAGCGCAAATGCCGTCCACATTTCTCTGGCTGTACTTAATGCCTCGAGTATCGGAACGGTGGTGAGTGTACCCAGAATACCAAAACCAATAAGCAGAGGCTTGCGGCCGATCTTATCAGATAACAATCCAAATACGGGCTGCAACAGCATAAAAATTACCAGGGTAAAGGTGGAGATCAAAGTCGCAGCGCTGTTACTGAAACCGGCCGTATTAACCAGGAATTTCTGCATGTACGTTGTGAAAGTGTAAAATGCTACCGTACCGCCTATCGTCAGGCAAATCACGGTCAGCACAGCTTTCGGATGCCGGGCCAAAGCCTTCAGGCTTCCCCTGTCCGTATCATGGGCATCCTCCTTCCCGAAGGGTTCCGGTTCGCGCAAACTTCGCCTGAGATACATGACGGTAACGGCCAGTAAAGCGCCGAATACAAAGGGGATGCGCCAGCCCCAGCTGTGGAGCTGCTGTTCTGTCAGAAATACCTTTTGGAGCAAAATCACAAATCCGGAAGCAAGCAGTTGGCCCATGATAAGCGTGACATATTGAAAGCTCGAATAAAATCCCCTATGTTTTTTGGTAGCCATCTCGCTGAGGTAAGTGGCGCTGGTGCCGTACTCTCCGCCCACACTCAGCCCCTGTATTATTCTTGCCAGCAGCAATAAAAGGGGTGCCGCAATACCGATCTGCTCATAACCAGGAGTCACTGCTATGACGAGCGAACCTATGCTCATCAGCAAGACCGAAAAGGTAAGCGCTGTTTTGCGGCCCCTCCTATCTGCAAAAGTACCCATCAGCCAGCCGCCAATGGGCCGCATCAGAAAGCCGATGGCAAAGATGCCCGCAGTATTTAATAACTGGGCCGTCTGGTTGCCTTTCGGGAAAAACGCAGCGGCAAAGTACAGGGAGAAAAAGGAATAAATATACCAGTCGTACCATTCCACCAAATTTCCAAGCGAGCCGCCGATAATGGATTTGATACGTTGGAGGTCGATATTTCCGGATTGTGGCATAGGTCTTGACGATTAATTATAAAATTAAATTAATCCTTTGTAAAACCAATTGATTTTGACCTTGATCGCTTATTATTGAATATATTTGTATTATTCCTGTCCATTTACAACGAACATTTAAAGGCCGGCAGGAATAAGTTTTCAACCGTGCTGCCCGGAAAATTGCCGGAAAAAAAATAATCGGGTAACAAATTCTGATCAGCCGGGTATAAGGGTTAATACCGCATTTTATTTGCTGCCTTCGCTAAGCAAAAAAATAATGACGGCGATCACAAGAAATGGCAGCGTTGCGGCGTTGGTATATGACTATTAAAAAATGCCCCGATATGTTGCAGCGCATCATTACCTTTTTTGAACGATATTCCTTCGGTGTTTGCACTTACCTGGGCGAACGCTTCAATATTTCTATATCCAAAATCCGACTGTTTTTTATTTATTCTTCATTCCTGGCTGTGGGCTTCCCGCTCATATTTTACTTTTTTGCCGGGATAGTGCTTGATTTTCGCCGGTATATCAAAAAGAAACATTCACGCGTTGCAGATCTGTTCTAGGCTTTTATAAATTACCGGCGTACGGAATTGGCGGATTTGGGGTCAGCTGGCGCTGGCGGTTGCAAATCTCCATTGACAACATACGCCAATGTCAGATACTCCGCTCCTGCTATCTGGTTTTGTAAATCCGCATTACCTGCCCGCCGCCGGCAGCAAGGCTTGTACTGATTACGCTTTGATTGGTCACGCTTTGTACCACTTTTACCAAATGGTTCGGGTCTTTATCGTTGTCCGGCGCATCACTGTATATCTCGGCGATATACGCGCCGGAAGGTAAAAAAGACAATGCAGTCGTTATCTCCTGCGCTTTATTATTTCCGATTGTCCCAACATACCATGCGGCGCCTTTTCTGCGGGCAATGGTCACATAGTCACTTACCTTGGCATTCAGCACCCGGGTCTGATCCCAGGTTAGGGGAACCTGTTGTAAAAATTCAAATCCCGCCTGTCCGATATAGGCATCGGGATAATCGCACATCATTCCCTGCGCGCTCTCCAGCACGACGTACATACCCAGCATATGGCATCTTGTTCCCAATACCATCGGCGCGGTATAATGTACCTTGAATGTGTTGGCATTGGCAGCCCTGAACCCGCCCAGATGGTAATCGGTAGAGCCTGCCAGCAAGCGGGTGAATGCTATATTGACGTCGGCATCCGGCGTAACCGAACTGTTCCACTTATCATTTTCGTAGTTAAGCGTCCCTTCGCGGGTAAATTCATTGGGATAGGTACGGCTTGTACCGGTAGGCTTATAAGCGCCGTGGAACTGAATATGCAAATGGTGCTGTGCCGCTTTTTCCAAAATTTCCGTCTGCATGTTCACCATTTCCTGGTCGTCACGATCCATGAAATCGCACATCAGACCCTTGATGCCCCATTTTTCATATTGGGCAAAGGTTTCATCCAGTTTGGGGTATAGTGCATAAAAATGCACCCATACGCGTATTCCCACCCCCACTTTTTTAGCTGAATCACATAGCTGCTGCATATCCAGACCGGGTACAGCTTTCGAAGGATCTGCATGCGGTCCGGGCTGAAACCCTGCTCCATCATTTACATACCACTCGTGCAAACCATATTCAACCACCGAATGATAGGCCAAACCGTATTTTGCGCAAAAGTTCACATAATACATATTGGTCTCGTAGTTATTACCTGGGGCAAATGAAGTATCGGGAGTAACGTTTCCGTTCCACCAAGGGAAAGTGGTTTTTCCCGGTTTTATCCATGACAGATCATTTATGCGGCAAGGCTCGCTCAGGTTAGTCAATATATTGGATTCGATCAATGCCCCGATACGGTCGCTGATCATCATCACGCGCCAAGGACTGTTATGCGGCAACTTTGCGACAACCTTTATATCGTTTTGATGTGGCAAGGGAGACAAAGTGCTTTGCAGCACGCCATTATGCTTTATCAGATACATGCCTGCATAATCCAGCAAATTGGCCTCGGTAATGGCCATATAAACACCCTTCGGGTATTCAAACAAAGCAGGCAGATCCATCAGGGTATCTGGCTTGATTTTGCTCAGCGGCAGCCTGTCGTACAAGCCCTCGTGCGACGTGGTGTAGTTTTGCCGGAACAGGGTTAGCGCAATAGGATTCTGCGTCAGGTTAAACGTACTGGCCTCATCGGTGATCTCCACCTGCTGCAGGCCTGCAGTGGCGGGAATTACAAAGCGAAATGCTGCTCCATCATTAAACATCCTGATCTCGATATTCAACCGGCGTTTCAAACCGTCCGTCTCGGTAACAGGCACCGTCACTTCATTGCTCAAACTATGTATATGACTGGCTTTACCCACGACCAGGTCATAAGTTTCTTCCATCGTTTTGAATTCAGGTTTCCCCAGACGGATATGCTGCCCGAATGTTCCGCCCTGTTTAAAACTGATGCGCATCCTTGAATTATCTGCCAGCAGCTGGCCCTTGTAACTCAGCCGGTAGATCAGTCCTGCCTGGTCTTCAGCCAGATTGAACGTTATTTTTTTGTCAGGTGAGGTGATCGTAATATTTTTAGCAAATGCGCAGGGGGCGATAAATAATAGCAGGCAAAAGACCGATGTGTTAAAGGAATGCATTGTGGTTGTTTAATTGCAGGGTAAATGTAAAAAATAAATTTCGTCCGATGGCAGTCCGAACGTGCTCAGTGTCGGGTTTTGTCGACACCCAGTGTGTGTTTAGCAGGATGTTAATGTATTGCCGGAAAGAATATGAATCACAAAAAAAGCGTTCCGTATCTCACCCCGGAACGCCATCAACTAAACCTCGCACCCATATTTCAGATACAAGCTCTTTTTACTGCATTGCAGTAGAATATCTTTAGTAGGATAAATACAATCAATAAAGAGAAAAGTTTTTGGCTATCAATAGCTTACAGCAAAAATCATGCCTCCTCTAATACCTAAAAAGCGAACATAAAATGCTCGCTTTCTAGCTCTAAACGGATTTTTTACTATAACAGTACACGTAGTTATTCTGATCGCAAATTTGTTACAGGATTAGCCACCGACGTTTTAAAGGCTTCATAGCTTAGTGTAAAGACCGCGATAATCAACGAGCTTATACCCGCTAGAATAAATATCCACCATGAAAGGTCAATGCGGTAGGCAAAATCTTCAAGCCACAAACGCATGGCGAACCACCCCAAAGGCGCAGCTATCAGGAATGCAATAAAGATCAATATTAGAAAGTCAGCCGCAAAAAGTGCCACCAATTGCCCCAGAGAGGCACCTAATACCTTCCTGATTCCAAACTCTTTGATGCGCTGTTCGGCCGAGAATATCACCAGCCCCAACAAGCCCAAACAGGATATCCCAATGGCCACAACTGCAAACACCACCGAAAGTGTAGAAATGATCAGTTCACTGCTGTACAGTTTTTTGTACTCCTGGTCAACAAACTGATATGAAAAAGGATAATTGGGATTAATACGCTTGTAAACTGTCGCCAGGCTCTGTAAAGCTTCTTTGGTTTTGCCAGTTTGGGTCCGCGCTATGATCACCCCAAAATATTCCCCTTCTTTTACATCTATCAATATAGGCTTAATCGGTTCCCGCAGCGATTGGGTATGATAGTCCTTCAGCACCCCGATAATATGTCCGCGTTTTTGCCATGCCTTAACCCACTGCCCTATCGGGTGCTTCATATCCATTTCCCTGGCTGCCTCTTGGTTGATCAGGAAAGCATCGGTAGAATCGGTAGGATTGGTTGACGAAAAATCCCGCCCTTCGACCATATGCAGCTTCATCAGTTTCACAAAGTCAAACCCAACAGATGCCGGCTTCACGCCTACCGTCGAATTCTTTTGCTTTCCCTGCCAGATGATCTCGTCATCATTAACCACAAAATTCATGGCTTGCGGCACTTCACTTGTGCGATCGATCATCAGAATGCCTGGCATCTTCAGTGCTTGCTGCTTAAATAAAAGATATTTATTCTTTCTGGACAGTTCGCCCTCGATCCGCATATAAACCATATTTTCCTTATCGTATCCAAGGTGCGTATTTTGCACATATTTGGTTTGTCGGGTGATCACAATGGTCGCGATCAAAAGGAGAATTGAAAGGACAAACTGAAATACCGTTAAACCCTTGCGAAACCATACCGATCCGCGCGTAAACCTGATTGTACCTTTTAAAATGCGCACAGGCTTTAATGCAGACATGTACAATGCCGGATAACTGCCAGCCAGTATGCCTGTAATGAGCGTCAGACTGATGAGCGATATCCAAAACGATAGATGTATCAGCGGGAAACCCAGCTGTTTACCGGTAAAGGTGTTGAACGCGGGCAGAAGTAAGTGCACCAAAATAATCGACAGCAACATCGACAGGAAGGAAAACACGAGCGATTCACCAAAAAACTGTGCGATAAGGCTGCCACGGGTGGAGCCGACCACTTTGCGCACGCCAACTTCTTTTGCCCGTTTTACCGAACGGGCAGTAGCCAGGTTCATAAAATTAATGCATGCAATGATCAGGATGAAGATCGCTACCTCGCTGAATATCCGCACATACTCAATATGGCCCGCAGCGGGCTTACCATTGACAAAAATATTGTGCAGGTACTGCTCGCCGTAACGTTGCAACCCGACATGATATTGGACGCCCTTAGGCAGTGTCAGCTTCGGCTGCAAATATTGATTGATAGCCGCTTCGGTGTGACTTACATTGGCATTATCGGCCAATTGTATATATGTTTCAAAATTGTTTGAAGACCAGTCGAGCTTTTTCTGCACTTCCCAACTTATTACGAAGTCGAATTTCTGTGAACTAGCCGGTGGGACATCCTCAAAAACAGCGCTCACAATAAAATTGGATGCATTTTCGTACCGAATGGTCTTACCAACAGCATTTTGCGGGCTCCCGAAAAACACTTCCGCTGTATGTCGCGATATAACCATATTACCCTGCTGCTTAAGTGCTGTTTCGGCATTGTTTCCTGCAATAATAGGATAACTGAATATTTTGAAAAAATCTACTCCCACACGCGAGCCATCCATTTTTACAACCTTTTCGCCTACCTGAAGTGTTTCGGGATGCCCCCAGGGCAAATCATATCCGGTAGCATAACAGGCCATATTGGCGATTCCCGGAACGCCGTTCTTGACATCTTCAAGCGGAAAAATACGACCCTTCATCTTATCGAACACGATCGGCATATTATAGTCGCCGGTAACGCCTCCGTTAAACGTAGTGGTTTGATACAGAACATACAGGTTTTTCCCGTTCTTATGAAAATTATCAATACCTGTTTCGTCTTGTACCCATAGGAAAATAAAAAGGCAGCAAGTCATGCCCAGAGCAAGCCCGATCACATTAATGGCTGCATGTGTTTTATGGCGGATCACATTGCGCCACGCTGCGAGCAAATAATTCTTTATCATGATCTTAATAAGTTTTAACTTTTAAATATTTATAGGCACAAGCGGCGCTGTTGCCAAACCCGAGGGTCTTATTATTTATCGTTTGTAATTACCACGTTGGCAAAATCTGCCGTCGTTGAATCTGCCCAAAGACCTAACATGCCTTTACTTCTTTTTTGCAATGTCTTTACTGCTAATGATGGCTTGTCCATGCCATTCACATATATTTTGATGCTGTCTTTTTGGATCACGATGCGTGCATGTATCCATTGTCCCGGTTTGGGATTAGGTATTATCTCGCTTTCAAACTGGCCGGTGTTTTCCTTTCTAAGACGATCATACGGATACTCAGGCAGGCTCATATACTGCACTGACCATGTCCTGCGCACCGGATCGCTGGACCGAAAATTGAACGGCCTGAAATAAACCACGTCATAATTCCTGGAGGTATCGGACGCATGAAATGCAATACCCGGAAAGCTTTTTAAAAATTCGTTACGACCACGGATATCCAGCTCAATTGTCCCATAACCGAAATCAACATTTTTGAGCCACACATTATCTTTACAGGTAATGCCTCTTTTATCGCCATCCTGCATAGCTTTGGCCTGACTTGCGTAGTTGAATGCTAACTTATTTTCAGCCAGCAATTTACCCAAATCAAAATGTACGGTTTGACCAAATGCCATGATGCAGATTGACGACACAAGGGTCATTATTAAAACTATCTTCTTCATCATTATAAATTCTCCTTTCTCAATTTCGCCAGCAAATGATCAAACCTTACCCAGGCCAAATGCGGGCCATTCCATTTGCCGTTCTCGAACTTAAAGTAACGTATCTTGCTATTTTTACTGTCAAACCAGGTATTATTGCTTGGATAATAAAATTCCTTACCGTCGTCAGAGAAAGCTACACGGTCAAATGCAAAAGTGTCGCCTCTGGTCAGGATATTTACACCAAATGCCTGGGGCGTATCCAAAGGTGGCTTTTGGCCGAGGTAGGCATCCGTCGTGTTCCAGAAACCATTTTGGGTGCGCGGCTTACTAAAGCACAGGAGTGTTAAAGCAATTAGGAAAAATATTTTTTTCATCTCAAATTTGCACTTGTTTTGGGCTTAATAATTATGGGCCTATACAAATTTATTTTTAAACGGAACAAAAGGCAATTCATACTTTGTTCAAGTTTTTTCAAGTTGCATCTTATTGAAATTTAATGGATTACGACCATCATCCCATCATATTATCTTCAGGCAGATTACTGTTCCGCCAGCATATAATGACCGACAAGGATGCCTTCTGCGCAATGGAAATGGATCCACAGGTCCGCAGGTATGTAGGTGGATATCCACGTTTGCCAGAAGAGGCACAGCGCAGATTTATCCATGCCCTGACACCCGTAACCGGCCGGTTGAGCATATGGGCTACGGTCTTAAAAGAAAACGGACGCTATATAGGTCGATGCGGAGTCTATCCCCATTTCAAGCCGGATGGTGGAGTCATTGCATGCGAAGGAACCCTGGCATTCTATATTGCGCGTGAACACTGGCGACAGGGGTTCGCGACGGAAGCTGGCCGTGCCTTTATCGAGTTCGGGTTCAATGAGCTCCATTTAAAGAGAATCGTAGCAACTGTGCAGGCTGGCAATGACGCGTCGGTCCACATTTTAGAAAAGCTGGGATTTACCCTGGAATCCACAGAAATGGGAGAAAGGTCTTTTAATCATTATGAGTTGAAAAATCCTGTCACATAAGCGGGTTTCCCGCGTCTTAAAATCGATAACTGTATCTTATAAAGAGTAAATTGCAGCATGAATGCTTCTGATATAAAACGATTGTTGACCATCATTGAGCAGCAGCTTGACTGGGGAGATGCTTTGAGCTGGCAAAGCAAAGACTTTGATATTCTTAATCAGCTTATTCTAGAAAAAACAAAGGTATCGTTGAGCGAAAGCACCCTGCGCCGGATATGGGGACGGGTAGAGTATAATCACTTGCCCAGCACTACCACACTCGATACATTGGCCCGATTCGCTGATTTTGAAAGCTGGCGGGCATTTATCCGGCAAAAGCCTCCTGCAGGGATACCATCTGAAGTTGTATTGGCAAGCCCGGCAGTCAAAACAAAAGCCGGACCGGGATGGTGGATAACAGCAGCATTAGCGGCCATGGCCGCCGTTGGCATCAGTTTGATTAGCATGCATGTTAAAAAATCGCCAGACCACGGAAAGGGAGAATACTTGTTTAGCAGCAAACCGCTTACAAGAGATATCCCAAATTCGGTAATCTTTACCTATAGTGCGCATGTTGCGCCCGGCGATTCAGTATTTATCCAGCAATCCTGGGATAAACGAACAAGGGAAAGGATCGACCCTGAACTGCACCAGTATACATCGGTTTATTTCCATCCAGGGTTCTATCATGCCAAATTCGTGGTAAATAACACAATAGTCAAAGAACATAGCCTGCTGATTCCCACAAGGGCCTGGCTCGGACTAATCGACCATGAACCGATCCCGGTTTATCTTAACCCAGGGGAGTTTTTAAAAGACGATCTCATGTCGTTTCCGGTCCGGGATCTGAAAAGAAAAAACATCCCGCTCACGCCACAGCCGCCGCAGGTAGAATTTGCCAATGTGGGCAATTTTGATCCTGTGCCGGTTAGCGATTTCAATTTCAGTGCAGAGGTAAGAAATGATTATCATGAGGGTTCCGGCACTTGTCAGTTTATGAACATTGATCTGGTAACTGATAATATACCTCTTATCATACCATTATCAGTAAAAGGATGCGTTGCCGAACTCAACATGATCGATGGGGAAAATATGATATGGGGGAAACACACTGACCTTTCGGGGTTTGGCACTGATCTGACCAAATGGGTGAAGGTCAATATTCGCAGTGCGGGGGGCAAGATTCAGTATTACGTGAATGACAAACTGGCTTACCAATCTAAATTACCGAAACCCGAAAACATTGTGGGCATGGTTTATTTGTTCCAGGGAACAGGGTCGGTAAAAAACATTGTACTCAAACGAGGGAATAAAATGATCTTCAAAGCATTTTGAATACATTGCACGGAGCGAAGCAATTCCAGGCCGGCAGGTTTGGATTTGAAAGCTGACCCACCAGCCGGAATTACTCCGCTCCCTGCATGAAATTCTGCTCACTTAAACCAGCTTCCCCGTTTTCATGGCTTCCTGCAGGTTTTGCACCTTGAATTTTGGCGTATATAATTTATTGGCGACCTTTTTCACCCAATTCGCGCGGTAACCGAATACGGTCTTTATCATTTCAACACTCACCGACCCTTTTGGATATCCGTACTTATACCAGGTAAACTTGGAGTTATCGATCCGGAACGTATCGGCAAACTCGGCCAAAAAAAGGTCGATCTCGATATCAAAAATATCCAGGTCAAGATCGATGCTGGTATCCACCGTCAGCGCTTCCGGATCAATTTTGTTTATTTTGTATTTCTCACAGTATCCGGTAATAAATTCCTTTAATTCGGGCATTACTTCTTCCATTTTAAACGAATTATTTGATCACTCTGGATATAAGACGACACTTTTTTAAAACGGTTGCACCTTTTTTCAAATTTTATTCAGATTTTATTTACACCTCCATTCCAATCCCTGATAATCACTATACTTGCACCAAATTCTGATCTGATGGATATAAAAGTGATCGCTTTTGATGCAGATGATACGCTTTGGGTAAATGAACCCTATTTTCAGAATACCGAGAAGAAGTTCTGTGTGTTGCTGGAAGAATTTATGCCGCAGCATACCGTGTCGCGTGAATTGCTGAAGATCGAGATCGAGAACCTGGCAATATATGGTTATGGCATTAAAGGTTATATCCTTTCGATGATCGAGGCTGCATTAAAAATCACAGATGGCAACATCCCTGTCCAGGTAATACAAACCATTATTAGTTATGGAAAGGAATTGCTGGATGAACCCATCGAATTGCTCGATGGCGTTCAGGACGTGTTAGATGCTTTGCAGGCTCACTACCGCATCGTAGTGGCCACTAAGGGAGACCTGCTCGACCAGGAACGGAAACTCAGAAAATCCGGACTGAGTCATTATTTTCACCATATCGAGATTATGTCCGAGAAAAAAGAAGCGGATTACTTAAAACTGCTGAAGCACCTTGATATCCGGCCGGAGGAATTTTTGATGATCGGAAATTCGCTCAAATCGGATGTTATCCCTGTCTTAAACATCGGCGGTCGGGCTATTCACATTCCCTACCATACAACCTGGGCGCATGAACAGGTAGAAACCACACTTGAGCATAAAAATTTCAGGCATGCGGAACTTCTAAAAGATGTGCTGGGACTGCTAACGGAATATCGTGATTTAATATAATACGCCAGAAATGCCTCTTGGCGAACCGGTTAGTCTCCACTTAAACTTCCTTCTCAAACTCTTCGAGCGTTATTAACTGATTGGGTATCCCAAATTTAGTATCTGAAGGAAATGGTATGAGTTTTCCGCTAGAACGATATCCCCTGCGCTCGTACCATTTTATCAGTTCATGGCGGCTGGTTATTACCGTCATAAATATGCTCCGGCAGCTGAACTGGCGGGCAATTTGTTCGGCCTTTTTCAATAGCGCCCGGCCAATACCTTTTGCCTGCAGCGTCGGTGATACGGTAAGCATACCCAGGTAAAGCCTTTCGCCTTTAACCTCCAGATACACGGTTGCGGCGATTTTACCATCGTGATCGCTATATTTTAGCAGGGTTACATTTTCATCCCGGAGGTATTCCGCCATGGTAGGTTCATCGATCCGAATGCCTCCCAGCAGATGGGACTCGCTTGTCCATCCTTTTTGTGATGATTCGCCGCGATAGGCACTGTTTACCAGGTTGGTTAGTTCGGCAGCATCTGTTAATGTGGCTTTGGTAATAAACATGTGGCAAAATTATAAAATCTGCAAAATCTGCCACCACAAAGCTGTGGTCGCAAATGCGAAAATAATACTTACGCCGATGATCAGGCCGGATAATTCAGGATCAACATTATATTCCTCAGCCACAACGCCGGAGGTAAGCAAGGTGGGCATGGCGGCCTCGAAAACAGCGATCTGCGGCACGACGCCTTTCAAACCCATGGCCAGGGCTGCACCCAGTACCAATGCCGGAGCGATTAATAATTTGTAAAAAAGCGATGCCCCGATAAGCCTTGCCTCTTTCCGCCAGCCACCGAATTTTAATTGCAGCCCTATGGAAAACAAGGCGAGCGGAGCAACCGTGAGCGCCAGTTTATCAAACAATGGGCCCAGCGGCGCCAGGCTGATAATATGCGGAATAGTTAGCGCTCCGACACAGCCCAAAAACGGCGGGAAGCGCAGCACTTTTCTAATGATCAGACCAGCGGAGAGTTTCTGCGATTGCCCGGCACCAACAGCCACCATTATCCCGGCGGTTGACAGCAGCATAAACGTAACCTGGTCGCAAATAATGGCTATCCCCAACTGCTTCTCGCTGAAATAAGCCACAATAAGGGGGAACCCTACGAATGAGGTATTGGATAAGCCTGAGGAAAGCTTCATGGCGCCCTCGGTTGGCTTAGCGAGGGGTCGTTTAGCCGCATAGCCCTTGGTGAAAACCCATGCCCCTGCCCAAACGATCAGCGGCATCATGGCCGGTAGCAGCAGCTGATGGCTCCAGTGTATATGAGGCAGGTATTTGAACGATACGGCCGGCAGCGCCAGGTAAATGATCCAGGCATTAATTCCTTTATGCGCATCCGCGGGCAAGGTTCCAGACCGCCGGAAAAGTATACCGGCTAAAATGCAGACTGCTATGAGTATAAAATTGGTCAATGTTTATTTCAATTAAGAATTGGCAAAGGTAAGATTACGAACGCCAATTTATAAAATCAGAACAGGATGCTATAACCTAAATGGTTATGATTTTATTTACCCGTCCTTATAATGCTGAGTGTATTATCAAGGCTGTTGGCTACCAGAATTTCATTTTTACCGTTACCTTCAATGTCCGCGATGGCAATGCCATCGGGCTTTTGGCCAACGGGTATCGTATAACCTGATGCTATCGCATTTTTCTTCATCAGGAATATAGAAACGCTATTGCTGTTATAATTCGTTACGGCAATATCATTTATCCCATCTCCATTGACATCACCTATGGCGACACGACCTGGACTTTTACCCGTAGTAAAAGGCGATCCCGGCATCATGACAAATTTGCCTGAACCGTCACCTGTCAATATTGTAAGTCCATCCCGGCCTGTGTTATCTGACGTAATGCTGGGTGAATTCACGATTGCCAGGTCAGGTTTACCATCTCCATTTATATCTCCTATAGCAACCCCAAAGGGTGAATCGCCGCTGGAAAAAGGCGAACCGGCAGGCTGATAAAAGCTTCCTTTCCCATTACCTAACAGGATAGTAACATTGTCCCCATCCAGATTAGTGGTTATAATATCCATATTACCATCTTTGTTCAGATCCGCCGTCCTTACCCTTTGATAGGGATGGCTACCCACTTTTATAAATGTACCCGGCAAATTAAAACCATGATCGCTGTTAGCAAAAAGCACCAAAATCTTATCGTTGCCCCAGCTATCCGTGACCAGGTCAAGGTAACCGTCTTTATTAAAATCACCTGTAGCAACACCGTGTGTATGCGGAGTAACATCCACCGGGAAGGGTGATCCTTTTAACGGACTAAATTTCCCGGTACCGTCCCCGATTAATACAGTCAGATATTTTTTGGTATGATTAGCAAATGCAAGGTCGGGCTTACCATCTTTATTAAAATCAGCTATCACCACGTCATTCGGGGCACAGCCGGCATAAAATGGCGAACCCTTAACCTCGGCAAATCCTCCTTTTCCTTTTCCAAGAAAAATAGTTACACTGCTGTCGCCGCCATTTGAAATAACCAGGTCGGGTATTTTATCATTGTTCAAATCTGCAACCTCTACGCTGGTTGGCAGTTTACCAACCTTTAAGGTACTAACATTTTGTTTATAGAGGATATTGCTGCTTAAACCGGCTTCTGGAAAGCGTTTGCTGAGCCCTGCATAGCTAAGGATCAGCAAGCAAAAAAGAAATATTTTCATGTTGTTTGGTTATAAAATACAACACAAGTTTAGCTGCCATTTTTGCCAAGGCAAAATAAAGTAGACCAAAACCCCAATTAATAGATGTAAATTCATTTCTAGTTTTACCGGGCATCATTCATCTATTAATATTGATGTTGGTCTATTCAATTAGTCGTTTATCTGTTTTATAATCATCATTGCATAACCTATGAACGCTCAATGGCCGACTTTGAAAAAATTACTTCACCTGTTATTATGGACGGTAGTCACAATGGTGTTTTTGTTCGATCGGAGATACCTTATTCAAAAGGCTGGTCTTGGTCATTTTGCTGAATGTATCATTGTTAGACTTGCACTCATTATTTCATTGTCATACTTTCATATCTTTTACCTTATCCCCCGTTATTTTGCTACTCATCGGTATCTGGCTTATTTTGTGCTGCTGCTTTTATCATTGTGCATTTATGTCAGCCTGCAAAATCTGTATGATATTTATTTATATGGTTTTGTTATCGGCATGATGTCCTATCGAAGTTTTTGGTATTCCTTCCCTTTTAATTTTATTACTACCATGTGGTATTTGATCATTACGGTAGCTTTTAAACTTAGCCTGGACTGGTACCAGCAACGCGCGGAAATTATTACACTTCAGAATGAACTTAAGCAGGAAGCTTCTATTATGATAACCAATCATAACGACAGTGATTATGTATTCCTCAAATCGGGCACTAAAAAATTTAAGACATCATTAAATTCCATTTACTATATACAAGGCCTCAAGGACTATTCTATTATTTATACCGATAAAGGAAAGATCATTGTAAAGGGCTCCTTAAAAATCGTTGAAGAGTTGTTCCCGGCAAAGCACTTTTTGCGTATCCATAAATCATACATGGTCGCCAATAACAAGATAAAGCATACCCAAAGCAATAAATTGGTATTGATCAATGACGAAACTATTCCGATAGGGAGAAGTTATAAGCATTTTCTGGCGTCGTAGGCTTTGCTGATTGCACTTACTCAATCAACCAATCTACAAGGACCTGTAATCTTCCCTCACCGGGCTGAAGATGTCTACCAGTTTGCAATCAGTAATTGCCCTGCCGCCATGCTCCGCGTTGGACGGAATAATGGCAAACAATCCGGGCTCCAGCACCTGTAGATCTCCGTTTACAGTCATCTCAAATTTACCCTCGAGTGCAAAGGAGCACTGCTGATGAATATGCTTGTGCAAAGGGATAGCGCTACCTGCTTTTACCTCTATAAAATTAATGGTGTTTGTATCCGTATGGATCAGTTTGGAAAAAAATCCTGGAGCAACCTCTTTGGTCGGGATGTCTGCAAAATATTTAAAAACAGATTTGTCCATGGCGATTTATTTAAAGGCTAATATACGATCAAAGGCCTGGCATAATTAGCCTATCCCATCTTTTTTATACGGAAATAATTTCCGTAACTTTATTATAGCAAGGGCAATGCGTACTTTGCCTATAACTCTTCGCCTACGCTTTATCGCGTTTTATTAGATTTCACCAGTAGAAATATAGATCATGAAATTAAAATATAAGATCCGGTTGGGCTTTGCCCTCATTTTTATATCCATCCTGTTTGCAGGTTCCCTGTCATTATTTTATATCAACCGCTTATCCCAAAATGCTCAGGTGATTCTTAAAAACAACTATGAAACGCTGAGTTTTACCAAGGGCATGAGGGCCGTACTGGACGACAGTAGCTTGCCGCTCGCCGAGGCGGCAAAAGCTGCTTTTAATGCGCAGCTGGTAAAACAGGAACATAACGTAACCGAGAGTGGAGAAGCTGCAGCAACCGCTTCGGTCAGAAGCGCTTTCAGCGTGCTGCAGACTCCGCAGAGCAGCTTACAGAGCCAGCAAATTGCCCTGCATGACCTCCGCGCCGGCTTACGCAAGATCGAGGACCTGAACATGCAGGCTATTGTGCATAAAACCGATTCAGCGGATGCAAGTGTAAATAATGCCACGATCATACTGGGACTCATAGGATGCTTTACCTTCCTGGCGCTCTTCAGCTTCAGCGTCAACGTCACCGGAATTATTTCTGAGCCGCTCATGGCGCTAACAGATGCCTTTGGCGAGCTAAGCAGAAAGAATTTTGACCACCGGCTCAATTTTAGCAGAGGCGACGAATTTGGCGAGGTAGCCCTTGCATTTAACAGCATGGCTGAAAGCCTGAACAATCAGGACCGGGACTCATTGCAGGAAGTGCTTGCAGAAAAACAGCGCATCAAAACTATAATTGAACAGATGCACGACGCCGTTGTCATCGTCAATGAGCAGCAGGATATCGTGTTTAACAACACGGTCGCACAAAACCTGCTCAATCTGAATTTTTCGGGCAAGCCGGGTGGAAAACACATGGCCAATAACGAGGCGCTCAGGGCGGTAATGGAAAATGTTAGCGATACCTTAAAAATCAATCACCTGGGTAAGGAATCTCTTTTTAGAATCGAAAGCACAGCCATCTTTATTCCGAATACGGCAGCGTTGCAGCCTGATGAGGTGAATATTGCCCGTATACCGGCTGGAAAAATCTATATGCTGCGCAACCTGGCTGAATACCACCAAATTTAGATGCTTTGTTTTTAGTTTACAGCAAAAACTGCCTGCTTCTTTTCCATGGATTCTTTCAGAACGGTAATCCTGGCTTTCAGATCAGCATTCAATTTGTTTAGCACCTTTGGGTAAAGTGCTTTATAAGCGCCGTGCTGCTTCGGCATATTGGCATATATATCGCCAATATTGTAATTGACGGTTCTGGCGTTATTCTCGGCAACGTGCGACTCTTTGGTTATAACGATGTCATAAATGCGAAGAGAATATTTTCCATCACGGCAAACGATTTCTGTATTATAATTAACGTCCCACCGGAGCACGGTTACACTGGGGAAAAAACGTTTGTAATCCTCAACGGTTATATTGCCTTTCCCAATAATGCGACCCTCTTTTTTATCATCGTATTGAAATGCGTCCTTAGCGCCGGTAAAAACATCCATAAAATACACTTTGGCATTTTTGTATAGCTGTTCCTTGCTCAGCGTACTGTCAACACTAACAACCTCCTGGTATTGATAAACGCCATCCACCTGGGGGATTGAATCCAGTTGAACGCTATTTTTTTCCTGCCCATTAACTGTCGCTGCAGCTAAGGCTGTTAATGCAATAAGAATAAGTCTTTTCATAACGAATCAATTTATGCTAAATGCATTGTGCAAAAACTAATCCAAAGAAGATCTTTGACAAAAAACAGCCATCTGGAGCCGGATTAGCGTATTTCACGGGTTTAACACCTGGATCTTATGGGAAAATGCGCCCCCACAATTTGGGGAATTTGTTCCCGGTTTGCCGGCAAGGACGTCTTGCTAAAATAACACATTATTTGCCCGGCGGATAAAAGCCGTCATCATTAAAATTCTTGTTCCGGTAAAAATCATCCTCCAGACCAGGATCATCCGCTGGGTCCTCGACAATTTTACAGATGGCCAGCTCAACATACCTGGAAAGCCGGTGCCCCGATTCGTATAGCGGCAACCTATCCAACTGCTCGGCGCTGATCGACGGCAGAAAAACCACGTTTCCGTCATCTGCCGGATTGTATAAGGAATAAGCAGGATCCTCGTTCACTGAAGTCGCTCTGCGACGGTCCCTGGTATACAATTCGGCGATGCCGATCGGGACAAGCACTTTTCGTTTTTTATCAATTCCCAGTTCGTTATCGTCAAGGTCAATGATCAGATACCTGACTTTGCGTGATGCCGGATCAAAAAGCAAGTCTTTTACTTTGCCAATCTTTTTGCCGTTGCGGGCCTTTACGTCCCAATGGCTGATATCGGGCTGCCCGTTTGCAATCTCATACCCGCTGCCACGAAGTTCCTCCAGATGGTGATCTATGGTTTGCTGCTGTGCCATAATTTAACATTAAGAATAATCAGTTGATAAGGCGCACCAATGATTTCTGCGGGTGATCAGGCAGTATAAAATTAAGGCGTGGGCTCTTTTACGCCATTGTAGCCACCCAGAAAATACCAGGCTGCAGCGATAATGATAATCGCGATAATCAGCCAAAGCCACCAGAAACCGCGGCTTTTGGGTTTCACATCTAATTGCGCCATGCTCCTTATCTAAAACATTATTGTATAAACAATTGGAGCGCAATAAGTTTTTCGATTTTTCCGGACGGAAAATGGCTGAGACATGCCAGCTGCAATTCAAATTGTGCTATTTTTATACAAAAAAAACCTAAACGGATGCTTTGAGGTTTAGGTAATAGACAAACCCGGATATGGCCTTTATTGATTATTACAAGATATTGGGCGTGGATAAATCCGCCAGCGAAAAGGATATAAAAACGGCTTATCGCAAGCTAGCGCGTAAGTTTCATCCCGACCTGAACCCCAATGATCCGGAGTCTAATAAAAAGTTCCAGCAAATTAATGAGGCTAACGAAGTGCTGAGTGATCCCGAAAACCGTAAAAAATACGATAAATACGGTGAGCACTGGCAGCATGGCCAGGAGCATGAACAATATGCACAGCAGCAACAACAGCGTCATGGCAGCGGGTATGGCGGCGGCCAGTACAGTGGTTTTGGTGGTGGATATGGCCAGGATTTCGAAAATTATGAAAATTTTGGCAACAGTGGTGATTTCTCCGATTTCTTCCAGCAGATGTTTGGCGGCGGCGCAGCTGGTCGTTCACGCGGATCGGCCAAATACCGGGGCCAGGATTTCAATGCCGAACTGCAGCTCAGTTTTCAGGAAGCTGCACAAACGCATAAGCAAATGCTCACAGTAAACGGCAAGCAGATACGCATCACCATTCCGGCGGGTGTCGACAATGGGCAGACTATAAAAATAGCAGGGCATGGCGGCCCGGGCAGTAACGGAGGGCCGGCGGGCGATCTGTATATTACTTTCGTGATTACCGGAGATCCGCATTTTAAGCGCACCGGCTCCGACCTATATACCGACGTGAAGATCGATCTGTATACGGCGGTGCTTGGCGGCGAGATCACCGTAGATACACTTACCGGTAAAGTTAAACTAAAGGTTGCCCCGGGCACACAGAACGGCGCAAAAGTTAAGCTTAAAAACAAGGGCTTTCCGGTCTATAAAAAGCAACAGGAGTTTGGCGATCTTTATCTGACCTACGGTGTCGACATACCTGCCCACCTGACTGACCGGCAAAGGGAGTTATTTACTGAACTATCAAAATCGTAAAAGGATGACCACGACAACCCTGATATCAACCCGCGATTTTTGTACCTGGCACCAGGTGGAGTATACTTTTATCCATTCGCTCCGCGAGGCAGGACTGCTGGAGATCACGATCATGGACCAGGATGAATATATTCCGGAAACGCAGCTGCAAAAACTGGAAAAAATGGCGCGGCTACACCATGATCTCGATATTAACATTGCCGGCATTGAAGCCATCACGCACTTGCTTGAAAGGATGGAGGCGATTCAGGATGAAATGCGTATTTTAAGAAACCGCTTAAGCCGTTACGAGGAACATTAAATGCAGCTTTCGGACATCGCTCAGCTGCGACTCGTAAATCAGCATCTGGCCAGGCCCGTGTTTACTGATCCGGCTGATATCGTCTCCCATATGGGCGCAATGCAGGCGCAGGATTTCGCCGCAGCCAAATGGGCCGTTGCCCAGCGTTTGCTGGGTGCCACGGATGATCTCATTGAAAATTCATTCAGCCGCGGCGACATCGTCCGCACCCATGTTATGCGCCCGACCTGGCATTTTGTTCATCCGGCGGATATTCGCTGGATGCTTCAGCTTACCGCACCGAGAGTAATGAAAATTGCTGCCACCTATCACCGGCAACAGAAACTTGATCAGGTCATTTTTTCAAAATGCGAGAAAGCTCTGGCAAAGGCAATGGAGGGCGGCAGACACCTGATGCGCGCCGAAATTATTGAAGTTTTACAGCGGGCCGGGGTAGCTACCGACGAACAGCGTTTTCTGCACATCA
Organism: uncultured Sphingobacteriaceae bacterium; assembly: GCA_963757615.1. Taxonomy (GTDB): domain Bacteria; phylum Bacteroidota; class Bacteroidia; order Sphingobacteriales; family Sphingobacteriaceae; genus Mucilaginibacter. The sequence continues at coordinate 268,253 of CAVWSO010000008.1, forward strand.
TGATGCAGATGGAACTGACCGGTCTGGTTTGCAGCGGCGCTCGAAGGGGCAAACAATTTACCTATGCACTTTTAGATGAGCGCGTACCAGCGGTTAAAACATTAGATAAAAAGGACGCTCTGCTGGCACTTGCGGAACGTTATTTTACGGCTCACGGACCCGCTACGCTAAAGGATTATATTTGGTGGAGCGGCCTGACCGCTACCGATGCAAAAGCTGGAACGGAAATGATAAAGGACAAATTACAAAGTGTAGAAGCCTTGGGAAGCACCTTTTGGTTCGCCCGGCATGAGGATACATTTATTGATAGGGTACCGGCAGCCTTGCTGCTCCCTAATTATGACGAATATATCGTCAGCTATAAAGATCGCACCGCGGCCATACTGGCCCGGGATATGATCAAAAATGATCCGAGGGGAACGATCTTTAACCATACCATTCTGATTTCGGGGCGCGTTGTAGGCATTTGGAAACGCAGCATTGGAAATAGCAAAGTCGATATCGTGCTTATTCCTTTCGCAGCCCTGAGCAAAGTTAATCATGGAGCGGTACTAACCGCCGTAAAGCGTTATGTCCGGTATTTAGGCTTGAAAGAATTTGACCTGCGCACTGCTTAGTTCAGAGCGTTTTTCTAATCCTCGAATTCGGACGCATCGTCCGCCATTTCGTGAATAATGGAATCAAGGCGATTTAATTCGGTTTGAAAATGCGAAAAAGCTTTAGTGTCTTCGGGGTGATGTTCGATTATTTCGGCCAGTGCCTTTAAATTAGCCAGGGGGCTTCTGATCAGGTGCGATTGTTTCCAGGCCATAGCCTTGATACTGTTAATATGGTTCTGTATGCGCTCGTAAGCACGCTTCAAATCCTGCTCCGTGTTTTTCCGCTCCGTTACATCATACAAGGCCATGAGCATTCCAAGTATCTTTTTATCATCACTGGCGATGGGTGATAATCTGACATCATACCACCTGACGGAACCGTCCGTCTTAGGGTACCCGATCTCGTAATTGATATGCCTGCCCTGGTGTACCTCCTTGATATAGTCCCGCAGCTGGGGAAACCTGTCGGCGGGAAAGAAATCAGCGATACGGTCGCCTTTTTCAGGATTATGGTGGAATTGCTCCTTAATAAATTCTATGGCCCTTTCATTGAAGGCTAGCGCCCTCATATCCAGGTCGAACAATCCAAAAATAGTATCCGTAGTTTTTAGTATGCTTTGCAGGTTCGCTTCAGATTTGTGCAGCGATTCTTCAGCCTTCAGTCTTTCGGTAATATCATTGGTTAAAGAAAGTCGTACCGGCCGGCCATTAAATATAATATCATGGGCATTGACCTGCACGTGCATTATCGTACCATCCTTTTTGAGATGGCGCAGAACGCGGTTATCTGTAGCCGTCAGATCTTCCCTGTAGTCCACCCGCTGCCCTTCGATATCCTCCCCTTCCCGGATACGAGTAACATTGAGCTGCAGCAGTTCATCCTTCGTATAGCCATACATTTTTGCGGCAGCTTCGTTCACCGCGATTATAGACATATCGTCTTTGGCTATCATCCATAAGGGAGACGGGTTGCTATCAAAAAGGAATTTGTATTTCTGCTCAGAAGCTTTAAGTTCTTCTTCGGCCCTCCTGCGCTCAGTGATATCGATCATAGAACCAATGATGGTGACTTCATTGCCAATAATGGCACGGCTACCATAATACTCCACCCAATTGGCCGAACCGTCTTTCCTCTGCCCCATCGCTTCATAATGAATGCTTTCAACATCCCCGGAAATACGCCTTCGTACATTTTCAGTAGCGATTCCTTTGTAACTTTCATGAAAAACGTCTTCAATCGCCACCGTTCCGATCAATTCTTCGGGACTGTAACCAAAAATATTTGCGAACCGGGGGTTTACATAAATAAATTTGTTATGCTTAACAATGTAAACACCCACGATTGATTTTTCAGCGAGCGTTCTGAATTTCAACTCAGCATCTCTGAGTTCGGTTTCCATTTTCTTGCGGTAGCTGATGTCACGTGCCATCACCAGAATCTTGTCGCCGGTAAATACCTTTACATTGATCTCAACGGGGAATACATGCCTGTCTTTACTTATAAAATGCCTTTCACGTACTCCGAGAGCGCCCGGAATCCTGATACCCTTGGGCAGGGGATCCGTTTTTAATTCTTCCGGATCAACGATCTGCTCCACATTTAATGTAAGCAGCTCATGGCGTGTATAGCCAGCCATCTGGCACATACTGGCATTTACATCGGTAAAATTCCCTTCACCATCAAGTACATAAATAGCATCAGAGGCGTGTTCAATAAGCGAACGGTATTTTTCTTCACTTTTCTGATATTCGGTCCAGCGTTCCTGCACCCGATTCTCCAGATCAGTGTTCATCCTTTTTACTTCCTCCTCAGCTTTTGATCTTGCCGAATCAATTTTGTTAAGCCAATTCGCTGTGTTCCATATAAAAACTAAACTTACCAGCAAAAAACCAACGGCAACCAGTGATAAGCCGATGTCTACACTAAATAACTGATAATGCTGCGTCTCAACCTTTAAAGAACCGATCACGACAACCATGGCAATCATGAGTAAAAAAACTCTTTTGGCCATCTGGTTACCGATCTGATTACCTGCAAACAAGCGGGTAACACCAAGGGAAGGATTCAGCAGGGCGCCGGCGCCTGACAAAATAAAAAACAGAACAGCCGTATGAACAGCCATTGAATTGACATAAAAAAGCGAATTAAATAAAGAGACCCCATAAAGATATCCGATCAGGGCTACAGAAGAAATTACAGTAACCGCGTGGAAAAGGTACTGGGCAACGCTATCACATATTTTTTTCCCGGGGCAACGCATCAAAAATGCCATTCCGAGCAGCAGAACATTTAATGCCGCATTAAAGGCCATACGGCCCGCAAACAAGTGGTTGTACGAAATCGGGGTATTATCCCTGACAAACAACTCATCGAGGCCTGTATTAAAACGAAAAAGGAACTGTAGCAGGGTGACTAAACCAACCAGGGTACAAACAAGAGATAAAATAAAATAAGCGATATTTTGATATTTAGCGCCGGAATACCTGGTAAGAAGCAGTACAAGGCCGAACAGGACAAAACTGAAGGCAGTGTTGAAAACCATAGAAACAAAGCCGGGAATGATATGCTGCAAGGCCTGGATTTTGAAAATCCAGCCAAGCATGACTACAATTCCAGCTCCTATACACGTGACAGCCGTAATTATAATTAATCTGTTCCTTTGGGGGTCAATCATCAAACAATCTTACAACTCAAATACACCCTTATAACGGGAACGGCAGACCGAGGTTACAATGCCAGAGTTTAATTATAAATAAAATCCGACGCAAAGTTATAATTAATAAGTTGAATTCAGGAAATGGTTGAAAACGCTAATTCTTTTTAAGAATTAAGTCGTTTTCCGCCGAGAAAGCCGCGCAGCGCTTGCTGGGTGAAATCGGAAAGGACCAGTTCGCCGCTGATAGCGGCTCGCTGGGCAAGCAGGGTGTCCCAATCACCCGTGCCCTCCCACAATATATGTTTTAAACCGTTAAGCGCGTCCGGGTGATAGGAAGCCAATTTCTGAGTGAGTTCGCCGAGCGCAGTATCCAGGGCAGCAATATCGGGGTATACCTCGTTGTACAAACCCTGCTCTCTGGCCCACTGTGCTGTTTGAAAATCTGATGCACGCAAGGTGAGCTGAGAAAATGCAGGCAGGCCGATCTTGCGTATCACCGCCGGTGATATCACAAAGGGACCTATACCGATGGCCAGTTCGCTCAGCTTAACCGAGGCATATTCCGTTGCCAGGCAATAGTCCGCCGCTGCGGCCAGACCCAGGCCCCCTCCTACAGCTTTACCCTGTATACGGGCAATGATGATCCGGGGCGACGTGCGGCAGGCGTTGATCAACCTGGCAAAACCTGAGAAAAATTCGGCACCCTGGGTCCGATCTTTTATCTGGAGTAACTCGTCAAAGCTGGCTCCCGCGCAAAACGTGCGCTCGCCCTCGCTTTTCAGCACAAGAACCCTGGTCGCAGGATCATTTCCGGCCCTGTTTATTTCGGAGCAGAGCCTGTCCAAAAGCTGAGCAGGCAATGAATTTTGTGCCGGATGGAAAAAACTTATCGTATTGATGCCATCTTTAAGGGTAGCAGTGACATATCCGTTTGGCGATTCGGGCATAGCTGATCGGTTTACAACAATGCAATATCGATAGATTTTCCTAACGATGCAACATTGACCTTTCCCCTGGCCTTTGCTGATCTTGAAAAGAGAATTCAAAAATTCTAAAAATTAAAGATTAAATATATCTTAGCGGTCAACCAAATTGAAATCCTTTAACCTTCCCCGACCATGAACCGCAATGCTTCCTTTTTACTGCTTTTATTAACTTTCTTTTTTACCGGTCTGAAGGCACAGGCACAAGCTGCAGGCGTTTATAATGTCAGATCATTTGGCGCGAGAGGAGATGGAAAAAATTTGGATTCAAAGGCGATAAACCTGGCAATTGATGCAGCAGCTGGGGCTGGCGGTGGCATGGTATATCTACCCGCAGGCAATTATCTGTCGGGCTCTATACACCTTAAAAGCAACATTTCCCTATACATTGACCAGGGAGCGACGATCATTGCTACCGATACTGGCTCAGCTTATGACCAGAGGGAACCATCAGCAAATGGAATCTTCCAGGATTTCGGCCACAGTCATTTTCACAATTCCCTGATCTGGGGTCAGGATCTTCATGATGTTTCCATACTCGGTCCGGGTACCATCTGGGGCAAAGGATTAACAAAGGATCATAAAATGAACGGCGATGAAGCCAACAAGGCGATTGCGCTCTATAAATGCCGCAATATTATCATCAGGGATGTTACCTTTTTACATGCGGGCTGGTTCGCCATCCTGGCCACCGGTGTAGACAACCTGACGATTGACAACCTGAAAATGGATACCAACCGCGACGGCATGGACATTGACTGCTGCCGTAATGTGCACATATCCAACTGCAGTATCAATTCACCCTATGACGATGGAATTTGCCTGAAAAGCAGCTATGCTTTGGGCTTTGCAAGGGCCACCGAGAACGTGACCATTACCAACTGCCAGGTGAGCGGGTATGACGAGGGTACATTTCTGGACGGCACTTACAAGCGAAGCGAGAATCCACAATACGGTAATCACCCGGTGGGCCGCATTAAGTTCGGGACCGAATCCAATGGCGGCTTTAAAAACATCGCCATCAGCAATTGCGTGTTCGATTATTGCGCGGGGCTGGCGTTGGAAACGGTAGACGGCGCGCTGCTAGAAGACGTGGTGATCAGCAATATTACCATGCGCGATGTAGTCACCGCTCCTATTTTCATGCGCCTTGGCGCACGTATGCGGGGCCCGCAGGGAACCCCTGTCGGTCAGCTACGCAGGGTGTCGATCAGCAATTTGATGGTTTTTAATGCCGACGCAGGACAGGCCTGCATTATAGCGGGCATACCCGGACATGACATTACTGATGTTGAATTAAGTCATATACGCATCTACTACAAGGGCGGGGTGGGCATGCAGGATGCGGCACAAGTACCCGAACTGGAAAAGAATTATCCCGAGCCATACATGTTTGGCACTACCGCGGCCTACGGATTTTACGTGCGTCATGTAACCGGGCTGAAATTGAAAGATGTAGAAGTAAGTTATCTAAATGACGATGCCCGGCCAGCATTCGTCCTGGACGATGTAAAGAATGCTGATACGCAAAATGTAAAAGGGCAAACGACTAAAGGCGTGGAAGAAATCAAATATATCAATGGCCAAAAATAGTTAATAGCCCTCCGGATGCCACTTCTGGGTGTCGCGTAACTGAAAAAGTAGATCATATATTCGCCGCAGTCCGAAACTGCCGGCGAGCCCGTCATCTTTAATAAATTTTGTGAGTCCGTTTTTGTATTTAACCACCAGATAGCCGCCCTGCGCGCCTTGCGGTCCTGAATAATGATCCGCCAGCTTTTTTAAATTGACATATTTTACCAGATCAAAAATCTCATTTAAATAGCCATCATTCATCCGGCAAATGAAGTTACCTTCCGTAGCATTATAGCGCAATGCGTTATATTCTGCTATTCCGTCAGGCTGTATTGATATTTTAAAGACCGGGCATTCGCCTATACATATTGTTGTATAGAATACAATTTTGGAAATAGGCGTATTATCAGGGGCCTGGCTGTACTCAACAAATCCGTCAAACTTGAACACCAGTGTATCCAGCTGCGGAGCTTTATCAGGCCAATGACTTTTTACAATTATTTTGGTCTGCCTGCCTGAAGCGTCAATATCCATTAAAAAGAATTTCCTTTCAGAAAAGGAAAGGTCAACGAAACAGAATCTGAAATCCTTGCTGCCGTCATCGATGACGGCAAACAGATCATTGCCGTTAATGAGCAGATCCGTACGGCCGTCATTATTCAGGTCAATCTTCAGGAAACGGATTTTATCGTATTTTGATGTTGGTTCGTGTTTTATCTTATCAAAAAAAGATATGTTTTTATCGAAAATCTTGCTTTTCAGAAAAGCGTTCACATCGTCGATCGTCTTTAAATCATCAATTTCATTGCCCATGCAACTTAATGAAATTAAGGCGAATACAACCGTGATAAAAGTTTTCATTGGAATAAATTTACCAAAATAAAGTTGAATTGTAACCTGCTTAAGTTTTTAATGGTCACAGGTTTACAAAAAATAATTAAAGGAGGACAAAACTGCATGGTGCTTCGATGTTTCTGGCACCCTGTTCCTGGCAATTTTCAAGTTTCCTTTGGCGGCAGGCGGCCGGTTCGGCCTGCTCGGCTTTTGTGCTGGCACGCACAAAGTCCGTCCCTTTATGGGCAGCGACTTCTATTATCCTTAGTGCCATGCTGTTTCCAGTATCGCGCATTTCGGGCATAGAACTGGCAGCGTATATTTCTGACGGATTAGTGCTTGCGCCTCTGGCCTATTTGGGCTGGCAAATGTATAGTAAAGGCGTCTTGGCAGCCGGTAATTAGACGGTGTGCTTGTCTGCATTTTACAAAGGGTATGGTAAAAATCTATTGACGGGTGGACCCAATACTTCGATGAATGGACGGTTGATGGCAGCTCGGCGGGGCGCACTGAACTTTTTCGGGATTTGGCTATCTTTGAATTTTATGAAAGCACGGAATCTTCTTTGGATACCATTTGCGGCCTTCGCTATCGGGGTGGGCCTGTACCCGCTTACCTATTACATTTTCGATATGCATGGCAAGGGGCTATGGTCCGGCAAAACCAATGAGCTGATAGCCAATACAGCCTGGCATACGGCTTTTTACTGCCACATTACCTTTGGCGGGATTGCGCTGCTAACTGGTTGGACACAATTTAGCAAAGGTTTACGTGCCCGTTACACCAGTGCGCACCGAACAGTTGGAAAGATCTATGTGGTTGCCGTAACCCTGAGCAGCCTGGCTGGCTTTTACATTGCATTATTCGCCTCAGGGGGTATTACCGCTTCTTTGGGATTTGGTTTGCTTGCCTTAAGTTGGCTGCTGAGTGTATGGAAAGCTTTTGTCAGCATACTAAAAAGGGATTTCAAGCAGCATGAAAACTGGATGATACGCAACTATGCGCTCACTTTTGCCGCCGTTACACTGCGCATTTATTTGCCCGCCTCCCAGATGGCAAATATCGATTTTATTGCGGCCTACCGCGTTATATCATGGCTATGCTGGATACCTAACCTACTAGTAGCACAGATCATTGTCATTAAGCGGAAAAACGTCCCGGCCTACCTGATCAGCACCCCCGGTACTTAAAATTTATAAGTCAGTCCGACGCCAAAAATCTGTTTAACCTGAAAATAAGCGTGTTCATCGCCTGCGCCGCCGGTTGTTGAAGGTATTTTAGCTAACGGGTCGTTTATCAGTTCAACCCCAGCATTAACCGTTACCACATCATTTACCTTCATAAAGACATTGAAGGTATAGTCCATAAAAACATTCTGCGGATTTTTGAGATAATTGGAATAGAGCTTCAGTATGTTTTCAATCGTGATATTCTGGACAATCTCCACTTTATAATAACCGTCAATTGATGCACCAAATTCAAACAGACTATGACTTCCTGGTGTTACGCCGTAAGAGCCAAGGGCCGAAAGATAATCATTGCTGACCGAGGTCAGGCGCCCTGCCAATGGCGAGAAATTTATCCTGAAATTGTCGGACTGCTTATAGGCTATACCCGGACCGAAGGTAAGATAGGCAGGGGCAAATGGTGCCGATATCAGCGTAGAAACATTGTTTGCATCATAGCTATATCCTTTGGCGAACTGGGTTTGAAAGTTCATATAGAAGGTGTACATCCAAGACTTTTCAAACTGGTAACCCAGTAAGCTATTCAGTATGATTCTGTCATCATTTTTGCGCCAGTCGGTGGCATTCTGTTTACTTACACCATAACCTAATATCACCTTATTATCCCAGTTCCATTTTTCTTTTTTATAGTTAAAATCATAATTGAGCACCGCGTTGGCAGCAAAAGCGTTGGTACCACCTGCCGCCCAATGGCTAAAAGAGCTTTGATTAAGCAAAAAGGTATTATTTCCGTGAATGGTCCAGATCTTTGTCGTGTCTTTTGCAGGAGGATTTTGTTGTGCGAAGACTGCCAGGTTTAAAGACAAAAATGCGATTAGGAGTAAATTCCGTTTCATAAGCTGAAGATTTATCGTCAGGTCAAGAAAAAATTTATTAAATAATAGATTTTTCGCCTCTCTTGTTTTAACAAAGTGAAATAAAAAACAATAGCACTTAGCTACAATAGCGACGTAAATACCTGACGTTCAAGTAAATTAGACGGATGCCTGACTATAAAAAGACGATTGCATTATAAAAGTATCCGGCCTGGCAGCCTGCTGAACACGGGACGCCTGCGGTTAAATTCAGGCCTGTCCTATTTTACCATCAGGCCAATTTGGTAATCCTGTATCAAAGCCGGGTTCTCAGGCGTAAGCGTAAAGCTTATTTTCAGGTCAGCAAGTTCTGCGCTGATGATAAAATATCCCCGCAATTGGTTTTCCGGTACGACCTCTCCAATGCTGCCTATCTTCCCTGCTTTTTCAAATAGTGCCGTTGCCTCTGCTTTTAATTTGTCAGGAAAATAGTCCATAAAAAAGTTCTGCGCAAATATGCCGCTGGCACGTGCATCGTTCCAGTCCGGCAATACCTTAAGAAGTTCATTGCGGCGTTTGGTGAGGATGGCAGAGGGTGGCAGCTGGCGTGGTTTAATACCCGAAAGGCGCATCAGGGTATCTGCAGCCTGCAAATTAACGGTAGCTGCACCGGCATACGTGAGGTTGGCAAAACAGATAACTCCGATACCATATTCAGGATAAATGGTCCACTCGCTGCCAAAACCGGGCAATCCGCCGGTATGGCCAACCGCCGTCACCCCGTCTCCATATTTGCGCCAGCGCAATCCGTAACAATAGGCCGCTACAAAAGGATTAGACCTGCCCGTCGCTGTTTTATAGTTCACACTGAAGCTCCATACATTCCATGGATATTGCATCTCGCGAATTGAACTTCTTTTTAACGGTCCATTTTCGGTATCGTCGCGGGGTGGCCATGCGGATAAATGAAGGGTGACGTATTTGCTAAAATCCTCGATGGTCGTAATCATGCCCCCCATAGCACCATAGGAACCATCGTGCAGCATCGGCTGTTCTACCCATTGGTTATCTATCCAGCGATAACCGTGCGCCAGCACTTCTTTTGGCACTTTGGTATATTCCCAGAACGTGTGCCTCATTCCCAAAGGCTTCAATATATTTTCGGTGATGTAATCCTGATAGGTCTTACCGGATACTTTTTTGATGATATAGCCGAGCGTGGCAAAGCCCAGGTTACTGTATTCATAAACCAAGCCGGGATCATTGGAGAAAGACACCCCTTTTTTATAAATATCGATCAGCTGCTGGTCGGTATTAGCCAGTTGCCTGTCGCCCCAGGGATTATCCTCGGGAAACCCTGCCGAATGCGTAAGCAGGTTGCGAATCGTTACCGGCGGCGCATCGCGGGTTAGCGGCTTGCTGCTTTTCGCTTCGGGAATGTAAAGATACAGCGGATCATCCAGCTTCAATTTGCCTTCATCCCGCAACTTCAATATTGCCATCGCAGTAAAGCTTTTGCTCATGGAGGCAATACGAAAATCCGATTGAGCGGTAGCCGGGACCTTATCCTTCAATTCCGAATAACCCACGCCGCCACTGTGCACCAGTTTTCCATCTACTACAATGCCATAAACCAGCCCCGGAAAATGGTTCTGCCGGGCATAATTCTTGTATAGGCTGTCGATAAGCGAATATGTCGATTCTATTTTTTTTACCCTATCGGGATCGGTAAACACTGCCGGTTTGTAGGATTGGCCCAGCACGGCGGTCGAATAAAATAATAGATAAATTATCAGGTAAGGTCGCATTGGCATGTTGATAGTTAAGGCATAGTTACGCATTATTTCAAAATTCAGATAATGTCAGATAGCTGAAAAAATGTTTACGTGAAGTTTAAAAACCCTGCAAATATCACATGATTATCAATGTATTGTGATTATGAATTAATATTTTTACCTTACATCAACGTTTTACCACCAGTAAATGAAAGCCGATATGCCTGAAAATTTACCCGCAAATCTATTTCGTACACTTTTCGAAAAATCACCCAGCTCGGTACTGTTAAAAGCCGATCCGCCACACTTTACGATCCTTGCGGCAAGTGACGATTTCTTAAGAATAAACTGCGTAAACCTCGATGAAATACTGGGGAAAGGGTTCTTTGAAGCGTTCCCCGAAAACAATAAAGACCTTCACGGCGACTCTTCGGCTTTTGAGGGTTTTATGCAGGTGGTCACCACTGGCCAGAAATTATATATTCCCTTTTTAAGGTATGATGTATTGAACCATGAAACCAATACTTTCGCTCCGCATTACTGGAGATGCACCAATATGCCCATCCTGTGCGATGATAAAAAGGTAGGGTACATTTTTAAAACGATCATTGATATTACCGACGAAATAAAGGCCAAGGAAGCACGGGCTGAAAGTGAAAGCAGGTTATTGCTTGCTGCTGAAGCAACGGGCCTGGCCATTTGGGACCTGGACCTGCGATATAACAAATTTTCCTGTACTCCCCAGCTCAATGGTCTATTTGGGCAGCCGGACGAGGCAGTCCTAACCCTCAAGCAGGTGCGAAGTCAGATACACCCCGACGATATGTACAACGTGGTGATCAAAGCTTATAACGAATCAATGACGAACGGTGATTATTTATATGAGGTTCGCGTGATCTGGCCCGATGGTTCCCTTCACTGGTTAAAAACCCAGGGCAGAGTGCTGTTTAACGAAAATTACGTACCGACCAGGATGCTGGGCACTGTTATCGAGATCACGGAAAGCAAACGTGACGAAATCAGAAAAAATGACTTTATAGCCATGGCCAGCCATGAACTGAAAACGCCCCTCACCTCACTAAAAGCCTATATTCAGTTGCTCGAACTCAAACTCAATGGCTCAGCCAGCCCTTTCGTAAGTTCCGCGCTTTCAAAAGCAGGCAACCAGGTCAATAAGATGACCGCACTTATCCATAGCTTCCTTGATCTTTCAAAGCTTGAACCGGGCAAGCTGCAACTCAGAACGCAGGATTTTGACATCAATAAACTGATCGAAGAGACTGTTGCGGAAAACCGCCTGTTTAATGGCAGCCATATGCTCGATTTTACTGTGGAAAATGAAATTTATGTAAATGCCGACCGGGAAAAAATTGGCCAGGTGATCGGCAATATTATGGGCAATGCCATTAAATACTCGCCCAATGGCAGTAAAGTAAGCCTGCGAACAGAAATTATCAATGGTCAGGTATTGGTATCTATAGCCGACCAGGGAATCGGCATTAAAGCCAAAGACCAGGAAAAGATATTCCAGCGCTTTTACCGGGCCGACAAGGAGGAACTCAAAAACATATCCGGCTTTGGAATCGGACTTTATCTGTCCAGTGAGATCATCCAGCGGCATAAAGGAAAAATATGGGTCAGCAGTGAAGAAAACGCAGGCTCAACGTTTTATTTCAGCCTCCCGCTAAGTACAAGCTGATCTGCTACAACGCCATAAAATATCGGGTAAAATCACGAAAGCTGTCAAACCGAACATCATGATCGTCTGTGGCTCCAAATCCATAGCTTACAAATACAAAGGGAACTCCCGCCAGGCGGCTTTGCTCGCCATCGCCTTCAGTATCACCCACATATACCGGGCCTTTAGCTTATGCCGGTTAATCAGCATTTGAATATTATGATGCTTCGGCATATAATTGGTGCCATAAGCGATCTCGTCAATGATATGATCATTAATACCGGCCCAGTCCATAAATAGCCTGATGATGCCTTTGGCGCAATTGCTTACGATAAAGAGCTGGTATTTTCCGGCTAATTCTTGCAAACCGTCTTTTACTCCATCATATAAAATACCCCCATTTTGCGGCAGTAATACCTTTCTCACCTCATTAACTTTGGCATATATACTTTCCTGTTGCTTTTCCTCGTCATAATCAGGCATAATGGCGTTCCATACCTTTTTGCCTTCCCAGCCTACCATTTTAGCCAGCTCGTCGCCGGTATATCGTTTTATCAATGCCCAATTCCTTAAAGACGACGTTCCATGATTCGGCATAGGTATCCACGGCATCCCAAAGGGTGCCATCCATATCAAATATTATACTATCAGGTCTTTGCATATCGGCTTCCAAATTTAATTAAGTGATTTGTAAATATGTAATTAAAATATTAGCTTAATTCTATATCGAATTCTAACGGAATTCTAACCTGATTTCATCAAAAATTCAAAAATATATTGCTATTTTGCTCCTGATAAGGTTTAGGTTTGACCTGAATTAGCGAGTAAGACAGGTCATGAAAATTCCCCACTTCCCGGTGGGGAGTTTCTTTTTAAAGAAAGAATATCCCTCCGGAGGCAACACTATCAGTAAAAAGTACCATTATAACAGCAATTATTGCCATTTAATATAGTACAGAACGCGTACTTTTGTATTATGCAAGACGCTATTTCCGGTATACGATATTTGCAAGCTCTCCGATTTTGAACAGGATGATTTGCTAATCAGCCGTTTCGATGCGTATCTGCAACAAGCATACTGACCTTTTCTTCCCACACAAACACACTTTCTATCATCTGGTTTTATTTACCAAGGGCGGCGGTACGCATGCCATCGACTTTACGACATTCGATGTAACTCCCTACCAGGTCTACTTTATGATACCGGGACAGGTCCATAGCTGGAATTTCGAAGGAGAAGTGAATGGTTATGTGATCCATTTCTCAGCTTCCTTTTTTCAGTCGTTCCTGTTAAAAAACGAATATCTCGAGGAGCTGCAGATTTTCAGCGGGATAACCGGCGACGCCGTGGTTCAGATCCCGCCCCAGTTACAGGGGCAAATAACCAGTCTATTTGAAAGCATCATTTCCGAAAACGAGAACCCTGCCCGTATGGGCATGGACATGATCAGAGCGTTATTACTGCAAGCGTTCATTCTGGTTAGCAGGATCAACCGCGCTGATACAGCAGCCACAGGTGCCTCACTATAACTATACCCTAATAAAGAACTTTCAGAGACTCATAGAGAAAAACTTTGTCGTGTTAAAACTACCCAAAAATTATGCCGAGCTTTTATATATCACGCCCAATCACCTAAATGCCGTATGTAATGATCTGCTGGGATCCCCGGCAGGGGAAGTAATTCGTAACCGGGTATTATTGGAGGCCAAAAGACTGCTAATCAATATTGACCTGACGGTAGCCGAAATAGGCTATCAGCTAAATTTCAGTGACAACTCCTACTTCAGCAAATTCTTCAAAAAATATACCGGCCTTACGCCGGAAGAATTCAGAAAAAATACATTAAATCAATCAAGGAATGGAACCCGACAATATCACAACACCCGAGAAACCGATGCCGGAATTTAAAGCTGCCCTGCGTGCCAAATGCCCTAAATGTCGTAAAGGCGACATGTTTGCCAGTGGCATGTACAGCTTTGGGAAAAAAAAGAGTTATACGAATTGCCCTTATTGTAATTTTCAGTTTGAAATCGAGCCGGGTTATTTTTATGTGGCCATGTTTGTGAGTTATGGCATGAACGTGGCCGAAATGATTACCCTGGCTGTGGGCACTTATATGCTTACGCATTCAGAGTCGCCGTGGTTATATGTCGGAATTTTGCTGGGTGTAGCCTTTATTCTTTCCCCATTCAATTACCGCTATTCCAGAGTGATCCTGCTTTACTGGCTTACCCCGAATTTAAGGTATGATCCCGATCGGGCGAGAAAGCCATATAAGGAGCTTCGCTGATTCCACCAGGCAGGCATCCTGATTCTGCTTTAAAGCCGATTTTCTATACACAAAGAAGTCAGTTTCCGGCTCCTGCTTTTTAAAGCCTATGGTCTGGTGGAAGCGTTGCGAGTCGCTCGACGATAAACTGCGGGACAAGCGCCCTATCTTTCCATGCCAAGCGATTCAAAAAATAATCCCCTGCACTAAAATGGTACAGGGGATTAAACTTATAAGATCAGTATTCTTTATCGTTTATTGTTTGCCCATTATCGGCGCAAACTTGCTTTCGTAATCCTTCAGTTGCTTATCGAGCTTAGCTGCAATGGCAGTCTGATGGTTTTCCTTTGCCAGCTGAGATACGCCATTAATGATCTGACATGCCCATTTGTACAGCGCGCGGATCAACCCCTGAAGCGTCCTTTTGCAATAGGTTATAGTTATAATCCAACTGATCGGTCAGATAAGTATCGATGCTGTTCACATAACTGTTTGCCAAAGGCAAAATCATTCAGAACATAAGCGGTAGCAACCAGGTAATATTTGCTTCTTGCCAAGTCGATGAACGGATAAATATCCGGCATTTCGGCATCATATTTATGCAGCACTTTTAGCGCAAGGTCCTTATGACCATCCTGTATCAGGTTTTGTGTCAGATCGAGCATGGTCGAAAGATCACCGGGTAAAACATCGTAGTTGATTCAGGATCAAGATATTTGGCATGTTTTATAATTACCCCATTTAAACTTGTTCATGATGTTGTCATACATCACCAGACTATTGGTTTTACCCAATTGATCACGGTTTGCTGTATCAGGTTTAAAAGGGATCAGGTGATAGGTAAAGCCTTCCTTATACAAGTATGGCTGCAGGCCCATCATATTTTCCTGGCCAACGGTGATGGTAAAGCAAATAGGCCTTTTCCAGTTATTATGTGCCAGTATATCCATAAATGCCAGGTTATCCTTGGTAACAAAGTTGGAGGTATATTTCCATTTCATGGTATCGATAAGCCTGCTTTTCTGATCAGCAGTAATTACACCGTTTTTAATCATCTCATCAGCATTGATGTTGAGTTTAAAGTTTTTGGTAGGCAGATAGTTTACCTTTGAACCATCCTGCAACTCAACTTTAGCGGCATCTGTCATCAGAAGTAATAAAATCAAACACTTCTTTCAATTCGGTTGAACCGCAATACTCTTGTCATAAAACTGAATCGCATCACGTACGCCTTCCTTATATTTATCATAAGGCATGGTGATAGGCAATGGCTCCGATTCATTCATTTTCTTCTGCATCTGATGTATGTACCAGTCGCCGCTGAACAGGCTCAGGTTCACAATGCGCACATCCGGCCTTATGCCTTCTACTTCCTGGTCGTACCAGAGCGAATAGGTATCATTATCACCATAAGTAAACAATATAGCATTTGGCGGGCACGATATCAGGTAATTATAGGCCATATCATGCGGCGTCATTTTGGTGGAACGGTCATGGGCGCCCCACTCCTTGCTCGCTACCAGTACCGGCAGCAAAAGGCAAATCAGCGGTAGCACCAATGGCGGCCGATTTTAGGGCTTAGCCATTTTTTTGCAAATTCGGCCAAGGGCAATGACGCCTATCCCTATCCATATGGCAAATGCATAAAATGAACCCACATAAGAGTAATCACGTTCACGCGGCTGCACACTTGGCTGGTTCACATAAATTACGATGGCAAATCCGGTAAAGAACCACAGCAATGCGACGATCAGCGCATCGCGCTGTTTACGTTGGAAATGGATAGATCAGGCCAATCAAACCGACAATAAAGGCAGGGCATACAATGGCGTATAAGCGTTGCTGGCATATATCGGCGTTCCCGGATCACGGTGCGTCAAGGTTTTGGGCAGATGCTTGCCTGCGTCCAAAATCCCGCTTGTCCAGTTACCGTCCACATAGCCGGAAAACCACCCATCTGTTGTTGCCCGTCCAGCTGGTTATATCTTCCAACAAAGTTCCACATAAAATACCTGACATACATCTGGTACATCTGCCAGCTGACCATCCATTTCATATTATCAGCAAAAGTTGGCGCATCATTTTCGCCCATATGCAGCCATTGCCTGTAAAACTGCGCATCCTGCGCCTAGGAGTTATCTGTATTTTCGGTATTGTACATACGCGGCAGAAAGGTAGTATGATCATAAACCGTATTGAGTTTTTTGCCCGCATGCTCATATTGCTTTTGCTCCCTTACGGTAAATGATACGTTGCCTTCGGTTTGATCAGTAACCTTGGCATCAAAATATGGACCGGATAATAAAGGCGTTTCGCCATATTGAATACGGTTTAAGTAGCCGTAAAGGGTAAAGGCATTATCCGGATGCGAGTTATTCAGATCGGTATTGGCCGTAGCGCGGATAGGGATATACGCAAATGAGCTATACCAAAATAAATAAATGCCACGCAAAGCAAGGCCAGATTTAATGCTGGTTTTTTATTTTTGATACTCCACCATATACCAAATACGATCAGTCCGATCAAGATAAAGAAGAATACAAATGCACCGCTGCCAAAGCCCATCCCAGGTTATTCACAAAGAAAAGGTCGAAATAGGCAGCAAACATCACGGTATAACCCCTGATGCCGTATTGCACGAAACCCAGGATAACAATACTGCATAAGAAAGGCGATAATAGCGCTCCTGTATTAATATTTTTATACCTGCGGAAATAATAAACCATCACAATAGCAGGGATGGTCAATAAATTCAACAAGTGGATACCGATAGATAATCCGATAACATAGGCGATAAAAATGATCCATTTGTCAGCGCCCGGTTCATCTGCATGGGCATCCCATTTCAATATGGCCCAGAATACAACGGCTGTACATAATGATGAGAGTGCAAATACGATGGTTTCAACAGCCGAGAACCAGAAGGTATCGGTATAGGTAAATGTTAATGCACCTACCAGACCAGCGCCGAAAATAAGCAGTCGGGTATTGCTTTCTACCTCCTCACCTCTTTTAACGAGCATCTTTTTGGCGATCGCGGTAATAGTCCAGAACAGGAACATGATGGTTGCTCCGCTGGCCAGTGCCGAACCCATATTGGTAAAATAAGGCACTTTGGTTTTATCGCCCATAGATGACCAGCGAGAAAAATTTGCCCAGCATAGCAAAAAGCGGGTAACCCGGCTGGTGAGCTACCTGTAAACGATAGGCGCAGGAGATAAACTCGCCGCAGTCCCAAAAGCTTACGGAGGGCTCAAGGGTTAAAATATACGTAACTGAGGCTATAATAAAGCAAAGCCAGCCTAAAAGGTTATTGATCTTTTTGTATTGCATGGACTATAATTAGTGTTCTTTTTTCGCGGGGCTAATATCTGCATTTTTATAACTTAATTTCAATAAATCACAAGCCCCTTAACATCTTTTAACAAAGTGCTTCCGAAATTATAAAAAATACGGAAATAAAAAGAGTGTTTGGCCAATCGGAAAAATGCTCAGCACATGCCATTACTTCTTATCTTTTATTAATTTATTTTCATGTGAACACTCCCTTGAGTTGCGATTCTTCGTCGCTATCCCCTGCAAGCCACATGCGCCGCCAGGTAACATTTCGGTTACGGCAAATTTTTTCATTGTGAAGCAAATCAGATAACTCTATTTTCGCCGCTAAACCTTATTACAATTCATGAAAAAACTGCTGCTTATTTTGAGCTTTATTATTCCAGCTTTTACCACAGCCATTGCCCAGTACGGAAACGATGATAAAACGATTACATTCGGACTGTCCGGCGGCTCCAACTTCGCATTTTTGCAGGTGAATTCGCTTTCCAAACAAGATGTTTACACAAATTCTACAACGCCATTTTCATTAGGATTAAATGCCGATTTTAAATTTAACGATTATTTTTCTATCCGGCCTGCCGTATTTTATTCCGGTAAAGGCGGAGCGATGACTGCGATGAGCGACAATGCCGCTGTCAGAGACGAATACAACCTGCATTATCTGGAGGTTCCTTTAGCGTTTATAGGGCATTTGCCAGTGGGTGACGGAGCAAATATTTTTTTAGGTGGAGGACCTTATGCTGCCTGGGCCATAAATGGCACCAACAAGCAAACCATTTCCGTATTTGATCCGGTAACGCAAAAAATCACCTATGGCAAAAACGGAGATTTTAAACAAACTGAAGCAGGCGCTACCACTGTACTGGGATTCCAGGGAGCAAAAGGATGGGCCATCAGTGCCAACCTCGATTTCGGCTTAACCAACATCATGCAAAACAATAACACCGCATTTGATGTCAGTCAGTTAAAAACTGCTACATTCTATATTTCGATCGGGCAAAGTTTCTGATCCTTGCAATCGTCAAACAACAGGAAAAAATCACAAAACAAATATCCGCCGGAAAAATTCCAGGCGGATATTTGTTAAATGATTAAAAAAAATTCCGGAACCAGATTATGGTTTCCCCAGCATCCCCGAAAATTTGCTGCTATAGTCACTAAGCTGTGCTTGTAATTTACTATTGAGGGCTAACTGCTGATGATCTTTGGTTAGCCGGGTCATTGCATCGAGCACCGATATCTCAAACTGCACATTCTGCGCGTTCACATCGGCCGGACTAACCTGCATCAGGTTATAATTATAATTCAGCTGATCGCTGAGATAATAGTCCATGCTGGCTACATATTTGTTGGCCATATCGGTAGCATGCAGGCGATATGCCGTATCGATGATAAAATATTTACCCTGGGCAACGTTCAGATCGGGGTAAATATCTGGCAGCTGCTGGTCATATTTTTCCAGTGCCTTCAATGCAAGATCGTTGTGGCCTTCTTCGATCAGGCTTTGCGTAAGCTCCAGTATGGTATCGGTAAGGATTGGATAAAACAGGCTGGTAGACTGCTCATCCAAATATTTGGCAGTTTTGTAATTGCCCCATTTAAACTTATTCACCACGTTCTCATACATCACCATGGTGTTCACTTTTGTTTGCTGCCTGCCACTGTCATGGGCATTTTTGAATGGGATCAGGTGATAAACAAAGCCTTCTTTATAAAGATAAGGCTGCAAACCATTGAAGTCCTTACTGCTCATGGTCGAGGTGAAGCATATGGGCCTTTCCCAATTGTTGTGCACCAGAATATCAATCAGTGCCAGATTATCTTTCATCAGATAATTCCCAGGAAATTTCCATTCCATGTTATCGGTTATCCTGTTTTTCTGATCCGTGGAAACGACGCCTTTGCTAACAATCTCCTCGGGATTTATTTTCAGCTTAAAGTTTTTGGTGGGCAGGTAGTTCAGTATCGAACCATCCTGCATTTCAACTTTAGTCTGCGGATCGTCGGAAGTGACAAAATCAAATAGATCCTTAAGCTCTACCGAATCGGGTATTTTGGCATCGTTGTATGGGATATAGTCGCGGGTACCCATTTTATACTTATCAAAAGGCATGGTAATAGGAAGCGGAGCGGATTTGTTAATCCTGCCCTGCATCTGCCGGATATACCAGTCACTGCCAAACAGCGTACTGATCACCAGACGCACATCAGGCCGAATGCCCTCTACTTCCTGGGCATACCATAATGAATAGGTATCATTGTCGGCCCCGGTAAATAAAATGGCATTTTTAGGACAGGAAATCAGGTAATTATAAGCCATGTCGTGCGCCGTAAGTTTGGTAGAGCGGTCGTGCGATTTCCATTCCTGTTTTATCAGCAGCACAGGGGCAGCCACAAGGCATAGCCCAGTAGCCACATATGCGGCCGTACGGGCATTAGTTTTCCTGCTTATCAGTTCGGCGGTGCCTATCACCCCTAATCCAATCCAGATGGCAAAAGCATAGAATGAGCCAACGTACGAATAGTCCCGTTCGCGCGGCTGCAGCGCCTGGTTAACGTACATCACAATAGCAATACTGGTAAAAAACCAAAGCAACCCAATGATGAGCGCATCCGTTTTGCTGCGGCGATAGTGGTATATCAGACCGATCAGCCCGAGTATCAGCGGCAAGGCATAAAGCGGTGTATAGGTATTACTCTTAATGAGCGCGTTTGGCAGATGCCTCGCTTTATCAAAAATCCCGGTTGTCCAGTCACCCTCAGCATAGCCATGCAGGCTGCCCATTTGCTGCTGGCCGTCCTGCTGGCTGTATCTGCCGGCAAAGTTCCACATAAAGTATCGGCCGTACATTTGCCATATCTGCCAGCTGAACATAAATTTCAGATTATCGGTGAACGTGGGTGCGTCATTATCGGATAATCCGAGCCATTGCTTGTAAAACTGCGGATCGGAGTTTTCCTGGCTGTGCATCCGCGGTAATATGGTCGTATGATCAAAGGTGGTCACCAGCTGTTTTCCTGCCTGTTCATATTTATTTATGCCTTTGGCATATAGGGTACCCCCATCGGTTTGGCCGGTGATCTTAGCGTCGTAGTACGGACCAGTTAACAAAGGCACATCACCGTACTGACCCCGGTTCAGGTACCAGTACATGGTGAAAGCATTATTCGGGTGCGAATTGTTCAGGTTGGTGTTTGCTGTGGCCCGTATAGGAATATAAGCAAACGATGCGTAACCAAAATAGATAAACGCCACGCACAGAAATGCGAGATTAAGCCCGGGCTTGTTTTTGCGGATACTGTACCATATGCCCCAACCCAGTACACTCACCAGCAACAAAAAGAAAGCAAAGGCCCCGCTGCCAAAGCCCATGCCAAACGTATTTACAAAAAGCAGGTCGGCATAGGCCGCGATCATTACCGTATATCCCCTGACTCCAAACTGTACAAAAGCCAGTATGGCGATGCTGATCAGAAAAGCAATGATGCCGCTTTTCAGATTAATGTTAGCATACCTGCGGAAGTAGTATACCATTATAACAGCCGGAATACTCAGCAGATTTAGCAGGTGGATACCGATAGAAAGGCCGATGACATAGGCAATAAAAACGATCCATCTGTCTGCGCCTGCCTCTTCCCAGTGCGCATCCCACTTCAAAATCGCCCAAAATACGACGGCCGTACAAAGCGCCGACATCGCAAAGACGATGGTTTCCACCGCAGAGAACCAGAAAGTATCTGTAAATGCAAATGCCAGCGAACCGACCAGGCCGGCGCCCATAATGAGCGTCTGTTGGCTTCCGTCCAGCGCAACACCCTTTTTTATCATGAGTTTGCGGGCCAGAAGTGTGATGGTCCAAAATAGGAACATAATGGTCGCCCCGCTGGACAGGGCACATGCCATATTGGTAAAGTAGGCCACCCGGGTGACATCGCCCAGGCTCAGCAAGGAAAATACTTTGCATATCATCGCAAAAAGCGGGTATCCCGGTTGATGCGACACCTGCAAGCGGTAGGCGCAGGCAATAAATTCGCCGCAGTCCCAAAAGCTTACTGAAGGTTCTAATGTTAGGATATAGGTGGTGGCAGCAATGAGGAAACAAAGCCAGCCCAATGCGTTATTGATTTTGTTGTAGTACATGGTTATCAGGGTAAATTATTAGCTTACACTAATATCCGGCTTATTTGTAAGTTATTTATAATGAATCAGTTTGGTTTAACAACTTTTAACAATATTTAACTATTTATAACCTTAACGGGTGCGTTTTGAAAAGCATTCAGAATTTAAGTGCCGCGCCTGCCTCAAAGAAAAATATACCCGATTTTACCATGCCGGTTGTGATTCGCGGGGGCAATTTATTTTCGGATTGAGCATAGGTTGGGGTAAAACTCAATAGCAGTTTACCCGTCTTATATTCGACCGGCGCCGACAACTCATAGTCAAGCAGTTCAAACTCGCTCAGTTTTTCTTTTTGCCTGTTTAGCAGTTTTTCCGCCACCGCCTCTTTAGCCTGACCCTTTGCAGTGAGCTTATACTTTTTTGTGACCAGATAAGCATCGTAGAAATTCTGCGTTCCGGCATTAATTGCCGCAGCAGGTGAAATGATCAGCAGGTCATTGTCACCAAAAATCCCTTCCTTGGCAAAATCATGGGATAAACCGGCATTTACAAAAATATCGTTCCCAAAACCCTGCTTAACAAAATTATAATCCAGTCCCAGGGTTGGCGTAACGATGCCGGAAATATCGTAATCCAGATTCGCGCCGATGATGCCCGTTATCGCCGAACCGATCTGTGTGCTGCTTGCACTGTAAAACAATTTAGTAAATGATACGCTGCCACTCAGATCCTCGGTAATATCATAATTATATCCCAATGCCAAACTTGCTGCATCGAGCTTGTTGGTCAAACGGTTAGGGATATAATTGGCTCCCGCGGACAGGTAGATCCCGTTACTGAAGCTGTATTTAAGTTCCGGAAGTATCGCTGGAGTACTCACCGTATCAGCACGACCCATAAATACATTGTTACTGAGGAAATCTACACTTACTTTAAAAGAAGACGTTTTTTGTGGCAAAATGTCCTTGGAGTCCTGCTCCAGCTTATCCAGAACGTCATTCGGGTCGGTTTGTGCCAAAGTTTTGCCGGCAAGGCACAAAAACACCATGATTAATAGGGGTACGTAAATAGCTTTCATTAAATATTCGACAATAGTTCAAATAGAGACCTAATAGACGGCAATATATCGGCATAGTTTAACTTATAAAAAAATATAAGTAATAAGATCATATTAAACCATTTATTATTTCTGCGGTCATAGCTATAAATACCACTAATACAATTTAAACTTAAAAAGAAAAGTTATGCTAAGATTTGGATTTACCGCTGCCGCGTTATTATTTACCGCCGCAGCGTTTGCTCAAACAAGTACCCCTGCTACAACAACTACAACCACCACGCCAGAAGTTAAAGCGCAGATGAAGGACATGCGTACTGATGTTCGCGCTTATGACAAAGACAAGGCTGAGGCTAAAACGGCCATTAACAAAGGCGACCTGAATGCCGCCCAAACTGACCTGGCAGCTGCCAAAGCTGAAAAAACAGACATCAAGGCCGACCGCGCAACTTTAAAATCAGAAGGTGTTGACCATCCGGTTAGACTGGCCGATAAGCAGGTAAAAAAAGCTGACGAGAAGGATGTAAAGGCCGACCTTGCCAATGTGAAGTCTGACAGAAAGACTGAACAGAAGGATGTTAAGAACGGCAACATTGCCGGTGCACAAGCTGCCCAGGCAAATTTGAAAGCTGACAGGAAAGACCTGAAAAAGGATGTAAAAAATGCCCGAAACGACGGGATCAAACACCCCATCCGTCGCGCTAAATAAATAAGAGCGGCGATTTTTGGAGGAGTGCTGCCCCGGCACTCCTTTTTTTATTGCTCATTTTTTTTCTTTAAACCAGAAAAAAGGATCATCAGCACTACTGCCAGTAAAATACCCACCGGCATATCCCGTGTGGCTAATCCAACCGACAGTCCAATGATGACCGCAGCAACATAATAACTTTTCGAACCCGTCCCAGTCATTGTGGCGGCAAAGATATATTTTTTGAGCAGATCAGATGTGTAACCGCTTCTTTACAAAAATTAACCTGAAGAGTTAAAATAGGTTAAACCTATTCCCGTTATATGGGTCATACCAGCGGTTTACACAGTTTAACCCGTTTTCACCAAACCATTAACTATCGACCAAACCTGTACACCACCCCTATTAAAAAAATCAAAATGCTTAAGCGTATATTAGTATTAGACGACAACCAATCCTTACTCGATATAGTCGAGGAGGCCTTATCGTATGAGAAGTATCAGGTACTGATCACCTCTGACAGTCACAACCTGATCGAGATCGCAAAGATCTTCCAGCCCGACCTGTTTATCCTCGACGACCGGCTGGCCAAACGCAAAAACAATGATATATGCCGGCAGATAAAATGGCATCCCCAATTTGGCAGCACACCGGTGATGTTGTGTTCATACTATTACCGCGCGGGTACCGATTATTCGGCTTTGCCCTGCGACGATATCATTGCAAAACCTTTCGGGCTGGATGAGCTAGTAGAAAAAGTAAACAACTTGATCTTGCATTAGTACATGGTTGAAGGGCAATGATTGGGCGCCTATGTTTACGTCAGTTTTTACAATTTCTGTTAAACCAATAGGTTCATTTCTGGTCAATAACTTAAATTTATAAGTGATTTTTGAAAAACCTACCTTATGTCATTATATCTAAAATCAGGCCTTGTAATTTTCGGCCTGCTTATGGCCGCATATCCTGCTGCGCTCGCACAATCTGCTTCTATTCGCCAAAATACGCGCACCCTAAAACGGAGGCTGAGCCATATGATCTGCGTAACACGGTTTACTGGAACCCGAATGTATTGACCGACAAAGACGGCAAGGCAGCATTTGAATACTTCAATGGCGACACCAAAGGCACCTATCGCGTGGTAATTGAAGGAATTGATGATGACGGCAATTTAGGGCGCCAGGTTTACCGGTATAAAATTGAATAACACCGGGGCGTGCTATACGTGGGAAAGCCGCAGGTCAGACTGCAGGCTTTCCCTTCTTCAGCGTAAGGACGGTAATCTCGGGCCAAATACCCAATCTGCCGGAAAATGCCAGGAAACCGAAGCCCCTGTTCACATAGATTTTTCTGCCGTTTTGCTCGGCCGGCCCCGCCCAGTCAATGTAACGGTACTGTACCGGGCTCCAGCGCAGGCCCGCGGCTTCGACGCCAAATTGGGCGCCGTGGGTATGCCCGGCCAGGGTCAGGTGTATTTTGGTTGGATGGAACCGGACTTTTTCTTCCCAATGGGTAGGATCGTGCGACAATAATATCTTAAAGGCATCCTTATCCACTCCCTTCATCGCCTTGTCCAGGTCGCCCATCTGTATAAAGCCCCTACCCCAGTTTTGCACACCTATAAGGCTAATTTTTTGGCCGCCTTTTTCAATCACCACGTTTTCATCCAGCAGCAGGCGGTAATCCAGGCGCTGATGTTGTTTCTTTAACTCTTCCAGGTTGGCCGCCTTCTCCGATTCGCTGTTCCATACGATGTAATCGCCGTAATCATGGTTACCCAGGATGGAAAACTGCCCGTAAGGCGCTTTTAACTGGCTGAAACGTTCGATATAGGGCTCAATTTCCCAGGCGGCATTGTTCACCAGATCCCCGGTAAAAACAAACAGGTCGCTTTTTTGCGCCTTTGCCAGGTCTATACCCCGCTGTACAGCCTGGGCGTTATCAAAGCTCCCGGAGTGAATATCAGATATCTGTGTTATGGTAAATCCGTCAAATGCGTCGGGCAGATCGTCGAAATAAAGGGTGTGCCGATGCAGTTTAAAATCGTATTTGCCCCTAATCATGGCATAAAAGAAACCGGAAAAAGGGACAGCCGCGACCAGGATGGCTATTTCGCTGATAAATTTGCGGCGCGCAGGGAAAAATGGTTCTCCGGCGCTTTTTTCACCGCTGACCACCCGATCGCCGATGCCGTAAAACAGGCGCCCCAGGTCGCCCAGCAACAGAATCACCGTGAAGACTATTTTAGTAATGAAAAAGGTAATAAACAGGCTTAGCATCCATTCATGAAAAGGCGTCATGCCCCTAGCGGTACTGAAGCTGCCAATGCCTACGAGGAACACGGCCGTAATGCCAACGGATAGGACAAGAAAGCCCCATGGCACGATCACTTTGAGGCGCTGAGCGTGCCAGTCATTTACAAAAGTGCGTAAACCAGAAAAAACATACCAGTCAAGCAGCAAGCTGATTGCCGCTATAATTAAAAAAAATCTAAACAGTCCGCCGCGATGCATGAACGCAATTTAGAAAACGCAACGTAATTACAAAGTAATCGCAAGGTAAAATACTTTGATTATCAGGAAAATTTGTACCTTTTCCATTCTATTCTGCTCTGATAAGAGAAACCTGTAAATTTTGCAATGAAAAAGTTACTCGTATATGGACTATGGTTAACTATAGGCCTTTTGACCGCTTGTAAAAAAGACAGGCAGGCAAAAAATATATACTTGTTAAAGCAGGAGACGATTGACGGGAGTGTTGCATATTTCCCAAAAGATACCTTTGACTATACCTACGATAATATGAACAGGATCACGGCAATAAAATTGAGCAGCCGGGAGACCTATGCGATCACATACGACAATGCAGGACGCGTCCTAACTGCGATTCGGTCAAACTACAAAGGACCGCTTATCAGGGAATACGATTTCTTTTACAAAGCCGATACGATTGGTTTTTATTCGTATGGCCCATCGCACCCGCGCGACACGTCGATTTTTATTTTCAACGAAAAACACCAGGCAATACGGCTGCAAACATTGCACAGAGGCTACCAGGTCTATACCTATGACAGTAATGGGAATATCGCTACGCTGGATAGTTATTATGCCGACGGCAGCCATGATGTAGCAGACCATAGCAGCTATTT
This sequence comes from uncultured Sphingobacteriaceae bacterium, assembly GCA_963757615.1. Classification (GTDB taxonomy): domain Bacteria; phylum Bacteroidota; class Bacteroidia; order Sphingobacteriales; family Sphingobacteriaceae; genus Mucilaginibacter. Next base: position 295,017 of record CAVWSO010000008.1, read on the forward strand.
TTATGATACCCAAAAGAATCCTTTTTCACAGCTGCCGCCCAATAATTATTATTTTATGTATGTTGCTTACACCGATGTAAGTACGCTAATAAATAATGCCATTGAAAAAAATGCCGATCGTTATAGCTATACTTACAATGCCGACGGTTTCCCTGTAAAGGGCGTCGGGAATTTTGGCTATGATGCCCCTATTACTTTTACGTATATTGTAAAACCTTTATGAAAACCTTTTTATCTCTATCTGTATTCGTACTTTTTGTTACTCCGCTGTGCATGGGCCAGCAAAAAACTAAAACTGACACGGTATTTTTTGAAGACTTTAACGAAAAAAAGATTGACCGCAGCAAATGGAATGTCGAAGTAAGCGGCCGTACCTACAATAATGAGCAGCAGGCTTATTTGGATTCTTCTGCCGTCTTATATTTTGTCAAAGGAAAACAGGCTGAGGGTGCAAGGCATGGCGCGCTGGTGATCCAGGCTATCTATGATCCGGGCTATACCAGCAAAGAAAAAAACAAATACGATTTTATTTCGGCGAGGATCAATACGCAGCATAAAATGGAATTCACTTATGGTACCGCTGCCTGCCGCATGAAGATGGCTTCGGGGGCCGGGCTATGGCCTGCATTTTGGGCGTTGGGAAATGGCCCTTGGCCGAACAGCGGCGAAATTGATATGATGGAGACCGTCGGTGACTCGAGCTGGATAAGTAATGCACTGCATGGACCAAATTATTTTGGCGATACGCCCCTGGCACAGCGTTATTCCCTCCCGAAGAACACGGATGTAAGCCAATGGCACGTTTATTCGGTTGATTGGACACCGGACCAGATTGTTTTTAAAATGGATGGCGCCGTAACCTATGCTGTAACCAGGGCCATGGTAGAGCACTACGGCCACTGGGCATTTGACGATCCTAAGTTCCTCATCTTAAATTTTGCGCTGGGGGGTGGTTATCCGCATGGGGTGAACCAGATTACATCGCCTTATTACGGCATCTCGCAGTCAACGGTTGATAAGATCAAAGGCGGGCATGCCAAAGTGCTCGTAGACTGGATTCTGATAACGAAGCCAAAAAAATGAGACTGAACAAAATCCTAAGCAATAATAAATCAACGCATCATGTTTCCTTTCCCTAAAGAGAAAATCGTTATTGGCAAGCTTGAGCTTAACTTCCTGCTGGATGGCCAGGACACCGACGGCACACTGGTACAGTTTGAAATGGTGGTCCCCCCGGCAGGTAAGGTACCTGCGCCCCATTATCATGTGTCGGTAGACGAAACACTTTATGTGCTTGAAGGTACGCTTACCCAGACCGTCGGCAATAAAACACTCGTTTTGCAGGCTGGCGAAAGCTGTTTTATAAAAAGGGGCGTGGTACACGGTTTTAATAACCTAAATGACGTTCCAGCCAGGGCGCTGGTAACACTTTCACCCGCTTCAATAGGTCCTGCCTATTTCCGCGAAATTGCCGAAGTAGTCAATGGGGGCGGTCCGCCCGATATACAAAAAATTCTGGCGATCATGAAGCGTCATGGCTTAGAGCCGGTTAAACCTAATTAAACTTTACCCTGGCAGCCAGGGTTGGATATACCTGCAGCAGGTTTTGGGGAGTAAGCACGTGATAGTACATATTGATCTTCGAACCCAGGGCAAAGTTCTTATGTATTTTGAACCAAATCTGAGGCTCGCCAAAAAAAGACACCCTTTTCCCGCTTAGCCCGTCAGTCAGGCCATCGCCGGTGTTTTTATTCAGCGTATACAGTTCTATATCTCCGCTAAATTCAAATCTGTAGTTCCAGAAACCCTTTCCCCAATAAAGCGAATACAACATGTCGTTGCTTGGTTTTTTAAATGCATTATAGGTGTAAGACAGCGAGGTGGTGAACCAGGCCCCCTTCCACTGAAAAGGGTACACTACCCCCAATGAAAATGCATTGTTGATAGAATAAGGATAAGAGCCAGGCTCGGCTATTCCTAATCCGCCGCTATATTGCAGCTGCGCATAGATCCTGGGCTTCCAGAATTTAAACGACTGGGATACCTGGGTAAAAAACTTGCCGATATTGTGACCGGCCCCGTTCAAGTCGGCTTCCGACTTGATAAAAAATGCACCCAAGGTATCCTTTGATTTAAAATACTCAAAGTATAGGGTCGGGAAGTTCGCTGGATTGTCTGCCGGGTCGATCGTATGGCGGAGATCATAATGTAATTGCAGCGTTTGAGCACAAAGTAAGCCGGGTAACCATGCCCAAAAAAACAATAAACAGTATTTCATTATCTGACTAGATGCAGCTTTTGTGAAAAAACATTGTCCTTTCGGCATCTTTTGTAAATATCTTTATGCTGACAGCAGCAGGGCGTAATTGCTGCGGAAATGTTGCGTAAATGTATATTCCATAAAGTAAACGATTGATTACAAATAATTTATGAGCCCGTCGGACGAAATCGCTTTTGCTGCACTATTTAAAGAAGCCTATTTAAAATGCTTTAAGCAGGAATTGGACAGTCCGATGACGGAGACGGAAAGCAAACTGCTTTGTACTCAGGTACTTGATATGACGGGTCTTTCCATCGGCTGGAAAAGCGTAAAAAACTACTCATTTTTTGTTACGGAACAAAACACCGGTAAGGCCGAAAACCCCTCAACGGCCAGCCTTGACACCCTGGCGCGTTACCTGCTGGGTGCCCCTTATACCACCGAGCTAAAACGGAAGGCCCAGGAGAGTCATTACCCCTACTGGTTTCTTTATAAAGAAAAGTTCAGCAAATCGTCCAGTTCAGCGGCAAAAAGATGGGCCAAAGGCGTTGCGGTGTTTACCGGGGGTATCTTGCTGGTCATTCTTTTAATCCTTTACTTCAAACACATGGTGCACCCCGCCAGAACTGAATTTACCGCCTATTTCAATGAAGTTTCTGATAAGGAACTTTCAAAAAACGGCTGGTTTGTGAAGGACGCCGATCTGATTTACTGGAACAAAAAAGCGGAAATTCCGGGGCAACTTACCTTATATACGCTAAAAGGCGATAACTGGCCGGATCCAAAAAATCATCTGGTGATCAATAACCTGCTGTTGAGGGCTATCCCGTTTTCATGTTTTACTACCGAAGTGCACCTCAATAATTTTATCCCTGACCAAGAGTGGCAGCAGGCCGGGATATTGCTGCTGGAAGATACCAACCTCACAGGCAAAAGCATCAGGCTGTCCATTGCTTATAATGATTTCTTTGCCGGATCCCGCCAGCCTAAAGAAGTAATTGTACAAGCTATTACTTCATTGGGAAATGGCTTTGGCAAACCCGAAGAAATCGCACACCGACCCATTATTTTCCCCGACAGTGCAAAAAACAATCCGCTGATGCTGACCAACCTAAAAAACTCAGCTCTTCGTATTGAGAAGCGGGGCAATAGGTTCAGATTTCTGTATTCGGGCGGAATTACAGCTAATTCGGCCTTTAAAGAAGTGATTAGCCAGGATTTTGATATGAAACCCAGATACATTGGCATTTTTGCCATAAAGGGATTTAAGGACAGCACCAAAATCGTCCCGGTACATTTTACCTACTTTCGAATAGCTGGCGAAGATTGTTCACAATAACCTCAGCCATAAAACCTTAATCATTATTCCAAGGCAACCGGATAAAATTTTATTCCGTATTTTTATAATCCGACATTTAACCGGACCTCATTCCCGATGATCAACAAATACCCTGTTAAAGTGCTGCTGACCTTTATCTGGCTGATCACAGTTCATGGTTTTAACAAAGCATTGGCGCAGGCGCCCGGTGCAGGTTCGCGTCCGGTTGTTACCATTTCGGTTGTCGGCAACATACCACCTTCCGTCGCCCCGCCGCACATCACCTATATTACGCCGGATGTTTATCCCGTTAATACGCCGATTGTGCCTTTAACCCCTGCCAACACGGGCGGCGCAGTGCCGGCCACCATATTCGGGCTGGTAACGACTTTTGCGGGAGTGAATAACCGCCCAGGTTATCTGGACGCTACAGGTACCAGCGCGCAGTTCAGCAATCTATGGGGAATAGACGTGGATGCAGCGGGCAATCTATATGTTTCCGATAATACGCGGATACGAAAAGTCACGCCAGGCGCAGTGGTCACCACCCTGGCCGGCGGCTTTCGCGATAACCAGGCTGATGGTACTGGCGCAGCGGCAGGTTTTAACACCGTTGCCGGGTTGTCGGTTTCGCCATCAGGCAACATTTTTGTGGGCGATATTAATAATCATGCTATACGGCAGGTTACCCCGGCGGGAGTGGTTACCACATTAATTGGCGCGAATGCAATAAATGGTCTCAATCCTACAGGCGTTGCCACTGATCAATCAGGCAATATCTTTGTGGCCGACCAGGCAAGTAATCTTATCCGCAAGATCACTCCTGCGGGTGTTGCCAGCATTTATGCCGGAAACATGGGCACATCATTCAACGGACCGACAGATCTGGATTTTGATATTTCGGGCAACCTTTATGTAGCGGATACAAGAAACAACATGATCAGGGAAGTAAGCCCGGCCGGCACTGTTACAACGGTGGCCGGCTCCTTTGCGCCCGGTTTGGTAAACGCCGTCGGTACGGCGGCACTTTTCAATCAACCTTCAGCGCTAGCTGTTGACCCTGCAAAAAACATCTATGTGGCCGACGCGCATGGCCTGGTTATCCGAATGATTGACCCGGGGGGCAAGGTGATCAGTGTAGCCGGGAGCGATGCCATAAGGGGCTCAGCTGACGGAATTCAATCTGAGGCCACGTTTAACAAACTGGCGGGCCTGGTCTATTCAAACGGGAAACTGTTTGCAACCGATCAGACAAGCATCCGTGAGATCGTGGTTACCGGTTATACCATAGACAAGACTTTGCCTGCGGGACTGGAATTTGACAGCACTACCGGTATCATCAGCGGTACGCCATTTCAGACCTCCCCGCCAATAGTTTATACTATAACCGCCTACAATACAGGTGGAAGCGGCTCTTTCCAGGTTACCATTTCCGTTATTGGTCCGCAGACGGTGGATTTTAATCCCATCGCCCCTAAAAACATCTGCGACGCCGATTTTGCCCCAGGCGCTACGGGTATGGGCACAATTACTTATACGAGTGACAACCCTGCTGTGGCTACGATTGTGAATGGCAAGATACATATAACCGGAGCAGGCACGGCTAAGATAACGGCTACCAATGGCGTGGTGTCCATAACGCAAACTTTAACCGTAAAAGCCGCAGGGGTGCCTTCCGTAAGTATCGTTTCTTCTCAAAACGGTGCCGTGTGTCCGGCAACTCCCGTCACCTTCACCGCTGTTCCGGTAAACGGAGGGGTCAGTCCCAGTTATCAGTGGCAGGTTAACGGCATTAATGCTGGCAATAACAGCGCAACTTTTACCTCGACCACGCTTGCCAATGGTGATCGGGTAAGCTGTATTATGAATAATACGGATGCCGCAGCCTGCCTGACCACAAGGACCGCTGCATCCAATACTGTGACTGCCGCGTTCAGGGCGATCGTTACTGCAATGGTCAAGATAAACCCTTCTACGACAGCAGCCGTTTGCGCCGGAAGTCCTTTAACTTTTACAGCCGCAGCCAGCGCAGGCAGCAGTGTTCATTTTCAATGGGCAGTAAATGGCAATAACAGCGGCACAGACAATAGTACCTTTACGAGCAGTGCATTTAATAATGGCGACGTTGTAACCTGTACCATTAGCAGCAATGTTGATTGCCTTTCTCCGGTTACCAGTCTACCCTATACTGTTCAGGTATCCCCATTGCCTACAATTACTTTCAATGGCAACCTGGTCATCAACCTGGGCAATACCGTACAGTTAAACCCGCAGATTACGGGTGATATTGCCAGTTATTCATGGACCCCGGTAACCGACCTGAACGACCCGGGCATAGCTAACCCAGTTGCCAGTCCCAAAGTGACAACCACTTATCAGTTGCACGTCACCACTACGGCCGGCTGCCCGGCAACCAGCTCGGTTACAGTTACGGTGTTAACCGCCATTGTTGTCCCCAATGCCTTTACTCCAAATGGAGACGGATTTAATGACATTTGGAACATTAAAGACCTCATCTATTATCCAAATTGTCTGGTATCCGTTTATGACCGTTACGGCGGTCTCGTTTATCAGTCCAAAGGATATTCCCAGCCATGGGATGGCACCCGCAATGGCGCTCAGGTACCGGTGGGTACCTATTATTACATCATCGATCTGAGAAACAGCGCACCCAAACTAAGCGGATATGTAGCCGTGATCCGCTAAATCCCCGTCCCGATAAATCCATATTACCCTGATAGTAAAAACCTTATGCGGGGCAACTTATTTAATTATTGAACCGTATTAATATTAAATCATCCAGAGTGTGATATATTCTTAAATAATGAGAGGATACATTTTTATACCCGAATCTGTTTCGTGCAGAACCTGCAAATTCTGCGGCTCGCGGCCTATTATTTCTATGACTACAATCGGTGAATATGTGGTAAAATGCCCCATAAGTGATAATCATTATCAGACGCGACCAGGCATCATCGACATCGAAGACTGGAATGCACAGAATATCCCTTTACCTGAAACTGAACTGGAAGCTGCCGGCGTGGTAGCCTGCTATGACAGTAAATTGAATTACACCTTTTTTCTACCTGCATTTTAGTATTCCGCTTCTGTTTTTTGTATCTTGTATGTTCAAAAAACACCATCTCCATGAAAATAATCGCACTGCTGATCGCAGTAACGTTCCCAATAATTTGTTCCGGTCAGTACAATAAACCAATCGCCAATCATGTGGCTATATGCGCACACGATCTGAAACGAAGTGTAGATTTTTACAGCGACGTGATGGAATTAACCAAAATACCTAACCCGTTTCATGACCAGGTTCACCAATGGTACAGCATAGGTCCTGGCACCCAGTTACATGTTATCCAGGCCGATTGCCCCACTATTGCACACGATATTAATAATCACCTGTGTTTTAGTGTCGTTTCGCTCGATGATTTCATGAAGCATTTGGATAATTTCAGTATAAAATATGGCGACTGGAATGGGCATTATAAAAAAACACAATTGAGGGCCGACGGCGTCGTGCAAATCTATTTCCAGGATCCGGATGGGTATTGGATAGAGGTAAATAATGCCAAATAATCACTTTCTGCCGTGAACTACAATCGCCCCAAACTCCAGCCAAGGATGGTTATCGGTGCCATGCTCGCTGATCAGTTTGTATGCATCCTGCTTAATAGCCTCCCGGGTAGCATCATCAACGCTCTGCATGACAGACATAACGGGGGCCGACACGTCCAGCATAGATTGCCAATAAGTATCAGCGTCCACAAAATCGGCCTCTCCCTGTACCCCCTGGTCGGCTATATTTATAAAACCGGAGCGTGAAAATATTTCGGCCATGAATCCCGGTCTGGCACAGCGGAAAAGACCTGGTGCGCCTGGCGACTGGACGGGCACATCGACATGTTTTTTGATCACGTCCATCATTCCGGTTGCCCAGAAATTCTGTTCGGCAGCAGCCCAAACCGAGGCCACAATGCGTCCCCCAGGCTTTAACACCCGGTGCATTTCATCTGAGGCCAATTGCATATCCGGAAAAAACATAAACCCCATGCGGCAGCTAATTTTGTCGAACGAATTATCGGCGAACGGCAATTCACTTGCATCTGCAACTAGTATATCGTAGTTCCGGAGACCTTTTTTACGGGCTTTCGACTGGGCGATCTGCAGCATCTTTTCGGAAAGGTCAGCACCTGTTACCTTCCCCTTTTTGGCTAATTCGGCTATCGTTAGCCCGGGTTCGCCGCTTCCTGCGGCAATATCCAAAATGTGATCATATTCACTAATCTGCAGTCGTTCGATCATCACCTGATTTATCGGCGTATTCAAATTCATAATCAGCGTGTCCCATTTTTCCCATCCCGGAGAAAACCTGTCCCAGTTTAGTCTCTGTTCGTCGCGTATCTGCAGGTGCCGTTTTTCCATGCTTCAGATTTCTAATATTAACACCATTTTAAGACAAATGATTTCCCAATTTTAATGAAAATATCAACCTGTCAGCGGTTTAGCTAATATTACATTTCGCAGACTTTTACCAATTGATGTTTAAACACATACATTGTATCTTTGTATCGTTAAAACAATCTAAAAAAAATAAATTAATGAAAAAAATCATTCTATTGGCTGCTGTGGCTTTACTGAACACTACAGCATTTGCGCAAACCTGGAAAGTAAACAAAGCACATTCGCATTTTACATTTACTATTACCCACCTGGCAGTTTCCGACGTTGACGGTGGATTTAAAGATTTTGACGCTACGATCACTTCATCAAAACCTGATTTCAGTGATGCTAAGGTTGAATTTGTTGCGCAAACGGCTTCGGTAAATACGGGAGTCGATCAACGCGACGGCCACTTAAAGAGCCCTGACTTTTTTGATGCTGCTAAATATCCAACTCTTAATTTTACCAGCACCGGTATAAAAGCAGCCTCAGCTAATCATTATAAACTGACTGGAAATTTAACTTTGAATGGTGTTACTAAAGAAGTTGTTCTTGATCTGGTATATCGCGGCACCGTTACCAATCCGATGAGTAAGGCGCCTGATGCAGGTTTTACCGTTTCCGGCGCAATTAATCGTTCGGATTTCAAATTTGGAAGCAAATTTGGTTCACCAATGCTGAGTGACGAAGTTGCTTTCAAAGCATCTGGCGAGTTCGATAAAACTAACTAAAGAATTATATCCTGATTAAACTATTGGTAAGCGTTCCGGAAAACCGGGACGCTTTTATTTTTATGTAGTTCGGCGGAAGCTCATCGTACGGCCAATGATCTTGAAGTGCCAATAGCCTTTTACTTTGAGGATCCCGTCTTTATCGATATAGCCAGCAGCATTCCATTGACGTCCATGTTGGGCATCATAGATCATACCATCTTCCCAGGTACCGCTTTTCTCATCGTACTTCAGGCCGCTCAAAATTTCAAGTCCCACTATTTTTCTGTCCCGCAGTGAAGGGTCGGGGTTGTGCTTATCACGCCATTCGTCCATGGCCTTGCCGGGATCATCATTAAACCAAACGATTTTTGCTTTATAATGGTCCTTCTCTTTATAAACCAATACGATGAGTTTTTGATCAGATGATATCCATTTACCAAGTATACGGTCGGATTCGGGCACCGGAGATGCCGAAACGATGTGGCCCAGCGAAACCAAAAAAAGCAATAGTAGAAGTTTATACATGACGTTATTAAAAACGAATGAGCGCTCAAAGTGTTTGATCTCACCTGACCGAGATCGTTGCAAACTTAATCAACTATTTAATTAATCGGTTCAGCCAATGTTAAAAATCTGTTTCTAAAACATACCGTGCATTTATGCTATTCGTTTCCTGAACATTTCCCAATAATTTAAGGCCCATGGCGCAAAGTATCTCCTTCACAGTTTATATCTTTGAACCTAAACCTCAAGTCCTACATGAAAAAACTGGTGCTGCCATTACTATTGGCACTCAATGCAAACACTTTCGCCCAGCAAAACAGTATCTACCATAAGGGCTGGATCGACTTTAATAAAAACGGCAAGATGGATGTGTTTGAAGATCCCTCGCAACCTATTCCAAGACGCATAGATGATCTGCTGAGCCAAATGACCGTTGAAGAAAAGACTTGTCAGCTGGCCACATTATATGGCTATAAAAGGGTTTTAAAAGAAGAAATGCCAACCGAATCCTGGAAGAGCGAGATTTGGAAAGACGGGATTGCCAATATCGATGAGGAACTCAATAATCTGACCTCTCATACGGACGCCGCACCTACAAAGTACTCCTACCCATACAGCAGGCACGCAGCAGCTATTAACACGATACAAAAGTGGTTTGTTGAAGAAACCCGCATGGGGATCCCTGTTGATTTTACCAACGAGGGTATCCATGGCCTTAATCACGACCGCGCCACATCCCTGCCAGCCCCTATCGGCATTGGCTGCACCTGGGATAAGAATTTGGTGCGCCAGGCCGGCCAAACCGTCGGCCGCGAAGCAAAGGCATTAGGATATACCAATGTATACGCTCCCATCCTTGACCCGGCCCGCGACCAGCGCTGGGGTCGCGTAGTGGAGTGCTATGGCGAAGACCCATTCCTGATAGCCGAACTGGGCAAACAAATGACTCTTGGCATACAGGAACAGGGGGTGGCCTCAACGCTAAAACATTTCGCGGTCTATAGTGTGCCAAAGGGTGGCAGAGACGGCGCCGCACGTACCGATCCGCACGTGGCGCCGCGTGAATTGTACCAGCTCTATCTTTATCCTTTCCGCCGCGTGATACAGGAAGGGCATGCCATGGGTGTGATGAGCAGCTATAACGACTGGAACGGCGAGCCGATTACGGGAAGCTATTACTTTCTGACAGAATTGCTGCGGCAGAAATTCGGATTTAACGGCTATGTGGTATCTGACAGTGAGGCGGTAGAATACCTTTATTCCAAACACCACGTTGCCGGTGACATTAAGGAAGCCGTACGTCAGGCTATTGAAGCGGGATTGAACGTACGCACAAACTTCACCATGCCACAAACGTATATTTTACCCTTGCGCGCACTGGTGAGTGAAGGTAAAGTTTCTATAAAAACGTTGGACTCACGGGTTGCGGATGTTTTACGTGTAAAGTTTGAACTGGGCCTGTTTGATGAACCTTATGTAAAAGACACCCAAGCGGCCGACAAGATTGTACATACTCCGCAGGCGCAGGCTATGGGTCTGCAAATGAACCGCGAGAGCATGGTTTTATTAAAAAACGCTGGCAACCTGTTGCCGTTAAATAAATCAACAATCAAAAAAATACTGGTGACCGGGCCGCTGGCGGCCGAGACCAACTATGCTATCAGTCGCTATGGCCCCTCTCATAATCCGGTGACCAGTGTTTTGGATGGTATTAAAAACTATATGGGCAGCAGTGCAAAAGTAGGATATATAAAAGGCTGCGATGTTGTTGACCCCAGTTGGCCCGAAAGTGAAATTATAGAAACGCCGCTTACGCCCCAGGAACAGGCCGGCATCGATTCGGCTGTCAACCAGGCCAGGCAATCCGATATCGTTATCGCTGTTGTGGGTGAAGATGTCGACCGTGTGGGCGAAAGTTTGTCACGTACCGGCCTAAATTTGCCGGGCCACCAGTTAAAACTGATACAGGCATTGCAGGCGACAGGAAAACCGATGGTTATGGTAATGATCAACGGGCAGCCGCTCACCATTAACTGGGAAAATAAATATGTACCTGCCATACTGGAAGCATGGTTCCCGGGACCGGAGAGCGGTAAAGTGATAGCCGAGACCTTGTTCGGCGACAATAATCCAGGCGGAAAACTTTCAATAACTTTCCCAAAAACGACCGGGCAGATCGAGTTTAATTTCCCCTTCAAACCAGGCTCGCAAGCCGGACAGGGCGGCGCTAACAGCTGGGGCAAAACCAGCGTGAACGGTCCGCTGTATCCATTTGGCTATGGGTTGAGTTATTCTACTTTTGATTTCAGTAATCTAAGGATATCTCCCGAAAAAGGACGTCAGCAAGCCGATATCAAAGTCACCGTGGATGTTGCCAATACGGGCAAAGTAAAAGGCGACCAGGTAGTGCAATTATATTTGAAACAGGAAATAAGCAGCGTAACGGTTTACGAATATGATCTGCGGGGTTTTGAACGCGTAAGCCTGAACCCCGGTGAAAAGAAAACGGTAGAATTCACCCTGCACCCTGACGACCTGGCTATACTAGATAAAAACATGAACTGGACCGTCGAACCCGGCATATTTCAGGTGATGATAGGCAATTCTTCCGAAGATATTAAATTAAAGAAGGAATTCGAGGTGGAGCAATAGGGGAATGCCCCCGCCTGGAGACAAGTGCTCATCGGGCACTTGCATTTGTATCAACAGAAGTTTATTTTTAGCCAAACCTAAATCAGCAAAAGCCATTAAGCATCTCCTAATTCAAATGATAACCAGTTACAAAGCGCCAATCTTATTAAGTTTTATTCTGCTGCTGTTTTCAACAAAACAATCAATTGCTCAAATTATGTTGACCAAAGGCAGGATTTTAGGTCAGAACATGGAAGTACTCGAAGGCGTAAGCATAGCCAACAAAAATACGGGCGAGAAGGCAAGCTCGGATAAACAAGGTTTTTTCTATATCAATACCAAAAAGGGCGACACGCTTATTTTCACTTTCAGCAAATACTCAAAGGATGTACGTGTGATCCGAAAACCTTCGGAAAATGTGAACATGATCCTGATGGACAGAAAAGCCAGAGATCTGCCGCCCGACTATACCGGATCAGAATACAATGCATATGAAAAAGCACGTGATGAAGACGAACGGGTCTATAGGATCATCAACAAGGGCGTTGAACGGGAAGGGTTTTGGAAATATTAGCGGTGTGGAAATGCTTTCTCTTTTTTAAAAAAATAAAACAAATGCGAGCCGGGACGCTTCTACCTTCACATTGAAGTATTGATCAGAATGAAGAAGGTTGGCATATTGGGTTCGGGTGTGGTGGCAACCACGCTGGCCGCCGGATTTTTAAAAAACGGGTACACGGTTTGCCTGGGAACAGGACATCCCGAAAAACTTGGTGATTGGAAATCAAAGCAAAGTGCCGATGCCACTGTTGGCTCGTTTACAGATGCGGCACAATACGGCGATCTGCTTGTTTTAGCCGTTAGAGGCGACGCAGCACTTAAAGTACTGGAAGTAGCCGGGAAAGTTAATCTTAATGGAAAAACCATTATTGATACGACCAATCCCATCGAAGCGGCACCGCCTGATCACGGCGTTCTAAAATTTTTCACATCCATCAATCACTCCTTGATGGAGCAGTTACAATATGCTTATCCTGAGGCCAACTTTGTAAAGGCTTATAATAGCGTCGGTGCTCCGCTGATGATCAACCCTGATTTTAATGGGGTTAAACCGACCATGTTTATCTGTGGCAATGATGAGCAGGCCAAAGCCGATGTAGCGGGCATAAATACCCTTTTTGGCTTTGATACCGCCGATATGGGCACTGAAGAAGCGGCCAGGGCTATTGAACCTTTGTGTATGTTGTGGTGCATTCCCGGTTTTATTGCCAATCAATGGGAAGGACATGCATTTAAATTGCTGAGAAAGTAATGGCTTTCCAATAAATTTCTGACAGTTTTTTCAATTATTTATACTGCGGGTGGCTTAATCACTTGCGGGTTATTCTTTTATTACCTACTTTTATAAATATTTTAAGAAGTTTTGAAGCTTTCTAAACCGAAACCGCACCAAACCTAAGTTATTTAATGGAAATAAAACCAAAGTCCATCAAGAGCGCTCAGTTAAAAAACCTGATCGTTAAACAACTCTATTTTGACAAGGCACTTTCTTGCGCCGAACTAAGCGAGCTTTTTGAGAAAAGTATTCCATCAATTACCAAAGCGGTTAACGATCTGATGCAGGAGGGCTTTGTCGTTGAACAAGGCTATGCTCCGTCCAGCGGCGGTCGCCGTCCCTTGTTATATGCCATCAAGCCGGATGCTATGTATATCCTGGCAGTGGCTATGGACCAGCTTTCAACACGCATCCAGCTACTTGATCTTTTAAACAGGCCCGTTGCTGATACTTTAACGCTGGAGTTGAAATTGCTTGGCAACGATGACGCACTGGGCATACTTGTGAAAAACATAAACAACTATATCATTAAGACAAAAATACCGAAAGACAATATTGCCGGTATTGGTATTGGTATGCCGGGCTTTATTAACGTTCGGCAAGGTATCAACTATACGTATCTGAACGCAGGCGGCAGCCTCACCCAATATCTGCGTGAGCAAACCGGGTTGCCTGTTTATCTTGATAACGATTCCAGCCTCATTGCACTGGCCGAACAACGCTTCGGCATTGCCAAATCGCAGCAGAATGTGATGGTAATCAATCTTGGATGGGGCATCGGGCTGGGGATGATCGTCAATGGCGAGCTCTTCAGGGGACACAATGGTTTTGCGGGCGAGCTGAGTCATATTCCCTTGTCAGACGATGAAACGCTGTGTGCATGTGGCAAGCGCGGCTGTCTGGAAACTGTGGCTTCCATGCTGGTGGTTACCAAAAAAGCGATAGAGGGGGCAAAAGAAGGCCGTGTTACGAGTCTGCAGATTGCCGACAGCACGCCGTCAAAGGCTTTAGGCGATGAAATTATAGAAGCGGCAGGCAACGGCGACCAGTTTGCTATTGAATTGCTATCAGATGCAGCCTACAAAATTGGCAAGGCCCTGGCGATCCTTATTCACATCATGAACCCGCAAACTATCGTACTAAGCGGACGTGGTGCCCGTGCCGGAAAAATATTGCAGGCCCCCATACAACAGGCGCTGCACAAATATTGTATACCACGACTGGCAGAGAGTACGCAGCTGTTGGTATCAAACCTCGGTTTTGACGCCGAACTTATCGGCTCAGCGGTATTGATGATGGAGAATTTTGATAAAGAGGGCAAAAGTGTGCCTGCGCTAATGCCAATCGTGCAATTACCATAATATCGTTACTTTAAAAATGCTGGCTCTTATTTTTTATCTTTTATATTTAGCTATCACCATCACAAGAGGGATAAAATGCGCATCCTCATTTTAGGATCTACGGGCCGTACTGGAAGAATTTTATTGAGCGAGGCCTTGAAACGGGGGCATTCTGTGCATGTATTGGTAGGGCATAAAAGCAGCCTGACCGTTCATCAGCAATTGGTAGAGGTATTTGAGGGAACGCCTTTGAACAAATTCACCCTTGCAGAGGCCATGCGCGGCTGTGACGCTGTATTAAGCACGCTTAATATTTCACGCATTTCTGATTTTCCATGGGCCAAATTGCGTACCTCCAGGGACTTTCTGTCCCAGTCCATGCAGAATATATTGGAAGTGATCAAAGAGCAGCCAGCTTGTCGCATCATAATCACCACAGCCTGGGGCGTGGCCGAAACCAGGCGGGATATTCCCCTGTGGTTCAGATGGCTCATTGATAACAGCAATATCCGATATCCTTACCGGGACCACGAACGCCAGGAAGAGCTTCTAAAAAAGTCAAGCCTCAATTATACTATTGTGCGGCCAGTTGGCCTTACCAATTCCGAAAAAGAAAAGCACATAACGGTAACGCTGAATAACACGCCAAGGCCTTCACTCACCATCAGCAGGCGTAATGTTGCCCTTTTCATGCTCAATATTTTAGAAAATGGCCGGTACAACCGGGCATGTGCGGTTATCTCTGAAAAATAGGCCCTATTACATAATTTCTGCCAAATCTTTCAGTGCGCTGATCGTTGCTACCTGCCCCCCCTCTACTTTTCCAAAACCATAATCGGCAAAAATAAAGGGCACGCCGGCCTTGGTAGCCGAATCATGATCGCCTTTGGTATCGCCTACATATACAGGGGCCTGCAACCCATAATCTCTTACGACATCCATGATATTTTCCGCCTTGGGCTGACCCTTGGTACCGAAGCATTGATGTCCCGAAAAATACTCGGCAACCGGGCAATGATTTAAAAAAGTTTCAATATAGCCGCTCTGGCAATTGCTAACAATATATAGTTTATATCGACCTGCAAGATATTTGATGGTCTCATCCAGACCCGGATACATCTGACCGCCCCTAGCATACAGCGTATCGATCTCGCTTTGTGCGCATACTGCTTTAAAATAATTGCGTTTATCTATATCCAGATCCGGCAGCAAAACTTCAAATATCACATCATAAGCCATACCTGTGATCGACTTCACCCGCTCCACGGTGATCGCCTCGGTCACATAATCTACTTGCTTACGGGCTTCTTCCCAGGCAAGTGCCACATTTCCGGTAGAGTCCCAAAGTGTACCATCAAGGTCGAATATGATACTGTCAAAATTTTTTTTCAATGACTTGCCATTTGTTTGCATAGGCGCAAAAATAACAGATTTATTTTAGCGCGGTAGTAGTAGCTTTCATTGTAAAATGTAAAAATTTCACCACTTTGCATCTATCTTTACATAAATAAATCGATCATGAAAACTATTAAATATTTCCTGGCACTTGTTTTGGCCGGCACCTTCAGTTTCACTCATGCCAGCCCCGCTGATGTGAACACGGCTGTAAATAATGTTTTGAAAAGCTATCTCGGCATTAAAAACGCACTTGCCGCCGATAACAGTAAGGCTGCCAATGATGAGGCCAAAAAGTTTATCGCGGCACTAAAAGTGGTCGATGTAGGTCAAATGGATTCGAATCAAAAAACTGCATGGAATAAATACGCCGAAAAACTTCGCTTTGATGGTGAACATATCGGCGAATCAACCGCTATTGACCATCAGCGTGAGCATTTCGGCAGTTTATCGGGAAACATATATGCCGTATTGAAAGCGTTCCCGGTAAATGATGCGGTGCTATTTAAGCAGTATTGCCCAATGGAAAAGAAATCATGGATCAGCGAGTCCGCCACCATCAAAAACCCGTATTTGGGCAAAAAAATGCTGGATTGCGGCATGACCAAAGAAACATTTAAGGCAAAAAATAAGTAGCTTTTTATTAAACGATAGACCGAAAAATACATTGGGAAACCGTATGTGGCAGTAAAAGATCAGATCAGCATAGCTGGAAACAAACAATTCCGAAAACATCCCTAGATATTATCCACATGAAAGGCTCCCGGATTTATTGTCCGGGAGCCTTTTCATTATATCCGGCTTGATCTATGAACATGAGCCTCCGCAGGTTTTCATATCAGAACATGCGTCTGCGCTTTTGCAGGAGCCTGTTTTTGAAGCTTTCTGACATCTTCCCTGGCATTCGTGTTTGCTGTTATTAACGACTGGAAGGTTAGTTACCCTCCCATTTGCAAATACAGTAGCACCGGCCAATAATAAAGCCGCCATGCCTAAACTCATTTTTTTCATTTTGATAAATTTTAAATATGATCGATTTCTCTCCGATCGTTTCAGCGTGATTTACGAATACCCGAGGTGGGGCGCAGGCGGTCGCCAGCAATCAGCTAAATAGTCAGACGTTAAATGCTCATTAATTGTTGGTCTATTGATTTTTGATATTTCCAACATGGGAATTTCAAAATTTGGCTGCTGGGTACGGTAAACTATTGACGTTGCACAGGGTACAAAGGGGTTACACAAGTCGGTATTACATTTTGAAGCTTCATGACACGGCGCTGTTTTACGATGACTATCACTACAGCATTTAGCGCCTGTACAATTTTTAACCGGCTTTTCTCCTAGAGCATATACGCGTGCAAAGGGCTGCAATATCAGCAGTCCGAAATAAATAACCAATATAGAAGCCATGAACTTCATCATTCAAATATAACTATATAGTTCTTCATTACTCACTTTTCAAAACAGGTAAGATCGCATTCCAGTGATGCCCTGTCCCAATAGCCCGTATTGGCCGCAGCTTCATAAGTCGAATTAAGAAATTGCATCAACACCCCTTCCGGATCATCCGACCTCTGCACCACTTCGTATAGTAGCAGGAATTCACCCATCTCAGCGCTGTAAAATGCTTCGGGAGGATTAACAGATTGTCCGGCAAATTCTGCAGGTGTGGGATAACAATAGGAATAAAATACCGGGTGGGGAAACTGTTCATTCCCCGGCCAAAAACCACACGAGCTTACCTCATGCGAATACGCCTCCTGCATTATAACTGCCGGCATATTGGGCGCGCCTCCGGGATGGACAGGGGCAGGTCTGCCCGAAAACCGGGTGACGGCCAGGTCAAAGGCACCCCAGAAAAAATGACTCGGACTGCATTTCCCGGTAAATCCGGCTCTGAACCGTGTAAAAACATTGTGTATCTTCACCAGTGCAAGATAAAAATCATGCATCCTTTCTCCATCGTAGGCACAGTGTGTTTCGTCCTTTTCAAATGGTATCGCAGGTTCAATTTCGTTGGGCGCCGCATAAATAGTGGCTTCAATTTCTACACTTCCCAATTTTTCGAATAGCTCCCGATAAAAATCAGCTACACTGCGCGGATAAAGTTCAACTCTTGCAACACTGCCCCTGCTGGTCGTAATGTGCAGCACATGGTGTATAAAATCAAAATCTATCTGGAAGACGCCATCTTTATAAGGCATAGTCCCCGTGCTAAGGCCAGTAGCGCTCACATACAGGGTAACATGCCAGGAATGGTTAAGCCAGGGCATATTTCTCAGCCTTATCTTGCCTACCATTTGCGTCCACATATGCACAGTAGCCAACGTGTCCTTCCAATTTTCAAAAGCCAGGTTGGGCCATATGCTGCCCGTTTTTGTTTGGTAACTCATCCTAAACTATCCTTTCTTTTTTACCTGAATCCAGACTGCGGTAGATTGCGTCGACCACCTTCATATCCTTCAAACCTTCCTCACCCGGTACGCGCGATTGTGCGTTCTGCATTACGCAGCTGGCAAAATCATCCATCTGCGCAGCCTGCTGAATAATATTGGGTATATTCATAGGCCCCTGGGGGGTATACCCATCCAGTCCGTCATAACCAAAAGCCGGTTCCAGTCCGAATTTGCCTTTCTCGGCCTCTACATGAAGGTAACTCCAATCGTGATTATAACTCGATTTGCCTTTGGTCTTAAAACCTCCCGGAAATTCCAGCTCCCAGAACACTGTTTCGTCCACTTCTTTGAAAAGCTCCGGCCGTGTTTTTTCCTGAGTTGCTGTTACCGCAACGGGCTCCTGGCCCAGAGTGTACCTTGCGCCCTGTATTGAATAAATACCCATGTCCATCAATCCGCCGCCGCCTGCCATCGCTTTTTTCAGGCGCCAGGCGTTCGGGTCGCCCCGATACGTAAAGCCGTTGCCTGTATCGATGGATTTAATTTTGCCATATACCTTTTTCTGGCCCAGCCGAATGATCTCGAGCGTGTGCGGTTCAAAATGCAGGCGATAGCCGATCGAAAGCAGACGGTTTGCCTTTTTGCAGGCTGCAATCATATCCTGGCACTCTGCGGCGTTAAGCGCCATCGGCTTTTCGCATATCACGTGCTTGCCGGCCTGTGCCGCTCTAATGGTATATTCCTTGTGCATGGATACCGGCAGGACCACATAAATAATGTCGATATCCGGGTTATGTGCTACCTGATCAAAAGTCTGATAGTTATAGATATTTTTTTCGGCAATACCATATTTCTTTGACCAGGCAGCGGCCTTTTCGGGATGGCCGGTTACTATGCCCGCCAGGCGGCAGTTGTTCGTATGCTGCAAAGCGGGTCCCAACTGGCCATAACTGTAATAACCCAGACCAACGAGTGCTATCCCAAGTTTTTTTGCAGGTTTTTCGCCCAACAACGTGAGCCGGTTGCCTAAAGCCAGCGTGCCTGCACCGATGGCGCTGGTCCGTATAAAATCACGGCGCGAGAAATTACCGGATGCTTTCATAAACTGAAAATTACACGTTTAAATACATAAATATAACAGTTGCAGTTCTAATATGTTATGCCATTCCATTTAAAGTTACGCCCCCGTCGGATTTATTCCTATTAAGTTCTAATTTCCTAAACATTCGCATGGCACTTTGCGTATATTAGTATTCTAGATACCCCGCAATAACAAAGGATTTTTTAATATTTTAGCGATAGCATTTGGGGGGATCTATATGCAAAAAACTGCCTTATTACAAAAACACAACTTTCGATATCCTTGGGAGACTAAGCAAATTCTTCATAAGGATTTCCGGGCCACAAGGCTTGACTTGGTGATTATTGTCAGATCCAAAGCGGGAGAACTTCACGATGACTGAGACAGAGATACAGAAAATCCTGGCAGAGGTTTATCAGGACATTCTAAACATTGAACATGTTGGTATTGACGATAATTTCTTTGATCTGGGGGGCAGCTCCATGGTTGCCATCAGGGCCATTAACAAAATAAACGCCAAAATCAGGGCTGGCTTAACGGTAGCAAGCCTATACCAGTTGCCTACTATCCGACAGCTGGCAGAAAAGATTGAATCCCATACGTCCGATGATGTGAGTCCGGTTTTTCTGTTACGGGAAGGCATTGGGATGCCGATATTTATCTTCCCGCCCTGGAGCAGCTATCCGGCGATTTTCAATGATTTCATCAAAAGCTTTAAGAGTAAAAACCCGTTATACGGCATAATTTATGCAGAAGACTCTGAACATTTCCCTTTCAATTCCCTGCAGGAGTATGTTGCATATATTATCCCCTATATAAAACAGCTTTACCCAAAAGGCCCTTACGGCTTGATGGGCTATAGCATGGGTGCGCGCACGATATTAGAGGTTGCGGTGCAGTTACAGCAAGCAAAAGACGAAATTGGATTACTAGCGGCAATTAGTTTTTTCCCGGCGTTTCCTTCAAAAGGTGTACTTCTCAACCGCAGGATGCTTGATGAGATCAGGCTTTTCAATAATATCAATCTGGATTATAAATTCAAATACCTGCATACCCGCATTCCTCATATTTTAAAAATGGCTATAAAGGGAGAAAAGGAAGGACAGGACGTTAAAGTGGACGTTGAAACGCAAACTAAAGTATTGGCATTGCATGAAAAGTACGAGCCCAACGGTAAATACAAGGGCGACATGGTGCTGATTTATGAAACCAGTCCCGATGGGCACCCGTCCGAGTATAAAAAAGCTCAGGTATACCGTAATTCCATCTTTCAAAAATTGTGGGGCAAACATATCAGCGGGAATGTATTTGTTAAGATTGTCAATTGCAGACATGTTGACTTTTTCAAAGACCCTGCCGCGGCGGAAGTTGCCGGTATTATCGGCTCGTTTTTAAAGTAAACTGGCAAATAGGCTTTTCTCTGCAATGGTTTTTATTTCAATAATATTCATAAATTACTGATAGATAACCATTAACAATTTAAACCAGCCTTATGAGATTTAGGAATACTGCCTTGCTGGCTATAACATTGATCGCGGGCATTATATTGATCCAGTCCTTTTATTACTACTCAGCAAAAAAAGCAACTTCGAAGTCGCGGGTGTACTTAAAAGGTTTCAATACGCGCGCGGCGCTGTGCGTGGCAGTTTTTAGCAAGGCCGACTCGGAAATGAGTATACCCGCCTTGAAGGGCTGGGGCAATTATAAATGGAAAATATCCAATGCCTCAGACAGTGTTCAGTTCTATTTTAACCAAGGCATCAGCATGTACTATGCATTCCACGATATAGAGTCCATTGCCTCATTCACCAAAGCTACCCGTCTTGGCCCTAATTGCGCCATGGCCTGGTATGGCAAAGCACTGGCTTTGGGACCAAACATTAATTATCCCACTGGTTACCGTCCCCCATCCGACGCTTACCAGGCTGCAATGAAAAGCCTTCAGCTTTCGGATCAATGTACCGACCTGGAGAAAGATCTCATTAGTGCCATAAAGCAGCGGTACAGCGCCGATACAACCACCGACGTGACTCGGTTAAAAGCCGCATACGCCCAGGCCATGAAAGTGGTTTATGAAAAACATAGATCCAATGCTGAAGTGGTGACACTATATGGCGATGCCCTGTTGCTGCTGCATCCCTGGGACTTGTACGAGCATGATTTTACCCCAAAACCATGGACATCTCAGATCCGTGCGTTATTTGAACAGGCCCTCGGCTTATCGCCGAAACATCCCGGCGCCAATCATTACTATATTCATACCATGGAAGCATCGGCGACACCAGAGTTAGCGCTAAAAAGTGCACATATACTCGATACCCTGATGCCCGGAGTGTCACATATTACCCATATGCCTTCGCATATCTATATCCGTACCGGGAATTATCAGCAGGGAATCATTAATAACGTGGCAGCCGTTAAAGCTTATCATGATTATTTGAAGCAATATGCACCAGTTGTAAACGAGTTTCCGCTCTACGAGGCTCACAACACCCATATGAGGGTCAACTGTGCGCAAATGGCCGGAAATTATAAAACAGCTATTGAGGCAGCAATTGAAGTTCAGACAGCCTTACCCGCCGATTATTTCAAGCTAAAAGGAGACATGGCAAACTTCGTGCAATATGTTTATATGCAGCCCATCCTGACTTACCTGCGATTTGGAAAATGGGACCAGATCCTGAAGACAAATATTGCAGACAGCCTGGCCTATGCGTCTTCTTTAACGTATTTCGCAAAAGGTGTTGCTTATATCCGTCAAGGAAACCCTGCATCGGCCAAAACGGAACTCGATCGGCTAGACAAACGAATGCTGGATAAATCTTTAAAGGAAGCCGAGATTTTCAGTTCGGCTTATGAATCCTGTATGGTAGCAAAACTGGTATTACAGGGCCTTATTGCTGAGCAAAAGAAAGACTACGCTGCTGCAATTGATTACTTGCAGAAGGCTGTAAAGGCCGAAGATCATTTGGTATATAACGAACCCAGAGACTGGCCAATTCCGACCAGGCAATATCTGGGAAATGTGCTGATAGTATCTGGCAAATATGACCAGGCAATAGCCGTGCTGAAACAGGACCTGGTGAACAATCCCAAAAACGGCTGGTCGCTTACGGGTTTACAACTGGCGTATACGCGGACAAATAACAGTACAGAATTGCAGAAAGTGAATGCAGAGTTAAAGGATGCCTTTAGCATCAGGGATTTGGATATAAAAAGGCCGGTCTTTTAACTGTTGTTTGCCTCGGCCAGGCATGGGCCTGAAGCAATAAAACCATGGCTGCGGGCATCGACTTAATCCTGCAGGTCAAAGGTTTCTTTGTACTTTTTTACGGCCCTGATGATGGATTGTACTATAGCCGATTGCCCTTCGTTGGAATTGAGGTAAGCTTCGTCTTTGGGATTATTGATAAAGCCAGTTTCGACCAGTACCGCAGGCATGGCACTTTGTTGTAACACGAGAACACCCTGCTCCTTTACACCGCGGCTATGGCGGCCGTCTACCTCTTTAAGTTCATAATTAACAAGACCGGCAAAACGGATACATTCAATACGGTATTTTTGCTGAAAATTGCTTAGCACAATGGTGTTAACGGCGTCATTTTGCCCGTAACCACTGTATTGCGTCTTATAATCCTTCTCGATAAATATGGAAGAGTTCTCGCGCAGGGCCTCCATCTGTTCGTCCTTACGGTGGTAACCATAGACCAGCAAAAGTACGCCGCGTTCGTCGCTCACCCGCTGCGGCGACGAATTACAATGGATCGAAATAAACAGATTGCCCTTATTCGCGCTGGCTATTTCATCCCGGCGGTGCAGCTCTATAAATTCATCGGTACTGCGTGTCATCACCGTATGTATTTCAGGCATTTGCTTATTAAGAAGTCTGCGCAGTTTTTTGCCTATGGCCAGTGCGATATTTTTTTCCTTCGAATATTCGCCGTGTGCGCCGGGGTCCTTACCTCCGTGACCCGGATCGATGATAATGGTACTGAACTTAAAGAGCGGCGCAGTCCTGGTGGTTGTGGCCTTGGCTAAATGGTGTTTCTTTTTTGACTGTGCCAAAACGTTCCTGCTCAACGCTGTTATCGCTATAATACCAAGAAGCACTGTTTTAGAAACGGATAAGTATTTGCCGGCCATATAAAATTTGGTGCAATTTTAACTAAATAAGCCTGTTTATATGCATATTTTCCAGAAAAAAAATATTCTATCCTACTTGCAGTCAATCTGATTCAGGTTTTATCCGAAGTAAAAATGCCTTTTGATGGGCCCATCACAATATCCCTTTACGATAATATTGTAAATCTTACTTTACTTAAATAATTTATAAAGATAAAAACTTTCCTATCACTAAATTGTATTGCATAAGATATCCCTATTTAAAAACACTAAATTATAAAGTCATGAAAACGTTTAGCTTAAGCGTTATGGCTGCGGTTCTGCTTGCCATAAACGCGCTATCGGCATGCAAAAAAAACAGCAGCCCCCCTGTCGCCTCAGCAAATTCGAAATTGTCATTCCAATTACAAGCCACGAACAGTACAGCCAGCCTTGCCGCCACATCAGACACCGCTTCTATTCCGGGACTGACATGGACGGCAGGAAAAGCAAACATAGGCAGATTTGCCTTTGAAGCTAAAAGAAGTGGAGTATCTATTAATATCCTATCCCAAAACCTCACCAACGTAGATCTTTTTGCGCTCACGCCATTGCAAACATATGTCACGCTTGACACCGGGGTTTACACGAAGATTGTCATCAGCGCTTTTCTGGAATCCACAGACACAATCCCTCCTCTGAAATTAAGCGGAACATTTAAAAAAGACAGTTCTAAGTTGGTACCCATCCAATTTGAACTTTCGGACCATGCTACCGTGAAGGTTTCAGAAAATAATATTGACATCAACGGCACTACAAATTATACGGCACTGTTGAATATGCAGTTGAATAAATTAACCAAAGATATAACGGCAGCCGATCTTAAAAAAGCGAGTCTCAATAATGGCAGTATCGTTATCAGTAAATCGTCCAACAGCGCGCTTTATTACAAAATGAAGTCGAATATAGCGGGATGTGTGTGGTCGGAGTTCAAGGCGTATCACAAAGACAGTGATTAATACAGCGTTTCCATCATCTTTGTTAGGCAAAACAGGGGTATGATTTTTCATCCCTTGTTTTGTTTTTCTCCACACCAGAAAAAAAGATGAAAAAAACTCTTTTTCAGGCAACTAAACGCCATGTTCGCGCGTTATCCTATTACTATTGTCATAGGTTGAACGCTAATGATCACCGATCATTGATAAGGGGCGGCAGGGGTCAGTTTATTGTGAGTTCATAGTACCCCTGCTGTTTTTTTTATCCCACGTTTATTAAATGATTATTTCCGCTTTTTTTCTGCAGCCAACCAAAGGAGATTATATTTTTTTCGGGAATACCGTTCTGCCTTAAAATAGCTTCAAATTCATTTTCGTGCCCAGGCGCAACGGCAACAAGCAGGCCGCCGCTGGTTTGCGGATCAGCGAGGATGTATTTTTGAAGATCCGGTATTGCTGCGATTTTATGCCCATAACTTGCCCAGTTACGGTTAGTACCGCCCGGAATACAATTTTGTTGAAGGTAGGTGTCAATCACGTCAATTTTCGGTACTTTATCAAATTCAATTACCGCATCCAACGAGCTGCCCTGGCACATTTCTGATAAATGGCCAAGCAAACCGAAACCAGTGACATCCGTCATAGCCGTCACAAAGTCCAACTCGCCCAGCTGCTGGCCAATGCTGTTCAGTTTCACCATGCTCTCAAAAGCTATTGAAGCATGCTCCGGCAGTAGCAAACCTTTCTTTTGGGCTGTAGTGAGTATGCCCACCCCCAGTGCCTTGGTAAGATATAACCTCGAACCCGCTGTTGCCGTTGAATTTTGTTTCAGGTTTTTTATATCGACAAGCCCGTTGACTGCCAAACCGAAAACAGGTTCGGGACAATCAATACTGTGTCCCCCTGCCAGACTTATACCGGCCTGTGCACAAACTGCACGCGAGCCTTCCAGTACTCTCTGGGCTACCTCCGGAGGCAATTTATCAATGGGCCATCCCAATATGGCAATCGCCAGTACAGGCTTACCGCCCATAGCATATACATCACTTATGGCATTTGCCGACGCGACGCGACCGAAATCGTAGGCATCGTCAACAATCGGCATAAAAAAATCAGTCGTGGAAATTAAGGCGGTACCATTTCCCAGGTCGTACACAGCCGCATCGTCACGCTTATCATTACCAACTAAAAGACGAGCATCGGGCTGATATTGAACGGGGCTGTGCAGCATTTTGTCAAGAACTGCCGGACTAATTTTACATCCGCAGCCGGCGCCGTGGGAGTATTGTGTAAGTTTTATTTCTTCATCTATCATAACATTCATTTGCGAGTGGCTTCAAAAAGACTCAAAATTTTTTTCTGGTGATTCATTTCAGCCAGTCTTTTGGGCGATATCCCTTCTGTATTTTCCTTTCCGATGTCGGCTCCGAAGCGGAGAAGCACACCGATCTGCTCTTCTTTATATTTTTTCTTTACGGCATACCATAATGCCGTATTACCTTTCTCATCGGCAAAATCAACGTTTGCTCCATTTTGAAGAAACCACTCTGCTACGTTAAATTTTCTCCACTGATAGGAGGCTAGCAACGGACTCTGCGGATCCAGAGGACTGTCGATCCTTGCGCCATATTGCTTAAACAACTGTGCGGCTCCCGCGTCGTCGTACCATGCGATGGCAAACATGCAATGTTCAGGATCAGCACCGCTTTTGAGCAGGTAAGTATAAAGCACTTCGTTCCTGCCGCGTGTATAAGCGTACCAAAGTGGTGTAGCCGGAAAAATGCTGCAACCGCCATCAGATATCTGGTGCACAGCGTTTATATCCATCCCGCTTTGCAGCAGCAGTTTAAGAATTTCTAAACTAGTATCGGCTTTTTGCGGATGTTTAGCGATCTCTGCCCCGCATAAATAATGAAGCCCGTTTTTACCATCCTGTTCAGTCCACGTAAGCCATTTGGGTTCCTTTTGAAGCAACGCCACGATTTCGGGCAAGGCTAAATTCTTTATTGCCTTTATAAACCTGTTCATGCGTGAATAGAGGATGTGGCAGGCATTTTAGCAAGATGTTCCAACAGACGCGCAGCATTTTGGACGACATCATTATTTGTACACTCAAACTCACAAACGCCTTCCGGCAACCGTTTGCTTAAACCGGTAAGGTAAGTTTTATCATAATACACCAGCACAGCGCGAATAAAATCATCCATGCGACCTTCCTCTATAGCTGAAATGGCACCCTTTGTCTGTTCAGGGCCCAGACGTTTCCAGATGCGCTGCGTGCATTCTATTAAAAAGTCTTTATCCAGCGTACCATATTCGTTTACCAGAAATTCTACCCGGCTATCCAGCGGCAGTTTAACGCTTATTAACTGAGCTACCCGCATCTGGTTCCATAATCCTTTGGGTATAAAACGTTTTCCAATAGTAATACTCTCGTCCTCCAGCCACACGGGTTGGTCTTTATCCGCCTGGTACAGCTGCGTGGCCAGGTCATTCTCAAATTGTTCCTGCGAAGGTTGTACCAACTTGTTCATCGTACCATATGAAGAACCCTGGTGCTGGGCGAGGTCCTCCAGATCGATAACCTGTTGGCCACACCGTGTCAGCTCGTGCAGTATCCGGGTCTTGCCCGATCCGGTCATTCCTCCCAAAATAAGCAGGTTGTATTTCTCATCGAACTGGCTTAGTACCCAGTTCCGGTAGGCCTTATAGCCGCCATCGAGCAGATAAACCTGAAAGCCATACAGGTTGAGCGCCCATGCCATTGCACCACTACGCATGCCACCCCGCCAGCAATGCAAGGCTATTTCCTTGTTGGGGGCAATCTCGAGCGCCTGGGTGATAAAACCCGACCATTTACTTCCCGTCAGATCAAAGCCCAGCAAAATGGCTTCCTCCCTGCCCTGCTGTTTGTAGGTGGTACCCACCTGAACGCGCTCGTCGTCGCTGAACAGCGGGATATTATGCGCATGACAGATATGCCCTTTTGCAAACTCGGCCGGCGTACGCACATCAGCAACAGGAATTTTATTATCCAGGTCGACGAAATTCTTTATCGCAAGGGTTTTGATCATCACTATGAGGCGCATCATCGCCGGCACAAAAATAGTGTATTTGCTGGCAGATTATTTCGGCATGCCGATTTTATTGCCGACCTCAGCCTGCCCGGCGACTTAAATTTACATATACACTACAGATGGAGGCGGCGATTTTTTTATTTTTGAATATCATTTATGAAAAATAAATATTGAGCACTATGGAAACACGGTTTCTGATGGGCAAAGTCCAGCCCGGCGCGTACAAGGCAATGAATGCACTTGACGATTTTGTAAGATCATGTGATATTGATAAAATTCACCAGGAGATGATCAAAATAAGGGCATCACAAATTAATGGCTGTGCCTATTGCGTCAATCATCATTCGGCCGATGCTTTAAAACTGGGTGCAACACCGCAGAAACTTTTCCTCATTAATGTATGGCGTGAAGCGCCAAATGCATTTAATGAACAGGAGCAGCTGATTCTGGCCATGACCGAAGAAATCACCCTGATCCATCAACACGGATTAAGTGACGAGCTCTATGACAATGCCATCGAACTGTTCGGTGAACAGAAAACAGCACAGATTATTATGGCCATTATCACCATCAATGCCTGGAACCGTATTGGGGTCGGGCTGAAAATGGAGCCGAAACTATAATGCACACCGGAGTTATACCACCTCCGGTATAAATACGGTATTATCAGGCCCTCGACGGAGTGTTCGGCTTGCTTGCATTCCTGAATAATAATATGGCTATTTATTCGCCGCCTTCGAAAGCAGGAAATCCAGTCCGGCTTTCCCGGGCAATGGTTCGGTTCCGGTTTTTGCGTCAAATACCTGCACCAGGTACCTGCTCATGTTGTATTGTGGCCATTCAGCTAAACCTTTGCCATTAGGGTTGCCGGTTTTTATAAAGTTCACCCAATAATCTGAAATCAGGTCGGCCAGCTCATTGTCGGTTTGCCCCAGGGGCCTGTTATTCAAAAATTTGAGGTTGTTCATCACATATGGCACTTCGGAGGTGTGGAAGGCCCCATATTTAACCATGTCGCCTGTTGCTGGCACTTTACGTACAAAATTATAAACATACACCGGCGAGTTCGATGCCTGACTTTGAATATTAGCCCATTTGTAGCCTGATAGGGCAAACATCTGATCAAGATTTAGGGCTACCTGAGATCTTGCAGCCTGCGCATCGGTCTCTGCTGGAAAATATTTCAAAAACGTCTCCGCGTCACTGCCATAGGTTTGTTTCGCCTGCTTTTTGAAATCCTCTTTGTTTATTGTCGAACCGCCAAATTCATCCCCGTTCCAACCTATAATTACCGCAACATGATTTTGCTTACCTTGTGCAAAAATATCAGCCACACCTTCGGGCAGCACATAACCGTCCACAACGGGTGCGAAACTTCCTTGAAATTTCTTAAGCACCTGGTCGGCAGGCAAGGCCCGCATCTCGGCCAATGATTTTACTCCCGCGTTTTCGGCCAGTTTTGTTCCCTGCTCCTGGGCGCCCTTCAAATCATTTTCCGTCAGAAGCAGATTGCGTACCAGGAGTGATCCGCTTTCAGCAATGGCATGCTTAAATAAGTCCCTTGCAAGCGGCGATGCCACCAGGCAGTTCACACTCATTGACCCAGCAGATTGCCCCGCTATGGTCACATTTTCCGGATCGCCACCAAATGCTGCAATGTTCTTCCTTACCCATTTCAGGGCAGCGATCTGGTCAAGCAGGCCATAGTTCCCCGAGCCTTTTCCGTTTGACTCCTTCGTTAGCGCCGGATGAGCCAGGAAGCCGAAAGCTCCCACCCTATAATTTGCCGAAACAAAAATCACTCCTTTTTTTGCCATTGCTTCCCCGTCATAAATTGGACATGCACTGCCACCGCTGCCAAAACCACCGCCATAAATCCATACAAAAACAGGGCGCTTATCGGCATGGCTTTTAGCACCTGTCCATACGTTAAGGTAAAGGCAGTCCTCACTGATGGGCTTTTCCGGAATCAAAAATTCAGAAGTATATACCATAAATGGTACCGGCTTACCTTGCATCGGGCTCGCACTGAAAGCATCGCATTTTTTTATGCCGTCCCAGTGCTTAACGGGCTGCGGCGCCTTCCAGCGCAACTCACCCACTGGCGGAGCCGCAAAGGGAATACCCTTGAAAGCACATATATTGTGACTGCTGTTAGTTACACCCGAAACCGAGCCGGCATCAGTTTTCACCACCGATAAGGGTCCTGGTTTACCAACAATAAATGAGTAAAAAAGAAAAGACGCCGATACAATCGCAGCGCCCAGGACGATTTTCATTCGCTTTTCCATTCCAGTGGGTAAAAGTTTTTAGTTGTGTCGATTTGACGCAAACTAATACTTGTTTTTCAGGAATCAAAATAAAGGATAAGAATGCTGCCCATGTGATCAATTTGCGATCCGATTACAACCAGCATTTTTAGCAGCCAAACATGTCATGGGATGGCGAAATAAATTCAGCATGACCATAGTGCTTTTTTGGACTTTTTCACAAATATTTTTTAGCTTGGTAGCCGAATTATAAGCCTGCAAATTGAATATGAAAACTGATAATCGCCAAAGCGTTGCAAGCTTTGCCTCAAACGTGTTAAATTTTTTATTGCAATTTATTGGTGTTGCTGCTTTTTATTGGCTACTGCTCTACTCCACCATTAATTACTGGCTGGGCAGGTTTGTGTTGAAGATGGCAAAGCTCAATTACGAAGCCGGACCGAATTTCACCAGAGAACTTTATTTTATACTGCTTATTTTTGCCATATTCTGCTACCTGGCGAACCGCTTTGTACTCAATCTGTATCACACCCGGACAGCCAAACAACTCCTGGTTTCCGTAACGGTCGATTACCTGATTTGGCCGCTGCAACTATTTATTATGCTTGAGTATAATAACTGGCATATCACCTCAATATTGAAGGACGTGAGCACGCTGTGCAACGTTTTTGTACTTACGGCCCTGGTGATCATTAAAAATGTGATTGCTGTTAAACTGCTATCCGGCAAAAAATCGTCTAAGGAAAAAATAAGTTATAAGACCCGGTGATTTACCCCTTGTAGCCCGATGCTCTTTTATCCATCGATTTATCGACGGCTATAAATGCAAGGGACAACAGAATAAAGGCACTGGCTAGCCCAAGTGAGTTCATAAGTACTTTAGCATAGCCCAGTTTAACTACATCTAAAAACGGATAGGGATAATAACCAGAAACGGCGCCCCTGACGAGCACAACCAGAAGATAACCCAGGGGGTAAATCATCCAAGGTAGAAAACTGTTCCAATTTAATCCGCCCTTTCTAAGCCCAAGCGCCCATAACAGCACATACACGACAGGGATCACCAGATGGAGCAACTCATTGGCAATCCTTTCTATGCCCTGTGGATGATACAGGGTACGCAAAAGGGCATTAAATACCACGCCCACGATGGTGATACTCACCGCTATGGCAGTAAGCGTTGTGTTTTTTGAAAAGAACCGACCCCAGGCTGATGCGGGACTGATTAAAAGTGTGGCGCAGCATACGCCAATAATGCCGTTGGTGAGTATGGTATAAAATGTAAAAAAACGGATCACAAGTTCGCTGGCGGACGTAGTTTTGCCGTTGAGATAAAAATAAAACTGTACGATGACACCAAAGCAGGCGGCAAAGGTCAGAAACACCAGCAGAGGCTTTGCAGCCGGACTTAATAACTTTTTCATAGGCGTTAAGCGGGATACTTGATGGTTCGGTTGTAAAAGAACTGAAATTACAAATTTTCAGAATGATCAGGAAAATGGGATGCTCACTTTAAAATTACTGGAAACGCCGGGTTCGGATTGCACCTCGATCTTGCCGCTCAACTGACTAACAGCGTCCTTTACCAGGTACAGGCCCAGGCCGGTACTTTTTTTATTATCGCCCGACATGTAGAACTTATCAAATATGCGGTCCTGGTCTTTCTGGCGTATACCCAGGCCGTTATCTTCCACTTCGATAACTGCGAGTGAATCCACACGATATGATTTCACCTTTACCCAACGCTCGGGCTTTTGCTGGTCACGGTATTTAATAGAATTCGATACCAGGTTGTTCAAAATTACCTGTAGTTTGAGCTCATCACTAATAATCTGGGTAAGCTCAAGTTCCTTATAAAACTTGACCTGGCCCTTATTCTGATAATTGTTTTGCGCTATTACATTGTTAACGATCTCGTCCAGGCTGCATTCATCCTTGGCAACGCCGGTATGCTTACTTTTGACGAAAGTCAGCATCTCTTTAATAAATCTATCTTGTTTTTCAAGGCTTTCTTTCAACATCAGGGTATATTCCCGTATTTGTTTGATATCCGATTCATCATCTATCAGATCGATAAGTCCCGACATGGCGGCTAGTGGTGAGCGCAGGTCATGTGTTACATTAAACACAAATTTATCCAAACCGGCATTGATCAGCTGCAAACTCTCATTCTGCTCTATTATTTGCTTTTTAGAGTTCGCCAGATTCCTGATCATGATGGCAGCTGCGCACAAAGAACTGATCACAATGACCAGGGTAGTAAGTACGTCAAAAAGGAAAACATATAATCTGATTTTACGACTGATGTCTCCTATTGTGTTAGAAAAGGCTTCTTCTTTACCTGTCAGGTCGGTCATGTTTGCTTTAATCGCCCTCATCAGGGCCGCTTTCCGGGTTTCGTTTATCGAGCCGCTTATGAACAAAGTGTGCGCGCGATAGCCCAGCTGATCCAGCTCGCTGATCATTGCGTCTCCATCCTTCCATATATTAATGGCTTTTTCAAATGGCCCAAAACGTTTAAAGGTCATAAAAAGCCATATCATATTGCCAATGTCATCCGGATGACTTTTCCCCTGTAACATTCCCTCGCTTGCGAGTTTAAAATCAACATTCGGGCCGGATAAAGATATCCTGGCTATGTGAGCACCTTCAGGTATGCTTATTGCGCGTTGAAATGCGGCATAATCCTGTTCATTGCCTGTAGAAATATAGTTGATAAGATATGCCGATGCATCTTTCTGACCCTTGGAGTATGCTGATTCACCGCTTGCATAAGCCCGCACACCCGACAACACCCTGACAGAATAAAAATTAACGATGATGATGGTGGCCGAGGCCAACCCCATGGCCAGCAGTAATAGCAAGACCATCTTTTTCTTTAATAGTTTGAGTCCTGCGCTGGTGTTATTTAATTTATCTTTCAATGCAGATATTAATTTTCCGTAGCCTGTTTTTAATAATAATAATTTCGGCCAGGCTATTATCCAAGACACTCATTTTCAACATCCAAGGGCTAAATTACCCCGGCAATTCAATTGCTTAAGGTATGTATCTTTTGTACGATCTGCAGGCAATGTTTGTTGCATTTCAGCCAACAACAATCATTCAAATACATCGGAAATGAAGTTAAATTTTTTATTTACCATACTAATCGCAATATTGCGATTAATATGGTATTAACAAAAGCATAGCGACAGCTCCGCTTCGGTTAAGACTTGCTGCCGCTGCCTGCCGCACGCCGGAACAAGGATGATTTTAATCAATAGTAAATGAAAATTCTAAAAGCAAAGCGTCACCGGGAAAATATTCTGGCACTGCTTTCATCCGAAAAATTGCCAGTAAATGACCTGCCTGAAAGGCTGGAGCATTTTCTGGTTGCTGTCGAGGGCGAGAATGTCATAGGAACCATCGGGCTTGAAATTTATGGTAACGATGGTCTGTTGCGATCACTGGCAGTGGAACCGTCCTTTAGGGACAAAGGCATTGCCGGCGAACTGATTCAACGACTGGAAATGACGGCCTTTTCAACTGGATTAAATGTAATTTACCTCCTGACGGAAAACGCACAGGATTATTTTGACAAAAAAGGTTATCAAAGAATGCTTCGCTCTGATGTGCCTGCGGCCGTACAGCGATCGTCGCAGTTCAGTCATCTCTGTCCGCAGTCGGCCATTGTAATGATGAAAAATTTAAAGGGATGAATATTAGAGGGTTATTTAAGGCTATGGCCGTCGAAAGCTCAAATATCCAGCGCCGGAATTACAGGGGGCAATCCGAAAGCCAGCTTACTTAGGATCTGTAGTTGCACTTGAAGCCGAGTTTGCCCGGCCCATTAGCGGCGTTTCCATGATTTCTGCATGCCAGTTGCCCGGTTATCGTTTCCGGTCACCGAAAATTTCTTTGGATCTTATGGCAACAACGCATAGAATAATATCTTCCATATTGGCATGGAACATTATTAACTGGAACTAATTAGCCTACCAACTGCCATTAAAGGTCATCGTCTCAGCCATTAATACGGCTGTGATAAGCGCCAGCCCGGTGACAGTCACTGCCAGGATGACGGTTTTACCAGCGGATACCTTTTTCTCCGTGAGGTCGGCCCTTTGGGTGTACCATTGCGCTACATTGCCATGCTTATCAAATGAAAAAATAATATATCTTCTGTATTTCCCAAATTGCGCTACGGTAGCTGTTTCTGTGGCCTTATTTTGAGCAATAGAATGCCCCATTTCAGTACTCGAATATGTGTAAAGCCAATCTTCTGCAGTATCAGATAGCATTCTCTCATTTGGCATTCCAAAATTTGCCGAAACGTCCTGCCTGGTTTTATACCGGCCCATAACCTGGTCCTGGGTACGTAGAACGGTTGTGCAACCGAAAAGCGATAGTCCGGCAGCCAATACAATCCACGTAGTAAAACTCTTCATTTGTGATCGATTTAAGTGAAAAAAAGTGGATATGGCAATTGCTTATTAAACAGAAAATTATTATTCGTAAATACAAATAAATCAATAAGTTAAATAAATGTGTTTGTATATCACCCTGCTTTCGCCTTAGCCAGGCAAAAAAATCAATTCTGCCAAAAAAATTAAACCTTTTCCCATTAAAATTGTCCTACAAATAATAAGTGATTGCTGATAACCCGATTTTAAACCAAGGTTTTTTACCTATTAATGAAGGAGTTATGGACATAAAAAGCATCAAAAGCGATTTTCATCATGTGTTTGTGGACGGAGACGCTAAAGGTACCGAGCAACTGCACGTTGTTATTTTACTAGGGATTCCATTTTTGATACTGGTGGTAATTCTAGTGACTATTTTTCACCTGTTTTAGGCTGTCAGCCATATTCTATAAATTAGGCCCGACCAGCCATGACTTAGCGGAGCTGCGGGTACCGCTGGTTCGACGCGCTTCGCTTGCCATCGGATTACATTGCCCTGCTTGTCAAAAGAAAGAATAATGTAATTTTTGTATTCACCAAATTGCGGCACAATCTCGGTTTCGAAAGGATGCTCAATTTTTGAGCCCGAATAACGGTAAAGCCATTTTTCGCCAGTGTCCGCTACTATTTTTTCATTTGGTAGCCCAAATTTCGTGACGAAGTCCTGCCTGGTTTTGTAGTGGTCCATTACCTGCTGCTGGGTGTAATGTACGGTAGTGCAACCAAAAAGCATAATTGTAGAAGCCAACGTTAGTCGCTTGTAGATACTTTTCATTTGCGATGAATTCCTTGGAAGTTTATCTGTTTCCGGCTTTACAATTTAGATCCAGAAAGGTCAATTCCGCCCCAGGTACTAAATGCCACCGCAGATGCTACAATAACTGCTACAGCGGCTATCGCCGCTCCCAGGGCAATCGTTTTACCTACGGATACCTTTTTTTCTGTAAGATCGACACCTTGAGAAACACAGTGTACGATATTACCGCGTTTGTCAAAAGAAAAAATTATACTGTGTTCATATTGGCTGAATTCATCGACACTGATCGTAGCGATATTTGGTGATTGCGCCACCGACTTATCGTTAATTGCATGGCGCGTTTCAAAAGCATACAGCCATTGCAATGTCGTATCGCTTGCCTTTCTTTCCAGTGGCGCACCAAATTTTTTGGCAACGTCTTGTTGTGTCCGATATCTGCC
The DNA here is from genome assembly GCA_963757615.1 of uncultured Sphingobacteriaceae bacterium. GTDB lineage: Bacteria > Bacteroidota > Bacteroidia > Sphingobacteriales > Sphingobacteriaceae > Mucilaginibacter. The sequence continues at coordinate 330,528 of CAVWSO010000008.1, forward strand.
AATTACTTGTTCATTCGTATATATAACTTTAGTGCAGCTAACTGCTGGCAGCATGATTAATAAAACCAGCACGTTGATCAGATTTTTCATAGTCGATCGGATTTTTAAGAAAATTACATATTTGTGGACCATACCAACCTTCGCGGTACTCAAACTGCAAGGGGCGCAGTTGAGTACCCCGGAAGCCCGTAAAATTTATTTTTTGCCGTTTCCGCCAAACATGTAGCCCGCCCTTATACCAAAATAATGGCTGTTTGTCTTGCTGCCGTCGGACGGCAAGGGATCAAGGTTACTTAATCCGGCATTGTAATTTACCGCCAGTATCAGTCCTTGTTTAAAAGTAAACCCGGTAGTAAAGTTGGCGCCAAATTCATACGACTTCATATCATCCTCTGGTGTTGTGCCGAATTTGAGTGTCTCCGATGTAGAGTTTATACCGTCTGAAACCTTTACTTTCCCCGAAAGGGCGTAGGAAACAGAAGGCCCTGCGCCTATGAAAAAGTTCCCGCTCGAAGTGTGTGTATTGAAAAGGAAGTTCAATGGCAGCTCAAGGTTATTTACAGTTGTATTTGCCTTTAACACTTGGCCGTCAACTGGTTCCTCAAACCGAGTCCCTTTCTGTACATAATTAAGGCCTGGCTGCATGCTAAAACTTGATCCCAGTGGAAAGTCGACAACGAAGCCCGCTGTGAAACCTGTATTTGCTTTCCCGTTGTATGACCCGAAATCTGATTTACTATTGAAATTAGAAATTGGAGCCCCGGCCACAATACCGATACGGGCGCCCTGTGCAGAGCTGGTAATGTGCAGTGCGATGCAAGCAATCAGAATAATATATAGTTTTTTCATGATAATAAGTTTTAAGTGTCAATAATTGAGTCTAACCTGCTGTTCCTATTTTTTCACTAGGACTACGACAACTCATCTGGCGAGCTGAAATTCAGTTGTTTCTTTATAGGACACATCTCCCCATTCTGTAGTCATAGCAAGGGATGCTGCAGTAATTGTATTTATAGTATAGTTGACTATGTTCGGCGGATCGCTTGGATTTTGCAAAGCAAATGTGATAACGAGCGATTTATCGTTCAGTGTGTAGTTAAAAGTATTTGAAAACCCGCCTTCGGCCGAAGAACCAGTATGGTCGGCATTGAAAGTTATACTTTTGGAACGGTCTTCAGGTGAGTCTTCCTTGCTGACCAGTGCATTATTTTGGAACACGCTCACGGTCGATTTTGTAACAAACCACTTTCCTAAAATAGAGGGAGGCGGAGGTACCGGATCGGATTTTTTTGAGCACCCCGAAATTACCAGTACAATTGCGATTAGAATAATAATTGGATTTTTCATGATAATAAGTTTTTAGTGTGAGTGAAAAATTGATGAGTATAATGTGACATTCATGAAGTAAAGCTACTGTCGCTTTTAAGGATTTAAAAAGCACAAAATCAGCACGTTACAACCAACCCCGCAAATAGCAATTATATGGTAACAATTTTGTTACTACACAAGCAATTTTTACTATATTTAATAATTATTATTTGTCAGTATTGCTTTTTGCAATAAATAATTGGGCGTTTTAATAAATAATACTAAAAAAAGTTCCCTGAAAAATTAAGGCTTATGGATACCAACAATACCCAGACCCTGTTTTTTAATCATATCAGGTCTAAGATCCCAGCTCACATTTCGTTCGTTGAAGAGATAGCGGAGTTGCTAAATATTAGTAATGACAGCGCTTATCGCCGCATCAGATCTGAAAAGCCATTAGGTCTGGATGAGGTCCAAATACTCTGCAACAAATACCAGGTGTCGCTTGATCATTTGTTGCATATTAAAAGCAGCACCGTCATTTTTTCTTATGACAAGGTCGATCTTTCAGGTGGGTTTAACAGATACTTGCATTTTGTTGCTCATAGTTTGGAGCAATTCAATTCGTTGCAAAATGCCAGGATGTATTTTTACAGTAAGGACATACCCATCTTTCATTTTATGCCTTTTCCGGAGCTCAGGGCCTTCAAGTATTTTTTCTGGAAACGTACGGTGATCGGAATTCCCGAACTGGCTCGACAGCAGTTCAATGGGGAAACTGATGACCAGGAGTCCGTTGAGCTTTCAAAAAAAATCGAAGAATTGTATACCCAAATCTATTCTATTGATATCTGGAACGCCGAGAGTGTAAGTGTTACAATCAGCCAGATCGAATTATACCGTCAATCAAATATCTTTTCAGACAAAGAAGTCCTGTTAAAGGTGTATTCACAACTGGTAGAGCTGGTGGATCACCTGGAAATTCAACTGCAAGCCGGTAGGAAAATATTATATAACCAGCATCAGAGACAAGGTGATGCTGTTTACGACGCCTATATCAACGAAGCCCTTATTGGTGACAATACCATTTATGTACAGAGCGATACCAGACAGATCACCTTCATCAATCATAACGGATTGAGCTTTATGCCGACCCAGGATACTGATTTTTGTGCCTACACCTATAAGCATCTGCAAAATATCATACGCAAATCAACCCATATCAGCGTCGTTGGCGAAAAAGAAAGAAGCATGTTTTTTAATGCGTTACGGGAAAAAATACGCGATAAAATGTCCAGCATAAGCTAGTTGTATGTAAATTGCGGCGCATAAGTACTTACCATGCCCCTTAAAAAATTCACACGCTCAGATGCGCTTACTGCCCTTTTTGCTTTATTTACCCTTGCACTAATATTCAGCGCCAGGGCAAAAAGTTATGTGATCATGGGCCTGATGATGATTGGATTTTTCAAACCTCCTATCCCCGAGTCAAAACCCGGCGAAAAATTGGAGCCCGCCCCCGCTTTTGTGGTACAGAACGTAAATGGCAAAGTATTGGACCTGCAACAGCAAAAAGGAAAAGTGGTTTTCATCAATTTCTGGGCAACCTGGTGCCCGCCATGCCTAGGCGAACTGGCGGCTATTGATGAGCTATATCAAAAGGTAAAAAACGATCCGAATATCGTTTTTCTCTCGGTTGATGTAGACAATACGCTTACAAAATCGGCCCGGCTCCTGCAAAGCAAAGGCTATCAGTTCCCGGTTTATGGCGGCCGTATGGGGGATCTGCCCAAATCGTTTTTTTCGGGCATTATCCCTACCACCATCATTATTAATAAAAAAGGCCAGGTATTATTCAATCACACTAACCGCGCTAATTATGCAGACGATGCATTTGCCCGGTATATCACCGGACTGGCTAAAGAATAAATCGCTTTTTATCTGTTACATATTCCCTATCTTTATATTATCGAAATCCAATAACCATGGGCGATGATATCTGCAGTCATTTACTGGCTATAAAAACGCTGAAGCATCCAAAAGAACTTGTTTGCGAGGAATGTATCAAAATAGGCAGTTCATGGGTGCATCTGCGCACCTGTCAAACCTGTGGCGCTACGCTATGCTGTGATAGTTCCCCCAACCAGCATGCTACCAAACATGCGCAGGCGACGGGCCATCCGGTGGTCATGTCAGCCGAACCCGGCGAACGCTGGTTATGGTGCTACGTGGATGAACAAATGGTTGACTATTGAAAAACATTTTCGCCTTTGGCCTAGGAATGCGTATGGCGGTACAGGAAATCCATTAGTCACACTAGAAATGAATCCCACAAAAAAAGCCGTTCACTTGTTGTAAACGGCATCTCCACAAATTAACTAATTAAAGATTTGATAAAACCTGATTTCCGTTCGCCCGGGGTGGATAACCACCACGGAACGGACGGCCCCAATCACATGTTCATGTTTTAGCAGGTAGACCAAATGTCATAAACTATCAGACTGAAATTTAAAAACGAACAAACGCCGCTAATTTAAGCGTTAATATCAGTTAAAAACACCCGTGTTTTAACGGTATTTTCGATGCGGGTTTTACGCAAAAACGGAGCAGACTTTTTATTTTCAGACTTAAAATCCCATTTCATCAGCACTTGGCCCGTAACTGCCCGGTATAGCGACATTAAGCAAGCGCAGGTAAACGCCCATCTGTGCACGGTGATGTACGATCTGGCAATAGGCCATCCTCAGCACTTCAGCTTTAGGCCTTACGCTCAATACCTGGTCACCATTGCGAAGAGTCCACTCTTTTTTCAATAATTCCTCGTCCGCACTCAGCAAGGCTTCACCACCTTTACGCACACTTTCATCCATAAAACTTAAAAGTTCAGCCGTGCAGTTGATCACCGGTTCTTTATGTGTACTGGTGGCAAAGTTGAGTTCGTCTTCATTGATCACCATATCGACCCATGATGGTATATCGGCGATGTGGGTTGCCAGGCGCCGTATCGTCATGCTTTTTGTGTGCGGCTGCCAATCGTATTTATCGTCCGGTATGCGTGACAGCATTTTCCGGGTGGTCTCGGCTTCCCGGTTCATTTCCTTTAACAATGTTTCGATAGTAGTTGTCATAACGTTTTTCTTTTTTGATATAGATCAAAGAAACAACGCGCCAATGACAGCCCTATGTCAGCAGCTTTTATTTCTCTATTTATTACTTTTTAACCCCTTCTGTAGCGAAAGTCCTAATAGTTAATTTGGGCGTATTAAATCAGGTATTTTCCACATCTGCAAACAGGTATTTTTACACAAACTTCAATGGCCTGTCTCCTGTTAAATAAGTAGTTACCAGGACTCAAAGAGAGTCCGTTCATTGCACAGGTTTAAGTTATGCCAGGGCAGGATTAGCGTCCCGCCCTGGCAAAAATTTACCTACTTATGAAAACGCTTATTTTCATTCCCGGTACGCCCAGTACCGGGAATTGTTTCAAATTATTCTCCGCTGGAGATTGGGTATCGATCCCCCGAACGGGAAGGTCGCAAGTTGAATTAACACGACGGATCGACCCGCAACCCCCCTTCACACTCGCTTGGCAGGGGGTTTGTTATGGTTATACGGACATCCCCTGAGCCGGGGAATTATATATTTTCCATATCAACCTCAGCCCCTCATTTTTCACAGCCGAAGAACCGACACGTTTAAACTACTTATCAGGTATATTCTACAGGAATATTAATTAATAATTGTAACTTTAAAAGTCGATTGTACGTTTTGAGATGCTATAAGCTGCCGCTCAGTCCGACATGAGATAAAAGCAATAAAAATAAGAACAACATGAATTGATTTGCGATAGAACCCGCCCGCGTGCATTTTTACTTTGTGGCGACGGGGATAAATCAATCTTTCAGTAAACTTGTTGTACACTTTGAACTTAAGGTCCGGGTGTTTTATATGATAAATAAGGAATTCTACCAGCATATTTTAGATAAGCAGCTCGTCACGGGCGCTGTGCCTTCCAACAAGGAAATTGCCGAATGGGCGCTTCAAGTGATCCGTTTACTTTACCCCGAGCAATCTAACCGCCTGTTTACCTTCGTCCACCAGCTGGAATCGGAATTTAAAAAACTGGAGCACCAGCTTTATGACATATTGAACGCCACCCGGGGTACATATGATGAATCAAATGAAAAGATAGCCAAAGAGTTCTTTAACAGTTTGCCCGAATTGTATAGTATCCTTAATACAGATATACAGGCCACCTTTGACAGCGACCCTGCCGCAAAGAGTGAGTTTATGGTGATAAGGGCTTACCCTGGATTTTATGCCATATCCTTTTTCAGACTGGCTCATTCATTATATGAATTGGGTGTGCCACTGCTACCTCGCATCCTGACAGAATATGCGCATTCCAAAACAGGCATCGATATCCATCCGGCGGCGCAAATAGGTGAGTATTTCCATATTGACCATGGCACTGGTGTAGTAATTGGCGAAACCTGCGTAATAGGCAATCACGTAAAACTATTTCAGGGTGTTACGCTTGGCGCATTAAGCGTAAGTAAAAATGCCGTTGATACCAAGCGTCATCCTACCGTGGAAGATGATGTGGTGATATACGCCGGGGCAACTATACTGGGCGGACGCACTACGATCGGCCGCGGAAGCATAATCGGCGGCAACGTATGGCTCACCAAATCGGTTCCCGCCTACTCCAAGGTGTACCATACCTACGAGGTAAGCTTATTGAAAGAAAAAATGAGGGAAGATGAATAGCCGACCCTCTGCACAATTAATTTTTAAGACCATTTCCCGATCAAACGCGATCTAACTATTTAAACGACATGTCCGGAATAATTGATCTGATAGGCAACACGCCTCTTGTGGAGCTAAAAAAATTAAACCCCAATCCCAACGTGACCATTTATGCTAAGCTGGAAGGCAACAACCCCGGCGGAAGCGTAAAGGACCGTGCGGCGCTTAATATGATACGCAGCGCCCTTGAACGCGGTGATATCACTCCGGGCACTAAGCTCATAGAAGCCACAAGTGGCAATACCGGCATAGCGCTGGCCATGATTTCCTGCCTGTTCGGACTGGAAATAGAGCTGGTATTGCCCTCAAACTCTACCGCCGAGCGGACCCTTGCCATGGAAGCCTTCGGCGCCAAGGTAACTTTACTTGAAGGAATTGAAGCCTGCCGCGACTACGCCGAACAAAAAGCTGCAACTGGAGCTTATTTTCAGCTCAATCAGTTTGCTAACCCCGATAATTACAAGGCACATGTAAAGTCTACCGGCCCCGAAATTTGGCGGGATACCGAGGGAAATATCACCCATTTTGTAAGTGCCATGGGCACAACGGGCACCATTATGGGCTGCTCTATGTTTTTTAAGGCGACCAATCCCGCAATACAGATTGTTGGCTGCCAGCCAACGGAGGGCTCCTCTATCCCTGGAATACGGCGATGGCCGGAAGCTTACCTGCCCAAAATATTTGACCCAAAGCGTGTGGACAGGGTAATGGATGTCTCCGAACAGGAGGCTACCGAGATGACCCGCAGCCTGGCAAAATCTGAAGGTATTTTTTGCGGAATGAGCAGCGGCGGAGCAGCGGCGGCAGCGATAAGACTGGCAAAGGAGCTGAAAAAGGGAGTTATTGTCTTTATCGTATGCGACCGTGGCGACCGGTATTTGAGCAGTAAGCTCTTCGGCTAAGACAAGTTATTAACATTTTTGCCTATCAAATGCTTATTTTAATATAAATGTTGAAAAAATAACATTAAAATAATAAAAAAATATTAGTCTGTTTACCCGATAGACTTTATATTTGTATCCGATTCATTAATTATTAATCTACAACAAACACATGCCGTTCTTTATGATTTAATTATGAGTTCAGTTAATTATTGAGAAGAAGAGAGAAAGCCCCAAACTTTCTCTTTTTTTTGCGCTCAATTGCTGCTTAAGATAAATATTATAATATCTAAAATTTCATATCTTTCCTATTATCATAAATATTTTACAATTAATGTAGCATTACTCCTTCCCGTTCCGTATGGTTATAAAAGTAAACCGGCTACAATACGGTTGCTCTTGTGCGTAATTATTAGTTAGGGGAGACAGCCGGACCACAACCCGGCTGTCTTATTGCTTCCTACCAAATTTATTCAGAATGCTTTTCTATACTTGTTTTAGGTCAAGGAAAAACAGATGAGAAAAGCTATTCTATGTGCATTGCCTTTTATTGTCCTAACCCGTCTCGCAATCCTGGCACAGGATATTCCTGCCAAAGACGTTCCGGCCGCAGTTAAAAATGCCTTAACCAAAAAATATCCTCAGGCTGGCAGCGTGAGCTGGGAAAAAGAAAATGGTAATTATGAGGCCAACTGGGGCGGCAAATCAGGCGAGGATACTTCAGTGCAGTTTACACCCGGCGGCAGATTTGTCGAGCAGGTGGATGCAATTCCGCTGAGTGAGCTGCCGGCTCCCGTGCCAGCCTATGTTAGCACATATTATAAGGGTGCAAAAATAAAGCAAGTCGGTAAAGGAACTGATGCTTATGGTAAACACTTTTTTGAGGCTGAAATCAGCGGCAAGGACTTAATTTTTGATGAGAACGGCAAATTTGTTAAAAAGGATTGAACAATACCGGCCCCTCGTTGAGCCCGGGAGCTTCCGGCTATTGAATTAAAAACCCGCATTACCGTCCCCGAGTCCCCTCCTACCCCTGGAGCCAGGATGGGACGAGCCAAAGAATACAAGGTAATGGCACTAACGGCCCGCACGGTTTTTTTGCTAATATGGGCGAGGTAAGCCGGGAAGACATCGTTTATCGAAACGGGTTCGCCATTTCTTTTTACCCTATTTCTTCAACTCCCAGCGTATCAACCGCTCCAGATAATTAAGGCTCTCGGTAAGATAACTCATATCGCCTGAGATTTTAGAAACGGTGAGCCCTCCTTCGATTATGGCAATCATCAGGGAAGAAAAGGCTGCCACATTCGTATTTTGTTTGATCTCCCCGGCTCGTATACCCTGGTGCAGAATAGCCGAAATACTACGATGCCAGCTCGCAAGGGCGTCGCTTACTTTTTTTTGCATTCCTGGATGGGTATCGTCAGCGTCAACGCCCGCGTTGATAATGGGACAGCCCGCTGACAGCGATGGTTTGAACAGACCTTCCCGATACACCGTAATAAAGGCCTGCAACTTGCCAAGGGCCGAGTGGTTACCGGCTTGCAGCCTGCGTACCTCGGAAATCATACCCAAAAGATTATGATCAAAGGCGGCCAGGGCAACCTCGTCCTTATTTTCAAAATTGCCGTAGATAGACCCTTTAGTAAGGCCCGTTGTTTCTGTAAGATCCGACATCGAAGTTCCGGCATATCCCTTACGGTTGAATACCGGTGCCGTTTTTTCAATGATGAATTCCCTTGTTCGTTCCGCTTTTCCCATATATCAAATATAATAAAAAAAATACCTTTCGGTATTTTAAAAGCCGAATGGGTGCCTCACCAGCCTTTAAATACTGAAGAGAATATAAGACAGCCCAGTACGATCACTAAAAAGGCATAGCTCCCCCAACGGGCAAAGTTAAGCGACCATCCAAACGCTCTTGCCCGTTTGGGCACAACTGTCCGCAAGTCGTTCCTGTTATAATAAAATATCCCCCACTTATAATTTTCTATATTGTCGACCGGATCACCCATACGGTGAAATTACGAAATTCACACCAACAATCAGCGTGTTCGAATTCCATGGTCTATTTGGTTGCCTGTAATTGCTCCAATTTTTTCCTGGTAATGGCGTTCTCCTGCAACTTCAGAGCCTTGCTATAATATTCAATAGCTTTTGCCTTGTTTTTCTGGGCCATGTAATAATCACCCATACTGTCGTAAACATTCTCGCTGTTGGGATAAGTTTTGATATTAAGATCAAACATTGCGTAAGCACGTGCGGGCTGATTGGTTGATAAAAAATAATAGCCCATCTGGTTGATCATGTCTTCGGGTGGCTGTATTTCGTAGCCTAATCGCGTTGATACACGCTTATAGTGATCGCCTATAACGGCTGCGATATCCATTTTGGCATCCGGATTGATCAGGTCGGTCTGAAAACTGGGCGGAAAATTATAAAAATCGAAAAGGAAATGAAGGCCATCATATTCGGCCAGCAGCGGGACAGAACCATGATTATCGGTACTGTAATATTTATAAGTCCAATTCAGGCCGTTGCCCGCATTCTGCTGCAATACATTTTTTAATGCCAGTATTGAGCGTATGTGCCCGGTTATGCCTGAGGTATCCCTTTGTACTTTCAGCGTGTCCATTCCGGCAGGCATCGTATTTGCAATTGCCAGGAACATGGAGTGCCCGTCAAATTTTCCCTCCTTAAATGCCTGGCGACCCTGTTCGAGCAGTTTTCTGTTATCCCACCACATGCTCGGGTCAATAACAATATAACTGTTGAACATTTCCGTGTGATGAATCAGGATATTCATTGCCGTAAGGCCACCAAAAGAGTGCCCCACCAGCATTCGGTAAGGCGCCGTATGATAGGCTGAATCAATATGCGGCATCAGTTCGCTTTTAAGAAATTCTGTGAATTTTTCGCCGCCGCCGGAGTTCTTAAAGTCCGGCACTTTTTTACCATCCGGCCCCAGCAGGGAGTTTGTCGGCGTCAGGTCTCTGGTACGGTCGGTATTGGGGACGGAAACAATAATGGCTGGCGGCATCACTGTATTACCAAGTACCTCGCTCAACTCGTATACCATGCCGCTAAAAGCTGCAAAATTCCAGTCGGCATCCAACAGGTAGATCACCGGGTAGCGCGTTTTATCCTTATCATGATAACCGGACGGAAGGTATATCCAAACCGTCCGTTTCTCGCCCAGTATCCTGGATTGAACACTGTCGGTTTTCCCTATAACTACCAGGTGATTTTTGATCGTTTGCGCATTTATGGTTGCAAACGTGAACATCAATAAGAGCATTAGGAGACGTTTCATGGCGGGATGGGTTTATAGTGAGCTAAGTTATTGATTTTTAGCAAAAAAGCAGGCTGAACAACCTTTATTTCACCAGCTTTTCAATCAATACCACCAGCTTTTCAATCAATACCATTCAGCCGAAGTTCAATGTTGCGATTCTTCCCCACTTGATCAACCTGGCATCCGGCGTGAAAATTGGAGCAAATTCCTAGCCGTGCCCCTTGCAGATCTGAAAGTTTTGTTTATCATTGTGTCACGCGAACACATTTACAGCATCGCAAGCCAACAATTAAACATTTTAGCCAGTTATACTTTTTTAATGAGCAAAAACACAACCTACCTCGAATCAAAAAACCATTATGAAATTCTGGACGGATTGCGCGGAGTCGCTTCCATTCTGGTAGTCATTTTCCACGTTTTCGAAACTTATTCCGGCGATCGCTTTCACCAATTCATCAATCATGGCTACCTGGCGGTCGATTTCTTTTTTGTATTATCGGGCTTTGTGGTTGCCTATGCATATGACGACCGCTGGAACAAGATGAGCCAATGGGACTTTTACAAACGCAGGCTCATTCGCCTGCAGCCTATGGTGATCGTCGGCACAATCATCGGCGCAATACTATTTTACCCTCAGGCATGCGCTGCCTTCCCGCTAATCGGCGGAACACCGCTTTGGGAAATGCTCCTGGTCATGTTGCTTGGCTTTACCATGCTTCCATTGCCCATATCAATGGATATCCGCGGCTGGCAGGAAATGCATCCGCTCAATGGACCGGCATGGTCACTTTTTTTCGAATACATTGCCAATATTCTCTATGCGGTTATTGTTCGTCGATTCTCTAGAACCTTGCTCGCCATATTCGTGTTTCTATCTGCCTGCTTTTTGGTGCAGTATCTGGTAATGGGTCCGCAGGGCGATGTTATTGGTGGCTGGGCACTTGATAAAACACAGCTGCATATTGGTTTTGCCCGCTTGCTTTATCCATTTTTTGCCGGGGTATTGCTATGCAGAATGGGCAAGCTTATCCGTATTAAAAATGCCTTTGGTGCGTGTACGCTGCTGCTCCTTGTTATTTTCTTCATTCCAAGAATAGGCGGCACGGAGAATTTGTGGATGAATGGCTTATATGAGTCATTTTGCATTATCATCCTTTTCCCCCTTATCGTATCCATCGGGGCAGGTGGCACCATGACTGGAAAATATTCAACCAAAGTGTGCAATTTTATGGGTGCGATATCCTACCCCCTGTACATTACGCATTATCCTTTGATATACCTGCATATGGCCTGGGTGGTCAACAATAAAATACCCATGCAAACTGGTCTGCTGGGTGGCCTGGTGGTCCTTATTGCCAGCGTAGCCATCGCCTATGCATCCCTTAAGCTTTATGATGAGCCTGTTCGGGAATGGCTTAAAAATCGCTTTTTGACAAAAAAAAGAACGCCCCTGGTTACTGAAAAATAAAACAGGGCTGATTTTAGCAACAGCCTCAGGTGACAAGACCTGGGGCTGTTTTTTTTTGCAAAATCCGATAGTTGTCTGGACTCCCAAAAAAGATCCATGCCCGGAAATTATTCGCGCAAATATGATATGTTTGGGGCCGCTTTATCATAAGCTGAATAAGTATACAAATGATTCAACCTACCATTACTGCCAAACCGCCCGTAAGTCGCATCCTGATAGCAAGCCTTATCGGAACAACCATCGAGTTTTTTGATTTTTATATCTATGCCACCGCTGCTGTGCTGGTGTTTCCAAAACTATTCTTCCCGAGTGGCAATCCTGCCCTGGCAACCCTTGAATCCCTGGCCACGTTTGCACTTGCTTTTTTTGCCCGTCCGCTCGGTGCCGCATTGTTCGGACATTTCGGCGACCGCAAGGGCCGTAAAGCTACCCTGGTAGCCGCCTTGATGACTATGGGGCCCTCCACCGTTGCTATTGGATTGCTGCCGGGCTATCAGTCCATCGGTATGCTGGCGCCTATATTATTAGCGATATTCCGCTTCGGACAGGGCCTGGGCCTTGGCGGGGAATGGGGAGGCGCCGTGCTGCTTGCTACAGAAAACGCGCCCGCGGGAAAAAAAGCATGGTATGGGATGTTCCCACAGCTGGGTGCGCCGCTGGGATTTTTAATTTCAAGCGCTACGTTTTTCCTGCTAAGTAAGGCAATGACCGATCAGGAGTTTTTAAGTTTTGGCTGGCGGATTCCATTTATTGCCAGCGCGCTGCTGGTATGGGTAGGTTTGTATGTACGGCTAAAACTCACCGAGACGCCCGACTTCATACGGATTGTCGAAAAAAATGAGCGTGTTGAATTGCCCCTAATTGATGTTTTTGTAAACCATACCAAGGTCATTATATTAGGCACACTGGCTACCGTCACCACGTTCTTGTTGTTTTATCTGATGACCGTATTCACATTAAGCTGGGGGACATCGGCCCTTCATTATTCGCGCACCAGCTTTTTGATCGCTCAAATGATATCTGTGTTATTTTTTGGTTTGGGTATTCCCATCTCATCACTTTTGGCCGACCGCTATGGAAGGGGACCGATGCTGATCGCGGCAACGGTGGGAATCTTTTCATTCGGCCTGTTCTTTTCATCGCTTTTCGACAGCAGCAACTGGCCGCTAACGGTAGGCTTTCTCGTACTTGGCATGTTTTTAATGGGACTTACTTATGGCCCGATCGGCACAGCACTTGCGGGTATTTTCCCTGCATCGGTTCGCTATACAGGGGCGTCATTGTCCTTTACTTTAGCCGGGATCTTGGGTGCTTCATTAACGCCAGCTCTGGCTACCAAACTGGCAACCGATTACGGGCTTAACTACGTGGGCTATTACCTGTCATTTTCGGCAGCCATCACGCTGCTGGCGCTGCTTGCGGCGCGTACTTCCTTGAAGGACGGCTAGTAGATTCAGAAGATACTCGCCCTTGCCATGCTCGCAGCCCTACCGGGTCTCGGGTACCGCAGTATGGATTGAATACGCACTGATCAACCAACCGTATTCATATTAAACGGAAGTTTTCTTATGCGCTTTCCCGTCAAGTCAAATATAGCGTCAGTAAGAGCGGGAGCAAATGGCGGTAGTCCGGGTTCTCCTACTCCACCTGCGTCAGCGTCATTTTCCATAATATGTACTTCCACCACAGGCGTGTCATTCATACGCGGCATTAGATAATTGTAGAAATTCCTCTGCTCTACCAATCCATCTTTAAACGTGATCTCATGTATTGTAGCCGCGCCGAATGCCATCACAACGGCGCCTTCTACCTGTGCTTTGACGATATCGGGATTTACATACCATCCACAATCCATAACCGCCCAAACCTGGTCTATTTTAAGTTTCCCGTCAGCATGTCTGGATACTTTCACCACCTGACCGACCGTGCTGGAGAAACACTCTGTAATAGCACAACCATATCCACTGTTCTTTTCCTTTGTTTTCCATCCTGAAACTTCCTCCATTTTGTCGATCAGGCGCTGGCAACGTTCATCTTTTAAATATTGCCTGCGAAATTCAAGCTGATCTTTTCCGGCTGCAACGGCTAATTCGTTCAGAAAACTCTCATAGGCAAAGCCGTTCGTGGAGGCATAAACTGAGCGCCACCACATATTGGGCAGCGGCATTTCGAAAGGCACGTCGGCAAAGCTGATATTTTTTATGCTATCAAAATAAGGTTTCAGAAAGCCTTCTGAAGTGCTGCCATTAGCTTTGCCCGATGATTTACCCTCCTGCCAGTCACCGATATTTTGACCTGCCATCTTGAATTTTATCGCGCTGATCTCGCCATTCTTGATCACACCCTGCCCGCGATAGGATACCCCTGCACGAAAAGGTCCCTGGGTCATATCATCCTCCCTGGTCCACAACACCAAGACAGGTGCGCCGATCTCTTTTGAGATCATTACTGCTTCTTGCGGATAGTCCATGAACGCTTTCCGCCCAAAACCGCCGCCGAGGAATGTCATATTGACGATCACCTTTTCTGGCGGAATATTCAGCCGCTTGCTGATATCCGCCTGAATCCAGTCCGGCGCCTGAATAGGGCCCCATATCTCTACTTTGTCACCCTGGTAATGAGCAACGCAGTTGAGCGGTTCCATTGCCGCATGGGCCTGATAGGGCGTCTGATAGATCACATCAATGGTCTGAGAACCGTTTTTAAGAATGTCATCCGGATCGCCCTGGGTTTTAAAGGATAATCCTTCCTGGGTTTTAAGTAATTCTTCCTGTTTTTTAAAAATATCTGCAGTATTTACATGCTCAAATCCGCTGTCATCCCACTCAACACGCAATGCTTTCTTTCCCTGTATAGCTGCCCATGTGGAATCAGCAACAACGGCAACCCCTTCACGAGTGGTATTGAAAACAGCCATGTCTACCTTAAAAACCTGTCTAACGCCAGGAATCTTCCGCGCGGCCGAATCATCAAAACTTTTTACTTTACCACGTAGCCTCGGATTGCGTTCTACCGAAGCGTAAAGCATCCCGGGCAGCTTTTTATCGATACCGAATATAGCCTGTCCATTTGTTTTTAATGGCGTATCACGGCGGTGAAGCGGCTTACCGATCAGTTTATATTCTGAACGATTTCTAAGCTGTACGTTCTTAGGTGCCTCAAGTTTTGAGGCCTCAGCAACCAATTGCCCATAATGCAGTTTTTTTCCCGAAGGTTTATGAATAACGTTGCCCGACTCAGCATAACATGTTGAAGGCGCTACGTTCCATTTGCTTGCCGCGGCGGTGATGAGCATTTCGCGTGCTGTTGCACTCAGCATCAATAATTTTTTGTAGGAGCCGCGTATAGTCGAACTTCCGCCGGTTATCTGGTTTCCGTATTTTTTATTGTCACCCTGGGCAAATATGATGTTGATTTCATTCATATCGACTTCGAGCTCCTCGGCAATGATCTGAGGTACCGATTGGTAGGACCCCTGCCCCATCTCTGCCCGGTGATCGGTAAGCGTCACTTTACCATCCGTATCAATACGGATCCAGGCATTCATTTCAATGCCCGAAACTTCAGCCCCCGCCGTAGCCGTAATTTCTTCCTTTTCAGCATTTGCCGGAATATAAAAGCCTAAAAAGAGCGCAGTGCCGGCCAGGCCGGATACCCTAATGAAACTTCTTCTCGATATTGCGTTCGTTTCCATAATCTCAGATGTTTGATGGCTGACTGATCAGCCTATCTTCAAATCAAAAGGCATTTTTCGTATACGTAGTCCTGTTGCGGCGAATATCGCGTTGGCCAGCGCGGGTGCAAACGGGGGCAATCCAGGCTCTCCAACTCCTTTTATCTTTCCGCCATCGGCCAATATATGCACCTCTACCTGAGGCATTTCATTGATCCGAAGCACAGGGTTATCATAAAAATTATTTTGCATTACCTTACCATCCTTTAATGTAATACCCGGTTTTACGGCCGCAGTCAGCGCCATAACAACAGCGCCTTCAACCTGATTTTTTACATTATCGGGATTAACAACCTCGCCCAGATCGATAACGGCGGTTACCTTGTCTATCGTTATGGCCTTTTTTGCCGGGTCATAGCTTACTTCAACTACCTGTGCACATTGGCCCGCAAAAAATTTCCACTGCGCCACTCCCCTGCCCTTACCCTTCGGCAGTGGCTGGTCCCAGCCGGATAGTTCTCTGATTTTTTCAAAAACCCTTTTGGTATCCGAAGGTTTTGTTAAAAGTCCCATTCGGAAATCTAAAGGGTCCTTGCCAGCCTTGAAAGCCAGTTCATCCATAAAACATTCATGAGCAAAAGCAACTGTCGAGCTGGTCACAGACCTCCAGGCGGCCATAGGAA
This sequence comes from uncultured Sphingobacteriaceae bacterium, assembly GCA_963757615.1. Classification (GTDB taxonomy): domain Bacteria; phylum Bacteroidota; class Bacteroidia; order Sphingobacteriales; family Sphingobacteriaceae; genus Mucilaginibacter. The sequence goes on from CAVWSO010000008.1 coordinate 346,645, forward strand.
CGTGATAGTCTGCCCGCACATAAGAAGTTTTGATATTAGGTATTTCATAATCCTGTTCACCAATTCCTTCCACCATTGTACCGTCAACTTTAGTCTTGTCGAAGTCCTTTCTCATGGAGTCCTGGTAAGAAGGACTGATCACCTTATGCCGGAATGCAACCAATTTCCCGTCATCCGAAAAACTACCGCTCAGTTTGGAAAACGTCATTGGCCGGAATGGGCCTTGCTGCGTTGTATCCTCCCTGGACCAGATCACTTTTACAGGTTTGCTGGTATGCTTGGCTACATTCAATGCTTCAACAATAAAGTCATAATAAAGCCGCCTGCCGAAACCGCCACCTACAAATGTCGCATGCAGTCTGACATTGTCCGGAGCAAAGCCGGCAAGCTTGGGTACATCATTGGGCCCGCTTCCTACAATGGAACTTGGCACCTGGGTAGATGTCCATATTTCTGCTTTATCTCCCTGCACCTGTGCCACACAATTCATCGGTTCCAGGGTATGATGAGCGATCATTGGCGTTTCGTAAAATGATTCCACCGTATTCTGTGTCGACGCGTTGACCGCATCGATGGCGCCTATATTTTTATCAATTAATCCATCCTCACTGGCTAGCTTACGCAACGTATTTTCGTAATCCGACGAATTAAATGTTTCGAATCCTTTGGTATCCCATTGTATTTTAAGCTTCTTCCGGCCCTGCACAGCGGCCCAATAAGAATTGGCAATCACTGCAACACCCATGAATGCATATTTGCCGACCAGCCGCTCAACCTCAACTACCTTTTCCACTCCGGGCACTTGTAGGGCTTCGGCTGCATCAAAACTTTTTAAAGTACCGCCGATAACGGGGCACCTTTCCACGGTGGCATAAAGCATGTCAGGCAAATGTACGTCGATGCCGAACTCTGCCTTGCCGCAGGTCTTCAATGGTATATCAGGCCGCTTACCTACCTTACCCAAAATCTTAAAATCTTTAGGGTCTTTAAGAACCGGCTCCTTAGGCATCTCCAATTTAGATGCATCCTCGACCAGGTCACCATAAGTTAGCGATTGCCCTGTTACTTTATTAATAACTTTCCCATTCTCCGCATAACAGCTGCCCGAAGCAATCTGCCATTTGGTGCTGGCCGCGGTGATAAAAACAGCCTTAGCCCCGGCACCTACTTTTCGCATGTCGGTGTAGGTAGTCCTTATTGAAGAACTCCCTCCCGCGCGCTGCCTGGTGCCAAACTGCTTTTCTCCGCTGGTATTTTTTATAATGATGTCGTCTAATGAAACTTCAAACTCTTCAGCAATCATGGCCGGCATGGACTGGAAAGTGCCTTGACCCATTTCGGGCTTTGTATTGTAAATCGTTATATTTCCACTGGACTCGACAAGAATTAAAGGGGTGAAATTTTCAGCACCAACGGTATGCACTGTTGTGCTGGCATATCCTTTACTGGAAATTCCAAGCCAAAGTGCTACACCTGCTGTACCTGCACTTTTAATGAAATGACGTCTTGAAATTTGTTGCATCGTCTCCTCCTTTCTACTTAACTTTTGCACCGGGTGCATACGCACCTTTTTCAATCCATACGCGTACCTGCTCGACGAAGGCTTTTCTGCTCATTGGCGGCAACGTGCGGCCATCACCGGGATGCCATCCCCAGCCGACCAGGCCATCGTTAGCCATGTGGTCGATCAGCTGTGCCTTCGTGCGCCCTCCATTCTTCATTGGATCCAGCAACTGCAGCGCAAGCTGATGCGCCGAACGGCCCTGAAAAACCATGCGCATTTTTGCCGGCGGAAGTCCCCATTTTGGATTGCCGGGCGGCATATGCAAACCGGGTTCATTTTCGGGCTGATGACAATTGCTGCAGCGCACAGCGTAAAGGCCGTGCCCGTCAACCCCACGTTTTACATTCATGGTATGCAAATGGTTGTCGTCGCCCTGCAACGGCTGATCGCCGGTGGGGTGACAATTCATACACCGCGGACTCATTAGTACCTTATACACGGACATAAATGCTTTGACTGACCCGATACTATCTTTAGTCACTGCAACTCTGCTGCCAGTTTTAACGGTTTCTGCCCTGAATGAAAGCATCATCATGCCGCTCATAAAGAGCACGATACTCAGATAAACAAGTTTTTTCATACCTGCCGTTTTGTTTTAGGGTTTATGATTTAGCTGAATCTCGTTGTAGTTGTGCTGCTTTATGAATTGCAGCCCTGATGCGCTGGTAGGTCCCGCAACGGCAGATATTGCCTGACATGGCATCGTCTATATCCTGATCAGTTGGATTAACGTTTTCACGCAGCAGCACTGCCGCCGACATCAGCTGCCCTGACTGACAATAACCGCATTGGGGAACATTCAACTCGTTCCAGGCCAATTGTAAAGGATGATTGTTGTGGTCAGAAAGACCCTCGATGGTCACTATCTGCTGACCTGCCGCGCGGCTTAGCTTGGTACAGCAGGAGCGAACTGCTTCGCCGTTCAGGTGTATGGTACAGGCGCCGCATTGCGCAGCCCCACAGCCGTATTTTGTGCCGGTAAGTCCCAGTATGTCCCTGATGGCCCACAGTATTGGCATATTGGGGTCCGCATCTATATCATGTCGCTGCCCGTTGACTGTAATGGTAATCATAAGTGAATGAATTTTTTAAAAAAAATTACAGTAAATCAATAAATATAAAGTTCGGAAATATAAACGATCAATATTTAATAACAATCAAACAAAAAATTAAGTTTTTCAAACAAATTGATTAGATCAGTCAGATGCTTTAATGGCATACCCTACCTAATCTTCAGGTCAAAAGGCATTTTGCGTATTCGTTTTCCGGTTGCTGCAAAAATAGCATTGTTTAAGGCAGGCGCGAACGGCGGAATGCCCGGCTCTCTGACGCCTTTTATCCCTCCCCCGGCTGAGTGGTAACTCACTTCAACTACATAGCCGGCACTGGCAGCCAAAAAACTTTCATTGGGCTGTGCCCCTGCCCTTGTGCTGAGGCAGAGGTTGTTCCCAGTTGGAAAGTTCTTTCAGTTTTTGTAATAGTTTCCAGGTGTCAGAAGTTTCGGCAAGCATATTCAGACGAAAATCCATTGGATCCTTTCCGGCGATATGAGCCATCTCGTCTACGAAACATTCGTGGGGAAAGCAAATGGTTGAACAGACCACTGAACGCCAGGCCGCATCGGGAATGTGAGACTCTGTTTTAACGTAGGAAGTTTTGAGGTTCGGAATCTGGTAGTCCTGGGTGCCGATCCCTTCCACCATGCTCGGGTCGAGCCTGTTTTTATCAAAGGTCTTAAAAAGCGACTCGAAAGCCCTGCCCTCGAAGCTTTCCTATTGATGAGGCTCGGCAAATTTTGCAATATCGCCTTTATCGAATTTTACCAATTCAATAATAGTTGCATCGCGTCTCAGGAACGTTGGGATAATTTGGAGCGCTTGCGCTTTGTTTTCAAAATCGCCTATAAACCACGCTTTATGAACACCGTCTTTACAACCCCAGTGCGCGTTTGAAAGTAAATGCGAACCCGATTCCACAAACAATTTTATAACTTGTTTACATTCATAAACGTCGCCAGAATGGGGAATCTCAATTAAATAATTTGCCATTGCGATAAATTTTTAACAATCAGAATTACCTGGACCATGATACATTATAAAAGTAATGCTTTTTAGACTTATACAAGTATTTTTCTACGAAATTTGCTTAGCTATTCGATTGAAGTAGAGCTATTTGCCAAAAAAATCCCGTCTGTTCAATCCAAGGGTATTTGAACAGACGGCAGTACATTTATATCGCCTTGGCAGCCCTTGCCTTGCTACATTGGTTCAGATAATAGCATGAACCGATTGCAAGAAGTGCAAATAAAGCAATCGCCGTCCAGCCCATCGTGCTTTCCTGGTTGTCCAACATCGCCTTCAGGATCACAGCTATCTGTAAAATTTCATAAATTAAGCCGTACAACAACAATTTAGGCCAGGATTTTGCAGCCGGGGAAACGCTGCTGTAAGACCAGAATATTAACCCAATAAACAAATTGGAAACTCCAAAATGCCTGGCTAAAACGATGCCGCCGCCTTCAAGGTTGATGCCATAAAGGGTCATAAACTTAACAGGGATTAATACTAATGCAAGGCCAAAGCCAGTTGCTAAAATGGTAACGATAATTGCGAAGGTTGAAAGTTTCATCTCTTTAGGTTTTTGGAATATAAATTTATCCATTTCAGGAACAAATGCAATTTTCCGGTATTAAATAAAAAATAAGGGTAGAATAAAACCTTAGTACCGGATAAAAAAATTAAAATGCACACGGATCACCAAATTAAGATCGCTTCTAGAATGCTTCGCCAATTCTGAAATAGATACCATAATCACCTTTTCCCACCGCCGCATCCAGTCCGACATTAAATTTTGTTTTTTTAAACGGATTGTAGCGGTACCCCGCTCCTGCTCCGGGATATATTTTCCAGTTAAAGCTTTGCGTGTCGGAACCGTAAATTGTAGCCAGGCCGGCAAAGCCTACTAATCCCATTTTTTTATTAAAGTTAAAACGATATTCCGCCTGCACGTCCATTAAACCATCACCCCGGTATTTACCTTCCGAATAACCTCTTATATCTCTTCCGCCCAGTGTAACCTGCTGTTCGAAAGGTATATTTCCTAAACCGAATTTTCCAAGAAATCGCGCTGCAAACACGTCATTGTTATCACGTTCAGGGAAATATTTATTCATTTCCAAAGAAATTCTGTTTGCTACTACAGCATTCCCAATCCATTCCGGATACGCGGTCCAGCTCAATATAAATTTGTTTCCAACTGTGGGGTAATAAACAGCGTCACGGGTATCATACAATAAATTTAACGCCAGGCCATTGGTATAGGTTATCGTGGAAGGCGATATATTGTTCTGGTAAACGGTATTGTAATGAGCATAGGTGTAAGAAACTCCACCATAGAATCCCTTTTTTATTTTGCGCTGGACACCGGCGCTGACAATTGAAGTTTTGGTACCGTAATCATAAAAATCAGGCTCATCGACATCATCAACAAAATATTGTGAGGTATAATTGCCGGTAAGCGCAAAAAGTTTAAGACGCCACCCGTCATCTGCCAGGTACCACCTGTTAAACACAGCAACAAAATACGAACCATTTGTGGTATAAATAGCAGTTATCCCCGATAATGACTGGGGAGCAATGGTATCTTTTTTATCCAGTTTATACATCATCATAGGGATCGCTCCAAACATAAATTGCAGGTTTCTATTATAACTTAGAAACGGCATCACCCTGATTTCAATCTTTTTTTCTTTGGGTTTTTGTGCGGAGATACTATCCGTTCGGGTTTGGCAAAATACCCACGCATGACAAAATGCAAAAAGAAAAAGCAAGAGCGTTTGTTTCATTGTGTAATGCCTGTAATCCGTGCTGATTTTTGGCGCCATGAAATTTGATTCAAAAAATCATTCGTCCACTGCTCCACCAATTTTAGTTAGATTTAATAAAAATACAGATGTATGGGGGCACAGGTTAAATTTAAGCACTACAACGGGTTGCTGTTTTTAATTTGCAACAAATTGACCATCTGCCAATAGAGGTATTAGGCCAAGAAGCTACTGGCCATATAGATTGCTTTGGGGTTCCAATGGGGTATTGGCCACAGAAGACGAAGGACCGGAGATTGAGCCAGACCTCGACTCTTTACGGTGATTGAGCGGCCCTTGCTTTGTTACACTGGTTAATGAAATAAACTGAGCCAATTGCCAGAAGCGCAAACAACGCGACTGTCGTCCAGGCCATTCCATTAGCCTGGTCGTCCATAAGCGCCTTCAGGGTTACAATCAGCTGTAAAATTTCATAAATCATACTGTACAGTAATAATTTGGGCCACGATTTCGCCGCAGGCGAAACACGGCTATACGACCAGAATATCATGCCTGTAAATAAATTGGCAGCACCAAAATAACGCGCTAAAATGATGCCGCCGCCTTCAATGCTGACACCGTAAAAGGCCATTAACTTAACGGGGATAAAGACAAATGCGAGGCCAAAACCAAATGCCAAAATGGTAATGATCATGGCGAAGGTTGACAGTTTCATCTCTTTCGGTTTTTATAATAAAATTACTAATTTCCTTAATAAAACCAATTAATTTTCAGCGCTTTAAGGACTAAGCTGTTATTCAGAGATTTCCTTTGCATTCAGATTATTACCGATGATGATGTGGCAGCAGTCTGATGATCCAAACGGCCTGCATAGCAATAGCCAATCCGGCGGCCCACAACACATATTTGAGATATTCCAACCGATTTAACTTTCGCTCCAGCGCATTCAGCCTTTTATCGTGCTCTTTGAGCGTCAGATCAAAAGCCGGCTTCTTGTCCGGCGCAGGTGCTGTTTGTTCCGCCATGAGTCTGCCTTCTACCGGTACGGGAACTTCAACAGGCGCGTCAATAGTTTTAGCGAAGCCGCCTTTTTCCAAAAACAGAACCACTGCGGGTTCTTTGTTGATGAGCATCGGCAGCCTGTTACCCACTACGGTCACCAGTCCATTGCTTTCCAGAAAACCGATCATCGACGCCGCATAGTCTTCGTCATGGTCAAAAATGTCCATTATCTGCTCACGCGTCAGGCTATTATGCTGACCGAAAGCCTCCAGTATCGCATCGAGCATTTCGTATTCAAACCTGTCGAGTTCCATCGCGATAAAGATAAATATTAAAATTTATTCGGGCTTCTTATCCTCTGCCCGATCCCTGTAGATGGTTGGCATTTATAATGGTATTAAGGCAAAAAAATCCCCAATAGCAATATTCGCCCTTGGTTACAGTCATTCATAAATAGCTGACTATAAAACATTTGCCATAATCAATTAATGTTTATAACTTACTTCTTCACGTTTTAAACCAGATAACAATGAAAAAACTGCTCTTTGCAGTCCTTATGGCCTGCTCCGCTTCTGCCTTTGCACAGACAATCGAAAAAAATGGTACTATTTACAAACAGCATCCGCTCATTGATGTAGCCAAAACCTTAGGCGACCTTTACCAAAAAGGTGATGCCGATGGTATGGCAAAGTATTATGCCGATACAGCTAAATTTATTGGTCCGGGATCTAGCAAACCTGCTACGCTTAAAGAGATAGTGGCCGTTTGGAAACAAGAATTTGAAGAATGGAGCAATATTAAGCTCACTACACAGGGTTACCCTGACGGACTTGACTACACCAAGGAAGGTTTCTCAGTACAAAGCTGGTTTGAATTCAGCGGCGTGAACAAGAAAACACAAAAAGCCGCCAAAACCAATATGGTGCTGTTCTTATCGTTTAACAAGGATGGCAAGATCAGCTCCGAGGTAATTTATTATGACCCAACGCCACTAATGGCTGCCGCCCAATAAGATTTTTATTATTACCCGCAGGATCCCAATGACGATTCCTGCGGGATATGAAAAACTTCGAAGTAATTGAGCCAATTTACAATAGAATTTATGCATAATGGCTTACAAGGCCCGTACATGCGCCCCCCGGTGGCTAACCCGTCGCACCTGCCAGGGAATCAAATAAGTATTTTTGTTATTTGATTTTCTTAACTTCGCCTGATGGAAGCGCAGTATATTTCCAGAACTTACGACTTCGACACAAACGACTTAAAACTGAAAGGTTTTAAAGTCTACGAAATTGAGCCTGCCGTTAATCCTGTTCCATCCTATAGTCGCAGGGATTTTTATAAGATTTGTATGGTTACCGGCAACAGCCTGATCCACTATGCCGATAAAAGCGTAGAAATGAAGGGCTCTTATTTATTTTTTGGTAACCCGCATGTGCCCTACTCGTCGGAATTGATCGAACCTGACCAGCACGGATTCTCCTGCCTTTTTACTGAAGAATTTTTAAAGGCGCATGACCGCTCCGAAAGCGTACAGGAATCCCCTTTATTTAAGATCGGCTGCACGCCGGTGTTTTATTTATCCGACCAGCAGAAGGAGTTTATTACCACGATCTTTCATAGGATGATAGCGGAACAGGATACCCATTATATCTTCAAAAACGATCTGATACGCAACTACATCGGACTGATCATCCATGAGGCTTTGAGAATGCAGCCTTCAGAAAACTTCATTCAGCATAAAAATGCCTCTTCACGCATCACCTCATTGTTTCTCGACCTACTGGAAAGGCAGTTCCCGATTGAAAGTGCCCAGCGTCCGCTTCGCTTAAAAACAGCGCAGGACTTTGCCAATAACCTGTCTGTTCATGTGAACCATTTGAACCGTTCTGTCAGAGATGTCACCGGGAAGCCCACTACCGCCCATATTTCCGAAAGAATAATCAGCGAGGCAAAGGCACTCCTGCAACATACCGACTGGAGCATCGCCGATATTGCTTACGGCCTCGGTTTTGAATATCCTACCTATTTTAATAATTACTTTAAACGGATCACTGGCACGATCCCAAAGTCGGAAAGGGTTAAATTCATTTAATGTCAACAATTACACATCTTTATTTTTTACCATAACCTTTACATGATGACCAAGAAGTTCTTTGTATGCCTGTTTTTTGTCACCATATTAGCAGGAAACACATTTTCACAGCAAACTCGAAATCCTTTACCTACAGTCATTCAGAAGAATGGCAGACATGCATTGCTGGTTGACGGGGAACCCTACTTCATTCTAGGCGGCCAGGCGCATAATTCGAGCGGATGGCCAGCGATGCTTCCGGGCGTATGGAGTGCTGTCAAGTCTTTGCATGCTAATACGCTGGAAATCCCTGTATATTGGGAGCAGTTGGAACCCGAGCAGGGAAATTTCGCCTTTTCTATTGTCGACACCATGCTTTCACAAGCGCGCCAGCATCATGTGCGGCTGGTACTGCTATGGTTTGCAACCTGGAAAAACGGCAGTAATCACTATATGCCCGGGTGGATGAAGCGCGACGCTTTGAAATACCCCAATGTGTCCGGTCAAAACGGGAAGCTGATCGATTCGCCATCACCGCATTCCGATGCAACACTAATGGCTGATATTAAAGCGTTTACAGCGCTAATGACTCACCTTAAAAAAACTGACCCTCAGCATACGGTGATCATGGTGCAGGTGGAAAATGAGCCTGGCACCTGGGATAGTGTTCGTGATTTCTCCTCGACCGCCCAGAAGCTGTTTGAGGGTCCGGTACCCCAGGCGTTACTTCAGCCTGAGGTACTGAAGGCTCTGAATATAACTGAGGTTAAAAGCAGCACCTGGCAAAGCGTATTTGCTGAGCGGGCAAGTGAATATTTTCATGCCTGGCACGTGGCAAGTTATATAGGGCAAGTGGTGGCTGCGGGAAAAAAAGTTTATCCGCTGCCCATGTATGTTAACGCGGCGCTTCGCGATCCACTCAGCAATCCGGCCGCCACCAGCTATGAAAGCGGCGGCCCGACCGACAATGTAATTCCGATATGGAAAACGGCTGCACCTGCCATAGATCTGCTTGCACCCGATATTTATTTGAATGGCAGCGAGCGCGTGTTAAAAGTGATCGAACTTTACCATAGGCCCGACAATGCACTTTTTGTGCCGGAGGCCGGTTTGGTTACCAATAACGCAAAATACCTTTATAGCGTCATGGCTAATGGAGGCATAGGTTTTTCGCCATTCGGAATCGACAACAATGTCGTCAATAGCTCAAAGGGCATCGCCGAAAATCTTGTTCCTTTCGCCAAGGAATATGAATTAGCCGGACCGATGATCAGGGAATTGGCTAAATGGGATTTCGAGGGCAATATCAGTTCGGTAGTTGAACATGAGGATCATGCCCCGCAAACCATAGATCTCGGTTCCTGGCAGGCTATCGTCAAATTCGGAGAGCGGCAAGGAGGCACCAATCATCCCAACCAGGATCCCCTGGGAAAGCTGATGATCATCCGTTCAGGGAACAATGAATTTTTGCTAATGGGCACGGCTTGCAGCGTTACATTTCGTCCGGCCGGAACGAACGCGGGCCGCGCCTGGCAATACCTTAAAGTCGAAGAGGGGCGGTACGACAACGGCCATTTCAATATGCTCAGAATACTAAATGGAGACGAAACAGATTGGGGCGGACCGCAGTTTGGAAGCTGTCCCACGCTACTGCGGGCGGCCCTCGTTGTGCGGTGATTGCCGAAAGACTCCGTATTCACCTTAACTCCGATTTCGCTGTCAGCGCAATCGGAGTAACATCAACGAGTTCGAGCGATGTCACCATGTCTCTGGTTGTATTTTTGTATTTCTTGAAATGAGCTGACTGCAGATGAGATTTGTAAGCAGTTGTATCGGCATATATTTCAAAAACTGTAATGCTGGATGGTTTATCCTTATCGGAAACTGCGTATAAAGTCAGCACCCCCGGCTCAATACGCAAAGCCGTTTTGATTTGTTCTTTCAGCGCGGACTTATAGTTTTCAAGTTGTGCCGGATCTATCTGGAGCCTTGCCAAATGAACTACCGGATTTTTCTCCTGCGCGGATGCGCTGCGATCCATCGAAAAAGTCATCATGCCTATCATAAAAATTATTAACAATACACCGCGCAGTCTCATTACTCCGGACTTTTCTTTATTCACTTGCATAGGAAAGGTTCTTGGTACAAAACTATCTATTTTCTCTTCAGTATGTTATACAGATTCCTGTTTTACCTACCATTATTACTGATTTAAAAAAACATTGATACCGTCGTCGTAATTTTGATTAAAAAAAATCAAAAGTTTTGGAATCCATCAAACACGGAAGACCATAACGCCATTACACACTGGCAGGATTGTCACCCGGAGTATATTATTTGAAATCCTTACTTTATTATTTGATAATCATTAATAATTCCAAAGCATGGTTTATAATTTTGTTCCATTAAACTTTAACAGTTAAGTGATGTTGACATTCATAAAGTAAATTAGTTATTATGGAAATTAAACGTGGAGGTTCACAGCCTTCGGGAAAAGGTCCCGCAGAATATTTTACGGGTACGGTGCGTATTGATCCGCTCAACACGCCGCCAGAACCAGCCCGTGTTGCCATGGCGCTGGTAACTTTTGAACCGGGCGCCCGAACGGCCTGGCACACGCATCCTTTTGGCCAAACGCTCATAGTCACCTCCGGCTACGGCTGGGTGCAGCGCCAAGGGGAGGAAAAACGGGAGATCCGTTCAGGCGATGTGGTCTATTTTCTGCCAAACGAAAAGCATTGGCACGGCGCCTCTGACACTACCGCCATGAGTCATATTGCCGTACAGGAAAAGCTGAACGGGTCCCCAGTTGATTGGATGGAACATGTCACAGACGAACAATACAACAGCATTATTAAAAAAGATAGCTAACGATGGAAAAAAGAAAATTAGGTAAAAGCGGCCTGGAAGTCTCTGCCATGGGATTGGGCTGCATGGGTTTGAGCTTTGGTTATGGCCCTGCTGTAGACACGCGCGATGGGATAAGACTTATTCGTGGCGCATTTGAACGTGGCGTTACTTTTTTTGATACAGCCGAAGCTTATGGCCCATTCGCCAACGAGCTATTGCTGGGCGAAGCGCTCGAACCTTTCCGCGACCAGGTGGTGATCGCTACCAAGTTTGGCTTTCTGAATGGGGACTCCAAAACGGGTCTTGACAGCAGGCCGGAGCGCATCAGGCAGGTTGCCGAGGCATCTCTGCAGCGTTTGAGAACGGACCGGATAGACCTTTTCTACCAGCACCGTGTGGACCCGAACGTTCCTATCGAGGATGTCGCAGGAACAGTAAAAGAGCTCATTAAGGAAGGCAAAGTAAAACACTTCGGCATGTCCGAAGCAGGTGTAGCATCTATACGCAGGGCCCACGCCGTTCAGCCCGTCGCTGCCCTTCAAAGCGAATATTCGTTATGGTGGCGCCAGCCGGAGCAGGAAATCTTGCCGGCGCTTGAAGAACTGGGCATTGGCTTCGTGCCGTTCAGCCCGCTGGGCAAAGGCTTCCTGACGGGCGCAATCAATGAGAACACGACATTTGACAGCACCGATTTTCGCAATATAGTGCCCCGCTTCACTGCAGAAGCCAGAAAAGCGAACCAGGCACTGGTGGACTTGCTCGGCAGGATTGCCGAGCAGAAGAGAGCCACTCCTGCTCAGATTGCTTTAGCATGGCTGCTAGCGCAAAAACCGTGGATCGTTCCTATTCCGGGCACTACCAAATTGCACCGCCTGGAGGAAAATCTCGGCGCAATCAATATCGAACTTACTGCTGATGATCTACGGATGATCCAGGATGCGGCCGCTCACATCAAGATCGAAGGCGACCGGTATCCGGCACATTTGCAGCAACGGGTAGGAAAATAATTTCCCGCCAGCAAAAAAATACCCCTATTCTGGTTACGGCGGGAAGGGGGATTTTTTTTTGCACTTGATTATTTTGTAACAAAAAACACCTCGCCAAACTCGTGAAGGAAATAGCACATAAATCGCTAAATTAGAAACAATTACTAAATCCATTGATGCTATGTCAAACGAATTTGTCGCCCTGATGGCCAATATTGCCCTTACCTTGTCCGTAATTGTCGCTGTTATTTTTGGAATCGCGCAGGTAAAAAGCGCCAACAAAGACCGCCGGGAACGACTGACGCTGGAGACCCTGCGCAGCTTTCAGACCAGAGAGTTCGCAGAAATGATGTATCATACCTATATGACCGAAATCCCTACGACGCGGGCAGAATGGCTTCACTGGCCAAAAGATGACCAGATCAGATTTGTACAACTGTGGCAGTCAATGGAAGCACTCGGTCTACTATTAGCCGAGCGACTGATAAATATTGACCTGGTAGACAAAACACTGGGCACTTTTGTCACCACCTGCTGGGAAAAATGCAGGCCGCTGATATTAGAAATGAGAGAAAACAATGATGATCAATTTCAAAGCGAATACTTACAGTGGATGGCTGAGCAAATGGAGCGGCGCATGAAAGAAAAACCACGGACTCCATTTTTTCTGACTTCCCGAAATGCGGTTTAGACGCTCACCTTTTAGTTAAAAAATATCCTCGAACCTTTCTTGTTTGCTATTTGGCGATTTAATCTTCGATTGCACCTTAATCTACTTGCCTGCTATTGGTAGCACTTTCTAATTTGAAACCTAAAAAAAAGGCCGTCACAAGCCGATGAAATTGCCGAATCCCGACGTTTGCTTTCATTTAGTTTTTATGTTGGAATACATTTAATTCACATGAAATGAAACGTTCAGCAAAAATACTTTGCGCGCTTGGGTTCTTATTTTTGGCATGCAATAATAATCCCAGAAAAGACGGCTATGCAGGAGCTGCAGATTCTACTAAATCCGCGGGTGATGAACATGTAAGTGCGAATCCTCATGGCTGGATCAGTACTGAAACAGTAAAATCAAGGCTCGGTGATTTTGAATTTAAAAATGGCTACCCAACTCCTACTGCTGTAAAAAAACTAGCCGGCGCGCTTGTATACAGCCGTGCAATAGAAGTGTATTTGGACCAGATGCATGCCGTGTCGTTCTACAATGTCTGGAAAGGCACTGCCGGCGCCGGGTCGGCCACACCGAACCAATTGGTGATTTGGGAAACGCTGATGGACGCACATACCCTGCTGCTGACGGGTAACACCGAAACAGTTTACGGACTCGCAGCAATAGATTTGAAACGCGACGGACCTGTCGTAGTAGAAGTACCCCCGATGATGCTGGGTGGATTTAACGACCTTTGGCAGTCTGAAATTGCCAATATCGGCCCCACTGGTATGGACAAGGGAAAGGGTGGTAAGTACATTTTACTGCCGCCTGGCTATTCCGGCAATGTTCCCAAAGGCAATTTTGTACTTAAATGTACCACCCATAAAGTAGTTCTAGGCGTCCGTGGTTTTCTTCAGGATGGCAAACCGGACAAAGCAGTGGCACTCATGAAAACAGCCAGGATATATGCCCTTTCGCAAGTGTCAAATCCGCCCGCCATGGCATTTGTCAACGGCTCCCGCAAAGACATCAATACCGTATTTACCGACAACGCTGCCTTTTTTGATGATCTGGCTGAGATTGTTGAACAGGAACCTGGAGAAAAGCTTCAAACGAATGAGAAATTTCTGCTGGCCTCGATCGGTATCGAAAAAGGTAAGCCGTTCAAGCCCGATGTAGACCGCAAGGCATTGCTTGGAGAAGCGGCTCATGTAGGTTCTGCAATAGCCAGGGCCAACAGTTTTGCCTCAAATGATCCGGCACGGCTGGTTTATGCCGACAGGCGCTGGGAATGGGCTTTCATAGGTGGAAGCGCTACCTGGGATTCACAAGGTTATGTAAATACCGACCGGCGTGCGGCTTTCGCTTACATTGCCATCGGTATGTCGCCGGCGATGGTATTAAAAATTGTTGGGGGCGGATCCCAGTACCTTTGGACACCGCGTGATGCCAGCGGGAAGTTTCTCGACGGCGGTAAAAATTACAGTTTGCATATCCCGGCACATATCCCGGTAAAAAATTTCTGGTCGATTGTGGTGTATGATTCACAAAGCCGTTCTCTATTGAGCAACGGCGAACCTTTCCCCAGCTTGAGTCAATACACTGGACCCCAAATTAATGACGATGGCTCCGTTGATGTTTACTTCAGCCCAGCCGCCCCGGCGGGAAAAGAAAAGAACTGGATCAAAACTATCCCGGGAAAAGGCTGGTTCACGATATTCCGCTTTTATGGCCCGCTCGATCCTTTCTTTGATAAAACATGGAAACCGGATGATATTAAAGAAATGAAATAAAGCCGCTACTGACGGCGTGGGTCGCTCTTTTCCTGGTCCAGTTCAGCGAGTTTTTGAGGTAAAAAAATGTTAGGACTTGGCAAATCAAACCTCACCATCCGACAAAGAAAAAAACTATATTTAACAAAATTCGTCAGCCTAATCTTTAAGCATATGCAATTCAGATTTTTAAAGTATAGTCTCCCATTCGCGTTTTTAACGATTCTCCGGGTAATTTGTGCAGCACAGACTGACCAGGGGTCAATACCCGCCCCTTCCAATGTTCGCAACGCACAATACCCGCGGGTCTACCCCGACTACCGCGCAACCTTTCGCATTAAAGGCACCGACGCTAAAAAAGTTCAGTTACAGTTTTTGCAGGACTCGAAAACATTTGATATGACGAAAAATCCAGATAGCTCCTGGACGGTTACAACGCCGGTGCTTGTTCCTGGCTTTCATTACTATTCTATCTTGTTGGATGGCTATGCCGTAAATGACCCGGGCAGCGAAACGTATTTTGGTGCAAACAAACAAATGAGCGGCATAGAAATACCGGAAAACGGCGTAGATTATTATAATGCCGGTAACGTTCCGCATGGCCAGACGCGCGAACATTGGTATTATTCCAAAATAACGGGCAAATGGCGAAGGTCGTTTATTTATACGCCGCCAGGATATGACACTGACAACAAAAAACACTACCCCGTGCTTTACCTGCAGCACGGCGCGGGTGAAGACGAGCGTGGATGGATGAAGCAGGGCCATGCGAATTTTATCTTGGATAACCTGATCGCTTCCGGGAAAGCGGTACCCATGATCGTTGTCATGGACTGCGGGTACGCCGCAGTTGGTAATTCTCCCCTTGCACCTGGTTTGGCTGGTTTGCAAAGAGGGATTAAAGAGTTTGAAAGCGTTTTTATTAATGAGATCATCCCGGATATCGATGCAAACTACCGCACTTTAAGCGACAAGCAACACCGGGCAATGGCGGGCCTGTCCATGGGCGGAGCTCAAACCCTCTATATCACGCTGAGCCACCTGGACCAGTTTTATTATATTGGCGCTTTCAGCGGTGCGGGTTTCGGCGGAACCCATATTAATACAGATTACAATGGCATTTTTAAAGACAGCAAATCCTTTAATGCTAAAGTAAAGGTCCTGTTTATCAGTGCAGGTACAGGCGAACCCATGTTTGCCAATTGGGCGACCGAATTTCATACCAAACTGGATAGCGCGGGCATAAAGAATAGCTATTATGAGTCGCCGGAAACCTCTCATGAATGGCTTAACTGGAGACGGTCATTGCATGAATTTGCGCCTTTGCTGTTTCATTAAAAGTCGAAGGCCTTTAATCAAAATCTTAACCGGAGTACCTGACTTACGATCTATTCACTAAAGTTGATTACCGCCTTAAAGACCTGCTCCCGAATTGAGTTTACGTTGTAGTAGTCCCTATCTCCGATCAATCCCATTTGCTGGCGATTGATCAATAATATGACAGACAGCTTTTGAGCGGGAACGACCACGATGCTGGTACCAGTAAAACCGGTATGTCCGAAAGTACCTTCAGGACCGTTTTTCATAAATGAATTCACAGGATCCATCATCCAGCCTAAGCCGTTGCCAAATTTGTCCTTAGTTAAGAAAGCGTTGATCGTTTTTTCAGAAATGAACTGTTCCGACCCGACTTTCCCTTTATTCGTCAGCATATCCACTAGTTTCTGCAGGTCGTCTACGGTCGAAAAAATTCCTGCCGCGCCAGAAACGCCCTTTTCGGCATACCAGGCATTGCCGTCATTTACTTCTCCCTTTAAGATGTAATGTCGCCAGCCGTTCCAGCTATCGGGTGAAATTTCCTTGAACTGAAAACCAAGCGATGGGTCGTGCACCATCCTTTTCTCGAAGGGATTGCCGAAGGAGGTAGCTGCTATTTTATAGTGTTCGCCTTTTGTAAGCGGATTGTACATGGTGCTATTCATCCCAAGCGGGCTGAAGATATTCTGCGCTTCGAATTGATCAAGCGACAAGCCTGAAACCACCTCTACAATTTCACCAAGGATGGTAAAACCAAGGTCACTGTATTTGCGCTGCGTGCCTATGGGGAATGCTAGCGGCAGTTCGCCGATCAATTTAAAGGTCTCCTGTTTATTGGAGGCCCTGTAATACAGCGGGTACCATTCGTAGAGCCCCGCGGTATGAGTGAGCAAATGACGGATGGTGATGCCGGCCTTGGCGGGAACCGAAAATGCTTTGATGTATTTACCCACTGGATCGTCGACATGAATCAGGCCCCTGTCCACTAATAACATAATAGAAGTAGTGGTACCCACGACTTTGGTTAGCGAGGCGATATCAAAAAGATGCTCCGTCGTCATTTGTTCCGGCACTGCCAAAGGCTGATGCTGGTAGTTGAATTTTTGCGCATAGCCGTAAGCTTGTTTATATATTACGTCATTGCCCTTTTTAACCTCGATCACTGCACCCGGAATTTTATTGTCTTTTACCTGGCTCGTAATTACGCTGTCGATCTGTTTGATAAGGAGCGCCCGTCCAGCACTGTTTTGTGCAACGGAAAAAGTCGCCGAACACGTTAAACCGGCGGCAATTTTGAAAGTAAGGAAGAAATTTTTAATATTTAACATAGCTTAAACAGGAGCATTAAAATCAACAATTGCACCAAAGGATTTTCGCATCAAAAGTTCACTGAAACCCACTTTTACAAAATCCTCTAATTCGCCGACGGGCTCAAATCCAAATTTAGTGTAAAGCTCGATAGCCCGTGTATTGAACGTACTAACGCAGATAAAAATATTGGGCGAATACCGCAAAATATGGTTTTCGCAAAAAGCAAGTAAACGGGTTCCGTAACCAGCGCCGCGTTGATCCGCCCTGACGCAGAGGGTTTGAATATATCCTTTAAATGTTCCCTCGGTTTGCATAATCACAAAACCCAATGGTTCCGTATCGCTTTTTAAGACAAATATTTCTTTATTGGGGCCTTCGAATGCTTTACGGCACTGCTCATAACCTATTCCCAGTGTTATCCAGGGATCTGTTTCGGCCATCATCCGGGCGCAAACTGCAAAGTCCAGGGGACCTGAAGCTGGTTCGACTTCTGCTTTATTGGGTAACATTGTTCTTCCGCTTTATGATTATCAAAAATAAGATAGTGAGCAAAGCATTTACCAGGATGTTCATGAATCCGAGATCAAACTGAAATTGACGAATGAACAATGCATTTAAAAACCAGGTTGCCGCTGCAGCACCGGCACAAGCTACCGGCACCCATTTTTCCTTTAATTTAATATTCGAAAATAAGCCGGTTAAATATAAACCCAGAATTGGCCCGTAGGTATACCCTGCTATCTTGAAAATAGTATTGATAATTGCCCCCTGACTGCTCCAAAATGCCATCACGATGATAAACATTGCCACGTTCACCCCGAAAAGAACAGCGTTCTTTATTTTTCGTTTCTGCGCTGCCGGGTTGTTTTCGATATTCATGAAATCGTAACTGAAGGCGGTGGTAAGGGCTGCTATACAGGAATCAATACTGGCAAAAGTAGAAGCAATAATGCCGATAAAAAATGCTATGGCGCCTATTTTCCCAAAATAGTTTAGCGTGAGATAGGGATACAAGCCGTCGGTATCCGTAAACCGGCCATGTTCTTCGCGTAGTTGTATGCCGTGTCGCTGCGCAAACAGGTAAAGTAAAACGCCCAATCCCAAAAACAGGGTTTGCGCACAAGCTATGAAAAAGCTGAATGCCAAAACATTCCTCTTTGCGCCGCCGACGTTGCTGATTGTCAATGTTTTTTGCATCATACTTTGATCGAGTCCGACCAGGGCCACAGTAATTAAAACGCCTGAAATAAACTGCTTGAAGAAATTTGATCCGGAATGGGCATCCCAATCAAATAATTTGGCGTATGGATGATGGACAATGTCGCCAACCATAGCGGACAGGGATAAATCCAGCGAGTTCTTGATAGTAATAATGGACACAAAGATCACTGTTATCAAAAACAGCGACTGCAAGGCGTCGGTCCAGACAATGGTTTTAATGCCCGATTTGTTGGTATATAGCCAAATGAGCATTAAAACAATGATAATGGTCAGAAAATAGGGAATGTGCAAACTGTCAAAAAAAGCATACTGCAATATTTTAATGGATAAAAGCAGACGCAGCGCCGCCCCAAACGACTGGGACACCAAAAAGAACAGCGAGCCGGTTTTGTATGTGACATTGCCAAAACGGATATTGAGGTAGGAATAAATGGATACCAGTTTTAGCTTATAATAAATTGGAATTAAAACAAAAGCGATAAACAGGTAACCTACAATGGTGCCAAGGATAAATTGAAAATAATAGAGGTTGTTATTACCGACATTGCCCGGGATGGAAACCAGCGAGACCGCAGATATACCGGAGCCTATCATCCCAAAAGCTACCAGAAACCAGGGAGAGGATCTGTCGCCGTCAAAAAAACTATTTGCCTTGTTATGCCTTGAAGTCAACCTGGCTATCAGCATCAGGAGGGCAAAATAAATCAGGGTTATATAGAAAATTAAGGAGGCGCTCATGGGGTATATATACAGGCGATCAGCTAAAGGTAATAAAAGGCCGCGAAATTGGGCTGCGTATAAATCAGACAGGCCGGGAAAGTGATCCCATTTTGATCATGAATTGCTTCACCTGCAGGTTCATACTCCACTGATAAATCCCCATACCGGAATTACTAATCATTTAATCCCTTTCCAATGAGAATTTGTGTTAAGTATTTTTCAACCCTTGCCTGACGGGTTGCGGGTAGTTTGGGTGCAGAAAAATGTAGAATGTATGCTCTTTGCCTTCCTGGCGTGAGCCGGTCAAACGCCGCTTTCAGTGCTGGGATATGATCCAATTTAACTTGAAATTCGTCGGGAATGATGAAGTCTGCGGTCTTTTTCAATTTCACCGTCAAACCGGACTTTTCCACTTCAATGGCTTCATAAATATAGGCTTTCAGGACCGGTTCCAATTCGGCTATTTCCCGTACGCCAGTGAACTTGATCCAGCGTCCCGATTGCGTATTCTCCCCGGGTTTTTTCAGAATACCTTCGGCATCGTTTAACAATGCCCCTTTGAAAAAACTTATCGTGCAGGATTCTTTCAATTCCCCAATGATAACTACGTTCTTTTTCTGCAGGGTGTAACAGGGCTGTCCCCACTTGAATTCTTCCGTCAGCTGGCAGTCAAGGCAGATCCATCTCAATTTCTCCAGCTCCTGCTGCCACTTTTCGGCATTACTTAGAAATTCGTTAACCTTCGGATTCATGGCATGCCAATTTAGTGAATTTGAAAAAAATCATCCAAAAAAAATTCCGGCAGAATACTGCGAATGAACTATTCCGCCAAAGAATTTGTTTAGTTTGGATAAGAATAGAAAGGTATGAAAAAATATTTGCTCGCGTTTTTCGGGGGGAATAGAGCTCTACGGTACGACAACCTTGAAAAGGCAGAAAAAGAAGCACAGAAAAAACATATGGCCGAGTGGAGCGCGTGGATGGCCTGGCTGATCCAAACCGAACATGTAGAGGTTGGTTACCCACTGAAGTCCGACGGAAAAAAGATCGATTCTGCCGGCCCGTCTGACTATCATTTTCCGGATACCACCGAGGGGGGCTTTATTGTCATTAAAGCGGAATCGCTCGACCAGGCTGCGGAAATCGCGCAATCATCGCCTATTATCAAAAATGGCGGCTATATCCTTGCGCGTCCGTGCGGAGAGGTCAACCTCTGAAAATCTGTATTTACATTTCAGTATGTCACTGCTCTGCTTTAGTAGCAACCCCGAAACAATGGGAGTAACCGTCGTCGTCATCGAGGAAAAATTCCGTTTGCCCATAGTCTCTTTCTTCGATGTCTGACACCTCGTATCCCAGCTGTTGCAAATGTTCCCTTGTCTTGCGCAGGTCGGCCGGCGCCCAGTAAAGGCGGATACCGTCATAGTTTTCCGGCTTAATCGTTGTCCCGGCTCTCTGGTTAAGCCAGAAGTACAAATGTTCATTGTGAACCATACAGCCTACCAGCCTGCCTTCAATTCTCATTTCGCTGTCAACGGTCAACCCAAGTCCATTGACCCAAAAGCGCAGGCTTTTCTCCAGATCCGCGCTGGGAATTACTGGAATACACGATTTAAGGATCATAAGCTTGTTTTTTGTTTAACATTTATGCATGCTCGCATTCTATGGGCACCCGCCTTTCCCCGGGCGTGCCACCCGGAACATCCTAATTTAAGTGCTCCGCTTTAGTTTAAACTATTGACCTTTTAAAAGAAAAATGTCCATATTTAATTAATGCAGTGCAATGCTTAAATGACGAACTTTATTTTGTCAGTCGCGGAGGAAACTAAAACTAAATTCCTTACGTAACTAACTGAAAACGTTACAACAATGAAAAAGAATATTTACCTATATTTAATTGGGAGCTGCTTTTTGATTGCATGCAATAAGAATTTAACACCCACGCCTGAAGGCATGTCACAGCCCTTGCAAATAGTGGTAAGCAATATAACAACTACGCTTACAATTTATTCTTTTTCGGTTACAAAACAGTCATCTTCCGCTAAACTAATAGATATCTATTCCCAGACGGAGAATAAGACTTATACTGTACACGTTAACTCCGGCGATGTCCTTAAACTGAACTATTTCCTGGAACTGGAAGGGCCGAGTCCTGCCGTTGAACCGGTAGTCTCCTTTATTTATGACGGCGTTACCATGGCAAGCGTAACAAACAACGCCGGTATCGTATCCGGTGAGAAATACATAACGATTCCGTAACGGTTAAATTTACTCATCCTCCAACCCCTTTCCGCTGAGAATTTGCGGTATGTATTTTTCAACCCTCGCCTGCCGGGTCCTGGCTTGTTTGGGCTGAGAAAAGTGAAACAGATACCCTCGCTGCCGTCCCGGCGTCAATGATTCGAAAGCTATTTTCAGCGCAGGGATATGATCTAGTTTTATTTGAAATTCTTCGGGAACGGCGAAATCCGCAGTCTTTTTCAACGCTACCTTCAAACCGGCTTTTTCCACCTCTATCGCTTCAAAAATATAAGCCTTCAGCATGGACTCCATTTCCACGATGCCGAGCAAAGTGCTAAACCGGATCTGCCGTGCCGACTGCACATTTTCCGTTTGCTGGATCAGTACCGCACCGGAATCTTTGAGCAAGGCACCTTTGAAGAACAGCAGTGCGCAATACTCTTTAAATACGTGTATTAAAACAATGTTATTCCCCTCAAATGTATAACAAGGACAACCCCACTTCAATTCTTCGGTCAGCCCGCAATCCAGCGTGATCACTCTTAGTTTCTCCACTTCCTGTTGCCACTTTACAGCTTTATTAAAAAAGAAATCAACCTTCGGATTCATTGTTCAATTATTAAAATAAAATAAAGTTATGAATGATTATTGATTGGCAAAATTCCGCTGGTAACCCGAGCATACTAACGCGGTGTCCATGTTTCGCCGCCGGCAACAGTTAAAAGTTTGGCGTAATGACGGATTGTTTTACACGCACTATTTAATCCGTCAAGACCGGCATTACGCCAAACTGATTTTTAACGATCACGTCCACATGAAAATCTTCACCTGGGTTGGCAACAGCGATCTAGTGCTGCGGCTGCGTAACAATATTGAACATCCAGCGGATGCCGAAACGGTCTTTGCAAGTACCCCAATATCCCCAGAATTCATCATGTGGTGGTACTCCGTCTGTCCCACCTTCCGCCAGTTCCTTATACATTCTGTCAGCATCTTGTTTGGTGTCGGGGCTCAGACTAATCGTAAAATTGTTGCCTTCTACCAGTTTTTGTCCCATGCTTTCCAGCATATCGGTTGCCATTATTTGTATGCCTCCAAGTATGGGTAACGCCACATGCACTACTTTGTCTTTATCAGTTTCTGGCAGTGGTGGAGCGCCATCGCGTTGTGGTGTGTCCCTGAACCGCATAATCGGAGCAGAAAATTCTGTTCCGAAAACTTTTTTATAATGGTTAAATGCCTCTTCAGCAGTTCCCATAAAATTTAAATAAATTGATACGTGTGCCATTTTAGATTATTTTAATATAAGAAATTTCCGTCATGATATGCAATAATGAACTGGTTACTAATTGGTTACCACTATTTTTCTGTCCGCAGGTCTCAGATACCACGATAGCACTGTGAAAACGGCCAGTAAAAACGGGGCAATAATTTGCAGGGAAACATCGCCACTTGCAAAATGCGGATATCACCGCGCCACTCATTGCAAAAAATATGCCCGCATACGCCCATTCCTTCAGTAATTTAAATTTCGGAAGTAAATATCGCAATTACGCCCAATATTTTCCAAACGCCGATAATCGAAATAAAATAGGTAGGATACCCCAGGGGTTTAAAACCCTCGACCACTCCTTTTACTTGCAGCGCCTGTGCCAATCCCCCCGAAAAAATACAAAAGGATAATATCACAGTAATTATCCAATACCAAATTAGTTTTCTCTTTTCCATTGTTTTAATTATTTTAAATTATTTAATAGTTCCTGTATCCGGTTATGTGCCATGTTAATGCCCTGTGCAAAGGGTAACTTCAGCACCTGGTCACGTTGCGCAACCGACTCATAAATCACATGCATATTGAGTTTGCTGGTTTCGTCCGTAAGTTTTTCGAATTCTGTTATCTCGAGCTGAACACCAAAAGGCGTATTCTCCATTTCAAATGTCCGCGTGATCTTTCGGTTCGGGATAAACTCATGGATTACCCCACTGGCCTGAAGTACAACATTGCCCTTGCGATCCGTTGTTTCAAATTGACAGCTGCCATGTTTTTTACTTTCCAGTTTCAGCACTTTGGTCCCCATCCATTGCTCAATAAGTTCGGGCTCCGCATATGCCTTGAAAAGTAATTCCAGTGGCAAATCAAATTCCCTGGTAATCATCAGTTCCTGTTTGCCGTCTTCGGCATTGACTTTTGTTTTTCGTTCCATAGTCGCTATTTTTTTGTCTTGTATTTTTTCATTATGGTTTCCAATTTATTAAACCGTGTCATCCCACATTTTGCGGAATGGCTCAATAAAGTCGGCTACTTCTTTCATTTTTTTTGCATTGATGTGATAGTAAATTTCCCTGCCGTTTTGCTCTTGCTCAAGCAATTCGCACTCGGTGAGTATTTGCAGATGTTTTGAAACTGTCGGTCTGGCTGTGTCAAAGTTTGCGGCTATTGCCCCCGCTGTCATAGATTGAGAAGCAACCAGCAGCAGTATCGCCCTTCTTGTCGGGTCGGCTATGGCCTGAAATACATCTCGTCTTAAATTCATCGTGTAGCTATTTGACTACAAATATAAATGTAGCTATTTAACTACGCAAATTTTTCTGCGTTTTTCTAATCCGGTTGGGTATGGAAGCTTTTTGTCTGGCCTTAGGTGCAGCTGTCTGTTTTTTAAGGCGCTCATAGTTTGCCTGCTATTGGAAGAAGGAATTTAGCGCTCACAAGCCAAGCAAAAACCTCATGCCATCATATATTGCTTTGGATGGTATCGAATTATGGCTTTCGTTTTCATAATACTTATAACCGAGGCGTAAACCATTGCCCTCATTTCCCTCCGCCATACGTACGAGCTGAAATATCGACCGCAAATGATGGCCTCCAACCGAGTCGTCAAGTAATGACTGGTCTGTCTGAGCACCTGGAGGCGCGGTATTAGCAATACCAATAAACAGCGATTTGTCATCAAAATTCTTTGCCTTTAATTGAATGTCGGCCTGTTTCAATATCATCTGGTCGTCCCACCACATACTCGGGTCGCTGGCCAGGTAACCAGCAAACAGATCGCCATGGTTAAGCAGGATATTTACGGCGGTGAGGCCCCCGAGCGAATGACCTCCGATTATGCGTTTACCCACAGCTACCGGAAATTTTGATTCTATATGTGGGATAAGTTCTTTCTCAAGAAATTCAATGAACCGGGCTCCCCCGCCTGAAGAACGGAAAGTCCGCTCCTGCTTACCAAAATTGTCCCTCATCGAATGGGAAGGCGTCAAGTCGCGCGAACGGTCACTATTAACGATGCCGACTACAATCATATCCGGGAACAGACGACTCCCATCTTCCAGTTTCACCCGTCGCAGCATCGCCCTGAACTGCCTGAAATGTCCTTCGGCGTCCAACAGATATACCGAAGGATACGGACCGCCGCCCCCATCTTTAGGCAGATGCAACCAAAGCTTCCTTTTTTCATTCAGCGTTATAGAAAAAACGGTGTCGGTTTTCCCCAGAAAAGGCATATATTTTTTTAGCGAACGCCGTTTGGCAAATACTGCAATCGCAGCAATTGCAATAACTAAAGCTATCATTGGGGTAAATTAAGTTCCTAAACTACTATTTTTTGATGATCAAACACTTACTCTGTCCCGCTTGCTATTTTACCTTGAAAATCTGCAACAATTAGCACCGTGTAGTGTTTATATATTATTTGATATTACTATTACTATTTACTGCCTATTGTTATGACCATTATAAACAGCACACTTACCGGAATTATTAACACCATTGAAGGTGTGCAGCAGGATACGTTCAAAAGAATATTTACACACGTTGATCAGCTGGGCATTAAGCAGGGCGTTGACAGTCTGGGTATTGATCGATTTATAGAACGCTGTGCCCGTTTCTCAGCTACCACCGGCGCACTTGTTGGTGGCGGGGGCGCCCTTACCATGGTTATCGGCATTCCTTTCGATCTGATGAATATGATTACGCAGCAGATCAGGGTTACCCTGGGAATCATTTACCACGCACGTGGGACATACCAGATCACTTTTGATGAATTTTTGACCATAATGGCCCAGGCCATGCAAATAGAAGCCGGCATTACCATTACCAAAACCATATTGGAACGGGGCAGCCAGCGAATAATGACCAGAATGGGTTCAAAATCAGCCGCCAGGCTGATCCCCATTGTCGGTGCTGTTATCGGCGGTGCTACCAATTATCTTTTCATCAAACGCATGGCCGAGTCGGTCATGAAGATGCATCCTGCACGGGAACCTCTTACAGTGCATCTTGAATAATTTATCTCCATGACTGCTGCTCAACTTTAATTTCCGGCGCGCATCTTCCCTTCTCCAGGATACCGCAAAATCATTTAACGCCTAAACTTTTGTGTCCCTTTCTTAACCCTAGTTATTTCAATATTGGAATAAACATTTCTTATCCAATACTTTTTATTTCCTAAAATGAAAAATAATAATTTAATTTGATGTAAGGAGGTTTTAGTTTGGCGGATTTAACACCCGATCTTCAAGCTGATATTGACGCTATCAGTAAGATCCCCGCAGTTTCAGTATTGCTGGAGATTGTTTGTCGTACGACCGGCATGGGCTTTGCCGCCGTGGCAAGAGTTACAGATAAACAATGGATTGCATGCAGCGTTCACGATGAGATAAACTTCGGATTGAAATCCGGTGGTGAACTGATTTTGGAAACCACGCTATGCAACGAAGTAAGGAAACATCATAGCAATATCGTTATTGATGATGTTGAACTGGATGATTATTACCGCGATCATCCTGTTCCGGCAATGTATGGCTTCAGGAGCTATATTTCAGTGCCTATTACCCGCAAGAACGGCAGCTTTTTTGGCACGCTATGCGCCATCGACCCAAATCCCGCTCAACTGGAAAATACATACCTGGTGGAGATGTTCAATTTATACGCCGATCTGATCTCTTTCCACCTGCATGCGGTGGAAGAAATATCCATCACCGAAAATGAGCTGAACGAAGAACGCCGTATAGCCGAATTGCGGGAACAGTTTATTGCAATAATGGGACACGATCTGCGAAATCCGATGACCGCTATACAAAACAGCGCACAACTGTTGCTTCGAATGGAACTTGACGAACGCCTGAAACGGATCGCAACCATTATAACCGACAGCAGCTACCGCATGAGGGGACTCATAGATAATATGATGGATTTTGCCAGTGCTCGCATGGGTAGCGGCCTGCAGCTTGAACGAAAAGAGAATGACCGGATTGAGAGCTTGCTGGACCAGGTGATTGCCGAATTGCAGATGAGCTGGCCTGGCAGACTAATAGAAAAGCGTTTCACACTAGCGGACAAAGTATACTTTGATAAAAAGCGCCTGTCACAATTATTCTCTAACCTACTGAGCAATGCTCTTGCCCATGGCGAGCCAGACGTTCCTGTAATCGTAACGGCTTCTACTACCAATGGCAAGTTTACGCTCTCTATTTCCAACAATGGCAAACAAATACCGGACAATATAAGGAAAGACCTCTTTCAGCCTTTTTACCGCGGTGATAATGCCAAGGCCGGCAAGCAGGGTCTTGGCCTGGGCCTTTATATTTCATCGGAAATTGCCAAGGCCCATGGCGGCCAGATTATGGTTTCGTCCAGCTCCCAAGAAACTGTTTTCACTTTTTCAATGCCCCTGTGCTAAACGGCAACAACCTTGCTTCCATACTCCCCGCCTGGTTTAAGTGTCGTTTCTTTATTGGCGTATCGACACTACCACCCACACCCCATACCCAAAATCAACTACTTGATACTTTCAAAAAAATTTGTAGATTTATTTAATTAACCAATCGTAAAACCCTAATTATCAAAACACAATGAACCCAACAATGACAATGATCTTCACCGTCGTGGGCGGTGCGCTGGTCCTGTTAAGCCTTTACGGAGCAGCAAAAATGAACCGAAAACTTTTCCTTTCCGGTTTTTGCTTTTACAGTGTTCTTCCAGTAATTGGTGAGGGCATGGCCTACAATGCTGATAACGCAGCCGTTCACATCGCCGTTATCTTTTTATTTCTTGTTCAGTTCGCCCTGATGTTTCCGGATAACAATCCTTACGGGCCGGAGGATAATGCTGCAACCAATCTGGCCACCAAGATCGGTATAGGCGTGTTGCTGATCAATCTTGGCAGCGTGCTGTTTATCCTGGTTTTAAAAGCTGCAATTCCGGTTCAATACGGATATTATCATGCGGCATTTGCGCTGATCATGCTTTTTGTGCTATTCAAAAGATTTAGCAGCAAACTTGCATGGGCCAAACAGGGCTAAGTTTTTGTTAGATGGCGGTTAGCGGAAAGTAACGGCCATACACCAGAGAGTCTTGAGTCGGTTGCATAAATTGCTTTCGATTCAAGACTTTTTAATAGGAATCACTTGATACACATCATATAATTCACTTCGTACTCCATTTAAACCATTTGATGCCTAATGTGGCAAACACGATCGCATAGGCTATTGTCAGCAGCAAGGCTGCCGTGGTATGGCTGGTCCAATGGTTAGGCTCCAGGCTGGCTGAAAGAACATCCTTTACCGTGCCATAGGGCGTCCATACCACTGCATTTTTAAATGCGACGCCAAAAGTGTCAAACTGGCCAAACATACCCACCATTATAAAACCAAAATAGATGAGTCGAGCCGTAGAGTTCACTGTTTCGGCATTTTGGATACGGCCCACGATAACCTGTCCCAAACTTAAATATACCGCTCCGCCAATAATTGAGGCTACGATCGTTAGCGCATAGCCGCCGGCCGTCATGGAGATGTGATCAAAATTATAGCCCGATATAAAAACGAGCAGCGTCAGAACCAGGATAAGCGTAAGCTGAACGATCAACCTTGAGGCCATGATGGTCCACAGTGGTAGCGGCGATACCCGCAGACGCTGAAAAACGCCCTTATCGCGGTCGCGGGCAATGGAATTGGTATAACCCATCAAACCAATTGCCACAAGTCCCAGCGTAATACTATTAGAAAGTACAAAAGCGCCACCGGCGATCGGCACAAGGCCCTTCCAGGAAAAAACGATGATCATAGGCACCAGCAGTACCATGACAACAGCCCGACGGTTGCGCCAAAGCGTAATGAAATCGGCACGCAATAAGGCGGTCATTACCGAAGACGTTTGTGGGATAGATATTTCCATATTCCTTTATTTCTTAACTTATTTAAAATAGTTTGTTCCGATGACCTTCCGGGGGACCATCTCAGGCTCGTACAGTAACGCCAGTTAGGGCTATAAACACATCCTCGAGGGTTATCCTGCCACGGCGCGATACCGCTATCACGTCAGGATCATTACGGTGCTTGTCTATCAGCGCCTGCGGCGTTCCCGTGGCAATTACGCGCCCGTGATCAATGATGCTGATACGGTCGCATACAGACTCAGCTTCCTCCATCGAATGTGTGGTCAGTACCACGCCGTTACCTTTTTCACGTATGGCTTCAATGCGGGTCCACAACTGCCGGCGCGACTGCGGGTCGAGGCCGGACGTCGGTTCGTCAAGTAAAACCAATTTTGGATCATGTATCGTAGTAATTGCCAATGATACCCTTTGCTGCTGACCGCCGGATAATTCTCCAAATTTCTTACCTTCGGCCTCCGCCAGGTTAATCTCAGCCAACAGCTCGCTGAGGCGTTCTTTGCTCAAATCACGCCCATATATACTGGCATATAGTTGCAAGATCTCCGATACATTCAGTTCAGGCTGGAAACTGGTTGACTGCAGCTGCACCCCCATGGCTGCTCGCGCATGCCGCGGATCCTTTAATGTATCATAACCTGCTACGGCAACGGTTCCCGACTGCTGTCTGATCAATCCTTCCACTGCACTGAGGGTACTGGTTTTGCCGGCCCCGTTCGGACCGAGCAATCCAAATATTTCGCCTTGCCGCACATGGAACGAAACATCGTTCACCGCCTGGAATTTGCCGTAGAACACATTCAGGTTATCAACCTGCAGAATATTGGTTTGGGTATCCATTAATGTTTAAAGGTTATTTAAGTTCTGCAAGTTTAACTCATTAAGTCACAGCGTCAAAACTGGAGGCCTGCGAATTTTCATTTTTCCCGACAACAACCGGTAGATTTCGGAGTCTTAAACTTTTCAATAAATTTTCTGTCAAAAATCATATTATCACTTAGTACAATTCAATTAGACCCAACAATGGGTTAATATTCAATTATTTATCGCCTATTTCTAACAGGAATGCATATTACAAACATTATTAATTCAAACAATAATATCTATTTAGTGTTAAGAAAATACCGTGAAAACACGGTTTTTTTATAAAAATTGATGGTTTACATTTGTAATACATCTAATAATTCTACCAAAATCATGCTTATGAATACATTCACCGACCGTGCAAGAAAAGATATGAGAAAGGCTTCGGACTATTTTCTGAAGATGCACAGCGAACTTGATCTTGAAAAATATAAACTTCCCAAATACCAGGAGCTATTCCAACTATCCAGTTTCCAGGCCATGCACGACGCAGATCTGGCCTATCACAACGTTTACCGGCGCTGCGCAGATTGTGCCAGCTCAAAACAAAGCCTGCTGGCCTGCCTTGACGAGGAAGAAAAACTCATGATCAGGCATCCAAGGGCTTTTAACGGAGAGACCTACCGCTTGCATGCACTCAAAGCCATTGCTGAAATAAGGGAGCATTTAAAAAGCGGAAATCTCGACTACCTGCATTTTTCTTACTGATGCATTTGTTGACAGGCTGGCGTAATCATCGAATAATATTTTTTTCAAGCAAATAAGCGCCCGCTAAATTTTATTACCGTACACCAAAACTGCCTACCATGAAAAAGCTCGTTTTTATCGATGATGACCCGATCGATCATTTTGTAATGAAGCACGTTTTAAGGACTCGTAATTTCTTTGATACCACTACTTATGCCATTGATGGCTCGATGGTGCTAGATTACATAGAGGAAAATAAAAATACGCCTGAAAAGCTGCCCGATCTTATTTTTCTTGACCTCAACATGCCACAATATAGTGGCTGGGAGTTTCTGGAACGTATGCAAAAGATGCAGAGCGATATCCGTAAAGATATACATGTTTATGTGCTGTCATCATCTCTGCGCCCGTTGGACCGGGAAACATCGTCACGATATCCATTCGTAAGCGAGTTTATCAGCAAGCCTGTAAACACAAAAGAAATGGAACGGATAGTTGGACAGGAATACCCTGACTAAGATAGGCTCATCGGTCAATCCTGACAGCATCGACTCGATCGTTGGCTTTTCGGAGCATTGCGTCCAGTTCTTCCGTGCACTGCTCGATCATCGCAATGTATTGACGCCGTTCAAATTCACTTGATGTCTCCTTGAGTAAAGCAGTAAGACTCATTACCGAACAAAGTGATTTGCGCACCTCATGTGAGTTGATCCAGGCTATCTCATACAGTACAGCATTTTGGTTTTCTATTTTCTCTTCCTTTACAATGATGTCGGTAATATTGGTGGCCATTACCAGACGACATGATTTTCCGTCAAAAATCAGTGGATAGCTTACTATTGATACATAAAGCACCTCGCCTTTTTTTGTCTGGTGCTGCCAAGTATGGTCGTTCATACCAAGCTTTAGCGATCGCACGCGGTCCATAAAAAGCTCCTTTTCGCCCTCGGGTCTGATATCGGCTACCGACATGGATAAAAATTCTCTTTCGCTATAGCCGTACTGCTTGATAGCGGCCTGGTTCACCATAACAAACTGCAATGTATCTGCCCGAAAAATCCACATCGGATTTGGATTTCGTTCAAATAAATTCCGATAATGCGCTTCAGAAATGGACAGGTCCTTCTGCTGTTTCTTTATCTGGAAATAAAGAATGACAGAAAAAACAGCTACAAAACCAAAATGATTAAGATTGCTGAGGAACTCCTGGCCGGCAGGACTAACACCTTTGGCAGCATCGGCAAAGAATCGATGACTATACAAAGCCCAAAATATTCCCGTAAGCAAAAACCATAAAGGAATTCTAAACGACTTTGGCAGCATAAATAGTTAGAGCAGGGGCAAGTGTGATAACGACATTTTAACTTGTTATACGATAAAATTGTCGCGAAAGTTAAATACAGCCGGAGTTACCATGCAACGTTTCTGTTACAAGACACACCTCATTTTGTCTGGCCTGTCGTCGCGGCAACTTCGCTCAGCTCCGCGGAGGCGCTGATGGCTTCCTGTTTTCCGGCCTTCTGTTTTCGGTATTTTGATAAGTTGATCAGCAACACACTGCCCAATATGGTAACCAGTCCGACGATTTGAAGCAGGGAAATATGTTCATGGGCAAAAAACATCCCGAGCAGTACGGCGATCACCGGATTCACGTAAGCATATGTACTCACCTGGGTAGCCGGACGTACCTGTAAGAGCCATACGTAGGCGCTAAAGGCCGCAATCGAGCCAAATATAACAAGGTAAATCAGCGCCAGCCATGATTGTAGCGATATCTGCGTCAATTGCAGATGATCAAACTCATGATTCAGCAGACTCCCCGGCAGAAATACCAGACCAGCAATGACCATTTGCCAGGCCACATTCACCGCTGCCGAACCTTCGGAAGGGTGGTGTTTTGAATATAATGACCCCGACGACCAGGCTAGCGAACCAAAGATGAGCAGCACCATCCCGGGTAGTTTGGAGCCTACGTCAGCGCCGGCAAATACTCCGGTAAGCTGCTCGCCGAACAACAGAAGCACACCTGCAAAGCCAATGATAAGTCCAGCTACCGTAGAACGGTTCTGTAAATTAACGCCCCAGTTTTGTTTGTCAAGAAGTACAAACCATATAGGTGCCGATGAAACCAGGATGGCCACCATGGCGCTGGGCAGCTTCTGCTCCACCCAAATTACGGCTCCATTTCCACCACACAGCAGCAATAGCCCCACCACAGCAGAAGTCATGATACTGCGTCTAATAAATATTTTTTCGCCTTTTATTATACACCAGACCATCATCAGCATACCAGCGGTGAAAAACCGCATGGCACCCATCAATAGCGGCGGGATGCCCTTTATAGCCATTTGAATAAAAAAGTAGGTAGAACCCCACACGATGTAAACCGTCGCAAAAGCAACAATAACAAGTAATGGAGACATAGATTTGTTCGCACTGTTTGAAGACATGGTAGATTAATTTTGGGGTATAACTAATTGTTGTTGTTCCTTCACAGTTTCCAGCACAATGGTGGTTCGCGTACTCACCAGATTGGGAATTTTGCTAAAATGGTTCCGCATCAGTGCTACCAGCGAAGCCGAGTCATAAGTGCGCACTTTTACCAGGTAACAGTCTTCGCCTGCGATGTGATGCACCTCCTGTACTTCAGGTATATCTGCCAATTGCGAAGCGCCGTCGCTAAATCCGGGTACGTCATTTGCCTTTATAAAAATAAAAGCCAGCATCTTTTGCTGCAATGCATTTGGATTAATGCGGGTGGTATATTGCTGAATGACACCTTTTTGCTCCAGTTTTTTAACACGCTCAAGCACGCCCGATGGCGCCATCCCCAATACGCGGGCCAGGTCGGCATTACTGATGCGGGCATTCTCCTGCATTAATCGCAGAATATGCAGATCAGTCTTATCCAGAACCAGTTCCACTTCAGTAATCATACAACAAATTTAAATTGATTTCGAATACCATTCAAAATACAATTATAAAAAATGAATTTAATTCGACAAAACATAACTTTGAGTGTTTAAACATGTTTTGACTGGTACTCTGGATGCCGGACGTTGTCGGTTAAATTCCTCCGTCGATGGATGGGGAACCAAAATTTGCAAATTCGGAAGTTTACTATACACCGCTTGACTTACCCTTGCCTATTTACGGTTTTGTTTTTTGCTGGAAGGATACGATCCCGAACGGAATTATCGGCAATAGCACTTTTTCTAGGATGCTCTTTGCTCCGTTTCTGCATTGTCTTGCAATTCTCTGAGCTGCATTTCGAAAACACGCATACGGGCATGCAGTATATCTACTTCAGTGCGAAGCATTTGTATTTCGGTAATGAGTTTAGCCGAGTCGGGTTTGTTGAGTATCTTCTCACCGGTCCCGTTAATGAGCCATTCGGGAGAATATTTAAGCTGGAAACAAAGCTTGCGGATAAGATAATAGCTTATTTCCTGTTTTTTGTTGATCACTTTGCTGATGAATCCCTGGTCGACACCAATTTCATTTGCCAGGGCTAGCTGCCCTCCATGATCCTTTACTATTACTTTAAGACGTTTAAGTATTGCGTCGTCAGACATGCCTGCGCTTTTTGATGCAATTATAGTCAATGGTATTGTAAAAGTAAAATGAGCCCGTTATGTGTTTGGCCGGCGGATCAAATATCCCTTCACGGGAACTAAGATTTACCAGTAAAATAAAAGGCTGCAAAGTATCGAATGGTTGTAAAAATACATCTTTTACAAACTTTCGGGCTCCGCAACCTTTCAACCAAATTAACCCAATCAACTATTAACTATAACCTTATCAACTATTCAAGCTGTAGCGTGCTCCAAGGCCTCGGCGATTGAAGCTTTTAGTCTGTTAACGCTTATCATCAAAGCGCCTAGTTTAGCATAATAAGCAGTGAGGGGTATTTCTCTATTTTTATAGCTGCCCACAATTTTATCCAATTGCGCGGTCAGGTGAATTCTTATTTCTTCCATTGCAGCATCATTGCTGACCGGGCCGTTCAGTGTCGCCCGCATGGCATTAATTTTTAACTCGGCCGATCGCAGCATAAACAGCGGCGGCACATTTTTATTGGCTCTTAAGATGTCCGTTACTTTTTTTTTGTTTTGAGCATCGTAAATAATGATCAACACAACCATGACTAATCCCGTCACTAAAAACAAGTAAAAATAATTCATAAACGTAAAATTAGAGTTTATAAAGGCTAAGCCCCGCAGGATAGATTGATGACGCTATCCGAACTTGTTTACGGAGGCTATAACCAATAGTTACAATCGTTTACGTAAAAGTTATTAACAATGCTTATTCATGGAAATTGGACAGTCCACCCGGTGCTGGTGACGGTTTCATTGGATGAAATATTTAAAAGATTGCCGTTAATGGGCAGGCCATCTGCGTACGCATTAATGGAGGTACTCAACATATCGCCCACCACAGCTATCATGAGTTGATCCTGTGACTGTGCAGGAAAGGCAATTGCATAGGGGTGATTGATAGCTGAGGTACTATCGATCAGGCTTACCTTTCCGTCCGCATTGCTTTTCAGCGAAATTTTGACGCTGTACGTACCGGCGTTATTCACTGTTACTTTTACCCTGTTAGAGGCAATATCGGCCGGAGTAGCGCGCTGGAGTGTGGTACTGGTTACTGAAACGGCCTGTTCCAGCACGCCGTTGTTGTTAAATGTATACGGCTGCGAACTACTGAGCGAAAGCGTTTGAGCGGTGAGCATGGTTACCAGATAATCGCCGGATGTCCCGTCGGGGTAATTAATATGTACAAAAAGGCCGCCGGTACTTTTGGTCGAAATTGAATATGTTCCATGCTGTATGGTCACCGGATCGGGCCGAATATTGACATTTGAACTTCCGTCGAAATCATACGCAGATGCCGGCAGGCTCTGATCCGGAACCAGAGACTTGCCGGCATTATTTTTCACCGCAAAAATTTTAACAGGAAAAATCCAGCTCCCTTTCAGTTGCGCGTTGATGGAACTGATATCTGCAGATGTCAGGCTCACGCTGTTCGAAGTATCCTTCTTACAACCACCAAAAACAGCCGCAATAAACAATAAGGCAAGTAAACTCTTTTTCAAAACCAAAAGCGCACGTTTGTTAACCTGCAAATTTACAATATAAATAGCAGGCCTCAAAGGGTTTACATTGTTACTGCCCGATTGTTTTTGCACAGGGGCCTAAATTACAACTGGCGTATCCTGATGTTGCGGAATTGGATATGATAACCATGATCCTGCACCGAAATATGGCCCTTATGGAAAGCAGCAAATTCCTTCCAGGATTTGAATTTACTTTTTGATACCATTTCTTTCCAATGATCGTCCCAAAGCGTTGTTTTAACCGTTTGCACGCCATTCAGCCAAAAGGTCAATTCGCCGTTTTGTAGCCTTATTACCGTATGGTTCCATTCGCCGGCAGGCTTGGCAGCTTGCTTTGCGGGCGCTATTATATCATAAAGTGCCCCGGCAAGGTGAATGTCCTTTTTGTTATCGTCGGCTTTTTTGTCGTCCAGCAATTGGTATTCAGGACCAGTAACGTAGGTATTATCAAAAGCCTTGTCTTCCTGTACCAGAAACATGATGCCGCTGTTGCCGGCTTCGGCTATGTTCCAGTCGATCGCCAATTCAAAATTTTCATATTCCTTATCGGTCACAATATCACCTCTGCCCTCTTTCACCGTTGGGTCAAGCTGCAAAACGCCCTCATTCACCGACCACGCCGGACCGACAGCGGGTTTCAGATAGTTGTGCCAGCCCTGGGTCGTTTTACCGTCAAACAATAATTGCCATCCGTCTTTTTTCTCTTGTGCAGTAAGTTCGTTGTTGTTTTGCGCCAAAAGGCAATTGCCTGCAAGCAGCAAGGCCGAAAGTGTTAAGAGTCTTTTCATAAAATATAGTTTTGGTTAGTGATGGTAAATGTAAAAAATTAAGGCTTGAATCAAATAAATCAAAGCAAAAATCGAAATGATCTGACACGATCAATGCGCCTGCAAATGCCTTTAATCAGGGTTTGAAATGGAATTTTAAACAAAAATGAAAATTCCTTAAACAAAAGATTATTATTAACCGTTGATTTATATAATTGTTGCCTAAAGGTTAATCAATTTAATTTAAAAACTATGAAAACGCTAATTATTACGCTGATTTTATCAGCTTTTACACTAGGCACCTTTGCCTCAACACTGCATCCTGCCATGCTGCAGGACACTTCCAAAAAACACAAGATGAAAAAGGACAGCATGAAAAAAGACACCATGAAGCCACCTGCTAAACCTCTAAAATAAGGTGCAGTTTGGCAAAGGCGCGGTTTGTATCATGCTAACCGTGCCTTTTTCATATGGTTAAGTCCCCTGATTTTCAATACGAAATTTAGAAAGCACTAATCTTCAAGCGGATTGCCCAGCAATTTTTGCAAGGGCCATTTGAATGGCGTGTAATTTGTCTGCACAAGAACAATACGCAACAGCAAAAACAACACGGAATAAAATACCAGCGTTTGCAGCCAATTGCCCACGCCGAAGTTGCTGATGATAAGTTGATAAGCGCTGTTGTACATAAGTTGGATCATAAAGATACATAACTAATATTTAAAAAAACAACTTAATTATCAGAATGATACAAATTATTTTATTTAATTATTCCGATATAATACTTAACTATACTCTAAAACATATTAAGTATTTCGATCGAAACAGGGTATTTTTAATCAAAAATTGATTAATGAATATATAATACGACTTCCCCTTCCGGCATTTACCCTATAGTTAATATCCCCTGAAACGCGAATTTTCCCACTCATCACTCTAAATTTCTCACAACTTATTGCTAATAAACAGGATACAACAACTACCTGAACAATGGCATTTTTAGCTCCCGGTAGCCCGGTCCAGGCGTTTCTCATAACAATAAAAACGTAGGTTGGGCCTGAAAGCAAGACCGATCTCGCCCGCATATTCATAACCCATTTTAGGGAAAAGCTGGCGTGTCGCCCTATTGTTACTGTTGGTATCAATCCGCAGCGTTTTTATGCCCCGCCTGGTAGCCTCTTCTTCGGCCCGCTCGAGTAGCCTGGCTGCTATACCCTGCCCGCGATGGCGCACGCTTACTGCCAGCCGGTGTGTGACAATGGCCGTTTCGCTTAAATCCCAGCCAACGCTGGCATATTCAGGTTCCTGGTCAGTAGTTATGGCCGATACGCCAGCTATTTGGCCAGCCGCATCGGCTACCCAAAGCTGCTGGCGCGCAATGTCATTCTCAAACACAGCCGCATTTGGATAGGTACTGTCCCATTGGAAATTTCCAGCGGCGTTCATGGCTGGCACCACTTCAGCCAGCAGCTGCATAATTCCGGGTAAATCATTTAACGATGCAAGACGAACGGTGATCATGAGGCAAAAATAGAAAAATTTGGATGGTGCTTTTCCGGTCAAAGAGTACTTTCACCGGGACCTGATTTGCCTGTACCTGCAGGGATTGCAATTGGACAGCCTTTTTGGAAGACCTTTTGAGCAGAATCGTGCGGATTGCCGGCGCACCGTTAAACAGTGAAAACACGCGTACAAATACCGTGATTTTACGCAGGGTTTTAACGAAATTACTACAGAAATTTATTTTTTAATCTACCGGTCCCACAATTCAATACGGATAATTAATCATTAAATCCTCAAAAAATCAAATGGCAAAAACAACCCAATCCGCGGGCACTACGGGTAAAGAACCCATCCGCTTTGCGCACCCTTTTTTTACCGACACCCCGGTCGCCGAAAGGGAAATGGTACCAGGCGTTGGTATCCGCCTTACTGACTTTGTCAAGGCAAACCTTGAGCCTATTCCTGAGCCAATACGAAATCCGCCGGTCATGGAGCTTCAGGAAGTCATAGGCAGCGATGGCGTTGCCGGCATAACTACTGCCAGATCAATTGTATTTCATGCTACGGGCGATACCGGCGAACTGGCAGGCAACTCACAGCAAATGGTCGCTGATGCTATGACGTCCGACTATGATATCACGCATCCTGAAAATTCTCCTGCGTTTTTCTATCACCTTGGCGATGTGGATTATTATGACAATACGCCCAAAGGCTATCATGCCCAGTTTTATGAGCCATATAAAAAATATCCCGGCAAAATAATCGCCGTGCCCGGAAACCATGACGGCGAGCTTTATAAATGGGGAAAAGATACGCCCGACATGAGCACGGGCCAAACCAAAACACTCGAGGCATTTATGGCGAATTTCTGTCAGCCCACAACCGGAGTACCCAGCGCCGCCGGAACCATTTACCGTGAAATGGTGAGTCAACCCGGAGTATATTTCTGGCTGCAATGCCCCTTTGTCGACATTATTGGCCTATATTCTAATATGGCCGAGAACCCGGGCTATATTACTGCACCCGCCGAGGGCAATCCCGGCAATACCGCCATGCAGACCGACTGGCTTGCCCAGACTCTTACCCAAATTGCCACTTCCCGTCAGGCGGGAGCCCGAAAGGCTTTGGTAGTCGCTGTACATCACCCGCCTTTCAGCACGGGCGTACATTCGTCGAGT
The DNA here is from genome assembly GCA_963757615.1 of uncultured Sphingobacteriaceae bacterium. Taxonomy (GTDB): domain Bacteria; phylum Bacteroidota; class Bacteroidia; order Sphingobacteriales; family Sphingobacteriaceae; genus Mucilaginibacter. Next base: position 385,474 of record CAVWSO010000008.1, read on the forward strand.
ACGGAAATGCTGGCCGAAATAGATATTTGCTGCAACCAGGCGGGCGTGATTCCGGACGCCTTTTTAACAGCCCATTCACATAACTATCAACGCTATACGCGGTACATCAATTTTGGCGGAAAGAATATGCAGATCCCCTTTTTCGTATGCGGATGCGGCGGCCGTAAGATTCAACCGGTTATCCAGGCAACCGGCGAACGCACTGACGACCACAGCTACGACAAATCAATATCAGCATACGGCTATCTCAAACTAACGGTGAATTCCCAAAATATTAATATCCAGTTTATTGAGGTAACGCAAGGCGGAGCCAAACAAATATTCGACAATGTAACTATAGAGCTGGCTACTAACCAGATCGTAGGAAATTAGGGATGTGGAGCGTGCTTTTTGGAATACCCATTAACCTTTTCCAGCATCGGTAAAGTAAGAGAAAACGTTCAGGAGTCTCAGGCTGAGGCGCTCGAAGCCCGCGCAAAGTGGGATTCGTCCGCCAATATTCGCGGGCACTTCGGCAATGACCGTAACATTTCATCTTCCCTTGCCCGAGTTAATGGTGAACGCTTAATGCGACAATCTACGTAAGGAGACGCTTACATGATCTGTTTTAGTATCTCGCGGTGTGATCGTTCAACGTGCGTTTTAAACTGTTCATACCAGGCTTTCCATTCCTGGCCATCCATGCTGCTTTCGAGGTGTTTTTCATATTCTGCCAGGCTCTCAAATCCCTCTTCGAGTATCAACCGGTAGGCGTCCCCGGTAAAATCCGAAAGTGCACGTGTTTTTTTTGCCACGGGCAGCAGCTTCCTTTTGGTAGCATCATCTAATAACGCCTTGGCATCCCTGAAATGCCCGAATTTAAGATGAAAAATGTCGCGAATGATATACATGACTTTATAGTTTAATATTAGAAAATTTCTATGCGGTCAACCTGAGATAATCGTATATGCTATTTGCGGATTAGGTGGATCAAAGATAAGGTGAAATAAGCTGAGTCTAAATAATATTCACTGATTATAAAAGACCGCCCCGGGCGCCTAACGATCCGGAGGTTTTACGAGCCATCTGAGGCGCGCGTAAACCAATCTGTGTCCGGTGAATTGAAGGATCGGCTGCGAGCGCGGACGGCCCTGCGGCCCGGCGCTGCCGGCAATGGCTTACAATGCTGTGTGCAATTGCGCCTTTAAAAATCCGTTAAAGCTATTAACGAATAAGAAAGAAAGTATATTGAAAAGCGGAAGCAGATGTTACGCTGCCTCGCTGTATGAACCGTAATGTTTGGGTATACATTTATTGCACTTGGTGCACTTAACTACAGCATCCTGCTCTTCCCAGTTATGGTCGCAAGGAGCCTTCATATTTAACTTGTGTGTAACTATCCCTATTACAGCTACGAGCAGCACGAAAGATAAAAAGTAGATCATTGGTAAGGTTATTAAATTTTGATTGAATAAATACAAAATCCGAGCCATAGTATATTTGAAGCTAGAAATGTGCCCGCATGTCTAAAAAAGCACACATACGATAGGACAATTCCCCATTTTGGGGAAACAGCGAGCGCATAATTTGTGGAATGGCAAGGCCTTGCTCTCCACACTTTTACAGCGCAGGCAGGTTTTTACATCCTCAAAAACATCATAAATTATCAACCTGCCCCAGGCGATTTTTATAGAAACGGCTCCGCGAAAATGATGATACCGATGAAGCTAGTGGTCCGGAAGGTTTTTCAAACAGCTAAAGCTAGCCGCCAGCAAGGCAGATCACGGCTAATGATGTAACAGGGTTTCATGGAATGGTAATATCGTCTGCCTGAGTCCTTATATCCTGTAATTTTGCTGTTTCCTTCCCCAGTGGCAGGGTAAACCAAAAGGTGCTGCCCTTTCCCAGCTCACTGTCTACGCCAATCTGCCCGCCATGCCTTTTTATAATACCGGCGCTTATAAATAGTCCCAGTCCAAGCCCCTGCCCTTGTTTTAAGCCATAATCGGCACGGTAATAACGATCGAATATGTGCGGCTGTTTATCGTCAGCTATGCCAGGACCAGTATCCCTCACTGATACTTTTACCTTATCGGCCTCGCGATGCACATTAATAAATATCTCTTCGGAAAATGGCGCATACTTCGCTGCATTGTTTACAAAATTCACGATCACCTGCTCTACCCGGTTCTGGTCGGCTTGAACTTGCACGTCCTTATCACCTTCGATAATGATCTCGTGTTTACCTGACATGTTTAAATGATTACAGCAATTTTCCAGCAGCGCATACATATTAAAAGTGGTTTTATTCAGCTGCAGCTGCCCCTGCTTTATCCGGCTCACGTTTAGCAGTTCGTTCACCAGTTCGGTTATCTTATCCATGCTCCGGTTGGCCTGCCCTATCAGCTTTGACATGCGGTCGGGTTTAGGGTCATCTTTCATCCTATCCATCAGCTGGAGCGATGTTTTCAGGCTAGTAAGCGGTGTTTTTAGCTCATGGCTGGCTATACTGATAAAGTCATCCTTTTTTTGCTCGAGAAGCACCCTGGCAGTCACATCATGGTAATTATATACCATCGCTCTTATCGATTCATCTTCCAGCAGATTGGTCACAGTACTTTCTATCCACAACCAATTGCCATCTCTGTGCTGCACCCTTCGGGTAAACGTAATATTATCTCCCGGATGATTTAACAACTCTTCGAGCCTTTCTCTCAAAATGGGCGCTTCTTCCGGGTGGGCCAGGCCCATCGATTTCATCTTAACAAATTCGTCGGCAGAATACCCGGTCATTTTCTCGATAGCCGGACTGCAGTAAAGTCTGTTATATTCGCGGTCTGTCAACAGGATCACCTCCGAGCTTTTTTCTATCATTGCCTGAAACTGTAACTGGGTTTGCCGCACCCGCTGGTAGGCCATGCGCACAATAGAGCTCAATATGATCAGCCAAAAACATTCAAATAAATAAATGACTGAGCTTATGATATCATTGTGCCCGAGCTCGATAATATGATAAGGATAAATAAAATAATAATTGGCAACCAGGGCGGTTATAATGGTGGAAAAAACAGCTGGACCAAGCCCGCAAACAACAGCGGTTAAAGAGACTATGCCAAAATATAAAATGTATGGATTTCGCCCCCCCAAGGAGGCATTAAATTGCATTTTTACCAGCGTGGCCAGCAAAATCAGTATCAAGGGGATGCCGTAGCGGATGTAAGCAGGCCTCGTTTTATTTGTGCCTGACCATATGAGACGAGCAGCTATCTCGTGGATGGAATTAAACATATAAGTTAGTATGCCATAAGATAATATCAATATATATAAAATAGTTTGTTATATATAAAAAAAAACCCTGCTTTTTTCACAAAGCAGGGCGCCCCTAATTACATATATAAAATAAACTGATGTGCGATTTTTCTCATGCTACCTGCAGTCCGCGATTAAACACCTGTTCTTCCCAGGCGTCGACGACATTAAGCAGGTTAATTCCCTTTAATTTCTTGTCCAGCTCGACCATGACCAGGCTGGTGTACATATCGCAGCAACAGCGAATGGTAATATGATCATATTCTACCCTGACCAGGGGACGGATATTATGCAACGGGCAACTTTTAGCCTCAATCTCCGATTTAATCCTTTGATAAGTCACGTGTTGTTCCATAGTATTTGGTTTTAGTTTGTAAAAAACTTTCAAAGCTCCACAGCCTTGGCCGATACTAAACCCAAATTATTACGAACAAGGAATTGCGCCGGCAAGGCCATGATGACCCGAAGAATGACCCTCGTTTCGTTCATTCATCAACAAATCATTCTCCCACGAACCAAGTACATCCGTTAATGTTCCCTTAATTTTTTCGCCAAGGCCCGATGTGCATATCCGTGTAAACAAATCACAACAGCAACGTATAGTTATGTGGTCATTCTTGATCTCAACCAGCGGACGAACCTGGTGTATCGGGCAAATTTTACTGTGTGCGGCCCCTCTGTAATCTTTTTCTCTCATCTGCATAACTGCACAGTTTCAAACCATATGCCAAAGCTGCTATACATAATATTTAATCGTCAACTTGTTAAAATTAACCACAAAAAACAGCCCTTACCCGCGTTAAAACCCGGAAAATGAGTACGGTTTTTACGTGATCTGATTCGCTGGTTTACATTATAACTGTCGCTTGTCGGGCAGATCAGCAGCGCAAAGGAATCGTTGCTCCAAGTGGAATCAAACCGCCTTTTCCGTCGCGATAACAGACCCGGATACTTGCAACGGCTCCCTGATCTATCCAGTTTAACCATTGCAATGTTTCGGCAAATGCCCCCACGGCAACGATAAATTTTTTGGAGATAGCAGAGAGCTCAAAGTAAAGATAAAATGTAATACCGGCCGGGTCGTAGACGTAGGTCAACGTCACGTGCTTGCCAAGAGTTTGGTACAGCATGTCTGCCCAAATGGCATTAGACGCGATCAGCAGCAGCTGATAGGTCTGGCCATTACCTCTGACCATTCTTATACTCTGTATGTCAGGGCTGATCTCCTCCATATGATAAGTTATGAAAACAATTTTCCCTGTGATAAAATACTTATATTTATGTAAAGGTAATTACTATGTCCGCATTGAATTTTGTTCTATCAGCAATTTGCATTGGCGTTGCATGTACCGGCATCGAATGGTTTGTTATCGGATTTCTGTTTCATAAATCACAGGCACTTACTCCGCAAACATGGCGAGCGGAAAGCTATAAAAGTTATACTTACAGTATGCTGTTGTCGCTTCTATTTGGTGTGTTGTTCACTTTTTTTTACCTAAAGATCGGTTCGCAATTTGCAGTGGGACACACGATACTATCAGATGCCAAATTAGGGATAATATGTTTCGCCTGTTTTAGCTTTATACTTGAAATAGGCAATTCAATTTATATCAACTATGACCGGAAATTTGTTGCCGGCAAACTGATAGCCTCGTGCCTCAGTTATGTAACAGCATCCATTATTGCGGGAATGTTTTTTGGAAAGTAAATGAACCGCACGGCAAGGAGGATGACCGCATTGCTTAACCAGGCCGTGCATCACTTTGCCAAAAATTGGTTATATGCCTCCTGAATTTCATCGCAGATAGATTGAGGCAATTCTTTTTTGGGGTCTATATTGATAATATAATTCGTTGTGCCCCTATCCGGGTCAACTTCAAAATAGCTGAAAATCCGTTTCCCCATTAAATCACCCTTATGTCTGGCTTCAATATCTAGAATACGATTATTGAATTTTTCTATGCTCATTATAACATATTTACGATATAAAAATAAAACATATGCGTTTGATATGCAATTGAAACCAAAATGGGGCGTCCCTTTTTACTCGGCTCAGTGACTATATCTCTTATGTATATCCTTCACCAGACAAAGACGTTTTATATCTTTCTTTTTAATCACAAAGGGGGAATATCTGGGCCGGCCAACAACAAGTTCGACGGTATTGTCGCTATGGGCAATCACTTCATCGTTCCGATCGCCTGCCAACAATCTTTTATACATGCGGTAATCCCCCCATTCAATATAATACACTTCGCCGGGTAGTATTTGATGGTCGTGTATGACCTTGAGCGCCACCCAACATCCGTTCTCCAAAAAGGGATGCATGCTATTGCCCCAAACCGGCAGAGCAAAATCGCAATCCTCAATACCCGGGAAATTCATATGGCCAATGGTCTTGTTGTCGTTAAAAACCTTATACCCCTCCCCTTCTGATGCAGCAGACATTTCGTACATTGGTATACCCTGAAAAGCAGCTGGTGCAGCCGCAATTTGCTGACCAGACTCTTTTATACCCAGGAATTCCTTGTATTTCTCTTTAAATATTTGCAGCTTATCCGGGTCGATATTCTGCCTGCTCTTCATAATCTCAGTTATTGAAGCCGGCGAATTAAATCCAAGTATGGAGGCCAGCTGTGCATTCCCGCTAAAAGCCTTGCCCCGAAGCCTGTTATAAAGACCCATAAACTCCAGGGTCTCAGGCCGAACCCGTTTTATTTTGTTTGGTTTTGCTTGCCCTTCCATCCTCTCTAATTTATTTACACTTTAAATGATACAGATATTTCTGTATGCTATTAACAACCATTCATAACAATACCTAACTTTCAAAATTAGGCATTAATAATAAAGCGTTTAAAGAAATTCAGGAGGAAACCACGAATGACCGCAGGGATGGCCATAATACGGTAAATGTACATTATAACCAGGGACACATGGCCATCGAAAGCCAACTAAATACCAAAAAAGGGAATCCCACACCCGGTCATCCTAAATACCAGGCAACAAAAAACAGGACAACGAGGAGTGCTAATGTCCATACCAGGTAACTTGTGAATTTTTTTCGTTTAAATTCAGGATTTCGTTTATAGCGTTTGGTTTTCGGATCCCAAATATATTCTGAGACCTTGCGGTTCGCTACAGCTCTTTTGTCTGGCGCGGCATTCTTAGTCATTTGCAATAAGGTTTGGACCAAAATACTAGAAAAATAAATTATTGCAAAATAGTTTATAGCAGCGAATTACCCTGCTTGCCCGAAGTAACGCGGGGAACGATCACACCACTTTCAAATTCGAGTTTGCAGTTACGGCAAACATAGTTTGCCTGTTTTTTAAGAAGCCCCAATGCAAAATAATAGATGCCCATAATGATCGCTATGCAAAGTGTTGTTTGACAGGCAATAATGAGTACCATAATGGCCGAGTTCCAGTCGCCGCTCTTGAGCAGCGGAGTTCTTAATACCAAATAGCAAAAGAAGATAATGACCAGGCACACGGCCGCCAATGAAAAATAGCGCCGTTTGCTTTGAACGATGATATGGCCACTTTTACATTTCGGACAATGTAACTTTTCCATGACAATAACAATGTCACCTAAGTTAATTTAATTTTCCATCATACACAATGGGTTATTTTGAAGATCCGGCGTTTATCGGTGGGGTATTTATTCAGGTAAGCAAAGGAATGTGCCCCTGCGGCAATCACCTAAAACTCGGGCCCAGCGATCACGATAAAGCGATCCTGTGTACCAAATAGATAAAATCGTCCAATTCCAGCGGCTTACCAATAAAACCATCGGCACAGCTGCCCTGCGAAATATCACTTATATTCTTACTGACCGAATATAGAATAATTGGAATCTGCCCTGTGAAATTGTTCTCCTTGAGCTTGACGCACACATCGTTACCGGACACCCCGCCCAACGTGTAACCGATAACAATGATATGCGGCTGTAAGGCGCTTATATCCTCAAGAGCGGTTTCCTTGTTACAGCGGGTTACCTGGTACCCGTTATTCTCAAACGTGAAGACGGTCATGTCCAAAGCGTCTGTATCTTCTTCTATAATGGCTAATTTTTTCACTGCCGGAAAGATTGGTGATTACTAAGTTAGAGAAATTCACTCATTTCGGGTAATTGATTGCTGGTCGGCGATCATTCGTACTCGTACTTTTTTCATTACCTTTAATCCAATCATCACCTGAGCATCAGGCTCTAACCAAAATAAAAGTGTATGAAAACGATATACCAGATTTTGCTGCTGGTGTTTTTGATGGCACATCAAGTTTATTGCCAGCCACCAGCACAGAAAGACAGTGTTTACGCATGCGGCCCCTGCGGCAGCGATTGCGACAAGATAAGCTATAGCAAACCCGGAACATGTCCGCATTGCAATATGCCGTTGGTCAAAATTTCCTGGAATGATTTTCAAAATCAGACAGGCGGCAAGCAACTTACCATTTGTTTTTATCTGCAGGACAATGTGGAGGTATTGGATTTTGCAGGTCCGATGGAGGTGTTCATCACCGCCGGATTTAACGTAATCACGGTATCTAAAACCTACAATCCGATCCGATCAAAGACCGTTTTATTCATAACACCCGACTATACCATAAAAGATTCCCCGCCAAGTGACATACTGGTTGTTTTTGGCGGCCCTACCGAGCCCACAACAAACGATCCGGAGGTAATGGCCTGGATAAAGCTGCAGGCAAGCCAGGACCAGTATATCATGTCGGTATGCACGGGCGCGTTCATTTTGGGAAAAGCGGGCTTGCTGGACAATCTTACAGCGACCACCTTTCATACCGCCATTAACGATCTGGCAAATGCTTGTCCGAAGACAAAAGTCCTGCCAAATACCCGTTTTGTAGACAATGGAAAAGTAATTACCACTGCCGGAATCTCGGCAGGGATAGACGGCGCTTTGCATCTGGTTGAAAAACTGCGCGGCAGAGCTTACGCACAGGGCGTAGCAACATCCATTGAGTACGATAAATGGGTACCCGAACAGGGCTTAGTGCTTCGATAGGGATAAGGGGGTTTGCAACATTTCGAAAATATCCAATAACGAACTGATTTTCAAAAATTTATAGTAGGAAATAACTAAAAGATTTACCTAATTTTGCTCGGCGGCCTGCACCCAATCACAAGTTTTTTTCGGCGAAACAAATTAAAACAATCATATCATGACGAAGTTCCTGATTAAGGCTTCTTATACCTCAGAGGGTATAAAAGGATTGATTAAAGTTGGTGGTACCAAAAGAAAGCAAACCGTTGAAAAAACAATTACCGAGATGGGCGGCAAAATGGAGGCATTTTATTTTGGCTTTGGTGAACATGATGCCTATGTAATCGTCGAAATGCCGGATATTGCATCGACGGCGGCGCTGGCTCTGAACATCAATGCGACCGGCTTCGTGGAGGTCTCAACAACGGTTCTGCTCAGTCCCGAAGATATTGACCAAGCGGTAAAACAAACGGTTCACTATCAATCCCCAGGTAATTAATCGGCGACCATGATCCCTGTCTGCGCCCTCGGCACTGACAGGGAATATTTGTTTTCTTTTTCCACCCGGATCCGACGATTCCCCGGGCAGAGATGACGGGGCATTTACTTGCTTGCCAGGGTATTAGCCGGCGTAAATTTAACCACGCTGTTTTTAATAGTTTTTATGTGCCTCAGATAGGCATAAATAGCGGCCAGGTCCTCCTTGTTCATTTTGCTATACATCAGCCAGGGCATAATGCTGTTGAATTCTCCCGGCTTAACAAGCGGAGAATGATAGGCCGAATCGGCATATATTTTAAACCGACTGATAAATTGCAGTTCTGTCCAGTTACCGATTCCTGTTTCCCGATCGGGGGTAATGTTAGCCGAACGGACAACAGAGCCATCGGTTAGCGTAAATTCTCTTCCGCCGCTAAAGGCAAGTTCAGGAATGATCTGCCCCTTGTTAACGGTTGTATGACATTCGATACATGCGCTGGCATTGGTCATATATGCGCCATAGGCGATCAGATCCGATTTTGCAGGCAGTTTAACGGGACTTGCTTTTTGCGGAATGGTATTGATAATAAAATTCATCGGAAAATCTGCCGTAGATTCGGCAACCTGGTTATCAATAGGTTGTAGTGTATGCAAATAAGCTATGATGCATTTTATATCCTCAGGGTCCATCTGTCCATAGTAGTGATAGGGCATAACCGGGAACATAGCCCTGCCTTCTTTTGTGACTCCGGTGGTGATCAAGCGAAAAAGCTCGCCATCGGTATAACGGCTGATACCTCGGGGCGTAATATTCCTGGAATAAAATACGCCCGGGAATCCGGTTTTCTGGTCGAAGCGTTCTCCGCCGCGTCCCAGGGTTCCTTCTTTTACCGGTGCCCCGAAAAGGTTCCAGTCACGGGTTGAATGGCAATCCATACATACGGAAACATTGTTCGCCAGGTATCGTCCGCGTTCAATGCTTGCCGGCGAATTCTCCACCTTAAGAACCAGCGCGGCACCCACATTCGGAAGGGCAGCCTTTACATAAATGAGCAATGCGGCAACAATAATAATTACTACCAGCAGGGAATAACTAAGAAACTTTAATACTTTTTTCATAACGAATTAAAATTGCGATGACCGGTTTTGATTTAGACCACCCTAAATTAAACTTTTATTTTGATAATGAGGTATTTACGACAACAATCTGCAGAAACCTGATTGCAGCACGCAGCCACCGGCGATTGCAGAAAAAAAATCACCTACCTATTGCAACGTACGTTTTAAATACATACCTTTGGTTATGACAATGTTTAAAAAGGAAACAAGCGGCCAAATCGTACCAACGAAAACAGAAATGGATGTGCTGCAAATATTATGGCAGTATGGTCCGCAGACGGTACGGTTTGTGCATGATAAGCTTAATGAACAGAAAGAAGCAGTAATATACACCTCTACCCTGAAGCTGATGCAGGTGATGAAAGAGAAAGGGATGCTTGATCGCGATGAGACCAATATGAAACACATTTACAGCGCCGCCCTGGAGGAAGCCAACGTAAAGGGCAACTTGCTTGGCCGCTTTGTTGACAGCATGTACAACGGTTCGCCAAGCAGCCTGATGATGGCTTTGCTGGGTAACAACAAAACCTCGGCAGAGGAACTCCAGAAAATAAAAGACCTACTCAAAAAATTCGAAAACCAATAAAATCATGAACCTGGTACAGGCTACATACTTCACAAATGCACAGCGTCTTATACAGGCTTTCAGCTGGACTTTGCTTCACTCCCTGTGGATCGGCTTAATACTTGCCATTGCTACCGCGCTGGTCCTTACGCTGGCAAAACGCTCAAAAGCTGCCGTGCGTTACAAACTAGTGTTTATGCAGTTTATGTTGTTCCTTCTCGCATGCGCAATTACTTTTATGTGGGAATGGAAGCATTCGGTACTGCAAAGCGCTGTACCTGCATTGCAGGGTACAACAGGCAGCAAATTCCTCTATGGCATTAGTGCTGAAGGAATCCGCCAGTTTGCAATTACTTGCATAAACTATTTTACGGCCAATGCGCCTATGGTGGTGCTGCTATGGTTCGTGCTGTTCACTTACCGCTCGCTGCGCATGATGAGCGGCTTAGTTTACCTGCGCCGGGCAAGGCACAGACACGTTATGGCACCCTCCGCCTATTGGACTCATAAAGTTGATCTGCTTTGCCGCAAACTTGAATTGAGCCGTGCTGTGCAGTTATTGGAGTCGGGTTATGTGAATATGCCTATGGTGATTGGTCATCTTAAACCCGTCATATTGGTACCTGTTGGGCTGATGGTCGGTTTACCTGCCGGACAGGTGGAAGCAGTATTGCTACATGAGCTGGCGCACATTCGCCGCAACGATTATTTTGTAAACCTGCTACAAACCATAGCCGAAACAGTATTCTGCTTTAATCCAGGCCTGCTATGGCTCTCCGCGCTGCTGCGTGATGAACGGGAAAACTGCTGCGACGATATTGCCCTGGCCCAAACAAATAACAAGCGCGAATATGTTGAAGCTCTGATCAGCTTTAAAGAACATTCCTTGTACGGCAACAACTATCAGGTGGCCTTCCCCGGCAAAAAAAATCACCTGCTTGAGCGTGTGAGCCGCATTTTAAATAACAAGAACAAACCATTTGGCACGGCTGACAAGGCTTTTTTTATCACAGGAATAATAATCCTGTCGGCCATGATGGCCACGGCGGCCATCACGCAGGTGCACACTTTTGCCTATGCCGGCCAAAAGCCAGATTCGGTAAAAGTTACCCTACCGCCATTGCCTGCAACACCTGCCGCGGCCCCGGTAATGCCGTTGCCGCCGGTTAAACCTGTAAAACCGGCAAACGCCATTAAAGAAATGCATCAACCGCCTGCATTGCCCCAACCCTCCGATATAGCCACACCTGCCATACCTCCTGCCCCGACCCGGCAACCGGTTACGCAAGGGACGCATCAGGAACGGGACCGGGAACAGGCAAATCGCGATCTGGAACAGGCCGTACGCGAACAGGAACAAGCTGTGCGCGATCAGCACCAGGCACAATTGGAACAGCAGGAGGCTAGGCGCGATCAGGAACAGGCCAAACGCGACAGGGAACAGGCCTTGCGCGATCAGGAACAGGCCATACGTGATCAGGAACAGGCCATACGCGACAGGGAACAGGCCGCGCGCGATCAAAAAGCAGCAATAGAACAAAATAGGCTCGACCAGCAGCGACAAATCCAGGACAGGCTGCAAATACAAAAAGAAAAAGAACAGGCTAAGAAACAGCAAAACGAAATTTAAATAACCGCTTGGCTGTAGCATAGAGAAGCGCACTGTATGCGGGCGGTCTGGCCCCTTGATAAATCATCCTTTTTTTTGATGCCGCTAAAGCGGAGAGGTATTCTATTGTCCTTTATTCAGACACAACATTAGCAATTTTTAAAAAGTAGAAAAGATGGCTTGCTATTTTATTACCATTTTTTTAGTGATGCTTACAACAACTTATCTGCTTAGCAATACGAGAAAAAGATAAGCCAGGCACAATGCCCGTATCCATTTTTAACCTTAAAATTTACAAAATAAAATGAAAACTAACTATTTAAAAAACGCGATGATTCTATGCGCAACACTGCTGTGCTCCACGGTGATGGCCCAAACAAAAAAGCAAACCGCCGATACCCAGTATGGCGCAAACACCTACACTTTTAATAAGACCAACGGGAATTTGCAGGAATACATAAAAACCGACTGGAAGGGCAAATCGTACGAGATAAAGCTGCACAATGGCAAACCGAACATGCTAAAGGTGGATGAGAAGCTGATACCACCCAGTGATTATGACAAATACAGCGCGGTTATAACAGAAATCCGTACGCAAATAAAACAAGATCGTGCGCAGGCTGCCGCGGATCAGGAGCAGGCACGCCGTGACCAACAGCAAGCACAAAGAGACCAGCAGCAGGCAAAGCGAGACCAAGAGCAGGCACAGCGAGACCAAGAGCAGGCACAAAGAGACCAGCAGCAGGCGCGCCGGGATCAGGAAGATGCAAAAGCCGAGGCCGTGCGCGACCAGCAGCAAGCTGTCCGTGATCAGCAGCAGGCAAAACGCGAGCAGGAAGAAGCTGCGCGCGACCAGCTGCAGGCCCAAGGCGACCAGTTACAGGCAAAAAAAGATCAAGCTGAGGCAGCTGAAGATCAGCGCCAGCTAAAAATGCTGGAAACGGATTTGGTAACTGACGGACTGGTTGCGAATGAAGCAGCCCTGAGATCGTTACAAATGAATGCAGATGGGATGACAGTCAACGGCAAAAAGGTTCCCGATAGCGTTTTTAGCAAATACAAAGAAAAATACAGCCGCTTTGCCCACGGCCACAATGAGGGTGAGAATTTTAACGGCCTGAACATCCATAAAGGTTCAGATACAGATTAACCCAATAGCACCAGATTAGTGTGCATCGGATGCTGAACGGATTTCCTTTTTGGTGTTCACCAGTTCAGCATCCGATGTTTTTTTCAAACATGAGGGGAAAACCCCTTATTATCCTCAAAACAAAAAAACCTTATTGTTTCATAGCTGCAATGAGCGAAGTCGGATCATAGAAACCCACCTGCGTTACGATCTTCCCTTTTTTGTTGAATCCATGAAATAACACCATCTCGGTTTTTGCAAGCTTCTTTGTTCTTTTGTTGGTGAGCGTAAATAGCCAAAAAGACTGTACCGAAAATGTCCCGCCGGTATGTTCAACGCCTTCAGGTGGTACTATAGGGCGCATCTTTATATCCTCCCAATGATCGAAAACATCCTGCCATCCGGCTTTGGCAGCTGCCAGACTCTTTTCGGGCGGCACCGACCATTGGGCCACTTTGGTGGTATCTACGTTATAACGCGTCATGCCATACAACTGGGCCGTATCAGCAAACAGTTTGGCCATGCCTGCAGTATCTTGTTTTTCATATAATGTAGCCAGTTTTTTTACAGTCTCGATATAGGGATGTTCCTTATAAACAATGCCACTTTTTATCTTATTTTGAGCAAACACCGGGATGCAACCGGCTACCAGAACCACCAAGAACAGCTTTTTCATGATCTGTGTAAATTGGTATATAAATATACATTTAAATCTATTGTGGTTTATGCAAATGGAACCGCCAATAGTTCATATTAAGCCCTGTCCAATTAAACTAAATAATTAGTAATAAAAATATCATAAATATCTGGATATCAATACAAAATAATTATAAAATTTGTATTTTTATAATAGTGTAAACCCGACGTTTAGCCCCCGAAAACGGAACGCGAAAATTATTTCTAAAATTTACCCTGACTGTTAAAACAATATTATTTAAGTGTTGTATTAATGTTATAAAGTTTGGTCTTTATTATAATTAGTTCCCTAAATTAATTTTTCACTATGAGCGCCTTAAACAAAGAGGTATTTAGTGATCCTATCAGTATTGACCCATATTTTTTACAGGACGGCGGAGATATGGGCGAGTTGATTAGATCTACAGATTGGTTACAAACGCCGCTAGGCCATCCTTCCTGCTGGCCCCGATGTTTACGAACGTCGGTGAGCCTGATACTCAACAGTTATTTTCCAATGTACATTGCCTGGGGCAGGCATTACACGCAATTATATAATGATGCATTCCGATCTGTGCTGGGCACTACCAAGCACCCGCGTGCGCTGGGCATCAGCAGCCGGATAACATTTTCAGAAATCTGGGATACCATGGGGCCTATGTTTGCCGATGTTATGAACGGCAATCCCGCACGGGTTCAGGATTTTGAACTGACTATATATCGAAATGGCTTTCCCGAAAAATGCTATTTTGATTATAGCTCCAGTCCGATCAAATTTGAAGATGGCACCATCGGAGGCGTATTGGTTATGCTTACCGAAACCACAGCAAAGGTAAATGCCCTGCGTTTTTCGAATGATGCAAAGCGCAAGATAGAAATAGCCCAGAGCGAAACACTTCGTCAGCGAGACAGATTGCGACGTTTTTTGATGCAGGCGCCCACCGGAATGTGTGTTTGCGACGGTCCCGATTTGATCTTTGAACTGGTTAACCCCTCCTGTCAGCAACTTGTTCCTGGCCGAGATCTGCTAGGCAGACCGCTTATCGAAGCCCTTCCCGAAATACAGGAGCATCCTTTGTGGGATAGCCTGAAGAACGTTTATGCCACGGGTTCAACCTTTGAAGGAAAAGAATTGCTCATACCCCTGGCGCATACCTATAACGGCCCGCCGGAAGAGCGCTATTTTAATGTAATATGCCAGGCACGTTTTAATGGAGAAGGCGAAGTGGACGGCATCCACTTGTTTGCAACTGAAGTGACGGACCAGGTAGTGGCCAGAAAAGAACTGGAAAAAACAAAGGACACCCTGAACTTGTCACTGATGGCCGCCGAATTGGGCACATTTGATATGGACCTTGAAAACAATACACTCGACTGGAACGAACGCAGCCGAACACTGTTCGGCATTCACCATACCGAACCCGTTTCCTATGCCAGAGAATTTGTACTTGGCCTGCATCCCGAAGATCGCCAAAGGGTAATGACCGTGATCAAGAATGTTTATAAAAAGCAAGTAAGTAATGGCGACTACGATGTGGAATACCGCACTGTAGGCATTGAAGACCATAAAGTTCGCTGGGTAAGGGCAAAAGGCAAAGCTTATTTTGATGATCACGACAAGCCCGTACGGTTTGTGGGTGCAGCGCTTGATATCACAGAACAAAAAAATGACGAGCTCCGAAAAAATGACTTTATCGGAATGGTGAGCCACGAACTTAAAACACCACTCACTTCACTTACTGCCCTGGTACAGGTTCTGCAGGGTAAAGTAAGTAAACTGGGCGACACGACATCCATAATGATGCTGGAGAACGCCAATAAGCAGGTCAAAAAGATGTCTTCGATGATCAACAGCTTCCTCAATATTTCAAGGCTCGAATCGGGCAAGATACACCTCAATATGCAGGAATTTGAGCTACTGGAATTAATAAGCGAAACGGTGGATGAAACCAAGATGATGCTGCCTACTCATGTGATCAATCTGGCCTATTGTACACCGGTGAATATACTTGCCGATAAAGATAAAATAAGTGCGGTTATTGCCAACCTGCTTAGTAATGCTGTTAAGTATTCGCCGCGTGGCAAAGTAGTGACACTGGATTGCAAAGTTACCCACAAGCAGATAAAGGTAAGCGTGACGGATGAAGGAATGGGTATAAGGCAGGCAGATATCAAGCGAATATTTGAACGCTATTACCGCGTAGAAAGCAACCACAGGCAGCATATTTCCGGTTTCGGGATAGGTTTGTACCTGTCCGCCGAAATTATTGAACGACATGGCGGCAAGATCGGCGCATCGAGCCACCCCGGAAAGGGGAGCAGCTTTTGGTTTACTCTTCCGCTGATTGGGCGGGAAGTGTGATTAAATTAAAGATTTGGTTTAGGTTGATAAGCGGGGGCTGTCGATTCGTCGACGGCCCTTTGCCATTGATTAAAAAGCTAGCCTGATTTATAATCCCTGATGAACTTAGTCTTCTAATTGATACTCCTTCTTCAATGCACCGATTAGCAATATGGCATGGTTTAACAATGTATCTGCTTCACTTACTTTGCGCTCAAAGAAACGGGAGCGTACCATCTCTACATATTCGTTAAAAAGAATCTTATCGGTATTTAGTAACGGAGGATTGGTATTGACGAAGGCATCCAACCTGGTCTTTCGCAGCGAGCGGTCCTTGATCTGAGCGATTTCATTTATTACCGCATTATATTTAAAATTAAACAGCTGTGCCCTGGACTTTCTCACTTCGGTATAAATCCCCTGGTCTCTGCTCTCTAAAGTCTTCATATTCTGGCACAATTGATCATACTGAGCCAATGTTCGATTAATCGCAGGATTAGCAAAGTAACGGAGAGAACCAGAACTCTTCATTTCAAGCAAAGTGGCATCATGTGGCGTAAACAAACGATATGCTCCACCCCATAAACCAAATGAATATAATTTCCCCGATTGCACCTGTGCGGGATCGCCGGAAGTTAATAACTGCATCAGCGTATCGACATTGGCAAATGCCATTTTATAATAGGCGATATATCCGTTCAGATCAGCTGTATCAGCTTTAAGATCACTGTAAAGTGTTACGGCATACTCATTAGCCCTGTTCCGTTCATTGATATGCTCACGCAGGCCTTCAGCAAAAAATCCCATGGTGACAGCTAAAAATATCATCAGGCCTTCGAGTAAATATCCTTTAAGACCTTTCTTTTCAACTTCCGGGTGGTGGTGGACTTCCATTTCAGAGAAAATTAACGCTGATTAAAACGATTTATATGAAAACCATTTTCATATTTTATTTCAATCCCAATCACGGTTATTCTAATTTATATTCTTTTCGTAATTCTGCCAAAACTTCAGCGGAAACATTCATCTGCCTGGTATATTCCGCCATGGCGCGCATTCTTTCAATCTTGGTAATGACAATATGGTTGATCAGTTGCCGGACATAAACTTTATTTGCAAAGTCGAAGTTAAGTTCATGGGTAATGTGGTGCTTAAAGTAGATATCAAAGGTAACTTCCGTATTGGAAGTTTTGATGGCAAAGGGAATCACCTGCTCAACAATGAATTTCAGGTCAATGTCTTCCCGCTTTACAGTTTTTTTCACCTGCACATCATAACTGTTCATCAAACTCACCAGCTTTTGATTGAAAAATCGTAACGAACCGGATGACTTGATCTGCTCATAAGTACCTGCCGAAGGTTCAAAAGCCATCACATTGCTGCTGATCGCAGCTTGCTGATACAATACGGTATCGTTTTGCCTTTCTCTTGGGCTATGGAGCATGGCTATTGCACTATCTATAACCAATATCTTATGCCTGCTGAATTGCATAGCAGCAACCAGTGCCGCCGAGTCCTTTTTAATGTCCTCATAATACGAGCCGGCGAACTCTGCTGCGCGTTTATGCTCCGATATGCTCTCCCTCACATTTTCAGCAATAAATCCCATCATTACAGCAAGAAAGATCATTAAACCTTCGAAGATATATTCCTTAAAGCCTTTTTTTTCTACTTCGGGGTGGTGGTGTACTTCCATGTGACGCGTTTAGTAATATGTGGGTTGTGAATTTATTAATTACTTTTCTCATTCATATTTGATCGGTTTATTATACTGATCGCCGAAACTCATTATCACTCCGGCAGATCATACTCTTTTTGCACGTATTGAAGCAATTGGGTAGCGCGATTTTTCACTTCCTGGTAATCTCTTACCAGCTCGGCGCTATTTACCCTGATCAATACCATGTCCGCATTTAACTGAGTAAGGTCGGCCTGCGAAAGATTGCGCATATGCAAATCGGGCAATGGCTTGTGTGCGAAAGCAGCATCCAGGTTACCCGGTGTAAAATGCAGCCGTAAAAAAGAATCGAGCATAGTACGCTGGTATTGCAGGTAAATATCCTGCACGGTATGTGCAAGCTCAGTGCTGCCTTCGTATTGCGCAATATGACTAATGATCTCAGACTCGGAAAATTCTTTTAAATGCAGTTCGTTCTTGATAGCCGAGCTAGCACCTCCCGTCGGGTGAAAAGGCCACATATTGTGCGATGCAATAATAAGCGTTTGTATTTTTTTCAGATCGGCCTTTGCCAGCGGCTGCTGCAAAAGCGAAAACAGACTATCGTTTACTCTTACTATCTGTTCCTGGTTTTTGCAGGCCTTGTTAAGCTGCGCAGTATCCGCTTTCAGGTCCTGAACCAATTGCGAGGTCAGTTGCCGTGCATGTTCCCTGTTGGTTATATTCTCTCTGATGTTTTCTGCAAAAAAACCCATCATAACGGCTATAAATATCATGAGCCCTTCAAGCAGGTATTCTTTAAAGGTTTTCTTTTCTACCTCGGGATGGTGGTGTACTTCCATTTTTTCAGTCTGTAGTTCTTTATTTTTTTCGGATGTTGCAAGCTCAATTTCGAAATTATTTTTTTCTTCAATGTCTTTTGCGGCATCATTGTGTCCCGGCTCCGATGCAGATACCGGCTTTGGTTTTTGTTTGGACCTAACTTCCGGGCGTTCCGACTTAGGAACTCCTCTTTTTTTCCCTTCCATACTATTGCGGGTCGTGTTCTTTTTTTATCATTTTAATTGAGCTTGCCTCAATGCTCCGTGTGTGGGCGGTATTGAACTTTTCAAATGTTTCTACCCCTTCATCAAATGCCACAGGTAAGCAATACCAAAGCCCAATACCATGTAGATCAGTCCTTTAATCAGCAGAAGTTTTGTTTTGTTATTCATCGTTCAGGTTGTATTCCTTTTGAAAAAGACAATCAGTTATCTCTCTAATTGCTTTTGTGCCAGCACACGGCGCACCTGGCCCCTACTGCGCTCATTATTGGTTATAAATATAATATTATCAGAATCGGTTGCGAACGGCAATGTCTTTGTAATTTTTAATTTCAGATTTTCCTTTCGTCCCTGCTAATACAAACGATTGCACTAATGCTCCTCCCGCTCCAAACCATAATCCTTCCGCAAGACTTCTAATATCTGTTTATTGGCAACGATATAATTGTTCAGCTGCAACATATTGGTTGAAACGATGAGCTGCTTATAAAAATAAACCATATTAGCGGCCTCGTCTCTGTTGAATGAAGAGACATTCAGTATCCGGCCCTCAATCTGCCGGTGGCTCCGCTGGTATTCATCTACCGCCTTGTCAATATTAGGTTCCGGAAAAACTGTCCGCAGCTTATCCAGCCAGGAAAAATCAAAGTGTTGCAAAAGAAAAGGCTTTAACGGACTGGCAAAAAACTGATATTCCTGCTCATTACGGTAGCGCAAATTGTTAATATCAACACTCAAATCGCCCAGTAATTTCTGCAGCGCCACACTTTTAAAGTAGCGTAGCGATCCCGAATTGCGCAATTGGCTTAGGATGCCATCCTTCGGTTCAAATCCATACCTATTGATAAGATACAATCCGTATGTATAGGATGGGTAAAATCGAGGGGGCAGCGCGGTAAGCGAACTATCTTTAAAATAGGCATGAAGGTAGTCCAGCTGTTTGTCTTTTTCAATACGCATGATCATTTTGCCGGCAGCAGCGATCGAATCATCGCGCAGCTCGGAATACAACGCTTTGGCAAACTCCTTTTCCCGGGTGTTGTCACTGATATGTTCACGCAGGTTTTCGGCAAAAAAACCCATGGTAACTGCTAAAAATATCATCAGACCTTCGAGCAGGTACTCCTTCCAGGGCTTCTTTTCGTGATGCAGTTCGGGATGATGGTGAACTTCCATGTACTTTAGGATTTCGGATTTAATTTAAAGCCTTGTTCCATTGACCATTTCCTATCTGCCACCTGCCGGCAGCGTAACAATAAACTCCGAGCCCTCACCCTCTTGGCTGTATATATCGAGCGCTCCGTTATGGCCTTTTACAAGAATATCGTAGCTTAAACTTAATCCCAATCCGGTGCCCTCACCGCTAGGTTTGGTGGTGAAAAATGGCTGAAGAATTTTTTCCTTGATTGCCTCCGGTATGCCGGACCCATTATCTTTTACGCTGATCGTGATCTGCCCAATGGCAGCAGACGTAGTTAGCGTCACTTCAGGTTTATAGCCGTTTCCTGTTAATTTTGTTTTCTGATTTACCGCATAAAAGGCATTATTGAACAGGTTAAGCAGCACACGGCCGATATCCTGCTGCACTATATTTACGTCACGAAGATTCGGGTCAAAATGGGTTACCAGTTCGGCATTGAAGTTTTTGTCTTTGGCGCGCAGACCATGGTACGAAAGCTTGAAAAATTCATCCGCCAAAACGTTAATATTAGTGGATTGCTTCTCGCCTGTACTGGTACGCGAGTGCTGTAACATGCCTTTTACAATAAAGTCGGCGCGTTTGCCGTGCATACTTATCTTTTTTTCGTTTTCCTTGATATTTAGGGCAATAACTTTTATTTCCTCTAAATCACCTTTTTCGATCTCCTGTTCCATTTCAGCAATTAACTCGGTATTCACCTCGGAAAAATTATTGACGAAATTCAGCGGATTCTGTATTTCATGGGCTATTCCGGCAGTTAGTTCACCCAGCGAGGCCATTTTAGCTGTTTGAACCAGCTGATTCTGGGTTGTTTTTAGTTCGCCCAGCGTAATTTGAATAGCTTCCTTTTGTTTTTGTAAAAGTTCGTTTGCCTTTTTACGTTGAATACTATTTCTCCAGAAAACTATGGCCAGCAAAAATACCACCACTAATCCAGCCAGAAGGGAGTACATCCGAACTTTCTCACGATATTGATCCTGAGCAGCAATAATCTCCTGCTGGTGCTGTTTTTCTTCGAAGTTCATAGACAGCACCTGTTTGACTCTGTCCTGGCTGTAAATACTATCCTTGGCATCGGTTGCCAGCTTAAAATATTTATAGGCCAGGGGCAAATTATGATCCTCATCATAGTAGGTATACAATATCTTGCCCGCGTTTAAGACATCTTGTTCAAACTTACCCTCCAGGGCAACATCAAGTGCTTTTTGCGCGTAATATTCTGCTGAATCCTGCTGTTTGTTTTTATGATACAATTTAGCCGTGCTTAGGTACGAGGCACTCAGCATTTGTCCGTCGTCATTGGAAATGGAATACTTTACTGCATCACGCAGATATTTTGATGCGGCACCTGTATTTCCGCGCGTAAGTTCTATCTCACCAAAGTCGCGATAGAGGTTATTGATCAAGTCGGAGAAATTCTGCTTTTTCGAATCCTCATAGCTCCGCCGCAAAAAATATTCGGCGGAATCAATTTTATGGGTATAAAGATAACATTCACCTGTGTTCAGGTTAAAGATCGCCATGAGCTCCGCCTGGCGCCTGTTTGCTATTTTATTCGTTTTCAGGTAACCGCTCCAGAGCTTAACGCCGTGCAGCAAATAGCCGAGCGCCGTTTTATAGTCGCCCTGTCTGACGTAAGTATCGCCCAAATTGTTATATACAATAGCGATGCTGGGAACATCGCCAAGGCGCTCATGAATCCGCAGGGCTTTAAAAAGCATTTGTGTGGCCTTGGCATAGTCGCCCAGCGTCGCATAACCGGTTGCCATACCATTGAGCGCACTGGCCTGTTTTCCCAAAAGATTGTGTTTACCCGCCAGCTCATACATTTGTAATGAAATAATGACATTCGAATCCGGATTTGATAAATAGTAGGCATGGCTCAATTCCTGCAATCTATTGATGCGCGCGGTATCATCCATCTCCTTATTTAAGGCTGCTCTGAGCGTATCAATATGTTTGCGCTGCGCCCCGGCCGTTAAAATTAGACCAAGCAGAATAAGTATGAAGGCTATTTTTTTCATGATATTGATAATCTGCGAGTTAAACTACAAAAAATTAGTAGAATTACCGACAATCTCACGGCGAATTCGGTCATTTCATTTTGCGTTTGCTATTCATTTTCCAGGTGGTACTGATTGTTTATTTCTTTTATCATTTTCTTTGCCAGTTCCTTTTGCGCCAGCAGCCGGCGCATCTCGCCCATAAAGCTCGATTTTCGCTGGTGCAGATAATAGATCAACAGGTTGATTTTTTCTTTATCCCGGTTGATGAGCTGTGGATTGCCCGAAGGCATAATTGTGCCGTTAGTAGATCCGGCGGCGTATTCTTGTTCTGTAGTCAGCGTCTTTTTAATTACAACCATTTTATCAAATATCCTGGCATCAAACAAAGTTCCCAGCAAGGGGTAACTCAGTACATTCTCTTTGGCTTCAATATCCAGCAAATTGGCGTATTCCCCTATGGCTCGTTCAAAATCCATCATGTCGTTTACCAGGTTCCGGTCTTGTATCAGCCGCAGGTTTCCCGAGCTTTTTAGTTCGGTAATGGTATTATTGCGCGACTCATAAATATTATTGCGTGTTGACAGCCTTGCCAGGTAGTACATATTGGCACCATTCTCTACCGGGGCCTCTGTCTCGATGTAGCTGATCAGTGTATCATACTTCAATATCCTTTTATACAGCGACGGCGTCCACAAATCCACGTTGGCCGTGTCGGCCACAAAATCCCGTTTCAGGTTAACCGCATACTCCTGCTCTTTTGAACGATCGCTCAGTCGCTCCCGATAGCTTTCGGCAAAAAAACCCATCATTACGGCCAAAAATATCATCAGGCCCTCGAGCAAATATTCCTTCCAGGGCTTGGGCTTGTGTTCCAGTTGCGGGTGGTGGTGAACTTCCATGTTGCTTTTTTGCGTTCGATTTGTGGTCTGGTTCGTTTTATTTCAATATTACTTCTCGGATGGGAATCGCCTGGGCTTTGGTATGTTTCAATCTTTATTTTCTGGATTTAATTCTCGACTTTATCTCCGAAATGATATTGTTTTTCGAGTGACCTTAACAGAATGGTAGCTTCGTTAAGAAAAAAACCCGTGTTGCCTTTTGTTTTTGAACTTACCCTGGCATACAAAAAATGAGTATTCCCTGTTAACTCTGTAATAGCCGCTTTGTCTGTACGCGCCAAATTGGGGTTACCGCTTGGCTTAGGCAATTCAGGAAATTTAAAATGAGGATCATTTACCATTTTTTGAAAAACGGTCCCGTCAAATACTTTGTTGACAGAACTCAAATAGTTAAGTGTCAATTGCCGGGTTATTTCATTTTGTAATTTCCATTCTTCCACATTATAATAATAGGTTGTAATGCCATCAGAAATTTTCTTCTCGCTGATCAAACGCAAATTTCCCGAACTTTTCATTTCATTATATACCCTGTCTGTGGGCTGCATTAACGGGATTCTAAACACAGACACCCTGGCTAAATAGTAAAGTTCAGAACCGTATCGGCCTCTGTTTGGAGCATTGAGCAGTAGGATAAGCGAGTCTAATCCTCTGGTACAATAGACATTTTGTTTAAGAATTTGCTTTAAGTTCGCCGTGTCTTTTTTAAGATCGGAGATCATGGATTGAATATATTCTCTTTCCTTATTTTTTTCAGTGATGTGTTCTCTCAAGCTTTCGGCAAAAAAGCCCATCATAACGGCCAGAAATATCATCAACCCTTCCAGCGCATATTCTTTAAAACCTTTCTTTTCTAATTCGGGGTGATGGTGAACTTCCATTTTTTTAAGGAATGATTTTTTTTATAGTTCGATTTCTGTTTTGTTTTGCATAATCACTATTGGTTTTCTTTTCATTCGCTCGCCGTTCACCTTTCCTGTTGATAATTATTTTGCAGGTAGCTCAAAAGGTCGCTCGTGCTTTTCAAAAGTTGTTCATCAAAGGCTATTATGCCTTTCCGCGACCCGTTCATATAGATCGCCTCGATAGCCAATTCCTTGATAAATTGGCCGGCATCCTTTTGCAAAGCAGGATTATCAGTCGATCTAACTACACCCATTCCGGTTTCAAGCCTGATGAATACGGCAGGCTCAAATACGCGGGCAGCCGTTTTTTTATAGGTATCAAACTCTATGGAATAGATATCTTCGAGCTGCCTGATTATTTCCATTTTCTGATAGTGAGACATGATGTTGTTCGATACTTCAAGTTTTGATATCAGCCTGAAGTTGCCCGAGTTTTTCAATTGTTCGAATGTACGGGTGCTGACCGAAAGTTTGCCGAGCCTGGGACCCAGGCGGCCAAAGTAATAAAGATCATCGCCGCGCTGCGAAATACTGGCTGGAGCATCCAGAATGGCTACCAGGCTATCCATTCTTGCGGCGCCTATTGCGGCCTGGCTTATTGCATTTTGCAGCGCATTACGGTCCCCTTTCAGGTCCTCGATCAGCAACTGCATATACTGCTCCTCCCGCTCCCTGTCACTGATATGCTCACGAAGGCTCTCGGCAAAAAACCCCATGGTAACGGCCAAAAATATCATGAGGCCCTCCAGGATATATTCCTTCCAGGGTTTCGGTTTGTGATGCAGATCGGGGTGGTGATGTACTTCCATTTCTTCTATTTCGACCTATTTATTAGTTGACAGTAGCCCAATAGCCGGGCAGGTTTGCGCTGACAGTTATCATAATTAGCTTTATAGGCTATGACCATATTTAGATGGGCAGGTAAACGGTAAACTCGGTAAACGCACCCTCTCCGTTGTTGACTATTATATTTCCCCCATGTCCTTTCACCACGATATCATAACTCAAGCTTAGCCCCAATCCCGTACCTTCGCCGGTGGGTTTAGTGGTAAAAAAAGGCTGCATGATCTTTTCTTTGATCGCATCCGGTATACCGATTCCATTGTCTTTCACATTGATGCTCAAACGCCCATTGGCTGTTGTTGTACTTAATATTACTTCAGGCCTGTACCCATTCGCAGTTGTTTTAGCTTTTGATTCACGGCATAAAAAGCATTATTGAACAGGTTGAGCAGTACACGGCCCATATCCTGCTGCACTACGTTTATTTTGGGAAGATTTGCATCAAAATGGGTGATCAGTTCGGCATTAAATGATTTATCCTTCGCCCGTAAGCCGTGGATAGGAAGCCGGAAAAATTCATCGGCCAGCACGTTTATATTGGTAGGCTGTTTTTCGCCTGTACCGGTGCGCGAGTGCTGCAGCATGCCTTTTACAATAAAGTCGGCACGTTTGCCGTGATGGTTTATTTTTTGTTCGTTCTCTATCAAGTCATTTATTAGTTCAATTTCAACTTGCTCGTCCCGTTCTGCTTTCGGCTTTTTTCTTTCCGCTTTCAGCTCCTCCAGCAATTCCTGGTTCACTTCCGAAAAATTATTCACAAAATTGAGCGGGTTCTGTATTTCATGGGCTATGCCGGCCGTCAGTTCACCCAGCGAAGCCATTTTTTCCCGACTGTACAAGCTGGGTTTGGGTCGATTTAAGATCTGAAAGTGTTTTCGCTAAAACGGCATTGGCCTTTTGTTTTTGTCTGCTATTTCGCCAGAAGACAAATGCTAACAATAGCAACACGGCAAGGCTACCCGACAAAATATAAATGCGAAACCTGTTTTGAGCCTCACTATGTGCGGCCTCAATATCGCGCTGCCTTTGCTTTTCATCAAAATCCAACGACAACAACTGCTTGACTTTGTCCTGGCTGAAAAGGCTGTCTTTTGCGGCCGTCGTGATCTTTAAATATTTATAGGCTTGCGGTAAATTATGGTCTTCCTCGTAATAGGCATATAATACCATTGCGGCATTATAGACGTCCTGCAAATACCTTTGTGCAGAGGCTGCTTCCAGAGCCCGCTGGGCGTAATATTCTGCCGAATCCTGCTGTTTATATTTGTGATATAAATTGGCCATGCTCAAGTAGGTGATACTCAACGTTTCAGCATCTTCATTGCTCAACGAAATGGGGAGTGAATGCTGGTAAAAATTAAGAGCGGCAGCTTTATGCCCTTTGGCGGTTTCAATTTCGCCCATGTCTCGCTCAATGTTACCCAGTAGCTCGCTGAAGTCATTTTTCTTCGAATCCGCGTAACTAATCTGCAGGTAATGTTCAGCCGAATCAATTTGGTGTGTATATAAAAAAACTTCGCTCATATTTAACAAAAGCAAAGCTGTTTGATGTTTCTGATTTCGTCCCACTATTTTGTGAGTTCGAATGTAGGCGATCCATTTGTTTAATCCTGACTGTAGATAGGGAAGCGCCTTTAAAAATTCCTGTTTTTGCGTATAACCGCTGCCTATATTACTATATTCAGTAACCATTCCCGGTACATTACCAATGCTTTCATTAAGTTTTAATGATTTAAAATAAAAAGAAAATCCCTTAACATAGTCACCTAAAGTAACATAAGAGTTTGCCATATTATTAAGTGCAGAAGCCTGATCTTTTACCCGCTTAAATTTTCCGGCGATTTCATAATATTCCTGCGAAAAAAGAAGGGCCGAATCAGGTTTGGAAATAAAATAACTATTGGCCAGTCGATGTAACAGATCTAATCTCACCGTATCAGCTTCAACAGCCTTGCGCAAAGCAACTCTTAAGGTGTCTATTTTTTTACTCTGTGCGCTGGCCTCGAAAAAAGCAAAAATCGAAAGTGCTAAGGCAACGATAATGGTTTTTCTCATAGTGAATGGCAATAGTATGGCTAATATACTAATTTACAGCACCATAACGAATACCATTTAAACAAGAAATGGATTCCTGCCTTACCATGATCGCTCACCTGCCCTGAATGGTTAGTTTGAGCAATGGATCATAAATACTATTCAAGATAATCCTCAAGCAGCGTCTTTAGTTTACTGCAATGATATTTGGCAATTTTATAAGCAGCAATGGAAACTCTCAGCCGTTCCAGTCGTAACATTAAGGCTCCGCCAACTTCCTGCCTGAAATTTTCTGCGTCTTTACCATTAAGGATATCTATATGACTGTTTTTTAAATTATGGATGAATGCCGGATCGTTGGTATAAGCCGAATCGAGAAAAAATTTACAGGGAAGGTCATAATTCTTGTAAATTTCCGGCAGAAAATAATCGGTAAAATACTTCTTCTCAAAGGTCTCCGTGCGGTACTGCGCGAAATTGGTTGCCCTGACATATCCCATAATCTCGGTTAAAATCTTAAAATCATCAATATACCTGATCGACCCTGAGGATTTCATTTGCTCAAACGTTTCATTGCGGTTTATGAAGCCCCGGTACCAGACAGCGCCCAGGTGATAAGCAAAGGCTGTTCTGTCAATCCGGCCGCCGCCTTTAAGAAATATTTTTACCACTGAGTCGTATTTTTTTACCATTTGTGAATTTTCCCGGATAGCCGAATCCAGTGCGGTAACGTTACTCTGGACGTCCAGAACCATACTCGCGAAATAATTATGCAAACGTTCCTTTTCCACATGATGTTCCCGAATCTGTTCGGCAAAAAAACCAAGGGTAACAGCCAGAAAGATCATCAGGCCCTCGAGCAGGTACTCCTTCCAGGGTTTGCGCTCATGGTAGAGATTAGGGTGATGATGTACTTCCATGTTCCTCAGATCAGTGATTAGTAAACGTTGTAGCTAAGGGTTGTTTAGGGTGTGATAATCTTAGAATTTTTGACTTTTAATCTTCTTTCAAATCATACGTTTTTCTCAGTTCCTGCAGCAACTCCATATTGGCCCTGATATATGGGTCATAAAAGAGCAATATAGTAATCCGGCTCAGCAACATGTAATGGGTAGCCAACGCCTCGGTGTCACCCCTGTCAAAATTTTTTAGATTCCTGATCGCATGAGACTGAATACCAATAAAAGTCGGGGATTTCATTATCGCCTGCAGACCTGATATTTTTCCGTATTGGGTCAACTCGTCCTCCCAGTCGAAATCATAATATTTCTGCATAAAAGGCCTTAAAAACCCTTCGATAAAAGCATCCTCCTGGCTATTCCTGTTCCGCAGATTAAGGATCACGACGTTCATCCGGCTAATGGAATTTTGAAGTCCAATGCTTTTAAAATAACGGAGAGAACCCGAATTTCGCAGTTGAGTCAGTATACCGTCGTTCGGTGTGAACTGAATGGCACTGCTTACTGCAAACGTCCAGAAAAAGCTCGGATAGAACCGCGGCGACAAACTTACCAGGCTGCTGTCTTTCACATATTTTCTAAAGTAGTACATCTCGCTTTCCTTTTTGCTTCGCAGGCTCAGCCTGTACTGCATGTTTACCGAGTCGGCATAAACTTCTTTATAGAGGCTTATGGCCAGTTCTTTTGCACGGGATCGTTCGTCCGTATTTTCGCGCATGGTCTCAGCAAAAAAGCCCATGGTTACGGCCAGGAATATCATCAGAAACTCCAGTAGATATTCTCTCCAGGGCTTCCTCTCATGATTCAGATTAGGGTGATGATGTACCTCCATGTTGCGCGGTTTATGGCTGGCTTCTTGTTTTACTTTTATGTTTCCCCCTGACATTTCCCATTAGGATAAAATTATCCAGGGGCACCTGGCTCATTCATTTTCCAGATGATATTCTTTTTTTAATAAATTGATGAGCAGCTGAGCCTGCAGAGATGCCTTAGAGGCATTTTGGTTCATTATATTGAGCATGCCGTAATAATACTGGTAACGCATAAGCACTGAGTTGATCAGCACCGGGTCCGAAGAAATGAGTTTCGGCTCAGTGGACATATCCATTTGTTTTTTTCCCGCCAGCACATCTTTAACGATCACATAAAAAACAGCCGAATTGAAAATCCTGTCGTTGACATTTAATATGTCATTGATTCGCTGCCGCTGCAATTCAGACCAATAATCGAACTTTTTCACCCATTGGTAGTAAGATGCAATGCTGTCAGCAATGTGCTGATCATTAAAAAGACGCATTACACCACCATTTTTCATCTGTTCAAAGGTTTTTGCGTTGGGTGTTATTACGCTTGAACCCGTTGTCAGCACCCTCGCCATGACGTAGACTTTCGCCTTGTTGTTTTGATTTGTTGTAAGAGAAGTTACGATGGTATCTATCATTTGACCTTGCCGCTGGTTAAACCGGATCGAAGAGTTGTACAAAATAATATCACTTTGTAGATCACTAACCATGGATTGCATATATTCATGTACTTTCCGGCCATCGGCGATCCGTTCTCTCAGATTTTCAGCAAAGAAACCCATCGTTACAGCCAGAAAGATCATCAAAAATTCCATCATATACTCTTTCCAGGGTCGTTTTTCGTGATGAAGATCGGGGTGGTGGTGTACTTCCATGTTTTATGATTTTTTCGCTTTTTCAAATTGTCCGGCCACGCTGCCAAATATTTATTTTCCTAATGACTTTGGCCATGGAGGTCATACTCGGTCTTTATGAGTTTTATTAAAGCTATTGCCTTTTGTTTTTGAAGCTTTGTTAACCCTGCATAATTTGTCACGTGACTGATGTAAGTTCTTAAGTCATTGCATAAAAATCCTATCGTTGATTTATCCGTTGTCATCAATTTTATTGATCCGTATTCGGCGATGGCAGCCTTTAACTTCTGTAGCGGATAAAAACAATACATAGTTTCGGGCGCACGGTTTAAGCTGTCGAGCAAGGCCCTTAAAAACCTGGTATTGAATACCCTTCTTCCCTCATTGTCATAAACCAGGTTGTTATAGTGACTCAAATCATCTTTAAAAGAACTCAAAAGGGTACGCGACACATCATAACTCAAAATCATTTCAATGACCTTTTCATTCCTTATAATTCTGAATCCGCCATTATATTTCAATTGCGATAAAGTGACATCGCTAAATGTTAAATCGTAAAAAGTAAGCGTACTCCTTTCAAAGATGGCATAGGCATTTACAATGGTTTGATGATTGTTCAGGTTATCACTTAAAAGTTCGATAAGCACGTTGCAATCCTTCGTTACAGAATCATTAGCCCGGTTAAGCTCGTCGATATTGGAAACATCCTTTCTCAGGTCATTAATCATCGATACCATGTATTGTCTTTCTTTTGCATCGTCACCCAGATGTTCGCGATAATTCTCGGCAAAAAAGCCCATAGTGACCGCAATAAATATCATCAAACCCTCCAGTAAATATTCTTTCCATGGCTTGGGTTTGTGGTGCAGATCTGGCTTGTGATGCACTTCCATATTGTTTGTTTTTTTTTACGCTGGCTTTTGCCGGTCGGTCTATAACGTATTTTGACGGGCAAATTCCTCAGTACTTACCGATGATACATTCAGCTCTCTCCTTTTTCAATATTTCGTTTACCTACATTCTGTCGTATGGCCTTATTCTTCTCTACCACCCTGTTTTTTATCCATTGATCCATTTTATGATGCAGGGGCACAATGACGGCGCCCAGGATTACCAGAATGAACAGCATCAGCAGCGGCGAATGATCGGTTATGTAGGCCAGAAATGGGTGTATGACCAGATTGATAAACTCAAACACGATTAGCGCAGCAATTACGCCCACTGCCTCTATCACCCTGGCGCTCACGATCAGGCTGCGGCTCAGCAATAAAAATATCATCATAAAAATCACGATCCCCAGCCCAATGGCCGCATACTCGATATTGTGCTTGCGTTGTTCGGCCTGCTGGGCTTCCTGGGCATTCTGTTCTGCTTCGTGCAATTGCTGATTGATGATCGTATTTTGCAACCGGTTCCTCTTTTGGTCGTCGGTAATGCTATCCAGATAAAGGTTTTTTTCTTCGAGATAATAATAGGCGCTATCGGAACGGGCATGCTGCTTATGCATGGCGTACAACAATCCGGCGGCTTCTGCGACCAGCACTTTAAATCCAGATCTTTTGGCAATGTCGAAACTCAACACGGCATAATTCTTAGCCTGGTTGTATTTCTTCTTTTTTACCAGATAGGTGCAATAGCTGTTTGCTGTGGACGAAAGTGTACGCTGTAAATTCACTGAATCACAAAAGCGGATGCCTTTTTTATAATAATAATTTACCAGGTCGTCCTCGTTCAGCTGTTCATAAATGCGCGCAAGTGCCCGGAAAATATTCCCCTGGTTAAGGCTATAGGCCGATTTTTGCCGATATTCGGTTGCATCTTTTTCATTCAAATTCAGGTGGTAAGCCTGCTGAGCATATTTCAGGGCTGAATCAGGTTTGCGCAGCTCGATATAAACATTAGCAAACAGAATCGGCAACGTCACTTTGGCCCCTTCATTATCATATTGCACGTATTGCTGACCGGTGTGCAGATATTGCAGCGCTGCACCATAACTTCCCAAAGCGGTGTACACGTTGGCAATACTGCCGTACACGATTGCCAGATGGCCCTTGAAATTCTTCTTAGCGGCGGCGAGCGCCTTAAAATCATATTCCAGAGCCTGTGAATAATCTGAGCGTGCCGAGAAATAATTGCCTATTGCATTATAGGCCAGCGCGTAGGTGCTGTCGGCTTTTATTTTTTCGGCCAGCTGCAGCAAACGCCTGTTAAATTTCATTGCAGGCAGGCTATCCAGCTTTCCTTCAAAAACTAATCTGCGACCGGTGTTCCTAAGGCTGTCGAATTCAGTCTGAAGCTTACGTGACGACTGAGCAAGTGCCGTGGATGCGATCAAAAAAAACATCAGATGAAAAAGCACCCATCGTTTCATAAGCACCTGCAAATGTTATGTGTTAAAGGTATCTAAATTATAGCTCAAAGTCAACCCGTACGTTAACTAAGTACTTGTTTTTAAAATAATTACTATATTTATCTAAAGCTATCCGCCCTATACTTAAAATCTACCCACATGAAAAAACTCCTCTTCTTATTGCTTATAATTTCCAATTCTATATGCGCTCAAAAGGTCGTGCAGAGCGGCATGATCTATAAAAGCCATCCCGATGTCGAAGTAATGAGAAAACTTGCGATCCTGTATCAAAAAGGTGATGCCGAAGGCATGGCAAAATATTACGACAATAGCGCGCAGTTTACTGGTATGGGCAGGTATATGCCCGGCACAAGGGGCCGAAGTAAGAACCTCGCTGAAGCAAAAACCGGATGGTATGACATTATCAACAACTGGAAAGATTTGAAAATGACCGAAACCCAGGCTCCTGTTGGCCTGCAATATAAAGATGAGCCGTTTACGGTACAATCGTGGTGGGTGTTAACGATGGTGAATAAAAAGACCAAAAAGAAGGCCGAGGTAGATATGGTATTGTTCGACAAATTTAATAATCAGGGAAAGATCATTTCACAACAGCAGTATTACGATCCTTCGCCGCTTATAGCGGCCGCCAAATAAATGTGCCCTTTTCAGGATTGATCCATATCCTCCAGCTCATCTATCGGGATAAGCAGGTCCTGGTGAAAAGTATCGCGCTTAAAGCCGTCGTTGGTGTAGTAAACCACGTTCACAAACTTCTCATTCTCCATGTATCCGCCTTTGCCGTCATCGTCCAACAGGTAGCCCTCAACAGCCATCTTCGGACCGTCGGCTATCATTACCACTACATCGCCAAGGTTAAATCTCTTTTCCATATCAAGATAACCAGCAAATGAAGCATGTGTTTTTAAGATTATCAGACTGATATTTTAACCAACGATCGCTAAATTGCTAAATTTGCCCTGGATGAAAACGCTCGACGATCTGCTTCTTCTTGGCGACCCACGCCTGTATCAGGTATCGGACCCTGTTTTGCCGGAAGAACTACCACTGGTAAAAGACTGGGTAGCTGACCTCGATAACGTGATGCAGCAAATCAGGGCACGCTACCACTTCGGCCGCGCTATCGCTGCGCCGCAGCTAGGCATTATGAAACGCCTGATTTATATGAATATTGACCGGCCGGTAATATTCGTCAACCCGGAATTAAGCAGCCTGAGCAACGATAAATTTGAATTATGGGACGACTGTATGAGTTTTCCTAACCTGCTGGTAAAAGTGATGCGCCATAAGCAGATCAGGGTAAACTACCTTGACGAACACTGGCGGCCGCAACAATGGGAAATGACCGACGCCCTGTCAGAACTTTTGCAGCACGAATACGATCACCTCGAAGGAATCCTGTGCACCATCAGGGCAGTGGATGAGAAGGCTTTCAAGTGGAGAAAAGAATTAAGCTGATTCAAGTTCCTATCGCAATCCTTTTGAAAAATAATATTCATTTTAATTTCATATGCTCGGCAATAATCAGATTGATAAAATCGATCAGGAAGTGAGCGGCAATGATAGCCTTGATATTACGGTATTGGAGATAATAAATGCTGAAAATTAGACCGATAAGAAAAGTGAATATCAGCTCGCGCAAACTGCCATACTTGTAATGCAGTGCCGCAAAAATCAATGAGGATATTAGAACCGGCAACAAAGGTTTTTTAAAGAGCTGCAACAGACGCGTGAGAATATATCCCCTCATAATGATCTCTTCGGTCACTCCAGCAGTCAGGGCAATAAAAAATATCATGGCATTGTGTCCCCTAAGCAAGAGCACAATCTTCCTGATCATCAGGTCGCTTTCATGCCAGCCAAAAAATATAGGGATGGCTGATACGATGGCCGCAGCTATGGATAGAAAATACAGCACCAGTACCGATAGCAGGAATGAGCTTATACTTGTTCCGCTTTCAGCAACTATCAGCAGCGGCTGACTTTCGACCAGACGGGCATATAAAAAAAGAATTAGCACTGTACCCCAGTAAATAAAACGCGAGTAAAACAGTTTATCGAAATAGGTCGCACCGGATTGTCCCGCCAAAATATTGAGGCCCAGGGGTATGCTAAAAGCAACTAATACACCAACGATCAGGACCGAATTCCTGGGCTTGGTTTGAATGGGAAAGGCTGGATCGGGCATGTTTATGGTTCAGGCAGTTGAAAGTAGGCAAATTACTTCGAATCACCAAACTGACGACCTGGAGCAGCAACAAAGTGGTAATAAAGCGATCACGATCTCTGATAACCAATCACCAATTTGTAACCAATTTCCCCTATTTTAGCAACCAGTTAAACTATGGAAGAAGCCTTAACCAAAACACCACGGCAATTGCGCATCGCCAATGCGGTATTCTTTTTTGTTTCCGGCTTTGGCTATACTACCTGGGCATCACGCATACCTTCTATCCAACAGTCGCTGCATCTAAATGAAGCGCAGCTTGGCGCGGCACTTTTTGCCATGCCCATCGGCCTTATGGCTACCATGCCCATCACCGGACGATTACTCAGCACATTCAGCAGCAGCCGCATCATGATTATTGGCGCCGTAGCCTTCAATTTCATGCTGGCGTTGCTGGGCTATACCAGTATGTACTGGCAGTTCATCGCCATTCTGTTTTTCTTTGGTTCTTCACGCAACCTATTCAACCTGAGCATCAATACGCAGGCGGTCGGCGTCCAAAAGCTATACACTAAATCTATCATCACTACTTTTCACGGTATATGGAGTTTTGCCGGTTTTGCAGGGGCCGGCCTGGGTTATTGGATGGTATATGCCAACGTCCCGCCGACATGGCACCTGCTCACGGTGAGCATTGCGATGTGCGTACTGGCCTTTTACGCCTGGCCAAATACGCTGCACCAAAAGCCCGCCCCGCGTGAAAAGAAGCCCATATTTATCTTGCCGGATAAGGAGCTGCTCAAATTCGCACTGATCTGCTTCTCGTCGATGGCCTGTGAAAACGTAATGTATGACTGGAGTGGAATCTATATTCAAAAGGCTGTACATGCTTCGAAAGTAACCGCCACAGCGGGTTTTGTGGTATTTATGATCGCCGTAACCATAGGCCGCTTTGCCGGCGACAGGCTGGTCAATCTGCGCGGCATTAAACATGTGCTCCAATACAGCGGCATATTGATCGTAAGCGGCTTTGCGCTTACCGTTGGTTTCCCCTATGTGATTCCGGCTATCGCGGGCTATGCCCTTATCGGATTGGGAGTGTCATGCATGGTGCCACTGGTATTCAGCGTGGCCGGCCGTTCAAAATCAATGAGCGGCGGACCGGCCATTGCTGCAGTATCTACCGTAGGATATCTGGGTTTTTTACTGGTACCGCCACTGGTCGGCTTTGTGGCGCAGGCAGCTAACTTGCGCTGGTCGTTTGCCTTTATAGCCTTGCTGGGTTTGGTCATTGTCTGGATGACCAGCAAGATAACGGAATAAAAACTGCCAGTGCTCCCGGTGAAAGCCTTGTTTGCACTTTGATATTCTGAGCCGAAAGCGTCTGGCAGGTACAAAAAAGTCCCGGCTGCTTATCAACCAGGACTCTCCACAAAATCTATAAGGAATTATTTTAGTTCCGTCTGAAACCGCCCCTACCGCCAGTGTTGGCATGGGTGCCTTTATCTTCGGCTACATTCACGGTTATTTTACGACCATAATAGCTTGCGCCATTCATGCACCTAATGGCCTCTTTGGCCTCGTCATCATTTACCATCTCCACAAAACCAAATCCCTTGCTTTCTTTTGTTTCGCGGTCTTTGATTATCCTGAGCGATTTTACCGGCCCAAAATCACCAAACACTGCGGTTAATTCTGCCTCGCTTACTTCCAGCGGCAGCCCTGCAATAAATACTTTCGTCATATAATACAAAGGTACGAAAAAGGACTGACTTTGAGACCTGTGGAAGAGTTCAGGATCCTTTTATTACAATCATGTGTTAAAAGGACTGGCCCTTATTTCAGCGGCATCCAAGGGGATTTATGCGCGTATCAATTTCGCTGGAGTTAAGTTATGTAACGCAAATATTACAATTCAAATCAGGACAGTAATCAATAATTAATAAAATTGCAAATTTCTCATTATCAATTATTTAGCATTAAATTTAATCACACATTAACATTAATCATTTTGAATTATGAGAAAGCAATCGCTCCTATTATGCAGCCTTTTGCTGGCAGCATTATTGGGCACGGGCACCAATGCCCAGGCGCAGAAAGACACGACCTTTTGGATGACCCTGCTCGAGTACCGGGTTCATGATGCAAGCATTTTTGAAAAAAATTACCCGACGGTCAGGTCTTACTGGCTCAAGGCTGATGCGGGCATAGAATATAACCGCGCCGCGCACACGTCCGAATCGGGCAGGATTTACAGTATGGCGTATTTCAGAGGTTCCGACGCCTTTGGTGCTTTTATGGCAAAAAGGGTACAAACCAATGAAGCGTTTGCCAAGGAGCAGCCAGCCATCAGTAAAGAAAATATGCAAAACGTCAGCAGCCCTTACACCAGATCGATCTGGATGCGCATGGACTCGCTTAGCTCCTATGAACCGGGTTACAAAATGGAAAACTATGATTTCAGAAAAATAGAGCTAATAAGCGTGAACATCGATAAGGTAAAAGAGTTCGAGGCTGCGGTACGTAAACTGACGGCGCTGGATGCGGCACATGGCATAAAATACAATTTTATCGTATTCAGGTGCATTGATGGCTATCCTTCCAATACCTACATTCTTGCGCTGCCTGACAAGTCTTTAATAGATTATTACAAAAATCGCGAGGCCAGAAAAATGAAACGCGACCAGGCTAAAAGTGATTATGAACCCCTGAATAAATCAGTTTCGGATCTGTCGTTGGTAATCCGTATGGACCATTTAAGCAGGGTGAAGTTTTAGCGAACCGCCCCAAAAAAGACAGGTGTAAATAGTATTTGCTCCTGTCTTTATTTCCCAACCAGTGGGCTCTTACACGGCATCAGCGATTATTTTATTTTCAGCTCAAAACTGCCTTCCACAACAGACGAGGGTGAATTGGATTTGGCATCCCTGGCAAGCACGCTGTGAAAAGTCCCTTTGGCAAGCGTGGTATCCTGGTTATATTTTTCTATCGATATTGTGCCGTAGTTCAGGGGCTGGGCATTGGGGATCAGTGTATATTCCATGTTCTTTTTCCCGGCCGGGTTCAGTAAAAACTGGGCTCCGGAAACATAAGTATCCATACCGTCAATCGGAATACCCGGAGAACTGATGCCGAAGCTTACGGTATGCGCTTTGTTAATGGCTGTAATACCGTAATACTGATTACCCTCAATCACAATATTTACCAGAACAACCGAGTCCTGTTTGGCATCAAACGTGTAGGTAGAATCCTGAAATTTTACAGTGAGTGTGCCCTTGTTGGCAAGAAAATTACCCGGCGCAACAGACACAGGGCCAACCTTAATGGTAGTGTCGACCTGCAATTGGGTTTCTGTTTTTTTCACATTTTCGTCTTTCTGACACGAGGTCAAAAAAGCTGCTAACGACACAAAAAAACAAAGAAGACTTGTAAAAAACCTCCTCATATGCACCAGGTAAAAGATTGCAATAAATCTATGGAATTTATTGTATTTTCACCAATATCGCCGCTATAAAAATATAAATTTAACACTAACTTGACCCTAAGGCTGAAAAGGGCACTAAAACATCTCGCCGATATTGATAAAAAGTCCTCGCGAACCCTGGCTACCGAACCCATAATCGACACAAATATTGGTACGAGAGACTTTGTTCACCTTGATCCTTAGTCCGGGGCCAAAGCCTGGTTGTATAGACTCAAGACGCGTTCCGGGTCCCGCTGAAAACGATTGCATATTAAAGAAAGCCACGCCGCCTAGCAGTCCGTTCCGGGTAATGGCGTAACGGTATTCTGTCTCGCCATAGATCATTTGCGTACCCCTGAAACGTCCCTGGATATACCCGCGCCCGGCGTTTGTATTTTCGTCCCAAAGGGTTGCCGGCAGGTCAAGATATGGCGGCTTGCCGTAAACGGTCAGCCAGTCGTAGGACCAGAAAGCCAGTACATTTTTTGAATCCGCAGGAAAACGGAAATACTTCCGAACATCGAGCACTATTGAACTCCAGTCGGTATTGCTCCCGAGAGCCTCTAAATTTTGCCGGTACTGGAGCGAAGCATACCAGCCCGACCGGGCATTGATGGGTGAATCGCGGTTATCAAAAAGGGTATTAAAAGTCAGACCCGAGGAAGTAGTCTGCGAGGCGGCACCATATGCGGCATAGTCAGACGGCGCTCCGTTCAGGGTACCTTTGCTGGTAATATCTGCATGAAAATCAATCATATAGCCAAAACCCATGTATAGCTTGTCCACAATATGCCTGAGCACCACCTCGTCGACACGGATATAATTGTAGTCCATCGGCTCCTCATCATTAATAT
The DNA here is from genome assembly GCA_963757615.1 of uncultured Sphingobacteriaceae bacterium. Lineage (GTDB taxonomy): Bacteria > Bacteroidota > Bacteroidia > Sphingobacteriales > Sphingobacteriaceae > Mucilaginibacter. The sequence goes on from CAVWSO010000008.1 coordinate 423,762, forward strand.
TGGAGATGCTGCCAAGTCCGTAGGTGCTTTGAGGGTATTTATAAAAGCGCATTACACCCACGAAATTATATTCATTATCCTTGCTCCAGATGCTGGAAATAATCGGCACGGTAACCTGCCTGTTCTGGGTTACCGCAACACTGGCGTTAATAACCGATACCCGTGCCTGCGGTGCAGTGCGAAAAGCAATATTGCCAGACACCACCAGGGCAAGACGTGACTGCAATGAATAGCCTATTGCAGGCACAAAGGAAATTACCGGAGATAGACCTATCGAATCACTTTTTTTTTCCGGTTTGCTCTGCAGCGCCTTGTGCAATATATCGATCAGATCAACCTGTCTGGTTGTATCTTCCGGCCTGGGATTCACACTTACCGCACTGATCATGCTTCTTTCCTTCACCTGGGCATGCAGCCCGCCACAAAATGCAGTCAAAAGAATTACTAACGGAATGATTTGGTTAAAACGCATTACGATAGGCGTGTTGACGGTTTGCAAATTAATGAGCTTTTGCCAACACGTATACCTGAAAGTTTAAAGCCGGGGAGATATAACATTTAACACGGGTGTTTTGATCTTGCGTGGCCGGCAGATGTTTTGCAGGTTCACTGCCGGCAAATTGAATAAATACTTTGGCCTGATATGTTAAACAACTGTTAATTAAACTATAAGCATAACATTGTTACAAAAACGTAATAAGTTCTTAACTTCGGGTACCGATGAGAATAAGTTATTTGTACTTCATGGCGATTCTTATTACGTTTGCTATCGCTGCAAAGGCGCAAAACGTGGCCGACCGTAAATGGTGGAAAGAAGCAGTAGTCTATCAGATATACCCGCGAAGTTTTAAAGATGCCAGCGGCGATGGCATCGGCGACCTTAAAGGGATCATTTCTAAGCTCGATTATATTAAAAGTTTGGGGGTGGATGTAGTTTGGCTTAATCCTATATACAGTTCACCCAACGATGATAATGGCTATGATGTAAGCGATTATCGCAATATAATGACTGATTTTGGTACCATGGCCGATTTTGACGCCATGTTGAAGGGATTGCACCAGCGGGGCATAAAGCTGGTGATGGATCTGGTAGTGAACCACAGCAGCGATGAGCACGAATGGTTTAAGCAAAGCCGCAGCTCACGCACCAACCCCTACCGCGACTATTACCATTGGTGGAATGCCGAAAGAGGTAAACCTGCCCCGCGTTATAGCCTGTTTGATGTGAACCATGATGCCTGGCGGTACGATTCACTGACCAATGCCTATTATTTACATTACTTTTCCAGAAAGCAGCCTGACCTGAATTGGGAGAATCCAAGGCTGCGGCAGGAAGTGTATGCTATTATGAAATTTTGGGCTGCCAAAGGAATTGACGGATTCCGGCTGGACGCTTTTCAGTTTGCAGCGAAGGATACCACGTTTCCTGCCTTCCCGCCAGGGTACGAAAAAACCTTCTGGCTATATTATGCCATGGGTCCACACCTGCATGATTATCTGCAGGAAATGAATCACGAGGTTTTCAGCAGATACGATGTAATGAGCGTCGCCGAAGGTGCTGGCAATTCATTCAAAGATGCCCACAATCTGGTCGATACGGACCGGCATGAGCTCAATATGGCTTATGCATTTGAAGGGGTGGATATTGCCAAACCCGGGGGCTACAGTCTTTCGCATTTCAAGGAAGTATTTTCCAGATGGGATGCCGAATTTGAAAAAAATGGCTGGCTGGCTATTTTCCTGGCCAACCATGACCAGGCCCGGCTGGTGAGCAGGTTTGGGAACGATAAACCGGCTTTCAGGGAGCTGTCATCTAAAATGCTCACTACCTTCGTTATGACCATGCGCGGAACGCCCTATTATTACAATGGCGATGAGCTGGGCATGACCAATGCCGCCTTTGATAAGATAGAGGATTACCGCGACAAGGCCACCTTGAATGAATATCAGCACCAGAAAAACATTGGCGCTAACATGAAGCAATACATGGAGCGCATCAAATTTGAATGCCGCGATAACGCCCGCACACCATTCCAGTGGGACGATAGCCCCAATGCAGGTTTCAGCACCGGCAGGCCGTGGATCGGCGTAAACAGTAACTACAAAACTATCAATGCGGCAGCGCAGGAAACGGATCCGTACAGCTGCCTCAATTATTTCAGGCAGCTGGTAAAATTGAGGAAAGACAACCTTGTACTGATTTATGGAAAATACACCCTGCTGGATAAGAGCAACCCGAACGTTTACGCCTATACGCGGGAATGGGAAGGGAAAAAGCTGCTCATCCTATTAAACTTTACTGCCGTCAATGCCGTGGCAAATGTGGATGCTCCGGGTAAAAACCAGGTCCTGTTGTCAAATTATAAAGATAGGGTGATCTCTAAAGTGCAGGGAGGCATTAGTTTACGGCCATTTGAGGCATTGGTGTGCGAATTGTAACCTGCCCTCAGAATTTCGCCTCGATCAGACTGTCTGCTGCGTAAGGCAGCAGGGAAATGGAATGTTCGAAATGCACCATGATCCTTATTCATTCCGCATTCGATAATGAGTGTCTGTATCATCATTAAAACACCTCGCCTACTGTCAGGAACAGACCTCTTGATCCTTGATTGCCGAAACCATAATCAACTGCGAGGTTGGTATCTGACGCCTTATTTAGTTTTACGCGCAGGCCTCCTCCGAATCCGGGCTGTATGGTTTCAAATTTTGTACCTGGTTCGGCAGAAAACGACTGTCCGTTCAGAAATGCCACGCAGCCGAAAAGGCCGTTGCGACTCAGCCGGATGCGGTATTCTGCTTCGCCGTACAGCATCCGGGTACCACGGAATCGACTTTGTATGTAACCCCTTCCCGTCGTAGAATAGGGATCCCATGATGTACTTGGCAGATCAAGGTAAGGCGGTTTGCCCCACAGTGTAATCCAATCATAAGTCCAGAAAGCGATCACATTTTTTGAACCTTCCGGAAACCTGTGATATTTGCGCACGTCGATTACCAGGGACTCCCAGTCGCTCGTACTACCTAAAAATGTCCGGGCATCAAAAAATTGCATAGCTGCATAAAACCCCTTGGAAGCATTTACGGAATTATCCCTGGTGTCGTACAATCCATTTACAGTAAAGCCTGATGAGGAAGTGTGTGATTGCGGCCCGTAAGTTACATAGTCTGACGGAGCACCGTTGCGCGGCCCTTCGTGTGTAACATCCCAGTACAACTGCAGCCTGTAACCCGCTCCCAGATAGAAGTCTTTGCCTATGCTTTTCATTGCTATTTCTGATATCCGCACAAAATCGTAGCGCATCGGATCTTCATCCTGTATATTTGAAGCGCTCCCCAATCCGTAAGTACTCTGCGGATAAATATAAAAACGGGAATCTCCGATAAATACCCATTCGTTGTTATTGGTCCATATGGACGATACAATAGGCAGGGTAAACTGCTTATTCTGTGTAAAACCCATACTCGTAGTGATGGTCGATATCTTTGATTCAGGCGTCGACCTGAACACGATATTACCGGTAACGGTAGCTGCAAACTTTGATTGCAGCGAATAACCCACCGCAGGTACAAACGAAATAATGGGTTTAGGGCCTATGGTGTCTTTCTTGCTGGGCTTATAATTTTTTACAAAAATAGAATGCAGCACATCGATCAGGTCCTTTTCCTCTGCGGTATCGATGTTCACGTGCCTTGTAGTATCCTTTTGGGGATGAGGGGATAATGGGATAAGCTGCTTTTGCTGTGCACATACCCTATTGCTGATGATCAGGGATAGCAGAAGGATGCTTACGGTTAAGATACGCGTCATGATAAGAGCCAAAGGAAGATCCCGATATTTTGATTTGTTTTTCTATACTGAATGGTGGCGCAATAATAAAGTTTTAATTAAAGTAAAAAAAGCCAACAAATGTTTTTTTTAAGGCATATTTAAGTAGAAATTGACAGTAAAATAATATTCGCCTCCTATTTCTAACTATATCCGCTACACTTGGAATGTTCATCCTACTTGCATCAAAAACCTCGCTTTAAGCATAGCACAAACCGGCTCCTGAATTTCCTGATTCCGGGCAGCACAAAAAACAAAAAAAATCCCACACCAAGGTGTGGGATTGCGGTCATAACATGCAGGGGACGGAAGTTTCCACTCCCGTGGTTACCTCCAAAATCATTAAAAAGGTGAATACAAAACAGGTTCTGCTACCAGGTGGCCGATCACCAATGCGGCTATTTCCGGAATTACTGCTATTTCCAATTCAAAATGTGCCTTACCGTAGGTATCGAGGGACGCCGTACGCTTCGTCAACCATTCTGCATCATTTGAGGTGCCTTTATCTGCCCTGTCCAATGCTTCCAGACCGATGGCAGCTGCAGCCGACAGATTTTTTGAATGATCCTGTATTTCCATCAGACGTTTATTACCAGCAAATAAGGGTTTTAACTGATCATCGTTCTGTTGCCATTGATGAAGTCTGGCTCTTATCTGCTCTTCAGATTTTTTATCATGATGTTCCAAATACAGTTTCACTAACGCCCTGAATTCGCGCTTCGTTTGAGAATCGACAAATACTATGTCAGAAACTGCCGTTAGCGGCGTTGTTTGAAAGGCGGCCTGCGCAGGCTTAAACATACCAGCCACCAGTTTGCGGTAACCTTTTACCGGCGTTAATATATCGGTAAGCGTTTGAAGGTGCGTAGTTGGCGCGCCGCTGGCAAGCAGGCGCAGGGCCCGCTGATAATTACTGATATGGTTCAGTCCCTGCTCATCTAGTTCATTGCTCAGTACAAACATACGCCGGTACATGTCCTCTACATCGGTAACAGTTGCTGGCGACCAGAGTCTTTCGGCAACCACACCAGCACGTGGCCATATTCTGCCATCAATATTGGCGTTATCGGCAAGCTCAGTCCACTGCGCGGCCTCGCCACCCAAAATATTAACGCTGCTGGCTTCTGCAATCGAGGGGTTATTGTAGTGGATATATGCTGGCATAAACAAATCAAGATAGAAGCCATTGGAGATCAGCACCGGGTTATGCACAGCAATATCATTTGCCGTTCCGTTTGATTTGATCATGCCATTATCTTCCGCTATCCATTTGTGAACAATCGCGTCGGCAGGAAGCTGTGCATTATAAATCTCCTCCCAGCCTATCATCTGTCGATGATGCTTTTTCATGAGGCCATATATCCTTTGAACGTAGTAGCGCTGCAGATCATTGGTATTTTGCATCTGATGCTGATTCATCCAGGCCATAATTGCCGGGTTGAGTTTCCACGCCATTCCGTTATTTTCGTCGGCACCGATATGCATATATCCTGAAGGGAACAGTGTGCTCATCTCGCCGATAAACTTGTCCAGAAAATCATATACCTTTTCATTGGTCGGGTCGAAGGTGGGCGCTACCATATTGGCGATAATATCAGCGATTGAGCTGCCTTGCGGAACTTTAACTTCCGGATGTTCTTTCTGCCACTGCATGCGCGAACCGGGGTGATATGGTCCCGGCTGACTCGCCAGTTCGGGATAGCCGGCAAACCAGGTTTGTGAGTGCCCTGGCATATCAAACTCGGGCACAACCATTATCCCGCGCCCGGCAGCATAATTTACCAGGTCTGTCAACTGGGCCTGCGTATAATAATCACCGCTGGAACCCATTTGATGCAACAGCGGGAAAACTTTAGATTCCACCCTGAATCCTTCGTCATCGCTAAGGTGCCAGTGCAGCACGTTCATTTTCACCGCGGCCATGGCATCTATATTTCGCTTCATTTCATCGTATGAAATAAAATGACGCGCCACATCGATCATTAGTCCGCGCCATTTAAAACGCGGTGAATCATCGATAGACAGGCAGGTAAAGAAATAGCCGCGATCATCCTTATCGCACAACTGTACCAGGGTTTGTAAGCCGCGCAATGCACCTATGGTATTCGTGGCGCTCAGTACGATCTGTTTTTCATTTATCCTGAACGAATAACTTTCATCTACTCCGATCGTCAGGCCGGCTTTCCATCTTACGATTACTTTTAATGATGCCGAATCCGATTTATCAGCCGGGCCGATCGTTTGCTGAGGAAAAACAAGTCCAGTCTTTCTGTTAAGGGTTTGATATGCCCGATTTACAGCATTGTACAACACGGTATCCTTGTCATCGGCCTGAACGGAGACGGTAAACTTGTTACTAATTCGGTAACGGCCAGCATTTAATACCAATTGCCTTGGCAGCGGCATTAAAGCTGGTAAACTGCCTTGTTGTGCCTGGGCGGACAACTGGCTGGCTATCAGGCCGGCTGCAAAAACGGTTCTTTTTAAATATTTATACATGTTTATATTGCTTGATTCTCGATTTCAAGGATTCCTTTTTCAGTACACATGCCCCGCAGATAAACCTCAACCAGGTTTCTAAACAAGTCATTTACACTTCCCAGGTAATTTTTATAATCTTCTGACCGGGTGATGGAAGTATATAAAGTGAATATTCCCTTTAGCGCCACCTCGGCCCTAATGAATGAATGAAAATATCCTTCTGCTATCCCGCTTTGAACAAGCGGTATCATGACGTTTCTATAGTTATCGCTCGTTCGCCCGATAGCTGCGTTTTGCAAATCCGGGTAATAATAATTCAGATCGTGAAAGAAGGCATGGTTCACGCCAAAGTCCTTTGCCATTGTGGCCCGCAGCAGCGTGAGCAACGCCGTTACCGGATTATTGCCCTTGCTCAATATGGCCTCGGATTCGTTATAATACGCAGTATAAAGCACCAGCAGGCAGGCCTCCAGCAATTCTTCCTTACTTCGGAAATATTTGTAGACCGTTTTGGTGGACATACCCATTGGTTCAACGAGTTTTTTGATGGTCATACTGCGGATACCATACTGTAAAAAGCGCTCCAGCGATACTTCTACGATCTTTTCTTTCATGTTGGAAAATATTTTTATCGAAATATTTTCCACAAAGATATTGGAAAATATGAATTGTCAAATATTTTCCGAGAGAAAAACATAAATCAAAAATTTAGCCTGCTCACTGGTTTCAAAATAAAATGTGCAACCCAAACGCCGCCGGGAAAAATTCTACGGCCTGTTTATTTTGACGTTATTCGTTTGTTCAAAGCCCAAGAACATGAAAAATTTCCTTTATGTTGCCTTTGCAATACTTCTTTTTTGGAGCTGCAACTCCGGAAAAAATAAAATAAGTGCCGCCGATTCTACAGTTCAGGGACCTACTGATTCTGCGAATGCCGTTGCAAATAATCCGTCGGGTAACAACAGGCCATTGCCGGGTCCGGTACCCAATACGATATTAACTGACGAATATGTAAAGCAGATTGCAACATTCGCTTATTTATGGGCATGGCCGATGGTTAACATTCACAACAGGAGACTTACCTTCGAGAAAGTACCCGAGCCAGGTTATATGGGTGGCATCGTCCCCGTTTCGCCATCCAATCAGCTATGTATGCTGACAGATTATATTGTTCCTGAAGAACGGGTAGTAGCCTGTCCCAATCAGGATGTCGTATACGGTTTTGGCCTGATTGACTTTACAAAAGACGCAGTAATCGTACAGGTGCCTGATTTTGGCGATCGCTTCTGGGTTTACCAGGTTTGTGATCAGCGTACGGACGGATTTGCTTCCATAGGGAAAATGTATGGCTCAAAACCTGGCTTTTATTTACTTACCGGCCCTAATTGGAATGGCAAAGTTCCCAAAGGCATTGTTAAAACATTTAGGTGTACCACAGATTTAGGCGTTGTCATACCCCGTGCTTTTCAAAGTGACGACCCAGCTGATAAAAAAGCCGTACAGGCCGTTGTTTCACAGATGCTGATGTACCCCCTAAGTCAGTTTGACGGAACGATGAAAACCAAAGACTGGACCAAGGTTCCTAAATTCCCATCCTCGGGAGGAGACAGCCAGGAGGAAACAAAATGGGTAAAACCCGAGATATTTTTTGATGAATTACCGGCAATTTTAAAGGAAGTTCCCCCTATGCCGGGCGAACAGGCAATATATGGCCAAATGCAATCCGTATTGGACGCGGCCGCAAAAGACCCTCATATCAGAGCGGTTTTAAAACAGGCTGCGGTACAGGCTGACCTGAAATTGATCACACCCTTATTTGAGTTTATTCATGTCGGCTATCCCGTAAAATACAAATGGACCACACAAAGCAATGGAGCGCAGTTCGGCCTTGATTATCTGACCCGTACGTCCTGCGCTAAAGCAAACATATTTGTAAATAAGCCTAACGAAACAAGGTATTTCTATCAGGACCGCGATTCATCTGGCACCAGGCTGGATGGGAGCAGCAAATACACGGTGACCTTTGCCAAAGGCCAAATTCCGCCGGTAAAGGGTTTCTGGTCGCTAACGCTATATAATCAACACCATTTCTTTTCTCCCAATAACTTAAAACGTTACTCGCTGGGCACCAAGAATAAAAATCTGCATTATAATTCCGATGGCTCCCTGACAATCTATGTGCAAAATACGCCCCCCGATCAGAATAATATGAATAACTGGCTTCCCGCACCTAACGAACCATTCTCCATATACATCAGGTGTTATTGGCCAGAGGAGGCCGTATTGACCGATTCGTGGACGCCGCCGCCGGTTTTGAAAGTAAAATGATATCGTTTTTGGACTGGTTTGAGAAGGCTTATACCAGCGCTGACATTGTCAAACCGATGATGTCTTCGAATATCTTTTTATCTGAAGCAGATTTTGCTGTGACACGCATCCCTTTTACATTATTGATGATAAATTGAGCAAGTACATGTGCGTCATGCCTGTCTGATAACTCGCCAGCGGCCTGGCCTTTTTTGATGGCCTGATAAAAGAAGCCCTCCATCTGCCGGTCATTATCACACAGCATTTTGTTCACATCGTTATCATGGGGAGCCATCTCGACAGCAGCGTTTACCAAAAAGCAGCCCTTATGCTGCTCGTCCTTCAGCAATTCACTGGCATTGTAATCCATCATCAGTCTGATGGATTCCTTTGCCGAAGAGCCCTGCTCCACAATTTTTCTGAATTTCTCGGCAGCCGAATTCATGTAATTTTCAAGCGATTTGATAAAAAGCGTATGCTTATCGCCGAAGGTGCCATAAAGGCTGGAGCGGCTGATCCCCAGGCCATCTACCAGATCCTGCATAGACGTTCCATTATAGCCTTTGTACCAAAAAAGGTTCATGGCTTTTATTAATACCTCGTCCTGATCAAAATCTTTATTTCTTGCCATAGCCGAAAAGCTTTGCTCTTAAGGAGCAAAGCTATTCATTTTTTTATTCTGCAGGAGACCTGCAGCTCCTTATCTAATACCGCCGCTGGCTATCATAGTTTCGCCTGTCAGCCATCCCGATTCGTCAGATGCCAGAAAAACAGCAATTGGCGCAATGTCTTCGGGCTGACCAATACGGCCCAACGGCGCAGTCTTTTCAGCATTAGCATGAAAATCACTGCCGATAAAACCTGCCGTGTGCGTACCCTCTGTTTCTACGATACCGGGGTTAATCGCGTTTACACGGATCTTTTTATGACCAAGCTCTTTGGATAAAACCTGTGTGATGGAATCTACCGCGCCTTTGGTAGCGGTATAAATGGCGCTTCCGGGAGGCGTGATCCGGGTAACCGTCGAGCTGATGTTAATAATGCTGCCGCCTCTATCGCCAAAACTGTTCACAGCGCCTTGTGTAGTCAATAACAAGCCAAGCACATTGGTATTGAACTGTCTGTGAAACTCTTCTTCGGTTATTTCTTCGATAGCGCCAAATTTGTAAACGCCCGCATTGTTAACCAATACATCTACCGCGCCAAAAGCCTCTTTGGTTTCTGCAAACAATCGCGCAACGTCAGCGCTTTTTGATACATCACCCTGAACAGCTATAGCTTTACCGCCATTGCTTATTATTTCGGCTACGACTTTCTCGGCGCCTTCTTTTGCAGATGCATAGTTTACCACTACTGATGCGCCCTCTGCAGCTAACCCCCGAGCTATTCCGGCACCAATACCTTTCGAAGCTCCTGTAACTACTGCTACTTTGTTTTCTAACTTTTTCATTGTCTTCTTAATTTTCAAATTGCTATCTGGAACAATTGTTCCACAAACATACACACTAACTGGAACAACCGTTCCAATTAAGATTAAAAATTAAATTTTGATGACAAAGCTTTCATGAAAACGGCCAAAAAAACTACAGGCTGAAGATCGCCTGATAAAAAAATGATGCTTTTGCATGCCAATATGGGCGCCCCGGATCATTGAAGATAAATTGCAATAAATAAATTAAAAATCAATAACTTAGTTAACCCAAAAGCCGCTTACCTTATGCCCCCCGTTCCCCTGCAGGAGGAGTTTTAGATCGGACGATACAGATCGAAATTTTGAGGAGAAAACAGCAAAATGAACCTAAATAAGTCAGATACTTTAAACTGCAGGGACTATGATTCAGAAAACCTTTACAACTACTCATGGCAAGCTAAAAGTGAGTATACCGACTATATTGGATGAGGTAACGCTCGGCCAGATGATGGAAATGCAGGAGAGGCATTATGTTGACGACCTGGAAGCCATCAGCATATTGTCAGGCGTGCCGAAAGAGGAGCTCTATGCGGTTAAAAACACCGATGATTTCCAGTCGTTCGGAGACCATATCAACTCCCTTGCTCACCAGATCAAATATTTATATAACAGCAATGCGGTACCCCACAAAGTAAGCTTTATACTGGGCAAACGCAAGGTAGTTATACATGTTACCAGCAATCTTTCCATAGAACCTGCCGGCGCGTTTTTAGCCGCCCGAGATATCATTGCCGACCAGATCAATGAGCATATCATTACCCACGGCGAAGATGATTGGCAAGAGCATTTCCAACCCTCACTAAAAGCATGCTGTCATTTATTGGCCCATTACTTTTTTTGCCGTGCCACAGCCAAAAAGTACGAAGAGCAGGAGGCGGAAGAATTTTGTGAAGAAGTAAAGAAATTAAGAGTAACAGAAGCTTTGCCCATTGCCAAACACTTCTTTTCCTGTTATCCCAATTTATTGAAGCAGAAAATAGGCTTTTTTCAGGGTCTGAAACAATATTGGAGAAGACGGCAGGTATCCAGGCACCTGAAAAATCTAAACATAGCGTTACGTTCCGCGCACTCCCAGGAAGAAATGTAAGCGATGCAGCGGTAATCGCACCTCCCCTTTTGTGCAGCCGGAACATCGTAAGCATCCCAAATTTAACCTGCACAAAATATCGTTTTGCTATTCAGGCATTGCCGCTCCTTTACGAAACAAACATTGAATGGCGATCAGCTAATTTTTGATTTTTTGTAACTATAATTGCACTCTTAAATCAAAGCTGTTAAATCCTGACAATATGAATTGGCCCTTTAAAAAGAAGACAGATACTACAAAACCAAAAAAAAGTAAGACACGCGAATGGGTAGATGCCCTGATATTTGCAGTCGTTGCGGCTACACTTATACGCGGTTTACTGTTTTCGGCCTATGCAATTCCCTCAGGATCAATGGAAGGTACCCAGTTGGTGGGCGATTACCTCTTTGTAAGCAAGATCAGTTATGGTCCGCGCATGCCCAACACGCCACTTTCCATCCCTTTCACAGAGCCTACCATGTATGGCATCAAAACCTATTTGGATTGGATCAAACTACCTTACATGCGCTTGCCGGGTTTGACAGAGGTTAAAAAAGGCGACATCGTTGTATTTAATAAACCCGAGGAAGCTGACCCGGTATATAATCTGCCGGTCGACGAGCGCACCTCGCTTATCAAGCGTTGCCAGGCTACACCCGGCGATGTTCTCACCATTGTTGACGGACAAGTATACATCAATGGCAAAGCTGCGCCAAATGCGCCCGAGTCGCAACTGGAGTATCATATCATAACCGATGGCAAGGATTTTAACCCGCAGGTTTTCCAGGATCTGAATATTAAAGTATCTGAAAACGATCCAGGTGCGGTAACAATTCCCTATAAGAATGTGGCTACATTAAGGGGCTTTTCAAATATCAAAAGCGTGACCCCTTCGGTAGCACCGGCAGGAAAATACGATTCGCTGATTTTCCCGCATAACCCCAATTTCAAGTGGAATCTGGATAACTTCGGTCCGCTGACGATGCCGAAAAAAGGCTGGACTGTGCAATTGAACGATTCAACCCTGGCTTTATACCGCCGCGCCATCGAACTATACGAGCATAACAAAGTGGAGACCCCGGGTAAGGACATTCTGATCAACGGACAGAAGGCCACTTCTTACACTTTTAAGATGAACTATTACTGGATGATGGGTGATAATCGACATAATTCGCTTGATGCACGCTTCTGGGGCTATGTACCCGAGGATCACATCGTAGGCAAAGCCATCATCACATTCTTCAGCACCGATGCAACACAGGACCTGTTCCACAAGATCCGTTGGAACAGAATATTAAAGCCGATCGACTAAACACGATCGTCCCATTAAATCCTTATTGGAAGGGGTTCCTTTTCAGACGAAAAATACAGTCAGAGCCTGAGCAATTTACAGGGTATTTTATAACATTTAAATGCGCCTGCCCGGAACATTGTTTTCACGGGCATCGTATAATAGTTATATAAATAATCTAAATGGCTGCTATAGTACTCCCCCAAAACATTTATGAGCAGTTCAGCGCTTGCGCGACTGATACGCTGGAAGATGAAATTTCCCGTACTTCGATCCGTTTGAAGCTGCAGGACCCACCCAGAACAGACGAACAGCTCCGACAATACCAAATGGAACTTGATCGGTTAAGCGCTTTGAAATATCTCAGTCAGTTACGTAAAGGCAAACTTAGCAAGGAAGATTTCTATTTAAGAGTTGAACTGGCAACCTGAACCAATTAAGCCCGCGCTCAAGAGAAGCATTCCAGGGGTCGGCTATACGCGTCATGGTAAAACCATCAATCGTCCCGTCTGGCATCCAAACCGAACGTGTTTTTAATGGCATTGTACCATTCATCGTCAGTTGCAGCGTTCCAATCTATCCATTCCTGATCCGTTTTGGACGCTCGCCAACCCAGAAATGACTCTGCATCCGGTCCAACCGGATGCCGCAATTGCCAGGTTCCGCTTTCTGCTATTTCAAGCATCTTGTCAGCTACTATGGTGGCAGATCTCGGTGTTTTAAGTGAAGCTAAGAATAAGCCCCCATACCGGTTTACCTGCCGATAAATTGAACCGCCGCCGCGTCCAATGTCCCTTGCCATCTGCGTATCAATGATTCCCGGCTCAACTATGGCAACCCTGATATTAAAAGGCTTTACTTCCTGGGCAAGAGACTCGCTTATAGCTTCCAAAGCAAATTTGCTGGCTGCATAAGGCCCCAGCGGCGTACTTGCTATCCTTCCGGCAACGGACGCCACATTAATAATACATCCATGCCGATCTTCGCGCATTTGAGGCAACACCGCTTTAATGCATCGCAGGACTCCGAAATAATTGGTCTCCATGACCGATTTAAAATCATTCAGGCTCGTTTCCTCGATTGATCCGTGATGCTCAATTCCAGCGTTATTGATAAGCACATCGACCGGACCGTTATCCCGAAGAATTGCACCGATGCAGCTTTCAACTGATTCATCCGAATCCACGTCCAATACAGCAATATTTATTGGCAAAGCTTCGTCAGCAATTTTCTGTTTAAAAGCATCGGCGTAGTCCGGATTGCGCATAGTCGCGAAAACCTTGTAGCCGGCCCGCCCGAATGCAAGGGCCGTTTCAAGCCCAATGCCTTTACTGGTACCTGTAATAATGACTGATTTCATGATGACGATATTGAAAGACGTATAAAATGTGTATAGAAAGATTTGGTATAGGAATAGCGTTGTTTTAATGAAAATAAAGGTAGGATAAACTTTTATTTACCCCAAACTCAACAGATTATATCTATTCGAATTACTGCTTCATCTTTTTTCATTTGTTTTTGTCTGATTATCGCCGAAAGATTTATATTTGCAGCCTTGTTGTCGGGAAGTAAAAATTTGAACTCCGATTACAAAGGCCCGGATGGCGAAATTGGTAAACGTTGCGGTCTCAGAAGCCGTTGAGAATTGTCTCTTGAGAGTTCGAGTCTCTCTTCGGGCACATCCATTTTAGATTGAGAAAGTTAGTTAAGAGAGATTCAAAATTTTATCTCAGCTATCTCGCACTTAAGACTTTTATTTTCAAAAGCCCAGGTGGCGAAATTGGTAGACGCACCATCTTGAGGGGGTGGCATTCGCAAGGATGTACGAGTTCGAATCTCGTTCCGGGCACACCTTTCAGCTAATGTTTTTTTATGCCGCCAGTGAGCGGGTCATCCTACTATCTCTGGTATAAAAATCCCGCTATGCAACCACTACAACAAATCTATGGCAATATTGATATCTACCTGTTTGATCAGCTGTTAAAGGGCCGTTTTGACCGTTCAAAAAAAGTACTGGACGTCGGTTGCGGCGGCGGGCGAAACCTTTTTTATTTTCTGCGTAACGGTTTCGAAGTATTTGGCCTCGATACAGATCTTCGGGCAGTAGAAGCGGTTAAGGCGCTTTCAGCGTCACTTGCTCCCGATAATCCGCTCGGAAATTTCACGGTATGCAGTGCTGAAAACATGCCGTACCGCGATGGTGAATTTGATCTGATTGTTTGCAACGCAGTATTGCACTTTGCAAGCAGTGAGCAGCATTTTGATGCCATGCTGGAATCCATATTCAGGGTTTTAAAACCGGGCGGTTACTTTTTTGCAAGGCTAGCTTCGGATATAGGAATGGAAACATTGCTAAAACCAATAGGTAACGGCCGTTACTTACTGCCGGATGGCACGGAACGATTTTTAGTCAACGAACAAAAACTACTAAAGTGTACCGGCGAATTAGGTGTACTCTTTGAACCCATCAAAACCACCAACGTGCAAAATATACGCGCTATGACGACCTGGTGTGTGCAGAAATCCGAAATTAGGTAATATCCCTTTTAAACAGCTTCCTGTTTTTTGCAAAAATGGTTGTAAAGCCTAACTTAGGCGTCCTATTATAACCAGAATGACTAGAAAATATTATTTACTCGCATGCCTTTTATCAGCTTTAACAATCACGGCTTCAGCACAAAAAGCCGATGCCATTTTGGGCTCATGGGTAAATCCCAGTGGCGAGGACCATATTTTGATTTATAAAAAAGGCGACAAGTTTTTTGGCAGACTTGATTGGATCAAGTACCCAAACGATGAACAGGGCAAACCAAAGACTGATAAAAACAATCCTGACCCCGCGCAACGCTCCCGCCCTGATCTTGGCCTTGAGCTGCTCAAAAATTTTACTTTTGATGGCGAGAACCAATATATAGACGGCACCATATACGATCCTCAAAACGGCAAAACTTACAGCTGCAAGATGACGCTAAATGGAAACACGCTAAAAATAAGAGGCTATATTGGCATTTCGTTATTTGGTCGCACTGAAACATGGACACGCCTAAAATGAGAAAGCACCTATTATCCTTATTCATTCTGTTTTTTTCCATCAATGCAATAGCCCAGCACGTTGAAGTTTTGCAGCAAGGCAAACCAACCAGCATCCGCGGTCTTTCGGTTGTGGATGACCACATAGCCTGGGTAAGTGGCAGCAAAGGTACCATCGCTATAACAGCCGACGGCGGTAAAACTTGGCAATGGCAGCAGGTAAAAGGTTTTGAAAAGGCCGATTTCAGGGATATTGAGGCATTTCTCCGACAAGGAAGCGATCATCATGAGCTCGGGCACGCCTGCTCTGATTTTAAAGACCACAGATGGCGGCCAGAACTGGCGGGTAAAATATAATAATACGGATACTGCTTATTTTTTTGATGCGATGGATTTTGCCGATCGGCTGCATGGTTATGTGCTGGGTGACCCGATAGGCGGAAAATTCATTATAATGGAAACTAAAGATGGAGGAGAGACCTGGAATCCATTTAAAAACCGTCCGGATGCCCTGCCGGGCGAAGCCGCTTTTGCGGCCAGTGGTACATGTTTGAGAGCGCATAAAGACCAAAACGATGGACAGGAAATACTGAAAATAGTAACAGGTGGCAGCAATTGCCGGGAATTAACTTTCTGTGATGATAAATCTACAGGATTGTGGACATATCAAAATTTATTACTCAAGCATGGTAAATCGAGCCAGGGTGCATTTTCTATATCACGGAGCGGGAGGCTTCGTTATCGTCGGCGGCGATTATCAAGACGACCGCGCAGTTGATTTCATAGCTCAATACCAATACAATAACGGCACTTACACCGGCGGCCGTTTTGAATTAGCAAGGACCGCACCCGCTGGGTTTCAATCTTGCGTGGAATATATTTCCGGTGAAACTTTTCTTCAACCGGCACTCCCGGAAGCAATATCACGACGGATGGTGGCAAAACGTGGACCAAAATTGACGATGCCAGCTACAACGTTTGTCGGAAAGCTAAGAACGGAAAATTGGTTCTTTTAGCGGGAAACGATGGAAAAATAGGCATTTTCAAGCTGTAGTTTATTGGTAATGAAGCGCTTATTTTATACTTAGAAAAATATTTAAAAAATAGGTTTGCAAGCAATATCAATAAACTCTATATTTGCACCACTTTAATCGGAGAACGGTTAAATGATTCCGTAGCTCAGCCGGTAGAGCATAACACTTTTAATGTTGGGGTCCTGGGTTCGAGTCCCAGCGGGATCACAAGAGTAATCATCAAACAACATCAAAACCCTCAAATTCATAAGATTTGAGGGTTTTTTGCTTTAAGACCATTCAAAATGTTCATTAATTAACAATGGGAAATGGCTCACCATCCCAGGAATTTGTATTATATTTAAATAAGTCGGGAACAAAGACCCAGTTTAGTAATCGTTTACTTCTTATTTAGGTATTTTTCAAGAAAGGCCAGCATAACCTTATCTGTTTTTATCTGATCTTCTTTTTTGGTAAAGCCATGCCCTTCATTCGGGTAGGTTACATATTCCACAGGCACACCGTTTTTCTTTACACCTTCTACTATTTCCTTGCTTTCAATTGGCAACACACGCACGTCATTTAGTCCCTGGAACACCAATAAAGGCTTATTGATAGATTTATAATGGAAAAGAGGCGAGATTTTTTTGAGGTGAACGCTGTCGGCTGTATAAGGATCCCCTAATTCATCGTATAAAGCTTTACGGAACGCCTCCCAATAGGGTGGTATACTGCGAAGGGTGCGTATCCAGTTAGCCACGCCAAACAAGTCCACCCCCACTTTAAATTCATTTGGATGAAAGGCCAGTGCGCCGAGTACCATACAACCGCCATAGCTGCCGCCCTCAATGCCGATCTTTGTTGTATCGATATAGTCCTGCTGCTGCAACCATTTCTTACCCCAAATGCAGTCTTTCAGATCACCGTTTTGATGGTCCTTGTTGTCGAGCTTGTAAAATGTCTTACCGTAGCCGCTGCTGCCGCGGTTATTTACAGCGAGTACCGCATAACCATGGTTCACCAAAAACTGTATATCGTTGCTAAAATCAGCAGTCGTTTGCCCACCCGGACCGCCATGGATCCATAGCATAGCCGGCACGGGGTGATCCTTTGAAGCGTTAAGTGGTTTGTAATAAATAGCCGGTATCTCGCGGCCGTCGAATGATTTAAAATGGACGACCTCCGCAGATGCGAGATCGTTAATATTTATTTCAGGGTTCAACGACCGTGTAATCGGCTTAAGCGCCTTGCGCTCAAAATTGAAAATGTACAGGTTCTCTGGGCTGCGGCTGCTGCCTACGCTCAATAGTATATTCTTTTCACTTGGAGAAAAATCGACACTTTTTATGTCCCCGTCGGAGATTGCCGGCAGGTCAATCTGTTTGCCGGTGGCATGGTCAAATATCAACGTTTTGTATCTGCCGTCCTCATTAATGGAAATGGAATGGTATTTTTGGTGCTCACTCAGGCTCATGCCGGTAACATCCCAACTGGACTTGTACACCGTAGATGTACTGCTTGTATTCAAATCGTATTTGACCAGATAACTAAACTCACTTCCGTCGTTCGTGGTATAGAATAATGCTGCGTCATTCTTTTCAAAAGCCTGGGGATACCAATTGGCTTCATGGTCATTACTTAGTTTTTTTATCGATTTCGTTTGCCTGTCTAATAGGTAAAGGTCACTTTTATCCGTAGTTATAGCTTTGCTCAGGGCTATATAGCGTTCAGAATGTGAGACGGGCCCGACCGCATATCCGCTGTCGTTCTGATAAAGCATCGTGGCCGACCATGTTGCCGTATCCATTTTATAAATGTCACTGAATTTGACGTTACGTTTATTGCTCGAGATATAAATGATTTTTTTATCATCGCTCCATCCAGCGATACTGTTTTTGCTTCCTGGCCAGGGTGTAATGTCTTTAGCTTGTAAACTGCCTTGTCTTTGCAGATAGACATGGCCGTTTTCATTGCCCCCCTGGTCGGCACTGTACAAAAAGTTGTTTGTTCCTGGCAAATAACCCGCAGCAAAGTAGGAATCCTTGAGCGAATGCGTCAAAGCCTTCATGGTGGTATCGGTTATACTAATGGCATAAACATTAAATATGCCGGTATTATTCGCTCCAGCCAATACCCGGCTTTCATCCCCGTTAAAGCCTGCTCCATAAATATAGTTGTTGTGATACAATTGTTCCGCAGTGTATTGTTTCACGATTCCTCGTTCATTTGCGGCGTGACACCCATAGAATAACAGGCTCAGAAAAAGCGAAAAATACTTCATAATCGTTTAATTTTTAGAAAGTTAAACTAAATCAGGACGAAGTGCAAATTATTTGGTGTGGGCTAATTGTATTGATTGAATTAAATCAATAACCAAAAAGACTTGCCTTTACTTTTTCCTATACACGTCAAAATAACCGGACAGAAAAAGTCAGCTCAAACGCAGTTAGGTTATAAGTCAAATAGTTGGATTTAAACGGAGCGCCCCCGGCTTCACTGTTTATCTACAGGAAAAAAAGCCACTCGAATGAGTTGTTTTTGCATTTATGACCAACCGGCATTCAAAGACCCTGCGACTAATAAAACAGCTCCAGGTTAATCATTACAATAGTCCCGTTAGCACCCACTACAGTTGGATAAGATAAGTATCCGACCGGAGCATGGTTCTCAAACATTATTTCCGGGTTTACCCTGAAAAGGCGGGTTTTGAACACATACCAGTTGAGTCCGGCTGTAATTTCCGAAGGCTTACCGTACTGCCCGTCCACATACGACCCTGTACTGTAAACCTGCAGGCTTTTATTAATTATCATATAGGAGGCCTGGGTGGTGAATCCCTGGTCGAAAAGATGTTTAACCGGTATCTGCCCGGTCACCTTGAAATTAGAGACCCATCTAAAGAAATATTCCCCGTCCAGCGAAAAGCCTTTGATCTTTATGCCCCCGTTAAAAGAAGCCATTTGGTACAGGGCGGACTGTACCTGGGAGTTTGGGCCGAAGGCATTGACATTGAATATGCCTGTACCGTCAGACAATCTTATCTGCGAGTTCTCAGGTGCATTGGTACCCGGTTGCGATTGCTTGGTTTCGGTACTGGTTGTAAAGGAGCCGCCAAGAATTCCAGCCACATTATCATGTTTTTCAAAATCACCATATGGCGCCATACGACCATAATCGTGGCTTGTCCACCAAATAGCGGAGCTCCAGGTATTGAGTCCGTTATCTAATTGTCCTGCATCGACGCCCAGTTGACTCAGGTTGTCGGCCAGCATCGTTTTGTAGTGTAACCCCTCAACGATGTCGCCCTGCATCCATACACCGCTGGTGAATGATCCCCTGAAGAATTCTTCGGCCATGGGTCTGGCATCTTGACGCAGCCAAAATGGCCATTGCCCATATAGTGAGCGGCTGGTTGGCAAGGGTCCGATACCGGCGCCAAAATCAAAATGTTTATTGACCTGGTACTGTAGATTACCACCTATAACGACCTGCGCTCCCTGACCCTGGCTTGCATTTGCAGTCCATACATACACAAAATACCTGAACCCGGGCTCCACCAGCCAGCCTTTAAAATAAAGCGTCACTTTTTGTAATTGGATATCATTACGCTTGCTTATAGAATGGGTGTTTCCGAAAGCGTCAGTATAACTGCTGTCAAGACCCTTTTGATTCAGATAACGTTCCGTAATATATGGAGAAAAAGTAAGCGTGGCTGCCTTACTGTTTATCAGCAGAAAACCCGAACCCGGCTGATGAGCCTTACCAGGAGCGGCTAAAGCAGTACTATCCTCCGGCGGATTGGCGGCAATTTGTGCCTCGACCTGCCTTCCGCTTATAATTCCGATAAATGCAAAAAAGTAAAAAATTTTCAGTCTCACTATCGATTATAATAAGGTGGATATTATGACCTTGCCTGGGAAAAGGGGTATATTGATTCGACCATTACAAATGTATCCCTGAATGATATAATGTATTTCCCATTTAAGTATTTGCGGGTTGCATTTTAAAAAATGCAACTTGTTTCCAACCATTACAACAGGAAGTCTTTCCGGTCTGTCCGATCGGGTAACAGGAAAAATAAATGCGGCATTTCCGGAGGACCCCGGGTAGATGTTGTTAGCAGCTGGTTTTTCGCCGCCTGGCGATGATTGGCCTAATTAACATTTTCATTCCAATATGGACTAGCAACTATTTTATCTTTATCATCAGCGCATGTCCGTTCAAATTATGAACGATCATCCTGTCAGCGCACTTTTTTTGTTCATTTACATACCTGGCGATGCCATTGCAGGTATGAAAGCCATAATCATCGAAAACAATAACGCCGCCAGGGAATCAATTTATCCCATATCCATTCAACAATGTCTTTAGCTGATTCATATACATCAACATCAATATGGCAAAAACCGAATTTTTCGTTTGCGGGTATCAGATGTGCCGTATCATCGGGGAAAATACCTTTCAATATTTTATAATTATTATACTTGCCTTCCATCAACGTCTCAACTATTTCCTGGGTAGTTTCAGCGTGTTCGCCTCCATTATAAAATTTGTCTTTATCAGTAGCCTTTACTACTCCTGTAAAAGTATCTGCCAGGTAAAAAGTACTCAGCGAATGTAAATGCGCTAATTTTTTCGCGATAATTGCTGCAGTACCGCCCCTCCAAACCCCCACTTCCATAAACGACGCTGTATTGTCAAGTCTATGAATTGTTCCAACCATTTCCCACAACTCATAGCATCTGTAGTTATCGACTAAAGTATTTTCCTGAATCTGGGAAAATATATATTGAAAGTCAGCGTCTGCAGACCAAGGCGCGTAGTTTGCATTCGGCCTTATTACAGCGTACTGAAATTCCTCTATCGTGAAATCTGCGGGAGGGAGCCTGGTAACTTGAAATCCCGTTCTTGAAATAACATTCTTTAATAAATTCTTCAGTTCAGTTTGCATATGCTTATTTTTTCAAGAGTTTACTATACAAAAAGATTCCTTAATTGACTACTATTCAAATATATACCTTACCTAATCCGGTTTCTTTTTTAAGTCCGCCGGCAAATCTGCGGGTCGCAGAAAAAGATCGTGGCGCGGACTCGATATTATAATACCTGCCTCTTTAAATGCTTGCTCGATTTTAGCAATGATATCACCGGTGACGGAGAAAGAGACATTCATATCGTTCACCCAAAAAATGTACTGAAAATCAATTTTACCCTGGCTGACATCCTTTGCAGCAACAAGCGGTTCGGGATATTTGGCAATTCTTTCGTCACTTTTAAGAATATCGGCCAGTATCTGTTTAACTTTTTCAAGATCTGAACCAAATTCGACCCCTATAAGCATTGATAGCCTTTTCTTGTTGTCTCCCATCGTCCAGTTAACCAAATGCTGACTAAGCAGGTCACCGTTGGGAATGATCAGGCAAGCGCCGTCGGAAAGGGTAACAATACTGCTCCTGAATCCAATGGACTTCATTGTTCCGGCTTTGCCGCTAACTTCTATCAGGTCGCCTACGTTAACGGGCCGTTCAAATGCGATGATCAGACCACTAACCAGGTTATTAACCAGTCCCTGCAAGCCAAGACCTATACCTACGCTAAGTGCCCCCAGGACAATGGTGATCCGATCGATCGGAATACCCGATGCTACAAAAGCCAGCAGGAGCCCGGCTGTGATGATAACTATTCTCACCAGCAATATCCAGCTGCCCAGACCCGCTATTTTATTGGCGCCAGGTTTGCTTTGGCGGATATTCACATCCGATGCAAAAAAGGAAACAATTCTTGATAGCAATAAGGAACAAAAAGCAATGGCAATGAAAATAAGTATGCCTCGGATGGTAAACTTGTAATCACCAATTGTTCTGTCCTGCGCTAAAAACTCACTTAAAGGCTCTGCAATTTGTTTGAAACTATAGAAATTCTGCCCTACCAGGACGATCCAGCCGGTAATAAGTAAAATATACAATATTATGGATGCTTTATTGCCGGCTCGGTCGATATTTCTCCCGGGCTGTTTATATACTGTTGAAGCAAAGGCCAGACCTTCGTTAATAAGGCGGGCCGTCCAAAGGAACAGAATGGCAACCAGCACACCCACGTAACCACTAACCATGACAGCTTTTGCCAGGTTGTACCTGCCAAAAACATTCAGCGAAGCGGCTAAAAATTCAACAATGATAAAAAATTTTATAAAAGGCACTATATTCTTTTCCTTTAGTTCTCTTCGCTGTCCGCTGACCGATATATATCCGCCGTAAAAAACACCTGCCAGAGAGATGCTCAGCATGATCCATCGCTCGGCTCTGGATGCCTGCAAAATAAAGTTGTCCATGCCGGCCAGTATAAATAGTGTAACAATGACCATCCAGGAAATCAGCCAATGGCGAACGATATATTTTTTAAAAATCAACGTAAGACATACCGCAGAAATCAACCAGAGAATGAATTTGAAGATAAAGGGCGGCTCGACGAAGGCAAACTGAAACAAGGAAACGACGATCAGAATTGCTGACAGTACCGGATACCTGGTGACCAGCCGCCGTTCCCCCGAAGCCATTTTGCCGAACATGTCCTGTATCAGCCGCCGCTTCAGGGTTCGTATAAATAAGGCACATGCACCCGTTAATAATATCAGGATCACTACCGTGCCTGCA
Organism: uncultured Sphingobacteriaceae bacterium; assembly: GCA_963757615.1. Taxonomy (GTDB): domain Bacteria; phylum Bacteroidota; class Bacteroidia; order Sphingobacteriales; family Sphingobacteriaceae; genus Mucilaginibacter. Next base: position 446,900 of record CAVWSO010000008.1, read on the forward strand.
TTGTCAAAAATATAGTACACCAATGCTAATTTTTCCTTGGCCGCCGAGAAATGTATGATCTCGCTAAACGGCCGGTAAAATGCTACTGTATCCCAGATATTTGCGAAATCGCGGTCAGATTCAACGCCGGAAAGTTTTTTTCTAAATAACTCGATTTCCTCCAAAGAAGTCCTGAGTTCAAAGACGAGGACATCCGTTTTATTTTGAAGACTCTGAATGCTGACCAGCGCATCATTCATTGCCGAGTCAACCGGACGAACCTCGCGTGCTATTACCATTAAACGGGTGAAATATTTGACCGCTGCCGAAGAATCCGAAGGAAAAACGAACACGGTAGAATCACTTGATAAGGAGTCGACCTTGAGTCTATATCTTGCCAGATCCTTGGTATAAGTGTCAATCTCCGCTTTCTGATTACCCATTTCCTCAATCAGGCGGGTAAGTATAGTGGATGAGGATGTAAGGTTTCGTTGCGTTTGGGCCGAACCCTTATTAACAAATATCCCGTCTTTAACAATTTTAAAAGTGCCTTCAACGCGGGTCAACCGATTAGAAATCTGTGTCGTGTCCAACCCGTTTTTTAAATAAGCATTCACCTGCTGTATCACCGTTTTTAGCTCATCAGCTATTTTATGCTGATGTAATGCGATCTTGTCAGCTTTATATTTTGCGATGTTCACCGCAGCTTCGTCCGCGCCTGCTTTCTTTATGATTTTTAAAAAATTGCGTTCTATGCTATCTGCATGCGCATTTTTTAGAGAATCGTTTTGCTGGGCGGAGGTCCCGATACTAAAAAGCAAAAACAACCAGCCGATGTAAAGAAAACACGGGGACATGTTACGATTTCCTGTGACCTTCATCTCTACTTTGTTGTTGATTAGCAGCCTCTCAAATTTTATTTCCGGCGGTGAGGTAACATTTCTTCTTCTGGCTAAATCCGCAGCATATTTTGAGCGTTTGCAAAAAAAGCTAACAAAAAAAGATATGTCGAAAAGATATATTTCTCCATAGTAATGATTTTGTTGGTTTCTGGATTAACGATCAAGGGCCTTTGATTTTCCACCATACCGTTCCAAAAAATGTTTGACTTTGTCGCGGGCTATCTGACTGGCGAAGCTGTTCCAGCTGCCGTCAAATCCATGGTCGGTCCAGGGGATCAGGTATAATTCATGATGTACTCCGGCTTTTTTCAACGCGATATCAAGCCTGATGCCTTGTTCTGTCGGCACTAAGCGATCGCTTTCGCCCAATAGCGTTATCGTAGGCGGCAAGCCTTTTTTGATATAGGTAAGCGGCGATAGTTTTTTATATTCATCCGGCTTTTCGGCAAGAGAAGCTCCGATGTATTGCGGGAATACATTCTGTACATATTCTGGTGTCCCTGAATTGAGGTAAAGTGACTCCAGATCAGCTGGCCCATAAAAGTTAATTACTGATCGTATTTTGACTTCCTTTGACGGGCAGGATGGCGGCAGAACCGGATTACCCATGGTATATGCTGCCAGCAATGCCAGGTTGCCGCCTGCCGAACATCCGGTAAGACTAATACTTGCCGTATCGATATGATATTCTTTAGCGTGATCGTAAACCCAGCCGATGGCGCATTTTACATCAGCAACTTCATTGGTGTTTTTCCAGTGAGGGGCTGGCGGCAAACGGTAGCTGATATCAAAAACGTCATAGCCCAGATCATTAAACCATTCATTCCACATCCCCAGGTCATTTCTTTCACCCTGGACCCAAACGCCGCCATGCACCCTGACAATGGCTGGATGGGAAACGTTTACGTTAAAAGTATTTACCCGCCACATGTCCAGTTCGAGCCTGGTACCATCGGCCGTGGTTCCGTAAAACACGGTTCGGAAGTTTTGAGGCTCCAGGCTATTTATTTTTGGCCTTAGTGAGGCAAACACTGAAATGGGAACATTGTACTGTTCGGCCCGTTGCCAAATGGCAACCGTGGACAAAACGACTATTAATAATGTCACGAAGGCACATAAGAAAAAAAGTATAACCGAAAGCCAGGCGAATATGCGTTTGGCAACAAATGCCAGCACGACGCTTACCATACTGATTACTGTCAACTGCGGCGTAAAAAGCAAGCCTATAAAACCCAAATCTCCGCCAAAACTGCCATAGGACATGGGGTTAATCATATAAAGAGTGGTAGTGGCCACAAAAGCAGTTAATAAAATAGCGAATAGGGTGAGTGACCAGGCCAGCGTACCCCGGGGTGTCCAACTAAGGCCTTCTTCCGAAGAATATGCATCCTTCTGTTCTATCCCCATTTTACTTACCTCTGCGTTAAACATCTACCCAATCCTTGACATTCAAAGATAGATTGCCCCGGCCGAACAAGAAAAACATTCCCCTGCATCATCAGTTGCACTTTATAAAATGAAACTTCTTTTGCTGTATACTCGTCAGACCACTGTGTATACAAAACTAAATAGCAATAATCGGCCTCGCAGGGCCTGGCATTAAGTATACCGGATCAAACAAATTAAAAAGGCTGTCCCGCCTGGCTCCTACTCAAAATATGAGTTTCGGACCGATTTTTGAGTTAGTTGCGTGACCAAGCGCAACCTGCACTCACCGTTCGACCAATTAATTAATTCAAAGGCAACGGCGGCGCGGTCCAAAGCGTAACTAGAGCAAATACCCTTTTTGATTATTGATTATTAACAAAGTCTGATCCTGCATTAAAATGCTTTAAACGCTGCCTTTACTGCCCTGAAATGAAAAATTGATATCGGACCGTTCGGAATTGATCATTTATTAAAATTTTACCAAACAGAAAGAATATGCTTTCATCAACCAAAGCAAAGTCACGCATTTTATACCTCGACAGTTTAAGGGCACTGGCGGCGACCTACGTAGTACTGCATCATGCTATGCTGCAGTATTATTGGGATAATACTAAAAACCTGTCAGCGCCTGAAAAAATAATTGTCAGGTTATTTTCAGACGGCCACATTGCCGTGGGTGTGTTCATTGTGCTTTCGGGTTTTAGCCTGATGCTGGCCGTTACCAAAAATGGACTGAACATAAAAGGAGGCAGCAGCACATTTTTTAGACGGAGGATAATAAGGATAGTCCCTCCCTACTATGCTGCATTACTGTTATGCCTGTTATTGACCAGGCTTTTCATCGGCAATAAGACGGGTACACTCTGGGATATTTCCATTCCGCCAACGTCCTGGGATATCGTTACCCACTTATTATTTATACATGACTTTTTTGTATCCTCCATTGCCAAAATCGCTTATACGTTCTGGTCTATTTCAGTTGAGTTCCGGCTGTATTTATTCTTTCCTATGCTGATAATATTGTGGCGAAAAAAAGGACCCTGGGCTGCTTTGCTATTTTCATTTATTGCAACTGTTGTTTTTTCGGCCATACTGATTGTAGGAAAAGGATTCTATAATGATATCAGCCTGTCGAGAGCCGGTGTAAGTCCATACATCATCCTGTTCACGCTGGGCATGATATCGGCTGACCTGGCATTCTCTGCCAAAAAAGGGGCACAGGAGATCAGGGAATATTACCGCAGACTGGATCGCTGGAGCGTTGTAACCTTCTTTGCATTCGCCATGGTACTTTATAAAGTTATACCAGCAGTTTTTAAAATAAGTGATTTATCACCAGGCAATATGGAGTTCGTAACACAAGAGATCAAAGACATACTCATTGGCCTGATAACTGCCAGCTTCTTATTTGTATGCGCTGTTGACCAACAGTCGGCCAGGGCACAAACCTGGGTCCTGGGATTCCTTAACTGGCAGCCGCTGGTCTTTATCGGCACTTTCTCCTATAGCTTATATCTTTTCCATCCACCGCTGCTGCAACTGCTGTCCACCTATGTATTGTCGTCCGTGGATTTATCAGTACTATCAAAAACCTGGTTACTTTTAACGCTGGGGACTGTCGTTGTGATGGTGCTGTGTTATTTATTTTTCCTGTTATTCGAGCGTCCCTTCCTGGTGCAAAACGGTAGGCGCAAAGTGGAAGATACGGAGATCCTAGCCGCACAAAATCCAGCGCCATGACAGGGCGAATTCGCAAGGAGGAAGTAAATTATTTCAATCCGAAGCCAATTCACCGTACTAATATGCAGCAGTGACGCCGGCATCCATCAAAAAAGCGTAATGGAAAATCATTTGACAGAACAAAGTTAGCCTTCGCCTGGAGGTTAAATACTATCAAAAGATTTTCAAACAGTTCGGCTCATCCCAGTAGGCTCAATTTTTTGAATCGGGGCAAATTTGAAGATTAGCAGACGGAATAGACTTAATTTAAAGGCAGTCTAGCAACAAACTCCGCGCCCTCACCCTCTTTACTGATGAGATCCAGTGCACCGTTATGTCCTTACGATAATATCATAACATTACCGCATCGGCGCGCCCCGGTTGAGTGGAGGTTCTACGCCGGATCATTGAAAATCATTTTGCGAGTTATCTTGAATTTTAGTGCTGCCATGAACCGAACTACAGTTCCCGGAATGTAAAGGCCGGGAGTGTTACCCTTTATGCCACAGGAACATATAAGGCCATTAGCAAAATGGCTCTCCTGTCGGGCTGCTGCTACACTAAGTCAGTAATATTATCATGAATATCGCACCATTTAACCCTGGATTTTAGTTAGATTTGTGTAACTTATTCCATCAGGTAATTTATTGTTAATCAAATAGCTTATGAAAAATATTTTGATATTCAATGATTTTACTACCGAAGCCGAGCATGCCGCCGAACTTGCATTGCTCCTGGCCGGAAAAACAAACACTAACCTGTATGTGTGGAACACCTTTGATAAGTATGCCAATCCCGTTGCCCGGGAGCTGGTTGCGGCAAATGCTAACGAAGAGGAGCCCGGGATTACGGCTGATAATACCAACTGGATATTAAAACTGGAATCGAGACTGAACTGGCAAAGCGGACTGATACCTGTGGTCAGGTTCATTGAAGGCACCGATTATGTACCCGCAAATGTTTTACCTGTCGTCAAAAAATATGATATCGGTGTTTTGATATGGGGGATCACCGAAGACAAGGAGAATCTGCTGCAGATAGAGGCCGAAGCTTTAAGCTGCTCTACCAGATCAGGTTGCCCGATATTATTCATTCCTGAAAAGTTCCCCTACCGCTTATTCGAAAAAATAGTTTACGCCACGGACCTGCGGTTTTGCAGGCGGGAGATCGTTATGTTTTTAAAAAATCTGGCCGACGACCTCGGTGCCGGTTTATTGATAGCCAATATATCTGCAAAAGGTTTGCCGCATATGGAAGATAATTATGCGCGCACCGTTTTCAACGACACAATTCTAACCCGTGAGCATATTTATTTCAGTAATATCAGGGAAAGAGATATCCGCCAGGCATTCGATGTTTTATTGAATGGAATGAATAATGACCTGCTGGTACTGGTGAACAATAAGTTTCACTTCAACGAATTGGTGGGTCAAGACCTGCCCTATACCATTCCTGCCAACCTCCAGGTCCCCTTGCTTGTATTCCCTTCTTAAGCCCGTCCCGTCGCCAAAGGAGAATGGCAGATCGGCCAGGAACGTTTTAATTACGCCGGCACTTCACAAAAAAAGCCCGGACCATGGCCGGGCTCTTAAATTCAAAACGTGAATCTATTTTTTCTTCAGAGCCTGGCGAAATGAAGTAACATAAACGATCTTTCCGTTTACCACATTATTTACGTCATTGTAGAATGAAGAATCTATTTTACCACTCTTATGCGTATCGGTTTGTTTATACCAAACCGACACCCAGTCCTGATTCTTATCGGTGCTGTGCATATTGATCGTAGCTACCACGTCTATCTTGGAGCTACTGAGGCTGTCACGGAATTTTTGAAAAACCTTAACCATACTATCGCGGCGCAATTTGTATTTACCTCCATCTGAAAAGTCAAGCGCAACCGTATCGGCAAAGTAAGCCGGAGCGTTATTGAGTTTATTATCTTCCCAGTCCTTATACGATTGCAACACCAGCTGCTCATTTTTGGCATTATCTGATATTGTAAAAGAAGAAGAATAGCTGGCCTTGTAAGGCATTGTTACTGAATCCGTTTTGGCCTCTGCTTTTTGGGTAACATTTTTGCAGGACGCAAACAATGCTGTCGCTGCAAGCAAATAAAGGATCTTTTTCATTGCAATAAAGAGTTAAGTGATTAAATGGAGTTTGATTAAATAAATCTAACGCAATATTTTGATATTCAGCTATTTAGTACTATGTATTTAAATTTCAATAATTCACAAATGTTAAAAACTCGAAAGACTTTTTTTGTAACTATATTTTAAAAAAACAATGAAACGTCCGCCGTTATTTTGCTAAGTTGCTGCAATAAGCCGTTGCGCTCACCGTTAATTCATTTTCAACCAAAACTCCTTTATGAAGTATTTAAAATCTAATCTGCCAATTGTTCTGATCATGGCTGCAGCCATTTCCATGCAGGCCTGTAAAGCAAAAAAGAAAGTAGTTCAAACGCCTCCGCCGCCTGCCGAAGCTCCTGCTCAGCCGGTCGAGCAAACACCGCCGCCAGCACCTGCACCTGCACCTGCACCTGCGCAGGCACCTGCTCCGGCACCACCGAACTATAGTTTCAGCAACATCCAGTTTGAATTTGACTCGGGCATTTTAAAAACCGAATCCTACCCGGCCTTGGATAAGGCAGCCGCCGAAATGAAAAAAGATGCATCGGTTACTTTTATTTTAAAGGGCTATGCCTCTGCTGAAGGAACTGACGCACACAATATGCAGCTGTCTGCAGATCGCGCCAATTCGGTAAAAGCTTACCTGGTAAATAGCGGAGTAAATGAATCGGTCTTATCAACGAAAGGTTATGGCGAAAATCATCCGGTAGCCGATAACAGTACCGAAAGCGGAAAGGCACGTAACCGCAGGGTGGAGATCAAAAAACAATAGACCAACCTTCTTCAGGTCCTGAAATGGTGCACCATTTCAGGACCGAATAAAAGCATTCCCGCCGCGCCTGACGCCGCAGCGTTTCCAGCAGAGATTAAAACGTAAAAAAACCGGGCGCAACTGGACGTCCGGTTTAAAAAAATCAATCAAAACAAATCTTTATGCCGTAACCGTTAGCATCGTACCGCTAACCAGCACGGTATATTTATGCAGGGGCAATGAGGCAGGACCCTGCAGAACCGCACCATTTTTATTGAACTCGCTGCCGTGAGCGGGGCAAATAAAAATCCCCTGAGCTAGGTTATACCCAATTGAATTACCCTGATGGGTGCAGGATACCTGCACCGCGGTAAAAGCATCCGCAGTATTACCTGAGGCGATTCTTACCAGTATGACCCCTTGCTCTACCGTAGCGTCCCCAATATTTACCAGCTGGTTACCCAGATCGACCGTGAAGAGATTGCCGCTGCCTTTTGCCGGCGGCGCGGGAGCCGGGTTGCTGCTTTTCGACCCACCGCATGCTACCAGACTGCAGCCCGCGCAAGCAGCCACCAGTCCGATGCCAAATTTTGCTAAAAATTCCTGCCTTTCCATTGTTGACCCTCCCAGCTTATTAATACCCTTCAGTTTTATTTTTCTTCCGTTTTATACCCGCCGGCATTCTTGTTAAATGAGAACATACGCGATATGGTAAAGCCGAGGCGGAATTCACCCCGTCCATAATCCGCCTGAGTTGCGCTAAAGGCATTAATCTCGGAGATTGACCTGCCATTGCTAATGTTTAACGTAAATACGTGGCCTCCTGTTTCTATTTCTACGCCGAAAGCAAAGGGATCAGAAAATCCATTGGCCCCCGTTCTGTATGGCGAGAATGAATGCTCGTAATCCGCTACCAGGCTCATATGTTTAGTTATTTTTAAACGTGCGCCTACAGGGAGCGCAAACAGTCCCTTATCATTCCCGGGCACTTCGGGTATTGGCGTGTAATCATACACATATGCCGGTGATACCAGCAAAGAGAATGCCGATGTGATTCTGCTGGAAAAAATCGCCTGCCCCAAATAGGACTGCCTGGAGGCATAGTTGGGAAAATCGCCATAGGGCCTTACGCCGTATTGGCCGAATAAGGTGATGGCCACCGGCGAACCATTGCTGGTCTTCTGATGCAGTATAGCATATTTAAGGCTCCACTCAATCAGTCCTCCGATCGTGCTTCGCCCAAAATCCACATTCAGATTGTCGGTGATACCATATTCAAATCCAATATAAACGTCGTTGACCTGGTCCAGACCATATAGTGTCTTTGCCCCGGTCGAAGGCGTTGCCATATCCCCAAAACGGTGAATGATCAGCAAATTCAGATTATTTTTCTTCACCGTTGTAGTGGTCTGCGAAATGATAAGCCGCGTTGCTTTAAAAGCGGGCAATATATCTTCCTTTTTATTCTCAGGAACCAGCGAATTTAACAATGAATCTGTAGAAGTTTGTTTTTGGCCGCGGTTTTTCGTGGTATCGGGCTTTTGTGCTTTTAGACCTGTTGCAAGTGCCAGGAATACTAGAACGGTAATGAACTTTTTCATAAATGTGAGTTTAATTTGAGGGAGCATTGTTTTTATATGGGGCATAGGTAGCTGATACCCTTATTCGTATGCTTTCGGCAATGTGGTGAAACACAATCTGAGGTATGGCGATGTGATGATCCGCACATTTGACCATGAACTCTGACGTCATGGTAATTACCCCACCAGCAACACTAAGATTGCCTGTTATGGTTCGGGGCTGGGTAACACCATGCACCTGAAGATCGCCGGTTACCGTTACCGGATAGGTGCCGTCTTTTGTAAGGTCAGGGTGTTCTTGCATTTTGCCCTTAAAGGTGGCATTAGGAAACTTATCACTCTCCATGTAATCTTCATTAAAATGTTCTTCCATCAAGGATTTAGGGAAATGCAAACCGCGGATCGGCATGCTAAAGTCCAGCTCGCCGGTAGATGCCCTATATACGGATGCACCGTTGGTTGCATTGGCTTCAATATCTTCAATAGGCGCACTTGAGTATAAGTTGATCTTTGCATTTTTGCAGATATAGATATCCTGACCTGTCTGGTTGACCATCATCCAAACAAGTAAAATCACGGTCATGTATTTCATATTATTTTGGTTTTGAAACCGTATTTATATTCCAGCTAAGACCAAGCGCAATGCCGGCAGATCGTAATCTAACCTCACTGGCTCCTACGTCCGATAATGGAACTTTCATATAAGGTTGAATCGAAACACCCATTTTAGGATTGATCTGGTGTGTATATGTTGCATCCAGATTCAATACGCTCAGGATATTATGATTTTTATTGACTACAGAATAGTGTGAGGGGCCGGTCTCATAAGGATCAGAATAATTAAACTGATAATCTTCCCTGAGCATAAAATAAGATGAAAGCCCGGTTCCGATGCTAATCTTGTTCGCCCGCTGCTTATACACCTGGTAACTTACATTGATCGGTATATCCAGCATGCGACAATTGGCATTTACGCTTGTGGGTGCTTCTTTGAAATGATAATTGGTATGGTAATTAGAAAAATTTGTTAAATAAGGTTTCACATCATACATAGCACCGGTGGTCAATGTCCATTTCGGGGAAAAATTCATAGAAAATAGCGCTCCGAAATTGCCCCCGACCTGCGATTGCTGGAAGGCTGAATTTACACCATTCAGGTCGGTAGAGGCAAGCACGCTAATGGCATATTGCGGCCTGAATCCTGAATTTTGACGGCCGGGGCCTTTTTGGGTCACCGGGGCCATGGCCAGTGTGCTCTGCCCTTTATCATTTTTCTTTTTCTCATCGGCGGTACCTAATACGGTCTTCCCATCGGCAGTACCCAACACGGTCTTTCCATCAGCAGTTCCTAGTACAGTTTTATCATCGGCGGTTCCTAATGCGGTTTTACCTGGATTAATATTTTTAGCAATTGCAGCACGGTGATCGAGCGTATCCGGCAGCGCGATTTGATTTACGCCGCCGATCGCTACAGCCTCGGCGCCTGGCCTGCCAGACACATTGTTTTCTCCGGCAGCATTGCGGCGACCCTTCCCGGAAGATAAGGTAAAGAACGAGTTGCTTTTCTGTCCTGCCTTTACAGGCGGAGTAATAGCATTTTTGGCAGTTTGTGTTTCTCGCTTGTTGCTGTCTGCCACTTGCCGGTTAGGCCCGCCGCTAGTGCCGGTATTATTTTTCACCAAATTGGTCGAATCACTTCCTGGCCTGCTATGGTGGTTAACTGCCGCCTGCTCATTTTTGCCCGGCTTAACCACGACAGGTTTTAAAAACAGCCAGCCTAAAATGAGGAGAATTATGGCTGCAGCGCTGCCTAAGACAGGCAGCCAATAAACTACTGCCGACCGTTTTTTCTGTTTTCGGAGCGCCTGCTCCATGGCCTCCCAGTCGGCTTCTCTAAACGCGGATTCGTTTAGCGGATCCTCCAGTCCATGTTTAAATAGCTTGTCTAAATTATCGTCTTTATCGTTTGTCATTCTCTAATGCCTTTGTTAAAAAACATTCCATTTATATCTACCCTGTTGATAGCTACAATGGATGAATAGTCCATTGCCTTTATTATACTTGACATTTTTTGGCAATTGCTCAGCCTCAAATATCATTTGTTTTAGTTTTTGCCTAGCCTTGTGCAGATTTGATTTGGATGTGCCGGGTGAAATTCCCAGCATCTCCCCGATCTCCTCATGCGAATAGCCGTCGATAGCAAAAAGGTTAAATACGGTACGGTAGGCGTTAGGAAGTCTCTGTACCATTGCTAAAAGATCATCATAGTTGAGTTTCTTGTCCGCAAAATCACCGTCGCTTATGCCTTCGGCCTTTTCCAGATCATCGGTATAGGCCATTTTAAGGTTGGCACGGTAATAATCAATGGACACATTCATCATGATCCTACCGAGCCAGGCTTTAAATGGACGTGAGGTATCATAGGTTTCGATGCGGGTAAATACCTTAAAAAAGCCCTGGTTCATTACCTCGGCGGCTTCATCCCGGTTATTGGCATAACGCAGGCAGATACCCATCGAGAAGCCATAAAACGCTTTATAAAGCATTTTCTGACTACTCCGCTCCTGCCTTAATACAGCCCCCGATCAGTTGATGTAACTCTTCTTCGCCCATTCGGCAAACCTGTTTAGCTTTAAATGAATTTAACCTTATCTGCCTGTATCACGTTGGTTGACAAATAAAGGTTGCCTTTGATTAACAAAAACGAATAACAAAAAACATAAATAACTGAAAATCAGTTACTTATTTTAGACGTAAATTTAACATATTTTTATAAAAATAAGAAATAATATATCATTCCACGATCAGAAATAACATGGGATAATATACATAATCCCGGCAAACCGGCAGCCGGTTAAAAATATTTTATTCCTGCAAGGCAACCTTTCGTTTCAGTACTTCGTGATAACTGCATATAAATTATACGATATGGTTCCCGTTTCTGTGGTTATTATTGCGAAAAACGAGGCTGAACTAATCACCTCCTGCCTGAGCGCTGCCAAACTTATTACCGATGACGTCATTGTGATAAATAATGATAGCATCGATGACACAGCGGAGATTGCGTTTGAGTCTGGTGCCCGGGTTTATCATGAGAACTGGGACGGGTACGGGGCCAATAAAAACAAGGGCATTATCCGGGCCAGGTACGATTGGATCCTAAGCATTGATGCTGATGAAATTCCGGACCGGGATCTCATTGCTGCTTTGCATGAGCTAAACCTTGACGACCCTACGGTAGTTTTTGACATTTCATTCAGATCATATTTTGGCCAAAAGCTGATACGCTTTGGAAGCTGGGGACGAGACCATCATATCCGGTTGTTTAATCGCAGACAGGTAAAATGGTCCGAATCGCCGGTTCATGAAACTTTAGAACTGCCCTCGAGGGTCGTCGTCAAAAAACTCAACGGATACCTGCATCATTATTCGGTAAAGGATGCCAGTGATTTTTTGCAAAAGGCCAATCATTATGCGGCGTTGAGCGCCGGAAAATATCTGATGTCGGGCAAAAAACCAAGCTTTATGAAACTGCATATTGCTCCCGTGTTTCATTTCGTAAAAAATTATATCGTATTTTTAGGCTTACTGGACGGGAGGGAAGGGTTTTTAATAGCCAGAATGATTTCCAGGCATACCTGGCTCAAATACCATTTAATGAAGGATCAGTCAGGCGCTCTCCGCCAGGAGGTGCCAAAGGTGAAAGAGGGTTTGGCCGTAGAGTATTAAACAGGCGAAACGGACGCTGCCTTTGAGATTGCCGCCGCCCGCTTTATGACAACAGCGCATAAACCCTGTTAATGAAAAACAAGCTCGTAAAGAATCTTTCGGCCAACACTGTACAACTCATCGTCAACCAGGTGGCCGGTCTGATCATTTTTTATTTGCTATCGGTCGGGCTGGATAAAATCAGTTTTGGAGAGATCAATCTGGCGCTGGCACTGATGCTGGCGATATTCAATATCCTTTCTTTTGGTATCGACCAGATCGCCGTCAGAAAACTGGCTTCGGGTGAGGATCCCAAAATCATCCTTTCGCTTTACATTGGCCATGTACTAATCACCGGCCTGGTATTTTATGCACTTTTATTTGCCGGCAGTCTACTGTTTTCATCACTGGTCAGCGCATACAACCTTATCTTGCTAATCGGCGTCGGGAAACTTATGATATACTTTTCAACGCCGTTAAAACAGGCGGCCATCAGGACTAGAACGTTTCAAACTGCTGGCCCGTTTATCAGTGATCTCCAACCTGGCCAGGGCCGCTGGTCTCCTTGTGCTGGCACTGATGCACTACATAACCTTAACCAATGTGGTCATCGTATTTATCAGCGGCGACACGCTAGAGCTAATTATCGGCATTCTAATTTTCAGGCGCACCGGGTTGACACCTTCAGCCGCAAAATGGGACCGTCAACGTTATATCGCTCTGCTCAAGCAGACGCTTCCGCAATTCGGCGTGGTAGTCATTACCTCGGCCCTGGCCCGCTTCGACTGGATATTTATCGGCATCGTACTGTCCGCCGTTAAACTGGCGGAGTATAGTTTTGCGTATAAAATATTTGAACTATCTACTCTTCCCTTACTGGCCATAGCGCCGCTGCTGATCCCCTGGTTTACCCGTTTATTTAAAGATGGCGCACGACCCGATCTAGCGCCCCTGAAATTTCTGGCCCGGACGGAAATGGCCGTCGCTGCTTTTACCGTGCTGATGATCAATATATGCTGGTCGCCGATGATCGACGGGCTTACCGCCGGAAAATACGGGCTGGTAAACGAGCGCACTATATTTATCCTTAGCCTGTGCCTACCGCTGCAATACCTATGCAATTTTTTGTGGACGGTAAGCTTTGCTCAGGGGCGGTTAAAAATGATACTGACCGCTTTCGTCATTACCCTGATTGTGAATGTAACCGGCGATTTGATGCTGATACCCATCTATGAAAATGAGGGCGCTGCAATTGCCTGCCTGGCCGGAATTGCCGGTCAGACTATTTTTTATCTTTACTGCAATAACGTAAAAGAATTAAATAAGTCATTGTACTACTGCCTGATATGCACCGCTTGTGCCTGTATAAGCATCTATGCCGCGAAATTGCTCTTTAGCGATCTTTGGCTGGCGGCTGGCGGCGGAATTTTGTTTTATGCTGTTGGGCTGTTGGTTTCCGGTCAGCTCAGACGACAGGATATTGTCCAGCTAAGGGCTGTTCAAAGTCTCTGACAGGTGCTGCCTCGGTCTCAGGCATTTACAAATTCAATTTCTGTACAGAGTTCCGCCCGCCGGTTATTACCGAAATAAATAATCTCAATTCCCCCATACCACAGGCAACCGTTTGAAAATCCGCGTCGTAATCTCTTTATACAAAAAGGGATACCAGCATGGTTGTCAGCAAAACTTTTTTGACTTTTAAAAAAATAAAAGGCCTGGCAGACTGGAAACTTTTGCTTTTCCTGGTGCTTTTTCTGAATGTCAAATTGGCCATTAAGGTGCCTGCCATCGCGCTGATATACCTGCTGCAATTCAATTTCAAATTCGGTTTCAGTTTAAAAAATTCGAGACTGCCACTTTTTTACCTGCTGGCCATCCTGATAGCTTTACTCAACTGGATCGTCAGCTGCAATTACCTGGATGTCAATTATAACATTGTTCTGGCCACCGGCATCGGCTTCTGGGTGATGTGCATCCTGGCTATGCACCAGGTAAAGCTGTTTGTGGAACGCAATGAACCTGATACAATTCACCGTACCATTGTCATCTTCTTTGTGCTGAATGCGGTGCTTTCCCTATGCAACCTGGGAGCTATTATTTTACAGACCGGCGCCATCAATCCTTACACCTACCAGGGGCAATACCAGAAATACTTTATCGGCACGGGCGACTATGTAAGGGGGCTCACTTTTGATACATCAACTACCAATGCAGCTTTAAATGCTTTGGGCGTGATTTATTTTCTGCATAAACGGAATGCAGCGATGTTGCTGGTATGTGTGATCATCCTGCTACTTACCGGGAGCAACTTCACCAATATCGTTCTTTTGGCCTGTTTTGCACTTTTATTTTTCTTTAAAAGCAATAAAATTCAAAAAAGCCTGATCGCCGTTTCCATCATGTTATTGGTCGTGTTTATGGTGAAGACCTCGCCACAGAATTACATGTATGTGCATGAGACCATTAAAAACAGCCTTCATCAGGCTCAAACAGTCCCGGTAGCCGGAACACTCCATACCAGTCTGCCCAAACCCGGACCCCGCCCAGCCCTACCGATCACCTTGACGCCGGACAACCAGCTCAATGCAGAGCAGAAAAAGCAAAAAACGGCTCAGCGTCATATCGACAGCATCTACGTGGTAATGAATCCGGTTCATGCCATACGAACGCCGCAGGCTGGAAAAACTGACGCCGGAAGGCCCATCATCCCAAAGCCGGATATCAATTCCAGGCCCTATCAGCATATAGCAGATACAAACGATTATCAAAGGCGACTGCTGGCTTTTATCGGCATGCATAAACCCGAGCTGCCTTTGTCCGCAGGGCCAAAATACAATACGCAGCTGCCTGGCAAAGCGATCAGCGGTATGCAAACCCTGCATTTTTTTGACCGGCATCCTGTTAAGCTATTTCTGGGAGCCGGCTTGGGCAACTTTTCATCCAAACTGGCATTCAGGGCAAGTGGCCTGGGCTTCGCCGGAGGATATCCAAAAAAATATATCTACCTCAGTCCTGACTTCCTTTCAAATCATCTGGACGTTTATCTGAATTTTTTTAGCAAAAAAACTGATTATCATTCGCTGAGCAATAGCCCCGACTCGGTATACGATCAGTTGTTGGCCGAATACGGATTGCTGGGACTGGCAGCATTTCTGGTTTGGTATCTGGGTTATTTTCTGAAGCACTATAAAGTGCTCACCTACGGCCTGCCTATGCTGGCAATCGTGCTGGCCATGTTTTTTATTGAATACTGGTTTGAACAGTTGTCCATACTCGTATTTTTTGAGTTACTGCTACTGCTTAATATTAAAGAAAAGACGACCAAACTTGTGATAAATGATGCCGACTGACCGCACTAAAATAACTGTACTGATGCCCGCATACAATGCCGGCAAGTATATCCGTGAGGCGATCAAATCGGTATTGGAACAATCTTACCAGAACTTTGAACTGCTGATTATCAACGACGGCTCCACCGATGACACGGCCAGGATAGTCCTTGGTTTTAATGACCAGCGAATAATGCTGGTAAATAAGGAGCACCAGGGCATTGCCGTAGCGTTGAATACCGGCCTGCAGATGACTGAAAGCTGCTATATCGCCCGTTTTGATGCGGATGACGTGTGCCTGCCCCTGCGGCTGGAGCAGCAATTCAATTTCCTGGAAGACCACCCTGATTATGTGCTTGTGGGCAGCGATGCCGAATACATTGTGGAAAACGGTGATTTTCTGTTCAATTTTAAATGCATCGCCCATTCAGACGAAGAGATCCAGCGTAGCATGTATGTGTATTGTCCATTTATCCATTCATCGGTAATGTATAAGCGCGAGGCGGTGATAAAAGCCGGCGGCTATGATGTAAACGCGCATCATTTTGAGGATTACCTGCTCTGGACGGGCCTGGCTAAAATGGGCAAATTGCAAAACCTGCGAGAACCGCTGCTGAAGGTCCGTTTCAACCCCGATTCGGCAACGATTGACGAAAAATGGCGCAGCGACCGCTTCCGGCAGTTAAAACGTATAGCCACCATGCGCGGGGCAATTACCGAACAGGAGGGCGACGAGCTGCTGACCATCATCCAAAAACAGAACGTGGACACAATAAAAAAAGGCGCCTACCATGCCCTGTGCGGCAAGAAATTCCTGGCGAATAATTATCAGCCGGATAAGGCGCGCACACATGTGGCAAAGGCAATCAGCATCAGTCCGTTCAGACTGGACAATTACCTGCTGTATGCGGCGAGTTATCTGCCCGAACCACTCATTGCCTGGTTTCATAGAAGAAATCCGAACAAATTATAAAATAACGCAACCCGAATGAAAATTGCTTTTATAACACGATCTACATTATTTGCCGTACCGGGTGGCGACACGGTGCAAGTGGTGCAAACTGCCCGGCACCTGGAGCAACTGGGAATAGAAACAGCAATCAAGCTATCAAAGGACCTGATAAATTATGATGAGTACGATCTGCTGCACTTCTTTAACCTAACCCGTCCCGCCGATATTTTATACCACAGCAAAAAGGCCAGAAAACCCTTTGTGGTATCCACCATACTTTGTAACTACACCGAATATGACAAATATCACCGCAAAGGAGCGGGCGCTATTTTCGGTTTTTTACCCCCAAACGGAATTGAGTATCTTAAGACCGTTGCCCGCTGGGTATTAGGCAAGGACCATCTCGCAAGTAAGGAATACCTGTGGAAAGGCCAGCGCCGCAGCATTACCGAGGTATTAAAAAATGCAGCAATGGTACTGCCCAACTCTGAATCGGAATACCGGCGCATTATCAAGGATTATCCCTGTAATCTGAAATATAAAGTGGTACCCAATGGCGTGGACCCACAGCTCTTCCACCGTAATTTCACAGTGGAGAAAGATGGCAACCTGGTATTGTGCGTAGCCAGAATCGAGGGTATAAAAAACCAGCTGAACCTGATCAGGGCGCTGAACAATACACGTTTCAAATTACTGCTTATCGGCTCACACGCCCCCAATCAAAAGCCTTATTACGACCAATGTCGCAGTATTGCTGCTGCAAACATCACTTTTATCAGGCACATCCCTCAGGAAGAGCTGCTGGGTTATTACCAAAAAGCGAAGGTGCACATTCTGCCAAGCTGGTTCGAAACAACGGGACTAAGTTCAATAGAAGGGGCCGCAATGGGCTGCAATATCGTGATCACCGATCGGGGCGACGCCAAGGAGTACTTCGGCAGCAATGCCTTTTACTGCGATCCGGGTAAGCCCGAAAGCATTCTAGCAGCCGTTGAAAGGGCCAGCAGCAATAAATATAACGAACAATTATACGAGACGATACAAAAAAAATATACCTGGAAACAGGCCGCTACTGAAACATTAAAGGCATATCAACAAACAATCACAGCATGAAAAATTTAAGGATAGCAATATTAGGTACCAGGGGCATTCCTAACCATTACGGTGGATTTGAACATATCTCTGAATATGTTTCCGCCGGATTGGTAAAAAAAGGTCATTCGGTAACCGTATACAACTCCCATAACCATCCTTATACTGATAATACCTGGAATGGCGTCAATATCAAACACTGCTATGACCCCGAGTATCTCATCGGCACGGCCGGACAATTTGTTTACGACCTGAACTGCCTGGTGGATGCACGCAGGGAAAAGTTCGACGTAGTCCTGCTGATGGGCTATACCAGCAGCTCGGTGTGGGGAAGATTATATCCGGAAAAAAGTATCATTGTCACTAATATGGACGGGCTTGAATGGAAGCGGTCAAAATATTCAAGACCCGTTCAGGGGTTCTTAAAATATGCTGAAAAACTGGCCGTAAAATACAGCCAGTTCTACATTTCTGATTCGCGCGTTATTAAGAGTTATCTGGAAGACAAGTATAACATTACCACACAATATATTCCCTATGGTGCCGATTTGATCACCGAGCAGGAAAAAGAGCAATTGGACGCCACGGACGCTTTTAATGAGGATTACTTCTTGTTAATGGCCCGAATGGAGCCCGAAAATAACATTGAGACCATACTGGAAGGATTTAATTGCAGCAATTCACACAGAAGCTTTAAGGTTTTGGGCGACACCGGCAACCGCTTTGGCAAATTCATCAGACACCGTTTCGAAAATGACCCGCGTATCCAGTTCAAAGGCGCCATTTTCGATACGCCCAAAGTACGCGCGCTTCAAAACAACTCCTATCTGTATTTTCATGGGCATAGCGTCGGGGGCACCAATCCGTCATTACTCGAAGCCATGGCCAGCGAGGCTCTGATCGCTGCCCATAACAATCCTTTCAACAAATCGGTGCTGCACTCAGATGCATTCTATTTTTCAAATTCTACCGATGTGCGCCACCTGGTTGAGACCGTTCAGCGACAGGAAAATGAAAAGCTTATGGTACGCAACAACCTGAATAAGATAGCCTGGCAGTTTAACTGGGAGAAGATCATTAACGAGTATGAGGCATTCATTGTTGAATGCTATGAAAGTCTAAACCATGAAAGAGTTATTGCTTATCAGGGATAACCTGGCCAACAAAATCAGTTATTACCATGTATTGCTGTTCATGGTGAGCCTGCCGTTTGACCGTTTTTACAGCCACCTGATTCTGGGCAGCTTTGCCGTGCATACCCTTATTCAATATAATAAAAAAAATGTCAAGCCGATTTTCACTTTGCGCACCGCAGCTTTGCAATCGGTATTTTGGGTAACGGTAATAAGTACCATTTATACCATTAATGCGGGACAGGCATTTGCCGAATGGGGGCGAGAATTGCCTGTTTTGCTCTTCCCGCTGATTATGTGCATCAATCCGCTTGATTTAAAAAAATACCGGTCGCGCCTGTTGTTCGGATTTGCTTTATGCTGCACGGCCACCATACTCTATCTTTACGCCGATGCTTTGGTAACCATCAGACATTATAAGTTGCCTTTGTCAGACATTCAATCGGCAGCATTTACCAATCAGAACTTTTCTGAACCGATCGATATACACGCCACATTTTTTTCATTGCAAGTTGCATTGGCCCTCGTATATCTGCTATCGGTACTGATCGGCGAACAACTCTCGCTGACAAACAAGATAACTTATTGCATCTGCTGCCTTGTTCTTACTGCCGGCGTCATCCAGCTGGGTTCAAAATCCACATTCGTAGCCCTATTGTTTATCGTCAATATCATATTTCCATATGCATTGCTGCCAGGCAGGCATCGCAAAAAATTCATGCTCACCACTGCCCTGCTGTCCTGTTTGGTCTTTGTGGGAATTATGAGCTCCAAGGCCCTAAAATATCGATACTTAATTGTCCTTAAAGAGGACATGTCGCATACCTACAAAGGTCAGAACGTAGAACCTCGTTTGGAGCGATGGAAAGTGGCGATCGAACTAATCAGCCGCTCTCCTGTCATCGGTTATGGTGCTGGTTCTGAAATACAGCTCTTGCAGCAGCAGTACTTTGCCAAGCAGTACTATAGCTCCTACCTGCACCGCCTCAACGCGCATAATGAGTACATGAGTTTTATGCTTAAATCCGGCATTTGGGGCTTTGCTGTCTACCTGGCGACACTGCTTTATGGATTTAAAAAAGCGATCGCCGGAAGGGACATCATATTTTTTTGTTTTATGATCCTTGTCGCGTTTGTATCCATGTCCGAAAACCTGCTGGATGCGGATAAAGGGACCATTTTTTACGCCTTTTTCTTTAGCTTCTTTGTATTCATTTCCGAACAGAACGAACCTATTCACATGACTGCAAAAAGGCATAAATTTTTCAGGAAGGTGGCAACCAAACGGGCAGTTACATCGTCATTATTATAGGTGCATAATGAACAACACATTGTCAGAGCTCAAAAAAAATATCTTAGCCACCTTGGCTTATTTTGATATGTTCAACTATCCATTGACAATGGATGAACTGTTTTTATACCTGCCGCGCAAGGACAACCGGCATGATTTTGAGTTTGCTTTGAACAATCTGGTTATTGAGCGTTTCATTTATCATTTCGAAAGGTTTTATACGCTAAAAAATGAGTACTTCCTGGTCGAACGCAGAAAAAGGGGCAATATCAAAGCCGAGGAGCTGATCAGGATCGCCAAGAGGGTGGGCAATCTGCTGGTACGGTTTCCTTATGTCAGGGGGCTCGCTATCTCAGGTTCACTTTCAAAAAACTATGCTGATGAAAATTCAGACATTGACCTGTTTGTCATTACAAAAGCAAACAAGTTATGGGTGGCACGAACCCTGATGCATTGCTTTAAAAAGTTGACGTTTCTGGTAAACAGGCAGCACTATTTCTGCATGAATTATTACATCGATGAGCAGGATCTGGAGATACATGAGAAAAATATCTTCACAGCCATCGAGATCGCTACGCTGATACCCTTGCATGGAGACGCCATCTTTGAGCAGTTTTTTGCTGCAAATGCCTGGACAAGAAATTATCTGCCTAACAGGTACATGCGGTTAACAACGGCGAGACCTTTGAAAAGAGGCTGGCTAAAACGAATGACAGAGATGCTCTTTAATAACCGGATGGGTGATTGGTTGGATGAGCTTTTCAGAAAAATTACAGCAAGACGCTGGATGAAAAAAGTACAGCAAAAAAGGCTGAACGACCGGGGCATTATAATGAGTATGGATAGCGGCAAGCATTATGCAAAACCTGATCCGAAGAATTTTCAGGATAAACTGATCACCAAACATCAGAACAGGGTATCACAGCTCGTGGAACATTGTGAAAGCAGCGTGGCGCATTGATTTTCCTGGTTTAACCAAGTTTCTTTCTCAAGGAAATAATATAATAATCGCCTATAAATTTCCAGGGCCACCGGGATTTAAGTATGTCCTCCTTCCGCTGCAGGAAACGGTATACGATAGGATGCTTCTCAGCAAAGCCCGCTATATATGACGGAGGTACAATGGTACAAAGACCCTCGATTTGCAAAACATCAAATTTGTCTTTTAACCTGGCGGTAATGTACTGTGGATTATAATACCAGCATTTAAAGTAATTGCCGTCAATGTGTGCCTTTCTTCCCCTGGAACTAAACATACGCCGGCTTGCCGTACGAAATTTCCCTTTCAAAAGCAGTAACGATTCCCATAAGCAGAACTTGGGCAGGACAACAAGGGTCACCAGCCCCCCGGGCTTAAGCAATTCAGGCAGGGAGGCTAAAACTTTGTCCAGTTCGCCGGTGCAATTTAATCCGGCAAAATTGGAAAAGATCAAATCATAGGGCCCTTTATTGCAGAGCTGATCCAGCATGGTATATGAGCAAAGCTCATTGGTGACAAAAGGATTTAATTTATGTTGCCGTACCTTGGCGCTCAGTTTTTGCTGCATTCCGGGTGATATATCGGTAGCATGTACTTTATGGCCGTTCTCCGCAAAAAAAACAGCATCCTCGCCCGTTCCGCTGTTAAGTTCCAATATGGAACTGCCCGTACTTAAATAACGCAGTACATGGCTGCGCACCCGCTGGCGTTTATAGTTTGTGATCGTATCGGCAGCGTAAAGCTGATCAAACATCTCCGACTGCGCTGTAAACGCGCCGGCGGCATCGTTCTCATTGTTGTTAAATTCTGCAATCGTTTTCATTGCAATGCTTTTTCGAGACGATTAAGCCTCGTCTTTTCAACCAGCGCAGCCGGCGCATAATAAAGTCCGGCCAGTGCTTTTTTCAGATCACGAAAACTGGCATGAAAGGGGCTTTTGATCAAGTTAGACAAACTGCTTTTTGCCAGATGCTGGTGGTAATTCTGGTGCACGTAGCGATGCAGCTGTTTATAATAAGACGGGGGAAACGTATTATGAAACATCAGCGCCATTTCGTCCGAGTCGGTCCAATTGGTTTTAACATTCAGATCAGCTTTTACCCTTTCGTAAAAGACTGTCCCCGGCAGTGGATAAGATACCGAAATACCGATTTCGAATGGCAGCAACTCGTTGATCAGGTTGATGGTCATATTAATATCCCCTTTGGTTTCACCCGGATAACCAAACTGGATAAAAAATGATGGTTTGATGCCCTCATCCTTCATTAACCGTGTCGAACAGCGGATCTGATCGATCGTCGTACCTTTATCCATGGCATCCAGTATTTTTTGCGAGCCACTTTCGGCACCTATCCATACATTTTCGCAGCCGGCAGCTGCCAGGGCTTTTACCCTGTCCTCATCGTCCAACAGATCAGCCCGGGATTGTATCTTAAATCTGACTTTTATATTTTCCTTTTGCATTAAGGCAGCGAATTCCTCTACCCAGCCGGGCTTTAGACCAAAAATATCATCGCAGAACCAAATGTGATCAATTTTGAAATTGTTTATTAACAAGCCGATTTCCTGAACCACATTTTCGGGAGTTCTGGAATTATAACGGTTTCCATAAATGGGCTTGGCGCACCAGTTGCATTTGAACGGACAGCCTCGCGTGGTGCTCATATTGAGCGAAAAATAACCAGCGTGCTTAAGCCAGCTTTCACGGTACCTGGGTATGTCAACAAGATCCCATGCCGGCAAAGGCAAACTATCCAGATCCTTCAGTACCGGTCGGCCAGGTGTTTTAACAGGGCTTCCCTGGTTCCGGTAGGCCAGGCCCGGTATGGCGGAATGATCCTTCTCCCCGTTTTTAATGGAGTCGGCCAGCGCTAAGAGCGTTTGCTCACCTTCTCCGATGATCACAAAATCGGCGCCTTCGTCCAAATATTCTGCATAGCGGTCAGTTGAATCTGAACTGGAAACAATCACGCTGCATCCCTTGCTGCCGGCAAGTTTGCACATATCGAAAGCAGCCTCACGCATATTGGTGAGGCACATTTTAGTGAGGTAGTTGAAGCCGTCATCATAGATTACAAAAAAGTCCGGACGATACTTTTCCAACTGTTCTGCCGCTTGCTCGGCTGATTCCGCAAACATGGTATCGAAAAGGGACACCTGATACCCGTTCTGCCGCATCAGGGAAGCTGCATACAAGGTCCCTAAGGGCGGATACGGCAAACCCAAAGCCCACTGCTTGGGGTCGAACCTCAAAAAGTAGGAATGCGTAAACAGGATGTTAATTGGCTGCATCTTATTCAAACTACGTTACCACAGTGCAATGGGTTGCCCCGCAGGGGTAAAAATTATTCAAGCCGGACGCTTGGTGCGCTGTGGCAACGCTCGGCCCCGGGGAGGTTGTACGGTTCACTTTTTTATCCTATAGACGTTATAGTTATAAATACACCTTTCCAGATAATAGCCCTTTGAAATCATTTCTTCGACAAATTGCCGCATATCGGTCCCAACTACCTGCCGGTACTGCGGGAATAGGGGGACCAGTATCATTGCCGGCTTGTTTTGCTGCATGTCCTGGTAAAACCTTTCTTTGGCTATTGTAGTCTGGGTCACGTTGAAATATATTGTCGGTGATATTCGCTCGGAATAAGCCTGTACCTGCGCACCATAGCCCGCTATATATACCTTTTCCTGCTGACTGGTATTGTACTTGATCCACCAACCCAGCTTCTTTCGGTCGCCTTCATCCGGTATGAGGAAAGGTTCACGGCAATATGTTACAGGACTTACCGCCTGGTAACCCAGCAGAATTTTCAAATTATTGCAGGTCTCCGACAAACGCGGCAGAAACACAATCCAAATAACCACAAACAGCAGTTTGAAAGAAATTTTATTGTCCCAACCCAGATGGGCAAGGCCGAGAGCACTCATTAAAGATAGTGATGGCAGCACTTCCTTCAGGTGTACATTGTCGTAAATACCTACGGCATTAATCCCGATAAATGTGAAAATGAGCCATAAGGCAAACAGGTCAATCTTCCTTCTTACAACAAAATAAAAGGCAACCAGCGGATAAAACAAGATCATTCCGGAATAAACAAATTTTGACGAAAGGTTTTGCATCCTCCAGGCCAGGTCATGATCAGTCGCGCTGCCTGTACCGAAGTTATCCGCCAGGGTATAGGTGAACAAACTGTGCATATCTATGCCCGCGAACAGGCAAATAATGATAAGAAGCAGCATGCCGGACAATGCCCCCATGCAGAGCATCAATATTGCTGCTCTGCCTTTTGGCAGGGACGCCGCCACCAGGGTGGCAATGCCAAAAAAAGCAGTCAAACGAAATCCCAAAGCGATGCCGGCCAAAAAACCGCTGAAAAACAAATCCTTGTAATGCTGCCCAGTTATAAACCGGTGGACAGCTAAAATAACCAGCATCACCTCGTACGTTTCGGTATAAGAAACATATTTCCCGCCTGTAGCATGCCAGAGCAGACTGAGTCCATAAAATGATAAAGCCAGCATACCGGCCCTGTCGCCCGCTTGATGCCTGGCTATTTTATATACATAGAGCAGGCCAACCGATTGGCAGACCGTTCCCAATAAACGCGGGAACCAGTAATTCACACCAAAAAGCTCGTCGGATATACCAAAAATGGCAAATATCAGGGGTGATTTATTGTCAACCCCGCCGCTATAGGGTAAAAGATCATGTCTGAACCAGTTGCGACCGATATACTGCCACATGGCTTCGTCAAAAGACAGCGCAAAACCATCTGTAAACAGGCTGATCAGCAATTGCAGTATGATCAGCAATGCAATAACATGCAGGAGTTGCGGCCGCTGGCGCCCGATTGCTTGTCCAAGCGTCATACCACCTTGATATGTTTAGGTTTCAGGGATTCGTCAGGGCAGGTAAATGCAATGAGCATACGCATTTTATGCAGGTATTATTTGTACTCATATCCAATGTTCTTCTAAAATTAACAGATTTTTCGCTGTTGAGTATATCCTCCAGGGAATTATCCCCTAGGTTTCCCATGGCATCATGAAAAAAACAAGGGCGGACGCTGCCATCGGCTTCGATAACCGCTGATACCCATGGCGCATTACATTTTTTGAACGGGAATGGGTTCCAGCCGTAAAATGCGGAATAGTAATTATAAATATTCCAAATCTTTTCGGGCGATTCGGCTATAAAGCCATCGCGAAATTCACCTTTGCATTCATCAAACATATCTTTAATTACCACATGCAGCTCAGGCAGCTCTTTTTCCGACAGCAGAATCTCATTCTGACGTGGCTCATCCCAGGCCAACTGCCTGTTAAACGCATGACTGCTGACGTCGGCCGGCAAAAAACTGATCTGATCGATACCCATCATACGCGCATGCTTTATGATAGAGGACCAATTCCAAAAATTAAGCCTGTGGATCACGGTGCGGGCGGTAATCCTATAATTAGGTGACAACGATTTGATATACTGAATACCGTCAGCCAGTTTGTAATAAGCGCCCGGGATGTTACGGATAGCGTCGTGCAAAGGCTGGTCCCCGTCGAGCGAAACAATGAGCTGATTTACCCATTTCAATAATTGCTCGGCATTTGCTTTAATGGTCAGGCCTGTGGTAAGCAGCGTTACGCGCATCCTGGCTTTTTGCAGTATCTCGCATAGTGCAAAAAAATTCTTGTTCAACAGCGCTTCGCCTCCGGACATCACCACCTCCCTTGTGCCATACTTTTTTAATGTCCCCAGCAAACCACGGATATCCTGTTCGGTAAGCTGTTTCAGATTTTTATTGTCCTTCCAGATATCGCACATTAGACACCGGCAATTGCAGGCGCTGTGCGGCATTAATATTACAATAGGCAAAGCAGCGATACGGTGCGTCTTTTGCGTGTGGTACCGCTTATAAATCTGACTGATAGACATCAATTGCGTCATATTCTATTTTTTTACTTTGACCCAATAAAACGGATCCTTTTTAAACAGCCGGTTAAACAGGGTTGATGGATTAAACAATATTTCGTATTTAAATCCCCAAAACTCACTCAGGGAGTGATGGAAATAGTGATCGGCCATCTCGGGTATGCCCAGATCAGCATAGTAACGGCGACTCCGCTTGCTGGCTTGCTCCGCTTCAGCCGGCGTATATAAAGGGGTATCTATGATATGCAATTCGCCATTGCTGCGCAAGGCAGCCAGCGCCTGTTTTAATATATTGACCAGGGAGGGGAAATATTGCAGCGACGCTGCAAAAACAATAACATCAAACTGCGCACTTTCAAATGAATTCTCGCTAAAACTTTCGTAGATGAACTCCAGATTGTCTTTTTTAAAAACACGCTTTGCCTGCTCAATTTCAACTTCATTAATATCCATTCCCGTCACCTTAGCCTGGAAAATATTTGCCAGTTTCGCCGATAACCAGCCGTTACCACAGCCCACCTCAAGTATTTTCAACTCCTTATGTTTCTTCTCCAGGCAGGTTATCAACCTCTCGCTCGACCGCTTCCTTATTTTCCATTCATCGTAATAGATATGGTCAATATCAGGCAAAAGCTGCAATTGTTCATCCGTGTATATCCTTTTCTCCTGCTGCCGTACTGCAACATAAAGATCCTCAAAATCCGGCTTCATGTTTTGATTCGCTTTTTTTGCAATATGCTTCACATTCAGACTCACTTGATTTTGTATTAAAAACCCTGTATTTCGGGCTGACGGTATCGCCACACCTTTTGCAATAGCTTTATCTCGTACGGATAATTGTATACATCGATTTTGTAACGCAGGCTTGCCACGGATTTTAAGAGCCGTCGCTTCAGCTCATTTAACCTGATATCGGTTACCGTCGGGTAAACGCCGTTAAGCACCGTTTCAAAATTTCTTATCTTGTCGATCATTTCAGGTGTAAGCCAGGGTGTGAGCGGATTTTTGCGCATATCGAAATTCTCCCAGGCCGGACTTATCCAATCTTCCAGATTGCGGGGATATTTAAAGCCCGCCTCTAGCACCTGTTTGTACAGAACTGAACCCTCGGTGGGTACGGGACTATAGGTGTACAATACGATTTCGGTACGGGGATTTACTGCTTTTACTTTCTTTATAAAGTCGATCTCAAAATCGATCTGCTCCTGTACTTGCCTGGCTGTTGGCGCCGGGGTACCTAAAACAAAAGAATATTCGGGTATGATATCAAATTTTTTCAGGCGTTCGGCAAAGCGGACGATCTGATCGCCGGTTTGCGTGCCGCCTTTATCGAGTTGTTCCAGGATCAGGTTATTGCCACTTTCGGCACCAAAAAAAATGATCTTGCAGCCTCCCTCCCGCACAGCGGCCAGCGAGGCATCGCTGAATTTATCCATGGTATCGATGCGGGCCATGCCCCACCAGGACATTTTTTCTGGTCTGATCAGTTTGGCAAACTCTACCGTGCGCTTTTCAGACACGAAGAAATTATTGTCGTGAAACTCTATGGCATCTGCTCCCCATTTATCCTTGATGTATTTGATGTCCTTATAAACCGTTTGCGCCGATTTGGCTTTCCAGCGCGCCTGATAAATGGGCACTACGGCACAAAATGAACAAGTGAAAGGACAGCCTATACTGGAATGGTAAGCCAGCGTCCGTTCTCCGAGATAGGTACGCCCGAGATATTTTTCCATGGGATAAAAACCTCCCAGTTTATCATATGGCAAGGGCGGCAGTATTTCTTGGTCGATCAAATCCTCCTTGGCATTTATGATGACGTCGCCGTTTGCCTTGTAGATCAGATTTTTGATCAGTTCATACGGCGCATTGTTTTCCAGCGCATCAATTAGCAGCGGGAATGCATGATCGCCGGGGCCATTGATGATAAAATCCACGTAGCCGGATCCCAGAACCGCATTTGGCTGAGTTGACGGAAAATAACCGCCCCAGATCATGAACGTTCGGGGGTACTGGTCTTTGATCGCTTTTGAAATGGGTATAGCCTGCTTTAATTGCGGGCCGGGCATTACAGTAAACCCCAGGTATTTAAACTCACCTGTGTCCAGGTAACTTTTAATCTTTTCCAAAGGGTCAGCCTCACAATTTCCGTCAACTATTACCCAATCATATTTTCCTTCTACCGACGCCGCAATATTCATTAAAGAATTGGGGATCCGGTGTTTTGCAACCGCGCTTTTGGGATTAAATAATAGTATCTTACTCATATTGTCAATCTTTTGGCTGCCAGGCAGGATAAATAGCGGCAGATCAGCGACCCGCCGCTATATTACCAAACTCAACCATTCAACTAGCTCATTAATTACCTATTTAGAGCTACGAAACAAAATGATGCTTGGTTGCCTCGGCGCTGAAAATAATTGCTACTGGCAACCATTACCAGAATCCTGCCGTAACTAGGATACCAAAGAGGTAAACAGGGTGATCTCAACCATAAAGAATTATATTAAATATCATTTTCTCGAGCGCGCCGCAACTGAGAAAGATCCGGCTGAAGCCTACGATATCTGGGCGGAGAACTACGACCGGCAGCCGGGCAATCTAATGCTTGACCTGGATGAACTCCTGTTTGAAAGACTGGCTTACAGGGAGCTCATTGAAAACAAAGCAGTAGCCGATATCGGATGCGGTACGGGAAGGCACTGGGGCAGAATTTTTCAGATGCAGCCCCTGGGATTAACAGGCTTTGATGTATCAGAAGGAATGCTAAAGAAACTAAAGGAAAAATTCCCCGCGACAAATACACATAAAATTACGGACGACGTATTTTCAGAAGTGGAAAGCGGATCTTTTGATACCATCCTGTCAACGCTCACGATCGCCCATATTGAAAACCTGGAGACGGCCCTTGCCGCCTGGTCGAGAATGTTAAAACCTGTTGCAGATATTATCATTACTGATTTTCACCCCACCTTGTTAGCCTTTGGCGGTAAAAGAACATTCTCACACCATAATAAGCAGATCGCGGTAAAGAATTTTGTTCATCCTATTAATGGCATAAAACGGCACCTGGCCGGATGCGGCTTTCGCGTTATTACTGAACAGGAGGTAACTATCGACGAACAGGTGAAGCATTATTATGCGCAGCAAAACGCGCTGAAGACCTACGAACAGTTCAAGGACTTTCCGGTAATCTATGGAATTCATTTAAAGCGCGCCAATGGTCCTGAATAATTTAAAAGTTGCATTATCCGGCAAGATGGTAAACATCAGGGTCAGAGATGGTAAAATAGCGCAGCTTTTACCGGGAGATCCTCAGGATGAAACAGCCGAGCCCGTAGTTAACTTTGAGCATGCGGTCGTTTTCCCGGGGCTGATTAATTCCCACGATCATCTTGACTTTAATTTGTTTCCTGCACTGGGGTCCCGCACCTATGCAAGCTATACGGAGTGGGGACGATATATCCACCGTCATTATAAAGATGAGATCAAAAACGTATTGGCTGTACCCGAATCCTTACGGGAAGAATGGGGCATGTACAAAAATCTACTATGCGGTGTCACAACCGTGGTAAACCATGGAAAAAAGCTCAGCCTGGTCTCCCCGCTAATCAGCGTTTATCAGGATTGCCAATGTATCCATTCGGTGGGATTTGGCAAATACTGGCGTTTAGCGCTCAACAGCCCGATAAAAAGAAAACTCAAGGCAGTTATCCACTGCGGCGAGGGTATCGACAGGGCATCCTCTCATGAGATTAATCAACTGATCAGCTGGAACCTTTTAAAACGGCCGCTGATTGCAGTGCACGGCGTAGCCATGAACGAAACGCAGGCAAAATCATTTAAAGCTTTGGTCTGGTGCCCCGAATCCAATTATTTTTTGCTGGATCAGACCGCCCCGGTCAGGCGTCTGAAAAACCACAGCTGTATTCTGTTTGGGACCGATTCAACGCTAACCGGCAACTGGAATATTTGGGACCATATAAGACTTGCGCGAAAAACGAGATTTTTGACCGACCGGGAGCTCCTTGATACGCTCACGGTAAACGCCGCAAGAACATGGGAACTGGCTTGCGGTGAAATTAGCGATGGCAAGGATGCTGACCTGGTCGTGGCGAAGGCAAAATCAGCACAAAATGAAGCCGATGCCTTTTTTTCCACTGATCCGGCTGACCTGTTGCTGGTGATTCATAATGGCCATATTCGCTTGTTTGATGAGCAGATACTACCCCAGCTCAATGCACTCAACAGCAAAGAATATAGCAGAATCGAAGTGAATGGAGCAGGCAAGTATGTACAGGGCGATTTACCCCAGCTGATGTTAAAAATAAAGCAGCACTACCCCGGGGTCTCTTTTCCGGCATTATAATTATTTTTGGTGACAATGCTATTAAGATCATGAGTCTTCTGCGAACCATCCACTCAAAACTTTCCAGAGAGGCCAGATACCTCGGCAGAGATTTTGCTCATTTCACCCGGTGGGATGATGATCTTTACCATACGGCAAGGGGAAGCAGGATTCTGATCTATCATGGTATCTGTCTGAAAGACCATACACGATTTAACCCCATCTTTTTAAGGCTCAAAACCTTTGAGCATCATCTGCAATTCTATAAAAAGTACTTTAATGTGCTGTCTCTGGATGATTATTACGAGGGGAAGTTAAGTGACGATAAATTCAATATCTGCCTCACTTTTGATGACGGGTATGCGAATAACTACAAGTATGTATTATCTTTATTACACAAATATCAACTTCCTGCCACTTTTTTTGTTACAGCTATAAGGGAAGCTGGCTACGATATATTGTGGAACGACTTTCTGAACATTGTAGGCAGGTACGGCCCCCCTCAGCTTGTTTACAAAAATGAACAATTTTACAAGGGTCCCTTTAATAAATATACATCTGTGAAAAGCGGTACAAGTATGACAGAAACACTTCGGTCGGGAGGTTTTGAGATCAAATCTGAGATGATGAATCTCCTATATCCGCTTGTACCATACAGAGAGACCAAACCCCGCGACGAAGAATACTGGCTGCAAATGACCACCGGGCAGATCAAAGAACTATCGTTGTCGCCTTTTGCCAGCATCGGTGCCCATGGCTATTACCATAACGACTTGGCGCGTATCAATATCAGTGATGCCGCCAGCGAAATGACGCGTTGTAAGCAATATCTAGAAAACATAACCGGCAGCCCAGTGAACAGCCTGGCATTTCCATATGGTACTTACACCCGACAGGTAGTTGCCGCTGCCAAAAATGCTGGCTACAGGCAATTACTGTGCATGGATTTTCATTATGATGAGGATCATGCTGATACGGCTATGAAAGAAAGGTTCACGGTTAACCCGCTGATTAGTACCCCCAACCAAATGCGCGCGACAATAAACCGGAGATATGACTGAGAGTATACAAAAAAAAGGGTATCATATTGAACGGCTGAGTAAAAAAAACATTGGCGTGCTCAATCAGTTATACCACGACGTCTACGGCCGCTTTAATGCAGAGGATTATTACACAAAAAAATACGACACTGCTTATACGGGCGTTGAATATATAGGATATATCGCATTTGATGAACACCGAAAACCGATCGCATTCTATGGGGTCATTCCTTGCTTCATCCGCCATTCGGATCAGTTATATCTGGCTGCCCAATCGGCAGATACCATGACTCACCCCAAGCATCAGTTCAAGGGCATTTTTGTACAGCTGGCCAATCTTACTTTCGATCTTTGCCGCGAAGAAGGGATCAGTATAGTCTTTGGCTTTCCAAATCAGAATTCGCTGCATGGTTTTCTGGTCAGGCTAAAATGGCAAATGACCGAAACTTTGGATTTTTACGATATCCCAACCGGTTTTGTCCCCATAGAGGGCATCGTAAGGAAAATCCCCTTTCTGTCCAATGCCTACGAAAGATACCAGGAGTATATACTGAAAGATTACCTGGTGCCACGCAAGGGAATCGAAAATTCATCATTTAAAGATGGTTTTGCCGGGGTGAACCGTAATGCCCATTATCTTAACTACAAAAGCTATCATGATACACAGGTGATCCGGGTTGGCGACGCCTTATTATGGATAAAGATTAAAAATGGACTTATTATAGGTGATATTAATTGCCGCGAAGACGAATTTGATCAAATGATGTCCGAAGTAAAAAAAATAGCGCTGAAACTCGGCCTCAAAAGGATCCAGTTCCATACCAGCCACCAGACAAGGCTGTCTGCCCTATTCTCCTCACGCTATGACGCAGTGCCCTCGTTCTATGTTTTGTTCAAGGACCTGGGTGCCCGCATACCGCTTGATGCGATTAAATTTACCTATGCCGATGTGGACACCTTCTGAGTGAACTCCAAAACGTCACACAGCAGGATAGGCTAAAAGTTTTCTTTTCTGAAAAAGGTAAAGCAAATAATGAATATGATACAGGTGTCCTGCAGAAGTGCTTAATAGACATTCATCCTCAACTTCTCCCCATAGCAGCATATGGCTACCCAGGTTTATCGTTTTTACAATCCTGATTTCTTTGTAACTGTCTACCCATTCCGGAACATAAAAACCAAGATTCCTCGTACTTATTACCCGAAAAGGTAGCTCCCCGACCGCCGGCGGCGCTGCGCTATGATGAGATCCAAGTTTGTAAATGATGTCCTTATACTTATACGACACTTCAGAAACTACTATTTTTTTTGAGGCTATAATTTTGGAAAGCGCAACATTGGTGTGCCTTAATCCAAAAACATATTTATTGTGTGGCCGGATATCGCCTAAAAGATCCATCGGAAAAATATTGTAATACGCGTCCTGTTTGAATGAAATGACCCTGACTCTTCTGGGATAACTATAGGCTGAAACAAAGGATTTTAACTTGGCAAACGATAATTGAGGCTTTTTATAGTACTTTAAGAAGATTAAACGTGCGCGGATGAAACTGATATGGTAAATTCTGGTTTTTTTTAGCTTTAAAAGCAACAGTACCCCGGCTCTGTCTGTGATCCTGTCAAAAAAGTCCAATGTAATATCCGCCAGGACATGTTCCTTTTTTTCCCCGGCCGCATTTACAGCCGACCAGATGAATTGCATTTTAAACTCAAGCTGTACCTGGCCGGCGGCCGTACCATTTTCATTGTCGAACCAGATACCAAAAACGATCGGATCAAGGCAAAGCAACCAGTGAACCGAAGAGATATCATGCTTTTCAGTACCGGTTTTAAGAAAAACCCTTTCGTTTATATCGCCGGCAATTGTAATGGTCGCGTACTCCCGGATTCCGGCATCTCCAAATATCAGCTTCCTGAGCAAACTATTCATTTTCTAACCAGGTGAATCAGTGAAAATTCAAAAACAGCTTCTGTACTGCGCATTTCGAAATAGGCAGCCGATGCCTTTTTTATCTGATCACGTGAATGAAAATAAACAGTCTGCCGATGCTGCTTATATTGAATATTTTTAATGACAGGACGGCCTGAAACGACCGATCTGAGAAATTCACGCAGTTTCCAGCGCCATTTTTTTTTGTAATCGTGGCTGAGCACCAGGGCGACAAGGTCCCCCCCGGGTTTTAAGACGTATGCCAGGTTCTCAAATAACAGATCAATGCCTGCGATGCAATTGATCACTGCAAAATCAGAGAGTATGGCGTCCGCTTTGGGGCTGAAAGGTACCTGGCTGGCCCAGGTGGCAAAATCCACCTGATCCTTTTTAAGAAAGGTGAGGTTTTTATTTAAGGGTTCATCGCTATAGCGGTCAATGGCCTTTTGCCGCATGCCTTCGGATGGTTCACAGAAAACAACCTGGTATTTCTTTATCAGCCAGTCAAGGTCGCGTCCTGTTCCCCCGCCAAAATCAAGCACCAATCCTCCGGCAACAGTACCCAGAAATTTTTCTTTAACTCTTTCTCTGACAATTTCATTTGAATTGTCCTGGTCTAAGATGATATCATATTGATCTGCTATTTCATTATAAAATGCGATGTTTTTCCCATTTGCTTCTGGTCGTTCATTGATAGTTGCAGAAGGCATAAATTGCTAGATTAATACATAAAAGTACAAATTAAACCTCAATAAATCCCCTTGCCGGCCAGTACTTATTGACGTTGAAATATTGTAACTTGTTGTTGTTATGAATTTTGTTTTCGTCAGTTATAATTATTCACCAGATTACAATTCACCGCAGGCCTGGATCAGCCGGATAAAAGCCTATATCGGGTCACTGGAGTGTCTGGGTAAATCGCAGACCGTTACCCGGGTTGAACAGATCGGCTATGACGGTTATTACATTCATAATGGCGTGCGCTATTGTTTTACAAATTTCCCAAATAAGAAAACGCACTTCCCATTCCGGTTAAATCGCTTTGTTAGCTGTTTAAACCCGGATATTGTCGTCATAAGCGGATTGCACTATCCTTTGCAGACGATCCAATTACGCTTAATGCTGGGGCATAAAGTTAGAATCATTGCACAAAATCATGCAGAAAAACCTTTTAAGGGGATAAAAATGTATCTGCAGAAACTGTCTGACCGATGTATTGATGCGTATCTGTTTGCC
The DNA here is from genome assembly GCA_963757615.1 of uncultured Sphingobacteriaceae bacterium. Classification (GTDB taxonomy): domain Bacteria; phylum Bacteroidota; class Bacteroidia; order Sphingobacteriales; family Sphingobacteriaceae; genus Mucilaginibacter. The sequence goes on from CAVWSO010000008.1 coordinate 481,356, forward strand.
TCCCACGAACTGGGAGCTGAGTGGGTGAAATCAGGTAACCTGTCCTCATCGGCGAAAATCCATGAAGTGATGGAGGTATCTTCTGTATTTTCGCCTATGGACAGGTCTGCCGCAAGAACTAAAACAGGTGTACTGGGCTCACAGGTTTTTTTATGGGTGGGCCGTCTCAACGCCAATAAAGACCCTCTTACTGTGGCAAATTCTTTTTTGCAATTTGCTGCTGCTTACCCTTCAGCAAGGCTTTATATGATCTATCATACAGAAGAATTGTTGAATGAATTACAGGAGCTACTCAGTAATTCAGCGCAAAAAGATGCGGTAGTGCTCGTGGGTGCAGTTCCCCATCTGAATCTTCAGTATTGGTTTAATAGTGCGGACATTATTCTTTCAGGATCACATTACGAGGGAAGCGGTACGGCCGTTTGTGAGGCAATGTCCTGCGGTTGCATGCCCATCGTAACCGATATCGCGTCCTTCAGAATGATAACTGATGGTGGTAATTGCGGTCTGCTATTCCCCCCTGGAGATGAACCCGCCCTGCTATCGGCACTTCATCAGGCGCAAGAAATCGATATCGTGGAAAAACAACAGCGCTCGCTGGCTTATTTCAAGTCGAACCTTTCATTTGATGCAATCGCCCGCGGAATACAACAAGTTGCATCCTCGCTCTAATCATGATAAACTAAATATACAAGGCCATTATCTGTCTGCACGTATCTGCTACCAAATAAGGCGATGAGGATCCGTGTTCGGTGGTATGATTTTCCAGCATCCTTTTAACGAGTGCCCGCATTTCATTTTGGTTTTTAACAAAGTGCCAGTTCCGTATGGGAGTATCCATAGGATGAACAAAGCTTACCACTTGGGCACCGGCATGCAGCGCTTCGAGACATACTACGCCAAACCCCTCATATAGTGAAGGATGCACGAATATTTTTGTCCTTTGCATCATCGCCAGGGTTGAAACATGCGATAACTCCCCGGTTAATTCTATATTATCAGAAAGGTTAAGCTTTTTTATCATGATATCCAGTATTGCGCGCTCAGGACCTTCCCCGCAAATGACCGCCTTTATATTCGGGAAATGCATCCGCAGGTTGAGCACGGTATTAACCAATATCGGAAATTGCTTTAGCGGTATTAGCGAACCCGCTCCTAAAAGATCAATATCCCTTCTAGCCGGGGAAGTTCCGAACAATGAAGGATCAATTCCCAGCGGAATAATTTGCGCGGGCCGTACCTTGTAATTCTTGGCGACTTCTCTGGCAATAAAATCTGACAAGGCCAAAAGCTCTTCTGTTTTCGGTTTGGTCCATTTAAAATATTTATTGCCCGGCCGTGCATCCTGGCCCAATATCCAGCAATAATGTTTCAAATCCTTATTCCTGGCAAATGCACTTGCTAAAAAAGCACATCCATTCATCCAGAAACTCAGCAAACCAATCAGCTGATACCGTTTGTTTAAGTTCACCAGCGTTTGCCAGATTCGGGCCCAGATGACAATGCGCATCAGTTTGCCTTTGTTCCAACCTCCAAACGCGATCACATCAATACCGTTCCATTGATATTTGGCAGAAACAAAAGGGTACTCAAATGCCACTACAACGATATGAACTGAAGGAAATTGCAGTTTCAGATTGCGTACAAACACATGCAATGAAGGTACGCAGGTAGTGTCAGTCTCATCCTTGGGAAAGCCCGGGCTTAATATCACCAATGTTTTCTCTCGTTCAATCATCGAGCGATACCGTTTTATTGCAGAATGAAAGGCCTGCTTTGTTATGCGTTATGAAAATGATCATTTTGCCCCCGGCGGCCAGCAAAATCAGGCGTTTCAAAATATCCTCTTCCGAGGATTGGTCGATCTCGCCGAATGGCTCGTCCATGATCAGCAAATCAAAATCATGATATATGGCCCTGGCCAGCATCAGCCTTTGGCGCTGCCCCCCGCTCAGGTTTTTGCCACTTTCCGAGACGACAAGTCCGTCGCCCTGGCTATGCTGCTGTAATAAGGTGCCAAGTCCGCAAAATTCTATCGCATGTTTCAATTTTTCTTCATCACAGCCCGCTTCTTCCAGGGTGATATTATTCCTTAACGTGTCGTGGAGCAAAAAGGGCTGCTGCTTGATATAGGAAATCCGCTGATGAAAACCCTGCCGTTCGCTCGCTGTCTTAATTTTATAATTGATACTGATGGCGCCCTCCTCCTGCTCGATAAAACCGAGCAGAATATGCATCAACGTTGTCTTCCCGCGACCTGAACTGGCAGATATACCGATAAAATCTCCCGGTAATACCTCCAAACTGGTACCGTCTAAAACAGGATGCCCGTTGTATCTGAAATGAATCTTTTCCAGCCGGATGGCGCGGATAGGATCAGGCGCATGCTCCATTTTTGTGATCCTGTTACGATCTGCCGCCAGGTCATTCACGGTAAACTCGTAGGTTTTCATTTGTCCAGCGCTGTTCAGTATCTTCACCACTCCGGGAATGACCTTGTAAGCAGCGGCCATAAATACGCCAATGGTCAGCAGGTCGACAGCCGTCTTATTAACCGAAAGTTTATTGATCACGATAAGTATAAAAAACCCGAGGATGGCAAATATTTCAATGAGCCGGGAGGGCAATGATTGAAGGGATTGCTGGGTGCAGATATACTGGTTCATAAGCCGTTGCTGCTGAAGGTAACGACTGACAAGGAAATCCTCCTTGCCATAGATATTGCTTTCAATATAGCCGGACAAAGCTTCACGGAGTGTTTTTAAACTCTCGGCGCTGGTATGTTTTATATGCTGACGAACATCTCTCAGGCGACGCTTAACAAGCCAGCCCAAAAGCACAACTCCGGGCATCAGCAAGGTAAATAAAAGCAAAAACAAGCTGGCGTGATACCAGATGATGGCAACAATGGTGAACAGTACCAATACACTTTGAGAGATGATCTGCTGCAGATTGGTCAATATATAATTGCTGAATTCGATAGGCTGCTGACTGACCCTGCGAATCTGGACAGCCGAATCGATATTTACAAAGCGGATATAATCCGATTTAAGATATTGACGAATGTTACGATCAGACAATCTGGAAGCGACTCCGTAAATAAAACGAAATCTGGAGGCCGATACCAGGTAGGCGACAATATTTTTTATACCGAACAGTATAAAAAATACAGCGATCAATGAGATCGTGCCCTGACCGGTTAGCACATGGGGCAACCAGTGGGCAGGTACTGCAGAATCCTTAATATAGAAATTGACGACCAGGAGGGTAAGGGCAAGGAAAGCAATATCAAGCGCACTAATAAGTACGTCCAAAAAGACGAACAGAAAAAATTTTCCTCGCTCCTTTTGATCCAGAATATTTAAAATATCCGATAAAAAATGCATCAATCGTCTGACAACAGCTTTTATGGAAATTACGGACAAAATGGTTGAACGGTTGCCTCGAGCTACAATTAGCGCTTATTGTTTCCGCGATCGCTCAGGGAAACTAAACAGCCTGATCGCCGATTAGCCGATAAGCCCTATTAATAGGGCGATTGGCTTGTGGCTGTCCAGCCGCCGTCCACGAGCAGGCTTTGACCGGTGATATGCCTGGACTCCGGCAACACGAAAAACAAAACCGCATTGGAGACATCCTCGACGCTGGCAGGGCGTCCCATGGGCGTAATGCGTGACCAGGTTTGTTCATAATCACCATCCTGCATGGTACGTTCGGTAAGCGTTGCACCGGGCGCCACGGTATTGATCGAAATATTTAAAGGGGATAGTTCTACAACAAGTCCTTTTGCCAGCATCTCCAGACCCGCTTTGGTCATCCCATAGGCAACCAGATTTTTGTGCGCCTGGTGAGCGGTGGCAGAAGACATCAATAAAATACTTCCCCCGCTGCCTTGCTTTTTCATTTGCAGAGCCGCCTTCTGCGCTAAAAAGAAGCTGCCGAACAGGTTAAGGTTAATGACGTTCTGGAGCGCCTGGGGCTCGAAACTCAAGAATTCACCATAAGATGTTATGCCGGCATTGGCAATAACGATCGACAGAAAACCAAATTTCCGAACGGCCTGGTCAACCATTTGCTGGATAAAATCAATGTCGGCCGCATCACCAGCCATCGGGTGACATTTGCCGCCCATGGCGGTAATCACAGCGGCGGCTCTTTGTGCAAGCTGCTCATCAATATCATTCAGCAACACTGCTGCACCGCCCATTGCCATCTGCCGGGCGATTTCAAAGCCAATACCCTGTCCGGCTCCGGTAATAACGGCTACCTGGTTAGTGAATCTCTCGTCTGTCATATATCAGTATTTATGTTCCCTTATGCAGGCCAAATGGTCCCACCCCTTCAATGTGAATCCTTATGAATCTCGCTGCCGCTGCCGCCTTTCAGAAAGTCGAGGTCAGCGCCTAAATGTGCCTGCTCCACATGCTGCTGGTACAGGTATACATAACCCCGTGTTGCATAATCAGTATTCAGTTTCAAAATCCTTGTTCTTTCAGCGACTTCTTTTTCTGAAAGTCGCACACTGAGCGATCTATTCGCGTGATCCAGCTCAATAATATCTCCGTCCTGCAACACTGCGAAAGTTCCTCCCATCGATGCTTCCGGCGATACATGCAATACCACAGTACCAAATCCTGTGCCGCTCATCCTTCCGTCAGAAATCCTCACCATATCAGTTATCCCCTTTTCGAGCAGCTTTTTAGGGATAGCCATGTTGCCCACCTCGGGCATGCCGGGATACCCTTTTGGTCCGACATTTTTCAGAACCATCACGCAGTTCTCGTCAATATCCAATCCGGGGTCGTCCACACGGCTTTTATAATCCTCAATATTATCAAAAACAATCGCCCTGCCGGTGTGCTGCATGAGTGCAGGACTGGCAGCCGAAGGCTTCATTACTGCACCACCCGGACACAAATTACCTTTGAGCACACTGATTCCAGCCAGGGTATTGAATGGCTCGTCAATCTGGGCAATCACATCGCGATTATAGCAGCTGCTGTTTTGGTAATGCCCCACTATCGGTTTGCCGGTTACAGTTAAGGCATCCCGATGTAGCACCCTATCGAGCTCCTTCATCACTGCAGGGATTCCGCCTGCATAATACAGGTCCTCCATAAAGTATTTGCCAGATGGCTGCAAATTGGCAAGCAGCGGGATATTTTGCGCAGCGGTGTCAAAGTCATCGATCGCCAGGTCGACACCAATGCGGCCGGCTATGGCCAGCAGGTGAATAATAAAATTGGTAGAACCGCCTATTGCTGCGTTGGTAATGATTGCATTTTTAAAGGCCTTGGGAGTGAGCACATCGGATAGCTTCAGGTCCTCCTTGACCATGTCCACAATGCGCATGCCCGACAGATGCGCCAAAACTTTCCGGCGTGAGTCTGCGGCCGGAATAGCCGCATTGTCAGGTAAAGTAAGCCCTAAAGCTTCGGCCATAACGGCCATCGTCGAGGCTGTGCCCATTACTGCGCAATGCCCCCGGCTGCGAGACATGCAAGCTTCGGCGACGTTCATTTCCTTCTTCAGACATATGGCCCGCGCGCTGAGCTTCTGAAAACCGCCACACATCCGATGTAGCAATATCATGTCCCTGGTATTTGCCCGTCAGCATCGCGCCGCCAGAAACGACGATGGTAGGAATATCTACACTGCATGCGCCCATGATCAGCGCCGGAGTAGTTTTATCGCAACCGCAAAGCAGAACCACGCCATCCAGGGGATTAGCGCGAATGGATTCCTCTACATCCATGCTTACCAGGTTACGGTACAGCATGGCAGTGGGTTTGATAAGCGTTTCGCCCAATGACATAACCGGGAATTCCACCGGAAAACCTCCCGCCTCATAAATACCATGCTTAACCGATTCGGCCAGCTCACGAAAATGTGCGTTACAGGGTGTCAGCTCCGACCAGGTATTGCAGATACCGATGACAGGTTTGCCCTTAAATTCATGCGCAGGAATGCCCTGATTTTTCATCCAGGAGCGGTAGATGAATCCGTCTTTGCCTGTCCGGGCAAACCATTCGCTGCTGCGCAGTTTTTTATCTTTCATTGTTTTTTCCTGTGTCCTGACTTGTAGAAAATACTGACCGGGCTAAACATTTTTAAGCACAATACAAATTCATTAATTTAAACGGAAAAGGCATTATGTACCTGCTGAAAATTAATATCCAACACCTTAAGACAATAAGTTAATCCGTCTAACCTATAGCTCTGTCCAAATGCACATAGCCGCCATCCACGTGGATCAATTGCCCGGTGGTGTGACTTGATCGCTCTGATAGCAGGAACACCACCATATTGGCTATTTCCTCTGCAGTGGTCATACGTTGCTCCAGGGGTATTTTTGATATGATGGATTTTAACTTTTCATCCGGGTTGGGTAAAGTTTTTATCCAGTTCTCATATAAAGGTGTCCAGCATTCGGCTACAATGACAGCATTTACCCGTATGCCGTAGGGCAGCAATTCAACGGCCCATTCACGGGTGAGGGCATTCCGTCCGCCGTTTGAAGCTGCATAGGCCGACGTATTTCCCTGTCCTGTTTCTGCAGTTTTTGAGCCGATATTTACAATAGCGCCTTTACTTTTTTTCAGTTCGGGTAAGGCATGATGTGCCAGCAGATAATAATGTACCAGGTTTTTATGCAGCGAGGCCATAAACTGCTGGTAATTGCCTTTTTCCAGGCCTACCCCATCGTTTACGCCGGCATTATTCACCAGTCCGTCAATGCGGCCATATTTTTCCACAACAGCATTTACCGAATTCCGCATTGATCAGGATCGGTCAGTTCGGCAACAAACTGGGATGCATTGCCACCGAGCTCGGAAACAACCTTTAAGTTATCCTGTTCACTTCGGCCAATGATTACCGGAATGGCGCCTTCAGCTGCCAATACCCGGACAATGCCCTGGCCGATACCTTTGGCACCGCCACTGACTATAATAACCTTGTCTTTGAGTTGAAGATCCATGGTTTCAATTTAAATCATTGTGGCGTCCCTGCCGCCTGTCCGACTGCTTCCCTTGATTAAACATCCAAATTATAAAATTCGACAGCATTCCCGCCAAAAAACTTAGCCTGTTCCATGTGGGATAGTCTTGATGTATATATGTCTAGTATCTCCAGCACCCGATTATACCCGCCTGCCAGTTTGCAAACCGGCCAATCGGAGCCATACATTACCCGATTACTGCCAAAAGCCCGAAAAACAGTATCCAGGTAGGGCGTAAAATCAGCCGTTCGCCAACCATGCCATTCCGCCTCTGTTAGCATTCCTGATACTTTGCAATACACATTCTGATGGGTCGCTATGGCCTGAATGTCACGTTTCCACTCATCTATCTCCTTTGTTTTTATTTGCGGTTTTGCCATATGGTCGAGTACAAATTTCTGATCGGGAAATTCAGAGGCCAAAATTTTGGCATATTTCAGATGCCGCGGGTAGATCAACAGATCATAAGTAAAATTGTACTTGTGCAATAGTGCAATGCCCTTTTTGAAAGGCTCCCACAACATCAGCTGATCATCCGGTTCGGACTGCAGTCCATGACGGAAACCTTTCATTTTTGGCTCCTGGTCATGATAAAATTTCAACTTTTCTTCCACATTGAATGATTGGAAATTTACCCAGCCCACAATGCCTTTGATAAAACTATTTTCTGCAGCCAGGCCGAGCATGAACCGGTTATCCTCCTCCGTATGGCAGGTTTGAACCAATACGGTTCCGTCTATCTCTTTGCGCTGTAACAGGGGCACCAGATCCGCCGGTAAAAAATCCTTTGCAATAACCGACATATCTTCGGTGATCCAGTTATCCCTTACCGGGTTAAACTTCCAGAAATGCTGATGGGCATCAATTTTTAGCATAGGCTACCAGTTTTTGCGTTGCACTGCCCAAACCGTCAATTCCCAGTTCGATTACATCACCGGGCTTGAGATATACATTGGGTTTCATCCCCAATCCAACGCCAGCAGGAGTACCTGTTGAAATAATGTCGCCCGGCAGCAATGTCATAAACTGACTGGTATAGGCCACAAGGTAGGGTATGTTAAAAATGAAATTTTCCGTTGTACCGTCCTGCATGGTTTTCCCGTTCACTTTGAGCCACAAGCGTAGTTTATGGGGGTCGCTGATCTCATCAGGCGTGGCCAGAAACGGGCCGATCGGAGCAAAAGTATCACAGCCTTTTCCCTTATCCCAGGTACCGCTGCGCTCTATCTGAAACTCTCGTTCAGACACGTCGTTATGCAGCACATAACCGGCCACATAATTCATCGCCTCAACCTGGTCCACATAGCTGGCCTTTTTGCCTATGACGATCGCCAGTTCTACCTCCCAATCCGTTTTTGCCGAATTTTTTGGAATTACAATATTATCGTTTGGTCCAATAATCGCGGTAGTCGATTTCATAAAGATCACCGGTTCGGAGGGCGGGGTGGCATTGGTTTCACGGGCATGATCGACATAATTTAAACCGATGCAAACAATTTTTGACGGTCGGCCAACGGGACATCCCAGACGAACATCATCACCCACTTCGGGCAGTTGATTTTCGTTTACAAAATCAGACAGGCGTTCTAAGCCACCAGTCTCGAAAAATTGCTCATTGTAGTCTTCGCCAAAAGCAGAGGTATCATAACGTTTATCGTTAATTAATATGCCTGTTTTTTCCTTGCCGGCCTGGCCAAATCGGATCAGTTTCATAGTGGTGGATTTATAGTATCAAAATATGCCAGGGAGCATCGCCATCCTTCCCCTTAGTTAAAGGTGCCAGGGGCTCCGGGCCTGACCTTCATAATTAGACGGCCTCCGTTGACATGCTTTGTTTAGTTGGTGCTTAGTTTTAAAATGGTGTCATAGGGATCCGTTTCGATGCCTTTTACATATACGAAAACGCCCTCGGTTTGTTGTTTGAATTTAAGCGTTTTTCCTCCGGCCAAAGTGCTAACCTTCGTAATTTTCTGCTTTAGCGAGGGTATAAATATATAATCCTGCGAAGGCGCGGAAAGGACATGTGCGTAAAGCATATTCTCCTTTGCTGTAACTACGCCCCAGTCCTGCGGCGCTGCCACATTGCCACGTGTACCATAAAGGCTTTCGCCATTTTTTTTCATCCATTCGCCGACCTTAGTCAGTGTATCGATAAATTCCGGTTGTATCTTTCCATTCGGCATCGGACCTATATTGAGCAGGAAATTGGCATTGCGACCGGCCGCGCCAACCAGGTAATGCACAATCTGCTTTACCGATTTATAATTCCTGTCGTTAATATTAAAGCCCCAGCTATCGTTGATCGTCTCGCAGGTTTCCAGTGGTAGCTGGCCTATTCTTGATTCCCCGCTAAAGCCGGTCGTATTTCCACCGGGCAGATCTTTCTCGAACATCTGAAAATCCTCGCCTAAAAGAGGCGCCAGGTGGTGATTATTGCCAATTAGCACCGCTGAGTTCAAGTGATGGATCAGGGGGTATATTTCGTCAAAATGCCAGTTGACATTGCGGCGCTCCCATTGCCCGTCAAACCAGATCCCTTTTACAGCCGGGTATTTGGTTATCAGCTCAGTTAACTGCGTCTTCATAAAATTGATATAGCTATCCCAGTCTGCCTTCTCCGGTCTGCCGTTCACAATAGCCTCGCCGAAGCCATAGTCGGACCTGCCCCAATCGAGGAGTGAATAATAAAAATGCAGCTCTATGCCTTCCTTTTTACATTCTTCAGCCAGTTCCATAAGGGGGTCTTTATGATAGGGCGTGGCATCTACGATATTATAGGGGCTGGCTTTGGTAGCGAACATGCTGAACCCATCATGGTGGCGCGAAGTTATGGTAATGTATTTCATTCCGGCCGCCTTGGCCAGCGCCACCCACTGTTTTGCGTTAAAGTCTTCAGGACGAAAAAATGCCGCCAGGCGACGGTAATTATCATAAGGGATCTTGCGTTCGTGCATCACCCATTCACCCGCACCGAGCTCGCTGTAGATACCCCAATGAATAAACATGCCGAACTTCATATCCTGGAAATCCTTGCGCGAGGCCAGGTTTTCGGCCGTCGGCTCGTATGATTTGAGCAGGCCTGACTGATTTTCCTGCGATTTCGCCGTAACAGCTGCCAGACATAGATAAATGAGTAACAGTTTTCTTTTCATTGATATCAGGTATTAATTTTTATAAATCCGCCATCGATGGGGTAATCGCAACCGGTAATAAACCCGGCCTCATCCGAGCATAGATACAATGCCAGCGCAGCCACTTCCTCTGGTTTACCCATACGGCCTATAGGCTGACTTTTTGATAACTTATCAAAAATCTCCTGCTGATTGTCCGGGTAGTTTTTGGCGATAAAACCATCTACAAAAGGTGTGTGTACCCGGGCAGGTGACATGCTGTTGCAGCGGATATTATCATGCAGGTAATCGCGGGCAACGGACAAAGTCATGGCAAAGATGGCGCCTTTGCTGGCAGAATAAGCAAAACGGTCGACCAGCCCGACACTGGCAGCTATCGATGCAGTGTTCAGGATCACGCCACCGCCTGCCCGCTGCATCAAGGGAATTGCCGCAAAAAGGCAGTTATAGGCTCCCTTTACGTTAACATTCATCACTCGATCAAAATCAACCTCACTGGTGGAGGCTGCGGCTCCGATGTGCGCTATGCCTGCATTATTCACCAAAATATCAACGCGCGCGATGGAATTAAATACTTTTACCACCTGCCTTTGATCACTAACATCACAGACATGGCTAAAAGCAATGCCTCCGGTCTGCTGAATCTCTTCGACAGTGGAAGACGCTGCTTTCTCATCCAGTTCGATGATGTGCACGTGGGCCCCCTGCGCTGCAAAAAGCACGCTGATTGCTTTGCCTATGCCGCTGCCGCCACCTGTTATTACTGCTGATTTATTTTTTAGGCTGAACATAAATTACTTCCTAGAATTACCTGCTGCGGATTTCTAATTTTTATTGCGAAATCACCTTCCTGCACATACATTTCAATCTTCAATACTGAATATTTTTATAATGATACCCCCCGTTTCCAGGGTATAAAATCATCCTGTTCCAACTGCACCGATTTTGGTTGCTGCTGGCCACTGGCTACGCTGATCACGTACTCCAGAATTCGTTCACCAGCCTGTTTGATGGTCTCGGTGCCTTCAATGATGGTACCGCAGTTGATGTCAATGATATCGGGCATTTTGCTGTAGGTAACAGTATTGGTTGATAATTTGATCACCGGGGCTACAGGATTCCCTGTGGGCGTGCCCAAGCCGGTAGTGAACAATACAACGTTCGCTCCGCAGCCGACTTCGGCAGTTGTACTTTCCACGTCGCTGCCGGGTGTGCATAACAGGTTCAACCCACTTTTGGTTACTTTTTCCGGATAATCAAGTACGTCGGCAACAGGCGATGTTCCACCTTTTTTTGCTGCTCCTGCCGATTTAATGGCATCGGTAATCAATCCGTCCTTAATATTACCATAGGACGGATTGGCATAAAATCCAGAGCCGTCCTTTTCGGCTTTGGCATTGTAGGTGATCATCAGGTCCATAAAGCGTTTGGCGGTTTGCTCATCTATACAGCGATCACTCAGCTCCTGCTCTACCCCGCAGAGTTCCGGGAATTCGGAAAGGATCACTGATCCACCCATGGATACTACCAGGTCGGAAACATAGCCCAGCGCCGGGTTGGCCGATATGCCCGAAAAGCCATCCGAGCCTCCGCATTCCAGACCAATGCACAGTTTTGATAAGGGCGCGGCCTTGCGTTCGATCCCGTTGGCTTCCATCAATCCTGCAAATGTTTGCTTCAATGCATGCTGCAGTAAATTCCTTTCAGTGCCCATTTTCTGCTGCTCGAGCACCACCATAGGTTTATCGAACGATGGATCGCGTCTAAAAATCTCCTGCTGCAGGATATGTGCCTGCGCATGCTGGCAACCCAGACTCAGCACCGTTGCCCCGGCAACATTAGGATGCGTAATATATCCGGCGAGCAAACCGCAAAGTGCCTGCGAATCCTGCTGGGTACCACCGCAGCCCATATCATGGGTAAGGAATTTAATCCCGTCAATATTTTTGAAGAAACGTTTATTATCAGATCGCTCGTCCCCCGGCAGCATGTCTGCGCTCAGAATTTCCTGTGCAGAGCGACCGGCCTGATAAAGCCCGATCAACTGGTCAACCTCGCTTTCGTAGCTTTTTGCTTTTTTGTACCCCAGTTTATCTACAAGCGCCTCGCGCATTACCTGTATATTCCTATTTTCACAAAACACGAGCGGGATCACGATCCAGTAATTGGCCGTACCTACCGAGCCGTCAGCGCGATGATAACCCATAAATGTCCGGCCCTCAAATTTTGAGGTATCAGGGCGATGCCAGTCGAGTTTGCGTTTGCCTAGGTGAAATTCGCTGGATGCATGGTGTATGTTTTCAGTAGAAACCAGGCCGCCTTTAGGGATTTGTTTGGTTGCCTTACCGACCAGCACGCCGTACATAAATATGGACTCACCAGTCTGAATGGCATTCAACGTAAATTTATGTTTGGCTGCCACGCGATCGGCCAGTGTGAATTTTTCTCCTTCAAAATCAACCGGCATTCCTTGTTCCAGGTCGCGCAAAGCAACCAGAACATTGTCTTTGGGATGTATTCGTATATATAACACTTTATAACGATTTATTTTAATTTACCAGGATTGAACTGATCGTTTACCTACATCAGTTCAACCCGGGAAAACAAATTATTTTAACTCAAAAATCTTATCCATCAAAACCCATTTTTCACCAGGGGCAGCGTTTTTTAAAGGCTGTTGAAATTTCCACATCAGACTTTCCCATTCCTGAACTTTCGGGTTAGCTGCATCCATGGCGGCTTTGTGTTGAAATGTGAAGTTGTCATCAGTTTCCATGACCATCAACAGGTGGTTACCGGAGCGGTATATTTCCATAGCGGTTATACCAGATCCAGTGATGCTTTTTTTTATCTCAGGCCAAACATTGCGGTGGTGCTCTTCATATTCAGCAATCAGTGCAGCGTCTTCCTTCAGATCAAGCGCCAGGCAATATCTTTTCATTATTGCAACATTAATTCAACAACAGGTATATCGTAATGCGGTTTGTTTTGCGGCAATGTTAATTCCAGATCCGTTCCGTTTGACGCCAACGTATACTTAAGCTCCGAGTCATCATTTAAAAACTGGGCGTACCTGATCTTTCCATTATAACCCGGCAGAATAAGTTTCCCGTTAGCCGGATAAGTATAAATATGCACATACAATCGTTTGGTTTGGGCATTATAAGTGAGTTTGGAATTGTCCGGCACTTTAAACGCTACCGGGGCATAGCTGCAGTCATAAATTGCCTTGTTGTTGGCATGCATCCAGTAGGAAAGACTATCGAGCGCACTGGTAGCCCGATAATCAAATTCCCCCCTTGCAGTTGGCCCTACATTTAATATCAGATTGCCCCCGTTGCCAACTGAGGTGATCAGCAGATCAAGTAGTTGGCGATGGGTTTTCCAGGTATTTTCGTCACGGTAATATCCCCACGAACCAGAGAATGTCTGGCAGGTTTCCCAGGTTTTTCCCTTGAATGGTTCCAGTTCCTTGCTGCTTACCTGCTCGGGTGTTACAAAATCAGCGCCATCAGCATATTCGTCCAGGCCAAGCCTGTTATTGACAATGATCCCCGGCTGCAGTTTTCTTACCAATTTTAACAGTTCTACCGAACCCCAATCGTCCTCGCCTTTTCCGTGCTTGGCACCTTTATCCCAAGACCAATCCAGCCACAGTATATCGATCTTTCCATAGTTGGTTAACAGTTCGGTGATCTGGTTGCGCAGGTATTGCCGGTATTTGGCCATATCGCGGCCCTTGTTTAACCTGGCGTAAATTTCCTCTTTATTCTGATCAATTTCTTTCGGCCTGAGCGGGTGACAATCATCCACCGTATAATCCGGATGGTGCCAGTCGAGCAGCGAATAGTAAAATCCTACTTTCAGGCCTTCAGCCCTGAAAGCATCAACGTATTCCTTTACCAGATCGCGTTTCGCCTGGGTATTTGTTGCCTTGTAGTCTGTATATTTTGAATCAAACAAACAAAAGCCTTCGTGGTGCTTGGTCGTAAGTACGGCATATTTCATTCCGGCAGCCTTGGCCTCCTTCGCCCATTTTTGAGGCTGGAAGTGATCCGGGTTGAAGTTGTCAAAATATTTCTGATACTGTTCGTTGGTCAGATATTCGTGATTCTTCACCCATTCATGCCTGGCAGCCAGGGAATAAAGGCCCCAGTGAATAAACATGCCGAAGCGTGCATCGGTCCACCATTTCATTCGCTGCTGTTTTTGCTCAGGCGATTCGTTTCCGATCTTTTGCTGAGCGGTAACCGTGTTAAGGATAATTGACGCAAATACGATTAGGAGTAGAAGTTTTCGTGACATGTCTATGATTAATGACTAAGAACCTGTTGAACGTTTTTAACCCTGATATTTTTAAGGGCGAAATAAAAGATGTAGGCAAAACTGACCAACGGGATCAGGTAAGCCACACGAATATTGACAATATCGGAAACCAGCCCTAATGTTAAAGGCAAAACTGCACCGCCTACAATGCCCATGATCAAAAGCGATGATCCTGTTTTTGTTTTTTCGCCCAAACCCTGTATACTCAGCGAGAAAATGGTAGGGAACATGATCGACATAAAGAAAGGTACAGCCATAATTGCATAAACTGAAAGCTTTCCATCAACAGCAAAAGCAAGAATCAGGAGCAGGCAATTGATCACGCTGTAGGTAATCAGTATCCGCACCGGAGCAACGTATTTCATTAGAAAAGTTCCGAAGAAACGACCGATCATAAAACCCAAAAAGGCCCCCGCCAGTAAAGCAGATGCATTCTTTTCACCGATACCAGCCACGTGTTTGGAATACCTTATAAAAAAGCTCTGGATTGATGCCTGCGCACCAACATAAAAAAATATGCCCACCACGCCCAGCATCAGATTTTTTTCTTTGAATATGGATCCTGTTTTTTCCTGGTCATCGGCCTGACTATGCTCATGGATGTCGGGCAAAGCGGTGCGCCAGATCAAAATTGCCACTGACAGCACAACAAGTGCGATGATGATGTAAGGCAGTTTTACCGCATCTGATTCGCCCTGGAGATAGCTATTGAGCTGCGCAGGCGACATTGCTGCTTTCTGAGGATCAGATAAGGTTTTACCCGAGAGTATGAATATTCCGCCAAGCAGGGGTGCAAGAGTTGCTGCCAGTCCGTTAAAGGATTGCGCAAAATTGATACGAAAGGTCGCCCCATCCGGGTCTCCCAGGTTATTGATATATGGATTGGCAGCGGTTTCTAAAAACCCGCATCCGCTGGCGATAATAAATAGGGCAAACAGGAAAAAGCTGTATAAACGGGTTGTTGCCGCGGGATAAAACAGGATTGCACCCGTAGTAAATAAAAGCAGCCCGAAGATAATACCCGCCTTGTAGCCATATTTATGCATAAACATCCCGGCCGGAAAAGCGACTACAAAATAGGCGATATAAAATGCCGAATCAACAAAGGCAGATTGCAGATCCGACAGCTGGCAGGCCTTTTTTAAGTGCGGTACAAGAATTGAGTTCAGATTGAGCGCGAATCCCCATAAAAAGAACAATGAGGTGATCAGGGCTACCGCAAAAATGCCGTTTTTTTTAGTCATAATTCAGGTTTATTAGCTTTACGCGTTTAGCAGGCCGAGCCTGCTGGGTTAGTTTAGACAATTGGTTCTTACAAAGAAATAAATAAACGGTAAATTATTTACTGTTCCGGCGACATTTTTATGAACAGGCATAAATATTAACAAAAAGTACCGGTTTGGTTATAACATCTCGACCTTTTTCAAATAGCTGTCCAGGTAAGCCCGTGGCGAGCTGCCCATTATGCTCTTAAACACGCGGTTAAAATTAGTTATGCTGGTAAATCCACATTTGTATGCCACTACGGAAATACTTTCATATTTATTGCCTGTTAGTTTTTTACAGGCTTCGTTGATGCGCATTTCATTGAGAAATGACACAAAGGTTTGACCGGTATGTTTTTTAAAATAGCGACAAAAGGCCTGGGGGGTCATACAGGCTTCTTGCGACACCGCGTCGAGCGTAAGTGCATCGCTATAATGCTGCAAAATATAATTGTAGATATTACTGATCCGGATCCCCTCGCTCTCTGTTATTCCGTGTGAAATGCCTGTTGCCGAGAGTGGTTCAGGCTTGGAGATTCCGTGTAATAGCCTCAGAAGCTGTAAAAAGTGAATCAACTGTTCGGGGCCGGCGGCTTTCTGAATATCCAGCATGACGCGTGATACCTTTTCCACCTGGCCAAAAGGTAATTTAAAACCTGACGGGTGCTGCTGAATAAAATCCTTAAAGGTTTTCATTTCAGGAAGGCTGAAAAAGGCCGCCAGGCTACCGGCGGGGTCAAAAAATATAGTTAGCGTCCTGATTGTTTTTTTATTGTCAGCGCTGAAATACTCCGGATTGCTTTTAAATAAATGCGGCTGATCTGCACCAATAAAATAAATCTCACCCGGTCTGAAGTCATGCATATTATTACCTGTGATCAGCGTACCCTCACCTGCGAGCACCCAGGTTACCTGCGCCTCGCTATGCCTGTGCAGATGCGGATAAAAATAAGGTCGCTCATCCTGCTGGACGATCACGCTCTTGTCATGTGCAATGGGGATGGTAAACTGCAGAACCTTCACTGTAAACGATCAATGTACAAATATTAACATTACACCTAATATATTATGCATGGAGGGGGTAAAATATGGTGAGTTTACTGCATTCTGTTAGGTTGCGCACGAAAAAATTCCGTAAAAACCCGGGTTTGTAAAATATCACTTAAATGTTACATTTATGTGATTATTCCCCTCGATTCTACTTTGTCGGGATCGGTAAACATTAACTCATTAAATCCTTAACAATTATGATCACACCAAAAAGCTATGCTGAAAAGGATATGGTTGTATCCTTTGTCATCATTCGCAGGGCCGTTGGCATCCTTGGCATTGCCCTACCGGTTATTCTTTACCTGGGAACCTGTCTGATCAGCAACTGTCCGCAATTAAAAACCTCCATCAGTGCCTACTACTATACCATTATGGGTACTTATTTTACCGGAACCCTTTGCGCCGTAGGTTTATTTATGTTTACTTACAGGGGTTGCCATCATAATGAACAGATAGCCACCAATATTGCTTCGGTACTGGCTGTGGGCACGGCGCTTTTTCCTACCAATGCCGATCACCTGGTCAGCGCTTGCGATATTTTGGCCAGACCAGACAGTGTGGTCTCCAATACAGCCCATTATTTTTTTGCGGCTACCTTCTTTGCTACACTGGCCTACATTTCCATCGCTGCCTTTCCTAAACTGGATCCCGGAATGTCATTTACCAAAGAAAAATTGCAGCGCAACGAAATTTACAAGGCTTGCGGCTGGGTGATGCTTATCGCCCTTGGGCTGATCCCCATACTACAAATACCGGCTATAAAAATGCGGGCGGAACAATACAGGCCTGAATTCTGGCTGGAGTCCATTATTTTGTGGGCGTTCGGTATATCATGGTTTGTAAAAGGAAGGACTGTATTAAAGGACAAGCCTGTTGGTTATTCTCTGGACGATGTAAGGCATTAAACATAGACTGAGAGAAAGCGATACGTATATTTGATCAAATTAAACATAGACCATGAAGCAGTCGGCCATCAGCGGATATAAAACGGTAAACGGACTTGATCTCTATTATGAAATACATGGAGCCGGCATGCCCCTGGTTTTGCTGCATGGGGGCGGCTCAACCATCGGAACAACTTTTGGCCGCGTTCTGCCCGAATTTGCGAAAACCCGCCGGGTAATCGCCGTCGAACTTCAGGCTCACGGGCACACTGCCGACCGGGAGGCCCCCTCAAGCTTTCAGCAGGATGCCGATGATGTGGCCGGCCTGCTGGCACAGCTACAGATCACCAACGCCGATTTTTTTGGCTTCAGCAATGGCGGCAGCACAGCAATGCAGGTAGCAATTCGTCACCCGCTATGCGTAAGGAAATTCATCGTTGGTGCCGGCGCAAGCAAACGAAACGGATTTTATCCCTGGTTCTGGGATTTTATACCAAATGCAACACTGGATAATATGCCCCGGCCCTTGCAGGAAGCCTACCTCGCCATCAACCCTGATCAGCAGGGTTTACAGGCCATGCACGATCGGGACCGTGACCGCATGTTGAATTTTACCGACTGGAATGATGATGTTATCGCCTCCATAAAGGCACCTGCCCTTATTATTGCCGGCGACCGCGATGTGGTGACCGTCGAGCACGCTGTTGAATTGTACAGGCTGTTGCCCAATGCCCGGTTGCTGATCTACCCCGGCGTGCATGGAGATTTTATCGGAGAGTTGAGCGCGGGAAATGGCATTTTATCTTCGGAAGCTTCCGTAGGTTTGATTGAGAAATTCCTCGATGAGGATTAGTTCCATCCGAAGCCCATTAAATTACAAAAAAAGCCCGTCAGGCTTTACCGGACAGGCATGAAAGAAATTATTCTTCCTTTATTTTATGTCGCCCTGTACCTTTTGTACTGTGCTTTTGCCGGGCAGGTATACCTGGAACCCGATATTTAAGCTCAAGTTGTTTTGGTAGGGCGTACTTCCAAAGCCAATGAGGCCATTATACTTTATTAACGCTTCCAGCCCCAGGCTTTGTGTAATAAAATAGGTATATCCTGGACCGAAAGCAATGTTTACCCCATTGGTGTTACCACCTCCATTACTTACATCAAGCCCGCCAAAGCCCAGCGAACCTTCGGTAAACCACCTGCTGTGCCGAATCGTTCCTGTACCGGACCCTGAATAGAAGCGGGCCAGTCCGCCTGCCCCATAGTTCCAGGTCGTGACACCCGTGCCTGTTGTTACCCCAAATTTCAGATAAGCACCAACAGCGAGGCCGTCTTCAACGAACCAAGCGGCTTTAGGATTAATGCCCAGCGAAAAAATATGGGGAGTACTTAAATTAAAACTAATATCAGTCAAATCTGCACCTACCAGGACATTTCCACGTTGTATTTGAGCTTTGGCTGAAAAATTTAATGCAATTACTGCAGCTAGGAGTACAATGGTAAATTTCTTCATAACGACGTAATTTAATTACAGCTAATAAATAACTTGCGGCCGGTTACTTATTCTACAAATCTGTCGTTAGATTGTTTTCTCCTTGAGGGCGGTCAATGTCGAGGCAAATCAGCCCATATTACAAATCGGGGAATCTCATCCTGATTTCACGCTGGATTTTTACGAGTTGCTCGCTAAGTGTAGTGATGGTAGCAATGACCGTCAATTTATTCTCTATACCTTCTTCAAAGCTATCTTTATGCAGCAATAACTTCCTGATCTGCAGCTGAATATCAGCTATTTCTTGTTGTAATTCAATCAATGATCTCATAGGGGATTAGCAAGCATTACCCAAATTTGCCGATAATCATCGTTGAATGATGTTGATAGTTTTCCACATCGTGTTAAAATCATCCGGGGTTAATTTCTAACCCGTTCAAACCCAGCATCATTAGCCCTTAAAGATCAGTTTTTAAAATTGACCATACATTGCCGGCTGCAATTTTAGCACCCGCGGCAGTTGGATGAATGCCGTCGGGCTGGTTTAATTTGGGATCGCCACCAACTCCAGCCAACAGGAACGGCACCAGCGCCATTTTATTTTCTCGCGCCACTTTTGGGAAGATATCTTTAAAAGCTGACACATAGGCGGGTCCCAGACTTGGGGGAACCTGCATGCCTACCATCACGAGCTTGGCATCCGGGTATTTTGTTTTTACCTTATCCACAATAGCCTGCAGGTTTTTTGAAGTTTCGTCAACGGGTATACCACGCAGACCGTCATTTGCACCGAGTTCCAGCACAAACACATCCACTTTTTGTCTCAATATCCAGTCGATCCGGCCCAAACCGCCGGCCGTGGTTTCGCCGCTCACCCCGGCGTTCACTACGCTATAAGGCAATTTAAGCGAGTCGATCATATGCTGTATTACACCAGGGAAAGCTTGTGAAGGATCGTCAAGGCCATAGCCTGCCGTCAGGCTATCACCAAAAAACAGAATCGTTTTCTTATTGGAAACCTGCGCAGTTGCCCTGCCGGTTGCTGCCGGTTGCTGCTTACCCGACGACGTATTTTTATCGCCGCAGGAGACGAGCAGCAGCGGAAAACCAACACACACCAATGATCTCAACAATTTCATTTTCATAAATATAAAGATATTGCGATTAAAGGAATTTACGATACCATAAAATCAGGCTCAGCAGCATAGAGGCTACACATCCCGTCTTAATATTTCCAAAGGTGGTTTATTTAGTATGCCTCTACTGTTAAACAGCCCAATAGCTATCGTTAGCAAAGCAATAACGCAAAATAGCGCCAGCGAGGGTAACAGATCTGCATTGAATGGAATTCCGAAATTGTACTTTGCCAATAACCAGCTTCCGGCAAATGCGATGAGAATTCCGGTTCCCGCCGAGAGCGCCCCCAGAAAGAAGTACTCAATACCGGTTATGGCCAGGATTTGTTTACGGCTTGCGCCCATGGTACGCAATAGTACACTCTCCTGTATCCGCTGGTATTTGCTAATGCGTACAGAGGCTATAAGTACCACAACTCCCGTAATAATACTGAACATCGCCATGAACTGGATAATATCGCCGAGCTTATTCATCAGCTCGTCCAAAACGCTCAATACAAAACCAAGGTCGATAATGGAAACATTAGGAAACTGCTTGACTACTGCCTGCTGAAACAACGCAGAGGCAGGCTTTGAAGGCACCCGTGTAAGCAGGACATGAAACTGAGGTGCATCATCCAACACCCCTTTGGGGAACACCACCAGGAAATTGGTTTGCATCTTGTTCCAGTTCACCATACGAATGCTGGAAATTCTGGTGGCAAGCAAAATGCCCTGCACGTTAAAAACCAGCCGGTCACCTATTTTTAAATTATTGTGTTTGGCAAATCGTTCTTCAACAGATATCGGCACATCGCCGGATTTCAGCGCATGACCTATCCATTTGCCATCCAATGTCCGCTCTGTAGGTGTGAGCGAATCCCGGTAAGTGACCCGGTACTCATTGGCAAAGAGATGGGTAGGTATTCGCTGCGTCGTATCCTTTCGTACATCCCCGGCAGTTTTGCCATTTACTTTTTCGAGCCGGATATTTACCACCGGTACCTGTTGTAAAACAGGCAAATGGTGCTGCCGTGTCAAATCGGCTACGTTTTTTTCCTGTGCTGGTTTGAATATCAAACAGGATCATATTGGCCTGGTTTGTGCTTGCCGATAAAGCCAGCTGTTTAACCAACAGGCTTTGGATCAGCAGCAGCGTACAAATAAAAGCAGTGCTTAAACCAATAGATACGATCAGGATAATGGTTTGGTTATTGGGCCTGTATAAATTGGCAAAACCCTGCCTCCACAAGTAGCCCCACGAATTTTTGACCAGCAACCTGACCAGGTACATCAGCAGTTTAGCGATCAGGGTAAGGACGAGAAAGGCAATAAAAATCCCAATAGCAAAAAATACGCTCGAGCGCCAGCTGTCCAGCTGCAAGTAAGTAAAAGTGATCACAAAAAGCGCAATCAGCGTATGAACTATCCAGCGCAAAGGATCACGGAGCAGATTCAGATGTTCGTAAGACATCCTTAATGTGTTCAGAGGTGATATATTACGGATGGCGATTAGTGGCAAAAGCGCGAACAGTACCGAAATGATGACGCCCAGGACAATGCCCTGCCCGATCGCCAGCCAAGAAATATCTGTTGAAATGGATATGGGCAGCAGATCCTTAAATATTACAGGAAGCAAATGCTGCACCAGGCTACCCAGCGCTGCACCAATAAGTGAGCCCAGCAGGCCAATGCTAGCAATTTGGATGAGATAAATAAGAAAAGCCTCTCTGGCCTTTACACCCAGGCAGCGCATGATGGCAATCGATGCAATCTTCTCGCGCACATAAATATGGATGGCACTGGCCACGCCTACGCAGCCCAGCAATAAAGCGATAAAACCCACCAGCGACAAAAAACTGGTCAGGTCCGAAAATGCACGGCCCGTATTTTCCTTGCGGGTATTAATGGTATCATAATACATACCCGCTTTATCAACACGCGTATCAAAGCCTTTTGCCAGCTTATCGACGTTTACCTTATGATCATATTTATAATAAAAATTATAATTAATGCGGCTGCCTTTCTGCATCAGCCCTGTTTGATCGAGGTATTGCAGTGGAATATAAACGATGGGGGCAATGTTCGAAGCAATGCCGGTTTGTCCCGGCGCCTTTTCCAGAGCGCCGGCTAATCGGAAAGTCAGATTGCCTACTTTGATCGAATCGTTCACCCTGACATTAAACTGCAGCATTAGGGTTTGGTCAACCAATGCGTTTTTACCTTTGCGAAAATCGGTTCCTGCGCTTTCAGGCGTTGTTTCCAGTTTGCCGTAATAAGGAAATCCTCCCTCGAGGGCACGGACCTGCACCAGCCTTGTGCTTTTGGTACTTGGGAAAAGGATCATCGAAGCAAAGCTACGTTCCTGTGAGCGTCTGTCGCCCAGCGAATCCAGTAGCTGCCGGATGGATGGGTCAACAGGTTTGTTGCCTGAAATGGTCAGATCAGCACCGATCAGTGTCGCTGCCTGTCTGTCGACATCTTGTTTCAAGTTATAGCCAAACGAATAAATTGCCACCAGAGCTGCTATACCGAATATGATGGATGATATAAACAGAAACAAGCCTGGAACGGTTGCGGCGGCTGTCGCGCCAGGCCATTTCGAAAAGCCAGCGGAATATTTGCCTTCGCTTAAAATTCGCCGAGGATTGATCCATCATATTTTAAGCGTTTGCCTGTGTTTTATCATCAGCGGTCAGCTTGCCGCCTTTGATACGAAGAATGCGCTGTGTTTTGGCGGCCAGTTCAAGGTCATGCGTTACCAGCACCAAAGTGGTGCCCGCCTCGCGGTTCAGATCAAAGATCAGCCTAACGACTTTTTCGCTGGTTTCAGCATCGAGATTGCCGGTGGGTTCATCGGCAAACAATATTTTAGGCTGGTTGCTGAACGCCCTGGCCAGTGACACGCGTTGCTGCTCACCGCCCGATAGTTGTGCCGGATAATGATGCCCGCGATCGGTCAATCCCACTTTATCCAGCAGATCCAATGATCGTGTTCTGATATTTTTTTCTCCACGCAGCTCCAGGGGCACCATCACATTTTCAAGTGCGGTTAATGTTGGAAGCAATTGAAAGTTCTGAAAAATAAAGCCCACATACTGGTTGCGCACCTGCGCACGCTGGTCTTCAGTAAGGCCGCCAAGATTAATGCCGTTGAGTTCCACCACACCGGCTGATGAACGGTCCAATCCGGCGCACAGGCCGAGCAAAGTTGTTTTTCCACTGCCCGAAGGGCCTACTATGGCATTGGTTGATCCGGCCGTGACAGAAAAGTTAATACTATCGAGCACGGTAAGCGTTTTGCCTGCGCTTTCGTACGTTTTCCCCAGGTTAGTAATATTCAGGATAGTTTCCACAGGATTATTTTAGATTCAGTTTATTTGATAACTAAGGCTGATAAAAGTTACTTATAAATGTAAGGCAATGTAAATTGTTTTACCTCCGGCTGCCAAAAATGATATTGGTATGATGTCCCCCGCTAAAGGCGCCATAAAAAAAGCTGCCCGCAATGACAGCTTTCATTATCAATTAAAACAACTAAATCCAATCTTAGAATACTATACTCCCATTGCCCTTAAATTCTTGTAACTGGTAGCAATGCTGGCAAAAGCATCCTGCGGCATATCGTGCTCCACAAAATAATGTTTAGTCCCTGCAACCTTGACATTAGCAAGAATGCGTTTAAAATCCACCACGCCTTCACCCACCGGCTCAAGCGTTTTAAAATCCTTGCTGATATCTTTTACGTGGAGCAGCGGGAAACGTCCGGGATGAGCATTAAACAACTCTACCGGATCAACACCCGCTTTAGTTGCCCAGGCCAGGTCAAGTTCCATTTTTACCAGGTCAGCCTGGGTATCGGACAATAGCAGTTGGTAGGGTATTTTGCCTTCGACCTGCTTAAATTCCATATCATGGTTATGGTAGCAAAGCTGGATATTTACTTTTTTACAAGCCTCGCCCGTTTTATTCAAAATATCGACGGAACTCTTTATTTCATCCAATGTTCCGGTTGGGATGTTGGCACATACCAGGTATGGGATTCCGCCTTCGGCAGCCTGATCTACCAGCGACTGCATATCGTCCTGAAGATTGGCCATGTGCGGAGGAAGGGTCATACCGGCAGGCATTTTCATGCCTTTCGGTAATTTAAATGGTGCGCCCAATACGTGGTGCGATTTCCAGGACAGTCCTAGATCTGTGCAGAATGAAGCAAATTCCTTTGGCTTCATACCGTAATAGCCCGGCTGTTTACTGAATGCCGACTCAATTTCTTTAAATCCGATGTCCGCAACTTTTTTCAGATTGCCCTTTACATCGGCATCGATGGAATTAAATAAAGTAAATAGCTGCAAACCAAGTGGATGCTCACCCGCCTCAGCAAAAAAAGCCGAAGCTGCCTTGGGCAATAATAATGCACTGAGGGCTGCGGCGCCTGTGCCTGCCAGGAATTTTCTTCTGTTTAACATAGTTTTTTCTAAAGGTTTATAATTAAGTTCTGAAAGATAATAAATCATTGCGTCTTTTCAACACAATAGAAAATTTAATTTCCCTGGAATCCGGCTATAAATTTCTCAGTCAAATTACGTAAAAACACGCATTGATTACCGTGTTATCACTGTGCCTTTTTTCCCTTTCTATTACGAAATTTGATCCGGTCCGGAGATTTAGCGGCCGGATATTTTGACAAAATATTTATGGTAAAAAGCAGGGTAATCGTTAGGGTCGAAAATTTCTGCTTGTTCGTGGCAGCCACCGTTGCCGTGGGCAACGGTGCCGCCGCCCTTACCACCTGAATTCGAACCTTGCAGTATAAATATGAAAAGATCAGCTTTATATTTTAGAAAATGCTTTTTGATGGCTGTCAGATCGGCCGGCAAATTCTTAAAAAAGAGATTAGCCCCGGCCCTGACGCATACGCAAGAGGAGACACTCTTTATTTAGCTCTTTACAGATCATTGCCGGGCCCGCCAGGGCTTCCTGTTTTGTTGGTTATACGGGCGGCAATGCTTACCTAATTTTCGTTTAATTTAGGTTTAGTGTAAACGGCCGTTACGCGAGGTAATGGCTGTTTTTTGCTTCCATCCTGAAGCTTCAAGAAGACTAAGAAAACTAAAACAAGCGGTGACCTGTAGCATCGGCTACCATTTAGACGGGAATTAACGATCCAGGATGTTCAGAAGATCCGAACACCTATTTATTGGCGATCACGAATTTTAGAAATTTTGGCGTATACGTGCTTCTAAAGACAGGATATTATTTGGTATGCAGGCGTTCAGAAATTTGGTCCAGTGTATATTCCATGTATTTCCTTGCACGGTCAACGTAATCGGGCCCCTCTTCTATCAGTTCATCCAATAAAGATTTGCCGTTTTCTTTTTCCCTGGTAAGGAAATAGATGCCGTAACCCACCGCAGCACCCATAGCCATAAATTTTAATATGCGCATACTCGTATCGTTAAGTTGATTATAAAGTTACAAAAATCGTGCAACACGTTATTTGTACAATGCTAAAATTATTTTACACGCTGAGCCTGCACCCTTGCGCTAAAATCAACGTGCAAATCACTCTCTACTTTCTCCCTTGTCGGTCTAAGTAACATAAAATACAGCATCATAGGAGTGGCAACACCTATAAAAAAAGCATTTCTGTTAAACATATAAGCAATAATTGCAAAGACTGATGGAATACCAAGCAAGGCAAACCGCATGACCAAGGCGCTGTGGTAACCTGTTAAACGCTCACTTAAGGTATTTTTGTTGCGCAGTGCCTTCAACTGCTGTTTAAAGAGCACATGATCGGCAATGATGCCACAAAAGGCCAGTAAAGGTACTGCAAAGATGACTTCATCATCCGAACTCCGTAATCCAAAATACACCCAGCCAGACCGCGCACAGGCAAAAAGGGCAAGTAACAATTGCCCGGTAAGCAGCAGCAGATGTGTTGAAGCAATGGATCTTAGAAAACTACCCGGGCTTTTTGAAATGTACCTCATGGTCGTAAATTTAGGTTTATGGCTTAATCACAACCTGTTAACGATAAAAATACCTGTAAGGTTCGGGTGAGATTTGCACAAAAAAAAGGCGTGTATCTTACTACAGCGCCTTTTATATATATAGTAAGGGGAATTATCAGTGGACTCACATTCGGCAGAGCTGCTGGGCTACCCTCATGGAGGTTAATAATGCTCCTTCAACTACATAGATTTCTTTAATCAATCATTAAAATCCTAAACTATAGGTTTAATAATGATTTCCATTACGTTAAGAAACGGAAATAAATCCTAAATATTATAGGATGTTGAAAAATGGTTCTTTTCCACATTATTTCTCCTCGAGCTGGACGCTGCCGTATTTTTTGTCAGAGCCAATGGAAATCAGGGCCATAAACAGTGAATTGTCGAAACGGTATATGCGCTTTTCCTGATCTGATCCTACAAAGTTTAATGCCAGGGAAGATTGCCTGGCCTGCTGCAGGAGCACGTTAATATCCTGGAAACGGCGCGTTTTGTAGAAAACCTGCCGGGAGACATTCCCGTAAGTGTGCGCAGCACTTTCCCCCAAAAATACGGTCTCGGATTTTGCCGGATCCGTCCTGTTGCTTCTGAACAGTTCGAAATTTTTGCCGTTAACCTTTTGCTTTCCAATTGAAAGGAATCCCTTTTCAAGCAGCAGGTAATTATGCACCTGGTCGTTGGTCAGGCTGGTCAGACTCTCCAGCTCCCCAAATGAAAGGCTTTGAGCCTTACCAGCCAAACAAATTAAACACAGCGAAACAGCCATCAGGTAACTTTTCATCCTATTGTTCTATGTTAAATATCCCGATGAACTATTCACCGGGGTGGTAATTCCTTTGGGCATGCAGGAGTACATCCTCCCGATAGAACAGCACATCTTTAAACTGTCCATTGATATACCCGGCAGCCTGATCCGTGAAATGTGCGGAGCCCGGGTCAAAAGAACCTCCGCCGGTAATTATGCTTTTGGCTTTCAGGTGCGGTCCAAATTCGACAGCTGCAATAAAACTGTTCCCGCTATAACCATACCTTTTTTTCATATTAAAGTTGCGGCTCTGGTATGACGGCAATTGCCCGAATTGCGACCCTACCAGTCCGACCGGCATGCTGGCTAACTTATCGTCAAAAGTTATGCCATCGGCAGGTCGCTGGTAGCGGTTGATTTCACCCCACTCTATTTTCCATGTTCCATAGCGTTGCTCAAGGCTTTGGAGGGCCTCCTCAAATAGCTGCAGTTGTATTTGGGCAGTGGTGGTTTCCAGGAAATTGGCAATTCTTGTGGTCTGATAGGCCGCTTCTTCCCCAGTTTGTGCACGGGGTAATGCTGCCAGCAATCGTCCGCCCCATTCAACCGCCAGCGTGGTCGCCACTGAACCGGAGGAGGAACGGCGGTCCCAATCACGCAATATCTGCATGGGTTCTTCCATTGATTTTTTCAAAGAATCCGGAGCCGTTTGAAAAGCGCGCAGCAGGGCAGGCAGGGTCACGTCGAACATGGTCAGATAATGGTCATACCCCTTGCCGATCAGCTCATCCAGCGTTACGTTTCTGGCATCCTTTAATAGTCTGATCGCATTGATAGCCCGGTAATTCTCTCCGTTAGGCGCCATGTACGCAGGATAATTATTTTTATCAGGGCTGCTTGTCCCCGAACAGGTATAAGGAGTTGAGTTGCAATTTTGTATCCAGCCAGTTGGGGGATCATATACATGTACGATCTGGTCCAGAGGATGCACGCCCCGCCATTCAGTTTCCGGCTTTGTTCCGTCTACTGGCAAGGTCCAATCCAGTTTCGGATCGCGTTCCGGCATAAAATTTCCATTCCAAAAAGCGATATGCCCCTGGTCATCGGCATATACGGTATTGTTTGACCCGTTCGATACGAGGTCCATTGCCTTTTTATATTCGGCGAAATTTTTTGCTTTGGTGATTAACCAGGACTCGAGCAGGGCATTATATGACCTGTTATTGGCTCGAAGAGCCAGCCATTTGCCACCCCGACTACCCAATATTGGTCCGTGATGCGTATAAAAGCCGACGAATGCACGTTGCATCGTTTGCTCGCCTTGTTTAACCTTCAGGACCAGTTTTCGTTCTGTTACTGGTTTCTGCCCTCCATTATACGCATAAAACCAGTGCCCGTCCTTTTGAAATATCTTTTCAGCATACAGATCGGCCACGTCGGCGTTGCTGGTAGTATGCATCCAACCACAGTGCCGGTTAAAGCCTTGATATACAAAAAACTGACCCCATGTAACGGCACCGTACGCACACAGACCTTCCTCGCTTACCATCTCCGCTTCTTGACGGAAATAAAAAGGCACGTGCGGGTTGATGTAGAGCATTGCGTGCCCGGAAGCAGTTTTTGACGGTGCCAGGGCAAATCCGTTGGAACCGGTTTCCCGTTCGAGGGGAAAGTCTTCAAGCCTGCGGGCCCTGTAAAACGCCCCGGAGTTGTCGGGGCCAATGCCATAAAAACGTGCCGTTTCACTCAGGGCAATGCCGCCGGTTTGGGTAGCCGAAACGCTTCCGTCAGTGAACATCAGGGCATACCAGGGTTCAAAATGATGAATTACCATAGGCTTCACCTGGGGATGTTTGTACAGGTAAAAATTTATACCGTCGGCAAAGGAATCCATCAGTTTTTTAAACCACGGCGGACTCGCTTTATATTCTTTTATAGCATCAGCGGTATCGGCAATCAGCTGCAATTGTACGTCCGTGTATATCGTTGCCTCTCCTTCAGCTTCGCTTTGCCTGCCCATCTGGTACAGGTAATTGCGCTCTACGCCAATGAAATTATCTTCGCATTGGGCATATAGCAGTCCGAATACGGCATCGGCATCCGTTTTGCCGTAAATATGAGGCGTACCCCAGTTATCGCGGATAATACTTACTGCCTTTGCTTTTTGTTCCATTCTGTCAACTTCCTGCCGGCTGAATTTCTGTGCAAAACACCAGAAGGGCAAAAGAAGCAAAATGCCGGGTATAAATTTTTTCATTTTTTATATTTTCATTGTAACAAAAGGATCCCAGACGGAGTCAAACTAATAATTGTAATTTAAACAGTTAATAAGTATTTTTGCAGATAAACAAGTTATGCTTTAATTCTTTCTTATCAAAACCATTAGGCAATTGATGCTGCGGGGATTGCAGAATTGATCTTTAAAACACAAGGTGTAAAAT
The DNA here is from genome assembly GCA_963757615.1 of uncultured Sphingobacteriaceae bacterium. Classification (GTDB taxonomy): domain Bacteria; phylum Bacteroidota; class Bacteroidia; order Sphingobacteriales; family Sphingobacteriaceae; genus Mucilaginibacter. The sequence continues at coordinate 510,819 of CAVWSO010000008.1, forward strand.
TAATAAAATGACCGGCCAGTCATAAAAAGAGCTTGGATTAATATTCAAAATGTTATCTGAGATTTAGTTGAATCAATATCGCCCAATGATGATATTGTCATGCGTTCCGGGTGAGATCCGGAACGCATTTTTTAATCACCCAGAGGCAGTGTAAACCAGAACGTTGAGCCCTTCCCTTCTTCACTTTCCATGCCAACAGTTCCGCCATGCCGGTTGATGATCTCCGATGAAATGTACAGGCCTAAACCCAGGCCCGAAAAATTCTGAGACGACTCATGTACCCTGAAAAACCGGTCGAAAATAAAAGACTGCTTGTCCTGTGGTATGCCAATTCCGAAGTCGGTCACAGAGAACCTCAGATCATGTCCGTTTTTTTCAATATTGATGATTACACGATCCTTCTCGGGCGAATATTTGATTGCGTTAGACAATAGATTGGTAATTACCTGTTCAATGCGTGTGCGGTCCGCAAAAACCATCACAGGATCATTTTTGTTGATGATCAGCGCGTGGCCATCAGTATATTGCTGCATTTCGTGAATACAATCCTGTACCGAATCCTGAAAAAGATACTCGCTGATATTAAGCTGCATTTTCCCCGATTGTATTTTGGTAACATCCAGCAGATCATCGACGATTTCGGTGAGTTTTTTCACCTGTTTATTAGCCATGTTGATAAATGGCCGCACTTTTTTAGAACTGAATTCGACTTCGGGCATGCGTTCCAATATTTGAAGCGAGGCTTTCATACTGGTGATGGGTGTTTTCAGTTCATGGCTGGCTATACCAAGAAACTCGTCCTTCTTTTTAAGCAAAAATTTCGCGGTCTTTTGGGCGATCTCTTGTTCATGAATATCAGTCAGACTACCGATATACCCGGCAAATTCCGGATTAAATATAGGATTGGCATGCGCCAGCACCCACCTGAATTGCCCGTCGGCGTGCCTGATCCTGAATTTGATATGCAATGGTTTATGCGCCCTGTAATCGGCGCCAAGCTTGTCTCTGAGCTCCTGGCGGTCGTCATGATGAATCGCTTCCAGGGTTTGGGCCATCAGGACGTCGTTCATCTCCAGGCCCGTAAAACTCGTCCAGGTTTCGTTTACGTAAGTAAGCACGCCATCTGCATTTACCTGCCATATGATCAGTGCATTATTGTCGGACAATGCCCTGAAATGTTCCTCACTGATCTTCAGGGCTTCCAGTGCCATTTTCTGTTCATGAATATTCGTGCTGGTGCCCACCCACATAATCACATTGCCTTCAGCATCCTTGTGGGCATGCGTACGCGTTAAATGCCATAAATATTCTCCTTCAAGGTTCATGAAGCGCTCTTCCATATCGAGATCCTCGCCAGTTTCGACAGATTTGCTCCATGCATCAAGGGCCTCTTCAAAGTCGTCAGCATGTAAACTATCCCATACCCTTTGAGCAATTTCCTTTACCTCGGTTTTACCCGTATAGTCAACCCATCCCTTGTTAAAATAAGTGGCGCGCCCGTCGGGTCCCGCGGTCCACATTTTATGGGGAATGGCATCGGCTATAAATCGGAAGCGCGCTTCATTTTCTTTAACCTCGCTATTTGCCCTGACCATTTCGGTCACGTCGAAACCAAAAAAAGCGACGCCGTCAATCTTCCCGTTATCATCATAAACCGGTTCAATGATCATATCTAGCCAAATATCCTCCATTACGCCTGCGCCAGCGCGGTCAAAATGAATATGAACGGCCTTGGCTTTATATGGTTTACCTGTCTGGTAGACTTCCCGGGTTATACTCCGGTCCGCTACGACCTTCAGCTTTGCTCTTAACTCTTCGGTGCTCAGTCCCATGGTCGGATCGGGGCCAACAAAACTGGCGATCACTTTGTTTGAAAATTGAAGTCTTAGTTCCGGCCCGCGGAAAATGGCAATCATGGCCGGAGCATTCATCAGAATGCTGTAGAGCTCTTCCCGTTGCTTTTTTATCAGTTCATTAAGCTCCTTTTCCCTTTTTTCTCCTTCTTTCTTATAGCTGATGTCGATGATATAGGTAACCGCTTCGGCAAAATCATTTTTATCCAGCAGGGCAGAACCCAGCATAACGCTTACCCGTTTTCCGTCTTTACGGATGTATTCCTTTTCATAAGCCGGACAATAGCCGTGTTCCCTTAGCAGATTTATTCCGCGCTGCGTGATATCCAGGTACTCCTCAGGCGTCATTTTTTGCCAGTTAACCAGTCCCGCCTGTAAATCCTGCACGGTATACCCCACTGCATTTAAGAAGGCTTTATTGGCATGTACTATCCGGCCGTCCAGGTTATTAAAAAACAATCCGACCAGTCCGGTTTCGTAAAGTTTTCTGAATCGAAGATCGCTGCTTTGCGCCCTGAACTGGGCATCTTTCTCCCGTTTGTCCTTATAAAGAATAATGAATGCGAGCACCACAATGATCAGCACCAACAAAATATTGATCATAGATACTTTAGCAACAGCTTCGGCCGGAGTTATTGCCGAACTTATTGTTGAACAAATTAGAAAAAAGCCAAGACACAGTAATGGTTTAAAATAGGTCCCGAAAGCCGATATTTTCAAAACTCCTGCTGCCTTATACACATTCATTCTCGTAAAATAAACCATGCCTTATGCATTAAGTTCAGATAATATGATGAAGACTTAGGCCATGGTTCAAATATACTGAATTAGCCTAATATCAAAGGTTTCTTTGAAAATCAGGAAGGCAGCACTGCCCGCATCGGATAATGTTCATACCTGTTGATACGCGCCGCCGGATCTTTGTTGATCAGGTCCATCAGCTGATCTTCGCTACTGGCTTCAACTACTCCTATGCCATAGGCCCCTCCAGGATCCATTACCGGTCCGAAAACAACCACCATGCCTTTTTGCATCAAGCCGCTCCAGTAAATAACGTGCTGCTGCATAATTGCTCTTTCCTCGTCTGTCATATCCTGGGCAAATGTTGGCCGGGACGGATTTAATTTTAAAAAGTAATGGGGCATGGCGATAGCTGTTTTTTTCTCAAATATATCATAACCAGATCAAAAGTAGGCAATCGGAACATCTATTGACTACTTAATCCATAGATATTGTATATTAAATATTTTTCATTTAGCTTTGCCGGTACATTGATCAAAAAAAGAAAAACCAAATGTACCCTTCCCACAAAATCGCCCTGGGCCTAGCCATTTCCCTGGCAACGTTCGACCTGACAACGTCGGCAGATGTAATCACCGACTGGAACCTTATTACAGTAAAGGCAACCAAAGTTGCCAGATACAACAGTAACCTGTCTACGCGCATTGAAGCCATTGAAGCCATTGCCGTTTATGATGCGGTAAACTCCATCGATAATATGGGCAGCCCTTATCACTTTTTCGCCCCCCCATCCGGCCAGGCCTCCGCACAGGCAGCAGCTGCGCAGGCTGCGCATAATGTACTGGTCAATTATTTCCCCGCTCAAAAACCTTTCCTTGATTCTGCGCTGAATAGTAGTTTAAGCAGGGCGAATGACGGCCCCATCGAATCCGGTAAATCCATTGGTGCAGCATCGGCGGCAGATATTATTTCCCTGCGGGCCAGCGACGGTGCAGAACCTAATGTCAGTTACCCCGGACCAGCGGCGCCCGGGGCGGGCCAGTATCGTCCGACACCGGCAGGTTTTACGCCCGGCATTAACCAGCAATGGGGAAAGATCAAACCGTTCCTGTTAAAATCAAACGCCCAATTCCGTAGCGCTGCACCACCGGCTGTAGGCAGTGAGGATTTTAAAAGAGCACTGGCTTTGGTACAGGAACTGGGTGGGCTGAGCAGCAACAGCCGCACGTTGGATCAAACCCACATTGCACAGTTTTACAAACAGGATGCCGAGCTGACCGTCAATGAAGCTGCACGTGCGCTGGCTATTGCCCATCATACCCCGCTCGAAGTAAACGCGCTTGTTTTCATGCTAGCCGACATTGCCGAGGCTGACGCCCGTATTGCCATCTGGGATGGAAAATATAATTACCTGCTCTGGCGCCCAGTTACTGCGTTGAATGCCGACAGCGACGGCGCTGTTACCGATAATTATTCCAGATGGAAACCGCTGTTGGAAACTCCTCCGCACCCGTCTTACCCCTGCGGGCATTGCGGGACTGTTACTGCTGGCTTTGAGGTATTAAAGAAGTTCTTTGGAGACCGGGACACGATTCAATTGCATACAGCAACGCCAGGCGAACCCTCGCGCACCATAAAATCATTAAGTGATGGTGAACTTGAAAATGGCTGGAGCCGCATCTACGGAGGCATCCATTATCCTTTTGAAAATGAAGCTGCACAGAAACTTGGTAAACTCGTTGCCGATTTTGTATTTGCCACTGGACCAAAACCTAAAAAAAATTAAATTGGCAACGTGAAAAATACGGATTTAGGACCCCTGGTGGATAAGAGATTACATTACACGCTGCGCTTTGCTTCGGCCATGTGTTTTATCGGACACGGTGCCTTCGGCATCATCACTAAACAGGTCTGGCTAAACTATTTTGCTTTATTCGGCATTGGAGGCGACCTTGCTTACCACCTGATGCCCTTACTAGGCACGCTGGATATTATCATGGGCATGTCCTTGTTATTTTATCCAACTAGGGCCGTATTAATGTGGCTGGCACTATGGGGCGTCATAACAGCCCTGTGCCGGCCCTTGTCTGGCGAGCCTTTCGCCGAAGCGATAGAACGGGCCGCAAACTACGGCGTACCATTTGCGCTGCTCTTGCTGTCAGGATTTGGCGGCAGAAATATTAGAGATTGGTTCGAGCTTATTACCCCGGATAAATCCGGCAATAAAAAAATGCTGGTAAATGTTGCCGGCTGCTTAAGGATTGTGGTGTTTCTTTTATTAGCTGGCCATGGCTGGCTAAATCTGGCCGGCAAACAAAGCCTGGTCAGCCAGTACGCTACCCTGGGATTTTCAAACCCCCTGGCGGCAGCTCGTATTGGCGGCAGTATTGACTTACTGGGAGCGACCATCATCCTGCTGCGTCCCCTTAAGCCTGTATTGCTGCTATTGCTGCTATGGAAAATGGGGACTGAATTATTTTACCCGCATTGGCAAATATTCGAATGGATTGAACGTGGTGGCAGCTATGGCGCCATCCTTGCGCTTTGGTTCCTCCGGTCCAGCACTTCTTCCCTTTTCCCGGTCAGGCGTTTAATTAGCATAAAGAAAGGTTGAAATCCAATTCAACATTTCAATTTTATCAGGGCAGCCCAAACCAAAGATGGGTATATTTGCGGCATGGAACTACATCTTTTTGACAAACAGATTTATATCGACCGCAGGCACGTTCTAAAACAACAAATTGGTTCGGACGGCCTAATTTTGCTACTGGGAAACGAAGAGAGCAGCATGAATTATAAAGACAATTGCTACCCTTTCCGCCAGGACAGCAGTTTTCTTTATTATTTCGGACTGGATGTCCCGGCCCTGGCAGCTGTAATCGATACCGATACAGGCCAGGAAGTTGTGTTTGGCAATGAACTGACCATTGATGATATCGTGTGGACGGGCACCCTTCCGACCATAAGTGAAATGGCCGGAATGGCAGGCGTCACCCAGACCAAGCCCTATGATCAGATTACTCATTATATCCACAAGGCAATGATCGGGGGCAGAAAGGTCCACATTCTACCACCTTACCGGCCTGAGAACAGAATAAAACTGGCCACCTGGTTCAATACAAGTCTTGAAGACGTGACCGAACAGGTATCGCTTACGCTGATAAAAGCCGTTATTGCCCAGCGCGTAATAAAAACACCCCTGGAGGTGGCAGAGATAGAAAAAGCGGTTTCGATCAGCGTGGATATGATGCAAGCCGTGATACGTCATACGCGTCCGGGAATCAAGGAATACGAGCTGGTGGCCAAAGCACATCAGGTCGCAATCGGTAATAATGCGCGTCTGGGTTACCCGGCCATCATCACCACGCACGGACAAACCCTGCATACACATTTTTACGGCAATACCCTGGAGGAAGGCCGCATGGTGTTAAGTGATATTGGCGCTGAAAATGCCATGCATTATGGCGGCGATCTGACCCGGACGTTCCCTGTTGGCCGCAGTTTTACATCAAGGCAAAAGGAACTGTACGAAGTAACATTAAATGCCATGGATCATGCCATCGGCATGCTGAAACCGTCCGTAAGATACCGGGACATCCACCTGGCCGCCTGCCAGAAACTGGTTGAAGGCCTTAAAGGTCTGAACCTGATGAAAGGCGACCCGTCTGAAGCAGTGGCGGCAGGGGCACATACTATGTTCTTTCAGTGCGGGTTAGGCCATATGCTGGGCATGGATACGCACGACATGGAAGACCTGGGCGAGCCCTATGTGGGCTATACCGATACCCTGAAAAAAGAGACACAGCAATTTGGGCTTAAATCATTGCGCCTGGGCCGCGAGCTGCAGCCTGGCTTTGTGCTTACAGTTGAACCAGGCATCTACATCATACCGGAACTCATAGATCGCTGGCAGGCTGAAAAGAAATTTGCAGATTTCATCAATTACGATGTACTGAATACCTACCGCGATTTTGGTGGGATCCGCATAGAAGATAATTTCCTGATCACCCAATCAGGGAATCAGCTGCTGGGAAAATACCTGCCAAAAACCCTGAAAGAAATACAGGATCTGAAAGGATGATACGTTCAGCGGCGGACTTGGCCCGTCGCTGAACCGGTTTTACCTTTGTAACATATTTAGGGAGGTGTGCTATTTTCGGTTTTTTTCTGTACTTTGGAAATCGTAAACCAACCTTATACCTTATCATGTCTAACGAATTTGACGCAGTAATGCTTAAGCAAACCGATGCGGATCTGATCCGCATTATAAGCAGCCTCCCCGGCGATTTCCGGCCTGCAGCAGTGGAAGCTGCCAGCAGAGAAATAAACCGACGCAATTTGTCGGAGGTGCTTATCATCGCTATCAAGCAGGAAATCGAACACAAGCAGAGACTCGACGGGTTCAAAGCCCAGCAGCCACTGGCCACGGGCTGGAAGATCCTCACCTGTATTTTTCCCGGAATTATTCAATTGATGTTTGCCGGGACATTCAAAGCAGAGGGGTACGACCGCAAAGCAAGGGAAATGCTGCGCTGGACCGCCTATGGCATGGGCTTCTATATTATATTTATTGTCCTGACTATGATTCTCTCGAAAATATTTTAGGCCCCGTACGTGCGGGAAAATCTGCCATTATTTATCCGAATAACAATTCACCTATTCAGGTCCTAAAAAGCCCCCCTGAATAGTATCAGGCTATATTTTAATGAAAAGTTAATCTCAATTTTTGCATTTTTTTTCTCCGAATCATTAAATTTGTGATACGGTAACACTCCGATAGCGTATAGGAAATGGGGGGCTTAACATGATGACGAAGCAACAATCCGGATTTTACCCTGAACGGCAGTTTCATTTGCTGATCAATTTTAACAACGATGAACGAAGCGTAGCGCTTTTACCTGATGAGACCGGCAAATTCCTGGTAATTGACCAGGGCAAAATATTAGGCGAGCTGGGTTTCGACAAACAATTAAACTGTGTGATCTCCGAATTGGAGGATTTGGATGAGGCAGTTCTGAACCAGTTGAATATGGGCGTAAAGGATCATTTTGCCTGATCGCTTTATTGCTGCAGCGGGTTAGTCATTGTTCCGACAAATAAGATCAGACCTGATTTCATTTCCCGGATAGCGAATACAAAAGGATGATCAATAGTGATTGTCGGCGGCACCAGTACGTCGGTTACTTGCACAGTTACCGCCGTTGCCGCAGCGGCTTCGGTACCTGCCTCATCGACAGCAACAAATGCTTTATGCTGTACCTTAGATATATTCAATCCGCCTGCCGGATTAATCCCGGTAAAATCAGCTGAAGACGAAAAAGCGTTACCCATACCCAATTTTATAAGATCGTTGTTCAGCAGGATGCTGTAGCTGAATTTGAATTTAGGCATGATGATTTCTGAATTATAAGCAGACAATCCGCCCATCCAATTATTCCATATTGCCGTATCAAGGCCGGCAACCAGGTTATTTAACGAGGTAGTACTGTTAGGCATTATGATAACCATGCTGAATTTCTTATTGACGTAAGGCAACTCGATGACCGTGGCTTCGCCCGTGTAATGAACGTTAAAATTCACCTTGCCTTTCATAAAGCTGGCCTCCACGGTGCTTTGATCGGGCAAGTAAAATGCCTGGTTGTGGGTTTGCCCCTGGTCGAATTTGCTATCCCAGATACTTTTAAAGTAAATGGCGTTTATCAGGCACATCACATCGTCAGAAGAAATCTGATCGATTATGTTTGGTATCTTCCCATTCGTCTGGGCACTTACCCAACTATTAATCGTATTAACTGAGGACGGGTTATTAAAATCAAGGGCCTGAATTTTTGCATGAAAATAGCTATTGTCCGTATTCAGGAATTCGGGCAAGACGCTGAAACCCTGCCTGTACCATATTGAATTGGCAATATTTAAGGTTGTATTAGGATCGAGCTTGGGCAGCTCGGTGATCAGCTTATTAAAATATCCGTTTACTTCATCCTGGCTGAAGCTATTAAAACCAAGTGTACTGTTTATTGCATCGTGGGTTGCCCCATTAGCTCCATTAAGCGTCATGCCCAGGGCAATGCTCACACTTAAGGGCGAAAGGAACAAATTACGGCCGCTGTTATTATCCGCCTGAACGGTCTTAAATAAATTAAAAGTAAACGCATTATCCGCTGTGGCATTTTGTTGTTCTACAGCATCGAGGGCCAGGTTTATACCCGGACCGAGGTTTGGTTTGACGCTACTCTTATTGCATGAAGCAACAACAAGAAAGAACAACAAAAGACCCGCCAGCAGATAAATGCGTTTCATAGGTACAGGATTGTCAATTAAAACTATAAATCACTCAGTAGAACATTACGCAGCCCCGAGTCAAAGTGATACAGTACAGCAAATAATTATTACAAATAACTTTAACGCGGAACCGTTCCCGCCACGAGCCGAAGCGCTAAAATTATCTATCTGAGCTGACTATTACCAGTTCACTGTAGGTAAGCGCCTTACCACGTGTTGCCTTGTTTAAAAACTGCAGTTTTAATCGCGATATCCAATACCGCTCAAACGTCTTTACGTGCACCAGCTGCCAACCTTTGGCTTTCAGCCCTTCGATCACATCGGTTTGGGCCAATAACAAATAGGGTTTGGGCAGCGTTGGTCCCCTGCCGTCCGGACTGATATTGGTCAGTGGCTGCCGGAGATAAAACTCCATGGCAAAGGGCACATCGCCGCTTTGTGCAACAGGCAGATTCGAAGGGTTATTTTCATTGATATAAAGTGCGGCCTGGGTCAACGCCTGATAATGCAGCAGTGAAGGATAAAATGCAAGGTTTAGGTACAGGTTAAGCATGAACGAAGCCAGCAGGGTACGCAATCCGATGCGCCAATAAGCCCTGGCTGTAATAGCCTTCGGCAAAAACCACAAGGCGATCAGCAATAGCACGAGCAGCGAGCCCATGATCCAATTACTGGCCTGCGGGCGGAAAAAGTACTGTATTGCGATTAGCACCCCTAGCAAAATACCGGTTACGATCATCTGAACAATGCGTACGGCCCGGATACTTTTTGAGCTGAGCCAGAATAAGTACTGTGCCGTAAGAATGGCAAAAAAAGGAAACACAATGTTCAGATAATGTGGCAGTTGAAATCTTGAAGCAGAAAACACCAGGAAGGTCGACAGCGATCCGCACAGACAGTACCACTCTTGTGCCCGTACATTTTTTGCGCCTTTGCGGATAAACTGGTATATCGCCACAAATAAAAGAACCGACCAGGGTGCGAACGCCCATAGCGTGGTATGCAGGAAAAAGGTCGGATCACCGCTGCCCTTGATCGGCCCTGTGTTGAAGAACCGGCCGAACTGGCTGTCCCAAAAAAACCAGCGGATACCCGACACCGCTTTTTGCCCGAAAACTACTTTTTCGGGGTGAATATCAAATTGCTCATAGAGGCAATATAACTCTGGCAGTGTAAATAGCATAACGAATATACCCGCAATGAGCCAGCGCCAGTTAAACAGCAGTTTCCATTGTCTGGTCATCACCAGGTGGCCGCCGATGGCCCCGCCGATGGGAATCAGGGCGAACATGCCCTTTGTCATAACCGAGCAGGCGGCAAAAATGCATCCGGCCACGAGTTGCCAGAAACTATTTTTAATACAGGCCTTATACAAATGGTAAACCGATGCGATCACCAGTCCGGTCAGATAGGGCTCGGCCCGCACGTCATAATTGGAGATCACGATATGCTGCGCGGTCAGTAATACCAGTACCGACCACAACCCGATCTCTTTGTTGTAAAGGCTTTTGGCAAGCACATAGGTATACCACGCTCCTATCATCATAAAAAGAATGCCCGGCAGTTTATAGGCCCAGGTGCTTATTCCAAATGTGTTAAAAGAAAGGGCAGTTATCCAAAAAGGAAAATGCGGCTTGTCCAGCCAATCCGTGCCCTGGGCATACAGATCCACGTAATCATGGCGCAGCACCATGGTTTTGGCAATAGTTGCATAAAGGGTCCCGTCGGGCCCGATAATGGCGATAAAGATTCCGCTGAAATTTACCAATATGGCCATCGCAATAAAGACGTAAAGCCACTTGTATTTGCCAGCCGTAGTTTGTTCGTTCACGGGGTAAAGGTAATATCGATTAACGAATTCTGAATAATGAATCTCGAAGTTCACATCGGTCGCTGGTTTTTGCCCTAAAGCGCTGTCTTTCATATCGCCGCAACAAAGCCAGGCCATACAAATATGAATCTCGCCTTTTCTGTTTTATACAAAATTCCCTACCTTCAAAAAAAATAATAAGCCATGCAACGTCGTAACTTTATTATCAATACTGCTTTAGCGGCAGGTACATTCAGCCTGCTGGGCAAAAAAAGCTTCGCATCTGTACTGGCCGATCCTTCCTATCGGTTCAAACCCTTGCGCAACAATGTGGGCATGTTTTCCGAACAGGGCGGCACGATTGCCTGGCTAGTAAACAAGGATGGAATCGTCGTTGTAGATGCGGAGTTTCCTGACCCGGCCACCCACCTGATCGCCGAATTGAAAAAACAGTCAGGCCAGCCTTTCGAGTGGCTCATCAATACCCATCACCATGGCGATCATACCAGTGGCAATATTTCGTTCAAAGGACTGGTAAAAAATGTCGCTGCACATACCAATTCGCTCATTAATCAAAAAAATGTGGCAGTGGCACAGAAGAAAGAAGATGTACAATTATACCCCGATACTACTTTTACCGATACCTGGAATATAAAAGTCGGCGACGAAAGTATAAAGGCCTATTATTTCGGCCCTGGCCATACCAATGGCGACAGCATGATCCATTTTGAGCATGCTAATGTGGTTCACATGGGCGATCTGATATTTAACCGCCGGTATCCCTTTATCGACCGCAGCGCCGGAGCATCGGTAAAAAACTGGCCGATAACCTTGGAAATGGCCCAGAAAACATTTAGTAAGGATACCCTGTTTGTCTTCGGCCATGCTTTTGATCCGCAAAAAGTGACCGGCAATATGGAGGATATAAAAGCCATGCAGAAATTTATGGAGAAGCTGGCCGAATTTGTTCAAAGCAGCATAAAAGCTGGAAAAACCAAGGATGAAATACTCAATGCACCATCCATCCCGGGCGTAGTCGACTGGCAGGGCGATGGCATACAGCGCGGTCTTACTGCTGCTTACGAAGAATTTACCGCTTAAAGGCAGAGCAAGGATTGTTATATTTAGCCCAATTATCCGCCAGTAAAACTTTATGAAGATCTTAACCCTTATTAGCTTTTTGTTTCTGTCGCTATTGCCGAAGCAAGAATTGAATTCAACGTCATTGTTGCAAAAGATGTACGAGCGCTACCGCAATAAGTGGCATACCAGCTTGTCTTTTAATCAAACTACCGAAAGGTACCGCAACGATAGCCTGGTAAAATCGGAAATCTGGTACGAACGTATTTCTTATCCCGATAAGCTGAGGATAGATTTCACAAGTCCCACAAGCGGCAAAGGCGTAATTTTCAGGGGGGACTCTACCTATGTGTTCGCCAATAACAAGATCACCAGGGCAGTAAAAAGTGAGAATGAGCTGTCCTTCTTTTTGGGAGGATTATATTTTGTGCCTTTCGACCAGGTTCTTGCTCATTTTAAGACATTGAACTATGACCTTTCAAAATTCCATGCTTCAGTTTGGAAGGGTAAAGCAGTATTTGTAATTGGTGCCGCCAGTGACGATGAAAAGATAAATCAACTGTGGATCGACCAGGAAAACCTGATACCGGTACGCTTTCTGAAATACGATAATAAAACGAAAGAAGAAGGCTGGTTTGAGGACCATATACGCATAGGTGGTGGATGGAGCGAGACCAAGTGCACCTTTTTTGTGAACGATCACCTGTTACAAGTGGAAAAATACCACGATGTGGTTGCCGGCGGATCGGTCGATCAAGCCATTTTCGACCCCGGCAGGATCGGGAAATAAGCAAAAAAACGCCTTGACCTTCGGGTCATTTGAATATTTAATTATGTGCAGAACGTTGTTTTTTATCGTTTGCCTGCTACCCGCAACACTGCTGTCGCAAACCCGGCAATTTATCGTTCCGCTTTGGGAGAGAGGCGCGCCCGGTTTTGAGCAGCTGCGCGATGTGCCCGAACAGGCTAAAGACTATTGGGTGAAAAATATTAACAATCCCACCCTGACCGTATTCCTGCCGGCAAAAGGGAAGGCTGTGCGTTCAGCGATCATTATCTGTCCGGGCGGAGGGCATCGCCTGCTGGTGTTTGGTGCTGAAGGAACAGAGCCTGCCAAATTCCTGAGCGATCTGGGCGTTGCGGTATTTGTATTGAAATATCGTTTGGCCCGTGATACCAATTCACCCTATAAAGTTGAGCTTCATGCCCGACAGGACGGCTGCCGCGCCATGCGGCTGGTGCGTGCCAGAGCATCTGAATGGGGCATCGACACCGCAAGGATTGGTATGATGGGCTTTTCAGCCGGTGGCGAAGTGGTGGATATGACCACATTTTCTCCCGATGCTGCAAGCGATGATTCCATTGATAAACAAAGCCCCAAACCGAACTTTATTATCCAGATCTATCCCGGGCCATCGTTCATACCCGAGCTGATACCCGCTGATGCTCCGCCCGCCTTCCTGCTGGCCGCGAATGACGATCTGTGCTGTTCACCCTCGGTGATCAAGCTACTTGAAGGCTACCGCAAAGCCAAAGTGCCAGTAGAGGCACATATCTTTACCAAAGGCGACCATGGCTTCAATATGGGCAAACGGTCTCGGCTAAGATCCATCAATACCTGGCCACAGCGCCTGGCTGACTGGTTATCTGACAATAATTATCTGGGATCCACGACCCGGCCTATGGAAGTGAAGTAAGTGCCGGAGAGGGATTTTTTAAAATCCAACAAAAAATCAAACAAAAACAAGATTCCAAGCTTTCCACTTTACGATGTTAAATCAACGAAAATGGCAAATTTCCAGGAAATCATAAATAATGAAAAGCCAGTGCTGATCGACTTTTCGGCCGAATGGTGTGGTCCATGTAAAATGATGCCGCCTATCTTAAAGGAAGTAAAAGATACACTGGGCGATAAAGTGACGATCCTCAAAATTGACATCGACAAAAATCCCGACGCTGCCAGAGCTTATAAAATAGTGAGCGTACCTACACTGATGTTGTTTAAAAAGGGTGAAAATAAATGGCGGCAAAGCGGCGTAGTGCCCGCGGTCCAGTTAAAACAGGTGATAGAACGTTTCGTCTGAGTGAAGCCTACAAATAACTCAGCCACCACTGATGATGTGTCTTCTTATACCTGCTGAACCAGCGGCACGGCAGATACAGGATCATAATCACTAAAAACCATATCACATAAACACCAAACAGGCTGTATCCAAAACCGTCAGGCTGAAAAAAGAGCGGCTGTTTCTGTTTGGGATTGACGATCTGGCTGGTTGTGAAACCCTGCACAAAAAACAGGCACACATTGAATATTTTGATCAGGTACCAATGGCACACGTAGTAAAAGAACGGCACATTGCCATATACGATCAGTATGGATGCGAACTTATTTCTTACATTCTCGGTTACGGCCAGTATTACCAAAGCAGTCCCAAGGGTCATCGAGAGATAAAGCAGCGAACAGGGGTACTTGGTAACATTGAAAAATGAAATAATACTCAATGAGGTGGTTTTTTGAACTGCCCAGGGATTGGGATCGCCATAAATATTAAAATATCTGAAAGCAAAGAAGAACAACAGCGTAGCCAAACCCGTAACGAGCAGCGTCTTTCTTCTTTTCACTGCACTAACGGAGCTTTTATACAGCGAACCGAAGGCATAACCGATCATCATCACGCCCGCCCAGGGCAACAGCGCATAGGCAAGAAGTAAACCGCGATTGGGCCCTGTCTGATAGAACGCATTAAAACCACCTCCCGAGATCAATAATTTACCCAGGAAAGTATTATTGATAGCGTCGATTTTCTCGTAATCAAATATATTATGTCCAAAGAATATGATCGCCCCAATGGCGCCAATAGTCGCCGGAGTCGCTCCGAGCCACGTCAGCAGCCCCAGCAGAACCATACTGCCACCGATAGCCCATATGACCTGCAGGATCAATACATTGTATAATGGGTTGAGCGTAATTGCAAGCGTGATGACAACAACTTCAACCACAATAAGCCATATTCCGCGTTTAGTAAGGAATGAACTTAATTCTCCCTTGTTCCTGCGTGTGCCTGCGATGTATGCCGATATGCCGCTCAGAAAAACAAAAGTCGGCGCACAAAAATGAGTTATCCACCTGGTGAAAAAAAGAAACGGGGTCGTCACGGCCAGATCGGTCGGCTCGGTATGGGCGGCATGAAAGAAATCACGCACATGATCGACCGCCATGATCAGCATCACCAGTCCGCGTAAAATATCTATGGATTCGATCCTGTATTTAGGAGATTGTGGCGTAGTTGCTGCTGTCATGAAAAAGGTATTAAGGGTTGCCAAAGCGAATATAAGTACTTGATCTCAAATTAATATTACTGTAAATCAGTATTTTGATAATATGAACTGCGCCGGAAGAAATCTGCCCATATCAATTTCTGGACAGCTATGCGTCATAATCCATATCAATTTTCCATTTATACAATCTTAGGATCATTATTTACTTCCGGCAACCTGTTTCTTGCGATTTCCTTCTTTTTATACCCTATTTATTGAGAAACAAATTAAGCTTTTGGACGGTAGCCGCATTGCACGCTCAACAATATGGTAAAAAGAAGCTCCTGTTTAATGGCTCACATTCGGAATTAATATGCCTGACCTGATGGTCAAAATATTGGAGTTACAATGGTTTAAAGCCAAAATTAGCAGCTCAAAGTCAGCAAGAATCAGGTTGCTTCGTGGAGACGACCAGCCCTAATTTTACCAATCAAAATAATAAAGAGATGAAAGCATTAATAATCATTGACGCCCAGAATGAATTTTCGCCAGAAGGTAAAAGGCCGGTACCCGGCCATGCAGGAATTGTTGAGGTGATTCGGGAAAAAGTAAGCCAGGCCAGGGAAGAAGAATTTTTTATTGCCTGGATCGCGCATTTCAATCGTCCGAATGAATCGCAGGCATTTGTTCCAGGCACCTGGGGCGCCGAACTGCCTGATGGTTTCGGGCCACTCCAAGGATCACCGAAGGAAATATTATTTCAAAAGGTCGTTGATGGGGCCTTCGCCGGCACCCAGGTCGGCCGCTGGCTGGAATTGCGCGGTATAAAACAGGTGGAGATAATGGGCTTTTGCACCCACCGCTGTATTTCGACCACAGCTCGTGAGGCCCTCATTGCCGGCTTGAATGTTTATATTGATATAGAGGCAACAGGTGCATACGGTATTGATCATGAGCTTTTGGGTATTCAAAAGTCTGAGGAAGTAAAAAGATCGGCATTACTACAGCTGGCCAATATGGGCGCAGTCATTTATAGTGCGGCGGACATGGAAAACCACGATGAACTTCCATGGCGCATCATGAAAGATGTTCCGGCAGGTAGCCGGCTCATGGGATTTTGAAAGGAATGAAAGCTCCGGCAAAATAATTCCAAAGGCACCCGGGAAAGAAACAAATTACAACCCGTGGTGAGGCTTTAAGATTTATCAGTTTCTTAGGATAATTGAATCTACTGTAAGAAACACCGATCAACAACTTGCGATCTTAAATATACTGACGGCCAAATCAATCAAAAATTACAACTGAGCAAGAATCAGGTTGAAATAAGGCCAGGCGATTTTCAAATTTGCATATGGTATAAGATAGGATCAACTCGGTTTAACAGGACATTTCCAGTCCCAGAATCGGGATTTACGTTTCAAAATGAATTATAAAATTAAAGAAGATGGAAAACATCAGCGCATTTTTTCAGCAATTGTATAGCAACTTCAACAATCGTAATATAGACCTGGTGGTCTCTAGTATGACGCAGGATGTGCAGTGGGCCAATGGTATGGATGGCGGTTACGTTTTTGGGCATGCAGGCGTTAAAGAATATTGGGTCAGACAATTCAGTATGGTTCGTTCACATGTAACACCAATAGAAATCAAAAATGAAAACGAGATTATAATAATCAAAGTTCATCAGGTCGTTTTTGACTTGGAAGATCAATTGTTAGCCAATGATATTGTTCTGCACTATTTTCACCTTCATGATAAAAAGATTTCGCGATTTGATATTGGTGAAAAATAGGTGGCCTGCCGGTCGTTTGGGTCGAAATCAACTTCCATAAATATCCTGTTTAGTATTTCTCATAAAAGTCAAATATTGATGCCGGGCACCCCGGCAAGCAGCCAAAGCGAGTTCCTCCAGCTAGTATCTGCCAACCAGAGATTTTAAATCCTTAGGCTATGGCACCGGCGACTGCGGTGGAACTTCCATTCGATTCATTGGCAAGTTAAGAATTCAGATAATGCTCTTCAATTTATTTCAACAATCGTACAGTGCCGCGGAGGTCCGATGCCTGGTGGTGAATGAGCCGCAAAAAGTTATTCTCTTATTGAGAGAGTGCCTTGGGTTTCACCAGGTAGCTTTGCCGGAGCTTTTAAGAAGCACTGATCTACTTGCTCTCGCAAATGATGGTGGCAGCCGTTTCCTCTTGTATACCGGCAAAATAAGACGTCACTTTGATCAGGCAGGGGAACAAAAAATCATTGTTCACACCCGTGATTGCCTGAAAGACTATTACGAACTTAAAAAAAGATCCATTCCCGCCAGTGACCCTTTTTACCTGGAGCGCGGACTGGCCGTGGATCTTGCCGATCATTGGGGGAACAGATATATGCTTTTGGAAACCAGAAATTATCTGGAATATTGATGAAAACAATCAAAGTCCTGTATAACGAAAATAAACTATTGAGCGAAACCACACGAGATGCCTGGTATTGCGGTCAGCAGGGAGAATTCACCATCCGGATGGTTTTTTGTGGGTCAGAGGAATATACCATTGGTAAAAAAAAGATAAACCTTTACCCCGGAAACTTTCTGGTCATTAACGAGGGAACCAACTATAATCGGAAGATTTATACTGACTTTCCCGCAAAAACCTTTGCCATTGCTTTTGCTCCTCAATTTCTGGCAGATTTTCATCAGTGTCATTTGGAAACGGAAGCGTTCCTCTTGGATGATCCTTTCAATGAGCGAAGTGGCAGTCTACCTTTTTTCTTGGAAACAATCTTTTCACTAAAGGGCGATATGATGTTTAATGCGTTGCACCTGGTCAATCATTTTCAAAAAAATGGCACCGACGACCTTTTGATTGAATGTTATCTCTATCAATGTCTGTTGTTATTTTACCGTGTTTATAACCAGGAAATTTTAACTAAAAGTCAGAAGCTGGATAATCTGAAACGGGCAACGAGCGTGGAAATTTTCAAAAGGATCAACATCGCAAAAGATTACATGCAAAGCAATTTTAACCAGGCGCTGACCATTGAACAGATTAGCCGCTATGCTTGTTTGTCCCCCACACATTTTTACCGGACATTTAAGCAGATACATTGCTGCAGCCCTCACCAATATCTAATAGCTGTACGCCTGGACACAGCGCGTCGCTATCTCAGGGAAACGGACTATACCATCAACGAGGTCGTCAACCTGATCGGATTTGAAAACAGCAGTTCATTTATAAGACTATTCAGAAACAGATTCGGCCTGACGCCTGGTCATTACAAGCTAAACTAATAACCGGCGAGACTGATTTTTTTGTTTTTTTGCAAAAAAAGCTGCCTGGTCGAACAGGCAGCTTTCTCTCTCAAAACACTGAGTTTAAGGCAAATAGTACCTATCTTCTACGGTCCTGGCTCCTGATCCGCCCAAAACCACATATTCAAAGTCAAATAGGGTTAAGGCCTGAGCATACGTATATTGTTTTGTAGGATCATAGCCCGGGGCTTTAATAAACGGCGCCGTCGTTACCGAAATGCCATTGGCATTTAATATCTTGGTTACGTCATCTGAATTTAAAGTCACCTGAAAATTCGAATAAGTTGCGCCGGCCCCTGTGCCCGTTTGGGTAAACGTCACTTCGTATCGCACGTTTCCCGTATAGTAACCGCTAAACGCTTCAAACTGCGTTGGCGTTACCGGAGAAAAAACAGCAGAACCTCCCACGATATTTCCGGACGGCGGCGTACGCGTGTAATCATAGGTATAGGTCCCGGCAAAGACATTGCCAATAAAATGATAATAATGGATTCCCATATTGCCGCTGATGGTATAGCCCCCAGTGGTTCCTGCAATCTTGATCGGAAGCATGTAGCTTTGCGTTTTATCAATCTTATTCAAATAAAAAGTAACGGGTACTATAGCCACACGCTGTCCGGCCGGTATGGTAACCTTGGTGTTTGTAAAAGAAAAGGCATTTGCAGGAAAAGGGAGATAATTCACGGCCGTATTTCCCGCGTCATAAGAGGTAACGATCGCGTTATCAATGGCCAGCGTTATCGTGGTCGGAGTAGTTGGTAAAGACGCGGTGCTCACCGAGACTGCGAATTGTTCAGTCACGGTATCAGTGGCAGCCGAAATAGCATCGGGACCAAAACTGGTCAGTCCGCCCAGGTTAAATTCAACCACCGGTGTTGCCTTGCTGAAGTCCACATATCTGCTATCTTTTAGACAGGAGCTCAGAGCGAGCACAATTAAACTCAGGAGCAGAGTCGATTTTAAATATAGTTTCTTTTTCATGTTGTTTTAAAATTATTTGGCCCAAAATATTTTTGAGGTTACCGCACTGATATTACCTTCCTTGCCAAGGTTGACCGGATTGGTACTTTGTTCGCTTGTAGGATATAAAACCCTGGACGGCAGGGTACTGGATGTAGCGCTTGGATCAATTGATGACTTCAATGCCGGAACACCGGTTCTTCGGTATTCATTATAGGCTTCGAAGCCGAACAGGCCATTTAACGCAGCCCACTTTTGTGTAAGGATTGCTACCTTTTTGTTACTCGAGGCAACATAACTTACGTTGTTGACTGGTTGATTATAATAATTAAACGCCTGGGCATAGGTAAAACCAAGCGATTCAAACGATGCAGTGATGCCAGCCTCATAAGCAGCTTGAGCGCTCGCCGGTGTCGTAGCGGCGCCGGAGACCGGCAATCCGTAAAGCAAGGCTTCAGCCTGTAAAAACAAAGATTCAGCACCCGTAAATAACATCGCATTTTGTGTAGGGCCATTGAGCAAGCCCGGACCGATGGCACTCGTATTCGGATTTGGTAAAACATTGACAACATCTCCGAAAACATTCCCATGATAGGTACCAGCAGCAGTTTTGGCATAGAATGCGCCTAATCGCAAATCATTGTTGGAGCTATAGTATGTTACACCAAAATCATTTGCACGAAAGAAAAGATTATAGGCTGCAGGGTTTCCGGTGACGTCCAACCCATACTGCCCAAAAAATGGATTTTCTTGGTTTTGGCCGCTACCAGAATTGGAACCGGTGTAGCCCGGATTGACAGTAGCCTGGGATAGGCTCTGAGGTGTTTGTGCGTCGGAATTGCCATCAAGATAACCTTCCGATGCGGTTGATGCCAAATCGCCAACAAGCGGGTCGTTGCTGCTCACATTGCTGTATACCCTAATAGCCAGGCGCAATTTCAGGGAATTTGCGAATTTTTTCCAGCTGGCCATATTCCCGCCAAAAACGACATCGGCGCTTGAAGGACCAACTGCTTTGCCGGTATTCGCATTGATTAATGCAATCGCTTTATCCAGTTGCTTTCCAAGGTCGTGGTAAATATCAATACCTTTATCGTAAACGGGGGTTGTATTTTTAAGATCGAATGCCTGAGTGTATGGTACATCGTTATAATTGTCAACCAGCTGTTCGAAATCATAGGCTTTCAGTATCATCGCGATCGCCTGGTAATTTGCAGTGGTCGTGCTTTGGGCTGCAAGACCCTGAAGGGCATTCAAATTCGCGGCATTCAGATACAGGTCTGTCCAAACACTGTTGTGGGCGAGCGTCTGAAAGCTTGAGGTTGTGATTTGATACGCATCAATTGATTCGTCGGGTACATAGTTGCCGCTCGTGGTCCAGTACCCGCTCCATACCGTATAATGCGGGTAATCTTGCTGAACTATAGCAGCCGCATTAACCTCGGCTGATGATAACGCCAGATCGGGCGTAGTTATTGAAGGCTGGTTTGGGTTATTCTCGAGGCTTAAGTAGTCCTTTTTACATCCGCTCAGGCCCAGGATAAGAAAAGCTGCGGTAATTGAGATATATATTTTCATCACGCTTTTTTTTAATTAAAATGTTACTTTAAGATTTCCACCAAATACCCGGGTGCCCGGTAATTGACCGTCGTTATTTACACCCCTGGTATTACTGTTTACCCCAGTGTTGGAGAATTCAGGATCGGTATACATATTGCTTTTGGGCAAGAACATCCACAGATTTCGGCCAGTCAGCGCAACACTCAGGCCTTTGATGAAACCAGTTTTTGCGATGAACTGGTTTAAATTGAATGCAAGGCTGATTTCCCTGATCTTCCAGAAAGCACCACTGGTGACAAATGGTGATACCGTATTACTATAAGGGGAGCGTTGCCAGAAACCATAGTTGCCGTCCTGTACGTTAACATTTGTATTTTTAACATATACAGGATTCTGGGCTGATCCGGTATTGATAACCGAGTTGGGGTAGATAAATGCCTGGCGGCCGGCGGCGGCAGATTCATAACTGTTGCCGGTGAAGGTCAAGGCCTCCCCTTGCTTGCTATACAATACGTCACCGCCTCGGTATTCTGCAATTGCTGATAAGGTGATAAACCTATAGCTTATCGAGGTATTTAGTCCCAAATTATATTTGGGCGTAGTCCTGCCAAACTGAGTCAGCGCCCCGGAGGATTGAACCGGGTAGCCATTGGTCTGATCTACTACTACATGGCCCTGAGGATCCCGTACAAAATCCGAACCCTCTAACATCGGGAACGGCTTGCCCACTATGGCATACTGGTAATTCCCCAGAGAAAATTGATTAACACCTGGTGCCAAAGAAATCACTTTGGAATTATTGATCGATAAATTGCCACCCAGTCTCAAACCAACTTTGTTTTGCCCCTGAGTCAACACATCCCCGGCAATTTGAATTTCCTCACCCTGCGATTGGGTTTCCCCGATATTGGTTAACGACGTGATATACCCTACTGCCGAAGAAATAGAAACCGGGACAGTTTGGTTATGATCATGCTGGTTATAATAAGTGAAGTTAACATCCAGGCGGTTACTGAAGAAAGCTAATTCTGTACCCAATTCCAACTCCGTTGTTAACTCCGGTTTTAATGTTGGGCTGTATTCTTCCGTATTCAATTGATAACCTCCTAATGTCCCGTAAGGGAAGCCGGTACCGGTGCTGAACACATTGTTAATCTGATAAGGATCAATATCAATGTTCCCGACACGGCTTAATGAACCATAGAATTTGGCGTAATTAAATATTCTGCTGTCCTTTAATAGCGGAATCAGATCAGTTGGGATAAAGGATAATTTTAAAGAAGGGTAGCTAAATGAGCGCTCCTGTGCCGATAGTCTTGAATCATGTTCGTTCCTTAACGTCGCATCAAGATTGAGGAAGTTTTTGTATCCGACCGCAAAGTCACCATAATAGGCGATCTGGCGTATTGTATATTCGCTTTCAGCTGAATTAATAGTGCCGCCCGCGGCGCTGATATTATAAAAACCATTGATCAGCAGATTATTACTGCCGCTGAATAGTTCTTTCTGGTGTTCTTGCCAGATGGTATTTCCCAACAAGAGGTTCAACCGGAAATCCCTATAAAAGGTATGGTGAAAATCAAGCAATGCATCACCCTGTATCCGGGAATATCCTCCGGGAGCATTGCTGGTACCATCTCCGTACTGCGTATAATCATAAACCGAGCCCGGCGATTTACCGGTTCCCGCGAAATTAGAGGGCTCGTTGCCTGCGTTCAAAGGATCACTGATTGCGTAGGGTGTAAAATCAACTTCCTGCTTGGTCAGGCGTTCCTGGTCAATACCATAATTATCCGATATCCGGTAACTGGCATCCAGCCATGGCGTAGCGGCCAGGTTCAGCTTAACCGTGGAAAGCAACTGATCGCGCTGGACATTTCTTCTGGCGTAATTGACGATCCAGTAAGGATTGATCGCATAGGCGTCGTAAAAGTTATTGGCGTTGGCAATATCAGAGTTGGGGTCCTGGTAAGCCTTGATATTTAAAAATGCAGGAAACTGCAAAATAGACGCATACAGATCATTATATCCCTGAGTTGTAACATAACTTCCCGGAATAGTAAGGATGTTGCCGTTCAGGTTATACTGGGTTTCATTATTAATATAGGTACTGAAGCTGGTTTTTGTATATCCAACTGAATAGTCAATGGAAAATTTTCCTAAGGTCTGGTGCCCCCTGACGCTGAATGCATACTTGTTGCTTTCATCATTGGGCACGACGGTCGTCCTGTTTACATTTTGCGCAGACACATAGAACGAATTACGGGCGTCACCCTGCTGAATGGATATGTCATTCTGTTCGGTAATGCCCGTATTGAAGAAAGCTTTTACCGGGCTGGTTGGATAAGCTTTATAGGGAACCATCACTTGTGTGCCGCCTAAGCTGTCCAGCGGGGCGCCTAATTTCACCAATTGGCCATTATAAGCCGGCCCGTATCCCTGATTTTCGTAAGGCACATAATTAGTATATCCGGTAATGGGATCTAGGTAGCCTGATGCAACGCCTTCGCCGCCATAAATGCCAAACGTATTTTGCAGTTTAGGATAGAACGAAACTTCTTCCGCCTGCAGCGAATTACCATAGGTAATTACCGGCTTACCGGTACTCGATCCACGTTTGGTAGTAATTAAAATCGCACCATTTGATGCTTCTGAACCGTACAAAGCTGCCGAGCCGGCCCCTTTTAATACGATAACGTCGGCAATGTCATTGGGGTTAATGGCTGACAACGTTCCACCAGGAATAGGTACGCCATCCAATACGATCAGAGCATTATTATTTCCTTCCAGCGAACGGTTACCGCGCAATTGAACCTGGATAGCGGGGTCTATGCTGTTATCTAGTGAATAAACTGCCAGCCCTGAAACTTTGCCGGTCAGGCCGTTGGCAATATTGATTACATTCGTTTGAGTCAGTTCTTTGGAAGTTATACTTGCTGTAGCATAGCCTAACTCACGCTCAGCATGCCTGATCCCCAACGAGGTAGTAACGACTACTTCACCCAGTGTGTTGGCAGATGCAGTTAACTTGATGTTGAATCTACTCTGGTTGCCTACGGATACCGTTTGACTATTATAACCTATGTAGGAAATAATGATCGACGCTCCTTTTTGTACATTTAAGGTAAACATGCCCGCGGCGTTTGTTTGGGTACCAGCAGTTGTACCTTTTATTTTTACTGAAACGCCCGGAATGGGCAGACCATCCTCATTGGCCGTTACCATCCCGGTGATGGTTGGATCCTGTGCATAAAGCCGGAGGTAAGCGGCTAGATTTAAAAATAAAATAAGTAGTATTTTTTGTTTCATATTAATTGATTAATGATTTGTGCGTTAACTGAATTGTTCGTGTGGCAAACCGTCTGACGGCTATTGAGTCCGATGCTAGGGAGGATATCTGGGATAGTGCATATTTTTTGAATGCTGTCGGTTAATCCCTTGGGAGGACAAGCAGGATAATGATAGGAGATAAAAAACCGGCCGGATATGCGAAAACTCTCAATTTCAAATCCATACATCAATGGAACCTTAAATGTAGAAGGGGCAGCAGCGATTGGGCTATAAATATTGTTGGCTGACAGGGCTATTATGAACTCGCCAAATCCGAAAAACGATGAAGCAGTATCCGATCGAAAAAGCAGCTTTTAATGTTTAAATCCCGGAATGCTGGATGGCTGCATGGTAGGTCCGTTCTCACCTTATGAAAAATGGAATTTTTCGCACATCAGGCGGGAAGGACAACGGCTAGTTTTACGGCTCGGTAGTAGTTCTTTCAGTAAATAGTTAATTATTAGGCCATCACTCCGGATGGCCTTTTTTATTTGCGTAAAATTAATTTGACGAACTCCGGAAAATTCAGGTAATTACTGACACATCTTTAGTTGGACTGGATGGATCCTGTTTAATGCACTTGGCTGGGTGATCTGCCTTTATTATTTATGAAATAAGTACGCTGCTGAAGTTCGGAGCAAGGTCACCTTCCAGGTCCGTTTATAAATAGGCAGATTTATCCCTGTGATCCCGATATCCGTAAGACAACTTAGCATTCACCAACAAAAGACCAGTTAGCGGATAAAAAAAAGTTGGAATATGGTTTACCTTTCAGGTAAACCATATTCCAACTTGGTAACAATGATTTTGTTATTTTTAGAAAAAAAATAAAGCCGATACCTTGCAATTCAATAAGGCGGCCACCAGGTGTTCCCGACGAGATTCGAACTCATATCAGCTGAACCGGAATCAGCAATTCTATCCATTGAACTACGGGAACGAGATCGCAAATATAAAATAATATTTCTCTTTCTCTTGCTAAGTATTGTGTATAACCTTTGGCGGCATTTGTGCAGAACTTCGTTTATGTTGTTAACAGGGTTCTTATACCTGCACTTTTTTCCATTTTCCGGTTCTGAACAACATAAAACTGGCGATGGCCATGCAGGTTTCAGCAACAGGGATAGCGATAAATACCCCCGTTATGCCTAGTCCGAAATGTTTGTCCAGGACGTACGCCAATGGCACCTGTAGCAGCCAGAACCCAAAGAAATTCACCCAAGTGGTTGTCCAGGTATCGCCTGCCCCATTAAACGAACTCATCATCACCATGCCGATGCCATAAAAAATATAGCCCACGCTCAAAATATGCAGCGACTCAGTAGCAACATCTTTTACGGCGGCATCGTTTGTAAAAATGCCCGTTAGCAATCCGGCTGCCAGAAAGGTAATGACTGTAACGATACTCATATAGATCACATTATACTTAACCGTTTTTAAAACCGAATCCTCTGCGCGGCCAGGCTCATTGGCGCCAAGATTTTGACCTACGAGCGTCGCTGCAGCATTGCTCATACCCCAGGCAGGAAGCATAAAGAACAGCATTAAGCGAATAGACGTTTGATATCCGGCAGACCCGTGGTCGCCGCCCGTAGTGGCCACTAACTGCGCCAAAAATATCCAGCTGCAAGATCCGATAACAAATTGCAGAATACCGGGAACAGCAATCTTAAGCAGGGCCTTTATCTGCTGCCAATGAGGCTTTAAATACCGCAAGTGCACCCTGATGATATTTTTACCATTGAACAGGTGATATAACTGGTAACAAACGCCCGTTGCCCGACCTATGGTAGTGGCTATTGCCGCGCCTGTTAAACCAAACGCCGGTACCGGTCCAAAGCCATTAATGAACAGCGGACATAAAATAATATTGGCCACATTGGCAATCCAAAGGCTTCGCATCGCGATGGCGGCATTGCCAGCGCCCCTGAATATTCCATTCACCAGGAAAAGCATTACGATGATAAGCGTCTCGGCCATCATAATGCGTGTATAATTCGTACCGAGCCTTGCCGTTTCGGCTGAAGCGCCCATCAGGCTAAGGATATTGCGGGCGAAGTAGAATCCCGCCAGGCCTATAACCACATTAACGATTATAGCCACGGTTACTGCCTGCATACCTGCTTTGGCTGCTTCTACCGGGTTCTTCTCGCCTATCCGGCGTGCCACGACAGCCGTCGCAGCCATGCTCATACCTACAGCCAATGAATATATAATGGTAAGGCACGATTCGGTAAGGCCAACCGTTTGTATGGCGTAACTGCTATGCGGAAGATGCCCTACGAAATATAGGTCGACAAGGGCAAACACGGACTCCATAGCCATTTCAAGCATCATCGGTATGGCCAGTAAGACCACGGCACGCCGGATGCTACCTTTGGTAAAATCGTGGTTGCCACCCTTGAGCGACTGTTTTAAAAGTGTAAATAATCTGTATCGCCTGCCGGTGGAGGCTGTTGGTGTTGTTGTTGTCATGAAAATAGAAGTAACAGTAAAGAAATTAAACCGTTCAGCTGAATACTGAAAATTAAGATCGGATCGCCGGCCCTGGGTTTAGAACCTCATGCGGACCTTTACTACTTTCATGGACATTCGTATTGGTATGACAAAGATATAAAAATATGTTTGGCAAATGCAAAGCCAATTTAATCCACTGACAATCAATAATATCTCGTCAGATTTTATAATTTTATATTGCCTAAAGGTCTGGCTTTTGTGACCGGTATGAATACTTTTTCAGGTCAGGCTTTCGAGCAACGATCCGTAAAAAAGAGAATAATATCTGGAAGCGTATCCTGTTCCAGGTTACCTATATTGAATCTGATAAATAGATGTCGGGCCCGAACGGCTGTTATTTTCACGCCCTATTAAAGGACCAGCTCCGCATACAATTTCTCGAGCGTTTCTGCCGCATCAATGCACAATCCCGGATGCACTTTTGAACTTTGGACAACAGTACTGCGCGTGGCAGTAAGCCACCTGAAGCGCGAAGGCATATCCAGCTGCGCTATCGGGCCGCCTTCTGTGCTTCCGCGACAGATCCCGGCATAAGAACGCAAATGCGCCCTGATCTCTTCGATATCTACCCGGTTAGAAAACGAGCACAGCCGGTCCTGGTCAACCGCACACAGGCATTGCAGAAACTTCAGCTTTGGACAATAGAGTATCACCCCCACGTTGAGGAACTCCTCGCGTTCTACCTGCGGCACCACGCGGATAACCGCATACTCAAACAAGTTATTTTCTTGCATGTTGTGCCTCCTGTACAAAATTTGCCGATGCCAATAAACGTGTTTCTAAAAATTGTGCATAGACCGAGCGCACCTCATCGGGGTGTTCCGGCCATTCACTTTTTATCCAGTCGTCGGGGATCAGCGAAACGATGGACCGGATAAGTTCAGGCCTAAGAATCGCTTTAAAGTCCGCATCAACCGCTTCAAGTGCCGATGCCCGGGATAGCAGGACATGGTCCTTCACCTGCATAAAAGGGCGCAGGGCCTGCTCTTTCCAGTTATCCCAGGCGTGGTGAAAATATAAAGCCGCGCCGTGATCGATCAGCCACAGCTGCTTATTCCAGGTGAGCATATTCGTGTTGCGCGGCGTACGGTCGACATTGGTAAGCAGGCAATCCATCCATACGATCTGGGAAGCCAGTTTTGGATCTACCTCGGTAACTACCGGATCGAAAGTGATGGCCCCTGACAAGTAATGCAGCGCCAGATTCAGGCCGACGCTGGCTTTCAGCAGATCCTGTATTTCCTCGTCGGGTTCCGACCTTCCAAATGCAGTATCCAGGCTGGCAAATACGATCTCTGGCACTTTAAAGCCTAATGCGCGAGCAATCTCCCCTCCGATCAGCTCGGCAATAAGCGCCTTAACACCCTGGCCGGCGCCTCGAAATTTTAGCACATACAAAAACTCGTCATCTGCTCCGGCTATAGCAGGCAAGGAGCCACCTTCGCGCAGGGGGGTAACATAGCGCGTCACATTAACGGTGCGTAATTCGGGTGCTTTAAAATCCATCGGAAACCGGCTTCAGTCTTGGAACAAATCTAATAAAATATCGGTGCTGTACTATCGTTGCGCAAAAAAGCCGCCCCAAAATACATTAAGGCGGCTTTCAGCGATTAATTCTTAAGCTGTTTATTTTTTAGTATAGATCTGGTCAAGGAACTGGTAACGCGCGTTGTTCAGCTGCTCTGATTTGGTTTCCAGATTAATATTAATGTTGTGGATGATATTTCCCTTATTAGCTTTCCATTCGGGCAGACCTTTTCCGTTGGGGTTACCGCTTTTGACAAAATTGGCAAAGTAGTTTTCCATCGTTTCGGAAACCTTGTAATCATCT
Source organism: uncultured Sphingobacteriaceae bacterium (assembly GCA_963757615.1). GTDB lineage: Bacteria > Bacteroidota > Bacteroidia > Sphingobacteriales > Sphingobacteriaceae > Mucilaginibacter. Next base: position 539,345 of record CAVWSO010000008.1, read on the forward strand.
GCTGTCCAAGCATATACCTGATTACCTGCGAGATTCCCCATGGCGTACTCGATCTCTGAGGCATGGGCAGCGCCGGCCAATGGCGCCGGGGCCTTGTTCGGATCAGCTTCTGCCCCATCTTTTATCACGCCGCCTGCTAATCCGGCTTTTGCATTGCCCATTGAGGCGACCATAGCAGGCCTTGGATGGCTGAATATATAGCAATACACCGGTTTATTTGCACTTTGTGCCTGCAGATCGGCCCATTTCCAGGTGCTGTAAACAATAAACCGGTCGCTGGCCAGTTCCGTGGCTGATTTGATCACTTCCTCGCTGCGTTGTGCCCGGATAAAGTTTCAGTGCTTCGTCGGCTTTTTCTTTATAGAGCTGTTTCAATTTCTTTTGCATAATTTTCTGGTGTCGGCTTGTCGCCCCACATTAAAGCCTGGTAAGGTACTTCGGCCGAGTTCCATCCGACTAACAAAGGCACATGAGCCTGCTCGCCGGCCGCAAATATTTCGGCTGGTGTTTTTAACAAAAAATAACCATCAACTATTGCCGGCATCGGAGGCATGCCCTGTTTTGATGCCATATCCAGCAGTTTGTCAGCCGGGATTGCGCGCAGGTCGGCCAGCGTAGTTGCGCTTACTTTTTGGGCAAAGGTTAGACCGTTCTTTTCCCCGTCGGCAAGCGGCACGGCCGGTAAAGTCGGGCTGATCATTGCGCCGCTTTCGCCAATAGCGCCTGCAATCAGGTTTCTGGCTAAAGGAGATGCCATCTGTGCACATACTGAGATGGACCCTGCCGACTCCCCTGCAATAGTCACCTTTTTGGGGTCACCGCCAAAGGCTGCGATATTTCTCTGTACCCAGCGCTAATGCGGCCGCATTCTGATCCAAAAGACCATAATTGCCCGATGCATGATGGGCGATTCAGCTGTCAGCTCGGGATGGCAAAGAAAGCCAAACACACCCAGCCTGTAATTTACGGTGAGCGTTACAATGCCTTTGCGGGCCATGCTCTCGCCATCATAACGCGATTCAGACCCATCACCCGCTACAAAACCGCCGCCATAAAAGTATACCAGTACCGGCAGTTTTTCTTTTGATGATCTGGCGGGTGTCCAAACGTTCAGATAGAGACAATCCTCACTCATCCCGGCTGAGCGGAACATCATATCGCCAAATACATTTTTCTGCATGGCATTGTTGCCGAAATGGTCTGCCTTGCGCACGCCTTCCCAATTTTTAACGGGCTGTGGTTCTTTCCAGCGCAGGTCACCCACCGGGGCCTGGGCAAAAGGGATTCCTTTAAAACTGCGGATGCCTGTCTGGCCATTGGTGTTGCCTTCAAGGGAGCCGTTATCAATCTTAACCTGGTCGCCTTGCCGCAAACACGTGTACGCCTGACACCATTATTAGAAATAGTAAAATCAAGCTTGATTTTCTCATAATCATTTTGATAAATAATTGGTTTGATATAATTCAGAATATTATTGTAACATTGTGTTACAATAATAAATTCTTGCGGTCACATTATCAAGTTTTATTTTAGCTCACGTGAACAGCGCACCCGTGCCTAATCAAATAGAAGCCTTCGGCAGAAGCTACCTGCCCGGCCTGGCCATTGATGCGGTAATCTTCGGTTTTGCCGATCATCAGTTGAAGGTATTGCTGATGCAGTACAAGAAAACAGGTGTATTTGCTTTACCGGGCGGTTTTATCTATAACACAGAAAATCTCAACGAAGCCGCCCAAAGAGTGGTGTCTGAGCGGACTGGATTGAAAAATATTTACCTGGAGCAATTTTATGTTTTTGGCGACGTGGCACGTCATGATCCCCGGCCGATGAAAGCCATTATGACCGCCAATGCCATTGAACATGATGACGATCATTGGCTTTTACGGCGATTTATTTCGGTTGGATATTACGCGCTGGTCGATTTCACCAGGGTTGTGCCCATGCCCGATCAGATATTTGACGGCTGTGACTGGTACGAAATGGTTAACATCCCGCCATTGATGCAGGACCATCATGCAATTATTCAAAAAGCACTTGCCGCGCTGCGAACCGGTCTTGATAATACACTACTTGCCTTTAATCTGATGCCCGAAGAATTCACACTGGGTGAGCTGCAGATACTGTACGAAACCATATTGGATAAAAAGCTTTTAAGACCTGCCTTTCAGCGTAAAATGCTCGGGCTGGGAATCCTGGAACGAATTGCCAAAAAATGGACTGGTGGCGCTCACAAAGCACCATATTTATACCGTTTTGCCCATTCAAAGACGGGCTCCATGTGAATCTTTAAGGGCCTCAGCCTCCTTTCTCCCCACACTCGCACGTCTATGTCTATAGCGCGTCGAATCAGATCCACTTTCAACTATTTTATTTTTTTACAGTACTATGTATTGAATAGTACTAATATTTTACATATCTTTGTTCTGGCATTATTAAATGACGATCACAAATAAGGATATGGCAAAAACAGGAATCACAATTATGGTGGCTGGCATGGCAATGCTGGCTGCATGCAGCTTCGGCAGGAAACACACTACCATCATTGAAAAAACAAATAACAACTACCTGCGGATTGAGTATGCCGGACATGTTTCTTTCAATACCGAAGGTAGCGCTATCGACTATATATCGCCTAATGGATATGTGGAATATCAAAATAATGATAAAAAGCTGGAGGCTAAAAACAACGGCAAGGGCGGCGTAAGCTATGAACTGTATGAGGGATATAGTAGGATAAGTCCTGAACAAAATGGCAAATTCATAGCCGACGCCATTAAAATTATCGTGCAAAAATGCCGAAAAAACGGCGCGCCACTTAACTGAAGATCAAATAGGGTTGCTGGCAATTAATTAATTTATAATTAACCGCAGTGTAACTTTTTATTAAATCGGCCGTTACAGACACACATGAGGCTGATACTTTGCACAATTTTTACCTTACTTTTTCTATTATTCTCTGCCTGCAGTGAAAAGGAGAATACAACACCGGGCAAAAAAACCGGCGCAGCCAGTGCCAATACAACTGCTGACGCTAACCCTGGATCTACCGCGAACACCTGTAATACACAGCTGGCAGATGCTGAAGACCTGCAGATCTTTCCGGCAGATAATTCATGGAACCAGGACATTTCCGCAGTGCCGGCCGATCCCAACAGCAGTCAGATCATTGCCCAATTCAGTGCGGCAAAATTAAAAGCGGATTTTGGCAGCGGTCTTTGGGATAACGCGCCTATAGGCATTCCCTATTCGGTGGTATGTGCAAGCCAGCCAAAAGTGACGGTAACTTTCCGAGCCAATGCCTATGACGGCAATTATGGCAGTGAAAGCGACCCGGGGCCCTATCCCATTCCGCCGAATGCAGCCATTGAAGGAAACGGCCAGGGGGATTCACACGTGATCGTTGTGGATAAAGACAATAAAATGCTGTATGAGCTATACAATGCCAGTTATACCGCCGGCCAGTGGCAGGCATCGAGCGGAGCTATTTTTAACCTCTCCTCGGACCAGGCCAGGCCCTTGGGCTGGACATCAGCCGACGCAGCAGGCTTGCCCATATTTGCGGGTCTGGTGCGCTACCAGGAAGTGCTCAAAGGCGTTATAGATCACGCTATCCGTTTTACCCTGCAATCTTCCAATGTAAAGCCCAGTTCCTATATCGCTCCTGCAAGACACGGAGTAAGCAGCAGCGGCGGGCAATATGCATTGCCTTTTGGCGCCAAAATACGCCTGAAGGCGAATTTTGATATCAGCGGCTATTCCCCTGATTTGCAGGTAATATTAACGGCAATGAAAAAATACGGGCTCATTCTAGCCGACATTGGCAGTAATATGTACATCAGCGGCGCGCCGGATGATCGCTGGAATAATGATGATCTCCAAAAACTGGGTACGATAGCGGCCTCAAACTTCGAAGTAGTAAAAATGAACTGAGGCAAAAATTCGTCCCTGCCTTCTGACAGGGACGAATGAGCTTTCCTATTTTATTTATAGGACTTTAAACCTTTATCTTCGGCGGTTGCAGGTCTAATGCTGACCGCGGCACCACCGCCTGGGGCCAATTTCAGATTAAGCCGGGTTTTATCATCCACCAGGTATTTTTTTATCTGGTAAGCTTCCGGATTATCTTTCCAGTCCGCATTATCGGCATCGGCATAAACCGTAGCTACATACTTCTTTCCTTTATCAAGGAAACTAAGCGCAGCGGATGCATTGCGGCTGTTCTCATCGGTAATGGCGCCAATGAACCAATCGGAACTGCCCTTCGCTTTACGCGCAATGGTAATATAGTCCCCGGGTTCGGCTTCCAGTATTTTTGTATCGTCCCAGTCCACTGCCACATCCTTTATAAACTGGAAGGCATCCATGCTGTTTTTCATAGTTTTCGGGCAGATCGGCCGCCATTTGCAGCGGGCTGTACATGGTTATATATAATGCCAGCTGCTTGCTCAGCGTACTGTGCAGCTGCCTGCCTGGTACCGAAGAATAACCTTTCAGCTTAAATATGCCCGGCGTGTAATCCATCGGGCCGCCTATCAGACGGGTAAAAGGCATAATGGTCTCATGCTCGGGCTTGCTACCGTTGCTGAATCCGTTATACTCATTGCCCCTGCCCGCTTCGCAGGCCATCCAGTTCGGATAGGTGCGCTGAAGGCCTGTTGGCCTTACGGGTTCGTGGGCATCTATCATTACGTGATAATCGGCGGCCTTTTGTGCTACCCGCACGTAGTGTTCGACCATCCACTGACCGTCATGGTGCTCTCCACGGGGAATGATCTTGCCCACGTAGCCCGTTTTCACGGAGGTGTAACCGTATTTATTCATATAGCGATAAGCGGTGTCCATTTGCCGCTCATAATCAGTTGCTGATCCCGAGGTCTCGTTGTGCATAATGATATGCACCCCCTTCGAAGCTGCATAACGGGTCAGTTCCTTTACGTCAAAATCAGGATATGGTGTAACAAAGCTGAACACCTTTTCTTTCCAGTTTCCAAACCAGTCTTCCCAGCCCAGGTTCCAGCCTTCTACCAATACCCCCTGTATGCCGTTGGCAGCGGCAAAGTCGATATATTTTTTTACGTTGGCCGTATTGGCGCTATGCTTACCACTGGGCAGGAGCTGGCCACTGGCATCAAGTGTATCCGGATCATTTGAATAGCTCCAGGTTCCTTTACCGATCTGCATTTCCCACCACACACCAACAAATTTCATCGGCTTTATCCAGGACGTATTCTCGATTTTTGAAGGATCATTCAGATTCAGTATCATTTTTGAAGCCAGGATATCGGCGGCTTTATCACTCACGATGATGGTTCTCCAGGGCGTTTTGTAAGGAGCCTTCAGATAGGCCTTGTTCCCCACCGCATCGGGCACCAGGCTGGCGGTGAAGGTTAATGCGCTTCGATCCGTGTGCAGCTGCATGGCAGGAAAGTCTACCAGACCTGCTTCATGGATATTGATATATAAACCATCGGCTGACTTCATCATCAGCGGGGTCTGCACGGCATAAGGGTCGGGTGCCACCCGCACTGCGATATCCGTCGATGAAGCCACCAGCTCGCGGTTATCGATCTGGCTGATCTTGGAGGTCGTATACGGATATTCATTGGTATCATAGTCCCCCGGTATCCAGAAAGTCTTATGATCACCGGCTAAGGCAAAGCCAGTCAGCTCATTTGCAATTACAAAATATCTCAGGCCGGACTGTTTAGGAAATTCATAGCGAAATCCGACACCATCCTCAAATACCCTGAAAATGATATTCATCAGCCTTCCCGGCTTATTTTTTTGCTTTAGGTGAACATTTACCTGACGGTAATGATTCCGGATGCTGCTCACTTCGCCCCAAACGGGTTTCCAGGTTTCGTCAAAGGAAGTTTGTTCTGAGCCTGTAAGCTCAAAACCTTTATCAAAGGCGGCATCTCCATCAGCCAGCGTAAATCCCATTGCTGAAGGTTTAATGACCGGCTTATCGCCATAATAAACAGCATAGAGCGGTTTGCCTTCATTGTCAAGCGTAAACTCAAGCTTTACCTTATTCAGGCTTGAAGATATTACTTTGTCAGCCTGGGCACCGGCCAGCTGAAGTGCAGACAGGCACCATAAAAACATGAGGAGTTTTTTCATTGGAGTCCGGTTTATCGGTAATTTAGGTTTAAAGATGGTTTCGAATGACCAAAGTAAATCTTTTACTACATTTTTCAGCGTAAAAAATAAAAAATGCCAAATTCTCCATCTGGCATACCTATTTTATCGAGAAGGGATTCGCGTGTCCGCGCCGGTTTATATTTTGACCTGCGCCATCTTTATGAAATGAGCCTGTTTTAAAACCTCTACGAGCAATTCCAACTTTAACGGTTTTGAGATATAATTATCCATGCCCTGACTCAGGCATATGTCGCGGTCTTCAGCAAGCGCGTTGGCTGTCATGGCAACAATATAGGGTTGATTGATTTCCATTTGACGGATATATTTTGTGGCTTCAAAGCCATCCATTTCAGGCATCTGAATATCCATCAAAACAACATCATAATAGGAATCGGATATTTTATCTACGGCTTCGCGGCCATTTTGCACCAAGTGAACCTGATAACCCAGCTTTAACAATATGCGCTGGATAAGCATCTGGTTTACCGCATTGTCTTCGGCAACCAGAATATCCACTGGAAACTGCAGGGCAAAATTCACATCGAGGATCTTGGCAGGCCTTTCTTCTACGACAATCACTTCTTTCCTTTCACCAAGCTCCGTATAAATGCTCTTTAATAATTGATTTTGTTTTACCGGTTTGATCAGCACAGCGGAGAACAGTCCAGGGTATTTTTTACGGCTTGTATCGCCAATCGAACTCAGAATAATAACAGGAACCGGTTTGGGCAATTCTTTTATGGCTTTGGCCAGGCCTGCTCCATCCATATCAGGCATTTCCATATCAGAGATTACCAGATCGAATTCCCTGGAAGATATTATTGATAAAGCTTCTTTTGCCGATGAGCAGGTGACCGTATCCATTTTCCAGTGTTCCAGCTGTGTCCTTAAAATAAACAGGTTGGTTTTATTGTCGTCCACAATCAATATGCGCTTGCCTTTAATATCGGCAATACCCGGTGATAATGGCATATCATTTACCGGCAGCGTACTTGTTTTGGTTTGGATGGTAAAATTAAAGGTTGATCCCTGTCCTACCTTGCTTTCTACCCAAACATTGCCACCCATCAATTTTACGAGCCTTTCGCTGATGATCAGGCCGAGTCCGGTACCGCCATATTTACGCGTAGTAGAAGAATCCACTTGCGTGAATGCCTTGAAAAGGCTTGAAAGTTTCTCCTCAGGGATGCCTATACCGGTATCCTTTATGCTAAAACCGATCTCCAGTTCACCGTTTGTCCGGGCTTGAGACAAATACACTTTAATAAATACTTCGCCTTTTGACGTAAATTTGATCGCATTGTTGATCAGATTAATGATCACTTGCTTAAGGCGAAGACTATCTCCTACAACGTAGCGTGGCAGATTAAAATCGATCTGATAGATCAGGTCAAGGCGTTGTTCGGCTGCACGTTGCGAGAACATGTCCATGATTTCTTCGATGCTCTGACGCAGATCAAAATCTTCTTCCTCAATATCCATTTTACCGGATTCGATCTTTGAAAAATCCAATATATCATTGATCACATTCATCAGGCTATCGCCGCAATTGATAATCGTCTCCGTATACTCGCGCTGTTCTTCACTCAGTTTGGTTTCTGAAAGCAGTGAGGCCATACCGATCACGCCGTTCATCGGGGTCCTGATCTCATGACTCATGGTAGCCAGAAAGATACTTTTTGCCTGGTTGGCTTTATCGGCCTCCTGGCGTGCCTGGTATTCCTGGTTCTTTTGATCCTGCAGTTCTTCGGATTGTGATTGCAGCTCTTCATTGAGCGACTGTAACTCTTCTGACTGTATGAGCAATTCTTCGTTAACTGCCTGCAGTTCTTCGGATTGAGCCTGCAATTCTTCGTTCAATGCCTGAAGGTCCTCGGATTGTTCCTGTAATTCCTCGGCTTGCTGCGATATGAGCGCGGTCCGGTCCTGGACTTCGCGTTCAAGCTTATCTTTTTGTACCACGATACTGTGCATGCGGAAACGGAAAATACCATAAACGCAGCCAATTACAAAAGCAGCGAACAGGGACTCAAACCACCATGTCAGCCAGAATGGCGGCACAATGATAAGGCGCAGGCTCAGATTTTTCGACCACTTTCCTGATCCGTCCTGGCTTTGCACTTTGAATGTGTAGGTACCCGGAGGAATATTGGTATACGCTGCCACGTTCTTGATTCCCACATGATTCCAGGTCTTATCAAATCCTTCAAGTATATAAGCATAATTCTTTTTTAACGGTGACATATAATCCAGCGATGCAAACTCGAAAGAGATTACCGATTGATCATGTGACAAGGTGATCGATCTGGTTTCGGTAATATCTTGCTTCAGCGGAGAAGGATCATCGTTACTTTTGGCAACCTGGATGGATTTGTTAAATACCTGAAAATCGGTGAGCACCAGTGGCGGATTATACCGGGGCTGAAATACCTGGTCCGGAAAAAATGAATTGAAACCGTCTACTCCGCCGAAATAAAATGCGCCGGTATTACTTTTCAAGGCTGAATGCTGTTTAAATTCATCGCCTTGCAACCCGTCTTCCGTTGTATAGTTTTTAAATTTATTTGTTTTAGGGTCATACATGGCTATACCGTTATTGGTACTAACCCACAACTGGCCCTTATCATCTTCCAGAATGGCTTGCGTATAATCGTTCGGCAGACCATCCCTGGTTTTGAATATAGTAAAACGACGTGATGCCGGATCAAACCGATCGAGTCCTGCCAGGGTGCATATCCATAAATTACCCAAATGGTCCTCTATAATATCCAGCACCGTATTGCTGCTTATGCTATTCGTTTTGTCATTATGCAAAAAGCGAACAAAGGCGTTTGTTTTCGGATCGAATAGATTCATGCCCGCGTCGTCGGTTCCTATCCACAGATTTCCCTTACGATCGCTGAGCAGCGTGTTAATCCTGTCGCTGCTAATGCTTGATGGATCTTTTTCATTATTCTTATAATGAACAAAAGTATTGGTTTGGGGTTGAAACAGGTTTAGCCCGTCTCCAAATGAACCCAGCCATATTTTTTTGTCCGGCGTTTGGGCCACATCAAAAATATTGTCCCCGCTTAAACTGTTCGGATCTGATGGATCGTGCCTAAATGTTTTAAAGGTATGGGTTACGGGGTTCATAACGTTTACCCCGTTGGCCCAGGTGCCGATCCATAAATTCTTTTGATCATCACCCTTAACTACCAATACATTATTTCCTGACAGGCTGTTTTTATCATTATCCTTGTGTTTGTAAACGGTGAACTTACCCGATTTGAGATTGAACATATTCAGACCTCCGCCATCGGTACCTATCCAGATGTTATAGTCCTTATCTTCAAACAGGCTGAGGACAAAATTATTTGAAAGGCTGTTTGGTGAGGAGTTGTGCCTGTAGTGTATAAAATCGCTTTTATTTTTCTTATAAAGATTGATCCCCCCGCCATATATGCCCAGCCACATATTGCCGCTCTGGTCCTTCAAAATGTTATCTACCGAGTTGCCAATCAGTGTACTATTATCTACATCGTCGTGCTGATAGCTCGAGAATTGTTCCCATTCAGGATAATAGACACTCAATCCATTATTTTCAGTACCGATCCAAAGGTTGTGGGCCTCGTCTTCAGCAATACTGTTTATGCTATTGCCAGCCAGTGAATTGCTGTTATGCGGATCATTCAAAAACCGCCTAAATTTCCCGGTATGGCCGTCATACAGGTTAAGGCCGGTCCCCTGTGTACCGATCCATATGCGATGGCGGCTATCTTCAAAAATGGTGGTTACCTTATCTCCGGAAAGTGATCCTTTGTCCGCCGGATCGCTTTTGAAATTGGTAAAATTATTGGTTTTATTATTGAACAGGCTAAGCCCGTTATTTACCAGACCTACCCATATATTATTGTTATGATCTTTGTACACCTTGGCGATCTCATTGTCGGCAATACTTTCCGGACTGCCCGTATGCATGTAGTGCACACTTTTGCCCGTAGCAGGGTCGAACAAATTCAGGCCGTCCTTTTGCGTTGCGACCCATATTTTTCCCGAAGCATCAAGTGCTATTTTACTTATAAAATCACTTGATAAACTATTCTTGTCTTTTCCATCATGAATGTAATGTTGAAAACGATTGGTACTTTTGTCGTATTTATTCAATCCCCCGCCGATGGTGGCCACCCAAATATTTCCGCTCCGGTCTTCAAGCACATCCTGAATATAATTATTACCGATGCTTGAGGTATCCTTGGCATCGTTTCTGAATATTCTAAATTTATACCCGTCATAACGGTTCAGACCATCGGCAGTTCCAATCCAGATAAAGCCGCGGCTATCCTGCAGTATGCAATTCGGGTTAAGCTCCGAAAGGCCATTTTCGGTGCCCAGATGATCAAAGTGAAGTTGTTGTTCCTGTGCAAACAAACAAACAGATACCATTAACAAAGCAATTGTAAAAATGTATCTGTAGCTTCGCGTCACTATAATATCTATCAATTTAATCGGGTTAAGTTTCTGTTAATCAGGTTTTAGGACACAGCAATCTTTTTGCTGTCAATAAAAGGCTTCTACGTAAAACGGGACATTTGGTTATAGCCGAAAAAGGGCAAATCCAAATAATCTGATCATATGGAATCTAAATCCGCCTTAACTGCGGGTAATACGCGATAAATAGCGTGAAAACACGCTTGTTTCTCATTATCCTAAATTTTATTTTTATAAATAATTCAAATACAACCATATCCGTCCGGTTCCTGTTGATACCCCTTTAAATAATTCGTTTTGCCTACTTGCTTCTTAAATTATATCTGACCAGGCTCCTTGTAATCTAAAGTATGCCATGTTTAAATTCCTTTCATTTGGCAATAGCAGGGGCGGCGTTTTAGGAACGCTGCTGATATTGATCGCTCTTGGCGCTAGCTACTTCTTTATCTACCTGCCCAACAATGAAAAAATAGTGCAGGAACGCAGGTTCAGATGCCTGCGCAATATTGACACTAATTTTCACACCAAAATGGACATTAGCATCCGGCAAATTGGTGATTTACTTGGCTCCTATCATAAATTCTCTGATAGTTCTTACCGCAAGAAAGTAAAAAGGCCCCCTCAATTAGATAGTTTACGTCAATTAAAATATTTTATTCAGACATACCCTAAAGATAATTTCACTTTACTACAACCCTATCAAGCCAATAAATATCTGTGCGACAGCCTTATTTTTATTAAACAAGATACCGCAGGCTTCCGATATTACATCGACATTGACGGCATAGGTTCACAACTGATAATACTGGTAAAAAAGGGGAAAGTCCCTGAACCCTGCAAATCAAACGGGAAGAACGCATTAGTGATCGGGATACAATATGATATGGAAAAATTCATACGGCCACTTTTGCCGCCAGATATCTTTGATCACTATATCGTTTTTCTAAACAGCAAAAAAATTTACCAGAGCTTTCCTTCCGGATTAAATTACACCCATGCCGATTCGCTGTTGAACGTAAGCAGCGGGATCACCACACCCGGCCTTCGCAGCCTGGAAATAGGTGGTACAAACTATAAAGTCTTCTCTCAGCCAGTCTATACTTACACCAGTGATAAATGGATAATTACCGGGCTGGTATCTGATAGCAATTATCTGCGGGAAAGAAACCAATTGCCGGTATGGGCCTTGCTGCTTCTTTTTACGATAGCCATTACCATGCTGGTTTCCCTGCCCTGGATTAAACTGTATCATATGGGAAATAAAGACAGGCTCACCATCAGTGACGGTATCGCGTCTATACTGGTTTCCATGGTATTGATGTCACTGCTTTTCTTTGCATTCTTCAAATATCGCCCCAGTTTAAAAAAAGAACCATTTTGCTTGTCCGATATGGTGTCTAACAGCAAGATTCGCTATACCAGAGATAACTTTTCCAGGAATGTGCTTGCTGTAAAGATCACAGAGGCTTTTGACAAAGAAATCGAAGCAACTAATAAAGTATTGTCTTCATTTGACCAAATGCACTACATGCATCTGCTTCAAAAAAAAACGGATACTGACCTATGCCTACTAGGCAAGGGTAGAACTGGACAGGTCAATTCTTTAAACAGCTATGACAGTTTATTCCGGGCGAGCAATATCGACATTAAACAAATCTTTTGGCTTGATAGTTTGGGCACGGAAAAGCTCAATTTTACCGTTGATCCCGTTAACCCGCCCAGCGCCAATTATAAAGGCCGAGCCTATTTTAAAAATGTTAAATCAGGCCATTATAACAAAACCGGATCTGATTTTTATGTCGATCAGATAGTTTCAAGAACTGCTGGTACATTCAGGACAGCAATTGCCCGAAAATCCCGCATCAATAACCAGGTCGTGGCCATTTCCTTCACCTTGAAATGCGTTGACTCCGTAATTATGCCGGATGGGTACCTGTTTGCAGTTATTGATAAACAGGGACGGGTATTATATCATTCGATGCCCAACCGTAACCTGAATGAGAACCTCAAAGAAGAATTTGCCGACAGCAGCAACCTGGTAAGTTGTCTGGAAGCAAAATCTGACACCAGTTTTAAGGCCGAATATTATGGAAAACAATACAATGTAAAGATAAAGCCCATACCGGGCATGCCTTATTTCACCGTGCTATTTGAAGACCGAGAATATACCGACACGCGCGACACGGAAGCCTTTACCTTTACCCTTTCGATGATGCTATGTATGATTGCCTTTATTAGTATCACTTATGGCATTGTATTTTTTGTATCATCCAGGCGCTCCTATTTCAAGAAGGAGTTATTTGATACCTCCTGGATAGGGCCCCATAAGCATGGCCATCACCAGTATAACCTGGCCATTATTGTGAATCTCTTTATCATCCTGATTGTGATATTATTCTTCGTGCTTTTCAGGACGAATTCTTTTTTGGTACATCTTTTTATCCTGCTGGTCTCCATCGTTTTTACATCCTTGTTTCTGACTCGCATTTTTGCTGCTAAATATAAAACCGAAGGAGATCTGTACAAATACCGGTTTAAGAAATCAGCCATTCTTTCATTGGCCTTATTTATTATTGTAATAGACGTCGCTGCACTACGTATCCTTACCTGGCCTCATATTCTTATTTTATTTCTTTATGAATTATTATTGCTGCTTATTTATCCGGTCCTGGTCCACCTTGGCCGGATCCTGCTGATCCGGGGGCGCGAATACAAGCGTCTTTTTCTTTGGACGTATGCTCATAGCTATGCCTTTATGGCAACAACCCGCCTTATAATCACCAGTGGAATACCAGTGGCTTTCTTTTATATTTACTCATTTGACTATGAACAAAATTTGGATACACGGTACCGGCAATTAAATTTCGCTACTGCTTTAACTCAAAAAATACAATTTAAAAACCACCCGGAAAACGATAAGAAACACAATAGCATAAAATACGATTTGCTTTACAACTCAGGAGTTTATTATGACGGGATGTACATTGAAAGCATCGAAAACGACGCTGACGGTATCAACAGATTTACGCGCAATCCTGCCGCGGTCGATACTGAAGAATATTCCGACATCACTGCACTGCTTGGAGCATTCAGGTACCGTGGTAATAATATCGAAATAAAAAACAACAACCTCAATTTACGATCGGCAGGCAGCGATGTTGTTTTTGACAAAATCACAAATGAGAAACCGGGTAAAAGATATACCACCAAATATAAAATAGATTCTACCGGGTATATTAAAATAAGTTCATATCCAAAAATCAACTACCAGCGTCCCTACGTGGATTTTTGGATTTACCTGATCCTTTCCGTCTTTTTATTTTATTACATTATACTTCATGTCATCCGAAAAATGTTTGCCCTGAATCTGCCACCTACCGAGAATTGGAGGGAATTGGATAGCTTCCTGTTAAAAAGCAATGCATTTAACAAGCTGGTATTCATCGTCGGCTCGCCAGGGGCAGATACACTGTTAAAACTACAATACAGGATCGAAAAAGGAGATATAAAGGGTGCCGATGGCAAGTCGCTAAGTCCGTCAAACGTTTCTATTGCTGAGATGAGCAGGATACCGGCAGACGGGAAACCGAACTCCAATTGGGATGACTGCACTTACGAGGCGCTTAGCGGTTATCCGCTTGTAATAGTCAATCATTTTGAATACAATATCTGCAACGCGGCCAGCAACAATATGAAACTTGACCTGCTTGAAGCGTTGATAATAAAAGGGGGCAAAGTCATCGTTATATCAACCATGCACCCGCTAACTTTTCTCGATTCATTTAATGAGCAGCAAAAAAAACCAATTTCTGAAAGTGAAATGGGAAGATGGCATATGTTACTGGGCAATTTTCGGGTAATGATCGATCCGCTCATCGCATCTCCTAATCCGGAAACCCAAAGTCAGATTGAGAAATCTATTATTGAAGAAACACTTTACAGCCGTTTTTTATACCGGATGCGCGCAACAATTTTAGCATTCTTGCAAAAAAAGTCAGCAACACTGACCAGACAAACACCATCACAGGTCACCGATTCCCTGATTTTCAAGCTGCAGCTTACATCGCAGTATTTTTACACCGATATTTGGCAATCGCTCACTCAGGAAGAAAAATTCATATTATATGATCTGGCCGAGGATGGCTTGGTGAATGCTTCTGACGACTTCAATGTGAATATGCTCATATGCAAAGGATTGATCATACGGCCCGATGGCCCGCTCAGGCTTTTTAATAAAAGCTTCAGAAATTTTATTCTGACGGCCATAGGCCAAAAAGAAATGAACCGAATAAAGGCTCAGGTAAAAGATAATGGCAACTGGAAAAACCTGAGAGTCCCTATGAACCTTGCAATACTGGCCATACTAGCCTTTTTGCTGGCTTCACAGCAGGAAGCCTATTCAAGGGTTATTGCCTATATTACAGCCCTTAGCGGCGGTATTCCGGTAATTCTGAAAATCTTCTCAATGGTCGGCGGAAGTGAGGTCAAAAAAACCGAATAATACGGTTGACCGGATTGTCACTTTTGAATCACATTTTAACGGGCTAACAGCAACATCGTTCCGCGTTCACTTTTTTTACGTTAGTTAGAAAAATAACGGATCCCGAAAACAGCATTACATCATGAAAAAACTTACTTTATACCTGTCGGTCATATTCCTGGCTATTTGTTATCAGGCCTCAGCGATGTCTGGTGAAGGGAATCTTCCCGGATCAAAAAGATCGAACCTGGATACAGCAACATTTGCAACCGGTTGCTTTTGGTGTACTGAAGTAAAATTCCAGCAACTAAAGGGCGTAAAAGTGGTTATATCCGGCTATACCGGTGGCCATACGGTAAGCCCCACTTACACGCAGGTTTCGACAGGTACTACCGGGCACGCCGAGGCCTGCAACATCATATACGACCCGGCACAAATTACCTATGATGAATTGCTGGAAGCTTTCTTTATGTCGCACGACCCTACCCAGCTAAACAGGCAGGGAAATGACCTAGGCACACAATACCGCTCCGCCATTTTCTATCATAATGGCAGCCAGAAACAAAAAGCGGAATACTACGTAGGCAAACTGAACGCTGAAAAGGTCTACAAAAACAAGATCGTTACCCTGGTGTCGCCATACAGCGCATTTTACAAAGCCGAAGACTATCATCAGAATTTTTATAACGAAAACCCCAACCAGCAATATTGCAAATATGTGATCCAGCCGGAGTTGGAAAAATTCAGACAAATATTTAAAGACAAGCTTAAAAAATAATGAGACCGATAATATTAATCATTGCAGTTTTGCTGTTTTTCGTACCGGCTGCCCGGGCCCAAAATCTCAAATCAGAAAAAGGGCACGAAAATAATCCCTATTACTCTAATTCAGACAACCGCAAACTGAACGTCAGCGACCAGGAATGGAAGAAAATATTGCCTTCGGGTCTGTATGCAGTAGCAAGAGAGCAATCAACCGAAAGGCCTTTCACAGGCCGTTACTGGAACAGCAGTGCACATGGTACTTATTATTGCGCTGTTTGCGGAAATGTCCTGTTTCGGTCAGATGCCAAATTCGCCAGCGATTGCGGATGGCCGAGTTTCTTTGAACCCTTCCGGAAAAATAATGTTATTTACAGGGGCGATGATTCCTATGGTATGCGCCGCACTGAAGTGATCTGTGCACGATGCGGCTCTCATCTCGGACATGTATTTGATGACGGCCCGCCTCCTTCCGGCAAAAGGTTCTGCATGAATTCCATTTCGCTTGATTTTGACCCGGACAAGCGATAATTGCTTGCGCTT
The DNA here is from genome assembly GCA_963757615.1 of uncultured Sphingobacteriaceae bacterium. Lineage (GTDB taxonomy): Bacteria > Bacteroidota > Bacteroidia > Sphingobacteriales > Sphingobacteriaceae > Mucilaginibacter. The sequence continues at coordinate 555,744 of CAVWSO010000008.1, forward strand.
AAAAAAACCGGAAAGGAAAAAATTTGTTAGCCAGGATACAAACCAATAAAGTACGTCAATACTTAATAATATTATGGCAACAACGATCAACCCTTATATCGGTTTCAATGGTCAGTGCCGTCAGGCAATGACGTTTTACCAGGAATGCCTGGGCGGCGGCGAGTTGAACTTCATGCCAGTTGAGGGCTCTCCGATCGAAGCCCAATGTCCTCCTGCAATGAGAACACATATTATGCATTCCACCTTAACAAAAGGGCCGCTGGTGATTATGGCAACGGATATGGTGGGTCCGGGCGGATATGTAAAAGGCAATATGATCGCCATATCGGTTAATTGCAGCAGTGAACAAGAGATCAATGACCTTTATGGTAAGTTCGGCCAGGGCGGGGAAATAATAGATCCCCTGAGCGTTAAATTCTGGGGCGGCATGTTTGGCGTGCTGAATGACAAATATGGCGTGACCTGGATGTTCAACTATAGCAAGGATCAGTAAAACTGAGAGAAAATTAAAAGAATAAGATCATGGAAGTAAATGCTTATCTGAATTTCATGGGCCACACGGAGGAGGCCTTTAATTTTTACAAGTCGGCCTTCGGCGGAGAGTTCACAAACCTGCATCGCCTGAAGGATACGCCGGAAGGCGATAAACTTTCGCCCGCGGATCAGCAAAAGATCATGCACGTATCCTTGCCTGTAGGTAAAAACATGATCCTGATGGGAACAGATGCCCTGGAATCAACGGGGCAGAGTTTAACCTTCGGGAATAACTTTCACCTGTGCATAAGTCCCGACAGCGAGTCGCAGGCACAGCAAATATTCGATAAGCTTGCTCCGGGCGGAAAAGTAGATATGCCTTTGCAAAAAATGTTTTGGGGAGCCGTATTCGGATCACTTACGGATAAGTACGGCGTAAAATGGATGGTTAATTTTACGCTGCCGCAGCAATAAATCCAATTCAAGCACCTGTTTTTATGAAAACGGATTATTTGGCAAGTGCGATAAAATTATTTGAATATTACAAACTTCTGGGCGAAAAGTCTATGGACCAGTTGCCTGAAGAGAAACTGTTTTGGCCATATAATGAGGAAAGTAACAGCATTGCAACCATTGTAAAACATTTATCGGGCAATATGCTGTCGCGCTGGACAGATTTTCTGACCAGCGACGGCGAAAAAGAATGGCGCAACAGGGAGGGCGAATTTGTTAATGACATCTGGACAAGGCAGGCATTGCTGGCGAGATGGGATGAAGGCTGGCAATGTCTGCTCAGCGGCCTGCAACAATTGAGTGAAGAAGATCTTTCGAAGATCATCTACATCCGTAATGAAGCGCACACCGTTTTGGAGGCCATTAACAGGCAGCTGGCGCACTATCCCTACCATATAGGGCAGATCGTTTATGTTGCCAAAATGGTTACTGGTCGCAGCTGGAAAAGCCTGAGCATCCCGCGTGGGCATTCCGATGATTTTAATGCTGAAATGTTTTCCAAACCCCAAAAAAGATAATTAATCCTTTCTTGTCATCTCCGCGCAAAATAACGCAGCAGCGATAGCCACATTTAATGATTCGGCCTGGCCGATGCGCGGGATGGTAACCGCCTTGGCGATCAGTTTTTGGACTTCAGGCCGTATCCCGCCACCTTCGTTACCCAATATTACCAGGCCTTCTATGCCAAAATCCGTTTTATAAATATTTGAACCCTCAAGCAAGGCCCCAAACAGGGGAAGCTTTACACCCGGCAGGAAATCAGCAAGCAAGGTATAATGCATCTTTACCCGTGCCAGGGACCCCATGCATGCCTGAACGACCTTTGGGTTGTAGGCATCAACGGTATCCAGGGAGCAAATGATATTTTCGATGCCGAACCAGTCGGCAATGCGTATGATCGTGCCCAGATTGCCCGGATCCTGAATGCCGTCCAGTACCAGCGAAAACTTCCCACTCAGATGTTCATGCCGCAAAACAGGCCAATGCGGTATTCTCACCTGTGCCAAAACCTCCTGCGGAGTTTTCAAAGTACTGATCTTGTCCAATTCTGTAACAGAAATTTCACATAAGTTTATTTTTTGGGATAATTTCAGCACTTTTGGACTGAATGCGGTGGTATGATAAATTGCCTCAATTTCGTAGGCTGAATTAAGCAATTCGGCAATCGATTTATGGCCTTCTACAATAAAAGAGCCGTGTTCATACCGAAACTTTTTATGTTGTAAGGATTTTAATAAACTGATCTGAGATTTTGAAAGCATACATTCAACCTAAAGGTTATCACCTTACAATATTAAGTATTCTTCTTGTCTTTCTGGTTTCGGGCTGCAGTTTAACGCGCGGACTTAAGGACAACCAGGTTCTTGTAAGAAAGGTTACCATTAAAGGCGTTGATAAGGAATATGCCTTGATCGTTCCAAACTATGTGGATAAGGAACAGCAACCAAACAATTGGCTTAATCTTAATTTTTATTATGCATTCAGCAATAAAGGGAAAAGAGATATAGGCGATCCACCGGCGCTTCTGGATAGCGGACTGGTAGAATTCTCGCGGCTTCAGATACAAAAGTTTCTGCAAAACAAGGGATATTTGAAAGCCAGGGTAAGGGACTCGATCGCTATTAGAAAGAAAAAGGCTGAACTGATATTCACGGCTACGGAAGGGCCCATGTTTCGTGTGCGAAATTTTACGGATAGCGTTGCAGATAAAAAGGTAAGGGATCTTTATCGGGCCAATCGCAACAGACTTGCCCACATCAGAGAAGGTTCACGCTTTGATACCGATAGTCTCGCTGCCGAAAGGGATGAGATTTACCTGCTCATGAAGCGCAATGGCTATTTTGACTTTTTCAGACAGTACATTACTTTTCATGCTGATACCGGCTATAACAAAGGTGTTGCAGACGTTAAAATGATCATCGACAATCCCCCCGGAAAATCCACGCATCCCATCTATAAAATCAATAATACCCTGATCACCATCTCAAACAGCAGCGGCCGTACGCCGGGACATGCCGATACCCTGCAGGTGGATTCGCAGCTGCGGTTTGTAGACTATTCCGGGAAGTTTAATCCGCGAATCGTTAAGATCTACACCTTTCAAAAAAAGGGTGATCTGTACAATATTGACAAGCAATCATTAACTACGGCAAGACTTTCAGAGTTGAACGTTTTTAGAAATGTGCCCAATCCAACCTACGAAAAGTTGCCCGATAGTACCAACCGGCTAAACAGCCGCATCGATATTGTCCCCCTTAAACAAATGTCTGACAGGGTTGAAGGAGAGTTTCTGTTCAGCGCCGGCCGGTATGGCTTTAATGTCGGAAATACTTTTACCGACAGAAATCTTTTTAAAACGGCAGCGATACTGCAGGTTAAGCTCAGTTACAGCACTTTATATGACAGCGGCACGGGCGGCATCCAAAACCAGGAGGTCAAAATCGGCGCAACGGTTACCTATCCGCAGATCCTTTCACCATTTAATCTGCCTATACTGGGTAAATACGGCGTCCCGCATACCACCTTTTCGAGTAATTTCTCCGAATTCTTCCAAAAGGGCCTCGTAGAGCGCCAAAGCTTTGCCAATTCAATAACCTATGATTTCACCGAAACGCCGGATAAGGTGCATACGTTCACCCCGATAAGTATTGAATTTTCAAAGGGCAGGATTGATTCGGTAGCCAAACAAGACCTTTTAAGTAAAAATTACTATTCCTATATCTACCTGATCGGCCGGACGATCTTTACAGCCGGAAGCCAGTACAGCTATCAGCTCAATGCCAATAAATTAAATTCTTATCGCGATTTCTTATACTTCAAGGGAGCGATCGATATCGGTGGCAATACACTTTGGGCCGTAACCAATTTACTGAACACGCCCCGGGACACTTCCGGTTATCGCACCATATTCGGATACACCTTTGCCCAATATGCCAAAGGCGAAATTGATCTGCGCTTTTACAAAAGCTTTGGCGGAGAACGTCAGCTGGTATTCCGCCTGAACCCTGGAATAGGTGTTCCCTATGGAAACTCCAGCCAGCTGGTTTTTGAGAAAGACTTTTATGCTGGTGGTGCCAATGATATGAGAGCCTGGCTGCCGCGTACCCTGGGGCCGGGCCGGTTTAACAGGGGAACCACCTACGCTGGAGACACGAGTGCACTCAGGCGCTTAAAATATCTTGATCAGTTTGGAGAAATAAAATTTGTTGCCAACCTGGAGTATCGTTATAAACTTGCCGACGATTTTTTTGGTTCCAAATTAAAAGGCGCCATTTTCCTGGATGCAGGTAACGTCTGGCGCCTGCATAATCAGGTTGAAAACCCGAACGGCGAATTTAAATTTGGAGAATTCTTCCAGTCCATGGGCATGGGTATTGGCACCGGATTGCGTTTCGACCTGGGATTTTTCATTTTCAGGTTTGATGCTGCCCTTAAATTTAAGGACCCTCAGTTTAACGGCGCCGACCAGTGGGTGCTCATAGAGCATTTTGATGAATTATTTCATTCGGGACCGTTCAAGACAGCATATAAGGAGGCTAACCTGGACAGCTATAATTTCCTGCAGCTTAATTTTGGAATCGGCCTGCCTTTTTAATCATACTTTAAGCATTCCCTTCAATCCGTCGATTATACTTTCAAAGAAAGTAGGTATGCCGAGTCCGGCCTGGTGATTAAAATACAGCAGCACACAGAAAATAACAATCGCCAGTATGATCATCCTTTTAAACAGGTAGCAGAGCAATATCAATAAAATCGGAACAGCCAAAAGCACCATCCAGCTAATGTGTACCGGCGTAAGCCTGTCGCTGCCTTTATAAACGTAATAAAGCGAGGAATGCGTGCCCTGCTCATTGATATGTTTAACATACAGGAAGCTGGACCGGTCAAGCTTGTGCCGGTAAAATGAGGTACCCTTTTCAAATTTCAGAACCTCCTGGAAGCCATTTACCGTAAAGGAAAACCTGCCGTTGACATGTTCAAGGATATTGCTGGCTGTATCGGTTGCTACGATTGCGATTTCATCTTTTGCGAATGGATTTTCCCTGACAGCGAAATGATCTATACTTACCCTGTCAGCAAACGCAAAACCCGCGGATAAAAAAATTAAACAGATGACTAAAAACGACTTTCTCATAAAATTTCGGCAATATGCAAAAAAAGGTTTTGCCCCCGGTCATAAATCGATCCGGACAAGCCGGACGTCCGGCGCGGCCAGGGTGGAGGCAAAATGACATTTATATTCAGTGTGGACGGACAAGCGGCGCAGGTGATAATCAATAAGATCGTACCGAAAACTATCTTCAGAAACATCAATGGCTGATAAAGGGGTATGCAAACCTGTCCCTATCGCTTTAAGCACGGCCTCCTTCCGTGTCCAGAAATCATAAAACCCGTCCGACTTTTCCGGGTAACGCAGGATCTGCGCCCATTCGGTCGAAGTAAAGTAATCTGCAAAATCCGTTAGGTCAGTTTCCTTTACCAGTTCTATATCGATCCCGACCCTGCCAGCATCGGCGAGGCAGCATATGACCATAGTACCCGAATGGGCAATATTAAAATCAGGGCCATTTTCAAAATAAGGCCTGTGAAAAGCAGTGGTTTTTATATCATCCAGGGTTAATTCACTCCCGCGTTCCCTTAAAAGCCACAGCAGCATTAACTTCCCGGATATCGTCAGCTGTCTGTCGATCCATTGCCTGTAACGCAGAGGCCGCGCCCGAAAACGCTCTGGCAGCAGCGCAAGCTTACGGCCCAGCTCCTCTTCGCTCCATTGTTGTATCGATTCCGTGTAACAGCAGGTGATCATCAGAGGCCGAGCTAGCTTGGTTATTATCAAGGCAGAAAAGTACTAAAAGATTTACAAATTGTTTTACCTGTGATTAATAAACAATGTTTAACATTGATGGTATAAACCTTTATCTGTTCTTAAAGTCCCATAAATCCAAAAAGAACCGAGGCATCGTTTTATGAGTGAATTAAGTGTGGTGATTGGCGCTGAGCGGCCCGACCTGATACGGGAAGAAACCCTTGTTTCCCTGTTTTGCGAAACGGCAGGGCGTTACCCCGACAAAACGGCCCTCATTTTTCACAACGAAGAGCTGACCTACCGGGAGCTGGATCATTGGAGCGATGCCATTGCAGCGCATCTGCTCCAAAATGGAATAGGCCCAAACAGCTATGTAGGTGTTTGGTGGCAGCGCGGCCTGGAGCTTCATGCCGCGATCCTGGGCATCGTCAAAGCAGGTGCAGCTTACGTACCTGTCGACCGGGAGATACCAGCTGAACGGGTTGAAGTGATCATGCAGGAAGTTGGTGCTTCGGCCTGTTTTACCATGCAGCAACTGAATGTAGAGTGCCTGCTGCTGCAGGTCCCACCCAGATCGCCGGAGGAAAAAATATCCACCGTCCTGCTACCGGGGGATATTCATCCGGACGACCATGCTTACGTATTATATACCTCCGGCAGTACGGGCAAACCCAAGGGGATCCCGATCAGTCATAGCCAGATATGTCATTTAGTACGGGCCGAGCAAACGGTTTTTGGAATCGAGCCCGATGACAGAGTTTACCAGGGTTTTTCAGTCTCATTTGATATGTGGTGCGAAGAGACCTGGATCAGCTATTTTGCGGGCGCCACACTCTGGGTTGCCGACAATACCACTTCAAAAGCAATAGACGAGTTAAGCGATACGTTAAAAAAGCATCATATCACGATTCTTCATGCGGTACCAAGTCTGCTGGCGGTGATAGAAGATACCATCCCCTCCCTGCGGCTGGTCAATGCTGGAGGCGAGGCCTGTACACCACAGGTATTAGCCAAATGGGCAAAAGACAGTATCAGGTTTTATAATAGCTATGGCCCCACGGAAACCACGGTTACCGCTACCATTGCTCGGCTAAATCAGGGTGATGCCATCGTGATCGGCCAGCCCTTGCCCAACTACAACCTTGCCGTCGTAGACGAAAAAATGAACCTGGTACCTTTTGGCGAGGCGGGCGAGCTCGTCATCACGGGTCCCGGCGTTGCCTCCGGATATGTTAATTTACCTCAGTTAAGTTCTGAAAAATTTGTTCAGAAACCTGCCTGGCTGTCTGAATTACCCGGTAAGACGGTGTACCGAACGGGCGATGCTGCCATCATTAACAAAAACGGAACAATTGATCTGCAGGGCCGCTTTGACGACCAGATCAAGCTGCGCGGCTATCGTATTGAACTCGGCGAGATAGAAAGCCGGCTGAACGAAATCACCGGTGTTTTGTCGGCAGCAGTAGCCTTGCGTAAGGACAATGCTGCCCAGGAGCAGCTGGTGGGCTACGTAGTAATGGAAGACCAGGTTAGTATTGAGGAAAATCTTTTCAGGCTTGAGCTGGCCAAAACGCTGCCCTCATACATGGTACCGGGCACCATCGTTAACCTGCCCGAAATGCCGCGGATGCCCAGTGGAAAGATCAACCGCCGGGCCCTGCCGACGCCTGAATCCTTTACTGCAGACCCGGATGGATCGGCAGGGGAAACAATCGACCTGGATGCGCCTGCCCATGACCGGGTAATGACCATCCTGCGCAAAACCTTCCCCAGCAAACATATTGAGCCATCGATGGATTTCTTTGACGACCTGGGGGGCCATTCGCTGCTGGCGGCAGGTTTTGTGTCACAGCTGAGGCGGGACGCCGGGTTGCCGCATGCATCGCTGAAAGACGTGTACATCTACCGTCCCCTGGCCAGACTAATCGAAGAATGGGATAAACAACCGCAGGTAAAAAAAACAAGGGAACGCCAATTTAAAAAAGTGCCTGCCTACCGCTATATATTTTGCTGGATAGCGCAGACGGCTTCGCTGCTCCTCATTTATGCCCTTTTCGCCTTCCAGATATTTATCCCTTACCTGGGATACTATTATGTAGACCAGGAAACTGGCATAGTTGGCTATTCGATCCTTACCTCGCTGGTACTTTTTGCCCTTATCCCGCCCATTTTTACGATTCTATGCCTGGCGGCCAAATGGCTGGTGATCGGCAGAATGAAGGAGGGTGATTATCCGCTGTGGGGCACGTACTATTTTCGCTGGTGGTTTGTAAAAACGATGCAGCGTCTGCTGCCTGCCCAATTTTTAAATGGCACGCCGCTTTATCCCTCCTATCTGCGATTATTAGGCATGAAGATCGCTCCGGATGCGCAAATCAGCGATTTTACTTTCGGGGCTGAAGACCTGGTGAGCATCGGCAGTGATGCGAGCCTGAGTTCGCAGACCAGCCTGAACAATGCCCTGGTAGAAGACGGGATGCTGAAGCTTCGCAGAATCACCATTGGCGACCATGCTTACCTCGGCAGCAGCGCCACCATATCGGGCGGTACCACCATAGAAGACTGGGGCGAACTGCAGGACCTGAGTCACTTGGAATCGGGCCATACGATCGCCTCCGGCGAGGTTTGGCAGGGAAGTCCCGCACAACTGCGGGAGAAGAAGAACATTGCAGATCTGCCCCAGCCATTATCCGTTTCGACTTTCACCAGAAGAAAATATAAAATCATATTCATCCTGTTTATTCTCATTTTTCCCTTTGTCATCCTGCTGCCGCTATTGCCAACCATAATTGCCATTAATAAGCTGGATAATGCTTCAGGAGATTACGATTTTACCTACCTGATACTTGCTCCGGGACTGGCCATGGTCTATATTGTTTTATTCGCTGCCGAGACAATTATCATTACGCGGCTGTTGCACGTAAACATAAAGCCCGGCAAATACCCAATCTACAGTATGTTTTACGTCCGTAAATGGTTTGCAGACCAACTGCTGTCCTTGAGCCTGATCGTGTTGCATCCGATTTATGCTACCGTATTTGTGTCACGGTTTTTCCGGGCACTGGGCGCCAAGATCGGCAGGAATACCGAAATTTCGACAGCCAGTAATGTAACGCACTCGCTGCTTGAGATCGGTGATGGCGCCTTTGTCGCGGACGCTGTAATCCTGGGGGAAGCCGACGTACGCGGTCAGCAGCTGATCCTTGAAAAAACCTCGATCGACAGTTTCAGCTTCGTTGGCAACAGTGCACTTATTCCGCAAGGCTATCATCTTGGGAGCAATATGCTCATCGGCGTGCTGTCAACTCCGCCTGAGGCAGAGCAATTGGCAAGCAACCATGTTCGTGACTGGTTTGGCTCGCCGGCAATACCGCTTCCCCGCAGGCAGGAGAGCAATCTTTTTTCGCCGGAACTAACTACCAGCCCAAAACGTCGGCGAAAGGTAGTCCGTGGCCTGGTAGAGTCAATTCGTATCCTGCTACCAGAAACGTCTATTATCTGCTTCTCCATCCTGTTTATTGCCTACGGACATGATCTGCTGGTGGATGAGCCGCTTTGGAAGATCATTCTTTATTTCCCTTTCTACTACCTGTTTTTTATGGGACTGCCCGCGTTTTTGCTGACCGTCGTATTAAAGTGGTTATTTATTGGCAGATACAAGTCGCAGCAAAAACCGATGTGGACCTGGAAAGTCTGGCGCAGCGAAGCCATCACTTCTACGTATGAGGCACTATCCATACCATTTTTACTGGAGTACATGCAAGGAACACCCTGGCTGCCACTGCTGATGCGGCTATTAGGCGTGAAACTCGGGAAAAGAGTCTGGATGAATACCACGGACATCACCGAATTTGACATGGTAACGATCGGCAATGACGCTGCTTTAAATGCCAATTGCGGCCCGCAAACACACCTATTTGAAGACCGGGTCATGAAGGTCGGCCCGGTAAAAATTGGCGCACGCAGCAGCATAGGCGCCAACAGCATCATCCTTTATGACAGTGACATTGGCGATGACACCCGAATCGAGGCCCTGTCCCTGGTTATGAAAGGAGAAAGACTGGCACCTGCAACCGATTGGACGGGGAGTCCGGTCAAGCCGGCATAATCCGGCGGTCCGCCCCCGAACTTTCAGATCAAAAATTCTTCCTGCTACCCGGCCAAAAGCCTGTGTATAAAATAATTCGCTTTAATATTTGGTGGTATTAAAATAATTACTATCATTGTGTCAAACCGACACTAAGAAACATTGTCGATTAAGTTCAAACCAATTTAAACAGCATTCACTCCGCTTATACTCGGAGTAACCCCCTAAAAAATGAAAAAGAAACTAACCTATCTGCCGGCCCTTGTTTTGCTGGCAGGCCTGATGAGTACCAGCGCATCAGCACAAAACACGTCCCCGGCGCCGCAGCTGGGTAAAAACCCCCTTCAGCAAGTAGTTAAGGCAATGACTCTGGAAGAAAAAGCCAAGCTGGTAGTAGGCATGGGTTTTAAAATGCCGGGCATGCCTCGTCCGACTGAAAAACAAATGAAAGAGGGTATTAACATAGGTGGATTCAAGCTGCCTCCCTCAGACCCGGATGCCTATAATCTTCCCGAAAAAGTGCCTGGCGCTGCCGGCCGTACGCACGGGATAGCACGTTTGGGTATCCCATCAATTACCGTTTCTGATGGCCCCGCAGGTATCCGTATCGATCCCATCAGGAATAATGACAGCACAAAAACCTACTATGCTACAGCATTCCCTGTGGGCACTTTGCTTGCCTCATCATGGGATCCGGAACTGGTGCACCAGGTAGGTGAAGCATTTGGCAGCGAAGTACGCGAATATGGCGCTGACATCCTTCTGGGCCCCGGTGTAAATATTCATCGTAACCCGCTAGGCGGCCGTAATTTTGAATACTACTCTGAAGACCCGCTCGTCACCGGCCGCATAGCCGCTGCTATCATCAACGGCATCCAATCGCAGGGTGTTGGTACGTCAATCAAGCACTTTGCCGCTAACAACCAGGAAACTAACCGCAATGGCGTAAATACGATTGTAAGCGAACGGGCGCTGCGCGAGATCTATTTGAAAGGATTCGAAATAGCGATCAAAAATTCGCAGCCATGGACCGTTATGTCATCTTATAACCTGATCAATGGCACTTATACATCTCAACGGCGCGATCTGTTGACCACCGTATTGCGTGATGAATGGGGCTTTAAAGGCCTTGTGATGACCGATTGGTTCGGCGGAAAGGATCCGGTCGCTCAAATGAATGCCGGCAACGACCTGATTATGCCAGGAATGCCATTACAGTCGCAGGCCATTGTTGATGCTGTAACAAGCGGCAAATTAAGCCAAAAACAACTGGATGAGAATGTTACCAGGATACTGAACATTATACTAAAAACACCGGAGTTTAAAAATTATAAATTCTCCGGCGCCCCTGATTTGAAAAAGGACGCAGAGATCACCCGTTCGGCTGCAGCCCAGGGAATGGTGTTGCTGAAAAATGATGCCAGCGTATTGCCTTTAAAAGGCAAGAAATTAGCCCTTTTCGGCAATACATCCTATGACCTGATCGCTGGTGGAAGCGGTAGTGGCAATGTAAACAAAGCATACACCATTTCACTGATCCAGGGTTTGACAAATAGCGGCTACACCGTTGATGATGATCTGAAAAATGCCTACCAAAGCTATATTAAGGACGTAAAAGCGAAACAGCCGCATTCGGCGATGTCGATCTTTATGCTTCCTCCTCCGCCACCGCAGATGGCCGTTGCCGCTGACTTGCTCGCAAAGGAAGCCAATGATGCAGATGTAGCTATATTTACGATAGGAAGAAACGCGGGCGAAGGCGCTGACCGTAAAGTTGATAATGACTTTAACCTTTCAGCAGAAGAAAAAGCACTGATCAAAAATATTTCGGATGCGTTCCATGCAAAAGGTAAAAAACTGGTAGTTGTTTTAAACATTGGCGGCGTAATCGAAACGGCGAGCTGGAGAGACGAGGCTGATGGTATACTACTGGCATGGCAGCCGGGCCTGGAAGCAGGTAACTCTATAGCAGATATTATGAGTGGCAAAGTTGATCCTTCAGGTAAACTGGCCACAACTTTCCCGATGGCTTACCAGGACGTCCCTTCCGCTAAAAACTTCCCGGGCAAAGATCTTCCATTGCCCGCGGGCGAAAAACCTTCACCGATGATGGGCAGACCTGGTGAAGTAACCTATGAGGAAGGGATTTATGTCGGATATCGCTACTATAATACTTTTGATGTAAAAACCGCTTATCCTTTCGGCTATGGCTTGTCTTACACAACGTTCAAATACAGCGACCTTAAGCTGAGTTCAAAAACGCTTAACGGCAGTATGACAGCGACCATTACGATAACAAACACTGGCAGTATTGCGGGAAAAGAGGTTGCCGAGCTCTACGTAAGCGCACCCCAGCAAGGCTTACCTAAGCCTGAGCAGGAGCTGAGAGCCTTTGCCAAGACCAGGCTGTTGCAGCCGAATGAGTCGCAGACAATCAGCCTCGCATTGACTGCCCAGGACCTTGCATCATTTGACACGGCAAAGCAATCATGGCTAGCCGAGGCCGGTACCTACGAGGTTAAAGTTGGCGCTTCAGCCACTGATATTAAAGCAACCCAGAAATTTGAGATTGCCAAATCAATCGTAACGGAAAAAGTGCACAACGTGTTACAGCCGCAGGTTACCATCAGCGAATTGAAAAAATAATCAGCACATCCATTAATCATTATACCGAAGGCCCGGCTGCAATTATTGCAGTCGGGTTTTTTATTTAAAAAATCCTATTTTTAAAATCTTTAAACACCGCCTTGCCAGAATCAACCACATCCAGAACGCAAACCCTTGAATGGGTGAATAATTTACGGGTGATCGCTTTATTTGCAATCATTGTACTACATACCGCGTCCCTTTTATTGATGCAATTTGGCAAGGTGGCGCTGCGCGACTGGTTTGTTGCTGATTTTTATAATGCATTGGTGCGCTTTGCGGTTCCGGTTTTTGTTATGATCACCGGAGCGCTGTTATTGCACCGCGAATATGAATTGGGCGAATTCTTAAAGCGGCGTTTAACGCGGGTCATCTGGCCATTCCTGTTCTGGAGCTTTGTCTATATAGGCTACTCCTGGTATACCGAACAGATCAATTTATCCGGCACCTGGGCCGATATCTCCGCGATCGGACATCAGTTAAAATATGGCGCCTATTATCACCTCTGGTACGTTTATATGCTTATCGGCCTATATCTATTTATTCCGGTTATCGCCAGATTCGTCCGCGGCGCATCAGAAAAAGAGATCTTGTACTTTCTGTTAGTCTGGCTAGTGTTGATGACCTTCAACGAGCCCCATTTGTCCCGTTTTGAGCCGCAGATCGATTTGCGATACTTTAGCGGGTATCTCGGCTATCTGGTGCTCGGCCACTACCTTGCCTATAAACAACTGCCTGATGGTCTCCAAACACCACTGATCATTTATTTCATGCTATTTCTGGCGGGAATCACCGCGGGCACCTACTTTCTTTCTGTGCAGGGCAAAGGATTGAGCACGGTCATGTATGAGCCCCTGGGACCTTATATCGTTCTATACGCATCGGGCATATTTTTACTGGCAAGAGTAACCGCCTTTACCCTGCCCAGAAGGCTGGTTAAGCTGCGCGATCTGACAGGAGGACTAAGTCTGGGCATTTATTTATGCCATGCACTTTTTCTGTCGCTGCTGGACGACCAGGGAATCAGCTACAAACTGTGCAGTCCCTTGCTAAGTATTCCCCTAACTGCTCTGATTTGTTTCGCGTTATCATTTATGCTGATATTTATTCTAAGCAAAATACCCCTGGTCGGAAAGTATATTGCTGGTTGACAGCGCTGAATACGAATACGTTTCGTATATTTGAACAATAATTTTCTGCTATTGACATTCCACGAATTTAATTTTAACGAACAACTCACCGAAGGTATCCTGAGCATGGGATACAATACAGCCACTCCCATACAGGAAATGGCCATCCCATTGATATTGGAAGGTAAAGACCTGATTGCATGCGCGCAAACCGGGACAGGTAAAACAGCGTCTTATTTGTTACCCGTCCTGCACAAGATAGCGCTGGCCGATGAGGGCCACAAAACCACTACGCTGATACTGGCTCCTACACGCGAACTGGCCCAGCAGATCGACCAGCAGGTTGAAGGCCTGGCCTATTTTACAGGATTAAGCTCCATAGCCGTTTACGGAGGCGGTGACGGCATTGTTTATGAACAGCAGCGCCGCGGCATACAAAACAAAGTAGATATCGTTATAGCCACGCCCGGAAGGCTGATCGCCCATCTTACTTCGGGCATTCTGAAACTCGATCATATCAAATACCTGATCCTGGACGAGGCAGACCGAATGCTGGACATGGGCTTTATGGCAGATATCATGCGTATTATCCGCGATATTCCCAAAGAAAGGCAAACGCTGTTATTCTCGGCTACGATGCCCGGACCAATACGCAAATTGGCTAATTCGATTTTAAGGCAACCTGAACAGATCAACCTGGCAACTTCACAGCCTGCCGTGGGCATCAGTCAGCAGATCTATAAAGTGCACAATGATCAAAAATCCAAACTGGTAACGCTGCTGCTTAAGAACGGCAAATTCACCAGCACGATCATTTTTGCAAATACCAAGGACGAAGTAAAGAAAGTGAGCCGCGAACTGAAGTCGGCACACATTAACATAAGCCCGTTCCACTCCGATTTTGAGCAGAACGAACGCGAAAAAATATTGCTCGATTTTAAGAACCGTCACCTGCCGGTGATCATGGGAACAGATGCGCTGTCACGTGGGATTGATATTGAAGGGATAGACCTGGTGATCAATTATGATGTACCTTCCGATCCCGAGGATTATATCCACCGTATTGGCCGCACCGCCCGTGCAGAAACCACCGGCCTTGCCATCACACTGGTAAACGAACGCGATCACCGGAAGCTAAAAAATATCGAGCAGTTAATCGGCAAAAATATAGAAGAACAGGTACTACCGGCTGAACTGGGCGAATCACCTGTGTTCAGGGAACATAAAGCATCCAATAACCGTAACAGGAACCACAGCAAATCCGGTAAAAGGAAACCAAAATCCAAACCAAAGCAGGGATAGTAACGTATCGACAGGCGTAAGGAAGGGAATGAATCGGAGTGACAGGGATTATTTATACCATAAATCTGACAAATAAACTTGGCAGCCAATAAATAATTACTATTTTTGCACTCCTTAAAAAATGGTCGGATGGCCGAGTGGCTAGGCAGAGGTCTGCAAAACCTCCTACAGCGGTTCGAATCCGCTTCCGACCTCAGGGTTTAAAAAAATTTAAAATTACAACACCATGGGCGTTACACGTTTAAAAAGAAAAGACAGAAAAAATAAAACTGTATCTCGTTTAGAAGTACAGGCGCTTAAGCTTGCTACCAACATTGAGTATGGCAGCCGTTCAGCTGAATCCAAACACAGCCAGATCGCAAAAAACAACGCTGCTTTAGATAAAGCAGCAGGTAAATAATTCGCCCGGGAGGTTCGAATTTTCAGGATTATAATCCTGCTGGTTATTCCGGCAGGATTTTTTTATGGAAAAAACGCAGGCGGATTCTCCCTTCCGGCAGGCCCCCCGGGGAGAGGGACCTTTAATACCGTCGTACTTTCGCGGTTTTACCAGCGAGGATGGGCAGGCGATTAACTTGACAGGATCTTTTTATTGATCCTTTTGATCAGTCCCGGGCCCTCGTAAATAAAGCCGGTGTAAAGCTGGATGAGCGAGGCTCCTGCTTTTAATTTTTCCATCGCATCGCCAGGCGAGTGCACCCCGCCGACGCCGATGATGGGAAATGCACCGCCGGACTTCTGAGCCAGGTAACGTATCACTTCCGTTGATCGCTGCGCGAGCGGCTTGCCGCTTAGTCCGCCTGACTCACCGCTCAGACTAGCCGACTTTAATCCTTCGCGCACGATGGTTGTATTGGTAGCGATAATTCCGGCAATACCGGTCTGCACAACAATTTCAACTATGTCATCGAGCTGCTCATGGGTCAGATCCGGTGCGATTTTTAAAAGGATCGGCCGCGAGATACCATTTTTTGAATTGCGCTGCTGCAGGGTATTTAATATTTTCATCAGGGGCTCTTTTTCCTGCAGGGCGCGCAGTCCCGGCGTATTGGGCGAACTGACATTCACCACAAAATAATCCACCACATCAAACAGCCTGTCAAAGCATTTGATATAATCGTTTACGGCATCCTCGTTATGCGTCGCTTTATTTTTTCCGATGTTACCGCCAATGATCAGTCCTTTTTGATGATCTTTTGCATTTCGGCGATAAGCAGCTATCCGCTCGGCAGCCACATCTACGCCCAGGTTATTAAAACCCATGCGGTTAATCAATGCCTTATCTGCAGGCAAACGAAACATCCTCGGTCTTAAATTGCCCGGCTGAGGCAAGGGAGTCACTGTTCCCACTTCTACAAACCCGAATCCCAGATTGGCCATTTCTTCTATCAGTTCGGCATTTTTATCAAAACCTGCGGCCAGTCCAACGGGATTGTTGAATTTCAGCCCGAATACATTGCGACTCAGTCGCTTGTCATCCAAATTCCACAGGGTACGGCTTAATGCTGCCCCACCCGGAAAACGGTTAAATCGTTTCAGGTTGCGGGTAACAAAATAATGTACATCCTCGGGATCAAACTGAAATAATAGCGGCTTAATTAACTGATACATGGCGCGAAGTTAGCAAGTTTGAGCGACTCAAAATCATTCAGTAATTGAAATTTTACCCTTACAAATGACATAGGTTCATACAATTCTGTATTTTAGAAAAATCCAATTTAAATCCGAATGATATTTGACAGCCGTAAATTTGTAAAAACCGCAGCGGCCGGTACGATCGCGGGCCTGTTTATTCCCGACATTGTTTCGGCAGCTATCGCTCCGAAGACGAAAAAAATCACCCTGGAAAAGGATAGCGTAATCCTTTTCCAGGGTGACAGTATAACCGACGGTGGCCGGGATAAGGACAACAATTATCCAAATGATTTCTCAGCATTGGGACATGGCTATCCGCTGCTGGCAGCAAGCAAATTACTACACGCCTATCCATCAAAAATTTACAGATCTACAACAAGGGAATCAGCGGCAACAAAGTATTTCAGCTGGCCGACCGCTGGGATACTGACTGCCTTAATTTAAAACCGAGTATATTAAGCATATTGGTCGGCGTGAATGATTACTGGCACACCTTACGCAGGATATACCGGCACAATTGCCACCTACCGCAACGACTATCAAAAACTCCTTGACCGTACAAAAGAGGCCCTTCCTAATGTAAAGCTGATCATCGGCGAACCCTTTGCTTTAAAAGGCGTAAAGGCCGTTAATGAAAAATGGTACCCCGCCTTTGATGCCTTCCGGCAGGCGGCAAGCGAACTGGCCGATCAATATGGCGCCGTCCTGGTCCCCTACCAGGCGGTATTTGACAAAGCTTTAGAATATGCGCCGGGCAGCTACTGGACCGGCGATGGGGTGCATCCCAGCGTGGCCGGTGCCGAGCTGATGGCCCATGCATGGACCCAAGCGGTGAAAGGTTAAGGCTGACGGGGTTTGCACAGAGCCTTTTTCGATTATTGACTTGTGCTTTATGCATCAGCTTTCAGCTTAAAATGGTATCTTTGCGCCCAAATGATTGCTATAAATAACCTTACGTTCGAGATCGGTGCGCGGGCATTGTATGATGAAGCCAACTGGCATATAAAACCAGGCGAAAAAATAGGTCTTATCGGCGCCAATGGTACCGGCAAAACTACCCTGCTTAAAATTATTGTTGGCGACTATAAGCCTACTTCGGGTACCATATCCATGGCAAAGGACCTCACCATGGGTTACCTGAACCAGGACCTGCTATCCTACTCATCCGACAAAAACATACTGCATGTGGCTATGGAGGCTTTTGAGCGCCAGAACCAGTTGCATGACGAGATAGAAATTTTGTTACAAAAACTGGAGACCGATTATACGGAGGACCTGCTGCACAAACTGAGCGATAAACAGCACGAATTTGAGCTGCTGGATGGTTATAATATCGAATATAAGGCACATGAAATTTTGGCCGGTTTGGGTTTCAGCGAAGCTGATACCCATCGCAAACTAAGTGAGTTTTCGGGTGGATGGCGCATGCGGGTAATGCTGGCCAAAATATTGTTGCAGGCCCCCGATATTCTGTTGCTCGATGAGCCTACCAACCACCTTGACTTACCTTCCATCCAATGGCTGGAAGAATATTTGAAAGCATTTGAAGGTGCCATCGTCATCGTATCGCACGACAGATGGTTTTTGGACAGAGTAATTAACCGCACTGTTGAATCACGTAAGGGTAAACTAACGTTTATGCGGGTAATTATTCTTTCTACTTGGAAGAAAAGGCCTTACGCGAAGAAATCCAGCGTGGCGAATTTAAAAACCAGCAGTCAAAAATAAAACAGGAAGAGCGTCTGATAGAACGTTTCAGGGCCAAAGCATCCAAAGCAAAAATGGCCCAGTCGCGTATCAAGGCGCTGGACAAACTCGAGCGTGTGGATGATGTGGATGATGATAATCCGACAGTAAACTTTTCAGTTCCGCTTCTCCAAGCAATCGGGCAGGCACGTGGTCACTATGGAGCATCTCACCAAAAAATATCCCAGGCATCGACATCTTGGACACATGCCGAGGCCGTCATTGAAAAAGGCGATAAAATTGCCTTGATCGGCGCCAACGGCAAAGGTAAATCAACCCTGCTGCGTATCATTGCCGGTGCCGACAAAGAATTTACCGGCAAAGTCGAAACCGGCCACAACGTAACCCAAACATTTTTTGCACAGCACCAGCTGGAAGCGCTGCATCTGGAAAATACTATTTTGCAGGAACTGCAATCATTTGCGCCAAAACATAATGAGACTGAACTGCGTACCATTTTAGGTTCATTCCTGTTTACCGGCGATGATGTATTTAAAAAGATCAAAGTATTGTCCGGAGGCGAAAAATCACGCGTTGCCCTGGCTAAGGCGATTAACCGCTGATGCCAACTTCCTGATACTGGATGAGCCGACCAACCACCTGGATATGCAATCGGTAAATATATTGATCCAGGCCTTGCAGCAATATGAAGGCACAATCATCGTAGTATCGCACGACCGCTATTTCCTGGATAATGTGGCCAACAAAATATGGTTTATAGAAGACCATAAGATGAAACAATATCCGGGCACTTATGCCGAGTATGATGAATGGTACGCGAAACGTAAGCTGCAGCCGAAAGCCGAAGCTGCCCCAAAACCTGAGAAAAAGGAAGAAAAAAAGGAGGCCGTTGCAGCAAAGAAACCTGATGATGAAAAAGCCAGGCAGCTTAAAAAGCTCAATGGTGAACTGGCCAGCATGGAGCAGCGCATTGAAGCGCTGGAAAAGACCGCAAAGGAACTGGAAGCCCAGCTGGCTGATGATAAATTATACGCCGACGCGGGCAAAGCGCAGCAGGTAACCGAAACGTACCAGTTAAAAAAGCTGGAGCTGAAGGAAGTTCAGGCCAAATGGGAGAACCTGGCTGAGCATATTCTGGAACTGCAAGCCTGATCTCCCTCGATGATCGGTTATACTAAATAGCCGATCATCATCGTTTCCTATGCTGACAATAAGCCTGCACAATGTATATGATGAAAAAATTACTTCCGTTTTTTATTGTACTGTTCATCGCCTCAGCCTGCCCTGCTCAAACGCCCTACAGCAATCAGGTATTTCGTGCCGGAATTAAGACCGTAGAATTTTACAATACAAAAAAACAACCTTCTTTTCCGCTAATACGGCTGAATTCGGATGAGCAATTGCTTTTGGCATTCGATGACCTGGAAGGCAGCACGGCCCGTTACTATTATACCATCAGACATTGTGACGAGGATTGGAAGGAGTCCAACCTGTCACCTGCCGAATATCTGCAAAGCTTTACAGAAGATCAAATACAGAACTACAATTACTCGACAGCCACTGTTCAAAAGTACACGCACTATGAGCTTAAACTGCCGAATGACAACATAAAACCCAAAATATCAGGAAACTACATATTAAAAGTCTATCTGGACGGTGACCAGTCAAACACAGTACTGACACAGCGTTTTTATGTGGTCGAATCAAAGATTTCTGTTATGGCAGAAATTGCCCCCTCTTCAGCTGATGTATCTTCCCGGCAAACCAACCAGAAGATAAACCTGCAAATCGATTATGGGTCATTGAGGGTGCAAAATCCCAACTACGATATCCGCACCCTTATTATGCAAAATGCCCGCCCTGAAACCGCACAATTCGCCAGTCAGCCATCCATTATCCGCGGCACCTCGCTGATTTATAACGACCTGGGCACCAATGATTTTCCGGGTTTAAACGAGTTCAGGCATTTTGATACGCGTAGTTTGAAATTAAATTCTGAAAGGGTCGCTCGTATTTATCGCGATACCGCCAATACGGTCGTCTTATTAACTGACCCCACACTGGATCAGCCAAACTATGTTTTCAATTATGATAACGATGGCAACTTCTACCCGGGCAACCAGGATGGCAGCGATCCGCGTATTGATGCCGATTATGCACACCTTTACTTTAGTCTGGCAAGTACCAAACCCGGGGGAGCCGGATCAGCTTACATTGTAGGTCAATTCAATAATTACAGGCTGGACGAGCGCAGCAAACTGCAGTATGATGCCGGCAGAAATCGCTACACGACACAAATTCTTTTAAAGCAGGGGGTGTATGATTACGCCTATGTCTGGCTGCCGGACGGAGCGGGCAAGCCCGACAATGCTTATTTCGAAGGCACACATTTCGAAACGGAAAATAACTATCAGCTGCTGGTGTACTACCACCCTGCAGGTGCACGGTGGACCGAATTATTAGGCTTCCGTGCGTTAACGACCAATAAGAAGTAAGTCAACAATATTTTTCCATTTTCTGTGTCCTCACAGACAATTAATTAATATATGCTACTAGTTAGAGCAGCGGCAATTTAGTTAGAGGCCACTGTTTTAGCATAAAATTCGCCGTTAGTTATGGCAATATCGGGTACAGATGGTGAACCTGACGGCACCAGGGCGGATAATACTGCTGAAAAAGTGCCTCTAATGTAATCCGATCCCATTTCAGTTATGGTTATTGTATCATTTGGGTTCGTAAAATTTTGAATCACATAAGTATAACCATTGTCACTATCAAATGTAAAAGTTATATTCCCTCTACTTAAATATGGGTCATTACTCACCGTATAAGTTCCTATTTTCAATGAACCCGTATATAGTACAATCAAACCCATTCTTTCATTGTTTTGTGATGAAGAAGCAGATATGATTGTTTCATTAAATCTATCAGATGGTACCTTAGTTTCTCTAACGTTGCTGGTAAGGGTATGCTTTCTACCATTAAGGGTAAACACCATTGATTCTACACTTAGTTTAGGTGATACATTGCTCTTTTTACAAGAACTAAGGATGCAGACCGATACAGTAAAAGCAATGATTAATTTAGATAAGGTTCTCATGGTGTAAATTTGATTGTAATATTAAGAAAAGTTAATAAATAGGTAAATATATTATTGTTGTAAACCAAAAGTGACAAAGCCCAGTGACAATTGAGCTGAACGGGGTATAGTTTGAACCTAAAAGCTAAAACGTATCTTTGCAGAAAACCCACACCCGCATGAACGCAAAAACCCCTAAGGAATCGCACACGATAATGAATGAACTGGTATTGCCCAATGATACCAATACATTGAATAACCTGATGGGGGGCCGATTGCTGCACTGGATGGATATCGCAGCCGCCATAAGTGCGCAAAAGCATTGTAACCGTATCGTAGTGACTGCTTCTGTAGATAACGTCTCGTTTAAAAATTCCATCAAACTGGGTGATGTGGTTACCATAGAAGCTAAGGTAACACGTGCATTCACCACGTCGGTTGAAGTGCGGCTGGATGTGTGGGCACAAAATATCCCCTCGGGAACAAAGGTAAAAAGCAATGAGGCTTATTACACTTTCGTAGCCGTAGATCAAAGCGGGCGAACCATACCGGTGCCGCCGCTTGAACCGGAGACCGAGGAAGATAAAATACTGTTTGCCGGAGCGCTACGCCGTCGCCAGTTGCGTTTGATACTGGGCGGAAAAATGAAGCCCGACGACGCTACCGAGCTCAAGGCCTTATTTTTCACTGAACAAAAGGATTAATTATTTAAAAGCCATAGATTAGAGAAACTGATTCTGCTGATTTATGGCCAAACTCAGAAAGACACCTTCGCCACTTACAGTCCTGGTTGTAGTTACCATGATTGCAGCCCTGGCTACCTGGTTTCTGCCCGCCGGCCAGTACGATAAGCTTTCCTATAACCAAAAGTCGTTCAGTATTACAACGCCCTCTGGCACAAAAACACTTCCCCTTACCCAGCGCAGCCTGGACAGCATTCGTATTCGCATCGCTTTGGTTAAGTTTACCAGCGGCGACATCCGCAAACCGATAATGTAAGTATTAAAGCATGGTTCCGTTTTGTTTATCCCTTACTGATCATACTATTTGTATTGTGCACGTTATTTCTGGTCGCCGGGGTACTGTAGGCGCTCAAACTTTAATGCTGCCAGTGTTCCTCTTAAAGCCGAAAATCCCTATTTTTGCGGGCTATGAATATCGCTAAAACGTATCAGCCCAAACAAGCAGAAGAAAAATGGTATAAATATTGGTTAGAACAAGGGTTTTTCCGCTCGACGCCCGATGAGCGCGAACCTTATACCATTGTCATTCCACCGCCAAATGTTACCGGGGTACTGCACATGGGCCACATGCTGAACAATACCATTCAGGATGTATTGATACGCCGGGCACGCATGAAAGGAAAAAACGCATGCTGGGTTCCCGGCACTGACCACGCCAGCATCGCAACTGAAGCAAAAGTGGTCGCCATGCTCAGGGAACGCGGCATCAGTAAAAAGGATATCAGCCGCGAGGAATTTCTGCGCTATGCCTGGGAATGGAAAGAGAAATATGGTGGAATCATACTCGAACAATTAAAAAAACTGGGCGCATCCTGCGATTGGGACCGTACCAGGTTTACCATGGACGAAGACCTATCGGATGCAGTGATCGATACCTTTATTCACCTCTATAAAAAAGGCTGGATCTATCGCGGCGTACGCATGGTGAACTGGGATCCCCAGGGAAAAACCGCCGTATCTGATGAAGAGGTTATTCGTAAGGAAGTTAATCAGAAACTGTATTACATCCGTTATGCGGTAAACGCAGAAAGCGATCGAGACTATTTAACGATCGCTACCACACGCCCGGAGACCATTATGGCCGATACGGCTATTTGTATCAATCCAAACGACGATCGTTTCAGGCATCTGCATGGCAAAAAAGCCTTTATACCGCTGATAAACCGTGAAATACCGATCATCCTGGATGATTATGTCGATATGGAGTTTGGCACCGGATGTTTAAAGGTAACCCCTGCGCATGATCTTAATGACTATCAGCTCGGGCAAAAACACAACCTGCCTACCATTGATATCCTTAATGACGACGGCTCGCTTAATGAAAAAGCGCAGATCCTTGTTGGCGAAGACCGCTTTGCGGCCCGTAAAAAAATCATTGTTTTGCTTGAAGAGGCCGGCCGCCTCGAAAAGGTGGAGGATTACAAATCACAGATCGGGTTTTCGGAACGTACGGATGCCGTTATAGAGCCAAAACTATCTATGCAATGGTTTTGCAAGATGGAAGAAATGGCCAAACCCGCACTGGACTACGTGCTCAAAGGAGATATTAAACTGATTCCTGATAAATTCACGAACACCTACCGTTACTGGATGGAAAATGTGAAGGACTGGTGTATCAGCCGCCAGCTATGGTGGGGTCAGCAAATACCGGCGTGGTACTTGCCGGACGGCCGGTATGTGATCGCTAAAAACCACGGCGAGGCGTTTGAACTGGCTAAAAATCTCCACCCTGCTATCCCGGATCTCCAGTCTGGCGATTTGATCCAGGAAGAAGATGTAGTAGATACGTGGTTCTCATCCTGGCTGTGGCCTATATCTGTTTTTGATGGTTTTAAAGATCCGAACAACGCAGATATTAATTACTACTATCCTACCAACGATCTGGTAACGGCGCCCGAGATCTTATTTTTCTGGGTGGCAAGAATGATCATGGCCGGGCACGAGTTCAGGGGCGAATTGCCTTTCAGAAACGTCTACCTGACTGGGATCGTGCGTGATAAGCTGGGACGCAAAATGTCGAAATCATTGGGTAACTCACCCGATCCACTTGACCTGATCACCGAATTTGGTGCCGATGGCGTGCGTGTGGGAATGCTGTTGAGCTCACCTGCCGGCAACGATTTAATGTTTGATGTCAAGCATTGTGAGCAGGGTCGCAATTTCTTTAACAAGGTATGGAACGCATTCAGATTGGTAAAAGGCTGGCAGGTTGACGACAAACTTGAAAATCCGAACCAAATTGCGATTAGCTGGTTTGCAAGCCGTTTCAGCCAGGCATTGACTGAAATCGAAAATAACTTCGACCAATTTCGCTTGTCGGATGCGCTGATGGCCACATACAAGCTGGTATGGGACGATTTCTGTGCCTGGTACCTGGAAATGATCAAGCCCGCTTATGAGCACCCCGTTGACCGGGAGACCTATCGCCAGACGATCATTTTCTTTGAAAACATACTAAAGATCCTCCACCCGTTTATGCCTTTTATTACGGAGGAACTATGGCATGACGAGCTCTTTGGTGAGCGCGCGGAAATGGATTGTTGTATTGTAGCACAATTGCCGGAAATTGAGCAATTAAATTCCCAGTTACTTGCCGAGATTGATATTATCAAACAGGTAATTACCGATATTCGTAATACACGTAACAGCAAACAGATATCGCCCAAAGAGGTTTTAACGTTATGTGTAAAGAGCAATTCAGATATCAATTACAATCAGTACAGAGGTATCATTTGCCGGCTTGGGAATATCGGCGAGTTTACGCTCGTTCAGGAAAAAGTAAATGGTGCCGTAAGCTTCCTGGTATCGAAAGATGAGTTTTATGTACCACTGGCTGAGAATATTGACCCTGTTGCCGAAAGAGAAAAATTAAGTAAAGAGCGCGAATATCTCACCGGCTTTTTAAAATCCGTTGAAGCTAAACTGGGTAACGAGCGTTTTATGAAAAATGCAAAACCTGAAATTATTGAAAACGAATTAAAGAAAAAAGCCGACGCTGAAACCAAACTGAAAATTATTATCGGAACGCTCGAAGGATTGGCAAACTAATTGCAAATAAAAGGGTACCAGCCTGAAAGCCACATGCCCCCAATTCCCCGGGGGACATGTAAATTCAAGTTCTGGTTTGACATTTGGTAAACCCCTGAAAATGAACAGAGAAGTAGGTTTTTTTAACTTTTCGGTTAATAAGATATTAACAAAGGATCAGACAATCCTCGACCAGGCCCGCATCCGTTTGCTGTATTATGGTTTATGGCTTGCTATAATCGCAGTGGCGGCCGTACTGGTCAATCTCTATATCGAGCACCGCCTGATCCTGTCGTTTAGCACCAGTTTATTGCTGCTAAGTATTATTGTACTGTTCAAGTATTTAACCTTCAGGCCGCGGTGGGGTATAATATCGCATATATTGCTGGTGCTGGCCACTATGGTGAACCTCACCGACGTGTTCATTACGCTTCAGAACGTAGACATTATTACTGCGCAGATCACCTTTCTGATCATCGTATTTAGTTTTTATATGCTCGGACAAACCTGCGGCTTGTTTTATTCGCTGGTAAACCTGATTCCCATACTCATTTTCCTGGTATTGGAATATGACAGCAGTTATATTATCGGCGTAAAGCCGAAAGTGATTGATGAATCCACGGCCATCATAGCCATTTTTGCCAATTTCATCCTTATCATTTTTATACAGAACCATTTTTACAGTGCCTTTATTAAGAACATCAAACAGCTAAAGCAGACTGCCGAGGAGCGCGGAAACCTGAATGTGGAGTTTGAAAAGGTAATTGAAAAAGCCGAAAAATCATCGCAGGCTAAATCCGAATTTCTTTCGATCATGTCCCATGAGATCCGCACGCCTTTGAACGCGGTGATCGGAATGACCAACCTGCTGATGATGGGAAGTCCCAGACCCGACCAGAAAGATAACCTGGATATATTGAAATTCTCGGCCAATAATCTTCTGGCTCTTGTCAATGACGTACTTGACTTTAACAAGATCGAATCGGGTAAGGTCGTATTTGAAAGCATCAAATTCAACCTGGTTGATCTGATGCAGAACGTGTGCGGCGGTCAGAAACTGAAAGCAGAGGAAAAAGGGCTAAAATTTATTTTAGAGGTTGACGAAGGCTTAAACCAGAAAATCGTCTTTGGCGACCCTACGCGTTTGAGCCAGATCATCTTTAACCTGATAAACAATGCGATCAAGTTTACCCATACGGGCAATGTCTTAGTTAGGGTGATCTTGCTGGAAGATCGCCTGAACACGGTTACCATAGATTTCTCGGTAAAGGACACCGGCATCGGCATTGAGAAAGAAAACCTCAATGCGATATTTGAGCCCTTTATACAGGAGTCCATCAGCACAACCCGGCAATACGGGGGTACCGGCCTTGGTCTGGCTATCGTGAAACGGCTTCTGGAGCTGCAGGGGCTGCAGATGAGTGTGGAAAGCGAGCCGGGAGCGGGGTCGGAGTTTTCATTCAATATGGAGTTCCCCGTTTCAACCGAAATGATTGCCGAGCAGGCAGAAAAACAGCCACTGGCTAAAGGCGTTGTGGATAACCTGAGCAATCTGCGCGTATTGATTGCCGAAGACAATATGGTAAATGTCATGCTGATGAAGAAGTTATTCTCCAAGTGGGGCGTTACACCGGCCATCGCGGAAAATGGCGAACGCGCGATAGAAATGGTTCAATACGGAAATTTCGATATTATCCTGATGGACCTTCAGATGCCCGTACTCAACGGCTTTGATGCGGCCATGGAGATCAGAAAATTACGCTGACTCTAAAAAAGGCTAGTACGCCGATTATCGCATTGACAGCATCTGCCTTGTTTGATATTAAAGAAAGGGTATTCGGATCGGGCATGAATGATTATGTTTCCAAGCCATTTAAACCCGATGAACTTCGAGAGAAAATACAAAGCCTTGTAACTACTGTTGGTCAGGCCGGTATCTCGGCAGATCTTCAATAAACTGGTAGCTTTCGCTGACATAATCGATCTGGCAGTAAAAATGGCTTAAACCATTGCTTACTGCCAGCAGTGACACTTTGTGCACCATGTTATAGCGCGCCACCTGGTCAAACGCCTTTTGGGTGATATTTACCGATGGCGCCTTGCATTCGACCAGCAGCATCCTTTCGCCGGCTGTATTGAATACTGCAATATCGGTGCGCCTGGCGTTTCCATGAAGCTTAAGACCACCTTCCAGCTTGATAAGGGATTTTGGATAACCTTTATGATTAATGAGATACTGTACAAAATGCTGCCTTACCCATTCCTCAGGGGTAAGGATGATAAACTTTTTACGGATATCGTCAAATAATGTAAGCCGGCCATTGTCGTCAATGATCTTAAAAGGATAAGGAGGTAAATTCAGCGGCTGCAGCATAGCGGTCAAAAATAACAATTCCGAGCGGCTTTGACGAGCCGGATTGATTTGATTATTTGTGGAACGAAAACTTTCACTAAAAACGCTGACCGCTCTAAAAAGGCGATCAACCAAGTGCATCGGGCCGATAATCCAACTATAATTTCTACTTTTGAGCTCCAGTATGACGGCCGACGATATTATCAAAGACTTAAAAAACCGCAAGTATAAGCCGCTTTACCTGCTGCATGGTGAAGAGCCTTACTTTATAGATCAGGTGAGCAACTATGCCGAGCACCAGCTGCTTTCCCCCGCAGACAGAGGTTTTAATCAAACGGTCTTATATGGAAAGGACACCGATGTAATGACGGTACTAAATGCAGCCAAACGCTATCCCATGATGGCCGAGCACCAGCTTGTCCTGGTCAAAGAGGCGCAGGACATGAAATGGGGCCGTGACGACGATGACAAAAAAAGCATCAACCCCTTACTGAGTTATCTTGAAGCCCCCCTGGCAAGTACCATACTTATATTTTGTTATAAATACGGCAAATTCGACAAGCGTAAGAAAACCTATAAAGCAATTGATAAGACCGGACTTGTTTTTGAGTCAATGCCCTTGTATGACAGCAAACTCCCATCGTGGATAGAGGCATTTGTTACAGGCAAGGGGTACCGGATCGACCAGCAGGCTTTGGCAATGCTGGCTGAGTACCTGGGCAACGATCTTTCTAAAATTGCCAATGAGATGGATAAGCTGATGCTGAACGTTCCGCCCGGGCAGACGATCACCCTGCAGCATGTGCAGGATAATATCGGCATCAGTAAAGAATACAATGTTTTTGAACTGCAATCAGCCCTAAGCCGCAAAGATCCCTATAAGGTAAACCAAATCATCAATTATTTCGCTGCGAACCCCAAAGCAAATCCAATGGTGCTGGTGCTGGGCAACCTGAACAATTTTTTCAGCAAGGTGCTGCTTTATCACTATGCAAAGGACCGTACACCTGGAAACCTGGCCAGGGAGCTTGGGGTGAGTCCATATTTTTTGAAAGACTACGACCTGGCAGCGCGCAGTTTCAATTATGGAAAAACGATGCAGATCATCAGTTGGCTGCGCGAATACGACCTGAAAAGCAAGGGTGTAGATTCCAGCGCGGACCATGGAGAATTGCTGAAAGAACTAATGTTCAAAATTATTCACTAATTTTGAACACAATCTATCCGTTTCATTGTTACAAGGCAAGACCCCCGCTTAAATGGGAGGTAAATTAACTTGTAATACGTATCGATTAAACAAAAACGTGCCCTTTACTATCGACTCCCATTGGCGTTGCAAAGTGATGTTAAGCACTATCTTAACTTTTTAAAAACTCAATTAATGAACATTTTCGTAGGAAGTCTTCCTTTCAAGTTACAGGAAGCAGATTTAAAAGAACTTTTCGAAGTATTTGGAGAAGTAAGCTCAGCAAAAATAATTAACGACAGAGAAACCGGGAGAAGCAAAGGTTTTGGTTTTGTTGAAATGGCTGATGATGCGGCGGCAAAAAAAGCCATTGCAGATTTGAACGGGAGCGAAATTAGCGGCAGAAACATTGTGGTAAACCAGGCTGAAGATAAAAAGCCCAGGGATAACCAAAGAAGTTTTAGCAGCGGTGGCAGCCGTGGCGGTGGTTACGGCGGCGGCGGCGGCGGCGGCAGCTTTTCACGGGATAACAATCGCCGTGGAGGCAGATATTAAGCAATACCTGCTATAATCCAATTTTTACAAAAATATACTGTGTCATTTTGACGAGCCTGCAGGGCTATGCTATGGCAGGGAGGAGAAATCTTAATGAAAAAGATTGCTCCTCCTGCTCAAAGCGGATCAAAATGATACCTTGTAATTTTGATACCTTGTAATTTTCCTGTCTGAATCCCCGATGAGGATTTTACATCCTTAGTCGCAGTGATACGGAGCGGCCCAGTGCTTGTATAAGCCCCGGATCAAACGAACTTTCGCCGTCCTTCTGTATCCATCCCTTGGTTTTGTCCTTCAGCAGCTCTACTTTTTCACCTTCCAGCATCAGTTCAAGTTCAGTAGTGTGCTGGTCGATCAGTTTAGTGTTGATGATCTGATACGCATAATCCGTATCGTTAAAAGTCATTCGTAATTGCAGTCCCATATATCAATCTCCAATTGTAAAGATAGTTTTGTAAGTGGTATCATAAATATTTTCTTAGAAAGAAAATTACCAACAAAGCTTAATAATTTGTTAATCAGTAAATAAAAATATTTTGCCCTGAAAACCGTTGACGGTAAAAATTGTTTGCAGCAGCATTATATTTTGTTGATTCCGACGCGTAAAACGTGACTTAAATACCACTAACTATCTTAAAATCATTCATTTAAATTTAAAATCATTTCTAAAAAGACGCAAACAGTCTTTTGAAGTGAAAAACTAACCGTTTAGCCTAAAATGGCCGAAAAAGCAAGCGAATCCCCCATTTTAATTATTCTTCAGCCCGAATTGGTGGTTGGTAAAATCAAAAAGGAACTCGTTGGTGAGAAAAAACTCCAGGCCCATTACCGATACCGTGGTTTGCGATTGCTTCGGATTTTCGACATATGTTAAATTATCCGCATCCGTTGCTGTATAGGAATAATTGTACCCTCCGTCTGCCGCAAGGCTGACCGGGCTGTTATGCGGCAAAAGCGTTGCCGTATCGGCAGCGGCGCTATCTTCAATGTAATTGTAAGGGTCGGTACCCGTATCAAAGATCATGTCCGTGTGGATCGTCCGGTTATTATAGGTAACCGACACAGGGATGATCGGCGGATAGCCGCCGTCGGGAACAAAGGAAATCGGATAGAGCGTAAATCCACTCGAGGAAAGGTCAGCGGAGGTTAAACCCAACGTTAGCACGTCCGGTACATAGGTACCATCCATAGAAAAGTTGCTTGTACCCAATGCCGCGATCTTAAACCCTTTGGTCAAACCACTTCCCGAGTCAAAATAATTGAAAGGACTGGTGATATACACGCTGTTGTTAAAGGTAACATCGTACTCCGGAGACACCCCGAGCACATCAAATTCATGCGCAGGGTATTTATTATTTTTGTTATCAACTGCTTTATAGTATAAAAAGAATGGCAGGCGTTTGATCATAATAGTTCCGTTAAAGTCGCCCAATGTTACCGGTGCATAGGCCAGATAGCCATAAACCTTACTTGTACTGTTTGCGTCGTCGCCGTACTCTATGGTTTGCTGCTGATTGTAAATCGTAATTCCGTTCACCACGGTGGAATCTCCCGTGAAATTAAAGCCGGAACTGGTAATCATCGATGCCGGCAGAATACCATTGGCATCAATCACCAAACCACCTGATCCGGTGTCAAATACCAGGTCATAATCATTATTGGTGACATCTTTACTTCCTATCTTCGAGACATAAGTATACAGTAATTTATAGATGGACGAATCGGCTTCATATAGTCCTAAAGTAGTTGGCTTTGCTGTAGCGGGCATACCATTAACAATGCCGGGAGTTACCTGGCTGCTTTTATTTTCCTTGCTGCATGAGGCTGCAAACAATAAAAGCAGAACAGCAGAAACACAAAACCGGATGCGCTGGCTGGTATATCTTGTCATCTTATAAGGGGCTTATTATGTTATAATTAACTGATTTTTCAAGGATTTATTATGGTAAAAGGCCTTCTGTATTTCAGAAAATCCGAAAAAAATGTCCCCTCGCGTTGCAGCTTGGGGACTTACCAAAACCTATCGTGCAAAGCAACCAGGGGATTTGCTTTGTGCAGCAGCAAAGCTACAAATTGAGCAGACCGCCTGTTATTAGAATTCCATTAGAGAATTTGAAGCAGGAGCTGCCCGGCATTAATTGAGGTGATGTGCTTTATCTGCTGTAAATTGGGTACATGGTCCGACGCTCTGCCATGTTTTTGCTTTTTCATCTTAATATCTTTTAAATTTTAGTTTGTCATCACATTTTGTCACCTTTACCCTGTTTTAGGAATATAAACACTTTCTAAATGCGCTAAATACACTATCTAAATGAACCATTGGCTTGTAAAATCAGAACCGCATAAATACAGCTGGGAAAAATTCAATCAGGACGGCCGTACCTTTTGGGATGGAGTCCGCAATTACCAGGCACGCAACAATCTGCGTGAGATGAAAGTAGGCGACCTGGTACTGTTTTATCATAGTAATGAGGGTAAGGAAGTAGTGGGCATAGCTAAAGTGGCCAAAGAATCCTACCAGGACCCAACTACATCAGATCCGAATTGGGTAGTGGTCGATCTGGAGCCTGTTGAGAACCTCAAAACCCCGGTAACCCTGGAAACCATTAAAGCCGATCCAAAACTGAAAGATATCCAACTTATACGCCAGGGACGTTTATCGGTAATATCGCTCAAGCGTGAGGAATTTGACCGCATATTAGAGTTAGCGAATAGTAAATAGTCGGCAATTAATCATCCGAAACCAACAGCGAAACTATCGAACCGACAATATCATAAAGGCTAAGCATAAGGTCGCGTGATCCACAAACTATTGCACGATATCTATCAGTCATCGGCAATATATATGCCCATTATCACAATATTTTTACAATACAGCGTTCTACATATCAAAGCTGTATCGAAATTATTATGAAACTGATCTCCAGCCACAAAATCCTAGATTTGCTGCTTCGTAAGAGCGGCTTCCACGCATTATTCGGCTGGTTCAACCGTTAAATTCTCTCCGCCTTTTTGCATCTGTCGTGAGATATTTGTTATCTTCAAATTTCTCAACTAACCGACATGAAATTGAAGTACGTACACCTTATGATTTCAGGAGCTGTATTCCTGACAGTCGCTGCATTCACACCTGATGGTGGTAAAAAAGATGCCGACGGCCCTCCTGCCAAATTTATCGATCCGGCCAATATGGATCTTTCTGTTAAACCTGGCGATGATTTTTTTGATTATGCCAACGGAAAATGGTTAAAAGAAAATGCGATTCCTGCAAAAGAAACACGCTGGGGAAGTTTCAATATTCTGCGCCAGGAAAACACCGACAAATTGCTCGGCTTGCTCAATGAGGTAAGCAAATCATCCTTAGCGCAGCCAAAAGGCAGCCTTAAACAACGTGTTGGCGATCTCTATGCCAGCGGGATGGATAGCGTATCCATTGAAAAACGGGGCTATGACCCGATCAAGGGCGATCTCACCCGTATCTCCAGGATCAGCGACATCGGCGGTGTGATCAGCGAAATGATTTACGAGCGAACAAATGGTGAAGGCAGTCCGCTGTTCAGTTTCGGTGTAGGCCAAGACTCAAAGCATCCTGCGAACAATGTGGTTCAGTTTTTTCAGGGTGGCACCACTTTGCCTGACAGGGACAATTACCTAAAGGACGATGCCCGTACCAAAAAAATACAAGAGGCCTACAAACATTACATCGTAAGCCTGTTTACGCTGGCTGGCACCA
Source organism: uncultured Sphingobacteriaceae bacterium (assembly GCA_963757615.1). Taxonomy (GTDB): domain Bacteria; phylum Bacteroidota; class Bacteroidia; order Sphingobacteriales; family Sphingobacteriaceae; genus Mucilaginibacter. The sequence goes on from CAVWSO010000008.1 coordinate 588,721, forward strand.
GCCAGGGGGACGCTGAAAAGAATGCTGAAACGATATTTAACATGGAATCCACGCTGGCTAAAGCACAAATGAGCCGTGTGGCAATGCGGGATCCGAACAAGACCTATAATAAATTTGCTGTAACCGACTTTAACAAGGTCACGCCGCATTTCGACTGGTCACACCTGATGCCTTTAATGAAGGTAAACGGTCAGGACACTGTCCTGGTAGCCCAGCCTGATTTTTTCAAGGCGGCGGATGCTTTATATGCCTCTGCGCCTGTGGCTGACTGGAAGGTTTACCTGCAATGGAATATCCTGAAAGGCTCGGCCGGCGCACTAAGCGCACCATTTGTTAAAGCAAATTTTGATTTTAACAGTGCTTTAACCGGTCAAAAAGTACAGACACCGCGTACTGAACGTATGTCGGGGATGGTTGATGGCAGTATTGGCGAACTGCTGGGTCAGCTCTACGTAGATAAATATTTCTCGCCTGCGGCCAAAGAATATATGGTTAATCTGGTAAATAACCTCAAGGTAACACTGGGTGAACGCATTCAGCATCTGGACTGGATGAGTGATGCCACCAAACAAAGAGCACTAAAAAAACTTGCCGCCTTTACCGTAAAGATCGGATATCCCGACAAATGGCAGGCCTATGCAGGTTTGGAGATTGACCGTAATGATTATGCGGGCAATTTGCGCCGGGTATCAAAATGGAAATACGATTATAATATCAAGTCAACTGGGAAAGCCCGTTGATAAAACCCGCTGGGGCATGACTCCGCCGACGGTAAATGCGTACTATAATCCTGTAAACAACGAGATCGTATTTCCTGCCGGTATCCTGCAGTTCCCGTTCTTTGATTTCAAGGCAGACGATGCTGTAAACTACGGCGGTATTGGCGCGGTTATCGGTCACGAAATGACCCATGGTTTTGATGACTCGGGCCGCCAATATGACGGCGATGGCACCCTGCGCGACTGGTGGACCAAGGAAGATGCAGACAAGTTCAAATCTCGTGCCGACATGGTCGTGGCCCAATACAATGCCTTTACCGTTATGGATACCCTTCACGTAAATGGCAGGCTGACCCTGGGCGAGAATCTGGCCGACCTTGGCGGGTTAAACGTAGCCTACGCTGCCTTCAAAAAAACCAAAGAAGGACAATCGAATACTAAGATCGACGGATTTACGCCCGATCAGCGTTTCTTTTTGTCCTGGGCACAGGTATGGCGCAGTGCACAACGTCCCGACCTTGCCGCTCAGCGCATTCTGACCGATCCGCACTCACCTGAACAGTTCCGCTGCAATGCGCCAATCACCAATATCGATGCCTGGTATGCCGCATTTAACATACAGCCAGGTGATAAAATGTATAAAAAGCCCGAGGATCAGGACAAAGGTTTGGTAGCATGTTTGATTATTAAGTTGATATGAATCGTAAGGCCCATTTATGGGCCTTACTTTTTAATTTAATCCTAATTTTCCTTCTGAAATTCACGGCGCAGCGATCCAAGATAAACGGGATAATTACCGGTTAACTGCGGGAAATCAGGACGCAAACAATCCACTTAAACATTACAACCCAATAACAATACTGCGTTTCAACCTCGCAATAAACAGCTATATTTGTAATAATATATGATCATTCATCAGTTTTACGATAAAGGATTGGCGCATGCCTCATATGCAGTGATCAGATTAGGAAAGATGGTAGTTGTTGATCCTGCACGCGACCCGAAACCATATTACGATTTTGCCTCGTTTAACGATGCCAAAATTGTCGGCGTTATTGAAACGCACCCGCATGCCGATTTCATAAGTTCACACCTGGAAATACACCAGGCAACCGGAGCAACCATTTATGTGAGCAAATTGCTTGGTGCGGGCTACCCCCATGAAACCTTTGACGACGGTGATGTACTGCAGCTCTCCGATATCAAGCTGCGCGCCATTAATACGCCAGGTCATTCCCCTGATTCAATATGTGTATTGGTTCAGGATGAATATGGCAATGACAAGGCACTGTTTACCGGCGACACCTTGTTTGTGGGCGACGTCGGCCGGCCCGACCTTCGCGAAAATGCAGGCAATATTACTGCTGCCAAAGAGATACTTGCGCGCCAAATGTACCATTCCACACGCAAGAAGCTGATGAAACTTTCGCCGCACATAGCTGTTTATCCGGCACATGGGCCCGGCTCCCTATGCGGCAAAAACATCAGCCCCGATCTGCAAAGCACCATCGGACGCGAATTGCGAGAGAATTATGCTTTGCAACTGATGGATGAGCTCGATTTTGTGAAAGCGCTTTTGGCTGATCAGCCCTTTATACCAAAATATTTTGGTCACGACGTTGACCTGAATAAAAAAGGCGCCGAAGCATTTGCCAAGAGCGTGGCAGCAGTCCCCCGGATCAAACGCAGCACTCCATTACAGTCTGGTGTATTGGTAATCGATAGCCGGCCGCAGCAGCAATTCAAGAACGGGCATTTAAAAGGCGCCATCAATATCCAGGATGGCGACAGATTTGAAACCTGGCTCGGCTCTATTGTGGGACCTGATGAGCCATTTTACCTGATTGCCGCTGATGACCAGATGATCGACATCCTTATCAAAAAGGCAGCAAAGATTGGCTACGAAAAAAACATTAGGGCCGCCTTATTGTGCCCTGCGTCTGATTTGGTAAAATTGCCCGAAATAGATGTATCCGATTATAATTTTCACCCGGATCATTACACGATCGTAGATGTACGCAACCGGGGCGAAGTTAATAACGGGAAGATATTTGATCATGCAATCGCTATCCCACTATCCGAATTGCGCGAACGCATAAACGAAATCCCTACTGATAAACCCATCGTGGTGCATTGTGCAGCCGGATACCGTTCGGCGGCTGCCACCAGTATCCTATCGGGTAAAATCGGAACAGTGGCAGTATTTGACCTGGGCGAAGCCATCACCGAAGTGAATGGCGCCAGGAAAGCGGAGATCGCCGCTGGGGTTACATTAAAGTAAATCCGAAATTTCTAATTGCATGCTTCAGTTAGTCACAACAGCGGATGGTTCCAAAACGATATTCAACAGCCAAATTGGCGAAAACTATCATTCAAAACATGGCGCGCTGCAGGAAAGCAGGCACGTGTTCTTAAACTCAGGCTTAAAGTTCCTTTTAGATAACCGCCCCGGATTAAAACAAGTGAGCATACTTGAAGTTGGTTTCGGCACAGGATTGAATTTTTTATTGAGTGCCGATTATTGCACGTCCCAAACGATCAGACTGGATTACTCCGGTATCGAGGCCTACCCCTTAAGCAGCGAAATGATCCGCCAAACCGGGTACGATGAGTATATCTCCGGGCCCATGTGGACTAACTTTATCAGTCTTTATCCGGAGGTATTAAAAAATCGTCTTGAGCTGAACAATTTCTGCGGGTTGCAGCTCGCGCATTGCAGTCTGATGGATTTTAATAGTTCAAAGCAATTCGATTTAATCTACTTCGACGCGTTCGCCTCGATTCGTCAACCTGAAATGTGGAACGAACAGGCCATCACCCATACCGCGCAGTTTCTGCATTCCGGCGGAGTATTTGTCACCTATGCCATTACCGGCAATTTAAAGCGAATGCTCAAAAGTCTCGGATTCAAAGTTGAAAAAGCACCAGGCGCCCCCGGCAAACGCGAAATGCTAAGGGGAATTAAACTTTAAAATTTAAATCCAATATTAAATTTCATGGTAAACCCGTTATACGCAGGTAATTCGCGAACGGCGAATTCATTAAAGACAGGATTACTGCGCGTTGCATAAATCATAGGTCCGCCGCATAAGGTAAATGAAAACCTGGATGCCATCGGCGCATAATTCAGTGACGGGCCCACAAGCAGGCGTGCTCCGCCCTCGGCTTCATTGCTTTCCCAAAAACCTTCCAGATCCTGACCAACAGCCTCAATACCTCCAAAAAAATCGCCGCTGATCTGCCGGTGTACACCAATACTACTAATGATGTCAAAAGCGTCCCGGTCCTTGTCAAATGCCTTTTCAAAACGCACATTAGCGCCAAAGCGCCAGTTCAACATATCATATGCCGCCGTTAATCGGCTCAAAGCCACCTTGTCGTTATTAAATTCACGTCTAAAACCCAGGCTGGCGCCCAATCTGAATCCCATCGGTGAGTCGCCTCCTATAAAGTCGCGCAGAACTTCCGCCTGTTGTAAACTCCTTACGTCGCCTTTGCTGCCAAAACCGATCCCCATTGACGCCGTCATTGTAAATTTGGCGCCCAGATAACCCTTTACGCCTATATTTTGATCCACGCCATCATAGCCCAGCGGACTCACTGTATGCTCGCCATATCCGCCGTTAAAATTAAGGCTCCATCCCCGTGCCGCCGGATTTAGCGTATTTATAGTGAATAAAAAAGGCTGCCCCTGTGCCATCACAGCGCCTGGCAAGCCAGGACTGACAATCTGTGCCTTTGCTGACATGGGAAGAATAAAACCAGCAATCAGAAGTGATAAGGAGAGTTTTTTGATCATAAGTTTGGATTGATGCCCAAAATTACGACTTATTACTATATTTTAAATTATTTGACTAATTTTCATTCCCACATTTAAATCCTCAAATTTGCGTAACCCGCAATTCTTTCAGATATGCCAATAACTGCCCCAATAACTGCCACTACCCCATCAACCGCGTTTGAGCGCCTGCTTACGATCATGGATGACCTGCGCTTAAATTGCCCCTGGGATAAAAAGCAGACACTTGATAGCCTGCGCCATCTTACCATTGAAGAAGTGTATGAACTGTCAGACGCCATATTGGACACCGATATGGTCGAAATAAAAAAGGAATTGGGTGACATCATGCTTCATCTGGTATTTTATGCGCGCATAGCCTCCGAAACGAATGATTTCAACATTACCGATGTTTTGAATGGCATTTGCGATAAGCTGATCAACAGGCATCCGCATATTTACGCGGATGTCGAAGTAAAAGATGAAAGTGATGTAAAACGCAACTGGGAACAAATCAAACTTAAAGAGGGCAATAAATCAGTGTTAGGAGGCGTCCCGGCTTCATTGCCGGCATTGGTAAAAGCATCACGCATACAGGAAAAGGCAAGGGGTGTCGGTTTTGACTGGGAAGAAAAAAGCCAGGTATGGGAAAAGGTTGAAGAAGAAATGCAGGAATTCAGAAATGAATTTAATGCCGAAGATGAAACAACCATCGACCATGAAAAAGCCGAAGGCGAATTTGGTGACCTGCTATTTTCACTGATCAACTATGCCCGATTCATCAATATTAACCCTGAAGATGCACTGGAAAAGACCAACCGAAAATTTATTAAGCGTTTTCAGTATCTTGAAACCAAAGCAAGGGAAAACGGCAAAACGCTGCACGATATGAGCTCTGGCCGAAATGGATGTATTTTGGGATGAAGCAAAAAAATTATAAAATAAGCGTAAACATGTAGCGTTTTATGCATTAATTTACGTACTGGCTAAAAAACCAATTTGCATGAAACATAAATTACTTTGCTTATTTCCGATTTTGGCGATATTAACTGCAGGATGTATAAAAAATGCACCGGTGGCCCCGCCTCCGCCTATGCCTTCAGGTACTTTCAGCGGGCAATTCAAGCTTTTTCACCGTCACACAACCCAGGTTCCGTTCGACTCGGTAAAAACTAACCTGACTATAAAATTTCAAACTTCAGATAATACGTTTACTGTAACGGGTGACACTTCGACGGTACATGCAGGAAGTTATGGAACCTTTGGCCTTTATCAACCGTACATTGGTTTTAACGATAAAACTTTTTCGGCCCTGCATTTCACGAAATCTCATTTAAACGGATACTACCTTTATAATTACGACGGGACGAACCTGGTGATCTATGTATCAAGTGCTGATACCTTATTGGCTGGATATAGCATGAAGAGAATAAGCAACTGATTAGTTTAAAAATATGAAACATAAATTACTTCTTTTACTTGCCGTTTTAGCGTTATTTGCTTCAGGATGCATAAAAAGCATACCGGACACGCCACCGCCGCCCTTGCCGACAGGAACATTTACTGGCACGTTCAAAATATTACACAGGCATACGGATAAAGTGCCTTACGATTCTTTGTCGACCAACCTGACGCTGACATTAAACAGCGCGGCAAATACTTTCGCAGTAACGGGAGACACATCCACTGTACATGCCGGGAGTTTTGGTACATTTTCTGTTTATTCAACCTTTATCGCTTTCGCTGATAAAACCTATCCCGTGTCAGGTGTTTCGCCGAAAATGCATCTGCAAGGAACCTACCTTTACAACTTCGATGGCATTAACCTGGCTATTCAGGCAACAAGCTCAGATACCCTGGCTGTGGGATATTTCTTTAAGAAAACAGGTAACTAGCAAAAGCAACAGGACGTAAGCCGGTATTCCTTTACCGGCTTTTTTATTGCAGGCAAAAAATATTTTTGATTGCCTGTAGCGATATGGGTGACCACGCCGTATGGACTAAAAACAACTAAATAATTGAATTATTGACTGTATAACGACGTTTAATGCATCCACCCCATCGCATTGCCGAGGATGAACTCATACGGCAATGCAAAGCAGGCAGCTTAAAACACCAGGAACTGCTTTATAAGCAGTTCTATGGCTATGCTATGGGAGTCGGATTGCGCTACAGCCTCAACCGGGATGATGCATTGGAGGTAGTTAATGACGCTTTTATAAAAGCGTTCAATTCGATGAAAAGTTACGATATCGCAAAACCATTCAAAGCCTGGCTGCGCACCATTGTAGTGAACACGGCAATCGACCGCAGGCGCAAGGATCTGAAGTTCCAGTTAAACATTGAGTTGGAGAATGCCGGCCCTATAGCCGGTCAGATCAACGTCATCGATACCCTGAGCGCGCAGGATATATTGAACATGATGAAGGAATTACCTGCAGTTCAACTTGCTATTTTTAATTTATACGAGATAGACGGCTACAATCACGATGAGATTGCCGATATATTGGGTATCCCCGCGAGCTCATCCAGAGTTTACCTCAGCCGTGCCAAAGAGAAATTGAGAAGAATAATAAACAGCGAAACACAAAACCATGGACGATCAGTTGGATAACGACTTAAGATATCAGATATTGGATGTGTTCGAGAACTATGATGACGGACACGCCGATGAAGGCTGGCTGCTGCTCAGGGAGAAATATCCTGAAAAAGAAAAGCGGAAGCCTGTGGCATGGCTTTGGTGGAGCTCCGCCGTTGCGGCATTGCTGCTGTTGTTATTAGGCATCCTGTGGTTCAGTTATTCACCGTTAAAAAAACAAACTTTAACGTCTGTAAAAAAACAACCGTTAAACAAGCCGACCCAAAAGGCCTTTGAATCCGGCAAAGACAGTAGTCTGGCAAATAATAATGTCCGCGGCAGTAGTGCGATAAATACTGCAGAAGCTCAAAATCCGGCAGACCGCGAAATAAAGCCTGCAGCTATATTAAAACACAAAAGCCTGATTGAGTCCGGGCAGCCGCTTGCCTTTGGGGCGCCGATAATTGATCATAACGATAAGCGTGCCGGGCAAGGCAACATCATCCAAGCGAACATTTCACAAAAGAATGTGACTCCTGGGGAAACGGGCACCGGCAGTCCCGACGCCACACAGCCGATCGCCCTGACGGCAGCAATCGCTGCTGCGAAAACCGATTCAGGTACCAGGTCCGGCATTCATTCAACGGAAAAGGCAGAGAATGCTGCTTCCGCAGGGGTGAATATGCTGGACGAGGTAAAGAAGATTAACAAGGTACTTTTTGCAGACAACGAACCGTCAAAGCCGAAAAGCATTTCAAAATCTGATAAGGCCGTCCGTTTCGAAGTTTATGCTGCCACTTATCTTAACTACGCAAAAGGAAGCAGCAGCCAGTTTAATTTAGGCGCGGGGTTAAGCTCCGACATCAAATTGAGCCGAACGCTTGGTCTGGTCACCGGGGTATCAGTAGGACAAAACACATTGAGCTATAGCAGCCAGCTGCCAGTAAACAGCCCGGCGGCGGCAACTGCGGACATTGCATACAACCCGCTGGGTATCAGAAATCTAAACGGCTACTCGGTAGACGCACCCACCCTGAAAAATTACAATGCCAGCCTGGTTGGTTTAGAAATCCCCCTGAATCTCAAATATCAGTTCAATCCCGAAAAAAGCACTACCTATATTTCTGTAGGTGTAAGTTCAGGTACGTTTATTAATGAAACCTATACATCGACCTATAATTATTCCGCGCCATTTTTATCATCCTTATCTCAAAATAGCGATCAAACCGTGCACCAGAGCTTTAACAGTTTTTACTTTGCAAAAACGTTAAATTTGTCATTTGGCACCGGCTACGGCATAGGACGAAATAAACTAATCGTGGAACCGTTCCTGAAGTACCCTCTTGACGGGCTTGGTTCACAGCAAATCAAATTTGGCGCAGGCGGTCTTAACCTGAAATTCAAATTCCACTAAAATGGTCTTCGTAGAACGCTAAATTTTTAAAATATCATTTGAAACGTATTGACTTTACCGGCGTAATTTTAGTGACCAGCATGGACGGAATAATCAATACCAGCAAACAGATCACCAGCGTGCCGATATTTAACAGCACGATATCCATCCATTGAATCTGTATAGGAACGAACTTCATATAATAGGAAGCCTCGTCCAGTTTGAAAAAATGGGAATGATATTGAAATAGACTTATGCCCAGGCCAAATACATTGCCCAAAATCAATCCGATGCCAATCAGGAAGGAGGCGTTGTACAAAAATATCTTCTGAATGGTCCAGTTGCCTGCACCCATGGCCTTAAACATGCCGATCATAGCCGTTCGTTCCAGAATCATAATGAGTAGTGCCGATATCATATTTATGGTAGCCACGACCAGCATCAGTATCAACATTACCTGGGCATTTACATCCAGCAGTTTTAACCATTCGAAAATTGCCGGATAGGAATCACTTATGGTATATGATTTTAATTTAAGGGGCATTTTATCGCCCAGAAAATTATTAGCCTCGTCAAGCCGGTCGAAATCAGATACCCTAAGCTCGTATCCTCCGATCTCATCCGCGTGCCAGTTATTCAGCTTGACGATCAATGAAAGATCACCTACAACAAAAGTTTTGTCAATATCCTCTACACCAACATCGAAAATTCCTACAATTTTAAAGGGGCGCTTTTTTAACGGCTCCTGTACGAAATACATCAATATCTTGTCCCCTACTTTAAGCTTTAAGCGGCTGGCGGTATTGCTGGAGATCATGAGCTGTTTCTGGGCCTCAACCGTATCGCTAAAATCAATAACCTTGCCGGTTATCAGTGTTTTTTTAAAAAACGCCCAATCGTAATCTTTATTTACACCTTTCAATACCACACCTTCTATTTCGCTGCGCGTTTTGATGATACCCGGCTTGGTAGCCGTAGGCATAACATGGGTGAACATGGGGTTGGCCTGTATCTTTTTTACAAAAGCATTGTCGATTGTGAACGGCGTATTTTGGTCGGAATAGTTATTATCGAACTTTTGTATCAGGATATCCCCGGCAAAACCCCGAAGCTTTTGTTTGATTTCCAGTTTAAAGCCACGGATAATGGCAACTGACAGAATCATTACTCCAAGACCAAGCATAATGCCCACGATGGCAATACGAACGATCAATTTTGAAAAGGTCCGGTTCGATTGAAACGATATCCGGGAAGATATAAATGAGGCAAAACTCAACTCAGGATGATTTTTTTGTACTTTAGCAAATATGCAGAATTCGGTTGAATCATCCGGACTTATCCTGATTTCTGCATGGATATTTTTTACCTGAAGCGTTGTCAATGAAAAATTTATTCGTCATCCTGTTATTATTAAAGATCACCCTTAGCTACGGGCAGGGTTCGCTGGCTGCAGGTGCCGACAGGACAGAATTATATGTCAATTACCTGAAAAATAAAAAAGTCGGCATGGTAGTCAATCAAACATCGGTAATTGGCAAAACTCATACGCCCGGCATTGACAGCCTTGCGCGCCTGGGAATAAGCATAACAAAAATATTCGGACCTGAACATGGATTCAGAGGTACCGCCAGTAATGGCGCCGCGGTGGACGACAGTGTGGATCCGATTACCGGCGCGCCGGTCATTTCGCTATATGGAAAGCATTTTAAACCAACACCTTCCGACATGCAGGGAATCGATCTGATGGTCTTCGATATCCAGGATGTGGGAGTAAGATTTTATACCTACCTGTCGACACTGCATTATGTAATGGAAGCATGTGCTGAAAACCATATTGAACTGATGATCCTGGATCGGCCTAACCCAAACGGATTCTACGTCGACGGTCCGGTTCTGGACACCGCTTTCCGTTCCTTTGTCGGTTTGGATCCTTTGCCTATAGTCCACGGATTAACCATCGCAGAGTATGCCCAGATGATCAATGGCCAGGGCTGGCTTAAAAACCATCAGCAATGTAAATTAAAGATCATTAAAATGGCAGGCTACAACCATTCCTTAGCCTATACCCTGCCTGTCAATCCTTCACCCAACCTGAATACGGACCGCTCTGTTTTATTTTATCCAAGCATATGCTTGTTTGAAGGAACCAGCCTCAGTCTGGGGCGCGGAACGCAGTTCCCCTTCCAGTTATTGGGGCATCCGTCGCTAAAAGAAAAGTTCAGCTTTTCATTTACACCTGTCAGCATTGCCGGAATGAGCGAAGATCCGCCTCAAAAAAATCAGGTATGTTATGGTATCGATCTGCGGAATTTCGACATCAGCCAGCTTAGAAATAGCAAAAAAATCGATATATTGTGGCTGATAAATTTATATAATTCATTTCCGGACAAAGCGCACTTCTTTAATGCTTATTTCACCAAGCTGGCTGGCACTGATCAGTTACGGAAACAAATAGAGGAGGGCAAAAGTGAAGCGGAAATCAGAAAAAGCTGGGAACCTGCATTAGGCAGGTATAAAACCATGCGTAAAAAATATTTATTATATCAGTAAACCTGACCATCAAAAAACATAACTGCCTATGAGAATTGTTTTTATGGGTACCCCCGAATTTGCAGTAGCATCGCTGAGTGCGCTCCTGGAAGCTGGCTGCGATATTGTAGGCGTTGTTACGGCGCCCGATAAACCTGCCGGCCGCGGACAAAAAGTAAGCGAAAGTGCAGTTAAACAATTTGCTGTCCAAAACGGGCTGAAAGTACTCCAGCCGGAGAAACTTAAAAACGAGGATTTTCTCGCTGAGCTACGTGCCCTGCAGGCTGATCTGCAGGTTGTCGTTGCTTTCCGGATGCTACCGGAGGTGGTGTGGAACATGCCCCCCAGGGGAACCATCAATTTACATGCTTCATTATTGCCGCAATATCGTGGTGCCGCGCCCATTAACTGGGTCCTAATCAACGGTGAAAAAGAGAGTGGAGTTACCACCTTCTTTTTGAAACACGATATCGATACCGGTGATATATTGTTTACAGAGAAGGTAACGCTTACAGGCAATGAAAACGCCGGCGAGCTACATGACCGGCTGATGGACAAAGGCGCCGGGTTGCTGGTGAAGACCGTAAAAGCGGTTGAAAGCGGCCGGTATACTGAAAATCCCCAGGAGCATTTTACCGAAGGCCTTGAATTACGGCACGCTCCGAAAATATTTAAAGAAGATTGCAAGATCGACTGGAACCAGCCAGCAAAAGAGGTATATGATTTTATAAGAGGATTAAGCCCTTACCCAACGGCTTTCACGATGCTGAACGATAAAATATTAAAGGTTTTCGCTGCCGAATATGACCTGAGCGAAACCACCGAACAGCCCGGTGAATTTTTTTCAGATAACCGGACCTTCCTGAAAGTTGCAGCAACGGATGGTTTTGTCATGCTCACTGACGTGCAAATGGAAGGTAAAAAACGCATGGGCGTACATGAGTTTTTAAGAGGCGTCAGGTTGTAAATGAAAGGATTATTGATAGCGAATTTCTTGGTTTTAGAAATTGCCTACATCTTATTCAGCTCATCAATTAAACCCTTGCTCAAACGATTGAAATAGCGCTTAACGCCATACCCCATCACCCATTGAATGCCCCTGGTAGCATTGGTTAAAAATACTTCATCGGCCTCGTAAAGGATTTCCGGGTTGATCTGCGCCTCGGTGAACGGGATGTTGCTTTGTTTTGCCAGCTCAATAACGATCTGACGCATAACGCCCTCCACACAGCCTTCGCTCAAAGCCGGGGTATAAAGGTGGCTCTTATACCAAATAAAAATATTGGAACTGCTTGCTTCGCACAGGAAGCCGTTTTGGTTGAGTAAAAATGCATCGTCGAGGCGATTTTGATTCTTGAAAATGCCTGCCAGCACATATATTACCGAACTGGTGCTTTTTAAATTTGAAAGGAAGTTGGTTGGCTTGGTCAGATCCGTGAATATATCCATAATCAGGCCCTTATCATTCAAAAAATACCGCGGTTCGTCCATGGGCTGCAATTCAAGACAGTAACCCATCCTGTTTTGTGTTGGAGCGTATAATCCTTCTGAATCACGGTAGACCGTCAATCTTAGGCGGCCATGCTTAGTTTTATTCCGGGTAGCAAGTTGTTCTGCTTTGTCTTTCAAAAACCAGGCATCCATTTGCGAGTACCCATCAATCTTCAGTGCTTTCATGCCCTTCTGCAGACGGTCAGCATGCAGCTCGGCAAATTTCAGCTGCCCTTTCATCAGGCGCATACTTTCAAACAGACCATCGCCATAGCAGAAAGAGCGGTTAGCGGTCGTAAGCAGCTTGGTGTTGGCAGGTATTAGTTCGCCGTTAAAATTTATAAACAAAGGCACCATTTTTAGATCTGAGATTTGGGGTGTGAGCTTGGAGAATTTAATCTCTTTGTTTGTATTTGTAACTGCATAGGTTTAATTGCTCAAATCTCGCTGTTCGTATCTGCATTTGAATACCTGCGCCACTTTTCCAAAACCGCCTCGAAATCGGCTGGCAGCTTTGCTTCGAAGTGCATATATTTCTTTGTTGCAGGGTGCGTAAAGCCCAGTGTCCTGGCATGCAGTGCCTGACGCGGCATCAGTTCAAAGCAATTTTCGACAAATTGCTTGTATTTACTAAAAACCGTCCCTTTTAAAATGCGGTCACCTCCATACGTGGCATCACTAAAAAGCGGATGTCCGATATGTTTCATATGCGCTCTGATCTGGTGCGTGCGGCCTGTCTCCAGCTGGCATTCTATCAGTGTGACGTAATTAAGCCTGGTTAAAACCTTATAGTGCGTCACCGACCACTTCCCTTTTTCCGCATCATCATAAATAGCCATCACGCGCCTGTCAGCCGCGCTACGCCCGATATACCCGCTTACTGTTCCGTCATGATCAATATCTCCCCAAACCAGCGCAAGATATTTTCGGGTAATGGTGTGCTCGAAAAACTGGCGTGCAAGGTAAGTCATCGAGCGCTCATTTTTGCTGATAAGCAATAAACCCGAGGTATCTTTATCAATGCGGTGCACCAGGCCGGGTCTGCCATCATTTCCCGGCAAGGTCGGCAACTGCTGAAAATGATAAACCAGTCCGTTTACCAGCGTACCCGTATAATTATTATATCCCGGATGCACTACCATGCCTGCTTCTTTATTCACAACAAGCACATCATCATCCTCATATGCTATGTTGAGTGCCAGATTTTCGGGGTATACCTCCGTGTCACGCGGCGGATGCGGCAGCACTACCGAGATAATGTCCTGCGGCTTTACTTTATAACTTGCCTTTATGGACTTATCGTTAACCAGTACGTTCCCCTGCTCAATGGCATTTTGAATGCGGTTTCGGGAAGCGTTTTCGATGCGGTTCATCAAAAACTTATCAATCCGCAGTAATGCTTGCCCCTTATCAACTATTAAACGCAGATGTTCGTACAGGTCCTGCTCTTCCTGCTCCAATAGTTCGTTATCGGTTGTCATTGCAGCAAAAATAGTCGTTTTTTCAGACTATTGATTGTTGACGGATAGTTGTTTTACATTTGCCAGATGAATATTGACTTCGAGTATTTCAGCCCGGTTCAGCCTCTTGATGTTAAAGCATTTAGTGAAAAGGGATTAGAAGTTTTCATCAAGCGCGATGATTTGATCCACCCTGTTATTTCAGGTAATAAATGGCGCAAGTTGAAATACCTGTTAAAGCAGGCCCAGGCGGAAAACAAAAGGCACCTGGTAACTTTCGGAGGCACATATTCTAACCACCTGCTGGCAACAGCGGCCGCAGCGGCAAAATTTGGTTTTCAGTCGACCGGTTTTGTACGCGGTGAAGAGGTTAATAATGAGACACTATTTCTGTGCCGTTTGCATGGCATGCACCTGATATTTACTGAGCGGGCAAGTTATCGTAATAAACGGGAACTATTTGAGGAGCATTTCGCCAGCGATAGCCATGCGTTCTTTATCGACGAAGGAGGCGCCTCAGCACTAGCGGCCAAAGGCTGCAGCGAACTGGTCGGCGAACTGAAAGATTCATATGACCACCTGTTTTGTGCCTGCGGTACCGGAACCACAGCGGCAGGAATTATTAACGGGCTGAACCGTTTCGGCCTTCCCACCCGGTTTCACGGCATTCCCGTTTTAAAAAACGGCGAGTGGCTGAGAACGGATATCAGTGTTTTTTTGGAGCAACCGTCTGCGTACGATCTGCATACCGAATATGATTTTGGCGGCTATGGAAAGACCAAACCGGAACTTATCGAATTTGTGAAGCAATTTGTGCGCTCAACTGGGATATTGATCGAGCCGGTATACACCGGAAAAATGCTGTATGCGTTGTATGACCTGGCTGGTAAAAATTACTTTAAACCCGGCAGTAAAATTTTGGTCATTCATACCGGAGGTATCTGGGGGCTGCTCGGAATGCGGGATAAATTTAATGATCACCCGGTTTTATAAATTTTTCAATACCAGTATCGGAGTTCAGCCATGGGAGAAAAGCGCCCTGCATCAGGCAGAATTCCATGCGTCCGAAAATTATTTTTTTCAAAAAAACCTAAATACTATTTTACCCTTCAGTCCAAAAAGTAGGTTTAAACGATTTAAAGTTACTTTTTGACTAATCGGTTCAAAAACAGCCCTAATTATTGCATTTGAGCACTTTTTAGTAAATTTGAAACAAACCGATTATATATGTATAACCTGCTGGTATCTCCCGAGAACGTTCACGACACCCTCAAAAAGCATATCCTTGCTGATGGCTTCGACCTTACTTTTGATATGGAAAAAAGCAAAGGCGTATATATATATGATGCCAAGCACAAACGTACTTTGCTGGACTTTTTTACGTGTTTCGCCTCGGTGCCGTTAGGCTATAATCACCCGAAAATGGTGGAGGACGAAGGGTTCAAAAAAAACCTGATGCTGGCCGCGTTAACCAACCCTTCCAATTCGGACATCTATACCGAGCAGTATGCACAGTTCATCGAAACATTTGGCCGCGTAGGTATCCCCGAATATCTGCCGCATGCGTTTTTCATATCCGGCGGTTCACTAGCTATTGAAAATGCACTTAAAGCAGCCATGGACTGGAAAGTGCAGAAGAACTTTGCAAAAGGCTATACCCACGAAAAGGGCTTTAAGGTACTTCACTTTGAACATGCTTTCCATGGGCGGAGCGGTTATACGTTGAGCCTTACCAATACACAGCCCGTTAAAACCAAATGGTTTGCCAAATTCGATTGGCCGCGGGTATCGGTACCTGAGATAAATTTCCCATACTCAGACGCCAGCCACGAAGACCTGCTCACAAGAGAGGCACTATCCATCTCTCAGATTAAAAAGGCATTTGAGGTAAATAAGGATGATATCTGCGCCATTATCATTGAGCCCATCCAATCTGAGGGTGGCGACAACCACGTGCGTCAGGAATTTCTCGAGCAATTAAGGATCCTGTCGGATGAAAACGATGCGATGCTGATCTATGACGAGGTGCAAACGGGCGTAGGGCTTACCGGCAAATTTTGGTGCCATGAGCATTTCGGTGAAAATGCACGACCCGACATTTTGGCTTTTGGCAAAAAAATGCAGGTTTGCGGCATTCTGGCAGGAAAAAAGCTGGATGAAGTGGAAGGCAATGTATTTAACGTTCCCTCGCGTATTAATTCTACCTGGGGAGGCAGCCTGGTGGATATGGTGCGTTCATCCAAAATAATGGAAATTATCGAAGAAGATAACCTTTGCGGGAACGCAGCGCTAATGGGAGAATATCTGCAAAATGAATTGTCGAAAATAGCTCAGAAAAATACGATTATTGGCAATATACGCGGCCGGGGGCTCCTTACGGCCTTCGATTTCCCCGATAAAACGAAGCGGGATAATTTCATAGCAGAGGCAATGAAGCGAAATGTGATGTTTCTTGGGTGCGGAAATAACGCCATTCGGTTCAGACCGGCCCTGATCATGGACAAGATGCATATCGACGACGGGCTTACCGTACTTGAACAAGTATTAGCCATATTATAATATCGTTGTAATATTTTTGCCACAAATCTTTTAATTTCTCAAACAATAAGCGCTTTTTTCATATTATAGACAATATAAACGGCGTTCTGCGTTTATTAATTAGCCTGATATTAATATATACTATTTTTCCCACAAAATAGGCGATATGTCTATTTATTATGGTATCTGATCATTGTGTTTAAATATTCTTAACGAGGGAGTCCTAAAAACATGAGCAAGCATATTGAAAAATTCAAAAAACAGCTATTAGAGATCTCAGAAGTTGTTAATTCATTCCGTTCCGAAGCAGTACAGGTGAGAATCATTGATCGTCTTCTGGATGCGATATCAGAATCGGATAAGGGGGAAGTCGAGGGAATGACAATCGATAACATCGGCAGGAACCGTCGCAAATTAAGATCCAGCGATGACGAATCCATGACCGGACGGAAAAAACCAGGAGCTACCAAGATCCTAAATCAATTGATATCAACTGATTTTTTTAATGCAAGGCATTCTATTTCTGAAATTGCAGACTATTGCAGACAGCACTACGATTCTGAATTTAAAACATCTGAGTTATCGGGTATACTATTGAAGCTAGCCAAGGAAAGCAAATTGAGGAGAGAAAGAAGCAATGACAACAACCGCTTTGAATATATCAGGGCGTAAATGAAGGAGGCCCTGTTATGGGCCTCTTCTATTTCAGATCAAACAGACTGTCTACCCCTAATATCTTTCGTGAAGTAAAACCTTCGGCATATTTCACCCCGATACTTTTTCCAAATTCTCGTGCCCGGGCATCTATAACTTCGATAAAGGCAGGTGAGGATATATAGGTTTGTGGCTCTTCCTGCCATTCAGGATTGAAAAACTGCGATCCGAATGCACGGATGCTTTCTATCTTTTTATCCCAGATAATCGGTAACGTCGACCAGGATATCCGGCTTAATATAATTATCCTGCATAGAAATGCAGCACCAGATTAGGCCGCCATTCCTGCTGCATCTGTCCTTGATAAAAAGTTTCAATTTTTCTCAAACCGGATAAAAAAGCAGATGCCTCTACCAAATCGCTGGCGCGGCCATGATCGGGGTGACGGTCGTGATAAGCATTTGTAATCACTATCTCGGGTTTAAATCTTCGTGATGGCTTCTATTACCTTCAGCTGGTACTCCTTCGTGTTTTCAAAGAAGCCATCCGGCAGGGAAAGATTGTCACGTACGGCCAGCCCTAATATTTTGGATGATTCAGCGGCTTCCCTGTCTCGTATTTCCGCTGATCCGCGTGTGCCCAGCTCGCCGCGCGTCAGGTCCACAATGCCTACCTTTTTACCACAGGCTATCTCTTTTAAGATCGTTCCCGAACAACCGAGTTCAGCATCATCCGGATGAACCGGTAACACCAAAATGTCTAGTTTAAGCATATCTAAAAATTGTTACTTTCAGCAAGTAACCGCACTATCTTCTTGCTGAAGCTTTGAAGATGTGGGTTTGGTGAACGGATAAAAGAAATCGGTAACCATCCCCGTTTTGCTGATCAAAAATTTATGAAAGTTCCACCTTGGGATCGATCTTAATTTGCCGTTTTGCTTTTTATCGGCAAAAAAATCATATAAAGGATGTGCATAAGGCCCACTGACCCGTATTTTTTCAAAGACAGGATAATTGACGCCTGCATTTTCACAAAAATCAGCTGATTCCCTTTCCTTCTAAGGGTTCCTGCCCGCCAAAATCATTTGAAGGAAATGCCAGTATCTCAAAATCCTGTCCTATAAATTCATTCTTTAAGCACAACCAGATCCTTTAACTGAGGCGTAAAGCCACATTGAGATGCGGTATTTACTATCAAAAGAACTTTATCTTTATATTCAGACAAGCTTATTTCTTCACCGTCTAATCGTTGAACATTAAACTGGTAGATATTGTTGTTATCCATTATTAATTTTGGTAGGAATAGTATCCGGCCTGCTGAAGGATAGCTTCAATATCCCTTTCTTCATTCGGGTCATATGTTTCTTTCAGATCATGACCAAAAATCCGGGCGACGGATTGCAGCATAAAAGCTTTCAATCCACCTTTTAATTCTTTTACCATTGCGTAGCTGGTATTACCTGTTTGCCTGTCAATGAGCTTGATTAAAATCTCACCCTGACTAATTGTCAGATTTTCAATTTCCTTGTTAAACAATCTTTGATCTGAGTTTCGCAGGTATCAACCATTCTTTTTGTCTTTTCTTGTCGGCTGTTGTAGCCAGGTCGCGCTGTAGTTTCTGGTATCTTTGGGCGGCAAAATTTGCATAGGGCAACACTTTTACATATTATATTTTAAGCGATTGTATGCGTCACGGTCGGCTTTGCTCTTAAATATCCTGACATCAACAATCGCAACTTCGGGGATAACGATCATGGAATCAATTCGCCGTCAAGATTGGTAACATAGGTTTTAATGGTATCATTTTTGCCCAACGGTTACTGGACGGCAGTTGTTGATCCTGGGCTTTTACTGCTCCCAGGCATACAACAATCAACAACAAAAGAAAACCAATAAATTTCATAATTTTACGTATTACAAAATTAACGCAATTTTTTTTGGTAATTAAATAATAACATGCAATTATACATTTTTATTGCAAGTTAATGATATTATACGTAAGGATCAGAACATGAAAGATTTAGTGATTGATATGGAAGCCGAAAAGAATGAGATACTAAAAAGATATCGTGCTTTGCTGCGTGCCAGTAAATCCACTTTGCAAAAGGGTGATAAAAGACATGATACGCAAGGCATTTGATATGGCTTTGGAAAGCCATAAAGATATGCGCCGTAAATCGGGCGAGCCATATATTTACCATCCTATTGCCGTGGCGCAGATAGCTGCCGAAGAAATTGGCCTGGGTACCACCTCCATCGTTTGCGCTTTGCTGCATGACGTGGTAGAGGATACCGATGTGACCCTCGATGATATTGAAAGGGAGTTTGGTAAAAAAGTAGCCAAGATAATTGACGGCTTAACCAAAATATCGGGCGTTTTTGATACCAACAGCTCGCTACAGGCCGAAAATTTCCGTAAAATGCTGCTTACCCTTGCGGATGATGTGAGGGTAATACTGATAAAACTGGCCGACCGCCTGCACAATATGCGCACGATGGAGTTTATGCCGCGCGATAAGCAGCTTAAACTATCGTCAGAAACCGTTTATCTGTATGCTCCGCTGGCGCACCGCCTGGGTTTATATGCGATAAAATCGGAACTGGAAGACCTTTCCATGAAATACATGGAACGCGAAACCTACCAGTTCATCAAAAATAAACTGAACGAGAAAAAGGCCGAACGCGAGAAATTTATCACGGGATTTTATTGAGCCGGTAAAAAAAGTACTGGAGGGCCAGGGTTTGCATGCGGATATATTTGGCAGGCCAAAATCTATCCATTCCATCTGGAACAAAATGAAGAAAAAGGCGATACCTTTTGAGGAGGTGTATGACCTTTTTGCCATCAGGATCATACTGGACAGCACGCCCGAAAATGAAAAAGCAGATTGCTGGAAAGCCTATTCAATAGTTACCGACCTGTACCGGCCAAATCCCGACCGGCTGCGCGACTGGATATCATCACCCAAAGCAAATGGATATGAATCATTGCATACAACGGTAATGGGCCCCCGCGGACAATGGGTTGAGGTGCAGATACGTACCAAACGCATGAACGAGATTGCCGAAAAGGGTTTTGCAGCGCATTGGAAATACAAAGAATCATCAACCGACAGCGGGCTTGATCAATGGGTGCAGAAAGTGCGGGATATGCTCAAAAATCCGGAATCAAATGCGCTCGACTTCCTGGATGATTTTAAAATGAACCTGTTCTCGGACGAGATATTCATTTTTACACCAAAAGGCGCACTGATCCAATTGCCGTTAAATGCAACAGCGCTTGATTTTGCTTTTGAAATACATACCGATGTGGGCGCAAGCTGTATTGGCGCCAAAGTGAACCATAAATTGGTGCCGCTGAGCTATAAACTGCAAAACGGCGACCAGGTGGAGGTGATCACCTCGAGCAAGCAAACGCCGAAGGAAGACTGGCTGAATATCGTTGTCACCGCTAAAGCAAAAGCCAAGATCAAATCGGCCTTAAAAGAAGAAAAACGAAAGATTGCCGATGAAGGTAAGGAGATATTGGAGCGTAAGTTGAAATCGTTAAAGATCACTTACAACTCCGAAAATATCCACAAGATGAGCTATTACTTTAAGCTGCCTTCTACCCAGGACCTGTTCTACAATGTGGCCCAGGGCATCATTGATATGAAGGACCTGAAAGAATACCAGGCTTCGGAAAAAGTAATTGAAAACAAACCGCAGGATAAAATAGAAGCCGAACAGGTACAAAGCCTGCTGCGCAACATCAAAACCAAAGACAGCGATATGCTGCTGATTGGCGAGGATATGCAGAAGATTGACTATAAGCTGGCCAATTGCTGCAATCCTATCCCCGGCGATGATGTTTTTGGCTTTATTACTGTTAGCGATGGCATAAAAATACATCGCACCAACTGCCCTAATGCCGCCAAGCTGATGGCCAACTACGGCTATCGTATTGTAAAGGCAAGGTGGACCAACCAGCAGGAACTGGCATTTTTAACCGGCCTGCGGATTACTGGTATTGACGATGTGGGTCTGATCAACAAGCTAACCACCGTAATATCCAATGATTTTAAGGTGAATATGCGCTCTATCACGGTTGACAGCGATAATGGCATTTTTGAAGGTTCGATTATGGTTTATGTGAACGATACCGAACACCTGGATAACCTGATAAAACGGCTGAAAACGGTAAAAGGCGTAACGGCGGTTAACCGTTTTGATTCGGCCATTGAAAAAGCCTCTTGATCAGTCGAGTAAGCTAGAAGTCAGTACGATTGCAGGTCGAGCATGTTGTTAATAGCCATCGCATACCTTAATCAGACTCTAATAAACTTAATCAACTCTAAACTAAAATTAATAACTTTGCCCTTTAATAAAACACTATGTCTCAACAGGAAACCATAGCTATGGTTAAAAAAATTTTCGAGGCCTATCTCGAAAATAAAAACCTCAGGAAAACGCCTGAACGTTTTGCCATACTCGAAGAAATATATTCACGCACCGATCATTTTGATGTGGAATCATTGTATATCCACATGAAAAATAAAAAATACCGGTTAGCCGCGCTACGGTGTACAATACGCTGGAACTGTTGGTATCATGCGACCTGGTGACCAAGCACCAGTTCGGCAAAAACATGGCGCAGTTTGAAAAATCATACGGCTATAAACAGCATGATCATATTATTTGTATTGATTGCGGTAAAGTGGTTGAATTTTGCGACCCGCGCATACAGCAGATACAAAGCATGATGGGCGGGTTGCTGAAATTTGAGATCAAACACCACTCTTTGAACCTTTACGGTAATTGTGAAAAATTAAAGGCAGGTTTTTGTGACAGAAAAGTATAACTTTGCCACCTTTGATCAATAAAATCCAATATATAATGGCTGTTGACGTATTATTAGGCCTCCAGTGGGGCGATGAAGGTAAAGGAAAAATTGTTGATGTGCTGAGTGCAGACTATGATCTGATCGCACGTTTCCAGGGCGGTCCCAATGCGGGGCATACACTTGAGTTTGACGGTAAGAAATTTGTATTGAATACCATCCCTTCGGGTATATTTTTTGAAAACACCCTTAACCTGATCGGTAATGGCGTGGTGATCGACCCGATCACCCTGAAAAAGGAAATAGAAAATTGAAAGATGCCGGGCACGACCTGTTAGCGAAAAAGAACCTGGTGATAGCCAAAAAGGCGCACCTGATATTGCCTACCCACCAATTACTGGATGCCGCGTCTGAGAAAAAAATGGGCGAAGGTAAGATCGGTTCAACTTTAAAAGGTATCGGCCCGACCTATATGGATAAAACCGGTCGTAATGGTTTGCGCGTGGGCGATATTACCCTGCCCGATTTTAAAGAACGTTACCAAAAACTGGTTGATAAACATACATCCATGCTGCAGTCGCTTTATGGCGAGGTTGCTGATTTTTCAGAACGCGAACAGGCATTTTTTGAAGCGATCGAACTGATCAAAAAATTCCCGTTGGTTGATTCGGAACATCTGGTAAATAACTACCTCCGAAACAGGCAAAAAGGTCTTGGCCGAAGGCGCACAGGGCGCCATGCTTGATATTGACTTTGGTTCATACCCTTTCGTTACTTCATCAAATACTACCGCTGCCGGCGCTTGCACGGGTTTAGGTATAGCACCAAACAAGATTGGTGAAGTAATAGGGATTTTTAAAGCTTATTGTACCCGCGTTGGTGGTGGCCCCTTCCCTACCGAGCTGGATAATGAAACAGGCGAAGAATTGCGCCGCATAGGCCATGAATTTGGCGCAACTACAGGCAGGCCACGCCGTACAGGCTGGATCGACCTTCCCGCATTAAAATATGCCATTATGCTGAGCGGGGTTACCCAGCTGGTAATGACAAAGGCCGATGTTCTGAGCGGTTTTGAGAAAATATATGCCTGCACCCATTACAATTATTTGGGCGAAAAAATAGATTATATGCCTTATGACATTTGCTCGGTGAGTCCTGAGCCGATCTATAAGGAAATTGATGGCTGGAACGAGGATCTGACGGGCATTACCAAACTTTCCCAAATACCTGCTAAACTGAAATCATACATTGATTTCCTTGAAGAGGAGCTGGGCGTTCCAGTTAAATATTTATCCGTTGGCCCTGATCGTAAGCAAACCCTGCAATTACACTAATCGGCAATCATAACACCATTAATAAGAGCATCTCCACCTTGGGATGCTTTTTTGTTTAAATTAACCTTCCAAATTGGGATCTTTAGCCAAAAAACGTTGGAGGGAAGTTAAACTTTTACTTCCTTACGCTTGAACAGATTGACTTTGGATTCCTTGCCCTTTAAAAGCCGTTCAATATTTTTCTGGTGGGTAACCAATATCAGCGCGCAAATACACATGCCATAAATGATGACCGACCGGATATATAGCGGATATACAAAAGTAACACCTATCAGGTAGGTAAAACCGCCTATAATAGAGCTTAAAGAAACGTAGCGTGTTATGAGCAGCACGATGATGAACACGACTACACAAAGCAATGCCGCTTGTAAATGAATGGCCAGAATCATGCCGAACAGCGTTGCTATTCCTTTACCGCCCCGGAAACCCGCAAACACCGGAAAAAGGTGCCCCATAACGGCTGCAATACCCAGGGCCAGCTCAAAATTGATATACGGAATCGAATGTGGGCCGCCTGTCGTTGAGACGCCTACAAAATATGCCAGGTTAGTTGCTGTAAATCCCTTTAAAATATCGATAAGCATTACCGGAATCCCGGCTTTTTTGCCCAGCACCCTGAAGGTATTCGTGGCCCCGGCGTTTCCGCTCCCGTATTCACGAACATCTATCCCGTAAAATGCCTGCCCAATCCATACTGCAGTAGGGATCGAGCCGAATAGGTAGGCTAGTACAAGTGCTGAAATGGAATAGATATTTATCATTTCGGCACAATATTAATAAAATGATATTGTAGTAACTACTATACTCATGAAACAAAACTTTATTTCGTCTGAATCACTGATTCATAAATTAAATAATTTGCTGATCTGCCCACAATCCAAGCGGACGCTAGATCTGGTTAAAGTCTCATCCCTGATCACCTAACTGCTTTTAAGCTAAGATCAAGGCTTTTAACCGAATGGGTTAAAGCGCCAACCGAAATATAGTCCACTCCGCTCTCGGCATACTGACGGATATTATCGATCGTGATTCCGCCTGACGCTTCCGTGATATAGCGTCCTTCAATGACGTTTACGGCCTGGGTAATATCACTGACACTAAAATTGTCCAGCAATATCCGGTTAACACCCCCGATATCCAACACCTGCCGCAGTTCTTCAAAATTTCTCACCTCTATTTCAATAGCCAGCTTTTTTTGCAGCCTGTCAAGGTAATCGTGCGTGTTTTGTATTGCCTGGCGGATGCCCCCCGAATAATCTACATGGTTGTCCTTTATCAGGATCATATCATATAGCCCGAACCGGTGATTGATACCCCCGCCTATTCGCACTGCCCATTTTTCAAGATAGCGCATTCCGGGCGTTGTTTTGCGTGTATCAAGTACTTTTGTATTCGTCCCTTTTAAAAGCTCTACAATCTCGTGCGTATTTGTGGCAATGCCCGACATCCGCTGCATGCAGTTTAGCACCAGACGTTCGGCCGTTAAAATGCTTTTGACATCACCTTCTACCTCAAGAGCAACGTCCTTGGGCTTTACCTTCGCGCCGTCATTCAAAAAAACATTGACCTTCAGGCCTGGGTCAACTTGGTTAAATATTTCCAGCGCCAGTTCTACGCCTGCAAGTATGCCAGAGTCTTTTACCAGTAATTTCGCCTTACCGGCAGTACCCTCCGGAATGGTTGCCATCGAAGTGTGATCGCCGTCACCGACATCTTCTGCCAGCGCATTTTTAATAAAACGATGTATGATTTGTTGATCCAAACTTTTGATATTTACGCATCAAAAGTAAAAACAATTGGCGATTATTTTGTTTTTTCGCTCTCTATACGCAGTTCATTTAATTCAAAACTGCCATTTACATTTTTCAGGGCGAAAGACGTGCGGAATATTCCCCGGTTGGTATTGATGATCACCACGGCGTAGCGATAGTTGGCATTTGAGGTAATGCGGTGGAGCACTTTTACCGATTTCACCTGGTACTGCTTAAAAAAATTATCCAGAATCTGCTCGGCCTGGATGCTCGGGTACACATTATCTTCGTCAGTAATATCCAGCTCCACAGAAGACGAAAAACTCTTCGCCAGTTCATGAATATTCCCCTCCCTCAGCAATTCGGTTGTTTTATCAATGACATCTGCCGGCTCGGCAAATATAAAGGGCAATACCAGGAGCAGCAAAAACAAGTAAAGTGGCTTCATATTGGTATAGTGTATTTATCCCCTCAAAACCTCTGACCACAAATTAATAAACTTAAACGCGTATTAATCTTTAAACGTTGCCATTATATTTGCATTGTGGAAAAAAACAAGAAAGTAGTACTCATCATTCTTGACGGCTGGGGTTACGGCCGGCATGACAAGTCAAACGCGATATATGCAGCAAACACGCCGTTCTTTGATTCGATGCTGCAGAAATATCCCAATTCAAAGCTGGAAGCATCTGGAACAGCGGTGGGTTTGCCGGCAGGTCAAATGGGCAATTCGGAGGTAGGACACATGAATCTGGGTGCCGGACGCATCGTCTACCAGGAACTCGGTCGCATACACAAAGCGGTTGATGACAACGAGCTGCCATCCAACCCGGTGTTAAAAGAGGCTTTTGAATACGCTAAACAGCATAACAAAGATGTACATTTCATCGGCCTTGTATCCGATGGCGGGGTGCACTCACACATCAGACATCTCGAAGGCCTTTGCGATGCCGCTAATCAGTATAAGCTCGAATAATGTATTTGTCCATGCCTTTCTTGACGGACGCGATACCGATCCGAATTCGGGCGTAAAATTCATTGACGAACTGGAAGAGCACATTAGGGATACTCCGGTTAAGCTGGCCTCAGCCATCGGCCGGTATTATGCCATGGATCGTGATAACCGCTGGGAAAGGGTTAAAAAGGCCTATGACCTGCTGGTTAACGGCACGGGTAAACCTACAGACAATATTTTAACGGCCATTGAAGAATCCTACCAGGCAGGAGTTACCGATGAGTTTGTCGAACCTATTGTTCGCGTCGGGGCTGATGGCCAGCCACTAGCTGTAATAAAGAACGACGATGTGGTAATTTGCATCAATTTCAGAACTGACCGCGGCCGTGAAATTACCCAGGCCCTTACGCAAAAGTCATTCCCCGAGCAAAATATGCACCCGCTTAATTTGCACTATATCACCATGACCACCTATGACGAAACCTTTAAAAACGTCCGGGTGGTATTTACAAAGGATGATCTGACTAAAACACTGGGCGAAATCTTACAAGACGCCGGAAAGAACCAGATACGGATTGCCGAAACAGAGAAATACCCCCATGTAACCTTTTTCTTTTCCGGAGGTCGCGAAAAGGAATTCAACGATGAAAAGCGCTTGTTAATTCCCTCACCGAAGGTGGCAACCTATGACCTGCAGCCTGAAATGAGTGCCGAAGGCATACGCGATGCCATCATCCCTGAACTGGAAAGCGGCTGGCCTGACGTGGTGATACTGAATTTTGCCAATACGGACATGGTGGGTCATACCGGCGTTTTTCAGGCGGTAATAAAAGCTGCAGAAACAGCCGACCGATGCACACAGGAAGTTGTAGAAACAGGCATAAAAAATGGGTATTCCTTTATCATTATAGCCGATCATGGCAATGCAGATTACATGATCAACGATGATGGTTCGCCAAATACGGCCCATACTACCAACCTGGTGCCATGTATAGTGATCGATAAGGATGTAAAACAGGTAAAAGATGGCAAGCTGGGCGATATAGCCCCTACTATTTTAAAAATGATTGGTGTTGCTGTTCCAAAAGAAATGACCGGCGATGTATTGGTATAAGCCCGCATTGAAAACAGCTATCGTCTTATCAGGCGTTATATTAATGGCAGGCATTGCATCGTGTAAAAAGGATAGCAATGCCGCCAGAGATACCCTAAAGTTTTTTGATATTAAAGGGTATTTTAAAGCGGACTCCGCTCGGCTGAGCCGGTTGAATCCGCTGGTTAACAAAACGGTGGTACACAACAAGCATTTCGCAGACCAAACAAGTACACATTTCCGAACTGGGGCACCGA
Organism: uncultured Sphingobacteriaceae bacterium; assembly: GCA_963757615.1. GTDB lineage: Bacteria > Bacteroidota > Bacteroidia > Sphingobacteriales > Sphingobacteriaceae > Mucilaginibacter. The sequence continues at coordinate 616,069 of CAVWSO010000008.1, forward strand.
ATTAAGTCTTTTTAGCGAATCCGACATTAACAAGCCCGCCTGGAAAGGGAGCTACGCTGTTCAGGTTTCAGAAAATATCACGGCCTACCGCGCCAAAGACCCGTCGCTGAAAACCCGCGAAGTCATTATAAAAAAGGAGGGCGATCATGTGAAATGGATCCTGATATTCAATCATACGAAAAACCTATTGTACGAGAATTCAGAAAAGCTCAGTTATTTTCCGGACTCACTTTACGTGATACAAAAAAAACAAAGGGTAAGATTTCTTGGGACTGACACTTATACGATCAGCGGCCTGCATAATTAGTGGCGTGAATTAACAGTTAAGGCGCTTGTCAGTTTGTTCTTTGCCTGCTCTTTCAATGCAAGAATATCCTGGCGGTTCGGGTTGTCAGCTAAAACTTTATCGAAATCGGCAACAGAAGCTTTTAAAGAATTAATTCCCCGGTTTTTATCATAAAAACGGGTATTGGTCTGCAATTTAAACTCACCATATTCACGGTAGGCAATGGCTCGGTTCTGGTAGAATTTAATGTTATTCTCCGTGTCATTGGGGTCAATAGCGATTGCTTTGGTAAAATCTACGATAGCCCCCAACAGGTTTTTCTCCTTATCGGCATCACTCAGCTGATTATCTTTGGCCAGGTAGCTCTTTGCCCGTGCACGGTAATAGTAGGCAGAGGCATCTGCAGGTTTGATGGCGATTACACGGTTATAAGCTTGTATCGATTTCCGGTAATTATCGCTATGATAATAGGAATATCCAAGCATCCAGAGCGCACTTGAATTGGTTGAATCGATGATACATGACCTTTCCAAATGTGCCACTGCCGACTTAAAATCCCCGTCAAAAAAGGCCTGCTGCCCTAATTTGAAATATGCATTTTGGGCGAAGGCTGTATTTAGCGAGGTTATGATCAGAAATGACAGTATTACCGTTGCCTTCATTAAGGGTTTCGTTCGTGAAACAAAAATAGAAAACTTTGTCTTATGCCCTTATTAACTATTTTTATATAAAAATATTATATAAGTGCATCATTTTATTAAAATAAACGTTCAAGTCATTAACCAGGGTTTGCTGACTTTTTTTCACCGAAAAATTCGACTCTAACTTCAAGCAACAAAAACCATGCTAATGCAAATTACACACAGTCAATTATTTATCAGAATAAACGGCAAATCAGGCAATTTCTTGGCACAGGTCTTGAACGATAGTAGTACCAAGGGCAAATAACACAGTTTGCTCCTATTTATAATTCCTGTAGTTTTACAGGCTGACATTATGACGTTTTTAAACCGACAGAAAGGGTATTTGATGAGTTTTGATCCATTTGATTTTAAAAATGCTTTACCAATAATAAACGAAGATTCTGAATTTTTTCCGCTGATGTCTTCCGAAGACGAGGAGGAGATGAATAATGAACAGATGCCCGAAGTATTTATCGATATTGCCGTTGCGTAATACGGTATTGTTTCCGGGCGTGGTTATCCCGATTACCGTAGGCCGGGATAAATCGATCAAACTGATACGCGACGCCAACAAAGGCAAACGTATGATAGGGGTAGTTGCCCAGCAGGATGTCGCCATTGAGGATCCTACCTTTGCCCAGCTGAATAAGGTTGGCACCATCGCGCTGATAATTAAGATGCTGCAAATGCCGGATGGCAACACTACCGTGATTCTGCAGGGCAAAAAACGCTTCCTTTTAAAAGAAGAGGTGCAAAGCGAACCCTACATAAAAGCCACCATCGAGCCTTTTAAGGAAATAAAACCTAAAGAAGATAAAGAATTTAAGGCCATGGTTTCATCCATTAAGGATATGGCCATGAGCATTATACAGCTATCGCCAAATATCCCGAGCGAAGCCGGTATTGCCATACGCAATATCGAAAGCACTTCGTTTCTGATCAATTTTATTTCGTCAAACATGAATGCCGACATGGCCGCCAAACAAAGTTTGCTGGAGGTAGCCAACCTGCGCGACAGAACCAACCTGGTACTGGAACACCTGACGCTTGACCTGCAAATGCTGGAGCTAAAAAACCAGATACAAAGCAAGGTGCGTGTCGATCTGGATAAACAGCAGCGCGATTATTTCTTAAACCAGCAGATTAAAAACCATACAGGAAGAGCTTGGCGGCAATTCGCCCGACCTGGAAATTGAGAACCTGAGAAAGCGCGCCATCAAAAAAGAAATGGGGCAAGGAAGTTAAACGATCATTTTACATAAAGAGCTGGAAAAACTTGCCCGCACAAATCCGGCAGCGGCCGATTATTCGGTGCAGATCAATTACCTTGAATTATTGCTTGATCTGCCCTGGAACGAGTTCACCAAAGACAATTTCGATCTTAAGCGTGCGCAAAAGGTATTGGATAAAGACCATTTCGGGCTTGGATAAAGTAAAACAGCGCATCATCGAATATCTGGCAGTGCTGAAGTTAAAGCACAATATGAAGGCGCCAATACTTTGTTTGGTTGGCCCTCCGGGGGTTGGTAAAACATCATTGGGGAAATCGATCGCAAAGGCATTGGGCCGCAAATATGTGCGTATGGCCTTGGGCGGCATACGTGACGAGGCCGAGATAAGAGGTCACCGTAAAACTTATATCGGCGCTATGCCCGGCCGAATCATCCAGTCAATAAAAAAGGCAGGAGCGGCAAACCCGGTGTTTATTTTGGATGAAATAGATAAAGTAGGCAATGATTTCAGGGGCGATCCATCATCAGCCTTGCTCGAAGTGCTCGATCCTGAACAAAACAGCACTTTTTATGATCATTACGTGGAGATTGATTTCGACCTTTCCAATGTGATGTTTATCGCAACCGCCAACTCATTGAGCAGCATTCAGCCAGCCTTGCTCGACCGTATGGAGATGATCGAAGTAAGCGGTTACACGATCGAAGAAAAAATTGAGATTGCCAAACAGCATCTGGTTCCTAAACAACGTGAGGCACATGGCTTAAAGCCAAAGGATGTGGTCATTAAAAATGATGTGCTGGAAAAACTGGTGGAGGATTATACCCGTGAGTCGGGCGTGCGGTCACTGGAGAAAAAAATAGGCTCCGTAGTTCGCGGTGTTGCAAAAAATATCGCCATGGGTGATGAGCATACCCCGCTGGTCAGCAAAAAAGAAGTAGAAAAAATATTGGGCGCTCCCATATATGATAAGGATCTTTACGAGGGAAATGATGTAGCAGGCGTAGTAACCGGCCTTGCATGGACATCGGTGGGCGGTGATATTTTGTTTATCGAAGTCAGTTTAAGTCCCGGCAAGGGCCGCTTAACGTTGACCGGGAACCTGGGCGATGTAATGAAAGAATCAACGACGATTGCCTTGGCCTATTTAAGGGCTCATTCAAAAGACTTTGACATTAATCCAAAGCTGTTTGACCAGTGGGATGTGCACGTACACGTTCCAGCCGGAGCCACACCCAAGGATGGTCCCTCGGCTGGCGTCACTATGCTGACTGCGCTTACTTCTGCCTTTACGCAGCGCAAGGTTAAGCCACATCTGGCCATGACCGGAGAAATCACCCTGCGCGGCCGCGTTTTGCCGGTTGGCGGAATCAAAGAAAAAATACTGGCTGCCAAACGTGCCAACATTAAGGAGATCATACTTTGCCGGTCCAATCAAAAGGACATTCTGGATATCAAGGAAGATTATATCAAAGACCTTAAATTTCATTATGTTACAGACATGAAAGAAGTGGTCAGTCTTGCGCTCCTGGATCAGAAGGTAAATAATGCCCTTGACCTCACTGTAAAAGAGGATCTGAACCCGGTAATGAATTAATTTCAGCACCAACAAGCTCATTTTTAACCGCTTAAAGTAAAGCATTGCCACATAGCAATGCTTTACTTTTTTATATTTAACTGCAAGCCTGAAACATTTTGATTTCCAGTAACGTAAAACCCTCCTGCTAAACCATTAAATAGCTATACTAATAAATAAAAAAATATCTTAATAATGAATCATATTTTTACGTTGAAGGGTAGACTCATTCTATTTTTACTTCTGATCTTCCATGTCGGGTTAAAATTGCAGGCTTCAGCAAGTACCAGAGTGGTCTGCAAATCGGATACGGTAAAAAAAGCATCCAATGGTCAGTTGGTTAGCGCAGATACTACACTGCATTTGAAAGCTGGCTCAAAAATAGTTCAGAACGCAGATACCATCCTTATCATCAATGGTATACCGACCAAGGTGCAGATCAATAACATTGTTGCCGAGAAAAAAGCTGCCGAGGCAGCAGTAGCAAAGATGGATGATAATGCGACCGCGATTGTGGCTCCTCCGTCTGACGGAATCATTCAGGTTAAAAATACAGCGGTAAACACTGCAAGTACAACCATTGTTGCTCCGCCGATAGATGGCGTTATTCAGGTTAGAAATACATTTGGTATGACAACAACCAGCAATATGGGTAACAACCCCAACGGAGCAGCCGGTGCACAAAAGCAAAATGCTGCCGGAGCTACGGTAACTAAAGTAAAAAATGTTACCGACACACTCGTAAAGAGAGATACTACAACCATTGTTAAGAAAGATACTGTCTTTAAAGGGGCCGCAATAGCTGCTGCAGCTGTCGGTCTTAAACATGATACAACAACCATTATCAAGAAAGATACGGTCGTAAAGCATGATACTACCACCATTGTCAAAAAGGATACGGTGATCAAGACACTTGCAGCAGCAGCAGTTGTTAAGCCGGACACGACTACGATCCTAAAGCATGATACAACGACCATTGTTAAACGAGACACCGTTTACAAAAGAGATACAACAACGATAGTTAAAAACGATACGACGAACATCCTGAAGAAAGATACGACGGCAACTGTTGCCAAGGCCGATTCAACCAGCAACGATGATTTTGATCCGAGCCTGGTTAAGGCACAGAACATCTATCTGGGAATAGGCGGCGCAGGACTGGCCATATCGGCAAATTATGATGCACGCTTTGGCAAGGAACGTAACGGATGGGGATTCAGTGTCGGCCTGGGAGCCTTTTCCGCCGAAGGGAACAGCGTCTTTACGATTCCGTTCCAGCTCAACTACCTCATAGGCGAACATAATTTCATGTTTGAAGTCGGTGGAGGAGCAACATTTATGAACTCCAAGGGCGTCACATCCGGCAAGACATGGCAGTTTGATAATATCACCGGCTTTATTGCAACGGGTACTATTGGCTTCCGCTATCAGCCAGAAAGTAAGGGACTAACGTTTAAAGCAGGATTTGTTCCCATACTTTACGATGAAGGTCTGATTCCGGCAGGCGGCGTCAGTATAGGCTACACCTTCAAATAAAAATTTCTCAATGCAGAAAAAGGCCCCGATATTGCCGGGGCTTTTTTATTTTCGCGTTTATTTTGAAATGTTCCTGATGAAATATAGACTGTTTTGTTTTCTGTTTTGCCTTATTTTTTGTTCGGAAGTGTTTGGTCAGTCGCGGGGATATGAAGTTGGGTTCAGAACTGACGATGATTCCTACCTGGGCCAGGGAACCGACAGGTACTATACTGCGGGAAACTTCATTTACTTTCGCCGTGCACTGGCTGTTAGTGACAAAAGCAGCCTGGAGAACAAAATACTGGGATTTGAAGCAGGGCAACAACTATTTACCCCGCACAGCGGAGATATAAATTTCACCGCGGCGCACATTTTTCAATATAACGATCCGAAATATGACAATCCGAATTATATCGACAGGCCCTTTGCGGCCTATCTCTACGTCGGCTCTACGCTGAATCTTTTATACAAAAATGAAGGCAGTTTGAAAATCGGTGCACAAATAGGCGTGGTTGGCCCGAGCGCATATGGCAAACAGGTTCAGGATTTTGTGCATAGCACCCTGGGATTGTATCATCCGAGCGGATGGGAATATCAGGTAGAAAATGGCGTTGAACTTAACCTTTCGGCTGAGTATGATAAACTGCTGGCCAGGAACTCCTGGATCGACGTTTCCCTGACGAGCTATGGTAATCTTGGTAATGGCTTTACGGGTGCCGGCCTGGGGCCATTGTTCCGTATAGGGGACTTTAACCAGTTATTCAATTCCTTAAGCACACAAAGTAACGCTGCGCGCTCCAATTCGGTCAGCCCCCTGCACAGCCGCGAACTATTCTTTTATTATAAACCACAATTAAACCTGGTGGTATATGACGCTACCGTCCAGGGCGGCATGTTTACTCCCAGGCCAGCCGGCAGTATTGAAGTAACCCTTACCCCGGAGCGTTTTATGCTGAGCAACCAGCTGGGTGTCGGCTATTCAGGTAAATATTTTGGAATTGATGCTGCGGTCGTGTTGCATACGAAAGACGTTCAGCAAATGAGGGAATCGCACCAGTGGGCTACCATTACCTTTTTATACCGCTTTAATTAATCATCATATTTTCTCTTACGGCTTTCCTTTTTGGCTGCCTGCATTTTCTTGCTTTCAATCCTGGCCGTTATTGCCGCTTTGCCAGGTTTTGTGGCCCTGCGTGTTTTAGGTACATGAAGTGCCCTTTCAAGTATCAGATGCAATTTTTCCAATGCCTTTTCCTTATTCAGGAACTGACTCCTCTCCTGCTCACACATGACCTGCAGATAACCGTCTCGGTTTAATCTTGATTGGAGCTTAGATAACAGCAGGATCTTTTCCTCCCCGGTAAACAAGTAGGACTGATCAATGGAAAATAACAATTCCACCTTGCTGGAGACCTTATTTACATTTTGGCCACCCTTGCCACCGCTTCTGGATGCTTTATAACTAACCTCTTTTTTCAGGTCGTATGTGGTGAAGTTCATTTGCCAAAAGTAACAATTAGTGAGATTTGATGGAATTGATTTAAGAAATGTGTCCTACCAAATTAACTAAATCCATAACCCCGTAACGCATGCACTCACTAATTTTTCTTATTTTAGCTACCCAATGAGCGACAATATTGTAATAGCCATCGACGGCTATTCTTCGTGTGGTAAAAGCACCCTAGCAAAAGCCTTAGCCCAAAAGCTGCATTTCATCTACGTCGACAGCGGCGCGATGTACCGTGCCGTAACCTTATATTTTTTGCGGCATAATGTGGACGTAAATAATCCCACGCAAATAGCAGAGGCTTTGGAAAACATACATCTTAATTTTCATTCGCGCGATTATCAGACCCATATTACCCTGAATAACGAGGAGGTTTCGGACGAAATACGCCAGATGCCGGTATCGGAAAGTGTAAGTGAGGTAGCCGCCATACCCGCGGTCCGGCACGAAATGGTAAAACAGCAGCAGCGCATGGGACGCTCAAAAAATATTGTGATGGACGGACGCGACATTGGCACCACCGTATTTCCGGTTGCACAGCTCAAAATATTCATGACGGCCGATCCAAAGATCCGAGCCGAAAGCCGCTACAAGGAACTATATGATAGAAACCCGGATATCACTTTAGAGGAAGTCTTTGAAAACATCGCTCACCGCGACTACCAGGATACCACCCGCGAAGAAAGTCCGCTGGTCAGGGCGCAGGATGCCATCATTCTGGACAATACGAATTTAACGCCCGACGAGCAATTGCAGTTTGCGTTGGAGAAGGTTCAGCCCTTACTGAAATAATCAATCTGCCTTAAACTTTTCCGCCTTTACCCCGAAGCGGTTTAGAAAATCAACCCCTTCATCGCTGGGCAGGCCTTTATATTCCGCGTATGATCGCATATAATAGACCTGTTTTATTCCTGCCGAGAAGATGAGCCTTGCACAAGGCAAACAGGGAGATAACGTGGTATATAAAGTTGATCCTTCCAGATTTGCTCCGTTTTTCACGGCATACAGTATCGCATTTTCTTCAGCATGCAATGCAAGTGAACAGCTTCCCCGTACATCCCGGGGGCAACCCGTTTCGGGCCATTGTTCATCGCAGTTATGCGTGCCCGCAGGCGGCCCGTTATAGCCAATAGAAATAATACGGGTGTCTTTGACTAAAACGGCACCGACCTGTGCCTTTACGCAGTGTGAGCGCAGGGACAGGTCGGTTGCCAGATTCATAAATATTTGATCGAAACTTAATTTTGTCATTTGATTAGCGAACAGTGGTTAGCTTGGTTAATCCCGCAACGTTCTACCTTAAAAAAAACCAATCACACGTTAACCATGCTCTGATCACAATTTTAGTGTCCTCCTGATGCTTCCATGTTATCCACATCGATACCCTGTTTTTTCAGTTCTGAACCGGCCTTCCAGGCAAAGAACGCCAGATAGGCAAAACCCAGTACAGGAACGATATAGGACAGGTGTATCCCACTGGTATCAGCCAGTATTCCCTGCACCGGCGGAATGATGGACCCGCCCAGGATCATCATAATTAAGAACGCAGCGCCCTGGCTGGTATATTTGCCCAAGCCGGCAATGGCTAAAGCAAATATTGAGGGCCACATAATGGAACAGCACAAACCACCGCTAATGAATGCAAACAAGCCTATGCGGCCAGTGGTTAGCAAACCTACGACCATGGCCACCACCCCTAATATGCCAAATATGGTTAAAGTACGAACTGGTTTTTGCTGACCAACATAAAAGCCTACGATCAGAATGGCAACGCATACCACGTAGATATATAGATTGCTAACATCTTTACCGCTCAAATAGTTTACCAATAAAACTACACCAAATGCAAATAAAGGAACAATGATGGTAAGCAAATTTTTCATTGCCTTGGAAACGTTAAAGACAGCAATTGCACCTGTCCACCTGCCGATCATCAGGCTGCCCCAGTATAAAGAAATATAAGGCGCAATTTCCCCGGCACTATAACCTCCAAACTCAGGTGTTTTCAGCAGTGCCCCCATGTTACTTTGAATGGTTACTTCAACGCCGACATAAGTAAATATGGCGATCATGCCATAGATCAATTGCGGATAATGCATAGCTCCCCATCCTTCGTTACTTTTACTTGAGGCCGATAAGGAGGCGATCAGGGTAATCAGAATGATAGCCAGTGATGCGTATACGTAATAAGACTTAGCCACGTGTGTATATACGCTGAGCGGCCCCGCAGCCAACACAAGACAGAAAGCGATAAAAATAATAAATAGCGGTATATTGGTTTTATGACTTGCTTCGATCTTCTCGTCGCTGGTAACTTTTGGAAGATTCGATACCCAGAAAAATATGGCCACTGCAATATACAAGCCAGCCAGAATAAAATATAGGTTGTTTACTGCTGTTATTTTAACGTCCGCCGCCGGAATCAGTTTGCTCGCACTTCCAAATAATACGATACTTACAATAACCGGCCCAAGCAATGTGCCGAAGTTATTTACCCCACCAGCAAGATTTAAACGATTTGAACCGGTTTCCGGTGAACCCAGCGCAATAACAAATGGATTGGCAGCCGTTTGCTGCAATGAAAATCCCAGCGCGATAACAAAAAATGCGCCTAGAATAAATCCAAAGGAACCTGAATTAACGGCCGGAACCATTAAAAGGGCACCAATTGCTGATAAAACCAAACCATATATAATACCATTTTTATATCCCAACTTATTCAAAATATCAACTTTGGTCATCTGCGAAGCAAAATACAACCCAAGTGAGCCAATGAAATAGCCGCCATAGAAAGTAAAATCAATCAATTGCGATTCAAATTGTGTTAAGTTAAAGTGTGCTTTACAAAAAGGTATAAAGATACCATTTGATGCGGCTAAAAAGCCCCAGAAGAAAAATACGGTGATGATCGTATACAGCGCTGACCGTAACTTTTTGAGTTTTTTTGTTCCATTTGTTAATTAGGGTTGAACAATTTGAGTGTTTACAAAACACTAACATAAAGATTATTTTATAATTGATACTATACTTTTTTAATAATAAATCCAATTTTAAGTTTGGTTGTTTAATGTTAAAAATCGCATATTCGTTCCCGGCAACCGGTAACCTAACATTCCAAAGCCTAAAAATTAATGATAGAAGCTGTAATCAGGGGGATTGGGATTGGATTAGTGCTCACTTTTTTGACAGGCCCTGTATTTTTTGCATTAATAAAAACAAGCATCGAAAAAGGCTTCCATGCTGGTGTAGCGCTGGCCCTGGGCGTAGTTACCAGCGATGTGGTATTTGTTGGCGCAATTCTTTTCGGCTCGCAATATTTTGATATTTCAACTCAAGACAAGCAACATGCAGGTATGATCGGATGTGCCGTGCTTTTTGCATTCGGCATTTATTATATCTTCAAAAAGTCAGAATGAATTACAAAAATACGGTACCTTCCAGACTAAAGCGCACCGGTTATTTTTTTAAGGGCTTTCTGATGTGCATTCTTAACCCTACCCTGCTTATTCCATTGGACTGTGGTGATCAGCGACAGCAAGCACGCTCTATATCAATTCAGTTCCCAACCGTTCGGTCAAAGATCGCCGTCATGTTTTTAACTATATCTGATCGTGCAGTTCGGACTTGATGCTACAAAGGCATTTTATGCCAATAAACTGCGTGATAGAATATCGGTGAAATTTGTACACCGGCTTAATGAAGTTGCCGGTATTGCGCTGATCATAGCTTCGCTCATCGTATTTGACAAGCTGGTAACGCATGTTGTTTTTTCGGCTTTCAGCAGCTAGCGGGGAAAACGAAAAAAAGTTCAGCATAAAGCCGGGCTTTAAGCTGAACTTAAGACTTACATTACATATATCCTCTTTGGTTCTTTCCTTCCATCCAATTGACAAAGGCGCGGTTAACTACTTTGTTGCCGCCCGGCGTAGGGAAATTGCCCGAGAAATACCAGTCGCCTATATGTTCAGGGCATGCTTTATGTAGGTTATCAAGTGTTTGGTAGATCACTTTGACTTCTGCATTTGATTTCTTTAGGCGTAATAATCTCCGCAATGCGATCGGATATTTCCTGATCGGTAAATGGCTCGTAAATTGCCTTTACATAATTGTCATACATCCTCTTTAGGCAAGGATGCGCTATCTTTACATTTCTGGTAAACTTCAAGGATGATATCTTCCCTTTCCATCTCCTTCAGCAGGCTGATGGCCGCTTCAAAAGCCACAAACTCACCCATGCGCGACATATCGATACCATAACAATCCGGGATAACGTATCTGTGGCGCAGACGAAACCACCACGATCTTTTTAGGCCCCAGACGGTCTAGTATTTTCAGAATACTTTGCTTTAAAGTAGTTCCGCGAACGATAGAGTCGTCCAGCACAACTAAAGTATCCGCATCTTTTTTGATCAGTCCGTAAGTGGTATCATAAACATGAGCCACCATTTCGCTGCGGTCGGCATCCTGCGTAATAAACGTACGCAGTTTAACATCCTTTATCGCGATCTTCTCAACACGCGGTGCCAGGCCAAGCACTTCCTTCAGTTCTTCGTCACTTATCTTATCTTCCCGGTTAAGCAGTCGTTCTTTCTGGTATTTTTTAATGTATTTGTGTACGCCTTCAACCATGCCATAAAAAGCAACTTCGGCCGTATTGGGGATATAGGAGAAAACAGTATTTTTAATATCATTATTTACAGCATCCAGTATCTGCGGGCAAAGCAGGCGCCCAAGTTGTTTACGCTCACGATAAATCGAAGCAGTCGCTGCCGCGTGAAAAATAAATACGCTCAAATGAACATGATTTTTTTTCCAGCGGCTCGCTGAACATTTCTTCGCTTGATCTTGCCGTTCTTTTTGACGATCAGCGCATGCCCGGGCTTTATTTCCCTGATATCTTCCATATAGGTATATTAAAGGCAGTTTGCAGCGCAGGGCGTTCCGAAGCTGCTACAACGATCTCGTCATTATAATAATAATAATGCCGGTCTGATGCCAGACAGGGTCACGCATTACAAAAGCATCACCGTGCCCAAATATACCGGCAATGGTATAACCGCCATCCCAGTTTTTGGCCGATTTACGCAATATTTTGGCTACATCCAGATCTTTGGCTATCAGCTTGCTGATCTCAATGTTATCATCATGCCCTTCCCGTTTATATTGATCAAACAATCCCTGATTCTCGGTATCTAAAAAATGGCCTATTTTTTCCAGTACGGTAACGGTATCGGCTTTTTCTTTGGGATGTTGACCCAGGTCATATAGTTGTTGCAGCAGTTCATCAACATTGGTCATGTTGAAGTTACCGGCGATGACCAGGTTACGGGTCATCCAGTTGTTCTGCCTTAAAAACGGGTGACAGTTTTCAATGCTGTTTTTGCCATGCGTGCCATAGCGCAGGTGACCTAACAAAACCTCGCCGGTAAAACTTACATTTTCTTTCAGCCATTCCGCATCAGCCATTTTTTCAGGCTGTTCTTTTTGTATGTCGGCAAATTTCTTCTGGATATATTCAAAAATATCTGCAACAGCATTTGAGGCCATCGAACGGTGCCTGCTGATGTACCGTTTACCCGGCTCAATATCCAGTTTAATGGTAGCAACGCCTGCGCCATCCTGGCCCCGGTTATGCTGTTTTTCCATTAAAAGATAGAGCTTATTTAGTCCGTACAGCGCAGTGCCGTATTTTTTTTGGTAAAATGACAGTGGCTTTAAAAGGCGGATAAATGCCACACCGCATTCATGTTTAATCTGATCACTCATGATTGGTAATGAGGCCGCAAAAGTACAATATTAATGTTGAAACTTTAAATTAACAATGTCATTAGAATGCATTAATATTGATCAGTACGCGTTTGCAGGCGCCGGTAGTGTTTGTGCAAACAAATGCCTATTTTGAGCCTGCTAAATTTATTCCCTTATGAAACAATCACGATTCCTGCTTTACTTTTTGTATTTTCTCGGCGCCCTAAGCGCTGCCTATGTTACAAGTCTGACGGAATAAGAATATACTACCATTTGAAAACTTTAATCTCCGAACAATAATTGAACCTATTATGAAAAATGACGATGGCAACCCGGATGCAATCAGCAGGCGCAAATTCATTGAAAAAGCGGCGATAATCTCGGCCCTGACTATCATCCCGGCCATGGATTTTGGCTGCCGCAAAAGCCAAAAGCTAACCAATATTGGTTTCATAGGAACAGGTAAGCAGGCGATGGACCTGAAGAAATTTTTTCTTGATACTGGCGAAGTCAATATCGCAGCTGCTGCTGACGTATACGGCGGAAAGCTAAAACGCTTTGTGGGTGAAGTGGACCAGCACTATGCCGACCAGCGTGACTACCCAGGCTGCACGGCCTATACCGATTTTCGCGAACTTTTAAAACGCAAGGATATTCAGGCAGTAGTCATCGCGGTGCCCGATCACTGGCACTCAGTGATGGCCATTCTGGCGGCTCGTGCCGGAAAAGATATTTATTGCGAAAAACCGCTTTCACTGACCATTGCTGAAGGGCGCGCTATGGTAACCGAGGCGCGAAAGCACAAAGTGGTGTTTCAAACCGGGAGCATGCAACGTTCATGGCCCGAATTCAGGCAGGCTGTTGAACTGGTACGCAATGGCTATATTGGAGAAATCAAGACAGTTAAAGTAAATGTCGGCGGGCCTCCGATGCCTTATAACCTGACAGCCGAGCCGGTGCCGGGCGATCTGGACTGGGACTTTTGGCTTGGGCCAAATACGCCCCAGGTTTATAACCATAACCTTGCGCCCGGATTAAAAGATGATTTCTGGGCCCATTGGCGCAGTTACCGGGAATTTGGCGGCGGCTTCATGACCGATTGGGGCGCCCACATGTTTGACATAGCACAATGGGCATTGGATATGGACGACAGTGGACCTGTACTGATCACCCCACCTGACCGGGATCATCCGTTTTTAACTTACCAGTATGCCAGTGGGATCACAATGACCCATGAACCGCTAAAAGATACCAATGGCGTGCGTTTTATAGGAACGAAGGGTGAAATATATGTCATGCGGGGAAAACTCGAAACAACGCCGGCTGAATTAAAAGATCACTTTATCGGTGAAAAGGAGAAACAGGTGTATCATAGCGACAATCATTATAAAGATTTTCTTCAGGCGATGCGTACCCGCATCGAACCTATTGCAGACGTAGAAATCGGGCACCGCACGGCTACGGTTTGTAATTTGGGAAACATTGCCTATCAGCTAAACCGTCCGCTGCATTGGGATCCGGTAAAGGAAGCCTTCGCAGGCGATGACCAGGCTAACCAGTTACGCACAAGAGCGATGAGAAAAGAATGGATGGTATAAAATTAAACGCCTTCAATAAAATGGGAAGGCGTTTAATCTTTACGGGCAAATCACTTGCTAAACCCTACGAGCTTATGCAATGTGCCGGGATCATAAATATGTCCGCCCTTAATTACGGTGGTTACATTCCGGATATCGCGTATATTTTTCAGGGGATCGCCGTCTACAATGATCAGATCGGCCCTTTTGCCCTCCTCAATTGATCCTGTGCTTTTATCCATACTCATTACCCTTGCCGGAATAATAGTGGCTGTTTGTATGGCATCTGCCGGAGTGAGGCCCGCCTGGACATACAGCTCCAGCTCCCTGGGCACACTGTAACCTGGAAAGCCCTGGTCGGTGCCGGCAACGATGGTTACGCCCGCATCGTGCAGCTTCTTTACGATGATTACCATACTGTCATAGAGCGGTTTAAATTTCTTTGCGCCAGTGGAATCCTGCCCTGTATTCTTGAGCAGTGCCTGCAAAGGGATTGGCAGCGTATAAAATGCCGGCTCCATTATCGTTATATCATCCTTTACCGGGCGAAAGCTCATCTCGAATACACCCAGGGTCGGATCGATCACCACGTTGTGCTGCTTGATAAAGTTGATAGCCGCCAAACTGGTCGAATCATCAAAATTAATGGATCGGTCCTTGTTTCGTTTCATGATCGAATACACATACTGGATATGGTTCACCATGTTCATGCCTGAGTCAACTCCCTGCTGCAGCGTCATGCCGTTTGGAATATGTCCGGTAACGGTCAATCCCAGGCGGTGCGCCTCCTGGCAAATGGCTTTTACGATGGCAGGCTTTACCGAACTGTAGATCTTAATCTGCACAAAACCATTTTCTTTATAACGGTCAACCGCTTTTATTGCTTCCTCCCGGGTATCGGCCTGAATAACTCCCAGTGCATACTGACCTTTTCCATCAATAATTCCAGCTTTCAAAATTTCGGGCCCTACTCCTTTTCCCTGGTCAATCGCACTTTTAATGGCATTTATGAAGTCAAACTCGTTGCCGCAATCGCGCACCGTAGTGACACCGGCTGCCAGGTAGGCGGGCCCCCATTCGGCCTGCTCAAAGTGGGCATGCATATCCCACAATCCCGGAAAGAGCATTTTCCCCCGGGCATCGATCACCCTGGCACCCCGGGGGATCATAACAGCGGCACTGGTTCCAACCTTTTTTATGATGCCATTTTCAATAATTACTACGGCATCGGGAATTGTTTTCTCGCCCACCACATCCACGACTGTCCCGCCTTTTATAGCGATCAGTTTATCAGCAGCCAGTTTTACGCTTTCCGATTTGGTGAACAGTCGCATGCTGTATGTTGCTGTTTTACCGATTAGCGTTGGCAGCAAAGCCTCATAGGGCGCGCGCAAAGCTTCGAACTTGTCGAACTCAGCATCATTGGTAATAACGCATATCACCTGGCTGTCTTTGTCCGTCCATACAAATTCGTTGCCCCAAATCAGCCCCCCAATGGTATATCTTTCCAGTATGATCGGCTTGCTCTCATAAGTCAGCGTATCAAAGCCATCTCTATGGATCTGCACCGTTCCAGCTGGCAAAGTATTAATGCTGGCAGGCTGGTGATGATTTTTCCAGTATTGGATCAACACCTGCTGCACAATTGTCGGAGCATATCCGGCAATCGGAAAAGTAAGAGGCTGCACTTTTTTATCATAAACAGAATCATCAACTTTAATGTGTGCCGTGCCGCCGCTTATACTTATTTCGTCATTTATGGTTGCCGAACGCGCCACTCTCCCTTTTATTTTCAGACCGAGCGGTTCAAGCACCGGATTTACCGTCAATTCGGTCTGCAGGGGCACAGGTGAACCACGGTCAACGAACTTAAATTCATCTGAATAGGTTTTTGAGTCTTTGTTACTGGTAATGTGATAAGTTTCCCTGCCGATCTGCTGCTGAAACTTATGCAATAGAAAGGTGCCGCTGTCGGCCGGCATATTCTGAGCAAAAGCACCCAGGGACACGCCCGATAAAATGATGAAGGCTAAATGTGTTTTCATATGATTATGGTAAAAGTAATCTGTTAACTAAGGTAAAATTTTTATCAGTAACCCCATAAAAAGAAAGATCCCGGTTGACTATCAACCGGGATCCTGCAGCCACATCTAACTCCGGCCCATCAAAGTCTTTCCCCGTGCTGACTGATATCCAAACCGATCTCTTCATCTTCTTTCGAAACACGCAGCGGAGATATCATATCGGTGATCTTCAGCAGCAATAGCGATCCGAAAAATGAAAATACAGATGCTGCCACAAGGGCTATACATTGCACAAAGAACAAATGCGTTTGACCGAAAAATAAACCATTGCCTGTGGTGTTGCCGGGGTTAACGTTTTGATTGGCGAACACACCGGTAAGCAGCATACCCACCATACCGCCCACGCCATGGCATGGGAACACATCCAGTGTGTCGTCAATTGACGTGCGCGTACGCCATTCGACTACCAGATTACTTATCACAGCCGAAATGATGCCGATAGCCAGCGAATGTGGCACTGATACAAAACCTGCCGCGGGTGTAATAGCAACCAAACCTACCACAGCACCGATGCAGGTACCCATTGCTGACGGCTTGCGGCCCAACAGCATATCAAAAAATATCCAGGTAAGACCAGCTGCCGCTGAGGCCGTTGTACTGGTAGCCAGCGCATTTACCGCCAGGTGATTAGCGCCAAAAGCTGACCCTGCATTAAAACCAAACCAACCAAACCATAACAGACCGGTGCCAATGATCACGTAGGTAACACGGGCTGGTGCATGATTGGCTTCGCTTCGCCGTTTTAAATATAGAGCCGAGGCCAGAGCCGCCCAACCGGCAGACATATGTACCACCGTTCCGCCTGCAAAATCAAGTACGCCAAGCTTTGATAAAATACCATCGGGATGCCAGGTAGCATGCGCCAAAGGTGAAAAGATAAAAATGGAAAACAGACACAGGAATAGGATATAGCTGTTGAAGCGAATCCGTTCGGCAAAGGCACCGGTGATCAGCGCCGGAGTAATGATGGCAAACTTTAACTGGTACATGGCAAATAACAGCAGCGGTATGGTGGGAGCAAGTTTCCAGGTTGCATTGCCAAGCATACCTTTCATCATGAAATAGGTGGCCGGGTTACCAATCACTCCGCCCAAAGCTATCTCCGAACGCCAGGCTAAAACCGAATATCCCCCACATCACCGTGATGATCACCATACAAACAACACTTTGCAGCATGGTTGAGATCACATTTTTCTTATTCACCATGCCGCCATAGAAAAAGGCCAGACCAGGTGTCATGATCAACACCAGCGCGGTCGACATCAGCATCCAGGCAATATCGCCCGTATTAAATTTAGGATTGCCGGTATTATGGAAGTCGACCGATGGAAAAATAAAAGTTAAGAATAAGAATGCCCACAATAACGGCAAATGGAAAATAACGTTTCATATAAATTTTAGAAATTCGGTTTATTTTGCACTCGCAAATTACTATTTTTTCTAAAAAATGCTGAAATTATTTAAATAATATCAACTAAACGTCTATTTTTTTGACAATTACAATTACCTGATCAGAATATCCGGGAAAAGACCCCAAAAAACCACCAATAATGAAATAATTGCAATTGAAACCAATAAAAATGGATTTGAGGGCAAAAAACCAGCCTGTCTTTCGGTTTTTCTCAGAAATAAATTCAAAGGAACCCGGATATAATAGAATAATGACACGACGGTTGTCACCGCGCCGGTGATCATCAATAAAAGCAGCAAAATTCCATGATTTGCCTGGTAAACGGCATAAACCGATGAAAACACCAGGAATTTCCCATAAAATCCTGCCGTTACGGGCAAACCGGTAAGCGATATCAACAAAACAACGAAAGCCACACCGGCAACCGGGTACTTGAAACCCAATCCTTTGAAATCACTGATTTCTTCCGCCTGCGCGGTATTGGCAAAATAGCTGACCAGCATCCAGGCGCCGATATTGGCCAGGGCGTATGCCACCAGGTAAAAAGTAAGCGCAGCTATCCCCTGGCGGTCGGCATTAAAATTCACCAGCGCCATGAGTGCAAAACCAGTATGACCGATACTGGAGTAAGCTAGCATCCTTTTGATATTGTTTTGTAAGGTGGCAGCAAAATTTCCCACAATCATGGTAACGATGCCTGCTACCGATAACATCAACCTAAAATCAAAGACCTTTGCGAAATTCGGATAGAAGATAAACGGGGTAAGGAAATTGATCAATAAGCCAAATGCGGCAATCTTAGTCACTGTAGACAGAAAGGCTGAAACCGGCGCCGGCGCGCCCTGGTAAATATCAGGCACCCAGAAATGCATGGGTACAAAAGTCAATTTGAACCCAATGCCGGCAAGGAACAGTATCAGCGCCAGCAAGGCTCCGGATGATCCGGCGGCCATCAGTCCAGCAAGCATATCGCCATTATAGAGATCAAGAGATCCGCTAAAACCATATAAAAGGGATATGCCATATAACATAATGGCCGAGGAGGACGCACCAAAGAGAACATATTTCAGGCCTGCTTCGCTGCTCAGAGCATTTTCGGTCCGGTAGGCTACCATCAGGTAAGAGGCAATGGAGACCATTTCCACCGAAAGATAAATTGACAGCAGGTTAACAGCCGTAGCCATCAGGTGCATACCCAGTATTGCGGCTATGGTAATGGAATAGAGATCGGAAAGCCCTTTTGCATGTGCCTTCAGGCGATCATCCCACTCGAAATATAATATTAGGATGATCGAAAAAACATCGATAAGCAGCTTGAATATCAATGATGTCCGGTGGAGCAGCAGCATCTGGCTGAAAAAGAAATGCGGGCCGTCAACGATTAGCTTAAACTGCTCCAGGTCCTTAAAGATCACCAGCAGCAAGCCGCCGCAAGCGACAAATTTGCACAACCAAGCCGAATTTTTTCCGAAAATAAGATCTGTTACCAGCACCACCAGGAATAACACGGACAGGCATATTTCGGGCATGAAAAAAGGAATGCCACTAAAAACCTGGTTTAATTGTCCGGAAAGAGATGGTAGCAGATCGTTCATTTATAATATATTGAAATAATTACAGATTGATTTTTAAGGTATTTAACCGCGAGATTGCATAAACCATATTCAAACCATCAGCATTTTATCTGCCACCCGCAAAATGCACCAATGCCAGCACCGAATCATTGATCTTATCAAAAACCAATGAAGGCATCACTCCTAAAGCCAATGCCAAAAGGCCAGTGGCAACAGGGCGACTATTTCGCGGATATTCAGATCGACCAAGCGCCGTTTTCCATACATCCCCTCCTTTTAAGGATAATGAACCGAAAAACATGCGTTGCAATGTCCATAAAAAATAGGCTGCGCTCAGTAAAATACCTACCGATCCGCAAACTGCCATCCAATAAGGCAATGCGCCGTTAACGGAAGGAGATTTAAACGCACCCACAAGTGAAAATGCCTCGCCAATAAATGCTGAAAAACCCGGCAAACCCAATGATGCAAAAAATGCGATCATGACAAATGCGGTATATCTTGGCATCAAGGTTGCCAAGCCCCCTGAAATTATAAATATCCCTGTCGTGCACCCTGTTATAGATCACGCCCGGCCAGGAAGAACAGCATAGTTGACAAAAACCCGTGACTCACCATTTGCATTACCGATCCACTGATGCCTTCGGCCGTTAGCGAGGCGATACCCAACAACACAAAACCCATGTGCGATACAGACGAGTAAGCGATCATTCGTTTCAGGTCGCGTTGCGCAAGGGCATTGAATGCACCATAAATAATGGAAATAACACCCAGCAAGCCAAGCCAGAATGCGCCGGAGAAGCTACATCAGGGAATATACCCAGACATATCCGGATAATACCATACCCCCCAATCTTTAATAAGATACCGGCCAGAATAATGGAAACAGGTGTTGGTGCTTCTACGTGGGCATCGGGCAGCCAGGTGTGCAGCGGCACTACCGGCACCTTAATAGCAAAAGCAATAAACAATACCACAAAGCCAACGGTACGCGCAGGCATACCAAACAAAGTTTTATGTCCCAGCACCGCAAATACCGAATCAGCGTCGTAATTGGCAGGGTTCATCATTTGGATAATATTAAAGGTATGATTGCCTGTTACAGGGTCTTTAACGGATAAATAAAGCCCGATCATCACCAGCAACATAAACACTGACCCAAATAAAGTATACAGGAAGAATTTAATGGCAGCATATTCCCGCCGTGCCCCGCCCCACATGCCTATCAGGAAATAAAGCGGCAACAGCATCAGTTCATAAAAAATATAGAACAGGAAGAAATCCAGCGCGCAGAAAACACCGATTACTGCCATATTGAGCAGCAGCAGCAAACTAAAAAACCCTTTCGCGTTGCTGTTATCTCCCATGATGCCAAAGCAGCGATAACCATTACCACCGAACTCATTACCACAAGGGCAACGGATAATCCATCAATCCCTACAAAATAATCGATCTGCATTTTCCCCAGAGTGCCCAGGTCGAGGTTGATCCAGGGCAGCTTTTGCATGAACTGAAACCAGTGCTTCATCATTGATCCCAGCATATTCGGCACCTGTTTTAAAATGCAGATACATCCAAATACTGATACCCAACTGCACCAGTGTGGCAAAAAGCGTAATATATTTAAAGCTGGCACGCCATGCCGATGGCAGCAGTGATGATCAGCAGACCAAACAGCAGAGGCGTAAATATCAGGAGTCGATAATATATTCATCAGGTTCAGATCAGTATTTTAAATAAAAACAATAGCCAGTATAATTGCCAGCATACTAAACAGGTAATATTGCACCTTACCACCCTGGAATCTGCGGGCAAAATTACCGATAGCCAATACAATGGAAGCTATCAAATGTAAAATGCCGTCAATGATATAGCGGTCGGTCCAATCGGCGACCTACGAGCATGCATATACCAATTTCTGCAGCAAATGTATAAAACCATCGATAATATTACGATCAAACCATCGGGCTAACTGACTTAAAGCCATTACCGGTTTCACAATAAGCTTGCCGTAAAATTTGTCGATATACCATTCGTGGTAAGACAATCGGAACAGCCAACCGCTTTCGGGCAAAGGCAATGCCTTTTGCTTTACATAAACAGTATAAGCCCAGTACATAATAAGCAGGCTAAAAATATTTACCCCTGCCGGGATAATCGTATGATAGATATTTACCCTGTCGAGCCCGGTGATTCTTGAAAATCCACTAAACAGCCAGGCATGTTCATACAAAACCGGATTGAGCGAAAATAGTGGGAAACAGACAACAGATCGCCAAGAAAACAGGATTGGAACCCTGATACTGCCAGCCAGCCATCACTGATATGAAGTTTAATATGCGGGTTGATCGAGTTTCAATTTAAATTCACCAAAAAATACTTTTACAATAAGCCTGGTCACATAAAATGCCGTGAACCAGCTTGTGACCAGGGCGCCAATGGGTATCAGTTTAAATATCCAGTTCTTGCCTTCGGCCCATTCAAAGGACTGGATCAGGATACCGTCCTTCGATAAGATAGCCGGAAGTAAGCGGTAAGCCTATCAATGCCAGACCGCCGATCAAGCAGCAATAAACGTAAGCGGCATTTTCTTCCGCAAGACCACCCATATAGAGGATATTTTGAGGATCGATATCCAGGTCGTACTCATCTTTAATATGCTGCACCTGGTGGATAACAATGCCTGCTACCAAAAATAACAGGCATTTAAAAAAAGCATGGGTAGCCAAATGAAACAGCGACGAAGCATAGGCGCCAATACCCATCGCCATGACCATAAAGCCTAATTGCGATATGGTAGAATAAGCCAAGATACGTTTAAGGTCGTTTTGCGTGAGTGCGATGGTGGCCGCCATAAAAGCGGTAAAGCAGCCAATAATGGCCAATATCATTTAATTCGCTGTCTGGTAAATAATGGATAAACCCTGCCCAACAAAAATACGCCTGCAGCCACCATGGTGGCGGCATGGATAAGCGCGGATACAGATGTTGGCCCTTCCATGGCATCGGGCAGCCAGGTATGTAAAGGAAATTGCGCCGATTTTGCTGCTACGGCTAAAAATATACCGCCGCAGGCAACATATTGCCAGCCACCTGGGCAATTGAAAGACCGGATTGATCTAACCAATGCATCCGCACCAAAAAGCTGATCAATATCAAAGGTGTGGAATACGAGTATAGATGATAATAATAGCGGTCAAAAGCCAATATCGCCTATCCGGTTCATGATAAAGGCTTTTTTATTGGCCATTACGGCTTTGGCCCGCGTAAACCAGAAGCCGATGAACAAGTAGGATGAAAAACCCACCAGCTCCCAGAAAATATAAAACAACGATCAGATTATCCACCACCACCAGTGCCAGCATGCTGAAACAGAAAAAGCTGAGATAAGCGAAATAACGCTTGTAGTTCTCGTCGTTCTTCATGTAGGCCGTGGAATAAATATGCACCGGCAATGCGATCACAGATACCAGAAGCAGCATTAAAACCGAAAGGTTATTCAATAAAATCCCTGCGTATAATCTTGTACTGCCAATAGTAAACCAAAGCTGTTGTTGATGTACCGGGTGCTGATTCCAAACTCTTGAAAATACCAACACCGATAGTACGCAGCTTATCAAAATAGCCAGAGTGGATACCCAGCCTGCCAATTTATTTCCTTTACCCGGCAAACAAAAGTTAATAATAAAAGCAAGCAAAGGCAATAACACTGCAGCAAGTGCAAAACGTATGGTTAAGGTATCTATTGCTTGTAAAAAATCTTCCAATGTTATTATTCTGTATTAATTATAAACGGTGCATCACAATAAGACAATGAAATAAACTCTCTTTCATGTTAATCCTTTAATTCAGCTACCTTCCCGGATCAATCGTTTTATATTTCTTGTATACATTTAAGATGATAGCCAGGGCCACGGCTGTTGTAGCTGCCGCCAGTACAATGGCAAACAGGGCGAACAATTGTCCGCCATTGTTCAAGCGGTCGTATTTGCCAAAGGCTACCAGGTTTAAAATGGCAGCATTCAGCATCAGTTCAATACCGATCAACATTTGTATGGCATTGTGTTTAGTAAGAATGATATATAAGCCAATACAAAACAAGCCGGCACTTACCATAAGAAAATCTGATAGCGAGATCATGACTCCTTCTCCTTTCGTGATAAATGCGCAGCGCCTACCAGGGCCATCATCAATAAAATAGATATCGCTTCAAAGGGCAGCAGATATGTGGTCATCAGGTTAACGCCGATATTATTCACCGTCGTATCGCCAGTCCTGAAATACATCATTTTTGACTTGCATGGCTTCTTTTACCCACCGTACGTTATTGACATCAGCTTTAAAAATGATATTGACCATCACGATAAAAAACAATCCTGCCAGCAACAAGGCAGGCAGTTTACTTATGCTGATAAAACGGCTTTCTTGCTGCTGTAAATTGCAAGCGTTTCGCTTCCCCGAAAGCATAAAGGCAAACAGGATGAGCACCAAAATACCTCCTACATAGATCACGATCTGCGTGATCGCCACAAAATCGGCCAAAGCCAGTACATATAGTCCTGCCAGAGCCAACAGCGTAACAAAAAACATAAAAATCGAGCGCACTAGGTTTTTGGTGGCTGCCACAAACAATGCTGAAGCCAGCGCAATAAATCCCATCAGGTAAAATAGTGCTTGCACCATTGTCATGCTCCGTCCTCCTTTTTCTGCATTGCGGCTAATTTTGCCGCCTGTCTTTCGGCCAGTTGCTTATCCAGAAAGCACGCTTTTCAGCAGCATCTTCAGGTGTCATATCGGAAAATTCGTAGGTAAGATCCTTTAATTCAAATACGCTTTTATCATATTGATTGGTCATGATGATGCACTCAGTGGGGCATACAATGGTACACAGACCACAGTACATACATTTGGCCATGTCGATATCAAATTTGGCTGCATACAGTCTTTTTGTTGTACCGTCGGACGTTTGCCCGATCGCTTCAGTTGCTTTTATAGCTTCAATATCGATACAATCAACCGGGCAAATCTTGGCGCAAAGATCACAAACAATACAATCATCAATCTCCACCTCAAACTGGTAACGTCCAACTTCAGGGACAGGCAATTGCTGTTTGGGATATTGTATGGTATTTGTCCCTTCCAGATTTTTAAAATAATTATCATCGCTCACCGGCATTATTTTCGCTTGGCGTTTGACGAAAAAAGATGTTTGATGGTAAGGGATAAACCCTTCCATGCAGTAGTAAATCCATTTATTGCGTTTTTTATCATTGATCACTACGGATTACTGATTTAATTCCCCGATTTTAAATTTTAAACTATCAAATACTTAAACTCACATCACCCACAATCGCCAAACCCCCGATACCAGCATGCAAAAAAATGCCAGTGGTGTTAATACTTTCCAGCAGAGATTCATCAGCTGGTCAACCCGTAAACGTGGCAAGGTCCAGCTGATCCACATTTGCACCCCTACCAGTGATAACACTTTTATCATTGTCCATAATATCCCCCAGACTGTACCTGTTGTCCAGTCCGCCAAGCGTACTGCTGCCGATATTTGGCAACGGCGTATTCCAGGCACCTAAAAACAAGATCACGCCACCATTGATACCAGGAACATCATGGAATATTCTGCTAAAAAAACAAATGCAAACCGCATACCGGTAAATTCGGTATGAAAGCCTGCCACCAGTTCTGATTCGGCTTCGGGTATATCAAACGGCGCCCGGTTACTTTCGGCCAACGAGGCTATAAAATAAATCACAAAAGCAATGATCAAATGCGGCGCCCGGAAAATATTCCAGCAGAATATACCACCGATTCGCAGATACATCCCAAATGCCTAAAAAGCTTGCTTTTTCCTGGTGATAGATGCCCTGTTGCGCCGAAATAGTTTGCAGATTTAGTGTTTGCGCGATCATCACTACCGAAATAATAGCGAATCCCGCAGGAATTTCATAGGAAATGATCTGCGCTGCCGAACGCATGGCCCCCAATATGGAATATTTATTATTGGAACCCCAGCCGGCCATTAAAATACCCAGGGTCTCTATCGAAAGGATGGCAAAAATATAATACAATCCCAGATTCAGTTTAGATGGCGCTATACCCGGCCCCCATGGTATGGCTGCAAAACCCATATATACCGCTATAAAAATAATAGCCGGCGCCAGCATAAAAAACAGCTTGTCGGCAGCGGCGGGAATGATTAGTTCTTTGATCAGTAATTTCAAAATATCAGCAAAGGTTTGAAGCACACCATATTTTCCGGTTTCGGTCGGGCCAAGCCTGTCCTGTATAAATGCCGATACCTTACGCTCGGCATAAACACCAAACAGTGCAAAAAAGCCTGAAAAGGCAAACAGGCCAACGGCGATGATGAAATATTTAATGTAAAAGTTCAAGGATCAGTTTGCTTCAACTGCAAACTTAACTAAATGCCCGGTAATATTCAGTTACCTGCATTTAATTATGATTAAGTTCATAGACAATGTATATAATTTATTTCAGCGGAATGTAAGCTGATTTCACTTGGTCGCGAAAAAAGATGGACGCATGATGATCAAAATCTGCGGTATCGTCTGATGTAGTAAAAAATTGTTGTGTAGCCGTTTTTGCTCAGATTTTGTTCCATTTCGGATGGCGCTGCAAATAATCCATTAAGCTTTTGGCAACAATATCGCCCTGCGTGACTACTTGTGATATGTTCGGGCAAATACCCTCTGATCTTTTTTTCCAGTAAAGGATAATGGGTACAGGCCAGTAACAGGGTATCAATCTGCTCGGACTGGGCCAGTACCTGATCCAGGTATTTTTTTACAAAATAATCGGCGCCGGGCTCATCATACTCGCCATTTTCTATCAGTGGCACCCAAAGCGGGCAGGCCTGCTGATGAACTTTTACATCCGGGAAAAAATTATTGATCTCTAACAGGTAGGATTCCGATTGCACCGTGCCTTTAGTGCCCAGCACGCCTATTTGTTTGCTCCGGGTGAAATTACCGATCACTTCAGCAGTCGGCCGTATTACACCAAGCACCCGTTTGGCTGGATCTTCATTTTTCAGATCCTGCTGCTGAATTGTTCTTAGTGCTTTTGCGGAAGCCGTATTACATGCCAGAATGACCAGCGGGCAGCCCATTGAAAAAAGCATCTGCACACATTCCCAGGTATACTGATGGATGGTATTGAAACGAACGATTGCCATAAGGCGCTCTCGCATTATCGCCCAGATAGATATAATCGTAAGCCGGGAAGCATGTCGTGCAATAGACCGAAAAACAGTTAAACCGCCATAGCCGGAATCGAAAATACCTATTGGTTGCTTGTTTAACATTGGTGTAAAAATAAAAAAAAGCGCCCTGGATACAGAGCGCCTTTTAAATGATCTTGTAAGAATTTTTATTTCAAGCCTAATTTTGCTTTTGCTTCGGCCATCAGGTCATCTCCGCTTGGAAACACGATCAGGTCAGTTTGTGAAGAATTGATCACATAGGTATAGCCTTTTTCCTTTGCCACCTGTGAAACTGCTGCACGGGCTTTCTCAATGATAGGTTTGCCTAATTCATTTCTTTTTGCTTCAACCTGCTGCTGAGCAGTATTTTGATAATCCTGGAAACGTTTTTGCAAATCAGCAAGTTCGCTTTCCTTTGCAGTACGAATAGCATCGGTCATCGTTGCACGTTGTGCCTGGTAAGCCTGACCTTTAGACTGCAACTCATTATTCATTGTTGTAAGTTGATCAATGAATTGTTTGTTATATGCCGTAATGCTGGCTATA
Source organism: uncultured Sphingobacteriaceae bacterium (assembly GCA_963757615.1). Classification (GTDB taxonomy): domain Bacteria; phylum Bacteroidota; class Bacteroidia; order Sphingobacteriales; family Sphingobacteriaceae; genus Mucilaginibacter. The sequence goes on from CAVWSO010000008.1 coordinate 643,046, forward strand.
GCGGTTTTGGTTTCTGGCATCTGGTCAACCAATTGGTCTAATGCGATATACCCAATTTTGGTTTGTGCTTTAGTTATGTTCCCCGCAAATACAACACATACTACAACTAAAGCAACTTTAAATACTTTTTTCATTTTCCTTTTTTTGTGTTTAATAATAGTTTTATTATATTTGTATAGTTCTTTATTTAGCAAATACTCCCGGTTTCAGTCCCATCCGGGTGATCACATCAGCGCTTTTATCATAATGCGGATTGGCATACAACATGATCACTTCGCTGTTTTTATCAAATATCATATCAAGATTATCACTTTCGGCAACTGCCTGAATGGCTTTGGTCAAACGATCCTGAATTGGTTTGATCAATGTACTGCTTTTTTTGCAAGTTCACCATCCGGACCGAATTTTTGTCGCTGAAAATCTTTAACAGCTTTTTCCTTTTCGGCAATTTCAGCTTCCCGCCGTTTTTTCATATCCGCTGTCATCAAAACCTGATCGGCTTCATATGCTTTATACAACCGTTCAATTTCCTGCGAACGATTGTCTACTTCCTTCTGCCATTGCTCAGATATAGCGGTCAGTTGCTTTTGTGCGGCTGCATATTCTGGTATATGTTTTAAAATATAGTCAGAATCAACAAATGCAAAGCGCTGTGCAAATGCACTTGTAAACGCTGTAAACGTAAGAAATAATAATAAAATTATCTTCTTCATCTTACAAATTAATTAAAGCCGCCGTTCAAACTCTGTGAGATGGAAAAGTGGAATTGACCCTTGTTAGCATCCGGTATGCCCGGAATTTTGTCAAAGCCATAACCATAATCCAATCCAAGTAAGCCAAAAATAGGTAAAAATATTCTTGCTCCAACACCTACCGAACGTCTGATATTAAAAGGATTAAACTGGTCAAAACTATTCCAAACATTACCACCTTCAGCAAAAGCGAGCAAGAATATCGTTGCCGACTGGCTCGCTATAACCGGGTGACGAAGCTCGAATGTGTATTTATCGTAGATGGTACTTCCCGGGTTAGTAGCAGCGGTATAGTTCGTTCCTTCCGGAATAACCGAAAAGTTTTGATAACCTCTTAATCCGATGATATCGCTACCCTGTAAGAACTGATAGCTCTGCCATACCATCACCGCCCAGTTTAAACCTTTCAAAAGGTGACGGCGGAACGATAGAATTATATTCACCCAGGAATCCGAACCTTACCTGCGACATCAACACCAGCTTGCCATATATCTTCTGGAACCATTGTGCATCCCATTTAATTTTATAATACTCTACAAAGTGGTAAATCTCTTCCTGAGTAGCTACATTATAATTAATATTATTAAACAGCGAGTATGGCGGCGTTCCCTGCAGCGTCAGTCTGATATTTGATCCCTGTGTCGGAAAAATAGGCACATCCAGCGAGTTACGGCTTAATTCTTGTGTCAGCTTGATGTTATAAGATGTACCGTTCTGGAAAATATAGCCCGGATAGTTATCCAGATTGTAATGGTCAACGTTTAATGAGTAGTTTAGCTGGAAGTAGTTATCAGGCCAGTTCAGACGTTTACCCAGGGTAACACCGACACCATTGATGCGCAAATTATTATAGCGCGGATCGCTTTTTGCGTAATACTGTCCGGTTGAGCTTAACTGCGTATAGGCAGACAAGGCAAAGAATATAGGCTTTTTACCACCCAGCCATGGCTCAGAGAAGGTAAATGAATAGTTCTGATAAGTTACGCCCGCTCGACTGGCCCCTGATGCTCAGTTTTTGCCCGTCACCCTTTGGCAATGGTTTATACTCTTTAAAGTGGAAGATATTCTTCAGTGAAAAGTTATTGAACGTTAAGCCCAGCGTACCAACGATCTGTCCGCCGCCAAAACCACCTGAAAGCTCGATCTGGTCCGAAGGTTTTTCAACTACATTATAAATAATATCAACCGTACCATCCGCAGGATTAATGTTTGTCGGTTTTGGTTCAGTCTTCTGCTCGTCAAAATTTCCCAGCTGCGCGATGTCGCGGGTACTGCGAATCAACAATTCCTTGTTGAATTTCTGACCAGGTTTGGTCCTGATCTCCCGCATGATCACCTTATCGTTGGTAACATCGTTGCCTTTTACCGAAACGCGGTTAATGGTATACTGCGGACCTTCATAGATCCTAATATCCAGGTCAACCGTATCATTATAAATCTTGGTCTGTACGGGGTCTGCATTATAGGTCAGATAACCACCATCAAATAAAGTGTAGACACGTCATCATTATTCGGCGTAGGACCTGACTAATCGTTTATTCAATTCCTCCTCGCTGAATACATCACCCTTTTTAACACGCAGTAGTCTGTTTAACAGCTCGGACGGGTATCTGGCATTGCCGGACCAGTTATATTACCAAAATAATATTTATGCCCTTCAAATACTTTTATCTTAACGTTCACACGTTTCTTCATCGTGTTTCCAAACAGAATCACTCAGAATCTGCGGCATCCCTGATAGCCTTTATCCTGCATTTTTTCAACGAGGGTCTGTTTGTCCTCTTCGTATTTATCCGCTTGAATTTCTTCGAACCGAACAGGTTATACCATTTCCTTTCACGCGTTTTTTTCAGATATGACTTCAGTTGCTTTGCTCTTGAATGCCGTATTCCCTTCAAAGGTTACCTGATTGATCATTAACTTTTTGCTTTTTATCAACGGCAACATCGAGTATCACGCTGTTGGCATCTCCCGGATCTTTGCGCTGTTTAATATCAACCGTAGTATTTAAAAATCCTTTTTCATTAAAATGCTTTTTGATAATAGCCGTGGTGGTGCTTAATAAGTTTTCGTTTACGATTTTGCGAGTTCTTATCGCTTAATTTCTTTTGAAGGTCTTCGATCTCACCTTTTCGGATACCAGTGATATGCATCCTTGATAAACGTGGACGTTCTACTACAGCAATTTCCAGGTAGACGGTATCAAGATTGATCTTGGTTATATTTAGCTGTACATCGTCAAAAAGACCCTGATCGTACATTCTTTTGATAACTAAAGCATTTTGTTCACCCGGCAGGTTGATTTTGTCGCCCTTACTTAATTTTGATATCTGCACTAAAACATCTTTATCGAGATATTTGGTACCAGAAACAGAAATACCACCTATAATATAATCCTTAGGATTTAAGTAACTCAAACTATCGGCAGGAATTGATTTAGATAGCGACGGTCGTTGGTTGATCGGAAACCTGGGCAAAGGCAGCAGTACTTAACGTACAGAGAAAAGAATAGCAAAAAGAAATTTATTCATTCGAATATTTTAGTGGGCTAAAAATAATTTATACAGTTGTTAAAAAGTGTTAAAAGTAAAAATTTAGTTGAGTTGCTCGCTGATCATGCCAAAACGGCGTTCGCGTTTTTGATAATCAAGAATGGCTTCAAACAGATCTTCCTTCCTGAAATCGGGCCAGAGTTTGGGTGTAAAGTACAATTCAGCATAAGCAATTTGCCATGAGTAAATAATTACTTATCCGGTATTCGCCGCTCGTCCTGATCAAAAGTTCCGGATTGGGCATTCCACTCGTATATAAATTATTTTCAAAAGTTTCTTCGTTAATATCAGCTATGTTCAATTCGCCCTTGCTGCACCTTTAAGGCGATATTTTTAGCAGCCTGTACAATTTCGCGCCGCGAACTGTAACTTAAGGCAAGTGTAAGCACAATACCTGTATTACCTGCAGTTTTTTTAATTGCGCTATTAAGTTCCCTATAACATTTTTCGGGCAGCATTTTCAGATCGCCGATCGCGTTCAAACGTACATTGTTTTTCATAAAGTTGTTGATCTCTTTATGAATAGTACTGATCATTAACTCCATGATGGCCGAGACCTCCAGTTTGGGCCGGTTCCAGTTCTCTGATGAGAAAGTATATAAGGTAATATATTTAACTCCAAGTTCGCCAGCGCCTTCAACCACATCCCTAACCGACAGCACGCCGTTTCGATGGCCAAATACCCTCAATTTGCCTTTTTCCTTAGCCCAGCGGCCATTGCCATCCATAATTATAGCGATATGCTCGGGTAATTTCAATAAATCAATCTGTTCCTTATATCCCATTTAAGAGGTCTTTCAACTAAGCTTTCAACAACTTATGCTATTTTTTTCAGGGTACAAATGTAAAACTTACTTTGTACTTTTTTAGTATAGGGCCGAAAAAGAAAAAAGCATTAAAAATTGCCGTAAACGGAATAAAAAAAGCATATCAGCGCAAAAAAACCGGCGCAAAAAATTGCCGCCGGCTATTAATGCGTAAGATAAGCGGGGTTTTAAAAAGCCTTTTTCTGCTTGAGCAGGCCGATATCCCCCGGCGAGATTTTAGCAATGGCATAAGATGGCATGCCAGTGATCGTCAGCTCGTCAAGTGTAGCTACCAGGTCTCGATATTCAGAATGCTCGCTGGGCTTTACAATAACGATTAGCGACTTGCCGGTTTCTTTGCGTATCCTGTTGCTGGTATTGATGATGTCGGCACGCAGGCTGCTTCCGGCGAGGCTTACCAGTTTGGGTGCATTCAATGGGTTTTCAGCGCATGCCCACATACCAAAGTACCTGGTTGTTATTACCAAGGCAAATGGTCATTGTGCGCGACTCGGGTACAGGCTGACTTGCGCCGACCGGCATGGCAAGCTCCATAGCTTTGGGTTTTTCAAGTGTAGTGGTTAGGATGAAAAAGGTGATCAGCAAAAAAGCAAGATCAACCATAGCAGTTAGGTCAATTCGGGGCGCCTGTGCTCTGCCTGAGCCCTTCCTGCCCGATTTTCCAGAGGTGGTTAATTCGGCCATAACATTAAGTTTTAGGTTAAACAATTATTTTGAATTATACATATAAAACGAATTTAATTCGTTTTATATTGTAATTTACAAAATAATTATTCGTCAAAATGAATTTCTGCAAAGTAAATGCTAATAGTAGCATTTAGAGGTCACAAAAGTGAAGGATATGCCGAGTCCTACAAACATGTAGGTATCCTTGGGACGAAAGTCGCCGCTCTGGGTTCCCGGCGTGCCGATGTAAATCCCAGTTGTTTCGCCGGATCGATCCGAAAGCGCCCTTGACAGGTTATTGGGCAGTTTGCTTTTATCGGGATAATATCCGGATACGTCATCCAGATAATCTGTGCCCGGATTCCGGTAGCCTATATCGGCAATGAGGTTAAATTTGCCCGAGAAATTATATTTAACGCCTACACCATAGGGAATAGTTGCCGCAATTTTAGAATAGGGTTTTGATTCTCCTTCGGTAGTTAAAGGACGTAAATCATAGGTATGTCCCTGAAAATTGGCCTGAGGATTGTAAGCCAGGCCGCCAAATCCGAGATAAATATAAGGTGTCCAGAGGTTTTCACCAGCTTCAGGAATATACTTCATAAGATTAAACTCGCCAATCACGCTCAGTTCATTCAGCTGGGTAGCGAAACTAAGATTTCGCGCCTGCTGCTGGGGATTGGACGAGCTTGCATCTGAGCCGCTTATCTGCCCGAATGTATAGTTAAGCTTGGCGGATAAATATCCATCGAAATTGCGTTTTACAAACGCGCCCAATGCAATACCACTTACCTTCACCGGGTTGTTCTGGTTCAGATCACCCATATACCCTGATCCACCCGCAAAGCCTCCGACTTCCCAGGTTTGGGCGTGCAGACTAAGCGATAAGAATAGCAAGAGTAAAAAACCTACAAATTTGGGCATCAATAAAAATTAATAGTTGCGGGCATCCAGGCCCCATAATAATTTGTTCCTTAACGTGGATAAATAGCTTTCATTATTCAACCTGATCAAATTTAATTTAAACCCCGCTTTTTCAATATGAAATTTCATCCTTTTATGCGACAATAGCCGTACGTGAATCACATGATACCAGGTAATTGGCGCTTCGGCATTCCACCTCAAAAGCAAGCCTGCTGTTATCCGGTAATACGATAGGTCTTACATTAAGGTTATGCGGCGATATCGGGGTGACCACCACGCTGTTTGACTGCGGAAACAAGATGGGGCCGCCGCAGCTTAATGAATATGCCGTTGAACCGGTTGATGTGGAAATGATAATGCCGTCGCCCCAATAGGAATTTAAAAATTCGTCATTTAAAAAAGCGTGCATGGTGATCATCGCTGCATCGTCACGCTTATGTATGGTAATATCGTTCAGTGCAAAATTATCGTCGCCAAATATCTTTTCTTCGCAATTATATACATAGCAATTCGCGGCTGTCCAGTGTAAATTGTTTATTCACTACCGCGTATATCGCAGCGGCAATATCGTTTTTATTAATACTTGCCAAAAAACCCAGGCGACCAAAGTTAATACCAATTACGGGTGTACCCGAATCGCGTATCAGGGTGACCATATCCAGCAGGGTTCCATCGCCGCCAAGTGTTAAAAGCACATCGATCGACGTACGCAGATAGTCATGATCTTTTAAAAGATCATATTTTACTTTCTTTATTTTTCCTTCGAGGAAAGAATGGAGCTGCTGATGAACATAAATGGCCGCGTGATGACTGTTCAATACATCAAATACCTCCTGCAGATAAGGTATTACTCCCTCATCATTAAACGGCCTGCCGTAGATAGCTATTTTCATTTTTAGTTCATGGTTGATCAGTTCAGGGCTCATAATAATGAATGATGAACCACCAAGTATAAGCTAATTTACAAATTAAGATAATTCATCAGCGAATCGTAACGGTCTTTTGAGTTGTCGTTATCGCCGCTATGATTAAAGGTAGCTTTTACGTCGTATTCGTAACGCAAAAACGTGGCTATGATGGCAGAAATATCCAGTTTATTTACTTTGAGGGTAACTTCCATTCTGGTTGAATCCGGGAAAGTGCGTACATATGAACTTAAAATCTGGGCATTGTCCGACTCTACGATTTGTGCCATATGGGCCAGGGAATTATTTTTATTGCTGATCTCCAGTACGATGATACCACCCGGTTCTGTAACGGAAGTGAGTGTGGCAAAATACTCGTTCATGGTGTTAATGGAGATCATACCCAGGTAGTTCTTTTTTAGCATCCAGTACGGGTACAATGGTTAGCTGCTGCTCATAAAACAACCGAATCACATCATAAATATGCTGATCCTCAAGAACATAAGGATTTACCAGGGATAAGGCCAGCGCACCGATACTCACCTGGTAATCGCTTTCTTCGACCAGGTCAGCATCGGCCACCAGGCCCAGAAACTGCTCTTCATTTACAATTGGCAGATGCCTCACGCGAAATTCCTGCATGCGGTCCATTACTTTCTGTATAGTATCAGAAGTATGTACCGGTGGAATGGCGTTGGCAATCAGCTCAATTGCAAGCATCATTATACTTTTATTTTATGTTTCTCCAAAAACCCTTTCAAAAGCCTGTTAAACTCCTCAGGATGCTCCATCATCGGGGCATGCCCGCAATGGTCTATCCAGTGTAACTCCGAGTCGGGCAATAGGTGGTTAAATTCTATGGCCACGTCGGGCGGTGTTATTTTATCATTCTTACCCCATATCAATGCTACAGGGATATTTATTTTATACAGATCCTTACTCATATTATGGCGAATGGCTGATTTTGCCATGGCCAGTATCCTTATAACACGGTTTCGGTCGTTAATGGTTTTAAAAACATCATCAACCAATTCCTTTGTGGCTACATTAGGATCATAAAAAGTATATTCCACTTTTTCTTTCACAAAATCATAACTTTCTCTGCGCGGAAACGATCCGCCGAAAGCATTTTCATATAATCCTGAACTCCCTGCAAGCACGAGCGACTTTACAAATTGCTGATGATTGATGCAGTAGATAAGGCCTACATGTCCGCCCAAAGAGTTGCCTAATATTGTTACGTTAGAAAGCTCCAAATAGTTTACAAACTTGTGCACATATTTGGCCAAAGTTTTTACGCCCGTGGTGAGTAAAGGCAGATCGTAGATCGGCAAAATGGGTATAATCACGCGGTACTCCTTTCTGAATTCCTCTATCAACCGTCCTCCCAGTTGCTCAATGCCCCCATTAACCCATGCAGCAATAACAATACTTCACCTTCGCCCTCATCGATGTAACTAAAGCCATGTTTCTCTTTAAGCACGAAATCCATAAACGATTGTAAAAATTTAAGTCTTTTTTAAATCCCGGTCTAATCAGGATAATATTTATATCCGCTATAAAAATAGTTTATTGAAATTGAGTTGCAACAATTAATGAATTTATTTATCCCAATAATTGTTTCACCACCTCGGATATTGTTTTTCCATCGGCTTTGCCGGCAAGCTCTTTATTGGCCGCACCCATTACTTTACCCATATCTTTTACGGATGTTGCCCCTACCCTAACGACAAGGTCCTTCAAATAAGCCTCAATTTCGCTGCGCTCCATTTGCTGGGGCAAAAAGCGCCTCGATCACTTCCATTTCTTCTACCTCGATCTTATAAAGATCTTCCCGGTTTTGCGCCTTATAAATGTCTGCTGATTCTTTACGTTGTTTGATCAGCTTTTGCAACACTTTAATTTCTGTTTCCTGAGAAATCTCTTCTGTGGCGCCTTTTTCTGTACGCGCAAGCAGCAATGCCGATTTAATGGCGCGAAGGCCTCTGAGCCTGGCTTCCTGCTTGGCCAGCATGGCTTGTTTTATATCCTGGTCTATCTGTGTGATAAGTGACATTTTATTTTTTTATTGAATCGCCGATTTATTGAATTAGTCTAAAAACCGATTTTGTGTTTAGTATTGAATACTTACAACAATAGCAAATATCAACTATTTATTTGTAGTTATCTTTCTGAATATCCATTTTCTGCCAATTTACAAATCATTTTCACATAAACTGCTCAGCTGGGAATTCTCCTCTTCAAAATTACTTTCTGAAGATGTTTGTCGCAGTGGCCTGTGCGGTTGGCATTACCGTTAATTCGTTGATATTAACGTGTGCCGGGCGCGATACAGCGAACCATATTGTTTCGGCTATATCCGTTGCAACCAATGGTTCAAACCCCTCATATACTTTTTTGGCCCTTGCCTTATCCCCTTTAAAACGTACTTCCGAAAACTCGGTCTCCACTGCCCCGGGATGTACCGCCGTTACTTTTATACCATATGGCAAAAGGTCAATCCGCATGGCTTTATTTAAAGCATCAACGGCATGTTTGCTGGCACAGTATACATTACCGTTTGCATAAACTTCTTTACCTGCTATAGAGCCTAAATTGACGATATGCCCATATCCGTTACTGATCATCCAGTTCGATACAACTTTAGTTACATAAACAAGCCTTTCACATTGGTATCAATCATGGTTTCCCAATCGTCATAATTGCCATTTTGTATGGGGTCAAGTCCCTGGCTTAAGCCGGCATTATTGATCAGCACATTTACTTTTTTCCATTCGGCCGGCAAAGCTTCCAGATTACTGATCACTTCTTCCCGGTCCCTCACATCAAAGGATAGAAATGCAATACATCGATATTATATTTTTTATTTAATTGCTTTGATAATTTTTCGAGCCGGTCGGTCCTGCGTGCCTGTAAATATCAGGTCGATAACGTTCACGGGCGAACACATGTGCGCAGGCTTCACCGATCCCTGCGGTGGCGCCTGTTATTAATGCGATTTTTGACATAGGTAAGTAAATCGTGAGCGAAATTAGAAATTTTTATTCCTAAAGTCAGAATTTGTCAATGTCCAGAAATTTGACCAATTTACGGTTGCACATTTATCCAAGCATACCTGAATATTTATTCGAAAACAGACTAAATGTGATGGTATGTAAGAGAGTTTGCTGATAGGCGTTGAATAAGGGTTGTTTTCCGGGTTAAGCATATTGCCGAACGAATTGGACAGTTTTATCTCGGGCGACAGCTTAAAATATTCGAAATAAATATCGCAGCCCAAGCCTACTTCATAAGATCCGAAGCCGTTTTTATTCGTTAGCATAGCGCATCCAGCGGATCGGTATCTGGCTTGTTCTTTTTTGCGCCGATAGCTCGGAATATTTTACGCCGCCCATAATATAAGCCCTGAAATTCCATGTATCCGGTCTGATTTCAGTTTTACCGACAACGGGAATTCTACCATGGTTGCCTGCACGGCCTTGGTTACATTCTGAGACGGCGTCGCGGATAAGTATAGGTCAATGTCCGGTCGGCAAAAACCAAACCCGGCGTTGTTCTGTGCTTCAAGGTGCTCGGTGATACGGTAGCGCACAGGAAGCTCACCGCAAACCCGGCGAACTGCGCTGAAGCTGATACTATTTAATGGTCCGGTAATGTCTTGATTCACAGCCGGGTCAAAAACGGATCTCGCCAGTTGGGTTTTTTATCAATTTTAAAATAGCTGTTTACATATTGAAAGGTAAAACCAAAGCTGAAATCGTTCTGATCGGCTCCGCCACCCCATGCCGGTGCCTTGGGCAAAGAGCGCTTTGCTGCAAAAAAGAATAAAAATAATGGTCAGGTACCTGGTTTTATTCATTTAAAGCCCCGTATATAGTGTTTTATAGCCCCCGCTTTTCTTTCAAAGGAACCCCGCAGCAAGTTTACGATTTATATTTAATGCCCGTATATATTGAACAGATACCAAACGCCAACGGCCTGCATTTGGTATTTTTAAAGCCACTTTATCCATCAGCGCTGTAAAGTTTTCCCGTCAGGAAAAGCAGCTACCGACTCGGGCAGATAGGTATAGGCCCTTGCATCCTTTGAAAACAGCTTGCCAATGCCCGGTGTAATATAATTGAAATAGAAATTATACAGTTGTTTTACCGGGAAAACTTTAGGTTTTGAAAACTCCAGCACCACCGCTTTGCCGCCTGGTTTCAACACACGGAAAATATCTGCCAAGCCCATTTCAAGGTTCTCAAAATTACGCACGCCATAGGCCACGGTAACTGCATCAAACCCATTATCTGCAAAAGGCAATTTTTCCGAATCGCCCAGTTTTACTTCAAAACGGTCGTTTAAGTTGCGTTTGGCTATTTTTTGTTCGGCAATATCCAGCATACCCTGCGAAATATCAACCCCGATAATCTTCTCGGGCTTCAGGATCTTTAAGCGCTTCGAAAGCAAAATCACCCGTACCGGTAGCCACATCCAGTATCAGTTTAGGCTGATCTTTTTTCAGTTCGTTAATCGCTTTTTTGCGCCAGATGATATCGATACCCAGCGACAAAAAATGATTCAGAAAATCGTAGGTTTTTGAGATATTGTTGAACATATCGGCCACCTGCTGCTTTTTGGTGCCCTGCTCTTCGGTATAAGGTATTACAGTTTTGCTCATTCGAGGCCAAAGATAGGGATTATCGTTGATTGAGTTGGATATTTGAGCCGTTTGGGGTCTGCTTTATACGCTGATTTATGCAACAACATCTATTTCAGTCAACGCCAACAAACCGTGCATATCCAGTGCCGGGTATACATCGTCAGGTCGCCATTTTCATCTTTTGGCCATTGTTCACGCGGCCTGTCCCAATACAGCTCAACGCCGTTATGGTCGGGATCATCCAGATAAATCGCTTCTGACACTCCATGATCTGACGCACCGGTAATAGGATATTTGGCATCGATCAGCCGTTGTAGTATCATCGCCAGGTCCTTACGTTCGGGATATAATATTGCCGTATGATAAAGCCCCGGCGCCGATTCGGGCGCAGGCGGCTGGCCTTTGCTATGCCACGTATTCAGCCCGATATGGTGATGGTATCCGCCTGCCGAAATAAAAGCAGCCTGGTCGCCATATTTCATCATCAGCTCAAAGCCAAGCAATCCGCAGTAAAAATCCAAGGATCTTTGCAGATCACTTACTTTTAAATGTACGTGACCTATGCGGGTATTTGCAGGTACTGTATAGTTTTCCATTAATAATTACATGTTTAAACATCAAATTTACACCAAACAAATTCTAACTTTGCACAATGATTGTAAAATCTGCCGAATTTATTTGCAGCAATACCCAAATATCCAAACTGCCACCGCCCTTAAAGCCAGAATATGCTTTTATCGGCAGATCAAATGTAGGCAAATCGTCGCTCATCAATATGCTGGTAGCCAAAAAGGGATTGGCAAAAACATCGCAAACGCCCGGTAAAACACAGCTGATCAACCATTTTTATATTAATGAGAATTGGTATATTGTCGATTTACCCGGCTATGGTTACGCCCGGATATCAAAAAGCAAAAAGGAAGACTGGAATAAATTTATCCATACCTATCTGGATAAGCGCGAAAGCCTGCAATGCGTCATGGTGCTCATAGACAGCCGGCTCGAGCCGCAAAAAATCGACCTGGAGTTTTGCAACTGGCTGGGTGAAAAAGGCTTGTCATTTGTACTGATATTTACCAAAGCCGACAAACAATCGAATCCTAAAAACGGACCAAAATATAGCTAAGTTTAAAAAGGCATTATTAACTACTTTTGAGCAGGCACCACCTATATTTGTAACCTCTGCCGAAAGCCAGTTGGGACGCGACGAAGTGCTGGGATTTATTGGTGGGGTGAATAAGGAATTTGTCGTACCGGAGTGGAATCAGAAAAATTTAAATATCGAACCCTGAATTTCAAACATTGCATAATGAAGGTTGCAGATAAACCTGTATATTCTAAATTCGTCATTCGATTTTCGTTATTATATCAAGCATGAAAAAATACCTTTCATTAGTCACCTTTGCACATACCATATTTGCTATGCCCTTTGCCTTTATCGGCTTTTTTTTGGCAGTTTCGACTACTACCAGCTCGATTTGACTGGCAAAAACTGGTATTGATGGTATTGTGTATGGTGTTCGCTCGTAACTCCGCCATGGCGTTTAACCGCTATCTTGATCGTAATATCGACGCTAAAAATCCTCGTACCAAAGTGCGCGATATTCCCTCAGGCAGAATAAGTCCGGCAGCTGCTTTAACCTTTACAATTGTCAACTGCGCCTTATTTGTACTGGCTACATGGTTAATTAATCCACTTTGTTTTTACCTTTCGCCCGTGGCTTTACTGGTAGTATTGGGTTATAGTGCTACAAAAAGATTTACTGCGCTTTGTCATTTGGTGCTTAGGCTTGGGTTTATCCCTTGCCCCCATTGGTGCGTACCTTGGTAGTGACCGGCGCTTTTGCTTTATTGCCTGTATTTTTTTCCTTATCCGTACTGTGCTGGGTAAGTGGTTTTGATATTATTTATGCCCTGCAGGATGAAGATTTTGACCGCAAGGAGCAGCTGCATTCCATACCTGCTTATCTGGGTAAGGTGAATGCCTTACGGTTGTCAACTTTATTACATGTATTCTCCGCTGCATTTATTATAACGCCTGTATTTTTTATACCACACGGTTTCGGCTGGCCATACTACACCGGGATCGTGTTCTTCTGCGCCATGCTGGTATATCAGCACCGCCTGGTAAAACCCAACGACCTGAGCAGGGTGAACTTTGCCTTTATGACCACTAACGGCATAGCCAGTGTGGTATTCGCCGTGTTCTTTTTGCTGGACAGGATTTGGATAAAGTAATATTGATTTCGGATGTTCCATACCGGATTTGTTATCTTTACGATATGGATACATCTGCCGCTCTGCAAATATTCCGGGATCAACTTAAACAATATGTCGAATTTAATGAGGCTGAATGGATCTTGTTTACGCAGCACCTCGGCTTCAGCAACCTTAAAAAGAAACAAAATTTCGCCCAGGACGGAAAAGTCTGCGATAGGGTAGGATTTATTTTAAAAGGTTCTGTAAGGTACTTTAACATTAAAGACGGCCAGGAAATTACGGGTTACTTCAGTTTCGAAAACGAATTTTTGAGTTCTTATAAAAGCTATCTGACAGGTCTTCCAGGTCGTGTTTACATACAGGCTTTGGAAGACACCCGGCTCATCACCTTTACCCGCGAGGATATGGACCAGATGCTCGCCAATCCGATGCTGGCCTATAAAATGGAACGTTTTGGCAGGCTGATAGCAGAGCATTATCTGATCTGTTACGAAGACAGGGTTACTGCCTTTGTTACCCAGACTCCGGAAGAACGCTACATAGAGCTGCTAAGCAGCGGCGGTGATACCCTTCAGCGTATGCCGCAACATTACGTTGCCAATTACTTGGGCATCACACCGGTATCGCTTTCGCGCATAAGAAAACGAATATTGGAACCCCAGCTCAATATTTCCCGATAGGTTTCAAAATCTGCGCTGGAGCAGATGTGAAATTTCTTATCCTTTGTTAACGTTTTGGCCAGCAGGCCTCCCGTAGATTTGTATCAAACAATTAAGAAAAAAATGCATACAATATTAGGAGCCGGCGGAGCAGTAGCCAATGCACTTACCCGGCAATTAGCAAACAACAATCAGGCGGTGCGTCTGGTTAGCCGTAAACCTATCCAGCCTTCCACAAAAAACACGACCTGGCAAAAAGCCGACCTGCTCGACTACAATGAACTGCTTGCAGCTTCGAAAGGTTCAACCGTGATCTATTTGACCGCAGGTCTGGTATACGACAAAACCATCTGGCAACAGCAATGGCCCGTAATCATGCAAAACTTTATCAACCTGGGTAACGAGACCGGCGCAAGACTGATATTTTTTGACAACGTTTATATGTACGGCCTCGTTAACGGGCCAATGCTCGAGACCACTCCTTACAATCCCTGCAGCAGCAAGGGTGAAATACGGGCAAAAATCGCGACCCGATTAATGGAGGAGGCTATGGCCGGTAACATCAGGGCCAGCATCGCCCGCGGTGCAGATTTCTATGGGACTGAAAACCGAAATAGTTTTTTGGACATGACGGTCCTGGATAAATATGCAAAAAAGCAACGTGCGCAATGGATAGGCGACCCTGGTAAGCTGCACAATTTCAGTTATATCCCTGATATGGGAAAAGGCATGTACCTGCTTGGCCAAAACCCATCTGCAGATAACCAGATCTGGCATATGCCAACCGCAGCGCCGATGACGGGCATTCAATACATAGAGTTGGCGGCAGGCATTTACGGTGTTGAACCCAGATACATGGCGGTTAAAAAATTCATAATGCAGCTTTTTGGCTTATTCAATAAAGCGGTTCAAGGCAGTGTTGAAATGTACTATCAATATGACCATGACTATATTTTCAACTCAGATAAATTTGAAAAAGCCTTCAATTTTAAACCTGCAAGTTATCGTGATGGCCTGACACATCTTTCAAAGACCATTTATAAAAGCAGCTTATGAAATACGCACATATAGAAAGGGAAAGAAAGTTTCTACTGGCGGGTAATATGAACCTGGTTGAGGATCTGCCTTATGTAGTGATAACAGATCATTATGTTAAGAATACGCGATTACGCTTCAGAATGGTAAGCGACAAATTTGGCATTACTTATAAACTTACACAGAAGGCACACGGCAGTACAGGTCAGGCCACCGTAACCACCATTTATTTGAAGGAATCTGAATATATATTATTAAATATTTTCAATTCCGTTTCGGTCGAAAAAATAAGGTACATCAGGAATTGTGGGGATTTCGTTTTAGGCATTGACAAGTATTTAAAAGGGAATGATGAAATATGGCTTGCGGAGATTGAATTTAACTCAGATGAAGAAATGAAAAACTTCAGCCCTTCTTTTAGTTTTCTGGATGAAGTTACCGGCGATGCAAATTTTAATGGCTACACATTGGCTCAAAGATTTGAAACTGTTACCGAAAGTAAATCTTAACACCTTTCTCCTATGATTAATGATTGATTTGAAATGAACTGATATGTCAGGGCAAACCTGTCAGTAATACCGTTCCGCACTGCCACACAGTCACCGATGGCCAAGTTACCAAGCGTGACCTGATGACAATTGACACACCGCTTACAACTTTCCATCTTCCTTTCTTTCTCACTTCCTTACTAATCCTCATATTTGCACATGCATACATCTGCATATCAAAGAACCATGATCCACAAGAAAAACAAGAACATACATACCCGCAAAACCTGGAAATTAAATGGGAAAACCTGGAGCCGCTTTATAAAGAGTTAACGGGCCGGGCCATTAATTCGGTTGAGGAACTGGAACACTGGCTGCATGACCGCAGCGAACTCGAAGCTGCTTTGGAAGAGGATTTTGCCTGGCGCTATATCCGCATGACCTGCGATACGACCGACGCCAACCTGCTCGAGAAGTTCCAATATTTTGCTACCGAGATAGAACCTAAAATAGCGCCATACAGCAATGAACTGAACAAGAAACTGGTCAACAGCGAGTGGGCGGCAAAGCTGCACGAAGAAAAATATTTCATCTACATGCGTGGCGTAAAAAAGGCGCTGGAGCTCTTCAGAGAGGAAAATATCCCCTTATTAACGGAGATACAGGTTGAGCAGCAAAAATACCAGGGCATTACCGGCTCCATGTCCGTCCATATTGGCGAAAAGGAGTTTACTTTGGAGCAGGCAGCAGCTATTTTTAAAGGATACTGACCGCAGCAAACGGCAGGAGGCCTGGGAAAAGATAACTGCCCGACGTTTACAGGATAAAGATCAGTTGAACCAGCTTTTTGACCAGCTCCGTGCATTAAGGCATAAAGTAGCCCTGAACGCCGGATTTGAGAATTTCAGGGATTATATGTTCCAGGCCTTGGGACGTTTTGATTATACGCCGCAAGATTGCTATTCCTTTCACGAGGCCATTGAAAAGGAAATCGTTCCTATTTTGCGGAAAGCTCGCCGAAAAACGCAAAAAGGCCCTGGCACTGGAAAGCCTTAAACCATGGGACCTGGACGTTGATATATCGGGGAAAGCGTGCCTTAAAGCCCTTTCAGAATGGCAATGAACTGATCGAGAAATCAATCCTTTGCTTCAGCAATATCAGTCGTTATTTGGGCGAAAGGCTGGAGATAATGAAAGATAACCAGCTTTTTGATGTCGAGAGCCGCAAAGGAAAAGCACCCGGCGGTTATAATTATCCGCTCGCCGAAACTGGTGCGCCGTTTATTTTTATGAATTCGGCCAATACTTTCCGCGACCTGACCACCATGGTTCACGAAGGTGGACATGCCGTACATACCTTCCTTACTGCCGACCTTGAACTCAATGATTTTAAGCATTGCCCATCGGAAGTGGCCGAGCTGGCCTCCATGTCGATGGAACTGATATCGATGGACAACTGGGATGTTTATTTTGATAATGAAGAGGACCTTAAGCGCGCCAAACGTGATCAGCTTTATGACGTACTAAAAACCCTGCCATGGGTGGCAGTGGTCGACCAGTTTCAGCACTGGATGTACACCAATCAGAATCATACTGATGCACAGCGTACCGAAGCATGGCTACAGATTTACGAACGCTTCGGCGCCGGCTTTGCCGATTGGGGCGCACATAAGGAGGCTGAAGCCAATTTATGGCAAAAGCAGCTGCACATTTTCGAAGTTCCGTTTTATTATATTGAATACGGGATGGCCCAACTTGGTGCCATAGCCGTCTGGAAAAACTACAAAGAGAACCCCGAGACAGGTCTTCAGCAATATTTGGATGCCCTCAAACTTGGTTATACTAAAACGATTAAAGAGATATACGAAACCGCCGGAATCAAATTCGACTTCAGTGCATCCTATGTAAAAGAACTGGCCGAGTTTATAAAGGCGGAGATGGATAAGTTGTAGAACGATATTGAAAGCATTAACATTTACTTCGTTTGGCGGCCCCCAGGTGTTGGAATACACTGACGTTCCCGACCCGGTTTTGAAACCAGATGAAATTCTGGTAAAAACCGAAGCCATCGGGCTAAACTTCGCGGATATTTACCGGCGCAGAGGTAATTATCATCTCCAGGGCAACCCACCCTATATCGCCGGGTATGAAGGCGCAGGCGTTGTGGTTAATACCAATGGCCAGGCCGGATTTAAAACGCTTGACCGGATAGGCTTTGCTGATGTTCCTTATGCGAATGCAGAACTCGTCGCTGTCCCAGTTAGCCACGCCATTCCTTTGCCCGATGCGATCAGCATAGAAACGGCAGCATCTGCTTTATTGCAGGGCCTTACGGCGCAGTACTTAACCTGGGACAGTTATAAAATTCAACCGGAAGATTTTGTAGTAGTTCATGCTGCTTCCGGTGGCGTGGGTCAATTATTAACACAAATTGCCAAATTTAAGGGAGCAAAAGTGATCGGCTTGACCACCAGCGAATCCAAAGAAAAATTAATACTGGAATGCGGTGCAGACCATGTGGTAAATCTGCATCAGGACTGGACTAGGCAGATCGTCCGTCTAACCGGCGGTAAAGGCGCTGACGTAGTGTATGACAGCGTCGGAGCAACGTTAACCGGCAGTCTGGATGCCGCACGCATTGGCGGTACTGTTGTCTTCTATGGCATGAGCGGCGGCAATCCGGCACTGGTCGACCCGAGAAGGCTGATGGACGAGAGCAAAACCATGACCGGAGGCGATCTGTGGAGTTACCTTACTTCCGGCAGTGAACGGCGAAGCCGCGCCAATGGATTATTCGGTTGGATTAGCAGCGGCGTGATCAAATTAAAAACACCTCTCAAATTCCCGCTGAGCAGCGGCAAAGAGGCCCATCAATTTCTTGAAAGCGGCAAAAGCGCGGGCAAAATTTTGCTGATACCTTAGTCCGGAAACCCAGCGTTGCTGCAGACCTTCCCTCATGTATTACTGTCGCATAAGTGTAAAATAGCGCTACGATTACATGCGCAATACGCTTATTTACAGGCGATTAAATGCGTAATCATTTTACTTATTGTACTTAAAATTAAACCTTATGCGTTTTTAGGTGTTTATTAAGTAATATGAAAAAGCTAATTATATTTTTCGCCATGCTGTTTTCGATGAACGCAGTATTCGGCCAATCGTTAAAATCAGTAAAAGTTGATAAACTTGTAAGCATATCGTTTCCAAAAAATTTTAATAAGAAAGACACCTTAGGTCAACAGATATTTACAGCAAATACCGACCTGGGTTATATGATGGCTATCAGGGAGCCCAATGCCAAGGGCAATAAACCACTAAAGAAAGAAAAGGACCTTGATGATGTATTGAAAAATTACATTAAGAGTATCCAGCACCAAAGCGGTAACGGCAGCGTTCAGAATGTACGCGACACTACCGTGGGTACACTGAAAGCAAATGCTTTTACCCTGCTAACACGGGATCCAAACGGCGATCAGTACAGGAACTTCATTTTGCTATATACTCAGGAAGCCACTTATACCTTTGAATATGGCTATCCGGATGTGCGCAAGGACCTGGTCAAAGGCGAAGCCAGGGCGTATTTCAGTTCGATCAAACTGTCGCCCGAATTGCAGCGTAATGATCAGTATATGGACACCAGCACCCAGAGCAGCATAAGCTCAAATGTCGTCATGGAGATCGCAGGCGGTGCGGTAATATTATTTATTGCTGGCTGGCTGGTATTCCGGAAAAAAGACAATGCAGAATTTGCCTCGTCAGCGCAATAATCCCCTTTGCCATTGAGATCGCCCGAGAAAGGCCTTGCTATCGATCCAGGAAAGCCAAATTGCGGTAACCACAACGCCGATCACCGAACCGGCTACGACGTCTTCAAAAAAATGTTCGCTCAAATACATACGCGAATAACCCACAAATAGAGCTGCGAGCAAGAATAAAGGCCCCCAGGCCTTATTCTTGCTCCAGTAGGTAAATAATACCGCCAGCGTAAACGCGGATACGGTGTGGCCTGAAGGGAAACTGTGGAGCTTCAATATGTCCACATCCTTTACAAAATGGATACGGCTCAGCTGATCCCTGAAATATAACGCAGGCCGGGGCTGGTCAAAAATATACTTCAATAGCTGCGCAGCAACCGAAGTTACCGCGTAGGAGGTAGCAGCAATAAATGCTTTACGATAATTAAACAGCGCCAGCACCGCCGCAATGGCAACAGCAAACCATCCGTTCCCCAGGTCTGTTAAGAATGGGGCCAAAAAATCCCCGATGGGGCTGAAGATGCCATTTACCGCGAAGTATATTTCCTGGCGGCTGTAGATCAGTTTAATAATAAGGCAAATGCACAATACTACTAAATAAGGAATGAGCAGCGATCTTATACTGCGCAGCACCTCATTGAAATTTCCTTTCCTCTCATTGAAATTTCTTTTCATGCGCGCAAGTTAGCCAGAATGCCATTTAATTCAATGCAAAAAAATAGTTATGTTTGGCCTTATCGTTAACGGTCAAAATTGAATGTCGAAAAGTATATTTCGTAAAAAGTCCATCAGTAGAATATTAGCGGATGTTGCACGCGGCTGGAGTGATTCGGAACATTCCGGTGATCATTTAAAAAAAGAACTGAATGTAAAAGACCTAACCCTGATGGGTATAGCTGCTGTAGTTGGGGCAGGAATATTTTCGACGATCGGTCTGGCTTCCTTTAACGGCGGCCCGGGTGTAACCATTCTGTTTGTTATTACAGCCATTACTTGCGGTTTTTCGGCGTTGTGCTATGCTGAGTTTGCATCACGTATACCGGTTGCAGGAAGTGCTTACACCTATGCTTATGCCTCATTTGGTGAATTGATCGCCTGGATCATCGGCTGGGACCTGCTCATGGAATACGCCATTGGCAATATCGCCGTAGCTATTTCCTGGAGCACTTACTTTGTCAACCTGCTTGAGGGTTTTCACATTCACTTTCCAGGGTATCTGGCCATTGATTACTTTTCGGCATTCAACGCAAATAAACAGGTCGAGGAACTAACCGCCGGACATCATTTTGCAGAAATTAGTGACACACTCAAAGAAGCGGCATTAGCATGGACCAGTGCCCCCAGTCTGGCAGGCGTTAAGCTGATAGCCAATATTCCGGCACTGCTCATTACGGTCATTATTACCTACCTGGTTTATATAGGCATACGCGAAACAAAAAAAGCGACCAACGCGATGGTAATATTAAAAATTGCCATTGTAGTTGCTGTTATTGCCATTGGCTTCTTTTATGTTACTCCGGCCAACTGGCACCCCTTTATGCCAAACGGATTTTCGGGCGTTATGAAAGGGGTATCGGGTGTATTTTTTGCTTACATCGGCTTTGATGCAATATCAACAACGGCGGAGGAGTGCCAGCAGCCTCAACGCGATCTGCCCCGGGGTATGATCTATTCGCTGATTATTTGCACGGTGCTGTATATCCTGATTGCACTGGTTCTTACGGGGATGGTGAGCTATAAAGACCTTGCCGTTGGCGATCCGCTGGCCTATGTGTTCAATAGAGTGCATCTGACCAAATTGAGCGGAATCATATCTTTCAGCGCTGTTATTGCCACTGCCAGCGTATTGTTAATATTTCAACTGGGCCAGCCGCGTATATGGATGAGTATGAGCCGCGACGGGCTACTGCCCAAAATATTTTCACGCATACACCCCAAATACCATACCCCGTCCTTTGCGACCATCGTCACCGGACTGGTAGTCGCCATTCCGGCCTTGTTCGTTAATCTTACCATTGTTACTGACCTTACCAGCATAGGTACCTTATTTGCTTTCGTGCTGGTTTGCGGCGGTGTATTGCTCTTACCAAAAGAAGAAGCTCAGAAAGGCCGTTTTCATCTGCCTTATATCAATTCAAAATGGATAGTCCCTGTACTTTTTATAGCAGGAATGTATTTTTTCAGGAAGGATATCCTTGCATTATTTACCGGAGAAAATGCTCATGAAAACTTCCCTTTCTTTATTTTTATTATTCTATCGGCTGTATTGACTGTATTTGCGTTTCTCAAAAACCTATCGCTTATACCCGTGTTGGGACTTTTGAGCTGCTTTTACCTAATGACCGAACTGGGTTACACCAATTGGCTGCGTTTCATTGTTTGGCTCGTAATCGGGCTCGTCATTTATTTTACTTACAGCTACAAACACAGCGTATTAAACAAGGAAAGTGTAAAAAGCCTGGAGGGTTTGGAATAACACCATTTTGGCCGCCGGCGATTTATTACGGGTTATAATCTTAAAAACATGCTAAGCTTATGAATTCAATAGCGCTTATCGGTTATTTGGCAGCCTTTGGCACCACCTTTTCTTTTTTGCCCCAGGCGATCAAAACCATACAAACTAAAAACACATCGGGAATCTCGCTTTACATGTATGCCCTGTTTACCCTGGGCACCCTTTTCTGGCTCGTCTATGGCATAATGATAAACAGCTGGCCGGTAAGCATAGCCAATGCGATCACCTTTATATTCGCCAGTATTATCCTGGTATATAAGCTCCGGTATAAGTGACCTTTCCGCAGAACCGGGCATTATCACTCGGATATCCGCCGCATTTCGACTGTTTCGGGATCGGTAAGCATCAGGGGCACCTTTTCAACGGTTACAAAACTCAAATCGAGGCCAAAACCACGCTCTTCAGATAAACTTACCTTTTTAAGATATACATAAAAGGTCATGATAAACTTTTCAAAAAAGGACAATTTATGAGAGCGGGACAATACCTTTTCTATCACAACAAAACGGAAATCGCCAACGATCTTATGTCTGTTCAATGATTTATAGGTGCTGGTAATGTTTACTTCACCCTTCTTCACCAGGTCTTCAACAACCTTCCTGAATAGCAGGTTGATCTGCTGCTCTACCCTGAAACCAAGTTTGAAGTCGACCCGGATCAGTTTGTTCGGCACCAGAAAATTAACCTCATACTCGCGACGGTAAGGCTCATCCACCACGTCAACGTGCACCAGCCAATAGACGTCGGCCCGTTTAGGCTGTTTCTGCAGGATAGAATATATGATCTTCGATTCAATTTCAGAATCAAAATTGGCACTGGTCAGGTAAACAAGCTGAGAAGCATATTTGGGTACGGTCTCATCATCACTCAGCTCCTTGAGTATCTCGTAGTAATCCTCGATATTGATGAATTTTACAAAGCGGTTGCGAATCTTACGGGCAACGTGCCAGGTCCACATAATCGAAAACAAAACAGCGCCCACGGACAGCGTAAACCAGCCGCCGTGCACGAATTTCACCAGGTTACCCGACAGAAATGTCCCTTCGATAAATATATAGACAGTCAGGAAGATCGCAATGACGTAAACCGGAAATTTCTTTTTGCCCAGGAATTTGGACACCAGTATGGTCGTCATCAGCATGGCCACCGTTATACTTAAACCGTATGCTGCTTCCATCCTGTCTGAGTGGCGGAACAGCAATACTACACCAATACATCCGGCACAAAGCAGCCAGTTTATGCTGGGCACATAGAGCTGCCCCTTCTGCTCAGTTGGATAGTTGATTCGTACTTTTGGCCATAAATTAAGTCTTACAGCTTCGGCGATCAGCGTAAAGGAGCCGGAAATGAGCGCCTGGCTGGCAATAACGGCCGCTATGGTAGCAATGCCAATCCCGTATATTAAAAACCAGCGTGGCATGATCTCATAGAATGGATTTTGCAGGTTCAGATCAAGCGTTTGACCGTAACGGTGAAGCAGCCATACACCCTGGCCCAGGTAATTGAGCACCAGGCATGTTTTTACATATATCCAGCTGATACGTATGTTATTACGCCCGCAATGCCCCAGGTCTGAATACAGCGCTTCGGCTCCGGTGGTGCACAGGAATACAGCGCCCAGAATAATAAAAGCGTCGTAGTTACTGTCGCGAAGCAGCGCATAGGCATAATAAGGGTTTAACGCTTTGACAATCGAAGGCATCTGTACGATCCAGATGATCCCCAGTACGCCCATCATCGTGAACCACAGGAACATTATTGGTCCGAAAGCCTTACCCACGAGCGACGTTCCAAATTGCTGTATGATAAATAGCACACCAATAATGATAATAACAATCGTCATCGTGTGCAGATGCGGAAACTTAACTTCCAGCCCTTCAATAGCTGCTGATATGGTGATTGGCGGGGTGATGATACCATCAGCAAGCAACGCGCATCCGCCTATGACAGCAGGTATGATCAGCCATTTTGACTTACGTCGTACCAGGGAGAATAAGGAGAAAATGCCACCTTCCCCCTTGTTATCGGCCTGCAGGGTAATAACCACATATTTTAAAGTAGTTTGCAGGGTCAGCGTCCAGAATATGCACGATATTCCACCTAAAATCAGGGTTTCGGATATCCGCTGCCCGCCAACAATTGCTTTAAATACATATAAAGGAGACGTTCCTATATCGCCGTAAATGATCCCAAGACTGATTAATAGTCCCGCAAAGGTTAGTTTCTGAAGATCTTTATGCATTTCCGCTTATAAAAATAGCTTTAAAATTTCAAAATGTCTTAGTGTAAGTATTACAACTAAATGAATGTTCAAATATGTAACTAATAAACCTTTTTTGTTAAATTTTGTTAAAATGTTTTATAATTCTGGCGGGATATAGGGGTTAATGAACACATTATTCATATTTTTGTATAGGATTTTTGAGCATGAGGCAAAACTGTACTTATATGTTTTCGTGGATATTAGCAATTGCGTGTGCAATGTCCATTAGCCCTGCTTTTGCCGACGGCAAGAAAAAAAGCATCGACACTACCAATTCACACGCTCAGAAAAATCGCTTTTTTTCTTCTAAAGGGACCTATCCGAAAAGCAGTTTGCATTTAACATTACCCCCTTTAAAACCCGCAGCTACCTCGACTACCAAAATAAATGTTATCCGTACCGACGAAAAATTATTGAATGACGTGCAGGTATACCCTAACCCGATTACCGATCAGATCAATGTGAAATACGTCTTATCACGCAACGCCATCGTTACGGTAAAAATAATGGACGTGCTGGGCAATGACGTGATCACGCTGCTTTCACAGCAGGATTGAATCCGGCGAACAAAGCTTTTCCTACCCCGTCAATAATAAATTGTCGCGTGGCTTTTATTTTATTCGCATAGTTGCGGGCACAGAATCCGTGATCAAGAGAATTTCTGTCCTTTAACAGTCGCCTGGATTAAAAAGGCATAGCAAACTGCAGCTGATCCACCTTTTTAACTCCCCACTATTTTTTTAGCTTTGGCGTTATATCCGTTATATCATGAAAATAATCGCTATAGGCCGGAATTATGCTGAACATGCAAAAGAGCTAAACAATCCTGTCCCCACGATCCCCGTGATCTTTATGAAACCGGATACTGCTGTTCTGAAAGACAACAAACCCTTTTATCACCCAGCTTTTTCCCAGGATATACATCACGAAATTGAGATCGTATTGAAGGTATGCAAAGAGGGTAAACATATCAGCGAGAAATTTGCGGCCGGCTATTTCGACCAGATCGGCCTGGGCATTGATTTTACAGCCCGGGATATACAGCAGCGGCACAAGGAAAAAGGGCTTCCATGGGAGCTGGCCAAGGCTTTCGATGGCTCGGCGCCCATCAGTGATTTCCTGCCAAAATCAAAATTCAGCGATTTATATCTATTAGATTTCAAATTGGATGTAAACGGGCAAACCCGGCAGCAGGGCAATACCAAAGACCTGCTTTTTTCGTTTGAACGTATCATTGCATTTGTATCGCAGTACATAACCCTTAAAAAAGGCGACCTCATTTTTACCGGCACTCCTCAGGGTGTGGGTAAAGTAAATATTGGCGATCACCTGGAAGCCTACCTTGAAGATGTAAAAATGCTCGATTTCTACATTAAATAGCATGTTAAAAAAAATTCCGGCAATCCTTTTTCCCATTCTGGCGTATTTCATGAGCTGCCCCGCGCAGAACGTCGTACAAACCAGGTTGTACCCTAAAAACTTTTTCCGTTATCCCCTGGACCTTCCTGCAAGTACTGCAGGCTCATTCGCCGAGCTCAGGCCCGAACATTTTCACTCCGGACTTGATTTTAAAACCAATGCACGCACAGGCTATCCCGTCCATGCTGCCTATGATGGGTATGTTTCCCGATTGCGTGTACAGTTCGGCGGTTTCGGCAATGCTGTCTATATTACTCACCCCAACGGTTATACTACGGTTTATGGACATATTGAACGATTTAGCCCCGTGCTTGAACAGATTGTGCGCAAGCTGCAGTACGAACAGCAAAGTTTCGAGGTCGATTTTAAACTTCCTCCGGCCCAGGCGCTGGTATGCAAGGATGACGTAATCGCCTGGTCAGGCAACGCCGGGGCTTCTGCTGGACCACATCTGCACTTCGAAATAAGGGATACCCAAACCGAACAAACCATTAATCCCCAGCTTTTTGGCTTGACCATACCCGACAACATTCCGCCGACACTGGGAACGATTTGCGTCTATCATTTGGGAGTTGCGCCGTTCAGCGAAAAAACGCCAAGGGAATTCATGGCAGTTGCCGGCTCAAAGGGTCACTATCATTTGGCAAAGCCTCAGGTAATTAATGTCAGCGGAGAAACCGGATTTGGCATCACAGCCACAGATCTGAACAGCGCCTCATTAAATCACAATGGCATTTATTCCATCGAATTAAAACTGGACGGGGAAACGGTTTATTCTTTTGCCGTTGAACGGTTTGCCTTCGATCAGACCCATGCCATTAATGCCTACATCGATTACCCGACTTTTTTGAAATCACATCGCTTTATTCAGAAATGTTTCATTTTGCCGGGCAGCAAAATATCGCTGTACCCCCAATCAATCAATCATGGCGTGATCAATTTTAACGACCAGGCACGGCATGAAGTGGAATATATTGTAAAGGATATTGCAGGCAACACATCGACACTCATGATACAGGTAAAATCAGCTGCGCCGAAGGCAGCCCCGATCAGCGCCGGGCAGGGCACCCTTTTTCATTACGACAAAAAGAATGAATTTTCTAAAGACAATGTAAGAGTGGTTATTCCTGCCGGTAACTTATACGATGACCTGGATTTTACTTATTCTGAATCGCCCAAAAAGCAGGGAACATTTTCAGCCGTCCATCACCTGCACAACCGGTTTACCCCGATAAATGATGCCTTTGACCTATGGATAAAACCTGATAGTTCGATCCGGCCGTATATCGGTAAGGCTGTCATAGTAAATACCAACGGAGCCTGTTACGGCGGAACTTACGATAATGGTTATATAAAGGCCAGTGCACGCACTTTTGGCGACTATTACATCAGGCTGGATACGATTGCCCCGGTTATCCGCCCCGTAAATATCCGGGACGGAGCTAATATGGCAAGCTCACAGCGCATCCAGTTACGGATCGGCGATAACCTGTCGGGTGTAAAAACCTATTCAGGAAAGATCGACGGCAAATGGGTACTGATGGAATGGGATTACAAAACCAAAGTTTTAAGCTACACGTTTGACAAGGAAATTACGCCGGGTAAACATATTTTTGATCTCACGGTTAGTGACAATAAAGATAATATTTCGCAATTTACCGCATATTTTTTCAGATAAGATGGCAAGACCCCAAAAAGGCGAAATGGCGCCGGCGTTCAGCGCCAAGGATCAGAACGGAGATACGGTCTCCCTATCGGATTTCATAGGAAAGACGGTAATCCTGTATTTTTACCCGAAAGATGATACCCCGGGATGCACTGCCGAAGCCTGCAGCTTCCGCGACAATTATCAGTCACTGCTGGCAAAAGGGTTCGCAGTGATCGGTGTAAGTACCGATGATGAGAAGTCGCATAAAAAGTTTGAGACCAAATACAGTCTTCCCTTCCCCCTGATCGCCGACCAGGACAAAAAGATTGTTGAAGCGTATGGCGTATGGGTCGAAAAAAACATGTACGGCAGAAAGTATATGGGCACTGCCCGTACTACTTTTATAATCGATGCTGGTGGCGTAATTACCGCGGTGATCGAAAAAGTTGATACCAGGAACTCGTCGCAACAAGTGACGGACATACTACTATAATTGAAAAATATAATTATTTTAGCGACCAATACAAGTAAAATTAAATAGTAGTAAATGTCGGTACAGGTTGACGATGCAGAAATTTTACGCAAGTTCCAGGATGAGAAGACGCGGAACGAGGCATTTAATCTTCTATTAAAAAAGTATCAGCAAAAGCTTTACTGGCACATCCGCCGCATGGTGATTGACCATGATGACGCGGACGATCTGATACAGGACACATTTGTTAAAATATGGAAAAACCTTCCGGGCTTCCGTAGTGATGCGCAGCTGTATACCTGGATGTATCGCATAGCAACTAACGAATGCATCACTTTTCTGAATAAAAAGAAACAAAGAAACAATGTTCCGCTGGACGATGTAGCCTATGAATTGGCCGACACGCTGGCAGATTCAGGTTATTTCAATGGCGACCAGGCACAGATGAAGCTGCAACAGGCGATTTTGACCCTGCCCGAAAAACAGCGGCTGGTATTCAACATGAAATACTATGATGAGATGAAGTATGAAGAAATGTCGGAGGTACTGGGCACCAGTGTTGGCGCGCTAAAGGCATCGTTTCATCTCGCGGTTAAAAAAATAGAGTCCTTTTTACTATCGAAAGATTAAATTTAAATTTACTTTAAACCTTTGCATACAAGTTTCATCTATATACAGATATGAACAGCGAAAGAGGAAATAGAGAATGGCTGGACGATTATTTGTCACTTAAACAGGTTAACCCAAATAACCCCGTTTACAGTGCCTGATGGCTATTTTGATGGGTTGGAGCAACAGATCGTGTCGTTTATTAAACTGGTTGAATTAAAAAACGAAACGTCTGAGCAGGGGTTCACTGTGCCCGAAAATTATTTCGAAGAATTAAACAGCGTCATTAATTCCAGGATTACGATAGAAGCTGCTCTAGATAAAGAAGGTACCGGCTTCGACGTCCCCGAAGATTATTTCGAAAGCCTAAGCACAAAAATACAAAGCCGGATAGCGGTCCAGGAGTCCTTAAGTAATTCAACTGAAGCATTTGCTGTTCCGCAGAATTACTTTGACGACCTTACTGATAATATATTAAACAAAACGGTTAATCAGCCTGATTCTGAAAAACAGGAAACTGTAAAACGCAAAGGTATCATCAGGCGGATGTTTGCTCCGTCCGCAATTAAATATGCTACAGCTGCCTGTATCACACTGGCTGTCGGGGGAACTATTTTTTTGAGTCAAAATAACAATGCGGTAAAAGACCACAATCATTCTTTCTTACATCAATCGTTGTCAGCAGTACCAGTAGATGAGATAAGAAATTATCTGCAACAGAATATCGATCCTTCTGACACGCGTACATTAATTGACGAAAGTAAACAAGTTAATGCAGACAATTTAAACAGCGATCTGCAGGATGAATTAGATACCAGTCAATAATATGTACAAATTGGCCAATCATATTTTCATAATATTTCTACTGTTGGGAATCGGTACCAGTACTTTCGGGCAAGTTCAAAAGCCGAACTATCACAGGCCGCCAAATTTCCAGGAAAGGGTGATCCGCAGACCGCCAAACGAAGTGAGCAAAATCGAGCAGGTACGGGAATCCTATATCAGTCAGCGGCTTAATCTCTCTTCGGATGAATCACAAAAATTCTGGCCGATTTTCCGCCGCTATCAGGATGCCTTAAAAGAAGTAAGAAGAAAAAGACGTTTAAATAACTCCAGCTCCCAGGCCAATGGCACTGACCAGATCAACAGGGAATTATTCTATGAAAGTGAATTGGTCAACATTCGGAAATACTATACCGACGAATTCCTGAAAATATTACCTCCTGAAAAGGTCAGCGAAATGTTTAAAAGCGAACGGGAATTTACCGACGAGCTGATAAAACAACTTTCCGAGCGCAGCGAACAGGCTAAAAACTAATTCGGCATTCGGATTTATCCACCATTGCTTATTCAATTTAATTAAAGAAGCTTAATTTTGACCCGGGCATGTTCTGTTTTATAACATCATGCAAGATTAAATCCGGATTCTAAAATGATGTTAACCCTTCGTCAGCTTTTTTTAGCCAACAATGCACAAACCACCAATTTCCCTCTTTTGCTGGAATTTGAACGCGCCGAAGGCGTTTATATGTACGACACTGCCGGCAAAGCCTACCTCGACCTCATTTCAGGGATTGGCGTAAGCAGCCTAGGCCATAGCAATCCGGTGGTGATTAATGCCATTAAGCGAGCAACTCGATAAATACATGCACCTGATGGTGTACGGCGAATACGTGCAAACGCCCCAGGTACGTTTTGCAGAAAAACTTGTATCAATATTGCCGCCCGAATTTAAATTCGGTTTATTTTGTTAATTCGGGAGCCGAGGCGGTAGAGGGTGCATTAAAACTGGCAAACGATATACCGGCCGCCGCGGAATAATTGCCTGTTATAATTCCTACCATGGCAGTACCCAGGGCGCATTAAGCGTAATGGGAAACGAAGAATATAAGCAAGCTTATCGACCCTTGCTGCCGGGCGTAAATTTTATCAGGTTTAATCATACCGCCGACCTGGAGATGATCACCAGCGAAACTGCCTGTGTGATCATAGAGACTCTGCAAGGCGAGGCCGGTATCCGCGTCCCTGACCTGGATTATATGCAAGCGTTAAGAGAACGTTGCACACAAACGGGGACTTTATTGATACTTGACGAAATACAGGCAGCTTTCGGGCGTACTGGAAAATTGTTCGCTTTTGAGCATTTTGATATCGTGCCTGATATTCTGACCCTGGCAAAGGCACTTGGCGGCGGGATGCCGCTGGGCGCATTTATTGCCTCCGGACAAATCATGTCGGCACTTAAGGAAAATCCTATACTTGGCCATATCACCACTTTCGGAGGCCACCCGGTTTGTTGTGCCGCAGGCTTAGCGGCTTTTGAAGTATTGCTCGGGGAGCATTTAACCGAAAAAGTCGATGCGAAAGCTTGCTTGTTTCGCCAGATGCTGGTTCACCCTGGCATCAAAGAAATTCGCGGAATGGGTCTGATGCTGGCTGCAGAACTGGAGAGCTTTGATCTGAATAAAAAAATTATCGACCGGTGTATTGAAAACGGCGTAGTTGCGGACTGGTTTTTACATTGCAGCAATTCCATGCGTATCGCGCCGCCACTTATCATAAGCCCTGAGCAGATCAGAGCGGCCTGTGCTGTTATTACCGAAGCCATCGACTACTATACCACGCTAAACAAATAAAGAGAGCATGCTCTCTTTATAATAACTATTAACTGATCCTTTTTGCCGTTATAAAGAACGATTTGAAAAAAAACTCCGGCATTAACTTCAGCAAAGGTGCACCTCTGGTTTTAAGTTAATGTTACCTCATTATGATAAATTAATACCAAATAAAGTCTAAAATTAATATTGTGAGCACTTTAGCTCACGGCCCGGCATAGCGCCTATGGTTAGGCCTTCTTGTCGAAACTTATACATTCCTTTAATTCCTTTTCGGTATAAGCCAGGTTATACTGCCGCAGTACATCATCAGGCACACCATTCCATTGATTAGGTGTATTACCCATGTAACCAACATCCTTTACCCCCATTTCGGAGGTGTAAAAACCCGTGGCGGTGAGGTTGCGCATCAGGTTAAAAAAAGCAACGCCCTGTTGCATCCCCGGCTTTGCTTTCCTGGGCCATGCGATTTCGTCCACCATTTCCATCTGCTGGCTGCGGCCGCAGTCCTTGAATGCTTTATCAAAACGATTCAGACATTGCATATCCAGCCAGCGTAACCCGCCACGCATCGGCGTCTGATGCTCCGGCATATCCTTTACGATGAATTCAATAAAATCAGGCACTTTAGCATCAGATGCACTGCCGCTCACCTGGTCTTTAGGGATAATAATATCGCCCAGTATGGTGATGGTAGCCATTTCGCCAGCCGTGAAAAATTTCGGCATGTCATGCAGTTGCTTGTCAGCCAGATTTTCTTCCGCCATCCTGTCGGCCCGGTCGGTTATTTTATCATTGTTTTCGGCATTTTCGGCTTTTTTTTCCGGTTGTTTGCAGGCATCCAGCAATACCGAAGTGGATATGCCTCCAACGATCAGCGCTTTAAGGGAATCTCTTCTGTCCATGGTAACAAGATTAAATATTTTGTTTTTTCATTTGGTCAACGATATACTCTGATGCGCGCATGGAAAGTGCCAGTATGGTCCAGGTGATATTCTTATCGGCCTGCGATACAAACTGTCCGCCATCGACGCAAAACAGATTTTTCACATCATGTGACTGACTATATTTATTCAAAGGCGATGTTTTGGGATCGTTACCCATACGTACTGTTCCTGCCTCATGGATAATGTTTCCGGGATTATGCAAACCATAATTATTGTGCGGACCGTCATCACCTCCCCAGGTAACCACTGCGCCCATGCTATGCAATATCTCTTTAAAAGTCTCCTTCATATGCTTGGCCTGGTTGATCTCATAATCCGACCATTTGGTATTAAAGCGCAATACCGGGATACCATATTTATCCACCACATTAGGGTCGATCTCGCAATAGCTGTCTTCACGTGCGATACCTTCCCCCCTGCCGGCCATACCCACGTGCGCGCCGAAAAAGTATCGGTAATCCTCTTTCAGCGAAGCGCCATAACCACCGGCTTCTTTTTGTTTGCCACCGATCTTGTAAGCTCCATTCAGTTTTTCGATATCCCAGTTGAAGCCATAGAGCGGCATACCGAAGCCCCCTCCATATTCAATATGATAACCCCTAGGAAAGTCGAGCTTTTTATTATCCAGCCACCAGGGCGTGTATACGTGCATACCACCTACCCCATCTTCATTATATCGTTTACGATTAAACAGTTCAGGAATGATACCACCCATATCGGCACCCGTTGAATCGTGAAGATATTTGCCTACAATTCCGCTGGAATTGCCTATTCCGTTTGGATATCTTGGTGATTTGGAATTGAGCATCAACCGGGCGCTTTCACAGGCACTGGCGGCCAGTATCACCGTCCGGCCAAATACCTGGTATTCCTGCATATCCGTTTTATTTACATACGAGACGCCTGTTGCAAGTCCGTCACGACCGGTTAGGATCTCCCGCGCCATCGCATTGACGACCAGGTCCACATTTCCCGTGGCAACAGCGGGTTTTACTAACACCGATGACGATGAAAAGTCGCCATAAATCTTGCAGCTTCTTCCGCACTGGGCGCAATAGAAACATGCCTCACGATCTTTGTTGATCTTTTTTGTTAAAATGGATAAGCGCGACGGAATTACCGGTATATTGATATTGCCTGCTGCCCGCTTAATAAACAGCTCGTGGAGCCTTGGTTTGGGCGGAGGTAAGAAGATGCCGTCAGGGTCATTATATAGGCCTTCATTGGTACCAAACACACCTATCAGCCTGTCAATTTTGTCATAATAAGGTTTTACCTCGTCATAGCCTATCGGCCAGTCGTCGCCCAGGCCGTCAATGCTTTTTCTTTTAAAATCCTTTGGACCAAAACGCAGCGATATCCTGCCCCAATGGTTGGTACGACCACCCACCATACGTGCACGCCACCATTCCCAGTTGCTGCCATCTTTTTGTGTATAGGGCTCACCATCTATTTCCCATCCCCAATAGCAGCCGTCAAAATCACCGAAGGGTCTGAACTTGGTGCTCGCGCCGCGCCGCGGCGAGTCCCAGGGATTTTTTAACTGAGATGAATTTTCACGCGGGTCATAGTTTGGTCCTGCTTCGAGCAGACAGACTTTCAAACCAGCATTTGCCAGCACATAAGCAGCCATGCCGCCTCCCGCACCCGAACCTACAATGATTGCATCGTATTTTTTCGATTGCTTTTTGATATGGATATCGTCCATCAGAATAATTAAAAAAGATTTATAAAAGTGGTTATCGCAAATCTACATTTTGATTTGCTTTTTTAAAATCTGCGGAGCTTGTCAACTGTATTTAATTTGTTACGCAGCAAATCGGGCGCAATTTCTTACTTATTTCGGGCACTATCAATCTTTGCGCTTAAAAAAGTACTCATAAAAATAGTTAAGAAATCAAGTTCAGCCGCCTTTTAAAATTAAACCTATAATTAAAATTAAAAGGATTCAGGGCAGCGATTGTTTTATTAGGTCGCTCCGGGCAGAAATTCCAAAAACACAACTGTGGGCCCCGGAATGGGCCCTTTTGAGTTTTGAGCTAAACAATAACTGCCGTTTTGCTGTTGCTTAAATATATCTACGACAGAAAAGAGGTTTATAATTATGAAAATAGCGTATATATCCACCTATCCTCCCCGCGAATGCGGTATCGCAACTTTTAATCAAAATTTGATGCGTGCCATAAGTGCAAATTACCCGGAACGGGAGAATTTCAAGGATGGCGGTTATGTGGTAGCACTTAATGATTCAGAGAATTTAGACGAATATGAATACCCTGAAGAAGTAAAATATATTATCCGCCAGAACCATCAAAAAGACTATATAAAGGCTGCAAATTATATCAATACCAGCGACGCAGAAGTATGCATCATGGAACATGAATTTGGTATATACGGCGGGGAAAGCGGAATCTATATCCTTCCGCTTATTAACCGGCTGGAAAAGCCCCTGATATCCGTCTTGCACACCATAATAAAGGAACCAAGTTATGTACAGCGCGTTATCATTCGCGAAATTGCCGAGCAATCGTCAAAAATTATCGTGATGAGCAAACGCGCAGTGGAGTTCTTAACCACCATTTACGATGTCCCTTTCGAAAAAATACAAATCATTGAGCATGGCGTGCCTGATCTGGAGTCCCCGGAAGATAATCCCGTTAAACAGATAAGTGCTTTCAAAAACCGGCGCGTACTACTGACCTTCGGATTAATAAGCCGCAATAAAGGCCTGGAAACAGTAGTCAAAGCGCTGCCATCGATCGTCGAAAAACATCCGGACGTAATGTACGTGGTATTAGGAAATACACATCCTGGAATACTTAAAAGCTCGGGTGAGGAGTACCGCGATCATTTAAAGATCCTGGCCACAAAACTGGGCGTCTCCGATCACCTTATTTTTATCAATAAGTTTGTAGCTGAGCAGGAATTGATCAATTACCTTACTGCTGCCGAAATTTATGTAACACCCTACCACAACGAAGCCCAGATTACCAGCGGAACACTATCCTACGCCGTCGGCGCAGGATCAGCTGTGGTCTCCACGCCGTACTGGCATGCGACTGAACTGCTGGCCGACAAACGCGGAAGATTATTTGATTTCAAAGACTCGGAGGGCCTGGCAGGTATTGTTAATGAACTGCTGGACCAGCAGCAATTATTAAATGAATTAAAGGAAAATGCTTATGAATACGGCCTTAGTTACGCTGGCCGAACATCGGTGCTGAATTTATCAAAACCGCAAACAAGGCCCGCCTGAATCACGACTTCAGCGACAAGATACTAAAGAACAGCATTGTTGACCCGGAGATCATGCCAAAATTTAGTTTGACCCACGTTATGCGTTTAACGGATGATACCGGCATTGTTCAGCATGCCAAATATGGCATACCCAATCTGAAAGAAGGATATTGCCTGGATGATAACGCCAGAGCATTGATCATGGCACTGATGGCTTATCAGCGCAATAAGAGCCGGGAAGCATTTGAACTGCTTCCTGTTTATCTGAGCTTTATCCATTACATGCAAACTGATGATGGCAATTTCAGGAATTTTCTGAGCTTCAACAGGCAGTACCTGGACAAGATTGGCTCCGAAGATTCGTTCGGGCGCACCATTTGGGCATTGGGTTACCTGATAGGTAGTGCAGTGAGCAATTCCTATCGCGAATTTGCTGTTGAATTATTCCAGAAGTCCATTCCGCATTTCTCGGCATTAAAACATTTGAGGGGAATGGCAAATACTATTATTGGTTTAAGCCTGTATCTGAAGGCGTTTCCAACTGACGAAGGTCTGGTAAATGAACTGATGACCCTAACGCAACCTTTAATTGATGCTTACAATACAACACATTCAGATGAATGGCAGTGGTTTGAGGAAACAATGACCTATGACAACGGGATTTTACCACTGGCACTGTTGCACTCCTGTGAAATAACGGCAAATGAGGAAGCAAAACAGATCGCAATGAAAACGATGGCATTCCTGGATAATCTGACCTTATCAAATGGTTATTTAAGTCCGGTAGGCAATGATGGCTGGTATTATCGTGGGGGAACATTCCCGGCCTTTGATCAGCAGGCTATTGAAACAATGGCTATGGTGCTGATGCATTTCCAGGCCTACCAAATATTCCGCAGGCCGGAATATATCGAAAAAATGTTTTTATGCTATAAATGGTTCCTTGGCGAGAATACCCTTCGGGCGCCATTGTATGACCATGAAACAAAAGGCTGCTGCGACGGCTTGCTGCCTACTGGGATCAACCGTAATCAGGGAGCCGAAAGTACTTTGGCCTACCTGATCGCTCATCTAACGACATTGAGAGCTTTCGAACTCGAATACGAGTACGACAAATTTGGCCAGCGCCTGGAGGCCTACAGATAAATGAAAATAGCCGTCCTGGCTTCTGTTGCATGGCGAACGCCGCCAAGGCATTATGGGCCCTGGGAGCAGATCGCGTCAAGCATTACCGAAGGACTGGTAAAAATGGGACTTGACGTGACCCTTTTTGCGACGGGCGACTCACTGACTGCGGCCAGACTGGATGCCGTTTGCCCGCGAGGCTATGAAGAGGACAGAACCCAGGATGCCAAGGTGCTCGAATGCATGCACATCAGCAATCTGATGGAAAAAGCATCCCATTTTGACCTCATTCATAACAACTTCGATTTTCTGCCGCTGACCTATTCCCGATTGATCAAAACGCCGATGATCACAACCATCCATGGCTTTTCTTCGCCAAAGATCGTTCAGGTATACAAAAAATATAATGCAACAAGCCATTATGTCTCTATCAGCAATGCAGACCGCAGTCCCGAGCTCGAATATCTGGCAACCGTATATAACGGTATCGATGTATCTGCATTTGAATTTGTTTCTTCGCCCGAAGACTACTTGTTATACTTCGGGCGTATACATCATGATAAAGGCACGGCCGAAGCAATAACTATTGCAAAAAAAAGTGGCCGAAAACTGATCATAGCGGGCATTATACAGGATGAAGGCTATTATAAGAAAAAAATATTCCCTCAACTGAATGAGCAGATCGTCTATGCTGGTCATGCAGGACCGGAACAGCGAAAACAGTTACTCGGCAAAGCGCTGGCATTGCTGCACCCGATCAATTTTAACGAACCGTTTGGATTAAGCGTTGCCGAAGCGATGCTTTGCGGTACGCCGGTTATTGCTTTTAATAAGGGTGCCATGCCCGAACTTATAAAAGATGGAAAAACGGGCTTTCTGGTGAACAGCGTAGAGCAGGCGGCAGAAGTAATCGACCGGCTGCCCGGCATCGCCAGGTGCGATTGCCACCAATGGGCAAATGCAAATTTTTCGAGCGATAAAATGGTGGCAGATTATTTAAAACTTTATCGGAAAGTGCTTGCTTAGGTGGCCCAGTCATCCCTTAGTTTGTTGATCAGTGCATCCATATCCACCTCGGCAAATGCCGTGGATGAATCGGATACACCATAGGGCACAATAAGTTTGTTATTATGCACGATTACTCCGCAAGAATACAAAACGTTGGGGACATAACCCTCACGCTCCTCACTATTAGGTACCAGCAGTGGCTCTTTTATCCGTCCGATCTCCACTGTAGGGTCATCCAGTTTAAGCAGGCTCGCCCCCAGGGCATACCGCCGCATAGGTCCGACTCCGTGCGTGATCATCACCCACCCGTGAACAGTCTCAATCGGAGACCCGCAGTTGCCGATCTGGATAAATTCCCATGGAAATTTTGGCTGCTGCAATAGGATCGGCTTCTCCCAGATATTGATCTTATCAGAATACATAATGTAATTATTGCATCCGTCAATTCTGGATATCATGGCATATTTACCGTTGATTTTTCGCGGAAAAAGTGCCAGATTTTTATTCTGTGCTCCCGCGCCATATAAAGGCATGATCCGGAAATTATAAAAATCATTGGTCTGCAGCAGTTTGGGCATAATCAGCGACCCATCATAGGCGGTGTAAGTCGCATAATAGGTCGATGTGTCGTCGGCATTATAAAACTTCACAAAGCGGGCATCTTCTATCCCCTTGCGTTCATATTCGGATATCGGAAATATTACCCTGTCAGATATGTCGGTATCCATAGAAAACACGATCTCATAATAGGAATCGGCAAGCCACAATATCTTATCATATTCCAGCCTGAGCATGTCGTTTTCCTGTAAATGCTGCGAGTCAAGGATGATGCGTCGCAAGTTCGCATATTCAAAATGATTATCCAGCTGTGATTCCACCTCCTGCAATACGTTCACATTGATCTGCGTGGTCACGGCCTTTTCAAAAAACAGTTTCTTGTTATATACGGCATTGCGCACAATCTCGGCCTCGTCGATATAACTCCCTGCCGGTATAACGGTGATATCATTATTCTTGTCAATCAGTGCCCGGCGGAACGTAATGGAAGAGATATGCCCTTCGCCTACCGCCCTGAAGCTAATGATCACGCGCCTTTCTCCTTCTTCCAATTCAGTCTGATCGGGATCTTCAACAATAGACGGATTAAAAAAAGCGGCCGACTCAATGGAATACTCATGCGTAAAATAAGAGCCTATGAGCAGTTTGCGGGTCACTGTCAGGGTGTCATATTCAATATTTAAATCAGCAAATAATGGCTTTAGCTTACTGCAGTGACGACTTAATACCCGGGTTATATTACGGTGGCGCTTTGAATATTCCTGCAATATCGGCGAAACAATACCGAAGGCCGTATCCTCATCTATGCCCATTACAAGTTGTATTACATCCTTGGCTCTGTCGTTCCCGTTAAAAAAGAATCTGGCTATTACACGTTTAGGATCAGGATCAACCCGTACTGGTTTGCGTTCGATACTAAGTCTCATATAAGCAAGATGGTTTCTTCATTAACAGCATCCGCGTAAAATTGATTGCTATAATTTCATAAACCTTCATTAATTTGATAAAATAGCATTAGTGCAGGCCAGGCGGCGCTCAGATCATGCTATTGCGTTTGATCAGATAGGCTTTCAGGATATTATTGTAACCATCATGGATATTAGCATCAACCAGGTCGATATGGTACTGGGCACATTTGAGCTCAAGCTGATGACGGTAATTATGCAGATTTGTGCGGTAGGCCTGGCGTATTTTATTGGGATGCACTTTTATCTCCTGGCCGCTTTCTATGTCTACAAAATGATGCGGACGGTTATCGAAATCGAATTCCAATTCTTTTTGCCTGTCGTTGACGTTGAAGATCACTACCTCGTGTTTATTATATTTTAAATGCTGAATGGCGGCGAAAAGTGCATTCAATTTCTCCTCCGTATACCCATTTTCCAGCATATCGCTAAATATAATGATCATCGAGCGGCGGTGAATCTCCTCAGCAACATGGTGCAAAACGTCGGTAATGTTTGTGCCCGCATTCTTTTTGGGCTGATCAAAGGCCTTTTCGAGTTCCGCATAAAGATAAAACAGGTGCTTTGATGTAGAACGGGCTGCACTGATCCAATCTATTTTTTCAGAAAAGAGGCATAAGCCAAAGGCATCCCTTTGCTTTTTAAACAAGTAGATCAGAGAAGCCACGGCGTAAATAGAAAATTGCAGCTTGCTTACTCCTTTCTCCGGATAATTCATTGATGAAGAAGTATCCAGGAGCATATAACAGCGAAGATTGGTTTCTTCCTCAAATTGTTTGACAAAAAGCTTGTCCGTGCGGGCCAGTAATTTCCAATCGATATTTTTTACCGATTCGCCGTTATTATACAAACGATGTTCTGCAAACTCAACAGAAAACCCGTGGAAAGGGCTTTGATGCAGCCCGGTTATAAAACCCTCCACTACCTGCCTGGCCAGTAATTCAAGATTATCCAGCTGACGTATTTGTTGTTCGTCATTTAGTTTGGGCATAATTGCTAATTTAGGTTAACAGATCGAGTTTCAAATAAAAAACTTGTAATCATCTATTATTGCCTGACAGCAAGGCACGAACAAATCAGGCCAATGCATGCTATTGACGTGGGTAACAATAAAAATAGCCCGCTCAAATAAATGGCGGGCTACAATATATACTAATCGGTATATTATGCTAATTGTTTGTCCAGTTTGCCGGCAAGCACTGATTTTGGTACAGCGCCTATTTGTTTGTCAACAATTTCGCCTTTATTAAAGAATAAAAGAGCCGGAATATTACGGATACCGAACTTCATCGATATTCCCGGATTATTGTCCACATTTACCTTACCCACAACAGCCTTGCCATGATATTCTTTTGCAATTTCTTCAACAACTGGACCGACCATTCTGCATGGACCACACCATTCTGCCCAAAAGTCAACCAAAACCGGTTTGTCTGATTTGAGAACTAATTCTTCGAAGTTTGCATCAGTTATTTCTAAAGCCATGATCTTTTTAATTTTAATTATTTAACAAATATATACTATTCAAATAGCTTGCCACAAGCACCGGCATGACAATGTGACAATCCCATTATTATCAAATGCAGGCTTAACTTTTGGGTGACAATAAAAGTAATGTTTTATCTAATCCGACCTGAAATATTTTACCAACAACCCGTTGAATGATGGCTACTTATTAACAAGACCGGTTATTTAAGTACCGGTTCAGCGTTGGTAAGGCTCTGTATTTCAGCCATCAGATCGTCACTTGGATTTACTTTAATCGATTTTGACGGAAGCTCTACCAATATTGATTCTTCCATATCTTTCACCAGAAACCGCAGGGTACAGTTTTTTACCGGATACTTCTGATTGTTGGTTTCCACGATCTGTTCAATGCTGTCCATCAACTTGCTGTTCAGCGTATTCAGGTCGATGCAGACCGTGATCGATTTCATCAGCTTATCGCGCATTTCAGACAGTAATGACATGGTAGCTACTCGCAGGTCCCAGTTATCTTTCTGCCTGAATTTCTCTTCAATATTTCCTTTGATATGCAGGAAGTACCCATCAACCAGCAGATTTCTGAACTTGACATAGTCTTCGCCAAACAACGCAAATTCGTAGGAATCGTTATAATCCTCCAGCACAAATGTGCCGAAGGGTTTTCCCGTCTTGGTCATTTTATGCTGGACGTTAGATACCAGGCCGCCGATGCTGAGCTCCCCTCTTTTCCGCAATTCGGCAAAGGCAGCCTTGATGTCATCGCCGCCCTCCCCCGATCGCGCCTTTTGCATCATTTTAAGATCGGATATCGTTGTATTGCAATAGCGTTGCATCTCCAGCTTATAATTATCCAGCGGGTGTCCGGTCAGATAAATGCCAATCACATCCTTTTCATATTTCAGTTTTTCAATCAACGGCCATTCTTCAGCTTCGGGCATTGGCGGCTCGGGTATATAAGAGGCTACCGAACCGCCAAATAATGATGATTGCGAGCTGCTTTGGGTATTCTGGTAATCGTTGGCATATTTGATAGCCGTTCAACGCCGGTTAATGTACCATTTTCGGTTTTTGCAAAAAATTGGGCGCGGTTCAGTTTAAATTCATCAAACGCACCGCCGTAAACCAGATTTTCATACGATTTTTTATTTACAGAACGTACATTGGAGCGCCTGGCAAAATCATATACCGATTGGTATGGTCCACGCTTCTTCGCGTTCTTCAATAATGCTTTCGATCGCTTTTTCGCCTACTCCCTTAACACCGGTAAGCCCAAAACGAACCTGCTCCTTTCTTGTTCACAGCAAATGCCATATCCGACTCATTGATATCAGGACCCAAGCACCTGAACACCCATACGGCGGCATTCTTCCATAAAGAAGGAGATCTTTTC
The DNA here is from genome assembly GCA_963757615.1 of uncultured Sphingobacteriaceae bacterium. Taxonomy (GTDB): domain Bacteria; phylum Bacteroidota; class Bacteroidia; order Sphingobacteriales; family Sphingobacteriaceae; genus Mucilaginibacter. The sequence goes on from CAVWSO010000008.1 coordinate 684,730, forward strand.
GATGCTGTTCTGGTTATTTAATACCGCAGCCATATATTCTGCCGGGTAATGCGCTTTTAAATAGGCGGTTTGATAGGCCACAAAAGCATAACAGGTGGAGTGCGATTTATTAAACGCATATTGGGCAAAAGCCTTCCAGTCGTTCCATATTTTGGTCAGCTTATCTTTGGGGTGGCCTTTTGCCGTTGCGCCATCCATAAACTGGGCCTCCATTTTGTTCAGTACCTCAATCTGCTTTTTACCCATTGCTTTACGCAATACATCGGCATCGCCCTTGCTAAAGCCCGCCAGTTTTTGCGATAAAAGCATCACCTGTTCCTGGTAAACGGTAATGCCATAGGTTTCGCCCAGGTATTCTTCCATATCGGCCAGATCAAACGTTATCGGCTCGCGGCCGTGTTTACGGTTGATAAAGTTTGGGATATACTCTATCGGTCCCGGACGGTAAAGCGCGTTCATGGCGATCAAATCTTCAAACTTATCTGGCTTCAGATCGCGCAGGTACATTTGCATACCGTCACTTTCAAACTGGAACGTACCGTTGGTATCGCCGCGCTGGTAAAGCTCAAAAGTTTCTTCATCTTCGAGCGAGATGTAATCGATATCAATATCTACACCATGATTTTGCTTGATGAGCCTTAAAGCATCTTTAATAATGGTGAGCGTTTTAAGACCCAGAAAGTCCATCTTGATAACACCGGCATCTTCAATTACCCGTCCGTCAAACTGGGTAACCAGCAGATCAGAGTCTTTTGCCGTAGCTACAGGAACAATATCGGTAAGGTCATAGGGCGCAATGATGATACCGGCGGCGTGCACACCTGTATTACGCACCGAACCTTCCAGTTTTTCCGCTTCCCGCAATACCGTGGCGCGTTCAGGTCGTTCCCTTTAATAATATCTTTCAATTCAGGCACCTGTTCAATGCGCCTGCCGCAGCGTAATACCCAGCGTATCGGGGACCAGCTTTTTGATGGCGTTCACTTCAGATAAGCGGCATATCCAGTACCCGGCCTACATCCTGTATACTGGTACGGGCGGCCATTGAACCGTAGGTGATGATCTGCGCTACCTGGTTTTTGCCATATTTTTCAACCACATAGTCAATTACCTTTTGCCGGCCAGCATCGTCAAAGTCCGTATCAATATCGGGCATCGACTTACGATCAGGGTTCAGAAACCGTTCAAACAGGAGGTTGTATTTTATTGGGTCGATATTGGTGATCCCGATACAATAGGCTACCACCGATCCCGCTGCCGAACCACGTCCGGGACCAATAAACACGCCCATGTCACGCCCGTGCCTTTATAAAATCGGCCACGATCAGAAAGTATCCGGCAAAACCCATCGTTCGGATCGTAAATAGCTCAAAGTTTATGTCGTTCCTCCACTTCGGGGCTAATATCCTTATACCGTTCCTTGGCCCCCATAAAAGTGAGATGCTTTAGATATTCCCATTGATTCAGGGTATCCGCATCGGGCGTACTGATGTATCTTAAATTCTTCGGGGATAACAAAGTTGGGCAGCATGATGTCACGCTTTAGCTTCAGCACATCAACTTTATCTACAATCTCATTGGTGTTATCAAGAGCCTCGGGAATATCTTGAAACAGCTTGCCCATTTCAGCCTGTGTTTTAAAATAGAACTGGTCGTTAGGGAACCCGAAACGATAACCTTTACCACCTTCCTCGTCAGTAGCAATCGGTGTGCTTTGCATGTCACCAGTATTCACGCAAAGCAAAATATCATGTGCATTTGCATCCTGCTGATCCACATAATGTGAATCATTTGAGCAGATTACCTTTACATTATATTTTTTGGCAAATTTTAACAGTACCTCGTTGACAGTATTTTGATCGGTGATATCGTGGCGCTGCAGCTCAATATAGTAATCCTCTCCAAAAAGGTCGAGCCACCATTTAAACTCCTGTTCTGCCTTTTGCTTCGCCATCCTTCAATATGGCTTGCGGAACCGATGCACCGATACAGCAGGTCGTAGCGATCAGTCCTTTATGATATTGCAGTATCAATTCCTTGTCTATACGCGGCCATTTGCTGTAAAGGCCTTCCATATAGCCCAAAGAGCACAGCTTTACAAGATTACTATAGCCTTCCGCATTTTTGGCCAAAAGCAACTGATGATAGCGTACATCCTTCTTTTCCTTCGTGAACTGTTTTATGTGACGATTCTCAACTACGTAAAATTCACATCCTACGATGGGTTTTATATTATGCTTTCCAGCTTCGGCAACAAACTTGAACACACCGAACATATTACCGTGATCGGTAATAGCCAGAGCCTTCATCCCATCTGCAGCCGCTTTTTTATAGAGCTTGGATATATCAGCCGCGCCGTCTAATAGGGAGAATTGGGTATGAACATGTAAATGTGAGAAATCAGGCATATCTAATCTTTGTCAACTTATCGGGAGAATACAAATCTATTAAAAAACAACATATGGCGGATAGTTGTTGAAAAAGTAACGAATTGTTATAAACTAATAAAATGCATCTTTATGATGTGAAACCCATTGAGTGCATTGTAGTTATGCAAATCTACCATTGAAAAAGATTATGTAATTGAAAAGATTTGGACGCATCGCCATAAAAACCATTTTATGGATCGTTGGCAGCATTGTATTCTTGTTGTTACTTGTGATAATCCTGATTCAAGTTCCGGCGATACAAAACTTCGCCAAGGACAAGGCCGTCATATATCTGCAAAACAAGATCCACACTAAAGTTAAAATAGGACACATTAATTTGGTCCTGCCCAGGCTAATAGAATTGGACAGCGTTTATCTTGAAGATCAAAAAAAGGACACCCTGTTCGCCGGTGATCAATTAAAACTGGATATCAGTTTGTTCAAATTATTGAACAATAAGCTGGAAATTAACGAGGTCAATCTAAAGGGAATTACGGCGAATGTAAACCGCAGCACGGACAGTGTTTTTAATTTCGACTACATTATTAAAGCTTTTGCAAGCGAAAAAAAGCAACCAGTAAAACCTCCTGACACCTCATCCTCTATGAAGATCTCCCTGGATAAGATCATTCTGAATAATATAAAAGTCGGTTTTCATGATCGATTGGCGGGCAACAATATTAAACTCGCTTTGGGTCATTTCGATACGCGGTTCGAGGATTTCAATCTGGAGAAAATGAAATTTTCCATTCCCCGGTTCTCCTTATCCAACGTAGACGCCCAAATAATACAGATGCCTGCCGGGCCGCCCCCATCCCCGCCTACCGATACTTCGACCCAGCCTACCAGCATGATCCTTAATCTGGGCAGGGCAGATCTTTCCGGAATCAAAGTGGACTACCGCAGCAAAGCCATGTCAGCCCGGGTCGATCTCGGGAAATTCCTGCTAGAGGTGAACAAGCTTGATCTTAAAAAACAGTTTGCGGATATCAGAAATATTTCTCTTGAGAACACTGATGCTTTGCTTGCCTTTTCCAAACCTCAAATCGTAAAAAAGGCAGTTGTAACAGCAGCGAAGAAATTAGACACGCTTGTCGCCAAACCTCAGAATAACAAGGGATGGACCGCGGTACTGCGCAAAATAACCCTTAGCAATGATAATATCCAATACGACGATAATGCGCAAAAACCCTTGACAAGGGGGCTGGATTATGCGCACATGCATATCCGCAATCTGAATGCAGACCTGGAGAATTTATCTTATAGCGCAGACACTATATCGGGAAAGCTGAACAGCCTTACCCTGACAGAAAAAAGCGGGTTAAATATCAAAAAACTGCATACATCATTTTTTTACGGGCAGCACAAATCCTACCTGAAGGATTTGTACCTCCAGACCCCTCAGACGGTATTGCAAAAACGGCTGGAGGTCGCCTACCCTTCTTTAGCCGGTATCGCCGGGAACATAGGACAACTAAGCGTAAACGCCGACCTGAATGGCAGCCGTATCAGCTCAAAAGACGTGCTGCTGATTATGCCTGCAATGGCTGCCATGGAACCTTTCAAGAGCTCTCCCAGTGCTGTATTCCGTATAAATGGCAGAGCCAGCGGCAAAGTCAGCAATTTGAGCATTTCATCGTTTGAGTTAAGTGGATTAAGTGGTACGCACATTCGGGTGTCGGGAACTTTTAAGGGTCTGCCGGATGTAAACAAGGCATTTTTAGACCTTAAGATTGCGGACATAACTACCAGTAGCCAGGATATATCCAGGCTGGTGGCTGCAGGTATGATCCCATCTAATATCAGCATTCCTGAAACGCTGAATCTGAAAGGCTACTTCAAAGGGAGCATGAAAAATTTCAGCACCGATCTTTCGCTTCGCTCAAGCGATGGGGATGCCGACCTGGTGGCAACCCTGAACAGCGCGGCGGGCAAAGGCAGGGAGGCTTATTCTGCCACCCTCAAAACCCATAAATTAAATGTTGGCGCTTTAACCAAACAACCGCAAATGCTGGGCAATATTACCGTAACTGCCAACATTAAGGGCGAAGGAACGGACCCGAAAAAGGCCAGCTTGCAGTTTGAAGGCACCCTGGATAGTGCTTATGTGAAGGGTTATAATTATACCGACCTGGCGTTACAGGGAAGTGGGGTAAATGGCAATTATACCATCACGGCAAGAATGAAAGACCCCAACATTGACTTCAGCCTGGATGCCAAAGCTGATTTGAGCAAAAAATATCCCGCGCTGAACGCTACGCTTACGGTGGACAGCATAGATCTGCAAAAGCTGAAGCTGGCTAACGAGGATACCCGTTTCCATGTCAAGATCGTTGCCGATGTACCGACTGCTGATCCCGACTACCTGAACGCTGATGTCAGGGTCAGTGAACTGCTGCTGGTCAAGGGGGGCAAAAGAATCAAAGTGGATACCATCGACCTGGTTTCAACAGCCAACGCAGACAGCAGCAGCCTTCGTTTAAAAACACCCATGCTCAGCGCCCACATGGCAGGCCAGTACAAACTCACACAATCAGGCGATGCTTTAAAAGATGTACTTTATAAATATTTCAACCAGAAAAAGGCCAACATAGACAGCAGTAAAACCGCATCCGTTCAATACACACCTCAGAAATTTGATTTCGATGTAAAATTAGTACGCACGCCACTTCTGGTTGAATTCCTACCCGACCTTAAAGAACTTGATCCCATACTGATAAATGGTCATTTTGACAGCGAGGCAGCTCAGATCGTCGTAAATGGCTCAATGCCTGAACTGGTATATGGCACCATGGAGATCAACAATATGAAACTGGGCATTAGCGCAGCCCATAGCGAAATAGACTATGCGCTCACCGCCGACCGGATAAAAGCATCATCATCAATCAACCTGCTCTATACCAGCGTAGCAGGCAATGTAAAAAATGACAAACTGAGCGTAAGTTTAAAGGTCCGCGATGTCAAAAGAAAGGAGCGTTATAGCCTTGCAGGGGTATTTAGTGTTCTGCCCGATGAGTATCAGTTCAGTTTTTTGCGCGACGGTTTAATGCTGGACTATACACCATGGGCAGTCAGCGCCGACAACGCATTTCAATTCGGGAACAAAGGTATTTTAGCCAAGAATTTCACTATTACCAATAAAGACGAAGTATTGAGTATCAAAAGCGCTACCGGGGAAATAAATTCCCCGATCAATATTGATTTCAAAAACTTCCGAATTGAAACATTCACCAGGGCCGCAAAACAGGACTCTTTACAGATAGGCGGTGTCATCAACGGAGACGTACAGGTAAGTGATTTTCAAAAATCACCCATAGTGACGACTGCTTTGACCATAAGCGACTTCAGTTTTAAAGGTGATACTATCGGCCAGATTGCCGTCAGGGTAAATAATCAAGCAGGGAATGCCTTCGCGGCTAAAGTACACATAACCAACAAAGACAACAAGGTTGAACTTGACGGCCTTTACTACACGGGCAAACAGAGCCGGTTCGATGCCGATCTCAACATCGAAAAGCTCAATATGAAAAGCATTGAAAGTTTCAGTTTCGGCAGTATTAAGAACGCGGGAGGAAACATCACCGGTAAACTGAAAATCACCGGTACGGTCAGTACACCTTCGGTAACCGGCGATATACATTTCAACAAGGTTGGCTTTAACGTAGCGATGCTCAATTCCTATTTCAGCTTGCCCGAGGAAAATATCAACTTCGCCGCTGATGGCATCCATTTTAACAATTTTACACTAGTAGATTCGACGGGGAATAAAGCGGTGATTACTGGCGCAGTTTATACCAAGACCTATACTGATTTTAAATTTGGATTAAATGTACGCGCTGATAATTTCAGGGCTATCAACTCCACGGTGGAGAACAACAAACTTTACTACGGAAAATTATTTATTAACGCTGACATTAAGTTATCAGGTTCTGCGGCAAGCCCGGCTGTAGATGCAAGACTTACTGTGAATGAAAAAACGGATATGACCTTCGTTTTGCCGCAAAGTAATCCGGGTATAGAAGACCGGGAGGGCGTGGTAGAATTCGTCAACCCCAACGCCCCCGAGACCGATTCCATATTGCTGGTCAGACAGCTGGATTCGCTGCGGAAAACCAGTGCAATCGGAATGAACGTTTCGGCAAATATCACCGTAAATAAAGCTGCAAAGTTCACCGTCGTGGTTGATGCTGCTAATGGTGACGTCGTGCATTTGCAAGGACAGGCCCAGCTTAGCGGAGGTATAGATCCGAGCGGCAAAACCAGTCTTACCGGTACTTATACCGTTGAGACTGGTTCGTACAATCTTTCCTATGCGACCGTAAAACGCAAATTTACTTTCAAAAAAGGCAGCACGGTTACCTGGACAGGCGACCCAACGAGCGCCAATATTAACCTAACCGCAGTTTACATAGCAAAGGTGCCACCGATCGATCTGGTAAGTAATCAATTGAGCGGAAGCGATAACCAAACCATGTATAAACAGCCGCTGCCCTTTCATGTAAATTTAATCCTCAAAAATCAATTGTTAAAACCGGATATAAGCTTTAATATTATTTTGCCGGACAGTACCTACTCTGTAACACAGGATGTAGTCAATACGGTCGATGCCAGACTGGCACAAATTCGTCTTGATACCAATGAGCTTAATAAACAGGTACTGGGTGTGCTGGTCCTGGGCCACTTTATCAATGATAATCCCCTGCAAAGCCAGGCTGGCTCAAACGTCAAAAATCAAATACGGAACAGTGTAAGCAGTCTGCTGACCGATCAGCTGAACCGGATGGCCGGCAGCCTGATTAAAGGTGTCGATTTGAATTTCGGCCTTACATCAGGTACAGATTATTCTTCCGGAACGGAACAAAACCGCACCGACCTGAATGTGGCACTTTCAAAACATTTTCTGAGTGACAGGCTAACTGTTACCGTAGGCAATAACTTCAGCCTGGAGGAAACAGCACCAGGAGAAAAATCAACCAATATTGCCGGGAATGTTTCTGTTGGCTATAAACTTAGCAAGGATGGCCGCTATTCGCTCAGAGCCTATCGTGTCGATCAATTTGAAGTGATCGAAGGACAGGTTATTGAAACGGGATTAACCTTCATCTTAACGGTTGATTACAACCGCCTTAGCCAGATTTTTTCAAAGCAGAGCAAGGAAGAAAAAGCCTTGCAGAAAAAATATAAAGAGGAACAAAAAAAGGCTAAAAAACAGGAAGAATCATCTAATAGCCTATGACAAGGTATACCATTTGCTTTATTGTCCTCCTTGTTTTACTCAGTGCATGCAGTAATACAAAGTATTTGGCACCTGGTCAGAAACTGTACACAGGCAGCAAGGTGACTATCTCCGACACAGATAAAAACGTCATTCCCAAGGATGCAAAAGCCATAAGCAGTGAGCTGCAGGGCCTGCTGCGGCCCAGGCCGAATGCTACGCTGCTGGGTATGAGGGTAAAGCTCTATATCTATAACAAAACCAGAACGACCAAGAAAAAGGGTTTTAAACATTGGCTGAATACCAAATTTGGGGAACCGCCGGTTTTGATCAGCGAAGTGGATATTGACAAAAACAGCGACATACTGGAGAGCCGGCTTCAGAACGAAGGTTACCTGCAGGCAGATGTTATCAGTGATACGATAAGTAAGGGAAAAACGGCCAAGGCAATTTACAAGGCAAACCCTGGACCTAACTATACCATCCGCAAAATTATCTTTCCTGCACAAAAGGATCCACTGGACACCGCTATCGCCGGAACTGCCAAACAAACATTATTTAAGGCAGGGGATAATTATAACCTTGATATTATAAAGAGCGAGCGCACAAGAATAGATGCACGCTTAAAGGAAAAGGGATTCTATTATTTCTCTCCCGACGATATCATCATGCGGGTGGACAGCTCACTGGCAAATCACCAGGTAGACATTTCTGTAAGGGTGAAACCCACTACGCCTGATCAGGCCCGGCGTATTTATTCCATCAATAACATCTATGTGTATCCCCATTATACATTGCGGGACACAGCCCTGAAACTGGATTCTGCCGTCAAGTACGCCTGGTATTATATCATCGACACCAAAAACACCTACAGACCATTTACTTTTAAAAATTCCGTATTGATGCAGCCTGGCGATGTCTATAACCGGGCCAATCATAATAAATCATTAAATCGCTTTATTAATCTGGGCCCGTTTAAATTTGTAAAAAACAAATTTGAAGATGTTTCCACCGATACATCAAAACTGAATATATATTATTTCCTGACGCCATCCCCGAAGAAATCTTTGCAATTTGAACTTTCCGAGCATATTAGTTCGGCTAACTTTGTGGGTACGCAACTGAGCGTAAACTGGCTGAACAGAAATATTTTTAAAGGCGCGGAATCACTCACGATCTCCCTGTTCGGGAGCACTGAAACGCAGTTTTCAGGCCAGAATAACGGGGAGGATATTTTACAGACCGGTCTGACGGGTAAACTCTCTTTCCCTCGTTTTATAAGTCCCTGGTATTTTAAGGCGTCCAATGCCTATATCCCACGCACCAATATTACCGCAGGTTACACCCTGATTTACCGGCCCAGTTTATACACGCTCAATTCATATAACGCTTCTTATGGCTATTCATGGAGACAAACGAGTCGTATAAGCCATGAGTTAAATCTTATAAGATTGGTCCGCGTGGATACCGCCAACGTTACCCAGCGTTATAAAGACAGTATCAAAAACACGGGCAACCCAACCCTGAAACATGTAATAGACGCACAATTTGTTATTGGCCCGACCTATAGCTATACCAATACCAACACTGCCGAGATTTACCGGACCAATACTTTTTACTATAATGGCACCATCGGACTGTCCGGCAATGTATTGGGGCTGCTCACAGGCGCTGACACTTTACATGGGAATGTAAAAAGGCTGTTTGGAGTTCCGTATAATCAATTTGTTAAACTAGAGAGCGAATTCCGCTACTTTTATAAGTTAACGCCGGCCAGCACCCTGGCAGCACGTCTGTTTGCCGGTGCAGGATTTTCGTATGGCAACTCAACCATAATGCCCTATAGCCAGCAATATTTTGCCGGCGGCACAAACAGTTTGCGTGGTTTCCGGGCGAGGTCAATTGGCCCTGGCAGTTTTTATCCCGGGCCCCAGATTACCGGAAGCAGCGGATTTCAGCCCGACGAATCAGGCGACATCAGGCTAGAGGCCAACCTGGAATACCGGCCCAAGCTTTTTAGTATAGTATATGGTGCACTGTTTGCAGATGCCGGTAACGTATGGAACCTGCGTCCGCATGCCGGCTTACCCGGGGGCGCGTTTGGTAAAAACTTTCTGAGCCAGGTGGCAGTAGATGTGGGTTTTGGACTTAGATTTGATATAACGGTGCTGATATTACGTACTGACCTGGGCATTCCGATCCTCAAACCATTCGAGGGAGAAAAATTGAATTTTGATTTCGGCGCCAGGGTATTTAACCTGGCTATCGGGTACCCTTTCTGATTTATCTGCTATTATTGAATAGATTCCGTCTTGAATTTAAAATCGCGAGCAATGACCATTATTGTGCCTTTACAAATTATTGATCTTCAGGGCGACGGCTATCACATGCTGCTTGAAGCAGTGATCGGGGAGCAACGCTTTACACTCGTGTTAGATACCGGCGCTTCAAAGACGGCCTTTGATCATTTCAGCTATCTGCAGCTGGCAGACGGTGCCCCTGTCAGATCAAGCGACAAACTATCAACGGGTTTAGGCACCAATAGCATGAGCTCATCTACAGCCATTATTGGTGATTTGCATATCGGAGATCTCAGCATTAAAGAATTTGAAGTGGCTATACTTGATCTGTCTGCCATTAATGTCGCCTACCGGCAATTAAACCATCCGCAAGTGCTGGGCGTATTGGGTGGCGATATTCTGATGATGTACAGCGCAGTGATAGATTACGGTACCAGAACTCTTAAATTCAATTATAAAAAAACCTGTGAATACTCCCCCAAAAATAAACCTCGGGGCTTTTTAGACGGGCGGGGTTTGCAATCTCGTTCAGCAAGACTATATATCAATTCTTGCGTACTTGGCATTCTTCTCAATAAACTCTCTGCGCGGCGCAACTTCATCACCCATCAGCATGGAAAACGTGTGATCACATTCGGCAGCATTTTCAATACCAGCCTTACGTAAAGTACGGGTTTGCAGGGTTCATGGTGGTTTCCCACAATTGTTCAGCGTTCATTTCACCCAAACCTTTATAGCGTTGTACATGAACACTGTCTTCCTTACCGCCGCCCTTCAGACGTTGTATGGCTGCATCACGTTGTTCATCATTCCAGCAATATTCCATTTCTTTACCTTTTTTAACCAGATATAATGGCGGTGTGGCAATGTACACATAGCCAAATTCCATCAGTTCTTTCATATAACGGAAGAAGAAGGTTAGGATCAAAGTAGTAATGTGCGAACCGTCAACGTCAGCATCCGTCATGATCACTATCTTATGATAACGAAGTTTAGTAATATTGAGTTCCTTATCATCTTCGGCAGTGCCAATGCTTACACCAAGGGCGGTGAACATATTCTTTATTTCCTCGTTCTCATAGATCTTGTGCTCCATGGCTTTTTCCACATTCAGTATTTTACCTCTTAACGGCAAAATAGCCTGGAATTCACGATTGCGGCCCTGTTTGGCGGTACCACCTGCCGAGTCCCCTTCGACCAGGAATAATCTCGCAAAGCGAAGGATCGCTATTTGCGCAATCGGCAAGTTTTCCCGGAAGTCCGATGCCGCCCATTACATTCTTGCGCTGCACCATTTCGCGTGCTTTACGCGCAGCGGCACGGGCTGTAGCGCAAGGATCACCTTGTTAACGATCATTTTGGCTTCCTTCGGGTTTTCTTCCAGGTAATTACCTAAAATCTCACCAACGGCCATATCTACCGCGCCCATCACCTCGTTGTTACCCAGTTTGGTTTTGGTTTGCCCTTCAAACTGCGGTTCGGCCACTTTAACTGAAATAACGGCGGTTAACCCTTCACGGAAGTCATCGCCGGTAATTTCAATCTTCATATTTTTCAGCAAGCCCGATTTATCAGCATAAGCTTTTAACGTACGGGTTAATCCCCTGCGAAAACCGGCAACGTGTGTACCGCCTTCAATGGTGTTGATATTATTTACATACGAGTGTACATTCTCCTGTATAGGTATCATTGTATTGCAGCGCCAGTTCAACCGGTATACCCTGTTTGTTACCATCTACATAAATAGGCTCGGGTATTAATGGATGTACGCGTGCCATCAAGATATTTTACAAACTCGCGCAATCCGCCTTCCGAATAAAAATCTTCAGCTAACATAGGTTCCATCTTCGTTTGGTATCACGTTCATCAGTTAGTGATAAGCGTGATACCTTTATTCAAAAAGGCCAGCTCGCGTAAACGGGCTGCCAGGGTTTCATATTTATATTCTGTTGTTAGTGTAAAAATTTCAGGATCGGGTTTGAAAATGTCTGAGTGGTGCCTGTTTTATCCGATATCACCGATCGTTTTAACATCAAACATGGGCTTGCCCTTGTTCGATATTCCTGTGTCAATATCTTACCTTCACGATAAACCAACGGTAGTTAAATGAGTTGAAACGCATTAACGCAACTTACGCCCACACCATGCAAACCGCCAGAAACTTTGTAAGTATCCTTATCAAATTTACCACCGGCGTGCAAAACGGTCATTACAATTTCTAAAGCCGATCTTTTGTTCTTTGGTAGTATATCCCGGTTGGGATACCGCGGCCATTATCTTCAACTGTAATTGAATTATCTTTGTGGATAGTAACTTTGATGTTATCACAATAGCCGGCTAATGCCTCATCTATAGAGTTATCTACAACTTCATATACCAAGTGGTGCAGCCTTTAGCCCCAGTATCGCCAATATACATTGAAGGGCGCTTCCGCACCGCTTCCAAACCCTCTAAAACCTGTATATTATCTGCTGAATAATTGGATTTGTCTTTATTTTCTTCGCTCATATTTGTTTAAAACAATAACCCTCTCTCCTTAAGGGATTTTATATACAAAAATACGCATTTTACCTCAGATAACTGCCATCTTGTGGATAAATAAGCGCATGTTTAAATGCAAAAAAAGGACCTGTCATTTAACGTTTTTCGGCTGGGTACGCTTGATGTTCACAGTCAGAAAAATCCCTGTTTAAAGTAAGCCTGGGCCCATTTGCACACACCTTGCCAAGGGTGTTGATATTTAAATTATCACAAATTATGATACTTGAGCTGAAAGTTTATCTTTGTCAAAATTTTTTAATTTAAAGAATGAAAACCAGGGCTTCTTTTTTAGCGAAACTTACATTAGGATTATTGGTTGCCGGAAGCAGTGGCGGCATGCAACCAAAATAAAACAAACGACAAATCAACTGCAGCTACCGCACCGGCATCCGGATCAGTAGTATTTGTAAACCAGGATAGTTTATCTCTTAAGTACGACTATGCAAAGGATATGCGCAAACGTCTTGAGGATAAAGGCAAATCAGCTCAAAACGATGTGGGTTCAAGACAACAGGCACTTCAAAGAGAAGGGGCAGAATATCAAAGAAGCGCTAATACATTGAGTGCAGACCAACGTGCTTCTACCGAGCAACGTCTGCAGCGTGAGGCACAGGAATTTCAGCAATATCAGCAAAATGCTGCAGCCCAGTTCCAGAATGACCAGTCCGATGAAAGCAAGAAATTGTATGACAGGGTATATACATTCACGAAACAATATGCCAAAGACAATGGCTACAAAATGGTCCTGACATTCCAGACTGGCAACACGAACTTATTGTATGCTGACCCTAGCCTGGATGTTACAACTGATTTTGTAAAAAAGCTGAATGACGCTTACTCAAAAGAAAAGAAATAACCCTGCTGCAGATGATCTGCACGAAAGATTTGAATTTTTGCAAAGCCCCGGTTCTAACAGCCGGGGTTTTTCTATTTTAGGAACAATGCTCCTTTCTGAGATCTGCCCATCGCGATTACCGATATTGCTAAGCTACTTCTGACCCTTACGGGGAAATCAGTCAGGGAATCGTTTTGCACCAGAGTAACCTTATCAAACAAGTTGATTAAAATCGTTGTTAACGCTTTTACGTTACAATTAGGCAGAATAGCTGTGGAAGGCGTCTCCCCGAGGATTATTGTAACGATTAACGAAAATTCAACCTAAGGAGTCATGAAGACAGGATTTAGAAGGCTAATCAATAGCTTTATTGAAAAGGATGACCGTGAGAAAATATTACTCGGGAAAATCCTTTTAAATTCAAATAATGAAAAGCGAACAATCGGTTCTTTAGAAGAGGTTGAGTTCAAGGTATTTTCGCAATGTGGCGACGACGGAATCATTCAATATCTTATCAACAAGATTAAAATGCCTCAGAATTTTGTGGAATTTGGCGTTGAAAATTACAAGGAAGCTAACACCAGATTCTTGCTGGTTAACAACAATTGGACGGGCTTGGTGATAGACGGTTCAAATGAAAATATTCAATCGATTTATAAACAAGATATTTACTATAAATATGATCTGACTGCGGTTGCGGCATTTATTACTGTAGAGAACATTAACCATTTAATTTCATCAAACGGCTTTTCCGGAGAAATAGGCATCTTAAGTGTAGATATTGACGGCAACGATTTTTGGGTATTAAAGGCTATTCAGGTTGTAAACCCCGTGGTGATTATTGTCGAATACAATAGCGTTTTTGGTGATGACCGTTATATTTCAATTCCATACACGGCGTCTTTCAATCGTACCGCTGCGCATTTTTCAAATCTTTATTGGGGCGCCTCAATCGCGGCTTTCTGTCACTTATGTGAGGGAAAAGGTTATACTTTAATCGGATGCACAAGCAGCGGTAACAATGCTTATTTCGTCCGAAATGACAAGTTAACGGGTTTACCTACCCCAGGTATGAAAGAGGGATATGTTACTTCAAAACAACGCGAAAGTCGGAATAAACGCGGTCAATTAACTTTCCTGTCCGGTAGTTACCGATTGGAGGCCATTAAGGGTTTGAAGGTTATAGAAGTTCGGACAAATGCTTCCGAGTACCTCTGATTCAATATATTTATATAATTGCGAATTTAATATGAAATTTGCAGCTATAATGAGTATCCTTTTTTGATAAGCTTCATTACCTATTTTTTTTGCCTGACGTAAGTAATGGAACTAGTATTACTATAAAGGTTACTAATGGAATTTATGATATTTTATTAACTTTATTACGCATCCCCGTTGCCGTGACCGGGGTTTTTTATTTTTGAGTAATATGGGCGAACATGAGAATTTTATGCGCATGGCCATAGCGCTGTCGGAGCAGAACATGAGGCAATCTGCAGGGGGGCCTTTTGGTGCAGTGATTGTCAAAGACGGGGTTCTTATTGCCGCGAGTGCCAACATGGTTATCCCACATAATGATCCCACGGCCCATGCCGAAATAGCTGCTATCAGGCTTGCCTGCGAAAAGCTTGACACTTACAAACTTGAAGGTTGTGTAATTTATACGAGCTGCGAACCTTGCCCCATGTGTCTTGGCGCCATTTACTGGGCACGCATTGAGACAATTTATTATGGCAATACACGTTCCGATGCAGCCGACATAGGCTTTGATGATAACTTCATTTACAACGAGCTGGGCAAACGAATGCATCTTCGCAAGCTTCAGGCCACCCAGCTACTGCATAACGAAGCATTGTCAGTATTTAAACTTTGGAAGGGTTTCTGATCTGCCTGCAAATAAAAAAGGTGCAGCTATAGGATGCACCGCATTTCATTCAGATACCCCTGTTTCAACTGGCGAGAATAGCAATTTCTTCTTCATCGCCGGTATTGTCGAGGTATTGGAACTGAGAGTTCTTACTTATAAATTCAGGCACGATCTCTTTCATTTTATTGACCAGCGCATCATCATCCTGCTGCTTATTTATGGTTAATAAATGCTCAATGTCCGCACTCACTATTTTGAACGGATAAGTTATTACCTGGGCAATTTTTATTTTAGGATGGTGCGTAGGCATGGTATGCTCACCTGCGTTCAAAAGCTCCTCATAAAGCTTTTCACCAGGCCTTAAACCGGTATACACTATCTTTATATCCTTATCCGGTTGCAAACCTGCCAATTTTATCATTTTCAGTGCCAGGTCTGTAATTTTCACAGGCTGCCCCATATCAAAAATGAATATCTCTCCGCCTGTACCCATCGTTCCGGCTTCCAGTACCAATTGAACAGCTTCTGGTATGGTCATAAAATAGCGCGTTATCTCCGGATGCGTTACCGTGATTGGTCCGCCCTTTTGTATCTGGGCGCGGAAACGCGGGATAACCGAACCGTTTGAACCCAGGACGTTTCCAAAGCGGGTGGTAATGAAACATGTGGATGGAATACCCTGGCGATTATTCATCGGACTGTCTTTAAGCGACTGAATGTATATTTCAGCAATCCGCTTGGTCGTACCCATGATATTTGAAGGATTGACCGCCTTGTCCGTAGAGATCATCACAAATTTCCTGATACCGAATTTTACAGAAAGGTCTGCCACATTCTTGGTACCCAATACGTTGGCCAATACGGCTTCGGATGGATTTTCTTCCATCATCGGCACATGCTTGTAGGCCGCGGCATGGAAAACAACCTCAGGTAGATTGTCGGAGAACAGTTTATGCATCCGCTGGTAATTACGGACATCCGCAATAACGATCTTACTGGGAACATTCGGAAACTTCTCTTCCACTTCTAATTTCATCTCATGCAGGGGAGATTCTGCCTGGTCGCATAAAATTACCATCGCAGGCTTATAAGTCAGCACCTGCTGCACGATCTCAGATCCGATGGACCCTGCCGCACCTGTAATCAGAACACGTTTTCCGCGCAGATCGGCAGATATCTTATCGTTGGCCAGTTGTATCGGTTTGCGTTGCAGCAGATCCTCGATTTTGAGGTCTTTGATCTGCTGAAGGTTGAGCTTTCCGTAGATCCACTGATCAGAAGGAGGTACAGTAAGAACCTGTACACCTAATGTCAGGCAATTTTCAAGTGCATTTTTCTTAGCCTGCTCATTAAGATTGTGGTTCATAATGATCAGCTTATCTACATTGTATTTCTCTTTTAACTTTGCCAGCTTATCAATGTGATAAACCCTGACCTGCTGGATTTCCTTATCAATCTTTTTACTCCCTTCATCTACAAATCCAACTACCGAAAAATTGGTATTTGAACTTGCTTCAAGCGCCTGCTTTACCAAAACGGCGTTATTGTCAGATCCATAAATCAATACCACCGTTCTTTTGGCATTCGAGTTATTATTCAGGAAAAAAAATATACTTTTTACCGTAGTACGCAGTAAGATCAATAAGGTACTTGATACAGAAAAATTGATTAGTAAAACAAGGTTGATGGTGACCAGATTAACATGAAGCACATTTACAACCCATACATTAATTATCAATAAATATAATAGGCTAGATAAAAACGCCGAACTGAAAATCCGAAGTACATCGCGCGTATTTGAATATCGTATGAGACCTATATGAATACGCATTGCATACATTACCATCGCTGCAATGGCACTGTATAAGCCCGTGTACATAAAAAAATACCCGCGCAGAATATTCACAAACTCGAAACGCTCAACTATAAAGTACGAAGCTGAAAAAGACCAGATGACAATGGATAGATCAACAAGCATTATTAACCATCGCGGAACCACCTTGGTAAATAATAAATATCTTTTCATGAAGTAAGGTTAGTAGATGAAGTAAGTTTAGTAAATGTTCTTTACATTCAAACATACAAAAGTAATAAAATTAACTAGTTCCCAATGTATTATTTCTGTTGGGATTAAATCGAAGCCTCAAATCCTGCTATTATTCTTTATGTTGTTTGACTCCCTAAAAATAATAATTACCTACCTGAACCAACAAGTATGTGACAGTAAATGTTTTGCGTATAACTAAAAGAATGCAATGAATTTTTCTAATATATGTTTTATTGCGAAAACCTTTTTTTGATAAGAAACGGCTTTAAAGAAATATAAAGGACCGATAAAGGAATAACGGTGATCATAAACCAGCTGGAAAAGGCGGGACTGGGATCATTGATGATAAACACGATAATAACACCCTGCAGCAAAGCATAGCCTGATGCTATGCCTATATGAGCAAATTGCTGTTCGTTGGCCAGAATCTGATAGAAATGCAGACGGTGAGCCTTAAAAATATTTTGCCTGAGCAAAAGACGGTGCGTAATAGTTAGCAGAGAATCCACTCCGTAAACCACCAGAAAAAGGATGTACGACCAATTATGTGTCTCGGTAATGAGTTTAACCAACAGCAGAATGATCCAAAACGCAATGGTCACACTGCCCACATCGCCAGCAAAACACCTGGCTTTTTTTCTGAAATTAAAAAACAGAAAAATGCCACAGGCCACAATGGGCAGCCAGATCATGTCAGCCTGAATAAAGGGGACCTTATTCAAATTAACGTACTGGAGTCCTATAAGTACCACCAGGCTGTAGACGCCGGTAATTCCGTTAATCCCATCCATAAAATTATACATATTAATAACTCCGATCACCATGATATACAGCAGCAAGCAGACATAAACCGGTTCAATATGAAAAATGTCCAAATACTGGAACATTATGGTAACTGCCAGCAGATGAAATAATAATCTTAGACCACTTGAAAGCGTATAAACATCATCCAGAAAGCTTATTATCCCGATAATCAAGATTCCGGTTACCGGCAACCAGCAATCCCGATGCAGGACTACTGCACAAATAGCCGCAAGTAAAAACACAGTCCCTCCGCCCCTTATGGTAATTTCAACATGAGAACTCCGTTCGTTTGGATGATCGATAATATTATGGCGATCTGCTATGCGAAAGTAGGCCAGCATGCCGGCATAAAAAAGTATGATTAGTGACAGGTATATCATGGGTTATTATTGTGAACGAAACTCTTAATAGTGGATTTCAGACCTTCGGAAGATGTTACCGGCAACCGGCTAATGCTCAATGCCTGTTTTATTTTATCATTGGATACGATATAGCTTTCTGTCAGCTTTTGTAATTGGCTGGAATTCAAAGGCAATTTGATTTTATCCCCCAGGCCGGCCAATGCTTTAATGATGAAAGGATTTACCTTCCACAGGCGGTTCTTTTTCCCCAGAATTTCGTTAAATAATGTAATTACCCTGTTGGTTGACAGCGGTTCATCATCGGCCACATTATATACGCCACCGGCAACTGCGGTCTCATTTATAAGTTTTTCAATTACAAAATTCAGGTTGTCAATAGATAAAAAGGAACGTTTATTTTCAAAGGACGCCAGGGGATAGGGTATGCCTTTTTTTGCAAACCTGTAAAGTAAATTCAAGTTTCCTTTATTGTTCGGGCCATGGATCATACAGGGCCGTAGAATGAACAAACGCTTGTTTTCAGGCAGTTTCTGGCTTTGGAGATATTCTTCTGCCTTTAATTTTGATTTCCCGTACGGCGTCTTAGGATCGGGCGTCGCCCTTTCATCCAGCACGCCGCTAACCGAATCGGCTACCGCTTTAACGCTGCTTATATACAAAAAATCTCTGGCACCACTTTGCAAAAACAGGTTGAACAGGCGCATTGTAAGCTCCGTATTTACGGTAAAATACTCCTTTGCATCGCTTCGCATTTTTCAAATCATGCGCCTTGCCGGCAAGATGCAGAAACACATCTGCATGCAAACGATCACTAAAAACCTGTTCCCAGCTTATTTGATTTTCTGTAGCAGGGTTACGTGAAATGGCTGTAATCTGGTACCCCATACCTTCCAAATAAGCTGTCAGGTTTTTACCTACAAAGCCGCTGGCGCCGGACATTAAAATCCTCATTGATCAATTTTAGTTAAATGATGAGTGTACGACCGTCCTGACAAAACTGGCCGGAATTTCCTGGCAGACAAAGCTGCAGGCATGCCAGGAAGCAATAGCCAATCTACGGAGACTACAAAAAATAGCTTATTATCTGACATTCAAAAGCGGTTGCGGCTCAAACCGTCAAATTTATGAATAAAACAATAAACGGCACCGTACTTTTCTGATCTAACTGACAGGCCCCCCATGAGATCCTTCTGCGGGCCTCCTATTTATCGGGTTCCTTATCGAAAAAATCCGTATGCAGATCGTCGATTTCCCGCCTGTCCCGTTTTGTAGGGCGTCCCGTTCCGCGGTCTCTCTTTAGCATTGGCGCGTGAAACATTGACTTAAACCCATGGGTTTGCTCAATCGGTGTCTCATCAGCATAAAACGGTGCAACACTTTTTGCATCCAGACGGTTCTCTAAAAGTCCCAGTACCCTGATCACCTTCCTTTCTATTCCCTTGGAAACCTGGTAGGCCTCGCCAATCTTTACTTCGTGAGCAGGTTTTATATTTTGTCCCGCCAGCTTTACCCTGCCCGCTTTGCAAGCTTCCGTTGCCAGAGAACGTGTCTTAAATATCCTGATGGCCCACAAATACTTATCTATTCTTAACTTCTCTTTTTCAGGCATTTATAATTCCTTTCTTAATAAGATCCAACAATTCGTCGAAAATCCAACTTATCAATATGACCAGGCTATTTATTCATACCCCTCGCCGATCAATGATTTGTCCCGATACATCAATTATAGGAAACAAATCTCCACTTAAAATCCTTTAATTTGTCAAAACTTTTAATTTACCGATGCAAAATCTTAAAAAGCTGATAGAAGAGGTTTGGGAAGACAGAAACCTGCTGATCAATCACGACTATACCACTGCTATAGAAACGGTCATACAACGCCTTGACAGGGGAGAATTAAGGGTGGCTGAACCCATAGGCCACCGCTGGCATACCAACGATTGGATAAAAAAGGCAGTGATCCTTTATTTCCCGATCAGACAAATGGAAGAAATTGAGGTGGGCCCTTTTGTTTTTCATGACAAAATGAAGCTCAAAACCGATTATAAAAAAACAGGGGTCCGCGTAGTGCCCCATGCTATTGCGCGTTATGGAGCTTACCTGGCAAAAGGGGTGATCATGATGCCCTCATATGTAAATATAGGTGCATATGTTGATGAAGGAACCATGGTTGATACATGGGCCACAGTAGGTTCCTGTGCCCAGATTGGAAAACATTGTCATTTAAGCGGCGGCGTTGGTATCGGCGGCGTTCTCGAACCCGTACAGGCTTCTCCTGTGATCATTGAGGATAACTGTTTCCTTGGTTCACGCGCCATAGTGGTTGAAGGTGTACACCTGGAAAAAGAAGTAGTTTTAGGAGCCAATGTGGTGTTAACTGCCTCTACTAAAATTATTGATGTTACAAAACCGGAACGTACCGAATACAAGGGCATTGTGCCTGAACGCTCGGTGGTTATCCCTGGCTCATACACCAAAAAATTCCCGGCAGGCGATTTTCAAGTTCCATGTGCATTAATTATCGGAAAAAGAAAAGAATCAACCGATAAAAAGACGTCTTTGAACGATGCGTTAAGGGAAAATAATGTAGCCGTATAATTCACATATGTGGAATTTCTCGAGGAACGTCGTAGCTACGGAAGACACGCAAAAATCTCTTTAAATGAAGATACTGATAAGGCTGCCTAACTGGCTTGGCGACGTGGTGATGAGTTCTGCCTTCGTCAGGGCGGTAGCGCAGATTTATCCTCATGCACAGATCGAGGTAATCATAAAAAAAGAATTAAGCGGCGTAGCCGCACTAATGCCGGGGCTTCATAACGTACATTCATTTTCCAAACAGGAATATAAGGGCTTAAACGGTGTTTACCAATTCGGGAAAAAATTCCGGACTGGAAAGTACGACCTGTTCTTTTGTTTGCCGGATTCGCTTTCTTCTGCAGTAATGGGCTTGGCTACTGGAGCAAAAAAAAGGATCGGACATGGCAAGGAGGGCCGTTTCTTTTTATTGACGAACAGTTACAAGAAACAAGCCAACCTGCATCGTACTGATGAATATATTTCATTACTGGAACAGTTTTCCGGGAAAAAAATCAGCGAGCGATTGGTTAAATTAGATATCAAAGAAACCGTGAGACGGCAACGGGTGATATTGAATTTTAATTCAGAGGCTATTTCCAGGAGAATGCCTGTTGATAAAGGAAGAAAACTAATTAATGTGCTTACCGGTACATTTAAAGATGCCGAATTTATAATAATCGGCTCTCCGAAGGAAAAGCCGTTTGTGGACGAACTATTGAGGGGCGCTGAAAGTCCGGCCCGAATCGAAAACTATGCCGGAAAAACTAATCTGGAGGAATTATGTCGTTTGATGGGTTCAGCAAAAGTGATGCTGACCACTGACTCAGGCCCGGCTCACCTGGCCAATAGCCTGGGCGTTCCGACCATTGTGCTCTTCGGCGCAGGTGACGAGCGCAATACCGCCCCTTATAATATACAAATGCTGACCGTATTACGCGCAGGCAAACTGGAATGTGAGCCATGCATAAGAAACACCTGCAAACTATATGGCATACCCAGATGTATGGAATTATTAGACGAAATGGAAATTGTTAACGCACTAAGCCGATATTTGAACCATGCTTAAAGACGAAGTTGCCAAAGCTTTAAAAATCATACAGGAAGGAGGAATTATCCTGTATCCTACCGATACCATATGGGGTATCGGCTGTGAGGCGACCAACACCGAGGCCATCAAAAGAATATACCAGCTTAAGAAGCGGGATGAAGCCAAAAGCATGATCATTTTATTGGATACCGAAAACAAACTGGAGAGTTATGTCAAGGAAGTGCCGCCGGTCGCTTATGAGCTGATAGAATACGCCGAAAACCCGCTCACGCTGGTGATGCCTGGGGCTAAAAACATTTCGCCGGCGCTGATCAGTGAAGATGGGAGTATTGGGGTGCGGGTAGCCAAACATGATTTCTGCCAGCAGCTTATACAGCGCCTGAGAAAACCCCTGGTTTCAACATCAGCCAATATAAGCGGGCAAGCCATCACCGCAAAATTTTGGAGAAATTAGCAGCGAGATCATTGACGGAGTTGACTATGTAGTCGACCTCGAGCAGCACGATATGGCAAGAAAAAAGCCATCTACCATAATGCGGTTAGCCCCCGACGGCCGCTTTGAATTTCTCCGCCGCTAAATTTGTTTATGGTTTTCCCTACTAATTACGATTTTTGTAATAAATTTTAATCATTATGCTTTGCGGCAGCAAAGCGTACCCTATGAAACAGCACCTGCAACATCCGCTCTTTTCAGTATTAACCCGCGCAGCGGCCGAACATCACGTGCAGGCTTATGTGATTGGCGGCTTCGTGCGCGACCTGTTGCTGGGTCGCCCCTCAAAGGATATTGACATCGTCGTTATTGGCAATGGGATCACCTTTGCAGAGGCTGTCGCAAAAAAATTAAAAACCAAACTGTCCGTTTTTAAAAACTTCGGCACAGCTATGCTTCGTTACCAGGATATCGAGGTTGAATTCGTCGGGGCACGTAAGGAATCGTATCGGGCTGATTCGCGTAAACCTATCGTGGAGAACGGAACTCTGGAAGATGACCAGAAACGGCGGGATTTCACCATTAATGCGCTGGCAATAGCGCTGCACGAGGCCCAACTTGGCCAGCTTATCGACCCTTTTGACGGTGTTAGGGATCTGGAGCAAAAAATGATCAGGACACCCCTGGACCCGGTTGAAACATTCTCGGATGATCCGCTGCGCATGTTGCGTGCCATTCGTTTCGCTTCTCAGCTTAATTTTGATATCGATCCGGTTGCCATAGAAGCAATAAAACAGAATGTTGAGCGGATTGCCATCATCTCAAGGGAGCGCGTTACGGAGGAACTGAATAAGATAATCCTGTCGCCAAAACCCTCTATCGGGTTTAATTACTTGTTCGACACAGGCCTGCTGCACAAGATATTCCCATTGATGGTCAACCTGCATGGCGTCGATTATATTGATGGCAAAGGCCACAAGGATAATTTTTATCACACCCTGCAGGTATTAGACAATGTGGCTGCTGCCAGTGATGACCTTTGGCTGCGCTGGGCCGCTATTTTGCATGATATTGCAAAACCACCCACCAAACGCTTTGAGCCGGGACACGGATGGACATTTCATGGACACGAGGACAAAGGCGCCCGTATGGTGCCAAAGATCTTTGCTGAATTTAAATTGCCGCTTAAATGAAAAAATGAAGTTTGTACAAAAAATGGTACAGCTTCATTTGCGCCCCATTGTTTTGGCGCAGGATGTGGTAACCGATTCAGCTGTCCGTAGATTATTATTTGACGCAAACGACGACATTGATGCACTAATGTTGTTGTGTAAAGCAGACATCACCACAAAAAATGAATACAAAGTAAAAAAATACAGGAAAAATTTCGAACTGGTCGGACAAAAATTAAAAGATGTTGAGCAGCGCGATAAAATTCGCAACTGGCAGCCTCCCGTTACCGGGCTGGATATTATGCATATTTTTGGCTTAAAAGAAGGCCGTGAAGTAGGAATTATTAAAAACCAGATACGCGAAGCGATACTTGAAGGCGAAATTCCGAACTCCCGCGAGGCGGCACTTGATTTTACTATAAGAAAAGGTGAAGAAATTGGCTTAAAAGTTGTGGCAAACACATTTTAAATTAAAACACTAATTTTGTAAAACTATCTACATACAATGGCACTATACAGATTCAGGGTTACTTTTGAAGATTACGATGATGTAATTCGGGAGATTGATGTTAAATCAAATCAAACTTTCGAAGATCTTCATCGCGCAATTCATCATTCAACCGGTTATAATGCCGAATTTCCTTCTTCTTTCTATATCAGTAATGATCAATGGATAAAGGGAGAGGAGATCACTTATTTACCCAATCAGCGTAGGATTGACCGGGGCGTAGAGTTGATGGACAAAGTAAAATTGAGCAGTCGTATTGACGATCCTCATCAAAAATTTTATTACACATTTAATTTCGACCGTCCTTTTGATTTTCATGTTGAGCTGATTAAAATCATATTGGAGGAAACGCCGGGCACAAACTATCCGGCTATAATCAAATCTGTCGGTGAGGCCCCCAAACAGTTTGGCAATGTATTTAATCCTACTATACTGCCGCCGGCCAGTGAAGATTTCGACTTCCTGAACGAAATGGAGTTTACACCCGAAGACGCGGATGAAGGTTTTTCAGAAGTTTTGGAAACCGGAGTGGACGACGTGGAGACTGATGAACATGAAAATCTTGAAGGAGAGGATGAGGAGGAAGATGAATTCGGGGATGAATTTTCCGATAATGAAGGGTTTGAGGATGAAAGCCACCCCCACCACGGAGACGATTACTAATTAGCCCCGTTTGATGGTTCATTTTCATTGTATCCTGGATAAAAGGCAAAACCCATGAACCATCAATCTTCAAAAACGCTAATTGTAATTGCGGGCCCTACTGCTGTGGGTAAAACGGCCATCGCGATAAAACTGGCTACGCAGTTGCAGACGGTGATCATTTCGGCAGATTCACGGCAATTTTATCGGGAGATGACCATAGGCACAGCAAAGCCGGATATGGAAGAATTAGCTGCCGTAAAACATTATTTTGTTAACTCGCATTCTATTACCGAAAATTTCACCGTCGGCGATTTTGAAAAGGAGAGCCTGGAGTTGCTAAATGAGCTCTTCAAAACGCATGATCAAGTGGTGATGGCAGGAGGCTCGGGCCTGTTCATTCAGGCCATAACCAGAGGATTTGACGATCTGCCTGTTGCCGATACCGCAATTAGGCAACGACTAAATACAGAGTTTGCAGAAAATGGAATTCAATTCTTACAGGAGAAGCTCCGGCAAGCCGACCCCGTTTATTACAGGCAGGTGGACCTGAACAATCCCCAACGCCTGATCAGAGCCCTGGAGGTCTTTGAAGCTACCGGCAAGCCCTTTTCGTTCTATCATAAAGCCGAGCCCCAAAAAAGACCCTTTAACATTATAAAAATAGGCCTGGACCTCCCTAGAGAAGTATTGTATGAGCGCATCAACAGCCGTGTGGATGATATGACCCGGCAGGGCCTGGTCGAGGAAGTGCGATCGCTATTGCCGTACCGGCATCTGAACACATTAAATACGGTTGGATATAGCGAGCTGTTTGATTATTTTGACGGGAAAACTGATCAGGATAGGGCAATTTCGCTGATCAAACAAAACACCAGACGCTTTGCCAAACGGCAACTGACCTGGTTCAGAAAAGATAAGGAAATAATATGGTATACGGCCGACCAAGCTGATCTGGTCGGCCACATTCTTGGGGAATTAGATCACTGAAGCAAATTCTTCAAATACTCACCATAACCACTTTTGATATACCGTTCGGCAAGTACACTTAATTGCGTGCGGTTAATAAATCCATTACGAAAGGCAACTTCTTCAATGCAGCCGATTTTGGTGTCCTGCCGCTTTTCAATTACCCTTACAAATTCAGTCGCATCACTGAGCGAGTCAAAAGTTCCTGTATCCAGCCATGCGGTCCCGCGATCCATCACGCCAACGTGCAGCCTTTTATTCTCGAGGTAAACCCTGTTCACATCGGTGATCTCATATTCCCCGCGTGGAGATGGTTTAATATTTTTTGCGATATCCACCACCTGGTTATCATAAAAATACAGGCCGGGCACGGCATAGGATGATTTGGGTTTCAATGGCTTTTCTTCGATTGACAAAGCTCTGTACTCGCTGTCAAACTCAACAACGCCATACCTTTCCGGGTCAGATACTTTATAAGCAAATATAGCGGCGCCGTCGACATCATTAAATCCCTTTATTAGTTCGCCAAAGCCGGTGCCGTAAAAAATATTGTCGCCCAGTATCAGCGCGACTTTATCGTCGCCGATAAAATGCTCGCCTATTACAAAGGCTTGTGCCAGCCCGTTAGGTACTGCCTGAATTGCATATTCAAACTTACAGCCAAGTTCGTGTCCGTCACCGAGCAATCTTTTAAAGCTTTCACTATCTTCGGGAGTGGTGATAATCAGGATTTCACTTATATCGGCCATCATCAAAACTGACAGCGGATAATAGATCATAGGTTTATCATAAATAGGCATCAGCTGTTTGCTGATGGCTTTTGTAATCGGGAAAAGCCGTGTTCCTGAGCCGCCCGCCAAAATTATTCCTTTCATAGTGATTTAAGTTTACCAATACAAGTAATCAAACTATCGCGCCAATATGGGATTTCTATTCCAAAAGTCCGCTTTATTTTTGCTTTATCCATAACCGAGTAAGCGGGCCTGATGGCGCGTGTAGGGTATTCAGAGGTTTTAATCGGAAATATCTTTACCGTCGTTTCCGAAATATCAAAAATAGCTTTCGCAAAATCATACCATGATGCTACGCCTTCATTACTGTAATGATAGGTGCCATAGGCGGTGCTACCTTCAGCGATGATCAGCAAAATGCAAGCGGCCAGATCCATTGCATAGGTTGGGGTACCCGTCTGATCGGCTATTACCTTTAATTCGTCTCTTTCGCTCCCCAGTTTTAGCATGGTTTTAACAAAGTTGTTCCCATACTCAGAGTATAGCCAACTGGTGCGTAAAATAAAGTACTTCTCCATTATGCTGACCACCTGCTGCTCGCCTTCCAGTTTCGTTAATCCGTAAATATTTATGGGCTGGGTCATATCACCCTCATTTAGCGGAGCAGGCTTGTCTCCTTTAAAGACAAAATCAGTAGAAGTATGGATGAGCACTGAGTCATATTCCCGGCAGAGCGCACTTAGATTCTCTGCTCCTGTTTTGTTTATCTTTCTGGCAAGATCCTGTTCGTCTTCAGCCTTGTCTACAGCAGTGTACGCAGCGCAGTTGATGCACCAGGCAGGTTTATAGGCTTCGAAAACCTTTCTTAGCGCCTCTTTATTAAGGATATCTGCCTCACTTTCGACAGGGAAATAAATATGGGTAAGGCCCCTGGCCTCTGCGGCCGTTTTTAAACATTGCCCCAATTGACCCGAAGCTCCAAAAACTACAATTTGATTCATATGATAGATTTAAAAACCCAGCTCGCCCATGTTATCCATGTAAGGAAGCTCGATATCTTTAGGTGAAACGATTATTTGCCCCAGGGGAAGAATCCAGTCGATGTCCAGGGCGGGATCGGAATAATGCAAGCCTCCCTCCGATCCTTTATCATAATAATTATCGCATTTGTACTGAAATATGGCATCATCGCTCAATACAACAAAGCCATGCGCGAAACCCCGCGGAATAAAAAGCTGCAAATTATTACTGTCAGAAAGCCTTATTCCGAAATGCCTGCCATAAGTTGCCGAACCGCTCCGCAGGTCGACTGCCACGTCCAAAACTTCGCCTTTTACCACTCTGACCAGTTTAGCCTGAGCCGAGGCATCCTTTTTGCAGGTGAAGGCCGCGAAGGACGCCTTTAGTCGAGTAAGACTGATTGTCCTGAACGAATACGGTATCGTTTCCGGTGAGCGTCCTCAAATTTCTTTTGATTGAAACTTTCAAAAAAGCAGCCTCGTTCATCACCAAAAACAGATGGCTTAATAATAACACAACCTTCAAGAGAGGTAGATTCGATATTCATAAAAATTTTAGTAGGGGATTTAACTGGAAACTAATTTTGCCTGATGCGCTAAAAAATCCTGGTAAGCTAACCTGATGCCATCCTTTAGTTCAACCTGGTGCCGCCAGCCTTTACTATGTAATTTTGAAACATCCATCAATTTGCGTGGCGTGCCATCAGGCTTCGTGGTGTCAAACTTTATTTCACCGTGGTAATCTGTAACATCCTTAATCATTATAGCCAGGTCACTGATTGATATATCTTCACCCGTGCCAATATTAACAAGTCCCTCCTCATTATAATTCTGCATCAGGTAGTAACAGGCTTCAGCCAGATCATCCGCAAATAAGAATTCACGTTTTGGAGAACCGGTGCCCCAGATGGTCACCGCAGCAAGGCCATTCACTTTCGCTTCATGAAACCGGCGAATTAATGCAGGCAGCACATGTGAATTCTCCGGATGATAATTGTCATTATAACCGTATAAATTGGTCGGCATTACAGAAATAAAATTGCAGCCATATTGTGCACGATAAGCATCACACATCTTAATTCCTGCTATTTTAGCGATGGCATAAGGCTCATTGGTAGGTTCCAAAAGTCCGGTAAGCAGGTATTCTTCTTTCAATGGCTGGGGAGCCAATTTGGGGTAAATACAGCTCGATCCCAGAAACATCAATTTTTTCACACCATTCAAATAGGACGAATGGATCACATTATTCTGTATCTGCAGGTTCTCATAAAGAAACTCAGCCCTGTAAGTATTATTGGCAACAATGCCGCCCACCTTTGCCGCAGCCAGAAATACATAGTCTGGTTTTTCCAGCTGAAAAAATTGCGCTACATCGCTTTGAACACGCAAATCGAGCTCCGTCGATATCCGGGTAACGAAATTGCTAAAACCCTCTTTTTGCAATTTGCGGTATAGTGCAGATCCGACCATACCCCTGTGCCCTGCAATGTATATTTTTGCATCTTTTTCCATAGGTATCCCGTAAGGATATTGTATACTTTAATGATTCAGGACGTAAAAATAGGCAAAAAAAGAGAGAGTGAAACTATAAATATCAGGGACTTATTATTTGATTACCTGGTATTCACCAACACTGGCGCCGGCATGATGCACCTGGCCGCTATGATCATTCCCAAGGTTTTTATAGATGCTCGAAATCTGTCGCGCCCAGGAATTCAGATCAAAGGATTTGACAACATAAGCTTTTTGATCGTCAATGATCCGCCTCTTATGCTCGTCGGAAAGCGACATCAGAAATAGCATTTCTTTCTTTAATTCAGCAATGTTTTCGGATGGAAACTTACGTGTATGCGGGATGTTCAACGAATTTGGCCCCGGAATATCACTGGTAATGATCGGTCTTTCGCAATATGCGGCCTCTACCAATGCGTTGCAAAATCCTTCCTCCCGGCTAGCGGAAATAAAGAAATCACACAATTTATAGTAAGAGGCAATGTCCTCCCGTGGTTTCAATATTTTCAGCCATTGCGGCATCTCCTGAAAACGATCCAGGATTTTTGACTCGATGGATTCTGTATTTACAGATAAACTTAATAATAATGAAACCTGGTAACCCTGTTCCACCAGGTTACTCATCGCTTCTAATACCACATCGACACCCTTTCTATAATAGTCGAAACCGAACATAAGAAATACGGTAGATTGCGAATTTATCTGAAAATCTTCCCTTTTTAATTCGTCATACTTATTTAGTCGACCAAAATCAATCGCATTGGTAACGAACGTAACCTGGCCGTTTTTGAGACCGAAATTTTTCCGGTATTCGATCGCAACGGATTCGCTGCAACCAATGTAAAGGTCAATATGGCTTAGTGCTTTCTTTAGATTTTCCCCGATGAATCCTCTTGGCTGATCATGGTTGCGCAAATGTCGTATGATAAGCAGATTTTTTCCATACAACTGTTTGGCAATTTTGAACATGAAAAAATACTTTGTGCCGGAAAAATGGGTGTGAACATACTTTATGTGGTGTTTGACAAGTATGTTTCTAATTAAGAAAATATCGCTGAAAAAATTGCCACTTAAAAAATAGATATTTTTTCCCTCGCTGATCAGGTCACGTACCCAATCAATGTCTGAAGTATCTTCGTGAAAAAGGTATACCATGTCGGTGCCATCATTTTTGAGGGTTCGTTCGAGCCTCAATAACGATTTAAAAAAGCTACCTCCATAAGGTGACCTAAAACATACGAATTGAAGAACATTCCTATTTAGTTCCATTTGAAACGGCAAAAAGGTAATTTGTTAGATTAACTATAAAGCAATATCTTCTTCAGCAAAAATCAGTCCACTATTTAATCCTCCGCACCAAGATATTACGTAATTTAACCAGCAGGAGCCGCAATTGTTTCGACTACGCATAAATCAGTAATTAAAAGTGACAAAAAATTCTGGAGAAAATCTGTACTTTTTGATCCCCCACTTAAAAAATTTAACCTGAAGATTTAGACAAATGCTTGCCTGGAATTGCTTTATGATTAAGCTTGGCCCATTGTTCCGCCAAAATTCATAGGAAAACCGGTAGGTTCCGATTGCGTTTTTATTTTACCATTAACGGCTTCAAATTTCTCAATATTTTCCTGCATGGCCAGTACCAGTCGTTTGGCATGTTCGGGTGTCAAAATGATCCTTGACTTTACTTTAGCTTTTGGAATGCCCGGCATCACACGAATGAAATCAATCACAAACTCAGAATTTGAGTGGGTAATAATTGCCAGGTTTGAATAAACGCCTTCTGCAGTTTCTTCAGAAAGCTCGATATTTAATTGATTTTCGTTTTGCTCTTCCATAGCAATAAAATAGTAAAGCCTTCCATTTTCACAGAAGGCATTACAAAATTATTTAAAAAATCGAATTTATTTTCACGTTATCCCCTTTGATCCCTCCTTTAATAAATGTTAGCACATACGACGAAATTGCCATTTATAAATGATTGGAAATAATCAGCAAATGGAATCAGGGGCCAAATGTTTACCAACAATTCAGAATGTTAGATGTAAATATAACTAGGTATCCTGAGAACCCCGGGGGCTAATTTGTAAAACTCGTAATTTTCGATAAATTTACCCGACGAAAATTTTAGTGTATTAAGGAAAATGATGTTATTGTATTATTGGTCTGATCAAAGTCTTATGATAGATGCAATAGATGTTCCTTCACTATTATTTAATATACATTCTTAAGCCTTAATATGGAAACTTTAACAAGAGAATCGCTCGCTGATTTGATTTATTCAAAACTGGCAGCAATGGAAGAAACCGCAAAAAAACAATTTGATGATTCAAAAGGCAAGATCGGTTATTTTTTTATTGATGATCTGTTGCCAGAACATATAGCTACATATGTTTATGAAAGATTTCCAAAACCTGAACAAACTACTTTAAAAAGAAGCTTAAGAGAATACAAATATATTGCTGCCCAAATGGATAAATATGACCCAATATTAGAGGAGATTATTTATGCTTTTCAGGATGAACGGATCGTGAGCCTTATTGGCAGAATCTGCAAAATTGATAATCCGTTACCAGACAGCCATTTATATGCAGGCGGAATTTCAATGATGGGTCATGAAAATTATTTGAATCCGCATTTAGATAACTCTCATGATAAAGATAGAAATTTGTGGAGAATTTTAAATTTGCTCTATTATGTTACTCCGGATTGGAATGTTGAAAACGGTGGTAATCTAGAACTTTGGCCTGAGGGGGTAAAAGGCCAGCAAATAACAATACATAGTAAATTTAATCGCCTCGCAATCATGGCAACTCACAACGCTTCTTGGCACTCTGTTAGCCCAGTTAATATCGATAGAATAAGATGTTGCGTTTCGAATTATTATTTTGCCGATGAACCGTTGTTAGTAACTGATGAGTTTCACGTTACTTCTTTCAGAGGTCGTCCTGAGCAAAAAGCTGTTGATGTGATATTGAGAGCGGACAATTCCATAAGATCAGGTATCAGGAAGGTATTTAAGAAAGGAATGGTTGAAAAAAACCCTCATATGTACAAAAAACCCAATAAAGACGAATAATCTCTTTTGGGATGTAGAATAATCTTGGCCAAAGCGGTAATTACCTATAATACCATTTGAAATGAAGAACGAGGCATCGTGCGTTCGAGACGGGAAAGGCACTTGGATGTGAAGAACCCAGCCCCGAGCGATTTTTGGAGCTCCCCGGTTCCGTTTTTCAGCTTTTATGCTTTATCCCTTCGACAACGCATAGTCTACATTAATCTTTAAATTGGAGTAGCGTTTCTTTATTAATTTGTTTCTTTCATGGTCAAAGCACCAACCCCATTTATTAAAATAATGAAATGCTGATTTTAGAAAAATCTTAAACAATCGAAAGCTTTTATTCGCACCAGAATCGTACCCATGAAATACCGAGACTTGCGGAGAAATACACTCGTATCATAGTGCTTTGCAACTCTTCTTGATAAATCCCAATCTTCAAAATACATGAAATATTTATCATCATAAGCACCGACCTCTTTAATAGCCTTCAAATTCAATAGGGTAAAACAGCCGGAAAGAACGGGTGCCTTATAGATTTTTCTGCGTGGGACAAAACGCATTTCGTATTTTTCTGTAATCCCCTGAAATAGAGCCTAATTTGCCGTTGAATTTTCTGAGCAAAATATTTAACGGACTTGGTAATAATTTAGGCAAATATTGAACACTGCCATCGGGATAAAGGATCTCCGGCATTAACATACCTATGGCCGGATTCATTGCCATATATTCCACCATTGATTTAATTGCCCCCCCCTCAAAATAAGTGTCAGGATTCACGATAAAATGGTAACTTGATTTATTGCTTATAGCCTTATTGATGGCAATATTATGACCGGCGCCGAACCCGATATTAGAGGAGTTATGAATATATTCAATGGCATCACTTACTTGAATATCTTTTAGATCATCAGTGGGAGAATTGTCAATCAGATATAGCTTAACCGGCATTTCATCTGATAAAAAACTACTGATGGCCTTAATTAAAACTTCTCGTTCATTTTTGAATAAAACGATAGATGCTGTCAGATTCATGTAGATTTATTTATTGAACTATTCGCAGCAGGCTCCCAGCTGTTCGATTGAAAATCATAGGTCTTAATTACTTTTGCAGGATTCCCCACAGCGATAGAATTTGGAGGTATATCTTTGGTAACAACCGACAGCGCGCCGATAACGCTTCCTGAACCAATTGTTATTCCAGGCAGCACACAGACATTCTCTCCTATCCATACATTCTCCCCGATATTGACTTCTTTGGCGGCTGCTTTTCGTAACTTTGGATTAATTAAGGGACTTTCTTGGCCAGATCCTGAATAGGCGCCGTGATTATGGTCAGATATAAATACTTTACTGGCAATTAAGGTATTATTTCCGATAACTATTTTTTGTACTGCTGCAATATGCACGAAGTCATTAATCTCCACGTTTTCACCGATAATAATAATTTTTGAATTTATCTTGTGATAAGGGAAACGCTTCAACTCTGCATCCGAACCCGGTGGTAAAATGACTTGCCAATTTGAATAAACTTTTTATTTCTTATGTCAAATGGCAAACGAATTAATCGCGCTTGAGGAAAAAACAATTTGGTAAATAAAATCGATCCGATAATTCTAATACATCCGATCAAGCCATAGCGTTTATACATCTACTTTAATAATTTTACAACAAATAACCTCCTTAAATATTTCAATAAAGAGAACACTACAACCAGGCAGTATTCAACCCGATTCACAATTTGCATTCGATATGCCCGTTGTATATTCTTTAGCTCACCCTTCTCCATTTCTTTAATATTACCCGATAAGCCTGAAGCCCCAAAATGAGCGTTTCCCGGACCCCGTAATCACCAGACTTTCATTCAAAAGGTAACAATTGTATTTATTTGCTATTCTGATAAAATAATCGCCTTCCTCGGCAAATCTTTGGTTCTCATCAAAATATCCAACCTCGCTGATAATATTAGATTTGAAAATCACTGTTGGGACAACAAAAATGAATTTTACTAATAAAAATCGCGGTGTAATTTTTGTCAACAAATGTAAACGCTTCCACAATACCATTCTGAAATATTCATTATTCCTCGTGGTCCCCAAAAAGTCAATATATGGATTATCTTTTAGTACCTGCATTTGCCGCTCCAATTTGGTCGGCGCCCATTCATCATCTGAATCCAACAAAGCTATATAATTCCCTGCTCGACCTCTTCAAACCTTCGTTTCTGGCTGAGGAAACGCCACCGTTCGGTTTATTATTATTGTAGCATTGTGAAATCGTTGTGTTCAAAAATATAGTTTTTCGCTACTTCCAGGGATTGATCTGTCGATCCATCATTTACTACTATTATTTCTAATACTTCCTTTATAAGTTTGATTACGAACTGATTCCAACGTGTTAGACAATGGTGTTTTCTGAATTATACATTGGAATAATTACAGATATCATAGTTTTCTGATCTCGGCAAGTCCATAAGGGTTTTTTATTGAATTATTTAAACAATCCCCTGGTTTTCATTTCTGCAATAGATTTCGAATAATTATCCGCTTCTATTTGCTGGCTCATTAACCCAATTTGTAAATTCCGCTATACCATCCATAAAGCTAAACTTCGGACTAAATCCCAGTTTAGTTTTAATCTTGGTCAAATCAGCATAATTATGTCTGATATCTCCCAATCTGTAGTTTCCGGTAATGTTTACAGGCACGGCGAACCATAATTCTGGATTAAGGCATCGGCCACAGTCGTCACATCGATAGGTATGCCTGTACCGACATTAAATATTTCCCCATCGGCCTGATCTTTTTCAATACCAAGAATTGTGGCATCCACAACGTCATCTATATATACAAAATCTCTTGATTCTTTCCCATCTTCAAAAATATTTATAGCATTCCCGTTTTTTATTTGCGTGGAAAAAATGGATAGGATGCCGGTATATGGATTTTTCAACGATTGCCCCGGGCCATAGACATTTTGATAGCGAAATGCAACTGCGGCTATTCCAAATGTAGGGCAAACGGTCATAATCATTTGCTCCTGATTCTGTTTTGTGATACCGTATACCGAAGACGGGTGTATTTTTGATTGCTCATCAGTAGCCGTTAAGTCGTAAAAACTGACATCCGGGATATTTAACTTCAAAATCCTTTCTATCCATAAATGACGCTTCCCGGTGTTCCGGATAAACAAATCCGTATTCAG
Source organism: uncultured Sphingobacteriaceae bacterium (assembly GCA_963757615.1). GTDB lineage: Bacteria > Bacteroidota > Bacteroidia > Sphingobacteriales > Sphingobacteriaceae > Mucilaginibacter. The sequence goes on from CAVWSO010000008.1 coordinate 720,009, forward strand.
CACTCTTATATTTACCTTCTCCATAAATTGAGCGAGAAGAAGCTACTATGATTTTTTTTATTTTATGCGAACGATTCGCCAAAATATCCAGCATGATTGCCGTTCCATTTACGTTCGTGTTTACATATTTTTGGATTTCGTACATGGATTGTCCGGTCCCGGTCTCAGCTGCAAAATGCACAACTATATCCTGTCCATCCAGTGCTTTTTTCCAATCCTGCTCAGACGTTACCGTCCCCTGGATAAAATTTACCTTATCCTTAATATTCTGATATAATGGAGAGGTCCTTTCGGGTTGGTCTCCATGTATTTGCGGAGACAAATTATCCAGGACAGTAACTTCATACCCTTTTTCTACAAGCTTTAAGGCAAGGTTGGACCCTATAAAACCTGCTCCTCCCGTGATAAGTACTTTAGTTTTTAAATTCATATTTCCGCACAGCTAAATTCTTAGCGGTCAAAAATAATTTTTTTAACCTCGACAATTCCTAAAACTGCAATAAATTTTCTGCGGGTTTGTTGGCGGCCGTAGCAATTATAGCAGAGTTGTTTGACCATTGAGAGAAATTGTCTCGCACTGATGTGGCCAACTGACCCAAGATAAAGGTGATCATTCGCAGTCGGCATTGCTTAGATTAATGTAAAAAATTATACTTAAAACATCTGTGTATCAGTCATTTTTGGAAACGAAATACACTGAAATTAAAAGAAATAGAGTGTAACCCCTCCTAAAAACCGGACTGTTTAAAAGACGAAAAGTCGTAACTTTAAACTGTCTAAATGAAGAAGTCAATTATCTCCGAAACACAAATCGTAAAGGCCATCAAGGAATATGAAGGTGGCCGCGAGCTGGGTGATTTATGCCGTGAACTAGGCATCCACAAATCCACATTTTACAACTGGCGCAAAAGGTATTCCGGAATGGAAACCCAGGATATCACTCGGCTCAAAGAGCTGGAGGAAGAAAACCGGAAGCTTAAGCATATGTATGCTGAGCTGGCTCTGGACAATCGAATGCTCAAAGACGTCCTGACAAAAAAGTTCTAAAGCCCTGCCAGCGCAAAGACATGGTTACTTACCTGAAGGAATGTTATCCGGTAAGTATCAGCAGGGCTTGCCGGGTAGCCAGTCTGCCCAAATCCATGTATTATTATACGAACGTTAGGGACGATTCAGAAACCATCAGTAAACTGCTGGAGCTTTCGGAAAAGCATCCCACCGAGGGCCAGGATCTGTATTACAGCCGGATCCGGCTTGCGGGTCTGCAATGGAATTATAAGCGGGTAAGACGTGTTTACCGGCTGCTGGGTATGAACCGCAGGCGAAAAGTCCGCAGGCGTGTCCCAGCCCGTGTAAAAGTACCCTTACTGGTACCCCAGCGGGCTGGCCAGATGTGGTCAATGGATTTTATGAGTGACGTATTAACAAGTAAAAGGAAGTTCAGAACATTAAACATTATCGATGATTTTAACCGGCAGGCGATTACCGTAGAAGCTGCCCACACTATGCCTGCCACCAGAGTAACACACATACTGGAACGCAGTATCAAAGAACAAGGCAAGCCGGAATGTATACGGGTAGACAACGGCCCTGAGTTTATCAGCAAGGAATTCAAGGATTGGTGTCCGGATAAAGGAATCAGCATTCAATATACCCAGCCGGGTAAACCAATGCAGAATGGGTATATCGAGCGGTTCAACCGCACCTTCCGGGAGAATATACTGGATGCTTATTTATTTGAGGATATCCGCCAGGTACAGCTCTTAGCAGATGAATGGATGGAAGATTATAATTATAACAGGCCGCATGAATCACTTGGAGGCGTAACTCCAGATTATTACAGGCAATTAAAACGTGGAGATATTGATAACTCTATCGAGTTGTCAACATCACCACATTTTCAACAACAATAATATATTTTTGAATCAATTAGTCCAATAAACACCGGTTCGAATTAAGGGAGGGTTACAAGGGCAGCAAGCAGGATTCTTGCCGCCCCTTCCAAATATATTTTTACTGATCCAGTGAATCCGGCCAGCTAAATAAGGCAATATCGCCAGGACCAATGTTTATCTTATTTGCATCCTGATTTTGTTTAACGGATGTGCCGTCTTTTAAAACTTGGCTTACGCCAGGCATACACCGAATGGATAAATTCATATTGTCTGTAAAATCGTGGTTCACCACCATTAAATATGTTTTTCCGTTATTTTTTAAAATGGAAACGACAGCTCCAATATTGTCCGTATGAAGGTCTGCAATTGGCTTAGGAAGATGCTCAAGCGATTTAGCCCCCTTCGGAATGTTACCGGTATGGGCAACATATACAACTCGATCTCCTAAGAAAACATCTGATAATTCCTTAATTTCATGGTTCAGTTGCGTCAATTTTTGATAAACATCAGTAGGTTTACCATCGCGGCCTATCGGTCCGTTGTGAAAGTTCTCTTTCCCGATAGGAGTCCAATAAGTGAAATACTGAATACCCTGGGCACCGTAAGCAAGGTCACTATACACCTGTAGTCTCAGAGCCCCTAAAGTTGGAACAGGGTAAGTAAGATGTGGAGACCGTCAGGGCGAAGGCCCAAAAAGGAATATTGGCCTTTCGCGACTCGCGGGCAATCAGATCCAAATTCTGGTACCAATCTTCACGAACCCTCTCTTTTGAGTCACCTAGAATTGGGTAATTATCAAAAGACAATATTTGGGTCGGCACATGTTTCACAAATTTAGCAATGTAGTCATGGTAGTCGTCTGCCCCATATAAGGAGGGATTTGCGCAGTTGGGCAGAAGGTTGACATAACATGTATGCTCGCTGTCTACGGCTCTGATTCTCTTTATCAACTCTGCAAGAGATCGGAAGGCGCTGGCGTTAGGTTCATCGGCTATGAAATATCCTGCAAGGGCCGGATGACTCTTGAATCTTTTAACCGTGGTTTCAGGGTCAGTTTTGAGCTCTGGACAAGCAACAAATAATTTAAGTCCAGCTTTTTGCGCGACATCCAGGGCAGCGTTCATTGCGTTGGCATTGGGGAAAAAATAATAACTTTCAGTGATACCGCACCTTCTCATTTGCTGATATCTTCCCAAAGTTGTCAAATTATCGGGTATACCTAAAATCGCTATCGTTGGAATTTGCGACTTTGTCGTGTCAGCGATAATCACGGTTTCTTGAGTATTATTTCTAAGATTGGGGGTTTTTCCATTGCTTATTGCCACTGAGGAAATAAGCAAAATGGATAGGGGTAGTAAATTTTTCATGGCTAATCAGTAATTTAATATATAAAAACTATAAAACAGTTCTTGTTTTAAAAATTTAACGTTTTTTTCGGGAATCCATTTGGTATTCTTTCAAAACATATTTTTGTCTCAATTTATCCTATTGCTTCCCAGGTTCCAGTATTCACATTGAATTCTTTGATTGGCTTTGCTGGAATACCTACTGCGATCACATTTGGAGGAAGACTCTTTGAAACAACGGAATTAGCCCCTACTATGGTCCCTTCCCCTATCGTCACACCAGGCAAGACAGAAACGAATTCGCCCAACCAAACACGGTCCTTAATGACAATTTGCTTTGCAAATAACGGTCTTGTACCTGGCGAAGTTCGAGGATCGCTGTCATCAGTGTTCCCGGCATAACTACCATGGGAAGTATCAGAAATGTAGATTTTACTTGCCATTAATACATTGTTACCGATCAAAACTCTTGAGGTTGCTGTAATATGTACTTGGTCGTGTATCTGCACATTATCCCCTATTATCAGTGCTATCTCATTGTTTGTTGGAAATGCTTCAAACCGGCATCCGGCACCTGCTGTAAAATTAATACCCCATCGGATATATTTTTGGCCCCTGATATCAAAAGGCAGGCGGATTAGCTTTGCCGAACGAAAGAAAATTTTAGTAAAAAGCCAGGATCCTAATAAAATAAAGGTCCCCCAGATGCCGTATGTTTTTACAATATGCATTTTAAAATATACTTTTTCTTATCCATTACAACTTTTAGTACTCTTCATCTTTCATAAAGATACTCTTCAGCCAGGCTTCTATCGACAATATATTTTTCACTTTGTAGGTTAACTGCCTTTGCAGAAAGGAAGTTTCAACAAAAGGTTTTTGGGGGTCGAAAAAAGACACGTAATTTTTATCATACCCTCTGTCTTCCGTTATCCGATAATTATTAGTCAAAACTTTTGTGCCGGACGCCAGGGCTTCAACAACCCGCATTGCAAGGCCCGTCTGATTTGGACTACTTGTATCCACCATTACATTCGATTTATTCAAGGTAGAAAGATATTCCGTCCTTTTCATTTTTTTCAACGAGACAATATTTCTGTCTAATTTATTGCCCTGTAAATATTCCTTTAACCAGGAACTAAATGGCATGTATAAATATATTTTAACCCTAAATCCATTTCTTATCGCAAATTCTCTAAACTTAATTACTGCATCATACCTTTCCTGCAAAAACCACCCCATAAAAAAGAAATCATATTCTAGAACGTCCTTTGCAAGCATACCTATGTCATCAGAATAAAATAACGGCTGATAGTTTAATGGAGTAAAAGATTTGCAATCGTCAAAGTCAAATGAATATACTTTATCAAATTTATCCAATAAATGTTGGAAAGGATTTGATTTATTTGAGTCCCATTGATACATTATTAATTTTGCACCGGGATTTCTCTTTCTAAATTCATCCAAAAACTCTTCTGACAGCATATATCCCCTGATTATAAACAGATAATCATATTGCTGAAATTTTATCTTCTTTATTATTCTATGGTAATGAAAGCGTTGGTAACTTTTAAGACGACTATTAAAAAAATTATTAATTATTTTAAATTCCGTGCCATAGCTTCTTTCAGGGTAAAATGAAACCAAAGCCCCCATCGATTCTAATTTATCCTTAATTAGCAAATGATAATCATGGAAAATTGGAGCTATAAATAAAACTTTCTTATCAATTAACATCCTTCAAAGATAATGGAGACGGATCCTTGAGTCTAATTCTGAGAGACCCAAATAAACCGGAAGCGACAAGCAATACAAAAAAAGGCTCTATAAGTAGTGGTTCCGAAATATTTTCAATAATGACTATTGAAAAAAACAGCCATTTTTTTTCAGTAATTAGATTCTGCTTATACACCAAAAAAAACCAGCATAATGAAAATGGGATTCCAAATCTTGTGAAAAAATATAATACAGAATTACTACTTCTCCTTTCGGACACCGTATTCGTAAATTCTTGCGAGTAGTCCTTTGTCAGTGAACTATGGGTCTTCTTAAACGCAACATAAGCTTCCTGGGAAAGCCCTATTCCTGTTAAAGGGTAAGTCTTGGTTATCTCAACCCCTTCAAGAAAATCGTATATCCTCAATACGGATGAACTAACATCGGAATCAGCGTCATCATTCAATTTCTGTTGAGAATTAATTATAAACAGCGGCAACATTATAAAAAGGACAAATAAGCTCACCAATAATTTCTTAACGACTGATACGTTTGTTCTTAGCAGAATTACCAATATTTGCAAAAGAAGTACTCCGATACCAGTAGTAGAGTAGGTCGTGCAGATAAGAAAGGCAGTGAGAATTTGAAGTTTCCTATCTTTTGATACAAATGAACTTATAAAAAATAAGATGTTCATGTAAATCTGTAGGATACCAGGTTCCCAAAATATTCCCTGATTTCTATAAAGAGTAAGGCCGAATAAATTAAAATTAGAATAATAAAAGAAGACATATCCAAATGTACTTGTATAATAATCGTTATAATTAATACTTACCAAATATTTAGAGACGAAAAACGATAATATAAAACTTATTAGTGCATGATAAGCAACTACTTTTAGAGCACTTTTTAGCAGGAGCGCTAGATTCAGCTTTTTATTCTTAATATAAACATAGAACAAGCCAACACTGATAATGCGCACAAAAAGCCCAATATAGGGTAATGGGTTGTTCTGAAAAGGTACGATTAAAAAATGTAAGGTAAATACGCAAAAGAGAAGGCATGCCAAAATGAAATAGGTATTTAATAAATCGACATCATATAAAACTTTAGAATCCGATAGAAAAATACCAATCAATATAATTATACTGACCACGAATATAAAAGTACTAGCAAAAGCTGCATAAACGGTTCCAGTTAAAATTAATAGGATATATATATATAATTTTTCCAATTGTACGAGTAATCAAGTTATAGATATTACGCTTCTGAGCCTTCTGGGCCGCCTCCGCTATATTTTGAGGTCACATCTTTCGACAAAGATAATATTAAATTGATTGAAAATTGTGCCCAGTTATGTATGGCATACGTCCATTTTTTCGGATATTTTAATGTAACCCTCCCTTAATTCGAACCGGTGTTTATTGGACTAATTGATTCAAAAATATATTATTGTTGTTGAAAATGTGGTAATGTTGACATCTCGATAGAGTTATCAATATCTCCATGTTTTAATTGCCTGTAATAATCTGGAGTTACGCCTCCAAGTGATTCATGCGGCCTGTTATAATTATAATCTTCATCCATTCATCTGCTAAGAGCTGTACCTGGCGGATATCCTCAAATAAATAAGCATCCAGTATATTCTCCCGGAAGGTGCGGTTGAACCGCTCGATATAGCCATTCTGCATCGGTTTGCCTGGCTGAGTGTACTGAATGCTGATTCCTTTATCCGAACACCAATCCTTGAATTCCTTGCTGATAAACTCAGGGCCATTGTCTACCCGGATACATTCCGGCTTACCTTGTTCTTTGATACTGCGTTCCAGTATGTGTGTTACTCTGGTGGCAGGCATAGTGTGGGCAGCTTCTACGGTAATCGCCTGCCGGTTAAAATCATCGATAATGTTTAATGTTCTGAACTTCCTTTTACTTGTTAATACGTCACTCATAAAATCCATTGACCACATCTGGCCAGCCCGCTGGGGTACCAGTAAGGGTATTTTTACACGGGCTGGGACACGCCTGCGGACTTTTCGCCTGCGGTTCATACCCAGCAGCCGGTAAACACGTCTTACCCGCTTATAATTCCATTGCAGACCCGCAAGCCGGATCCGGCTGTAATACAGATCCTGGCCCTCGGTGGGATGCTTTTCCGAAAGCTCCAGCAGTTTACTGATGGTTTCTGAATCGTCCCTAACGTTCGTATAATAATACATGGATTTGGGCAGACTGGCTACCCGGCAAGCCCTGCTGATACTTACCGGATAACATTCCTTCAGGTAAGTAACCATGTCTTTGCGCTGGCAGGGCTTTAGAACTTTTTTGTCAGGACGTCTTTGAGCATTCGATTGTCCAGAGCCAGCTCAGCATACATATGCTTAAGCTTCCGGTTTTCTTCCTCCAGCTCTTTGAGCCGAGTGATATCCTGGGTTTCCATTCCGGAATACCTTTTGCGCCAGTTGTAAAATGTGGATTTGTGGATGCCTAGTTCACGGCATAAATCACCCAGCTCGCGGCCACCTTCATATTCCTTGATGGCCTTTACGATTTGTGTTTCGGAGATAATTGACTTCTTCATTTAGACAGTTTAAAGTTACGACTTTTCGTCTTTTAAACAGTCCGGTTTTTAGGAGGGGTTACATTAATAGCTCAAAGAGCGCGAACTATATTCCACTTTAAATCCTTAAAAACAAATGAAAACACTACTTAGCCAAACCAACGTGGAAAAAGTAAACTTATGCCTGAGCTACTGGCCTCCATTTAAACAACGGCCAAAACCATCATAAAGCTTGCAGTCCGTCGGGGAAATATTCGTTAGCCACCTTTATGCCCGGTAATTTTAGCTTCTATATACTCCAGCAAGTACTGCAGTTTGTTAAAAGTTACTATTTTTCTGATCCAAGGTTCTCATCCGTTAGATTTTTGAAAATAGGAAATTTTATTCGATGGCAATGATTTCAATTCAAATCTTGACTTCATTCTTAAAAATGGCATTTCAATAAAATAGAATGAAAATCCAGCGGCTACAAAAATGTAGAATATGTTAAATGGATAGGTATTGTACCATGCGTTTGTGTCATTTATGAAAAATTGTTGCCATAAATAAATGCTGTAGGAGAGCTTACCGAACCAGTTAAGAACTTTTGTGTTTAATAGAATCTGAAACATATTTTGAGGCCCATATACCATGGACATCATAATTACTGATATTAGCATATTCGCCACAATACCATCACCAACGCCCAACCATCCGTAAACCAGGCCCATCCTTATTTTATGGGCATCAAGAATCAGATAGGTACCGGTCCACGCAAATAATATAAGAAATGACCATAAACCCAACCATTTTTTATTCTGAAAAACATTTGATATCCTTTCTTTATTGATGGCTAATAAACACCCGGTTGCGATTGCGTCACCCCTGGTGAAAAGACTTGAGCCACCCATAATCCAGGGAATTTCATGAAAATGAATAATAATTCTAATAAGTGGAACACAAAATATAACTGAAACCAACATTAACGATCTGAATTTTTTGCTCGCTATAAATACAAATGGCCAAAGCAAATAAAATTGTTCTTCAATACTTAAAGACCAGGCATGTGCTGTATACCAATCACCCCTATAAAAATCTTTTGTATAAGTCAATGAAGTAAGCCATGAACGATTGTCTATGTGTATAATCTTAAACGACTGAAGTACAAAATATACTAACAGTAAAAAATAGTAGGCGGGAAATATTCGAAGAATTCTCCTGGCGTAAAAATCCTTTAGTGAAATTTGTTTGAAAATTTCTTCTTCATTTAGTAATAAAGAGGTAATCAGAAACCCGGAAATAATAAAAAAAACATTGACCCCCATTTGACCATCCGCGATAAAACCTGCTAACGGTCTAAAAAAATCATGACTATTCCAATAGTTAAAAATATTGTATTTTCCGGCAAGATGACTAATTACTACTATTATCACACTTATTGCCCGCAAGCCATTTAAGCTCTTAAAATAAGGTTTAGCCATTTTAAAGTTGTTTAATTTATAATAAAACATGGTAATTTATCAGTAGCCGCATTCGCTAATACGGCAGCCAATTCAACTGAACTGAATCAATCGTTTTTAAAAAGCCGAAAGCATTATTTGTGCCCTATTTACTTCAAAGTTTGTTTGTCAGTAATTCGGAACTGTTAGTCCCAAATATAACATTCTAGCCCTAGCCTCTGCAAACTTGCATTGCCACCTTAAAATCATAGCCATGTTAACAAAGACCTAAAATATGATCATCGGATGTTCAAATCAGGCCATTTGCAATGTGGGATTTACCCAATTGTTACCTATTCCAATTTCACTCATTGCCTAATGATGAGTGATGTCGTTTAATAAATAATTCAATATCATTCATATATTGCATTTCTTCTTTTATTTTTTCTTCATTCCAATCCCACCATTTAATTGAAAGTAAATCTTTCACATGTTTTTCGCTAAACCTAAATTTTAAGTGCCGCGCTGGTATTCCTGTAACGATTGAATAGGGCTCTACATTTTTTGTAACTACGGCCCCTGCAGCAATAACTGCCCCGTCACCTATTACAACACCTCTCATAACAACGGTATTAATGCCAATCCATACATCGTTTCCAATAATAGGAGCTGATTTTTGAGGCGACGCACTAACTTGATTTAATAATCCGGCTGCAATGGGATGTGTTGTAACCAATTTGTAATTATGATTGCCTACCCCAATCACAGTTTGTCTGGCAATTGAACAATATTTACCAATATGAGCTGATTCAATGTAACTAATTGGACCGCTGACATAAGAATAGTCTCCAATTGAAAATTCTCGCCCAATTTCCACTCCCTTCCGAATCATTACGTGCTTACCGGGTTTTACAGCTCGGCTCAAGCTATAGTTGTAAATCTTAGTATTGTAACGGAAGTTATACATATTCCAATAAAAAAAATTATACAACAGGCTAATTCTATACCTTATTGAGAAAATCAATCTCATTTCACATTCAAATATTTATGATTACTGATTCTGTTCAGTCAAAATCAAGAAATTAAATCGACTTAAAAATCCTTCGTTTGACAAAAAAATGAAACCCTACATAACTAGTTAAAACAAATATTAAACCATCGAGACTTTTAGCGATAGCAAAATACTCCAATCTTTTAAAATTCATATAGTTGATTATTATTATTAAAGCGACAAATACTATCACGGACATTGTGTAGGAAACGAACATCACTCTGTACTTAGCAGTTAACGTATAAAGAAAATCTAACGGCATATATAAACATTTGTGCAAATACATATGGCAAAATATACCAAACGTACCTAACCCCAATATTATATTTAGGTAAAAGCAAATTTACCAGATAGGGCAAAAGTAATACCGTTAATCCTATCGTCACTGCCGTATAAGAAAACAATGTTAATATATAATATAGCATTGTTTTTCTAAGTTCCTGTAGGTTATTGTTTCTATATTGGGCGATAGCTTTTAGAAAGAAAATGGGATTTATGGATGCCGGAACCAGCATAAATACAGAACAATAAATAAGAACCAGATTATATTTTCCAAATACCTCAATTCCCAAAATATCTATTATGCCCCATCTTTCTACTTGATCGTCAACTTTTAGCAGGATTCCAGCTAGAAATGGCACGAATCCAAAAAGCATCAATTTCCTTAGTAAAGACTTTTTATAAACCGGTCCATGCGGTCTCAATTCGGGATTGAACCATAAAGCAGCGATAACGAAGACAACTGGCTGAATTGTTATTAATGCCACCGATCCAGGCAACCCGTATTTAGGCACCAAGAGTATAAAAGGAAACGATAATAATGTTGACCAAATATTTAACTTATTAAGCATTCTTAATTTTTGGGCCGCAATCATCAAATTGGAGCACCAAGTCTTTGCCAAAGTTATAGTTCCAGCAATTGCTCCGATTGCAATCATTAAAATTTTCAAATTTAGCGGACCATTTAAAAGAATAGCCAGCAAGAAGACCACTAGCGAAAGAATCCATAATATTCCAAAATAGGAGAATAGCATTGAATTAATCCTTCTATTTACCGAAGGAGTGTTAACAAAATACATACGAAAGCCTCCGTTGAGCAATCCTAATTGTAGCATGCTTACAAATTCGATTACTGAGATCAGCATTGCGAGCAACCCGACATCATAAAACGGCAGATATTTCATAGTAAAATATAACCTTAGAAATCCAAATACCGCCATCAATATATTTATAAAAACATATGAGAGGTTTTGCCTTTTGCCGTAACAATAATGCCTTTATTTTTAATCCGAAAATCAATTTTTCTCCCCCATTTGAAAATTGTAGTAAATTGCTGAAAAATTCTTCTAATCCCTCAACTACTTGAATGGCAATTTTTCAAGTGCTTTTCTTGCGCGCTTGTCCCATAAAATACAGCACCGCAAGTAGACGCATACTTGTTCATTTATAGACCTTGATACCCATTTATCCAATTTATACAAATCAACTAAAGCAATAGTATATGCCTGATTATCAATAAATTGCACTTCATAAATTGGAACCTCAGGAACAATGTAGTACCTTTCATAAACTATTCTTGAATAACAAGTTCGTCTTCTATTGCTTTCTTAATAACGCTTACATTATCATCACTTAGCAGTTGATCATGAAAAAATGGGTTTCCCGGCTTCAAATAATTTAACATTTTAGCAATAAAATAATTAAAATCTGCTGGACCCTTAAAATGAACATTGCCCCTCAATAAATCATATACCTCACTAAATGACTTGCAATTATTAGTTCCTTCGAAAGAATCATAAAATACCCGACCTAAATTAATAACTCGCTTCCCCAAAACTAATGCTTCAAATCCGGCAGTACTGCCTAAGGTGACTACAATCTGACAAGCACTTAAAATTTTTATTGTAGGCTCTTCCCCTTTTATAAAAATCAGATTGGGATATCTTTCTTTAATTCGCCTGAATTTTTTTTCCAATAATCTTCCCGTCTGCTGCGGGTGTTCTTTAATAACCATTATTTGGTTTGTGTCGAGACATTTCAAGACATTTTCAATTACTGTAGCCTGATTATCAAAAAAATAAGCCATATAAAATAAAACGGCCTCAGGTTCAAAATGTAGAGGGTAAAAAACCTTTTCCTTATCAGCATAATCACTGATATCGTCATATTTATTCGACCACGCGAACAATGACAAGAAAAACAGCTTAATATTAAACTTTTTGCGGCTCAAAGCCGTTCCGTAGAAAACAAGACGTTTTACTTTAGGATATTTAATCCTCAATGGAATTTCCAAAAGTATGCTCCATAAATTTTTGGCGAGTATTAGTACCGATCTTCTATGCGCCAAATTATGAACGTAAAAAGGTCGCTCAACTCCTTGCTTTACGCCTGCAAGAAACGAGTTCGCTTCCTCAATTTCTCCTTTCGTCGGTATTATTCGTCAGAGAATCGGTCTTAATGAGTTGTGAAAAGGACTAACTTGCCAATAAAAAGTGTTTTTCTTGGGGAAACTCATCCACGTTAGACATCGAACATTTCTCTTGTCAGCCTCGTTCACCAACACTTCTGATGCCTCAATTGCTACAGTTTCGTTGATGATCAAATCGGGTTTATGATCATCTAAAATTTTGCTCCAAAAAGCAATTGTCTTTTTAAGAATAAACTCCCTTTCCGCAAGATTTAATCCGACGTAGCTTCTGTCGCAGCCATAGGAATATTTCAAATAAATCTGAAGTCTATCTGTTGGCAATGAATCGAATTCTTCTTCAAAGCAGATTACATGTTGACCGCCATTTTCCAATACAATTTGCTTCTCTTTTTTATTAAGAGTAGCATAAACTGACTTATAATTTGAAGACTTAAGTGAGGGGAAAAAAAATGCCTGATAATCCCTGGCAAAAAAAAGTACAGTTGGCTTCATATCATTTTCACGGTTAACACTGTTTCAGCTTCCACGCCATTGTTAATTTTAAAACCCGAAATCTCATCATAATATTCAGGATAAAATCCAAAACCTTGTTTATCAACGACCTGAACGGAGGTGTTCGCCGTTCTCTATGGTCTTTTGCCATATCCACATAAAATAATAAAGTCCACGCCATCTTTGGCAACATTATAGAATCCAATTTCATTCTTAACTTATATTTCTTATTAAACAAAAAGCTTCTGCAAACTCGACGCCATTTGCAATTCCCCATCGTTGTGCCACTATTTCTAACGCCCTTGGCGATCGCGGGTGCGGATACTGTCTTTTTTCAAATTCATATGATTCCATTGCTTTGATTTTTGCTTCCAAGCCTTCTTTCGATAAGGAAACAAAACAATTTGGCACAAAATGGCGCGGGTCTGAGGACGCTCTCCATTCAGTGCCTGACGCCGTTTCAAAAGTCATTATGGTCTTAACCCCCTCGTGGCTCATAGGCCTGCAACAGGTAATAACAGATTCAAATGTTCTCTGGTGGTCGATATTGACATCCCCTCCGTGATGAGTGAAAATAACATCGGGATTGAAAATAGCTTTCTCTTTTTCTACAGTTTTAATAATGTCTAACAGAGGCACAGTATCAAATCGATTATCTGGAAAGTCATATATACTAACACTATGATACCCAATTGCCTTTTGTGCCTGATAAATGTTATTCTTATGCTTTTCCAACTCATTTTCCCAGTGGGCTCTATCTCTTTTGTCCGATCGCGAAGTAATTCCTTCACCAAGAATAACTACGTGGACCTTGGCCCCATGATCTTTAATCAATCGAAACATTGCACCCCCAAGTCCTAATATTTCGTCATCAGGATGTGCAACCACTACCATTATTTTCTTGCGTTTTAATAATTCAATCATACATTCGATATGGCTTAGTTCTAATTATGTTTGGGCAAAAATCTCCTTTTATAGCATATAAATCATAATCTAGCGAATCTGAGTTATAAAACTTCTCATTTTCAAGGCAAAATGAGGTAAGCGGTTGATCTTGCAAATAACAAGCCCCGGTATCGATTCCAATTTTATATTCATCGACAAAAGGCATAAAAAAACCAGTATGCCCGAAAATCATTTTATATTTTTGTTTAAATAAGCCTTCATGGTTTATGAATCTATATCGATTGAATAAAAAAAGCTTATTATCAATTTTATCAGTCAAATCCAAATTAAAATATATCGGATCTATGCCACTGTGGGAGATGAAATACGCTCCTTCTATATGATAGCTGACGAAGCTATTAAACAACGAAGCATAATCGTATAATAATATTTGTTGTGTTTCCAGCAGGCTATTGGCATTGAAAGATTTAATAGTCATTCTTCCCCCCGTATTTTAAAAGATAATCGGTGTAATCATTAATATTAAGCCAGCAATATTCATGATTTCCGATGATAAATACGCAAGAATATTTACTTTTTAAATCCAATAAGAAATCTAATGTGGCTTTGGCATCTTCCCCTTTATCGATATAATCACCAATAAATATAAACTCAGGTCTAGTATCTATCGAAATAATATGATTGATGAGTTTTTTTAGCTTTGTTGTTTCACCGTGAATATCAGCTATTACGTAGTGCATTTTGACAAAATTTTATATATCTCCTCAATGAATCGTAAAAGCCGCTTTTGATTTTTACAAACCGCAATAATTTTTTGTTACTCATAAATAAATCTGAGTAAGACCCTGCAATTGTAATTTCAGATTTACTTGATAATTCTTTCACTATAAATTTTGCTGTATCAGCCAAATCAGTTGGTTCTCCATAACACACATTAATAACTTCGTAATTACCTTTCCAATTATATCCTAATATTAACTGATGTAATAAATAACAAAGATCATTTATTTCAATAGTTTCCCAGTAGCCAAGATTACCAACATTCAATTCAATTGGTTCATCGTTTAAGGCTTTGCCTATGGTATTAAAAATAAAGCCACTTTGCCTTTGGCCGCCGTATATACCTGGCAACCGCAAAGTAAGTACTTTTATTTTTGCATTATCGGCCAAAAACGACATTATATTCTCACCGATCAATTTACTAAGCCCATAGGTACTTAATGGTTGCAGATTATCTGTTTCATTAACAGGTAATCTATCAGTTTTAGCGTAAACTGTCATTGAAGACGCAAAAATTATCTTTTTTGATATATCATTATCTGCGACAAACTGAAGAAAACTGCCTAGTTGAACGGTGTTGATTTTAAGATCCTTATTGTTAATATCCGTAAGACCTAAGCCAGTAATTGATGCAGCAAGAACAATAATTATATCGAATTTCAGGTTAACCAATGATTGATACGTTCGACTATTACAAAAATCGATTTGATAATAGCGTTCATCACTATTCGGCTTTGTTCCTGTTACCGATATTTCATAATCCGCGGCGAGCACCTCCTTGAGAGATGTCCCGAGATAACCATTTCCGCCAACGATTAAAACCCTCTCACTCATAAAAAATGCTTTCCCATCTCCTGTGCAGAATTACTCCATATTTAGGATGAGCAGGCGGATCAAAATAATGCTTATTATAGTTATCTATATATAAACTTATTTCATCGACTCCACCTGCATAGCTCATTATTGTAGTGGTGGAAAATCTGGGATTAATTTCAAATATCTTAACATCATCGCTTTCAGTTAGGTATAACTGAATATTAACGGGACCACACGGTTTAAGTTCCGCGACAACGTCCTCTACTACGCTTAATAACCGTTTGTTATCTTCTGTAATAGCAATCTGAGTTATACCTTTTTTGCGTATAACCCTCTTAATACTTACCGCCAAAAGTTCGTTAAAATTATTTACTGTTGCTCCGATAGTAAATTCAGTTCCTGTGATATATTCTTGTATTAAAATCTCTTCAGGATTATACTTTTCTAATAAGTAATATGCTTGCAACTGTTCCTGATTATCAATCCTTTTAATGCCTCTGCTTCCCCTCCCTGAAACGGGTTTTACAAAAATTTGTTTTTCGTTAGTCCAAACAAAGCTATCCCCCATACTTGACGCTATTCTTGAAATACCTAAATCAGCTAAAACTTTCATTAATTTAAATTTATGCAAGCTTAATTCACAAAAATCTACTGAAGGTGTTATAACTTTTACATTTCCAAAGCCATCTAATTCCTTCTTAGCTTTGACAAGTTCTTCATCGATTAAAGGAATATAAAAGTCTATATTGTATTTTGAAATGACGCTTTTGATAAATTCACTATAGCCTTCATCAGTAACTAAAGGCGCAACGAAAAAATTATAGTCACGATAGAGGCTTGTAAGGGTAGCATCACTATCGACATAATATAATTCATATTTTGTACTTAATTGATCATGCAAATATGGGAATAGCGACCCTCCCAAGCCTGATAATAATATTTTTATCATTATATCTTATCCCAGGTTAAAGGTTCGTCGATTTGAATATCTTGCCGAGCAATTCTGCCCACTACAAAATTTAACTGAGACGGGTGTATGCCGTAATTTGGTCTTTTTATGACGATGTCTTCGTCGGTAATTACAGATCCCTTTCTTATCATTTTCCCGGCAATCAAACTTCTTCTGGCATTCGTATAAAATTCCATTTCTTCGTTCCGCGGTCCATTTTTCATCCCATCTCCTAATGCATCTTCGATATCGCGAATTTTTGAAACCATTATTTTCAACTCTTCGGGTTCGATGGCGAAAATATGATCCGGCCCATCCATACTACGATTTAGTGTGTAATGTTTCTCTATTATCTTTGCGCCTTTGGCAACCGCCGCGCACGCTATATGATCACCCAATGTATGATCGGAATAGCCTACAATAACATTAAATGCCTGCTTAATAGTGGCCATAGCATTTAAATTTGTAATATTAATGGGTGCAGGATATAAGGACGTGCATTGTAATATAGCAATTTGCTCGTTACCATTGTTCCTGGCAATATTGACAGCGCCCTCTATTTCACCCATTGTTGCCATTCCTGCCGAAAAAACAATCCCTTTACCAGTCTCTGAGATCTTACCAATCAGGCGTGAATCTACCATATCAAATGAAGCAACCTTCATTAATGGCATATCGACATCCAATGCTAGTTTAACGGCTTCAAAATCGCAGGGAGAGTCTAAGAAATCGATACCCGCATCCATGCAAAGTTTTGCAAGCTTAGGGTGCCATGTTCT
This sequence comes from uncultured Sphingobacteriaceae bacterium, assembly GCA_963757615.1. GTDB lineage: Bacteria > Bacteroidota > Bacteroidia > Sphingobacteriales > Sphingobacteriaceae > Mucilaginibacter. The sequence goes on from CAVWSO010000008.1 coordinate 737,145, forward strand.
ATCGATTTCCAACTTTTCAATTAAGTTGTAAATATCTTCTTTATAAAGACTGATTTTATTCGTGGATTTAGAATAATGCGACGCTGCTTTGAACGTCTGAAACTTAACGGCATTTACACCTGCATTAGCTGCCTTTTCAATCAATTGGCAAGCTAAATCAAAATTACCATTATGATTACTTCCAATTTCCGCAATTATGTAACATGGCTTATGATCTCCAATAGTTGAAAAGCGAGTTTTTATTTCCTTCATATTATCACAGGATTTTCACAAAACTACAAACACAACTGGTAAACATTGCATAATACATTATTAATAACTTCATTTTCTTTTTTAATAAATCCGAGTGATGTGAAAACTTTCGTTGAAGCAAAATTATCGGGTAAAACATATGCTTTTAAAGTTTTACCTGCAAGTTTTTTAAAAGATTTCTCAATAATAGCCTTGCCAAAGCCCTGGTTCCTGTAATCCTTATCAATTGAGTAATCAATTGTCCAAAAATCTTCCTTTTGTTCAAATCTTACCTGACCAATCGGCGTATCAGATAAAGATAAAATATATAAAAAAGTATCAATGGAATTCAACTTTGAGGCATACCACAATTTATGTTTTTCCCAAGATATTTTTTCTTTATTTATCGCATTAGCCCTTACGGAATTATCATTAACCCATTTAAAGAGTAAAGTACAATCATCACCCGAGGCTTCTCTTAAGGTTAATATCAATGCAAAAAACTTTTCACGAATTCTTCTGCCTGATAGGCCATCAAAAATTGAAGAATTCTTGTTTTCGAGTGACAAAGAAGTCTTTACTGCTTTGTATATTTCATCGTAAGAAAAATTTCCTGCACTGATAAAGGATCCGCTATTATTATATCTTTCAAAAATTAGTCTCTGATTTTCTGTATACATTCCTGATATCACGATTGGCCCTATCGCTAATGATTCTAACAATATCCCGCTGGCGGGGACAATTGCAATATCTGTCAAATGCATAAGTTCAACCATTTTTTCCTCATCAATGGCATGATAATATTCTATTCGGTCATCCTTTTTTACGATCGATTCGATCGTATTAAAATACTGGTAAGACGGCCCGGTAATAAGAATTATCTTTTTTAATTCAGCATAATCCAATACAGCTTTTAAAGTAATCAGCGACAAGTTTTCATGATCCAATCCTCCAAAACATATTAAAATAGTTTTATTCTCGTTGGCATATTTTGTTCTTTTATGCGAATGTTGCAAAAAGGCGGGCCGCAATAAAACAAATTCAGGACCTAAAGCAAATTGTGTATTTGGTTGAGCGCGATAATCATTAGCACTCACTCCCGGTGCGTGATTAATGATCAAGTCCGCTAGGAATTCCTGATCGTGTAAATCATCAACACATACTAGTTTACACCCGGTTAATTTTATTCTTTTTTGATAGTCAAGATCAAAATCGTAACCATCCAAAACGACTATATCATGGCGACTAACTTCGCTGAAAAAAAAAGACTCATTTTCAATTTGAGATAAGACGAATGCGTGTTTTCTTAGTTCGTTAACCATTTCCGTAGGGATATCCCTACATACAAAAATAATTTTGAATGAATCATGCAACATTTGTGCTAGGGCAATGCAACGCACTAAATGGCCAAGACCAATTTGTGTATTGCCATCCGCCCTGAAATAAACTGTTGTCTTTTTCAATTAATTCAACCTTTTAAATCCGGAATGGCACACGGGGCCTTCCAATATACCATTTATATCGATTTGATCATTTTCGCACTTAGAGATGGTAACAAAAACTTCGTTAAGAGCACTTAAATATAACTCCATCTTATCCTGGGTATGTTCGGTGCAAGCGTAGAAATTTGTACTTGCCAGAATGCCTTTTTTTAACATTTCCTGCGCAATCAACGTCTTATATGCCAATGCGTTTTCGCTGTCAAAACTATAAGTGCATAAAGCTGGTATGCCGGCCAGAGTGATCGAAAGATGATGCAAGTCAGCTAATTTTTGCCATCCCAGTTGCATCTTTTTACCAATTTCGGTAATGATATCCCAGCTTTTAATGCTTTCCATAACCTTTAGCGTAGCCAAGGCAGCAGTCGGGCCAATGCGCTCAGTCCAAAATGTACTACTTATGAATGTTGACTGCGCGGCTTCCATAACAGATCTCTTACCAACCACGGCTGTTAAAGCATATCCGTTGCCGATTGTTTTACCGTACATCGCCATATCCGGTTCAACCCCATATTTTTTATAAATTCCACCAAACGTCTCGCGGAAACCAGAAGTACATTCATCAAATATCAATACAATATTTTTTTTTGTGGCCAGATCGCGCACTTTTTTTAAGAAATCATTCTCTGGGCCAAAATTACGGACGACCTCCATTTTGATAACGCCGATTTCATTGTTATCAACAATTTCTTCTAGTTCTTCAAAGTTATTATAGTGGAATGGGTATACGGTATCTTTCAGATTTTTCGGAACACCGTTAGGATTGAGCCCTGGAAGCAGGTGACCAGATAAATCATCCGTGCTATTATGGTTTGCCGATAAATACCAATCATGCCATCCATGATAGCCACATATCGCTACTTTGTCCTTCCCTGAAGCTGCGCGCGCGATACGAATAGCAATTGAATTGGCTTCACCTCCGCTGCGAGCAAATCTTACCATATCGGCCCATGGATTTATTTCTACAAGCCTTTCAGCAAGGTAGACCTCTTCCGGGCAATTTAATGTGCTCATATTGCCGCTTTTTACCGTTTCCATTACCGCTGCATCAACTTCCTCATTACCATAGCCCAGCGTATTGGTACCGATACCCATAATACACATATCAAGTAATTCCCTTCCATCCAAATCCCAAACTTTGCATCCTTTTGCTTTTGAAAAGTAGGACGGCCAATGCTCTGGTAAAAACATCTCGGGTCTTTTCGATAACAGCATTGTTCCGCCAGGTATTAAACTCTTGGCTTTTTTATATAACTCTTGTCCTTTTCCCATTTTAGTACTTAGTTGATTGATTTTAGGATAATTTGTCTACCCAATTTCTTCTTCGCTTTTCAATGAACTATTGTAGCCTTCATTTCGTACTATATTTTCATTGAGATTTCTTATGGCTTCATTCTGCATGTAATTGTCTGCATATATTTTCCAACCCTCATTTTTCCCAAGACTTTCAATTAATATTTTAACTACCTCAAAATCCTTTTTTTCATCAACCGTTAGTCTCACATTTCCATAGTCTATATCATTTAAATAATTATAGGACGAAAATGCCTGTTTGTTGTTAAAAGTTGAGTTTTTATATATAAAGGGAGTTACATGTTCTTTTTCCGAATCAAGCATTGCCTCATTCCAGGCCCTTTCTAAGGCGGAGAATTTAAATACCTCAACATCCATACCATCAGGATAGGTTGCTCTTAATGTATTTGAGCAATAATCCACATCTAGATCGATCGCCTTTGCAATTATTTTGTCAATTAATTCCGGATCAATCAGCGGGCAATCGGATGTTAATCTCACAACCCATTGAGGATCCTCCGTCTTTGCCGCCTGATAAAACCGGTCAAGAACATTATTTGTACTTCCTCTGTAATAGGGGAGACCATTCCTGACGGCTATTTCCACTATCGCGTTGTCAGCAGGTTCGTTTGTTGTTGCAACCAGCAGTTGATTTATTTTTTTTGACTTTAGTATACGATTTAAGTGGATATCAAGCAAAGTATGTCCTTGAATGGTTTTAAGGACTTTATTTGGTAATCGTGTCGAACCACATCGGGCCTGAGTTATTGCAATTACTTTCATTTCCAATTTATCGGTAATAGAAGGAGTTTGTTACTAATTCTGATCTTATCGATCTCGCTAAAAACGTTTTCCGGAATATTAACATTCAACTCTTTTAAATTTGTCTCCAACTGGCCAAATGTTTCTATTCCAATTAAAACGCCATCTATGTGATTATTTCTAGATACATATTGCAAAGCTAAAGCAGCAATTGCTATATCAGCGTTCCGGGCGATTTGATGCACTTTTTCTAATTCTTTCTTTATCGGATAAAGAACACTATCTGTTTGAATTGACGCTAAGTCTTTGAAAAACAATCCCTGCAGGAAAACCGATCTAACATGAACTATTTTGTTTAGTTGATGAGCACGATTTATCAATTCCCCCCTCTGATAATCGTTGTCCAGAAGGTTATATGGTAACTGAATCAAATCAAATTCGTCCCTGGCCAATACAGCGTTAAATTGTTCATTAGTGTAGATCGAAGCGCCAATATATTTAATTAGTCCCCGGTCCCTCAGCCTTTTAATTTCCTGAACAAATCCGGGATGGTCTTCTATATCTTTAAAAGCGTGGAACATATAACAGTATAACTGCCCAATTTTAAGGTCGGCAATTAGTTTATTTACTGCCACTTCGCAGTCGCTGCTTGCTTGATATTGAAACTTCGAAATTACCTGAAATCGATTTTTGCTGCTAGCATGATAGGCCGAAATAATTTCCAATGCCGTTCCATATGCATCTGCGGTATCCAGGGTTTTGATTCCACTAGCATAGGCATAATCAAGTATCTTAAAAACTTCTTTTTTTCGGGCCGCCCAGTACGATTATTGATACCGTAATCAAGCCCAAACTGAACCGTTCCTAAAATTAACTTATTGCTCATCTATATCCTTATACGCCGGATTAAAAAGGGCCATTCTTATAATATTCCTATATTTCCCATTACAAAACTGATGCTTTTTGTAAATCCCCTCGGTGTCAAAGCCAAGTTTCTTGTACAAAGAAACTGCATTTTTATTATCCTCAATCACCCCCAACGTTATTTTACGAATGTTTAATCGATTAAAACAATGTGTAAAGACGGCCGCCGAGGCTTCTTTTGAGTATCCCTTTTGCCATGAATTTTTATCTCCCACCAGTATACCGTATTCCGCTGTCCTATTTATGAAGTCTATTGGTTCGATTTTGATATTTCCGATATGCTTCCCGTTTTCTCGCAGGTGTATAGCTAAAAATACGACATTTTTTGCTGTTGAATAATTTTTTATATAAGTTGATAACTGCTCGAATGTGTAGGGAAAAGAACCAGTATTTAAATATTCGTTCACTTCCGGGTCATTCAACCATCCGCAATATTCTTCTGTACAGTGCTTTTCATTGACAGGTACAAGGAATAGTCTTTCGGTTTCTAAAAAATTCATAGTTTAAAGAGTTTTGTCAACAAAGGATGATACTGTTCTAATCACATGATTCTGTTCTTCAACAGATAGCGTGGGGTACATCGGCAAACTTAAACAATGCTGATAATAATTCTCAGCACATGGCCTGTCGCCGGGCTTCCAACCGAACTGTTTGTAGTAAGGCATCAGATGCACCGGGATATAATGCACTTGAGCAAAAATCCCGTTTTCCTTAAGGTAGTTGTATAGACCTAAGCGATTTTCAACCTGTATAACATATAAGTGATATGCATGACCAGAAAGTCCGTCGGTGTTGTCCGTAAGCTTAATGGCACCAATGTTCTTGAAGGCTTCATCATATCTTTTTGCAATAAGTCGACGTAAGGCCAAACGCTCTTTTGCATATTTGAGCTGAGATAAGCCAAGCGCAGCCTGAAAATCAGTTAGGCGATAATTGTAACCAAGCTCCTGCATTTCCATATACCAGCCCGGATATTTATTCTCGCCTCCTGCCAATGCAATACCATTTGTAAATGCATCTTCGGTTTTTATAATTCCGTGGGTTCGTAATTGCAAAAGCTTTTTATATAACTTTTCATCATTTGTTGTAATCATCCCACCTTCGCCGCAGGCAATATGTTTTACAGGATGAAAAGAAAAAATCGCAAGTCTGCGAAAATACCATTGCCGCAATAACTGCATATTTGCCTTTACTATCAACAAAATATCCTCCTGGAGCATGACAGGCGTCTTCAATGATCCATAGATCATATTCATCCGCCAAAGCTTTAAACTCCTCCAAGTCGACTGCTCTACCAGCAAAATCAACCGGTATGATTCCTTTATATGTACCTTTTGGCGCTGATTCCAACAATGCCTCGTACAGAATCTAATATCCAGTAAATAGGTTTCAGGGTCAATATCTCGCGAAAATGACTTCTCCGCCGCAATAACGCACGCAGTTGGCCGATGCTGCAAATGTAATTGGTGTAGTAATAACCTTATCGCCTGGCTTAACTTCAAGTGCCAATGTAGCATAAATGCAATGCTGCAGTTCCGTTAGCTACGGCAACTGCATATTGAGCACCAACATATCGGGCAAAAGCTAGTTCAAATGCTAAAATCTTAGGGCCTTGTGTAAGATAGTCGGATTTTAAAGTTTCAATAACAGCTTGAACATCTTCTTCCGTTATACATTGTTTTCCATAAGGAATATTAATGTCTTTCATAATCAAGCGTAAATGTAATGATCAACATGTTCTTTAATCAATAATCTTAAACTGTCAATGGTTTCCCATTCCTCATTATTACCGGAATTGTAAGCAAAACCAAGGGGTACTAATCGAGCATTAAATTTAATCCTGAATTCCTCCAAATTCCACTTTGGGTGGGCAGGCAGAATAGTATAATATTTACCCAAATCATAAGTATAAAATGAATCAGATGGTGTAATCATTTCTTCATGAACTTTTTCTCCCGGACGGATGCCGACTATCACATGTTCACATTGCGGACCAATTGCTGTTGCAAGGTCGGTAATTCTATAAGATGGTATCTTAGGAACAAATATTTCCCCTCCCCATGCATTTTCCAGTGCATGTAATACCATATCAACCCCTCCTTGCAGCGAAATATTAAAACGAGTCATATTTGGGTCTGTAATTGGCAGTTTCCCCTCCACTCTTTTTTTAAGAAAAAATGGAATAACCGATCCATTTGAACCCATGACATTTCCATAACGAACAACTGAAAAAACAATGGGATTATCGCCTTTTATATTATTTGCCGCTATAAATAATTTGTCTGAAGTTAACTTTGTCGCTCCATATAGATTAATGGGGGCACATGCCTTATCGGTTGACAAAGCTACCACACTCTTCACATTTGTTTCCAGACATGCATCTATAACATTCTGGGCCCCCATTATATTTGTTTTAATACATTCATCGGGATTGTATTCAGCAATAGGGACATGTTTCATAGCCGCAGCATGAATAACATAATCCACACCCTTAAAAGCCCGTATTAATCGTTGCTTATCCCGTACGTCTCCGATGAAAAATCTCAACTGCGGATGTTTGCTAACTGGATACTCTTGCGCCATGTGATATTGTTTTTGCTCATCCCTCGAAAAAATAATGAGCCTTCTTACATCAGGCCATTCGGCCAAAATCCGTTTCGTAAGCGCCTTGCCTAATGAGCCGGTACCCCCAGTTATTAGAATGTTTTTATTATTTAAATCCATCATCTTTATACATTTCGGACTGTATTCTTTTTCGAATATTGTTTGACTTAACGATTCACTTTCCCGATTGTACCTAGTCGGCAACTGCCAAACAGATTTTTGAAAGTCCCGCGAACAGTAAGTACAACCAACATAAAAAAAGCGCCAATCACTCCGCCCACGGATACTCCTAATATCTTGCCAATACTTAACTTTTCTAACGGTAGAATTGGTGAATCAATCACCTGTATCAAAGGCGTCTCCTTCCTTAACGAAACTTTTGAAATCTCCAAATTTTTTACCAGCTCCGTCAATATCGCGACATCCGCCTGTACGTCTACTTGTTTTCGTTGATTTGGAACCCTGATAATTTGCAATGCGGGATTTGGATTAGGATTGATGTCAGAAGTTTGAGCTGCGCCGGAAATTGCCTCATTAAGTTCACGGCGAACAGAATCAGTTTGGCGTTGCAATATATTTACATTCTGGGACTCGTATCGTTGTAGTATTTATATAAAAGTCTGATACAGTTTTCACTAAAACTTCGGTGAATATTTTTGAAAACAATTCATTTTTTGATTCACCTTTACATTTACAATGCTTAATTTTTTGTCAAGTTTGTCTACTGTCAAATTGCTCTTTAATATCGTTTTGTAAAAAACACCTAACATGCTGTCTTGTTGCAATGTATATTTTGACCGATCGTCCCCGGGCAAATATTTGACATTTTTCAATTGTGAATTATTTCTCCATTGTTCACTTAAATGATTAAAATCAATATAGGCCTGGGCTAAAGTTTCCTTTTTCCCATTAATTTCGAAAGCAAAAAGTAACGTCTTTTCTACCATTGAACGCGATTTGAGTAGTTCTATTAAATTATCACCCGTAAAAGCGCCTCCGCCATTATCAATCCCCATACCTAATCCGAATTGACTTGCCAGGCCAAGTGCGCCTGAAAGCGCTCCTCCTCCTGACGAATTATCATCCAGTGCAAAATTTAATTCGGCAATATATCGCGGTTTCTTGATAAACGAATAGGCAAGACCTAATAGTGCTCCTAAAATACCCATACACAATATCAACTTCCATTTAGAACGCATGTATTGGCACCAAGCTTTCAGCTTCATTATCAAATCTTTAAGCGACACTTGCGCCGAATAGTCTGATTTTTCACTAGTCCCAGTCATTAAATTTTTTGTTGAGTAATTGACTATTTTTTGATTAATGTAAATATTCCCAGAATGATGGCTCCAAGCGATGCCAGTCCAGTCGTAAACGCCAATACTTCCTGCGTACTTGCTTTAGATTCCGGCTTTTGAGGAACATATATTTCACTGCCTGGTTTAACTTTCGGATGGCTGTTAAAGAATATTAATACTTTATGTGTACCTTTCACGGCACCATTCGGATACACCACATAAGCACCTCGCTTTAAGGCGTTTGGAGAAAACCCTCCTGCACTTAGAACATAACTTTTAAATGACTTTCCATTATTATAAACAACGGCACTTGGATAAAGCACCTCCCCATTCACTCTCACCGTTTGCAATTGCTTGGGTATTCTTAGCACATCGCCATCATCTAAAATGAGATCCTCATTGCCACCCGGGTTCTGCAGTATCTTTTGCAGGTCGATACCGATAAAATTATTGCGATATTGAATAACACTGTCTTTTTTCGTGAAGCCGTTTAAATTAGTAGCGTTATTATTATTATTATTATTATTGTTGGTAGAAGCAGTAGTAGCGTTAGTGGCAGACTTGCCATTTTCGGAAACATTATAATCACTTTGCAGGCGGTTAAAATTTTCGTTACGTTCCTGGTTGATCTCCAGCGTATCGAATTTGGTTTTATCCACTCCAAGTACTGCTGCATTATCTCTTTTCAGACTGCTCCCTTCTACGTTAGCTAATTTGGTAAGTCCGCCAGCTCGTTTGATCAGACTTGATATCCGTTCATCTTTATTCTGAATGGTATAATACCCCGGATAAAGTACTTCGCCTTCAATTTTTACGACTTTCTGAACTTCATATCCTGGTAAGCTGTACACCGAAATGATATCAAAAGGTTTCAAAGTAAAATTGGCATCACCGGTTTTTAAATTTGGATCAACATTCACACTAAATACCTGAGCAGCTTTGGTATTGGACGCCGTTGGCTCACTATCAAATACTCTTCTTGATACTTCAATTCGTTTACCGCTGGCACCTTCTTTAAATCCACCAGCTTGAATGATCACATCAGTTACTTTCATGCTGTCGGCGTATGTATAGTCTCCAGGATTTCTTATTTCACCTTTGATTGAAATTTTATAAGCATTACGCAGATCAAATAAGGATGAAATGACCACGCTGTCTTCTCTTAATAAAACAATGTCAGAAGATGGATTACTGATCACATCTTTAACATTAAAAGATACTTGTTGAGGTGTGTTATCCGGGTTCAATCTGACTATGGTACCATGACCGGTGAATGCATCTTCTTTAAGCCCCCCTGCATTTTTAATCAGTTGCGACAAGGTCAGCCCCTTTTGCAATTCGAATTCACCCGGCATAAAGACAGCTCCCTGTATTTTTACACGGTTTTCATACCTTCCTATAATTTTATTGACAGTAAATTTATCACCGTGTGCAGGCATGTATTTACCATAATCCTTTTCAAGAACGTCAGTGATCTTCCGCTGGTGATCACTTACCTGGTCAACCTTAACTCTGGCAGTATAGGCTTCATCCGTAAAACCGCCGCTGAAATCGAGCACATTCTGTAAGGTCTCGCCCGGTAAAACTTCAAATAATGCAGGTATCTTCACTTCACCCTTGAGCTGCACACGTGTCTTGTAGGTGGCACATGTATTACGTCCTGGTCTCTTAATAAAATATTGTTCTTTTGATTCCCATTCACTAAAAAATCATAGAGGTCGACACGACGTATGACCTTATTATCCCTTATCACCTCTATTTGCCGGAAAGAACCGACATCATTGGGACCACCTGCGGCATATAACGCATTAAAAGCAGTTGCCAGTGACGGTAAAGTATAGGTGCCCGGTTTCATTACCTGCCCTTGCAGTATAACGCTTATGCTTCGAATATTCCCTAAACTTACTTTAACATTGGTTCCTTTTCCTATCAGGTAATTATTTGCGGCGAGCCTGCTTTTAACGGCAGCGGTCACTTCATCGATCGTCTTTCCGGCTACATTTACCATGCCGGCGCCTGGAATATTGATATTACCTTCCGGAGAAACCGTGAGGCTCCAGTCGGCTAATGAATTGCCATAGACATTAATATTGATCTGGTCATCCGGCCCGACAATATAGTTCACAGGCGTGGCCAGTTTTAAATTAGGCTGAAAAGTATTGGAATTGCTGTTACGGAACACATCCGCTCCGAAAATTTTTGGCTTAAGTTGCTCAAAAAAATCGTATGGATTTACTTGCTTAGCAAGATTACTCGTATCGGGTTGATAAGTTAAGCTTGCGGGATGATTGACGAGTAGTATCATTGTTATTGCCGTTTGCATTATTATTATGTTATTGGTGCCGTTTTTTTTTCGCAGATCGTTTATCCTTGATTGTAGCTTCTGAATTTGAGAGTCGGACATCCCCCTGCTTTGCGCTAACTGTATCATTTGGGAATCAGTTAAACCCATTTGCTGGGCTTTCTGCATCATTTGCAGCAGCTGCGCATCTGAAAGATCATCAACGTTTATATTAGATAGATTTTGTGGAATGGATTGTGAGAACGCAGGCGTTGACACCAAAACACAAAAACAAATGACTAGCAAGGATAAGTAAAGTCTAAAATTAATCATTAGGACGCTGTGATAAAATTTTCGTGCAAATTAAACAAATTAAAAACACTAAGGTTCGATAATCGCATAAAAAACGCTAAAAAGGCGTTTTTATTTCCTTCGAAGCGACTAAAGCCGGGCATCTATCAGTTTGCGATCAAGAACCGATTTGGTATCATAAATGACCGCTTTTTCGCCGTTTTTTATTTTTTTAAAATCCAGTTCCAAAAACTCGGCATGACTTACCGCTAAAATGATCGCATCATAGACATCAGCAATACGATCGACTAAAGTCACGTCGTATACTTCCTTTACTTCGCGGCAATTTGCTTGCGGATCATAGATATCGACGATTAATCCAAACTGTTTTAGTTCGGTGTATATATCGATAACTCTTGAGTTTCTGATGTCAGGACAATTCTCTTTGAAGGTAATACCAAGGATCAGCGCTTTGGCACCTTGAATTTTGTGTCCCTTGTGGATCATGATTTTGATAACCTTGTTGGCTACAAACATCCCCATGGTATCATTTACCCGACGCCCGGATAGTATGACCTGCGGATGATAGCCTAAAGACTCCGCCTTATGAGCCAGGTAATAGGGATCGACGCCTATACAATGCCCTCCAACCAGACCTGGCTTATATTTTAAAAAATTCCATTTGGTGGCAGCAGCCTCGATCACTTCCGTAGTATCAATCCCAATGCGGTCAAATATTAATGCCAGTTCATTGATGAAGGAGATGTTCACGTCCCTTTGGGCATTTTCAATGGCCTTTGAAGCTTCTGCAACTTTGATACTCGAGGCACTGTGCGTTCCAGCCTCGATAATGCTGGCATAAAGCAGATCAACTGTTTCAGCCGTTTGGGGACAAGATCCGGATGTAACTTTTTTGATCCTGGTTAAAGTATTGATCTTATCGCCGGGGTTGATACGTTCAGGCGAGTATCCGCAGTAAAAATCCTCATTGTATTTTAATCCTGAAGCGCTTTCCAGAACAGGCACGCAATCTTCTTCTGTGCATCCCGGATATACAGTTGATTCGTAAATGACGATATCTCCCTTTTTGAGAACGCTGCCAATCATTTCTGAAGCCCTTAAAAGCAATGAAAGGTCCGGTGATTTAAATTGATTTATTGGAGTCGGTACGGTAATGATGAAGGTATTGCAGAAACGAATGTCCTCCAGATCAGTTGAAAAAGACAAGCCATTAATATGACCGTCCGCGAAATTTTCGGTGACCTCTTTTAAAGCGGCTAAATCCGACTCATTGGTATGGTCAGTGGAACTGGAAAGCTCCTTTATCCGGTCCTCGCTAATGTCAAATCCAATGACGTTATATTTTTTTGCAAATTCAATCGCCAAAGGAAGTCCGACGTACCCCAAACCAACAATTGCAAGTTTATGTGATCTCAAGACAGGTAGCTTTAGTATGAATTGTAATCAAAAATCTTGATTTAAATATCAAAGGTGTTAAAAACTGCCTTTATTTCAAAATACAGACTGTTTTTAAATTGAAAAGCCTTCCATTTTCATGAAAGGCTTTTCAAATGCTATTAAAAAATTGAATTATGCTTCAACTTCTTCGGTTTTTGAAGCCATCAGGCGATCAAATTCTTCCTGTGAACCTACGCGGATATTTTCGTATTCACGTAAACCTGTTCCTGAAGGAATAAGGTGACCAACGATCACGTTTTCCTTCAATCCAAGCATGTGGTCTTTCTTACCCGCAATAGCTGCTTCATTCAGTACTTTGGTAGTTTCCTGGAACGATGCGGCAGAGATAAATGATTTAGTACCCAATGAAGCCCTGGTAATACCTTGCAGCACCGGACTTGATGTTGCAGCGTATAGCGTCCCTTACTTCAACCAATTTCAAATCCTTACGTTTCAAGATCGAGTTTTCATCTCTGAGCCTTCTTACTGAAACGATCTGGCCTGACTTTAAGCGTCGTAGAATCACCCGGTTCAACAACAACCTTCTTATCATAGATCTCGTCATTTTCCATCATGAAATCCCAGCTGTCAACAGCTTCTTTTTCAAGGAAACGGGTATCGCCTGCATCTTCAATCTGTACTTTCTGCATCATCTGGTGAACAATCACTTCAAAGTGCTTGTCGTTGATCTTCACACCCTGCAAACGGTAAACTTCCTGTATACCATTTACCAGGTATTCCTGTACTGCAGCCGGGCCTTTGATAGCCAGGATGTCGGCAGGTGAAATTGAACCATCAGACAATGGCATACCAGCTTTCACAAAGTCATTATCCTGTACAAGGATGTGTTTCGACAGTGGAACAAGGTATTTTTTAATCTGGCCATCTTTTGATTCGATGGTGATTTCGCGGTTACCACGTTTAACACCACCTAAGGTTACCACACCGTCAATTTCGGTTACAACAGCCGGGTTAGATGGGTTACGTGCTTCGAACAATTCAGTTACACGTGGCAAACCACCGGTGATATCGCGGGTTTTACCGGTTGAACGAGGTATTTTAGCAATAACCTGGCCGGTTTGTAATTTCTCGCCTTCATCAACGGCGATGTGCGCGCCAACCGGGATGTTATATCCTTTTATCAGGTTACCTTTTGTATCGGCAATCTGGATAGCAGGGTTCTTGGTTTTATCACGTGTATCGATGATCACTTTTTCGCGGTGACCTGTTTGTTCATCTGATTCTTCACGGAAAGTAATACCTTCCAATACAGCTTCAAACTGGCAACACCTGCAAATTCAGAAATGATTACCGCGTTGTACGGATCCCATGAACAGATACGGTCGCCTTTGCTGATCTTGCTGCCATCTTTCACATACAGGTATGAACCGTAAGGAATGTTATTGGTAATAATCACTTTATTGCTGCCCTGTTCAACAATACGGAATTCACCTGAACGGCCTAATACCACTTCAACAGTACCTTCTTCAGTTTGAATGTCACAGTACGAACGTTTTCAAATTCAATAATACCTTCAAACCTGTGCGTTGATCTGTGATTCAGCAGCGATGTTTGATGCGGTACCACCCACGTGGAATGTACGCAGTGTTAACTGTGTACCCGGCTCACCGATAGACTGTGCAGCAATTACACCCACAGCCTCACCCATTTGCACGCGTTTACCGCTGGCAAGGTTACGTCCGTAGCATAATGCACACACACCGCGTTTGCTTTCGCAGGTTAATACCGAACGTATTTCAATACCTTCAAGCGGCGAGTTTTCAATATTCTTAGCAATATCTTCAGTCGATATCTGCACCTGCTGAAACCAATAATTCATCGGTAATAGGATCATGAACATCATGTAATGTAGTACGGCCTAAAATACGGTCATACAATGGTTCAACAATATCTTCGTTGTCTTTCAATGCTGTAGTGAATATACCTCTTAATGTACCGCAATCTACTTCACCAACGATCATATCCTGTGCCACGTCATGTAAACGACGGGTCAGGTAACCAGCATCAGCAGTTTTCAAAGCCGTATCGGCCAAACCTTTACGTGCACCGTGGGTTGAGATGAAGTATTCCAATACCGACAAACCTTCTTTAAAGTTCGAAAGGATCGGGTTTTCGATAATTTCACCACCTGAACCTGATTTTTGAGGCTTAGCCATCAAACCACGCATACCAGCCAACTGACGAATCTGCTCCTTTAGAACCACGCGCACCTGAATCAAGCATCATGTACACCGAGTTGAAACCCTGGTTATCTGTCGACAAGTATCTCCATCACGTTTGCAGTCAAACGGTTGTTGATACGAGTCCAGATATCAATGATCTGGTTGTAACGTTCGTTATTGGTAATGAAGCCCATGTTATAGTTACCCATCACATCTTCAACTTGCTTAGAAGCCTGTGTCAATCAAGCGTAACTTTTTCAGCAGGGATATTAATATCCTTCAGGTTAAATGATAGACCACCCTGGAATGCCATCTGGAAACCTAATTCCTTAATATCATCAAGGAACTGGGCAGCGCGTGCCATACCGGTCACTTTTACTACATCACCAATAATATCACGCAGTGATTTTTTGGTAAGCAATTCATTGATATAACCTACTTCAACAGGCACATGCTGGTTAAATAACACGCGACCAACAGTAGTTTCAATCAGTTTATTAACGATGCTGCCATCTTTTTCCTTTACATTGGCTTTAACTTTTATAAAGGCATGCAGGTCAAGTTTTCTTTCGTTATAAGCAATAATCACTTCTTCGGCAGAGTAGAAAGTCAATCCTTCACCTTTTATCACACGGTCGGCATCCGTTTTACGGCCTTTGGTAATGTAGTACAAACCAAGCACCATGTCCTGTGAAGGTACGGTAATAGGCGTACCGTTAGCAGGGTTAAGGATGTTGTGCGATGCAAGCATCAACAACTGGGCTTCCAAAATAGCTGCATTACCAAGTGGTACGTGAACAGCCATCTGGTCACCGTCAAAGTCGGCGTTGAACGCGGTACAGGTTAACGGGTGCAGCTGGATAGCTTTACCTTCAACCAGTTTTGGCTGGAAGGCCTGGATACCCAAACGGTGCAGCGTAGGCGCACGGTTTAGTAATACCGGGTGTCCTTTCAATACGTTTTCCAATATATCCCAAACTAATGGGTCTTTACGGTCAACTATTTTTTTAGCAGATTTTACTGTTTTCACCACACCTCTTTCGATCATTTTACGGATGATAAATGGTTTGAACAGTTCGGCAGCCATATCTTTTGGTAAACCGCATTCGTGCAATTTAAGGTTTGGACCTACAACAATTACCGAACGGGCTGAATAATCGACACGTTTACCCAATAAGTTTTGACGGAAACGGCCTTGTTTACCTTTCAGAATATCTGAAAGTGATTTCAATGCGCGGTTACCTTCTGTTTTTACAGCATTTACTTTACGTGAGTTATCGAACAACGAATCCACAGCTTCCTGCAGCATACGTTTTTCGTTACGTAAGATCACTTCCGGCGCTTTGATCTCGATCAATCGTTTCAAACGGTTGTTACGGATAATCACACGACGGTATAAGATCATTCAAATCGGAAGTAGCAAAACGACCACCTTCCAATGGCACCAACGGACGCAATTCAGGCGGAATAACCGGAACGATCTTAACGATCATCCACTCAGGGTTATTTTCGATCCTTGTTTTTGCATCGCGGAAAGCTTCAACAACCTGTAAGCGTTTTAAAGCTTCGTTTTTACGTTGCTGAGAAGTTTCGTTAGCAGCCTGGTGACGCAGATCATAAGAAAGCTCATCCAGGTCAAGGCGATTTAATAATTCTTCCAAAGCTTCAGCACCCATCTTGGCTACGAATTTCTGAGGGTCCTTATCATCCAGGTACTGATTTTCTTTTGGAAGTGTATCCAGTACGTCCAGATATTCTTCTTCTGTCAGGAAATCCATATGCGTTGATACCGTCAGCTTCTTTAATACCCGGCTGGATTACTACATATCTTTCATAATAAATAATCAGATCGAGTTTTTTGGTTGGCAAGCCCAGCAAGTAACCAATTTTATTTGGCAACGAACGGAAATACCAGATGTGAGCAACAGGAACCACCAGGTTGATGTGTCCCATACGCTCACGGCGTACCTTTTTCTCGGTTACTTCAACACCGCAACGGTCACAAACAATACCTTTGTAACGGATACGTTTGTATTTACCGCAATGGCATTCATAATCTTTAACCGGACCAAAAATACGTTCGCAGAATAAACCATCGCGCTCAGGCTTGTAGGTCCTGTAGTTGATGGTTTCAGGTTTTAAAACTTCACCGCTTGAACGCTCCAGAATGGATTCAGGTGAAGCCAAACTGATGGTAATGGTGGTGAAATTACTTTTGATTTTATTATCCTTTTTGTAAGACATAGTCTCCTTTGTTTTTAATTAGTTGAAAAGTTATAAGGTTGTGAAGGTTGAAATGTTGAAGCGTTAACTCTACAACATTCCAACCTTTCAACATTACAACTAACTTATTCTAACGTAATATCCAAACCTAAACCTCTTAATTCGTGAACCAATACGTTGAATGATTCAGGAACTGATGGTGTTGGCAGGTTTTCGCCTTTAACAATAGCTTCGTAAGTTTTGGCACGGCCGATAACATCATCCGATTTAACGGTTAATATTTCCTGCAGGATGTTTGATGCACCAAATGCTTCCAGTGCCCAAACCTCCATCTCACCAAAACGCTGACCACCGAACTGTGCTTTACCACCCAATGGCTGTTGCGTAATTAATGAGTATGGTCCGATTGAACGTGCGTGCATCTTATCATCAACCATGTGGCCCAGTTTCAGCATGTAGATAATACCTACTGTTGTTGGCTGGTCGAAACGGTCGCCGGTTAAACCATTGTACAAATAAGTACGTCCTGATTCAGGTAAGCTTGCTTTCTTAACCCACTCTTCCACTTCTTCGTGGGTTGCACCATCGAAAATTGGCGTAGCAAATTTAACACCCAGCTCTTTACCTGCCCAGCCTAAAACTGTTTCGTAGATCTGTCCCAGGTTCATACGTGAAGGTACACCCAAGCGGGTTCAATACGATATCAACCGGTGTTCCGTCTTCAAGGAATGGCATATCTTCGTCACGCACGATACGGGCAACAATACCTTTGTTACCGTGACGTCCGGCCATTTTATCACCACTTTCAGCTTACGCTTTTTGGCGATGTAAACTTTAGCCATTTGAACAATACCTGATGGAAGCTCATCACCTACACTGATAGCGAATTTATCACGACGATAAGCACCCAGTTCTTCATTCACTTTGATGTTATAGTTATGAAGCAGGGTTTTTATCTGCTCGTTCTTATCGTCGTCAGTGGTCCACTTAGTTGGGTTAATGTTTTCGTAGTTCAAGTTCAACCAATATTTTTTGGGTGAATTTAACACCTTTTGGTACCAGCAATTCTTTGTAAACATTGTAAACACCTTGTGATGTTTTGCCGTTCACGATCTCGAACAATTTGTCGATCAGAATATTCTTCAGATCCTTGATTGCCTTTTCGTGCTTGGTATCCAGTTTCTCCAACTGTGCTTTTTCTTCAGCTTTCGAAGTTTTCTTGGCACGTGAGAACAATTTGGTATCAATAACCACACCTTGATAGATGGCGGAGTTTTCAGTGATGCATCTTTAACATCACCTGCTTTATCACCAAATATGGCACGTAACAATTTTTCTTCCGGTGAAGGATCAGATTCACCTTTTGGAGTGATCTTACCGATCAGGATATCGCCTTCCTTAACCTCGGCGCCAACACGGATAATACCGTCTTCGTCAAGATCTTTAGTAGCTTCTTCAGATACGTTAGGAATATCCGGTGTCAATTCTTCCTCACCGCGTTTGGTATCACGAACTTCCAGTTCAAATTCTTCAACGTGAAAGAAGTAAATATATCCTGCGACACAACACGTTCTGAGATCACGATCGCATCCTCAAAGTTATATCCCTGCCAAGGCATGAACGCTACTTTAAGGTTACGGCCCAGGGCCAGCTCACCATTTTGTGTTGCATAACCTTCGCAAAGCACTTGTCCTTTTTCAACTCTCTCGCCTTTTTTAACAATCGGCTTAAGGTTGATGGTAGTGCTCTGGTTGGTTTTTTTAAACTTAGTTAAACAGATAGCTCTTGTATCGCCGTCAAATGAAATCAAACGATCCACTTCGTTACGGTCATATTTGATACGGATCTCGTTAGCATCCACATATTCAACCACGCCATTGCCTTCAGCATTGATCAGCGTACGTGAATCTTTCGCCACACGGCCTTCCAAACCTGTACCTACGATCGGCGCTTCAGGGCGCAATAACGGCACTGCCTGACGTTGCATGTTCGAACCCATCAGCGCACGGTTAGCATCATCATGTTCCAGGAACGGAATCAATGAAGCAGCGATCGAAGTGATCTGGTTAGGAGCAATGTCCATGTAATCCAGTCTTTCAGGCTCAATTACCGGGAAGTCACCTTCGAAACGTGCTTTAACACGCGGCAGTGGCAAATACACCTTTATCATCATAACGGCATTTGCCTGACCGATGTTTTACCGTCTTCTTCTTCTGCCGACAGGTAAATAACCGGTCTCGTCAACTGCTACTTTACCATTATCAACACGTTTGTACGGTGTTTCGATGAAGCCCAGGTTGTTGATCTTAGCATGAACGCAAAGTGATGAAATCAAACCAATGTTCGGGCCTTCCGGAGTTTCGATGGTACACAAACGACCATAGTGGGTATAGTGTACGTCACGAACTTCGAAACCTGCACGCTCACGTGACAGACCACCTGGCCCTAAGGCTGACAGACGACGCTTGTGCGTGATCTCTGCCAGTGGGTTGGTTTGGTCCATGAACTGTGAAAGCTGGTTGGTACCGAAGAACGAGTTGATCACCGATGACAGTGTACGTGCATTGATCAGGTCGGTTGGTGTAAACACTTCGTTATCACGAATGTTCATACGCTCACGGATGGTACGTGCCATACGTGCTAAACCAACACCGAATTGTGCATATAACTGCTCACCTACTGTACGAACACGACGGTTTGACAAGTGGTCAATATCATCCACCTCAGCTTTTGAGTTGATCAGTTTGATCAGATATTTAACGATCGCAATAATATCCTGCTTGGTTAAAACCTTGGTATCATCCGAAGTATCAAGTTTCAATTTACGGTTGATGCGGTAACGACCCACATCGCCCAGGTCATATCTCTTATCAGAGAAGAACAAACGATCGATGATACCACGAGCTGTTTCTTCATCAGGTGGTTCAGCGTTACGTAATTGACGGTAGATATGCTCAACCGCTTCTTTTTCCGAGTTTGAAGTATCTTTTTGTAAGGTATTATATATAATAGTATAATCACCGCTGGTAGAATTATCTTCCTTGTTCAGGATGATAGTTTTCACACCTGCGTCGATGATCATATCAATATGATCGTCTTCAAGCACGGTTTCACGCTCAAGGATGATCTCGTTACGATCGATAGAAACAACTTCGCCGGTATCTTCATCCACGAAGTCTTCCACCCATTTTTTCAGCACCCTTGCAGCAAGCTTTCGGCCGATATATTTCTTCAGGCCTGATTTGCTCACTTTCACTTCGTCAGCCAGTTCAAACAACTCCAATATATCTTTATCAGAGTCGTAACCAATGGCGCGAAGCAGCGTAGTTACCGGGAATTTCTTTTTACGGTCAATGTATGCATACATCACGTTGTTCACGTCAGTAGCAAATTCGATCCATGAACCTTTGAAAGGGATAACACGGGCCGAATACAATTTTGTACCGTTAGTGTGGCGGCTCTGACCAAAGAACACGCCCGGTGAACGGTGCAATTGCGATACAATTACACGCTCGGCACCATTGATAACAAAAGTACCTTTCGGTGTCATGTAAGGGATGGTTCCCAGGTACACGTCCTGAACGATCGTTTCGAAATCTTCGTGTTCATCGTCGTTACATGATAAGCGAAGCTTCGCTTTCAATGGCACACTGTAAGTTAAGCCGCGTTCAATACACTCGTGTATATCATAACGTGGCGGATCAATAAAATAATCAAGAAACTCTAAAACAAAGATGTTTCTTGAATCCGAGATCGGAAAATTTTCGGCAAACACTTTAAACAGCCCTTCTTTATGACGGTTGTCTGAGGTGGTTTCCAATTGAAAAAATTCCTGGAAAGATTGCAACTGAACATCCAGAAAGTCAGGATAATCCAATACTTTTCTGCTGGTTGCAAAATTTACTCTTTGATTATTTTTGTTTGCCAAGGGATTAAAATTTTAGTTTACTTAATAAACTTTGTAGATCTTGATATTGAGATTGAGATTGAGTTTCACACTGAAACATTCAAATCAACTCAAATCGAGTCTCAATCGATTATAAACGACAATAGACCCCGACCAAAACAGGTCGGAGTCTTATGCTATTTGGGCCGGTTAAGTTATTTAACTTCAACTACAGCTCCGGCTTCTTCTAATTGTTTTTTCAAAGATTCAGCTTCTTCTTTAGTTACACCAGTTTTAACTTCTTTTGGTGCACCATCAACAAGATCTTTAGCTTCTTTCAAACCAAGGCCAGTTAAGTCTTTTACCAATTTCACAACTGCTAATTTAGCGCCGCCAGCTTCTTTCAGGATAACATCAAAAGCTGTTTGAACCGCTTCAGCAACAGGAGCATCACCACCAGCAGCAGGAGCTGCAACAGCAACAGCTGCAGCAGCTGGCTCAATACCATACTCGTCTTTTAATATCTGAGCTAATTCGTTAACTTCTTTTACTGTTAAGTTTACTAACTGTTCAGCAAATGATTTTAAATCTGCCATTTTATTTTAATTTTTACTTTAAATACTTTGTTGTTTAATGCGAACTTATAGGTGTCCGTTAACCTCTTTCTTGTAATGTTTTAACAATTCCTGCCAGTTTATTTCCGCCTGATTGCAGACCAGAAATAACGTTTTTAGCTGGTGATTGCAGTAATCCGATGATCTCTCCGATCAGTTGTTCCTTAGATTTTAAGTTGACCAAAGTATCCAACTGCTTGTCGCCGATAAATACTGACGAATCAATATATGCTGCTTTCAAAATTGGTTTTTCACCTGTTCTTCTTAATTGTTTGATCAGCTTTGCCGGAGCAGTCGCTGATCTGGAGAAAAGGATTGATGATGAACCTTTTAATACATCATATATAGGGCTGAAATCACCGCCTGCAGCTTCCATAGCTTTTTTAATCAAGCTGTTTTTAGCTACCTGCATGGTGATGTCGCTTTCGAAAAATTTACGACGGATATCGTTGACTTTTGCAACCGTCAGATCAGAGGTATCAGTAATATAAAAATTACCGTACTCTTTAATCTGTTCAGTAAGGGCAAGAACAACTTCGTGTTTTTCTTCTTTATTCATGATTAGATCCCCGCTACTGTTTTAGTTTCAATTTCGATTCCGGGCGACATAGTTGAAGAGATATGAATACTCTTGAAATATGTTCCTTTAGCTGCTGATGGTTTTAATTTTGAGATGGTTTGCAATACTTCCAAAGCATTCTCATAAATTTTATCAGCAGGGAAAGATACTTTTCCTATTGAAGCGTGGATGATACCGGTTTTATCAACCTTGAAGTCGATCTTACCACCTTTTACCTCAGTAACTGCTTTACCAACGTCGGTAGTTACAGTTCCTGATTTAGGGTTAGGCATCAGGTTACGCGGACCTAAAATACGGCCCAAACGTCCTACCTTCGCCATAACACTTGGCATAGTAATGATAATATCAACATCAGTCCATCCGCCTTCAATCTTGGCAATATAGTCATCCAAACCTACGAAATCTGCACCTGCGTCTTTTGCTTCCTGCTCTTTGTCAGGAGTACAAAGCACCAATACACGTACAGTTTTACCGGTTCCATGAGGCAAGGTTGCAATACCACGCACCATTTGATTGGCTTTACGCGGATCAACACCTAAACGTACATCAATATCAACTGATGAATCAAACTTGGTATAGTTAATTTCCTTTACCAAAGATGATGCATCCTGTAATGAATATGCCTTGTTAGCCTCAATTTTGGATAGTGCCGCTTTTTGATTTTTTGTTAATCTTGCCACTGTCTTAAACTGATTTGTATAAATTAATTGTTCCAGGGAGCCGTACCTGATACGGTAATTCCCATACTTCTGGCAGTACCTGCCACCATTTTCATGGCTGATTCTACTGTAAATGCGTTCAAATCAGTCATTTTATCTTTAGCTATCGTCTCAACCTGGTTCCAGTTTACACTGGCAACTTTTTTACGGTTTGGCTCGGCCGACCCACCTTTTAAACCTGAAGCTTCCATTAACTGGATCGCAACAGGAGGGGTTTTAATGATAAAATCAAATGACTTGTCGACATAAACAGTGATTACTACAGGTAACACTTTACCAGGTTTATCCTGGGTACGTGCATTGAACTGCTTGCAAAATTCCATAATGTTCACCCCTTTTGCACCTAAAGCAGGTCCAATTGGAGGAGATGGATTTGCAGCGCCGCCCTTCACCTGAAGTTTAACCATTGCACCGATTTCTTTTGCCATTTTTGTTAATTTTAATTAGTACTCAATGTTATAAGTGGAAGCTAAGTAACATTTAATTTTGATTGGTTTGATATGAGATTCGGATTTAAACTTGCTCAGTCCTATATTTTTAAATTTTGACTTCGATGAAATTCAGAACTCCTACTAACTATTCTTTTTCTACCTGCATGTAATTCAATTCAAGCGGCGTACGGCGCCCGAATATCTTTACCATTACTTTTAATTTCTTCTTTTCTTCGTTCACTTCTTCGATCACACCGCTGAAGCCGTTGAATGGTCCGTCCATCACTTTCACGCTCTCACCTACATAGTAAGGCACATTCATGGTCTCGCCCTGCGTGCTCATTTCGTCAACCTTACCTAAAATACGGTTAACTTCTGCCTGACGAAGCGGAATAGCATTACCGGCTTTATCCCCAAGAAAGCCTATGACGCTATTGATATTTTTTATGATATGCTCCAACTCACCATCAAGTGCCGCTTCCATCAAAACATATCCGGGAAAGAAGTTACGCTCTTTAGCGATCTTCTTTCCGTCGCGCATCTGGTAGTATTTTTCGGTAGGTATCAATACCTGGGTACCAAATGGGTAATGCCCAAACGATTAATTTCGGCATCAATATATTGTTTAACCTTTTTTTCCTTACCGCTAATGGCCCTTACCACATACCATTTTAATTGTTCACTCATCGTCGTTAACAAATTAGGCCAATGAACTATAAAACTTATCCAGAACAAAATGTATTAGCTGGTCCATGCCAAATATTAACAGGGCAATAATAACTGCCGCTACCAATACTACGATTGCGCTGCTTTGCAATTCGCGCCAGGTTGGCCAGGTTACCTTTTGGGTTAAGCTCGATATAAGACTCTTTAATATATTCTGTTACTGCAGCCATTTTTGTTTACTTATTAGTGCACGGGAACAAGGATTCGAACCCTGATCAAAGGTTTTGGAGACCTCTATTCTACCATTGAACTATTCCCGTTTATATTTACTAAATTCTTAATTTCCTTTATAGTGAACAAAGTACTTAGTCGAAACCGACTAAGTACTTTGCAAAGAAATTAACCTATTCCTTATTCCCACCTTAAGGGATCGTCAGGGTAGATTATTTTAATATTTCAGTTACCTGACCTGCACCTACGGTACGACCACCTTCACGGATAGCGAAACGTAAGCCTTTTTCCATTGCGATAGCGTTGATCAGCTTTACAGTGATGGTAACGTTATCACCAGGCATAACCATTTCTACACCTTCAGCCAGTGAAATTTCACCGGTTACGTCAGTTGTACGGAAATAGAATTGCGGACGGTATTTATTGAAGAATGGAGTGTGACGGCCACCTTCTGCTTTTGATAATACGTAAACTTCTGCTTTGAAATCAGTGTGCGGAGTTACTGAACCTGGTTTGCAGATAACCATACCACGACGGATATCAGTTTTTTCAATACCACGTAACAATAAACCTACGTTGTCACCAGCTTCACCGCGATCAAGGATCTTACGGAACATCTCAACACCTGTTACAGTTGATTTCAGGTTTTCAGCACCCATACCCAGGATGTCAACGGCTCACCAGAGTTGATTACACCACGCTCGATACGACCAGTTGCAACAGTACCACGACCAGTGATCGAGAATACGTCTTCAACAGGCATC
Source organism: uncultured Sphingobacteriaceae bacterium (assembly GCA_963757615.1). Taxonomy (GTDB): domain Bacteria; phylum Bacteroidota; class Bacteroidia; order Sphingobacteriales; family Sphingobacteriaceae; genus Mucilaginibacter. The sequence goes on from CAVWSO010000008.1 coordinate 762,083, forward strand.
AGGAATGGAAGATCAGTAAACGCGGAGGGATTGGAATATGAGCTATCTACAGCATCCATCAATTCCATGATCTTTCCAACCCATTTCGGATCAGCCGTTCAAGCCACCAAGAGCTGAACCTTGAATTACAGGGATATCATCACCAGGATATTCGTAGAATGATAATAATTCACGGATTTCCATTTCAACTAGTTCCAATAATTCCGGATCATCAACCATGTCAACTTTATTCATGAAACACAACCAATGAAGGCACACCTACCTGGCGGGCTAAAAGAATGTGCTCACGAGTTTGAGGCATAGGACCATCAGTAGCAGCAACAACTATAATCGCACCGTCCATCTGAGCAGCACCTGTAACCATGTTCTTCACATAATCAGCGTGACCCGGGCAGTCAACGTGTGCATAGTGACGGGTTGCAGTTGAATACTCAACGTGCGCAGTATTAATAGTAATACCACGCTCTTTTTCTTCAGGAGCTGAGTCGATTGAATCGAATGAACGAGCTTCTGAGAAACCTTTATCAGCCAATACTTTGGTAATAGCTGCGGTAAGGGTTGTTTTACCGTGGTCAACGTGACCGATTGTACCGATGTTTAAGTGCGGCTTGCTGCGGTCAAACTTTTCTTTTGCCATGATTTATAAAAATTTTGTAGGTTAATTTTATACTTTAATTGTCGTTTTTTATACGCCGAGCCAACAATGGGATTTGAACCCATGACCTCTTCCTTACCAAGGAAGTGCTCTACCCCTGAGCTACGTCGGCTTATTTTTTAGCTCGTTGGTTCATTTGTTCGGCAGTTCATTTGTCGTTAGCGTCTTTGTTTACCAAATCGAACAATTGAACTAATCAACCAAATAAACCAACCTGAGCGGAAGACGAGGTTCGAACTCGCGACCTATAGCTTGGAAGGCTATCGCTCTACCAACTGAGCTACTTCCGCATTGTTAATTAGTTGAAAGACTGAATTATTGATTTATTGAATTTTTACATTCAACAATTCGCTAATTCAATCAATCAATTTAGTGGGGGGAGAAGGATTCGAACCTTCGTAGCCGAAGCAACGGATTTACAGTCCGTCCCATTTGACCGCTCTGGTATCCCCCCATTGTTTAATCAGATTTAAGATTTGGATTTACATTGACCAGCAATTCGTAAATCTAACCCTTCCATCTAAAATAAACAGAGCCTCCTATCGGGATCGAACCAATGACCTACTGATTACAAGTCAGTTGCTCTACCAGCTGAGCTAAGGAGGCTTTTATTATCTGCTTTTTTCCGCCTGATCATATTCCCTTTGAAAGGGGCAGCCAGTTTGAGTAAAGAGATTTATTGCCTTTATTTTCTGGCATGCTTCCGAATATTCCTGAAAGCCACCAGTTTAAATTACAGGCTAAAATTTTTTATTTTAAAGAACCACCCTTTTAATTGAGAACTGCTGTCTTGCATACCTCTCCGAAAGGGATTGCAAATTTACAAATTTTAAACCTGGACAAAATTATTTTACAAAAAAAAATCGGCGGGCTCGAAACCCGCCGATCTCCGCGATTTTTTAAAATTATTTTTATTAAAATTCTTCGTTTTCTGCCAGCTAGAACTGCTTTTTTTGCAGCTTCGGCAACAATGGTTTTCTTCTGTTTATATTTTTCTATTTGTTTTCTCAAGGCATTCGACAGCCAGATCGGTAGCCTCTTCAAACGTTTTACATTGCTCTTTTGCGAACAATTGTGTGCCCGGTAACAGTCAGTTTAATTTCCGTTATTTTATTTGCTTCATCTTCTACATTTTCTAGTCGTAAATAAACTTCGCCACTAATGATCCTGATCATAAAAGGTGATCAACTTATTGACTTTCTTCTGAATAAAATCTAATAATTTTTTGTCTGCATTGAAACGAATAGATTGAACTGTGATTTTCATGTTTCCTCCTTGTAATTATGCCTTTGGATGGGCTTGTTTATAAATAGACTTTAATCGCTCAACTGAGTTGTGTGTATAAATCTGCGTGGCACTGAGGTTAGCATGGCCCAAAAGTTCTTTTATAGCATTTAGATCGGCTCCCCGGTTTAACAGGCTGGTTGCAAAAGTGTGCCTCAGCACATGAGGACTTCTTTTATTCTGAGTTGATATATTAGAAAGATATTTCTGCACTATTAAATAGATAAACTTTGGATACGCATTCAGTTCCTTTATTGGTAACGATTAATGTTAACGAATTGTTATCAAAATTTTGATTTTTCTTTAACTCCTGGTATTTCAGCAAGCAAATGTTTAAGCTCATGATTAGCGGGTATAATACGTTCCTTATTTCGTTTACCTAAAACCTTAATGGTACCTTCATAAAATCGATATCCCGTTCTTTTAATGCAAACCAGTTCGGCAAGACGCATGCCGGTGCCGAACAGCATCTCCACGATCAGCTTATCACGCTGCCCCTTAAAATCGTCGCTGAAAATCTCGGCATCATCAAGCATCTCGCCGAGCTTGGCATCTTCAACGACAACGGGAAGCTGTTTGGTATTTTTGGGCGTATTGAATCTTGGAAGCCGGGTTATTTGTAATCAACCCTTCCTGCAGCAAAAATTTAAAGTATTTGCGCAGCGTGGCTATTTTGCGGTTAACCGAACGGGCGGTCATCTCCTGTTGCATCAAATGAACCATCCAGTTACGGATATGATGATGGGTTATTTCGCGAAGGATGGGCTATAACCTGCCCGTCTTCGGGATCTTGAGGAATTTAAAAAATTGATCGAGGTCTGACTGGTAAGCGGATACTGTATGCGGTGAATACCGTTTTTCGAATTTAATATATTGTATAAACCGCTCTGAAAACATAAAAACTACTTGTACACACAGAAAAATGAATGTACAAATAGTTTTAATATATTATCAAGAAAACTGAAAATTCTTTCGTTCACAGAATTAAACAGTCTCCTGGTTCATGTTTTGCTTGTAGATGGCATGTTTAACCACGTGCCTGCGGGTAACAGATTTCTTTTCGAAAGCCTGGCGACTGCGAAGTTCTCTTAATACTCCGGTTTTCTCAAATTTCTTCTTAAAGCGTTTAATGCTTTATCCAATGATTCGCCGTCTTTTACATTAATAATGATCATACTTTCCCTATATACCTCCTTTCATGGGACGGCAAAGGTAGGAATATTGTTTTTAATTTGAAAATGAATTTGTTAAATAGTTAAATGAGCTGATTTGATACAGCTCATTCTGCCATTATCACAGATCCTTGACATTATCATCCGGTATACGGTCGATCAGTTTCACATAAGGGTCGATACCTACCCGAACGGGCTTTTCACCCTTTACAATGATCTGTAAATCATGAATGCCAGAAGTAAGCTTGTGTTTCCTTAAGTACAGCGGGTTGGTCTGCGTCCGGCCGCTTTTATCCTTACTATCGGCAGCAAATACCCCTATATCAATATAGTCATTCATTTTTACGGCGGGCTTTTCATTACCGGCACTGTCTGCGTACATTTTACGTGTACTCACCTTCATATCGATTTTGTATTCATCTTTTTTACCTGTCGGGGTAACCCGGGCATCAATCACCTTGTTTTCATATAGCGTGATCTTGTTCCAGGTATCGTCCAGATAATATTTAACACTGTCCGGAACGTGCCTTGCAATATAACGGTAAAGATCATTGCTGCCCGGATAAGGCGGATCAGGATGAAAAGCATAGGCGTCCCTGAATTCATGCAATGCTTTGTTTAGCGTATCGGTGCCGATCAGGTCTTTCAGGCCGTACAGGATCATTGAACCTTTATTGTACCACTCATAAGGACGATTGCAATTGATAAATACATTTTCCTTTTTGGCTTCATTGGCCCTGCCGCGCAGGTAATCATCCAGTTCCTGCTTCAAAAAGCGCTTCATATTGTCTTTGCCATATTTCCGCTCTGTTAGCAGCAGCGCGGTGTATTCGGCTAGTGATTCTGAGATCAGATTTGAGCCCCTGGTGCGATTAGGTACCACCTGGTGCCCCCACCACTGATGAGCAAGCTCGTGTGCCGTAACAAAATAGCCATAGTCGAATTTATTCGGATCCCTGAAGTCTGCGGACCAGCCAAAGCCTTCAGCATAGGAAACCGTATTGGGGAACGACTGCGCGAAGGCGCGGTATTTGGGAAATTCGAGCAGTCGCATTTGTCTGAACTGGAAAGGTCCGTATACTTTTGAGTAATAGTCCAGGCCGTCCTTATAAGCCGCTATGAAATGATTTAAGTTAGTGGAATGCTCTTTTTGGTAATACAGTTCAATTCCCACAGACTGCTGATTATAAAGCTGAACGGCATCTTTGAGCGTAGTATATCTTGCCGACAAAATATCGAAGAACAGGTCAACAGGCGGTGCGTCCTGTACATAGTGATAATAATTGCGTCCGTTTTGAGTCCAGTGCTTTTGCAGATAGCCGGGTGCAATAGCGATCTGGTCGCCTGAAGTGCTTACCGTAATAGCATACCTGACCAGGTCCGCATTGCTATTGAACAATAATGTCCTGATGCCTTTGGCATTGCTTTGCGGCGGGTATTCGTCTTTCTTCTCCGCCAGGTGGTTCTTTTTTCTTTTTTCATCGCTGAAAAGTTCGTTGTCCGGATTATAGCCGATCGTAGGCAGGCCACCGGCGTAGAAAGTGCCGTTATGCACAATATCGGTACCGCTGATATCATTGGTAAAGCCCCGGTAGGTGACTACCGAACTCACTTTCAGCACCGCACTGTCGCCTGGTTTAAGCGGCTCGGGCAGCTGGTATATACGATACTTTGCCGTGTCATTTTTAGATCTGAACACATTGAACTTCCCGCGCCGATAGATCAGCGGATAGGAAGCCGGAACCTTTTTGCCATTATATTCAATGTTATAGCTTTCTAAACCGGTACCATCCAAATGGAGCGTACGGATGGGGGCATTCGCCTTGTTGACCAGTGTGATAATGCCCCTTACCAGTACAAGACGCTTGTCTGGAAAAATATCAGAAGCGATCTTGAGCCTGGTAATTTTAGGCTGATCAATGTTTTCATATTTCTTAAGCTTCTTTTCGTACGCTGCCTGGCGTTGTTCGGTTTCCCGGATAGTTAAATAATCGTTTAAGTAACTCACATTATAATAGGTATAAATGCCAGTTGCTAAAAACCCCAATAGTAAAAATGAGGCAATTATCCGTATCGGACCGCTAAAACGAACACGTGCAATATTCCACCGCTCTTTAAATGAGGTTACAATTCCCCTGTTGTAAAACACAGCTGCAATAATCATCAGCAGCGCGCCAAACAGCATCCAGTAAAGATTGAACCAAAATACGCCCGTTACCGTGTGGCCTATCCCGTCCATATCCGACCATAGGTAATTTGGAGCATAAGAATAGAAGAACAGATTGTAGTTCATATCTCCAAAATTGCGCATCATATACATTACGATCCAGATAAGAAGCGCCACAGCATGTCCGCCGAATTTATTATTTACCAGCACATGCACGGTAAATGAAAGCATGATCATCTGGATAAACTGCGGGAAGGTGATTGCATATAACTCGGTAAAGTATACGCTGAACTTAAAGGTAGTGTAGCCATGTAAAAGTTGAACGATGATGCCTAATACGAGCGGAATGGTAGTTAAGGTAAGTGCAAGCAGCACCAGGCCCAGGAACTTCGAGCCATACAAAACCCAGTCGGGCGCCGGCAGGGCATCGCTGATAGTTGCAAACCGGGTGGTGCGGTCGCGGTGAATGGTTTCGCCGGTATAAAACACAATAATGATGAAAATAAATACGGTATAATCGTAACTTTTATATTCCATCAGATTAACGGTAAGCGGAAAATTGGATACCCCGTAAGTTGGGTTACCTATCCAATAGTCAAGCACCAGAAAGATAATACCGCCAAGTAATATCGCCCTGAAATAAACGTCCCTTACAATATTCAGATATTCAATTTTTGCCAGGTTAAACATGATCCTGCGGTAATAATTTCCGGCAAAATTTACCGTAGCAGCCGGTAGCGTGGCCATGTAGTCTTTCAGCGGGATACCTTCCTCCTTCACCTTGTTTTTATCTGCACGGCCGCTAAAAAAGCGTTTGAAACTGAAGCTGAAATAGGTGGCCACCAGGATAATCAAGCCAACACCCGACCAAAGCAAGCGGTTGTACAACATCATACCATCTGTAGGCACAAGTAATGTATTTTTCTCTACCGGTGTATAAAAACGCACGGTTAGATTGACCGTATTCACGGCAAATGGATCTAGTAATTTTACCAGGTTTTTATTGTCGATATCGCGAACCAGAAAGTTGGCGAGCAGATAGGCAATGAACAGCAGAATGCTGCCTGAGTAAATAATTTTGATATTACGGCTGATAGCGACAAGGCCAAAGAAGATAGAAGATGATAGAAACAAGTTTGGTATACCTATAAAAACGAAAGGCTGGAGGTAGTTGACCAAATGATTTGGCCCCATACGGGCAGCGGGAACCCAACCGAATATTGGTCCGATTATACTTCCGAACCAGGCGCCGAATATCATAGATGTACAGATGAGCAGCACAAATATGAATGAGCCCAGGTAACGTCCCCAGAAGTAGCCGTTTTCAGTTATGGGGTATGATAAATAATAATTACCCGTGTTATAGTCGATATCCCGGTAAAGTGGAACACCCATTACTGCCGAACAAACCAGCATCATGATCATACTGAATAATGCAGTCATCTGCGCAATAACGACAGGCGAATTATGGTATACCTTCTCAGAAGCTGACGTGGATCCCGAAAAATAAAAAAGCGCCGTAATCAGAAAGAAAGCGATGAAATAGATATAAGTAGCCGGCCTTTTCAGGCGGTACCGGATCTCGAAAATAAATATCTGCCAGAACATGGTTTTCCAGGTTTAAGATTTACAAACTATAAAGTAATTGCATCCGTTTTGCCCACTACCTTATTGAAATAAACATCTTCCAATATGGGTGCCGATGACGCAAATCCATTCCCGGGATCCGTATCACTGTAAATGCGGATATTCAGATCTCCGCCTTTAAGCTGGGTGGAGATCAGGGTGTAATTTTCTTTGTAGTGTATTACATCCTCTTTTTTTATGGCCTTCGTGTATATTTTCCCTTCCAGTTCATTTATAGAATCATCGGGCCTGCCTTTGTACATCAGTTCACCCTCGCAAATGATAGCGAAGTCAGAACAAAGCGTACGTACATCTTCTACAATGTGGGTTGAAAGGATAACGATCGTATTTTCTCCTATCTGACTCAGCAGATTATAGAAGCGATTGCGCTCGGCCGGATCCAAACCGGCAGTAGGTTCGTCAACAATGATCAATTTCGGATTACCTAACAGTGCCTGTGCGATACCGAAACGTTGTTTCATACCACCCGAGTAAGTACCAAGGTTCTTTTTCTTGTCCTTGGCCAGATTCACCTTTTCGAGCAGTGAAGAGACGATCTGCTTTCGCTCCGAAGGATTGCCTATCCCTTTCAGCTGCGCAATATGATCGAGCATTTGCTCGGCAGTAATGCGAGGGTATACACCAAAATCCTGGGGGAGATAACCCAATATCTGCCTTACCTGGGTCTTACTTTTCAGCACGTCCAGGGTATCAAGAAATATGCTGCCTGAATCTGCTTCCTGCAGCGTAGCAATAGTGCGCATTAAGGAGGATTTGCCGGCGCCGTTCGGACCCAATAAACCAAACATGCCCTGGTTAATGGTAAGCGATACATTTTTTATAGCCTGCACCCCGTTGGGATAGGTTTTCGAAAGTGACTGAATTACTAATTGCATAAGCTTCTGTTTGTTAAACAGCAAGTTACATTTAATAATAACAATTCAAAATAGCGCAATTGTTAAATTCCGCTGGCGCTTCCTGGCTTGAAAATCTGAAATCCTAAATCATTGTCCCGGATCAGCTGCCCTTCAGTGCCTCCCTGGCTATCACGATCTTTTGTATTTCGGAAGTCCCCTCGCCTATGGTACAAAGTTTGGCATCGCGGTAATATTTTTCTGCGGGAAAATCTTTGGTATAGCCGTAGCCGCCAAATATCTGAACGGCTTCGGTCGCAGCTTTTACGGCAACTTCTGAGGCATAATATTTGGCCATGGCAGCCTGTTTGGTTACCGGCTTATTGCGGTTCTTGAGGTCTGCCGCCTGCATGAGCAGCATGTCGGCGGCTTCAATTTCGGTAGCCATGTCAGCAAGTTTAAAGGAAATGCCCTGAAAGTTTGCTATCGGCTGACCAAACTGGTGGCGCTGCTTGGCGTAACCAACAGCCGCCTCGAACGCACCTTTAGCAATTCCCAGAGATAATGCCGCGATCGAAATTCTTCCGCCGTCCAGCACTTTCATGGCTTGCTTAAATCCCTCGCCTTCATTGCCCAGTAGATTTTCTCTGGGCACTTGGCAGTTGTCAAAAATCATTTCGGAAGTTTCCGATGCGCGCATGCCTAGTTTGTTCTCCTTTTTCCCACCCATAAACCCTGGCGTACCACGCTCAACTACGAATGCGGAAATACCTTTGGAGTCGTTCTTTTCGCCGGTACGTGCCATCACTACGGCAACGTCTCCGGAATTGCCATGTGTGATCCAGTTTTTGGAACCGTTGATCACATAATGATCGCCATCGATTATGGCGGTGGTATTCATCCGCATGGCGTCGGAACCGGTATTGGCTTCGGTCAGCCCCCATGCGCCCAGCCACTGGCCACTGGCCAGCCGCGGGAGCCATCTTTGCTTTTGCTCATTGCTGCCAAAGGCAAGAATGTGTCCCGTACAAAGCGAGTTATGGGCCGCAAGGGATAATCCGATCGAACCGCAGACCTTGGCTATTTCCTGTATTACGGTCACATATTCGAAATAACCAAATCCTGATCCTCCGAATTGCTCGGGCACAAACACGCTGAGCATCCCCAGTTCGCCCAGTCTTGTAAATACTTCGCGGGGAAAATGCTGCGATTCGTCCCATTCCATTAAATAGGGCCTGATATGTTTTTCGGCAAAATCTTTAGCCATTTGTCCTACCATTTGCTGGTTTTCCGGAATAGAGAAATCGAAACCATTTTCAAAAATGCCGTCCATAGGGTACGCTATTGTTAAGCATGCAATATAACCAAAAAAACGATTACTATGCATGCATAGTAACAACAATTAAACCTCGTTTTTTCAACGTGCAGTCCGCGCGTATCAAGGAAAAATGTGTGATTGGCATTACTAATCAAAGGCGCAATTTGATTAATTTTATATATCAATTGCAGCCAATCAGGAGGTGGTTTGAGATGAGAAGTCAAAGTTCGTTTCCGGTGATCCTCTTTATTGTAATCCTGGGGATTGGGATATTATGGGCAAGGGCGGCCTATACGTCCTCGGATACTGAAGCAAGCGCAGTGATCGTGCTAAGCGCTTTCGTCGCTGGATTGCTGGCTTCTGTCTCTGTCAAGATTGCCAACCCCTGGCAGCGGGCCGTGGTACTGCGTTTGGGGCGTTTTCAATCACTCAAGGGCCCCGGATTATTCTTTATCATCCCTGTTGTGGACACCATACCTTACTGGATCGATGTCCGCGTGATTGCGACATCGTTTAAGGCTGAAAAAACCCTCACCAAAGACACCGTACCGGTTGACGTCGACGCCGTACTGTTCTGGAAGGTAATGGACCCGAAAAGGGCTGCCCTGGAAGTCGCCGATTATATGGGTGCGATCAGCTGGGCTTCTCAAACCGCATTGCGCGATGTTATCGGCAAAACCATGTTATCCGATATGCTCGAAGGGAGGGACAAAATTAGCAGTGTACTCCAAAAAATTATTGACGAACGAACGGAACCCTGGGGCATCAGCGTTAATTCTGTCGAGATTAAAGACGTGCTGATCCCTGGCGCACTGGAAAACGCGATGTCGATGCAGGCACAAGCAGAAAGGGAACGGCAGGCCAGGGTAATCCTGGGAGATTCCGAGAAACAAGTGGCTGAAAAGTTTGGAGAGGCAGCCCTAACCTACCGGGACAACCCGGTGGCATTACATTTAAGGGCGATGAATATGCTCTACGAAGGATTGAAACAAAACTCCACCATTGTAATTGTCCCCAGTTCGGCAATTGATACCATGCAGCTTGGCAGTATGGCAGGATTGACTGCATTGACTATGGGAATCGGACAGGAAAAAGCAAACAAATAAAAAATTATACCTGGGTAAATGGCAAACCCCGCTTCAGCCTTTAAGCGGCTAAGCGGGGTTTGCACAAAAATATGCTGCACAGGACTAATGGTGCTCCAGATGCATAGCCGGTTTGATATTCTGATTTACCTTAAACAAATTTCCATGGTCATATTTTTCTTTAATCGTTGCCAGCTTTTCATAGTTGTCTCCGTAAGTCGCTTTTATCCGGTCTTCACCTTCTTCCATCATAAAGTTAACATAAGCGCCACCTGCCGAATATGGATGCAAGGCTGCCCAATAATCCTTCGCCCATCTGGTGATCTTTGAATTATTTGCGGGGTCAGCATCTATGCCGGCAATCACCATAGCCCAGGTTGCACCTCGGAAGTTCCAGGCCGTGTCCCTGTTGCTTACTCTTGAAGCAGCTCCGTTTATGGGATACAGATGCATGGTAGAAAGCATGGTAGGCATTTCCGCACCGTACTTTAAATGCACGGCAATTGAATCCTCGCCCAGCTCATTAACGAAATCAGCTTTCCAGTACCAATTTAGTCCCGGCGGCATTAATCCGTCGAACAAACTATTCAAAACGGGTACTGGCATAGGCCCCACAAAATCCAGGGCAACCTTTTTAAAGCTACGGATAGGTTCAAAAACCTTTTCTGCATTTTCCAAATCCCCGCTGTAGCACCAAACCACACCGCACATTTTTTTCAAATGCAGGTGTTCCGGGAATGGGGGGAAGGGCGGAACCGTAAGAAATGCAAAGAAACCGTTGAGCTCATCAGGAGCGTGTTTTAATAATGTCCTGGTACCAGGGCAAAATTTCTTCCGCCTGGTCGAGCTCCCATAACATCGGGCCGGCGTATACCGTGCTTAGGGGATAAAGCCTGAACAAAAAGGAGGTCACTACGCCAAAATTGCCGCCTCCCCCTCTGATCGCCCAGAAAAGATCGGGATTGGTCGTTTCGTTAGCTTTTCACCAGGCTTCCATCGGCTAATACCATATTTGCTTCAAGCAAATTGTCAATTGCGAGACCATAAGCACGTGTCAGGTAACCGAGTCCGCCGCCCAATGTAATTCCACCCACGCCAGTCGTGGAAAAAATGCCGCTCGGCGTGGCCAGTCCAAAGGCATGCGTGGCATGATCGATGTCGCCCAATGTGCATCCTGCCTCAACCCAGGCCGTTTTTGCGTCCGGATCAACATGGATGCCTTTCATCGGCGAAAGATCTATTACCAGTCCATCATCGCATAAACCCAGGCCGCCACCATTGTGACCGCCGCTGCGAATCGCAATAAGCAGATCATTTTCACGCGCAAACTTCAGCGCCGCAATAACATCTGCCTCATCTGTGCATTTGGCAATTAGTAAAGGACGCTTATCTATCATACCATTGTACACTTTGCGTGCTGTATGATAATCTTCGTCATTTTGCTGGATTAACTTTCCGCGCAGGGATTGTTTCAGTTGTGTGATTTTGTCTTCAGATACCATGGCTTATTTCATTAAAATAGTTAACAAATTCATGAATCGAATAGTCTTTCACTGCCAAGTTCAGCGTTGTTGATCAATACTTTAGGGATTTTCGGGCAATATTACCCGGGAAACGGGCTTCGCCGCATATTGCTTTAACGGGGGTATCCGGAATTTTTCGAGCTATTTAGTCACAAAAATGTTACAGTCGAAAAAGCGGTTAAAGTTAGGTATAAGCCCGGTTGATATCAAAGCATTTGTGCAAAAATTTCCAGCTTTGGGCGGACCTTTTTAGGAAAGTAATATCTGCTTCAATTATGATTCTGACACTGTTTTTATAATTCTCCCCGCTATTTTCACTATTTCCATTTACTTTAGCGGCAAATATCTGTGAATGGCCAAAACTGTACTTTCTTTTTTCTTTTTACTGATCGCTCTTTGTTCATTTGGCCAAAAAAAATACTCCGTAAGCGGAACTATTACCGATGGCACCACCGGCGAACAATTGATAGGTGCCACTGTTCGGATAAAAGAGCTCCCTCAAAGCGGAACTGCAACCAATAGCTATGGGTTCTATTCCATGTTCGTTCCCGAGGGGGATTACACGCTCATGTTTACCTATACGGGGTACGAGCCGATAACGCGCAAAGTTTCGCTTCATAAAAACGAGCTGATCAACCTTTCCCTGCAACTAAAAAGCGAGTTGAAGGAAGTCGTGATCAGTGCTGATAAACCCAATAATGATAATATCGCATCGCCTCAAATGGGTATTGAGAAACTCAATATGGCGCAGATCAACCAGGTGCCGGTACTGCTGGGTGAAAGGGACATATTAAAGACCATCGCTTTGCTTCCGGGCATAAAATCTGCCGGCGAAGGCAATACCGGCTTTTATGTACGCGGCGGGAGTGCCGACCAAAACCTGATATTGCTCGATGAGGCCACCGTTTACAATGCATCTCACTTTTTTGGTTTTTTTTCCACCTTTAATTCCGATGCGGTAAAAGACGTTACGATGTATAAGGGCGGCATGCCTGCGGAGTTCGGCGGACGACTGTCATCGGTGCTTGACATCAAAATGAACGAGGGTAATAATAAAGACTATACCGTTCAGGGTGGACTTGGACTGATATCCTCCCGTATTAAAGTTGAAGGTCCGATCGTGCATGACAAAGGCTCCTTTATGGTTAGCGCGCGTCGGACCTACATAGATCTGTTTTTAAAAGCTTCTTCCGACTCGACCGTTAGGGGCAGTTCAGTTTATTTTTACGACCTGAATGCAAAAGCCAACTATCATTTTGATGACAAGAATGCCATTTATTTGTCGGGGTACTTTGGTAAAGACGTATTGGGACTTAAAAATACATTTGGCACCAATTGGGGTAATGCCACCGGTACCGTCCGTTTTAACCACCTGTTTAATGACAGGCTGTTCTCCAATACCTCGCTGATCTACAGCAACTATAACTACGTTGTTCAAAGTTTCGTCGAGAACGACGATTTTAAGGCGACCTCGAAGATCAGTGACATCAACCTGAAGGAAGATCTCTCCTACTCCATGGGCGATAACCATACCCTTAAATTCGGTATTAACATTTTGCATCATACGATCGCACCGGGCGATATTACCGTTCCGCCAAACTCAAGTTTTAACAACATCCATGTGCAGGACCGCTACGGCTTTGAGAATGCGGTATACGTCAGCGACGAATGGAAGGCCAGTAATAAACTTACCTTTCTCTATGGTTTGCGCCTGGCAGGCTTCTTCCTGTTAGGACCGGGCACGTTTGACACCTATAATGATGCGGGCACTATTACGAGTTCAAAAACCTATGCTTCGGGACAGCTGGTGAAAAGTTATTTCGACCTGGAACCTCGCTTTTCGGCGAGCTATACACTCAATGAGGCCAATTCACTCAAGTTCTCCTACAACCGCAACGCGCAGAACATCCATTTACTTAACAACTCTACCAGCAGCACGCCGACGGACGTTTATGTAATGAGCAGCAACAACATCAAACCCGAAATTGGTGATCAGGTTTCCACGGGCTGGTTTCGGAATTTCAGGGATAACCTGTTCGAGTTCTCGGCAGAGGTATATTACAAATGGATGCAAAACCAGATCGATTATAAGGACGGCGCACAACTACTGGTTAATCAGGGCGTTGAATCACAGCTCACCTATGGTACGGGCCGCGCATACGGGTTGGAGTTATTCCTCAAAAAGAAATACGGACGGTTTAACGGATGGGTAGGTTATACCCTGGCGCGGTCTGAACGCAAGTTTGCCGACATTAATAACGATCAATACTATCCCGCCACGCAGGACCGTACGCATGACATTTCGGTGGTGGGCATCTATAAGCTCAGTGAGCGCTGGTCGTTTTCAGCGGATTTTGTTTACGGAACAGGTAATGCCGTTACCTACCCTACCGGGAAGTATGATATTGGCGGACTGACCACTTTTTCTTATTCAGAACGGAATGGTTACCGTCTGCCATCTTCCAACAGACTGGATATTGGCGCAACGCTGGAAGGCAAAAAACATAAGAAATACCACTCCAGCTGGACATTCGGCATTTATAATGTATACGCGCACCGCGATCCTTATACCGTCACTTTCCGCGACAGCAAAACTGTGCCCAATACCACCGAAGCTGTAGAAACCAGTATTTTTGCAACGCTGATACCTTCGGTTACCTGGAACTTTAAATTTTAGTAAATGAAAAACGGCCTGAAATATAATATTGCCTTACTGCTTGCCCTGGCGTTTACTGCCTCCTGCACCAAAGTGATCGAACTTGATCTGCGCAATGATACCGGCAAGATGGTAATTGAAGGTAATATTACCAATTCCCCCGGCGTGCAAACGGTTACGCTGAGCCGTAATGTGCCATTTACCAGCACCAACACCTACCCGCCTGTTACCGGGGCGGCGGTCACTATTTACGATAATTCCAACGGCCACTATTTCCCGATGGTGGAAGGCCCTTCCGGCACCTATACGGTTGCAAGAGGCGTAGGCATAGCCGGACAATCCTATACCATGAAAGTGGTCGCGGGCGGTGAAAACTATATGGCCAACTCCACAATGCCGCTTATAGTAAGCCTGGACTCGATTTCAGCTACAAACAATCTGTTTGGTAGCAGCGATAACAAAAAAACAATTACGGCGTATTTTCAGGACCCTGGAGGTATTCCCAACTATTACCGTTTTATCATGTATGTGAACGATGTACAGGTAAAGACAATTTTCGCGCTCGACGATGAGTTTAGTGATGGAAAATACGTAAGCATTGATTTGCAGCAAAACGATATTGATATCTATCCCGGCGATACCGTCAAAGTGGAGATGCAATGTATTGATAAGCCGGTATATACCTATTGGTTCACGCTTGCTCAGCAGGCGGGCAACAACCCGGGAGGTGCTGTGGCTCCGGCCAATCCACCGACTAATATTACGCCGGCCACGCTCGGATATTTCAGTGCACACACGACGCAAATGACCACCCTGGTGGTGAAGTAAAGGTTCAGCGTCAAACCTTCCAGCAAGGCGGAATTACTTTTTCGCACTCAATTCGGGATACAACTTTTTTATAGGAGCAAAGGGTCCGTATTTGCGCTGCTGCTGATTAAACTGATTATCGGCATAGGGGCCGTAGGGGTAATCATAGGGCTTGGTGCGCAGATTTGGCCAGTCGGCCGAGATATCTTTATACGGATGCGGCCGAGAGTTCACAAATGCCGCAACGTCCCAGGCTTGTTCCGCAGTAAGCTGGCCCGTTTTTTCGGCTTTATAAGGCATATTGCGCCTGATGTAGCCGGCAAATTTGGAAAGGCGATAAATACTGGCCCCTACGTTATAGCTGCCGGACCCCCAGAGTGGCGGATAAGTATACCCTGTTCCTGCGGCATTGCTAAGCCCCTCCCCTTTTTTACCGTGACAAACCTGGCATTTGGCTGTATAAACCAAGAGGCCGCGGGCGGTGTCGGCGGCACGCGCTAAAAATGGGAGTTCTTCAATGCCTGATCCCTCAGGCCTGGTACCTTTTTTTACATTCCCGCCTATCCATTCCAGATACGCCACAAATGCCTTCATCTCGCGACTGTTTGCGTCAATGCGCTTGCCATTCAGGCTTCGCTCAAAGCAATCCTGTACTTTTTTTACTATGGTCTCCACCGTTCCGCTCCGCTCTTTAAACCGCGGGTAACCTGTTGCTACCATCGAAAAATTATTACCGTTTAGCTTTGTGCCGGCATCCAGGTGGCAGTTCTGACAATTCAGTCCGTTGCTTTTATGGGCGATCACTCCACTGGGTCCGAAATAATAAGAGGTATTTACGACAAGTGCACGACCGTACTTTATGAGCCTGGCCTGACCGGCATCAGCTATCTGGTTGGTATCGGGAATCTGCCAGCGCGGCTTTGACGGTTTGCCGGCTGCCCGATTTGGAACATTCCTGGTTTCCGTTTTTTGCCCCTGCTTTCGGCAGGAGGCAATGCAGCAAAGGCTTAACAGAAAAATAAACACCAATATGCTATTCGTCTTTCGCAGCATAGAAATTTACCTTTAAGTTTTGGCAATTAGTCAGGGGTGCGCTTTCACCAATTGCGAAAGACACACCCCTATGCCCCATCTATGGGGAAATCTTCTTGTATGGTCTCAGGCTGATCAGCCTGCAAAGCAATAGGCGCAGCCATGTTCCTGCGCCCGGCCGACTGCCCAGACGCCTGAAGGCATGGCCGGGATACCCGGTAGCAGACCTGCAAGCCATTCTTTATTAACAGCTTCTGCATCTGCGCTGGTTTGCATAGCCGTCACCGCCGAAAACACTTTAATAGCCATGGCACAAGCACAAAATCTAATGCCGCTATCCTGCAGTTCATTGATCCCTATTTGTACCGGACCAATGCCGGGCACCTTGTAAGTCCCGGGAGCCGGCTGCCAAAAAGGGTTTTTAGTGGCCGGAGTCTTTCCGTCCTCCCCATAAATCTTGAACATCTCGCCAAATTTGTATTTTGCCCATAGGTCGTTGTTCAAAGCGTAAGGGATAGCGTTATGGCGAAGAATGACCACCACGCCACAATCCTTTTCGGGCGTGCCGGTGGCGGCATTGGTAAGGGTAAACACCCTTGGCCAGGCAAAGGGCATAAGTCCGTTAGGCCCGGTAACATCAAATGCTATCTTATGTGTGCCCTTGACCTGTTTAAACCATTCATCTGCATCAGAATCGCTGTATGCCGAAACAGTTTCGGCAGCTAATGAAAGTGGAGAGGCTAATATCCCTGTGCCTAATACGGCAGCGCCAGTGGCAAATTGCTTTAAGAAATTGCGGCGCTGACTCAGTGGAAGTTCATTGTTTTTTTTCATAATAGCAAAAATTAAAGTGATAAAATGTCTATTTATAAATATTATAAATGAAATATTACAGCATGGATACGCTGTAGGATCAATCCTTTTAGTGCTACTATTTTTGTGCGTCCATGGCACAATGGTTTACCAAAGAGGTCTTGGGAATACAGGGGTATTTATAGGTTTACCCATACATCTCTCTGCTTATGTTTATAACGGCCGGGTTACGGAATCCCTAAATAAAGTTATATATAACAATCTGATTTTTAACAAAATAAAAGCAGTTTTTTTATCTGATAATCTTTTACTTACAAAAAGCGCGCGGCCTTGCCGGCACGCTGGGCAAGGAGCCGGCGCAGGGCGCCTTTAATAATCAGCCAGAACAATAATATTGTCACTGATCGGTGCGATGCGCACCTTCCCACCAAGGAAACCCAGGCCCACAACAAAGGCAAAGCCTGCAACTACGCCGCCCATTTCAGCGATCAGTTCGCTTGCCGCCGTGACCGTGCCGCCGGTAGCCAGCAAATCGTCATGCAGAAGAATGCGCTGACCGGGTTGGAAGGCATCGGTATGCATTTCGATGGTCGCAGTACCATACTCCAGGTCGTAGGATTTTTGTTTGATGGTATACGGCAATTTCCCCGCCTTACGTACCGGGATAAAGGGCACACCCAGTTTACAGGCTAGAGTCAGGCCAAATAAAAAGCCACGGCTTTCTACTCCGGCAACGACGTCTATATGCATATCCTTTAATCGCGCTGCGAATGCATCCACAATGTTGCAGCACAGCACAGGGTCCTTTAGTATCGGGGTGATATCTTTAAACACAATGCCGGGCTTGGGAAAATCCTTTATTTCGCGTATGGCCGATTTGATTTGTTGCTCTATCATATAAAAACCAAATAAGGTTCAATTTTACACAAAATTCTGCCATCGGTGTACTGGTATTTTTCTACCGGTGGCACAATCAGCGAGCAGCTTATACTTTTGCAAAAGAAACATGTTACAGCCCCGGGGGTACCCCGTTCAGGAAAACCATCAATCTCCTTAACGAATTTCACCGATCCTTTGCACTTTTGAGCAGCGATGGTCATCTCAAGGCGATTTTTTTGCTCATTCGGCTAAGGCTGGGGCATGACGAGGGGCTTTAGAATTTATTGTACTATCTTTGTATAGCAGCCCCCGGGCTGGGACAAGGCGAAAATCAAATGCTTTTATTAATCCTACTACCATTCCGTTCCCGCCCTTTTCCGGTGACGGAAAGGTGAGTTTTTATTCTGAACTCATTATGGCTTAGGATGATACAAAGTATAAATTAATTTTTCAGATATTTATTCTGGTAAAGATCCGGGACAACTTTCAAAACTATCGATGAAAATAATAACCACTGAAGAGTTTGCCAAGGCAACCAAACTGGACAAGCTGAAAATGCCCGGACTGGCTGCCCTGCTGATGGAGGTGATGAAGATAAACCAGGTGAATAAATTGTTCGCGCAGGCGCAGCCCAAACAGGGACCTGACTTCGTAGATGCAATTTTAGAAGGATGCGGCGTTGATATTGAGTTTGACGAGCGCGAGCTGAAGAATATACCCGCGGCAGGCAGTTTTATTGCCATTGCCAATCATCCTTATGGCGGCATTGAGGGAATGGTATTGTTAAAGATCCTTTGCATGGCAAGGCCCGACTCCAAAGTAATGGCCAACTTCCTGCTCAAAAAGATACCCAACCTCAGCGATTACTTTGTCGCGGTTAACCCCTTTGAGAATGTGGACCATTCCTCCAGCATCAGTGGCTTAAAAACTACGCTGGAACTTTTGTCAAATGGTACCCCGATCGGTATCTTCCCGGCAGGTGAGGTATCCACCTTTAAAGTTGACAAGCAGCAGGTTACCGACCGGCTGTGGCACCCCGTTGTTGGCAAGATCATCGCCAAAGCAAAAGTGCCCGTAGTGCCTATCTATTTCCATGGCAATAATGGGCTGCTGTTCAACCTGCTGAGTCTCATTCATCCGGCGCTGCGTACTGCCAAACTGCCTTCAGAGCTATTCAATAAACAAGGTCATACCATTAAGCTGCGTATAGGCAAGCCCATTAATGTCGAGGAGCTTCCTGATCATACCAATCCCACTAAACTGCTGAACTTCCTCAGAGCGCGCACCTATGCCCTGGGCACCGGGCTAGAGGAGGAGAAGAAAATATTCAACCCTCGAAACCTTTTCAAAATAAAAAAGAGAGCGGAAGACATCGTGCCGGAAACGGACCCTGCTTTGATGGAAAAGGAAGTTGAGCCGCTTCGCGAAAATTACAGAGTTTGGGTGGAGAAGAATTATGAAGTGTTCATCGTACCCACATCCGAAATTCCGCATATTATCCGGGAAATCGGCCGGCTGCGGGAAGTAACATTCAGGGAGATCGGTGAAGGTTCTAATAAAAGCATCGATCTGGACGAATATGATATTTATTATAACCACCTTTTTATCTGGGATACGGATGCCAAAATGATCGTTGGCGCTTACCGTATTGGTATGGGTGACGAAATATTTTACAGTCTTGGCAAAAAGGGCTTTTACATTGCGGAACTTTTCAAGATCAAGGAGCAATTTACCCCCGTGCTAAAAAGGAGCCTCGAACTGGGCCGCTCCTGGATAAGAAAAGAGTACCAGCAAAAACCACTGCCTTTATTCCTGCTTTGGAAGGGGATTTTGAAATATTTGATCGATAATCCCCGGTACCGTTACCTGATCGGCCCGGTAAGCATCAGCAATTCATTCTCAAAATTTTCAAAATCGCTCATTGTCGATTATATAAACCGCAACCATTTTGACGACGAACTGGCACAATACGTGAGGCCTCGTAAAAAATTCAAGGTTGATTTTTCAAGTATTGATACCGATTTGCTGATGGCCGGTGAGGATAGCCTGAAGGGCCTGGATAACCTGATATCAGAAGTGGAGACCAGAAGCTTAAAAGTTCCCGTGCTGCTGCGCCAGTATATCTCATTAAATGCCAAGATCATCTGCTTTAACATCGATCCTAAATTTGCAGATTGCCTGGATGGCTTTTTGATCCTGGACCTCGAGAAAGTTCCACAGGATATTTTGGAAAAACTGGGAAAGAATCTGTAAGCAGCAAGACCGCTCAATAATAAAAAAGGCGCTCCTAAAGGGCGCCTCTTACCATTAAATCTCAATCAAACCTGTTATTCTTTCCTTTTTGAATAGCCTGAGTGCTTCAGGATCTTGGCTTCTACATAGAAAATAATTTCTTCGGCAATATTTTTACTTTGATCGCCGATCCGCTCGAGCTTGCGAATAATAGAAAGCATAAACAGTCCCTCGCTCAGCATGCTGATGTCGGCTTTAATTACTTCAGCGATGGTTGTCGTCGCATTCCGGTTTACATCATCCAGCACCTCATCGCGTTTAAAAATACTGCGGGCAAGTGCCGTATCTTCACTCTCAAATGCGGTACGGGTATCTGCAACGATCGCTATGGCTTCGTCATACATGCGCATGATCGAGGTAGTCTCCAATGCTTTTTCATCAAAGTTCACCGGTGAGTCAATCACATATTTGGCAACTCCTGCTGCGATATCACCTATGCGTTCCAGATTGGTATTGATCTTTAGAGCGGCAAGCAAAAAACGAAGGTCAATCGCAACCGGGCAATAGAGCGCAAAAATATTTTCGCAATCGAGGTCTATCTTCAATTCAAAGGAGTTTACCCTTTTTTCTTTAACCAATACCTCGCGGGCAAGGTCCTTGTCAAATTTCAACATAGCCTCGCGGGACTTGTTCAATTGTGACTGTACAAGTATCCACATATTGCTTATTTCTTTCTTCAGAGCGATTATTTCGTTTTCTATGGGTGTCATGCTTTCAAAAATTCTAAATGATTAAACAAAATTTAAACCTAATTGCGGATCCTTAACTGAACCTGCCGGTGATATAGTTTTGCGTACGCTGATCTTTGGGGTTGGTAAACATAATTTTGGTATCGTCAAATTCAACCAGTTCGCCCAGGTAAAAGAAAGCAGTCCGGTCGCTCACGCGCGCCGCCTGCTGCATATTGTGCGTTACAATGATTAGCGTATAGTTCTGCTTAAGTTCATGGAACAAGCTCTCAACGCTCGAGGTAGATATTGGATCGAGCGCAGAAGTCGGCTCATCAAACAGAATCACTTCCGGTTGCATGGCAATCGCACGTGCAATACATAAACGCTGCTGTTGTCCGCCCGAAAGAAATGTCCCTTTTTTATGCAGAGAGTCTTTTACTTCCTTCCACAACGCAGCGCTTGTCAGCGATTTCTCAACGATGAGGTCTTTATCTGCTTTTGACATTTTGATGCCGTTCAGTAAATAACCTGCGATCACGTTTTCATAGATGCTCAGGTTCGGGAAGGGATTGGGCCTTTGAAATACCATCCCGATCTTATAGCGTACGTAAATAACGTTCATTTTATAAACATCGTCACCGTCGAGCTTCATCACACCTTCCGTCCTTGCATTAGGGATGAGCTCGTGCATACGGTTGATACAACGCAAAAAGGTTGTTTTCCCGCAGCCGGAAGGGCCCATCATCGCAACAACTTCGTTCCTGTTAATTTTGATATCAACATTTTTTATAGCGTGATTTTCGCCATAATATGCATTTATATTTTCAGCGCTTACAATTGTATTTTCCATTTTCTTGTCATCACCTTGGTGATTATGTTTAGGGTTAAAACAAATACTAATAATATGAAAGACGCCCCCCATGCCAGGTCATGCCAGTCGTCATAGGGGCTCGTTGCATAGGTAAAGATCAGATGTGGCAAACTTTCCATCGGCTTTTTAATCGAGGCCGACAGGTAGGGATTGCCAAATGCCGTAAACAACAAAGGTGCTGTCTCCCCGATTACGCGGGCGATGGAAAGCGTAATACCGGATAAAATCCCGGCAAATCCGCAGGGCACAATTACTTTGAGAATTACCCTGTGGTAAGGCACCCCTAAGGAAAGCGCGGCCTCTTTTAGCGAAGCCGGCAACATCAGCAGGGTCTGCTCCGTGGAGCGAATTACGATAGGCAGCATCATGATTGCCAAAGCAATACTGCCTGATATGGCCGAGAAGGTGCCCAAAGGCTTCACCAGCCAAAAATAAGCGACAATACCTACCACAATGGATGGCACACCCTGTAATATATCTACGCATAAGCCCGTGTAGTAAGCCAGTCTGGTTCTCGCGTTTTCGCTCAGGTAAATCCCTGCCATCATTCCTATAGGTATGGCAACAGCAGCCGACATGAGGACCATCAGGAAACTTCCTACCAGGGCATTTATGATACCGCCGCCCTTTTCACCAACGGGCGCGGGTACATGCGTTAAAAAATGCCAGTTCACCTGCCCTGCACCTTGCTTAATAATATAAAGCAAAATGATGATCAGCGGAAGGGTAATTAAAAATGCAAAAAATATAATGACGCCTTTGAAGATCAAACTTTTAACGTTTCTGAATCCAATTCTTGCTTCCATTCCCTAGTTATTAGTAAAACGTGAAATAATTCTTTTACCGATCAGGTTGATCACAACGGTAACCAGGAACAGCACCAGACCCAGTTCGATCAGCGCTGACAGGTATTCGGTATGATCGGCCTCGGTAAACTCATTGGCTATAACGCTGGCCATGGTATTGCCCGGCGCGAAATATGCTGGTCGGTATAGCGCTTGTATTACCTATAAGCATGGTTACCGCCATGGTTTCGCCCAGCGCGCGACCCAGCGAGAGCAATACCCCCGCAAATAGACCCGAACGGGTATAAGGCATGATAACCTTGCGGATCACCTCAAAACGGGTGGCACCCAGACCATAGGCTGCTTCCTTTAATGGGGAAGGTACCATCCGGATCAGGGTTATCCCCAACGAGGCGCCATAAGGGATGATCATCACAGCCAGTATGAGCGATGAAGTAAAAATGCCAATACCATAAGGAGGAACATGGAACTTTATTTCCAGTGAACGTACCAGGGGCACCAGAACAAATAAACCCCAGAAACCATAAATAATGGATGGCACTGCAGCGATCAGTTCAATGGTGTTTTTTAACAGATCAGATAGCCATCCCTTGGGATTGTATTCGCCCAAATAAATAGCAATTGCGTAGGAAAAGGGGATCGAAATGATCAGTGCTGTGAACGAAGTGAGCAAGGTCCCTATCAGAAAAGGATAGGCCCCATATATGTTACTCACCGGGTCCCATACTTTTCCCCATAAATATCCAATGCCCAGTAATTTAATGGTGGGCATAGATTCTGTAATTAGCGTTACAAGGATACCCAATACGATAAGCAGCAGTATGGCACTCATAACGACGAATAGCCGCTTAAAGATGACTTCCCATTTCAGCTGCCTGTCAGAGAGACCTAATCTTGAATTCTTCGTCATTTGTACCTTTTTTGGGATGAAGCTATCCTGGGTAATACCTGTACTTTCAGCGTTTGCAAAGGATGGTTTCATTAAATCCTGATTATTTATTACAAGCAGTTACCAGCACCATTATTGGCGCTGGTAACTGGAAGGTTTTTTTATGGTCGTCAAATGCTTACGTTAACAGTGAAATGCTGTTATTATAAGATTGGTTTTCCATCGTAAGTAGCCGATTTTAATATTTTCTCAGCAACTTTAACGGCAGATTTTGACAGCGGAGCATAATTCAACGGAGCGCACTCAGCTTGTCCCTGGTGGATATTATACCAAAGCAGTTTCAACAATTCTGTAGCTCTTGCCTTTGAACGGCCATTATAGTTTTGTTCTTTGTAGATCAAAGCCCAGGTAAAGCTCGCAATAGGATATCCTTTAGGGTTATCGGTATTGGTTATCGAAACCTTTGAATCTTCAGGAATAGTGACATTACTTGCTAAAGTTGTGGCTTCAATAGTTGCGGGTATATATTTGCCGCTCTTGTTCTGGATATTGGCAAAAGCCATACCATTTTGTTTAGCATAAGCAAGTTCTACATAGGTAATAGCTCCTGGAGTTTGTTTTACCAAACCGGCAACACCTTCGCTGCCTTTGCCGCCCAAACCAGCCGGCCAGTTCACCGCGCTGGCTTTACCTACTTTTGATGCCCAATCAGTATTAACTTTTGTTAAGTAATCGGTAAAAATATAGGAAGTACCACTGCCGTCAGAGCGGTGAACAACCACAATGGGCATATCGGGAATAGCCACACCTTTGTTGGCGTCTTTGATCTCCGGGCTGTTCCAGTTGGTGATTTTGCCTAAAAAGATATCAGCAAGGTCTTTACCGCTCAGATTTAAACCAGCTTTAACACCAGGTACGTTATAAGTAACCACAACTGCACCGGAAGTCATTGGAATATGCAAAACCGGAGCACTCATTTTAGCGGTCTGATCTGCATTCAAAGGAGCATCGGAATCACCAAAATCACTGTTTTGTTGGTCAGCTGCAATATACCACCACCTGAGCCGATAGACTGGTAGTTAACTTTTGAAGCCGTGTATTTCGAAAATATTTTCGAGAACAGGGGATACACAAATGTACTTCCTGCGCCTAATAATGTATTGTCCTGTGCCGAAGCCGACATGGTAAGGAATGATGCTGACAGTGCAACAACTGCTAATTTTAAGTTTTTTACAATTTTCATGATTTGCTTTTTTTTGCTTTTAACTGTTACTTGTTATTTACCGAAGGTGTAGAAGAAAGTAAATCTGTAAACCAGGGTATGGTCATTGGCAACATAGCCAGGAGTAGAAGCTGTTCTTTGATCTTTGTAGTCAACTAACCAGAAGTTTGGCATAAAGTGAACATTCTTTATGGGGTTGTAATCCAAACCTGCTGTATAAAATTGTTCTTTGTAGGTTGGAGTATATGATCCGTAGTTGGTATTAACAGGGCTGGCATAAGAATCAGCTTGTCACATATTTGGTATCAGGATTATAGGTATCAAAACGTGCGAAATAGTTCAGGCTTTTAACGATTGGGCCTCTTATCCAAACCGAAAAGCCTTTAACGTTGCATCTTCAGGTGTAGCGCTCGTTGGAGGAGTTGCTACCGGGGTAATAGCATTTGTTATATTTTGAGTATATGCTTCAACACCCAGTGTAATTGGTTTAGTGCTGTAAGAAGCAAATATTTTGAACATGTTGTGCTCCTGAGGGCCGATCGGCGGCGCGGTAGCAGTCGCAGGAAGGTTACCAGCAGTTTTAGCATAATCGGCATAGAAATCTACATATAATTTCTGGTTGAGGAACTTAGCCCACAGGTCACCATAAAATATTTTGAAGAAGCCGGTGTTAGGGTTAGTTGCTCCTAATAAACTCGATGTAGAGTTATTACCCACCATGGCCACATAGCCGAAATTCTTGGTTGCAGGATCAAATGTACCTTGTAGGGCTGCACCTACATCATAAGAGTTATTTTTGTGAAAGTCAGTGATGGTTTTTTCAATCGAGCGATAAGCCCAGGTAGACTCTGATAAGCTGGTCGGGCCGTTGGTTCCGGGCTCATTGAGTGCGAATCCAGGCGTGCTCATTTCACCGATCACGAAGTCTGTTCCAGTCCAAAGGTCCCTTACACGCAGGTTAAAGTTCTTGATCCAAAAAGCCATTTTGCCATCAACCAGGTTGTCGCCATTGGCAACGGTAGTTGTAGTGGTTGTTTTGGTCGTGATTGTTGAACCGGGAACGGAAGGCGTCACGGTCGTCGTGCTTGTACTGGTAGCGCTCACGGTACCGGTATTGGCGTTAGGCTCGGATGCCAGTAACACTTCTGCCTTAAATTTCTTGGTTATTTCGTAATCATACCCTAAGTACAAACGACGAAACTGAAATGCATTGCGGTAAGTGGGCACACCATTGTACATGGTCTCTGGCCCTCTATTGGTTGCATCCCCATGTGCGTTGTAATAAAAATCGCCAAAGGCATATCCCCATAACCTTCTCTGAGGTTTCCAGGTCGTGTCTTCAGCAGGTTTTGTTGCTGCCAACGCGGTTTTTGCAGCAGGTTTCGCTTCTAAAGTAACGGCGGCTGCAGAGTCCTTCTTAGCAACAGTGCTCTTTTTAGTCGTTACGTTTGAAGCTAAAGTTGTTTGTCCTTTAGCATTTAAGCCAACTAACACGAGGGCCGTTATCATTATTGTCCCCGTAAGTTTTGTAAACATTTTTTCCATGTCCGGTAAGGTTAATTTAAATTTCGATTCAAAATTGCGGAGCCTGCATTACCTTAATGTTAACAGATGATTAACATTTGGTAATATTATGCCAACATTAATTTCAGTCTGACTAAACAATTCTTTATCAGTTAAAACACATAAATTAATAGTTAATACCAAATTAACGCTTTAAAAATCAACACATTACATGATATTTTGAATTTTATTCTTAAAATAACAATTCCTTAACATAGCGCCTGCGGCTATTAATGATGCCTTAATACGCCGCGTGTATTTTTGATTTTTGAATATTAATCGTATGCGCTACCTGTTTCGAGACTTCTTTTCACACCGATCTTTATTTTATGGGCTCTTTAACCAGGCCGGAAAAAACGTCCTGGCCATGGCCGAATTACTTTCGGCAGTAGTACAGGCACCATCCGGACAAGAGCGTGAGCCACTCTTTGAACAGATCAATACCCTGGAACAGACCGGAGACGATATAACACACAAAGTCTATCTTGGCCTGGATAAGATTTTCTTCACTCCGATGAACCGTAATGATATTCACCTACTGGCTTCGGCTATCGATGATGTGGCAGATAATATTCAGGAGGCGGCAGGGAGGATAAATTTATACAATATCAGCACCTTCAGTCCGGCAGTCAGCGAAATAGTAGCATATATTAAGCTATCATGCACCGAACTGCAACAACTGATAGCTGGTCTGGGCAAGCCCGGGGATACGGCAAGCATGCTTGCTTCATGCGGGTTGGTAAAGGATCACGAGCGTCAGACGGACCGGATTTATTATCATGCGCTAGCCGACCTTTTTGCCGAGGAAAAAGATGCCATCAATTTAATTAAACACCGGGACATTCTTTCTTCATTGGAAGCATCGGCCAACAAATGCAAAAATGTGACCGATGCGATAGAGATTATTGTGCTCAATAGCTTATAAAGAGCAGCACAGCGTTTCAATCAATATCTGATCGAAAACTTTTTTAGTATAAAATGCAAAAGCCAGATAGGGCCAATAAGCAGAAATTTCAGATCATCCAGAAATGATGGCTTCTTGCCTTCAATTTTATGCCCTATGAACTGCCCGATCCAGGCTATGACAAATATGACCAGACATACCAGCCAGAGCGCAGGGCCGCCGGCCGCCTGCCAGGCTACGAGTTCAATCACACCGTAACAGAATCCCATTACAATAAACAGCATAATATAGGATAACACCGGAGATAGTTTGTAATAGTAATAAATACTGAAGGCGATCAAAAAGGAAGCCCAGTTGAAAAAACCATTATATGAGCCCAGAAATTTCAGATGTGGGAAAGGAATAGCCCAAAGTAGTCCGAATAAACTAAAAACAATCAGCGGAACACAAATCCAGTGAATTAATTTGTTGGTTGAATTTTTATGGCTCTCGGCATATTGAGCAAAATAGGCGTCTACCGGACGAACAGCTGCCGGTTTGGATTCAGGTTGGGGCATATTAGTTTTTTGACACGTATAAATAAAAAAAGCTCTCTCCACAAAAGCGGAGAGAGCAATATAAAAATATTATTTTGCAAATGCTACCGACCTTGTTTCCCTGATCACGGTTACTTTGATCTGTCCTGGATAGGTCATTTCTGTCTGGATCCGGTTGGATATATCGGCCGCCAGGATTTCTGACTGTGCATCGCTAATCTTTTCACTTTCAACCACAACACGCAATTCACGGCCTGCCTGTATCGCAAATGTTTTTTCAACGCCCGGATAAGACAGGGCCAGTTCTTCCAGCTCTTTCAGGCGTTTGATATAGCTTTCGACCACTTCACGGCGGGCACCGGGACGCGCTCCTGAAATGGCGTCACAAGCCTGAATGATAGGCGATAGCATCGAGGTCATTTCGATTTCATCATGGTGAGCGCCTATGGCATTGCAAACTTCCGGATGTTCCTTAAATTTTTCGGCGAGCTGCATACCTAAAATGGCGTGCGGCAGTTCCGGATTATCATCAGGCACTTTGCCAATATCATGTAAAAGACCGGCACGTTTGGCCAGCTTTACATTCAGGCCTAATTCTGCTGCCATGGTTGCGCAAAAATTGGCCACCTCGCGCGAGTGTTGCAACAAATTTTGTCCGTAGGATGAACGGTAGCGCATCCGGCCAACCATACGGATCAGTTCAGGATGTAACCCATGAATACCCAGGTCGATCACCGTACGCTCGCCTATTTCAACGATTTCTTCTTCGATTTGCTTTTTGGTTTTGGCAACCACTTCTTCAATACGGGCCGGGTGTATACGTCCGTCCGTTACCAAACGGTGCATGGCCAGTCGCGCAATTTCGCGCCTAACCGGGTCAAATCCCGAAAGAATAATTGCCTCGGGCGTATCGTCGACAATGATCTCAATGCCGGTAGCAGCTTCCAGCGCGCGGATATTCCTACCCTCACGGCCAATGATACGGCCTTTTATCTCGTCATTTTCGATATTGAAAATTGACACCGTATTTTCAATGGCGCTTTCAGTAGCCGTACGCTGAATAGTCTGGATAACGATTTTCTTGGCTTCTTTGGTAGCGGTAAGCTTGGCCTCGTCCACGATATCCTTGATCTGCATCATGGCTTTGCTGCGGGCTTCCTCACGTAAGGTATCCACCAACTGATTTTTCGCTTCGTCAGCTGACAAGCCAGCTATGGTTTCCAACTGCTTTACGTGCTGCTGTTTCAGATGCTCAACTTCTTCCTGTTTTTTAACAGCAATTTCAGTTTGTCTTTCCAGGTTTTTGCGGACATTATCCAAGTCCGTTTCTTTGCGGGACATGTTCTCCAGTCGCTGGTTAAAGACTGCTCTTTTTGTTTTACACTGTTCTCGCGCTGATTAATGGCATTGTTTTTTGAATTGATCTCCGTTCTCATGCTCGGCCTTCATCTGTAAAAACTTCTCTTTGGCTTCAAGGAGTTTGTTCTTCCTCAGTATTTCAGCATCGTTCTCTGCATCTTTTAATATCTTTTTGACTTTATTTTGTGCAGATGCTTCCTGGTCGTTAAAAAGTTTTCTGAGCAGGTACCGGCCTATGACAATCCCCGTGAGGACCCCGGCAAGCAATCCGATAATAAGGTATAATACTATATTCATCTTTAAATTTATATAAATAAAAAAACCGCAACTAATTTTTAAGTGACATGTATTGAAAAACCTCAAATAGCATATTGGGACCTGGATGTCGTTAAATCTTCATGACGAAGTAACGTATGCCATTTTTGATCCGCCGATATTGAAGCGTTAAGTTTTTAATAGTGAAACTTAAAATTTAACTGCGGTTAAATCTTAATTTGCTCATTATGTGTAAAGAACGTTATTACTTCGAGAAAAATTCCGACAACAGATGATCCAAGCTGATAAACTTTATCCGCCACATCCGTATCTTCCACCATCACTTTTTTTTCTGCTTTTAATGATGATGTTGCATAATGCAACACGCACATTGATAAGCAGATCCTGTTTATCCCTGACCGCATAATTTTCCTGGTATTCCTTTATCCGGTCGTTGATCAGCTTTGCTGCCCTACGTATTATTTCTTCTTCTTCCATGTTTACCTTTAAAGGGTAAACTCTGTCAGCAATATTTATTTTTATGGAGATTTCTCCCATTTGAGCTATTCACTTTTTGCACTACTTTTTCAGTAACACAATACACTTATCTATTTCTTGCACAAATTCGTTAATTTTTTGCTTTATGTCAAGAGTTTTTTCATTAGTCGCTGAAAATGATTTCGCCAATTTCAAAACCCTTAGCTTTTCTTCCAGTTCCTGACTCTTTTCTTTGCTCGCTTTTAAGGCCGCAGAAAGTGATTGGTTTTCGAGTTTCAGCAGGTCATTCTCTTCCTGCAGAGCCGAACAAAGCTCAATTAAACGCTCCGTCCTTTCTACAACTTTATTTAACTGTTCAGCTACTGAGGGCATTTTTGCTAATGATTGGGTTAAACCAGTGCTGAGAGATTTTTATTTTGTTTAGTTTAGAGATAGCCCAGAACCACTGATCTCCAATGAACTAATCTCTGCTCACTATTTCCTAATCTCTGCTCCAGCTTCTTTCCCGAAATTATAAATTAATTTTTGCATTATACTATCTATTGTTTTGTCTGTCAAAGTTTTTTCTTCGTCTTGTAAAGTAAAACTTAAGGCGTATGATTTTTTTCCCGCCGGTAATTTATCACCCTGGTAAACATCAAACACATTAATATCCTTCAGTAATTTACGTTCGGTTTTTTGAGCGATCTGTTTGAGCTGACCAAAAGTCACCTGGCTGTCTACGAGCATGGAAAGGTCACGCCTTACGGCAGGAAACCGGGAAACTTCCTGGTAGACGATCTTGTTTTTACTAACGGCAGACAAAACCATATCAAAATTAAAGTCCGCATAAAATACTTCCTTCTCTACATCTGCCTTTTTCAAAGAGGCATTTGCTACCGAGCCCAGCTTAACAAGTTGTTTCCCATTGCGCATGTACTGCAAGCCGAAACCCATCTTACTGCAGGTTGCATCCTCTACAATAAAATCCCGGATGTTAAGCCTTTGCAGCAGTCCGTCAACAACCGCCTTTATGCTATAGAAAGAAACCTGCTGCGGTTTCCGGTTCCATTGTTCTGCGCCGTCGGCGCCGGTAAGGAAAATCGACAGACGCTGCGTTTCGGTGTACTTATCGTCCTTAACGCTGTAAACTTTACCAAATTCATACAGCTTCAGATCATTGCTTCTGCGATTTTGATTGTAGGCTATGGCCTCGAGGCCCGAATATAACATACTCTGACGCATTACATCCAGATCGCTGCTCAGCGGATTCAATATTTTCACCGCGTGGTCCAGATCACCGGAATATACCGATTTGGTCAGTGAATTGGACAATATTTCGTTAAAACCATTAGCGCTCAACAGGTCCGATAGGCTGTTCTGCACATCGTCCTTTTCCGGGCGTGAGGAATTATTCAGCGAAGCCCTGATCTGGTTTGGTATCTCAATATTGTTGTAACCGTAAATACGCAAAATCTCTTCGATCACGTCCACTTCACGGGTAACATCCACCCGGTAAGAAGGAACCAGCAAAGACAAACCCTCCGCAGATTCCCTAAGCACCTGGATATCCAGCGCATGGACGATAGCCTTGATCTGATCGGCAGCGATTGATTTACCGATCAGCCGGTCGACATTCTTGTAGGTAATTTCGACGGCAAAGGGCTCGACAGGGGCCGGATAGATGTCGGATATTTCCGATGATACGACTCCGCCGGCCAGCTCCTGGATCAGCATGGCAGCGTATTTTAACGCAAACACCGTGATTTCAGGATCGGTCCCGCGCTCAAAACGAAAAGAGGCGTCTGTTTTCAGGCCATGTCTCTTTGAGGTCTTGCGTACCCAAACCGGATTGAAATAAGCACTTTCAAGAAATATGTTTGTCGTAGATGCACTTAACCCCCGATCCAATTCCGCCAAAAACTCCTGCAATGCACATCGGCTCGTCGGCATTGCAGATCATCAGGTCCTGGGCCGAAAGCTTGCGTTCAACCTCATCCAGCGTTTTGAAAACGGCGCCTTCAAGGCAGGTTTTTACCAGCACCTGGTTCCCTTTTATGGCATCGGCATCAAAAGCATGCAGCGGCTGGCCAAGGCCATGAAGCACGTAATTGGTAATATCCACAACATTATTGATCGGCCTGATCCCGATCACGCCCAGCTTTTCTTTCAGCCATGCCGGCGAATCCTTTACCTGGACGCCCGAAATGGTCAGGCTGGAGTATCTCGGACAGGCAGTTATGTTTTCCACTTCAACGCTGATGGTACGGCTGGTATTATCCACTTTAAATGCCGAAACATCAGGCCTGGAGAAACTGGTTCTTAAAAAGGCAGCTATGTCACGGGCAGTACCCAGATGCGAGGCTGCATCCGCACGGTTCGGCGTTAATCCGATCTCGAAAAGATAATCATCCGTCAGTTTAAAGTATTCTTTGGCGGGCATACCTACGGGGGCGTTCGGATCGAGCACCAGTATCCCCGAATGTGACTGGCCCAGGCCAATCTCATCCTCGGCACAGATCATGCCTTCGGACTCTTCTCCTCGTATTTTCGATCTGCCAATCTTAAAGGGTTCTCCCGAGGTTGGGTAAACCGTCGTACCAACACCTGCCACTATAACTTTTTGACCGGCTGCAACATTTGTTGCACCACAAACAATCTTCAGCTCTGTACCGTTGCCGACATCTACCCTGGTCAGGCTGAGCCTGTCGGCGTTTGGGTGCTGCTCGCGTTCTTTCACATAGCCGACCACGAGTCCTTCAAGTCCGCCTGGTACCGCCTCGACCTTCTCCAGTGTCTCCACTTCAAGGCCTATGCCTGTCAGTATTTGCGAAATCTCGCCGGGCGCCAGATCGGTATCGATAAATTGTTTAAGCCAGTTATAGGAAATCTTCATTGTAGCGAAATGATAATCGGCAAAGATAGGATTTAGTCCGAAAGTCGGGAAGACCGAAAATCGAAAGATGTTTATTTATGCTAAGCAACCGCGCCTCGGGCACGGCTGAAGATCAGGACTGACCGTGAAACGGAAATCCCGCCAAAAAAAATAGCGATAGGTTTCCACCTACCGCCATTCTATATGATAAGTAAAATCTTATTATTAGTTAAGCCCGTTAACGAATTTAGTCAACTTTGACTTATTGTTAGAAGCTTTGTTTTTATGAATCACATTCTTTTTAGCTAAACGATCAAGCATAGAGATCACTTTTGCTAGAAGAGGAGTAGCTTCAGCTTTAGTAGCAGTGCCTCTTAATTTTTTGATGGCGTTTCTGGTAGTTTTAGCCTGGTACCTGTTGCGTAAACGCTTCGCAGCATTTGCTCTGATCCTTTTTATTGATGATTTATGATTTGCCATTTTAGCTAATTATTCGTTTTATTTTAAGGACTGCAAATATATGACGAATATTTATATTATCAAACGGCTTTTTTAAAATAGTTGAAATGTCTTATTTTTTTGAAAGTGATTGACCATTAATCTATTTGTCCTACTGCCCGTTTTACCTGCCGGGCCGGGTCATATTCCCGCCTTTGCGGCTCAGCCGGTCTTTTTTGCGAACCGCTTTGAAAGGCCTGCAATAACCGGAGGCAGGATCGAAACTAAAATAATTACGATGCCCACCAATGAAAAATGCGCCTTAAAAAATGGCACGTTGCCCAGTAAGAAACCTGCAAAGAGGAACAGGATAACCCAGGATGCCCCGCCAATGATATTGTAAAGACTGTACCTGGCCATCGGCATGCGGCCTACACCCGCTACAAATGGCGCTATGGTGCGTATAATAGGCATAAAGCGGGAGATAATGACCGCCTTGCCACCGTGCCTGTCAAAGAAAGCCTTGGTATCCAGATAATACTGCAGTTTTAGCACCCGGTTGCTTTCCTTAAAGACTTTTGGACCCAGGTATTTGCCCAGCATGTAATTGATCGTATTCCCCGTAAAAGCGGCCAGGATCAGTATGAATGCCAGCAGGTAAATGTTTAGTCCCGTATCTCCCCCCGCAATGAGTGCCCCGGCTGCAAAGAGCAGGGAATCACCCGGAAGAAAGGGGGTGATCACCAGGCCGGTCTCCGCAAAAATGATCACAAATAAAATAAGATAGGTCAGTGCATGATACTGGCTGATGATTGCTGCCAGGTGTTTATCAATATGCAGGATAAAGTCAATGAGGTGTTTTATTACTTCCAAGGGTGCTTAAAATTTTGTTAAAAATATAAATAAAACCGTTATTACTTATTGGTGATCACGCCTGAGCCGAATGCAAGGCTGTCGGTATGGCCCGCCAGCCCGTAACAGTACAGGGTATAAAACCTGCCATCCTGTATAGTAACATTGGGAATGTCCCGTAAAATTGATGATGAACCATTGGGATATATCCTGAAATCATAAGTTCCAGCGGGCAACTCCTTAAAGGCAGAAACACCACGGTAGGGTATGTTGGAAAACGCAGTGGTGTCGTTTGCTGTCAGGTCATAACCGCCCGCGCCCGGCGAGGCGTTGACGAAACGTACCTTGCCCCTGCCCAGCGCAGGCGCTGGCAAAGCCGGGTAATAATCCGTTGTAAAGATCGTATCCAGGCCGGCATTGCCCCCGGCCGCTGTCAGTATCCCGGAGATCATCAGCGTGTATTTGTAATGCGTCTTTAGCGGATAGGTCACCGTGAAAATATTATAAGTGGGCGGTATGGTGCCCGGAACGAGCGTTGCTCCCGGCCTGATCTGGAAAGGCGTATCCACACTGGTAAGATAGAAATACCCCGATGGCACGGGATAAAAAAAGGATGATGTGTTTACTTTGGCGTAGTGAATATAAAGATCCACCGACCCCAGGTTCGGACTTAAATTGATCACCTGGTATTGTATGTCGAGTGTCGAAGGATTAACACTTCCACTCTTGCCGCAGGACGAAATAAATGGGGTCAGCATAAAAACAGCGACAATCAGGAACAACAAAACCCCTAAACCTCTATGACTATTCTTTTTTTGCATTGCTCAATTACTTTTACAGGTTTATCTGTGCTCCGATTCCAAAAGCAGCGCTACCTGTTCCTCCGATTTTTCCCTTTGAATAAAATGTGTATGAACTATTTTGGGACAAAGGTACACTATCCTGCGCCAGGGGTGTGGCAGAACCTGACTGAAATATCTGGATCGTTATGAGTCCTGATGCCGAGGCGCCGGCTGTTGTGCTAACGGGCGTAAATGCGGAGGCCGATTTAAAACCTGTATTCTTAAACGATGTCGTGCCTACCGTCATATCTAAATTACCCGAACCGGGCGAAGCGTTCACAAACCGTACCAGGCAGGTGTCGGCTGCAGCAAGCGTTTGCAGGTTGTCGACCGTCGAGAAAGCGTTCCCAAGGGTCTGGTCGGTTATAAATATAGAATACGCCTGATTTGCCTGCATGGTAAGCGGAAAGCTGAATAACGTTTTCTGGGAATTGGCAATGGTATTGAAAGGTGTTTTTACCTGGAACACCTGGCTGCCGCTATTCGGTGTAAAATAAATGGTTGAAAATCCAGGCAATAAATTTGAGGTGCTATTAAGCCGGGTGCCATTTAAATACAAATTAAGCGTATCGACCGACGCATTGCTGAAACTCACTGCGGAAATTGGAGACACCGCGGGCGCGTCATTATTTTTGCCACAGGCCGATAATCCTGTTATCGTGATTATCAATAAAGCCAGTAAGCTTACATTCCTTCTCATTAATTGCTATAATAACTGTGTATTTGCGGTTTTGTTACTAAGCCGAATAAAAAAGTCCGGTTTGCTAACCGGACTCTGGACTGGATTTATAATCTAAGTTTATAACTTAAGCATAACTATTAAGCATTACCGGCATAACCAGCATCAGCACATCTTCGTTCTCATCACCATTTTGCGGCAATAATAAGCCTGCGCGGTTAGGCGTCGACATTTCGAGCATCACTTCTTCGCAGCTCAGGTTCTTTAACATTTCAATCAGAAACCTGGCGTTAAAGCCTATTTCCATATCCTCGCCGTCATACTGGCAAGCTTAAACGTTCATGCGCCTCGTTGGCAAAATCAATATCTTCTGATGAGATATTCAATTCGCTTCCGTTGATTTTCAACCTTACCTGGTGGGTGGTTTTGTTGGCATAAATGGCCACACGGCTCAGTGAGCCTAAAAATGACAGCCTGTCGATGGTCAGTTTATTCGGATTATTCTGTGGGATAACCGCTTCATAATCAGGATAGCGCTCATCAATCAAACGGCATACCAGGTTAATATTGCTGAATTTAAAGAACGCGCTGGTGCTGTTATACTCAACCGATACATTGATATCTTCCGAAGGCAAAGCCGATTTCAGCAGGTTTAATGCTTTTTTTGGCAAAATAAATGAGGCGGTGCCGGCTGCCTTTGCATCCTTACGACGATAACGTACCAGCTTGTGCGCATCCGTAGCTACAAAAGTAAGTGTACTGGGTTGATAGCTGGCAGTAAACTCCCGTCATAGCGGGGCGAAGTTCATCATTACTTACCGCAAAAATGGTTTTATTGATTGCCTCAGCCAAAACCGATGCAGGCAGGTTTACCGATGAAGCATTTTCAACAACCGGGATCTTTGGAAAATCCTCGCCGTTTTCGCCGCTCAGTTTATATTTACCGTCGCCGGCGTTTATTTCAATGGCAAAAGTATTATCATCAATATTAAAAGCGATGGGCTGCTCGGGTAATGACTTTAAGGTATCCAGTAAAATGCGTGATGGTATCGCTATGCGGCCATTTTCCTTTGCCTCAACAGGTAAGCGAAGTGGTCATACTGGTTTGCAGATCAGTTGCCGAAATGGTTAAGTTTCCATCCTTTATCTCGAACAAAAAGTTTTCCAGTATGGGTAATACCGTACTATTGCTTAAAGCACCGCTCACAGCCTGCAATTGCTTGAGTAATGTGGATGTAGAAACTATAAATCTCATATCTAAATAGTATTAATCAACCAAAAGTATAAAATTTAATGGGCATACTTTCTCTTGCGAATATAATGTTGAAAAATAGCAAATATTAACACAAATGCCAAAGGAACGACATTATTTAGTACCTGCCAGTACAGTTTTTCGCTGCGCATCCGGGCGCGGTCGAGCAGGCGAATTTGTATTTCTTTGGTCCGCAATCCGATCAGTCCCGAATCATCGGTCATATAATCGGCAATATTGAGCAAAAGGTTCTTATTGCCGAAGTTTTGCTGGGTATAATGATCATATCCAAGCGGGTATGGCGAGCCATCGTTGCTAACCTGGTTTTTAAATATATCGCCATCGCTGATCACGATCATTTTGGTGGGTTTGCTTTCCTGGAGTGATTCGATCTTCTCGGTCAGGCCGTCAGGCATGCGGCCTGTTCAAAAAGTCGGATTTAAATTTCCCCTCCAGCAATACCCCAACTGTTTTTGGCGGCTTTGGAAATCCTTTGGCTCAGGCTCCTGCTCCACCGCTTGCAACGAAAGCAATATAAGGCGCGTTGAATTTTTTATTATAGGGCGATGAAGCAAGCAAAATCGTTTTTTTAACATTCCTTTAGTGCCAATGGTATCAATAGTGCTTGTAAATTCGGTGCGTATGCCGTCAAGGTTTTTTACTATCGGGTGTTTTGATAGAGGCATGAATACAGCGGATAAAACAACCAGGGCACATTTTGTATTTGTGCCTGTCCGCCTACACTGCCGGTCGCTACCGGGATCTGTGCGCAGCTCATATCGGCAATCAGGTCGTAATTGATGCGGACGCCATAGACAAATAACTGATCATCCAGGTTAAGTTGTTTGTTGAACGACAGTTGCTCGCCGCCATGCCCGCGCAGGCTGTCCAGTTCGGCACTTACCTGGTCAATCGTCCAGAGCACCCTGCCGCCCCGCATAATATACTGATCAAGCTTAAATTTCTCCAGTTCGGTAAATGCTTTATCGGGTTTGGGTATAACCAGCAATTTTATCTTCATCAAGCTCTGCAAAAGGAACCGTTTTCAGATCAACCCGGCCAACGGTAAATCCATCGGATAATGATTTCATAGCATCATTCAATTGCACATCGTTTAGTTCATGATGCCCTTCGGTAAATCCGATTTCGGGCTTTCCGCCGCTGGTTACCTTTTTAATGGCTGATGAAAAAGCATATTCCAGATTTTGGATGGAGTTGTTTAACTGCTCATCGTCCGATAAGCCGATGCGGTTCTGTAATAAGATTACCGGCAATTTCTTTCCCGCCGGAGCTTACCAGCGCCTAGGGAATGATCAGTTTCTGGGTCAATCCATTATCTGTTTTTTCACTCAGATTCGTAGGCTCGATGCCTTTGTCCTGCAAGATCCTGCATAAGCTGCTGCTGCTGCTCGGCGGATAAACCCTTTAAACGGATCAATAAAATCAAACTGTAATCTTCCATGGCTATAAGCCTGCAGGTCGCTCAGCATATCGCGGGTCGCGCCCTTGAGGCGTTTAATGCAGCCGGAAAATTATCACCCTGCAAATAAACAGTCACCTTGACCGTTCTTTGCAGGCTATCCATAATCTTGCGGCTGATTTACGAAACGGTAAATCGTTTTTCCTTGGTAAAATCAAACCGGGTAAATGCCAGCGATGAGATTACCGCTACGACAATACCAGCATGGCCAGGCATACCGGTCATGCGTCTTTAGGTCCTGCGGACTTTTTGTCTTTGCAATTTGATCACCAACAATCGTCAACCAGATAAACAGACCGCTCAGGCATGACAAAATAACCCAGATCGCGGGTATCCAGAACCCCACGGCTTACCGACTCATAATGCTCGGTAATGCCCAGGTTCTGCAGGCCCAGATTCTGTAAAGAAAGCAAGGTGCTTAATGAATCAAACCCGCTATAAAAAAAGAAACAAAGAAAAACGGCAATGGTAAAGGCGATGATCTGGTTTTTGCTGATCGAAGAGGCAAATAAACCGATCGCTGCAAAAGCCGCTCCCTAACAGAAACAAACCGATATAGGAGCCGATAACCGCACCGGTATCAATATTGCCCTCCGGCGTGCCCAGCATGTAAACCGAATAATAATAAACCAGCGTAGGTAACAGCGCAAAAAGCACCAGAGCACACAGGCAAAAAATTTACCCAGTACAATCTGCCAGTCGGTTAGCGGGCGGGTGA
The DNA here is from genome assembly GCA_963757615.1 of uncultured Sphingobacteriaceae bacterium. GTDB lineage: Bacteria > Bacteroidota > Bacteroidia > Sphingobacteriales > Sphingobacteriaceae > Mucilaginibacter. Next base: position 800,935 of record CAVWSO010000008.1, read on the forward strand.
GCAGCAATTCAAAGGTGCCTTCTTTTCGTTCTTCAGCCAGCGAGCGCATGGTAATGGCCGGAATCAGGAACATAAACAGGTAGGGCGCTGTGCTGAAAAGGCTATCCAGGCCGGCATATCCGTAATCCAGAATACTCGAATCTGGGAATACCCATAAAAACAATCCCAATACCAATAAAAACACGCCTATGGTCACATAAGCTACAAGCGAACTGAGGTAGGAAGTAATTTCCTTCTTTAAGATACTATACACTATTAATACAGGGGCTTTAGCTGCCGAAATTACAATATTATTCGTTAAAGCAAAAAGGGATTATCACCTTGGGGCTCAAAAGCGGTAAGCAATCCTGATCGCCGTTTGTCTGAGCTGATTGGCCCAGCTTTCATACCGGAAACCGATATCCACCCCATTATTTTCGCCGGCGGGCACAACGAAGCCTGGACCGATGGAAAATGCGAACGAGGTTTTCTTATCGTAATTGGTCTCCAGGGCAGCACCCGCCTCCCCTTCTATGTATACTGCCTTATTGAAATACCATTTAAGACCACCCTTTAGGGGTATGAACACAGCCGCACCCGGTGTACGGGACGAGTAAAACAGGTTGCTTTTATAAAACATGGTCGTAATGCCCCCGGTCAATGTCAGGCTCAGGGGACTTGCGACAGGCAGTTCTCCTTTGACTGATGCCCCCGTACCTATGCTATATACGCCATTGGAAGGTATGGCAAGCTCCAAACCGGCACTAAGCGCTTTGGTGGCATTGGTTTGAGCCGATAGATCGAGGCCAAAAAAAATCAGGGCGATAAGTAGAAGTTTTTTCATCAAGCGATAAGTAGCGGTTTTTTTATCAATTCGTTAACTCAATAAATATGTTCTCCAATGATTTACCGGCATTCGTGCTGCGCAGGCGCTCCAGCGAATCATTGGCTACAATTTTGCCTTTGTTAATAATGATCACCTGGTCACATACCGCTTCCACTTCCTGCATGATATGCGTGGAAAGGATTACGGTTTTAGTTTTACCCAGATCGCGGATCAGCTGGCGTATGCCGATCAGCTGATTGGGGTCAAGTCCTGAGGTGGGTTCATCCAATATCAGCACCTGCGGATCATGCAGGATTGCCTGCGCCAGACCTACCCGCTGGCGGTAGCCTTTTGATAACTGTCCTATTTTTTTATGCTGCTCGGGGCTGAGGCCGGTTTGTTCGATAATTTCGCTGATACGTTTTTCAGGCTGATGCGATCCGGTGGATGCCGGCTATAAAAGCCAGCGATTCCTTCACATACATATCCTGGTAAAGGGGATTACTTTCGGGCAGATAACCAATATTACGTTTCACCTCAGAGCGGCTGGCGTTTCCACATCAAAACCACATACTGATGCTTTACCTGATGTCTGCGGAATAAACCCGTAAGTATTTTCATCGTAGTGGATTTACCCGCGCCGTTGGGCCCCAGAAAACCCAGCACACCCGGTTGAGGCAGTAAAAGAAATACCATCAACAGCTTTTTGCGGGCCGTAAATTTTGGTTAATGATTCAACGCTGATGCTCATGCTTCAAATGTAGAAATAGATTTGAGATTTTGGACATGCAAGTCGTGAGACCGAAATGATTAAATTCAAGGTAAAATTCCATCCAGGCCGATCATTCTGTAATGACCCTTTCCTTGCTTTCAATGGCGAATGAGATCACGATCACACTGCCGGCATCGCGTTCCAAGCGCCCGGCTTTAAATACATAGGTCATGGTGATCTTCGGCGAGTCCATCCATGGAATTAAATGCAGCTGAAAAAGATGGTGTAACGGAAATAACAGGTTTATTGAATCATGAGCAGATATGCGAATGTCCGGTGAGGGCCTGTCTCCTTATTCCCCAAATAAAAGGTAGTCACATAATGATTAGCATATCTTTTTTCTGGACCGATTTGAGAAGGAATAATTTGCTTGCGCGGCGCAGATTGACAATTACTTTCGCTATCAATGTCTTGCCATCGCGGGCATAAATGCCAACCTCTTTTCGCGGCGCACTTGTCTTACTTTGTGCAGCAATAGCAACCAGCGTCAAAAACACAATACAGCTAACCAGTAATCCTGTTCATAATCAGTCAAATGGTAGTATAAAGCTACTAATTACCAATCACTTAATACGCTGAATCACTCATTATTAACGCATTTCTGTAAAAAATCCGAAATTCAAAATCCGACATCCGAAATCCAAAAAAACTATCTTTGCGCTATTATGAGTAACTCAACCGACGAACTTTTTAAAAACGTAATATCACACGCTAAAGAATATGGCTTTGTTTTTCCTTCGAGCGAAATATATGACGGATTAAGCGCCGTATATGATTATGGCCAAAATGGCGCCGAATTGAAAAACAACATCAAAACCTATTGGTGGAAGGCCATGGTGCAGATGAATGAGAATATTGTCGGTATCGATTCGGCCATATTTATGCACCCAAAAATATGGAAGGCCAGCGGTCACGTGGATGGTTTCAGCGATCCGATGATCGATAATAAAGATTCAAAAAAACGTTACCGTGCCGATCAGTTATTGGAGGATAAAATAGCCGTATACGATAAGGACGGCAAAACCGACAAGGCCGAAGCAGCTGCAGCATGGAAATGGACAAGGCGCTGAAAACCGACGATCTGCCGCGCTTGAAAGAACTGATTATAGAACATGAAATAGCCGACCCTGTAAGCGGTACCCGTAACTGGACAGATGTGCGCCAGTTTAACCTGATGTTCAGCACCCAAATGGGTGCCGTTGCTGATGATGCGGATGTGGTTTACCTCGTCCGGAAACTGCACAGGGTATATTTGTCAATTACCTGAATGTGCAAAAATCGGGCAGGATGAAAATCCCTTTCGGTATTGCACAAATTGGAAAGGCATTCCGTAACGAGGTGATCGCCCGCCAGTTCATTATCCGCATGCGCGAGTTTGAGCAGATGGAAATGCAATTCTTTGTTCGCCCCGGCACGCAAAAAGAATGGTTTGAACACTGGAAACAGACCCGCCTGAAATGGCATTTGCATTGGGAACCGGTGCCGAAAAATACCGCTACCACGAGCATACCAAACTGGCACATTATGCCGATGCAGCTTTTGATATTGAATTTGATTTTCCTTTTGGCTTTAAAGAAGTGGAAGGTATCCACAGCCGTACCGATTTCGATTTGAGCCAGCATCAGAAATTTTCCGGTAAAAAAATGCAGTATTTCGATCCGGAGATCAACCAAAACTATGTTCCTTATGTGATTGAGACCTCCATCGGTTTGGATCGCATGTTTTTACTGACGCTGATCAATGCCTATGAGGAAGAAGACCTGAGCACTGACGAAAAACAGGATAGCCGCGTGGTATTAAGGCTCCACCCTTGCCTGGCGCCGTTAAGGCAGCTATTTTCCCCTTGACCAAAAAAGATGGTCTTGCCGGAAAAGGCGCGTGAGATAATGGACAGACTGAAGGTCGATTTTAACCTGCAGTACGAAGAAAAAGATGCCATCGGCAAACGATATCGCCGCCAGGATGCCATCGGTACGCCCTTCTGCATCACTGTTGACCACCAGACATTGGAAGATAATACCGTAACCATCCGCTACCGCGATACCATGCAGCAGGAACGCGTGCCGGCAGATCAGCTGGAAAAGATCATCGGCGAGTTGGTGAGCTGGAAAAAAGTCCTTAATCCTAAAAAAGTAACAAAACCGTTACAACAAAAGTCCGTTTGCTTAAAGGTTGGCGGACTTTTTAATTTATTAACATTAGCATATAACAAAATCACCTGCCAATTCCGTATAAGCTCTATAATTAAATACAGATAAGGCGGTTATAGGTTATTTTTTGTAATGTCCTTTTAGGCTATAGCGCGGATTTAAATGTATATCAATCATCGTAAGAGTATTAAGATTTTTATTAATAATTGCCTTATTGTTAATCTGGTTTAACGGCTATCCGCCGCATATGCAGGTAACGGTGCAGCAGCAGCCTCAGGCTACATGGCTAATTCCGGTGCATATAACCTGGCCAATTTTAAAGTAGACAGCCTAAAATCCTTATTGGCCAGCTACGCTGAGCAATAAAGACGCCCCGACCGATACCCTAACGATAAACAGAATAAATAAACTCGCCGAACAGTTTATCGATGTAAATCCGGACAGTACTTTATATTATGGCAAAATGGCCATTGGCCGTTCAATTGCCATAAAATATAAAAAGGGTATTGCCGACGGGATGCTTTCATCCGCCCAGGTATATGTACTCAAAGGTGATTATGAAAAGGCAAAAGAGAATTTTGCCGGCGCAAAAGCTGCTGTATCTGAATATGCGGGATCATGCCGGCACGGCTGAATGTTATATTCAATTAGGCCGTATGTATAACAATACTGCCGATTATGAACTGGCCGCAGGTTATTTTCAGCAGGCGCTGGATATATTCAGAAGCCTGCAGGATGAAAATGGCATTGCTAAAAGTTACCACAATATAGGAATGGTATCCGATAACATCGGAAAATCATCCTATGCGCTTGACAACTATTTTAAATCACTTGCCATCAATGTCAAATTGCATGACAAGGTTTCCTCTGCAAAGGATTACAATAATATCGGGGTGATCATGCAGAACATGGAGTTATATCCAAAATCCATGGAATATTTCAAGCGTGCCATAAAAATATGGCAGGAATCCAAGAACCTGCAGGGCGTGGGTACTGCCTATGAAAATATCGGCGAGATCCTGGCCGCGGAAAAGAAATATGATGAGGCGATTATTTATTTCGACAAGTCGATGAAACTGGCAAAAGACATGGACGATAAAAACGGCATGAGCTCTTTGTATGCCGACTATGGTCTCTGCTATGCCTATAAAAAACAATTCGATCTTGCACTTGAGAACCTGGACAAGGCGGTAAAACTGTCCACGGACTATAAATTCGATTATAATAAAGCCGTCGCCTATTTTAACTTCGCCACGGTTTATAATCTGAAAAAAGATTATAAAAATGCTTATAAGTATGCCAGTCTTGCTCAGGACCTGGCAAACGAATCGGGTAACCTGTTCACCAAGACAAATGCCGCCATGCAGCTCAGTACCGCATTAGGGGGATTGGGAAGATATGAGGAAGCCTATAATGCCCAGAAAAGATATGTTTTACTCCGGGATAGTCTGAAAAGCGACGAGAGCGTTCTGAAACTTACCTCATTCAACCTGGAAACAAACTTTGCGGAACAAGCAGCGCCAGATCAATGACCTCTACCAGCAAAAAATACAGAGGCAGGGCCTGCTCAGCGCAATATTCTTCGTTATCATCATAGGGATGGTGGGGATTCTGGTCGTTTATTACAGGGCCAAACGCAAGCAACAAAAAATAAATAACATACTGGAGGGTAAAAACGTCGAGGTTATACAGCAAAAAGCCAACCTGAACGAACAGGCGCAAAAACTAAACGACCTGAACAATCTCAAGGACAGGCTCATTTCCGTTCTGGCGCATGACCTGAGGGCTCCGCTTAGTACCTTGCGGGGCTTGTTTGGATTGCTGGAGGATGATTCCATTACCCATAACCAGTTTTTGGAGATGATACCCCAGGCATTAAAAAAGCTGGAATACACCTCCGATTTTCTCGACACGCTGCTGTTCTGGATTAATAGTCAGATGGATAATTTCGACAGTTCGGCCAAAAGTTTTGCCATCAAGGATGTCGTTTCTTTCGAAGTCAGCCACTATCATGAACAGGCTATGGCAAAAGGAATCAGCCTGGTGGATAATGTATCAGACAATGTTACCGTTGCTGCCGATCAAAACTCGGTACGCATTGTGACCCGTAACCTGATCACCAACGCCATCAAATTCTCCCGTAAGGGCGACACCATCACCGTGAGTGCCGCTTACCAGGATGACAATTACCTGCTGCTTTCCATAAAAGATACGGGAGTCGGCATGAATGACAAACAGCTCAACAGACTATTCAAGAGCAAGGTAGACAGCCATACCGGCACCAATAATGAATCTGGTACCGGTATGGGACTGTTGTTCTGCAAAGATCTCATCGAAAAATGCAACGGCAGAATATGGGTACAAAGTACGCTGGATAAAGGCACCGAGTTTTTCTTTACCCTGCCCGTTGAGCATGTAAAAGCTGAGGAAGCCGTCCTGGCGTCCTGACCCTTATTGCGTTACCGGATTATCCGGTTTGTGCAATGTTCCGTTCGTAAAGTTTAAGGGATTGACCTTTTTGGGATCGCCCTGGTAAACCCAAACCATATTGCCAATATACTTTCTGAATGCATCGTTCACCTCCTCCAGGGTTAGTTTCTTTACATCACTTACCAGCGTTAACGAACGGCGCCAGTTGTCGAATAATATTTCATTGGTAACCATTGAGGCGGCTTGCGCACTGTTGGTTTCCTGACGATAATAAAATCCGGTAAGATAGGTAACCTTCATGTCAGCTACTTCTTCGGCCGTAAAGCCCTCGGTCTTTACTTTATCGACCAGCTGGTCGAACACAGCAATATATTTATCAGGCTGGGTGGTGGAAACGGCAAATTTGGCAACCGACACTGAACCATATTTAAACCAGGCCTGAGGCGCATAGGACAATCCGTTTTTAGTACGGACATCCAGGAAATGACGGTCGTAAAATATGCGCATAGCTAAATTGAAGGCATTAAAATCCGGCGTCCCGGTTTCAGGACCACTGGTAACTCCTTCTACATAGTTGGTGGCCAGATCCCTTTGTTCAGTCGAAAAGCTGTTTTTATAAACCCTGAAAAAGTCCTTTTTCAGCTCAAAGGGACTGCCCTGCTTTATCGTTGCCAGAAGCTGGCTTACCTTCTGCTGGATGGTTGTCCGGTCCAGATCAGCCACGACAACGATCAGCATTCGTGATTTTGTCAGAATGGACTCGTAATAAGCCTTCGCCTCGGCAGCAGTGATCTTTTGTATGATATCTACCGATCCGTCAGGATCTTTTGCATAGTCGCGGCCGGCGAAAGCCACTTTGTTGGCGAATTTATCGATCGCTTCATCCGGATGGCCCTCTGTTTCTTTCAGATTATTGATCGCGTCCTGCTTAACGCGGGCAAATTCCTGGGCATCAAATGCAGGTAAGGTTATTGCCTGGGCATACAAAGGCCATACGGCATCAAAATCGCCTTTGATGCAGTTCATCTTTACGATGGAATAATCCTTGCCGGAAAAGCCGTAAACGTCAGCTCCTACCTTATCCAACTGGTTTTTGAAACTGTTCTTGTCGAGTTTCAGCGTGCCGCATTCGCTGAGCGCTGTCATTGCCAGGGATTCTATTCCAATCTTATCGGCGGGATAATTGTAAACGCCGCCTTTAATGGCTGTCTGAATCTCTACGATATCATTTCCGCTTGGCTGTACGATCACCTTCACACCGCCAACCATCATTTCATAGGCCTGTTGTGCCTTTGCCGCCTGGCTGAATAATGCCGCTGCAATAAAGAGGCTAAATATTTTCTTTTTCATTGGGACAGGGTTTAATTATTTAGCTGCGAAAAACAGACCCGCGTTAACTTGTTTATTTAATTCTGGACCGATGATCAGGCCGGCCACCATAGGTTTGCCCGCGATATATTTTTTTATATACCGGACAATGTCCTCGCGCGTTACTTTCTGATAGTTGTTATCCAGATCCGTATAGTAATCCAGTGAGGTACTGCACCAGTCGTAGCTCAACTGGGCAGGCAGGCTGGATGGCTTCTCTTTGTTGTGAATGCTGTTGCGGAGCAGGATGGCTTTGGCATCCTTTAGCTGCTCATCGCTGAAATAATCCGGGTCAGCAAAATGGCTCAGCTGGCTAATCAGCTCCTGATAGCAAGCTTTGATCCTGTTCGGGTTGGGAACGACAAACATATCAATTGGTCCGGTATATTTACAGGTGGCGTAGTTAAACGATACGCCTGACGCAAGACCTTTGTCAACAATGGCCTGCTGCAGGCGGGAGGAGTTCAGACTCAGAATCGTAGAAAATACATCGGCGGCTATCGTTGACGCCGAATCGGTCAGAAAAGACGGCCCCTGCCAGGAAAACATCATATTGGGCGTTTGAGCAATGGTGGTCTCCTTAACAAAATATTCACTTTTTTCCAGCGGCTTGAATGGGGGTATGGGGTATTTCTGCAAGGGGTCAAAACCACTGCTTTGCCAGTCGCCGAAAACCGTTTCGGCCAGTGCAAATGCCTGGTCATGTTTCACGTCTCCGCAGATGGTCACCAGGCTGTTATTGGGGCAGTAGTACTTGTCTTTGATGACCATCATTTTCTCCGGTGTCGCCGTGTTGATCACCTGGTGAATACCGATGGGATTTTTGCGCGTTATCAGATCGCCCCAAAGGTGTTGCTGCACGGCATACCAGAGTTGGAAACCCGGGTCGCTCTCTGCGCGCTGAAATTCGCCATCAACGACCGGACGTTCCTTTTTCATATCCTCTTCCCGGTATATGGGAAAACGAATAGCGGCATTCATAAATTGAAGCCCTGCCTTAAGGCTGTCCCGGTCGAAAGTAAAATAATAGTATACGCGCTCCACATTGGTTGTCCCGTTATAAATGGCGCCCAGCTGCTGTGTACGTTTTAGAAATGCCTCCTGAGTCGGGTAGTCCTTGTTTGCCTTAAAAAACATATGCTCAAACAGGTGTGACAAGCCACTATACTCCGGGCCCTCGGTATAGGCCCCGTTTTTTACGGCGATCTCTATGGTTGCTAGTGGTACCTTGCTATTTTCAATAACCACGACCTGGAGGCCGTTAGGCAACTTTTTCCAGTAATATCCCTGGGGAAGCCTTGGCTGTGCCATCGTTTGCACGACGCATACGATGGCTGCCGCCAACGCTAAAAATCCAATAAATTTTCTGCTCATATGACGCATTTAAACATAAGACGATTGCTATATTATTTCGTTACTAAATATATAGCGACAATTTGTATTTTAATATACCGAAAAAAAAGAAACCCCGCTAAACGGGGTTATATTTAACAGCTTATCGGCGAGACAATTAACTGTATTGTATATTCAGGGTAATAGGAACGCTCAATGCTTTAGACACGATACAATTGGCTTTGGCGCCTTCAGCGATCTCTTTGAACTTGGCCTCCGGAACGCCTTCAATCGGCGACCCTTTCAGTTCAAGATGAATACCGGTAATGGCCAGTGCCTGCATGTCCAGATCGAGAACGGCTTCTGTATTCAGATCGCCTGGCGTAAAACCGGCCTGGCTCAGTGCCGCACCAACGGCCATGGTAAAGCAGCCCGCATGGGCAGCGGCGATCAATTCTTCGGGATTGGTACCAATGCCATCCTGAAACCTTGTTTTAAAAGAATACCGGGTATCATTCAGTGTGGTGCTTTGGGTGGTAAGTTCTCCCTGGCCATCCATTAAGGTGCCTTTCCAATGGGCTTTTGCTGTGCGTTTCATGTTTTTTTATTTGAAGTGAATGTATTCGAAAGTAATTATTTATTTGAATTGCAACATTAAATTTTCATTACCACCTTGCCCGTTCGTACTGCTGGGGCCACTTTAGTTCCTCTCCCTTCCCCAGCACATGCGCAGCAAGCAGGGGAAAATAAGGATTACGCAGCATTTCGCGGGCTATAAGTACCAGGTCGGCAGCGCCGCTGCGGATGACCTGGTCAGCCTGATCCGCTTTGGTAATCAGGCCAACGGCTCCGGTTAAAATGCCCGCCTGCGCCCGTATCCTTTGCGCAAATTCTACCTGGTAGCCGGGCTTTAGCGGTATCTTTGCCATGGCGTTCCCTCCCGAAGAACAGTCAATCAGGTCTGCTCCACTACTTTTAAGCAATTTGGCCAATGCCACCGAATCATCTGCCGTCCAGCCACCCTCGGTCCAGTCAGTAGCTGAAATGCGCACAAATATTGGATATTCGTCCGGCCATACTTCTTTCACCGAGGCAATCACCTCCAGTAACAAGCGGATACGGTTTTCAAATGACCCTCCATACTGATCTGTTCGCTGATTGCTGAGCGGCGAATAAAACTCGTGCAATAAATATCCGTGTGCAGCGTGTATTTCCACTACTTTGAAGCCGGCCACTTTTGCCCGCAAGGCTGCTGCTTTAAAATCGGTCTTGATTTTTTCAATTCCAGCCTGGTCGAGTTCCCTGGGCGCCTGGTCACCGGGAGCAAAGGCCAAAGGACTCGGAGCGAGCGTTTCCCACCCGTTTTCCTCGTCCGGCGGTATCTGTTTGCCGCCCTCCCAAGGCACCTGGTGGCTGGCTTTGCGCCCCGCATGGGCCAATTGAATCCCTGCAATAGCACCATGGCTGTCGAGAAACCCGGTGATCTGTTTTAGTTTTTCGATATGATCATCTTTCCAGATTCCCAGATCGCCCGCACTTATTCTCCCCTCCGGTGATACGGCTGCTGCTTCGCTGAGGATCAATGCTGCCCCGCCAACAGCCCTGCTACCCAAATGCACCAGGTGCCAGTCATTTGCAAAACCATCTGTACTGGAATATTCGCACATAGGGGAAACCACGATGCGATTCTTAAGCAGTATATTTTTTATTTTCAAAGGTGAGAACAGATCTGGCATATGATGTTTTCTACAAATATGATGAACTAACAGTAAAGCCAGTCTCATAGTTTTGTAAAATGCGCGAAAGGAATTTCGCCACAGCCTTTGAAATTTCGCTCTTTGTTCCGCAGATTAGATATTATAATAGTTATATTGGTGCTGCCAATAAATTACCGATTCGATTTGACCACCTACACAACTCTGATCATTTTAAGCGGACTGGTAATTTTTTCATACCTGTTTGATCTTATTGCGGGAAAAACCCGGATTCCGTCGGTTCTGTTACTCTTGTTCCTGGGCATTATTCTAAAGCAGACCGTTGATTATTTCGGATTTAAAACCTTCGATTTCGCCAGGATCCTGCCGGCTTTAGGCACCCTGGGATTGATCCTGATCGTTTTTGAAGGGGCCCTTGAGCTGAAATACAGCCAGGAGAAAAACGCGATTATCAAAAAGACTTTTTTTTCGGCGCTCATCACCCTGCTGATGACCTGCATTTTCATCACGCTGGTGATCAGTTATTTGACCGGGGAAACATTTTACCTGTGCTTTGTGAACTCCATCCCCTTTTGCGTGGTAAGTTCGGCAATTGCCATTCCGTCCTCAGCCGGCATCAGCCGCACAAAGAGAGAATTCATCATTTACGAATCATCGTTTTCTGATATTCTGGCGATCGTTCTTTTCAACTTTGCCATCAGTCACACGCAGTTCGATGTTTCCGCATTTACTAGCCTTGGAATCGAATTATTGATAATCCTGGTCTTCGCTGCGGCGTCTTGTGTGCTGCTGCTTTATCTTATCGGACATATACGCCATCATATCAAATTTTTCCTGATCATTGCCCTGCTCACGCTGGTTTATGCCATAGGCCAGTCTTATCATCTATCGGCGCTCATTGTGGTGCTTTCCCTTGGTCTGTTTCTCAATAATGCCGACCAGATAAAATTTCACTGGTTCCGTAAGAATTTCATGTACCCGGGCTATACTTTTGAGCTGAAACAATTGCTGCAGCTGTCTGCCGAAAGCGCCTTTGTAATGCGTACCTTCTTTTTCATTCTCTTTGGTTTTTCAATGGATATCTACCAGCTGCGGAATATTTCGATCCTGGTCAGCGGCACGGCAATTTTGCTTTCCATATATCTTATACGTTTCGTTTACATCAAACTGGTATCGAAGATCGATCTGATGCCTGAACTGGTACTGGTTCCCCGCGGTCTGATCAGCGTATTATTATACTATAACCTGCCAAAGGAATTAAAAATCAAGGGCGTAGAAACGGGATTATTGTTTGTGGTGATACTCGGAACAAGCATCATTATGAGTCTGGGACTGCTTGCCAGTAAAAGGGACAAAACCGAAAAGCATCCCTGATCAGTCGATCTTATCTTCCCTGCGTACCAGGAGCATTTCATCACCATCCAGGGGCAGGTAACCATATTCATAACAAAAATGATAAGTTTTACCATTTTGCGTTTGGTAGCTATGGGTATGGTATTCAAAATTAAATCCCTTTGAAGCCATTTTTTTCCGAAAGGTTTTTGTCTTTCCCGAGGGATTCAGCTCTTCCAGAATGCGGCGGTTACGCCGTAATATATTATTAATGTTGCGCACCAGGTTCGAACTGCTGCTATTTAACTGGTTATTATAATTATTGCGGCACTGGTCATTACAAAACTTTTTGTCGGCCCGGCCGTGCAGGGCTTCTCCGCAATCAAGGCAATACCTTTGTTCGCTCATAATCATAAAGATAAACAATATATTATTCGTTTACAAACGCTTACAAACGGAAATAGTCGACTATAAATAATTACTAACCGGGTAAATATTCCTGTTCACGCCAACTTTGTCATGTTGAATCTATCGAAACTTAAAAAAATTAAATGATGAACACATTAAGAAACAGCGTGCGCCTGGTAGGCAACCTGGGCACGGACCCTGAAGTAAAGAACTTTGAAAACAACCGTAAACTTGCGAAAATCGCAATCGCCACCAATGAGATTTATAAAAATGACAAAGGCGAGAAGGTGACCGAAACGCAGTGGCACAACTTGGTGCTATGGGGGCCGCAGGCTACGCTTGCCGAGGACCTTTTGAAAAAAGGCGACGAAATAGCCGTCGAAGGCAAACTGGCCACCAGAAGCTACGTCGATAAGGACGGCAACAAAAGATACGCAACCGAAATTGTTGTAAACGAATTTCTGAAGATCGGATTAAAGAAATTACCCGCCTAAATCCGGCGCGGGAGCAGAACCTTTCACCCGCAGGGGCTTAAGGTTTTGCCCTGCATTTTTTAAAATCTTATGTTTGTATGTAGTCAGAAGCCAAAGAAACAGCCAGGCTGTATAAATTGTTATATCTGTGGAAGCAACCATTAAAACATTAGCGACAAAAAAAGATATTGCCAGTGTGTGCAAAGAAATTGGTGAAGCTAAAACTGATACCATCAAATGGATGTTTATTTTCTGGATCGGGCAGGTAGGCGCAATGCTCGCTATTTTATTATTGTTCCTAAAAAAATAACCGCTTTGATTATTAAGGTGTTGTCACCGCTACAGGCAACACCTTTCCATTGAAAAATTTATGCCCGGTAAGTGCGAAATCGGCAATGTACTTACCCATTTCGAATGCCATTACGGGCGATTGATAGCCGGGAAATGCCTTTTCAAGCATTTCGGTCTGTGCTGAACCCAATGCCAGGCAATTTACTTTAACCTGCTGCTCAGCCAGTTCCTGAGCTAAACACTCGGTAAGCGTATGCAACGCCGCTTTGCTGGCTGAATAAGCTGATAATCCCGGGAATTTGGCACTGCCCTGAAAACCGCCCATGCTTCCAATGTTCAGAATATGTGACCCTGCCGGCATCAGCGGCAATATGCTTTGTATGATACGCACGTGGCCAATAAAATTACTTTGCAGCATTTCCACAAAATCGGTTTCCAGAAGTTTGGAAAAAGGCTTATTGATCAAAAGGCCTGCATTATTGATCAGGATATCCACCCTGCCGTCCAGACGATGCTCAATGAATTTTAACAGGTCACCATAATCGTCATGCACAATATCAAAGGCAACCGGATAAAGCACACAGTCGGGGTTTAGGCCCCTGGCTATTTCCAATAACCTGGCCAGATTATTTTGAGATCTGGCCAAAGCGATTATTTTATGCTCGCCGGAATGTATAAAATCGAGCACAGCCTCAAAACCAACGCCACTGCTTGCGCCTGTTATTATGATGTTCATAGGGCTAAGTTATTAAATTTCCTAAACCACCAGCTTTTGTTCAACCGGGTGCGCGATCAGATAAAAACCATCGGTGATGAGCTTTGTCAAGTCCCGCTCATCTTTTGCTTTATTTTCAAGAAAAGTCCTTATCTCAGCGCCCAGCGCGGGCTCCGCACCTTCATGATCAAGAATTTCCAGAATCTCCAGCGCGCAAAGCCAATCGTCGTGGTGATTATGCTGCAGCTGAACCCATACATTTCCCAGGAAGCCATAATCGCCCCCTTTATGCCTGCGGTTACGCACCTGCTGGTAAAGCTGATGCAGCTCCAGCGTATTCTTGTCATAGTGGGCATGATGCGTATTGGTACTGGATTTATATACGATCTCCTCATAGGCATCTTTGTCGGCTGCACCGCAAAATACCGAAGTGATTCCTTCTCCCATAGCCATATCATAGACGCCCCAGGCAGGCTCAAACAGTATTTTGCCTTTTTTATCTTTAACTGTACAATCGGTAAAGGTGACGAGCAGATTTTTGTTTTCAACCGTCAGGATACGCCGGACTTTACCATGGACGGTAATGCCACTTTCAAACTGCAATTCTGTCTGGCTGCCTTTTTCAATTCCAGCCTGCTTTAATTCGTCAGCCGTCATATCTTCAAGCAGGACAGTTGATCTTTTTAATTTTCCTACCGGTGAACTGAATCCGTCTTTGTGATGATCCTTACCATGTCCTTTTAACTGTTTATTTCCAAATGACAGGATCGTGGGTCCGGAAGTTCTGATCAATACTGGCTGGCCCTTATCCTGTTCAAACTCGGTAATTGTACCGGAAACCTGTAATCCCGAACTATACACTACCGTGCAGGTATTTTTACTTTCGAGCGCCTTTTGCAGTCCGGCCGTACCCCCTACCCTGAATGCCATCGTATCGGCAAAGGTCTCCAGCACGTCGATCAGGTTCTGAAAAGTGGGGGTTACGAACAGCTGCGGCTGAGGCTTGGTTATATCATATGTATAATTAACGGCATCGGACGTATACCAGATTTTCTTTACGTGGGGCTGCATGCAGGTAGCGCTTTCCCCTATTGATGACAACAGGCCGGCACCATAAATTTTCGGCGAGTCCAGCGATCCGATCAAGCCATATTCGACGGTCCACCAATGGAGCCGGCTCAGCAGGGCCATTTCTGATGGCGCCCCCATATTTTTCTGCCGGTAAGCTAACAAATCCTCTGCCTTTTTTATTGCTGCCGGATCAGCATCGGGCATTTCTTTCAGGATCGATAACGATCGTATGGCCTCATACAACTCAAAATCCTGAGCCGAAAACATGGCCTTTGCGCCTATCGAGCCAAAATAGCTCAGGTATTCGTGATAATCCTTGTCGGCTATGATCGGTGCATGCCCGGCAGACTCGTGAATAATATCCGGTGCAGGGGTATATTCAATATGTTTTAACTGGCGTATATCGGCCGCTATGACCAACACCCGGTGAGCCTGATACTCCATAAATGCTGCAGGAGGGATAAATCCATCCACGGTGACCGCGCCCCAGCCTATTTTACCAAGCGCGTCATTCATTTCCTGGAGATCAGGTATCTTTTCAATGGTTAGCCCTGCTTTTTGCAGCCCGGGGATATAAGGATAATAAGCAACGTCCTTGAGGTAACTATAGTTCTGCCGCATCACATAACGCCAGACTGCATGATCGATTGGCGTATAGTGCTCATAATGCTGATTTACGATAAACTGTTTTAAATGACGGGGCAACGCAGCAACCTGCGGATTATTAAAATCATTAAAATCACTCATTACGTTCAGTAGGTTTATTAAGAGAACGTAAATTTAGGAATTTTCGTTGGTTGGTAGAATCTCCAATTAAAACTCAGCACCCTGTTCAGTCATTGCCGCTGGTGTCCTCGATCGATGGCAGGCCTTCTTCCAGCCTGCTTGGCCTGAGCACATAATACAAACCGGAAAGCGCTACCAAAAGCGAGGTTAAATAAAATGATACGCTCAAAAAAACCGCCAGACCCGCATCCATGTGAAAGATCGGCGAAAGCTCTTTGAAAATAAACTCCCTTGCTCCGGCTCCGCCAAAGGATATAGGCACCACCGCTGCCAGGGCTGATAGTAAAAATGATAAAAGGTAAGGGGCGAATTTTCCGTGAAAATCCTGACCCATCAGCACGCAGATTATGGTCAGCACCTGGCAGGATTGTACCAAAACTGCCTTGGCATGCCCTTTAAAAAAGTGTTTTGAAAAATCGGGAAAAAACCTTTTTACCACGAAGTAGTAGATGAGCGAGCCGATAACGAATACGCCCAGTGGAATGGCAATGTTAATCTCTATCTGCGGGATAAATATCTTCAGGGCAACAATGATCAGTCCGATAGCCCACAATCCGCTCAGCCTGTCAAATGCGATGGCCCAGAACACCCTTTTTGCAGGCAGGTTATATCTTTTATGAAGCAGGTAAATCTTGTAGCCGTCGCCCCCGATTCCGCCCGGCAGCAGCAGGTTATAGAATATTCCCAACAGGTATAAACGAAAATTGAACCGCGGATCCAGCCTCAGGTCGATCGACTTAAAAAAACTCAGTAAGCGCCATGATGAAAATACCATCGAGCAGAAATAACAAACAACGCCGGCCAGCATCCACCAGTAGTTGGCATGAAGCAGCCTTTGTTTAACATCGCTTAGCGGTACTTTACTAAAAACATAATACAGCAGCACGGAGGTAACCGCCAGTTTTGCTACCAGCTTGGTCACGTTCCATACTTTATGTTTCCAGGTTCGGGGATTGGGGTTGTCCTCTAAAGTTTCTTCGATCGTTGTCATCGGCTGCAAAAGTATGGATTTTTTGAATACACAGATTATTATCTGTTTATACGGCCCTGCATTGAATTTGACGATCCATTTAAATTAAAATCTTAATTTTGCGCAAAATTAAAGGCTATGGCTAAAGTAAAGGTTGGTTTGGTTCAAATGTCGTGCACGGCTGACAAGCAGCAGAATCTGCAAAAAGCGATCGCCAAGGTGCGCCAGGCGGCTGCCGCAGGTGCGCAGATCGTCTGCCTGCAGGAACTTTTTACCTCGCTTTATTTCTGCGATGTAGAGAATTATGAAAACTTCGATCTGGCCGAGGCCATCCCCGGACCATCCACTGACGAATTATCCAAGGTGGCCGGCGAGCTGAATGTCGTCGTCGTCGCTTCATTGTTTGAAAAGCGTGCGCAGGGCCTTTACCATAATACTACTGCCGTGATCGACGCCGACGGCGCCTACCTGGGCAAATACCGCAAGATGCATATTCCGGATGATCCCGGATTTTATGAGAAATTTTATTTTACACCCGGCGATTTGGGTTATAAGGTGTTCAAGACCCGATATGCATCACTGGGCGTACTGATCTGCTGGGATCAATGGTATCCGGAAGCTGCACGCATTACCGCACTGATGGGTGCCGATATATTATTCTACCCTACAGCTATCGGCTGGGCTACCAGTCAGGACCATGCCACAAACACCGAGCAATACAATGCCTGGCAAACGATCCAGCGCTCACATGCTGTAGCCAATGGCGTGCATGTGGTAAGCGTGAACCGCGTGGGACAGGAACAAGAATTGAAATTCTGGGGCGGATCATTCTTTGCCAATCCTTTTGGCAGCGTGATCTATCAGGCATCACACACCGACGAAGAGGTGGTTGTACAGGAGCTTGATCTGAATAAAACCGATTATTACCGTACGCACTGGCCATTCTTGCGCGATCGAAGGATTGACTCCTATCAACCGATAACTAAACGCCTGATTGACGAAGAGTAATTAAAGAACGGTCAAAAAACAGCTTATGGATCGACTACCAACGATGGATTGCCCATCCGGTTTCCACTTCCCTGCAGAATGGGCCAAACATACCGCTACCTGGCTGAGCTGGCCCCATAAGGAAGAGTCATGGCCGGGAAAGATCGTGACCATATATCGCCCCTACTGCGAATTTATAAAAGCAGTAGCCGAGGGTGAACTGGTGCGTATCAATGTATCCGGCGAACAAATGGCGGCTTTTGCCAAAGAGCAACTGATCAACGTGGGGGCCGATCTGGGGCGCATAGAATTTTTCGAGTTCCCGACCAACGATGCTTGGTGCCGCGATCATGGTCCGGCGTTTTTGATCAATAGCGAAACCAGACAAAAGGTCATCGTCGACTGGGGATATAACGCATGGGGTAATAAATATCCCCCATACGATCTTGACGATGTGGTTCCTACCAAAATAGCGCAGCATTTTAATTTACCCGTTTTCCACCCCGGCATCGTAATGGAAGGCGGCTCAGTGGATTTCAATGGCAAAGGAACTGTTTTAACGACAACAGCCTGCCTGCTGAATGAAAACCGCAATCCGCAACTGAATCAGCAGCAGATCGAGCGTTACCTGGAAAATTACTATGGCATCGAGCAAGTACTGTGGCTGGGTGATGGCATCGTTGGCGATGATACGGACGGCCATATTGATGACATCACGCGCTTTGTGAATGAGGATACCGTGGTGACTGCGATAGAAGACAATATTACTGACGAGAATTACCATATCCTTAAAGAAAACCTCGAAACGCTGAAAACCATGCGCCTGCCGGATGGTAAGCAGCTCAATATCGTGGAATTGCCTATGCCCGATCCGGTATATTATGACGGTCAGCGACTTCCTGCCTCCTACGCCAATTTTTACATCAGTAATGCGGCTGTGATCGTGCCCACCTATCGCTGCAGGAAAGATGAAAAAGCATTGGACGTCTTAGGCCAGTGTTTCCCCGGTAGAAAAATTATCGGTATTGATTCAACGGATATTATCTGGGGGCTGGGTAGTTTTCATTGCCTCAGCCAGCAAGAACCCCAGGTGTAGCGCCGAGGCTGGCTATTTAGAAGGCGGGATTGGGGCCCGTATCAAAGCAGGCTCGCTATGGCGCTAAGGCTGCTTCTGCCCTGGGCCGGCATCCGTTCCGCTGCTATTTTCACCCCTGCATTCACCGGGCAGGCAGCCAAAGTCTATATTTTTTACCGACCCAATCTTGTCCCTTACCGACTCCTGTATAGCAGCCACCAATCTATGATTGATGTCTATTGCCCAGCGCATTAGCTTTGAATAAGATTTAAATTTTAAAGCGATGAAAACGATCATAGAAAACCAAAGTACACATCATTATAGCAGTCGAACCATTGTGGGTGCCGTTATTTTAGTTATTGGCAGTTTACTGCTTATCGGTCAGTTTGATCTTGTACCCGACTGGCTATTTAGCTGGCCCCTGATACTGATCGGCGTAGGCATTTATTCCGGAATCAAAAGCCATTTCAGAAAGCCTATCGCCACGATACTCATAGTCCTGGGTTCTGCTTTACTGTTCACAGAAAATATTGATGATTCCGGCCGCGTAGTCTGGCCGATGATGATCATTGGCACAGGAACCTGGATGGTATTAAAAAACCGCAAAAAGCCAGCCGCTGACCTGCCGTATAAAGAAAGCAGCTTCGATGAGGAGCTATAACATAAATCGTACAATTAACTGAGTGATCATCAGCCGGGTGGGCAGGCGCCTGTCCGGCTTTTTCAGAAAAAAAAACGTGAAACCCGAACGGCGAACCGGGCAGATCAAACTTTTTCACCGACATTTTATCCACGCTTACCGAGTTGTTGAATTATGTCGCCAATATTTGATAGGTTCGCTCTAAGTATTACCTTAGTTTTAGGATAAGTT
The DNA here is from genome assembly GCA_963757615.1 of uncultured Sphingobacteriaceae bacterium. Lineage (GTDB taxonomy): Bacteria > Bacteroidota > Bacteroidia > Sphingobacteriales > Sphingobacteriaceae > Mucilaginibacter. The sequence goes on from CAVWSO010000008.1 coordinate 820,486, forward strand.
TTTAAATAGAAGATCAACATGGACAACGATATAGATATTCAAAATAAACCTCGCAGCAATAAGCCCCTGGCCGGTATTATACTACTGATCGTAGGGTGCGTACTATTGTTTCATCAATTGGATCTTATCCTGTTCCCGCACTGGCTGTTCAGGTGGCCCATGATATTAATAGCCATTGGCTTATACAGCGGCGCAAAGCACAATTTCAGAACCTCCAGCTGGTTTATTTTCCTGCTTCTTGGGCTCGTATTTATGATAAATGATGCCTTTCCGGGCCACAATGTCGACCGTGTTACCTGGCCGGTACTTATCATTGCATTTGGTTTGTGGATGATTTTAAGGCGGAATACGCGCTGGGACAAAAACCGGGAGCAATGGGACAAGTGGACCAACCAGAATCCGCAGGCAGGACCGGCTGCCACTGCTGAGCCGGCCGATCCCAACCAACCCAGTCCTGACAATAAGTATAATTACAATTATGGCGGAAAGTACAATTATCGCCCTTACGGAGACGATTTTCTCGATGCAGTATCGGTATTCGGAGGAGTAAAAAAGACGATCCTGTCAAAAGAATTTAAGGGTGGAGATATTGTAAACATTTTTGGAGGAGCAGAACTGGATCTTACCCAAAGTGACATCAGTGGCCGTGTGGTTATTGATATTACGCAGATCTTCGGGGGTACAAAAATTGTTGTACCGTCCAACTGGCAGGTCGTTTCTGATATGGTGGCTGTCTTTGCCAGCGTTGACGACAAACGTTTAAAAAGCACCGCCGGACCGGATACAGACAAGGTACTGGTACTCAAAGGCGTTTCCATGTTTGCAGGAATCGATATCCGCAGTTACTAATCTAAAAGATTTTTGAAAAATGAATTGGTACGTAGCAAAGATCGTTTTCAGGATCATCAGCGGAGATGGCACGCATTTGGCGCAATTTGATGAGCAATTGCGGTTGATATGCGCTTTAGACGAGCACCATGCATTTGAAAAGGCAACCGCAGTCGGCGTCGCGCACCAGGACAGGTTTCTTAACAATCAAAGTCAGCCGGTTCAATGGCAGTTTATAGCTGTGGCCGAGATCAACCAGCTAAGCGACCTTGCTGACGGTACCGAACTGCATTACCAGATCCACGAAGCGCCCGATGCCGATCTTTACACGGCATGGGCACATCACCGCTCGGCATTGCTGGGCGTAAAAAACTATTAAACTACAAGCAATCCCGCCAGTATTCTGCGCAGCAGCATAAACAGGGCTATTGATACCTATTTTGAAAAAACATTTAAATGACCAAGCACCCGGTGTCTAACACGCTCACATTCTCCAGACTACGCGCGGCCTTTTTTACAGGCGGTGTAGTATGGGCCGCGCTGCTAACCTACCTGGTACACAGCTTCGGCTTTACCTGGTTTGTTGCATTGCTTGACGGTCTGATCAGTTCGGTGCTGCTTGGCGCTGCTTGCTGGCTGATTAACAACAACCTTCGGTATTTTCAGCCTGGCAAAGGAAGTTATCTCAATATTCTGATCTGGTGCGTGGCGCTGGCTGGTGCCTGTACACTGGGCTGCCGCTGGATACTGCCGCTGGTCAACAGTAATTCGGTATATGTCAATTTTGTAATACAATCATTGACCATACGCTTTTTCACCAGCTTTCTGGCTGTAGGATGGATGGCAATGATCAGCATGATCTGGTATTCTCAGCAAGATCAGAAAGAAAATGAAAAAAGAAAATCAGAAGCGGAAAAACTGGCTCGTGATGCCGAACTGTATAATCTTCGTCAGCAATTGCAGCCGCATTTTTTGTTCAACAGCCTCAACTCGATCAATGCTTTAATCGGCTTTAAGCCCGATGAAGCGCGCAAGATGATACACCAGCTTTCAGATTTTTTGCGCGGCACATTAAAGAAAGACGATCAGCAGCAGGTAACCCTAACTGAGGAACTGGCCGCATCTCAGCTTATATCTGGATATCGAAAAGGTACGGTTTGGTCACCGTCTGCATGACTGAAATAAGCTGCGACGCCAAATGCCAGGATTGCACCCTGCCACCCATGATACTGCAGCCCATCGTTGAAAATGCTATTAAATTTGGCTTGTATGATACCACCGAAGGCGTAGTGGTAAGCATCCGGGCAGAAATAGAGGACAATTACCTGATGCTGATGGTGCAAAACCCATATGATCCGCAAAACCGCAAGGCCCCGCAGAGGTACAGGTTTTGGTCTGAGCGGGGTGCAGCGCAGGCTCTATTTGCTTTTTGCACGTAACGATTTGATGGAAACTCACGCAAATGATAATATATTTACAACTATTATTAAAATTCCGCAGTTATATATGAAACGAGCATTAATTATTGATGACGAGCCTTTGGCCCGCATGGTTGTAAAGGAATATTTGCAGAATTTTAAAGATCAGATAGAAGTGTTGCAGGAATGTAATGATGGTTTTGAAGGGCTTGAAAGCCATTCAGCAATACCAGCCCGACCTGATATTTCTTGACGTGCAGATGCCTAAAATCAACGGGTTTGAAATGCTGGAGCTGGTTGAAAATCAGCCGGCCGTAATATTTACCACGGCATTTGATGAATATGCCATAAAGGCCTTTGAAACCCATGCTGTTGATTACCTGCTAAAGCCGTTCAGCAAGGAACGTTTTAACAAGGCAGTTGAGAAATTTCTGGCGCAAAAGCCCATTACCGCAGGCCGCTAAACAGACGGAAAAACTGCTCGATACAGCTGCACAATCGCCTGCACAGCACGAGCGCATTGTGGTAAAAACAGGCACCAAGGTAAAGATCATTCCCGTTGCTGGATGTTGAATACCTGGAGGCCGATGACGATTACGTAAGCGTCCATACCGCCGAAGGCTCATTCCTGAAAAATAAGACCATGGGTTTTTTTGAGCAAACGCTGGACCGCAGCCAGTTTGTACGCGTCCACCGCTCCTATATTATCAAAATACAGCATATTACCCGCATAGACCCTTACGAAAAGGATGCCCACATCGCCATCCTCAAATCAGGCGCTAAGATACCCGTTAGCAAAACCGGCTATGCGAAATTGAAACAGGTGTTGGGGATATAGGTTGATTTCTGGTTTATCCTTTATCGGGCGCTATACCTGCCAGCTCCTCAGGAAATCAGCAGTACCTTCCAGGCTTCGCTCACCCTGTCCTGGGCTAATAACTGCTTTGCCTTAAGGTGCAGCTGCAGTTCTCGCGTCTGCCCGTCGCCAATTGTGGCGTCCAGCAGCTCTTTTATTTCCGGTAACTGGCTATATTCCTCTATTTCCTCATCCGAGGGCAGTAACTCGACATTGCCCAGCTGGCCAAGGTTATTGCCTGTAAGCACTTTTGAATTGCGGATAGCATAAGGGATGGCGTCCACGCCGATACCCATGGTTCGTACCGGCTTGGTCACCTGAAACAGACTATCAGGTGTCACCCGGCAATACCAATCCCCGCCCAGGCGCGCTACGTGCTCCAGTTTGCGCTGGTCAATCTTACCTTCAGCATCCAGAATGGCCTCATCAATATGGATCAGCTTTACCTCAGCGATGACCAGATTACCTGCGCCCGGACCGTCGCCCAATGGTTTTACCTCGTTGACCAGGCATTCGAGCTGCACGGGCGATTCAGCCACACGCGGCGGCCGGACCAAATCGGATGGCAGGGGCGTAAAACCCGCTTTAATAAACTCATTGGTACCCTTGGGATACTCCACACTGGCAAGCGAGGTTTGCTGTACCATAGCATAACTGACAATGTTGATCACACATTCGGGCACTTCCAGAATATTTTCCAGCGAATGCTTGGTCGAATTGTCCCTCACCCTGCGCGAAGGTGAAAAGATGCATATCGGCGGATTGGTGCTGAACAGATTGAAAAAGCTGAATGGGCTCAGATTCACATTACCCTGGCGGTCTATGGTCGAGGCAAAACATATCGGCCGCGGTGCAATGGCATATTGCAGGTAGTTATGCAGCTGAGGAATGCTGAGTTCTTTTATGTTGATTGTGAGCATGAAGAAATTGGAAGTTTACAATTTACTATCCGGCAGATAAATGATGGTTTTAAAGGACCGGGCAAATCGGTCATGCTGAGGCCCTACACCCCTTTACTTATTTTTTTTAATGTCAAGTATCGAGAACCTGCTATCAGCCTTTTTTATGACGTTGCTCAATACGCCCAAACCCGTAATTTCCATTTCTACCAGATCGCCGGGCTGCAGCCATTGAGGCTGGTATTTAGGATCATTCAATAGCGCAGTGCCATTCAATTCCAAAAAACAGCCGGTACCCACCGTACCCGAACCGATCACGTCGCCGGGCAGCACATCACAGCCATAGGCGCAGCGTTCAATGATCTCGGCAAAGGTCCAGTCCATGTCGGCCATATTGCCGTAGGATACCTGTTTGCCGTTTACAAGACACTTCATCTCCAGGTTGTAATTGTTACCCGCATGCCCCGCCTTTGGCGCTGTCTTGTAAAAATCGAGCTCATCGGGAGTTACCAGCCAAGGGCCGATCACTGTTGAAAAATCTTTCCCTTTTGCCGGACCGAGATTGAGCAGCATTTCTTCCAATTGCAGGGTACGGGCGCTCATATCATTCATGACCATATAGCCGGCAATGTAGCTGTCGGCCTCAGACGCCCGGATGTTGCGCCCCTTTCTATTGAGTGCTACGGCAACTTCCAGTTCAAAATCAAGTTTCTGGAAATGATCGGGCATACACTCGATCTCGCCGGTGCCCTGTATGGCATTGTGGTTGGTAAAATAAAATATCGGGTACTGGTCAAACTCTGGAATCATGGGTACCTTCCGGTTGCGCCTTGCGGCTTCCACATGCTGACGGAAAGCATACCCGTCCCTGCAGGAAGAAGGATGAGGCACGGGAGCCAGCAGCTCAAAAAAAGGTTCTTCACGGGCTTCCATTTTACCCGAGGCAATATCGTCATTCACTTTCCGGGCCCGGTCCATCAATTCCTCCCCACCCCACAAAAATTGATTCATATTGTCGGGGATAAGCTTGTGGCAGGAGTTGAGATTATAAATATGCCCATTGACAAAAACGCCCAGATGCTCGGCATTTTCAGTTTTATAGGATACGAGTTTCATAGCGATCGTTAAATTGGTGCCCAAAGCTATTAATTTTAGTTGAATGCTGGGTTAAGTGGTTGATTGAGTTTGACTTCGTTTTCGGCCGAATTAAATTATTTTTGCTTATTATGGCAAACCGGCCCCTGATCCTTTTACTTTTCCTGCAGTTTGCATATCTCTGTGCGACCGCTCAGGATACATCGGCATCGATCTTTCGCCAGCACGGACTGGATGTCACCTGGGACAAATCCGGCAGTAACCGTATTGCCTACTCTTCAAAAGGCCGCGATGGCTATTATGATGTTCATCTTGCTAATCCCAACGGCTCAAATGACACCTGCATAACCTGCAACAGTCCGCTGCTCCCCGGCAAACACATCAGCGTTACCGACTGGCACCCTAATGGAAGGTGGCTGCTGCTCATTGTGGAGAAGCCCCTGCATGAGGAAAGTTCTTTTTCGGCACTCCCGGGACTGGGCGGTTACACCGATATCTGGCTGATCGATACCGGCTGCACAAAGGCGTATAAACTGGTTGATATTCCCAATGACAGGGATCATGGCGTTATCATGCCGCATTTTTCTCATGACGGCAAGCATATCATCTGGACCAACAGAAAAAAAAGACCCAGCGTATTTGCTCATGGGCGCCTTTTCGGTTTCTGGACGATCAGCACCGGCGACTTTTGCTTTGATGCCGGCAATGTCCCCAGGGTGACGGGTATAAAATCCATGGAGCCCGGCGGAAGCGGATTTTATGAATGCTATGGTTACGCTCCCGACGACAAACAGATCATCTTTTGCAGTAACATGAATCAAAGATCCACCTGGGACGAACACATCTATACCATGGATATCAATGGCAGTAACCTAAAGAAACTGACCGATAGGGATTACAATGAACACGCCTTTTTCTCCCCCGGCGGCAACAGGATCGTCTGGATGACCAATACCGGCACAAAAAAAGGTACCGATTGGTGGATTATGGACCGGGACGGGAGCAATAAACGGCGGCTTAGCTATTTTAACGATAAAAACAGCCCACAATATGCCGGGCGCGCGGTATGGTGCGGTTTCGGCTCCTTCAATAACGATGGCAGCCAGTTTGTTGGCGGCAGGCAGGTAAGCTTAATCAGTCAGGAAGGTCAGATCATGAAGGTTATTCTATCAAAATAACCCCGGCTTGCCCCTTGTAAACACGATGCTTGCATATTAAATATATTACACCCTAAATTTGTATAGCCATGCTCAGTGTACAAACACATTTCCTATTCTCCCTGGGGCTCAGCTCGATGAGTGATGCATCCTCGTTCAGGGATGCCATGCTGGCTAAGATCGTTCGGGCGCAGTACTAATTTTTGCTGTTAAAATTTGCAGGGCCAGAAAGATTGCTTTTGAACCCTACATATTTTAAACTATTCAGGCCATTTAATCGTTTTAACTGTATTAAGCTGATACGCTGCTAGTTAAAAACTATTTTCAGCTTTTCAACGTATCCAATTCCAGCCATTACAACCAAAAAAACAAACCATGTCCTTCTATCATACATCAGGAAAAATCCCGCCAAAGCGACATACGCAATTCCGTAAGCCCGACGGCAGTTTATATGCCGAAGAACTGGTGTCAACCGAAGGCTTTTCGAGCCTGTATTCGCTGGTGTATCATGCTCTATCCGCCCACTATCGTTAAAACTTTGGGCGAACCTTATTCCGTGGAGCCCAAGATAGCACGCGAAAAACATCTGAAACATACCAGCCTCATCGGTTTTAAAATTGAGCCCGAGGATGATTACCTGAAAAGCCGCAAACCGGTTCTGGTGAACAGCGATCTGCATATTTCGCTGGCTGCTCCCCGCAAATCCATGACCGACTATTTTTACAAGAATAGCCAGGCCGACGAGGTGATATTTATCCACGTGGGCTCGGGAACTTTGAAAACGGGTTTCGGTAATATCAAATTCGAATACGGCGATTACCTGCATTATTCCGCGCGGCACCATTTACCAGATGGAATTTGAACGGCACGGAAAACCGCCTGTTTATTGTAGAGAGCTTTAGCCCGATGCGTTCGCCCAAAAGATATCTGAACCAGTACGGCCAGCTGATGGAACACTCGCCTTATTGCGAGCGTGACATCAAATTACCGCACGGATCTGGAAACGCATGACGAAAAAGGCGATTTTAAGATACTGATCAAAAAACAGGGACTGATTTATCCCTATATCTACGGCACGCATCCTTTTGATTTTATTGGCTGGGATGGCTATCATTATCCTTATGGCTTTTCGATACACAATTTTGAGCCGATAACAGGCCGCCTGCATCAGCCACCGCCTGTGCATCAGACTTTTGAGGGCAATAACTTTGTGATCTGCTCATTTGTGCCGCGCAAGTATGATTATCACCCGCTATCTATCCCTGCACCCTATAACCACAGCAATGTGGACAGCGATGAGGTTTTATATTATGTAGATGGTGATTTTATGAGCCGCAAGAGTGTGGTTAAAGGGCAGATCACCCTGCATCCGGGCGGCATACCGCACGGACCGCACCCGGCGCGGTAGAAAGATCGATAGGCAAAGAATCAACCGATGAACTGGCGGTAATGATAGACCCATTCAGGCCGCTGATGCTAACCGAAGATGCCATAAAAATTGAGGACGAGAATTATTATAAGAGCTGGGCGAGTAAGTGAAAGGTCGAAGTTGAAAGTGCTTTAATTCCAAATTCACTAATTGGACTCAATTCAAATTTAAAAAAACAATGGAAACACTAACCATAAATAAAAAACAACAAACAACTGATTTTTTACCGCTAAACGGTACCGATTATGTTGAATTTTATGTAGGCAATGCCAAGCAGGCGGCGCACTTTTATAAAACAGCCTTTGGTTTTCAGAGCCTGGCCTATGCGGGCCCTGAAACGGGCGTGCGCGACCGGGCATCGTATGTATTAAAGCAGGATAAGATACGCCTGGTATTGACCACGCCCTTACATTCCGACCATCCTATTGCCGAGCATCTTAAAAAACATGGTGATGGTGTAAAAGTACTTGCGCTTTGGGTGGATGATGCTTACGATGCTTTTGAGCAAACCACTAGTACGCGGCGCGAGCCTTATCAGCAGCCGCAAACCTTAAAGGATGAGCATGGCGAAGTGCGCACCAGCGGTATCAAACTATATGGCGAAACCGTTCATCTGTTTATAGAGCGAAAAAACTATAATGGCATATTTTTACCCGGTTACCAGGAATGGAAATCGGACTACAACCCGCCGAACCGCCGGTCTGATTCATGTCGACCATTGCGTGGGCAATGTGGGCTGGCATAAGATGAACGAATGGGTGAATTTTTATGAAGAGGTGATGGGCTTTAAGAACATCCTGACCTTTGACGATAAAATGATCTCGACCGAATATTCGGCCCTGATGAGCAAGGTGATGAGCAATGGCAACGGCTATGTTAAATTCCCGATCAATGAGCCGGCCGAAGGTAAAAAGAAATCGCAGATAGAAGAATACCTGGAATTTTATGAGGGCGAAGGCGTACAGCATCTGGCATTGGCTACCGAGCATATTGTTGAAACCGTAACCGAATTGAAAAAGCGCGGTGTTGAATTTTTGCATGTTCCAACCACTTATTATGATGACCTGATCGACCGTGTGGGCCATATTGATGAGGACCTTGGACCATTAAAAGAACTGGGTATTCTGGTTGACCGGGATGATGAGGGTTACCTGCTGCAGATCTTCACCAAACCGCTGGAAGACCGGCCAACCGTATTTTTCGAGATCATCCAGCGTAAAGGTGCACGTTCATTTGGCGCAGGAAATTTTAAAGCTTTATTCGAAGCGATAGAACAGTGAGCAGGAATTGAGAGGAAATCTGTAAGTACTCAGATTGGATTAAGTGATCTGACAGCCGGGATTTATCCCGGCTTTTTTGTTGTATTTTTCAGTTATGAACGCAGTAGAGATCATAGATATTCTAAAACAGCGTTCCGATGCCAGGTACCACCAGGGAATGAAGCGTTTCGGGGTAGACAACTCGAAAGCGCTGGGCGTGTCCTTACCTCAATTACGCAAGCTGGCAAAAACCCTTAAACAAGACCATCAGCTGGCGCTCGAGCTCTGGGATACGGGTATTCATGAGTGCCGGGTACTCGCTTCACTGGTCGACGATCCAGCTCTGGTTACGCCAGGCCAAATGGATCTTTGGGTAAACGATTTCTACTCCTGGGACGTTTGCGACCAGGTATGCGGCAACCTGTTCGTTCGTACGCCCTTCGCCACTGGCAAAGCGCTCGAGTATTGCGCGTTGGAAAAAGAATATGTCAAACGGGCAGGTTTTGTTCTGATGGCCGAATTTGCCATACACAACAAAAAGGCAACTGACCCGCAGTTTGCAGGGTTCTTTCCCGTGATTGAACGGGAAGCCTGGGATGAACGGAACTTTGTAAAAAAGGCTCTTAGCTGGGCCTTACGGCAGATTGGCAAAAGAAACGAAGTCCTGCATGAACAAGCCCTGGCATGTGCCGGGCGCATCGCCCGGCAGCAGAGCAAAGCGGCGCGGTGGATCGCTAAAGACGCCATACGCGAGCTTGAAAATAGATTCAAGGAGTAGTACCTTTATGGTACCAATCCATTAACTATGATACGCAATCTCCTGGTCGCACTGCTGGTGGCGATACCTGCCGTCTCTTTTGCTCAATCCACGAATCCCCAGTATAATGCTCAGCTGGCCCAAAAACTCGGCGCTGATGAGTATGGCATGAAAACCTATGTAATGGCCTTTCTCAAAACGGGACCCAACAGGCTCAAAGACTCAACAGCCCGGATGGAACTGCTCAAGGCGCATCTGAAAAACATCAGTAAACTGGCCGCCGAGGGTAAACTGGTGGTTGCCGGTCCGTTTTTAGACGATCAGCCCATCAAAGGGATCTTTATTTTCAACGTTACTTCACTCGAAGAAGCCAAACAACTCACCGAAACAGACCCTGCCATAAAGGCCGGTACGTTGGTCATGGAACTGCACCTCTGGTATGGATCAGCAGCACTGATGCAAACCACGGAACTTCATAAGCAGCTTGCCAGGAAAAACTTTGGTGAATAGTGCATTACCTGGTTCTGAGCGCAGGTCTGCCGGATATTATTGCTTTGAACATCAATAATATATGGGTAATAAATTACCCATATTAAATACCGTAGTGCGGGAAAAACACCGAAATTTTACTTCCAACCGAACTTTTTTTAAGTTTCAACGTAAAATAAGCGATTGTAAATGAAGTAAATAAGGAGTACATTTAACCCCCCGCTTCTGCATCGAAATATTGGCCTTTTATTTGTTTATTTATAACTTTTTGGGCAGAAAAGGCGGGTTAATCGGATTGATTTTAACTAGTGATAAGTATTTTACTTAACCATCATAATATTATTGTGACCAGCTGAACACATGAGCTTATCTGAAGGAGATAAATTTTCTTATGATGGCGATTTCCATATTACTGAGCTTATAAATAGCATTAATGCGGGCATATGGGAATATAATATCATCACGAAAGACGTGAAGTGGTCTTCCGGTTTTTACTCCATTCTGGGGTATGATACCAATGATATACCTTCATCGTACGACTTCTTCTTTGAAAATCTTCTTTACTATGAAGATAAGCCACTATTCTTAAAATCGCTCAACAGGCATTCGCATGACCCAGCCGAAACGGTTCTTATCCGCCTGCTGACGAAACGAAACGGTTACCGCTGGTTTGAAAGCACAATAAAAAAATGGGGCGATAAGGCAGAGCCCAAGATCACCGGTACGATCGTCGATGTGCACGATTTCAAGCTGCTGCAGCTACAGGCCGGCCGCAATGATTTTCTATTTAAAGAAACCATCAAGATCGCAAAAATTGGCGGTTGGGAAATTGATGTGCGCAGTATGACGCTTAGCCTTTCGCGGGAAGCTTATGACATTTTTGAACTGCAGGATACCGTAAAACTGAGCGTCGCCGAAACCGTAAGTTTTTTTGAACCGCAGTACCGCGAAAGCATCAGTACAGCCATCGATCAAATTGTCAAATATTCGCAGCCGTTTGATCTGGAACTTTTATTCAGAACAGTAAAGAACAATCAGATATGGCTGCGTGTAAAGGGCGTTGCTGTAATTGATGAATATGGACAATGTATTACTGCAAGGTGCATATTCCAGAATATTGACTACATCAAAAAGAAAGAACTTGATGTACAGAACGCAGTCAATCTGCTCAATGACCAGAATAAGCGGCTTCAAAACTTCGCCTATATTGTATCACATAATCTGCGTTCGCATACAGGCAACCTGCAGTTTATGGTGAACCTGTACGATCAGGCCGAGGTTGCTGACGATAAAAAAGAAATATTCGCACATGTCAAATCAATCAGCGAAAGCCTGAAAACCACCATCGATCACCTGAGTGAGATCGTCAAGATACAAACCGAAATCGGAAAGGAAAGAAAGCGGATCGAATTTGAACCTGCATTCAAAACTGTGCTGTCGGCGCTCGAAAGCAATATCACTACCACACAGGCCGATATCCGGTACGACTTTTCCAAATGTTCAGATATAAACTATATACCTGCCTATCTGGAAAGTATTTTCCAGAATCTGCTTACCAATGCACTCAAGTACCGCAGCCCGGACCGCAAACCGGAGATTCGCTGCCGCTCTGAAAAAGAAGGCTCCCATATTTATATCTACTTTGAGGATAACGGTCTTGGCATAGATATGGACAGGTTTGGCGACAGTGTATTTGGCATGTACAAAACCTTTCACAACAACCCCGAGGCCAAAGGCATTGGTTTGTTTATTACAAAAAACCAGATAGAAGCCCTCGGCGGAAGTATCAGCATTGAAAGCCAGGTAAACCAGGGAACGAAGTTTACGATCAGGCTCGTCTGATCCCGGGGAATGAGCCCGCCTTTACGAACAGGCCTGCGCGCCGCATTACTTAATAAAACATTCCAGCATTTTAAACCCGCTACCGGTTTCCAGCCGGACATTATTAATGGTTTTTGGAAGTAAAATACAATCACCCATTTCTACCGGGCACTCCTGGCCATCAGCGTGAATGACATAGGCTCCTGCCACGCAAACGTGGATAACAAACGAATCAAGCGTCGAATAATCTTTTGAGGTACTTTCGGTAAAATCCAGCAAATTGGTGGTGAAATAAGGACATTCTGCCACGTTAACGGTCTGGTTCTTTTCATGCGGATACCGTGTTTTATAATCGGGATAAAAATTGTAGTCAATGGCAGCTAAGGCTTCTTCGGTGTGCAGTTCCCGTTTATTACCCTTGTCATCCACACGGTCAAAATCGTAAATGCGGTAAGTGATATCCGATGTCTGCTGTATCTCGGCAATCAGCAGACCTTTGCCAATGGTATGCACCCTGCCTGCCGGCAGAAAGAAAACATCGCCCGCCGAGACATCCTCACGATTCAAAATATCCATGATATGACCGCTGTTTAATTTATCCAGGTAGATCTGCTGATCGACCGGTGCGTTAAAACCGCTGATCAGTGTAGAGCCCGGATCGGCTTGGATAACATACCACATTTCGGTTTTCCCGAATGAATTATGGCGTTTTTTGGCCAATTCATCATTGGGATGTACCTGGATGGACAAATCGTCGTTTGCATCGATAAACTTTACCAGCAGCGGAAAGGTATTGCCAAAATGATCATACACCCTTTGGCCAACCAGCTGATCCTGGTATTGCGCTAAAAGATCAGCCAATGAGTGGCCTTCCAGCTCGCCGTTAGCCACAATAGAAACATCTGTCTTCACCCCTGATATCTCCCAGGTCTCGCCGCAATTAGGCAGATTGCCAAAATCTTTATGCAGATAGGTCCTGATCTTCTGACCGCCCCAGATCTTGTCTTTATAAATGGTTTTGAATTTTAAAGGATATAAGCCCGACATAGGTAATTACATTGAATTTTGGTGTAAAGTTAACACTTGCAGTTTAAACAGGCAGTGTTGGATATAGTTTGGCGAAAAAAATGCCCGCATTCACTGGAATACGGGCATTTTTATTTTATAAAGACCGGAAGGATTATTTACCCAGCTTCTTTTTCAGATTCTCGTCTATAGCGGCCAGGAATTCTTCCGTGTACAGGAAGTCTTTGCCATGCTCCACTTTAGGTTTGATCGTGATGGCCAGGTCCTTGGTCATTTTACCACTTTCGACGGTTTCGATACAAACCTCTTCCAAAGTTTTGCAGAAATCGATCAGCGCCTGGTTGTTATCCAGCATACCGCGGAATTCCAAACCTCTTGTCCATGCAAAAATAGAAGCGATCGGGTTGGTAGATGTTGGTTTACCAGCCTGGTGATCGCGATAGTGACGGGTAACGGTGCCATGTGCCGCCTCAGCCTCCATCGTCTTACCATCAGGCGTAACCAGCGTTGAGGTCATCAGTCCTAAGGAACCAAAACCCTGAGCCACGGTATCCGACTGTACGTCGCCGTCATAATTTTTACATGCCCAAACAAAGTTACCGTGCCATTTTAAAGCCGATGCCACCATATCGTCAATAAGACGGTGCTCATAAGTAAGTCCGTTTGCCGCAAACTCCGCTTTAAATTCATTTTCGTAAATTTCCTCAAAAATATCTTTGAAACGGCCGTCATATTTTTTCAGGATCGTGTTTTTTGTAGAGAGGTATAATGGCCATTTTTTTAACAAAGCCTGATTGAAGCAGGCACGTGCAAATCCCTTAATCGACTCATCCGTGTTATACATCGCCAGGGCAACGCCATCGCCTTTAAAGTTAAATACTTCAAAAGACTGCTCGGCACTTCCGTCTTCCGGAGTGAAGGTGATCGTAAGCTTACCTTTGCCCTTGGTCAGAAAGTCCGTAGCACGGTACTGGTCGCCGAACGCATGACGACCAATGCAGATCGGAGCAGTCCAGTTAGGTACCAGGCGTGGAACATTTGACATCACGATGGGCTCACGAAAAACCGTACCATCCAGAATATTACGGATAGTCCCGTTAGGCGACTTCCACATTTGTTTCAATCCAAACTCTTTTACCCTGGCTTCATCCGGAGTAATTGTTGCACATTTAATTCCGACACCATATTGTTTAATGGCATTTGCAGCATCAATGGTTACCTGGTCGTTCGTCGCGTCGCGATGCTCAATACCCAGATCATAATATTTGATATCAAGATCCAGGTAGGGAAAAATCAACCTATCCTTAATGAACTTCCATATAATGCGGGTCATTTCATCACCGTCAAGTTCAACTACGGGATTATCTACTTTAATTTTTGACATAAAAAGTAATAGCTTTCTGTTTTAAAAGGTTCCAAATATATAAAAATGACTTACCTATTTCGTTAATAGTTTTTCAAAATTATTGTTTCCCCGATTGAACAATTATTTAATTGTCAGGGGAAAACCATAACTTTATTGCTATAAAATTGTTGCTATCTATAAAACTCTACCAGTCAACGGCAAGCGCAAACCTGAGAAACATGACTAAACTTATTGCAAGAACTACGCTGCTAAGCCTAATGCTATGCCTTTCAGCCCTTACGTCAAAAGCACAGCTTGGCTATAATTATGGTTTATATGATTTAGGTGTGTCGGTCGGCTTCAACCGTTTTTATGGTGACGTGGTTACCAATAAAAGCACAAATGCCGTCAATTTCAATTTCACCTATAACCAAACGCCCTTCATTAATTACCTTTTCGAATTTCAATTGGGTACACTCGCCGGAGGCGACCAGTACAAGGATAAATCGGGAAGGCAGTTTTCCACCGATTATCAATACTACGCTATGAGGCTGCAATTGCAGGCCGGTGAACTGATGGACTACTCCAAAAGTGAAGTAGCCAATGCATTTAAAAACCTCTATTTGAGTACTGGGTTTGGTTTGATTTATAGCAAAATAAACAGTATAAACCGGTATTCCATGCAAGTACCGGGCTTCTATACCCCCGGAGTCGACAAAGCCCAGGAAGCTTTTTTACCTTTGCGCATAGGTTATGAATTAAAGATATTCAATGCTTACCATGAGCCAAATGTTAAAATTGATGTGGGCTACCAGTACAATTATGTATTTGGTGATGATCTTGACGGATTTAAAGTAGGTCATCTTAATGACGGGTATGGCCAGTTTGTCATCGGTGCAAAAATCTCTGTGGGCGGCACCAACTCCTACCGCAAGCAGATCAGTTACCAATAGCTAAAATAATTTCCTGAATTCAAATCTTTTCCAGGGGTTATATTGTTAATTAAGAAAACGATAGCCATGGCCAGGAGAACATTTTACCCCCAATATAATGATGAGAACCAAGACAGGGACAAAACGCTGAAAGATAGTTTGGGGGAGGAATCTGATGCGGAAGATCTGAGTTATAACGCTGAGGACGACAGCTTTGAATACGACGTGGACAGCGACGACCCGGACTACGATCACCCGGACCCGTATAACACTTCCGTAAAAAGTGGGGCCGACATGAATTCAACCTACGACGAAGCCAATCCCTACGATGCCGTGGACGAATACATACCTAACGAATCATTGGAAACAGACGTTGACCATTTGGCCATGCACATAGATCATGGACAAATTATTGAGGTCGATCCGATTGATGATATACTTTCCAGAACCCCGGAAGACAGCCGCACGGATCTTGACGAGGAAGGTTACCCGAAGAATGACAGACCCCGCTAGTATGTGGGTTATTTAATTTGCAGGTGATACCCGTTTAATCCAGATCAAGATTAAATCTTCTTCGCAGCTCGGCCAGCTGGGGGTTCTTGGTGGCCATATGCTGGAATTTTTCAACGTTAGTATAGGGCCTTTTGGCGGCTTTTATTTCGTCGATCCTCGTGCTGACGTCTATCTCGAAATTCCGCAAACCAACACGCAGGAAATTCATCAGACTTGGTTTCTCATCCCGGAACAGGTTTTCCTGCACTTTATTGGCAACCACAACCTCAAATTTATAAGGCGCCTTCATTTCCGGGGCATTTGCTGCGAATATGGTCACCAGGGTCATATTACTTTCGGCCTTCATTTTGGCGGCATATTCACTCCAGAATTTGAGAAAACTGTCCATCGTAAAATCTTCCCTTGCATCGCCTTTGATGTACGGATCTTCCTCTTCGGCTATTTCCGCAGCGGAGGATTTACCCAGGTCCTTTAACGACGGTATCTTGACCGATTTGGATGCATTATTCACATTTGGGATAAATACCTTGGGTTTGTCGCCAGCAGCCGGGGTAAGTCCGTTTTTTACCGGTTCCTTCCCCTGCAAGGGAACTCCGGCAGACTGGCTAAGGGCAGCGGGCTGGCTTTTGACGGGCGGCGCTTCAGCGACCGGGACATCCGCTCCGGATGGGCTCAGTGCTGAGGTATCAGGTTTTTTTTTTAACTGCCCGTTCGAATCAGACATTTCAGCGGCAGGGGCCGTGAGCATATTGAATGCCGAGGGCAGGTGGCACATTTTGAGCAGTGCCAGCTCTACCTGCAGTCGTTGATTTTTGCTCAGTTTATAACTCAGATCACACTGATTGGCAATGTTCATCGCTGAAAGCAGGAACGAAACCGAAGATGCAGCGGCTTGCTGGCTGTACCTGGCTTTGATCCCTTCACTTACCTCCAGCAATTTCAGCGTGGTACTGTCCTTGCTGACCAGCAGGTTGCGCAGGTGTTCAGACAAGCCTGAAATGAAGTGCGAACCATCAAAACCCTTGGACAGGATCTCATCAAAAAGCAGCAGTGTACTGGAGGTGTCTTCCTTCAGCAGCCCGTCAATTACCTTAAAGTAGTAATCATAGTCCAGTATGTTCAGGTTGTCGATAACGGTACGGTAGGTAACCTTTCCGTCCGAGAAACTGACGATCTGATCGAACATAGACAACGCGTCACGCAAGCCGCCGTCAGCTTTCTGGGCAATGATATGCAAACCGTCGTCTTCGTAGCTGATATTCTCCTTTGTGGCAATTGATGCCAGGTGAGCAGCCATATCCTCAACGCGGATGCGGTTAAAATCAAATATCTGGCAGCGCGATAATATGGTAGGCAGTATTTTATGCTTTTCGGTGGTTGCCAGTATGAATATGGCATAATGCGGTGGTTCTTCCAGTGTTTTCAGGAAGGCATTGAAGGCCGACTGAGAAAGCATGTGCACCTCATCGATGATATAAATCTTGTATCTGCCGGCCTGGGGCGGAATGCGCACCTGGTCGATCAGGCTACGGATATCGTCAACCGAGTTATTCGATGCTGCATCCAGTTCGTGGATATTAAATGAGTTGCCGTTCTGGAAAGAAGTGCAGGAACCACAGGTTCCGCAGGCTTCGCCATTAGTTTGCAGGTTCTCGCAATTGATGGTTTTGGCAAGGATACGCGCACAGGTAGTCTTGCCCACTCCACGCGGTCCGCAGAATAAAAATGCCTGCGCCAGCTGATTATTTCTAATCGCATTTTTTAACGTACCGGTTATATGCTGCTGACCTACAACACTTTCAAAAGTAGCCGGGCGGTATTTGCGTGCTGAAACTATGAAATTTTCCACAGCCACTAAGGTAGCAAGAATATGCTTTAAGTTAAAAGCCTGCCAAATGGATTGTTGATAATATTCTGAAGACCCTTATTCATCCTCGGGCAAATGATCGTCGTCATCAGGGTCGGGCTCGCCCCAGTCATCGCCTGCCTGTATCTCGTGCAGATCATCCATGTCTTCGGTCCTGTCATCAAAATCTTCATCATCCTCATCATTCCACTCATCCTCTTCCGGCTCCTCATCTTCAGGTCCCCATGAAAAGTTCATGTTAAGCAACTCATCACTTCTATATACGTTTTCACTATCACCGATCTGCATAAACATAACTTTATTTTCTTATAGATACAGATTGGACAGGAATATGTTTATGAATAATTTTCATAATTTTTCACAAAAATTCACAATTTCTTCCTACATTTGCAGCCCGTTTAATAGCGGGTAAAACATTAAATCAAAGCAAGATAATGCAACAGTACGAAACCGTGATCATTCTTACCCCGTTGCTGTCAGAAGAAACTGCTAAAGAGGCTATCGCCAAATACAGCAAGATCTTAACTGACGGCGGAGCCGAAATTGTCCAGGAGGATAATTGGGGTTTGAAAAAATTAGCTTACCCTATTCAAAAGAAAACAACAGGGTACTATCACTTAACTGAATACAGGGCTCCGGGTGATTTAATTAACAAATTGGAGATTGAGTTCAGACGTGATGAGCGCGTTTTGCGTTTCCTTACCATTGCACTGGATAAACACGCCACTGCTTACAACGAGAAAAAACGCAGTGGAGCTTTCAATCAGAAAAAAAACGTTAAAGCAGAGGAGGCAGCAAAATAATGGCAAACGAACAAATTCAATACGTTACCGCTCCCAAGGTGGACGATACACGTAAAAAATACTGCCGCTTTAAGAAAGAACGGTATTAAGTATATCGATTACAAAGACGCAAACTTTTTTTAAAGTTCGTTAACGATCAGGGTAAAGTATTACCACGCCGTTTAACCGGTACTTCATTGAAGTTTCAGCGTAAAGTGGCCCAGGCTGTTAAGCGTGCCCGCCACATCGGTTTATTGCCTTATGTAACAGATTCTTTAAAATAATCAGGAGGTTTAAACAATGGAAGTTATTTTAAAACAAGACGTAAAGAACCTCGGTGAGAAAGACGATGTCGTAAAGGTAAAACCAGGTTATGGCCGCAATTACCTTATCCCTAAGGGATTTGCTACGCTGGCTACTGAATCTGCCCGCAAAGTTTTAGCTGAAAACTTGAAACAGGCGCAGTTCAAACAAGAAAAGATCCGTAAAGACGCTGATGCTATTGCAGCTAAACTGGAAGGTGTAAAACTGACCATCGGTGCAAAAGCTGGCGAAACCGGTAAAATATTCGGTGCTATCAACACGATTCAAATTGCTGATGCTTTGAAAAAAGAAGGCTTTGAGGTTGACCGTCGCCGTATCACTTTTGATGCAGAACCTAAGTTCATTGGCGAATACACGGCCAACCTGAACCTGCACAAAGAGGTGAAAGTTAAAGTTCCGTTTGAAGTCGTAGCGGAGTAATCCCGATTTACTTTTCGGATTTATGAATATTAAAAAAGGTATTTGGTGTAAAAGCCGGATACCTTTTTTATTGGAACATCATCCAGGCTCTCCGAAGGAACACTGAATCGCTATTAACCTCTATCGAATTAAAATTATGCGACTGAAATGCTTGTTTATCGTAGTCTGTCTCCAAATGATGGCTACAATTTCTGTTTTTGGGCAACAAGTGATTCGGTTGTCGAATTACGGCGTGCACACCAATAGTTTTGAGAATGCAGCCCCTGGCATCAGGAAAGCCATAGATGCATGCAGGCACAAACCTGGTTCGATCTTATTACTCCCGGGCGGGCGAATTGACATCTGGCCACAGGGCAGTGCCGAACGCGAGTTATTCATTTCCAATTGCACGGAAAATGACACCCTTTCGAAGATGAAACATGTCGCATTTCTTCTTGAAAAATGTAAAGGGCTAACCATAGAAGGAAATAACACTGAGATCATACTTCATGGCAAAATGATCTCGCTAGCCATCATTAATTGTATTAATGTCCGTGTAAAGCACATCAGTTTTGATTATGAGCGGCCAACTGTTTCGGAGCTGACCGTGAAGTCTGTCGCAACAAATGCGATTGAAACTGTTATTCATCCGGATACAAAATACATCATCGACACCGGGCATATTAATTTTTACGGAGAGGGTTGGAAAACCAATGCATTCCATACAGTTGTTTTTGATCCGGTGCGGGAAATATTGTACGACGGCTCATTTCAACCCTTTCTGAATAGCAAGGCTATAGAAAATGCACCCTTTAATGTGCGGTTCGAAGGAGACTTTAAGAACAGTCCTTTACATGCTGGCGATGTAATTACTATAAGAGATCCCTACCGGGATAACTGCGGCGCATTTATCAACCTGAGCAAAGATATTCGGCTTGAAGACCTGAAAATGTATTTTATGCATGGATTGGGCATTGTTTCCCAATTCTCTCAAAATATCTCTTTACATAAGGTACTGGTTGCGCCGAAGAAAAATAGCGGAAGGATAATAGCCTCTTTTGCCGATTGTTTCCATTTTTCGGGATGCAGGGGATTAATAAAAATAGACAGTTGCTTTACCTCCGGCGCTCACGATGATGCTGTGAACATACACGGCACTCACTTGCAAATTGTGTCAGTCCGGTCCCGTAAAATCAGAGTTCGTTTTATGCACCCGCAGACCTATGGCTTTAAAGCTTTTTTTGCAGGTGACAGTATTGCTTTTGTCGATCCGGAAACACTGATGATCCTCGGGTATTCAAAACTTACAAGGGCAAATCTTATTAACCTGCGAGAGATGGAAATTGAGGTTGATAAAGCACCATCCTATGTTACCGCCGGCATCTGTATTGAAAATGTGACATGGACACCCGAAGTACTTATCCAAAATAATCATTTTGAAAGAACAAATACCCGAGGCGTACTTCTTACCACCCGCAGGAAGGCGATTATTGAAAACAATGTCTTTTACAAAACGGGCATGAGTCCGGTATTAATTGCTGACGACGCTTTGAGCTGGTTCGAATCGGGGCCAGTACAGAATGTCACCATTCGTCAAAACACATTTGATCAATGTGGGTACAACGATGGAAATGGTGGAGTAACTATTGCCCCCGATAATCATAAATTGTTAAGGGATAAGATGGTCCACCGAAATATCACGATCAATAACAACCGGTTTAAAATGATAAATCCCCTCGTGCTTAGTGCTCGCAGTGTCGACGGATTGTACTTTAGGGATAACCATATTATTGACAGCAATGCCATAAAAGCAGATAAAATCAATGTAATCATAGATTTAACGGCCTGCAAGAACGTGCTGATCGGAAAAAATGAAATTGATTCGACCGAATTGCCGGTGATCAAAGCAGCAGAAATGTCGTTATCCGAGATAAGAACAAATTTAAAAGTAACTCAGTAACAATTATATAATATTCAAAGCATGTACAGAATAAAGTCAATAATCACCTTATGTATTTTACTGGCAACTATTACAGCAAATGCTATCGTTACTAAACCTTTGAAATTGTGGTACAAACAACCTGCAAAAAAATGGGATGCACAAGCACTGCCAATAGGAAATGGAAGAATGGGTGCCATGTTGTTTGCAGGTATAAAAACCGAACACGTTCAATTCAACGAGCAAAGCCTTTGGGGAGGTGATAATAATTGGGACGGTGAATATCAAACCGATATCCATGGTTTTGGCTCCTACCGTAACTTCGGAGATGTTGTTATTGACTTTGATCTTGCGGGCGCAGCATCTGCATATTACCGGTCCCTGAATATTTCTACCGGTGTTCATACCACATCATTTAAAATAAACGGGACAACTTTCCGAAGAGAGGAATTTGCGAGTTATCCCGATCAAATAATGGTTTTTAAATATACCGCCAATATAAAAGCGGCACTTTCGGGTAGCATTGCATTGACCTCAGCGCAGCAGGCAATCAGCGTCGCGAATAACGACGGTTTGAGCTTTGCAGGTGAGATGCCCAACCATTTGAAGCACGCGGCAAGCTTACGTGTTGAGCACCTTGATGGTTCTTTGGTGACTAAAGGAAATACCTTAGTATTTAAAAATTGCAGTACGCTTATTATTTACTTAGATGCACGCACTAATTACAGGCCAGATTATGGATCTGATTGGCGTGGTAGTGATCCTTTGCCAATAATTCAACAGGAACAAAAGAAGGCATCCGAGCTTGGCTATGAAAATTTATTGAACAGACATATAAAGGATGTCGCTGGTTTAATGGGAGCCGCAACTATAACTATTGGAAAGACGAGCCCGGAACTGCAGGCTCTCCCAACTGAGGCCAGGTTGAGCAAGTATCAAAAAGGCGGTCAGGACCCGGAACTGGAAGAAACCATGTTTCAATATGGTCGGTATCTGCTGGTGAGTTCATCTCGTCCCGGCGGATTGCCTGCCAATCTGCAGGGTTTATGGAACGATAGCAATTCACCCCCATGGGCAAGTGATTATCATAATAATATCAATATTCAAATGAATTACTGGTCGGCAGAAACCACGAATTTATCTGAATGTCAACTTCCCCTGATTGATTTTATTGTTGCGGCACAACAGCCTTGCAGAATTGCAACGCGAAAGGCGTTTGGGCAAAATATCAGGGGATGGACGGCACGTACAAGTCAGAGTATTTTTGGCGGAAACGGCTGGGAATGGAATATCCCTGCAAGTGCCTGGTATGCTCACCATGTTTTTGAACATTGGGCATTTACGAATGATACAGCGTACCTGAAAAATACCGCTTATCCTATACTTAAAGAAATTTGCCAGTATTGGGAAGATCGTTTGAAAGTTATGCCTAACGGTACATTGATGGTCCCCAATGGATGGTCCCCCGAACATGGCCCGCGAGAAGATGGCGTAATGCACGATCAGCAACTGGTATGGGATCTCTTTCAGAATTATCTGGATGCAGCGCGAGCGCTGGGGCTTGATGCTGATTATCAAACAAAAGTAGCCAATATGCAAGCTCACCTTGCACCTAACAAAATTGGCAAATGGGGACAACTGCAGGAATGGCAGACAGACCGTGACGACCCGGATGACCAGCATCGTCATACCTCGCATTTATTTGGCGTGTATCCGGGACATCAAATCAGCATGACTCAAACACCCGAATTAGCCAAGGCAGCAATAATTTCTTTGCGGAGCAGGAGCGGAAACTACGGGAAAAATATCAATACACCTTTTACTGTGGAGTCAACCACAGGTGATAGCCGACGGTCGTGGACATGGCCCTGGCGTTGTGCGCTGTGGGCACGTTTGGGTGAAGGAGAAAAGGCAGGCCTCATGGTTAGGGGGCTGCTCACTTATAATACTTTACCAAATCTATTCACCAACCATCCTCCAGTTCAGCTAGACGGAAATTTCGGCATAAGCGGGGCTATGGCAGAAATGCTCTTGCAGAGCCATACTGGAGAAATACAATTGTTGCCTGCTATTCCCAAAAGCTGGGCCACTGAAGGCTCCTTTTATGGATTGAAAGCACGCGGTGGTTATACGGTCAATTGCAAATGGCAAAACGGAAAAGTGACCTTTTATCAAATTTTTTCTGAAAAACCTGACACCGTAAAGCTCCGGGTAAATGGTCAAGTAAAGGAAGTCCTAACGGTGCGCTTTAATTAAGCATCGCGGATTGTCAGTTTTCGATGAAGTTGGATAACAAATTTGTGGCAACTCCGCCTAAAACACAGGAGGCTATCAAAAGTCACCTGGGCTGCTGTTTTTGGAATATTTTTCTTTTTTAAAAAAGAGGTGTTAAAAATCCGAAATAAAAAAATATTTTAGATGAATGTAAAACGGTATCATGAAGCTTATTATACGTATTGTTAAACTCACCGTTATCCTATTTATAAGTGTCTCTGTATTATGGGTGATACTTTACCGTTTCGTTAATCCCCCCGGTACCTGGCTGATGGTTACCCGGGGTCTCGAGCGCAAATCAGATGGCAAAAACTGGAAAATCGACAAGCAATGGGTTGATTTTGATGATATTGCTGACCCCATGAAACGTGCCGCGGTAGCAGCTGAGGACCAAAAGTTCCTGGACCATTTTGGCTTCGATTTTAAGGCCATGGAGAAGGCCATCGACAAAAATGCGCATAGCCATAAACTCATCGGCGGCAGCACCATATCGCAGCAAACGGCCAAGAACGTTTTTCTTTGGCCGGGACGCTCCTACGTGCGCAAAGCTTTTGAAGCCTACTTCACGGTATTGATCGAAGTGTTCTGGAGCAAAAAGCGCATCATGGAAGTATACCTCAATGAAATTGAAATGGGTGACGGGGTATATGGCGTAGAAGCTGCCTCAGAAGCCTATTATCATAAATCGGCCAGTGATTTGACCACTTACCAGGCAGCCGCTATCGCTTCTATATTTCCTGATCCGCTGAAGTGGTCGCCAACAGAGCCAAGCGATTATGTAAGGCACCGCCAGTACCTTATACGGAAAAATATGAGGAGATTGGGACCGCTGGATTTTTAAGATTCGGCAAGGCGGACATTATTTATACTTCCAGTGTCTGGTTTTCCCCTCTGCTATCTGCTCGATGGCCTGTTGCAATCTTTTCTCGCGCGTGGCTTCAGACTTGGCTTCCGCAAACCACTCCAGGTATTCCCTTTTGCTGGAAGGGCTAAACTTTTCGTATTGCCCCATTATGGTCAGATTTTCCTTAAGCATCTTGTCGAAATCTGCAGGCATGTCTAGCTCAGCTTTGGGTGCGGCAGGTTTGCGGGCTTCTTTAACGCCGCTTTCGTTAATGACGAGCATCTGGTGAATGAATCCGATCAAGGCTTCGTCCGAGGGCAGATCTTCCATTTTGCTGATTCGGCCAAAGCTACCGGCTGCTGCCTCTTCATCACTACCTCTGAGCAGACCTTGCGGGTCACTTAGTCTTGAGGCTTTCCAAAAGCCAAACGCGCAATGCTGCTTAAAGGATGCCATCATACAAACCGGTCCTTTATAATCAAAAAACGGCATACCCCATTTAATGGTCTCGTTAATCGAAGGCGAGGCCCGGTGAACCACTTCCCGGATATGCGTTAAAATTGGTTTTGCGAAATCAGCTGATTTTTCAATAAATGCGTCCACGCGCGGATCGAATTGTCCCATACACTAAATTACGAATCTATCCCAAACTTATAAAGTTTTCGTAAGTAAACCGGGGCCTAAACCGTCTTGCCAAGCAGCTCATCAAGCGCAGAATTATGCCTGGCGTGCAAAAACTCAGTGATAGTCATCTCGGCGAGTTTGTACTGATAAAAGGGATCTTCGGTAATGATCTTTTCAACTTCTTCCCTTGAGTCAGCCAGTGCAATTAAAATCCCGCCTGTGCGGGGCACTTTTCGCCCGGTAATGATGAAAACGTTCTTTTCAGTATATTTTTTTAGATACGCAACGTGGGCGTCGGTATGTATTTCGATTTCCTCCAGTGGGACAAGGTAATTGATATCGATGATGAACATGGCGCTGATTAATTAATGCTTTAATATTATCATGGCAACATGTCATTGCCGCTAAATCATAACTAAAATGCTATTGACTAACCAAGTCTGAGAACAGCTGCGCATGCCAGCTATCCTTAAAAGGCACTTCCCACCTGGTTTCCAGTTGGTGCAGGTCATGTACCAGGTTATTAAACACAATAGTACCGGTGGTGATCCTGCCGTCTTTGAGCATTTGTTCAAATTCATGGCGGGGCGCAGAAAGCACTTTTTCGCCGTCTTTATAAGCCATATTAAAGCGGTCAAGCAGATTAATACCAAACTGCTGTTCCAGCCCCTTAATAAAATTAACCGACTTATCAATCGAACAACCGCTGGCGCCTGCCTGGCTTTCGTCTACCATGAGAATCAAAAAGCGGTTATAGCGCACTTCAGCCATGGCCTTCAGCTGGTGGTTATGGGCCGTCCATACGGCAACAAAATCATTAAGAAGCGCCGCTGCCTGTACTGCCTGCTGATCAGATAATTCCCTATCCGACTGATACACCCACACCCTTGATTGTTCAGAAAATTGCATTTACAAAAATATCGATTTTATTACGTTCGCCCCACAAAATGTTGTCATGGTAAAATCAATTCTTAGAAAAGCGAAAAAACTGCTCTTGGTGGCCCCAATAGCATTATTGTCGCTTTCAGAGCTTAAATGGTAGACAAAGATTGGATGGACTGGAGTAATAAGTGCCTGACAAAATGCAACGACGCCTCCGGGGAAGCAAAATTAAAAAAATGGGAAATAACGCTCACCCCCGAGCATATTATTCGTTCGCGAAAGACCTACCAGCGCGGCAAGCAGGCCTACTTTTCCTTTAACCTGAACAAATTGGACAACGTCACCTACAGCAGCACGGCCAAAGGCGGTATGCTAAAATTAAATACCGCGCCGGGCGATATTATGGTGCAGACCTACAATGATCCCAAGGGAAAAATCGATTCCATGTCAAGCGTCTTCGGCATCCCGGTCAGGAGCATGTCCAATGAGCGGATGGACAGTTTAAAAGAAGCCATCCGTTTCTAAAATCCCGTAAGTTTATAAGCCATTTGCTCTTGCAGTGATCTCGGCAATATCGAGCACCTCGATCTCTTGCTCCTTTTCGAATGCTTAACCCCGTCACTCAGCATGGTCATGCAAAACGGACAAGCGGCGGCTACGACCGTGGCTTTGCTTTCCAGCACATCTTCCATGCGCTCCACATTAATGTCCTTACTTCCTTTTTCAGGCTCTTTGAACATCTGTGCCCCTCCTGCCCCGCAGCACAAACCATTGGATCGGCAGCGTTTCATTTCAACAAGATCGGCATCCAGAACTTCCAACGCCCTGCGCGGGGCCTGGTAAACATTATTGCCGCGGCCCAGGTAACAGGGATCATGATAGGTGATGCGCCTGCCTTTAAAGCTTTCACCGCCTTCGGCCATTAACTTGCCTTCATCGATCAGTTGCTGTATCAGCTGGGAATGGTGGATCACCTCGTAATTGCCCCCTAATCCGGGATATTCATTTTTGATGGTATTGAAACAATGCGGGCACCCGGTTACTATCTTTTTTATGTTATATCCATTAAGCACCTGAATATTGGTCATGGCCTGCATCTGGAAAAGGAATTCATTGCCGGCACGCTTGGCAGGGTCGCCGGTGCAGCTTTCTTCCGTACCCAGCACCGCAAAGCTGATGCCCACATGATTCAGTATCTTGCAGATATCCCGGGTGATACGCTGCGCACGTTCGTCAAAACTGCCCGCGCAGCCCACCCAAAATAAAATCTCGGGCTGACTTCCCTGTGCAGCCATTTCGGCCATCGTTGGTATTTTTTGTTCCATTAATTGGCCTAATTAATTTTCCTGGATATCGGTTATGAATTCGTTTATACTACTATAGTTTCTTAGCGTGATCGTGGAATTATTTTCGCTTAACCGGCATAGGATATCCAGCGCTATTGCCAGGCCATCAATTTCTTTCCCAAACATGCCGGCATCCCAGTTTACACCAACCAGCGTATCATTTTCGGCCATGGCCACGCACCAGTTTTCCAAAAATTCTGCCAATGGAATTTCCATGGCGGCGTAATTTTTCCAATCATCACGGGCACAGGCTTTTGCAGATGCCCTGTCCGACCAAAATGGAATTACATTAATCTGTTCACTTTCGACCGAATTTGAGTTGGCCCAACCGGCCTTACTCTTTAAGCCCCAAACCAGTTTTGAGGCAGTGACCTTTTCAATAAAGGCCTTATAACGGCTATCAATTATTGTTGTATCCTGTAACATATAAGGCGATCTTATTATTCGTCCTGCGCCCAATTAAGTCTATCCGAATTTGAATATTTCCAGGCGCACCGTTATTTTCCACATTGCCAAACATATTATTTAAGCTGGCTGGTGCCTGCGATTCTTCCATTACAATATACCTGCGCATTTCGGTAATAATCTCCAGCGGATTGATATTTACCGGGCAGGCTTCCACGCAGGCATTGCAGCTGGTACAGGCCCAAAGTTCCTCGCGGGTAATGTAATTATCCAGTAAGGCTTTACCATCCTGGTAATCTTTGCCATGTTTATCATGTTATTGCCCACTTCGGTTATACGGTCGCGGGTATCCATCATAATCTTACGCGGCGAAACAAGTTTACCGGTAATATTGGCCGGACAAACCGAAGTACACCTGCCGCATTCCGTGCAGGTATAGGCCTCCATCAGGTTTTTCCAGGTCAGATCGGTTACATCCTTTGCGCCAAACCGGCTGATCTCCCCGGTATTTTCGGGCACAAACGATGGATCGAGCATTGCTTTTACCTCATTGGTCACCGATGCCATATTGGTAATTTCCCCTTTGGATCCAGATTGGAATAGTAGGTATTCGGAAATGCCAGCAGGATATGAAAATGCTTAGAATAAGGCAAATAATTTAAAAATGCCAGTATACCGACGATATGGAACCACCAGCAGACCCTTTCGACAATTTCCAGTGCAGCTGCATTATCCGGCAGCAGCGGACCAATAAAATGACTTACCGGGAAACTGCCTGCTTTAATATAATGACCAAAATTCAACAGCTGCAATTTATGATCGGCGGCATTCATGGTCAGAAATGCCGTCATCAATAAAATTTCGATGATAAGGATATAATTGGCATCTGATTTTGGCCATGAGGTCATCTCAACGCCGTTAAAGCGCTTTAAATGGGCGATATTTCTGCCGGGCCAGGAAAGTGACACAGGCTACTAAGCACCAAAACGGCCAGTATTTCAAAACCGCCGATCAGCAGACCATACAAACTACCCAATGGCTGTGAAAAAATACGATGCGAGCCAAAAACGCCATCGATCATGATCTCCAGCACTTCGAGATTGATAATGACAAACCCGACATAGATAAAAAAATGCATCACGGCAGCAAGCGGGCGTTTTACCATTTTGGTTTGCCCAAGGGCCATCATTCGCCATGGTTTTCCAGCGTTCAGGGCGGGATTGATCGGAACGGTCGGTATCCTTCCCCAACAGATATATTGCGCCTTATTTTACCTGCATTTTTGCTAAAGAGGTAAATAGCGGCAGCCAGAATGATGATAAACAGGATTTGTGCAATCATTATGCTTGCATAGTAAAATTTTTCAAAGTTAATTGTTAAAGTTGAAATGTCATAAGCGTTGAACATGTTGGTTGTATAAAGTTTGATTAGTTGACTGATTCAAATTCAGCTTTAACCTTAAGCATTCAACTTTTTTTCAAAAAAAATTATCCATAAATAAAAAAACAAAGCTACATTTGCAGCCCCAACGGGCGGTATCATAGCTCAGTCGGTAGAGCAAAGGACTGAAAATCCTTGTGTCGCTGGTTCGATTCCAGCTGATACCACAAAAAAAGCCTCTTATTTAACCATAAGGGGCTTTTCCATTACTATGGGTCCAAATTTTGATACACTATTGGACAGGTGAATACGGATCAGTTTGAATTCTTGGTGAATAGTTAACCGTTTAAAAGCCACTCCGTACTCTTGCAGATGATGAAGACGTTGCACGCAGCATGGCTAGTTCATAGGCTTTGTTCAGTTCCAGATACTTGGAAATAGGGTTACTACTTTTTCCCCACTCTAACTTCGCTGCTTCCAAACAATCAAGCTTAATTCACTACACCAAACTCACCATTAGCATAATTATATTACAGTCTTATTTTGAAAAAAAAATCAGTGAACGCATTAAATCTATATCAGTTCTATGAACAGCAATCTCGCCGTACTAAAATCCTAATACAGAACAGCAGTTTAGCCCTTTGCAATGTTAAGCTTTTCTATTAATAAATTCCCGATACAGAGTTATTGGCACAACGGCTGTCCATCCGCAGAAATCAGGTCGTGCCTGACTACCATGTGCGAGTTTATCTGGTGCATAATTTTCCCAAAATGTTTTGGTTTCTGAATATACCTGAGCTACATTCCAATAGTATTGCCGGGCCAATTGCTTGGCCAATTGGTGCTTGTTCACCCGTTGTAGCCCCTTGATGATCATATAATTGGTTGGCGTCCAAACGCTACCAAGCCAGTATCTTCCTTCAGGTGCAAAATCCTTTTGATCGGCGGGGTAGCTTGCGACGGGGAATTTGCGCCAAAATTTATTGGTATTAGTTAGGTTGGCGATTATTTTGTCTACTTTTTCGGTTGGCACTATGCCAGCAATCAGCGTCCAGAACATACCAATATGCATACGCTTAATTTGCTCACCATACCCAAGGTCGTAATAAAATCCATCTTCCTCATTCCAGCAATATTTGTTGAGGGCAAATTTTGTTTCAGCATAAAATTGATCGTAAGCAGAAATATCAGATTGCCTATCAATAAGCTTTGCTATCTCGGCGAGATTGCTTGCAAAAAGTGCCATTTGAGAAGTCATATCCACAGCCCTTCCCTGCCGATTCCAAACAGCGCTTAAACCATCATAAACAAAGATTTCAGGATAAAGATTTTTTACCGGGATGCCTTTCCCGTCATCCTGCCAGCCCTCAGGGTACCGAGGAATATTATCCATGCCTGATCCGAATGCATCATTAAAAAAAAGATGGTCATCCATTCGATAATTATCCACCAAATAATTGAAGAATAGTTTTAGTTGAGGGTATATTTTTTCTAAACGGTGGATGTCTTTAGAGATGCTGTATAGCTCCAATTCGGCAAATGCAAGTAAAGGCGGATTAATACTTACCGGATGCTCCTTGGGCCACATCGGTTCGCCTGTTTTAGTGTATTCACGACATATATAACCATCAGGCTCTTGTCGCGCATAAAAGTTATCCAGGGCATTAGCAACAGGCAACTCATCCTGGTGATATTTTCCATAACAGGCCATAAAACAACTATCCCATAAAAAAATATTGCCATTAAATGCCGCATCTAAGAACGGTCTTTTGAAAACGGGTTCATTTTCACCACCACGAATGTTTTTCAAGGCCAGATGGAATGCGGCCTGATACATTTCTTTCTGAAGGTCCGCCGGAACATTCCAGTCATCGGCCTGCTGGGAGGCTTTTGCCAGTTGGGGTAGCATAAAGTACCCTGCTGTCGCTAAAGCAATCTGATTTAAAAATTCTTTCCTGCTACTCATTCTATATTCTTTTATTCATTTTAGGATTATTAAAATCGTTTGTACGGCCTTTGGATAAAAGTGCTAGTATAATTTAAATTTGAATACCCAGCGTTTTATTCGCGAGACCGTTTTGTAATTCCGACAAAAAATAATTGCAGATTAATACCAATTACAACTCAGCTATTTGCGACGGTTCTCCTCCACGCATAAGAGTCACCAATAAGCTCCTTTATCATTCTGCTGCCTTTAAAGCATCCTTGATAGCTTTTTCTGCTAACTGTTCCATTATCTTATATCCTGCTAAATTAGGGTGCACGCCGTCTCCTGACAAAGATAAAGGCAGCCCCTTTTCTGCGTCAGCCATAGCCGAGTAATAATCTATGTAAACTATGTTATTTTTAGCAGCATAATCCTTTATCATCCGGTTGAGCTGAATAATCTTTTCAGTGGGGATTATTCCGGGCCTCCATGGAAAGTGATTGGCAGGCAGAACAGACGATAATACAACTTTGATGTGTTCGGCCTCGGCTAATTGTCTCATTGAAACAATATTGCCGAAAACATCTTCCAGTCTGGACGGACCGCTATTCTCGGCAATATCATTGATTCCTGCCAGAATAACTACGACGGCCGGCTTCAAATTGATCACATCTTCACGGAAACGCACCAGCATTTGCGGGGAAGTCTGCCCACTAATGCCGCGGTCCAAATAGCCGGCAGCAAAGAATTGAGGATCATTATATTTCCAAAACTCAGTGATAGAGTTGCCAATAAAAACCACCCGCTTTTCATTCGGGACTGCAGTGGCGAGTCTGCTGTTCTCCTCTTGATATTTTTTCAAATTAGCCCAATCGTTATGAAAGCGATCTTCGGCCTCCTGTCTTTGTTTCTCCTCTTGTATTGTTTTATCGTTCCCTGTTATCGGCCTCAGGCTTTGTTGCGCGCTTGCAGAAAGTACCGCAAAGGTTAAAAATGTAATGAGTAACCTCTTGTTCATAGTTTTAGAAATTTACTTTAGGAAAGATTGATTATGAAAAAAACATATGGTTCAGCGGGCGGACTGAACGCACAATGTTTTCTTTTACAATCCTTACAAGATGTTTTAATATTTTATGTCCTGGCAGATCAAACAATGCGTTCCGGATCTCATCCCGGAACGCATTCCGACATCATTAAGATGATATCGAATCAACTAAATTTAACTCAGGATAAAGTCTATTTAATATCATTTGATCCCTTTGAGGCGTTCCCGGCAGGTCATTCGCTTTTGCCATACTTACCTTGACTAATTTGCTGAGCATCTCGATTAATGTACACGCCATATCGCTTAGTATCCGGGATTTTGCGTAAGATTTTTATTCAGGAGTATATCCTGGGTTGGAATCGGAAATAAATACTGGTGTTTATCAGAATTTATGTGGTAATTCAAGCTTACACCCTGAGAATCTTTCTGGCTGTCCATTAAATTCGCCAAGTTTATAGTGCCGTTAGCTTCTGCGCGCAATAAATCATTCCAGCGGGTCTGTTCGTAAACCAGTTCTAATCTTCTTTCATTTAGAATCGCTAAAGCCAGGTCGCTTTTTGTGCTGGCTGTTGTATTTGCAATTCCCGCGCGGGTTCTGATCTGGTTCAATTCGGCTATCGCGGCAGTGGTATTACCCAATTGGTTGTTTGCCTCTGCAGCCAGCAGGATGATATCGGCAAGACGAATAACTACGATATTGTCTGTGCCCGAGAAAGAACCAAAATCCGGCATTTTATTTTCAAATGGAATTGGCTTTGTCGGATCCCAGGCATTTAGTGGCATATTAAATGAAGCCGTGGTTGTCTGCCAGTTAAAAGTAGCCTGGTAACGAGGGCCGGAGTCCCCTTCGGCCTTAAATGCCTGAATGAGATTATACGAGCCGATATCACGCTTTGGCCACCCATCTGATTCAGAGTAATCAAATATTTCGTAGCCCCAGAAACTGTACGGCGTGCCGCTCGATGAAACCTGAAGTTCAAAGATCGATTCCGTTGTATTTTTATTAGCTACGCCCCACAATTTTGAAAAATCGTTTACCAAAGTGTACTGGCCACTGCTAATCACTTTATTGGCATAAACCAAACAGTTAGCATAATCTCCCATCTGCGCGTAGGTTTTTGCTAACAAGGCATCAGCCGCACCAACAGTTGCTCTTCCGTATTCTCCGTTATTTGGAATAGCCGGCAAAGCACCTTCGGCACTTTTAAGATCGGCGATAATCTGGGTATAAACTTCGGCCGCACTATTTCTTGCCGGATAAAAATTACCCCCGTTTGTAACCGAAAGAATGATTGGACAAGCCCCCCATTCAGACACCAACCAATAATACGCTGAAGCTCTGATAAATTTCGCTTCTGCTAAAATTTGGGCTTTGCGATTTGTGCCATTCCATTTCGGGTCATTAACCGCTGGTACGTTGTCCATAACGGTATTAGCTGCTGCTATTTCTCCATATAACGCTTCCCAGTCTCCCTGCACGAGTGAATTGGTTGCCGTGTAAGTAAAGTTTTCCATTGGATGTTCTGCATCCACGTTGTCACCGTTTACATAGCAATTATCTGATCTGCCATCTGTTGCCATGTTGTTATTGTACTGGTAAAATCCATCATTGGCCATTTTATTGTATGATCCGGTCAATAGGTTCTCAGCGTCTTCAGCTGTCGATACGTTTCCCGAAGCCAAATTAGACTGGGGGGCTTTCTCAAGAAAAGTCTTTTTGCAGGATGTAATTAGGATTGCAAAAACGATACTATACTTGAAATATGATTTGAATGTTTTCATATGACTAATATTTTTTAAAACTGTACATTAATTCCTGCGGTAAATATTTTTGTTGCCGGGTAGGTCCCTCTGTCAATCCCAAGCGACAATAGTGACGCTCCGGCCCCTGCATTTACTGCCTGGTTATTGGTTCCCTGTCCGTACGCGTTCACTTCTGGATAATACCCTTTGTAATTGGTGATGGTCAGTAAATTTTGGCCTGTCACATAGATTTTAGCATTAGCTAATCCAAGGCTTTTGATTAAACTATTATTGAATTGATAGCTTAGTGTAATATTTCGCAGACGCACAAAAGAACCATCTTCCAGGTAGTTAGAGGATACCTGAGTTTGCAGCAGGGCGGCGGCAGCACTATTGGTCGTGCCATTATCCAATGCCCTTGGAATGCTTGTTATGTCTCCTGGTTTTTCCCAACGTTTTAACACGGCAGTACTTTCATTCGCATATCCAGAGAGTGCCTCAGTTTCCATACGGGTGGCGTCATAAACCTTGTTGCCCTGAACACCATCGATCAGCATCGAGAGAGTAACCGCTTTATAGCGGAATGTATTTGAAAACCCGAAGGTGTATTTTGGTAAAGCAGAGCCCAGATTACCGGGTTCGCTATTATAAACCATGTTACCTGTGGCGGGATCTACCCCTTTGGCCTGGTATCCCCAGAAGGTACCCAGAGAATATCCTGTTTTAATGATTTGAGTGTAGATGGGTGCCCTGCTACCGCCTACTGATATCGCACCCGTTTGAAAGGAAATCGAAGGATCAATATTCGTTATCATGTTCTTATTGACAGAAAAATTAAAATTGGCATTCCAGCTAAAATCTGTTTTGCGGACAATGTTCGCATCGATTGTAACTTCCACTCCCTGGTTGATGTCATACCCAGGCAGGTTCAGGGCAGTAAAAGCACCGCCTGTTGTCAAAGGCAATTGCTCGGTAAAAATAAGATTGGTCACTTTCTTATAATAATAATCCGCCGAAAGTGTAACGTTGTTTTGAAGGAAACTTGCGTCGAAGCCAATATTCGTCTGCTGGGCAGATTCCCATTTCAAATTAGCATTGCCAAACTGACCACTCGGGTTTACCCCGGGCGATGCTGATCCTCCACTGTAAGTGTAAGGCGATCCCGCGTTAAGCAAGCTGTAGGACGGATATAGCATACTATATGGCGGCAGATTTCCCGTTTCGCCCCAACCCGCACGTATCTTAAAATTCTGCACCCATGTCACTCCTTTCATGAAATCTTCATTAGAGACTCTCCACCCGGCGGAAAACGCAGGAAAATTGCCCCACACAACGTTAGTACCAACTCTGGAAGAGCCATCCCGCCGGAATGTTGCAGTAAGCAGATATCGATCGTTATATGAATAGTTTAGCCGGCCGAAATAGGAATTCGTGGACCATGCATAATTAGCCGTACCCACGGCGAAATTAGCACTTGCTCCATTCAAAGTTTGTACTGTATTACTGGCAAACCCGGTACCCGACTGAGCGGATGTAACAATTTTTTCATCTAATGCCGAAGTACCCAGGACAACATTTATGGAATGGTGGCCAATAATTTTGGAATAGGTCAAGGTATTATCCCATGCCCACCTTGCAACCTCTGAATAAGTGCTGCTTGCCGACCCTACAGAACTAATACCGGTTAAGCTGCTGTACGGGTCCAGAAAAGAATCGTATTTTGAATTCTCAATAGTTGCGTTGATCTGGCTTCTGTAGATGATATCAAATGGCAGTTTGATCTCGGCAAAAAGATTCCCCAAAGAATTATTTCCAACTGTATTGTTTGAGTTGGCATAAATATCAGCCAACGGGTTTTCCCCCGAGTAAAGATTACTCACGCCATAAACACCCGGATAAGGGCTTCCGGCAGGCATATGTACGGGAACATACTCAGGCGTTACCAGCGCGCTTGTGACCACTCCTCCGAAATTCGCGGATGCATTATCAGTTACCGTTCTTTGGTTCGTCCTGTTGAAATTAACATTTCCCCCAAGTTTAAACCAGTTAGTAGCATTCTGTTCCACACTTAACCTGACTGAATACCGCTTAAAACCTGTGCCCACAATGATGCCATCCTGATTCAAGTAACCAGTACCAAGAAAATAACGCTTTTATCTGAGCCGCCAGAAGTACCTACATTCACTCCCGTTTGCATTGCATGATGGTAAACCAGGTCTTGCCAGTTGTTATTGGTGGTCTGCAAATTATAATAATCCGGGATCGTTGGCGGCGTTCCGCTGTTGATTTCATTTTCCAGGTCTAACCACTGAGTATTATTTAACATAGGCAGTTTTTTAACGACCTGCTGCATACCCGTGTATAGGTCAATATCGGTTCGGGGCTGGCCTGCGGTGCCATGCTTGGTAGTAATGATTACAACCCCATTTGTCGAACCCGCCGCGCCGTAAATACCAGCCGCCGAAGCATCCTTCAATATACTAATGGACTCAATGCTATTGGGATCAACGGCCCGTATGTCATTTGCAAGCACTCCATCTACGACATATAATGGTTCACCGCCGTTAGGTGACCCTATTCCCCGAATTCTAACGGATAAATCCGATCCTGGTGCTCCTGAGGCAGATGCCACCTGAACGCCTGCCGCCTTACCGGTAATTGCTTCAACGGCACTAACAATGGGCCTGCTGGAAACATCCTTCACTCCAACCGTTGAAATAGCCGAAGTGATGTCCTTCTTTTTTTGACTACCATACCCGACCACTACTACCTCGTTGAGCGCCTGGGATTCCGCTTTTAGAATAATGTCAGTTCTCGGAGATTTCCCCCCGGCGACAACAATTGCTTTTTGTTGTTTAATGAATCCCAAATAAGAAATGTCCAGAACGTAATGACCATCGGAAACATTACTGATAGAAAAAACGCCCTTCCCGTCGGTTAGGGTTCCTTTTTGCTGTTCTTTCAGTTGTACGGAAGCCCCGACAATGGGATTTCCTTTCTCATCCAATACCTTACCGGATACGGAAACAGTTTGTGCATAACTTTTAAGCCCTGTAATAATGAGCAAAAGAAAAGTTATACTCAAAACTGTGTTTTTAAGTAAAAGTTTTTTACGCATAGTGAATTAGGTTTTGTTTAAAATAATTGGTTTGAAAAAAAATATAATTGGTTTATCGGGTTTAGCCAGTGGCATTTGGAGGGCCGCTATGGTGGTTTGTAACTTCTCTTGTACGTACTATTATTCTAGACAAGCAATGCCGTATATCCAGGTAAAAGAATGATAATAAGTAAAGATTTCATTTTCATGCATATCGAATTTAGGTTTACAAATTTGCTGGTCCAGTAAAATTTCCAGACGGTTAATTGGCACGGTAAAGTTATGCGCAGATGTATTATTAAAGCAAGTATTTATGAAAATAAATTTTCATAAACTGCTCATAAACAGCCATTTATGTAAAAAATGATACGCTTTGATGCCCACCGCCGAAATGCCGCTAACTGATTGATAAGGAATACAATAGAAATAACCCGGTAGCCGGATTTTGAGGTAGAACTGATACGGATATATGCCCGCGTGATCTTATGCTCGTTTTTAAACCGAATTTGCCCAATAATCAAACCTATTAGGCTTGTTCCAGGTCAGAATTTAGAACAATTTTGCTCCATCCATGGCTGCCGCTATCTTTTATCAGTTGTTTTTTTTCTGATAAAAGCTTTTTGATGCGACTGCTGAAAGCCCAGCATGTACTTTGACGGATAACCAGGATTTCTGAAAGTTTATGGGAAGATATTTTTCCTTTACTTGAATAAATCAGGAAAATCATATAAAAGGCTTTTGTAATAGGAATCCGGCTATTTTGGAATATGGTATAAGCGGTAACCGATTCTTCATATCTGCACTTGGTACAACGGCGGCTGAATGGGCTACGGCCCAGCAAAAAATGGTTATTGCCACACTTGCGACAATTATACTGACCGGCTGATTTTAATTCAGCTATATACTTTAAACAACTATCCCGATCAGGATATATTTTACTGAACTCTTCAAAATCAACCTCAACAGACATTACCCTGGCACGTGTTACCTTCTCTACATTTGTCTGAAGATTAATATTGTCTTTTTCTAAAAGGACATTCATTCTTGAAATCTCATTTGCATATTCCTGCAGCAAAATGTTACTCTTGTTTAACTCATTGTTCTGTTGTTCTATAATGACTGCTTTTTCCAAAACCTCCTTAGTCCTTTCAATGACTTGCTCTTCCAGCTTGGTATTTATAATATTCTTAAGTTTCTCATTTGCGATAAGCTGCTTGATGGTTTCCCTTTGTGCTTTATCTTTGCTCTTTTTTAATATGCGTACTTTGTCTGAAATAGCAAGTGCCCAAAAAAACATCTCCATTACAAAACAAATACTTAAACTATAGTAGGCAATTGCACCAAAGTTAAGCCAGCTTATTCCTAACATGATCAGGAGTTTAAAAATAAATCCCAAAAAGAGAAAACTATACCCAAGAACAAAAAACCTCGCTGGCCTGTACCCTTTTTTAAGTACATAAATCCCGGCAGAAAAAGCAATGGTTAATGGCATAAATTCAATGAATTTGTAATTGAACCATTGCGTGTTGACAACAATACAAATTGTAAAAAATGCCAACCTGATCAAAATTATCCAGTTAATTAACCGGTATAGTTTGGGGGCTCTGATTTTCAGATGTAGCAGTGAACTGGTAAAGAGCAATGCAAAAACACTTAAACAACAAAGCGCAACACCATAGGCATAATCGTTCCAGTAAGGTGAATTAGGCCATATGTACTGATATGCGATCCCATCTGTACACAATTCATAGAAGCCTACGCTCAATATATACAACACATAGAATAAATACTCCCGTTGTCTTATTGCAATAAAAATTAACAGGTTATAAAAAGCAAAAAGAAACAATGTTCCATAAAATGCTCCAAAAAGCAGGTACTCATTTAAAGCATATTGGATAAACCAGTTAACAGAGCGAAGCACCAAAATAATATCAGCGGGTCGATGCGACTTTATCCGGAAATAGTAAGTGTATTTTTTGCCCGTATCGACTTTCAAATTGACCTCGAAATTTTTGTGCTGAAACTGTCTGTTTGTAAATTTATAAGGATGCCCCAAACCGGGTGGACTGATATTTCCCATCATTTTGTGGCAGATAGGCAGTAATATCATCTATAGTTTGGTCAAAGAATTCAATTATCCAGTTCTTGCCTGATTTTGCCGGATGCTGTATAGTGATTTTATACCAGTAAACTGACTTTAATGAGAATTCCGTGGCGTACTTAAATCACTTGGTTTAAACTTGCTGGAATATTCAGGAGAAGTGATTTGACTAAATGAAAGATCTCCAATCGAATCTTCAAGGCTGGTAATTTCATCGTACGAGAAAATATGCTGATCAACGCTGTCGTCTATTTTGACTGTTTGCTGGGCTTTGCATATAAGGCAGAAAAAAAATATAACTGGTAAAATGAGAAATCCTTTCAAAACGAAGGAAGAGCAAGGTGAAAAGCCATTCATTAATTAGGTGTTAGCGTCAGATGAAGTTCAACAAATATAAAATTATAATCTTTCGGCAAGATTTCCTTTCTATCCTGGTCATAACGGAACACCTTTTTCGGTATAACCCTCATCTATCAGAAGCGATTTATCAATCCACTTCTTCGTTATGTGAACAGTGTCACTTCGGCAAAATACTCAAGACTATGCAAAAGTCTTTAAGTTCTTCGAATTTCATCAAGTGTCAGGAATATTTTTACATTAATTTTCATTCCCATTATAGATCGCGGCTTTACAACGCTACAAGGTCCATTTAGTCAAAAACTCATTAAAAGTATCTTTAAACTGCTCACTCACTGTTATAGTCACTGATCCTACTCGAACCGATGTTTTAGTGGCTGATTTAATGGCATCGGTTGATACTATATACGACCGGTGTAAACGAAGAAAAGAATCAGACGGCAATTTCTCTTCAAGCCTTTTGAGACTGGTTAAGGTAATAATGGGTTTTTCTGCCTGTTTTAAATAAACTTTCACATAATCTTTTAATCCTTCGATATACAAAATATCTTCAATATTCACTTTTAGAAGCTGATGATCAACCTTCATATAGATATATTGCTTTTGATTACCCTGCACATTGATAGTTTGCTCCGGGGTAGTTCGACTGCTTCTGACTAAGTCGAAGTATTGGTAGGCCTTATTCGCCGCTTTTGAAAAATCAACGTAGCTGAAAGGTTTGAGCAAATAATCTAATGCATCAACCTTGTAACCCTCCAATGCGTATTGGTCATATGCTGTCGTGAAAATAATCCTCAGGTTTTTTTTCCGGTCAGATTGTTCGATAATCCGGGCCAGTTCTATCCCGCTGAGATCGGCCATA
Organism: uncultured Sphingobacteriaceae bacterium; assembly: GCA_963757615.1. Classification (GTDB taxonomy): domain Bacteria; phylum Bacteroidota; class Bacteroidia; order Sphingobacteriales; family Sphingobacteriaceae; genus Mucilaginibacter. Next base: position 860,508 of record CAVWSO010000008.1, read on the forward strand.
CGTATGTCCAGGAAAAGAAGCTGGAGCTCGCTGTTCTGCCGAATTTCGCTTAACGCATCGATTGCATTGTTGTAACTTCCTACCAGGTTAAAGAATGAGGTCTGCCTGATATAGGATACGATCAGGTCCAATGCTGCAGGTTCGTCATCAACGGCAATACAGTTAATTATCATTTTGTATCCAAAGTTAAAGTGACAATGTGCTCCCTGCTGAATTCATCTTTTTCAACGTTCAACTCATATTTGCCCGGATATATAAGATCAAGACGCCGCCGCGTGTTGGCAATTCCGATGCCACTACTTTCTTCCAAGGGCTGCGAGATATCATCAAAGTATGAATTTTTCACCTCAAGACGCACCACCTTTTCGTGTTCGCTTACCTCAATCAATACATAGCTTGGCTGGGTTACCCTTATTCCATGTTTAAATGCATTTTCAATAAATGGCAAAAAAAGCATTGGCGCAACCTGTAAATCGCGGAATGCACTTTGTATTTCGAATATGATCTGCACATTTTTAGGGAGCCGTACCTTCATGAGTTTAATGTAGTCTTCAATGAAGTTTATTTCCTTCCTTAACGACGTTAGATCGTTCTTTGTTTCGTAAATAACATACCGCATCATATGGGATAGCGTATAGAGCGATTCCTTTGCGGCAGACGGATCTGTATCGGTCAGGGAATAAATGGTATGTAAAGTATTGAAGAAAAAATGAGGGTTAATCTGTGCTTTGAGAAATGACAATTCGGCGCTGATCCTTTCTTTTTCAGATACCTCGAAAGCTAATTGCCCGGTCTGGAGTTTTTTGGACACCGCGTAAACGTTACTTAAACCAAGAAAGATCACCGCTAAAAATATCACCCATTTGACATCCCAATGGTGAACAGGCATGAAAGGATGCCCTGGAGTTGAAAAGGCTTTAATCATCGCTTCATCCACGTGCAGCAATTGTCCAATCCATCCAATAACCAATACCAGCAGGTAAATAGAAGCACACACGGTTGCCAGGTATATTACCCCTCTCGCCTTTGTCATCAGCTTGGGAGAAAACACAAGCATATTGACAACATACAGTACCCCAAACAGGAGATGCACAATCAAATTCTTTATCCAGAACTCCGTTGGCATTTTGAATGGCCACAGCAAAGGATATAACATGGACCCGACCAGGCCAATCATGGCGAAAAAATGAACCGATGGAATAAATCTTCCGTATGCTTTCTGCACTTTTATGATGGATCTTAAAAAATTCCTAAAATAATGCGTACTGTTTCTCACGCAGTACGCACCTTACCAATGAAGGTAATCAACTAAATCTCAATAACGCAAAATGCAGATATAACTGCTGGGTACGAAACTATTTCGACCGTTGGGGGGAAATAATAGACAAAGTCTCGAATATCATCGATTGAAGTTCATTAGGAGTCCGCCTTTGCGCAATAAGGATGCCGTCACATCCGAATTTCAGCGAACTATGTAGCAAATGATCGTATCTGCGTTGAGTGGAAACCAGTATTTCGTCCATGAAATACTGAAAGTCACCGATGGTTTGGCGAAAAGCATCGATTAAACAAGTAAAGTAATCGATGGGTTATTTACGAACTACCGCATCGATAAAAAACAGTAATCTGTCGGCGAAATACCTATGCATGTCTATTAGTTAATTTTTAATAGTTTTTATTGTATTGCTTTGCGCAATAAATAAAGGAATCCTAAATGAAGCAATTTTTTACACTTGTATTTTTAACAATTTTAGGGCTTACCGCGCAAGCCCAATATCCTGGCGGCGGACCGGGCGGTCCCTCGGTTGTTGGCCGGATTTCCGGAACGGTAATCGATTCCATCACCAAAAAACCAATTGACTATGCCACTGTAGCTTTGTTTACCGCAAACGGAAAAGCTCCCATTAACGGCGTAGTTACCGACGAAAAAGGAATTTTCAAGTTCGAAAATATCCAGATTGGGGCATATAAACTTACCGTAAGCTTTCTGGGTTATCCTGCGAGAACCATTAGTCCGGTACTAACGACACCGAGCAAACCGGATAAGAACATGGGTGTAATCCTATTGGTGCCCAACCAGCGGGTTTTGAAAGAAGTAACCGTCACGGGTCAGGCCGCCCTTGTCGAAAATAAAATTGACAAATTGGTTTATAATGTCGAGAAAGATATCACCGCATCAGGAGGCACGGCTACCGATGTATTGGGCAAGGTGCCCATGGTATCGGTTGATATGAATGGCAACGTATCGGTCAGGGGTGATCAGAACATACGACTGCTGATCAATGGAAAGTCAACCGGCTCATCGGCAGCAAACTTAGCAGACGTACTCCGGTCAATCCCTGCCGACCAGATCAAAAATATCGAAGTGATCACCTCGCCTTCGGCTAAGTACGATGCGGAAGGGTCTGCGGGTATTATCAACATTATTACGAAGCAGAAAAATGTTTCAGGTGTCAGCGGCTCGGTCAATGGCGGAGTAGGTACCCGTCAAAATAATGGAAATATGAACCTGAACTACAACCAGGGTCGCTTTCATTTATCCGGAAACCTGGGTGGATTCCTCAGCTGGCCGCAGACGAGCACATCCGACTTTGAACAGCATATCCAGAATGATTCGATAAACACCAGTACGTCTACCAAAGGCACCAGCCGTGTGTCCCGTCATGGCCTTTTCAGCTCAGCCAGCGCGGGTTATGACTTTAATGCCTACAACAGCATCAACACGACGTTCAGATTAATGCATTTTCAGTTTACTACCAACGGAAGCTCTAACACCGTTTCAGCTGTACCATATTCCTTTACTTCGGATGGGCTGAATTCATTCAGCAATTTTGATTGGAATATGGACTACACGCACAAATTCGATGATAAAGGCCATGAAATAGATTTCTCTACGCAATGGAGCCATGGTGTGGGAATTAATAATTACACCAATACGTATACTGCTGCGTTCTCGGATCTTAAAAACGACATTAATAGCACGAACAATGAATATACGTTTCAACTCGATTATACGCTGCCTGCCAGCAAGATCTTAAAAGTTGAGGCGGGTGCCAAGACGATCATCAGGCGGATCAACAGCACTTCTGATTACTATGATTTTGATCAGAATACGGCCCCCATTTTTAACCCTGTTCTGTCAAATATCTATAAATATGACCAGGACGTATATGCCGGCTATACCGTCTTTACATTCACCCTACCCGAAAAATGGTCCATTTTAGCAGGTGTGAGGGACGAAAACACGGGCATTCATGGCGATCCTGAAAGCGCATCTCAGGATCTCTCACCGTTTAGTCAGAGTTATAACACATTTATTCCCAGTTTAACACTTCAAAGACAGCTGAAAGGTAACAACGCGCTAAAACTGGTTTATTCGAAACGTATTGCCCGGCCAAGTCTGCAATTCTTAAATCCTTTTGTAAACCAGAGCGCGCCCCAGAGCCAAACGGTGGGTAATCCGGAGCTTAGTCCTGAGATCTCCAACACCTATGAACTGGATTATAACGCGTTCTTTGGAGGCTCATCACTGAATATGGGCGTTTATTACCGGCATATAACGGGCCTGATCGAAGGAATTGCCGAGCCGATCTCCGTCATGGTTAATGGCATAGAGCAGGGCGGCACGCTTACGCGCTATCAAAATATCGGCAATAACAATTCGATTGGCGGCACCATGTTCGGAAATGTCACCCCATTCAAAATATTTACCATCAGCGGCAATATCAATCTATATACGTATAAGCCAGACCCGTCCGGAACATATATCACGGACAAGACCCAGAACGGAACTTATATCATGTTCAATGGCCAGCTGCGCGGAACATTTACGCTGCCCTCGAATTTTTTGGCAGAAATGTTCGGTTTCGGAGGATCACCAAGACATACCATCCAGGGAACCAATCCCGCTTTCGCTATGTATGGTTTAGGTGTAAGAAAACAATTCCATCAAAAGAAAATGTCACTTGGCCTCAATGTAACGCAGCCTTTTGCTAATGACAAACACTTCGACAGCCACATCAGTAGCCCCGGCCTTACACAATCGAACAGCAACGTAGTGCCGTTCCGTTCTTTCGGTATCACCTTTGGGTATACCTTTGGAAAGATGTCATTTAATGCCCCTAGGAAAAAAGGAATTAATAACGACGACTTGAAGCAGGGTGATCAAAATCAGCAGCAAGGTGGTAACGGCGGCACCGGAGGCAGGTAATACCACGCTGCCCGTTAGTGGGTACCAGACGAATAAATTTGATTTTTTTAAAGTAACCGAATAATTCTCAAATATTAACTGATAAACTAAAAATGGGGCAAAAAGCCGTCAAACGAAAAACGTCGACGGCTTTTGCCCCTTATGCCTGACCAGCCACATTGACTGTTTATTTTCCTATTCGGTAAAGATTTCCATTATCCGTAATGCCATACAATGCACCATCCTTACCTGTGGCAAGTGAGCGCCAGCGTTCGTTCTTGTCTTTTAACAGACGCTCTTCTGCCAGCACCTTATCATCTTTAATAATTAAGCGGATAATATGCTGCCCGCTTAGGCAGCAAACAAACAGGTTACCCTTCCATTCAGGAATCAGATTCCCCTCGTAAAAAGTAATGCCGCATGGCGAAATGCTTGGGTTCCAATAGTAAACCGGCTGAGTCATACCCTCTTTTTGCTGCAAGCCATCGCCTACTTTTACGCCCCGGTATTCGATGCCATAGGTAATAACGGGCCAGCCATAATTCTTTCCGGGCTTTATAAGATTTATTTCATCGCCGCCGCGCGGACCAAACTCAGATTCCCAAATTTCACCTGTTGATGGATCAATTGCCATGCCTTCCGGATTTCTGAATCCATAAGCATACACTTCTGGTAAAGCACCGCCTTTTTTCGCGAAAGGTCCTTCTGGAACGGGTTTGCCATCCCGCGTAATGTGCAGGATCTTGCCTATCGCTGCACCAAGATCCTGGGCCCTCACGCGCATTTCATCCGCACTATGCTCTCCGGTACTTACAAACAGGTTTCCCTGCCTGTCAAACACAATACGTGATCCGAATTGCAATTGTCCGTTATAGGCCGGTTTAGCATGGTAGATCACTTTCACATTTTCAAGTTTACTGCCATCAGAAGATAAAACGCCTTTGGCAACTGCGAGCTGATATCCTTCCTGCACCTGTTCTGAATAAGTCCAGAACAAGGTTCTGTTTTGTGCAAATGAGGAATCAAAATTCACATCGAGCAATCCACCCTGGCCGCCTGTAGCTACTGCCGGCAATCCTTCAATGTTTTTATCGACGCTGCCGTCGGCTTTCAATATGCGCATCGTGCCGCCCTTTTCTGTAACGATGAAACGGCCGTCCGGCAAACACCTTAAGGAAAAAGGGGATTTCAGACCGTGGCTAATTACCGTCACATTGAGTTTTGTTTTGGTTTGTGCACCAGGAGCTCTCGTTTGACCTGAAAAGGCAGGTTTGTAATCGGCAGTAGGTGACTGCGATTCTACCGGCGGTAAATTTTGCGCCGCAGATTGCGCAGTTTCAAGCAGCAGGCCTGAGGCCGTGATCGCACAGGCAAATAATAATGATTTGATCGATTTTGACATGGTTGATTATAGGTTATAAATGACCGATCAATATACACCGAAAAAGAAAATATCAGGGCGGATTTAAAAAGTTCAAAGCCTGATTGATTGAAAAAGCGTTTCCATTGTTAATTTTTGTTGCGAATTTTTAGGGCTATGGATATTAAAATCGGATAAGATAACGCGCATAGGGCTGTAGGAGGTTTAACGAAATCATTAAAATCAGAGCAAAATCCACAATCCTGTATCCTACGCAACAGCTCAATATGTTATATTTACTTAGTTAATTAATTACTGTTTTTGTAGGATTAACGAAATGCTTAAGTCTGATCGCCATCCACATCACACCATTAAAACCCTGTATAATGAGCAAAAGAATAATTCTTGCCTTTTTATTAGGCTTATCCGGTTTTCCTGTTTTCGCCCAGCAGAATGTCGGCTACAGGCAGACAGAGCTCGTATCGCCATTGGTAAATGATGCCGGCACGGTGACCTTCAGGCTCCGGGCTCCGCTTGCCCGGACGGTGACGGTCCGGGGCGATTGGGAACAAAATGGCGGCATCGGTCAAATGACCAAAAACAGTGACGGCACCTGGACATATACCACAGGAAAGCTGCCATCCGACTTATATATGTATGCGTTTTTGGTCGATAGCGTAAGAATACTTGATCCTGCCAATGCCTTTTCTTATCGGGATGTAGGAAATCTGTTCAGTATATTTCTGGTCAATCATGGTAATGGAGATTATTACAGCGTAAACGATGTACCCCACGGCAATTTAAATTGGGTCTGGTATCCATCGGCCCAGTACAAGACCAACAGAAGGCTGGCGGTATATACGCCACCGGGCTATGAAGGCAGTAAAAAGAAATACCCGGTTTTGTATTTATTACACGGCAGTGGAGGTGATGAGCAGGCCTGGATTACTTTAGGCCGGGTGCCCAGCATCCTGGATAATCTGATAGCTCAGGGTAAAATTGAGCCGATGATTGTGGTCATGCCCAACGGGAACCCCTCCAGGCAGGCTGCTCCGGGGGAAACAAAAGAGAATTTTAGTTACCGCCCGGTCATGAGCCAGTTCTTGCCTAACTTTAGAGATGGATCTTATGAATATTCATTCCCTGAGATTGTTAACTACATCGATTCCCATTTTCAGACAAAGCCTCAGAAGTCCCAGCGGGCTATTGCCGGACTTTCCATGGGCGGATTTCATTCCCTCGTCATAGCTGCTGATTACCCGAACTTGTTCGATTACGTGGGTTTATTCTCGCCAGGGACCAGTCTGAATGCACTGGACACGACGCGACCTGCATACCACAATTTAAATGAAAAAATCACTTTGCAAAAGAAACAGGGTTTCAAATTGTACTGGATAGGGATTGGAAACGCTGATCATTTAATTGAATCCATGCAAGCTTATCGCAAGCGCCTGGATAGTCTGCAATTTCCATATACCTATGTAGAATCCCAACGTGGACACATCTGGAGTAACTGGAGAAGCTATATGCTGCAATTTACCCCGCTTTTGTTCAAAAAATAAAAGAAAAATGCAGCTCGCCCCAGGCAGGGTTGGAAAGGATTAAGCCAATAAAGCCTTCAGAAATTAATCTGAAGGCTTTATTGGGAATACCCCCCGGAAGCTTATTTCTATTTCAGATCAAACCTATCCAGGTTCATCACTTTATCCCAGGCTGCAACAAAATCTTTTACGAATTTGCCTTGCGCGTCAGCGCTTCCGTATATCTCGGCAATGGCTCTCAGCTCTGCATGGGAACCAAATACCAGATCGGCGCGGCTGGCCGTCCACTTAAGCTGTCCGGTCTTACGATCATAACCTTCAAATAATTCCTTGTCTTGCCCAACGGCCTTCCATTCCGTATTCATGTCAAGCAGGTTTACAAAGAAATCGTTAGTAAGCTGACCGGGACGATGGGTAAAGACGCCATCGGCCGAACCATCATAGTTGGCGTTTAGCGCACGCATACCTCCTACCAGTACGGTTAATTCTGGTGCTGTAAGGGTCAGCAGACTAGCTTTGTCTACGAGCAATTCTTCCGTGCGTACACCGGCATCTGTTTTGCGGTAGTTGCGGAAGCCATCGCCAGCAGGTTCCAGGTATTGAAAAGAATCGACATCGGTCTGCTCCAGCGTGGCATCCGTACGGCCGGGCGTGAATGGTACGTTAATAGTACTATCAGCGTCCTCGGCTGCCTTTTCCAATGCGGCGCAGCCTGCCAGCACGACGAGGTCGGCCATTGATATCTTTTTTCCGCCTGCCTGGGCACCATTAAAATCGTTCTGAATACTTTCCAATACGGCCAGTACCTCGTCTAGCTGTGCCGGATTGTTAACCTGCCAGTATCTTTGAGGAGCCAGTCGTATGCGGGCGCCATTGGCACCGCCCCTTTTATCGCCGCCGCGAAAGGTGGAAGCGGAGGCCCAGGCTGTAGAAACAAGCTTGGAAACACCCAGGCCTGATTCCAATATCTTGACTTTCAATGCCGCGATGTCATTTTGGTCTGCCAGTGGATGATCTAAGGCGGGAACCGGGTCCTGCCAGATCAGTTCGTCAGCGGGAACATCCGGGCCTAAGTACCGCGCAATCGGGCCCATATCACGATGTGTCAGCTTGAACCAGGCACGCGCGAAGGCATCCGCAAATTGGTCCGGGTTTTCAAAAAAGCGCCTGGATATCTTTTCGTAAACAGGATCAAGTCTCAAAGAAAGATCCGTGGTCAGCATCGTTGGGCGGCGCTTTTTTGCGGGATCGAACGCATCCGGAATGATCTCGCCGGCATCTTTCGCCACCCACTGATGCGCACCTCCCGGACTCTTGCTGAGTTCCCATTCATACCCAAACAGGTGTTCAAAATAGTCATTGCTCCACCGTGTAGGTGTCTTCGTCCAGGTTACTTCCAGTCCGCTGGTAATGGCATCTGCTCCTTTACCTGTACCATAGCTATTAGTCCAGCCCATGCCCTGCAATTCCATACCGGAGGCCTCCGGCTCCTTATCCACATGATCGGATGAGGCAGCACCATGGGTCTTGCCAAAGCTGTGCCCACCCGCAATGAGTGCAACCGTCTCCTCATCATTCATAGCCATTCGGGCAAAGGTTTCGCGGATGTCCTTAGCTGCCATCAACGGATCAGGATTACCGTCAGGCCCTTCAGGGTTTACATAAATCAGACCCATTTGCGTAGCGCCCAGCGGTTTTTCCAGGTTGCGGGTATGTATATCGCCATCCGCCTTTTCATCCGAGACAAGCACGCCTCCCTTTTTATCCACGCCTTCGGAACCATGTGCATAACGCAGGTCACCGCCCAGCCAGGTATTCTCTGCACCCCAATAAACCGCTTCATCCGCTTCCCACACATCTTCTCTGCCGCCGCCAAATCCGAATGTTTTAAAGCCCATGGATTCCAGCGCAATGTTTCCGGCAAGCACCATCAGATCGGCCCAGGAAATTTTGTTGCCATATTTTTGTTTGATCGGCCAAAGCAACCGGCGCGCTTTATCCAGGCTCACATTATCGGGCCAACTGTTCAGTGGCGCAAAACGCTGCTGTCCCTGCCCCGCGCCACCTCTGCCGTCGGTAATGCGGTAGGTACCTGCGCTGTGCCATGCCATTCGGATGAATAGCCCACCATAGTGACCAAAGTCCGCCGGCCACCATTCCTGTGAATCAGTCATAAGGGCATGGAGATCATTTTTCAGTGCTTCAAAGTCCATACTATTAAACGCTTGTGCATAGTTAAAACCCTCACTCATCGGGTTGGAAAGCGAGGAATACTGACGCAAAATATTCAACCTGAGCTGATTGGGCCACCAGTCACGGTTCCGGGTGCCCCCACCGCCGATATTATTCTTTAAACTGCCATTGTGAAATGGGCATTTGCTGATGTCGTTTGAATTGTTTTCCATGGTTTGACAATTTGGTTACCTAATCAAATTTAAAGTAGTATAACCAACAGGAAAAATTGATTGTTTTTATCCGATATAGTATTTATCTATATCATAGATTCGGATACGCATTTCAAAAAACAAACGCAGTTGGTAGAGGCTCCGGCGGCCTGATCTTTGGCGAACCGGCTCATTTCGGTAACGGCTACTATGGTTCCTGACAGGCGTAAATTACATTTCTGAATCGGCTTCGGTCAAATTTTTACCCTATTTCCTAAATGTTGCCGCCTAAGCTCCAATCTGGCCGAACCTTTTCACTTCAATCCGCCGAAATCCGCCAGTTGGTTTCATCTTAAAAAATGAAACCTTAAATGCCGTAGGAAATGCATTCTCCCAATGGCTAAAGCCTTATTTTGCTTTAATATCACTCGTGACCAACTGGAATTTCCGGCGCTCAAACACCTGTTTTTGATGGCTCTTACCATTTGCCACCCGTTATAGTAGTCATTAAAACATTGGAAAGGTATTTACCAAATAAAAACAATGAAATCAGCAAGAAATCTAACGCTATCCGCCATTTTTATAACAACAAAAACAGGTGAAGGGTGCAGCGGCGATTCCGTGGGTAAGGCAGCTCCTTTTTCAGTAAGCAGCTCAATGGCAGCCGGGGAAAGTTTGTTAAAATCTTCCATGCCGGAAAAGTTAAAACGCAATCGTACAATGGACGCCGCTATCAGGTTGACGTTTCTGGCATTCCTGCTTTTTTATAGCAGCGATCTGATCCGTGCGCAGCAATTCAACTCTGATAGCTGGCTTTCAAAACAGCAGGGAACTATTACGATCATTCCAACCTATGGCCAGCGAAACTGGATGCTCATGACAACCTATTCTCTATTCCAGAATTGGGAATTCACGACTGCAGCCTATTTGTATAACAATGATAAAAATCGGGCCACTAATGGCGGATATTCGTCTACACTTTACGCAAAGTACATGTTCTTTCAAAACCAGACCGAGACCGGTGGGGCAGCAGTGAAGGTGGGGACAGGTTTATTTCCCGGTAATATCGACCCCCAGGATCAACTAAAAAATGCATTCAGGACCTATTGGATGAATGTCCCCTGTACTATTCCCCTTTTTAATGATAAGATATCCTGGGATCTCATGCCAGGAGCGAGTATCACCAGGCATTATGGTGAAGCGCAGAAAGCTGCCTGGGGCTTTACTTATTCGACCCGGGTCGCCTGGTACGTCTTTAGCCCGGAACTTGCGATCGTTAGCGAGGTATTTGGCAGTGCCGGTCAGGTGGTAGCGATCCCAGAATATAAAGCAGGCCTGCGCTGGGAGCCTAGCAAGTATGCTGTTTTTGCTATTACCTATGGTCAGGAATTTGCCGGGTCGAATGGTGCAGGAATTGAATTCGGGATCATGTTGTTTACGCCGCCATTTGCATGCTTTGGCGGTTGTAAAACCCATTCTACAAGTCAATAACTTATTGCCGCGGGCAATGTCCATCTACAATAATTGAAAAGATCTGCCCTTGGCATTCCTGCTGGCATTTGAATTTGTTGCCGGAATTCCTACCGCGCATGCGGCGCGGCTAGGGTAGTATCAGTTTTTATGAAGCTCCAATTCGCCAACAAGATTATCAGCCTGACCTAGAACATCGATACACCAAAGTACATACCGGATATCCACGCAAATGGTCCGCTTATACTTTTTGTCGAAGGCAATATCTCCGCTCATGGCTTCCCAGTTCCCGTCAAATGCCAGACCAATCAGCTCACCATTGCCATTGATTACGGGTGAACCTGAGTTGCCGCCGGTAATATCATCGTTGGTAATGAAATCCACCGGAATGGTGCCATTTTCCGCATATTGCCCAAAATTTTTCTGCTTATAAGCGTTGATCAATGAGGCCGGTAAATCAAATTCGCTGTCGCCCGCTTTGTATTTTGCAATTACGCCATCCAGTGTGGTTTGCAGGGGATATTGTTTGTTATCGGCTGATGCGTAATCCTGGACGTTTCCATAACTTATACGCATGGTAGAGTTGGCATCCGGATACATTAGTTTGTCCTGATTCTTCTCCAGAAGGCCCTTTTCGTATAGCTTGTCCAGGTGTTCCTTCTGAGACTCGAAATCGCTGATCTTGCTTCCGAAAACATTTTTGGTATATATCCGTGGATTAACGTTAATTGCATAAACTACCGCAGGATCTTTACTCAGCGATTGTACCGAGGGGTTTTGCATAAAAGCATTCAATTTTTCAGGGGCAATCAGATTGCTGTTAGCCCAAAGGTAATCGGCAAATTGTTTAAACGCTTCGGATGGATTGCCCGGCGAATATTTCTTTACAATTGCTTCAATAAAATCTGCATGCTGATCCTGAGGTACATCTGTATAATACGCCGTCATGATCTCGGCAAATATCTTCTTATCGGCAATTTCGTTATATGACTTTTCATAGTCATCATTTATTTTTTTCAAACGTTTGGTAATATCGGCTACTGCTTCCGCATTATCTTTTTGGGCATCTAATGCTCTTAAACCATAATAGGTATTCAGTGTATTTATTACGAAGCCAGGAGCCAGCAGGCCTTCATTAATATAGGTTCGGTGTAAAGCATAAGGTTCATATTTGGAATATAATTTCTTATAATCGGACATTAAGTCCCTGTACGCAGGTTTGTCTGCGGCCCATTTTGTAAAATCGGCCTCCTCGTCGAGTTTTTTATTGTATATGTCCAGTTTTTTCAGCTGTTCCGTTTGTCCGATAAAGTATTTCCAATAGTTGGCAACCTCAGCGTATTTTGAGGATAGATTAAGTCTTATATCCACACTTTTACTCATTTCCTCTTTCCAGGCTTTCAGCCTGATATCCCTTAATTTTACAATCACCGGGTTCGTTTCTTCAGTTGCCAGTCGCACCCCATTTGAGGTCAGGAATCTGTCGGTGTGGCCGGGGTAGCCATAAATCATTGCAAAGTCCCCATTTTTGACCCCTTTTAAAGAAATGGGAAGGAATTTCTTAGGCGTATAGGGAACATTCTCATTAGCGAAATCTGCCGGCTGGCCGTCTTTACCGGTGTATATTCTGAAGATAGAAAAATCACCTGTATGACGCGGCCACTCCCAATTATCCGTATCGCCGCCAAATTTGCCAATGGATTGAGGCGGCGCACCCACAAGCCTGATGTCGGTATATTTTTGGTATATGTACAGGAAATACTGGTTGCCGCCGAAAAAAACACTCACGGTACCATTATACCGGGTGCCCTTGGTGGCATTGGCAACAATTTCTTTACTGATACCCTGCAAATTCGTCGCACGATCTACGTCGCTGGAACCCGCTAATGCAGCGGTTACTTGTTGTGTTACGTCTTCTATCCTTACTAAAAACTCTACATATAAACCAGCAACCGGCTTTTCCTCAGCATAACTTTTAGCATAGAAGCCATTATCGAGAATATCATTTTGCGGCGTTGAATTAGCCGATAAGGCCTCGTAGCCGCAGTGGTGGTTGGTAAAAAGCAAGCCCTTGTCCGATACCACTTCACCGGTGCAAAACCCGCCGCCAAGCGAAACAATCGCATCTTTAATACTGGCCTTATTGATGCTGTAAAGATCTTCGGAAGTCAGTTTAAAACCCTGCTTCTTCATTTGGTCATAATTCTTGCCAATCAGCATTGGTATCCACATACCTTCATCGGCCCTGGTAAGGTCCGAAAAAAGGCACGCTAGTACTAGCATTAAGATGGACGTCTTGATCTTGTTCATGGGTGATATTTAATAAGATGATAATATTATTCGCTTAAGCAAATTAAGCCTTTCGTTATAATAGCTGTTGCAAGAAGGATTAGAATAGTTCGCTTCATGCGATAGAAAGGTTTAGTTATTTTATACCAAGGTATAAAAATATCTATAACAAAATAATATTAAATGATAGGCTCCGAAATATGCCGTTCGGCCTGCAGGAAGCCCGATTTAATTTTCTCCTTAAAAGGTCTCTCTGATGTTGAAATAGATACCTGCAAAGCCATAACCCCGGCCATAGTCTATGACGATATTGGTCCTGTCCTTTTTATTCATTTTAATGCGCAATCCCGCCCCAACGCCCGGGGCGACGCTGTAAAACATTGGTTGGTTGGAATAGGGCAGTGGATTACTTGCCGTAGTGAGATTCACATACGTGACTCCCCCAAGCAGGCCATTTTTGGTCAGGCGAAAGCGGAATTCCGATTCGCCGTAGAGCATATTATTACCCCGGAACCTGCCCTGTATGTATCCTCTCCCTGACCTGTTATAGGTATCCCAAGTTAATGCCGGTAAAGCCAGATAGGGAAGATGTCCGGAAGTAACGTTTTCCCCCCAGACCCAGAAAGCTATTAGATTCTGGGGGATGGCCTTATTTACATTGATATAGGTGCGGTATTCATAGTAAAGAACCGTGCTATTCTGTGTGCTTCCGAACAATTTGGGACTTACCCGGAAACTCAAATTAAAATAAGATCCCTTATAGGCATTTACAGGATTATCCCTTCCGTCATGCAGGATCTGAAAAGATAAACCATTGGCCGAATATTGCTGGGGGTTGAATCCAAACTCCGTCGAATAAATATAGTTGGAAGTAAGATGTACAGGGGAATCCAGTTTGAGTGATTCGTCCCGAATCTTAAAGTTGTAGTCTATGGCGACGCCTAAACCAGCATACCAGTGATCCGCTACCTGCTTTAGGAAGGTGTCATATATGCGTAAATAGTTAAAACTCATGGGCTGCTCCAGGCTGCCATGGGTAGTCGTACTGATACCGTTCCAGCTGAAGGTATAAGACTCGTCATTGAGTCCGTATATGCCTAATCCATAGGTTGGCTGGGTGAAAAACAGAAAGCGGTTATCCCCCGAAATGTGCCACTGGTTATCCGGCGTAAAAACGTCATATCGCAGGTTTAAAAGCACTTGCTGTTTGGTGGTAATGGAAACATTGATCAGCGCAGCAGACAATGCCGTTGTTTTCGGGTTGCCCAGAAATTCTGTGACGCTCAGGGCGCCTCCCGCTACGAAGCCATTGGCAGGGCTGTATCCAAGAACGGGTAATAAGGAAAGGTTTTTCACCCCCAGCTGGGGCGTGTCGACTGTTTTTTTTACCGGTTTGTTGGTCCACTTACGAAGGACATCAAAGATATCAATCTGCGGATGAGGTAATGAGTCCCGCTTTTGGTCCTGTGCATAGGAACTGCTAACGATTATTATTAAAATAAAATTACCCGCTATTACAGGTTTTAAAAAATTTAAAAATAATTCGAAACTAAGCAACCATTTGCGATACGCCGACTTGAACTTATCATTGCACATGTACTGCGGCCAAATTACTGACATATTTCCCTTACCTAAAGCCAACGGTTAATAAAGGGGTTGCAGCTTATAATCTGAAACTAATTGATCCGGGAGCTTTCCGCTATTCTCGGCAACTGATAAAAAATCAATGTATCTGGCTATTTCCCTTTCGCTTTTACCATCACTTTGACGGTTTTGAGAATGATGTTTATATCGGAATCCAGATTGACGTTGCGGAAATAAAGTAAATCATAGTTAAGGCGTTCGCACATCTGGTCAACATTCTGAGCGTAGCCATAGTGCACCTGGCCTAGAGAAGTGATACCGGGCTTATGGTCAAGCATGCTCTTATATTCAGGGATCTTCTTACAGATCTCTTCAATAAAATGCTTCCGTTCGGGCCGGTACCCCACAATCGACATTTCGCCTTTTAATACATTCCAAAACTGGGGTAATTCATCCAGCCTGGTTTTTCTCATGATGTTTCCCCATTTGGTAATCCGCGGGTCGTTATCGCTGGAAAGCTGTGGACCAGACTTCTCCGCATCACTGTACATGCTCCGAAACTTGTAAATGAAAAAAGGCTTTTCGTTTTTGCCAATACGCTCTTGCTTGTAAAAAACTTTGCCCCGGGAACTCATTCGGGTTATCAGATACAAAAGTACAAACAGCGGGGCGCCGATAACCATGAGCATAACAGCAAACAAAATATCAAACGAGCGTTTGAAAACTTTTATTCTCAGGGCGGTCTCTGGCTGACTGTTGAAATGCAGAATAGGCAGTTCGTCAAAATTCAACTGCCTTTTTTTATCATTTAAGATCGAGTCAAAGACTACACTGATCTTGATGGAATTCTTCTCACCAAATTGAATCAGTTTATCTATCAGCGCGATATTCATTTCCTTATAGCAAACAAATATCTCAGGGGGCTTTTCAGCCAGCAGCTGCTCCCAATTGGACATGTCCGTGAGGAATTCATTTCCCTCCAGGAATTTATAGTCCTGGTAACCCAGTTCCGGGTGCCGGGAAAAAACGGAGATTACACTATCTGCAATTAATTTATTGCCAAGGATAACAACCTTCCTGTTCAAATGATCCCTCCTGGAAGTTCCGAAAAAATACACGAGCCACATTCTTTGAGCGACTAAGGCTATAAAAAAAACCAAAAGCGTAATCATGACCAGGCCACGCGAAATATTGGAAATTTTGAAAAAATAAATTATTCCGAATACCCACAACGACAGGTAAAGCAGGGTCATCAGACACTTGTCGACAATAGCATTGATGTCAAACGGCTGAAAGATTTTGTAGCTTCCGTTTATTGAGGATATCATTATCCATGAAGCGTTCGCCAGGAAAATGAATGTCTTCGAAGACAGATTGGGATATCTCCCGCCAAATAATATGAAGTGGGCTATGATAATAGCCAGATTTAAAAAGAGCAGATCGGAAAAGAAAATGAATTTCTTTAAACGATTAAAAAAGGCGAATGACATAGGGAGATGTACTGGTTATTCATACTTTAAAGGAACATACCCATGCAAGGATCACAATCAGACCAGTTGCGAACTATTAACCCGGTATGAAAAATATCTATTGATTGATCATACTGCGAAAACAAAAACCAAACCGGTTAGAACAGACACAAATCACAGGTTTAATGGATATTACGAATTCCACGCCCCGACTATAACAGCGGTGCCAAAAAATATATCCGAAATAGCCGCCCGGGGCTTCCCTGAAAATATGCAACAAAAATTTTTCATCGGTAAGAAATATGGTGTAAGTAAAGATATTCAAAATGAAAGTCAAACTAAAAATTTAATTGACCATTTTTCAATACTTTTATCCACAAAATCAACACATTATGGATAACTTTCAATGAAGTTAAAGGGAGACGGGCGGCAGTACGGAACTTACTTCCAATGGAATTTATGCATCGACAGCTTTTTCAAAATCGTTAAAGGCATCTTTTGGTAATATTTGCCGCTGGAGTAGCCGAGCCACTTTGCCCCCAGTGAGGTCACGGACCTGAATATGCTTTTGGCGTCATGCCTGATTACGTAGCGAAGTTCCGATTTTAAAAATTTCATCCCCTCGCCTGTCGGTTTTCCAAACTTCTCCACCAGCCATTTATTCTGTTCGTGAAAAACCCTGGTGTCAAAATAGCGTTTGAATTCTTCGCTTGCCTTGTAACTGTGAGAGTGATAAACCCGCGCCTCGGCAACATAGGCTTTCTTAAATCCGGCCATCAGCATTTTTGCAGCGACGATGGCGTCTTCGCCCATGATGGAATCCAAGGGGAATCCGCCCACTTCATTTAAAGCACTTTTACGGTATGCAGCAAATGAATTGGAACAAAAAAACAATTTGAATCCAAGCCTTTCCCTGTCTTTTGCTGAATATATCTGTGATTCTGCAGGATAATTGAACGTGCGGGCATGGGCTTCCAGAACGACTGCATTTTTGTGCGGTAACTGCCGGCCGTAAGCTACTCCTATTTCGGTGTCATTAAATATTGCAACAATATGCTCTATACTGCTGTTATCGGCTAATATGGCATCCTGCGTAAGAAATACAACTACTTCTGTACCCGTCGACATATCAGCCAGTTGCTGGCGTACCCTGCCGTGATTAAAATCCTTCTTATCAATTGAATGTACCTCGAAATCGTACTGCCTTGCCAGTTCTACTGTTTGGTCTGTGGATCCGGAATCAATAATGATTTTTCTAAAAGGCATAGCCCTTTGCCCGGCAATACTTTCCAGTACGGACGGCCACAATGATCCCGCATTCAGCGTAGGTATTAAAATAGAAAATTTGATAGCAGATTCCATGAATACATGAATAATCACCCCTAAGGTTAACTAGATTTTAAAAAAAACAGATTCCATAAAAGGACCAGACGGTTTCTGATCCTCCGGCCGGCCGAATATCCGCTGTTGCCAAGCGTTGGCGAAGCATTGCTTTCGTGCCTTACATAATTCATCAGCTTATCTTCACTAAAAAACACACTGCCCTTCAATTCTGCCACCAGTCCGATCCACCAGTCGTGCATGTGTATTCCAGGGGGAAATGGCAGCGCATAGTCAGCTATCTTTTTGCTGAATGACATGCAGCAGCCCACATAGGAATTCTTATATAAATTACGGAGCAAGCCAGGCCTAGATCCCCGTTGTTTAAAAAATGAACCAAACAGGACCGCTCCGTCATCATCGGTTACGATGGCATCTGACATCACTAAATCATATGAGCCATGAAGCGCTAGATGTTTCTCGATTTTTCCGGGTAGCCACACGTCGTCCTGATCGGCTAAAAAAATATATTTACCCCTGGCTTTCGATATTGCATTTCCGAAATTACCCGGCGGCCCTTTTTTATTTCCATTTTGAATTATTCTTATTCTTAAATCATTAAAAGATTGAATAATGGCAACCGTACGATCGGTGGAACGGTCATCACTTACAATTAATTCATCCTGTTGCGATAACTGATCTAAAATTGATCTTACCTGTTTATACACATGTTTTTCACCATTAAATGTGGCCATACATACACTGATCCTACACATTGGAAGCCATTTTTGTTTTTTTCAGATAATTCGTTAATAGCAGTGAGATTAAAAAAAGGATGGAGCCAAACAGGATTACGTCATAAAACAACAACAAAAAATAATCCAGTTCAACTGCGGCCGTCACGGCAATTGAAACAAAAGACATATAGATAACCAACCTCAAAAAATCCGGCTTTTTAAGTACCCTTTTCAATAAGGACAAGCGGATCCAGGCAATGATAAATCCGATCCCCAGGGAGTAGAAAAAAGCACCGGCCCTTCCGAAATATAATAAACCTTCAATATGATGCTGGGCATTCGGGCCGAAGGAACTCAGGGGAAAATCAATAGCATAGTATAAAATATAGGCCCCAATGGGATATTCATAGGGCGCCAGTCGTAAAAAGCCCAGCAGGGGATTAATGATATGACTGATAAAATCCAGTGGCCCCAGTTTGAAATTATGATACAGATCATACACATAAAAAAAATAAAACGTGTCGCCTGAGCCGACCAGCCTGGTAACAAACGAATTCGTTGCACTAGTCTGGACCCCTGTTTTTACAATGACGACTGCCATATAGGCCAGGGCGGCAACAAAGGCATATTTTCCGAATATTTTTATTTTTTTCAAGTTGCCCGCGTTATGCTGCGCAGCCGGGACTCTGGCGCTGAAAAAGACGTTGATGATGGAAATTCCGAATAAGGAATTGAGCAGACTGATCAGGGAACCTTTGGAACCCATTGTAAACAGGATAAGTATGGCAATGAGAATACATGCGCTGCCATACACCTTTTTTTGAAGCGAAATTTTATTCAATGGATGAAATAATTTTAACAATGCAATCGAAAAAATGAAATTGATCAGTACCAGGTCGATCCGGCGTACCAGTCCCCAGCCTCCTGTGTATAGTTCAACTTTTGCCACACTCGGATTATCCGACAAGATCGGCAAAGTGCCTACCGAGATGAGCATAGCTATATTTGAGCCGATCAGGATAAAAACGCTCAGCACCATAAATATATCAAATACCTCGTCATAGTTTCTGACTACAGTAGTATTGATTTTTTGTGCCGAAATCTTTTTGAGCGCTGCTTTTGAACCCAGAATAAGTCCGATCAAAAGGCCGGCCGAAGAAAGGGCAAAAGTAAACATGTAAAAACCCTTGATCTGCTTTTCCCAAAAATACAGGTAGATCACAAAAGCGGTGGAGACGCTGTTAAATACTATATAAAAGAGCAGTGGATCAAACCAGAAAAATATATATTTCCTTAGAAGAAAATAATTGATAGCAAATACGCCTGCTGCTATGGCAAACAGGATCAACAGGCTAAATGAAAATACAAGTTCTTCCATGATTTGCTAATCAATTATTTGCTGAGAACTTTTGAACGTCAGCGCGCTTTGGATAAAATAAAATGTTCTGTGTACCAGCGACAGCTTAAAGGCCCGCAATAGCGCGTTGAATTTGAGCAGCAACCGCTCGGCCCAACTCTCGCCAAGCAAGGCACTCGCATTTAAATAATAATGAAACCTGGTCTTATCCGTGTTAAAGCTGTTTTTTGTTTCAGTAGACAGTTGGTGATTTACCATTAGATCGATGACCACGAATCTGGAGCCGACATTTCTTTTAAACCTTCGGATAAATTCGTGGTCGCTGAAGTCCAGTTTCAATTGTTCATTGTACCGGCCATTATTATTAAATGCTTTAACATCAATGCACATTCCGCAATTGACAATTGAATACTTATCCAGACTGTTCACTCCCGGGGTAATGTGCTGCGCCCGGAATCCACGCATAAATTTAAAATAACATGGTGATATTATGTGCTGCTGACCGGTAGTCATGATGGGTGCGAGCAGCTTTTCATCAGGATATTGATTTATTGCCGCCAAATAGGCAGGTATGGTCCGGGCAGGGAAATCGGTATCCTGATCCAAGAGCAATACCCATTTTTTGTTCATTTCAGCGGCAAGTTCCGCTGCGGTATTATAAGCCTTGCTAACGCCGCTATTGGCCCGGTCTGCGATATAGGTAATATTTAATTTAGGCACTTTGCTGAGCTGATACGCTCCTGCATCAGGACTGTTATCATATACCAGCAGATCCATATTATACTCCGTGCCGCCGAGCGAATCTAGGATAGACAGGTACGTAGCCGATTGCTCCAGTTTAGTCTTGTACAGTACCATAACAAAGAGGATATCAAGCTGTTGCCCCTTAAGTTGATAACTAAATTCGTTCATATCGCCTAATAATCGTTTTTAATAAATTCTTAAAATCAGGGATGCCATTAAATGTTTTCTTTTATTCCCATCATGATTAAATTAAATGGCGGGGATACATTTTCTAATTTGATTTTTAAATTAAAGTATTCGAAAATTTGTTCCATCAGCAACAGGTCAAATACGTGGTGATGCAAACACCTGTTGCTGAAATTGTCCAGTGACCTGCTCCTGAATTCTTCGAGGCTCCCGATACCATCATCATAGGCGAGATCGTGCAAAGAAATTACTTCTTCTAAATGGGTTAAATCCCTTTCTGAGGTATTATCCTGGTCATCGTTCAATAAATGCTCAAATTTTGTGACAGGCCTCCGCCGATCAAAGGTATATCTGCTGTCGGGCAGGATAACGATGATCGCACCTCCTTTTTTTATAACTCTTAGCCATTCTTTTAAGGCCTTTATGGGATTTGCGATATGTTCCAGGCTATGGCTGGACAATACAAAATCATAGCTGTCCGATTCTATCTGGCTCAGATCGGTTCCATCCTGAATGAACTGATAACCCAGTACACCGCTCCCAAAGTCGTAAGTCTTGCCTTCCTCAATCGTGTCCTCCCAAACGGTTTGCGTACTGAAATTCACGCCGTCGACTACCTCAACTATAGGATACAAGGGAATATAGCCTTCTTTAGTAAAAATTTTACTGGGACCGCCTATTTCCAGGCCTTTTTTTTGCTTAAAAAAGGATTCGATCTCAGCAAATCCATTAATTTTCCTGTCTAAATATTTAATGGAGAAGTGCTGCATTAGCCTGGAGGGATCCTTGAGCCTGCTCAGTAGTTTACTCATAAGTTGGGGTCTTTTTTCTGATCTTTTGAAACCGGTGATATAAATATCCTAATGCGGCATAAAACCGGCCATAGTTATTTTTTATAATATCGTACCACTCCGTGGTTTTATAATGCTGACTAAATCCATCAGGCGATACATAAGATTTCAGCTGAACGGACTTAATAAAACTGACCTTGCTTTTCAGCAAGCGCTGATTGAAGTCAAAGTCAGCATAAACCTTGTAACTAATATTAAATGGCGGTATGGGATGCAGCTTCTTTGGAATGAGCAGCGCCTGGTGATGAACGGTATTGCCGATCTTTAACCGAAAGTCGGCTTTTCCCGGATAAATTTCGTGATTCCCTAAAACCACATCACCAAAATAGACGCAATCGGGTCTTAGTTCGCCGGCAGCGGGCAAAGCAATAATGGTGTCGCCGGCTCCCAGGAAAAGAATATGACTATCGGGGCTGGCATAACTCCAGCCTTTATTCATGGCATCATAGATACCCTGGTCCGGCTCGCTGCTCCACCGGGCGATCTGATCCTTATATTTGTTAATGACCGCGACGCTTCCGTCGGTTGAACCGCCGTCGACAATAATAAGCTCTAGGGAAGTAGATGTATGACCGATTACGCTCCGAATGGTCTCTTCCAGCCGCTGAGCATCATTATAAACAACTGTTATAATACTTATTGATACCTTATTGGAATTAATATTCTTTTCCATTGTGCATTGTGTAAAAGCCTTCGTGCCCGGCAATTATCGAACCGCAATTTTACAATTGTCCATTATTATTTATTTTTTATCACTGTATCCATTTCTCAAATTTATCTCATCATCTGAATTCCAGCCCTAAGCTCCAAAAAGTGTCTCCAGCTGCAAAAAGTTGTCCAGAATATAATCGGTATCAATACCTGCTATGCATGGATAAGGGCCATTATCCGGAAATTTAAATACGCAAAACCAGTCGCAATTAAAACACGGCATCTGCTGGTAACAGATCTTAAGGTTCTGGTGACGGGTATAATTAACAAAGCGGTCAAAATGCCCCCCGCCTGCAATACAGAGCGTGGGTCTGTCCAGCGCCATGGACAAATGGTAGATGGCGCTGTCATTGCAGATAACGCCTTTGGCACCGCTTAACAACTGCGGAATTTCCTTTAAAGGCAATTTACCGGTTAGGTTAATAATGCTTTGGGGCCGGGGTAAAGGAAGACCTTGGATGATCTGGTCAACCAGCGCAGATTCTTCCGGCGTGCCCACAAAACAAAGGGAATATTTCTCTAAAACAAAACCCGCGATTTTGCCAAGCGTAGTGGCATCGGGCTGCCTGTTCCATACGCCTGCGCCAGGCGCAAATACCACATAAGGTGAATTGATGCCGGGCACAAACGGTTCAGCTGAGTCTTTAATATCCAAAATGGGCTGCGATATGTCAAGCTTCCTGGCTACGATATGTTCCGCTAATAATCTATTGAATTCAAACTCTGTCTTTAATTCCCCCGGCACGTCAACAAGATCATTGTAAACCGTTTTGTCAAATAAGTACTTCAAATATCCGTTCATTCTGATATTATCTCCCCTTAAGCCGATCTTGCGTCGCGACGACGCGGTCAGGGCAATAATATCAGTCATAAAACTGCGTGAATAGCAAAAGGTTATTACCAGATCATAGGTAACCTTATTCACTTCATCGAACAGTTCAATCCATTCACCGGCTAGTGTTTTATGATTTACAGCAATAAATCTGTCTATTGCCTCAGCATCAAACTTCAAGGCAAAATCTTTCCAGATGGTATTGCCAACCAGTGTAATTTTGGAATCAGCATATTTCTCGTCCCCGGCTAAAACCTGCAAAAAGTTTCTAAAAAGGATATAGTCACCAATAGCATCGGGCTTGATAATGAGAATATTACCCGGGCGATGCCTCCTAAAGATCTGTTTGGTCTTTATCCATAAAACATGAATCGCTATACCTATCTTTCTAAGCATTTTAGATCTTTGAGCTTGCTAAAACTTTAACCTCCCAGGTGTAGATTACCGGACTGGGTTTATGATAAGTGGCCCCGGAACTGATAAATTTCACTTTCTGGGAGAGCTTGAATAAATTCAGTAAAATCCGCTTTATGACTTTTTTTATCCCGGCAAATTCTGCCAGACCGTTCGCATCGATGAATGCAATGCTGTTAAAGCCTGCAGACTGTAAAACATAAATCAGACTGCCGGCGGTAAAAAGGGTATCATGCGTAAAATCTTCATAAGCCCAATAGGTTCCCGAAGGCGACTGTGCATTGGGAACCATAATCATCAGCTTTCCCGAGGGACTCAATAATTCATTCCTGATGTAGGACAGTGTCGGAATCACCTTAGGTTTCTCCAGATGCTCTAAAACGTGACTCATGATCGCAAAGTCATATCCTCCCTCCGCAATTGCAGCGAAGTCGGTAATATCATTAATTTGAAAAGCCTGAAGATTCTTGTTTTTGCAGGCCATGATCGCCTCGTTTGAAATATCGATACCGGTTAACGAAGTGTACCCGTACTGCGAAAGCTTTGCCAGCGTTTGTCCCAGTCCGCAGCCAATATCCAGAATTTTTGCATCCTTGTTTGCCGGCAGCTGCTGCTTGAGGTAAAAGGGCAGATCAACTTCCTTATAGTAGTCCTCATTTACTTGTCTTGCCTGAAAATAGGACTGAATTTTTACCTTTTCGTTGATATTCATACTTAAACCCTTTTGCCCGCTTTGACCATCTTATTTATCCCAGAGACCGGTGGCCTTATTATGTATAATTTTATAACATTGAATCGGAGACCAGACTGAACTGACGCCTAAACACAGGATATTTGCAATAACAATTGAAGATACGCCAAACGAAGAATATTTGATTAACAGAATAGATAAAGGGATGTTAATGATTCCACAAAAAATGGCGCTGAGCAGTTGCAATCTGATTTTACTGACCCCATTGATAAAATAAGCAAAGATATTATTCCAGTTATAGACTGCCGAATATATCCCGAACGTAATTACCAGTGCCAAAGGAATGCTGATATTGCCGCCCAGCCAGATGTGAAAGGCTATACCGGAACAAACAACCAGCAATGTTATTCCTGCCAGCTGAACAACCCAAAACAGAAGAAGCTTTTTGATCCCCCCTTTGATCCAGGCCATGTCCTTTATTACATAGGCATGGGTAAAGGCCGACCAGTAGGGCAGTAATAGTATATTAAAGGCCAAAGTGGCAATACTGAAATATTTATAGACAATGTTGAATACAGTGACATCTGCCGGTGAAAAATATTGTGTAATGAGGATATTATCGGTTGAAAAAATAATCAGTCCGACAAATTGAATAAGAAAGAACTGAACGCCAATGTTTAACAATGGCTTTATATGTTTTCGCCTGAAGTATTTTCTTTTGGGAAGCAAGTATTTTAAACCAGAATTATTAAATAATACATAATTAAATATCAATAATACCAGCACCGGTATTACCGACAGCGATATACAAAAGACACTGAACGAGGAGGTATGAAATTTTGGCAAAAACCATATCGCGGCCAGAGTCATTAAGTTTATGGAAAAACTGACCAGAGAATCGACGTATACTTTTTGCATGGCTACACATACGGTAATGGCCAGATTGAATAGTAGCCTGAAGCAAAAACTTAAAACGATGATATAGGTCAAATAAAACAGGGTCTGGGGGGCTATTCCGGTTTTTAATATCTGATTCCAGTTCAAAAAGAAATTGGCTATACCGAAAACAGCGAAAACACAGCCCAGAAAAACGGCAAATACGAAATAGGTGGTACTTACGTATTGTCTAGCCAGGCCTTTGTTCCCAGAGGCCATCGCTTCCGCAAGTTTATTTCTAAGACCGTTACCCAGACCGACATCCATGTAAGAAATCCAGGAGATGATTGACGTGAGGGTAAGCCAGACACCGTATTCGCTTTTATCGATATAGGACAATGCCAGAGGCACGATCAGAAAGCTGCACAAAATGCCCAGACCTCTTAAACAGATATTTAGTATTGTATTAATTTGAATTTGCCTGTTCCTACTATCCTGGTCTGAAATCAGCATGCTCACCCTGTTTATCATTCGAATTCCTGGTGCCGAAATCAGCACCTATGCTTATTTACTAAGATATTCTAAAATTTTGTCTGCTACTAAATAAGCACATAACATAAATGCAGCCAAAATGCCGCCTATAAGCGTACTTTTTATTTTCCAGATCTTATCATTATGCAGTGGTAAAACAGGCCTATCTATCACCTGTATCAGCGGCGTCTCCTGTCGCAGGGTAATTTTAGAGATCTCCAGATTTTTAACGATCTCTGTATAAATGGCGGTGCTGGCCTGTACATCAACCTGTTTTTTCTGGGATGGCACCCTGATGGCAAGTAAAGTAGGATTTGCATTGGGAGCAGCATCGATTGCTGAAGCTACGCCTGATATCGACGAATTTAATTCCCGCTTGACACTGTCGGCCTGCCTTTGCAGAATCTGCACGTTCTGATAGGTCTTTTTTGTCTTGGTCTGAACATAAAAATTATTTACCGTTTCAACCAGCTTATCTACAAATGCCCTGGCAAACAGTTCATCCGTCGAGACGACGCTTACATAGATAATGCTTAACTTTTTATCCGGCTTGACAACATCCAATACCTTTTTGTTAAATAAATCAACCAAATCGGTGATCACGCTGTCCTGTTTACGATCAAATTTTTCGGGGTCTCCGGAAAATGAAATGTTATCGATATGATCATTTTCTTTCCATCTGGAACGCAATTTATTAAAGCTTATATACCTGTCAATCAGCAACTCATGCTTCCCGTCAAAAACCGCATCGCTTAACAGGGCTTTCTCGATCATTAAACGCGATTTATAAAGTTCGATAATATTATCACCCTGAAACATGCCGGCGCCTCCGGCGGCGTTCAGGTCAATGCCGGCAAGGGATGCCAGGCCCGCATACTGTCCAAGTCCCCCGCCTTTATTTCCTTCGTCGAGTACAAACGTACATATGGCCGTATAGTGGGTCTTTTTGAATGTAGCGTAGGCTAAACCCACTAAGGCTCCGATTATCCCGGCAACGAGAATCGTTAGCCAGCGGCTTTTAAGGTATTTAACTGCGGACCGGACTTTGAATAATATATCTTTAAAGGATAATTCATCCGAATTTTGGTCTGTTTTTTCCGCATTATCCTGGCTCATATATATTTATAAAAAATTATCGTGTAAATCGTTTATTTATGCAGACTTAATATGCCCAATATGATGGCACCCACTGACGCCAGGGCCGTCGTAAAGGCAAGTACGTTCTGCAGCGTATTAGCTTTCGAAACCGGTTTTTTGGGCACATATATTTCGCTTCCGGGTTTCACCGAAGGGCGGTTATTAAAAAACAGGAATTTCCGGGTTCCTTTTACCGTGCCATTGGGATATACCACATAGGCACCGCTTTTAAGCGCACTCGGGGAAAAACCGCCAGCATTCAGGACATAGGCTTTGAAGGATTTCCCGTTGGCGTAGACAATAGCGCTCGGGTATAATACTTCACCGTTGACGCGCACAATCTGCTGTTGTTTTGGCACGCGCAAAACGTCCCCGTTTTCCAGTATCAGGTCTTCGCTGCTGCCTGGCTGTTTTAGGATCTTCTGCAGGTCAATGCCGACAAAGTTATTTCTTAAGGCCGCTGTATCATTGACGGTCGAATCCTTATAAGTGAGTTCAAGGCGCTTTAACCTAGCCATGCGCTCCTTGGTTAGCTCTGCCGTATCGGTTTTGTTCTTATCGACCCCCAAAACGGCCGAATTTTCCCGTTTTAAGCTACTGCCCTCCACGTCAGCTGAAGCAGTAAGTCCACCGGCCCTTTTTATTACGTCTGATACCTTCTCATCTTTCTTTTGGATCGCGTAATATCCCGGATAAATAACCTCTCCTTCTACTTTCACAATTTTTTGAGTCTCAAAGCCTGGCAGCGTATAGACGGATACAATATCGAAGGGCTTGAGCGCAAAGTTGGCATCTTCAGCTTTCAATTTTTCGGTCAGGTCTATACTGTACACCTGGGCCACCCGGCTATTTTTCTTTGTCGGATCACTGTCAAAAATACGGCGGGAAACCTCCACACGCTTGGCGCTGGCACCTTCCGTAAAGCCGCCCGCCTTAATAATCAGATCGGCCACTTTCATACTGTCCACATAGACAAATTCACCCGGCTTTCTCACTTCGCCTTTTATGGTCACTTTGTATTTCATATGAAGATCAAAAGTCGAGGAAATGACCACACTGTCCTCCCTTTTCAATGGAATGTCTTTCGAGGGATTATTCAGTGCTTCCGCAATATCGAAAGCTATCTGCTCTTTGTTATTATCGGGTTTCAACCTGGTGATGCTGCCCCTGCCCGTAAAGGCATCCTCTTTAAGCCCTGCCGCTTTTTTGATCAGCTGAGATACGGTCATTCCATTTTGCAACTCATACTGCCCCGGCCTGAAAACAGCCCCTTTAATGAAAACACGATTTTCATACCGGTCCAAAATATGTTCTATTACATATTTATCGCCGCGCAGCGGGATATAATTTTTGAAGTCATTTTCGGCAACGTCCGTCAAACGTTTTTGCTGGTCACTTACCTGGGTCACTTTTATGAGTGAAGTATAGGCCATGTCAGTAAAGCCCCCCGAAAAACTGATAAGTTCCTGCAATGTTTCTCCTGGCAGAACTTCATACAATGCGGGCCGCTTTATTTCGCCGGCCATTTCCACCCTTATGCGGTAGGCAGGAATCCGGATAATATCCTGATCCTGGAGCTGAATATTATTTTTCTGGTCTCCCTTTAATAAGAAATCATAAATATCCAGCCGCCGGATGATGCGGCTGTCGCGGATGATTTCAATTTGGCGGAAAGAGCCATTATCGTTGGGGCCGCCCGAAGCATATAATGCGTTAAACACGGTTGCCAGCGACGGCAGTGTATAACTGCCCGGTTTGAAAACTTCGCCAAGGATGGTTACCTTGATACTTCGTATGTTGCCCAGACTAACCTGAACACTGGTTCCCTTTCCTACAGCATACCTGGCAGCCGCCAGCCGGTTTTTTATCAGGGCAGTTGCCTGTTCAATGGTCTTGCCCGAAACGTTTATCAGACCGATGCCGGGAATATTGATATTGCCTTCTGGCGAAATATCGAGCTTCCAGTTTGCCGAGGAAATACCATAAACATTAATATTAAGCTGATCTTCCGGTCCAAGGATGTAATTGACCGGCGTTGCCAGTTTAAGGTTCGGTTCAAAGGTTAAATTCTTGTTTCTGAAAAGATCGGCGCCAAATATTTTGGGCTGCAGATTGTTTAAGATCTCTCTGGCGGCATATTTTTGCCTCGTAGAAACTATCGTATCGGACGTTGTGTCGCTTTTATAGTTTAACTTTCTTGACCGCTGAATAGAGGTATCCGGAAGATTTTTATTCTCATAGCCGGTGGTTGATTGGCGGATCGTTTCCACTCTTTTTTGAAGTTCGTTCACCTGATCCGGTGGCATACCCCGGTTTGCCGCCTGCTGGTAGAGCTGCTGATCAGTCAGGCCGGCAGATTGTGCCTGCTGGAGCATTTGGCGTATCTGATTATCCGAGAGTTCATCCACATTAATATTTGAAAGATTCTGAGGAATACCCTGCGGAATATTCTGAGCAATAACGTTAAGCGTACTTAAGAAAACGATCAGTACCAAAATCACCCAGGCAGGCTTTGAAGATCTCATAATGTTTTTATATACAGGTAAATAGCAGAATTCACTCAATTATATTGTTCAATTCCCAGCAATGATAATTAAAATTGAATGAGTTTGAACTAACAATTACGTTCCTGATATTAAAAATATAACAGGAACAGGTATTTTTTCAATATTATTTAAAAGCAATATTTGAATCCTGGCCATCGGGTACCTTATTTAAACACGAACTGCAGCTGCATAAATTTAAAAATAAAAGCAGCAATTTATCTTTCGGTTAAGGCAACGACCTTGAATTTAACATTTATAAGCATGACTAAATCTATTTAACTATTTATTTGAGGGGCGTACCTCAACAATATGATTTCCGGCCAGACACCCCTTGTTGCTGAGCCCGGTAACATTTCCGCTGACTTTGCGAAGATCAAAACCATAATGATGCATTTTGCTCAGCCTGTTATCAATGGTTTGATTATTTGACAGCCGGGCCCCCTTGATGCGGTAAATGGCGCAAACAGTTCCCGAAAACGAGGAATGTTCAATACAGCAATTCGTAAACGTATTTCCCGTCAGGTTTCCGTCATCAATATCGCAGAACCAGAGCCCGTTCACCCCTGCATTGGTCACTTTATTGTCGGTTACCGATACTTGCGACAGACGTCTGGCGCTGTCCAGCTGGCTTTCGGGCCCCAGCGTTCCTACAAATATTGCCGCTCTGCCGGTAGAGTTCTGATTATTGTTCATATAGCTCTTTCCCAGAATGAATTGGGCAATTCCGCAGTCAACAATCTCATTACCCGTTATCGTAGCCATTTTGACACTGGCCATGCCGCCTGGATTAAGTGCCCGGGAATTGAAAACCGCGATCCCTGCTGCGATTGTGCCTGAAATGTGATTCTGGGCAATATTGACATTCTTACAGGCAATAGAAGTTATTCCCTGAAAAACATTGGAAACCGTATTGGCGTAAATGTTGATATTACTGGCCTGGGCAAACCCATGGGCTTTCAGAAAGATTTTCTGCGACGCAGTTCCATAGTCATGACAGGCAATCGCATCGTCGCTGATGTTCTCCAGATAATTATTAAATATGCGGACATTGGCGCAATAGACCACATGAATGCCATCCCGATAGCAATTCTTTACCGTGTCATTCGATACGGTGACGCCGATGCAATTAATATATACGATGCCCATCTCGCCCGACCCATCGATAAACATGCCGGTTGTTGAAACGTCCCTGCACTGCACATAGTTGATGCAGTTTTCAAAGTCGGACCGCGTGGGCGCAAGCGCCCGGCAAACGATTTTCCCTGAGCGCAAAACGACCGACGAACAATTTTCGAACGAAAGTCCGATCATACCCGCGGGCCGCAGGATGGTCGCACCCTTCAGATCAAATGTTTTGCCTGATATATGGCGTACCCGGATCGTACTGGAGATCATATAGGTACTGCCGGGATGAAATGCAATTGCAAATCCAGAATTTAACGCCCTGGTTAACGCCTTTGTGTCGTCGCTGTTACCGTCACCCACGGCGCCGAATTCTTCAGGGGTATGAACATTATTTACCTTGCTGCTGCTTTGCTGCGCCAAGGCCGGCTGTTCAGCAAAAATCAGCATCAGCAGGAGGAAAAGAACTTTGAATTTAGCGCGTAACATCACAATAACAGCATTGAATACATAAGTTAAATTCCCGGCGTTGGTTTTAAAAATCTATTTGGCAGCGTTTCAAAATCGCCAAATCCTTAAAATTCGTTATAAATATTTTTGAATGAACTGCGCAATCCGATAGATAGCATCGTTGTTTTGCTGTTTTTTTCCGCATTCACTTCACTTCGATATATTCCGCTCAATTCCAATCTCAGGTTATATTTAGGATTAATGAGAATGGCAACCTTCCCCTGCGCATAATAAAAACCGGTCCTGAGGCGCCCCGCCCGACGTAGTTATCGTATGCCTGTACCGCGGTGGTATAGGGCTGAAAATATTTTGACCATTCAGGGCAATTGGCTCTTGAATAAAATGCCCTGTCCAGCTTTTGGTAAAATTGATAAGAATAAGGCTGATAAATTAGTTGTGCATGGTTCGCCAGCGGAACAAAAAAAACAAGGATTATTGTTATCGTCAATTTATAAAGCGCCTGAGGCAAAGCTTTTTCCATTGATAAATTGATAAAAGGCTAATTTGCGTTCATTCAGCGGCAGGGCGCGGTCGAAAGCAAATTCAGGCGTATCTGGCCGATTGAATATTTAGGCATTTCCTCTGCAAATAACATATTGTCTCAGTTGTATATAAATACCCGAAAGCTTTTTTTTGTTTTAACCCCCCGGTCCTTTATTGCTTACCAGAAATTTAAATCATGGGGAATTATCCCGGTTGGAACCAGCTGGTTATCAATCAAACATTCTTAGAATCTACTTTGAAACTGATTATATTTGCGCTGCCTTAATACATGGAAAGTTGATTGAGGATGGAATTTAAAGATTTATAAAGGGCATCACAATTATTGATTTATCTGGATAAACAAGGCAGTGTCAGGGACTAAAGTTTTGTACAGCCGGTTTCAGTTGATTTATGCAATCCGTATCAACCAGCTGAACAAATTTGACCGAAAACAAAAAAGCTTAAGCTATATTCTTTATTATTCCATGAAAAAATTTCTGCTCGTACTCCTTACCATTCTTTTCGTAAAAAACATAAGCTTTGCTCAGACCATACCTGTCGGGGATAATTACCTTGAAGATATAGCAAGGAGAGATCAGATTACGGGCAAAAACGAAAATCCGCTCTCCTTCACTATTCGACCGGTTAATTTAGACTGGAACAAGACAAAGACTGATTCCACGCTGAAAAACCTGACCCTTGGTAAAAGCGGCACAACGGAAACCAGCTTATTTGGAATTCCCGCCATCGTGCATCCGCTTGCCTTGCGCTGGCTTAATGAATATAATACCAGTAAACCTTTTGGCTATAATAATTCGGAACTGTACCCGGCTGCCGGCTATCAGACTGCTATCAGCGCAGGTGTCTTTGTCCAGGCAGGTCCGCTGATCATGCAATTCAATCCCCAATTCGTTTATGCGCAAAATAAATATTTCCCGACTTTTGCTGATGTGCAGGGTCATAACAATTCCCCGCAGCTTTTAGGAGCCTATTTTAACACGGTCAATGGCATTGATGCTCCCGAAAGATTTGGAAATAATTCATTGCAGCACCTCTATCCGGGTCAGTCGAAGGTCAGTATTCATTATTTCAATATAGAGCTCGGTATCTCTACTGAAAATATGTGGTGGGGACCAGGTGTGCAAAATGCGATCATAATGAGCAATTCCGCACCGGGATTTCCTCATTGGACGTTGAACTCATTTGCACCCATGAAAACCGCGATTGGATCTTTTGAGTGGCAGCTGATCGGTGGTAATTTATCGCAGTCGGGTTACCCTCCCCTGGATACAGGCAAACTGCAATTTGGAAAAAATTTATATAGTGCCAAACCGGTTGTCAGCCGCTACATTTCTGCGTTAACCATAAATTGGCAGCCTAAATGGATAAAGGGCTTATACCTGGGCTTCTCGGCTTACGACTACTTGAACAAGGATTCTGTTTACAGCCAAAGGGGTATTTTAAGTAAGCTTATACCGGTTATTGCCGGGTCCTCGAATAATGCCAATACCATTTCCGGCAGTAATGCCAATGGCGATAGCCAGGATTTTGCATTTTCCATAAACGCACGCCAGGTTTTCCCCGAATACAAATCCGAGATTTATTTCGAATGGGCAAGAAATGACAGGGCAGGCAGCCTGAACGATTTGCTGCAGGAACCCGAACATTCCAGCGCCTATACTTTGGGCGGTGCAAGACTGTTTGATATCGGCAGGCAGCAATTGATTCAGGTCCGTGTAGAGCTAACCCATTTACAAAATCCGCCTACCTATTTATTCCGGGCTGAACCCAGCTGGTACGTCCACCTTTCCAGTCCCAGAGACGGTTATACCAACGAGGGACGATATATAGGCGCAGGAATTGGGCCAGGAAGTAACAGTTTTACATTTGACATCAGCTACCTGAAAGATAACAATTCATTTGGAATAGACTTCGAAAGGCTGGTACACAATAATGACCTCTATTATATGGCCTTCGCCGGTACCGATAATTTCCGTACCCACTGGGTCGATTTTTCAAGCAGTTTTTATGCCAACTACAGAATTAAAAGGTATGTCATCTCGGCCGCGTTAGCTCCTGTGTGGTCTTTAAATTATGAATATAAAGCCGGCAACAGCATGAACCTGCATTCCAATATCAATCTTACTTATTATTTTAACTAAGTGCCTGCAATGTCCGGGGCTGCGGCTTTAAGTTCTGCCTTTCTTCTGCGTCATTACTTTGATCGTTTGACATATAATTTGCAGATCAGAATTTAATCCGATTTTTTTCAAGTAGCGAAGATCATATTTTAAACGATGACACATTTCCTCCACATTTTCCGCATAACCAAACTCCACCTGGCCGATTGAGGTTATACCAGGCCTTATATATAAAAGCTCTTTGTAGCTTGGTTCTTTATTGATAATTTTTTCCGCAAAGTGATTTCTTTCAGGCCTGGGGCCGACCACCGACATGTCCCCCTTTAAAACATTCCAGAATTGCGGCAGCTCATCCATTTTGGTTTGCCTGATTATCCTGCCCCAGGGAGTAACCCGGGGATCATCTTGTTTCGCTAGTTGAGGCCCGAATTTTTCGGCATCCAGAATCATACTTCTGAATTTATAGATATAAAAGGGCCTGCCATATCGCCCCAACCGCTCCTGTTTATAAAAAGCGGGCCCCTGGGATGTTAATTTGGTAACCAGATAAATCAATATGAAAACGGGAAATCCGATTATCAGTATTGCCAATGAGAAAACAACATCAAAGCATCTTTTTAATACCCTGACTTTCGCGCTTATATAGGGGATTTGACTGGCTTGTAAATTAATGCTTTGTTCTAAGTTGCTTGTTATTACGTGATCTTGCTCCGCAATCAGAGTCGGCATCACATCTATTTGTAAAGTCTCCATCATCTCGTGTGCTTTCCGTTCTGCGGGAAGGTTTCCAATAATTAAGCCAATGGAGATGTGAAATTGGCCAAAACAAAGGTTGCTAATATTTACCGGTGCAATTTACGACCTGTCCGAAATCCCGGAATTATCACCCCGTTGATAATCAGTAATTTAAAAAAAACCGCACTGATGCTGTTATTTCGAGGTAATATTTGGTATGAGATCGCTCGTCAGCATGTCCCCGATTTTTTAGTTGATAACTATTCACCATGTATATTATTTAGATCAGGAATTAAAATATTTAAATTTTAGTTTTGACAATAGGCTATTTGGTGAAATTTTTTTAACTCAATATTAAAAAATAAAAATAAGGAAATTTCCTATGGACAACCTTATAGGCCTAGATTCAGGCCGCCGCCGGCTGTTTCACCCCAGCCCTGTTGGGCTGTTTTTCCTATTCTTTTTTGGGAATGTTAACGGTTGACAAGCCTTCGTCTTCCTTCATGCTGAGCTTAGAGCTAGCCGTGTGGCAGCAAAGGGCGTATTCCCAGGCCTGATGTTTGTTCATTTTGTTGAAACCTTTTAAAAGGGAATCAGTTTATCAGAAACAACAAAATGCATTTTTCAGGCACCGATAGATAAGTAGATTTTGTTCTTACAACAAAAATTCTATCTCGCGGATGATGCTGCTGGGCAAAATAAAAAGACCTGAAACCGATTAACAGAAATTTTTTCAAAAAAGGGAAGCCGAAAACTTTTTAGAGTAGGCTGAAAACTAGATGCACAAGACATGGCAAACATTTTGGTCGCTTCTTTTAAAAGAGAAGCACAGGCAGTTGGCGCTGCGCGCAAATTGACGGAACTTGAATCTTACGGAAGCATTACCGTGTACGAAATGGTAATGGTGAAAAAGGATCTGGGTGGTAAAGCCGAAGAAGTTAAGGCTGAAGGCCAGGAAGGCTTGCGGACCATATCCGGGATGGCGATTGGCGCTTTGATCGGAGCTCTTGCCGGCCCGGTTGGGATGGCAGTAGGCATGTTTACGGGTTCGCTGACCGGCGCTGCTCTGGAACTAGATCATTACAGTTTCACCAGCGAATTCGGCTCGAACGTCATCAATAAAATGGAACCTGGCACTTTTGCTATTATTGCCGAGGTGGAAGAAGATAGTGAGGCATATATTGACAGCATTTTCTTACCCCTGGGGGCGTCAATAATCAGAAGTGATGTCGATTATGAATACGACAAGTACCAGGACGAGGAAATAGAAGGTATCGATGATGAAATAGCGGATGAAAGACTAAAAATAAAATTGGCCACAACAGAGGAAAAAGCAAATATTCTAACCAGAATAGCCGACCTGAAAGCGAAAAGAAGGGCAAAAATCACGGAATTGGAATATAAAGCAAAGCATGCTGTTTCAGAAACAAAATCGAAGCTGCAGGCCATGGGGCAGGATATCAGCAATCATTTCAGAGATTTGAAAATAGCCCGTCTGAAAAACAAGATCGAAAAGCATAAGGCAAAACTGGCAGAGTTAGAAGCAGAACTCGAACATGCTGTATAGCCCCGCCTATACACGGTAACGCCCTAAAATCCAGATCATTCCAGGACTATTTCGGAAATATCAGGGTAATCACCGCCCTGATGCCGAAATCCGGTTTAAAGTCAGAAGGGCCCGCAATGGGAATTCGCGGGCCTACTGCTAGCTGCACCTTTTGTTTTCCCAGACTTGTCACGCCATTGATGATCGGGTTGAGAAATCCGGTAAATGTCCCTGCCTGCCAGTTCTCGGTCAATTCCGCGTTGATGCCTAAACCCGCCCCACTCTTCCAGTTGTGTGCAAAAAACGGCTGGAGAAATAATTGATTTACCGCAGCCCGGTCTGCGCTGCCAGCGACAGACCATATCTGGTTAAATAGCAGGCCGTAAGTAAGAGGTCCTGATTGCTTAAGGACCAGTCCGCTTGGACCTATGCCAAATTTCTGGGTTCCCAGATTCTTGTCAGTCGCCGTTGGAACCAAAAACACCGGACCTGCTGCCAGGATAAGGCCATTTTTTACCGCGCTTGGGGTAAAAAAGAAAGTGGGCGTCATATCACTCAGGCCGCTTTGGCTGGTAGCGGGCCCGGTAATATTCCGTTGGGCTATGATGGGCAAAATGACCCTAACGATCATATTTAACTTCGGGGTAAGCTCTATGGGAATGACGGGCTGGAAATTCAATGTGTTTTTAGATCCGTTATTGGGTCCGATTCCATAATCGGTATTATTCTGAAAAGGTACACTTATCAGGTCTGCAACCGGGTTCGCCAGTTTTTTTGCCAGATCTGAGGCCTCCGTTTCCTGCTGAGCAGCGACATTCACAATGGCTGGTATCATTAATAGTAACAGGCTGACGAGCTTACGGGTAAACTGTTGATTCATATTCACATGTTTTGTGATTGCTAAAAAACGGATTTCCCCGGGGGAACTCCTTCAATAAAAGAAACTTCGTGGGACTTGCAATTTTTCAGGCAAGGCAGTCGCTGAAGCCTTTATATTGTAAACCCAGCAACCGTTCCAGCTGCTGTTCTTTTCCTATTATTCCTATTGCGCAGGGATTTATAATGCTAAGCGGCCGCCGGTAAATAATCTATAAACCATTTATAGGAAAAGACTGAGCAAATTATTGCCAGCCCTTGCTGCCAAATGCAAACGTGATGGCCAGCGACGGGCCATTATAACCCCATTTCAGACTGCCATCCAGGTGGGTTTCTTCTGCACTGACTTTAAAGTTAAAGCCGTTATAACCTAAGGTCGCTCTGAGGTTATTGACTACATTATAGGTAAGTCCAAAATTGCCTGTAGCAATTCGTCCATTGATATTGTTGATCGTCAAAGCCAGGTACCCAATCTCTCCGGTGATTGCCCAGCGTGGGCTGATTACGTACCCGCCCCACAAACCGATATCCGGCAAGGGAGCAGTAACCGCATAATCATTGCCGGCACTCTTACTGATGTTTTGGCCAACCAGTCCTATACCTACACTGGCCTTTACGATGTGAAAACCGATCATCGCACCAAACTCCCCCTTCTTCCCGGTAAAAAAAGCATATCCATAGGACAAACGATATACACCTGTATTGAAAAAAGTATTGACCGTAGCATCTACATCATAGGTCTGATCCCCAAAATTGATACTCTTTTGCAAGGTGCGCGTTTTACTTCTGTCAATACCAAAATAACTCAATTCGATCTTTGACCGCCGGGATATACGCCACTGGACGTCACCTAAAAAAGTGGGGGAAGTTTGCAGGTATCCCAGATCATTTTCAAAACTAACCGTTGTGCCGCGATTGCTGTTGGGAGCATTAACCGTAACATCAGTACTATTTACGGCGAAAAAGAAACCGGCCGATACGCTGAATTTTTGAACATACCAAGGCGCTTCAAGGACCTTTTGTTCCTTTTTATCCGATAGCAGTAAGCTTGCTGCAGTGTCCGCCGTGAATATATTCAGATGGCTTACATCAGCCAGAGCATTAAGCGCCGGAGCTGGTTCACCCTGGGCCAGGCATTGACCTACTAATGCCCCAACCGAAATGATGGTTAATAGTATATTTTTCATAAACCAGACCCTAGATTTTGGTAAATTTTCCTTTACAAAGTACGCGGGTATTTATTACATAAAAACAGCCGGACGGAGGCTATTGGGTTGCAGATTTAAATCTGCAACCGTCATCCCCTTAATTATGAATCTGATAGGAACAAAAGCGGAAATCAGCGGAAATTCATGAAACGAAAAAATTGAATCATGAAACAAAATAAATGGCGGCTGTGGTGGTCCGGATGCGTGCAAAACGAGATCCTGCAATTTTTTTACCGACCGGATCCACCCATTCACCGATCCGGAACAACATTTAACAAGATTTAACTTTTGTTCCTTACAATATCGCCTTAGTTTTGACTAACATCAATAATCAAGGCTATGAACTTCCAACCGACAGTTATACCGAGCAGCGAGGATCACATCAATATTTCTTCCATTTTTAGCGGAATTGAACGAAATGTCCTTTCGAAAGATTTTAAAGGCGGCAGGATCAGCAACGTGTTCGGAAGCACTGAACTCGACTTTACCCATGCTGACATGACAGGAACGGCCACACTGGATATCTCACAAACATTTGGCGCAATTACGATAACCATACCGGACGACTGGCATATCGAAACGGATATGTCGCAGCTTTTTGCCGTAGTGGACGACTATCGTGACAATAAATATCAAACCAGAAATTCCGAAAAGATACTTTTAATCAAAGGCACCTCGGTATGCGCAAGCCTGGAGATACACAACACGATGTCAATTTAACATCGCTGCTCTTTCTGCGAGTTAGCGCTTAGGCTGATCGCATCCCAACCCGCTACTCCCAACTGCTGTCGCAACGACATTTTTAGGCTTACATTCAGAACCTATTAATTATATTGTCGCTTCGAATTCAACAGTCACCACATGAAGTATTTTCTTGTTACTACAATCTTGTCCTGCTTTCTTTCTCAAAGCCAGGCGCAGTTGAGTACCGCTAAATTGTTTGGCGATCACATGGTATTACAGCGCAACCAGCAAGTGCCCGTTTGGGGCTGGGCTGGCAAAAACACCAAGGTCACCCTTAGTTTTAATGGACAAAACCTGAGCGCCAAAGCTGACGCCCAAGGCAGCTGGAAAATATGGCTAAAGGCCATGCCGGCCGGCGGACCGTTCGCCATGCAGATCCGTTCGGGAAAACAAACGCTTAGCTATAGTGACGTCATGCTCGGCGAAGTATGGATCTGCTCGGGGCAATCCAATATGGAACTGACGCTGAGGGACGCCTCCGGGTATCATGCTGAACTCAGAAATGCTGCGCGGGAGAACATCCGGCATTTCAAGGTTCCTGATAAGATGAGCCTCGAGCCGGAGAAAGACCTTACGGGTGGCAACTGGGTAAAAGCCGATACAGGGACAATTGGCGACTTCACGGCGGTTGGGTATTATTTCGCGAAAAAACTATCCCAGCAGCTACATGTCACTGTCGGGCTGATCAACAGCAGCTGGGGTGGAACCCAGGCCGAAGACTGGACCTCAAGGGATGCCATGATGGCCAGCCAGGCTCTGAAACCTGCGGCCGAAGGATTGCCAGTCAGCTGGGATGGGGTAAGGACCCGAATCGACAAAGGCCTGAAAGAATATGCTTACGACAAGGGACAGCTGGTGAATTACACGGCACCGCAACTGGCAAGCCGGCCGCCCTCTTTTTTCAATTCCTGGCAAAAAGGAAGCGCCCCCGGGGCTTGGGAATGGCAGGGGCTTTACTCCTACCGCGGCCAGGGTTTCATGCAGCGCACCATCAGGTTGGACAGCCTGGATACCCGGCACAGGTCAACTTTGCGTTTGGGACAAACTGATGCTGATCTGGCCATTTATATTGACGGCAAACTGGTTAGAGATGGTGCGCTACCTGCCAGTTACCAGATCGAACTTCCCGCGGGCACCTGGAAAGACGGCGAGAACAGCCTGCTCATCAACTTCCGTTCGGGCCAAAAAGACCCGTCCTGGTTTGGCATCGGGCTCAACGGACTGGGCAATGACCTTTACCTGAGCTTCCCGGATACGGCCATCAATCTGGCCGATAACAACTGGCGCAATATGCCTGACCTGGGCAAACCCTATCATTTCGATTTCCTGCCCAACAATACTGCATTCGGCCTGTACAATTCGATGGTAAATCCCCTGGTCCCTTATGCCATATCGGGCGTGATCTGGTACCAGGGTGAAGCCAATACCGGCCGGGCTTACCAGTACCGCGATCTGTTTCCACTGATGATAAACGACTGGCGACAGAAATGGAAAAAGAATTTTCCGTTTCTGTTCGTTCAGCTCTCATCATTCGGAAGTTCGCAGGGAAGTGATATTGGAAGCGCGTGGGCCGAATTGCGGGAAGCCCAAAGCCTTACCCTGCAGTTGCCCAATACGGGTATGGCCGTATCAACCGACATTGGGGACGCTAATAATATTCATCCCAAAGACAAGGCTGATGTTGGCATTAGGCTTGCAAATAAAGCGCTGAGCCTTGCCTATAAACTTTCTGGTTTCAAGGAAAGCCCGCAGTTCCTCTCGGCTGTTTTTGACGCGGGCAAGGCCGAAATCAGCTTCAGCCATACGGAAGACGGCCTGATGGTAAAAGATAAATACGGATACATCAGGGGATTTGAACTCGCTGGTGCTGACCATAAATTCTATTATGCCCAGGCGGTTGTAGTTGGCGGCAACAGGATCAGGGTCTGGTGCGACAAGGTTGTCCGGCCCATTGCAGTGCGCTACGGCTGGACCGATGCCCCTGTAGATGCAAACGTGTTCAGTAAAGAGGGTTTTCCCCTCAGCCCCTTCCGTTCTGATAACTGGAAAAGTTCGACCGAAGGAAAAAACTTTGAGTAAAGAAAAACAATCGTACTTTTAGTACGCAATAGATATCGATTATACCTAATTCAGCTTTTGGTAAATCCCATGGAAAAAAACGGCAGTTCGTTTAAAAGAAAACGGTTTTGGAGATTTCTTACCCTAATGGGGCCGGGTCTTACAACGGGAGCTGCGGATGATGATCCATCAGGTATAGCGACCTATTCGCAAACCGGCGCCCAATTTGGCTATGGCCAGCTTTGGACAGCCCTTTATATGCTCCCTTTCATGGCTGCCGTTCAGGAAGCCTGCGCCCGCATAGGCCTGGTAACCAGCAAAGGGATTGCTGCTGTAGTAAAGGAACATTACAGTAAACGGGTCCTGTATGCGGTGGTAGGGCTGGTAGTGATTGCCAATACCATCAATATAGGTGCTGATATCGGTGCCATGGCCTCAGCGGCTCAACTGCTGCTGCCCGGTCCTTTTGTGGTCATGGCGCTTCTGTTTACTGTCATTATCCTGCTTCTGGAAATATATACCAGTTACAAGGTTTATTCAAAAATACTAAAATGGCTTGCACTGGCGCTGCTGGCCTATCCAATAACCGTATTTATTGTCCATCAGCCCTGGCTAACGGTACTAAAAGCTACCGTAGTTCCGCACGTTGAATTCACTTTCGCCTTCCTGTTCATTATCACCGGTGTACTGGGTACGACCATATCCCCCTATATGTTCTTTTGGGAGGCATCGCAGGAGGTGGAAGAGCAAAACGAGAAGCATCCCAACCATAATGGCAATCATGTGATCACCAGGAGCATTATCCACCGGATGCGCATCGATAACAATGCCGGCATGATCATTTCCGAGGTAACTACCTGGAGCATTCTGCTGGTTGCGGCAACTGTTTTACATCAAAACGGAGTAAAAGATATTAACACCGCAGCCGATGCGGCAAAAGCCATTGAGCCGCTTGTACACTCATTTCCTAACTCCGGTTTCCTATCGAAACTGATCTTTTCAGTGGGTATCATCGGCCTGGGCCTGCTGGCAGTTCCGGTATTATCGGGATCAGCTGCCTATGCTGTTTCAGAAGCCTTTGAATGGAAGGCCAGCCTGAACTTTAAACTTAAACGCGCTCCCGGGTTTTATGGGGTGATCATCGTTTCTACCATTATCGGACTAATAATCAACTTTATTGGCATCGACCCGGTAAAAGCGCTGGTGTATTCCGCCGTATTGAATGGTGTGGCAGCGGTCCCCTTACTTTTCCTTATTATTAAAATTTCACGCAGCGAAAAAATCATGGGCGAACACAAAAGCGGACTGCTGTCATCTTCCCTGCTCTGGGTCACTTTTATTGCCATGGGCGCCGCCTCCGTTGCCATGTTTTTCACGTTTGGAAAATGACGGGAAACCGGACCTGAATTAAGTGGAAAAAAACCTGCTGCGGGCTAAAACAATATGTTTCTCCCGCAAGTTATCAATGGTAATAATATTGCCAATTTTTCCTTTAATTATTATACTATCAGATTTTTTGAACCCTAATGGCCACTATCGTTGAATCATCGACTAATGCCCTTCAATTTCTTGCGGGTGGCGGTGACAACGGCGCTCTTATCCGGTCTTTTGACTGGTCAAAAACTTCCCTCGGACCACCGGCCGGCTGGCCAAAAAGTCTAAAAACCTGTGTTCGTATTATCTTAACCTCACGGCAGCCCATGTTTATATGGTGGGGCAAAGATCTGATCAATATCTATAACGACGCGTACATGGCCATCGTTGGCGGCAAGCACCCCCAGGCACTGGGCCAGCCAGCGTATGAAGTCTGGAAAGAAATCTGGGATCAGGTAGAACCGCGCGTCGATCAGGCCATTAACAAAAATGAGGGCACTTATGATGAAGCATTACTGCTGATCATGGAACGCAACGGTTACCAGGAGGAAACTTATTACACCTTTTCGTACAGTCCCGTACCCGGGGACAATGGACGTCCGGAAGGAATCATTTGCGCCAATACCGACGACACTGAACGTATAATCGGTGAAAGGCAGCTGCGCACTTTAAAGGACCTGGGCAAGGCTTATATCAACAGCAAATCAGATCAGGGCATCTATCAGAGCACCCTGCAAACGCTAAGGGAAAACCCGGCTGATTTTCCCTTTGCAATGATCTATCAGGCCGAAGAAAATAAAAACGCCCTGATGCTGGCCGGGGCAACCGAGGATGTCGGAAACCATATAGCTCCCAGATGCGTTGACACAGGTAAGGACGCGACACCCTGGTTTATCGCAAAGCATATTTCAACCGACCATTTTGAGGTGATCTACGATATGCCCTGTGAATTACCCAAGGGAATGTGGCCGGTGCCCCCATTTCAGTCTATTGTATTACCCATAACGAAAACCGGGCAGGCCAATATTTATGGCCTGCTGGTCGTAGGTATCAATCCTTATCGTCTGCTCGATGAAAAATACATCAGCTTCTTCCAATTGGTGACCGACCAGATTGCGTCGGCAATCAGCAACATGAGGGCCTATAAGGAAGAGCAGAAAAGGGTTTCTGCCCTGACGGAGATCAATAAAGCAAAAACTGTCTTCTTTAATAATGTGAGCCATGAATTTCGCACGCCGCTCACACTGATGCTGGGTCCCCTGGAGGAATTGATCTGGTATGATGCCGGACTGTTGCCAGGTACTATGCGGGACAATATCGCCTCGACCTACCGAAATGCTCAGCGATTGTTAAAACTCGTCAACAGCCTGCTCGAGTTTAGC
This sequence comes from uncultured Sphingobacteriaceae bacterium, assembly GCA_963757615.1. Taxonomy (GTDB): domain Bacteria; phylum Bacteroidota; class Bacteroidia; order Sphingobacteriales; family Sphingobacteriaceae; genus Mucilaginibacter. Next base: position 903,906 of record CAVWSO010000008.1, read on the forward strand.
CGCATCGAGGCTGGCAGGTTGCAGGCGACCTATAAACCTGTCAACCTTGCTCTGCTAACGGCAGATATCGCCAGCGGCTTCCGATCAACCATTGAAAAGGCCGGACTAAAATACCAGGTAGACTGTTCCGGATTGAGATCCATTGTCTACGTTGACAAGGAAATGTGGGAAAAAATAGTACTGAATCTGCTCTCCAACGCTTTTAAGTACACTTTGCACGGCAGGATAACCGTTACCCTGGGCCAGCACGGTAATCATGCTGTCCTTAAAGTGCATGATACGGGTGCAGGCATCCCTGTAGATGAGCTGCCCCGTATGTTCGAACGCTTCCACCGCATACCAAATACCATCGGCCGTACCCACGAGGGTACCGGAATCGGCTTATCGCTCATTTACGAGCTGGTGAAATTACACCACGGCGAGATCAGCGTAGAAAGCACGGCAGGCAGGGGAAGCACCTTTATCGTGATGATACCTTTGGGCAAACTGCACTTGCGCGAGGAACTGATCGTTGAACGTCATGAACAGGAAAAAGTATCAAAGCTCACCCAGGCTTTTGTCAATGAGGCATCTGCACTGATTAGCAATGAGATCGAATCGGGGAATCAGTTGGCACTCGACCTGCCGCCGAAAGATGCAGAGATGACCCGGGACAAGACCGTACGAATACTGGTTGTTGACGATAACCCAGACATGCGGGCATACCTTCGCCGAATCATCGAACCGTATTTTATGGTTAGCACAGCGCCAAACGGCCGAAAAGCATTGCAGCAGATATCTCATTCGCCGCCCAATATGGTTGTCAGCGATATGATGATGCCCCTTATGAACGGCAAGGAACTTGTGCGTGCCATACGCAGTAATCCGTCCATATCGCGTATGCCTTTTATCATGCTGTCGGCACAGGCGGGGGAGGAATCGCGAATAGATGGTCTGGAAGCAGGGGCAGATGATTGTCTCACCAAACCATTTTCGGGGAAAGAGCTGATTACTAAAATACGTTCGCAAATAAGTATAGCCAAGGCACGCAACCACGCGGAAGAGCTACTCAAGCAGCTCTTTATTAATGCCCCAATGGCTATCAGTATCTTAAGGGGCCCACAATTGCTTATTGAATTGGCCAATGATAATATGCTCGAAATATGGGGCAAGACTGATACTGAGGTCGCTAACAAACCCATTATGGAAGCATTGCCCGAACTCAGGGGCCAGGGTCTTTATCAGTTAATGACCAATGTGCTGGCGACCGGCAGGCGTTATGTTTCCAATGAGCATCCTACCAGGCTGATGCGAAAAGGCCATCTTGAGAAAGTATATGTAAAATTCATCTACGAACCAATCTGCGAAGCCGACGGCAGGGTATCGGGGGTGATCGTGCTGGCGCACGAGATCACCGACCTGGTGAACGCCCGTAAACTGGCCCAAAAAAGTGCTGATGAGCTGGCCAAACAGGTCAAACGCAAGGATGAATTTATGAGCATTGCCAGTCATGAACTAAAAACGCCGGTCACTACCATGAAGGCATCCCTGCAAATACTTGAAAAGATGCAGGTAGCCGATGCGCAGGCTGTCAATTTTATCGGAAAAGCAAACAGGCAGATGGACCGCTTAAGTGTTTTGGTCAGCGACCTGCTGGATGTAACCAGCCTGCAAAGCGGCAAGATGAAGTTCTACCTGGAGAAATTCTCATTTGACGAACTGGTGGCTGAAGTAATTGAACAATATCAGCAATCGCATATGAACTATCATATCCACTTGGAAGGCGATACGGGTATTACCATAAGTGCCGATCGTAACCGCCTGGAACAGGTGATCAATAATCTGCTGTCAAACGCGATCAAATACTCACCTGAAAGTGATAGAATTATCGTGAACGTGGAACAAAAAAAGGGTGCAGTAAAACTATCGGTCAGGGATTTTGGTATTGGCATCCCAAGAGATAAGATCGCCTACGTATTTGAACGGTTCTATCGCGCCGACGAATCTGCGCAAAGTTTCTCGGGACTCGGACTCGGGCTTTACATTTCTTCCGGCATCATCGAACGTCATAACGGGAAAATAGGTGCCATGCGCAACAAAGACCAGGGCTCAACCTTCTGGTTCATCCTGCCAACCGAAAAATGTTGACGTCCCATAACCCATCGGGGCCGCGCTGTTACCAGGCTGTCCTTATAATCAATAATAATAAAAATCCTCTTATTCTACCGCTTTACCGGTAAATTTTTCGACCATAACAAGCAGATCCTGCAGGTCGAATGGTTTATGCAAATAGCCGTCTGCCATACCGGCCTCTGCGATCTCCTTAACATTGCTGACCGCCGAAACGATAACTACCGGTATATGACTGGTTGCAGGATTGCTTTTTAATTCTTTGCTTATTTGCTCACCATTGGCATCACTCTTCCAATCGCTCAGCCAGTTATCCAACAGGATCAGATCGGGGTTATAGCGGTCCAGGGACTTTAAAATGCGTGCATCTTCTGAAGTGATCACTTCGTAATTCTGCTCTTCTAAAGCGTACTGCATTGTTTCGCGAATGTCTGCATCATCTTCAATCAGCATAATTTTTTTGCCCATGGTACTCCTTCGGCCGGTATTAACTTATTGTTTACAGGCTGACATGATATAAACACCTTACAATGCCTATTTTGTTTTAAACAGCGACTTTTTTAGGGACAAAAAATCACAATTCATAAGTATAATGTCAAAAACCGGCATAGCGGCAGGGATTTTTATACCGGATTTTTTTAAGCCTTATGATAGCATGCTCTGCAGCGAGGTTCGTAATGCTCCTTCTCACCCAGAACGACCCTGCCTGCCTCCGGCACTAAACGGTACGAATAGGAAGCAGGATTACCACATTTGACGCAAACTGCGTGCACCTTGGTTACCGAGTCAGCAATGGCCATTAGTTCCGGTATGGGTCCGAACGGATCCCCTTTGAAATCCATATCCAGACCTGCAACGATCACCCTGACACCTTTGTTGGCTAAAATATTGCAAATATTGGGCAATTCGGCATCGAAAAACTGGGCCTCATCAATACCGACAACCTGCACATCGCTGCCCAAAAGTAAAATGGCCGACGAATTGTCGACCGGGGTTGATTGAATAGAATTTGCGTCATGAGACACAACCGCCGTATCGTGGTATCTGGTATCGGTCCTTGGTTTGAATATTTCTACCTTAAGCCGGGCTATCTGCGCTCTTCTAAGCCTGCGGATAAGTTCTTCAGTTTTGCCCGAAAACATCGATCCGCAAATGACTTCGATACTTCCGCCAAATTCGCTCCTGCGATTAAAATTATCTTCAGCTAACAACATGGACAAAGTCGATATAACCATCAAATATCCATAATTAAATATTATTTTTGGTAAGCAATCGTATTCGCCATGAAGCAACAGGAAGTTTTTAAAAAGATAGGTGTCATTATAAAAGAGTTGAATGAACAGTATAATTACCTGTTAGCGAACCAAAGTGAGTTAAATGATCTGGAGCTTGAACTCTTTGTTGCAAATGCCCATTTTCTGGCCGACAATGCAGCCGTGCTGCGAAAGCTTACTCAGCAAAGTATACAAAGTCCCAAAGCTGCTGCCCCTGCACCTGAAGAAAAGTATTTCGAACCGGTGGTACAGAAAATCCAGACGCAAACCGGGGAACAGCCTGTTGCTCTGCCGGGCAATGACTCAGGTAACACCCTGCCGGATGTGGAGACAAATAGCAACGATAACAGTGCCGGTTATTCTTACTCCAGGCCGCAAGAACCTGCAACCATACGGCATGAGCTGACCCTGGCCGATATACCAAACTGGCAGGAAGAAGAGGAACTTTTGCCAGACGAACTGCCCGCAATGGAAGAAAAGGAAGAATCAACAGAAATACCGACCGCCTATTCTGAACGTGTAGCTGAAAGGCCTGTCTTGCAAAATACTTTTATTGAACCCATGCTGGAAAGCTCGAAGGAGGAACCGATAACGATCAACCAAAGAATTTCAGCATTATTAAACAATACAGGCAGCAGGATCACCGAACAGGCGAGTACGCAGCCCGTTGCCGATCTAAAGCAGGCAATCACTCTAAATGACAAACTGCTTTATATTAAAGACCTGTTTAACGGTTATAACCTGGCCTATAACGAAGCTATAGACATTTTAAACCGATTAAATTCCATTTGAGCAGGCAGATGCTTTCCTGAAGGCCAACTACGCCATGAAGAATAATTGGGAAACCAGGCAGGCTACCGCAGATAAATTTTATGACCTGCTGAAAAGACGATACGCTTAACCCCGGTCAGCTGCTATTAGTAGACCATCCCCATCCGGTTTGAATCCAGTTTGACCAATACAAACAGCATGATGGTGAAACTCAGTAAGGACGAGCCCCCATAGCTGATCAGCGGCAAGGGAATTCCGATCGAAGGCACAATCCCGATGGTCATACCAACATTGATCACCACGTGAAAAAAGATGACCGAGGCAACACCATAGGCATAGACTCGTGAAAATGGCGATCGCTGCCGTTCGGCGATCCTGATAATCCGCAATACGAGGAACAGGTACAGTCCAAGGACCACTACGGCTCCGGCAAATCCCCACTCCTCACCTACCGTACAGAAGATAAAATCAGTGCTTTGTTCGGGTACAAATGAGTATTTGGTTTGCGTGCCCTTCATATAGCCTCTGCCCCAGAATTTACCTGAACCGATGGCTATTTTAGATTGATTGACATTATAGCCTTTGCCTTTAATATCACTGGTTATACCTAATACAATATCAATACGTACCTTCTGGTGCGGTTTAAGAACGTGGGTGTAGAGAAAATTCACACTGAAAACAAAAGCAATACATATGGCCAGGCCCGTGAGCACTACCGGGTAAGCCCGCCTTTACGCCTGAACAGATACAGGATTACTGCAGTCACGGCCACAAGACCGCCGACAACGAATAACAGATTATTCACTTTCAGCGTGAGTACAAACAGGGCAATAAATAACCCTTCCAGTATCAGAAAGTAAGGAGAAATGCCTTCGCGGAATAAAACAAATATCAATGAACTAAACACAAGCGTTGACCCGGCATCCGGCTGAAGCATGATCAGGAGCATCGGGAATCCGATAATCGCACCGGAGATCAAAAAGGACTTGGGATCTGTTACCCGTACATTCGTTCCGCTCAGGTATCTTGCCAGCAGCAGACAGGTCGAAAATTTAGCCAGTTCCGATGGCTGCAGCCTGAAACCGCCTCCGATTGATATCCAGGCCTGGTTGCCGCCCACATTACGGCCCACAACCAGTACAAGTATGAGCAGCAGCACCGTAACGCCATAAAACACCGGAGCCAGGGTACTGAAGAACCTGCTTTCAAGCAATAGAATGACAATACCGACAGTGATTCCGGCGATAATATAGAGGAACTGTTTGCCATAATTGGTATCCAGGTCCATAAAACCAGGGTGCTTCTCGTCAAATACCGCCGAATGGATATTTAGCCACCCAATCGCACATAGCGCCAGGTAAACAAAAACAATAGCCCAGTCCACATTGAAAAAGAAACCCCGCTGCTGGTTATTATTGTTCATCTTCCCTCCTTTCGGCCTGATCTCTGGATGCCGTGCCTTTATTTTTACTTTTCTTCTGAGCTGGGCCGGCAGCCAGTTTTTTGCTGGCCGAGTCCCTGCTTTGTTTTAGGGTGTCTTTAGGCAATGGCTTTTTGTTAAGTTTCGGACCGCTGTACTGGCCGACATCCGGTAACCGGTTTGCATTGATGAACTCCTGCGTCGTAATACCTGAAGGGCGCACCGAAATACTATCTGTCAGATATTTTTCCACGATAAAGCTGGCAATAGGCGCTGCCCATTTGGCACCCTCGCCTGAATTTTCCACCACCACGGCGATGGCAATCTTGGGATTGTCGCGCGGAGCATAGGCTACAAATACGGAGTTATCCTCGCCGTGTACCTGTGCCGTACCCGTTTTGCCGCACATCACGATGCCCGGTATTTTTGAACGTACCGCAGTACCATGGTCAACTACCGCCTGCATCCCGTTTATGACCGGCTCGAAAAACTGTGAATCGATACCTACATAATTTTTAAGTTTATATTCGGATTTGATCACTTCTTTTTCTCCAATGGACTTTACCAGATGGGGCTTGTAATAAAATCCGTGATTTGCTATAGTACACTCTATATTGGCGAGTTGCAAGGGCGTGGCTTCCAGCTCACCCTGGCCAATGGCCAGCGAAACAACGGTACTCGAACGCCAGTGCCCCGGGTGGTATATCTTGTCATAATGCGACGAGGTGGGCACGTTGCCTTTCCCTTCGCTCGGCATATCCAATCCAAGCTTTGATCCCAGGCCAAATTTACCCACGTTGTTGCGCCAATTGGTAAAAGTTGAGGATGTATTTTTTGCGCCGTTAAAATTCATCAGCTTTTCAAATACCATCGAAAAGTATCCGTTACAGGATTCGGCAACGGCACTCGAAAGATTAACATCACCGTGTGCCTCCCCGTGAAAACATGGCACCTTATGATTTCCAGCCCAATAATAGCCGGGACAATGATAGATGGTTTGCGGCGTAATGATTCCCTCCTGCATGGCAATCAGGGCACTGAGCGGTTTAAAAGATGATCCCGGAGGATAAATAGCCTGTATCGGCCGAATAAAAAAGGGTTTATAAGGATCCTTATACAATTCCGCCGCATTGTTACCGCGGTCGTGGCCTACCAATAAATTCGGATTGTAGGTAGGGCTGCTCACATAGCAAAGAATTTCCCCCGTTGAAGGTTCAATAGCCACAATACTGCCCACCTTATTCTGCATCAGCTTTTCGCCTAATTTTTGTATGCGCAGGTCAAGTGAGGAGATCAGCCGTTCGCCAGCCATCTGAGCGGTATCATAGGCGCCGTCTGCGTAATGCCCTTTGGGCCTGTTGCGGGAATCGACCAGCAAGTTCTGCACTCCCCGCCTTCCGCGAAGCACATCTTCATAGGAACGTTCCACGCCGGTAACACCGATAAAGTCACCCGGATGATAATAGCCACTGGATTTTTTGATATCCCTGTCAGTTACCTCACCAATAAAACCCAGGAACTGTGCAGCTACCGAATCCGGATAAGTTCGCAAATACCGGGGCGAGGAGAAGAAGCCCGGAAATTCAGATAAACGTTCCTGGAATGCAGCATAGGCTTGCGCTGATAGCTGCTTTTCAAAAACCGATGACAAATTGGGTGAATATTTTATGGCTTTTTCAAAGCGCTTGTCAAATTCTGTTCTATCTATTCCGAGCAGCTTGCAGAACTCCAGCGTATCAAATGGCTTTACTTGTTTGGGTATGACCATGATATCATAAAAGGGCTCATTTTGAACCAGTATTTTCCCATGCCTGTCCAAAATGGGTCCGCGGCCCGGGTTCAGGTAAACCCTTCGCAGTACATTTCCCTGTGCATACAAAAAATACCGGTCGTCAACGATCTGGATATAGAATAACCGGGCAAGAAGTACCAGAATAAGCGTTACGAAGAATGCCTGCAATAATGTAGCGCCGCTCAAAAAAACTATTCATTTACGTTCTTTCTTTCTGAAAAATAAAAACCCCGAAAGCAGCATTAAAAATACTGTAAATATTGAACTTAAAACAAAGCGGCTTAGTGTATAGGGCACCTCAGAAAAACGAAATACTTCCAGGTTAAACAGGAAAAAGTGATGTGCCAATGTAAGAATTAGTGCATAGGTAAAGAACCACCGGAAACCCATTACATTCAGAGTAGGTTCGGGCTCGTTGTCAAAACCGTCTTTTTGCACCGTAATACTGATAAATAATATTCTGACAAATGCCAGCATTACGCAGGATGCCGCATGCAGACCTGGTGTATCATAAAATGAATCAATGATTAGTCCCATAAGAAATGACAAGGCAAACAGCAATACGTTTGGCGTTTCAAAAGGAAGTAAAAGAATAAACATGATATACAGGTAGGGCGTGGAAAGATTATACAGGGTGATATTTTTCAATAAAAACACCTGCATAAAAATCAGGCTCACAAACCTGACAAAATTGACCAAAATTGTCCTACTCATCTTTCTTTTGCTGGGCCTCCAGTCCCGCCTGCTCCTCGGCAAGTTTATTAACCACTACTTCGACATATTGCAGTTTGCTGAAATCAACAGCCAGTTTTACTTCCATATTTAAAGCATATCCCCCGGCCTTGGTATGCAGGTTGCTTACTTTACCGATGGGAATCCCCGCCGGGAACAGCGAATACTGTGACGTTACCACTTCTTCACCTATTTTGGGCTGCGCATTGTTTGATACATCTTTCAGGTATCCCTTACTGGGATCAAGATCGTCACCCCATTCGATATAGCCAATTTCCTTATTCTTTGCCAGCATAGCCGAGAATCGTGAGTCCTTATGGAGCAGTGATTGCACGATCGATAAATGCGGACTGACAAAAACTACCTTTCCCACCAGTCCAGAGCTGCAGATTACGCCCATGCCTTTGGCAACACCATGTGCACTGCCTCGGTTGATAGTAATATAGTTATTGCTGCGGTTTACCGAATTATTAATAACCTTGGCTACAATGAAGGTATACTGCTGTTTATAAACGGAATCATCAACCTTCCGTTTGGCCATGGTATCCACGTAGAATGACGATTTGAGCTGTGTGCGCAAACGTGCATTTTCGTTGGCCAGGCTATCATTTACCTGGCGGAGTGAAAGATAACCGTAGAAATCATTAACCTGGGCATATAAACCACCGGTCACTTTGTTGGTGGAGTTAATAAAGCTGGCTTTCTGAAAGGAATTATATTTTATATAAATAACAAGCGCACTTACCTCGAAGATCAGAAATAAGAAAAATGCGTTATACTTAGTGATAAATATCAGGAGGTTACGCATCGGGCAATTACGGTTTTAGAATTACGATTTACGATTTTAAAGTTGATCAATCGTCAATCTAAAATCGTAAATCGTAAATGGAATTACTGCATTAAGAATTTAAAATTACCTATATTTTTCAGTGCGGTACCTGTTCCGCGCACTACTGCACGTAACGGATCTTCTGCCACATGAACAGGCAACTTGGTTTTTGCTGCTACGCGTTTATCAAGGCCACGCAGCAAAGCACCGCCTCCGGTCAAATAAATTCCGGTTTGGTAAATATCAGCAGATAATTCAGGTGGGGTAATTTCCAGTGCCTTTAATATTGCTTCCTCTATTTTCGAGATCGATTTATCCAGGCAGTGTGCTATTTCAGTATAGGAAACCATGATCTGTTTTGGCACGCCAGTCATCAGGTCGCGGCCCTGTACGGCAAAATCTGATGGCGGATCTGCCAGCTCAGGCAATGCGGCACCTACTTCGATCTTGATTTTCTCCGCTGTGCGATCGCCGATCATGATATTATGCTGGCGGCGGATATATTGTACGATGTCTGAATCAAAGTTATCCCCTGCAACGCGTATAGACTGGTCGCAAACAATACCGGAAAGCGCAATAACAGCGATCTCTGTGGTACCGCCACCGATATCAATGATCATATTGCCCATCGGCTCTTCAACGTCGATGCCAATACCAACGGCTGCAGCCATAGGCTCGTGTATCAGGTAAACTTCTTTCGCGCCTGCGATCTCGGCTGAGTCACGCACAGCACGTTTTTCAACTTCGGTAATACCTGAGGGAATACAGATCACCATGCGCAGTGACGGAAAAAACCAGCCCTTGCCCTTATTGATCATCTTGATCATGCCCCGTATCATATGTTCGGCGGCATTAAAGTCAGCTATTACACCGTCCTTTAAAGGGCGCACCGTACGGATGTTTTCATGGGTCTTACCCTCCATCTGCATGGCTTGGCGGCCAATGGCGATTACTTTATTTGTTGTTCGGTCAAATGCTACGATAGATGGTTCATCGACCACTACCTTATCATTATGAATTATAAGGGTATTTGCGGTACCCAAATCGATAGCGATCTCTTGTGTAAAAAAATTGAATAGACCCATTGGCTTTTACTTCAAAATGTCTGTAAAAATTGGAAAAATAAAACTAAAACTTTTTGTTGTTATTTATAGCGTTAAAATACACAACTTATTACGTTTAATTAACAATTAATGTTTAAAATGTCGTACCCCCGTCATTACCATAGAGATACCTTTATTATTAGCCATATCTATTGAGTCCTGATCCTTAATTGAGCCTCCCGGCTGAAGCACTGCGGTGATCCCTGCCTGGGCGGCAAGTTCAACACAATCATTAAACGGAAAAAATGCATCAGAGGCCATTACAGCCCCATTCAGGTCGAAACCGAATGCCTGCGCCTTCGTGACAGCCTGCCTGAGGGAATCAACCCTTGAGGTCTGCCCCACGCCGCTTGCCATCAGCTGATTATTTTTAGCAAATACGATCGTATTTGATTTGGTATGCTTAACAACCTTGTTGGCAAAGTACAGGTCTTTCAACTCGTGCTCTGTCGGCTGCCTGCCGGTAACTGATTTCATCTTGTCCGGGCCTTCGATCACCAGGTCTTTATCCTGCTCGATAACCCCGTTCAATAAGGTCTTAAACTGTTTCATCGGCAGCTCCACCGGCTGGCGGATCAAAATGATCCGATTCTTCTTTTCGCGCAATACCCCTACTGCCTCATCGGTATAAGCAGGAGCAATCAATACTTCGAAGAATATTTTGTTGATCTCTCTGGCTGTTTCTGCGTCTATTTCTTCGTTGGCGATGATTACTCCGCCGAAGGCCGACACCGGATCACAGGCCAGGGCATCGATCCATGCTTCTTTAATAAACGAGCGGCTGGCTATCCCGCAGGCATTGGTATGTTTCAGAATGGCTATCGTTGGCTCGGTAAACTCATCGATCAGCGCTACGGCTGCATCAACGTCCACCAGGTTATTGTAGGAGAGTTCTTTACCATGCAGTTTAGTGAACATTGCATCCAGGTTGCCATAAAATACGCCCTTCTGGTGCGGATTTTCGCCATAACGAAGCACCTGGCTTTTCTGAATACTTTGTTTGAAAACCGGAAGCTGTTCGTCCTGGTTGAAATATTCAAAAATCGCCGTGTCATAATCAGAAGTAATATTAAACGCCCTTTGCGCAAATGAGCGGCGCTGCTCGATGCTGGTTTGGCCATGCTCTGCGCTCAGGATCTGGCCAAGTTCCAAATAATCATCCTTTGATGCAACGATGACCACGTCCTTAAAATTCTTTGCCGCGGCACGGATAAGGGAAATTCCGCCGATGTCAATTTTTTCGATTACATCGTCCTGCCCGGCGCCGGATTTTACCGTTTCCTCGAAAGGATACAGGTCAACGATCACCAAATCGATCTGAGGTATCTCATATTGGTCTAACTGCTGCTCATCGCTCTCAAAATTTCTTCTGGCCAGGATACCGCCGAACACCTTAGGGTGTAACGTTTTTACGCGTCCGCCAAGAATTGAAGGGTACGAGGTAAGGTCTTCCACCGCTATTACATCTGCACCCAGCGCACGGATAAAAGTTTCCGTTCCGCCGGTTGAATATATCGTTACACCAAGGCGCTTAAGCTCATGGATGATAGGTTCAAGATTGTCTTTGTAATAGACTGAAATTAAAGCGTTTTTTATTTGCACTGGCTGGCTCATGGAGACACGATTTTTAAAGCCGCAAAGGTAGGGATTTGTCACCAGTGATTGGTCATTAGTCCTAAATTTTTTTAAGAAAAAACGAGCCCGGTTTTTGCATAAATTGCGATGGGCGATCAGATGCGTTGCCCTGGCCCGTTCTCAGCTCTTCATCTTCCTTAGCAGATTCTCAATCACCCTGGGAAAATGGTGGTGTTCCAGCTGCTGACCTTTGAATTTGATGACCTCGAGCGTATCTCCCGGCTCAATTTTAAAACGCGACTGATGCAAAATCTCACCTTCATCAAATTGCTCGTTTACAAAATGAATGGTAATACCTGATTCCTCATCCCCGGCTGCAAGAACCGCTTTATGAACATGATCGCCATACATACCTTTACCGCCGTATTTGGGCAATAATGCAGGGTGAAGGTTGATTATTTTGTTGGGAAATGCTTTGAGCAGTGCGGGCGGAACCAGCCATAAAAAGCCGGCCAGTACGACCAGGTCAACCTGCAGGTTTTTAAGCAGCTTAATAACATCATCGGTCTGATAAAATTCCCCACGGGTAAATATGTGCGATGGTATCTCGAAATTATCGGCACGCTGCAGCACGTATGCCTGCGGATTGTTGGTCAATATCAGTACAACCTCAGCTTCTGCACTCCGCTTGAAATGCTCCATTATTTTCTGAGCATTCGAACCGGAACCTGAAGCAAAAATAGCAATCCGTTTTTTCATGAATATCTGTTTTTCAGCGCACAAATGAATATCAACTCAATCATTTAACCTATCCGAACAAAGATAAAATTTTGATAATTTTAAACAAGACATTATTGAGTTTTTACGCGCACAAAACCATATTGCGTTACATTTCGTACTTGTGTAGGTGAAAAGTAAGTCTCCAGGTCGCCTGTTTGAAGTATCAGCGAATACTGACCGAGATTAATGATTTTCGCGGTCTTAAAGGGCTGGGAACTTTTGGCGGCCGATGTGTCCCGGCAAACCATATCAGAATGCAGAAACAGCCTGTCCTCGGAAAGCGACCAATGCCCGGTCACCGCCTGGGTAATGCAGTTAAAATTGGTATATGAGCAGGTGTTATCCATATGAAAAGTATAAGCCTGAACGTCGTTGCAATTCGTGTTAAGGGTATCCGTACTCACCGTGCTGGCACCCACGTAATGCGTAACCGTCAGGGACGAGAGCTGCCACTCGCCGCCGGTAAAAAGTGTTGCAATATAATCCTGCTTGGTTTTTTGGCATGAATTGGTCAGAAAGCTGGCCAGCACAAATCCCGTCAGAAAGAATACTTTAAATTTAATCTTCATTTATGTAGCTGCAAAAATAAAAAATCCCCCAACTAAAGCGTCTTACCGGCGAATATATAACTATAAAAATCCTCGTTTAGTTTACCGGCACCGATTTGCTTGTCAGAAACAAAATATGGTTTTATAATTACAACTAATTTAAATTGATGTTGTTAAGTTTGCGTTAGACATACACCAAAACAAAAACTTATGATACCAGTAAAAGGCTATGCCGCACCAAAAGCTAAAATTCCTCTGGAGCCTTTCAAATTTGAGCGACGCGAAGTTGGCCCGAGTGATGTACAGATCGAGATCCTTTTTTGCGGAGTTTGCCATTCGGACATTCACCAGGTACGCGACGAATGGGGAGGTTCCATTTTCCCAATGGTACCCGGTCACGAAATTGTGGGCAAGATCACCCAGGTTGGCGATAAGGTTACCCGGTTTAAGGTAGGTGACAGTGCAGGCGTTGGCTGCTTTGTAGATTCCTGCCGACATTGTCCGAGCTGCCTGGCAGGATTGGAGCAATATTGTGAGGTGGGTATGATCGCTACCTACAACGGCCGTGACAAGGAAGGGAACCCCACCTACGGCGGTTATTCCAACCAGATCATTGTTGATGAGCAATACACTTTGCACATTTCCGACAAACTGCCGCTTTCGGGTGTAGCTCCCCTCCTTTGCGCGGGCATCACGACCTACTCACCGATCATGGAATGGAAAATGGGCAAAGGTCACAAAGTAGGCGTGGTAGGTTTAGGCGGACTGGGCCATATGGCTGTTAAACTTGCTGCCTCAAAAGGTGCCGAAGTAACCGTATTGAGCACTTCTTCATCAAAAAAAGCAGATGCACAAAGGCTGGGCGCTCAGCATTTCATCGTAACCAAAGAACCTGAACAAATGCAGGCCGCTATGGGAACGTTTGACTTTATCATCAATACCATATCAGCGCAGCATGAATACAACGATTATCTTCCGCTCCTTAAGCTGGATGGAACGATGGTATGTGTCGGCGTGCCGCCGGATGCGCCAAAGCTGGCCGCATTTCACCTGATCATGAAGCGCCGCAGGATCGCGGGTTCGCTCATCGGCGGGATCAAAGAAACCCAGGAAATGCTCGATTACTGTGCTGAACATGGCATCACATCGGACGTGGAAGTAATTAATATAGACTATATCAATGAAGCTTACGAGCGCATGATCAAGGGTGATGTTCGCTACCGTTTTGTAATCGATATGGCCAGTTTGTAATGGTTCGTTTTTTTGCAGCTCGGTTGGAATGAGCGTATTAAAACATAAGGCCCGCTGCCAGGAAATCTTAAAAATATGCATGTCGCTTTTGAAACATTAAAGTCCGAATTTAAACGGGTTTTGCTTTCGCTTGATTTCAATCAGGAGGCTGCCGAACAAAGTGCTACGATTTTTGCCGAGAACAGCCGGGATGGCGTGTATACGCACGGCCTTAATCGCTTCCCAACCTTTGTGGAGTATGTCAGGAATGGTCTTATCATTCCCAATGTGCAACCGACCCAAACGGGCGGCTTTGGCGCCTTCGAGCAATGGGACGGACAGCTCGGCGTTGGCACACTTGCTGCTTCCTTTTGTATGCAAAGGGCGATCGGTCTGGCAGGCGAAAATGGCATTGGCTGCGTCGCTCTAAAAAACACCAACCACTGGATGCGTGGCGGCACGTATGGCTGGCAGGCGGCCGAGGCCGGTATGATTGGCATCTGTTTTACCAATACCATTGCCAATATGCCGCCATGGGAAGGGATTGATGCCCGGCTGGGCAACAATCCTCTGGTAATTGCCATCCCGAAAAAAGAGGGTCATATTGTCCTGGATATGGCCATATCCCAGTTTTCATTTGGCAAGCTGAATTTGTACAAATCGAAAAACGAGCAGTTGCCTTTACCTGGCGGTTACGACAACAGCGGCAAACTGACCACCGATCCTGGCGATATTATCGATTCCCTGCGGCCTTTACCTATTGGCTTCTGGAAAGGATCGGGACTTTCTTTGGTACTTGACCTGCTGGCCTCGGTGCTCAGCCAGGGGCGCTCCACAGCTGATGTTACCCGTGGTGGGTCAGAATCGGGCGTGTCACAGGTTTTCATCTGCATTTCCCCTGAGGCTGGTGCAGGTACGGATGCCATCATTGAAAATATTCTGGCCTATACAAAGAGCAGCCGCACGGTGGGCCAGGGAAAGGAAATACGCTACCCTGGCGAAAATGCATTGCGCATTCGAAGGAAAAGCCTCGAAGCGGGTGTTTGGGTAGACGATCGGATCTGGGAAAAAGTGAAAGGCTTTTAGCGCTCAGCCGGTTAATGGGCCGCGCCTCGGGCAGACTGGGCAACCAAATAAAAAAAGCCCTGTTTAATGGCATGGCATTAATATTAAATTTTCGCATATTTAAGTGGATGAAACCAGGAATATCCAGGCGCTATGACCGATTTTCAATTTCTCGTACTCGCTGACGGACGAAAGTTAAGCTTTGTCGAGTTTGGGAAAAACGATGGCTTTCCGGTATTGTATTTTCACGGCATACCTTCCTCCTGCCTGGAGCCCTCTATGATAGGCGAGGATCTGTTTCTGAGACACAATCTCCGCATAATCTCCGCCAGCCGGCCCGGTATGGGCAAATCCGATCCTTCCAAATACCGCACTTTTATGGATTGGACGGGCGATGCGGCTGCCCTGGCCGATCATTTGAAGCTGAAAAAATTTGCCATCCTCGGATTCTCCGGCGGCGCGCCTTATACGCTGGCCTGTGCATTGAAGATCCCGGAAAGATTGACCTCGGCGGTAATCGTATCGGGGGCAGGGCAAATGAACCAGCCAGAGGTGAAAAAAAATCTGAGCCTCCGCAACCGCATTTTTTGGAGCGTTGCCGACAAACTCCCCTTTCTTTTACCTTTTGTGTTAAACAGGATGAGAAAATACAGGCAAATGCCGGACGCAGCGATTCTTGCGCGCGCCGAAAAAAACATGCCCAAAGCGGACTTTGCAACCTTCAGGCAAAAAGACAGGCTGGCCTTTTCGAAAAAAGGCATGGAGGAGACCTTTCGCAATACAGGTGATGCGGTGGCAGACGTAAGGCTGCCCCTTGGTCCGCTGGGATTCAATCTGAATGATATTCGATTTCCCCTGACCTTTTTCCACGGCAGGCAGGATAATACAGTACCGGTTGAGGTTGTTGAGTGGATGGTGCCGCGCATACCCGGGGCCAGGCTGGTTACTTATCCGAATGACGGCCACCTGTCAACGATCTGCGATCATTTTGATGAAATTGCATGGGTATTGAAAAAACAGGAGTAGCTACTCGATCATCCCTTCAAACTTCTCCCAGAAGCCATCGTTAGGCAGGGGCGCTACAATTTCCACGGGTTCTTTTTTTATTGGGTGAATAAAACGAAGTCTGCGGGCATGTAAACTGATGCTGTTCTTCAGACTGCCCCGGGGATAGCCGTATTTATTGTCCCCCACGATCGGGGCACCCAATGTTGCCAGCTGCACGCGTATCTGATGCGGCCGCCCTGTGATCGGGTTTACTTCGATCAGGTAATAGCCATCCTTCTCGCCAACCAGCCTGTAGTTCAGCTCCGAACGCAAGCTTCCCTGTACTTCCTGGTCATGGGCCCTGGTCACATTTTTTTGTGGATTTTTCACCAGCCAGTGAACCAGGTTACCCTCCGGCAATTCAGGCCGTTTACGCACAACCGCGTAATAGGTCTTTTGAATATCGCGACTTTTGAAAAGCTGGTTCATCCGGTCGAGTCCCTTGCTGGTTTTTGCAAACAGGATAACGCCGCTGACAGGCCGGTCCAATCTGTGAACCACACCCAGGAAGGCGCCGTTTGGCTTATCATATTTCCTGGCGATGTATTTCTTTACTTTTTCGTCCAGTGACTCATCCCCGGTCTCGTCCACCTGCACAATATCACCTGCGCGTTTATTTACGGCGATAAGATGGTTGTCCTCATAAAGGATATCCTTATCGGTAATGTCCAGGCTGATATATTTAATTTGTTTGCTAGTGGGCATAGGTAATATTAGCTGATCACAGTGTCTCTTTTACAAAATACCATGAACGGAGCGATAATGTTTGATATTTTAATTCCAGTAGGTTAATACTGTTCATTTTTGTTGGGGAAGTCTCTGGATTTCACATCCGTTATATAATGCTTAATAGCATCATTCATCGTATCGAACAGGTTAGCGTATTGGCGCAGAAACCTTGGTTTAAAGGCCTTGTTGATGCCCAGCATATCGTGCAATACCAAAACCTGTCCGTCGCAATGCATGCCGGCGCCGATACCGATAATAGGAATGTGAACGCTTTCGGAAACCTCTTTCGCCAACTGGGCGGGAATTTTTTCGAGCACAATGCCGAAACATCCCAGTTCCTGCAGCTTTAAGGCATCGTCGCGTAATTTTTGTGCCTCGGCCTCTTCTTTTGCCCTTACCGTATAGGTCCCGAATTTATAAATAGACTGCGGCGTTAAACCAAGGTGTCCCATTACCGGGATGCCGGCTGCCAGGATCCGTGTCACTGATTCGGCTATTTCAACGCCTCCTTCCATTTTTACGCCATGCGCACCGGCCTCCTTCATAATGCGGATAGCAGAGTTAAGGGCCTCTTTTGAGTTGCCCTGATAGGATCCGAAAGGAAGATCGACAATAACCAGCGCTCTTTTTGCCGCCCTGACGACCGACGAGGCATGATAGATCATCTGATCGAGCGTAATGGGCAGCGTGGTTTCGTGTCCTGCCATCACATTGGACGCCGAGTCGCCCACTAAAATAATATCCATACCGGCTGCGTCCACAATAGTGGCCATGGAGAAATCATAAGCAGTAAGCATGGCGATTTTTTCGCCACGGCTTTTCATTTCCTGAAGTACGTTGGTGGTAACCCGTTTGATCTCTTTATTTACAGACATGCCTGGTTATTTTTAAAGGTTTGCCAAAGGTAGAATTATTTCGAATTCCGTCATCACTACGTAACTCTTACAAAAATCGAAATTTCAAATCCGAAATTCGAAATAAAATCTTACTTTTGCGGCGTGAATCCGGTAGTTGACCACAACACTTCCTACAACTGCTTTCACGGAGCTGAACACCAGTCGAACCGGCACATAAACTATTCATTTTTTTATTATTATGATTACTAATTTCACCAAGCTACCTGCAGTATTATTACTGGCTGACGGAACTGTATTTTATGGCAAAGCTGCCGGAAAAATAGGAACAACCACCGGCGAGATCTGTTTCAATACAGGGATGACCGGCTACCAGGAGATTTTTACCGATCCATCCTATTTCGGACAGATCATGGTTTCTACCAATGCCCATATCGGCAATTATGGTATTGCCAGAGATGAAGTCGAATCGGGCCACATACAAATCGCCGGACTGGTTTGTAAAAACTACAACATCTACTATACCCGCAAACAGGCGCAGCGAATCCATACAGGATTATTTCCAGGAGCAGAATATCGTATCGATCTCCGATATTGATACCCGCCAGCTGGTTCGCCATATCCGCGATAAAGGCGCAATGAATGCCATCATCTCATCAGAAATACTCAGATATTGAGGAACTGAAATCCAGACTTGACCAGGTGCCTTCCATGGACGGGCTGGAGCTTTCATCAAAAGTATCCACCACAGAAACCTACACGTTCGGCAATGAAAACGCCACATACCGTGTAGCGGTGCTCGACCTGGGCGTTAAGAAAAACATCCTGCGCAATTTTGATGACCGGGACGTTTACGCCAAAGTATACCCGGCAAAAACCTCTTTCGAGGAAATGGAAAAAGATTTTTCACCGAACGGTTATTTTATTTCAAACGGCCCCGGCGACCCGGCAGCCATGCCTTATGCTGTTGACTACGGTAAAAGATATTCTTAAGTCGGAAAAGCCGATGTTCGGCATTTGCCTGGGTCACCAGTTGCTTGCACTGGCCAATGATATCCCGACAACAAAAATGTTTAACGGTCACCGCGGATTGAATCACCCCGTAAAAAATATTATCAAGGACCATTGCGAGGTAACCTCACAGAATCATGGTTTCGGAGTAGTGCCTGAAGCGGTAAGGGCTTCTGATAAAGTAGAGATCACCCATCTTAACCTGAACGACCAGTCGATAGAAGGTATCCGCGTGAAAGGTAAAAAAGCCTTTTCGGTGCAATATCACCCGGAATCATCTCCGGGTCCGCACGACAGCCGTTATCTGTTCGACGATTTTATTAAGCTGATGCAGTAAATAAAAATTAAAACATTTCGCAGGTCCGCAATTGCGGGCCTTTTTTATTGCCGGAAATTTCACCGATTCATCCAATTGCTTCCTTTATTCACCGATAATTTCCCGCTGTTTGCCTAAAAGCAATACCGCTTTTTTCTGCGTGAGGGCATATTTGTGGTCTGAAACAATCGAAATACCATGAAAACTATTCTTATCGTACAACTCATACATTTGGCATCTCAGGCATTGACACATCTGGCCTCGGTAATCCATTCAATTGGTCATCTGGTAAAATAACGCTCTTAACGTGAGTTAACAAAAACTTAACGCCAGTTAACCTGCTGATTAATAAGCGTGTCGTTATTTTGCATAAAACTTAGGGATGAAAATATTAATGCAATTTCATAATTACGTGTTCGAACGGCTGGAGACTTTCACCCGGTCATTTCTTAACCTATTATAAAACGCAGCCAAAACCGGCGCTGCTTTAACAGGCAGCCTGCCAGTCATCAGGCCGCTCCCCGTCACCGTAAAATTTTTGTCATTCGCCTAAAATTTCATTGATATTCCGTTTTTCTGTCCCAATTTTACCGCATGGTAAAACAACCCATCATTTCGGTGAAAAACCTGGTGAAAAAGTATGGCGATTTCACCGCTGTAAATGATATCAGCTTCGAAGTATACGAGGGCGAAATATTCGGACTGCTCGGCCCCAATGGTGCCGGCAAAACCACCACACTGGAGATAATCGAAACACTGCGCGATAAAACTTCGGGCCAGATTACTGTTGATGGCTTTTGTATAGACAAGGATACGGACAGCATAAAAAAACGGATCGGTGTACAATTGCAGGCGGCGGGTTATTACCCCAACCTGAACCTGTCCGAACTCATTGTACTTTTCTCCGGACTGTATGGCATCGATAAGACGCCTTTGGAAATGCTGGAGAAAGTCGCCCTGACCGAAAAGGCCAAAGCCAAATACAAAGATCTTTCGGGTGGCCAGAAGCAACGTTTTTCGATAGCGACCACCCTGATTAACGACCCCCGCATTATTTTTCTGGACGAGCCCACAACGGGCCTGGATCCGCAAGCCCGCCGCAACCTGTGGGACCTGATACGCGAAATACGTGATCACGGCACTACCGTGGTGATCACTACCCATTATATGGACGAAGCTGAAGTACTTTGCGACAGGGTTGCATTTATTGATGGCGGCAAAGTGATCGGCATTGATACCCCTGATAATTTTATTGATAAACTGGTAGCCACCGGCTTCGACCGCAAGAAACAGGTTAAACTCAGCAAACCTGGAAGATGTATTTATCAGCATGACCGGCAAGGAGTGGCGCCCGGAATAAATCCCGGGTATTAATTACTGTTTATTAATTCAAACTGATCAAGAATTTTCCGAATTCGGCCTTACCGATGTTCTGACATAAATAAAGCATGACAAACAAACCATACAGCAATACCCAGGCAACGCTAGCCATAGCCAAAGCGAGTTTTCGTTCCATATTACGCAGCCCTTCGGCCGTAGTATTCAGTCTTGGCTTTTCCACTGATATTTATTGTTGTATTTGCCAATATTGGTAACAGGCCGGTTAGTGTTGACGTTGGCGTTGCCAGAACCAGCGATACGCTGAACCCCGTTTACAAAACGCTGGAAAATATCAAAATGATCAGTCTGGTCACTGGTAAGTCGGCTGCAGAATTGAATAAGAAGCTGTCGAAAGGTTCCATCGATGCGATCATCGATATTAAAAACAACCGCTCCGCGCCAAATCCATCCGGGCAGCCAGCTGGCCGGACGCCGCTGGTCATTAATGTACAATATACCAAAGCCTCCCAAAAGGGCGGTATTTTGCGCTCCGCACTAAATAATATTCTTTATGGTATCAGCACCTACATGGCACCGGATGCACCACAGGTGGCCGAGTGAATGAAACCACCATTCAGGGCCGTGAATACAAATATATCGACTTTATGTTACCCGGAATGCTGGGCTTCTCGCTGCTGAGCGCGGCGTGTTTGGCACTGCCTTCGTATTCCTTAGCCTGCGTATCACCTTGGTGATCAAGCGATTTTTTGCAACCCCTGTGAAAAAATACAGCATCGTATTGGGTGAGGCGCTGGCCAGGCTGGTATTTTCATGGATCGGCGCCCTGTTTATCATTATCTTAGTAGGACACTTTCTGTTTGGATTTACCCTTATTCATGGCGTGGCAACGGTAATCAATATGCTTATCCTGTCGGCCATAGGGCTCATTATATTCATGGGCTTCGGGTTTATCATTTCAGGCATCGCAAAAAACGAAAGCTCCGTACCTCCTCTTGCCAATATCGTTACACTGCCTCAGTTCTTGTTATCGGGCACTTTCTTTGCCACTACCGCTTTTCCGAGCTGGCTGCAGGGGTTCAGCAATATATTGCCCTTAACCTATCTCAATACCGCGATGCGTAATGTAGCTTTTGAAGGAGCCGGCCTGGGCGACGTAAGCCGTCAGCTGATGGTGCTGGGCATCTGGTTTATCGTGGTTTACGGCGTCGCCGTAAAAACATTTAAATGGGAGTAGGTGTTAGTTGAAATGTCATACTACTTTGATCAAACAAGCAATCGAACGGACCAATGAGCGGCCGGAATGTGAACTTTACATTAAACCCGCGTGATCATTAATTTTATTTTACCTAAAGTTATTATGATTTGTATATTTGAAAAATATAATACTATTAGTGTACTTTAGACACTAACTAATTTCAATTCCTATAAAATCCATTACAAGATGAGCTTAATTATTGATGTTCACGCCCGCCAGATACTCGACTCGCGTGGTAATCCTACTATCGAAGTAGATGTATTAACTGAAAATGGCGCTTTGGGTCGTGCAGCCGTACCTTCGGGCGCTTCAACCGGCGCACATGAAGCGGTTGAACTTCGTGATAACGACAAATCCAAGTATATGGGCAAAGGCGTTTTAAAGGCCGTTGCCAATGTAAACGACATCATGGCCAAAGAACTGCAGGGCATAGACGTATTTGAACAGAATGGGATCGATGCCCTGATGATTCGAGATCGATGGAACCGAAAACAAGGGTAAACTAGGAGCTAACGCAATTTTAGGCGTTTCACTGGCTGTTGCCAAAGCTGCTGCTCAGGAAAGCCGCCAGCCCCTTTATCGTTATATCGGCGGTGTTAATGCCAACACGCTGCCCATCCCGATGATGAACATCATTAACGGCGGTTCACACTCTGACGCGCCTATCGCGTTCCAGGAATTTATGATCATGCCGGTTGGCGCTTCCTCATTCTCTGAAGCATTAAGGTGGGGATCGGAAGTATTTCATAACCTGAAAAAGATCTTGCATGACCGTGGCCTGTCAACTGCTGTGGGCGACGAAGGCGGTTTTGCGCCGACCTTCGAAGGTACCGAAGATGCTGTTGAAACCATATTGAAAGCCATAGAAAAAGCAGGTTACAAAGCCGGCGAACAGATCTGCCTGGCGCTGGATTGCGCCGCTTCTGAATTTTACGTAAGACGGAAAATACGACTATACAAAATTTGAAGGCGAAAAAGGTGCTATCCGTACCAGCGCTCAGCAAGCGGATTACCTGGCCGAACTGGCAGCAAAATATCCGATCATCTCTATCGAAGACGGAATGTCTGAAGACGATTGGGATGGATGGAAATTACTTACCGAGAAAATCGGAGATAAAATACAACTCGTGGGCGACGACTTGTTCGTAACCAACGTCATACGTTTACAAAGAGGTATCGATGCTCATATTGCCAACTCTATTCTGGTAAAAGTGAACCAGATCGGTTCATTAACAGAAACGATCAATGCGGTAACGCTGGCGCAAAGCAGTGGCTATACCTCGGTAATGAGTCACCGTTCCGGCGAGACTGAGGATTCAACTATTGCTGATTTGGCAGTAGCATTAAACTGCGGTCAGATCAAAACCGGTTCGATCTCCCGTTCAGACAGGATCGCGAAATATAACCAGTTGCTTCGCATTGAAGAAGAATTGGGCGAAAGCGCTAAATTTATCGGTAAGAATTTTAAATACGCGAAAAAATAAGCCGGGAGCGAAAGCTTTTAAATTAGTAAAGCCCCGGGAAACCGGGGTTTTTTTGTGCAGCTATGGCAATAGCCCGGAATTTTTTAATTCGTCCTGATAAATACTATAGTTGTTTTTTTTTATCCGACCAATTAACCTTCACCTGTAACAAATAAATTATTGCACTTCGATAATAATCACTGTTATAAAGGGGCCTGAAATTAAAGTAGCGAATGCCACAGCTGCCAATTATCCAGACAGGCTTTTTATCCCCGGGCGAGAACGATTTCCCTGGCTGTAAATATCGCATTGAAATAAGTCGCTGTGGCAGTTGCTGGCTGAACTGCCGCACTATTTCATGCCCAGATTGAACTGTCCGTCCGTGATGGTTTTAGTAGCGCCTGAACTGCCGGCAGCAACGACGAGTGTGCCGCTGAAAGTACCCTGTACCCGGCTTTGGGTTAACACGGTCAGGACAATGGTCACCGGATGATTACCTGTGTAATCTACTACATATTCATTTGCAAGATCATGGCTTCCTTTTTTTGAATAAATTATCAAAGGGTAAAACGGAGCCTGGTGGTTTTCCGGTGAAAGGGTGTAAGTACCGGTGGCAATAGGTCCCGGCGAAAATATATTAAGCTGGATCATATCTGAACTGTCGGAAGTTCCGTTTTTCCCCGAAACGGTCATAGAATATACCCCTGGCCCATTGGAATAGCCGACGCTGTCGATAAAGTTAAAATTCTCATTGCTGCCATCCATTGTTGCCGAAATACCGCTATCCGGCGTGATCTGAGGATTTTTACCACATGAATACAATACAGAGGCGATGCAGGCGGCGAAAAGGATTAGTTTACTCATGGAATAATACCCGGAATAAGTTGACAGAGATGAAGTTAAGCATAAATAACCAAGTGTTGTGCATGTCACTTTTTATCACTCCTTTTTGAATCAGGCTTTTAACTCAATAAAAAACAGTATCTTTGCAAA
Source organism: uncultured Sphingobacteriaceae bacterium (assembly GCA_963757615.1). Taxonomy (GTDB): domain Bacteria; phylum Bacteroidota; class Bacteroidia; order Sphingobacteriales; family Sphingobacteriaceae; genus Mucilaginibacter. The sequence continues at coordinate 928,143 of CAVWSO010000008.1, forward strand.
AAAACGCGCCGAAAAATTCATATTAACTTCTCCTGATAAGCGGTCGCGAAAGTAAATCAAAAATACATGTCATTTCAAGATCTTAATTTAATAGAGCCTATCCTCAGGGCCTTAAAAACGGAGGGATATACCACACCTACACCTATTCAAGAACAAGCAATACCCATTGTCTTAGCACAAAAGGACCTGTTGGGCTGCGCGCAAACAGGCACCGGTAAAACGGCGGCATTTGCCATTCCGATTTTACAATTATTACACCAGGACAGGCTGCAGCACAAGGAACAAAAGACCATTAAAGCCATTATCCTGACGCCTACCCGCGAATTGGCCATACAGATTGACGAAAGTTTTGCCGCGTACGGCCGTCATACCGGGCTGAAGCATCTGGTGATCTTCGGCGGGGTTTCGCAAAACCCGCAGGTCGATGCCCTGCGTCGTGGTATTGATATTCTGACCGCTACTCCGGGCCGCTTACTTGACCTGATGAACCAGGGCTTTGTCAGGCTCGACCACATAAAAATGCTCGTGCTGGACGAGGCCGACCGGATGCTGGATATGGGATTTGTGAACGATGTAAAAAAGGTGATCGCCAAAGTTCCGGCCAAAAGGCAAACGTTGTTTTTTTCGGCAACAATGCCTAATGAAATCCAGCAACTGGCCAATACTATACTAAGGAACCCTGAAAAGGTAGAAGTTACTCCGGTATCCTCGACTGCCGATACAATCGAGCAGTCGCTGTTTTATGTGGAGAAGTCCAACAAAAAATCGCTGCTGATCCACCTGCTTAAAGATAATTCGATCAAAACAGCATTGGTATTTACACGCACCAAGCACGGCGCCGACAAGGTAGTAAAGGACCTTATCCGCGTAGGTATCACGGCCGAGGCTATTCACGGTAACAAATCGCAGAATGCCCGGCAACGGGCGCTGACCAATTTCAAGAACCGCACGACGCGGGTGCTTATCGCTACCGATATCGCGGCCCGCGGAATTGATATTGACGAGCTTACTCACGTGATCAATTACGAAATACCCAATATACCGGAGACCTATGTGCACAGGATTGGCCGTACGGGCCGTGCCGGAGCAGACGGTATCGCATTTTCTTTCTGCGACGAGGAAGAAATTGAATTCCTGAAGGATATACACAAGCTCATAGCAAAATCCATCCCGGTGAACGATGCGCATCCTTACCCGATGAGTCCCTCGTTCGTTGCCAAGATGATGGAGCCGAAAAAGAACGGTTCACCCCAGCGCCCAGCCCGTTCGACGGGTCACAGGGACGGGAAGAAACGGTTTGGCAAGAGAAGATAAAGGCTTGATGGCGTTGGAATAAGTTGACCGGGCTGATTGATCAGAACCGGTCAACTAAACCATGCCCTAACTATGTGAGCAATCCCTTGCACCGTTCAAAATAATTAAATAGCTTTAAACGAAAATTTACGCTACCCGGGCATGAAGCGCTTTTTACATCTTTTTAAAAACAAGTACTTTTTATTTTCAACCGCCTTTTTGGTATGGATGGTTTTCTTTGACCGGAACGATCTTTTCTCGCAATGGGAATATCACCAGCAGGTCAGCAAACTAAAACAGGAGCGCGATTTCTATCAGAAAGAAACTGCCAAAGTTCATCAGGACCTTGATGAACTTACTTCAAATAAGGAAAAACTCGAAAAATTTGCCCGCGAAAAATACCTCATGAAAAAAGACAATGAGGATGTTTTTGTCATTGTAAAGGACAAGAAGCAGGAGTGATTGTATAGCTTCAGGACGGGATCATGGCTTGTTCATTTATGAACGGGTCCGGTATCAAAAACGGAAAGGCTTGAAGACGGAATAGATTTAGTTTCTGACCTCAAAAGTTTCTCTCTTATTTTCATAGCAGGTTTTTCAATCACCAGGCGCATGATGATTGCAACCATTACGACCGAGGCGAAACTGACCAGCATCGTCAAATTGCTATTTCTATCCATACCTGCATTTTGCATCATATTCTGAACCACGTGAATAACCATCTTATGGCTAAGGTACATGGCATAGGAAAGCGCAGCAATTTGAGAACTGAGGTATGATTTATACCGATAAACCGGGCTTGAAGGGCATATGACAGATGCAAGAATCAACCCATAAGACAATGCGATCAAAGGGAAACCCCACATAGTCGTATTAAATGTGGAATATCCCTGACAAACCAGGATACTTAATCCCAACAGGATAACACCGAAAGATAGTACGACCTTAGAATACCTGTTTACGGCAGCCTTTACTGAAGGATAAAACGTATAAAGCCCGGCTATGGCGACGCCCGAAAGCAAACTATCAAGCCGGTTGTAAGTTGGATAGTAAATATATTCATTCCAGTAAGCATGATAGTTATCCGCCGAAAGCACGGGGGTGATAAAATGAATCCATGACCAATAACGGATCAGAAACCCGCCGATGAATAGTCCCACAAGAAGGTAAGCTGCCTTGCGTCCAATCCTGAAATAATTGAACAATATGAAAACCAGGGGGAGGATAAGATAGAATTGTTCTTCTACACAAAGGGACCAGGCATGAGAAAATGTTCCATACCTGCTCAGGTCGAGGCCAAAGTTAAGGGTAAAGGTTACATATTTCCAGATGGGCGAAAGATGACCCCATTCGGCTGCACCGGGCAATGCAGCATATAAGGCAATAACTGCAAGAAAAGGCGGTATGATCCGAAAAAAACGTTTTATAAAAAATTCCTTTACAGATATTCGCTTGCCCCCGGCGATAGTGGCAAATAATTGGCCCGAAATCAGAAAGCCGCTCAATACAAAAAACAGGTCGACACCCGACCAGCCAAAACCCGCAATCCCAGTTACCCATGCCGGATGTCCAAAGAACTGATAGTGAAACAACATAACAAACAGGATGGCAAATGCCCGAAGATGATCTAAGCCTAAAAACTTGCGCTCGCCTGCGGACTTTTTTTCAAGCATAAAATCTGGGTAATGAAAGCTTATATTTTACAGCGACTATCCTTATAGCGCAAACCACCACCACGCCTGCCATTTCGGCAATACCGGTGTCCACATGGCTCAGCAATATGTACAAGGTCCCGCCAACAATACATGCCGTAGCATAGATTTCTTTTTGAAAGATCAGCGGGATATTATTCAGCAGTATATCACGCAGCACCCCGCCAAAACATCCAGTAATGGTACCCAGGGCAACGCAGACGCCCGGGTTCAAACCGGCAGCCAGGCCTTTTTGTACGCCGATAATAGTGAACAGGCCAAGGCCAAGAGCGTCAAACAGAAACAGCGTAATTTTGAGCGTTTTGATATATTTTTTAAATATCACGGTTGCGACTATCGTTGCCAGGATGATCAGCGGCAACCGGTAATCGCGCATCCAGTTTACCGGCGTTTCCCCTATTAGAACGTCCCTGATCGTGCCGCCTCCTACCGCTGTTACAAAACCTATGATCATAACGCCAAAAACATCCAGCCGCTTTTGCATAGCCGAAAATGCCCCTGAAATGGCGAAAGCCACGGTACCCAGAATTTCTATGACAGAGGAAAGGCTGACCATTATATTTCTCCCTCCCGTTTGCGGATAAACCACTCTGTCCCCAATAATATCAGAATCAAAACAAATATCCACTTCAGATCAACGAGGTCACTATAGTGTTTATTTTCGTAAACTACAGTTTTTACGTTTTCATTTTTTCTGATAAGGTCAGCCAGCAGACCCATTTGCGAAGGCATCAGCATTTGTCCGCCGGATTGTCTGGCCAGGTCAAATAGCAGGCGATGGTCGGCAGCGCTTTGGCGGGTTTCGAGATTTAAGGGTTTGACTGTTAACTGACCGCTGGCATTGAACGTTTCGCTGCCCAGCCTGGCCTGTGCCGAATAACTATATTCGTCCACAGGCAGCGTACCTGCGTCGAGTTGATAGCTCTGACCATTGCGACTGAACAAAAAGCTGTAATTCTTGCCTGAATGCCCCTTGAGTTCTATCCGCATATCGGGCGTATTGACCAGTTCCAATGCATCATTGTACAGTTCAGCATTCAGAATCACATTTTCGCCTTCATCAAACACATTTTTTGCCGGATACACCCTTAATCGCTGCTGGTTACCGTTAGCCGTAAGGAATTGTATCGCCTGAGAGAATAATTCTTCCAGGGCCAGGTGGTTGCCATAGGTATTATATTCAGCCAATGCCCAGCGCCATACTCCCTCACCGGTCAGTACTGCTATACGCCGCCCGTTCTCATCACTGAAGGCCAATAATGGATAAGCGGTGGCCAGTTCACCGATTCGTTGCTTAAATAGTATTTGCCCTGCACCGCTGCCACTGTAGTTGCCGAATGGCGTTAGTAATGGTGGCAGCTGGCTTAATTTTTTACGGCTGGAATCCGACAGCGTAAACAAGGAGAATTCTGCAACGGGCTGCGCAAATGCTTCCTGCATATCACTTCTTGGCGAATTGATCTGCACGAGCTTTTGTTCAGCATTGAGCTGCTGTAAATTGGTTTGCGCACCTGCCACGTACCAGAGCGGAACTTTGCTTCTGCCAATAAAATTTTGCAGGTCGCCCGAACCGTTCGTGCCCGTTTGATAGAGAATGACCAGGCTGTAATCGCTAAGCTTCAGCTGGGCCACATCGCCGGACAGACACGTCTTGACACTATAGTTCTGATTGCTTTCTATCGACTGCTTGATAACGCTGATATCGGGATGCGGTCCATCATAAACCAATAAGATCTTCTGGCGGGCATCCAGCACATCCACATAAACGGTTTCGGTATTGTTATGTACCGACAATTCATTTTTTACCGGAGCAATGGTGATAGTAAATTTCCGGACACCCTTTTTATCCGCATTTAATTTGAGCGGTATCGCTTTCCTGAAGTTATCCGAGGGAACCGGGCTTGACTGGGCAAATACCTGTTTCCCGTCTTCTTCTACCCTCAGGTTGATATTTTCACCTTTGGACTGAAAAGCCTCAGCCAGAACCTCTACCTGGAAATCATTACCCAGGTAAGCGTTCTTGTTATAGTTGACATTGGCAATGAGCAAGTCCCGTTTGGCAACGGTATCGCCTAAAGCAATGGTATAAATGCTGGTCTTTAGATTTTTGGCCTGGTAGCGGGGATCAGTGCCCTGATTGTACAGACCATCAGTAGCTAATATTAACGCGCCGACGTTCTGGTTAACAAAACGATCATTAAGCTGATGTATGGCTGAAGATATATTGGTTTGTTTACCACTAAATTTATCCGAAAGGCCGTCTTTCAGTTCAGCACTGAAATTAAACTCACGTACGTCATACCGATCCCCAAGTTGCCCCTTCAGCTGCGCCAGATTGTTCACTAAGGCACTTGCCGGCGGGGAGGCTTTCCCCGGAGAAAATAATTTTATGGATTCCGAATTATCCTGGGCAATCAGTATTAATGGTTTCTGCGGACTATAGGCAATTGACCGGATCAGCGGCGCAATAAGCAGAAAAGACAGGATAAATACGGAGAGAGATCTTAACGCGAACAGGCTGTAGCGGGCAGTTTTACCAAGACCAAGGGGCAGTCGGTACATCAGCCATGCATACACTATACCCAGTAACAGGCAAACGGGCGTCCACCATCCTGAAACCAATCCCCATGTTACTGAAAATAAAAGCTGCATATTTTTAGGATATGCCTGCGACAAGGCAGGTTATACGCTTCTGCAAAATGCAAAATTATTGCGATAAGATGGTTATCATTATAAAGGTTGGAGCTGCTATTTATAAATAACAATTCCAACCTTTATCCTAATCCATGCCCGCTAAACTACAACATGCCACCATCAACCGGAATAACCTGACCGGTGATGTAAGAAGCCATGTCTGATGCGAGAAAAACGCAGGCATTGGCCACATCTTCAGTTTCGCCGCCCCGCTTAAGCGGAATGGCACTGGCCCAACCCTCGACCACTTTAGGATCGAGCACTTCGGTCATTTCGGTTTTAATAAAGCCGGGAGCAACTACGTTTGTACGGATATTACGTGACCCCAATTCTTTGGCGATAGATTTAGAAAAACCAATGATGCCCGCTTTTGAAGCTGCGTAATTTGACTGCCCGGCATTGCCCTGCACACCCACTACGGAACTCATATTGATAAATACACCGTCCCGATTTTTCATCATGATCTTAGACGCTGCTTTAGTTACATTGAATATCGATTTCAGGTTCACATTCATTACTTCGTCCCACTGCTCTTCGGTCATGCGCATCAAAAGACCATCTTTGGTGATACCGGCGTTGTTCACCACGATATGCAGGGTACCAAAATCCGCCACAATATCATTGATAAGCTTATCGGCCTCGTCAAATTTGGACGCATCAGACCGGTAACCTTTTATTTTGGTGCCGAACTTTTGCAGTTCCTGCTCCAAAGCCAGACCTTTTTCAACCGATGATAAATAGGTAAAAGCTACATTAGCACCATGCTCTGCAAACTTTTCAGCAATTTTGCGACCTATTCCTTTGGAGGCACCCGTGATGAGTGCCGTTTTTCCTTCTAATAATTTCATTGTATTCTGAATGATTTCGGGGGTCGAAGATACTTATTTAGAATGGAAAGTCGGAAAGATAGTAGTTCCTAGTTGATGGTTTTGGAGTGCGCGTTTTACTTACTCCCCCTCATCCATCGGATACTTTTTATCAACCCAATCAGTTTGAAGATTAGTTTTAAGATTTAGTACGCGGATATTGGTATATCCTTCGGCTGCCAAAAGCCTGAATGCAGGCCGAACATTGGGACATTTAAAAAGCGGGCAGCATCCGCAATAGATCACCACCAGCTTATCCTTAGGAATATTTTTCAATTCGATTTTTAACAGGGCCATGCCCTCGGGCGATGAATCCGGACCTACCGCTCTGGCTCCTTTAATATCACTTACAGAACCAACGTTCAGAATGACCGGAAGATCCCCCGCTTTATTGACTTTGATAATATTAGCCAGGACCTGCGGTTCCATTAACTGATCAGCTTTCCAGGGATCGTCGACAGGCCGCGCTGCCGACATTGCTGTAACAATAAACAGTACCATCAGTACAGAGGACAGCAACAACGCTTTTTTTAGTTTAACAGGCATATAAGGTTTTTTTACATTGCAAATGTAGAAGAAATTTACCGGGAGCTTAACAATAACCGATACTCCTTTTGCAATTCCAGTAAACATGATCCGCACAAGCACCCATCAAAAAGCTCGCTGATATATTGCGTTTCATTTAGTGTTAGCTGCACCTTGCTGCACTGGCATTTGGTGAATGAATTGGCCTTACATTCAAATGGGGAATTACAGCGGTCGCAACGTACGATTTCGTGTTTGGTCATAGGAGTCGGTATTCAGAAAGACCTAATTCCGAAAAAACAAAATTACTAATAAGTCCGGAATTACTTCCGGACTTATCAATCAACCCGCTAAGCTGAGCAGGTAACACAACCCTCTTCCATCGAACAGCTTGGTCCTGCAGGTAGCTCATCGGCAACCTGCGCTACATGGTCCGGTATTACCGGTTCCATATTCTTGCCGCCCTGATTCTCTACGGTGAATTTCACCGCTTGTGAAGCAGCCTGCGTACGCAGATAATACATGCCCGTTTTCAGGCCCTTTTTCCATGCATAAAAATGCATGGAGGTCAGCTTGGATGAATTGGGCGAATTAATGAACAGGTTGAGCGATTGTGACTGGCAGATGTAAGCACCCCGATCAGCTGCCATATCGATAATGTTGCGCATTTTGATCTCCCAAACGGTTTTGTACAGCTCTTTCAGCGGCTGAGGTATCTCGGCTATATCCTGGATCGATCCGTTTGCAGTGATGATCTTTTCCTTCATGGCATTGTTCCATAAGCCAAGATTCACCAAATCACGCAGCAAAAATTTATTGACGATGATAAACTCGCCGCTCAATACCCGCCGGGTATAAATATTGGAGGTATAGGGTTCAAAACACTCGTTGTTACCCAATATCTGCGAGGTGGAGGCCGTAGGCATGGGTGCAACCAGCAGCGAGTTACGCACACCATGCTTCATTACATCCAATCGCAGGTTTTCCCAGTCCCATCTGCCGCTATCGGGTTTTACACCCCAGAGATCAAACTGGAACTGCCCTTTTGAGAGCGGCGATCCTTTAAATGTTTCATAGGCGCCATCCTTTATTGCCAGGTCTTTTGAGGCGGTCATCGCGGCAAAATAGATCGTCTCAAAAATCTCTTTATTTAACTACTTTGGCCTGATCGCTTTCAAAGGGCAAGCGCAACAGGATAAAGGCATCAGCCAATCCCTGTACACCCAAGCCCGATCGGACGATGACGCAAATTGGAATAACGCGCTTCCTCCACCGGGTAATAATTGTTATCGATAATGCGGTTCAGGTTCAAGGTTACCTGATAAGTAACCTCGTAAAGTTTCCCATGATCGAATGCACCGTTAATGACATATCTGGGCAAGGCCAGCGAAGCCAGGTTACACACGGCCACTTCATTGGCTGATGTATACTCCATAATTTCAGTACAGAGGTTCGAACTTTTGATCGTACCTAAATTTTGCTGATTGGATTTGCCATTGGCGGCATCTTTATACAATAAATAAGGCGTACCTGTTTCTACCTGTGCATCTAATACGGCAAACCACAACTCCTGTGCTTTTACAGTTTTACGGGCGCGTCCTTCTTTTTCATACTGCTCGTACAAAGTTTCAAACTCTGCTCCCCAGCAATCGGCTAGTCCCGGTGCTTCGTGCGGGCAAAACAGACTCCAATCCTCGTTGGCTTCCACCCTTTTCATGAACAGGTCGGATACCCAAAGTGCATAGAAAAGATCGCGCGCACGCATTTCTTCCTTGCCATGATTTTTGCGCAGGTCCAAAAACTCGAAGATATCCGCATGCCATGGTTCAAGGTAGATGGCAAAAGCCCCTTTGCGTTTGCCGCCGCCCTGGTCCACATAGCGTGCCGTATCATTAAACACCTTCAGCATAGGGATAATGCCGTTGCTGGTACCATTGGTGCCGCTGATGTATGAACCTGTTGCCCGTACATTATGGATGCTCAGGCCTATGCCTCCGGCACTTTGCGATATTTTGGCAGTTTGTTTCAGCGTATCATAAATACCGTCGATACTGTCATCTTTCATCGTCAGTAAAAAGCAGGATGACATTTGCGGTTTTGGTGTACCTGCATTGAACAGCGTTGGCGTAGCATGTGTAAACCAGCGCTCACTCATCAGGTTATAGGTTTTGATTGCGCTCTCGATATCATCTTTATGAATACCTACCGATACCCGCATAAATAAATGCTGTGGGCGTTCGGCTATTTTACCTTCGATTTTGAACAGGTATGATTTTTCAAGCGTTTTAAAGCCGAAATAATCAAAACCAAAATCCCGGTCGTAAATAATCGTGCTGTCCAATACTTCGGCATTCTCCTTTATCACCTGCCAAACATCATCTGCCAGCAGGGATGCATTTTTACCGGTCTTCTCATCGATGTAACTGTGCAACCTGCGCATGGTTTCTGAAAATGATTTGACCGTATTTTTATGCAGATTTGATACCGCTATACGCGATGCCAGCAAGGCATAGTCCGGGTGCTTGGTGGTTAACGATGCCGCAGTTTCGGCTGCAAGGTTATCCAGTTCCGAAGTGGTTACGCCGTCATACAAACCTTCAATCACTTTTTTTGCCACGTCTATCGGATCAACCAGCGCAGGGTTTAAACCATAGCATAGCTTTTCAATGCGTGCGGTTATTTTATCAAATTTTACGGTTTCCTGCTTACCGTCTCTTTTTATTACGAACATGTTTGCCCTCCGGCTCCCCTGAAGAGGAGAGATTAATGTGAAAATTTAATTTTATTATATTATTGGCTGAACCTGGATTGCTTTAACTGATCTCCGGTCCGGATCCCATTTACCCTAAAAGTCTTCGTCAAGTGTGAATGCTTCTTTCGGCAGCCGTATTTAATACGCCGCTTTTTTGGTAATCGCCTACCCGTTTTTCAAAGAAATTGGTTTTACCCTGCAGCGATATCATCTCCATAAAGTCAAATGGATTGGTTGTATTGTACACTTTGTCATAACCCAACTCCACCAGCCATCTGTCGGCTACAAATTCAATATACTGATTCATCAGTTTGGCATTCATGCCGATCAGGTTCACGGGCAAAGCATCGGTCACAAACTCTTTTTCTATCTCCACCGCATCGGTAATGATTCGTGTCGCGTCTTCTTTTGACAACTTTTCTGTGAGCATGCTGTAAAGCAGACAGGCAAATTCGCAGTGCATACCTTCGTCGCGCGAGATCAGCTCATTGCTGAACGTAAGACCCGGCATCAGACCGCGTTTCTTGAGCCAGAAGATGGAACAAAAACTGCCCGAGAAGAAAATGCCCTCTACGGCGGCAAAAGCAACCAGACGCTCGGCAAAGGTGCCGTTATTGATCCATCGCAATGCCCACTGCGCTTTTTTCTGCACGGCAGGAACGGTATCAATGGCATGGAACAGCCGGTCTTTTTCTACAGGATCTTTGATATAAGTATCGATCAGCAAGGCATAGGTTTCCGAGTGAATATTTTCCATCATGATCTGGAAACCATAAAAGCAGCGTGCCTCGGGCACCTGCACCTCGCTCATAAAATTCACGGCAAGATTCTCGTTCACGATGCCGTCACTCGCAGCAAAAAATGCGAGGATATGCGAGACAAAATGCTTTTCGCCGCTGTTAAGATTTTCCCAATGTTTCAATCGTCCGAAAGGTCGATCTCTTCGGCTGTCCAGAAACTGGCTTCGTGCTTTTTGTACATCTCCCAGATACGGGGATAATTGATGGGGAGGATCACAAACCGGTCCTTGTTTTCCCTTAGTAATACTTCGTTTTCCTGTTTCATGCCTTGTCAATTTATTTTTTGCAGGAGTCGACAAAAGACAATGAGCCGGCACGTGAATCACATCGGTCAGGGACTTTTGGCAAAACCTTATTCGTGAAAGTTTTGACAAGCTATCCGGCAGGTGTCTGGCTTTACAGTTGCACGTCAGCCCATGATTTGCACATGGTTCCCTTTTAATGCCGGCTTTTACCCCGGCAACCTTTGATAGCGTTTGTTAAAGAACTTATGTCCCAAAGATAGATGTCAATGCGCCAGTATCCGCGTTTTAGTTTTAAACAAGAGCCGAAGTTATGCACAGCTAAGGTTAAAGTTTCACATTTAAATATGCAACTGCAATCTGGCTCTAAAAATAGGATTGAATAAAAAATCAGCCAAACTTTGTCCTGGGAAGACCCGAACTTTAACAAACATCTAATCAGATACTTAAACATTTAATGCAATGAAAAAGTACTTAGCTGAACTTATCGGCACTTTCGCCCTGGTTTTATTTGGTTGCGGCGCAGCCGTAGTTAACGGAAAAACAATTCCAGCCTCCGTTTTACCTGATGCCCCGATCGGGATTGGCATTTTAGGTATAGCGTTTGCTTTCGGACTGGCCGTAGTAGTTATGTGCTACGCCATTGGCCCTATATCGGGCTGTCACATCAATCCTGCCATAACCATCGCTATGCTCGTTGCCGGAAAGATCAGCGGAAAAGATGCAGCAGGATACATTATCGCCCAGTTTATAGGCGCAACAATAGCTTCGGCCGTTTTGTACCTGCTCGTACTGGGAAGTCCTGGCTTTAGCGGTATTCCCGAGTGGGGATTGGGAGCCAATGGATGGGGGCCCGGATTTTTGGGCGGGTACAGTACGGCATCGGCATTTCTGGCCGAGGCAATTCTGACTTTTCTGTTCCTGTTTGTAATTTTTGGCACCACTGCCCGCTGGGGCAATTCAACCATGGCAGGCATGGCTATTGGCCTGACCCTGGTAATCATTCACCTGGTGGCTATCCCAATCACCGGCACCTCTGTTAACCCGGCACGGAGTTTCGGCCCGGCTATATTTGCTGGCGGCAAAGCATTGGGACAATTGTGGCTGTTTATCGTAGCGCCCGTTATCGGCGGCGTGGTAGCGGCATTAGTATGGCGCGGATTATTTGAAACGGATAATTTATAGTATTTAACCCAAATACCCATCAGGCTGGTTGAGCTGTCTGTCCTGACCCCGATCAGCCTGATCGGATAAACCGCCCAAATCAGCTTTCCAGTGGCACAAACTTTAGGGACACCGAGTTCACACAATGACGGGTGTTTTTAGGTGTCATGTATTCTCCCTGGAAAACATGTCCCAGGTGTGCGCCGCAGTTAGCACACAGTATTTCCACACGGTGTCCGTCCAGATCGGTTTCCCGGCGCACGGCTCCGGGCAATTCGTCATCAAAGCTGGGCCATCCGCAAAAGGATTCAAATTTATCGTCCGAGCGGTACAGTGGCGTGTCGCAGCGTTTGCATACATAAACGCCCTTCGCCTTATTATCTAACAACGCTCCGGTAAAAGGCCTCTCCGTTCCCTTATGTAGAATTACCCTTTCTTCCTCGGGTGTTAATTTGTTGTATTCCATATGTTTTATTATTAAAAATGATAGCAAAGATCAATATCCCTGGATTTTCCAGGCTGCTAACAAATATACGCCCGCAGTGGCGGTTTAGATTTTTGGGCACCTGCTTATTTACACGGGCTTGACTTTTCAGCCCCGGCCCGGTAGCCACCCAGCAAAAAAAAATCCCGGCCAGGTGGCCAGGATCCTATATTGCAGATCTGATCACTCAGATTATTTCTTCAATTCTTCTGCCATGGCAGCGCCGATATCGGCAGGAGATTTTACCACACGGATACCGCATTCGGACATAATTTTCATTTTCGCAGCTGCAGTATCATCGGCTCCGCCCACGATCGCACCAGCATGACCCATCCGGCGTCCCGGAGGCGCTGTTTGTCCGGCTATAAAGCCCACTACAGGTTTGGTGCCATTTTCTTTTATCCAGCGTGCAGCTTCGGCTTCCATGCCGCCGCCAATTTCGCCTATCATGATAATGCCATGTGTTTCAGGATCATTCATCAGCAATTCAACCGCTTCTTGGGTGGTTGTGCCAATGATCGGGTCGCCGCCGATGCCGATAGCCGTTGTGATGCCCATGCCAGCTTTGACCACCTGGTCAACCGCCTCATACGTTAAAGTACCTGATTTTGAAACTACACCTACGTTTCCTTTCCTGAAGATAAAGCCCGGCATAATACCGATCTTGCTTTCACGGCAGTAATAATTCCCGGGCAGTTTGGCCCGATCAGGCGAGTATCTCTTCCCTTAATATATTCCTTCACCATGAATCATATCCTTTGTAGGGATACCTTCGGTAATACAAACAATTACTTTGATACCAGCCTCAGCTGCTTCCATAATGGCATCAGCCGCAAATGGAGGGGGAACAAAAATGATAGATACATCAGCGCCAGTTTTTGCAACTGCATCTGCAACGGTGTTGAATACTGGCTTGTCGAGGTGTTTCTGACCGCCTTTGCCAGGTGTAACACCACCAACTATCTGCGTACCATACTCGATCATCTGCGATGCATGGTAGGTGCCTTCGTTGCCGGTAAAACCCTGAACGATAACTTTGGAATCTTTATTTACGAGAACGCTCATAGACTGTATTATGTGAGCGCAAAGCTAAAGTTATTACCGCTAATCTCAAAGGAGAAATAAGTTCCGATTTTAGATTTACGATTTTAGTTTTGAAACCCGCTGCCCGGTCCACTCCGGGTCAACTTCCGGTCGGGTAAATGTATGTTTAATGTTGCCTTTCCGGCACTAAACCCTCCGGAGTAAACTCGTTCTCGCTCTTGGCAACCACGATACAGGCGACACCATTGCCTATCATATTGGTCAATGCCCGGGCCGTGGACATGAACCTGTCCACCCCCAATAGCAAAGCAACTCCTTCTACCGGGATCACTTTGATCGCTGCCAGTGTCGAGGTAAGCACAATAAATCCGCTGCCGGTTACTCCTGCCGCACCTTTGGAGGTTACCATCAGAATGCCAATGATGGTGAGCTGCTGACCCAGGGACAATGGGATATTAAACACCTGCGCCAAAAATATTACGGACATGGAAAGGTATATCGTCGTGCCATCCAGGTTAAAGGAATATCCGGCGGGTATCACCAGTCCGACGACCGATTTGGAACAGCCAAACTTTTCCATTTTATCCATCATGCTGGGCAGCACGGTCTCCGAGGAGGAAGTACCCAGCACGATCAGAATCTCCTGCCTGATAAATTTCAGGTATTGCCACAAACTAAATTTAAAGATAAGGCTGATCACATTCAGCACAACAAAAATAAACAGCAGCATGCTGAGGAATACTGCCCCAAGCAGCTTAATCAGAGGACCGAGCGTATCGATGCCATAAGTAGCCACCGTATAAGCCATCCCCGCAAAAGCGCCGATGGGCGCAAGCTTCATCACCACACCCATAATGTTAAAAAAAACCTTGTTCAGCTTGTCGAAAAAATCGACCAAAGGCTTTCCGGTTTCTTTCAGTAAACTCAGGCCGTAGCCAAATAATATGGCAAAGAGCAGTATCTGCAGAATATCGCCTTTGGCAAAAGAATCAAATACATTGCTCGGGATGATATGCGCAAAAAACTCGCTCCACTTCATTTCTGAAGCGGCCTTTTGGTAGGCCTGCAGCTTAGCGTTCTCGGCACCGTGAGGCGGGGGCAAACCGCTTCCGGGACGAATCAGGTTCGCAAGTGCAATGCCCATAAAAAGTGCAAATGTGGTCACGATCTCAAAGTACAATATAGCCTTGCCGCCTACCCTGCCCACCTTTTTCATATCGCCCATGCCGGCTATGCCCAGAACAATGGTCAGGAAGATGATCGGCGCGATCAGCATGGTGATCAGATCGATAAACTTTTTGCTGATGAGCTGTGCGGAAGGACCGAAGCCCTTAAAATATAAACCCACAAAAACGCCCAGTACAATGGCTGCAAGAACCTGAAAGGTAAGGTTGGATAAAAGTTTTTTCATGCGTAAACAATTATACGATAAATGTTGGAATCGTTTACAGCCTGTTTTTGTCCCGGATATTGAGGCCAGGGGTAAAAGAAAAAAAGCTCCCTTCCGAAAGAAGAGAGCTTTCTAAATAATGTCCTATGCGCATTAGCTTACTGTGCCTGTTTGCATGTTTACGTTATAGCTTACGCCGTTGATGACGATCTTCACATTTCCATTACCAAGGAAAGTAGCAGTACCGCTGTAATTCCAGGTACCTGATGCTCCGCTGGCCTGGGTTGTAAAGGAAGCTGAACCGCCTGCAACCGTACCCAGCTGATCAATGATAACATTACTGAAGGTGTAACTGAACGATGCAACCGTAGTTTTGCCACTTATTTTTGCATTTTCGGCAAAGCTGGCTGTACCGTTCAGGGAGATGTTCGAGGTGTCGTCACCCGGAGTGATCTGTGCCATTGTCAGGTTTTCGGCAATATTGAAAGTGCCGTTCATCTGTGCTGTTGCTGCGGTCACTTTCAGGTTATCGGTAACGTTGAAACCTGAAAACGTGCCGTTGGTACAAGTAAAGGTAAAGCCGATAGAGCCGGCCGCAGTCGCCTGCCCGCCATTAACGGTGACGCTCGTGCTGAACGTAGTGTCGACATGTAAGCCGCAGGTGATATCGCTGCCAATGTCATTGATACCTATGCGGCCTTTTGTCAGGTTCAGTTTGATCTTGTTGCGATCGACACCAAAAGTTTGAGGGGCACTTAATCCGCCGTCAACGCTGAACCCGCCAAAACTACCGTACAAAGTTTGTGCAAGATTCAGAGCGATCTGGCTACTTACAGTTTTCGGATCGGTCGTTTGCGATGAACCTGATTTTTTACATGCAGAGAAAATTAAAGCCATGGCGGCCAACAACACGAGTGTAATGGATTTTAATTTCATGATAAGGGTTGCGTTTTTATATTGTGAATATTTAACCCCCTTATACGAGAGAAATGGCTTTGGGTTTTGACGCGCTGCAGATATGCCTGTGCGTTGCAGCATGAAAAACGCCGCCCCGGACGGCGATTGGCTGAAATGGCGATGTACTTGGTCAATACATTTGTACATTCGCAATATGATTTCGATCTACAATTTTTTCCAGGTCTCTGAACGGCTGGCTTGTGCCGGTCAGCCCGGTGAAAGCCAACTGCAGTCTCTTGCTGAAGATGGATATCAGGTTGTCATTAACCTGGGATTGTCTGATGGTAAATATGCCTTGGCCGATGAAGCCGCATCAGTAAGTAATCTGGGTTTAACTTATCATCATATTCCTGTGCTGTTTGATAACCCGCTGATCGGGGAACTGGTTTCATTTATCAGCCTGATGGATAAACATGGTCATCAAAAAACATTGGTGCATTGCGCAGCTAATTATCGTGCATCAGCATTTACCGGTCTGTATTTATTTGCTGCAGAACTTCTAAATCAGGATCAAATGCAGGAGTTTATCGAGCAGGTGTGGCAACCCGACGGCATATGGCAGCAATTTATTGAGGAAAGCGTTGCGTATCTGAACAGCGGTTCAGAAAGATAAAAATTTACGCGTTCCTCCCGAAATTAGCTCCGCAGACGGCCAGGCACAATTACTTAAGTGCGGTCACTACGCCGGTAAGCAAATCGGCGGTAAAGGTTTTATGGTTGATAAGAATAGCCGCCTTATGATTACCCAAAAATGTGATCGTGCCTGCATAATACCATTTAATATTATTGGTTGTACCGAGCGCGGTAAACGTAGCCGTTCCCCCGGTAAAATCATTTTGAGTAATATCAACCACAAGCCCTGTCAGGGAATAAAAGGCATGCACCGAAGTTGATTTACGGGCATCCGCGGTATTGGTGACGTCGGCAAAAGATTTTATAGTTCCATCAACCGAAATGAGTTTATTGGTGCTGCCATTGACAGTTAGGATATAGTTAGTACTGTCCAGTGCTTTGGCCGAGTAAAACTGCTTGGTATTGTAGGTAAAGGTGCTTTGTGGCCCAGTCCCTGTCGTGGCTAATGAATCAAATGCAGCAAAACCCTTTAATGCGGTATAAAAAAATACTTTGGCAATGGAGGTGGTATCGCATTTGAAATAAAATTTGAAAAGTCCCGAGGTGCTGGATTTCAGCGTATCGCCGATATTGGTTTTGAAACTGATCACCGAATCAGGCACAAACAGGCATATCGGATTCATGCCATTCAGATTAACTTTTTGATTGGCAGTAGTGGCGAAGCCTGGTATAATCAGTCCGCTGGAGATATTGATCCCGCCGTAGGAGCCAGCCAGGGTCTGCGTCAGATTGGCGGCCAGCTGCGTAGCTGACAGTTGCATCGTATCAACCTTTACAGGAAGAACAACCTGTTGATTTTTACGGCAGGAAGAATAAAAGAGGGACGCCGTAACCAATAGAACAACTACAATAGTAAATTTCAATCTCATAGGGACTCCTTTTATTTTCTGCGCCGCAAAAATATCAAACAATTTGAAAGCCAATGCATGTTAATTTGATTTATGACAAATCATTCGATATTGGACAGCCCGCACTGCAGGCTTTAATACGCATTTACCTTGTAAAAGTTAAGGAATGCCCCCAACCAGCGGATATTTGGTTGCATTAGTCAAATCACTATCAAATTCATAGAGATTTTGTTTAATTTCGCGTCCTTAAAAAAAGCAATAGCGGATGGACTATCAATTTAAAGATATAGAGCAAAAGTGGCAGCAGTTTTGGGCCAAACATCAAACATTTAAGGCCGATAACAATCCTCCAAACCCAAATACTATGTGCTGGATATGTTCCCCTATCCTTCGGGCGCGGGCTTGCATGTCGGCCATCCGCTGGGCTATATTGCTTCTGATATTTTTGCACGCTACAAACGCTTAAAAGGCTTTAACGTGTTGCACCCCATGGGCTACGACAGCTTTGGCCTGCCCGCCGAGCAATATGCCATACAAACCGGGCAGCATCCTGCCATTACCACCGAAGCCAATATCGCCACCTACCGCCGCCAGCTGGACCAGATCGGATTTTCGTTCGACTGGAGCCGCGAGGTGCGCACCAGCTCGCCCGATTATTATAAATGGACGCAGTGGATATTTATGCAGCTGTTCAACTCCTGGTATAATAAGGACCGCGGATAAGGCCGAATCAATTGATACACTGCTTGCCCATTTTGAACAAAACGGGTCGGCAGGTATTAATGCAGTCTGCGATGAAGAAGTTTTGAGCTTTACCGCCGATGAGTGGAAAGCCTTCAGCAAGGAAGAAAAACAATCCGAACTATTAAAATACCGCCTTACCTACCTGCGCGAAAGTACAGTAAACTGGTGCCCGGCATTAGGCACTGTACTGGCAAATGATGAAGTGAAAGATGGCTTTAGCGAACGCGGCGGCTACCCTGTTGAGCAAAAGAAAATGATGCAGTGGAGCATGCGTATCACCGCCTATGCCGAGCGCCTGTTGCAGAGGCCTCGATACCATCGACTGGCCCGAGCCGTTAAAGCGAAATGCAGAGAAACTGGATAGGAAAGAGCGTGGGCGCGTCGGTAAAATTTCCGATCGAAAGTGCCGGCCAAAACGCCGGACTCAGCGCTGCCTAAATTGAAGTTTTTACAACCCGGGTAGATACCATTTTCGGTGTTACTTTTTTAGTGCTTGCTCCTGAGCATGAATTGGTGCCGGCATTAACCACGCCCGAGCAGAAAAGCGGTATGGAAGGCTACATGCCCAAAGCAAAAAGAAATCGGAACTGGACCGTATGGCGGATACCAAAACGGTATCCGGTGCTTTTACGGGCAGCTATGTGATCAACCCGGTGAATAATGAAAACGTGCCGATCTGTATTGCCGATTATGTGCTGGCAGGATATGGCACCGGCGCTGTAATGGCTGTACCATCTGGCGATCAGCGCGATTATCTGTTTGCCAAACATTTTAATCTGCCGATAATACCGATCATCGACATGCAGAAAATTGAAACCGAAGCCGATCCTACAAAAGAGGGTACGCTACATCAATTCGGATTTTATGAATGGGTTGGGCTATAAGGAAGGCCACGGCAACAGTAATTGCCAATACTTGAGAAGACAGGCGCAGGCAAAGCCAAAGATCAACTACCGCATGCGTGATGCCATATTTGGCCGTCAGCGTTACTGGGGCGAACCGGTTCCGGTTTATTTTAAGGATGGCTTGCCATATTTGATAGATGAAAAAGAGTTGCCTTTGATATTGCCTGAGGTAGATAAATATTTGCCTACTGAAAGCGGGGAACCGCCGCTGGCAAGGGCTAAAGGATTGGAAACATCCACTGAGGGTACGCATACGAACATTCGCACCATGCCCGGCTGGGCCGGCTCAAGCTGGTACTGGTACCGTTACATGGATGCCCATAACGAGCAGGAATTTGCATCTCAAAAAAGATATTGCTTATTGGAAAGATGTCGACCTGTACATCGGCGGCAGCGAACATGCTACCGGGCATTTGCTGTACAGCCGTTTCTGGAACAAGTTTTTGAAAGACATGGGCCTGGTGCCTGAAGAAGAGCCTTTCAAAAAGCTGATCAACCAGGGGCATGATCCAGGGGCGAAGCAATTTCGTGTATCGTTTGATTGATCGAGATGGGACGCGGCACCAACACTTTTGTTTCGCACGGACTTACCAAACAATACAAGACTTCGCCATTGCATGTTGATGTAAATATTGTAGAGAATGACATGCTGGATACCGAAAAATTCAAAAACTGGCGGGAAGATTTAAGGATGCCGAGTTTATTTTGGAAAACGGCAAATATATATGCGGTGTGGAGATCGAAAAAATGTCGAAATCCAAGTACAACGTGGTCAATCCCGGATGATATTGATCGAACCGTTACGGTGCCGATACCCTGCGCATGTACGAAATGTTTTTGGGCCCGCTGGAGCAAAGCAAACCCTGGAACACCAATGGCATCGAAGGCGTATTTAAGTTCCTGCGCAAATTCTGGAAGCTTTTCCATGATGAGCAGTTGAATTTCAACGTTTCAGAAGATGCAGCCGACGAAAGCCGAATTAAAATCACTGCATAAGATCATCCGTAAGGTTGAGGAAGATATCGAACGTTTTTCGTTCAATACCTCGGTATCCAGCTTCATGATCGCGGTAAATGAGCTAACTGAACTTAAATGCAACAAACGGGCCATTTTGCAGGAGCTGGTGGTGTACTTTCGCCTTATGCGCCGCATATTTGCGAGGAGTTGTGGGTACTGCTGGGCAATGCGGCCGGGACATTATCATATGCACCCTATCCAAAATTCAATGCTGAATATTTGATTGAAGACGAGTTTGCTTACCCTATTTCCATCAACGGCAAAACAAAAATGAACCTGAATATTTCATTTGAGCCTTGAACCGGCGGCCATTGAAAGCATTTGTTTTGGCCAGTGCCGATGTACAAAAATACCTGGATGGTAAAACACCCAAAAAGGTGATTGTGGTTAAAGGCAGGATAGTCAATATTGTACTTTAAACACTAAGCTCTGTAACGAATACATGACAAATGTGCCCTATTATGACAAAAAAAGCACATTTCGCTGTAACATTTAAGCTATTTTCGCCTCCAATTACGAAAAATCACTACAAATGAAGCGTTTACTTATTACTTATATTGCAATTATTTTTCTCTTTATACAGCCAAGGCCAATTTGGTGTTGGCGGAGGCGGATCAACAATAGTCGGAAAAATATCCGGCACAATTGTTGATTCGCTAACCAAACAAGCCAATGGACTATGCTTCCGTAAGTTTATATCAGAAGTACTGGAAAATCGCCTATAAACGGTGTTATAACCGACGAAAAAGGCAACTTTAAACTTGACGGATCTACATCCGGGCAATTACAAGCTGGCGATTCTTTTATGGGCTATCCGACAAAAGTCCATTGACCATATTGTAACTACCACTGATTCAAAGCCCGATAAAAACCTCGGTGCCATTTTGTTTCGCCAAGTGCCAAAGGCGTTAAAAGAAGTTATATTACCGGCACAGCGGCTCTGGTTGAAAACAAGATCGATAAGATCGTTTATAATGCCGAAAAGGACCTTACATCGGCTGGCGGCAATGCTACCGACGTATTGCAAAAAGTGCCATTGGTAGCCGTGGACATTAATGGCAACGTATCAATCAGGGGCGACCAGAACGTGCGTGTATTGATCAATGGAAAGCCATCGGCGCAACATCGGCCAGTTTATCAGACGTGTTGAAAACCATCCCTGCTGATCAGATCAAAAGCATCGAAGTGATCACCTCGCCTTCTGCCAAATATGACGCAGAAGGATCAGCGGGTATTATCAATATCATCACCAAACAAAAAAACATGACGGGCATCAGCGGCTCGGTGAGCGGTGGTATCGGTACACGCCAAAACAACGGCAACATCAACCTGAACTACAATAAGAACCGTTTTAGCTTAAGCATGAATGCGGGTGGTAACCTTACCTGGCCCCAAACCTCGATAACAACTTTCAACAACGATATCCAGGGCTACAATGCGGCGGATTCCCTGGTACGCCATACAGCCAGTGCGTCCGATGGTACCACTTATCTGAAGCGGCATGGTGCTATCGGAAACGTTTCGGCAACCTATGATTTTAATGCGTTCAACAGTATCCATAGCAATATACGTCTGAACCAGGGCGGGTTTGACCCGGACAGCAAAACCCTGTCAACACTGACTAACTATCTTCACCCGGATTCCAGTTATGCCTATAACAGCAGAAACCTGGGTCACAATACGTTTGGCGGGTTTGACTGGAACCTGGATTATACGCATAAGTTTAAAAAAGAAGGTGAGGAACTCGACATTTCTACCCAATGGAGCCATAGCAAGATCGTAACAGATTATACTACCTACTACGACGCCATTTATCCCAACCAAAAGAACAACATTGTTGGTTTGAATAATGAGTATACGCTCCAGGCTGACTATACCATTCCTATTAATAAGGTTTTTAAACTGGAAGCTGGTGGTAAAGAAATTATAAGGAAGCTAAGCAGCAATTCAGATTTTTATTCGCCTGATGCGCAGGATCCGAGCGGCTTTGTATACAATAATTTCATATCAAGTACCTACGACTATAACCAGTATGTAACGGCGGGCTACTCGGTGCTGACTGTAACGATGCCGAAATCATACACCATTTTAGCTGGTTTAAGGGATGAGTATACCAGCATCAACGGTGCTGCGCAGTCACTGAGTGAAACAGACCTGCCAAAGGTGGATCAGGGATACAATACCCTTGTTCCAAGCCTTACCCTGCAGAAAGCAGCTTACCACCACACAGACATTAAAGCTGACCTATACCAAACGTATTACCCGTCCAAGCCTGCAGTTTTTGAACCCTTATGTGAATACCAGCAATGTCGTGGCACTGACTCAGGGTAATCCAACCTTGCAGCCGGAAATATCCCAGACCGTTGAGTTAGGCTATAATACCTTTATCAAAACTTCGGTGATCAACCTTTCAGTTTATTACAAGCATACCGGCAATATGATAGAAAACATCGTCCGGACCGCTGGAAGGTCAACCCGGCACGCTGAGTACTTTTCAGAATGCCGCGGTGAACAACTCCATTGGTGCCAGCTTTTTCGGTTCGATCAACCCAATCAAGATCATTACCATCCGCGGAAGCATCAACGCCTATACCTATAACCCGACGCCCTACCCGGCCTATGTGCAGAGACTTCACGCAGACCGGGACGTATGTGCAGTACAATGCCTTTTTAATGCGGTGAACTGGATCTGAAAAGCGGGTTCATTGCACAGGTATTTGCCATCGAGAATTCACCGCGCCGCACCATACAGGGTACCAATCCCTCATTCAGCCTGTTCGGCATGGGTGTGCGTAAACAGTTCCTGAAAAAGAAAGCTTCAATTGGGTATCAATGCCTTGCAGCCATTCAACAAATACAAATATTTCAATACCAAATATATCGAGCCCGGGCTTTTCGCAAAGCAGTTCCTTTGCATTCCCTTTCCGCTCGGTGGGTTTAACGTTTAGCTACAGCTTTGGTAAAACAACCTTCAGCAATCCGCAGCAACAGAAAAAAGGTGTAAACAATGATGACCTGAAACAAGGCGACTCCAGGGCGCCTCCAGCGGCGGTCGGTGGCAGATAATATCGTTTGTCAACGTTTAGATTTAAATGTGCAGATGAGCAATTCGTCTGCACATTTTTTTTATCTGGTTATGCCGATCTACCCGGTTCATTTAACGTCATCGATACCGATCTGTTTAGCAATAGCGATGCGTTAAAGGTTTTGCATTCGCCGTGTTTGATCTTATAATCAAACAGCATCTCGCCATCCTCTACCTGTATATCAAAATAAAAATTGCGGATATAGTCCGGGTACTCTTTTTCCAGCTGGGCAATCTGAAGATCATGCGTGGCCACCATCCCAACCCCTTTTTACTGATCAATTGTTCTATTACTGCCTTTGATCCTAGATATTTATCTACCGAATTGGTGCCCCTAAGCATCTCATCGATCAGAAAGAAAACCTTTTGGCATCGCCATCGACGGCAGCGAGCAGCATTTGAGGCGATCGAGTTCCGCTTTAAAGGTCGATGTGCTTTCGTTCAGCGAATCCTTGATACGCATGTAGTTAACATGGTGCACGACGGATACCTGCATTCGGGCGGCACATACCGGTGCACCGCATAATGCCAGTACCGTATTAATGCCTATCGTTCTTAAAAAAGTGCTTTTACCCGCCATGTTGGATCCCGTGATGATGTCGATCCTGAAAGTGTCGTTTAGCTCATAATCATTTGCAATCCGCTTGCCTGCATAAATCAGGGGATGGGCGATCTGGCCGGCGGATACCGTATACCCCTGGCCCTCAGCGATCTCCGGGAAAGACCATCAGGGATAATTGATCCGCAGGCTTGCCAGGCTGATAAGCGCTTCAAACTCTGCAATAACATCGAATGCGTCTTCCAGGTCCTGCTGGTTGCTGTCCTTCCAGTGCTCAAGGGCGATCACCATGCGGATATCCCACAACAGAAATATATTCAGCAGGAAGCCTGCCACAAGGTTCAGCCGGTAATTGAGCTGGGCAATCAGCCTGGAAAGTGCGTCCACGTTGGCAGAAACGGCCGTGCCCCCCTGGGTATGCGTTATCCTGTCGGTGAGCCCCTGGAGGTACCCGGACGCCCACTGCTGCTTCTCGATACGCTCAAATGCGCGCGCGAAACGCTGAAGTGTTGTTGCTATTCTCCCGGCTACGAGATCGGTTTTGTTAATGCTATCCGTAGCCGAGGAAACCAGCCGGTTGTTTGTTAGCGCGATCACGCCCGCAAAATACCGGGCGGCAGGATAGAATATAGCCAGGATTGCAGCGCTTAGCAGCAGGTACGGGGCAACTTTACAATAAATGCCCAGCCATTTCCGGTCCCGGAGGTCGACCGGGATTCTCAGGTATTCAAGCAGGTTTTTTATTTGCTCCGGCCGTTGTTTTATTGAAAACAGCAGATCGGCCTGCATATCGATTTTCCAGTCATTCGCTGCGGCAATCTCGGCTACAGCCTGCTGCCGCGATACGATGACCGCCTTGGATGCAGGGGTGCTGAGCCAGCCGGCCAGCTTTTTATTCCCGGGGAATGTTGCCGCACGGTTGAGGAGCTGAAACAGACTGTTCTGACCAAAAATGTCCAGGTCAGCCGTATAGTTATGCTTTTCATCAGCGAACCAGACACCATTGTCGTATATACCAGCCATATTGCTGATGCTACTAATCTCATTTTCATTTACACTTTTCACATCCTGAAAATAGTTCTTAAGTACTTCAAACCGATTCTGCCTGGAGATCAGCCATGAAAAGCAAAGCCCGAGAGCCAGCAACGAAAACAGAATAAGGGAAGGTTCGCTAAAGCTGACTGCAAGGCATACCGATAGGATAAATAATACAAATGCACCGAGCCTGTAAAGGGAATAGGTATTGATGAGCTTACTATAATTTTGGGCCTCCTCACCAGCGCTGGCAGCGCGCCGGATGTAATCATTGATAATATGTTCTTCCACGGAATGTTTTAATTTTGATGCCGGATATGATGCACATGATGGCATTCCGGCTTTACAACTTTACAACAAAAAAATGAAAATCACCCTGCTGATCGTTGGCAAAACGGAAGAGGCCTATTTAAAGGAAGGGATCGACAAGTACATTAAACGGCTTAAGCATTACGCAAAAATTGATGTAACCGAGATCGCCGAGCTAAAAAACACCAGGGCGCTTACGCCCGAACAGCAAAAAACAAAGGAGGGGGAAATGATACTTAAAAAAATCACGGCTACCGACTTTGTGATCCTGCTGGATGAAAAAGGAATGGAATTGTCTTCTGCACAGTTCGCCGCATATATGGATAAGAAAGCCGTCGGCTCGGTGACCAATCTGGTCTTCATCGTTGGCGGACCCTATGGTTTTGACCCGCTGGTCTACGGGCGCGCCAATGACCGGCTATCGCTTTCACGCATGACTTTTTCGCATCAGATGGTCAGACTGTTTTTTGCAGAACAGCTTTACCGGGCTTTTACCATCATCAAAGGCGAGCCCTATCATCATTCCTGACGGTAAGTAAAGTGTCAAAATTTCTGTTTTTAATGCCCTCCATCTTTCCTCAAATCAGGTAGTTTTAATACATTTGACTGAGATCTCGTCTTTTTTTTGATTTATTAAACTGCTACCTATGAATCAAATCATCACAGAACTAGTTTCAGTCAAATTTATTTTCCTGTATCTTTTGGTCATTTCTACTGTTATTGTGCATTACAGGGGAAAGATCCGCTACAAATTTTTCCGGCAGCTTACCGATCATTCTACCTTCATGGCTCCCATTAATATGCCCATGTACGCGCTGTCAGCAGTTGAAAATAAACCCTATATCAGTCAGTCGAATTTTCCGCAGCTCGACCAGCTGAAAAACAGCTGGCAGACCATTCGCGACGAAGCGCTGCTGCTCGAACGGGAGGAACTTATAAAAGGTTCGGACAAATACAACGATGTGGGATTTAACTCATTTTTCCGGCGCGGTTGGAAACGCTTCTATCTCAAATGGTATAATGACTTTCACCCTTCAGCAAAAAAATATTGCCCCAAAACCGTTGAACTTATAAAAAGCATACCGTCGATCAAGGCCGCTATGTTTGCCGTATTGCCGGCGGGCAGTCAGCTGTTGCAGCACCGCGATCCGTATGCCGGTTCCCTGCGGTATCACCTGGGGCTGATCACGCCGAATTCGGAAGACTGCTATATTGTTGTGGACGGGCAGAGCTACTGCTGGAAGGATGGTGATGATGTGATCTTTGATGAAACCTATATCCATTATGCCGAAAACAAGACGGATATCGATCGCATTATTCTGTTCTGCGATATCGAGCGGCCCGTTAAAACCATGTTTGGCCGCGGATGGAACAAATTCTTCGGCTGGTTTATCATGGCTGCTGCCGCATCGCCGAATATGGGCAATGATAAGACAGGCAATATTAACAAGGTATTTAAATATATCTACTCCATCCGCCTGCTTGGTAAACGCATTAAAGCCTATAACCGGACCCTCTATTATGTCATAAAATACATTCTGATGCTGATCATATTGTACTTTGCCTTTTTCAGATGGATCATTAATCTGGCATTTAATCATTAAATTTGCCCCATGTCAATAGGCCACGATCATTCGCATTCACATTCCCACGGTCATCATCACCATCATGATCATGCCCCCAAACTGGATCATCTCAATACGGCATTCATTGTCGGCATCATATTAAACTCTGCTTTTGTATTGCTGGAGGTGGTAGCCGGTTTATGGAGCCATTCACTTTCATTGCTAACCGACGCCGGCCATAACCTGAGCGATGTAGCCGGACTTGCGCTGGCCCTAATGGCCTTTAAGTTAAGCAAGGTAGGTCCAACCAGTGAATACACTTATGGATACAAACGTTCAACCATCATCGTTTCTTTCTTTAACGCGCTGGTGCTGTTCATTGCGGTTGGCTTCATCGGCTATGAAGCCGTTATGCGCCTTATTGAGCCGCAGACGGTAGCAGGCGGCACGATGGCCTGGGTGGCATTGGCCGGAATCGGCATCAACGGCGTGACTGCCTGGCTTTTTGTGAAAGATAAAGATAAAGACCTGAATGTAAAGGGTGCCTACCTGCACATGGCGGTGGATGCCATTGTTTCATTTGGGGTGGTTATTTCAGGCGTGATCATATATTTCACCAAACTGTACTGGATAGACAGCATCGTTAGCCTGATTGTTGCCATTGTAATACTGAGAGGTACCTGGAGTCTGCTCATCGACAGCCTGAGGCTGGAGATGGATGGTGTGCCAAAGGAGATGGATGTCAATAAAATCAAGCAGGAACTAATGAAAGCAAAAGGTGTGGTTGACGTCCACCATATCCATGTCTGGGCATTGAGTACCACGGACAACGCATTAACGGCACATTTGGTACTCGACCAAAATTCCGCTTCCAATTTTGACAGCATAAAGCACGACCTGAGACACCGGCTTGAGCATTTATCTATCAGTCACAGCACCTTTGAGCCTGAATTCTCGGATGAGAAATGCCTGCATGTGGATTGCTGAGTTTCAACACTAAAAGCTCATGCCAGAGCGGTTCCGGCATGAGCTCCCGATATTGATTCCTTTATTATTTCTTTTTCGCCTTTGCAGCTTTAGGCGCTGCAGGCTGCGCTTCCTGCGCGGGCGCCTTGGCTTTCGAAGCTGCCTTAGCTTTTACCGGTTTGACTTCTTCCGTTACCGCTTCAGCGGTTTGTGTATCGTTTTGAGCAGCTGCTGCCTCCTCGGACTCTGCTTCGCTGAACAAAGGCATGTCCTTCATGATATGATACCAGGAAATGATCTTCTTCATATCGGAGGCGTACACCTTTTCCTCATCGTGGCCCGGCGCTACCTCTCTGAAAAATGCCCTGAGCACTTTACCATCGGCTTTAGCTTCCGGCGCATTTTTTGTTTGTTTCATCCGCTCAAACACCTCGATCAAACGGATGTCCTGGTCGTCACCAAAAATGGTGATCTCATCTAAAGCGGCTATTTTAGCAGTCGACAAATTGGCGACCAGTTTAGTTTTTTGCGGATCGAGACTTTCCAGTATAAATCCTGTTTTGTTTTGTGCCAGTGCCTTCCACAATCCTGGCTTACCGGATACCGATACTATTCCTCGTAGATTCATGTTTTTTGGTTGTGTGTTCCGGGGGACGAGTGTTGAACATATTGAATACGCAAAACCCGTCGCCCGCTACTAATTATTCTTCTATGACCTCCACACCTAAAATTTTGTCACCCTGACGAATACTGTCAACAATGTCAACGTTTTCTACCACCTTACCAAAGCAGGTATGGTTACGATCAAGGTGAGCTGTATTGTCGCGGCTATGGCAAATGAAAAACTGAGATCCGCCGGTATTGCGGCCGGCATGTGCCATGGAAAGTACGCCACGGTCATGATACTGGTTATCTCCGGTCAGCTCGCAATCGATCTGATAGCCCGGGCCGCCGCTTCCTGCGCGGAATGCTGTCTCCGGGTCTTTTGAATACGGGCAACCGCCCTGTACTACAAAGTTTGGTATTACACGATGGAAAGTCACGCCATCATAAAAACCCTCTTTAGCCAGTTTCTTGAAATTAGCTACGGTATTTGGCGCATCCTTGTCATAAAATTGCACGGTCATGTCGCCCTTTTCAGTCTTGATTATCGCTTTACTCATTTCAATATTTAATTGGACTGCAAAGTTAGTATTATGAGGCGAAAGCGGAAAGGGAAAAGCGGAAAGGTAACTTGGATTATAGTTTTAAAAATTCCCCGGTCCAACCCCGTAAAAGGTTAGGGCTACATCACTTTTTCGCATGACCGGGTAAAACCAGACTCAGGCCGCTCCTGCGGTGGTCCCGAAAATCACAATAGGTTGGCAAATAATTCGTTACTTTAGAAGCCATGATACGCCTTTTTCTGACAGCAATATGCTTACTGTTCATTATTAATTTGAGTTTCGCACAGGGCAACCTTACCGGAAGGGTCTATGAAAATAAGACCCGGATACCGGTCGGAGGGGTCAGTATCGAAAATCTAAGGTCGCATGTTACTACGGTTTCCGACCAAAACGGTTTGTTCTCGATTCGCGCACATATTGGCGACCTGGTTACGTTCTCCGCTTTTTCCTATCAAATCGACACGCTTTACGTAAAGGACCTGGCCTCGGTGGAAATATTGCTTGATCTGCGCCAGAACGCGCTTAACGAAGTAAAAGTTACCGGTACTGAAACCAGACTCGGTAAGCTCAGCGCCGCTCCGACCTTATCGCCTTTTGGCGGCCATACGCTGGTATATAGCAAGGACGACACGGGCGGCTATGTCGGGGGACTCACGCTCAACGTCTTCGATTCCCATTCGAGCGCAAACAAGCGTAAAAGGGATGCCCAGATTGGAAAAGATGAACATGTCAGGCAGGAGATTGCCCGTGTTTTCAGTCCTGAAAATCTAAAAAATTATGTGCCTTTGACCGGCCAGGAGATGGATAACTTTATTATCCTGTACACGCCTTCGCTGACTGCCTATACCAGCCCCGATTTCAATATGACCCTTTACATCGATACGGCTTATAAGGAATTCATGAAAATCCCGGCCGAACAGCGCCGCTCAAAGAAAATGACCGATCTGCAAAAAAAACCGGATCCAAATGATTCCGTATCAAAACCGCAATAGCTTAGCTAATTAATCGTTATTTTTGGGAATGAAGCACCTGCAAATATACTTTCTGGCTGTTCTGTTTCTTCTTGCACCGGCCCTGGGCATGGCCGCGTCCATACTTATTCCGATGGATGAGGAGCAAAAGGATCACCTGAAATCGTATGGGATCGCTTTCTGGGCCTTAAAGGGCGGCCAGGAGGTGGATTGGCTGCTTAATTATCGTGGCGGCAGCTTTATGATGAATTACAATAAAGTGGTGGAGGATGAATGCAAAATACGCGGGCGTAAGTTACGAGGTATTGGCTGACGCTAACGTAAACGAGATCATTAGCCAGGTAAGCGACCCATCGGTAAATATGGATCTGGTAAAACTGGAAAAGGCCCCCAGAATTGCTGTTTATTCACCCAAAAATAAACTTACCCTGGGATGATGCCGTTACCCTGGTTTTAAAATATGCCGAAATACCTTATGATGTAGTTTACGACGAGGAAGTAATACGGGGCGATCTGCCTAAATACGACTGGCTGCATCTGCACCACGAGGATTTTACCGGGCAGTACAGCAAGTTTTATGGCTCATTCCGATATGCACAATGGTATAACGAAGATGTGAAATTACAGGAGGCGACGGCGCATAAACTGGGCTTTAAAAAAGTATCCCAAATGAAACTGGCCGTAGCCGAGCACATCCGCGATTTCTGCGCCGGCGGCGGCTTCCTGTTTGCCATGTGCTCCGGCACAGATACTTTTGATATAGCGCTTGCGGCGGCAAATACCGATATTTGCGAGAGCATGTTTGACGGCGATGCCGCCGATCCGGATGCACAATCCAAACTGGATTATACCCAGACTTTTGCCTTTCAGAATTTCACGCTGGACATGAATCCCATGTCGCACCAGTTCAGCAATATTGACGTAACTACTACCCGGCAGGTTGATCGTACCCAGGATTTTTTTACGCTGTTTGATTTTTCGGCCAAATGGGATGTAGTGCCCAGCATGCTTACCCAAAATCATGATAAGGTGATCAAAGGTTTTATGGGGTTGACCACTGCTTTTAATGAAAAACTGCTTAAAGCCCGGCGTAACGATTATGGGCGAAATGAAAACCGGCAACGAGGCCCGATATATTCACGGCGAATATGGCAAGGGGCAATGGACATTTTACGGCGGCCATGACCCTGAAGATTACCAGCATGTAGTTGGCGACCCGCCAACCGATCTTGAAACTGCATCCCAATTCCCCGGTTACCGGCTGATATTAAACAATGTGTTGTTCCCTGCCGCAAAGAAAAAGAAGCAGAAAACCTGATCCACTTAATTATAGAACGTCCAGATATCCCTATTTTAAACTGAGCTGGTTGGGACCGGGATAACGGTTAACCATATAATATCCATTGCTGAACAAGCCCTGGTTGGCATAATCGTACATTAAAAAAATATTGGTACGTAACAACGTGGCTTTAAAAAATACCGAAGCGACAGGATATGACGAGAAGGTAACATTGGGCTGCTATTGTAAAACTGGCCCAATCCTACTGCATATGACGGTGCTACATAAGGCGTATTATAGCGTACATTAATACCAAAATTGCTGTTTAGCACATTAAATAACAAGTTTGGAATAATAAAGGCTGGTATAGGTATAAAGCTCGGGCGTGCGCAACGTATTTTGATAATCGGTTTTTTGATAAACTATATAATTATCGAAATGCCAGCGACGCCAGGAAAAGTTTTTACCCAGGCTCAGTTTGAGCAGATTGATAGGGTTATGCAACTGGGTCGGTGTGGCATCAATGCCGTTCGGCTGCGCTGCAAAATACAAGATAATCCGATAATCAGGAAATATTCGGCTTTCAGATCAAGCTGCAGAGGGTCATTAATATAATTGAACGATAAGCTGTTGGTTTTTTGATTACTAAAACTGTTATGAAAAATAAAATGGTTGGATATCCAGTCGGTATAAACTAGCGGCGGCTGAACTGACTTTGCGAATAAGCCCCTAAAATGATCCTGCCGGCTTTTTGTCCGCCCGATAAGGTAAGTTTTGCATCATACAGAAAATCACCGAAATCACGCCCCGCTGCTATTTGCTGCAAATCGACATCAAGTAATATCCTGTCGCTAAACCGGTAGCTGGCTTTTGCCTTCAGCGTAATATCCTGGAAAGAATTATTCTGCTTACGTTCATTGACACCACTGCCGTGAAAAATTGCGTTGGTAATCGTATCGGTTACAAATTGCTGATAATGATAATAATCCTGCGCCAGGCCCAGGTCGAGCTTTAACTCATTTTTCACGTTCCCTTTTGATTTGCCCCGGAGGTAAAAACTATAGGAAAATCCGTTTTGCAAATGGAATACCGTAAGCGAATCCCGCGAAAACGTGGAACTATAGTAATAATCGGGAAACACATTGTAAGTGTCCGGCTCATTCTGCAAAAAATTATACTTGCTGCGTGTTGTAATCAAAGTATAGGCAACACGCTGCGTAGGCAATATATTTGATTTACCCGCGCTTTTTAGTGGTATCAATCTTGCCTATATAGTAAAATTGCTTCATGTAAATGCCCGTTGTTCGTATATTATCGCTGGAGTTATATAAGCGGACCGGCTGATTCTGCAGCGGTGTTATAGGTACTTGATGCCGGAGCAGTAAAGATGGAATCGTTTTGTATCGATCCATTCTCCGGCGCCTTCAGATTGTTAAATGTATAGTTGGCCAGTAAATTATACGTTTGCTTTTAGACTCGTACCAGCTAAACAATGCATCCAGTAAGATCTTCTGCACACCTTGTCTGGGATAAAAGCCCTGCGAGCCGATAAAGTTGAAGATTAAAGCCCACATTGAGCTGAGGGTTTATATTTTGGGTATGCATTATTTTAAAATACTGCTCCTTGACGCCCACCCGCAATACAGGGATAAGTTGGTATAGGGCACCCGGGCCTTATAATATTGCACATCCTGCTGGCAGGAAAAGGTAAGCATCCAGAGAGTGCTGTCCCACGTCAAAGCCAATGGTTTTACTGGGGTTCAAACAACAGATTCCGTTCGGCAAGCCCAGGTTGCCCAAGCCGATTTTAGGATGCGCGGCTGATAAAGCGGGCTATAATTTTCAAAGTTAACAAGCCCGGTATCTAGCGGAAACACCTGGGTGCTATCGCTTAATAAACGCTCATTGGTCACCCTGATAAATTTTGATGTAAAAATAACCGAATCGCTTTTCTTTTCTTCTTTCTTGCGGGCCTCATCAATCTCCTGATCTCCGGTAAGGTTCTTGTTTCCGGTGGTCGTGGTATCCCTGTTAAAATTCGGATTAGTATTTGGCCTGTTGTTAGGATATCCCGGCGGATAATTCGGATTCTGGGCAAAGGCAAATCCTGCCGAAAAGCACATCAGCAGCAATAAAAGAATATATCTTTATCAATGGTTATGCATTAAAGGCCGGCAATCAGTTTTTTAAGTATCAATGTCATTTTAGGTTCAGCCTCATGTGCGACCGCCAGTATTTCGTCAACCGAAACCGGCTGTAAAACTTCCGGAAAACCTTCATCAGTTAATACAGATATGGCAAATACCGGAACCCCATGTGGTTGGCTACGATCACTTCGGGTACGGTACTCATACCAACTGCATCGCCACCGATGATCCGCAGATAACTGATATTCCGCTTTGGTTTCCAGATTGGTCCGGTTACGGCAACATAAACTCCTTTATGGCAGGCAATATTGTTTTCAGCAGCAATGTTTAAGCGCTTTATCAATCAAATCGCGCTTATAGGGCTGACTCATATCCGGGAAACGAGGGCCAAGCTCGTCATCATTTCTTCCGATCAGCGGGTTATGTGGCTGTAAATTGATATGATCTTCGATCACCATCAGGTCGCCTTTTTTAAAGTCAGGGTTAAGCGAGCCGCTGGCGTTTGACACAAACAGGGTTTTTATACCCAGCATTTTCATTACCCTGACCGGGAAAGTGATCTGCTGCATGGTATAGCCTTCGTAATAGTGCAAGCGGCCCTGCATAGCAACTACCTTTTTGCCGGCAAGCTTACCAAAAATCAGTTTACCCGAATGAAACTCAAGCGTGGATATCGGAAAATCGGGGATATTGGCATACATCAGCTGTTTTTCAACTTCAATCCCGTTAACCAGTTCTCCAAGTCCTGTGCCTAAAATAATACCTACCTCAGGTTCAAAATCGCCGATGCGGCTTTTAATGTATGAGGTGGTTTGCTGTATGTTCTCTAACATATTCTGTAATTAGTTGATCAAATTGCTTGTCCGCCGTTCTCTAAAAACTGTATACCGATAGGCATCACCAATACAGGCAGGGTTTCTGTCAACGGTAGAAGTTCGTGTTCAAATAAACGCTGTGCATCCTTTTCTGTTGTAATGATCATTTTTTTTTGTGAGGCACAGGCGGCAAATTCATCGGCAAGTTTAGTGATATTTTTTAAGCTAAAGCGGTGATGATCGGGATAATTGTGATGAACGATATCGGATGTGAATTTTCTAATATGCGCAACCAGGGGTTTAGCGTTAGCGATTCCCGTCACAAAGAACACAGTAGTATCGTCATCCATGATGGTACCCGCCGGATTTCCATGTCAATGTCCCGCATAGGCAGATAAGCGACAGAAGTAAAAAACATCGTCTGATAGGGCATCGGCATTTATTCTTTCTTCGATATGCACCCGCTCAGCGATCGTAAGCCGTTCAGGGCATTTACTGATCACGATGATGTCGGCCCGCCATCGTCCGCTGAAGGGTTCACGCAGGTTGCCTGCAGGCAGCAGGAAACGGGGCTCATTCAGGCGGTTATAATCAAACAACAAAATACTCAAACCCGGTTTAACAGCTCTGTGCTGATAGGCATCATCCAGTATGACCAGATCGTGATCCGGCAGCAAATGCTGGATGCCCTCTAGCCCTTTTTTCGCAAACTGCAACGGTAATGTCCGGAAATTTATTTTTGAACTGGGCGGGTTCGTCGCCAATTGGAGGCGGATGCTGGCTGCACCAGCCAGCAGGTAGCCTTTTGTAAGACGTCCGTAACCCCTGCTCAGGGTAGCCAGCTTATAATTGTCTTTTAACAGGCGTACCAGGTATTCCGTCATAGGCGATTTGCCTGCACCACCCACATCCAGGTTACCTACCGAAATAATCGGGACAATAAAGCTTATGGCTTTTCAAAACGCCACCATCATAACACCAGTTCCGGATGATCACGATCAGCCCATACAGCAGAGAAAATGGGAATAAAAGCCAGCGCAAGGTTTTCATTATAGCGGCAAAGATAGGAAAATGATGCTTCACAAGCGTTTACCGACAGCGATTCGCCTGGCTTAAGTTTGCTGATAAAATTCAAAAATAATACCCGGCCCGGACGGGTTGTTGACCGGCAATTTGTAAATTGGGTGCCTAAACACCGGCACAATGAAATACAGACTACTTTTCGTCCTTCTTTTGATTACTTCGGCTGCATTTGCACAAACTGATAACCACCTTACCGCTGAGCTGCAGGGTGCTGTTAAAGGCTTTAATGGCCAGGTTGGCATTTATGTTAAAAATCTGAAAACAGGAAAAACGGCGGCTATTAATGCAGATACCCTGTTTCCGACAGCCAGCATGATCAAGGTAAGCATACAATGCGGCGTAATGGATAAGATTGAAAAGGGTCAGCTTGCCTATAATCAGAAACTTATTTACCGTGATTCGCTGCTCTATAAGGGCGAAGATATCCTGGGCTCGTTCAAGGACAAGGACACCATTGAATTGAGCAAGGTCGTTCTGCTGATGATCACCATGAGTGACAATACAGCCAGTACCTGGCTGCAAAAGATCGTAACGGGCGAGTATATCAACAATTGGCTCGACGAAAATGGTTTTAAAGTGCTGCGCGTCAACTCAAGGGTTAAAGGACGCGAAGCTATACGGTCTAAATACGGCTGGGGAGTCAGTTCGCCCTACGAAATGTGCCGGCTGTTTACCATGATCAGAAACGGCCAGGCGGTTAGTGCTGCGGCCAGCGAGCGGATGTACCGCAACCTGGGCCGCATTTACTGGGACGATAAAGCGCTCTCGCAAATACCACCCTATGTGCATACGGTTAGCAAACAGGGCGCTGTTGACGAGGCAAAATCGGAGACCGTGCTGGTAAATGCCCCGCATGGAGATTATGTTTTTTCCATCATGACTAACGATATCAAAGATCAGCGCTGGGTACCCGACAATGAAGCTGATATACTGATCAGAAAAGTTTCGGCACTGATATGGCATTATTATGAGCCCAAAGACAAATGGAGCCCGGCACCTGGTATAGAAAAACTGATGCTCAATGAATAACCTGCTCCGCTAAAGCTACTTTTGGCTGGCCCTATATCCAGCGTCTCACTTTAATTTTATACGCTGTAAAATCGGGGCCAAAAGCATCGTGCAGGTATTTTTCTTCCCTTTTTATTACATAAGCGGTAATAATAATGAGCACCAGAGGAATTAACATAAGGGTCCACCAGTTCCCTGCCAGAAAAGCGATTCCTGTGTACTGGAATAAAAGGCCTAAATACATTGGATTCCGGGTAAAACCATAAATGCCGTCTGTCTGCAATGATTTTGCCGGTTTGAATGGGATCAGCGTGTTTTTGCTTTTTACGAATTTCAATAAAGCAGGTGATGCCAGCAGCAATCCAGATAAAATAAAGAAATAGCCTAAAATAGCCGCAGCCTGCGAACTAAAAAACGAAACGGAAACCGGGAATAATTTCTCCAGCAGGATTGATATCAGAAATATAGCCACATATATTAAAGGCGGAGGCACATAAACGCCCGGATGCCTTCTTTTTGTTTCCATGGAATTATTCCTTAATAATCAAATATACTCCAAAAGAAAAACAAACCGCGCAGGTGGAATATAAAAGTATTACTGCGTGTTTTCTTTAAGCTTGTCAATTCCGGCAGCACTGATCAGTTCTTCGTCAAAGTTGGTATTAAACTGAAACGTATAAATCTTCCACTCGTCCTTTGCCTTGTAAAAAATAAAGGTAAAGCGCACAGGCTGCCGGTCATATTTTACCAGGTAGCTCAAGAGCTTCAGTGTGCCGCCAACGCCCTTTTCGGTGATCAGTTCATACCCGTTAAAGTTGCCATCCTGGTCAATGGTGACTTTCAGGTTCTTTTTTATGGCTGTAATATCATCACTGACCTGTTTGTCATGTTTGACATCCGAAAAAATAAGGTCGATGGCATCCATAGGTTTGGACGCATATACGTCAAAGAATTTTTTAGTGATAGCTTCAGGAGCCTGCTGCTGAGCCCCTGCAGAGCAAATACACAAAACAACCAGCAGCAGACACAGGGTTAAAAATATTTTTCTCATAATACAACATATCGATCCGCTAAATTACAAAGATTTAGCCATCTCATCTGCCCTTTTACGGCAATTATTGCAGGGTCACCGGGGGCGTGCGGCCTAGTTCGATGCCAGCGTAAGTGACAGCAATTCGGAAAGAGGCAATGGCTTGTATACGACACTGAAGTAATTTTCTGCTCCTCTGGCTGGAATCAGGGTAACTTCATAAGTACTATCCTCGGACACCCATTTGGCCGGGCGCACGCTGCAGAATTTGCCATTGAAACGGCTTGTCACCTCGCCCAGTTCATCCTTGCCATAAGTTACGGCGTACGATGTGCATTCGTCATAGTCATTAAAATAAAAAGTATAATCCCCCAGCACCCTTACTTTGGTAAAGCATACTGCTTTGGCTCCGTTTTCAGCACGGTAATCCTGAACGGAAGCATATGGAACATTCTGGGCAAAATAAGTTTTGATGGCGTGGGAATCGGCACCTAATGGAAATTGTGCAAAAGCGTAAGCCGAAGACAGGGTAAGAAATAAAAAAAGGATCAGGTTTTTCATGCCCTGACAAAGGCAACAACTGCACCATTTTATATCCCGCCTGGCACCTTATTTCAAGTCATTAAATTTCAATCAGTTAATAAAAAAAAGAATGCCGGCTAACCGCCTCGCAAAAAAAAGCTTGTGGTGATTAATCGGCAAAAATTGTGTAATTGTTTCTACAGGACGTCAAAGCCGCGCTGCGGGCAGCTTACTTTGCATCAAGTTTATGACCGGTCAGAAATACTTTGCCGCTATTCGGTTCGCGCACAATCGTACTTTCCTTTTTGTCGATCTTTAGCGTTTGGGTGATATAAAAACCCTTATAATCCATCAGAATATTAAGGCCATCATTATTCACGCTTAATTTGAATGTACCACCGATCATGTCTCTCGACTCGTTGCTGGTCAGCGTAAAGGTACCCTGCTTGTCATCCGTAAAAGCAAATGAGAATTTTTGTCCGTTAATCTCCTCTTCGGCTTTTTTCAGCACCAATTCCCTGTATTCTTTGAAAATATCGTTTGGTTTCGGCATAATAATGATCTTTTTTTTCTTTTAAATACGCATTCGCGGGCAATTCAAATACCCATGATCCCTTATACGGGCGAAAGAAAAAAAAGATGCATCAATAATTGACGGTAAAAAATGCGCATCACGGAAATTTCAGGACGATGACAACGATTTCATCAACCTTT
Source organism: uncultured Sphingobacteriaceae bacterium (assembly GCA_963757615.1). Taxonomy (GTDB): domain Bacteria; phylum Bacteroidota; class Bacteroidia; order Sphingobacteriales; family Sphingobacteriaceae; genus Mucilaginibacter. The sequence continues at coordinate 966,467 of CAVWSO010000008.1, forward strand.
GTGTCAGCAATCTTACAGGTGTTTTTACGCAGAAATTACCGTGAAAATACGTGTTATTAACTTCAAAAATCTCTGCAACTTTATAGGAAGGTTTGGGATCATTCAACATTCAATCTGCACGTTATGAAAACTAGTAATGCCAATGTATCTGCATGGGAGCAGGATCCGGGATCGGGCAATCAGCCGGACGGGGGCTTATTGATCCAGGTAGCGGCGCCCCAGTTAAATGCCACTTCGCTGCCTACCATCATTCAAAATCCGGCGAAGGCTCCCTCCGCTGCCATCTATAATCCCGGCCTGCCGGAATTCCGCTATTGGGCTGCTGCTGCCGCCCTGAACCGCACGTCGACCTTCTGGAGCGCGCTACTGCCGGGAGTTTCCTGGCACGTAGGCAAGGTATTACCGGTGGACCTTGATCACGGAGACGATCTGAACGCTTTTTATGACCGTGTCGGACTTCGGTTCTTCCACGGGACGGTAGGCGCGAGAACATTTTTTTCTGGTGAAAGTCCTGATGTGGTTTGCCATGAAGAAGGCCACGCGGTGCTCGATTCGATCAAACCCCAGTTATGGGATGCCGCCAGCCTGGAAATAGCCGCCTTTCATGAATCGTTTGCAGATATGAGCGCACTGCTGTCGGCCCTCCAGGTTCCGAGTCTGCGGCATGGCGTGCTGGCAGAAACGGCGGGGGTACTTTACAGAAATTCACGGCTTTCCAGGCTGGCAGAACAACTGGGATGGGCCATCAGGCAGGGACACCCCACACTGGTTGATCCTGACTGCCTCAGAAATGCAGTAAATTCCTTCTTTTACCGCGATCCTAATACGCTTCCCTCCAATGCGCCGGCGAGCAATTTGTCGTCCGAGCCGCATTCGTTTTCCAGGGTATTTACATCCGCTTTTTTCGAAGGGCTTTCCAATATGTTTAGCTTACGCGCTGCTCAGGATGAACCTAACCTGCTCGAAGTAAGTACCGATATGGGAAAGATACTCATCGGCGGGGTCAGGGCAGCCTCCGTTGTCTCGACATTTTACAGCCAGGTAGCGATCAATATGATCCAGGTAGCTGGTTCAGAATTTCCTGCAATTGCCTATAGTGATGCATTAAAAACTTCCTTTATCAAGCATGGTATAATTTCACCGGCCAATGCCACTGTTTTTGCGCAGGCAAAAATGTCGATGACCGCGACGCCGCAGGATCAAACCGCCGAACTTCCAAAATTAAATCTGCCGGTCGAGGAATATGGATTGGGCGTAAATGCAATCATGGTACATGCGGCAAGCGAGCCCAAGCGCTTCAATGTCGCTGGTGCGGCCCTGGATATCGGCTCGGCAGCCACGCCAACGGAAGATGTGGCCGCTAAAGCTTTTCTGGAAGACCTGCTCAGAAGAGACAGGCTAAGACCCGGAGTGGAGGACGACAAGGCAAAACCACCCGCAAATCTTCCAGTGGCCAAACATAAGCACACCCATAAATTAGTGAAAGAAGGTAATGATGTGGTATTGAAGCGCATTAGGATCGACTGCGGGTTAAGTCACTAATATTGCGGAACTTTGCAGGAAAATAATAAAAAAATGGCTATTACCGAGATGGGTCTCAGCCAGGAACTGGGACAGAAGGGCTTTGAGCTTAAAAGCTACACGCCGGACGCAGACGGCAGTTTGCTGGTCGAGGCCAGTAAGTTGCACGCGGTGGTAGTAAATGGCCAGGACCTTTACGTTCCTGTCCCCATTTCGCTGCATGTAAAGCTCGACAAACAGGATCATATTGCATCGCTTGAGGGCAGCGATACGGATCCGCAGTCTATTTCCAGCGCCGAGCATTTTGTCAGTGCACTGGCCGACAACAACCAGATCGACGGACTTTCCGGGCAATCCTTCCCCCATGCAACACATAAAATAGAGATTGGCAGTGATGGTAAAAAAGTGGTCAGGCGGCAGGGTTATTCCCTGTAACAGTTTACAGGCCGATAGCCTTTTTTAACTTGGACGGTAATTTTGCGGCGATCAGATCGTAAGACTGCCTGATATAAAATTCCCAGTCCTTATGCGCCAGGCTGCTGATGTCGCGCGCCAAAACCCATTTGTAGCGTGCAATATAAGGCTGCGGCTCCAGGCCCGGCATCGAGCAGATCGCTTCAAAATCTTCATCCGGCACCTTAAAGGAGGCCGATGGCGGAACGCCGTCCGGGTAAGTGAACAAAAACGTTTTGCCGCCAACGTTAAAGCACAAATGCGCTCCCAGCTTAATGTCCTGCGTTACTCCGGGTAACCCCATGCAAATGGTTTGCAGGGCTTCGATGTTGATCATGACGTAAAAATAACTAAATCGGCATGATTCAGTCGAAAGTCACAAAATGCATTTGCACACTGGCACATTCGCACATCTGCGTATTTACCTGTATCTTTGCGCACTCAATAATTACACCCTATGCTTAAAGGATTTTTCAACGTTCCGACACCGCAAAATGAACCCGTTTTAAACTACGGTCCGCGAAGTTTGGAACGCGCTGCTCTCAAAGCCGCGCTGGACGAGGCGCGCTCAAAACAAATCGACATACCCATGTATATCGGTGGCAAGGAAGTACGTTCTGGTAAAACCGCAGAACTGCGTCCGCCACATGATCACCAGCATGTGCTGGCTACTTATCACGAAGGTGATGCAAGCCATGTCCGCAAAGCTATTGATGCAGCACTGGCAGCAAAAGCCGCCTGGGAAGACCTGGCCTGGGAACAGCGTGCCGCCATCTTCCTGAAGGCAGCCGATTTACTTGCCGGACCCTACCGCGCCCGGGTGAACGCCGCTACGATGCTGGGACAGTCTAAAAATGCTTATCAGGCTGAGATTGATTCGGCCTGTGAGCTGATCGACTTTCTGCGTTTCAATGTTTTCTACATGACGCAGATCTACCAGCAGCAGCCCCCTATTTCAAGCAGGGGCGTATGGAACCGTGTCGAGCAGCGTCCTTTGGAAGGCTTCGTATTTGCTCTGACCCCTTTTAATTTCTCGGCCATAGCTGGTAACCTGCCCTCTTCAGCTGCCATGATGGGTAACGTGGTAGTTTGGAAGCCTGCCAACACACAAATATTTGCGGCAAACGTAATAATGCAGGTGTTTCGCCAGGCGGGCCTGCCCGATGGCGTGATCAATCTGGTTTACGTTGACGGACCAACCGCGGGAGACGTAATTTTTAACCATCCCGATTTCGCCGGCATCCATTTTACGGGTTCGACCGGTGTATTCCAGAATATCTGGAAAACCATTGGCACCAATATTCATAAATACAAAACCTACCCCCGTATCGTAGGCGAAACCGGCGGTAAAGACTTTGTGCTCGTACACCCGAGCGCTGAAGCTGATGTGGTAAGTACGGCACTCGTTCGCGGGGCCTTCGAATACCAGGGACAAAAATGTTCGGCTGCTTCAAGGGCCTATATTCCCAGGTCGCTGTGGCCGGCTGTTAAAGAAAAAATGCAGCATGATGTGGCCAGTTTCAAAGTGGGCCCTGTCGAAGATTTCGAAAATTTCGTCAATGCCGTAATCACCGAAGCCTCTTTCGACAAGCTGGCAAAATACATTGACGCCGCCAAAAACGATAAGGATGCAGAGATCATAACCGGAGGTAAATACGACAAAAGCAAAGGCTGGTTCATTGAGCCGACTGTGATCCTGGTAAAGGACCCCTATTATGTGACCATGTGCGAGGAATTATTCGGTCCGGTACTTACCGTATACGTTTATGATGACAAGGACTTCAGTAACGTGATCGATATTGTTGACAAGACCTCGATCTATGCATTGACCGGCTCGATCATCTCGCAGGATCGCTACGCCATTGCCGAAGCTACACAGCGTTTGCGCAATGCGGCAGGAAATTTCTATATCAATGACAAACCGACAGGGGCCGTTGTTGGCCAGCAGCCATTCGGCGGCGCCAGAGGCTCGGGAACCAATGATAAAGCTGGCTCGATGATCAATCTGTTGCGCTGGGTTTCGCCGCGCACGATCAAGGAAACATTCGATCCTCCGACCGATTACCGGTATCCATTTTTAAGTAAAGAACTTTAGTAATAAGCGTTTTTTGAATGCCGAAGCATGAATTTTGAATGATGGGTACCCCGGTACTTTATCATTCGAAATTCAAATTAGGTACCGGGCAATTTGCCTATTTAAACTTAAATACATCATCCAGCTTATCATTATTGCTGGTACTTACTTTCATATCGGTAATTTTACCCGTCGCGATACTGTATACCCAGCCGTGCACACTTATTTCCTGCCCGTTTTTCCAGGCGTTTTGCACAATGGAAGTTTTGCAAAGATTATAAACGTTTTCGATCACATTCAGCTCAACCAGGCGGTTGGCACGTTGCTGGTCATCAGCGATGGCATCAAGCTCGTCGGCATGAATCCGGTAGACGTCCTTAATGTGCCGCAGCCAGTTATCGATCAGCCCGAATTCTTTATGACTCATAGCGGCCAGAACGCCTCCGCAGCCATAATGGCCGGTAACAATCACATGTCTTACCTGCAATACGGTTACCGCATAGTCCAGAACCGAAAGCATATTCATATCCGTATGGATGACCATATTGGCGATGTTACGGTGGACAAATATCTCTCCGGGGTTGGTATTGGTGATCTGGTTGGCAGGCACGCGGCTATCGGCGCAGCCTATCCATAATACCGGCGGGTTTTGGACGGATAATTTTTTAAAAAAATCCGGGTCTGATTGCAGTGCATTGCTTACGAACCGCTCATTCCCTTCGAGCAGACTTTGATAAGTGATATGGCTTGTATCGTGCATGGGCTTTATTTGTTGACTCATGAAACGACCCTTCGTTTCCAGCGCGGGGCAAAATTAACAAATAACAGTTACTTCATGTTATTTAGCGCAGATAAATACTTATCTGCAAGCATTTAGTATGATAATTATTATTTTTATCCAAATTCAATGTTTCTAACAAACCCGGATTGTGAATAAAAAAATCAAAACACTGCAATACAAACGCGAACAGGCTTTATTGGGCGGCGGTCAGCAGCGGATAGAAAGCCAGCATAAGAAAGGGAAACTAACAGCCCGTGAGCGGCTGCATTTTTTGATGGACGAAGGCTCCTTCCAGGAGATCGGCATGCTGGTAACGCATCGATCCGTTGATTTTGGCATGGAAAAGGAAAATTATCCCGGCGATGGCGTAGTCACCGGATATGGTACTATCAATGGCCGTTTCGTTTATGTTTTTTCGCAGGATTTTACCGTATTTGGCGGTTCGCTGTCTGAAACCCATGCCGAAAAGATATGCAAGATAATGGATCTGGCCATGAAGAACGGCGCACCGGTGGTCGGCCTGAACGACTCGGGCGGAGCGCGCATACAGGAAGGCGTAGTTTCCCTGGGCGGTTATGCCGATATCTTTTATCGCAATACCATGGCCTCGGGTGTAATACCACAGATATCGGCTATCATGGGCCCATGTGCAGGCGGTGCGGTTTATTCGCCGGCCATTACCGATTTTATATTGATGGTCGAGAACACCTCCTATATGTTCGTAACCGGACCCAACGTGGTTAAAACTGTTACGCATGAAGTCGTTACCTCAGAGGAATTGGGCGGCGCAACAACGCATGCTACCAAATCGGGAGTAACTCATTTTGCCTGTCCTAACGAGATCGATGCCATACAGCATATTAAAAAGCTGCTCAGCTATATGCCGCAGAACTGTGAGGAACGGGCTCCTGCCCTGCCCTACGAAAGCGGCAATGAACTGCGGCCCGCGCTGATCGATCTGATGCCGGAGAACTCTTCACAGCCTTATGATGTCCGGGACGTGATCGGCCATGTGATCGACCCTGATTCGTTTTTAGAAGTACATAAGGATTTCGCGGAAAATATTGTAGTGGGTTTTGCACGCCTGGCCGGCAGGAGTATTGGCATTGTGGCCAATCAGCCCGCTTTTTTGGCGGGCGTACTGGATATCCATTCATCCACCAAGGGCGCACGCTTTGTCCGTTTTTGTGATTAGCTTTAATATTCCGTTGCTGGTATTTGAAGATGTGCCAGGCTTTTTGCCGGGCACTGACCAGGAATGGAACGCTATTATTACCAATGGCGCCAAACTACTTTATGCCTTCTGTGAAGCTACCGTGCCGCGGATTACGGTGATCACCCGCAAGGCTTATGGCGGCGCATACGATGTGATGAACTCAAAGCACATTGGCGCAGACATGAACTTTGCCTGGCCATCGGCCGAGATTGCGGTGATGGGCGCTAAAGGCGCTGCCGAGATCATTTTTAAACGCGAGATAAACAGCGCTGAAGATAAAGAAGCCAAATGGCAGGAAATGGAGCTAGCTCTATTCCGATATTTTTGCCAACCCCTACCGTGCTGCCGAACGCGGATTTATTGACGAGGTGATTGAACCTTCGGAAACCCGTATTAAACTTATCCATGCTTTTAAAATGCTGGAAAACAAGGTGGTGAATAATCCAAGGAAGAAGCATGGGAATATCCCTTTGTGAGAGAAATGTTGAAAATACAAGGCTGCTGCGTATGCCCCTTTTCCTTTTACCTTTGTTGCTTTAATTCAAAATGACAAGTATTGAACAAATCCGCCCTGAACTCACCTGGCGGCTGCGGCAGCAGGTTTTGTATCCTGACCAAAGGCTGCACGAAATGGAACTGGACGAAGATAACGATGGCATCCATTTCGGCGCCTTCACCGACGATAAGCTCGTTGGCATCATTTCATTATTTCAGCTTGGCACGGAATTCCAGTTTCGTAAACTGGCCGTTTTGCCGGCGTTTCAAAACATGGGCGTGGGTATTGCATTATTGACCCGTGTGGAAGCCTGTGCTGCCTCAGAAGGGGGATTATCGATCTGGTGCAACGCCCGGGTATCGGCTATTGGTTTTTATTTAAAGGCCGGGTACCACCATACCGGCAAGCAATTCTCAAAGAATGGCTTTGACTATGAGATACTGCAAAAGAGCATAAAAAAACCAGTTTGATCCCTCAATCAAACTGGCCTCAATCAACTAACTAATTTTTAAAAAAATTTACTGATACAAAGAAACCGAGGCCAGATAAACAGAACGTTAAGCTAACAATAATTAATTTATAATTTCGCTAACATTTGTTAACACACCGCTTTACGTTAAGCTTTACTATATTTGCCCTAACTTTTTTAAAAGAGCTTAATCCGGAAATTTATGTCTAAAAAGAAAGCTGAAAAAAAGCAACATATTGAGGTAGTAAGCAAATCCTCGCTGGCTTTTTTCAAGGAATATATCAATAACCCCTCGCCTACGGGTTTTGAAGCAAAAGGCCAGAAATTATGGCTCGATTATATCAAGCCATATATCGACGAACATTACGTGGATAATTATGGCACTGCTGTAGGCATTATCAACCCGAAAGCAAAATACAAAGTAGTTATTGAAGCCCATGCCGACGAGATCTCCTGGTTTGTAAACTACATTACCAGCGACGGACTTGATCTATGTGATACGCAATGGCGGCTCCGATCACCAGATCGCGCCTTCCAAAAGGGTCAATATCCATACTGATAAGGGCGTGGTAAAGGCTGTATTTGGCTGGCCTGCTATCCATACACGTTCGGGCGAAAAAGAAGAAGCGCCAACGCTGAAAAACATCTTCCTGGATTGCGGATGTACCACCAAGGACGAAGTTGAAAAGCTGGGCATCCATGTCGGCTGTGTTATCACTTATGAAGACGAGTTTATGGTGCTTAACGACCGCTATTACGTAGGTCGTGCGCTGGACAACCGTGCCGGCGGTTTTATGATTGCCGAGGTGGCCCGCTTGCTGAAAGAAAACAAAAAGAAACTGCCATTTGGCTTATACATCGTTAATGCGGTGCAGGAAGAGATCGGTTTACGCGGAGCGGAAATGATCGCCCACCACATCAAGCCCAATATAGCTATCGTTACTGATGTTACGCATGATACCCAAACGCCGATGATCAGCAAGATCACCCAGGGCGATCTGGCTTGCGGCAGGGGTCCGGTCGTATCCTATGCTCCGGCCGTACAAAACAATGTCAATAAATTGCTGATCGAATCCGCACAAAAGGCGGAGATTCCGTTTCAACGCCAGGCGTCGTCCCGTTCAACCGGTACCGATACAGATGCTTTTGCTTATTCCAATGACGGCGTGCCATCAGCACTAATCTCGCTGCCGCTGCGTTACATGCATACCACCGTTGAAATGATCCATAAAGAAGATGTGGACAACGTGATCAGGCTGATCTATGAGGTACTGCTGAACATAAAAGACGGACAGGATTTCAGATACATTAAATAAGATTGTTCGAATTTTAAAAAACCTTTTAGGTTAAAGTGTTATTTGATAAGAATTATAAAACAAAATAAGCGCCCGAAGGGCATCCTGAAGAGAACTATGAAACCCACCCTACTAATACTGGCCGCAGGTATGGCCAGCCGCTACGGAAGCATGAAACAGATAGATGGTTTTGGCCCACATGGTGAAACCATTATTGATTACTCGATTTACGATGCAATTAATGCCGGCTTTGGAAAGATCAGTTTCATTATACGCGAAGAATTTGCAGAACCCTTTAAGGCCATTTTCGAGCCAAAATTAAAAGGGCGCATTGAAACCGATTATGTTTTCCAGAGCTATGATCTGAAACCATTCGGAATAGATAAAACCATTGAAAGAGCAAAACCCTGGGGTACACAACATGCGGTGTTTGCCGCACGTAACCAGGTCAGGGAACCTTTTTGCGTAATTAATGCAGATGACTATTATGGCAAGGACGCCTTCGAAAAGATGGCTAAGTTTTTAACAACTGAGGTCCGGGATGATCAAGTATGCGATCATCGGTTACCAAATCGACAAGACCTTGTCCGACTATGGCACCGTTTCTCGCGGGGTATGTAAAGTGGACGACAAAGGCAATATGGTCGAGGTTACCGAGCGCACTGAAGTCTATTTTAAGGAAGATGGCTCGGTGGCCTACAAAGATGCAACCGGTGAGCATCCTTTATCCAGTGACACCCGCGTATCGATGAACTTCTGGGGCTTTACTCCTGCTATATTCAAGCAAAGCGAGCCCATGTTCAGGGAATTCGTAGCCGCCAATGAACATAATCCAAAATCAGAATTTTTTATTCCACTGGCCGCTGACCAACTGATAAAAAGTGGCACTGCTTCATTTAAAGTTATCCCGACCGCGTCCAAATGGTTCGGCGTTACCTATAAGGAAGATAAGCCGATTGTACAAAAAAGCATCTCAGAGCTCGTAGCCAGCGGAACATACCCGGAGAACTTGTGGCCGTAAATGATATTTTACAGAGCCTGTAAAGTCCTGCTTTTTTGAAGGTCAAGTCCAAAAAAAATCCCGCTCAGTGATGGCGGGATTTTTTTTTGGAGAACGCCCGTCCTGAGTTTCAGAACGGGCGTTGCTTTTTCAACGAAAATTATTTTACTTCTTCAAAGTCAACATCGGTAACATGATCACCGGCATCCTGTGCATTTCCGCCGGCTTGTGCCGCCTTCTGCTCCTGGCTGTCCCTGACCTGCTTCGGCTGCAGCTTTGTACATATCTTCTGACGCAGCATTCCAGGCAGCGTTCAGTTCAGTTTGCGCAGATTCATATCGCGTCAAGATTTTTAGAAGCATAAGCTTCTTTCAGCTTTTTCAAACCTTCTTCAATCGGTGCTTTTTTATCAGCCGGCAATCTTGTCACCATATTCTTTCAGTTGTTTTTCTGTAGTGAAGATCAGTGCGTCGGCAGAGTTCAGTTTTTCAACTTCTTCTTTTGCCTTTTTGTCAGCTTCAGCGTTTGCTTCAGCTTCGTCCTTCATCTTCTTGATTTCAGCATCGGTCAAACCTGAGGAAGCTTCGATACGGATCTTTTGTTCCTTGCCGGTAGCTTTATCTTTGGCAGCGACGTGCAGGATACCGTTGGCATCGATATCAAACGTTACTTCAATCTGCGGTACACCGCGGGGTGCTGGTGGAATGCTGTCCAGGTGGAAACGGCCCAATGTCCGGTTCTGTGCAGCCATAGGACGCTCACCCTGTAATATATGTATCTCTACAGAAGGCTGACTATCCGATGCCGTTGAGAAGACTTCCGATTTCTTGGTCGGGATAGTCGTATTGGCTTCGATCAGTTTGGTCATCACGCCGCCCATAGTTTCGATACCTAATGAAAGCGGGGTAACATCGAGCAGCAATACATCTTTTACTTCACCGGTCAATACACCACCCTGAATAGCAGCACCTATAGCCACCACTTCGTCAGGGTTAACACCTTTTGAAGGTGCTTTGCCGAAGAATTTCTCCACCGCTTCCTGAATAGCAGGGATACGGGTCGAACCACCCACCAGGATGATCTCATCGATATCCGAAGTACTTAGTCCGGCAGCTTTCAGGGCTGATCTGCAGGGTTCGATCGTACGTTTGATCAGCGGTCAACCAATTGCTCAAATTTAGCACGGGTTAATGTTTTCACCAAGTGTTTAGGCATGCCGTCCACAGCGGTGATATAAGGTAGATTAATCTCGTTCTGGGTACTGCTGGAAAACTCAATTTTAGCTTTTTCCGCAGCATCTTTCAAACGTTGCAAGGCCATAGGGTCTTTTCTCAGGTCAATCCCTTCCTCGTTCTTAAATTCATCAGCCAGCCAGTCGATAATTGCCTGGTCAAAGTCATCACCTCCCAGGTGGGTATCCCCATCGGTAGATTTTACTTCGAACACGCCATCGCCTAATTCAAGTACTGACACGTCATGTGTACCACCGCCACAGTCAAACACAACGATCTTCATATCCTTGTGCGCTTTATCAAGGCCATAGGCCAGGGCAGCAGCTGTCGGCTCGTTGATGATACGGCGAACTTTTAATCCTGCGATTTCACCGGCTTCTTTAGTAGCCTGGCGTTGTGCATCATTAAAATAAGCCGGTACGGTTATAACCGCTTCGGTCACTTCAGTACCTAAAAAGTCTTCGGCCGTTTTCTTCATTTTCTGAAGGATCATTGCCGAAATTTCCTGCGGCGTATATTTACGGTCGTCAATTTCCACACGCGGGGTGTTGTTGTCACCTTTTACTACCTTGTATGGTACACGGCCAGCTTCTTTGGTCACTTCATCAAACTGGTTACCCATGAAGCGTTTGATAGAATAAATAGTTTTGGTTGGGTTAGTAATAGCCTGGCGCTTGGCAGGATCACCCACTTTACGCTCGCCGTTGTCAACAAACGCTACAACAGATGGCGTAGTACGTTTACCCTCGCTGTTTGCAATAACTACAGGTTCGTTACCTTCCATTACCGCAACGCAGGAGTTCGTTGTTCCTAAGTCGATTCCAATTATTTTAGACATATATGATTGTTTTTTCCTTTTTTAATTAACATGTAAACCTATGCTAGCATCAACAAGGGTTATGCCAATATCAGTTTGGCAGAAAAATCATTAGCCGGAAATCGAAACTGCCTATTATTTCGGCAGAAGAGTGGATACTATTAGTGACAGGTTGGCAGGAATTTAAAAAAGCACAAAACGCAAAGGGCAATCCGGTGCACCTTTGCGTTTTGAAAACAGTGCAGATTGGCTATTAATTAATGAAATAGTTTATGCCGATCTGTGTGCAGGTTGAGCCCATTTGAAAATACCCGCCATTGGTCACATCAACACCGCTGGTATACTGCCCGAATATTCCCCAGTGTTTTTGGATCTGAACGCCTGCCTTAAGCATAAATGCGTCATCCGATTTAATAAAAAAGTAGGGATTGGCCGCCTCGATATCTGCAGACGTATTAGGCTGTGCCTGGGACCCCAGGTAATTATTTGAATATTTTAAGAACAGCACCGAAATACCCGCGCCGGCATACACCTTAAAATTCTCGGCATTGTAAAAATTATAAATCACCTGCGGTGTCAGGCTAAAAGCCAGCTGATCAAAAGACGCCTTAAAGGGGCCATAAGGGGATACTTCGAGCGTATAGGAATCCGTATATTGGCTTTTGGCTATTCCCAGCTCCAGCCGGAACTGCAGCTGACGGGTAGCCGGATTGGCAAAAAAATTAACACCCAGTGATGCTGCCGGAAGGACCGACGTATAGGAGCGGCCGCCACCTGCATAAAACGCGCTGGTCGTGGCAGGGGAAAAAGTGTTAAAGTTAACGCCTGCCCCCACAAACAAATTAAACCGGGGTCCTTCGGAGGCGGTATTCTTTTTCAGGTCAGCTTTTGTAAAATGATTGATCTTGCTGACAATTTTCAGCAGGTCATCTTCATTGTATCCGGCATGCTCGATACGCCACTGCAGATCATTGTCCAGCACATCATATTTGTTGGCCAAAGCAAAGAGCTGCTTCATGTAGCCGTTTTCGGTCACAGTGGAACCCTGCTGGCCGCTCATGATCTGGGTGCCGTAATTATAATATAACCTGTATCCCAGTTCCAGGGGTTTAAAATCGGGCGCTTCTGCAATAAAGTAACGCCTTTTAACATTATCGGTGTAGGAATAAAGGGCTACATTTTTACCCTTTTGCCAAATTCTTAAAAATACCGTTTGATTCGCAAAGCTGGTGTCACGGCTGGTGCCAATATGAGCAGGATCGGTAGCATCCATCGTCAGGGGACCTTTATATTGCAGGTAGGATTCCAGCCCAGTGATGCCGAAAGCGCTGAGATCCTCCGGCATATATTTTCTGTTCTTCTCCGCGAGGCTGGTTTTGAAATCGATCGTTGCGGGATTGGAGTTCCATTCGCGGTAATCGATAAAACCTTTTATCGTGTCCCCGCTGAGCGTGACAACATAGCCGGTTTTATAATTACTTTGTGCGAAAGAAGTTAAAGGGGCCAGTAAAGCAAAAAATAGCAGCTTGGTTAAGTGCCTCATGTGATAAAGTTTTAGGTTGAAAAATTATTTACGCAGCGAATATATAAAAAATCAGCCGGACAATAAACGCTTCAGAATTAAATCAAATAACTGATTAACAGTCAGAAAAGCTATCATTTTACCATTATATTTACGGTATGCATCATGAACATCATTTAAAAAGCTCGGATACCATCAGGGACATTGTCATCGGTATGGCAGACGGATTGACAGTTCCATTTGCGCTGGCTGCAGGTCTGAGCGGGGCAATTACGTCCTCGGGCATCGTGGTAACGGCAGGGATCGCCGAGATCGTGGCCGGCTCCATAGCCATGGGACTGGGAGGCTTTCTGGCGGGCCGGACAGAAGCCGATCATTATGCTTCGGAACTCAAACGGGAGTATGACGAAGTGGAAAGAGTTCCCGAGCAGGAAAAATCGGAAGTAAAGGAAGTATTTGCCGGTTTTGGCTTGTCAGAACATCTGCAGCAGGAAATCGCCGAAGAGATGGCCAAAGACAAGGATAAATGGGTCGACTTTATGATGCGCTACGAACTGGGGCTTGAAAGGCCTGAGGCCGGCAGGGCTTCGCAAAGCGCCCTCACAATCGGGCTGTCCTATGTCGTTGGCGGCATCATCCCCCTGTCACCCTATTTTTTTATCAGTGATTCGCAAAAAGCCCTTTATTATTCCTGCGCCATTACCTCGGTCTGCCTGTTTGTATTTGGTTTTTTCAAAAGCAGGGTTACCGGGCAGCCTGCCTTTGCGGGCGCACTGAAAGTATTGCTGATCGGAGCCCTGGCTGCCGCTGCGGCGTTCTTTATGGCAAAGCTGATCAATGGAAAATAGCTGCGGCAATTTCCGCCGTATTGCTGCAGGTCAGAACCTGATAAACTTATCTATCTGCTCCCCGGTGAAACGCAGCGTGTCTTCCTTAAAAAGATTACCGTTCTGGTCGAGCTCCCTGTGTATCGAAGGGATATGTATTTTCAGGGGCATTACATGCAGGTGGATATAATTACAAATACCTGTAAAATGATCGACGCCGCGGATGTTACCGTATTTGCCAGAAGAGACCCCCACCAGCGCCGCCTTTTTTTCATAAAAGCTTTCGGGAAAGGAACAGGCGTCAATAAAAACTTTCAGTACACCCGGAAAGCTGCCGTTGTATTCGGGGATAATAAACAGGAATTTTTGTGTCTCGGTTACCATTGCCTGGATAGGCTCAAACGCGGCGCTCCTTTTGCCATACAGGTCGGTTTCTATTAAATCGGGCGGCAGCTGCTCCAGCGAGAACAGGCCTACCCGGACGCCTTTTTCGCTGAGTTGAGTCTGATAATACTGGGCGAGTTTGAGTGTTGAGCTCCCTGGCCTGTTGGTCGAAGATATGATGGTAATCATTGTTTTTTTGCTTAAAGCGTTTTTTAACATCTGAAATGCCTCCGGCTCTTCGCTTAAAGCTTTCAACCTTTATTTGTTTGTAATTTGCCCGAAGCTGTGGATTTCTGTATAGTTAAAATATATTATCTTTAGCCCGGTAAAATACCCACCGCGAAAATAAATATTCTTATTTTATTTTCCGTTCGGATAAAAACCTATTCCTGTAAATAAATTTGAACCATAAAGAATGAGTAAAATTATTGCTTTAGCCAACCAAAAAGGCGGCGTAGGAAAAACTACATCATCAATAAATCTTGCTGCTAGTTTGGCGGTTTTGGAGTACAGAACATTATTAGTTGATGCTGATCCGCAGGCCAACTCTACCTCAGGCATAGGTTATGATCCCCGTACAATTAAGAACAGCATTTATGAGTGTATCATTAATGATATTGACCCACATGAGGCCATTCAAAAAACAGAGACCCCAAACCTTGATCTGTTACCGGCACACATCGACCTGGTAGGTGCTGAAATCGAAATGATCAACATGACCGACCGCGAGTACAAAATGAAAGCGGTACTTGACGCGGTGCGCAACGAATATGATTTTATTATTATTGACTGTTCGCCTTCACTTGGCCTGATCACCATCAACGCGCTAACAGCTGCTGACTCGGTGATCATCCCGGTACAGTGCGAATATTTCGCATTGGAAGGATTAGGTAAACTATTCAATACCATAAAGATCGTTCAGACACGTCTGAATATGGCTTTGCAGATCGAGGGCATATTGCTGACCATGTACGACGTAAGGCTGCGCCTTTCCAACCAGGTGGTCGAAGAAGTGAAGACCCACTTTGAGGATATGGTTTTTGATACAATTATTCAGCGTAACACGCGTTTAAGCGAGGCACCGAGCTTTGGAATGTCGGTAATAATGCACGACGCAAGTTCAAAAGGTGCCATTAATTATCTTAACTTAGCCCGCGAAATTGTTCGCAACAACGGCATGGTAAAAGATGAGAGCATAGCCAAAATAGAAACGATATAAAAATGAGCGCAGAGAAGAGAAATGCTTTGGGTAGAGGATTAAGTGCCCTTTTGAACGATTCTGTAAACGTACTACCAAATAAAAATGAAATAGTTTCGGGTTCCGAGTCTAACTCAATGGGGTCCGTTAATGAAATAAAAATTGCTGAGATAGAGGTTAACCCCTTTCAGCCGCGTACTGATTTTGAACAGTCCGCGTTAACCGAGCTGTCGGATTCCATCAAATTACAGGGACTCATTCAGCCCATCACGGTTAGGCGGGTAAGTGCGCATAAATATCAGCTTATTTCAGGTGAGCGCCGCCTGCGTGCGTCAAAACTTGCCGGATTGACGCAAATACCGGCCTACGTTCGCACAGCTAACGACCAGCAAATGCTGGAGATGGCCCTGATAGAAAATATCCAGCGTGAAAATCTGAATGCCATAGAAGTCGCCTTGAGTTTCCAGCGGATGATCGATGAATGTCACCTCAAGCAGGAAGAGCTCGGTGAACGGGTAAGCAAGAACCGGTCTACGGTAACCAATTATCTGCGTCTGCTGAAATTGCCGCCGACCATTCAGGCATCGATCCGTGACGGGCAGATCAGCATGGGTCACGCACGCGCACTGATCACCATAGACGATTCAACAAAACAGATTTATATCCACCAGCAAATCATTCAGCACGAGCTGTCCGTTCGCAAAGTTGAAGAGCTGGTGCGCCAGTTGCAAAGGCCGCCTGTTAAAAAAGAAGGCAAGCAACCGGAACCGCTTTCATTCCAGATACAAAAAATCGAGGATGACCTGGCATCTAAATTCAGTACAAAAGTTAAACTTAAGGTAGGCAGCCAGGGAAAAGGCTCCATCGAGATCCCCTTCCTGTCGGAAGACGATCTAAGCCGCATCCTTGAAATGCTGGATTGGTAAGCATGCATAAATGTTTGTTCCTTATTTGGTTTGTATTTGGTTTAGTTTTTGTAGCCGGGGCACAAAAGCCTGACACTGCTGCTGCAAAAAGTAAAACACCGGGCCTAAGCCAAAAGGCAGATACAGATACGCTTACCCCCAAAGTTTATCATCCAAAGGTCCCTACGGAAAGCCTCTATCATCCGGATACGCTGCATGATCCGCATAAAGCACTAATGCATTCGGCGATCATTCCGGGATGGGGACAGGTCTATAATCACCATTGGTGGAAAGTCCCCATTGTCTATGGGGGGCTTATTACATTGGGCGGAATTGTGGTGTACAATCAAAGACTTTATAAGGAGTTTTTGGCCGAAGCGCTGTTGCGTAATAAAGGCATAGCAGGAACTCCTCAAAACAACCCCGAATTGGCACAGGTGTCAAGTCCTGATGTGAATACCTATACGGATGCTTTTCACCGTGACCGGGACCTGGCTATATTGGGCTTTCTCGGTTTCTGGGGCATTCAAATGGTTGATGCTTATGTATCTGCCAAATTCCAGCATAGCTTCAGCATGGATAATAACCTTTCCATTAAAGTCAAACCGGCCCTGCTGAGCCAGCCCAATTATGCATTTAATAACCCCGCTGCATATATTCCCGGCATAACGGTTACCTTTGCACTTAAATAAACCTGCAGCAAATTCTTTTTTCTTTAAGCTATTGGTCTGGATGGATTAATGAATACTTTTGGAAAAACTGTTTAACAACGAATTTTTTACAGCATGAACATTGCATTACTGGGCTACGGAAAAATGGGTCAGATCATTGAAAAGATCGCCACCGACCGCGGGCATACCATCGTACTCAAGATCGATTATAATAACCAGCATGAACTTACCAGGGAAAACCTGGAAACAGCGGATGCCGCAATTGAATTTACCACACCGGGTTCGGTTCTGAACAACATACAGCATTGCTTTGATGCCGGTCTGCCGGTAGTCGTAGGAACTACGGGATGGTACGAGCATCTGGAGGAGGTGAAACAAAGATGCCTCCAGGGCGGGCACACCCTGCTGTATGCTTCCAATTTCAGTGTAGGTGTAAATATCTTTTTTCACATCAATCGCAGGCTGGCCAAACTGATGAACAACTACCCTTATTATGAGGTGCAGGTTGAGGAGATACATCATACCCAGAAGCTCGACGCGCCGAGCGGTACTGCCATTACCATAGCTGAAGGCATTATTGACAACCTGAGCGGTAAAAAAGAGTGGGTGAACGCACTATCGGCTGAAGGCAATGACACCAGCGACCACAGCGTGAAAAGCGACCAGGTGCTGATCGAATCCTTCCGCGTCAACAACGTGCCAGGCACCCATACGGTGATCTATGATTCGGAGATTGACACGATAGAATTTAAACACACCGCCCACAACCGCAACGGTTTTGCATTGGGCGCCGTTCTTGCGGCCGAATGGTTGCATAGTAAAAAAGGCTTCTTCCCGGTTGAGGAAATGTTTGATTTCAATATTTAAGCTGCCATCACATTTAATTATTCTGCTAAGTGAACTTTATTCAGCTTTTCATTTTTCTTGTCTTATTCGTTCTGTTACCGGCTATCGGATTATGGAAACTATTTGAAAAGGCAGGCCAGGCTGGATGGCAGGCCATCGTTCCCATTTATAATGCCTACGT
Source organism: uncultured Sphingobacteriaceae bacterium (assembly GCA_963757615.1). GTDB lineage: Bacteria > Bacteroidota > Bacteroidia > Sphingobacteriales > Sphingobacteriaceae > Mucilaginibacter. The sequence goes on from CAVWSO010000008.1 coordinate 984,355, forward strand.
GATGATTAAACTTTCGGGCAAACCGGTCTGGTGGTTGGCCTTGTTCCTGGTTCCGGGGATTAATCTGCTGGTACTGATCGGGATCACCATCGATTTCCTTAAATCATTCGGCAAGTTTTCGATGGGTGAGCACGCTGCCGGCGTACTGCTTCCGTTCATTTACCTGCCCAAGTGGGGATCAGATAAAGTAACCTGCTATCTCGGGCCCTCGGACAGCGAGGACTTCAGGGAGAAATATGAAAAATCACTCGAAAAGTCTTCGGCCCGTGAATGGACTGAAGCGGTCATATTTGCTGTCGCTGCAGCCACGCTGATCCGCACCTTTTTTATAGAAGCTTACGTGATCCCAAGCGCATCGATGGAAAGTACATTGCTCACCGGCGATTATTTATTTGTGAGCAAGATCAATTATGGTCCGCGTCTGCCGATGACGCCCCTGGCATTCCCATTTGCACAAAATACCATGCCGCTAATCGGCACCAATTCCTATTCGAACCTAATCAAATTGCCCTACTTTCGTCTGCCTGGTTTTAATGATGTAAAAAAGGGAGACGTGGTGGTATTTAATTACCCGATGCAATCCGATTCTCCATTTTACCGTCCGGTGGACAAACAGGACAATTATATTAAACGCTGCCAGGCCGTGGCAGGCGATACCTTGCGTATCGTCAACGCCCAGGTCTTTGTCAATGGCAAAGCTATGCCTGTGCCTGCCCAGGGACAGCCCTCCTACCTGGTGCAAACCAATGGAACGCCGCTTGGCCAGGATCTTATCAATAAGCTTCATATCTTCATCATCCGCCAGACTGGGGCAAAAGACTTTGAAATGATCATGACGCGGCAATCGGCCGCGCTACTGAAGAATCAGTCCGGTATCCTGTCAATCGTGGAATATTTTGAGCCGAAAAACACCTTCAATGCTGAAAATTTCCCGCACGATCCGCACCTTGCATGGAACGCTGATAACTTTGGACCGATCATTATCCCCAAAAAGGGTTGGACCGTAACACTGGATAGCCTAACCTTCCCGGTTTACAGGCGCGCCATACAGGTCTATGAAAATAACAAGCTGGAGATAGAAGGAAATGACATTGTCATCAATGGCAAAAAGTCCAGGACCTATACCTTTAAACAGAATTATTACTGGATGATGGGCGATAACCGTCATAATTCGGAAGATTCGCGTTTCTGGGGTTTTGTTCCCCAGGATCACATCGTGGGCAAGGCACTATTCATCTGGATGAGCAGTGACTCAGTCACGTCGTCCATCCGCTGGAACCGGTTATTCAAAGTGATCCATTGATATCCCGGATTCGGATTTAATCCAGCTGCGCTACGCCGAATTTCTCTGCCAGCGCATGCAGATCCTTTGCTACCGCCGCTACCAAAGGAATACCGCCGAGTTTTCTTTCCGCTTCGGCCTGGGTTTCCGGCTCACCTGGTATAATCACGCTCTGGGCGGGATCAATCGTGGCAGATGAGCGGAAGCGCGCTATCCAGTTGTCCATATGCGTTTTAAATTCTTCTATAGGGCGGAATCCGTCCACCCGCATGGCGCCTACGAAATGCCCTATTCCCAATCCAACCGGATCCGAGGGCGGCTCCAGGAACGCCACAAAGGGCGGTACCCAAGGGCCATAATTCGCTCCGGATAAAACCGCCGAAAGGATATCCACCGTTGCGCCCAGCCCATAGCCTTTATGACTGCCATGTTCGGCATCGCTGCCCAGTGGAAGCAGTGCTCCACCAGATTTGAGTGCAAAGGGATCAGTTGTTGATTTGCCCTGACTATCCTGAATCCAGCCTTCAGGGACCTGCTTACCCAGGCGCTGAGCGATCTCAAGTTTTCCATTAGCCGCTGCCGATGTTGCCATATCTACCACCACGGGCGGATATTTTCCTGCAGGAAAGGCATAGCAGATCGGATTGGTCCCCAATAGTCGCTCGCTCGAATAGGTTGGCGCTACCAGCGGACTGGCATTGGTCACAGCGAATCCGATCATATCCTTTTCGGCTGCCAGGAGTGTATGGTAGGAGGCGATGCCAAAATGATTGGAGTTGCGTACAGATACCCAGCCGGAGCCATATTGTCCGGCTTTTTCCATGGCTACCTGCATGGCAAATGGAGCCGCCACCAGGCCAAGGCCCGCGTCTGCGTCAACCGTCGCCGTTGTGGCAGTCTGGTGAACGATTTTTATTTCCGGTTTGACATTGATGCGTCCTTTTTCCCACAAACGAACGTATCCTACAAGCCGGGCAACGCCATGTGAATCGATTCCCCGCAGATCGGCTTTCAGCAATACGTCTGCTGCAAGGCGGGAGTGCTCAGCGCTGCAGCCCATCGCTGCAAATATATTTTCAGCAAATTTTCGTAACGCAGACTCAGAAACAAGCATACTGGCAAATATAGCAGCTTAGATTATACCTATTGAAGTTTATTTCTCAGAACAGGTTTGTTATTGCCCCTGAGCACGCCGTTATGGTAATGATTATGCGTCCTGGCGCTGGCGGTAGTACCGGCCGGAAGTGTTCCCGCCAGCGTGGTAACCTCGCCAGCGGCAGAAATTTTCCGTACCATGTTATTATTCGCATCTGCCACGTAGGCATTTCCCGAAGCGTCAGTGGCAATACCTGCCGGATCGTTAAAAGAGGCAGCCGTGCCAAGTCCATTTAAAAAACCTGCCACGCCATTGCCCGCGACCGTACTGACTGAGCCATCGGGAGCTATTTTACGGATCAGGTTATTGGCGCCGTCGGCTATCAATAAATTTCCAGAAGCATCCATGGCCAGGCTGCTGGGAAAATAAAACGTCGCCGTGGCGGCAGCTCCATTCTGTGAACCGATATTTCCATTGCCTGCCAGCGTAGTAACCAGGCCCGCGGGTGTTATTTTGCGAATCATGTTATTCAGCAGATCGGCCACATATACGTTGCCGGATGCATCCAAGGCCACCCCGGTAGGATTATTAAACCTGGCATTTCCGCCCGTGCCGTCAGCGTATCCGGCATTCGGATTGCCAGCTAGTGTGCGCACGCTGCCCGAAGGACTTACCACGCGTATGGCGTTATTTCCGGCGTCGGCAACAAAGACATTGCCTGCTGCATCGACCGCCACGCCGCTTGGCGCTGAAAAGAGCGGCTCAGCCGTTACCGTGTTACTGGTATCGGTAGCTACGATCGTTCCGGCCAGTGTGCTGACCACGCCGCCGGGGCTTATTTTTCTGATCAGGTTATTACCCGCATCTGCCACATAAACATTGCCTGAGGCGTCCACGGCAACGCCCGATGGGCCGCTAAAGGAAGCCAGGGTTCCCGTTGCATTAATGGCGCCTATATTGCCGCTGCCGGCAAAGGTAGTCACCACGCCTGCGGCGGTTATCTTTTGTATGCGGTTGTTCCCGTAATCGGCTACATATACATTGCCGGCGGCGTCTATAGCCACATCATCTGGAGAAGAGAACTGGAATGCAGCATTTGCAGTTGAATCAGAATTATTGGCACCGCCGTTGGCGCCCGTACCACTACCATTGCCTCCGGTGCCGCTTCCCGAAGGATCATATTTTCCAGGAATGATCGTGACCGGCGTTTTCGTGCAGGAAACGCAAAAAGCGATCATAGCAAACAGGGTTGCACTGTATAGGAATTGCCTAAGGGGCTGCAGCAGTTTCAAATCAAGGGTTTCAAAAGTGATGTGTACGTGAATCACCCTTCAGGTGTTTGCCACATAAACGTTCAAATATAAAAATTGTACATTTATAAGTATCAATCTTGGCAATATGTATCACAATAGTTTTAAACCCATCCTGGCTTTTGGCTTCATTATTTCGACAATCGTCGCCGGCGCACAGAAACCCCGCGCCCGAGATCTGGGCGTTCCGTTCAGCGGCACGCCGGGCAGATACAACGCCATCACGGACGTTGCCGGCGTTGAGGTAGGTTACAGCACCATTATCAGCGGATCAGGCAAAGATCATATTGGCCAGGGACCTATCAGAACCGGAGTAACGGCCATTTTTCCCAACGGCAAAATCAACCACCATCCGGTATTTTCCAATTGGTACACCTTGAACGGCAATGGCGAAATGACAGGCACTACCTGGGTTACTGAATCAGGATTCCTGGAGACGCCGGTGATGATCACCAACACCAACAGCGTAGGAACGGTACGGGATGCGGTGCTGAAGTGGTTTGTCGACAGAAATTGGTACCATGAGGATTTCTGGTACACCTATCCGGTAGTGGCAGAAACCTATGACGGGTTTCTGAATGACATATATGGCTTTCATGTGAAGGAAAGCAACGTTTACCAGGCGCTGGATTCGGCAAAATCGGGACCTATCAGGGAGGGCAATGTGGGCGGAGGTACCGGCATGATGTGCCTGGGCTTTAAAGGCGGAACAGGTACAGCCTCCAGGGTGGTTACTATTGGTAATAAATCCTATACCGTAGGCGTGCTGGTACAATCCAACTTTGGCCGCAAACAAAATCTTACCATCTCGGGAGTCCCTGTGGGAAAAGAATTAATGGATACTCTAAAACCCAAGCTGGTAGCGCCCCCTCAATATAAAAAAGACGATGGACAGGGTTCCATTATTGTCGTGGTTGCCACCGACGCTCCCCTGCTGCCGCATCAGTTAAAACGAATAGCTGAAAGAGTGGCCCTGGGAGTAGGTATTGTGGGTGGCAGAGGTGAAAATGGATCGGGGGATATTTTTATTGCTTTCTCGACCGCAAATCCGGCAGCATTCAACCGCGATAGCGCCTCTCAGGTAGAAATGCTGCCTAACGACAAGATGAACCCCTTATACGAGGCGACGGTACAGTCCGTGGAAGAATCCATCATTAACGCTATGGTAGCGGCTGATACCATGGAAGGCATTAACGGCAATAAAGCCTACGCCTTGCCGCATGATGCCCTGATTAAAGTCCTGAGAAAATATAACGTGGTAAAATAGGGTCTTTACTTTTTCCCCGGCCCTGCTGTTGCTGCGTCTTTTTCCGGTTTCCATTGAAAGAAACCTGATCTTCTGAGGATGTGCTACTGATCCCAGTTCTGGTAATTGTTACCCTTGTGGTGTAAGGGCCGTTAGTTACATTCAAGGCGGTTGACAGAAATTGGAACTGGATCTGCCCTTAGAGCAGGCGGAAAGAAAAAAATTGATGGCAAAATGAAAGCGGCGGCATGCAGACAGTAAACACGGATTGATTAACAGCAAAATGCTGATCTGCCAGGCCGAAGTGCGTTTCCTTTTTCTTGCGCCAAGGTCAACACTAAAATATGAAATTTTATTCCTCGGTCAATACCGTAAATTTAAAATCCAGCGGGTCAAAGTTTCGGATGAGTTCGTCAATAAAGGTCTGGCCCCATTTTACATAGAAAAGTCCAAAGTTTTCACTGCGCTCCTGCAGGCTTTCTTTTGGAAAAAGCTCGGCCTTGATATGATCTATCTGCTCCAAACGCGTCTCGTGGTTTCTCTTTTCGGCTCTGATCAGCTTTTTTTCCAGGTTACTGATGGCATGTTCCAGTCTGGCCTGGACAGCGTTGGCCGATAGCGCCAGCGTGGGATCAATTTTAGACGAACGCAATTTTAACTTTTCAAAAACCTGCTGCATTTCGCCCCATTCCTGGCGCAGTGATAACTCATGATCACTGTGTTTTTTCACCCAATCGGTTTTAATTGCATCGGTACTTTTAAAGAGCTCGCAGGGCGATAATTCCATCCTGGCGATCTTGGAGGCGGGTTGGCGGGGAATGACCAGGCCCGAATTGCGCAGAATCAGGATCGGGAAATCAACTTTATAATGATCAAAACTTGATTTCAGCTCCAGCCAGTAAACCACTTCAGCTCCGCCGCCAATGTAGGCGATATTGGGCAAAATATATTCCTGGTAAAGCGGGCGCATGACCACATTGGGGCTAAACCGTTCCGGGAAATCAGCAATCTCTTTTTGCAATTCGTCTTTTGAAAAGCTGATCTCGGTATTTAAAACTTTGTAATGTTCATCTTCAAAAACGATACGTTCGCGCAGGCCGTCACTTAGGTAAAAAAAATTGATCTCGCGCGGATTTACCTGGACCTGGACCCCGAGCTCCTGCAGCTCGTGTGTTCGTGGCCTCTATATTTTTAAAACTGTTTTGCTCGGTGATATCCTGCTCAATAATGTCTGCGAATTGTTTTTTCAGCCCATGATCGTCGGCATCAATGATCACCAATCCGTATTGGCCGAACAGTGCATTGACCAGGTAACGGGTAGCATCGGCCAACTTGTCGAATTTCGCATAGGAATTTTCCACGATTTCGTGCAAGTTCGGCCGCATGATTGTCCAGCCCCAGCACACCTTTATATTGATTAAGCGCCTGGCGCATGGTGTCTGGATTGATCCGTCCGGTAGCCCCGGAAGCCTCGTACCACCAATGTACTTTTTTACCGCCAATATTGAGTGTAATTTATTTCGGCAAAATCATGATCTTCTGATGCCATCCAGTAAACCGGCACGAAATTTTTATCCGGGAAAGCCTGCTTTTAGCTGCTTTGCCAGTTTAATAGCCGTAACGATCTTATAAATGAAATAAAGCGGGCCGGCAAAAATATTCAGCTGATGTCCGGTGGTGATGGTATAGGTATCGGCGGATTTAAGTAAGGCTATATTCTGGCGGACCAGGCTGGAACCGCCATTGTTCAATTTCGAAATTCTGTCATATTGCTCTAGCAGGACACCAGCCAGCAGCTCCCTGTCAGCAGCTAATCGTTTTACTTTCAAGCAAGGCTTTAAAGCCCTCGATATCCGGGCGCTGACTATAAAATGACCTTAATTCTGGTTTATCTTCGAGGTAATCGATAACCGTTTGTGAGAAATAACCGGTGTCTTTGTACGCTATACAGGCAGCATCCATTATAACTGATTTCGAATTTCGGATGTTCAATTTCGGATCTGGCAATTTATCTAATGATTCGATCATTCCGAATAACATTATTTATTTTCCGAAATTAGATTTTAAAATCTGAAAACAAATACTGTCCCGTCAAAAACCTTTATTTTACAATATGTCCATAAAGGTCAAAGTCTTCTGCACTGTCAATCTTCACGTTCACAAAGCTGCCGACGGTAGCATAATCCTGGATGGCATCGATCAGCACTTCGTTATCCACTTCCGGCGAGTCGAATTCCGTACGCCCAACAAAATATTCACCCTCTTTTTTGTCGATCAATACTTTATAGGTTTCACCGATCTTTTCCTGGTTTTTTTCAAAGGAAATGCCTTGCTGAATTTCCATAATGGCATCAGCACGTTCCTGTTTTACCTCGTCAGGCACATCATCAGCCAGCGAATGTGCATGTGTATTTTCTTCATGCGAGTAAGTAAAGCAACCCAGACGGTCAAAACGGGTTTCTTCCACCCACTGCTGCATCTCTTCAAAATCCTGCTGGGTTTCACCGGGATAACCGGTGATCAGTGTGGTACGCATCGCAATGCCCGGAACCTTGTCACGGATTTCATTAACCAGGTCAATGGTTTTTTGCTTGGTAATACCGCGACGCATGGATTTGAGCATATTATCCTGATATGCTGCAATGGCATATCCAGGTATTTGCAGATATTCTCGCGCTCGTTCATCACATCCAGAATTTCCATCGGGAAACCTGACGGATAAGCATATTGCAGCCTTATCCATTCAATGCCGTTGACATCCGAAAGCCGGCGAAGCAAATCATCCAGGTTACGTTTGCCATAAAGGTCAAGTCCGTAATAGGTCAAATCCTGTGCGATCAATATCAATTCCTTTGTGCCGTTTTTGGCCAGATGTTGCTGCTTCCTTAACCAGGTCCTCTATGGGTTTGGACAAATGCTTGCCACGCATCAGCGGAATAGCACAAAAGGAGCACGGGCGGTTGCAGCCTTCTGCAATTTTAAAATAAGCAAAATGCGATGGGGTGGTTAACAGGCGTTCGCCAATAAGTTCGTGGCGGTAATTAGCGCCTAACGAACTCAATAAGTTTTGAAGATCATTGGTACCGAACTAGGCATCAACATTGGTAATTTCGGCTTCCAGCTCTGGTTTGTAACGTTCGGACAAGACAACCGGTAACTATCACTTTCCCTACTTTACCCTGCTCCTTTAAGTTCGCTGTATTGCAGAATGGTATCGATCGATTCCTGTTTGGCATTATCAATAAATCCGCAGGTATTGATCACAATAATATCATCACTGCTCACCTTTTCAGCCTCATGCACCACATCAAAGCTGTTGCCTTTGAGCTGGCCCATCAGCACTTCAGAGTCGTAAGTATTTTTGGAGCAACCCAGGGTTACTACGTTTACACGTGGTTTGGCTGGTCAGGGTTGGTTTATTTATTGATTTTGTCCTCATTATCTTGCTCACTTTTCATTGCCCATTGGGGCAGGCCGTGCATGTCAAGCTCTCCGCGCAATGACGCTTTAATATCTTATTGTTTAAACAGGGAATCAACAAATGCCTTGCGATCAAATAATTGCAAATGATCCATTCCTTCGCCTACACCTATATATTTTACCGGTATTTTAAACTGGTCAGAAATACCGATCACTACGCCGCCTTTTGCAGTACCATCCAGTTTGGTTAGCGCTAATGCATTAACGGCAGTAGCTTCCGTAAATTGCTTGCATTGCTCAATGGCATTTTGGCCTGTTGATGCATCCAGCACCAGTAATATTTCGTGCGGTGCATCTGGAACCACCTTTTGCATCACATTTTTAATCTTGGTCAGCTCATTCATCAGGCCAACTTTATTATGCAAGCGGCCGGCTGTATCGATAATGGCTACATCGTCGCCATTGGCAACTGCCGAACGTAGGGTATCAAACGCAACGGAGGCCGGGTCGGAACCCATTGCCTGTGCTACCACTTTTACGCCGACACGTTCACCCCATAAGCTGTATCTGTTCCACCGCCGCAGCACGGAAGGTATCGGCTGCGCCGATGACCACCTTATTGCCGGCCTGTTTTAGTTTATGCGCCAGTTTGCCGATGGTGGTGGTTTTGCCCACCCCATTAACGCCCACCACCATAATTACATAAGGCTTATGGTCACCATATTCGAAATCTGGTAAAATCGTTGCTGTTATTTTCGGCGAGTAATTGCTGTATTTCGTCACGTAGCAGGTTATTGAGTTCGGATGTGCCTACATATTTATCGCGGGCCACACGCTGCCTGTATGCGATCGATGATCTTCAGCGTAGTGCTTACGCCTACATCCGAGGTTACCAGTACTTCTTCCAGATCATCGAGCACATCGTCATCAACGGTTGACTTACCTGCCACCACTTTGGTGATCTTGGAAAAAAAGTTATCCTTTGTTTTTTCTAAACCAGTATCCAGCGCCTGCTGTTCCTGCGGCGTGCTTTCTTTCTTTTTAAAAAAATCAAATAATCCCATAATTAATGTGCGGATGTGAGAATATGCAAATATGCAAATTTGTATAGGTGCAGATGCTATGCTTACCGGATTATTATCCAGGCCTGCATCTTCGTTATCCAAATATTTGCACATCAATAAAAAAAGCCCTCTCGTTATAACAAGACGGCTTTAAAAATATTTTCAAAAACTATTTACTGACCTTTAGAAGCATTGATCGCATCTTTAACGTGGTCGTTATGTACGATTACTTCTTTAAATGAGTAAGCACCTGATTTTGGTGATTTCACCATGGTGATCACTTTTGAATATTCTTTGCCTTTACCTGTTTTTAGGGTTGCAACTACTTTCTTTGCCATGCTCTTTTTATGTTATGAGTTATGCGTTACTGATTCGGGGTTATTAACTCACTTACTCAACAAGCAAACTGCGTCAATTATTATTTTATCTCTTTATGAACGGTTACTTTTCTTAAAACCGGGTTGAATTTTTTCAATTCCAGTCTTTCAGTCGTATTTTTCTTGTTCTTGGTAGTGATATAACGAGACATGCCTGGCAGTACCGCTTTCTTTATGCTCGGTGCACTCTAATATTACCTGAACCCTGTTGCCTTTTTTTGCCATCTTCTTATATGTTTTACGTAATTCGTTATACGTTTTACGTTATTTTTTCAACTTGTTTCCCATACGCAGAACCTTGACGTTCCGGCGCACACCTACTAAATATATCCTTTTTTAACAAATTTATTGATACAGGCAGTTATACCGTTTTTGCTGATAGTTTTTACAGCAGAAGTAGACACTTTTAAAGTGATCCACTTATCTTCCTCAGGAATATAAAACTTCTTCAGCTTTAAATTAGGGTGAAACCTGCGTTTGGTTTTAACATTCGAGTTAGAAACGTTATTACCAACCAGTGAACCTTTTCCTGTTAAATCACAAATTCTTGACATGACAATCGATTTAATTCAATCCCTTTATTAAAAGAGTTTGCAAATATCAGGATTTAAAGTCAAATATTCAACAGTGATTTTAAAATATTTTGAATATCTTTTTTGATGAACTAAAAATCGCCGGGAGCAGCAATATTGTCCATTCTCCGGTTCTTTTCTTTTGCACATAATAAAACCGGTTCGGAGTACGCGACCTCATGGCTGCGCATAGCCCGATTTGCATGCGCCATCCGGTAAATAAGCCGGCCAGGAGTCCCATCTGAACTGGCGATTGCCAGTACCAGCGGCCGGTGCAATCCTTTTTCCTAATATTGAAAATCCACGATCGATTTATTTAAAGATTCAAATTTAATATGCCCGTTAAACAGAAAATTGCTAATTTTCCCCCACCAATTAACTATTTGATATTCCGCTGTGCTTAGTGAAATGTTCAGCGTTAAGGCACATCAAAATTTATCAAAAAAACACAATCATGAAGATCACTTCCTTTGAAGAGTACCAGCAAGCCTATCAGAAAAGCGTTGAACAACCCGAAGAATTCTGGGCCGATATTGCCGGTAATTTCCAGTGGCGCAAGCCCTGGGATAAAAGTGCTGGAATGGAATTTCACTGAGCCCAATGTAAAATGGTTCAGGGGGGCCAAACTGAACATCACTGAAAACTGCCTTGACCGTCACCTGGAGAAACTGGGCGACAAACCAGCCATTATCTGGGAACCCAATGACCCCAGCGAAGACCATCGGGTACTTACCTACCGCCAGTTGCATGAAAAGGTTTGCCAGTTTGCCAACGTATTAAAAAACAATGGTGCAAAAAAAGGCGACCGTATCTGTATTTATATGCCGATGGTGCCCGAACTGGCAATTGCGGTGTTGGCCTGCGCCCGGATTGGCGCAATCCATTCGGTGGTTTTTGGCGGATTTTCGGCGCAGTCAATTGCCGACAGGATACAACGATGCTACCTGCAATATTGTGATCACCGCCGATGGCGGTTTCCGCGGCACCAAAGAAATTCCATTGAAGAATGTAATTGACGATGCACTGGTACAATGCCCTTCAGTAAAAAAAGTGATCGTTCTTACCCGCAGCCGCACGCCTATATCCATGATAAAAGGCCGTGATGTATGGTGGGAAGACGAAATAAAGAAAGTGGAAACACAGGGCAACACGGTTTGCCACGCCGAAGAAATGGATGCCGAAGATATGCTGTTTATCCTGTATACTTCCGGCTCGACAGGTAAGCCTAAAGGCGTGGTGCACACCTGCGGCGGATATATGGTTTATACCGGCTACACTTTTGCCAACGTGTTCCAGTACAACCCGGGCGAAGTATTATTTCTGTACGGCCGATATCGGCTGGATAACCGGGCCATTCCTATATCGTATACGGACCGTTGTCGCAGGGAGCAACCACGTTCATGTTTGAGGGCATACCAACCTGGCCAAGTCCCGGACGCTTTTGGGAGATCGTGGAAAAATACAAAGTAAATATATTATATACCGCACCCACCGCCATCCGCTCGTTGATGAGTTTTGGCACCGATGTGGTGAAAGACAAAGACCTGAGCTCCTTGAAAAAATTAGGCTCAGTAGGCGAACCGATCAACGAAGAGGCATGGCACTGGTTTGATGAAAACATGGGCCATAAAAATTGCCCGATCGTGGATACCTGGTGGCAAACGGAAACAGGGGGCATTATGATTTCTCCTATTGCCGGTGTTACAAAAACCAAACCGAGCTATGCCACCTTGCCACTGCCGGGTGTTCAGCCGGTGCTGGTCGATGAGCAGGGTAATGAGATCGAGGGCAACGGTGTAAGCGGGAATCTTTGTATCAAATTTCCGTGGCCCGGTATGCTGCGTACTACCTATGGCGATCATGAACGCTGCCGTCAGACTTATTTTTCGGCCTATAAAGACAAATATTTTACCGGTGATGGCTGCCTGCGCGATGAGAATGGCTATTACCGTATCACCGGACGCGTGGATGATGTATTGAACGTATCCGGCCACCGAATCGGTACTGCCGAAGTGGAGAATGCGATTAATATGCATAGCAGCGTGGTGGAATCGGCCGTAGTGGGTTACCCGCACGATATAAAAGGTCAGGGCGTTTATGCTTTTGTTGTCAGCCCTAACAAGCATGGCGACGAAGAGCTTACCCGTAAAGATATTATGATGACCGTAACCCGCATCATCGGCGCCATCGCCAAACCGGATAAGATACAGTTTGTAAGCGGTTTGCCAAAAACACGCTCGGGCAAGATCATGCGCCGTATTTTGCGAAAAATAGCTGAAGGCGATACGTCCAATTTGGGAGATACTACTACCCTTGCTTGATCCGGGGGTGGTGGAGGAGATCAAGGCTGGCGCTTTGTAAATATTCGGTATGGCAATTAGGCTGGAATCCGGCCGGTGAAAATTGAATCCAAACCAAATGGTGTTTAAGGATGTTCTAAAAGTATATCTAACTATAAACATCATGGATAAATTACAAATTAAAGGCGGCTGGAACGAGCTGAAAGGAAAAATAAAGAAGGCGTACGGCGACTTGACGGATGACGACCTGATTTACGAAGAAGGACAAGATGATATACTGCTGGGTAAGCTCCAGCAAAAAACCGGCAAGAGCCGGGACGACCTGGTAAAATGGCTTAATAATCTATAAGCAAAGGCCCCTCGCGGGCCTTTTTTTGTTGCGCAACATTATCAGTATCTTGGTGTCTGTTAGTATGTATTTTGCGCAACGTTAAAATCCATGTCCGCACAAACTTTTACCACAGTCAAGCCTAAAAGCAAAATCACCTATATTGATAATCTCAAAGTAATGATGATCGTATTGGTGGTGCTGCATCACACTTTTATCACCTATGGCGCGCCCGGCGGATGGTATTATGTGCAGAAAACAACCCAGGAGGGCGCCCTGGCAATGATGACCATGTTTGTGGCCGTCAACCAGTCCTTTTTCATGGGCTTCTTCTTTTTTCTTTCCGCACTATTTGTACCCTCATCCTTCAATAAAAAGGGACCTGCACGTTTTGTTAGCGACCGTTTGCTTCGGCTGGGAGTTCCTTTATTGGTTTATTCTCTGATTTTATCGCCGGTATTAAATTATACCGTGGAGCATTACGGTTACAAAAGGCATCAATCCTTTGCTGAATATATGTCAGGGTACCATCACTGGATAGACTTTGGCGTATTGTGGTTTGTTGCCGCGCTGCTGCTGTTTACATTACTGTTTGTAGCATGGCGTGCTCTTAGTAGAAACCCAAATGCAAAAGTATGGCCGGCGCCTTCAGTCAACAAGATCCTTCTTTTTGCCCTCGGGCTGGGCATTGTCAGCTTTATTGTAAGGATAGTTTTCCCTGTCGGATGGGTTTTGCATCCGCTTGGTTTCCAGCTAGGGCATTTCCCACAATATATTGTACTATTTATTTTAGGGCTGGTCGCATCGGAAAACAATTGGCTGGATTCACTCAGTTACTCCGACGGCAGGAGGATGGCGTTAAGAGCAGCCATCATTATACTCACTGTTTTCCCGCTTTTTTATGTACTGTTAACCTGGCTTAAATTCCCTTCAGGCTATTTCAGCGGAGGCTTTCACTGGCCATCATTACTATATGCATTATGGGAGCAAACAACCGGGCTATGCATTATGACCGCTTTGTTGGGCATTGGCAAACAACGCTGGAATAAACCATCAGCTTTATTTAGCAGGTTGTCGCGCAGCGCATTTGCAGTTTACATTTTTCACCCCTTCGTACTCATTTTCCTTTCTCTGGCGGTAAAAGACTGGGCAATAGACCCGGCTATAAAGCTTTTGGTGGTTGCCCCGTTGGCAGTACTGCTGAGCTTCCTGGCAGGTTTGATCCTGGTACTACTGCCTGGAGTAAAAAGAATTATTTAGAAAACCCATGAAGTCCGGTTCAGGCATTCAGCATAAATATGACTAATTTTGGCGAAATGAAATCTGCCAGACCCTCCATACTTGTTGTAAATGACGACGGCATTACCGCACCGGGCATAAAAGCCCTGGTAAATACCATGAAGGAGCTGGGCGATGTGCTGGTGGTTGCGCCGGATAGCCCCCAATCAGGCATGGGACATGCCATTACTATCGGCAGCCCGCTCAGATTGGACAAGGTTGCTGTTTTTGAGGGCATCGAGAGCTACCGGTGCTCGGGCACACCGGTTGATTGCGTAAAGCTTGCCGTCAATAAAATATTCAAGGGTAAAAAGCCAGATCTTTGCGTATCGGGCATTAATCACGGACTGAATAATTCGATTAATATCCTTTACTCAGGCACGATGTCGGCAGCAGTCGAGGGGGCCATTGAAAGTATCCCCTCTATCGGCTTTTCGCTGGATGATTATACTTTACAGGCTGACTTTAGTCATTGCCTGAAATATGTAAAGGAAATAGCCCTGCAGGTTTTGCAGAACGGCCTGCCTGCTTCTACCCTGCTTAATGTCAATTTTCCAAACACGCCTCATATTAACGGCATCAAAATATGCCGGCAGGCCAATGCCAAATGGGCTGAAGAATTTGATGAGCGCATGGACCCGCACAGAAGGCCCTATTACTGGCTGACCGGCGTTTTCCAGCTCAATGATACCGGCGAAGAAACCGATGTTTGGGCGCTTGAAAATAATTATGTTTCTGTAGTGCCGGTACAGTTTGATATGACAGCACATCATGCTATCCCGCTAATCAATAACTGGAAATTTAATATCTGACGGCTATGAAATATTATCTGGTAGCCGGCGAGGCCTCCGGCGATCTGCACGGGGCCAATCTGATCAAAGCATTGAAGGAAAAGGACTCCGGTGCCGAATTCCGGTACTTCGGTGGCGATTTGATGCATTCCGAGGGTGGCGAACTGGTGAAACATTATGCCGATATGGCTTATATGGGTTTTGCAGAGGTGGCAGCCAACCTGCCCACCATCCTGAAAAATCTTCGTTTGTGCAAAAAAGATATTGCGGCCTGGCGGCCTGATGTGCTGGTTCTGGTCGATTTCCCCGGCTTCAATTTAAAAATTGCCCGTTTTGCAAAAGCACATGGCATTATGGTTTGCTATTATATATCGCCCAAGGTTTGGGCCTGGAACCAGAAGCGCGTACTGAAGATCAAACGAATAGTGGATCACCTGTTCTGTATCCTTCCGTTCGAAGTTGATTTCTATCGGGATTGGGGCATGGCTGTAGATTATGTTGGCAATCCCCTACTGGATGCTGTTTCAGCATTTAAGCCAAACCCGGATTTTCGCAGGCAAAACGAGCTCTCCGATAAAAAAATCATTGCCTTATTGCCGGGCAGCCGAAAGCAAGAGATCATCCGGCTATTGCCTGAGATGATTGCCGCCGCTGAAAATTGGCCCGACTACGAGTTTGTTGTTGCAGGAGCACCTTCCTTTGACCAGGCTTATTACGAGGAATTTACCAGCGGCAGCGGTACCAAAGTCGTTTTCGGTGCCACTTATGATCTGCTCCATAATGCACATGCCGCTGTTGTAGCCTCGGGTACAGCCACGCTCGAAACCGCATTGTTCAACGTACCCCAGGTCGTCGTTTATAAGAGCAGCGCCATCAGTATTTCAATAGCACGGTTGGTAATTAAGGTTAAGTTCATCTCGCTGGTGAATCTGATTATGAACGGTGAGGTAGTAAAGGAACTCATTCAGCAGGATTGTAATCCTCAGAAAATCGGCGAGGAATTAAACCTGATCCTGGCAGATGAGACCTATTATGATCAAATGCTGAACAACTACAAAAAGCTGCATGAAAAAATGGGGAAACCCGGCGCATCGCAAAAAACAGCCGGACTGATCATCCGGTATGCTACACAAAAATAAATCCTCGCCAGCGGTAGCTTACGGGGATTTGCACCTGCGTGTTTATATAAATATATTGATCGGTCAGCGATTAAGGATTACCTGGAACCGTACCCGACGATTTCCTGATGAAAACTGATTATTGACACTCCGAACTTGGTTAAGATCATTGACCAGAAGTGCTTTTAGCTCCTTGTCAAAACGTGTCATCAGCTTACCAACCGGCGCTTTTTCATGATTTTTCATAAAATTATTTTTAGGGCTGTTCAAAGTATACGTATTTAGTTAGATTTTGGTTCCTTATCGATATGGTCCTTCTCCGTCAGATTGGACTTGCGCCGCTTGGCTTCCTTATACTGACGCAATAGCTGCTCCTTATCACGCTGATCAAGCGGCTTTTCAGGATTCTGCGGATTTTCCCACTCCTGCGTCTTGCTTGCGATGTTTTTTTTCGAGGCCATCATTCTAACTCCTGCAATATTGCTATCCCAATTTAATGCCAGTACGATGTAACAGCATGCACTACATCAACGCAAGGCAGCGAGAAGGCAATACAGAATGCTGAATTACAGACTATTATGGGTTAGAAAAATATTTTTCCAGAATTCCGGACGCAAAAAACAAGCGCTTATGACCTCAGGAAAAATAGCCAATCACTATACATGCCGCCTGATTTTTTGTACAATTTTATGGCTGAGCAGGTGCACGGTAACCGCTATCAATGATAAGCCCATCCCTACAATACAAACGCCGTCCCACCCGTAATGATCCCAGGCCAGACTGGCAAGCCATGTGCCGATCCCACCCCCGATAAAATAAGTTACCATATAGATGGTATTGATCCGGTTGCGTGCCTGGGGCTGCAAAGCATAAATAAGCGACTGATTGGAAATATGCGTGGCCTGCACACCCAAATCCAAAATGATTACGCCCAGAATGAGTCCGGCCATACTATTACCCGAGAAGAAAAATACGACGAAGGAAATCACGATCAGTAACAAGGTAAAGGACGAAAGCTTGTAAGCATCCATTTTGTCACTTAACTTTCCCATTAAGCCGGCAGCGATGGCCCCAAAAGCGCCCACTAATCCAAATAAACCGGCAACATCGCTGCCTTTGTTAAAATTATGTTTTAACAGGAACACCAGTGTGGTCCAAAAGGCCATAAAACATGCGAAGCATAATGCGCCGCGAACCGAAGCAATGCGCAGGCCCGGCTCTTTTTTTACCAGGGTCAGCAGCGAAGCCATCAGTGCCTTGTAGGTACCTTTATATTCGGGCTCCACTTCCGGCAGCAGAAAAAATAAAAGCACCCAAAGCAAAACCATTATACCCGCTGCAATATAAAACATGGCCCTCCAGCCAAAATGAGCTCCAATAAAACCGCTGATGGTGCGCGATAACAGAATACCAAGCAGCAGCCCGCTCATGACGAAACCTATTTTGCTTCCGCGCTCCGCTGGTTTGGCCAGATGGGCGGTCATGGGAACAAGCAATTGAGGGATCAAAGAGAATATCCCGACCAGGTAGCTGGAAACAATCAAATGATTTATGCCGGGAGCAAAAGCTGTCGATAACAATGAAATAGCAGCCAAAGCCAGGCAAATCAAAATTAGTCGTTTGCGCCGCACCATATCGGCGAGCGGAGCAATAAAAAGCATACCAGTTGCATAGCCCAGTTGGGTAAACATGGCGACCTGTCCGATTTTGCTGTTACTTACCTGATAAGTGCGGGCCATATCATCCAGCAAAGGTTGGTTATAATAAAGGTTGGCAACTACCAGGCCCGTAGCTATAGCCATTATCCATAATAACGAAGGAGTCAATTCAGGGTGCACAGGTTTTACAGCGGAATTCATGGGCAAATCTTGGGAATTTTGGCAAAAATGATAAAGGTTTCGGATAAAGTTGTTTGTGCAAAGCAATATTCTAAAAACCTGAAATAAAATCCCATTTTTTTATAAAATCGGTCCTTTGAACCGGCAATTCAAAATAATTTCGTCGTTTTTTCGAAAAAAAATAAAAAAAAGATCGCTTTTATCCCTTTTCCTACAGAAATCAACACAGGAAAATCTAGATTTCGCAAAACAGTTCACAATATGCTATTTAAGCACGATTTTTTATCCAAAAAGAACCCAAAAAATCCATATAAACATTAGAAAAGAACGAATAATTCAACATTTTCAATGATTATTGATTAAATTTCTATGTTTTCTTGGATTTTATTAAAAAAATTGTTGCTTTTTATATTTATTTGTTTACTTTTATATCGTGAACGTTAAACGATCATAGATTAAACAAAAGATATTACACAATTGGTACTTTTTCTATTGTTTAGTTAATGTAAATTCAATGTTAACAGGTGTTATTTAAATTAGTGACAAAAATATTACAAATGTATTCTTTACATCTTACATGAATAGTGTTACTTTTACACCATAGAATTTAAGAAAAAGAATTTAAAAAAGTCTTCTCATAATTTAGGTTTATAATTGGTTAGTAAAGGCCCCTGCCCATCAGGGGCTTTACTGTTTTTATAGCTTTTCATAATGGGTTTCCGGCCTGATAATTTTACCTTATTTATTTGCCGATGTTCAAGTTTTTGTTACTTTTGCCATCCGCAACGGGGGATTAGCTCAGCTGGCTAGAGCGCTTGCATGGCATGCAAGAGGTCATCGGTTCGACTCCGATATTCTCCACACGCTGATTATCAGGCTTTTAGATCACCGTCTAAAAGCCTGATTTTTTAACTGGTACAGCATAGTTACAACACTTTTTTTTATGTATTTTATGTTGTACTCGTCAAAATCTTCTTAAAAAAGGAAAGCTTTTAGTTTTTTTAGTCTGGATACGATTTCTTCCACCACTATCGTGTAAGCGATAACAATCAGCCGGTAAGATAGAAACAGCTGATAAAAATCCCTTTTATGAATAACGCTAATTTTTTAATGCTCTCAAGCTATCCGCCTCCCTCTCGAGCAGTTTAATTCGAATTTCTGTCGCTTGCTTTTTTAGGAAAGCTTCTATGCTATCCGTTCTGAAGCCATTGATGCTTGACACCTTAAAGCTATCCAGTTCGCTAACCATGTTTGCCTTACCTTTCTGATCCTGGCCGATATAGGTCCAGTACCAATAATTACGGAAGCGGGTATTTTCACTATCCAGGTACCAATAGCGGAAACCAAACCAGCATGCAAGGGCAGCGACTATAGTAAGCCCCGCTAAAATCATAAATCTTCTGCTCATGATCTTTAAAAAACTCTTACCACTGTCTTCAGGTAATACCAGAATACGGTTTTTTGTAAATAGTTCGGCAAGCTGCTCTTGAACAGTATGATTGACGGTAGTAAACCCTTCTGCTATAATAGTATTCACCAATTCAAGATCAGGTTTAGGGCCAATGACCCGTATATTATCAACCTTGTTTTTAAAGCCCTCCACTTTTTTAGTCAAGTCCTCAACTTTTGCGGGTAACACTTTTACTGCTTCTTTTACCGCCTGTAATTCTTTGGTGAATTCCTCCATCACCGAATCAAAATTTGTCTCGTTTATCATAATCTAAATCCTCTTGTTTTTTTAATTTCCTGTGGTTCTTTTAATTGCTCCTCATTTTGCGCCTGTCTCTTTTGAAGCGCTTCCTTTTGTTGCTGGGCCAGGTTTGACTGCGATTGCCTTTCTTGTTGCATCCGATTGTTTTGCGCTAGCTGTTTTTCAATTTTTAATAATGGGTAGCCGACCTGGCTACCCTTAAAGCGTACCGCCTGGGTATCTGTAAATGCGATGCCACGACCTAATTCTATAGCATAACCTTGCCCTGAAACCTTGTTTTGAAATTCTTTAAGGGATGTGGCTTGTTTCAGAATACCAGCAATAACCGCTTTTAATTTTTCCATGCGGTTGTCCCGTCGCGGAACTGCTCTTTGCTCCCTGGGTAAAAACTTTCTTGGGCTAAGTACCTGCTGCAGCTGATGCTTCCGTTCGATGCTCCGGCAGAACGTCGCTATTCGATGATAACTGTTGCTATCGGACACCGTTTTGGCATCATAGCCAATCCGGTTAGCCACAATGTGCAAATGCTGATGTTTCCTGTCGCCATGTTCAATAACCACATACTGGTTATTTTCAAACCCGAAGTCTTTTGCCATTTGGTGTCCGATATCGATTTTATCCTGGCTAGTTAACACGTCTGAATGGGCAAAGCTCAGTGAGGCGTGCAATACCGGCTTTGCTAGTTTCGGGTTTAAATAACTTACCTCGTTAAACTGCTGGATAAGCTCCTTTTTATTTCCGAAGCATTGATTATAGCAAACCACTTGCGCCTGCTTTTTCTGCAGTTCTATTTCCTGTAAAGCGCTGCTCTGCTGCAGCCGGCCTTCGTATAGGTAGTTTAGGCATCCACGGAAACTTTTACCGGTGCTTATCTTTCCAATCATTGCAAGTACCTCCTGATTTCCATAACCAGTTGCTGCAGGCTCGCGCTCTGCTGGTTTAGACCTGCACGCTCAAGCACGCTTAGCTCATCGAAGCTGTTGCGCTTTTTGGCGATTTGATTCAGGTTGGCAGCTATATGGTTGAATGCTCCGCATAGTTGCAAGACTTCCCTTGGCAGGGTCTTAACTTTGAATTTTACCGTTCCTTTCAAGCCCAATTCCCTGAGGTATTCCGAGACGCTTAAACCCATCAATTTGGCCTTGTTCTGAATCTGTACACCCTCAAAAAAGGAACACTTTACCGAAAGCGTACGCATCCGTTTTACTTCTTTGGGCGGCCTGCCGCCCCTGTTACTTCTTGGCTTTTCAACCATCTTTAAATCCCTTATAATTTTAATATTCTCCCCATGAATGCGAGAGCATGAATGGGGCCAGCGAGTTTTGGTAACACCAAAACATAGCTGGCTCCCACTCCGGGCCCAAGCCCTATCGATATCCGACATATCGGATTTCGTATTACTTTCGGACCTATCGGTATTTGATTTCAGAAGCCTTAATGTGGCCTTGATGGTTAGTTGAAGTCGGCGCGGTATTGCCTCCTTCTATCCAGTCGACGAGCTTCTTTCGTGAAAACAATAGCTTGCCTTCAATCTTGCAGAACGGAATTTTTTTCCGTTTGACCAGACCATAAATAGAGGTCACTTCGTATTTGATAAGGCTTGCCGCCTCCTTTGTATCCAATAGAGTATCGTCTTCATTGGACATTTTAGGGTAGACTTGAATTACGTTTTTAACGGATAACTCTATAAGCTCCTTGAGCTCCTGAGTTGAAAGAGTGGTTACAAATGTTGCATTCATCGTAAATAATTTGATGAAGCAAAACAATACCGATTTAACCCAACGTTACTGAACGTAGTCTAACGAAGTCAGATTGTGATTCGGTAACTGGGTATTTTAGATAAGATTCTTAAAGTCTTTTTGGCAGAGTTACTATTTTGAAGCTCCTTAATTGCGGCAATGGCTATTGGTTGTTTCTTCGTAAAATTACCCGGCATATAATTTAATTCGATTGCGTCATATACTGAAAAAGTTGACTTCAAGCATTTACTATATTCTTCGAGTGGTATGCGGGTATAAGTATAGTTAAGTTTATAAGTGGCATGCATGAGCAAATATAGAATAGGCTGATAATCCAATGGCAGTTCATAAAAACGTGGAGAGCTGTCAGGTAAATTATTTTTTTCCCCCGATATATCATTAAACATACTACCTAATAACTCTATCACATCAACTTCCGCTTGAAACTCAGGTGTCAAATTTAAGGACGTGCATTGGGGAATATCCAATAATACCAGCCATATTGCAATAATATCTTGTACAGGGTATTTCAATGGCAGCTTGGATGGCTTAGAGTTATCGCTTGGCACTACAGAGGTATTCTTTGTTGAAGTTTCTGGGATTAGCCCCGTTTTGGATTTGAATGTTAAACGACTAAGGTTCTGGTATTCTTTGAAGGCTGTCAACAAACATGCCTGAATGTACCCTAAATTGTTTATGAGCTGCGGTATGGCGAATCCCTCAAAATATAGAACCTGCTGACAATAATCTATAAATTGTTCCAGCATCTCCTTTTGATGAGAAAGGTCGAGCGATGGGAAGGCAGAGCCAATTTCAACGTCGAAATTTTCAAGCCCGGCCAAATAGCCCTTATAAAATAATTGCATCAATTCATTAGTGTAGTCCGCTGAAATCGGACGCACATTATCGAGCCATATCTCATTATGCTCTGCTATTTTATTTTTAAATACTTTGATCAGATTGGGTTCGCTCACATAGAAAATATGTTCCTCGTCCATTTCAATTTTCTCAAAAGGGAAACCCAATTGGTATTTAAATTCGAAAGTGGCCGGTTCAAATAAACCGTTTAACGAAGATAGGAATGGGAACTTGCCGTGTTTACTGGTATTTACACCATTGGTGGGGTGATAATCAGGGAGCGTCAAAAAATACATATGCTTTAATTCTCCTTCATTAACTCACTTACCTTTTGTTGCAATAGCTCTTTATCGGGTAAGTAAAGCTGGTATTTTGAGACAAAAATTTTATTAGTTATACCACCAGTCGCATACTCTACTAATATTTCATCTTTATCAGCTGTAAGAATAATGCCTATTGGTTCGTTATCTCCCTCTACATTTTCTTCGCTTTTAAAATAATTGAGGTATAAATTCATCTGCCCTATATCGTTATGTTTTACTTTCCTGATCTTCAGATCGATTAAAACAAAACATTTCAAAATACGGTGATAAAATACCAGGTCGACATATAGATGAGTGTTGCCTATGGAAATTTTATACTGTCGGGCTACAAACGCAAACCCCTTCCCCAATTCCAGTAAAAACAATTGCAGATTATCAATAATTTTCTGCTCGAGATGTTTTTCGGTTACTTTATGTGCTTGGGGTATTTGCAGGAAGTCCAGTATGTAGGGGTCTTTGGTGATGTCTTTCGCAGTAAGAAGTAGCTGACCTTTATTGGCCAGTTCCAATATGCTGGTTTTGTCTTTACTCAAAGCAAGCCGTTCAAACAAGGCGGTGTCGATTTGCCTTTCCAATTCTTCGCCCCCCAATTTTCCGTAAGGCATTGTGCCTGATAAAATTTTCGAGCGGTTATGTCAGAAACACCTAACAAAATAACAATATGTGTCCAGCTCAATTTGGCAGGCACTGCCTGCCATTTCTGATATGCTAAATAAAATCGGCGCATGTCCAAAACGTTGCGCCTGCCAAATCCTTTACCATATCGCACACCCAAGTCTTTAGAAAGAGTTGATAATAAATCACTTCCGTATTCCGCTCGTTCATGCCCGTGCTGCTCATATTCAACTATGTGCCTGCCAATTTCCCAATTGGCTTTTACCAATTCTGTGTTTACAGCTTTCGCGGCTTGAAACCTGGCAACCTGTATTGTATTGCCAATAGTGTCCAGTAATTTATGATATTGGGTTTGGTCAAGTGTCATTCAGGGTCTTGTGTAAAAAATCAAAGTTAAATGATTTCGTTAATTTGGTCAGATCATGGAATTGATTAGTTCGTCCAATACGGGATCGCCGATATCATCAAGATAGATCTCCGTTGTTTTCAAACTGTTATGGCCCAATGACTGACCAATAATCTCCTTAGAAACTCCGTTTACCCTTAAGACAGTGGCATATGTGTGCCTGGCCACATAGGTAGTTACATTCTTTTCAATTCCCACCGATGAAGCCAATGCTTTAATTTCATCATTGACCATTTTTAATACTTTAAGTTTTCTGTATCTGATGGCTTGTGGCGTATTATGCCTTTTATATAGTATTGGAAAAATATATCCGGCATCACTTTTACCATCGAGGTTACGGTAATAGGCCAAAATTTCAATCGCTGCAGGATGCATTTTGAAATGAAAGTCCTCCTTAGTTTTCGAACGGGTGTAATGTAATTCTCCATCTATGATATTACTCCACTTAAGTCCCGCCAAATCCGTAAAATTCAGACCACGGCAATAAAACATAAACAAGAAATAATTTCGTGAGTTTACCTTAGCGTCATCGTTCTCGTCTATAGTGGCTTCTATAATTTTAGTGATCTGTTCCCTACTGATAGCTCTTTTCTTCGTTCTGGGATTGTTATATTTAGAAAAAGCAAAGTTCTTGAATGGATAATGATTTTCCGGACAAACCCTATCAGAAATGGCACTTTTCCAAACTGTTCGAAAGGTTCGAAAGAAATGGCTCCTGGTAGTAATGGCGTTACCCCGCTTGACAAGGTAAACTTCGTATTTCTTTAAGAAGTCTAGTCCAATATTGACAAATGGACAATCTCTATTTCCAGTAAATCTTTGCAGAGATTGCAAGGTACATCGGTAGGTAGCAGCATAGCCGAGACGTTCTTCTTCGATGAGCCGTTCGATTTCCCTCTCAAAATAAGAAAATAGCGAGAAGCTTTTAATCTCCCTATTCGTATTAGTGAGCCTCAACACAATATTTTTTATGTCGTTAAAACTTACTACTGTATTGTTTTCACCTGCATTGAGGAGATATAAGTCTACTTTAGAAGAAATATTTCGAAGCAGTGGATTGATCGTTGAGTGATCAGGATGGATCTTGGTAACTTGTTGGGCTTTTAGGTCCCATAGTTCCCGAGTAGCGCATTTCTTAATGGTAACGAATTGACTTTGACGATTGATGGTGATCCGAAGCATGATTGGATGCTCGCCGTTGCTTAAAAGTTTGGATGTCCTTAAAATTATTTTAGTTGAAACTGACATAGTGCAAGAGTTAATGCAAGTGGTCACTTGGGTACAACATAGTTGTTAAAATCTTCGTCTAATTTAAATTAACAAAAATTAAAGAAAATATCAAGTGCTTGCTTATCAGCAAATTACTGATAATTTTTCAAACTTCAAAATTTTAAAATTAAGCCTTTTAAAAGGATGGCATGCAAGAGGTCATCGGTTCGACTCCGATATTCTCCACGTAAATTAAGCTCATACCGAGGCATCCACAATGCTGGGTATGGGCTTTTTTGTTGGGATATGATCAGACGGGTCTTTTGAGGTTCCAGATCACTGCCAGATTCACGGAACCAGCGCTCGAAAGCCTTGCCTGGGCCGCCTAGAAAAAAAATTCAAAATAGTAAGGTAAATTTATATATGCGTGCCCGGCACAATAATCCGCTGCGCTTGTTATCTTAAATAATACAGGCCTTCAATACCTTAACTCAACCCATCAATGAAATGCAATATATTGCGGGCGTTAATATTATTTATTAGCCTTTGTATTTCAATAACAATCTGCAGTGCCCAGGAAAGTCCGGCGGTTAAAAGTGGCGCTCCTTTAAGCGACTGGGACCAGAGCGTCCAGGGAAATTTCAGCGATCAGTCCAAACTTTCTTTTGACAGCACAGCATTAGTTGCATTCTTAAAAAGATACCCGGATTTTAAGGTCTATTCCGCCCAAATTAAAAGCTTTTATCAAAACAGGAACTATCACTATGCCTGGTATGAGGGCGGCAAACTGATTGAACAGGCAGGCAACTTAACTAACAGAGTTTTAAATTTAAGCAACGAGGGCGTTTACAAACCGGCACCCTACCGCGAGGTGCTGGACTCATTAAGGCAGGATGTCAGAGCCAGCCCCGGTCGCAACGTACCAAACACGGATATTGAACTAATGCTTACTTCTGAGTATTTCGTGTTTGCCAACCTTGTCTGGCATGGGATGAGTGCAGAAGCAAGCAAGTCTTCAAAGTGGTTTTTACCGCGCAAAAAGGTTCCATATGGGGAATTTTTGGATAGCGTTTTGAGGGCGCCGGCACAAAATGCACTTGATGAACCGGTACACCGGCAGTACGAGCTACTAAAACAATATCTGAAAAAATACCTCGATCTGAATGCACTGAATAATTGGAAGCCCATTGTAATTACCAAAACGCTTAAGCAAGGCGATTCATCTTGGACAGTTGTACTCATAAAAAAGCGGCTCAGGAACCTTGATAACTACCAGGGCGATACCTTGAGCCCGGTATTTAACACGCAGCTGACTACCGGAGTCAAAGCCTATCAGCAAAGGCATGGCCTGCCAGTTAATGGCATCGTTAGCAAAGCGACCGTTGATGAAATGAACGTGCCATTAAAGAGCCGGATCCAGCAGATCGCAGTAAATATGGAACGAAGCCGCTGGCTGCCCGTTTCAGTAAAAGGCGATTTTCTTACAGTGAATATACCTGAATTCCGCCTCCACGTTTATAACGGCGATAACTTACTCTGGAACACCAATGTGGTAGTAGGCAGTACCGTCAATCAAACCACCGTGTTTTACGGAGAAATGAAATACGTGGTATTTAGTCCGTATTGGAACGTACCGGAAAGCATTATAAAAAAAGAGATTGTACCGGGCATAAAAAAAGATCCCGGATACATAAAACGTCACAACATGGAAATCACCGGCTATCGCAATGGATTACCAATCGTACGGCAAAAACCAGGAAAGAATAACTCATTGGGACTTATTAAATTCTTGTTTCCTAACAGCTACAGCATTTATTTGCATGACACACCATCAAAATCACTGTTTGGCGAATCCTCGCGCGCCTTTAGCCATGGCTGTATCCGTGTAAAGGATCCGGCGAAACTTGCCGACTTTCTGTTAAAGGACGAGAAGGAATGGAACCCTGAAAGCATAGCAACGGCGATGAACAGAGGGAAAGAACAGTATGTTACTTTAAATACCAAAGTGCCTGTTTTCCTTGCCTACCTTACTGCATTTGTTGACCAGGATGGCCAGCTTAATTTCAGAAAGGACATTTATAAGCTTGACGATAAGCTGGCTGCTATGATCATGGATTAACGCAGCTTTTGATAGATTGGCCCTCAACCAATACATTTGGCATCTATTTTTCAAAAACAACCAGGTCCGGTTTGGCTCCCAATTTTTCTAGCGTCTGGTTTATTTCTGCCACCATCTCGTCGGGACCGCATACATAAAAATGCCTGGTAAAATCTTTGATCTCTGCCTTTAAAAATTCGGAATCGATGCGCCGCTGGTCGTACTGGCTGTCCTTTTGATTGCTGATGGTAAAATGCGCATTACGACCCAGCATCGTCTCCAGTTCCTCTTTCAGAATGATGTCCTGGTCTGTGCGGTTAGAAAAGAACAGGATATTGTCCTGCAGACTCCCTTGCTTATAAAGTTGCCTCAATATGGCGATAAAAGGCGTAATGCCTGCGCCGCCTGCTATGAAATAGCCCGGCCCCTTATATTCAATCGCCCCCCAGGGATCGCTGATTATTATTTCGTCACCAGCGCTCACTTGGTCCAGGCGATCGGTCACACCCTGACGCTCAGGATAAATCTTGATGGTAAACTCCAGATTCGGGTCTTCATTCAGGCCGGTAAAAGTAAAGGGGTGCTTATTGTCTTTCCACTGGGGTTCATTGATTGACAGATCGGTCGCCTGCCCCGGCACAAAATTAAAACCGGCAGGCTTTTCCAGGGTGAACTTTTTTACGTTGTGCGTAACGTATGCTGTGGAAATGATTCTTACGGTATGGTCCATTGGGTAATTGAATTTCAAGCAAAGCGATCAAGCCGGCTTAACTATACCAAAAAACAAGGGCTGACTCAAAAGTTTTCCTCCATTGCCGGCCTGTTTAAAAGACCGGCAATCGCGGAATATCTTATTGTACCCTTCTATAAATTTCTGTCGTTATCACACCAGCTTTAGTATCGTTAATCACCTGTTGGTATTCATCTTTTGTATTAAGCGTGATCTTGATCGCAAATTTGCGACCTACAAGCACAGAATGGCTTGACATTTCATCTTCTTCGGTAAGCGTGTCCCGTTTAAAACTGAAGGTGCCATAACCAAATCCATTTTTGAATTTAGTAGCCGCCTGATCCTGCGGATACCGGTGAACGAACATAAAATGGCCTCCCCAGAAAATTTTAAATTGTGTTTCATCCTGCTTGGTTGTATCTTTTCCCTTCACCCAATACGTTTTATACAGTTTCCATAAGCCATCAAGAATCGATGTATCAGGCGCCAGTTGCACCTTTGAATAATTTTCGGTCAGATCATATTTTACGCCTTTTATTATGGCCAGGGAAGGTATCATCTGCATATACCCGCTGTCTGATCTTTTAACGGTCAAATTGAAGCTTTTGGATGAATCCAGATACCCGCTGCTGTAAATATTGCGTTCGGTGATCCGGTTACCGCTGTCCAGGTTATAGGCACCGGTCCCAAATCCCACCGACGAGTCAGGCGCCATGCTCGAATACATAAAAAACCGATCGGTATAAATCTTATACTGCGATCTGTGATAAATACTGTCCTTTCCTCCGCCACTAACCGTCTGTTTTTCCAGTTTATACACGCCAGCCTGAGATACCCGTTCCGTTTTCTTACATCCTAAAATTGCGCAGACCATTAAAGAAGCAAAAATCAATGTTGTTTTCATGTTGATTAAGTTTAATAATGAACCAGGTGTTTTTACGGTTTACTGTAAGGTTTTATGGCGCCGGCAAAACTATCCGTCAGTAAAATATGCCCCCGGCAAAGGCATATAAATACCCACTATCGTTTTTTCCATAAGGCTTGAAATTTAAATAATTGGCATATTAAATTTACGATTAAATAGCTGAGAATAAAAGCATAATTTTGATATAATTATTTTAACACCAGCTCTTTAATTACCTAGCAAATCAAAATTATGACAAGGAGATTTTTATATATTTTTCTGTTAATGGCTGCAGTCCTGTCGACAAGTCTGACATTTGATGAACACAAAACATTAGCCATAGGTTTGCCCGCCCCCGATTTTAGTTTGCCGGGCGTTGACGGAAAAACCTATACGCTGGCATCATTTAAGGATGCCAAAATATTGGCTGTAGTTTTCATGTGCAACCACTGCCCTACTTCGCAGGCTTACGAAAGGCGGGTGATCAAATTAACCAGCGACTATGCCGCCAAAGGCGTAAAAGTTGTCGCCATCAATCCAAATAATCCCGGTTCACTGAGACTGGATGAATTAGGCTACAGCGATGTTGGCGACTCATTCGCCGAGATGAAAATCAGGGCAAATACTGCGCATTTTAACTTCCCTTACCTTTATGACGGGGATACAGAAACCGCCTCACTTAAATATGGCCCAATAGCAACACCACACATCTTTATTTTTGACCAGGACCGCAAACTGCGCTACCAGGGGCGGATAGACGATATGGAAAATCCCGCCAAAACGCCCACCAGCCTGGATGCACGCAATGCTATTGATGACCTTCTGGCAGGAAAAGAAGTTCGGGTTACTACCACTAAGGTTTTTGGATGTTCGGTAAAATGGATCGAGAAACAGGACTGGATAAAAAAAGCCGAAGTCCAATGGGCCAAGGAGCCGGTAAGTCTGCAAAACATAGATGATGCGGGCTTAAGCCAGCTGATGAAGAATAACAGCGGCAAGCTTTTACTCATCAATTTATGGGCCACCTGGTGCGTGCCCTGCGTTGAAGAATTTCCAGACCTGGTCACCATTAACCGGATGTACCGCGACCGTGATTTTAAAATGATCACGATCAGTTCGGATGACCTGAAGAACCGGGGCAAGGCTTTGGGTTTCCTGCAAAAAAAGCAATCTTCCAGTTTAAATTATATCTACACCGGTGACAGCAAGTATAAAATGATTGAAGCGATTGACCCCAAATGGCAGGGCGCTTTGCCTTATACCATTCTTGTTGAGCCCGGCGGAAAAATTGTATATGCCCGGGAAGGTGCCTTTAATGCGGATACCCTGAAAAAAGAGATCATCGGCAACCATCTTATCGGAAGGGTATACAAGGAAAAGTAATAATTCTGACCTATTAATGGTCGCTGTTAAAGACATTCTGTTTCACCATAAACACAGGCAGCCAGCCATGATTCAGTATCCGGTCATGAAAATCTTTGATATTAAAATCATCACCCTGCTTTTTTTGTAGTTGCTGCTTCCAGTGGATTATTTGCAGGGCCCCGTATTTATAAGTGACTACCTGAGCAGGCCACCGGCGGATACGCGCTATCTCACGCGTGGCGATGTCATCCTGTCCGCGGATATTTTTTTTCCAGAAGTCAAGCGCCTGCCCGTCTGTCCAGCCATAATAGTTAATTCCAACGTCCAATGGGACCCGCACCGACCGCACGATATCCCATTCCCATTTTCCCAGCTCGTCATAGGAAGTCCGGTATACGCCCAGTCCCTTACCAAGTTCCTCGACGTAGGCCCCCCAGCCTTCGGCAAAGCCAGGATAAAAGAACAATTGCTGAACGTCTGACAATTTTGTTTGTGATACGATAGCGGTTTGGTAGTGATGCCCGGGGACTCCTTCGTGAATAAACAGCCAGTTAATCTGCCGTTTATTGTAAGGTTTATTGAAAATGTTGTAATAAAAAGTATTGTTATCGTAGTATCCCGGCGTTTGTACCAGTGCCTGATTTGACCCCCGTTCTATTTTAAGCTCAGGAATATTGGTGTTGCTGAAAAGCAGATGCAGGTTGCTGTAAACAATCCCCTTAGTTTTTTCAAAATAAATCAGTACCTGTTTTGGATCAGAAATATAAAAAGAAGAATCATTCAGATGGCGGTAAAACTCATCTTCACTCAAACCAGTCTGGCGGCGAATCGATTCGATATGCCCTTTTACCCTTTCTACTTCAGCAAGACCGAACTGATAGATCTGTTCCGGCGTAACCTCATCGCTTACCCATCTTTTCAATAAATAGGCATACCAGGCTTTGCCGCCCGGCACTGTAAGAATGCCATCCGCCGAGATTTTTGCGGGAGGGTCTTTATCCCACAGCTGCTCCAGGGCGAGCCGCTCCAGGTTCAGCGCAGTCTCGTATTTAATCAGCCCGAAATCAGCCTGCTGCGCCGGACTTAAGGTTTCATTTTTAAAAGATGTAAGTTGCGCGCTGGTCTGATTAAAAAAATCCATTTGCTTTTGAACGTTCACTGCAGAGCCAATTTGCTCGAGCCCCTTTTGATAGCTCAACTCCAGATCTGGAATATGTAATGATTGGTATCCGTTTACAAAACGACTGGCAAATGCCGCAAACTGCTGGTTTTGAGCATAAACGAATGTTGAAAAGAAAAATGTGCTAAGGAATAGTAATGGCTTCATTTGCTTTGCGGGTATCACAAGACAAAGTAAGGCTTTTATCGGTTAACAGGAGAAAAAAGAACATAGCGACGGGTTAAAAGCCAACGCTATGTTCATTTTTCACCGAAGCTTATTGCAAGCCAAAGGAACGAGTATCATTGATAGGCATATAGGTATTGCTGCAAAGCCCGCTCAGCAATTCATCAACCATCACTTTTAACGAGTCCTCATCAGGGGCACGCCAAACACAAGCAGCCTGCCCCGGATCGGTGCCGGCCATTAAACTTTCAACTGCAAAACCTTCGGGCATAGGCGGATTAGCTTTTACTAAGCTCCAAAACCCCTCGGGATTGGAGATCGCATGGTTTACTAAAATGTGCATATCCTGTTTTTTTAAAAGTTCCGAACCATAATTTATCTCTCTATTGCTCAAAAATCACAAGACAACGCTATCCAATCAGCGTATGGATTAAACACCCTAACATCAACATTGTTATCGGCTAGTTTCAGATTTATTTTTATGGCAAACAAGGAGTAAGCACCAGAGGCAACCCGGACGCACGATTTCCGCGAGGCGGAAACAAAATTGCATCAGCCCTGTTCACACTACAGGTAATACTGCATCGGGCCCATGGATAGTCAACTGCAAGCGTGGTCGGAGCAATACCCGGTTTGGGCATGGAATGTCAGCATCATCGTGTTGGCCCTGCTGATAAGGATTCATTGCCAAACTGATCATCACCCTGTTGCTGCGCTACTACCAGAACAAGCGTGATTACTCATTCTTCAAGCCCATCGTTGTTCACCTGGCACCGCCGCTCAACTTTTTCATGCCGCTGTTTTCCCTGAACTTAGCCTTACCTCTCCTCCGGGTCGACAAAATGCTATTTAACACGCTAAACCAGATTGCCGAGATCCTGGCTATTATCGCATTCGCCGGCATTCTTATCAATGCGATCAAAATACTGGAGGATTATGTATACCATCATTTCAACATTAACCAGATGGATCCCCTAAAAGAACGCAAGATCAGGACCCAGTTAATGTTTGTTAAAAAAGTGATCAGCGTTTTTATTATCATGGTGACCATCGCGCTCGTATTACTTCATTTTGAGAATTTTCGTCAGATCGGCGAAGGCCTCGCAACCGGAGTCGGCATCGGCAGCGTGATTATCGGTTTTGCAGCCCAGAAACCGCTTGCGAATTTCCTGGCCGGCTTGCAGATCGCCTTTACCCAACCTGTTCGCATTAATGATGTGCTGCTTATCGAAGGCGAATGGGGACATGTGGAGGATATCACGCTCACTTACGTCGTGGTTAAAACCTGGGACCACCGCAGGCTGATATTTCCCATCACCTATTTTTGTGAAAAGCCCTTTCAAAACTGGACGCGCACCAATTCGGAGTTGCTGGGGGTTGTTTTCTTATATGTCGACTATACTTTTCCTGTTGACGAGCTGCGTACAGAACTGACTCGTTTAGTGCAGACGAACGATCTTTGGGACAAACGCCAGGCAACCTTGCTGGTTACCAATACGAATCCTGATGCGATTGAACTGCGCATATTGGTAAGCGCCCGGAATTCGGCAGAGGCCTTTGCACTTCGCTGTTTTGTCCGTGAGCATTTGCTGAAATATATAACGGAAAATATACCTCATAGCCTGCCTCAGCGCCGCTATAAGGGATTTAACGATGGCATTGCGGACAAAAAGGTCATCTCAGAGAAGGATGGAGAGCGATCAAAATGAAACCCTTACTTCACTATCCAATCGTATTGCTTTTCCTTTTGGGTTCCGGGATGTGAAAACCGCTCTTTTAAGAATTGCCCTGTATAGGAATCGCTTTGCATGATCAGATCCTCCGGCACGCCTTCAAAAATAACCTGCCCGCCATTATCGCCACCTTCGGGGCCGATGTCAATCACCCAGTCGGCGCATTTGATCACGTCCATGTTATGTTCGATAACGATAATGGTATTGCCGTGTTCGAGCAGCGCATCAAATGATTTAAGCAGCTTTTTAATATCATCAAAATGCAGGCCGGTTGTCGGCTCATCAAAAATAAATAGTGTTTTATTGGAGTTATTGCCTTTTACCAGGAAGGATGCCAGCTTGATACGCTGTGCCTCGCCACCTGACAGGGTATTGGACGATTGCCCCAATTGCACATAGCCCAAACCCACATCACCAAAGGTTTTATTTTGTTGATGATCTTAGGCTCTTTTGCGAAAAATTCCAGAGCCTCATCGATGGTCATGCTCAATACATCGGATACATTTTTATCCTGGTAGGTAACATCCAGTATATGCTGTTTAAAGCGTTTGCCGCCGCAGGTTTCGCAGGTCAGGAAAATATCGGCCATAAACTGCATTTCTATCTTCACTTCACCCTCACCCTGGCAAACATCGCAGCGGCCGCCTTCCACATTAAAGGAGAAATGCCGATGGTTTCAATCCCGCTGCTTTGGCTACCGGCTGAGCGGCATAAAGGTTGCGTATCTCGTCCCAGGCTTTTACATAGGTAACCGGGTTTGAGCGCGATGAACGGCCTATCGGGTTTTGATCGACCAGCTCGACCTGCTCTATTTTCTGATAATCGCCGTCAATAGCTATCATAGGACCCGGTTTGTTCGCCGGTATAATTGCCCAGCGCTTTTTGCAATGCGGGGGCCAGTATGCGTTTTACCAAACTTGTTTTACCCGAACCGGAAACACCGGTAACTACCGTTAGCACACCCAGCGGGAATTTGGCATTTACATGCTTCAGGTTATTTTCCCGTGCCGCCTTTTATTTCGATAAAATCATTCCATTTGCGGCGGCTCTGCGGGATGGCGATTTCTTCCTTCCGCCCAGGTATCGGCCGGTAAGACTATTATCATCCTTAATAATCTCGTCATAAGTGCCTGAAAATATCAGTTCGCCGCCATGCGTACCGGCTTCCGGGCCAATATCAATAATATGATCGGCAGCCTGCATAATTTCTTCTTCGTGCTCAACCACCAAAACCGTATTGCCCACATCCCGTAGCGATTTTAATACGCCGATCAGTCGTTGTGTATCACGCGGGTGCAGACCGATGCTTGGTTCATCCAGTACATATACCGACCCCACCAAACTGCTGCCTAATGAGGTAGCCAGATTAATGCGCTGCGATTCACCGCCAGAAAGTGTATTTGACAACCGGTTCAACGTTAAATAACCCAATCCCACATCATTTAAAAAGACAGCCGGTTGGTGATCTCGGTCAGCAGCCGTTTGCCAATTTTCTCGTCCGGTTTCGTTTAGCTCAAGGTTCGAAAAAAATTCATATGCCTTATCCAGCGGCATCAACACAATATCGGTAATGGATTTGCCGTTGATCTTTACATAAGAAGCATCCTGCCGCAAGCGGCTGCCTTTACACTCGGGACAGGTGGTTTTACCGCGGTAGCGCGACAGCATTACCCGGTATTGTATTTTATAGGTTTGCTCTTCCAGTTCCTTAAAAAAGTCATCCAGTCCACGGAAATATTGATTGCCTGTCCACAGCAAGCTGTTGCTGTTCTTCGGTCAGGTGGTTATATTGGCGATGTATAGGAAAATCAAATTTCAAGGCATTTTTAACCAGCGCATCATTCCATTCGCGCATTTTTTCGCCGCGCCATGGGGCAATGGCGCCTTCGTAAATGGTTTTGCTTTTATCAGGGATAACCAGGTCTTCATCAATGCCGATAACCTTGCCATAGCCTTCGCAACGTTTACAAGCACCATAAGGATTATTAAAGCTGAAGAAGTTTGGCGTAGGTTCTTCAAAATGGATACCGTCCAGCTCAAACCGGTCGCAAAAAAAGCGTTCCTGCTTCCGTTTCGGCATCCGGGCTCCTGATAGCGTACATAGCAATCGCCTTTACCTTCAAAAAAAGCCGTTTGCACCGAATCGCCCAGACGGCTGATGGTTTCGTCCGTTTCATTTTTGGTGATACGGTCGATAACAATCGTACCGTAAGTTCGGTGATCGGTTGTGATAGCGTGCCGATGCTTCGCTTTGCTTTGCCTTTTGCTTTTTGCTTTCAGCTTTCAGCTTGACTCTTCATCGAACCATTTTCTATCAGATGTCATCTTCCAAGATCAAATCTTCGATCCTTCGATATAGCTTACCCTGATACTCGACCCGCACAAAGCCTTTTTGCATCAATACCGCCAGTTCTTCTTTCAAGCTGCGGTTATTGTGCGGATGCAAGCGGGCACAAAATGGTTACCTGGGTTTCATCGGGCAGGGCCATAACAAAATTGACCACATCGGTAACCGTATCCTTTTTTACAATATTGCCCGGAAACGGGCGAAATGGTTTTGCCGATGCGCGAAAAAAGCAGTTTCAGATAATCATAAATCTCGGTAGAAGTACCACGGTTGAGCGCGGGTTGGAGGTAATTACCTTTTGCTCGATAGCAATAGCCGGCGCAATGCCTTTTATATAATCCACATCCGGCTTATTCATCCGGCCCAAAAACTGGCGGGCATAGACTGAAAGACTTTCCACATACCGGCGCTGGCCTTCGGCATACAGCGTATCAAAAGCCAGTGATGATTTGCCCGAACCCGACATGCCCGTAATAACAACCAGCTTGTTTTTGGGTATGGCCACATCCATATTTTTCAGGTTGTGCACCCTGCGCGCCTTTAATAATAATATGATGTTGAGGATCTTTTTCTGCTTCTATTTGTTCATAGTTTATGGTTCATAGTTCATAGTCGATAGCATCATGTTCTGGTATGAAGTCTAAATGGCTATGAACCATGAACTATCGACTATGGACTTTTTTCAAAACGCAAAAATCCTAAAATATTTAGCACTTTCCAAATGAGTTTGAGTCGATTGATTGTAATACTATTTATTAATAATTTGCACTGGGCTGACAACCAGTTTGCAAACAAGCGCAGTCTAATATGTTAAAATAATGTTAAATTGATGCTAAATGGACAATATTTTAAGCT
Source organism: uncultured Sphingobacteriaceae bacterium (assembly GCA_963757615.1). Lineage (GTDB taxonomy): Bacteria > Bacteroidota > Bacteroidia > Sphingobacteriales > Sphingobacteriaceae > Mucilaginibacter. The sequence continues at coordinate 1,020,613 of CAVWSO010000008.1, forward strand.
ACGAGTTAAAAATATATATTTGTTTTTTAACAGAAATTTGTTTTATTTGAGATAACAATTTATTAACACCCTAAAGGAGAACCCTATAGATAAAACTCTACTTTAAAAAATTTATATTAAAATTTAAGTTTAAGTAGTATTTCTATGGATTTTCAATTGAAGAGTGATCAGGATCTAATCCATCTTTATGTTGCGGGCGAAGAAGCCGGGCTGGTAGAGCTGATCCGCCGTTATCAATCCAAAATATACACTTCTATTTATTTACTTGTAAAAGACGAATATCTTGCTGAAGATATTTTCCAGGATACTTTTATTAAAGTGATCAATACCTTACGAGCAGGTAAATATAACGAAGAAGGTAAGTTTTTGCCCTGGGTAACCCGCATAGCCCATAATTTGGTGATAGACCATTTCCGCCGCGAAAAGCGCGCCCCAATGATCAGCAATGGCGACGATTTTGATATTTTTGAAGTACTGGGCAATTACGATGAAAGCACCGAAGACCGCATGGTGCGCGAACAAACCCACAAAGACCTTAAAACATTGATCCACTTTTACCTGCCGAACAAAAAGAAGTATTGATCATGCGCCATTTTGGTGATATGAGCTTTAAAGAAATTGCCGATATAACCGATGTAAGCATCAATACCGCCCTGGGCCGTATGCGTTATGCCCTTAATAACCTGCGCAAAATGATGCAGAGCAAAGAAATGAGCCTGAAGAATTAGGTTCAAGTTAAAGTGATTAAAAGTTAAAGGTTGGAAAGGTTAACTTTACAACCTGTTGCTTTTAGGCGGCTTTAATCGTCTGCCTGTACAACATATTACATACTTTTTCCGTTTAATGCCTTTATCCTGTCAAATTCTCTCTCTCAATTTGAACTTACAAAAAAAATTTCATCTAAATTTCATCTTCAGTAAAATATTATCTTTATAGCTTTCGTTATCTATCTGTAAACCAATTACAAAACAATATAATTTAATTGAGAAAAAGCGTATGGATGAAACCTCTACAACAACTTTAAACGAAACTTCTAACAAGGCGGAGATGAAGGAGACAGATGCCAAGAGAATTTGGAGGCAGATGAATTGATATTTTATCATTCGCTGCGCGCTGATCTGGATCTTTTAAAGAAAAACCCAAGTTCAAAACAGTTCATCAAATCCTGAATTACTCAAAAAGCCTGCGTTAGTTTCGATTAAGTCACTCAAGGTTCATAGATCATAGTCAGTGAGTTCAAAGCTTCAGGTCTATAGTCTATGAGCTTTTTTATTTTAATGGCTCAAGGATTTGTCTTAATATTTATGCCACGGACTTCATCCTGATGAACTAATGAACTATCAACTATGACTACGAAATGCTCAAGCCTGAACGCTACCGCCACTTCGTCGAATATTTTTCCAAACATCAGCCCGACGCGGAAACCGAATTGCATTATGGCAGTCCCTTTCAGTTACTGATCGCGGTTATTCTTTCGGCGCAATGTACCGACAAGCGTATCAACCAGGTACCCCTGCCTTGTTTGAACGTTTTCCAACACCGCAGGAGCTGGCGGCATCAACCTCCGAAGAAGTTTTTACCTATATCCGCAGCGTAAGCTATCCTAATAATAAAGCAAACATTTGGTGGGCATGGCAAAAATGCTGGTGGACAGTTTTAATAGCGAAGTACCTTCGGATATTAGATGAACTGCAAAAGCTGCCCGGCGTGGGGCGTAAAACCGCCAATGTAATAGCCTCGGTAGTTTTTGATGCTGCCGGCAATTGCCGTTGATACCCATGTTTTCAGGGTGGCTAACCGCATCGGCTTAACCACCAATGCCCGAACGCCGCTGGCGGTTGAAAAACAACTGGTCGAATATCTTGCCTAAAGATACGCTCGGCATAGCCCACCACTGGCTGATATTGCATGGGCGATATATCTGCCTGGCCCGCAGTCCAAAATGCGAAATATGCCCCATCAGCTGGTTCTGCAAATATTATGAGCGCAACCATACTGAAACTGCGTTACTAAAAGCCGAGGCACTGAAAGCTAAAAAAGCGAAAGATCAAAAAAAGAAAAAACAATCTAAATACCATCAGCAAGGAACTGAAAAAGCGAAGTGTGGATAAAGATATTTGATTGATTACAGGCAGTTGATTAAGTTTGATTGCCTTGAAATTGATCGCAGTTTATAGGCACGGCTAACCTGATAATGCTATTATAAAACGCACCCTTTCGACTTATTCAATTCAACAAATAAAATATTACTAAAAATATTAGTAATTATTCAATAACTATTATTTACATTTGTTATTCGAAATTTTAAAGAATGAGCAGCGCAGATAAATTAAAAGCATTACAGCTTACATTAGATAAGCTGGAAAAATCATACGGAAAAGGCACCATCATGAAACTGGGCGATACCGCTATTGAACCTATCGAAGTGATATCAACCGGCTCATGGGTCTGGATATTGCTTTGGGTGTGGGCGGTTTGCCAAAAGGCCGGGTGATTGAAATATACGGCCCTGAATCATCAGGTAAAACCACTCTGGCTATACATGCCATTGCCGAATCGCAAAAAAAGGGCGGCATTGCTGCATTTATTGATGCGGAGCATGCTTTCGACCGCTTTTATGCCAAAAAATTAGGTGTTGATGTGGAGAACCTGCTGATCTCTCAACCGGACAATGGCGAGCAGGCATTGGAAATTGCCGATAACCTGATCCGCTCCGGCGCTATTGATATTTTGGTGATCGACTCGGTTGCGGCACTAGTGCCTAAAGGCGAAATTGAAGGTGAAATGGGCGACAGCAAAATGGGCTTGCAGGCGCGTTTAATGTCGCAGGCTTTGCGTAAGCTAACCGGTACCATCAGCAAAACAGGATGCTGCTGTATATTTATCAACCAGCTGCGCGATAAGATCGGCGTAATGTTTGGTAACCCCGAAACCACTACCGGTGGTAATGCGCTTAAATTTTATGCTTCGGTGCGTTTGGATATCCGCCGTATATCGCAGATCAAAGATACCGACGAGGTATCGGGTAACCGGGTTAAAGTTAAAATTGTAAAGAATAAGGTGGCGCCGCCTTTCCGTATTGCTGAGTTTGATATTATGTTTGGCGAAGGCATTTCCAAAGCCGGCGAGATCATTGACCTGGGTGTTGAATATAACATCATCAAAAAAGCAGGTTCATGGTTTAGCTATGGCGAATACCCGCCTGGGCCAGGGCCGGGATGCGGTTAAACAACTGATACTGGATAACCCTGAACTGATGGAAGAACTGGAAGCCAAAATAAAAGAAACCGTAACCGGAGATAAAATGGCAGTCGAACAATAACAGACCAAACCATAATCTGATGCGCTCATTGCACAAAAAGCCTTCTCGAATGAGAGGGCTTTTCTATTGTTAAGAAATTGAATAATTGAACTTTATGGTACATAAATTTTTTCCATGAAAAATGCTGAACAATAGAAATTTTACATAACTTTATTTAGACTTTCCTTGGTACAACACTCCCTAATTATCTTATTGTAATTAAACCGAAACAAACAGTTAAAATAGTTCAGGCTGCTTTGCCTGACATTATTAACAAGGATATGTCGGCACTGATTACGTCTAAACCTTTTCACTCACCCGGAGATTAAATTATTGAGAAATGGAAAGAGAGATAAGCACCGAGTCGGCAGTTAATCAATCAATTTTTGAGATTAACAAATTAATCAGAGCAAATAGTGAGGCGATTGTCGCCAATGCTCACCGTCAGACTGATATCCTGGCAGCCCAAACCAATTTATACAAAAACACTTTACTGTTGGTGGCAGTAAATCTTGTGGTCGGATTGGGAATATTGGTAACAGCCTTTATCTCGTACAGCGATAAGCAGGAAATTGCCACCCTGCATATGCAGCTCAGGGACAGGGACCAACAGGTACGACTACTGCAGAACAGGTCTGATTCAACAACAAATGATTCTCATTTACCAGTAACTGTAAGCGATGTAAAAAAATAAAAATACTTTTAATACACTTAATGTCCACCCGTTTTCAGGTACATGTACACGATGCCTACGATCACAATTATGGCTAAAATGAAGAGGCCTGTTGCCCCTTTTTTCTTATCCTGCCGCATAAGCCAGACAAAAAAAGCGACTAATGGCAGTAGAAAAACAGAAAAGAAAATGATTGAAGGGATACTCATGTTGTTTTGAGTCCGGTAAACGGCACAGAGCCGAGCCGGAATTTTTTTTTGTAAAAATAGAAATTAAAATCACCTTTCAGCCTTAGCCGTCAAAACGGCATCCTGGCCAGCGGGGATATATCCTGTCCGACGAATTCCCCTTTCAGGTATTTGTAATATCCGGCAATGGCAATCATGGCCGCATTATCGGTGCAGTATTGAAACTGAGGAATAAAGGTATTCCAGCCCATCTGCTCACCTGCCTCAATGAGTCCCTGGCGTAGGCCGGTATTAGCCGAAACACCTCCTGCAAGAGCCATGTCTTTAATATTATATTGCCGGGCAGCCTTTTTTAGCTTATTTAAAAGAATAGTAACTATCCGTTTTTCTACCGAGGCGCAAATATCAGCCATATTGTCCTCGACGAAGTTGGGATTGAGCTTCACGTTGTCCCTGATGAAATACAATATGGCTGTTTTGAGTCCGCTGAAGCTGAAATCCAAACCCGGTATTTGCGGCTCTGGAAATTGATAGGCATCCGGATTTCCAGATCGCGCATATTTATCGATCAGCGGACCGCCGGGATAGGGCAATCCTAAGATCTTACTGGTTTTATCCAGGGCTTCACCGGCCGCGTCGTCGTTAGTTTGGCCCACCACTTCCATATCAAAATAATCTTTTACCAATACAATTTGTGTGTGGCCGCCGGAAACCGTAAGGCAAAGAAATGGGAAAAGACGGCTTGGGATCATCAATAAAATGCGCCAGTACATGAGCCTGCATGTGGTTGATCTCAATCAATGGAAGGTTTTTGGCCAGTGCAAAGGCTTTGGCAAATGACACGCCCAACCAGCAAAGAACCTAAAAGTCCGGGGCCGCGGGTAAAAGCTACCGCATCAATATCATTTTTGCTTATATTGGCGTTTATAAGGATTGATGAACCGCAGGAACGATATTTTGCTGGTGCACGCGTGAGGCCAATTCGGGCACAACGCCGCCGTAAGCCTCATGTATAGTTTGATTGGCAATAATATTGCTCAATATCACACCGTCGGCACAAATCGAGGCGGAGGTTTCATCGCAGGAAGATTCGATTCCGAGTATTACAGGCACGTTAGAATTACTAGATTATAAAAAATCAGAGACCGGTGATAACCGATAGTCTATGAAAAAAGTCAAAAATATTAAACGTTAAATATGTTCAAAAACTTACCGCATTTATCCGTTTTTGAATTTATATTTTTGGGCATCCAAATTAAAAATACAAAGTTATTAAAAAACTACTCAAAATAGCGCTAGGCATTGTGTTGGTGATTTTACTGATGCTGAGCATAATGCTGCTGCTATTTCAGTACAAACCGGTACAAACCTGGGCCGCAAAAAAAGCGACCGGGTATTTATCCGAAAAGCTAAACACAAAGGTCGATATAAAAAGTCTTTATATTAAGACCATTTTCATCGGTTGTTATCGAAGGTTTTTACGTACTCGACAAACAAAACGACACGCTGCTGAATACGCCAAAACTACGGTCGATATCAATGGTTTTTCACTTTTCAGCAGCATAAAAGACCGTCATCTGGATCTCCGCCTGGTACAGTTGGATAACGGATCGGTTTATCTGAAAAAGCAAAAGGACGGTACCAGCAATCTCAAATTTCTGATTGACTATTTTAAGCTCTGCCGATACGACCAAAACCAAGGCACGCGGCAAACCCTGGAAGATCGAATTTGAAAAAATGGCCATCAATAACCTACATTTCCGTTACAAGAACTTTCTGGTTGATACCCTGATGAAACAGGTGAATTTTGATGATGTGGACGTCAAGAATTTCAGTACGGTGCTTAACCAACATGGACCTGGTGAACCACCTGTTTCAAAGCAAAAATAAGCAGACTTACCCTGCGCGAAAAAAGCGGATTTTATCTGAAAGAATTTAAGCGGCGATGCAACGGTTGACACCAACCAGATACTGGTCCAAACCATATGCATGTCCAAACGGCACATTCGGATCTGAAAAACTATTTCAGGATGAAGTTCAAGTCATTTGACGATGTCAGCGAGCATATTGAGGACCGGGTTTATATGGATGGCGATTTTAAATCGTCGCAAATATCATCCGGCGACATCGCTTATCTTTACCGACGGACTTGGAGCGGGTCAAATTTGACCTGGGCTTGGACGGGCGCATTAAGGGCTTTGTAAACAACCTTCGGGCAAAAAACCTGCTGGTTACCGGCGGACAGGCGACTTATGTTAAAGGCGATTTCAACTTAAAGGGGCCTGCCCAACTGGGACAATACTTTCCTTGAATTGAACTTTGAACAGATAGCCACCAACAAAACGGACCTTGATTACTTGTACAGCAATTTTACAGGCACGCGCAAAAGCGAAGGTACCGGATATGATCTCAAAATTCGGGAAGATCAATTTCAGTGGCAGGTTTACCGGTTTGCAAAACGATTTTGTGGCTTACGGCACATTTAAAACAAAACTGGGACGATTCGATTCGGATCTGAATCTGAAAATCAACAAAGCGCGGAGTACCCAGTCTACAGCGGCAAAGTATCGACCTTCAATTTTGATCTGGGCACCTTGATTGACGAAAGCGATTTAGGCCGGACAACGCTGACGGCCAACGTAAAGGGCAGCGGCGACAAGTTGAAAAATCTGACAGAAAACTTGGATGCCACCGTAAAAAATATAAGTTTCAAAGGCTATGATGTATCAACAACGTTTCGCTGGATGGCACGTTTATAAAACAGGTAGCAAATGCCAAGGCTACGCGGTTGATGACGAGCAATATCAAAATGAATGCCAAGGGCAGCATCGACCTCAATCCCGCTTTGCCCGATATAATTTCGAGGCCAATATTAATGATGCCCACCTGAATACTTTAAAATTACTCAAGGATACCATTACACTGAACACCAGGATCACGACCAACTTAAGCGGTAATACGCTGAAAAACATAGAGGGAAAGATCCAGTTGTCATCCTTCAGAATGATGGATCCCAGGCATAACTATTCGATTGATTCGGCTCTATTTATCGGCCAGCGGGATCGGGCATGTCAGGGAGATCAGCCTGCGGTCGGATATGGCAGACGGCAAGTATAAAAGGGAATTATGACCTTGCCACATTGCCTTCTTATTTTAAAACCATCGTAAAAAAATATATCCCATCGTTAAAAACCGAAATCGTTCCGCCTAAGCCGCAGCATTTTCATTCAATTTAAAGCTTAAAAATCTCGATCCACTGCTGGCGATGTATATGCCCGAGTTAAAAGTTCCCGACCAGGGCACATTTATCGGCCAGTTTAATTCGGAAAATAAAACGGCGACACTCACGGGCTTTATAAAAACCCTACAGTATGGTAAAACCGTTTTCCATGATTTTATTATTGACGAAAATACAACTGACAAAGACCTGGAACTCAACGTTTCGTTAAGCCGCATAAACTTTTACTGACAGCTTGTTTGTTAAAAACATCAATATTGCCAACTTTCTGAGAAAGGACAGCCTAAATTTCAACATAAAACTTGCTGATAAGGACGCTACCAACCAGCTCGACCTTTATGGACTGGTCAAATTCGGCACGGGATACTACAGCCAGGTTAACAATACTGCCATCGGACGTGATACTGGAGCACCAGTATTGGCGCATCACCGAAAAGGTGAAGATAAAATTGCTCGACGGCAAAACCCAGGTATCGGGATTCGAACTTTCCAATGGCGGGCAAAAAGCCAGAATAAACGGATTTATTTCCGATAATCCGGCCGATCAGCTGAAAATTGAATTTGAGAAATTCAAAATGACAACATTTGACCAGTTGACCAAATCAGCCGATGTGAGGCTAAGGGGCACATTAAACGGCGAATGTGGTATTAAGCGCCGTCACCAAATCGCCGGTATTTGATTCGCACCTGGCCATCGATTCGTTGGTGATGAACAAAACACTGATCGGCGATGTAAAAATTGCGTCCTCACTGGACAGCAACCATACCCAGGCAAATGTTAAAATGAATATTATTAACCGTGGGCTAGAAACGATGAATATTGAGGGCGCATACCTGATCGGCAAACAGGCAGATGACAAACTCGACTTTGATATAAAAATGAACCAGACGGAGGCTGATCATATTTGAGCCATTTGTCAAGGACATGATATCGAATCTTAAAGGCACTGTATCCACTGATCTGAAATTGACGGGCACACTGTCAAATCCGCAATTCAACGGCAACATCACATTTGCCAATACCGGTGTAACTGTTAATTATTTAAAAACAGCCTATACCGTTAACGATAAGCTGTCGGTAAACAATAGTGTGATCAGTCGTGAACAATATGGTGCTCAAAGACGCGTAAGGGGCACCAGGCGACAGCCAATGGAAAAGTTGACCTGAATGATCTGTCAAACCCGGATATTGAAGTGGTAGTCAATGCCAAAAACTTCATGGCGCTGAATACAACTTTTAAAGATAACCGCTTGTATTATGGGGTGGCTTACGGCACCGGACGATTTAGTTTCAGCGGGCCGATTGATAATATGAATATCGATATTAAAGCCAAAACCGACGCCGGTACCATATTTAATATTCCGCTAAATACCTCGTCAGTCGCTGAAGACTATGATTTTATCAAGTATGTGAGTCACACGGACACCGCCAAGAAAATGGATAAGCCAAAGGCATTTAATGGCATCACGCTAAATTTCGATTTGAGTGTTGACGAAAAGACGCTGGTAAAAATCACCACCGATTATGGCAAACTGGAGGGCAGCGGAGTCGCCAACAACCTGAAGTTAAATATCAGCAGTCTGGGCGATTTTAATATGTATGGCGACTTTTTGATATCATCGGGCAAATTTGAATTTATCGCCAAGGACGTGATCAGTAAAAATTTCCAGGTAACGCAGGGCGGCACCATCCGATGGACAGGCAATCCAACCAATGCAGAAATCAACATGAGGGCCATTTATGAGGTCCGCACCGATATTAAGGATCTTTATTCCGCCGCTGGCATTGCCCTGCCTTCAGAGCAGGTGACTGGTGCAGGCCAACCTGGTACTGACCAAATCATTGTTGCAGCCAAACATAGATTTTGACTTTAATTTCCCTACTGACCCATCCATAAAAGATAACGTGGCGACGTATCTCAATGACTATAACAACCGTACCCAGCAGGCGCTGAGTATTATTGCAACGCGCAGATTTACGCCAGGAAGCAGTAACGGCGCCCTCGGCACGCAAACGCTCAACACGGCCAGTGAAGCGATAAGCGAATTTGCTTTTAATAAACTCAATACATTAATTTCACAATCGAATACCATCAAAAGCTTCGACCTGAATATCCGTTCATTTAATGATGCCAGTGCTTCGTTTAGATTGTTTAACGAAAGATTTGTACTCAGCGGCAGCCTGTATTCAACGGCAAGCAGTAGTAATGACCTGTTTTATAACAACACCAGTTTATTTAATTCGAATTTCAATAACCTTTCAAAGGATTTCAGTGCGCAATACCTACATTACTAAGAACGGCAACCTTACGGCGCGCTACTCCTACAGGCTATTGAACGGCACCGTGCTAAACACCATCGATCAGCAGCTGGCGGCCCAGTATGTAAACGGTCTTGGCCTGGTTTACCAGAGAGATTTTGATACGTTTGGTGAGTTTTTAAGAAACATTTCTGGGCAAAAACAAGAAAAAACAGCCTGTTAATCCGCTGCCACAGCCCGCAACAGCCCCAGATACCACCGGCGAAGGAGGCGGGGGATCAGCAGGTTCGGGAAAAACCCGAATGATGAAGATCAATGATCGCGCAAGATAGCGTGATCCATTTTATCCCGTTTTGGTTCTCAGATAGGCTTCGTTATGCGGATTGGGCATTATCTCGATAGGCACATTCTCCACAACCTCCAACCCATAGCCAATCAGTCCGGCCCGTCTTTTTAGGATTATTACTCATCAGCCGCATTTTTGATATGCCCAGGCTGCGCAATATCTGTGCGCCGATGCCATAATCGCGCTGGTCCATTTTAAAGCCCAACTTGATATTGGCTTCAACCGTATCCAGGCCATTTTCCTGCAAATGATAAGCGCTCAGCTTATTGATCAGTCCAATGCCGCGGCCTTCCTGGTTCATGTAAACGACAACGCCCTTACCTTCATTGCTGATCATTTCCATGGCCTTATGCAGCTGGGGTCCGCAATCGCAGCGGCATGAACCGAAAATATCACCGGTAACGCATGAACTATGCACACGTACAAGCACCGGCTCATCAGGTTCCCAGCTTCCTTTTACAAGCGCCAGGTGGTGTTCGCCGGTATCGAGTTGTGTGTAGGCGATCATATCAAAATCGCCCCATTCGGTTGGCATTTTTACAGCGATCTCTTTATGAACCAGTGTTTCGGCGGTTAAGCGGTAAGCTATCAGGTCCTTTATGGAAATTATTTTCAGGTCAAATTCTCTTAGCCATCACCAACAGATCGGGCAGACGCGCCATTTCGCCGTCCTCTTTCATGATCTCGCAAATCACGCCGGCAGGTTCAAAACCTGCCAAAACCGCCAGATCGATAGCCGCTTCGGTATGCCCTGTACGACGAAGTACACCGCCATCTTTGGCGATTAACGGGAAAATATGTCCCGGGCGGCCCAGATCGGATGGCAGTGTGGCGGGATTTATAAGCGACAGCACTGTTTTTGAGCGGTCGGACGCGGAAATACCGGTCGTACAGCCTTCCAGCAGATCAACCGAAACGGTAAAATTAGTTTCGTGCGAGGTGGTATTATTGCTCACCATAGGCTCGAGCTCCAGCTCCTTGGCCCGCTGGCTGGTAATAGGCGCGCAAACCAATCCCCTGCCGTGACTTATCATAAAATTTATAGTTTCGGGAGTAGCATTGTGTGCTGCGGTTAAAAAATCGCCTTCATTTTCGCGTTCTTCATCATCAACTACTATAATGGTTTTGCCCGCTTTGATGGCTTCTATGGCTTCTTGTATGGTATTCAGCATTTTATGGTGGTGTCGGTATTGTTTAAGGCCAATAAAAGCCAGATATGAATTTTATAGGTTAACAAAGTTAAACTGATAACAAAATCAATACGGTCGGATATTTGTAAAAGTTGCTTGCCTTGCTATAGGTGCGTCAGCTCGGTTCAATCAGCTTCAGGCATCCTTCCTTCTGAACAATTTATTAAAGAATCGCTTGTAGGCTTCCATATCAAACAATACCGAATCATTTGCTGCTTTGTAGGAAAGAAAAATACCGATGGGCGTTAACACGATAATAGAAATCCAGTGCCGATAACGGGTGACAGGCTGCCATCTTTGGCTGATTTTTCGCCAATGGTCCAGATGATATAGTAAAGCAGGAAAAAGATAACAGAAACCACAACCGGCATACCCAGGCCTCCCTTGCGGATAATTGCACCCAGCGGCGCGCCGATCAGAAACAAGGCGATACAAGCGGCCGATAAGGTGAATTTTTTCTGATATTCAATGTCGAATCTGCGCACACTTTTGAAGCTTCCTTATAGGCATCGGCCCGGTTTTTAATTACATCCTGTACGTGCGCACTTCACTTGCAGCATTCATTAAGGCCGAGACCTGCTGCTGACTGCTCATACCGCCCAAGGCGTTATCTCCCTTGTAGGCGATGTATTTAATGACGGACTGATTGCTTTGCGGGCATGTTAAAATATTTCATATACGGCGAAATGAGTTTATAATTAACCAGCAGACATGCTGTCTGTCTGCCGTCTTGTCGAATCCCCGAAATATTTCAGTTGCTTCAAATCCATCATTTGAACCGCCGACCGGAATAAATTCTCATCCGTCCGCTTCAGTTTCATAAAAGACAGATCGAACTTTTGTTCTGTTTCTTTAAACCGGAAACGCGTAAACCGCTGCCGTTGCTCGAAAGCCTTATCGCCAGGCTGTTCCTCATACCTTATACCATCTTTTAACTTCAATACCAGGAATTGATTATCAATGGTCCGGTACATGTTGCCTTCTTTGGCGATCAACACATTGGTGTTATTTTCCGCTTCATTTTTGCTGTAGATCATGATGCCATGCAATGTTTGCCCGTCCGGATCCTTTTTGTTTACCCGGATAGTATATCCCGGAAAACTATTACTAAATACTCCTTCGGGCAAAAAATTGGCAGATTTTTGCTGCCTGACATCATACAACAGCGAATAATATTTCAGATTGGCAATGGGAAGCATGTAATCGGAAAAAATAAATGCTGCTATACTTAAAATGGTCACAACGATAATCATGGGGTACATGGCCCTGCGCAAGGAGATGCCCGCCGATTTGATGGCCACCAATTCATAATTTTCGCCCAGGCTGCCATAGGTCATGATGGACGAGAGCAGTACCGATAATGGCAAAGCCATAGCCACATTGGTTGCCGATGCATACATCATCAGCTGCGCAATGATGTACCATTCAAATCCTTTTCCGATAAGGTCGTCGATGTATTTAAATAAAAATAACATCAGCAACACAAACATTACGATCAGAAAAGTGACGATGAAAGGTCTTATGAAAGATCTGAGTAATAAAAGATGAATCTTTTTCACGATACAAAATTAGGGAAAAAATAATTCCCCTTATGCTCCTAACACGCTAATCAGGTATTCAATCTGGTTATCCCAGATCTGCTTGCGTTCGCTAATGGTGTCTTCTGAGGCAAAATCGGTAATACTCAGGGCAACATCATTGGTAAATTCGTCCTGCAATATTTCCATTTCAAAAAAATATTGCGGCTCGTCATCCACCCATTTAAACCTTACCAGCTTATTTTCCCTGACTGCGATCAGTTTAGCCTTTTGCTGCTCATCATCCCATGTGAAGGTATAAACCTGGTCTCTAACACGTCACATCATCAGCAAACCATTGTGTCAACCCATTAGCCTCACTTAAAAAGCCATACAGTATCCTGGGCGATGATTTTATCTCGTACTCAATATTAAATTTCTTCTTTTCAGACATAGGGGGTTACAACAGTCGGCTTACTTAAGCCGTAAATCTTAACATTTTTTCTAAAGAAAACGAATTTCTGCTATATTTGCAAACTCTTTTTACGGAGCAGCATGTTTATTTGATTGCATGCCTTGCCAGCTTAAGACACAGAATTACGTTTAAAGCTTATGAAGGCCAAGTTTTCACAGTAATATGCTGAAAAATAAGCAAATAAAAAAAAGAGAGAAATAAACGGCGGGGTAGCTCAGATGGTTAGAGCGTAGGATTCATAACCCTAAGGTCGGCAGTTCGATCCTGCTCCCCGCTACTCACTGGGCAAATCGGTTTTTATGACTGATTTGCCCTTATTTTTTGCCTCAAAATCTGACTTTATACCACTAAAAACGCGGATTTCCTCATTGAGTCGAGTAGTTCGATGTGCTGATCCATCAAAACCAAATTTTCGGGCAACATCAGAATACGGTCAGCTGCCCGCGCAGGTCAGTTTCCAGGAGTTCTTTTATGATTAGCGGATCGTCATACTGGCCCAAAAGAAACATCATTTTCGTGATGGCAGCTTCGTAGGTCATATCATAGCCATTGGCCACGCCCATATCCTTGAGTTCCTTGCTGGTTTCGTAACGGCCCAGCTCAACGGTTCCTACCTTGCATTGAGAAATGTCCAGTATGACTTTGCCGCTGCCGATCGCATTTTTCAGCAGATCGGTAAACCTAATTTCTTCAACTCGGCCAGGAAGTGGTTCGAAAAAGCTCTATAGGGTTCTCCGCTAGTGACTGAACCCGCTGGGACTTTTTCGAACCGCTTTATGGAAGCGTTGACAATAATTACGCATTTTGCCGGGCATCTTCAGTAAATTCTATTAAAACGGTAGGGTCACCATAAATTCCGTAAACTCACCCTCTTTGGTATCTACAGTAATACTCCCGCCATGGCCTTTTACCACAATATCGTAACTAAGCGATAAACCTAAGCCAGTGCCCTCCCCGGAAGGCTTAGTGGTGAAAAACGGCTGCATGATCTTGTCCCTTATACTATTTGGGATACCGTTCCCATCGTCTTTTATTTTAATGATAACATTTCCATTTTCGGACGAGGTTGTCACCAAAACCAGGGGTTTGTAATCCGATCCGGCTGTCTTAGCTTTTTGATTGACTGCATAAAAAGCATTGTTGAAAATATTGATCAGCACCCGGCCGATATCTTGTTGCACAATGTTGAGCCGTGGCAAACCTATATCAAAATCGGTCACCAATTTTGAACTAAAATCCTTGTCTTTCGCCAGAAGGCCATGGTAGGCTAACTTCAAAAACTCGTCGGCTAATACATTGATATTAGTTAATTGCCTTTCGCCGGTGCTGCTGCGACTATGCTCCAGCATACCTTTGACGATGAGGTCGGCGCGTTTGCCGTGATGTCGTATCTTACTTTCATTTTGTTTGAGGTCACCTGCGATGGCGAGCGCTTCTTTAACATTACCGGCTAGTAACTCCGCTTCCAGTTCACCGATCATTTCTTCATTTACCTCAGAAAAATTATTCACAAAGTTCAACGGGTTTTGTATCTCGTGCGCTATGCCTGCCGTCAACTCACCCAGTGAAGCCATCTTGGCCGATTGCACCAGTTGATTTTGAGTGGTTTTCAGTTCATTCAGTGTGTGCTGTATTTGGGTTTTAGCTTTTTTATTTTGCTTATTGTTTCGCCAGAAGACTATAGCCATTACCAACAGGAATATAACAACTGCCATCAGCAAGTAAAATCGGAGCCTCGCTTTGTAGGCAACCTCCTTTTCGTGTATGTCGATTTGCCGCTGCCGTTCCGTAAAACTGAGATTTTGTATTTCCCTGGTTTTTTCCTGACTAAAAAGACTGTCCTTCGCGATGACTGATATTTCCAGGTAATGATAAGCGCTGTCAATCTGCCCAAGCCGCTTAAAATAATCAGTTAAAAATTGGCTCGCGTTTAATACACGGGGGGTGAACCCTCCATGCCACCCAGCCGCTATGGACTGCCTGGCATAATATAGACTAGAATCCTGGAGCCCCAATTGTTTGAATATACTGGCCATGCCCAGGGTCGCTTCGCAAATGCCATCGTCATCGGCGGATCGCTTCAAAAAAGGGATCGATTTGCGATAGCAAAGCATCGCCGTAGCAAATTGATGCATTTTGGAATAAATATTGCCCAGATTGTTCCAGGCGGTGCCAATCAGGTCAATGTCCCCTAGTTTAACAGACGTTCTATATGATTGCTGTGTGTACTTAAGTGCCGAATCGGGCATGTTCAAATTCCCATAAATATCACCAATGTTTAAAAGATCGACATCTAAACTTCTGGTCATGTGATTGGCTTCCGCCACTGCTTTAGCCTTCAGGGTATAATTAAGAGATTGCTTGTAGTCGCGTACATTGTTGTATGCAAACCCAATATCATGAAAACTTTGTTCGATTAAGGTAAGGTCGTTGATCTTTTCACTGATCTTTAATGCCTCTAAAGAGGCGCTTAACGCCCGGGGATAGTTGCCTGTTATAGAAAAAACCCCGCTAATGTTAATCAGGCAATAAGCTTCTCCCTTCAGAAATTGTGCCGTTTTTGCCATCTGCTGACCCTGCTGAGCTAGCTTTAGCGCACTGTCAGGTTTTGAATATACATAAAGATGGCTTAATTGATTTGTAAGCATTATCCGACTGGTATCGTCTTTGGCTGTGGCAATCAATTTTTTAAGACTGTCAATTTGTTTTTGCTGCGCCTGGCCGCTTAGGAAGAAGACAAGTAATACAAGGGTAGCGGCTAATTTTCTCATAATCGTGATTTGGCTATGAAAAATACGCAAAAAATCCGGTAAGCGAAGATAAGTAAAAAAGTCTCAAGGTCTTAGACCCTAGACTTTTGTCGTAAAAAAGTGAACCTTGTGGTATTCGAACCATTGTCAGAAAGCTATCTTTTTAAAATCTTCTAGAAAGTAGTTCGAAATTTGTCCAGTGTGGGCTACTCACGGGGCAAATCGGTTTTTTAACAGATTTGCTCTTGTTTTTTGCCTCAAAAACGGCCTTAACAGTATTAAAAACGCGGATTGCTTTATTGATCCGAATAGTTCGATGTACCGACCCATCAAAAACTAAATTTTCGGGGAATATCGAACTAATTATTACCCTTTTCTCCTGTACCTCAGCGCGTTGATATAATTCTACCAACCGCGAAGCATGCGCCCGAATTCCACCGCCGGCGACAAACGTTTACCGGCTCCTCCTTGGGTATTGACAAATAAATTAGTGTTTGCTGAAATGTAAAAGTAGCTTGGCTCTTTATTTTCCTTTGACGAATCCGATTCGATGACGGTATCTTTTTCGGGCTTTGCGGCCTCCGAAATGACCTATTAGTGCTTTTGTCAAATTAGGCATAACGTTTGATCCTGTTTTGTTATAATTATACGTCAATTATCTCGTTATCATGTCAAAGAAAGATCAGCAACTTCAGTCTTCACTGGACTTTACTAAAACGCCAACCGACCATGTGGCCGTTTTTATAGCCGAAACGCTAGGCAGTTTGGGGTTTTTGGTTAGCTGCACACTCCTGTTTATCGTTTGGATTGGATGGAACCTTCATTTGTTTAATGCCGAACCTTTCGATCCCTTCCCCTGTCCGATCCTGGAAATGATCGTTTCGCTATTTGCCATCATCCTGTCCGTTTCTGTCCTCATTAACCAGAATCGTCAGGGCCGGATCGATAAGATCAGGCAGCAAGTGGAATTTGAGGTCAACGTCAGGGCGGAAAATGAGATTACCAAAATTTTGTCGATGCTTCACGAGATTCATCAAAAACTAGGACTAGAAAGTCAGCAGGATATCGAACTTGAAAAAATGAAGGAGCAGATTGACATTAAGAATATTCATCGGAAACTTGATGAAGAGGCGGCCCCAGGCACGAAGGAATGACGGATGCTGGCGCAGAATATATATTTTGATTTGAAAACTCGTGTACCATAACTGACGGAATTTTTTTAAGGCAGAGACGTAAGCTTCGGTAAGTGCCTAATGGTATCAATTGCTGAATTTACACAAAGCATCTGCTGGTACCTTCGCACGAACCGTCCCGCAGGTAGTCCAATCCATTTGGTTCGAATTCTGTCCTAACTCTGAGACATCGAAACATAATTCGTCTTCCAACTACTTCACTTGAAGTTGGCTTATTACTGCCTTCAATTTTTTTATATATTTTTATCAAGCATAAAAAGTCGTATTTCAACAATGCGCAAAAACGAATATCCATGAAGTATAATTTGCAAAAATCAAATGCGGTAAAAAGAGCATTAATTTTTTTCTTGTTTTCAGTTTCTTCTATCGTTGTCTCGGCACAGCGAAAATCAGTGCAGGAGCTGCTGGGCTACCCTAAAAATGCGAAATTGTTGATCATACATGCCGACGATTTGGGCGTGACACATTCGGAAAATGCAGCTTCGATCAGCGCCATGGAAATAGGAAGCGTTAAATCAGCAAGTATTATGGTACCTTGTCCTTGGTTCCCGGAAATGGCAGCCTATGCACGGCTTCATCCAGAAAAAGATTTTGGTCTGCATATTACACTAACGAGTGAATGGAAGTATTACAAATGGGGGCCGGTAACACCGTCAGCTGACATACCGGGTTTAGTTAATAATAATGGTTTTTTTTATTCTTCTGTAGACAGCGTTATTCAACGCGCTTCATCGGGTGAAGTCGAAGAAGAAATACGCAACCAGGTAAGACGGTCAATACAATTTGGCATGGATCCTACTCATCTTGATGCACATATGTATACCATTCATCATAATCTTGATTTTTTAAAATCTTATCTAAAAGTCGGGCATGAATTCAATATACCGGTGTTCATTTATCGCCAGGTAGAAAGTTCTTTACACATTAACCTTGATACTGTTGTATCTGGCAGAGACGTAATAGTTGATACGATTTTAACAGCGGAGTTCGAAAATTTTAAAGCAGGCATGAGTGATTTTTATAGTACGGGTATTAAGAATTTAAAACCAGGTCTTACTTATCTTATACTTCACACTGCTTTCGATGATGACGAAATGAAAGCCGTGACAATTGAACACGAAGGATGGGGGGCGACATGGCGTCAGGAAGATTATAATTTTTTTACCAGCCCTTTATGTGCTAAACTCTTAAAGGACAATAATATTTACGTGATAACCTGGCGGGAAATAAGGGATAAAATTACTCGAAAAGAATGATTTGTGAGCATTAATCTTTGCTCGAAACATTGTTTATTGTTTGACTTGTATTGATGATTTACTTATCGTATTTACTTGGTATACCTCCCATATGTGAGCCTTTTTTCCTAAGGATCATAATACTGACAACCAGTATCCAAATAAGTAACCAGGTCGCGGATATCGGAATACCCAGACCATTGATGCTATAGAAATGAGACGGATCAGTTCCTGAAAAAATGGATGGGATCAAAGCAAAATGAAAAACGGCAATAATTTGTGCCATACGGGCGGTCCATTTCGGCAATAGGTGAGTGCCCAGAATGGCCATTGCTGCTGTAAACAAAAACATGGAGGTCACCAATCTCGCTATGGGCCCAAATAACAATATGGCACCCTCGGCGCCGGACCCGACAGTTGTGGGATCTATACCCCCGCTCTTTCCCAACACACTGCCCACCTGGATGGCATCAGATACAAACGTAAGGATTGCAAACACAAGTCCGAATGTGAAAGATAATGTGGCAACAAATTCAAAATCAGGCCGTGCTTCCCGGATCAAATGACGGAAACCCACCAGAAAGAAAATCAAAGCGGTACAAACAAACATATTGATCAGGGCCCTCGACAATATATTTGACGGGGGTGGGGGCCCGTTGTAAACAAAATATAACGGCAGGACTACCATACTTAAAAGAAATATAATCATCCCCGATATACCAGTAAACCAACGTACATTAATACTATTCATATTTTATTGATTAAAATCCAATAGCCTTTTTTTTCTGCGTTTTTTTGAAATTTCAATCTTAGTCGCACAATATCTAAATCAGGTTACAGCTATAGTTATTTAACTTTTAAAGTTTCGTAAGCACTCAGTAAATGCTGTTGGATGTTTATACATTTAGTTTTAATTTATAGCGCAAAAGAAGGTGAGGGTATTGAGCAAAGCAGATATCGTGAAAAAGGCTTATATAAGCCCTCTAATAGATTGATTTAAAAAGTGATTCACATATGATCCACGCCGCTACTTTATTTATCGTTAATTTCATTATTCAATGAATCCAGAAAGAAATACCGGCAAAACCCCGAAGGAAATTTCCTATGTTTTGAAGGTTTGGCAAACCGTAGCCATTATTGCCTTATTAGTAGTAAGTATCCTAGTCATTAGGGTGGCTTTTAATGTTTTGTTGATGGCAATGGCCGGTTCTCTGATGTCTGTTTATTTCCATGGGCTGGCAGACATGATCGAACGGAGGACAAAATTGAAACATACGTTCTCTATGATTATTTCTACTGTCGGTTCTTTCATCCTTATCGGAGTAATACTCTGGTTCATCGGCTCCAAGATAGTCACCCAGGTGGGAGAATTGAACAATACACTACCGCATACCGTACATACTGCTAAAGTTAAATTAGCAGAAAACCCTATAGGACAAAAAATATTGCAATATACTTCAGGGGATAATTCAAATAAACTAGGGTCGGCAGTGACCGGCTTTTTTAGTACTACCTTCGGTGTGGTAGGTGATCTTTACGTCATTTTGTTTTTGGGTATTTTCTTTACTGCCCACCCTTCACTTTATAAAGACGGAATACTTTTAATGGTACCCAAAGCCCGAAAGCCCTTAGCAAAACATATTCTGGACCGGATCAGCCTGTCACTTAAAGGTTGGCTTAAGGGCATGCTGCTATCTATGGTCCTGATCGCAGTATTATTGTCCGTCGGTTTAAGTATCATGGGTATACCGGTTGCATTGGTACTTTCATTGATTACAGGCATTTTGGAACTTATCCCCAATATCGGCTCGCTGCTTGCGATGATACCTGGAGTACTTCTGGCATTGACGATAAGTACGAATACAGCAATCATGGTTGCAATAATGTATATTGTTTGCCAAACCATTGTGGCCAACATCGTTAGACCATTGATTCAGAAAAAAATGATCAACCTTCCTCCTGCACTGACACTGATCAGCCAGCTGGTCATGGGTTCGGTTTCAGGTGCTTTAGGAATTGTTTTGGCCGTACCACTTTTAGCCATTTTGCTTATTCTGATCGATGAACTATATGTAAAAAAAATCAATAATTTTCAAAGACCAGCGCTGGATGAGCCGCCTTTATTTTAAAAGCTTCTAAAAATCTAATCTCGCTATTGGTGGGCCAATCTCACCTTCGGTAAAAAGAAGCAATTTTCTGACCAATCCGGCCTCACCTTAATAACTTGCGTTAAGCTAGTAGAATAGCAACCAGGCTACAAGGAACAAAAAAAGCCAATAGTTATGTGTTTTGATAACTTTTTCCTCTAATAGCCCTTAATGGAATCGAACCATTGATCTAAAATGCCAATCATTTTAAATCTTCGAGAAAATAGTTCGAAATTTGTCCAGGGTGGGCTACCTTACTGGGCAAATTGGTTTTACTTACCGATTTGCCCTTATTTTTTTACTCAAAATCCGCCTTCATACTACTAAAAACGCGGATTGCCTCATTGAGTCGAGTAGTTCGATGTCTCGTTCCGGCAAAAGTCAGATTTTCAGGGAACATCGAACAAGATCCAGCGTTCGAGTAATCTGTTAATAGAAACATTAGAAACACCCACTTCAGTGGCACATCTCCCCCCGCCTGCATTATAAGGGCGCAGGTGCATCCTTAAACTTGTTGTACTTACCCAATAGTCGCCCGATAACATACGTTAAGGGAAAAATTACCTTCCGGACAAAGCCAGGTATTTCGAGCATCGCGTATTCACTTTTATAGCGGGTCAATAGATAAGCGCCGTCAAATTGTTCGGGTTGCCCTTTGCCTGAACGACTTTGAGCTTCATAGATCGCCGATAAAAAAAACTGAAGATTGTTTGCAGGTTTTGCCCATCCGTCTACTTGTGCCTCGTCGGTACCGCTGTTCCAAAAGCGGTGTGGCGTGCCCCTTGTAAACAGAACGCTATCACCTTCGCGCGCCAATTGCTCCGGTCCACCCAACACCTGATAACTCACCTGTCCTTTTTTTACGGTGATACATTCGTCCTGTTTAAAATGAACATGCATTGGCGGGCCGCTTTTCGGCTGCACCCAGCCATGAAGGACCAGCTTATCCCCATCAGGTTCCCGCACTAATTCTTTGAAAACTATTTTTTCACCAAGACAGTTTTCAATGGTTTTAGGAAATTGATTCATTGATTTAAATTTAGGCTTTTTGAATTTAATTTAATGGGTTCTGCTTTTCCTGCAACGTGGTTAAATGCCAGAAAGTCAAACGCGACCGTAACGGCGCAGATCAGGCTCCTGAACCAGTTCATTGAACGCCATTGTTCCAATGCAGTTTTTATGGATTCCAGGTTAGTGGCGATCGGCAATTTGGACATAATATCATTCCTGGGGTAGAAGTAGGCGAAGGTTAACATATCTGCGCCCACAGCGCATACCAGTGCTATAGCGCAATAAATTCTTACTCTTTTGCCCGCCCGCCAGCATAGTATTAGGGCCAGCAAGCCTGCCACCTGATTCGCAGGCGAAAATATCCTGTAAAAAGTTCCGGGATTGGCCGTTTTAAAATAATCCCTCGCTGTTTGAATGGATGCCGGTATATTGGCTCCCCAATTCCTGGCATCAACCAGAGAATTATAAATGTTTGCGAAAAGCAGGCCGGCTGCTAAGCTAATTGCCAATGCAAGTGTTAGTTTACGAAGTGCCATGGTTATTAGGCTTTAAGATAAATTTGATTTTAAAATAAAGATATACTAAATTAGGACATTGTCCTAATTTATTTGAAATTTATGTCAACCAAAGAAAAACTTGTCTCAAGGGCATTGGAATTATTCAATGAAGACGGTATAGAATACGTGGGAATGCGCGAGCTGGCTGCCGACTTAAAAATGCGTGTCGGCAATGTCACCTACTATTTTCCAACCAAAGACGACCTGGTGGTTGAAATAATAAATCGCCTCCGCGATCTGAACAGCAAAACTATCGGACCTGATTGCAGCAGCATTACCGATTTTTTATCAATGTACAGGCAGATATTCAATAACCAGTACCAATACAGGTGTTTATTATTAAGTTTTGTGCACCTGGTTTCGAAGCACTCATTATTTGGAGACAATTACGCGGTAACCGAAGCGAAAAGAAGAGAAGCACTGCGCAGCCATATTACATCCATGATAAATAATGACTGCCTGTCAGCCTCGCTTGTCGGTGATCAAATCGAATTGATCATTTCGCATATCACCCTTATCTCCAGGTTTTGGTTATCCGAGGCACGCCTAAGCTACATGAATTGGACACTAGAGCAAACCAAAGCTCATTACCTTAATATATTGGGTTACGTGCTGCTTCCCTACGTCACGGATAAAGGAAGAAAACAGCTTGATGATTTCAGAGAAGGGAAATAAGAAATGCGGAAACAATCGGTAACAATTTAAATTGCACGGGTATACCTTCCTTTTAATTTTTCAATGTATTCAATATTCTCGTCCCTGAATGGTCCTTTGCACTGGCGGCGGCATAAGCAGGGATTCCCGAGCCTTGTTTGGTTAAATCATGCAAATATGCAGACCAACCCAACCTATTAGATTTTGAGTTCCAACCAGGCGAGTTATCGAACCATTTTTCAATTCAGTAAATAACAGAAATTCAATTGGTCATGACGTGAAAAAGTGTTAAATAAAATATTGTCTGCAAAGTTCCTTCCGGAAGTGTTTTCCTTCCTTTAGTTTAAGCTTCATGATCAAGGCAAGCTATCAAATCGGTGCGTTATCCTCTAACAACAAAGAAATAAATAGCTAACTTGGTGGTTATGAAAAAGATATTACTCCTAGTTTACCTTTTAGCGCTGGTGAGCAGCGGCTGCAACCAATCCAAGAACCAACAACTGGTTAAAGATTATTACCGCGCCTATGAGCAAAAGGACTGGAACCTGTTGAAATCTATTTTAAGCCCCGGCTTCAAATTCTGCAGTCCCGTTGACGATCATATCAGCCTGCAGACCTATCACCAACGATGCTGGCCGAACTGCCAGAACACCAAAAAGTTCGACCTGGAAAAAGTCATCATGGGTGACAATGAAGCTTATGTAACGTATAACGGCTATACCAATGACGGCCGCGTATTCCGGAACACGGAATATTTCAAATTCAAAGACGGCAAGATCACCGAAAATGACTGCTATTTCGGGCCGGGAGTGAATTTTCCGAACAGCGGCAAAAAATAAGGGTCAGGCCTCGGCGTAAGCCTCTTCCAGGTCTTTAATGATGATCTTCTTCATTTTCATCATAGCTTGCATCACTGCTGATGCTTTTTTAGGGTCAGGGTCGTTCATCAGCCGCTGCAGCACCTCAGGCGCTACCTGCCAAGTTACGCCAAATTGATCTTTCAGCCAGCCGCAAGGCATTTCCTGCCCGCCATCGCCGATCAGCGCAGCCCAGTAATGGTCCACTTCTTCCTGGGTTTCCGGTTCAATTGCGAAAGAAACCGCCTCGGTATAGTTGGCTGGTTGGCCCCAGTTCAGTGCGCACAGCGTCATACCGAATATTTCGAACGTCGCCGTCATGACCGTGCCTTTCGGCATCGGCGTACCGGCCGGATAAAGCTGAACATGTAACAATTTGCCATTAAACAGGGACACATAAAAACGGGCTGCTGCTTCGGCTTCTGTATTAAACAGCAGGAACGGAGTGATCTGTGCACGCATCATATTCAATTTAATCTACTGTAAAATTATGGGTAATTCTTCAGATCACAAGCCGGACGGCCAGATTTATACTTGCTTTCACCGCTTTATTGGATTTGGCAATCCCTTGCTCTGGACTACCTCTGCGAGCCTAATTGTTCCTGCTCCCCCACGGTTAGGTCATAGATCCAAATCGGCTCATATATACGCGCAAGCTGGAATTAAAGGGCGGCACATGTCCCAAAACGAAATACAGGACTTAGTCGACGTCTATCAATACGCTTGGGATGCCGATTCACACAGTGTCCCTTGGGAAAGATAACTGATCGAACCATTTCGATGCAATAACAATCATTTTATAGGGGATAAACGATAATTTTTTTTGTCCCAAGGGTGAACCCTACGGTATTCGAACCATGGTCAGAAAGCCATTCTTCTTAAATCGTCTAGAAAGTAGTTCGAAAGTTGTCCAGTAAGGGCTACCACACAGGGCAAATCGGTTATCATCACCGATTTGCCCTTATTTTTTACCCCAAAATCGGACTCAGCAGCATTAAAAACGCGGATTGCTTCATTTAATCGAGTAGTACGATGTCGCTCTCAGTCAAGAATCAAATTTTCTATATCATCAACAAAATGTGCAAAAAAGCCGCTCGAATTTCTTAAAGCGGCTTGGCAGCCTGGGATTGCCTGGTTTGATTAATGCAATTTCAATTGATAATCTATTTTTTTACTGGAAGACTGGTGTTAAAAATATTTGAATATATTTTCCAGTCTCCTTCTTCCTTTCTCCACACGGCGACATATTTCCCTTTATCTATGGTGTTTCCCTTTCCATCACCCATAGTATAGATTCCTTCTTCGATCAGGTTGTCTCCGTTGCCATAAAGCGCTGTCGTTTGATCTTTATAATCCTTTATTCCGAATTTTAGGACTGCTGAAATAAAGGCCGAAATGGCCGGGCGGCCAACTATAGCATCACCATTGGGCGGAAATATCTTGCCGTCTTTGGTGTAGTGATTTACCATAGCAGCACTGTCGAGCCCCGTAATAGCCTTCGCCCAGGCCTGATCTTTTCCTTCAATAATCGGCCTGATCGCCGTTACGTCAAAAACAGCCGTACTATCCTTGTTAGCAGCAGTGGCAGTGGCACCCTTGCACCCAGCCAGCATGAATGCTGCTAATACAGCAGCGAGAGAAAATGTAAAAAGATGTTTCATGATATTTAATGGTTTTAGTGAAAAATATGACCGTATTTTTATTAACCTGAAAGATTTATTTTACTTCTAATTATTTTTTCTGACTTACGCACCAAACGGTATTTGCTGCATCGTCAGTTACTAACAACTTCCCGTTTTTTGAAATTAATACAGCTACGGGTCTTCCATATGCTTTTGGCTGAACGGTATCTGCAATAAACCCGTTAAGAAATGTTTCCGGCCATCCTACCGGCTTACCTTTGGAAAAAGGAATAAATACAACCTGATAGCCAACAAGCGATGATCTGTTCCAGGAACCATGCTGTGCTATAAAGGCACCGCCGCGATATTTACCTGGCATCAGGTTTCGGCCATCAAACACTATTCCCAAAGAGGCAGTATGTGCCCCGAGTGAAATGTCGGGAATTAGGGTTGAGTCAGGGTTGTGCGGATTTTTTTCTTTTATTCTTGGATCAGGATGATTCCCCCAATAGGTATATGGCCATCCGTAAAATCCATCTTCTTTAATGCTTGTAGCGTAGTCAGGAACTAATTCATCTCCCAGTTCATCCCTTTCATTGACCGCAGCCCAAAGTGTATTTGTTCCTGGCGCCCAGGCCATACCCACCGGGTTTCGCAGCCCGCCTGCGAAAATTCTTTTACCTGTACCGTCCGGATTGATCTCAATGATACAAGCCCGTCCGGTTTCATTGGCTATGCCGTGTTCCGCTATGTTTGTCCCTGATCCTACACTGACATAGATCTTTGACCCCTTTTGATTTGCTATAATGTTCCTTGTCCAATGATTGTTATACCCACCTGCCGGTAAGTCAAGAATTTTTTTACCCCGGCCTGAAATTTTCAATTCTCCAGGCAGATAAGGAAATACCATAATGCCATCGGTATTGGCTACATAAAATTTATTATTAAGTATCAGCATACCAAACGGCTGATTCAAACCTTCCAGAAAAACACTTTTTATATCATAGATACCATCATTGTTTGTATCTCGCAAAAGAGTAATCCGGTTTGCGCTCTTTCCAAAATTCATGGATTTATACTTCGGCGAAAGTGTGCTGAGGAATTTTTTTATAACAGTAGGGTCAATCGTAGCCTCAGAAACGAAAACGTCCCCATTAGGTCCTTCATACAGCCCACGTGGATTGTCCAGACCATCTGCAAATTTCGTTACTGTAAATCCATCTCTTGCCAGTGGAGTTTTACCGGCAGGCCAGCCAATAACCTCGGCAAATCTGATAGCGGATTTTGTTGCATATGGCCGAGGCAGGATGAGGCTATCCCCTTTCGTTTTATTGGGATTACTCTTGCTCTCAGTTTTGCCCTGTTTTAAATCTGCATGATTACAAGACAATAAGGCAGCCGCAGAAAACAGCGTTATTGTGCAAAAACGAGTCATACGATTGAACTGGTTTATTATTATTATTATTATTATTATCAGTATTATTATCGTTGTATACTAAAAAAGTTTACAAATACTATTCGCAAATTCCCAAGCGTGCGGTCAAATTGGATAATGTAATATAGATAGGTATTTAGCATTCAACGGGAAATCTCACAATCATTCCCGGTTACACGTAACGTACTATGACAAAAGGAAATAAAGTATATGTCTTTTAACAAATACAAGATAATATTCATTTTTTATATAACATAAAATATTTCTCGCAAATGAATTAATACCTGCTTGGATCGAGACTTGGGATACAAAATATAGAGGAGGCCAAAGTTTTCGGCTGCTACTAAAACCAGTACGAGACAGTCAATTTCAGCGAAATCTCCGCCTATAACAATTACAACTTTTCTTTTTTTGCTTTTTGCCAAAAATAAACCGCGATAACAGTTGTTATGATAGGAAGCATTACGCCGTATTCATCAACCCAAAAAGAGGTATTGTTATGCATAATAGTCAAAGGACTGAATATCTTTTGAATGTAAATGTTATGAACTGAATGAAAAACAGCGGCCGGCCACAAACTGTTAGATTTGAACGCAAAATAGTTTAGTATTACTGACATTCCGAAAATCATCACGGTAAAAGCAGTAATTTGAAAAACAGTGTTTCCTCCCCCGAAAAATATGATTATAGGCCAATGCCATATTGACCAAATGATGCCGCTTATGATGCAAACACTATTGAAAGACATTACCTTTCTGAGTTCCCAAATAAAAAATCCCCGCCAACCAATTTCTTCACCCAATGTCGATCCAATATTTTTAACTACACCAACGCTAGCTAATAAGATTGTCATGGTTATCATAACCAACGATCCATGAATTTTGTCAATCCCTAATTCCTTTGACCAATCCAGAATAGTATCAGAATTAAAAGCACCTCCCAATCGAAAGCCCCAAATTATTAAATAGGCAATGGTAATATACAGAGCTGGAACCAGGTAAGAAGCAAAAAGATATCTGATATTCCTTAAAGTCCAGGGAAGAGTGTTAACCGATCTTCCCCTAATTTTCAAGGTAATTATCGACGCTAATGCTGGGCACATCATCAACAATCCCACATAAATGCTAGCAGGGTTTATCTTTAATATTGCGAAGTAACTTATCGAACTCAAAGAAGTTAAAATAATCAAAAATAAGATTATTGTATTCCACGATTGGCGGCGTTCAGTTAGGGTATTTGTCATTGAGATAAAGCAAGCTTTGATGATGCTATTTTAGAGTGGGCTTTAAATTGTTTGTTACAATTGACTTGTCTTTAGCCTTTTTTGTTATTTGTAGTTAGCATTCGGTTGAATGCTCTTAACTTTTAAGATAATTTCGATTGTCCAAACCGGAAAATTGACCGCCACACACAAAACAAAAACGCCCTCAGCTTACTAAAGGCTTTGTGCTTTTGATGTTAGCCCATAGGGGAAGCTTTTCGAACCCCTTTTTGCAAGATTTAAGGTTGTTGATCTTCTAAATTATTTCAAATGTGCGATTTAACAAGATGTTTAAGGAGTATTTTATGTTGCAGCGTCGAGAGAAAGGTATCTTTACAAAATAATGGGACGTTTGTCCAAAATTCCGAAACCATTGTTCAAATTATTATATGCTCGGATATGAAAGCGCAAAATTCAAAGGAATTAGCTGAAAGTGATGAGGTTGGAGCTTTGCTACTTGATGTAGGCATTTCACTAATACAAGCGGGAGCAAGTACCAGCAGAACAAAAACGGTTATGGTTAAGTTTGCCAAGACGTTTGATTACGTACCTCACATCATCATAGGGGCTAAGGTGGTTTCCCTCGTTTTAAGTGATGATGGCGATAACATAATCTTTAATGGTATTCGCAGTACATCTTTGCACGGTATTGACTTTAATGTGATTGCCGGAATAGACAGATTAAGTTATATTGCTGCTGAAAAAAGATTATCCCCGCCGGAATTAAAGAAACAATTAGTTAAATACCAGGTGCTCGGGCATTACCCGCACATAATCATACTATTTTTTGTAAGTGTTGCCGGGGCTGCGTTCTGTTATAACTTCGGAGGTAGTTATACCGATATGGCTATAACATTCGGTGCAACGTTTTGCGGCCTGTTTGCAAAGCAGCAATTATCAAAGTTCAAGGTAAATCCCTTTACATGCACTTACTCGGCGGCAGCAACAGCCTCTCTTTTTGTAGGCTTATTTGAAATATCAGGATTGATCAATTCGCCGGTAAAAGCCTTTTCGACATGTGTTCTGTTCCTTATTCCGGGCGTGCTGTTGATTAATTCATTTATCGATCTTATCGATGGAAATACTACAAACGGAATAGCAAGAATGGTTAGTGCATTTATACATATCCTTGCAATTGCATTGGGGCTGTTAACAACGATTATTATTCTAAACCTGAACGATTGATGGCAGAGTGGACAAACATTCTATTTAAAGCTTTTTGGTGTGGCTGCGCAGCCGTTGGATTTGGGATACTATTCCACGTACCAAAAAGAAATCTGGGTATATTATGGATCGGTGGCGCCATTGTTGGTCTTATAAAATTCAGTGTATTAGATTTCGTTTCTTCTTCGATAATTCTTGCCTCTTTTTTAGCAGCACTAGTCTTGGGTATTTATAGTGTGATAATAGCACATAGGCGTCGTGAACATCCAATGGTGTTTGCCATACCATCGGTTATTGCCCTTGTCCCTGGAATGTATGCTTATCGCACAATGCTGGGTCTTATGAAACTAAGCAGCGATGTGGGACCTGAATTTTCTAACACGCTCTCGGAAACAGTACACAACAGCGCGTTGACTCTTTTTATTATGATGGCATTTATTCTGGGTATACTTATTCCGTATCAGATTGGGAAAGAACTTTCAAAGAAAATCGATTGAGACTAATTGGTCGGCACAACCTGGTGTAACCGTGCACTTTACGGCAGTCTGGCAGCATGCGACTGCGGTGGCAGCTACCGGCTTTTTAAATTAATGTTTACCTTTAACAAATCAATTAACCTCCTATATCATGAAAAGAAGAATCCTGACAACGGCGGCTTTGCTCCTTTCCTTTGGTACGGCATTCGCCTATTTTGCCGGTATAGATGGCAAATGGTCTGCTATGCTAAAAGGACCCGATGGCAATGAATTCCCCATCTCTTATGCGTTTAAAACCGACGGCACGACGCTCACGGGTACGGTGAGCTCGTCGATAGGCAACTTCGATATTTCGGATGGCATAGTGAAAGGTGACAGCTTATGGTTCACTGCTAACATCAATTCCATGAAGATTAAAAACAAAGGCCGATACTATGCCGATGGCGACTCAATAAGCCTGCGGGTAGGTACCAGATCGACGCATACGACATTGAAACGCGCCACGGATTAATGAATCCATAAAAAATGGACTTGCTATCTGGGCGTCTACAAAAAAAGTAAGGGCTTGAGTAATATCCTGCAAATTCGCGTTTTTGCGATTTTTCAATCCAGACCGAACCTTTTTTACATAAGGCCTTAGTCATTCACAGTGATTAATAACATGCATAGCCATGCTCTTATTCAAAACGCGATTGATAATAAATGAGGCAAGATTAAACCACGCGTAGCAACTGTTAAGCACCCAGGCATCTGAACTTACTATTAGCCGGTTTTCAGCAATTAAGATTTTATCAGGAGCATTGTCTAAATAAATATCCCAGGCAAATCCATATTCTGCCGCTATTTTGTAACAGCGTGTTTTGAGGCGTCCGCTGTTGGATACCGGGGCGTCAAATATCCAGATTACCCGTTCGGCAGCAAGTTCTTGCAATGCCTTACCTACAATGATCAGTACATCATCGGTTTGCCTTACCCGTTTGTAAGATCCATGAACTGATGAAATATCGCGATAGCATCCATCTAATCCCCTGAAAACAAAGCCGTCCGACAAAAGTGTTTCCAGTATAATAACGATATTGAATCCATCTAAATAGATGGTTTTACCGCGAATGCGATCAGCAGTCACTTCTTTTTGTTTTCGGATTTCAATGTCATTTGCAGAGCAGACCATGCCCTGCAGGGCCAAGATTTGGCGCTGCCTTAGCTGGTACCTGTTTCCTACCAATGCTAGCGTAGCGCGTGGGGGATAATCTTTACTTAGCAGATAATGCATATCATGCAATGACAATAACAACTTTTCCCGCTCTTTTCCCGCCCCAAAAAGCGCTTCATCGTGTGGGTCTTTTCCCCTGCTTTTACGGGTATCGGGTTGTTGATCGTTCATTCGTTATGGTGAATTACCTAACAAAGGCGGCTTAATTATGAGCTAAGTACTAGTATATTCATTTTTGAAGAATTAATCCCAAATGCCGTTCTGCGCTGTAAATATTACCGGCTGACCGCCGGTTACCATAATAGTATGCTCGTGCTGCGCAATAAAACCACCTTTGTTACCCCTTAGCGTCCAGCCGTCGGCTTGTGTTTCGGCAATTGTTGACTGAGTTGCAATGAATGTCTCGATCGCTACCACCGAATTCTTTTTAAAACGCGAAGTATTATACCGGTCATAGTAGTTGGCAATCTCATGGGGCTCCTCATGCAAACTCCGACCAATACCATGTCCGGTCAGGTTTTTTATCACGGTGTAGCCGGCCTTTTTGGCTTCTGTCTCGATCAATCTGCCGATCTCCGAGATCCTGATACCCCCTCTAATATTGCAGATCGCTTTTTTTAATATCGCTTTCGATGCTTCCACCAGTTTGCCATGGCAGTGGATATCCTGTCCCAACACAAACGAGCCGCCGTTATCAGCCCAGTAGCCATTTAGCTCTGCCGAAACGTCAATATTCACCAGATCACCTTCTTTTAGGATTTTATCGGCTGATGGTATGCCGTGTGCTGCCTCCTCATTAACGCTTATACAAGTAAATCCCGGGAAATCGTAGGTCAACGAAGGTGCAGAACATGCGCCTAACTGTGCTAGCAACTCACCGCCATATTCGTCAAGTTCCTTTGTAGAGATACCCGGTTTGGCATACGTCCGCATCTTCTTAAGCGTAATGGCTACAGCATCACTGGCCTGCTGCATTCCAATTCGTTCGTTTTCGGTAGATATAGACATTTTTGAATTCCTATCATTACAAAATTAACCATAAATACATTTGACTCCGTAACAAATGTCAGTTTACGAAAACCGGATTATCGTTTGCCAAACACCATCCACGAATTTTCTGCCGTCCGAAGTTTAAACTTTTCGTAAATCTTCTGGGAAAATTTCGAAATTTGAATAGTGTGAGGCCGCTACAGAGGCAAAAGTGATATAGCCTTAGTATGTCTTTTTTTGGTCCTAAATTATTGAAAGTAAGCCAGGCCGAAAAAGAAAGCGATGTTAATTTCCTTCATACTTGAATAATAAACCCCGAAAATGCGATCCTTTAAAACGCTGCACCAAGAATTTGAACCTCCTGAAGAGCTGCAGGATGCCATAAAGTGCTTTTGGTACAACAACGAGGACTTTGGAGAACAACCATCGAGTTTTGAAGTACTGCCTGATGGCTACGCTGAAATTATTTTTCTTTTCGGAAGCACCTGCAGCATTTCTTACGATGGAGACTTGCTTCCATTGCCATCACCATTTATGATGGGACTGCTTAACGAGCCGGTTCTTTTTCACACCAAAAATCGTTTGGAAATCATCGGCATAAGGTGTTTTCCCTGGACGGTGTTCGATTTGCTGGGACTGCCATCGTCGAAAGAAGGATTGCGCATGTTTGAGCATCCTATCGCGCAGCTACAATCTACCCTGGAACAATCGATCCATGCCGGCAGAATAGACGAGGCGCTGGCTCAGGTAAAAAATTATTTCCTGAACGCACGTTCAGGGTTAACTGTAGACAGCATGCTATTCAAAGCGGGAGTTGCTTTGAGGGTAGCAAAGGGCACGATGCCGGTAAGCCAGGTCGCAGCGGCGGCTCATGCGACGGTTCGTACATTGGAAAGAAATTTCAAGCAATCTTCTGGCTATTCTGTCAAAGACGTGTCCGGACTGATACGCTTTGAGCAGGTACGAAACCAATTATGGCATTATCCGGATTCCAACATTGCCGCCTTAGCCCATCAGCTGGGCTATACAGACCAATCCCACCTGAGCAGGGAATTCAAGCGCTACAGCGGGACTACACCAGCGGCGTTCGCCCGGAAAGCGAAGAAAGGAAGACGGGCCCTGAGTAGCGATTTTGTCGCTTTTATACAAGCCTGACCGAGGTGCGATCCAGACCTTTGTGTTTCAATTATTCTAAATGAAAGTTACGCCCAAAAGCAATTTATCCGAACAAAAGCAATATACTCACGATGTAATTATTTCCGGTGCAGGGCCTGTTGGTCTGCTGCTCGCCTGTGAACTGGCGCTGGCCAAATGCTCGGTCCTGATCCTGGAAAAAGCGGAGAGTCCATACTCGCTGTTAAAGCAACTTCCATTCGGCATTCGGGGACTCTCGGCACCTACTATTGAAGGGCTTTACCGCCGTGGGTTGCTTGAGGAACTTGAGGTACCAAAGCGCCTTAAACAACCGCACCAAAATGCCGAAAAAGGCCCCATTCGCCAGGCAGGGCACTTCGCTGGCATTCCAATTCATGAAGGCAATATTGACGCCTCCATGTGGGGCTATCAACTGCCAAGCTCGAACGTGACCAGTTTAATTTCTGAAATGGAGGAACTGGAAACAGTGCTGGCCCGCCGCGCAGAAACCTTGGGTGTAGCAATCAGGCGGGGGTTTGCCGTTACCGACTTTCACCAAACTTCGGACGTGGTAAATGTTCATTCCGGTGAACATTCCTTTAAAGGCAAATGGCTGGTGGGATGCGATGGAAGCCGTAGTGTTGTTCGCAAGGCAGGCGGCTTTGAATTCGCCGGCACCGAGCCGGAGTTTACTGGCTACACTGCCAAAATGGACATCGCCGACCCGGAAAAGCTCAACCCCGGCCGAAACTTGACACCGGCAGGCATGTACTTCCAGTCCCAGCCAGGTTACATTATGGTACAGGATTTTGATGGCGGGGCTTTTCATAGTTCAGAAAAGCTTATCACGCTGGAACACATGCAGAAGGTGCTGCGCCGCGTCTCGAATACCGATCTTACTATCAGCGCCCTGCACCTGGCAGCCACATGGACTGACCGGGCGCGGCAGGCCACATCCTACCGCAACGGCCGGATACTGTTAGCTGGCGATGCCGCCCATATCCATTCGCCTCTGGGAGGCCAGGGGCTTAACCTGGGACTGGGCGATGCCATGAACCTGGGCTGGAAGCTCGCCGCAACCATACAAAAGAAAGCACCGGACGGCTTGCTGGACAGTTATCACAAAGAGCGACATCCAATTGGTGCAGAGGTTCTGGATTGGTCTCGCGCCCAGGTCGCAATCATGAGACCCTGCCCACATGCCCGCGCGCTGAATGCAATTATGCGCGACCTCATTAATACGCGCGATGGTGCCACTTATATTGCTGGCAGGGTTCGGGGCATTTTCACCTCTTACAATCTTGAAAGCGACCACCCCCTGGCGGGTCGCAGCGTTCCCAACTTTGAGTTCGATGACGGCACAAGAATTGGCGAACTAATGCACGAAGGACGCGGGATACTCCTTGATTTTGATAGTAATGCCTCACTTAAAGCTTTAGCGGGGGAATATGGCGACCAAATCAAGTATATTTCAGCAAGTGCGAAAAATCGATTGGCTGCAAGCACCATACTCGTACGCCCTGATGGGATTATCGCCTGGGCTTCAGACAAAGAGCCGGATTGCAGCGAACTTCAAAATGCTGCTGCGCGGTGGTTTATGTGTAAAACAGAGATCAATTTGAAAAGCTGACGTCAGACTATTCTACTTTATCCGTCCAGCCCCTTTATTCATTCACGCATGTATTGTCGGTGAAAATTATTAGATATCAATAGCTAACCGGCAGATATTACACCAACGGTAGCCAGGCTTTACGATAGTTGGACATTCATTAAATCTGCCGACAAAAAAAGCTCCTATATTTTTTACCGATGTTTGAGCTTTTTTGTCAATTTTTGTATTGTCAAAAACAGTCAATCTATTTTACGACTGCTTAAAAATATATCATGAAACACGAAGACGTGGTCGCGGCCCTTAGAGTAATAGCTGAAAAAGGAAAGGCCGTTAACATAAGCAAGGAAGATTTACAAAGTCTGACGTCATATACATTAATAGAAATTGAAAAAGGCGAAGAAAATAAGACCTCCCCTGCCTGTTCATTAACTAAAAAAGGACGCGTAATGTTAAAGGCAAATTCCAAATAATACCGTAACGATTGCCGAGGCTTTAAGGTCAGTCATTCACCAAAGGTTCGGCTAAGACGATCATATTAATAATACCTAAAAGGATTAAAATTATTAGCCTATGAATCCGGATTCTCAGAATGTCACAGACTATACCAATGACAATACAATATTTATGGTCTGGAATTTCAAGGACAACGCGGACGTCCGGGATGCTTTTAAGCGCCTTTGCCATCTGGTTATCAACCTTAATAATTCTGCGAACGTTCGTTTTCCAGTTTCCAGGGCAAGCTGCGTCATGGGAATTGGATATGACGCCTGGCTGCGGCTAAACCTTCCTTCGCCATTACCAAATGAACTTGTCAATTTTACTCCCGTTGCCGGCGAAAAGCACGTGGCTGTTTCTACGAAAGGAGACTTGCATTTTCATATCAGGGCCGACCACACCAGCATATGTTATGATATGGCAGCGGCCCTTTCCGACATTTTAAGTCCGGTAGCCGCAAGCACCGAGGAAATCCACGGCTTCCGGTATTGGGACAGCCGTTCCATTTTAGGGTTTGTTGACGGTACTGAAAACCCCCATGGGCAAGACCGGGAATTGTTTGGATGGTCGGGGGCGATGACCCTGTTTATAAGGGAGGAAGCTACCTTTTTGTACAAAAATATATTCACGATTTAACGGCCTGGAAGAGCCTTTCTACAGAACAACAGGAAAACGTGATCGGCAGGTACAAGTCAAATGACATCGAAATGGCGGACGACGTAAAGCCAACGAATTCTCACATTGCGCTGGCCAATGTTGGGGACGATTTTAAGATCGTTCGTGACAACATGCCTTTTGGCAATATGTCCACAAATGAAATGGGCACTTATTTTATCGCCTATGCAAGCACATTCGGCACGGTACAAAAAATGCTGAATAACATGTTTATTGGTTCTCCAAAAGGAAATTATGACAGGATACTGGATTTCAGTTCGGCAAAAACCGGCAGCTTGTATTTTGTACCGACATTTAACATGATAGATGATTTTTCCTCCTAATTCCATAGGGGCCATTCACGACGTCCATAAAGACTAATTGCAAAAGCCAAGAGAATCAGCACGATAACTTATAGCCGCTCGACTTCTATTGGAAACTCATTACCCGCAAGGCTACCCATCGTTTGGTCCTGACGAAGCAGCGAAGCAGCTTTCATCTGGAATTGTTTCCAAAAGTTAACGAAATTACTGAACATCCAGCCAAATTACTTGTTGATAAATGACGTTACCGCTGTCCGGGAATACGGCGGTAACATAATCCCTCCCCCGGGGGGAAGGACCTGTTTTTTTCACTCATTCAATACCTAATAAATTATGTACGTTAGAATGCTCCACTTCCAAACCATGGGCCACAAGAAAGCGGAGGCCCAAGCCATAATGGGTATGATGATCCCATTTATCAAATCGCTGAAAGGATGCAAAGATTGCTTTTTCCTTATGCACGACAGTGATGACAGCTATGCCTTGCTGGTCTTTTGGGAAACAGAAGAAGATGCCGATGCAGCTGCAGGGGTGATCGGTCCGAAAATGCTTCCATCACTTAATAAGATTTCAAGAGAGGCCATCAATCCTGTTCTGTATGAAGTTTACGAGCCGGCATTACAAAAGGCTTAACATCCGTATCAGATCTTAATTTTTATTAATAACTTGCTCATAATCAATTCACACTAACCAAAAATGATTCTGACCAACCTTTGAACGCTTAATCATAACATAAATGAAATTACGTGTCGTGGTACTTGGTGCTGGTTTTGGGGGCCTGGAGCTCAGCACAATACTCTCCGAAAAGCTGGGCGACAGCCTTGATCTAACGCTGATAGACCAAAATGATTCCTTTTTCTTCGGCTTTTCGAAGTTTGATGTAATGTTTGGCCACAAACCCTCAGACGCCGTGCGCCTTCATTACAACTGTATCGCAAAACCCGGCGTTCGATTTTGCCAGGAAACCATAACCTCGATCAACCCCGTCAGCAAACGCGTCACCACGGCTAGCGGTGTCCATCAGGCCGATGTCCTGGTAGTTGCACTTGGTGCCGATTACGATATAGCCGCGACCCCGGGTCTTGCAGAAGGGGGAAACGAGTTCTATTCCTTTGCCGGCGCCGAACGCTTACGGAACATTCTCCCCTCATTCAAAGGGGGGCGGGTAATTGTCGGGGTAACCTCAGCCCCGTTCAAGTGTCCGCCCGCACCAAGCGAAGCAGCATTGCTGATACATGACTATCTTTCCCAGCGCGGCATTCGCGATAAAAGTGAGATCAGCCTGGTAATGCCCTTCGGTACACCGATCCCACCGTCCCCGGATACCTCCAGGGCCCTGCTCGAATCATTTACTGAACGAAATATTACTTTTATTCCCAAACATGTGGTTAAGTCCATCGACCCCGGACGGCATGTTGCAATGCTTGATGACGGGAGTGAATTGCACTTCGATCTGTTTCTTGGTATTCCCAGGCACCGAGCCCCTCAGGTGGTTGAAGACAGCGGAATGACCGTGAACGGGTGGATCCCGGTGAGCCGTGAGAATCTCAAAACCCAGTTCCCGGGCGTATACGCCATTGGTGATGTGAACAGTGTTGGAACCCCCAAGGCGGGTGTATTTGCCGAGGGCGCGGCGCGGGTGGCTGCAGCATCCATCATCGCAGATTTCCAGGCAGGAGAGCAGCCGTTACCCTATACCGGGGCCGGGACTTGTTACATAGAGTTTGGACAGGGCCAGGTTGGCCGGGTGGATGTAGATTTTTTCTCAGGGCCAACGCCTTTTGGCACTTTTGGCGAACCTTCCACTGCTACGGTCGAGGATAAAAAACAATTCGGATCAAGCAGGGAAGCCCGGTGGTTCGGCTTGTAACAGCAGGCACAATGTTGAATCATGAACGAAAGCAATCAAAGACCCGCCGGTCCATCAGATCATTTAGCCAATGAACGCACTTTTCTGGCGTGGATACGAACCTGCATTGCCTTAATGGGCTTTGGATTTGTGGTCGTAAAATTCGCCCTTTTTATAAAGCAATTATCGCTTGCACTGACCGACAAAAACATTGCCGTACCTGCCAGAGGATATTCCTCGGATATTGGAACCCTGTTGGTTGCGGTGGGAGTACTAACGGCACTTTATGCTTATGTTCGGTACCGGATCACGGAAAAGCAACTGATAAACAATCGCTACCGGCCATCCCCGCTGCCCGCCATCCTGCTGACGCTGGCAATCGTCATTATCGGTACCTTACTGGTATTCTATTTGGTGCCCGGTTTGTAATCTCCCGCGATTAAAAAGGGAATTCTGGCTACTTTTCGCTGGAAAGCGAATAAGGGAAATCTGTATCCTTTACTCCTCTTTTTTTATTGGGCGACGATGACATGCCAAAGTTGAGTACCGCTCCCTGCATCAGCGCATGATGATCCAGGTAATTGAGATCATAGGATCTCCCATTAAAAGTAAGATTGCTGACGAATTTATTAGCCGCATTATTGCCCGGCGCATTGATGATCACTTTTTTGCCGTTCTCTAAGGACAGGGTGATCTTATTGAACAGCGGTGCCCCGAGAACGTATTGGCCCGACGCCGGGCAAACCGGGTAAAAACCCATGGCCGAAAATACATACCAGGCCGACGTCTGCCCGTTATCCTCGTCACCGCAATAACCATCCGGAGTAGCCTTATACATTTTATTCATCGTCTGGCGCGCCCAGTATTGCGTCTTCCATGGCTCACCGGCATAATTGTACAGATAGATCATATGCTGAATAGGCTGGTTGCCGTGTGCATACTGCCCCATGCCCGCTATTTGCATTTCGCGAATCTCGTGGATCACTTCGCCGTAATAGCTATCATCGTAAATGGGCGGCAATGTAAATACCGAATCCAATTTGGTTATAAACTGACGCTTTCCGCCCATCAGGCCAATCAGCCCCTGAACATCATGAAAGACGCCCCAGGTGTAATGCCAGCTATTCCCTTCTGTAAAAGCATCCCCCCATTTAAACGGATTGAACGGGCTTTGCCATGAACCATCTTTATTTTTGCCGCGCATAAGGCCACTGGCAGGGTCGAACAGGTTACGGTAGTTCATGCTGCGTTTGCGGTAGATACCGATCTCTGATTCGGGTTTATGCAGCGCCTTACCCAACTGATAAATAGCAAAATCATCATAGGCATACTCCAGCGTACGGGCTGCATTTTCGTTGATCTTCACATCATAAGGCACATAACCCAGCTCATTATAATAGTCGACGCCTTTACGGCCCGTCGCTTTAGGTCCCTCATTGTTGGCCCCATGTATGAGGGCCTGGTATAAAGTTTCGATGTCATAGCCGCGCAGACCCTTTAGGTAGGCTTCAGCCACTACAGATGCCGAATTATTCCCCACCATTACGTCAGCGTAACCCGGACTCGACCATTCGGGCAGCCAGCCGCCTTCCTTATAATCATTAATGAGCCCCTGCTGCATCTGTTTACTGATAGAAGGATATACCAGATTCAGAAATGGGTAAAGCGCGCGAAAAGTATCCCAAAAGCCAGTTCCGGCAAACATATAACCCGGTTTTACGTCGCCGGTATAGGGACTCCAATGTACCTGTTCGCCTTTGGCATTTACCTCATATAATTTATTGGGGAAAAACAGCATACGGTACAGGCAGGAATAGAATGTGCGTTTTTGGTCGATGGTGCCACCTTCCACCTTTAAGCGGCTGAGCGTATTGTTCCAGGTATCTTTTGCTTTTTGTTCGGTTGCAGCAAAGCTGTCGTTGCCTAACTCACGTTTTAAATTTAACTCGGCCTGCTCCAGGCTGATAAATGAAGAAGCAACTTTTAAATGCACTACCTCTCCTTTACTGGTTTTAAACCCGATCGCCCCGGATACATGGTCGGCAGTCAGTTCCAAACCGTTATTTAAAGTGCTGTCACTATAGATACGGGCCATCGTAATGGGCTTATCTACATAGATCACAAAGTAGTTTTTGAAATTCTTCAACGGGCCCCTGGCATATTTGGTAGAATAGCCAACAATTTTGTTTTCCGCCGGAATAATCTTGATATATGAACCCTTATCAAAAGCATCAATTACAATAGATGAGCTGTCACTGCGGGGAAAAGTAAACCTGAACTGCGCGCTGCGTTCGGTGGGTGTGATCTCAGCAGTCACATCATGATCGGCCAAATAAACGCTGTAATAATAGGGCCTGGCAATCTCGGCCTTATGCGAAAACCAGCTCCCTCGCCCGTTTTGACTAACCTTGAGATGACCCGTTACAGGCATGATGGCAAACTGGCCGTAATCATTCATCCAGGGCGACGGCTGATGAGTTTGCTTAAACCCATTGATCTTATAGGCATCATAAGTATATTGCCAGCCATCACCCATTTTACCGGTCTGGGGCGTCCAGAAATTCATGCCCCAGGGCAAGGCAATTGCAGGATAGGTATTGCCGTTTGACAATTCATAATTGGATTGGGTTCCCATTAATGGGTTGACAAAATCGGCAAGGGAATTATTAGTTGTCTCCGATTTTTGAGCGAATGCTGCGCTGCTGATAGCCGACAGCAGGCAAAGGTTAAATAAAATGCTTTTCAAATTTATTCGAATTAAGGGCAAAGTATACGATCTACCCGGGCTGCGAATGTAATAAAAGTGGTGCGTTAATTCATATTTCGCAATAAGATCCAACCTAGAAATTCTAGCGGGCATTTGGGCTTGCATTTACTACTTCATTTGCGCCATTTTAACGCCTAAGCCAATTCCAGCTTAGGTGTTCTTATTTGCATGAACTCCAATTAGTTATCCAAACTATTTTTAGACAGATGACGTAAAAGTTAATATTACTACAGCCAGTTTTAAGAATTATTTAACACTGCTTTTATACTATAGAAAAAATAAGCCGTTATAATTGTACAAAGTTTAACCCCGGACTTTAAAATGCAACAAAAAAACATCAACGTTTACATTATCAGAACGCTGCTCTTTCTTTTCCTGATTTTTTCAAGCATTTACTCCAAGTCGCAATGCATGCCGCTGCCGAATGGTTTTGCGCACAACGATTACTTTCACAAACACCCGCTTTTCGATGCGCTTGATAATGGTTTTACCAATATCGAGGCTGATCTGTTTTTAAAGCACAACAGGCTGATCGTAGCCCATGTTTTCCCCTATTTTAAAGGAAAAAGAACATTGGAGACGCTTTACTTTAAACCGCTATCCGACAGGGTGGCAGCCAACTGCGGCAAAGTGTATTTAAATTATAACAGCCCGGTCATTCTAATGATCGACATAAAATCAGATGCCGCCGGTACTTACCAGGCGCTGAAACCGCTGCTGGAAAAATACAGCTGGATGCTTACAGGTTTAGAAAATGGCAAAATGGTTTATCGTGCAGTAACGGTAGTGCTGTCCGGTCATAAACCCTATGGAATCATTGAGAACGAACAAAACCGTTATGCCTTTATTGATGAGGATCTTCGCAAGGTACCACGTGATTCCACTTACAATAATGTGTTCTCCATGGCAAGCTGCAAATATTCAAAACTATTACGATGGGAAGGTAAGGGTCTTATGCCCAACGCCGAAAAAAATAAGCTCTGCGCCTTTGTTGCCATGGCACACAGAATGGGCGAAAAGGTACGTCTATGGGCCTCACCGGACAAAAAGGTGGTTTGGGATGAGCTTTTAAGCTGTGGTGTGGATATGATCAATACCGATCATTTGGTCGCTCTGCGAAAATATCTCAATACCAATAATGCCTCTAGCAGTACGGTTACGGCAAAAGCAAATTAGATCTTAATTCCCAGGGACAGGCGTATAAATGGATATTTCTGAGTAACATCGGGATAGTCTCTATAATTCCCGTTAAGTATAAGATAACCCGCTTCTGCCCCTACTGAAAGGTTTTCTACCAGATTTACTCTTAATTCAGAGGACAAGTTATGCAGAAAGTGGGTGGATGCATTACCATTAATGGTCGTGAACCAACCCGCGCGGTAGTTAAGTGTAGCCGCAAAACGCCGTTTAACCAATATGCCCGCATTACCTAGCAGGCTAAATCCGGGGCCATAGTCGTAGTTTCGCCCCTCCCCATAGTACAGATAAGTGTCTGGCACGGCAGCAAGCATCACCGCACCCACGCCTGCCCGGGTAATAATGGTTACGTCCTTACTGGTAAAATGCCTTGAGCGGAAATTAAAACTTACGCTCTGCGCTCCATATTCAAACGATGAATTATGATAAAAATCATAATCGAGACTTAGAGAAAGTAACTCGTCTGTACGCTCATTAGCTTTCAATTCCCAGGAGGTCAATAGCCCGTTAACCCGCACCACATTCAATTTCGTGCTGTCATCATCACCTAACTCTACTGTCAGTTCAAAATTACTGAAAGGTTTTTTTGATTCAACAAAAGGATCGCCGTAAAGTATCCTTACCCGCGCATACCATCCGGCTTTTCCCTTGGCTTCTACAGTTCCGCTTTTTTCATTTATTTGTCTTGCGCCCAACTCGAGTTCACCGGCGAGGCTTACCGTGTCCAGATCCGTTACTGTTTCTGTTACCTTGCCCCATTGCCCGTCCAGTATCCGGTTAAAACCGTTGACAGGGTTGATTAGGGTTGCAAATACTTCGTCCATCTGCCGCTTAAAACCACGCTGTTTTTTATTAATGATCCGGTTTGATATCCGGTAGGTCATTTCACCCAGGGATATACCGCCGACACTGGTATTGATAAAGTCGTTTGGTGCCGCCGGATGGGTCTCGGCGGCCACTTCCCAAAGAAAACTTCCGGTAAATGCTGCAGGAACCGACTGCCAGAAACTATACCCGTTGGTCCGGAATGAGTTGAAATACAGGTTACCGTGGTACGGGTGGGCAAACTGATTGGTCGTGAATTTATTATCATCCCATTCCCAGTTCTTAAAATGCAGATTATACCAGATGCTGCTGAAGGTCACGTGGGCAAACTCGGCATCTCTTACAAAATAATTGTATGCCCATGGCAGCAGTTCCACCAGTAACAACTCACCCGATGCCCGCCAGAATCTTTTTTTTATGGTGGTGTCCACTTGAAATGAGGTCAGCGGATCATGTTCATCATGAGGAAAAAGTATGTCCAGCTTAGCGAATTTTGCTGTATCCAGATTCTCCGCATACGCATTTTGGTGCCCTAAAAAAAAGGCCAGAAGAATACTGAACAAAACAGCAGCAAAAAGAATTTTCATGGGATTACGGTCGGGTATTCAAATTAAGAATTGTTTTGCCGGATAAGTTCTATTTGACCTGTGTTATTAGGTTGCATATTTTAAAGTGCATCGTTTAAGGTGAATTAGGTGGTTATTTGGTATAAATTCATCCAATTCTGCAGCCTGATGTGCACCCCTGCCTGCTAATTTATATTCAAAATAAATTACATTTTGCATTGCCCGGGCGGTTCCAATTATACTAATGTTGCCTACCTTAGTTGTAACAGAAATTTAGCATGCCGGCATTGGCTTTGCTTTAACTACCGTCTGCTATGGATGACTTTATTGCCGCCAGATCTCAAATGGCGTTATCGCTTGGGTTTCATATTGTCTTTTCATGTATAGGAATGGTTATGCCATTTTTTATGGCCATTGCCCATTATTTCTGGCTAAAAACCCATGATCCGGTATACCGGAACATTACCAAAGCATGGAGCAAGGGCGTAGCCATTTTTTTTGCAACCGGCGCGGTATCGGGCACCGTTCTATCCTTTGAGTTGGGGCTGCTCTGGCCGGCGTTCATGCAGCATGCCGGACCTATTTTCGGGATGCCTTTTTCACTGGAAGGTACCGCCTTTTTTATCGAAGCTATCGCCCTGGGCTTTTTCCTTTATGGCTGGGAACGGTTCAACCCCTGGTTCCACTGGTTCACCGGAGTGATTGTCGGCGTCAGCGGCATCGTGTCGGGTATTCTGGTTGTATCGGCCAACAGCTGGATGAACAGCCCGGCAGGATTTGATTATGTAAACGGACAATATTTAAATATCGATCCGATAAAGGCCATGTTCAATACTGCCTGGTTTGAACAGGCCCTGCACATGTCCATCGCAGCTTTTTCTGCGACCGGCTTTGCGGTGGCGGGCGTACATGCATTGATGATTCTTCGCAAAAAAAATGCCCGTTTTCACTATATGGCATTCCGCATCGCCATTGTTTTTGCCGCAGTGGCGGCGGTACTGCAGCCGCTCAGCGGCGACATTTCGGCAAAAGATGTGGCCAGGCGTCAGCCTGCAAAGCTGGCTGCGATGGAAGCCCATTTTAAAACTGAAAGGCAGGCGCCCCTGATCATCGGCGGCATCCCGGATACAAAG
The DNA here is from genome assembly GCA_963757615.1 of uncultured Sphingobacteriaceae bacterium. Taxonomy (GTDB): domain Bacteria; phylum Bacteroidota; class Bacteroidia; order Sphingobacteriales; family Sphingobacteriaceae; genus Mucilaginibacter. The sequence goes on from CAVWSO010000008.1 coordinate 1,064,921, forward strand.
AACAAGACAGTAAATTATGCCATCAAACTGCCGGGCCTGCTTAGCCTGATGACCTACGATGATTTCAACGCCCAGGTGCAGGGCCTCGACCAGATCCCTGAGTCCGATCAGCCGCCCATCGCTATTACCCATTATGCCTTCCAGATAATGGTTGGCTTCGGCATGCTTATGCTGATCCTTGCAGTGCTTTATTTTCTCGCACTTGTCTGGCAGAAGAAGTGGTTTGGCAGGCGGTGGTTTTTAACACTGTTTGCTCTTGCTACGCCGGCAGGCTTTATAGCTGTTGAGGCGGGCTGGACGGTGACCGAAGTCGGCAGACAACCCTGGATCATACAAAACATCATGCGCACGGCTGAAGCGGTTACCCCGATGCCGGGCATCCATTACACTTTTTATCTGTTTACGGCGGTGTATTTGTCCTTGAGCCTGGTGGTGGTATTTATGCTATACCGGCAGATAAAAATGGTACCTGAAATGTATGATGTTCAACGCTCAAATCCCGAAATAAATAAATCCGAAACATAATGTTATACGTGGTCATAATCTTTTTGTGGGTGTCGCTATTGCTGTATTTACTGTTAGGAGGTGCCGATTTCGGTGCGGGAATCATCGAACTATTTACCTCCGAGGACAATAAGGCAAAAACCCGCAAAATAAGTTACCAGGCTATAGGCCCTATTTGGGAAGCCAATCACATGTGGCTCATTATTGCCATCGTGATCCTTTTCGTCGGATTCCCGGTGATCTATTCTACGATGTCTGTCTACCTGCATATCCCGCTAGTTATCATGCTGCTGGGGATCATTGCCCGCGGGACAGCCTTTGCCTTTCGTAATTACGATGCGGTGGTTGACAATATGCAGCGGGTATATAATAAAATATTCGTTTACTCCAGTTTCATCACGCCTCTTTTCCTGGGCATCATTGCAGGCAGCACGGTTTCGGGGCAGATCGATATCCATGCCCATACTTTTCTTTCGGCTTATGTATGGAGCTGGCTCAGCTGGTTTTCGGTAAGCATCGGCTTTTTTACAGCCTCGCTTTGCGGCTTTATAGCGGCAATTTTCCTGATAGGTGAAACCAGCGATATGACCGAACGGAAAAGATTTGTACGCAAAGCCTGGCAAATGAATATTGCAGCGGTACTATTCGGTGGCATTGTCTTTGTTACTGCCATATCGGCTAATATTCCCCTGGTTCAATGGGTTTTTGGCAATCCGGTTGGCATTGTGGCAGTGACAGCCGCAACCCTTTCTCTTGTCGTTTTATGGCTGATGATCTCCAAAGGCCGGGCACGAACACTACGCATGTTAGCCGGGTTCCAGATCGCGATGATTTTACTTACGGTTACTTACAAGCACTATCCTAATATTGTTACGCTCAAAAATGGGGGTTATCTTTCGCTGATCGAAAACAGAGGTGCTGATCAGACTATCCGGGCGCTGGCGCTCGCCTTACTGATAGGCAGTTTATTTATTTTACCTGCACTGATCTATCTGATCTACAGTTTCCAGAAAAGGAACGTGGAAGAGTCAACTGAAATGTAACATTCCTTTGCTGAATTGTAAAATCTCCATTATATAATTAGCTTTGGTACTATCGTTGCGCCCTTGTGTAGAAAACCTAATAATTCAATTGCATGAAGTTTTTTAGTACCCTATTTGCCCTGCAAATATTAGTTTCCCTTTGTTATGCCCAGGTAAGAGTTGACGGGCTGCTGTGTGAAAATCGCGCCAATCCTGTTGGAATGGATATTCACCAACCGCGCTTCAGCTGGAAGCTTTCTGCCGACAGGCGTAATGTGATGCAAACGGCTTACCGCGTTGAAGTAAGCACGAACGCAAATTTCAGCGGGCATGTATGGGATTCGGGCAAGGTGAAGTCAGACTCTTCGGTTTTTGTAGATTATAAAGGTCAGCCGTTGCTGTCCGCAAAAAAATATTTCTGGCGGGTAAAGGTGTGGGACAATGCCGGCAAGGCATCGTTATGGAGCCAAACTGCCTTTTGGCAAACAGCGCTATTTAGCGAATCAGATTGGAAAGCAAAATGGATAACCATCGGTTACCCGGAGGATTCGATCAATCGGCCCAGCCCCCTGATGCGTAGGCAATTTACGTTGCATAAAAAAGTAAAAACGGCTGTAGCCTATATCACTGCGCATGGCTTATATGAGGCTAGTATCAATGGCCATCGTATCGGCGATGCCTATTTGACTCCCGGTTGGACAAGTTATAAAAGCCGCCTGCAGTATCAGACCTATGATGTGACAGACTTGCTAAAGGGCGGCGATAATGTTATCGGTGTTATGCTGGGCAATGGTTGGTACAGGGGCATCATCGGATATACTGATAAAAGAAATGTCTATGGCAAGGATATTTCATTATTAATGCAGATCAACCTCACTTATGAGGACGGCTCGGTTGGCATAATTACCTCTGATGAAAGCTGGAAATCATCTACGGGTGGAGTATTGTACAGCGAAATATATAACGGCGAGACCATCGACCATAATAAAGATCAGGCTGGCTGGACGCAATCCGGGTTTAATGATTCGCAATGGAGTCCGGTTAAAGTGGAGGATTATCCTAAAAATAATCTGCTCGCCACCTATAATGAAACGATAAAAAAGCACGAGACCTTTAAACCGGTACGCATCTTTAAAACGCCGAAAAATGAACGGGTGATCGACTTTGGTCAGAACCTGGTCGGATGGGTCGTTTTAAAGGTAAGAGGCAAAGCCGGAGACAAGATTACCGTGTCACATGCCGAGGTGCTGGATAAGGAAGGAAATTTTTATACCGACAACCTGCGGGCCGCCAAAGCGCAGGATACTTATGTTTTAAAAGGCGGCGGTGAGGAAGTTTTTGAGCCGCATTTCACCTTTCACGGTTTTCAGTTTATTCGTATCGAGGGTTATCCGGGTGATGAGATCAAAGCCGAAGATGTTACTGCCGTGGCTTTATATTCAGATATGAAACCGACCGGGTCTTTCAGCACCTCCAACCCCATGATCAACCAATTACAGCACAATATACAATGGGGACAGAAAGGCAATTTTCTGGATGTACCTACCGACTGCCCGCAGCGCGACGAGCGTCTTGGCTGGACGGGTGATGCTCAGGTATTTTCGCGTACGGCTACCTTCAACATGAATGTGAACGATTTCTTTGCCAAATGGCTCAAGGACGTGGCTGCGGATCAAACGCCGGCAGGAGTGATACCTTTTGTGATTCCCAACGTTTTGGGTATTACCCAGGGAAGCACTGGCTGGGCCGATGTAGCTACCGTAATTCCCTGGAATATGTACCTGGCTTACGGAGACAAGCGCATCCTGCAAAATCAATATAACAGCATGAAGGCCTGGGTCGATTATATGCAGAAACAGAGTAAAAGCGATTTGTGGAATACAGGGTTCCATTTTGGCGACTGGCTATTTTATAGCGTTGAAGACGATACCGATGGTTCCTCGGCAATAACGGACAAATATTTTATAGCGCAGTGTTTTTATGCTTATTCAACGCAATTGCTGATCAATGCGGCCACTGTACTCAACAAACCCAGCGATGTAACCAGCTATACCGCACTGTTAAAACGTATAAAAGATGCATTCTATAAAGAATACGTTACGCCGAACGGGCGACTCGTTTCCGGCACACAAACTGCATACACGCTGGCGCTGAATTTTGACATGCTGCCCGAACCCATGCGCGAACAGGCTGCACAACGCCTGGTAGAGAACATAAGGGCTTACGGCAATCACCTGACAACAGGCTTTTTGGGTACACCTTACCTGTGTCATGTGCTGACCCGCTTCGGCCATAATAATGTAGCTTACCGTTTGCTGCTGCAGGACACGTATCCCTCATGGCTATACCCGGTAAAAATGGGTGCCACCACGATTTGGGAACGCTGGGATGGCATAAGGCCCGATAAAACCTTCGAAGCGGCCAGCATGAACTCCTTTAACCATTACTCCTACGGTGCAATCGGGGATTGGATGTACCGCGTGATGGCGGGGATGGATACTTATGCGGATGGCCCCGGCTATAAGCATATCAAGATCATGCCGCACCCGGGCGGTGGTTTTACACATGCAACGGCCAGCCTGGAAACCTATTATGGCAACCTAAGCTCCGGTTGGGAAGTTAAGGACGGAAAAACTTATTACACCATCGAAGTACCCGCCAACACCAGTGCCGATATCTTTTTACCAGCTGCACAGGCTGGAGATATCACACTGGATGATAAAGCATTGGAACTAGACAAGGATATAACCGTCGGCTCTGCGGAAGATGGTTATATTAAGTTGCAGGCAGGCTCAGGAGTTTATCATTTCGCAGTGAGTGGGGAAGTACAGGGATTACAGGTAACCAATTCAAAATAGGAACATACGAAGCGAATCCTTGAAATTCTACTCCTCCCGACCGACCACCTTTTTTTCGATGCGCCGGTCTGGAATGAACCAGATGCAGGCTACCAGCGCATAGAGCGCGCAGGATATCAGCGGCCACTTGAACGCAATGATCATGGCTGTAGCATAAATCATGATCGAAAGTTTGCCCTTACGGTCGTTGCCCAGCGCTTCGGCTAGTTCGGAGTTCTTGCCGCAATGGCTTGCCAGTATGCTGGCAAGCAGGGTATAGGCCAGGGCACACATGATCAAAATGCCACCATAGACGGCAACGGGCACCGCCGCAAAATGATTCTCAGCCATCCACTGCGTGCCAAAGGGAATAAGCGATAGCCAGAACAGCAGGTTCAGGTTGGCCCAGAGTGCCCCCCCGGTAATCGTACTGACCAGGTAAAGCATATGATGATGGTTGTTCCAGTAAATACCGACGTTGACGAAGCTAAGCACATAGCTAAGGAAAAAAGGCGTTACAGGAATAAGCGCTTTCAGATCATCACCATGTTCAGGTACTTTTAATTCAAGTACCATAATGGTAATAATGATCGCCACTACGCCGTCGCTGAAGGCTTCCAGGCGTCCTTTTTTCATTTGTTCTGATTCTTTTAGCTAATATATCAGAAAGTTAGGAATCTGTCGGGGAGAAATATGACATAATGCCAAAGCAACATTACTGCCCGGCAATTATCTTTGCTATATGGAGAAGATACAAATACTTGTCGTAGGGCGCAATTCCGATATCGTGCAGACCGTGGTGCGGCTAATCAATAACAATCCCAGGTGGAATGCTACCCATGCCTTAACTGACAGCGAGGCCATTGCCCTTTTCCATTCGCAGGCCTTCAAACTGGTCTTATTAGGCGGCGGCATAGAAGCCCGGTCAGACGCATTACTACGGCAGGCCTTTACCAGCCACAACCCCGGCATCACCATCATACAACATTTCGGCGGTGGCAGCGGACTACTCGCTACCGAAATCAATATGGCACTCGACGTGATAGGATAAGCGCTGCTATCCAACCGCCTTGTTCAGCGCGATAATAGCTGTTTTAAAATGCTCCTGTGCTATTAAGAACTGGATATTCACCTTACGCAGTGCCATTCCCGCACTGATGATATTTATTTTTTCGCGGGCTAATGCCTCGGTACTTTTAGCAAGTAAACCGGGCTGATCCATATTGCTTCCCAACAGACAAACCATAGCCGCTTTTTCCACGGTTATTTTTTCAAATTTTGAACCGAGATCGTCTATTAAAGGCTGAGAAAAATCATTTTCCCATATTACTATCGAGATACTGTTGGCGCTGGTCGCTTTAAAGGTATAGCTCACGCGGTGGTCATAAAATACCTGCATGATCTGCAAGTCACTGCCCACGTTACCCACCATTAAAGGGTCGTACACATCGATGATCAGCATCTTGTCGTAGCCGGTGATCACTTCCACCCTTTTAGATTCCGAAACGTAATCCTTGGTGATCAGCGTTCCGGGGTGCGCCGGTTCAAATGTATTTTTTATGCGCAGATTGATACCATTAATTTCCAACGGCTTAGAGGCCTTAGGGTGGATAGCCTCCATACCCACATCGGCCAGCTGATCGGCAATATCATAATTGGTAAAGCCAACCGGTTTACAGTTATCCACCCCAACCACTCCCGGATCGGCGGTAGATAAATGGTATTCTTTATGTATAATGGCCTCTGTTGGCTTGAGTATCTGGGCGATCTTGCTGAACGTTACTTCCGAATATCCGCGGTCAAACTCCCGCATAATACCCTCAGTACCTTTAGCATATCCTGTAACGATGCAGATGCAAGATTTCAGGTCGATGTCAGAAAAGGCGTCCCGAATGCGCTGATCGATAGTGAACGGGCGCTGATCATCAAATCCGCTCAGATCGACCAATCGGGCATTGACGCCTTTGTGTTCCAAAATATTAGCCAGGTTAAAAGCCGAATGCGTTTCGCCGATAGACGCCAGGATCTCCCGGGCTGCCTGCAGGATCCCTTCTTTGCTAACGTACCCCGAAGCCAGCACATCAACCAGGTTTTCCAGGTATGATTCCGCTTTCTTGACATGCTTTTGAATAAATTCATCGGCCTGGGCTACATCCAGACCCAGGGGCTCATACTTTGCGTTAATCGCCTTTAACTTGTTAACCAGCTCGTTAAGCAGACCATGAAAGTCCTCATAACTGGCAATGCGGTGATAAACACCAGGCTCTTTGGTTTTCTTATTTTCTAACAGCAGGTTAGTAACGCCCGAAAAGGCCGATACCACAAATACGCGGTTATACAAACTGTCGCCCGAGCGGTCATAAAAGATGATATTATTCAGCACTTCGGACAGCGCGCTCATCGAGGTCCCGCCGATTTTTTCTACGGTAAGCATGCCGCGAAGCTATTAAATATTTTGCTATTGGGGAAGGGTTGTTTTGATTTGTGTGTACAAAATACACCAGACAAAGCATGGAACAAACCGATGGAAAGTCCGTTAAACAAGAAAGCCCCTCATCTTTGGATGAAGGGCTTCTTTAAGATTTGGCACCGACCTACTCTCCCACATTTTACTGCAGTACCATCGGCTCTGGCGGGCTTAACTTCTCTGTTCGGAATGGGAAGAGGTGGACACCGCCGATATAGGCACCTGAATTTCTTTTAGTTAATGTTGCAGCTTGCAAGTGCTTAAAGCTTGCGTTTTTAGCCAGTTCAGTATTCGATATATCAAACGCTTTGCATGCATTTACTATACTTAAACATAATTGAAAGAAGTAATTGAATGAGAAAACAACAGCATTAGTTATTTATCTGTTGATGTTTCGGGGTTAGTAGGCAGCTACTAATCTCTAATGTAACTAACCTCTAATCTCTATTTTTCATCACGAAGAAAGCTTCGGGCGATTAGTATTACTCGGCTATGATGTCACCACCTTTACACCTGTAACCTATCAACGTAGTAGTCTGCTACGACCCTCAATGGAAGTCTCATCTTGTGGCTAGTTTCGCACTTAGATGCTTTCAGCGCTTATCTATTCCGAACGTAGCTACTCTGCAATACAGCTGGCGCCATAACAGATTCACTAGAGGTTCGTCCAACCCGGTCCTCTCGTACTAAGGTCAGCCCCACTCAAACTTCCTACGCCCACAACAGATAGGGACCGAACTGTCTCGCGACGTTCTGAACCCAGCTCGCGTGCCACTTTAATGAGCGAACAGCTCAACCCTTGGGACCTTCTCCAGCCCCAGGATGTGACGAGCCGACATCGAGGTGCCAAACCTCCCCGTCGATATGAGCTCTTGGGGGAGATCAGCCTGTTATCCCCAGCGTACCTTTTATCCTTTGAGCGATGGCCCTTCCATGCAGAACCACCGGATCACTATATCCGTCTTTCGACCCTGATCGACTTGTCTGTCTCACAGTCAAGCAAGCTTATGCTATTGCACTCCACGTACGGTTACCAAGCGTACTGAGCTTACCTTTGAAAGCCTCCGTTACCTTTTTGGAGGCGACCACCCCAGTCAAACTACCCACCAAACAATGTCCTCCGCTATGGCGGAGTTAGACACCAGATACAGAAAGGGTGGTATTTCAACGTTGACTAACCTGACTCCTAGCGAAGCCAGATCACAGTCTCCCACCTATCCTACACATCCTGTATCCGATATCAATGTTAAGTTGTAGTGAAGGTGCATGGGGTCTTTCCGTCCCGTTGCGGGTAACCGGCGTCTTCACCGATACCACAATTTCACCGAGCTCATGGCTGAGACAGCGCCCAGATCGTTACACCATTCGTGCAGGTCGGAACTTACCCGACAAGGAATTTCGCTACCTTAGGACCGTTATAGTTACGGCCGCCGTTTACTGGGGCTTCGATTCAATGCTTCGCCTTGCTCCTAACATCCCCTCTTAACCTTCCAGCACCGGGCAGGTGTCAGGCCTTATACTTCATCTTTCGATTTTGCAAAGCCATGTGTTTTTGTTAAACAGTCGCCTGGGCCTTTTCACTGCGGCTGGCATTGCTGACAGCGCCCCTTCTCCCGAAGTTACAGGGCCATTTTGCCGAGTTCCTTAGCCATGATTCACTCGAGCACCTTAGGATTCTCTCCTCGACTACCTGTGTCGGTTTACGGTACGGGTTTTTATAACCTGAAGCTTAGCAGGTTTTCTTGGAAGTCTGATTACCTGAACTATCCCCTTCCCCGAAGGCTCACGGTACTATCAGCTTTCAGCAAAGTCTGGCGTACTTTCCTACCGACCCTATACCTACGGCCTTTAACGAACTATTCCGTCAGTTCGCGTCAGTTTCACTACTCCGTCACTGCATCGCAGTTATAAAAAGTACTGGAATATTAACCAGTTGTCCATCGGCTACGCCCTTCGGCTTCACCTTAGGCCCCGACTAACCCTGATCCGATTAGCGTTGATCAGGAAACCTTAGTCTTTCGGTGGGCGGGTTTCTCTCCCGCCTTATCGTTACTTATGCCTACATTTGCTTTTCTAACTCCTCCACAGTCACTTTACGTTCCTGCTTCGCCGGCAATTAGAATGCTCCCCTACCAGTTGCATTGCTGCAAATCCATAGCTTCGGTATACCACTTGATGCCCGTTTATTATCCATGCCCGATCGCTCGACTAGTGAGCTGTTACGCACTCTTTAAATGAATGGCTGCTTCCAAGCCAACATCCTAGCTGTCTGTGCAATCGGACCTCGTTAGTTCAACTTAGTGGTAATTTGGGGACCTTAGCTGATGGTCTGGGTTCTTTCCCTCTCGGCCCTGGACCTTAGCACCCAGAGCCTCACTCCAGCGTATATTAATAAGCATTCGGAGTTTATCTGGATTTGGTAGGATTTGACTCCCCCGCACCCAATTAGTAGCTCTACCTCTTAATAACTCAACCGCCAGGCTGTTCCTAAAAACATTTCGGGGAGTACGAGCTATTTCCCAGTTTGATTAGCCTTTCACCCCTACCCACAGATCATCCGGAAACTTTTCAACGTTTATCGGTTCGGTCCTCCAGTACCTGTTACGGCACCTTCAACCTGTCCATGGGTAGATCACAAGGTTTCGCGTCTACCCCCACTGACTATACGCCCTATTCAGACTCGCTTTCGCTTCGGCTCCGTGGCTTAACCACTTAACCTTGCCAGTGAGGAGTAACTCGTAGGCTCATTATGCAAAAGGCACGCCGTCACCCCATTAAGGGGCTCCGACCGCTTGTAAGTACACGGTTTCAGGTTCTATTTCACTCCCCTGTTCGGGGTTCTTTTCACCTTTCCCTCACGGTACTGGTTCACTATCGGTCTCTCAGGAGTATTTAGCCTTACCGGATGGTGCCGGCAAATTCCCACAAGGCGTCTCCGACCTCGCGGTACTCAGGATACCACTAGCTTATTATTCATTACCCGTACGCAGCTCTCATGCTCTATGGCCGGGTTTCCCACCCCGTTCCGGTTCTGTTTAATATATCATGTTGTGGTCCTACAACCCCCATTATGCCGTAACAAAATTGGTTTGGGCTTATTCCCTTTCGCTCGCCACTACTCAGGAAATCACTGTTGTTTTCTCTTCCTCTGCTTACTTAGATGTTTCAGTTCAGCAGGTTAGCGCATTTATGCAATCTAGTCTTCAACTAGATTAGGTTTCCCCATTCGGAAATCTGCGGATCAATTCATATTTGCTGATCCCCGCGGCTTATCGCAGCTTATCACGTCCTTCATCGCCTCTGAGAGCCAAGGCATCCCCCGTGTACCCTTTCTTACTTTCTTCTACTTATGCCGCCTTTTGCTCGGTCATGGTATGCCTTTTTAGTTCGTCATTATCTTCATCAGTCATCAGGTCATTCGTTCACTCCGCCTTGCGGCTTTGATCCTCATAACTTTCAACCTTCGAGCTATAACGTCCCTACTGTTGTCTTCTCTTTTTTCAATTTACTTCTTCCAATATGTCAAAGAACTTTACCCCATACCTGTACAGGTAATTTGCAGTTATTTCCTTTCCCTTTCAGGAAACAGTTGTGGAGAATAACGGATTCGAACCGTTGACCCCCTGCGTGCAAGGCAGGTGCTCTAGCCAGCTGAGCTAATCCCCCTTAGATGATTGTTAGTTATGAGTTTAAATGCTTAATGCCCTGACTTATGCCCTAATGTAGTCCCGAGCAGATTTGAACTGCTGACCCCTACATTATCAGTGTAGTGCTCTAACCAAACTGAGCTACAGGACTTTTTATTTAGTTTGCAGTTCATTTAGTTTGCAGTTTCCTAAATCGTAAACTGCTACTTCTACAATCTGCCCTGATCTGCCACTGATGGCTTCATCTTTTGTTTTCCTTTTATTGCGTTACAGTGCACCTGATGCTTCATTCTTTTGCAGTTCTTAACTCTTAATACATTAAATAATAAGTGATAATTATGAGTAACAGCTGTTTTGCTTTTATGACAAGATAACGGTAGATACTGCTCCAGAAAGGAGGTATTCCAGCCACACCTTCCGGTACGGCTACCTTGTTACGACTTAGCCCCAGTTACCGGTTTTACCCTAGGACGCTCCTTGCGGTTACGCACTTCAGGCACCCCCAGCTTCCATGGCTTGACGGGCGGTGTGTACAAGGCCCGGGAACGTATTCACCGCAGCATTGCTGATCTGCGATTACTAGCGAATCCAACTTCACGGGGTCGAGTTGCAGACCCCGATCCGAACTGTGAACAGCTTTTTGAGATTGGCATCCTGTTGCCAGGTAGCTGCCCTCTGTACTGCCCATTGTAGCACGTGTGTAGCCCCGGACGTAAGGGCCATGATGACTTGACGTCGTCCCCTCCTTCCTCTCTATTTGCATAGGCAGTCTGTTTAGAGTCCCCACCATTACATGCTGGCAACTAAACACAGGGGTTGCGCTCGTTGCGGGACTTAACCCAACACCTCACGGCACGAGCTGACGACAGCCATGCAGCACCTAGTTTCGTGTCCCGAAGGACTGATTCGTCTCTGAATCATTCACTAACTTTCAAGCCCGGGTAAGGTTCCTCGCGTATCATCGAATTAAACCACATGCTCCTCCGCTTGTGCGGGCCCCCGTCAATTCCTTTGAGTTTCACCCTTGCGGGCGTACTCCCCAGGTGGAATACTTAACGCTTTCGCTTAGACGCTGACTGTATATCGCCAACATCGAGTATTCATCGTTTAGGGCGTGGACTACCAGGGTATCTAATCCTGTTTGATCCCCACGCTTTCGTGCCTCAGCGTCAATCATACTTTAGTAAGCTGCCTTCGCAATTGGTGTTCTGTGACATATCTATGCATTTCACCGCTACTTGTCACATTCCGCCTACCTCAAGTAATTCAAGCCCATCAGTATCAATGGCACTGCGATAGTTAAGCTACCGTCTTTCACCCCTGACTTAATAGGCCGCCTACGCACCCTTTAAACCCAATAAATCCGGATAACGCTTGGATCCTCCGTATTACCGCGGCTGCTGGCACGGAGTTAGCCGATCCTTATTCTTACAGTACATTCAGCTCCTACACGTACGGAGGTTTATTCCCGTACAAAAGCAGTTTACAACCCGTAGGGCCGTCTTCCTGCACGCGGCATGGCTGGTTCAGGCTTGCGCCCATTGACCAATATTCCTTACTGCTGCCTCCCGTAGGAGTCTGGTCCGTGTCTCAGTACCAGTGTGGGGGGTCATCCTCTCAGATCCCCTACACATCGTTGCCTTGGTAAGCCGTTACCTTACCAACTAGCTAATGTTCCGCATGCCCATCTTTATCCTATAAATATTTAATCATTAAATGATGCCATTTTGTAATGTTATGCGGGATTAATCTCTCTTTCGATGGGCTATCCCCCTGATAAAGGTAGATTGCATACGTGTTACGCACCCGTGCGCCACTCTCATGGGGAGCAAGCTCTCCAATCCCGTCCGACTTGCATGTATTAGGCCTGCCGCTAGCGTTCATCCTGAGCCAGGATCAAACTCTCCATTGTATAATGTTTTGTTTGACTTACTGACCCTATTATTAATAATAGAATCTTATAATCTGTATTGTGTTCCAGCATTGCTGCTTTCCCACGTTTGTATCTTTATACAGTATTACGCCTTTTCTATCTCGTCTTTAAAAAACTTTTCTGACTTCCGGTCCTAAAACCTTCCGTCTCGCTGCGTCTCATAATTATTTATTCACCTTCTAAAGAACTTTCGTTCACTCACCTCACGGCTCGGAACTTTATATCGTTTTCACATCGCTGTGACCACTTTTTCAATCTTTTCCCCGGAAATCGCTTCCGGCTCTTCTGCTTTTTGAGCCCCTGTTTCTTTTGGGACTGCAAAGGTAAGAACCTTTTTTACTTTTGCAAAATTTATTTTTTTTATTTTTTGCTAGGCCTTTTTCTTACCCTCTAACCCTTCTAAGAACAACCGCATTCCTTCGTTTGCGGGCTGCAAAGGTAAGCAAGCTTTTCAATTGCGCAAAGCTTGATGAAAGAAAAAGTAAAGGTGTATCTATAACACTTTGCAAATCAGTCTGAAAAATTTTAAGGGACCTTGCTATCGTTTATTTAATGCACTGGATCCACTGTCAGATTCAGGCTTCCTCGCCCAGATCGTTCAATATCTGCTTAAGTGCGTCAATGTATTTGCCATACGTCAAACGTACAGTCAGACTAATAACTAAATAGGTAACAATATAGGATACCAGTATGGTGGAGCATATCCAGACCATCGTATGTACAGATACGCTGCTGCCCGGCGCAAAAACATTATACATATGTATAAAATTTAGTTTGCTGGCCACAAATGCCCCGGCCGTCAGCAAAGAAAAGGGCATGGCCGAAAAACTATAGGTTTTATATATCTCGGCATTAAGTTCCAGTTCATAGACTATTTTGCGGAGGCTGCTTTTCATATTAAGGTCATACCGGCCGATGGTCTTATATAAAACATAAAATCTGAAATAGTAAAAGCCATTTAATAACAATATACTGAATAGCAGAATTTTAATCATATCAATAAAGAACGACGACTGGTCACCGCTAAATAAAAAGAGGATCATAATAGTATAGCATATAAGCAATGCTATAAATTCAGCCTTCATCTTTTTCCGTATACTCTCAACCACTGAAGTAGACTTGCCCAGTAATTCAGTACTCAATGGCAGGCGCATCCCTTTGGGCTCATCCTGGCCCCAGGCATCCTTTAATTCATCAATATTCATAACTCATTTTGTTAATTATCTCTTTTAATCTGTTTTTAACCCGGCTGAGCCTAACCCTTACATTTAATTCCGTTATTCCCAGGTGAGCTGCGATCTCTTCGTAAGGCTGATTCTCCATATATAAATAGATGAGTGCCTTTTCCACGTTGCTGAGTTGTTGAACGGCATTGTAAAACAGTTGCAGCTGCTGTTCTTTTTCACCCGAGGGTGAGGTTTCCTCCTGCCGGTCAAAATCCTGCTCCAGTGGCGTATCGTCGGGACGGCGTTTCTGTTTCTTTAAAAATACGATCGCGGTATTCAAGGCCACCCGGTACATCCACGTACTAAACTTACTCTGGCCACGGAACGAATCAAACGCCAGCCACAGTTGTAAAGTCATCTCCTGCAGCAGATCATTGCGATCTTCCGGATCATCCTGGTAGATCTTGCAAATCTTGAACAGGATTCCTTTGTTCTCTCCTATCAGCTGCAGAAATTGAGTTTCTTTATTCACGTTGAAAATGTGTCAGGATAACCTGGTCTTATATAGTATATAATAGGTATGCACTTTTAAAAATTGTTACAAGAAATAAATATCAGCACAAAAGCGTTAAAAGATGTTAAATTACCTTGCTTCCTTTTACAGATTGATCGAGGCCGTCTATATTAGCAGGCTGATAAATAAATAATTGACTGATTTATAATATTACCGTATCTTTGCAAAATGTTTAAAAAACGTACTATACTACCCGGGCTTTTAATTGTGCTGATTATCGTTGCAGTAAGTTGCAAGAGCAAATTCGAAAAATTAAAGGCCAGTAATGACAATGCTAAAAAATACCAGGCTGCAATAGCTTACTATAATAAGAAGGACTACAGCCGGGCACTTGAATTATTTGAGACACTAGTACAGCGTTACCGCGGACAGGCCCAGGCAGAGGATCTCTACTACTATTATGCTTATGCCAATTATAACCTGAAGGATTATACCTCGGCAAGATACCATTTCAAAACTTTCTCCGACACTTACCCTCAGAGCACCAGGGCTGAAGAATGCCGTTTCATGGAAGCTTATTGTTATTACCTGGATTCGCCGGTGTATTCGCTCGATCAGGAAAATACCAGTAAAGCGATCGAAAGCCTTGCAGTTGTTTATCAACCTGTATCCGAAAAGCGAGCGTGTTGCAGAAGCTGGAAAGCTGATACAGAACCTGCGCGATAAATTGGAAAGAAAAGGCGTTTGAAAATGCCAGACTGTATTTAACCATTGGTGACTATATGTCGGCAGTTATTGCATTCGGCAATGTGTTACGCGACTATCCCGGATACCAAGTATGCCGAAGAAATGGAATTTCTTACGATTAAGGCACAATATTTATATGCTTATCATAGCCAGAGTTTATAGTCAGGTAGAACGTTATAACCAGGCGATTGCCTTATGAACAGCAATTTGCTGAAAAATATCCATCGAGCAAATATATGAGTGACGCTGTATCACTCAAGAAAAACAGTGAAAGCGGAATTACTCAGGCTAAAAGAGAACTGGATGCAGAAGCCAGTGATGCAAATCTGGCGCGCAAGCTTTGCCAAAAAAGATACAGTAACCGGCCAGCCGCCATCTGTGAGAATTGACCTTAATAAGAAATTACCAAATTAAAATCGATATGAACAAATACCGCAAATAAATCAACTGTGGCAAGCAGCACTGTAACACGCGACTTGCGCGACCTGGATATTAAAACCGACAACATTTACGAATCGATCGTAATCATGTCGAAAAGGGCAAACCAGATATCGAACAACGTGAAAGAAGAGTTGCATCAGAAACTTTCAGAATTTGCTTCATCCAATGATAACCTGGAAGAAATTTTTGAAAACCGCGAGCAAATAGAGATATCTAAACATTACGAAAAACTGCCAAAACCATCCCTGGTTGCCGTTCAGGAATTTTTAGAGGACAAGATCTATTACCGTAACCCTACAAAAGAATAATGACCGCCTCCCGTTTCGGGCAGGTACAGGTTTTAAAGATAAAACTCCCCCTCGGGGAGTTTTTTTTGTTATTTTTAACTTTTGAATGATCCTCCCTTAGGACTTATGCTTGAAGGTAAAAATATTGTTTTAGGTGTTTGCGGAAGTATAGCCGCATATAAATCGGCATTACTGGTACGCCTGCTTGTTAAAGCCGGTGCAAACGTACAGGTGGTTATGACCCCCGACGCAATCAACTTTATCACGCCTTTAACGCTTTCAACCCTTTCGAAAAAGCCGGTACTGGTAGAATACTTTAAAGCCCAGACCGGTGAATGGAACAATCATGTCGAGCTTGGTCTATGGGCTGATATTTTTGTAATAGCTCCGGCAAGTGCAAATACGCTGGCAAAAATGGCAGACGGACAAAGCGACAACCTGCTCACCGCTGTTTACCTTTCAGCCAAATGTCCGGTTTACTTTGCTCCGGCAATGGACCTGGATATGTGGCGGCATCCGGCAACGCAGGAAAATATCCGGCAACTGCAGTCATATGGCAATATGCTGATCCCACCTGAAACCGGAGAGCTGGCAAGCGGCCTGTTTGGCGAAGGCCGCATGGCGGAGCCTGAGCAGATCGTAAATTTTTTAAGCGGCGAAATAAAAAAAAAGCTTCCCTTGGCTGACCAGAAGATAATGGTTACAGCCGGACCCACCTATGAGGCCATCGATCCGGTGCGTTTTATCGGCAACCATTCCTCCGGCAAAATGGGCTTCGCCATTGCCGACCAGCTGGCTGCCATGGGCGCTGAGGTGACCCTTATTGCAGGCCCCACCAGCCTGGTGAGCAAGCAGCAAATCCATCCGACGGATCGATGTTACTTCGGCTGCCGAAATGCTTGATGCCTGCCTTCGGCATTTTCAGGAATCAAAGGTCTGCATTATGAGTGCGGCAGTGGCCGATTTTACACCGGTTGATGTGTCGGACCAAAAGATCAAAAAACAGGATGGGGGTTTAAATATCGGGCTGAAAAAGACCACGGATATTTTAAAAACGCTGGGCGAACAAAAACACGATGGCCAGATATTGGCTGGCTTTGCCCTGGAAACCCAGGACGAAGAAAAAAATGCCCTTGAGAAGCTCCAAAGGAAAAACCTGGATTTTATTGTGCTAAATTCGCTTAATGACAAAGGTGCCGGCTTTAAAACAGACACCAATAAAATAACCATTATCGACCGAAGCCTGCAAAAAAGAAACCTTTGCGCTGAAAAACAAAGATGAGGTGGCAAAAGATATTTGTAACAAAGTAGCTGAACTGATAAACAAATGAAAAAACTGGGTATTTATATTTTACTGCTATGCTTGCGCCCACTCGGCGTGGCGCTCAGGACCTGAATGCCAGGGTAAAAGTGATCAGCGGTAAAATCCAGACCAGCAACATGCATATTTTCCAGTCGCTGGAAACGGCGATGAAGGATTTTTTGAACGGTCATAAATGGAGCACCGGACAATATTTTGCCTCAGGAAAGAATAGATTGTAATTTCGTATTGAATATAACCAACTGGGACGGCAGCAGCAACTTCAGCGGTGAACTTGCAGGTACAATCAACCAGGCCGGTTTATAATTCCACCTATACCAGCCCCTTGCTGAACATCAGCGATAAGGATTTTGATTTTACCTATACCGAGGGTCAAACCATCGACTATACGCGATCAGACATTTACCAGCAATCTCAGTTCGGTAATGGCTTTTTATGCCTACGTTATCTTAGGCATGGATTATGATAGTTTTTCACGATTTGGAGGAACGCCCTATTTCCAGGCAGCGCAAACCGTAGTGATCAATGCTTCATCCAGTGCCGGATTCAAAGGCTGGAAAGCACTTTGACGGTAATATCAACCGTTATTGGCTGTCCGAAAATCTGAATAATAAGATCTATGCCTCGCTGCGCGATTTTGCCTATGAGTATCATCGGAACGGCCTTGACCAGATGGCAGATAATTCCGCCAAGGCAAGAAAGTTTATTTCGGACAGGCTGCCGTCCATCGCCCAGGTGGACATTCAGCGAATCGGGTCCATGTTCCCGCTCATATTTTTTACAGCCAAACGAGACGAACTGATCTCCATCTTCAGCAAAGCTGATAATCGCGAGAAAAACGACGCAATCAATATCCTGTCGCAGATCGATCCCGGCTAATGGGAATAAATACCTGGGTATTAGAGCGAATTAAAAGCAAAAATCCCCGCATTTCTTAAAATTGTAACGAATTCTTTTGGGTTTCGTCTTTTGATTGTCGTAAACGTTCAAATAAATTTATTTTAAAAAATATTTGCAATTACGAAACTCATCGTAGATATTTGTACGAAGGTATTCGTATATTAAAAATTGAATGGAAATTAAACCAACAGAAAGTGAATTAGAGATATTGCAGGTGCTATGGAAAATGGGCAACGCCACGGTAAGTGAAGTGCACGAGGAATTGGCAAAAAACAAAGCTGCCGGATATACCACTACCTTAAAGCTGATGCAAATAATGGATGAAAAAGGATTGGTTGAACGGGATACGACATCAAAAACACATGTTTATAAGGCGCGCTACAGCCAGGAACAGGCACAAAGCAATGCGCTGGATAAAATACTATCTACCGTATTTAAAGGCTCAACCTCTGACCTGGTGATACAGGCCCTTGGTCATCACAAAGCCTCCAAGGACGAGATAGATGCGATAAAAAAATATTTGGAACAATTCGGTGGATAACCGGTGACTACGTTGCAGGAATTGCAACAGGAAATAGGGAATTAGCATTTAGAATTGAACTTTATGGAAACCATACTATATAATATAAGCCAGGTAATCGGTGTTGCGATTATCCATTCATTATGGCAGGGGCTTTTCATTTATCTGTGCTCTGCGTCTGTGTATTGCTGTGCCTGGCATCGGCCACCTCGAAAGCAAAACATAATATTGCCATCCTGTCGCTGGTGGCAGTTACCGGATGGTTTATTTTTACATTGCTCAGCGAGATCAGCATTCATCAGTGGGTAGAGATCGAAAACCTGGATAAAGCAAACTTGCCTGCCATACTGGGCATTCCCCTTCATGTACCCCACGGCGTTAATTACGCCGGCCGGTACAATTATATCATAGAAGGCATATTGCCCTATATTACCTTTATCTATGGCCGGGTTGATCTTCAACACCAACAAGGCTGGTATGGGCCCGCAAAAAGATCAACAGCATCAGGCAAACCGTAAGCATGGATATCGGCATGCTTAACCGAGTTAAAGCGTTTGCTGCCCATGCTTGATATCCGTACAAAAGTGAGCTTTGGTTTAAGCAAACTAGTCGATGTGCCTTGCATGATGGGTTATTTCAAACCAGTAATTCTGCTGCCCGTTTACATTGTCAACATACCTTTCCTGCCGAAGAAATTGAGACCATCATTCTGCACGAACTGGCACACATTAAACGCAACGACTATTTGATCAACCTGGTACAGCAGGCCATGTCAGTATTGTTATTTTTCAATCCATTTGCACAATTAATCAATCGCATTATCAACCACGAACGGGAAAATAGCTGCGATGATATTGTAATAGAGTCGACTCAAAAACCTATAGTGTATGCGCATGCACTATTGAAGTTAGAACAACCCGTCGGTCAGCAATCCCATCTGGCACTGGCTG
The DNA here is from genome assembly GCA_963757615.1 of uncultured Sphingobacteriaceae bacterium. Classification (GTDB taxonomy): domain Bacteria; phylum Bacteroidota; class Bacteroidia; order Sphingobacteriales; family Sphingobacteriaceae; genus Mucilaginibacter. Next base: position 1,084,177 of record CAVWSO010000008.1, read on the forward strand.
CTACCGGAAAAAAGTATCATTTATTAAACCGAATTGAACGAATCATGAAAACTAAGAAACCTATTGGCAACGCACGCCATATATTAATTGCCCTGGCCTTGCTTACTGCAAGCATTACGGGACTTGCCTGGCTAAATCCGACCATCGCAAACGGCAAAATTTCATTCAACAAAATAAAACCTGTTATGATCAGCAATCTGCTGGAAGATACTATACGCAAAAAGACGGCTAAACCGCAGCATCATGCCCAGGCAAAAAAATCAGTAAAAGAGTCCAGCTCCGGGGAAGACAGTTTCACTGACCAGGATCTTCAGCTGCAAAAACTTTCCCAGGACGTAAGTAAATACGGTGAAGCCATCGGCAAATATTACGGCAGTCCCGAGTTTAAGAAAAACAGTGAGCAGCTCGAGCAAATGGGCAAAGAAATGGAAGCCTACTATAACCGTCCGGAGATAAAACAAATGCAGATTGACCAGGAAAAACTGGCCGCCGATTTCCAGAAAAACTGGGGAGAGACTTCTCAGACCACCCAGTGGGGCACGCACATGGGCCAGTTGGGCCATGATATCGGGGAATATTACAACAGTGCCGAATTCAAAGCTTACAATGAGCAACTTGAAAAGAAATACGGCATCCCCCATAACCAGCGTTATTTTGATGACGCCAAAGATGAAAACTACAGAAAATATCAGGCTGAACTGCAGCAGCACACCCCAGCAGACATCAGGCAGAAAACCGAGGAACTGAAAGTCCTGGGTGAAAAAATGCGGAGTCACTATGATTCACCGGAGTTTCACCAGCAGTCAGAAAAAATGAGGATGATGGGTGACAGCATGCGAAAGGCTTTTAACAACCCTGCATTAAAAATAAACCAGGAACAGATGAAAAAACTGAGCCTGCAAATGCATGCCATGGAAAATGACCCGCAGATAAAAAAGCTGCAGGCACAAATGCGTGAAGCTGAAGCCAAGCTGCGCCAGTATATGAACTCGCCTGAATTCCGCAAGCAAATGGAAGTGATGAAAAAGGAAGCCATGAATTTCAAATTCAATATGAACATGAATATGAACATGGACAAAAATATGAACATGGACAAGAATATGAACCCGGAAAAATCAGAAACGCCTGCAGTGCCCGAAAAACCGGATTCAACTGAAAACAAGTGATCCATATTTGATTCAGCTATAATGAGCGTTGTTCCTTTCGGGAAAAACGCTCATTTTTTTTGATATGGGCCGTTGTAACCTTTTGGCAGTTATATACATCTTAATTTAAGCAGATTAAACAAATCATCATGAAAAAGCTTTTTAAAGGATGCATCCTCGCTATCCTTGCTCCAGGGCTGCTGATATCCGCCAGTTATGGTCAAACCAGTTATGCACCAACCGGGAAGCTGGTTGACGCAGGGGGGCATTTATTGCATATCCACGAAATGGGCAAAGGCAAACCGGTGGTAATAATGGAGGGCGGAAGTGGCGACTTCTCCTTTATTTGGGATCTGGTGCAACCAGAACTTGCCAAAATTACGACAACCGTATCCTATGACCGGGCCGGCTTCGCCTGGAGCCAGGCAGGCCCGCAGCCCCGATCTGCAAGGCAGATCGCTTATGAATTGCATACCGCTCTGCACAAAGCCGGAATTGACGGCCCCTATATATTAGTTGGTCAGTCCTTCGGTGGATTCCTGGTACGAACATTCGCGCGGTACTATAAAAATGAGGTCGCGGGAATGGTCCTGGTAGACGCCCTTAACGAAAACTCGCGTATCATTATAAATAACCAGCCCATGCGTATCCGCGATTGGGCAAAAGGACAACACGCGCCGGAACCACAAAATATGTCCGTGAAAATGGCTGGCATGGATTCCTTAGGGGCGCCGCTCAAGGTGGACACCGCGCTGGAGCCACCGCTGAATAAACTGCCGCCAAAAAGCCAGCAATTGCAGCTATGGGCACAGTCGCAGCCCGGCTATCAAAAGGCAGCTGAAGGCGAAATGAACTGGTCTCCTGAAGATGTCGCTGATATGTATGCGCACAAAGGAATGCCGGAATACATGCTGGGCAATATGCCACTCATTGTATTGACCCGGGGGAATGGGGGCTATTCGGGCATTGCCGACTCCGTCAATCTCGAAAATGAACGCATGGAACTGGAAAAAGATCTGACCCGTTTATCAACCAACAGCAAACTGATCATCGATAAAAACAGCGGACATAATATTCATGTCGAAGATCCGGCTATTGTCATCGATGCCATTAAAGAGGTGATCCGGTCTTATAAAACAAATACCAGGCTACACTAAAGCCTAATTCGTCCGTAAACTGTATTTTCGGTTCGAGCCGATCAAATTGCGAGCAATCAAGCCAAAATCGTACTTTAGTACCCTCAAAAGGGATACTTTTTTTATGCTTCAAAAGCTTGTTATTAACAACTACGCCTTAATTGATAACCTGGAGATCAGCTTTGATGGAGGCCTAAATATTTTAACTGGCGAAACCGGCGCCGGTAAATCCATCATTTTGGGTGCCCTGTCGCTGATCCTCGGACAGCGCGCCGAGAGCCGGTATTTTTTTAATCAGCAAAAAAAATGTGTGATAGAAGGCCTCTTCAAAATCGGCAGCTTTCATTTGAAAACATTTTTTGAGGATAACGAGCTCGATTATGAGGCGGAAACCATTTTAAGGCGCGAAATTTCTGCAGACGGCAAATCAAGGGCATTTATTAATGACACTCCTGTAAACCTTAACACGCTCAAAGCATTGGGTGAAAAACTGATCGACATCCATTCGCAGCATGCTACCCTGGAAATCAATGACCCGGAATTCCAATTGCTGGTTGTAGATTCGGTAGCCGGACATGGCGATCTTTTGAGCGAATTACCATACTAAATTCAGGGCCTATAAAAAAGCTGCCGCAAAGTTGCAGCAGATGATCGGCGAGAGCGAGAAGGCAAAATCCGACCTGGACTATTATCAATTCCAGTTTGATGAGCTGGAGAAAGCAGCACTTAGCGCTGATGAGCAGGAAAAACTGGAGCAGGAGCTTTATACCCTCAACAATGCCGAAGAGATCAAGCGTAATCTTCTGGGCGCCTGTTACCTGATTCAAGAGGGCGAGTCATCAGCGTTACTGCAACTTCGTGAGGCAACGCATCATCTGTCCCTCTCTTGAAAAATTCAACCCCTTAATTGTCGAACTGCACAACCGGCTTAAAAGCACGGTGATCGAATTAAAAGACATATCTCTGGAAATTGAAAACCTGGAGCAGCGCACACATACGAACGAAGCAAGAGCGGTCGAGATCAATGAGCGCCTGAGCCTAATCTACAACCTGCAAAAAAAGCACCGTGCTAGTACCAATGCCGAACTGTTGCAGCTACAGGGAGAACTATCTGAAAAAATACAGCAGGCATTTTTTGGCGATGAAGAAATTGAAAAACTGCAAAAGCAAATCGTCGGACAAAAGCAGGAGCTAGACAATCTTGCCGCCGGGCTCTCAGCTGGTCGGACAAAAGCAATTCCAGAAATCGAAAAACAGGTTGTAAGCGCCCTGGCCGAGATGGGAATGGGCGGTTCGGCCCTGAGAATTGAACTCAGCACCATGGCTTCGCTCGGCACGGACGGCAACGATCATGTAAAATTTCTATTCTCGGCCAATAAAGGCCATGCACTTGCAGAAATGAGCAAAGTGGCATCAGGAGGCGAACTTTCAAGATTAATGCTTTCGATTAAATCACTGATTGCACGTTATACCGCTTTGCCCTCGATTATTTTTGATGAGATCGACACAGGCGTGTCTGGCGAAGTGGCAAATAAGGTTGGTCAGATCATGCAGCGATTGGCGGAAAATTTACAGGTGATCACTATTACCCACCTGCCACAAATAGCCAGCAAGGGACAAAGCCATTATTTTGTTTATAAGGACAACGATTCGGCGGCCACCTATACCCGCATCAGGCAACTGGGTAAACAGGAGCGGGTAATTGAGATCGCCAAAATGCTCAGTGGCGATAAGCCGGGTGAAAGTGCATTGCAAAACGCCCGGGAACTACTCGGGCATTAACGATTTTCGGTTAACGAACCTGACTAAGGAAGCTGTGGCAGGATTTTCCGCGCGCGCAGCAACCAATCTGAATTCGTAAATCGTAAATCGTAAATATAATTATAACTTTACCCCCCATTAAAACAACCAACACTATGGCTTATAACTTATTAAAAGGGAAAAAAGGCATCATCTTCGGCGCGCTTAACGAGCAATCGATCGCCTGGAAAGTGGCACAGCACGCCGTTCAGGAAGGCGCTGAAATTGTTCTTTCAAATTCTCCCCTGGCACTGCGCATGGGTGAACTGAACAACCTGGCGGCCGAATGCAACGCACCGGTTATCGGTGCTGATGTGACCAGTAACGACGATCTTGAAAACCTGTTCACTAAAACGATGGAACATTTCGGAGGCGGAGTAGATTTCATTCTTCATTCGATCGGCATGAGTGTTAATGTTCGCAAGGGCATTCCATACTACGAAAATAATTACGAATTCACACACAAGGGCTTTGATATTTCGGCGCTGAGCCTTCACCGCGTCCTGCAAATCGCACTGAAACACGATGCGATCAATGAATGGGGTTCTGTTGTGGCATTGAGCTATATTGCTGCCCAGCGTGTATTCCCGGATTACAATGATATGGCCGATAATAAAGCGGTATTGGAAAGCATCGCACGCAACTTCGGCTATTATTACGGCACTAAAAAGAAAGTGCGTATCAACACCGTTTCACAATCACCAACACGAACTACTGCAGGTTCTGGTGTAAAAGGCTTTGACGGTTTTATAAACTATGCTGAAAAAATGAGCCCGCTTGGCAATGCTTCGGCGGATCAGTGTGCAGATTACTGCGTGAGTTTATTTTCGGATCTTACGAAGATGGTTACCATGCAAAACCTTTTCCATGACGGCGGTTTTTCTTTTACAGGAGTAACCGAAGCCGTGATAGAACAGATGGAAAAATAAAAAATCCTAATCAAACAAAAAAGGTGTGCCGGACCGGCACACCTTTTTTGTTTGATTATTAGTCCCTTTAATTGGAACTCACCAGGATAATTTTCACTTTAACCGGGTCTGGCGGCGCAGCAGGTAAAGCGCCAATGGCCGTTTGTGCATAAACGGTAACATTCCCGTTGTTATAGGTAAAACTATAGGAAAGATTATTATACACTTCCGGCAATTGCTCATAAGTTGTACCGCCATCATATGAAATAGCAACTATGATCCCCGCGACCTGCGCAAAATTAACATCTATCTGCGGAACATTAATTGGAGCAAAATAGGATTTTTGGTCACTGTAAACACTCCAGTTCGATGATGCGAGATCAGCATAGATGGTTTGATTTGGATTGGGGGTAACATACTGTTTGGTACAGGACGATACTGACAATAATACAACTGCACAGCACACGATGGATAAGAGTTTTTTCATATAAGTGATTAGTTTTTAAAATGTTATGCAGCTACCGGGGGCCTGAAGGTTAATTCCGAAGCTCCTGATGAACGCCTGGTAAATTTTATTTTCTACTGAATAGACCAAATTAAATTAAAAAGGTTTAAAAATGCATCTCAATAATTTAATTTATTTATGTTTCAGTCATTAAATGCTCCGATTGAACCCTTTTCAGCAAAGCTCCGGGGTCAACGTATATGTGGAATTTCTTCCCCATAAACCTTTTAATATCCGCAAACTTCAATCATTTCCAGTATAAATACTTTGGGCATACCATTTGCGATAGGTCTAATGCCATTATAGGCAGATGTGTTCCTGAAGCAACCATTTCCCCTGCTGAGTTGCGCAGCTTAAGGCTTTGCTTAATTTAAACTACAATTTAGACCTGAATTACAAAGATGGATCCGTTCAACTCAAAATTTATCTTAAAGGAAAAAAGATGGCTTTGGATTGACTATGATAAAGGCATAAGTATTATCCTTGTGGGATACGGCCATTGCCTGGCCTCCCTCAATGGCCACGTAACCGACCTGAATAATTATCCGCTTTTTACCTACTTCGGCGCTTTTTTCTATGGCTTCCGAATGCCCTTGTTCTTTATCATTTCGGGGTTGCTTGTCGGACGCAGTCTGAATAAAAAAGGCCTTAGCGGATATGTCGGCGATCGCATTAACAATATATTTTATCCGCTGTTCATATGGGGTTTTGTTGAAATATCCCTGCAGATCCTGGCAGCGCGATTTACGCACTTTACCGTCAATGACGAGGTAGGTCCTTCCCGATATTTAAAATTAATAACTGATCCGCGCGAAACGGGCCATTTCTGGTATCTTAATGCATTATTCTGCATTGGCGCGATCTATGCTACAATCAAATCGGCTTTTAAGCTAAAGCCCTCCCTGCATCTGCTGCTGGGATTTGGCTTGTTTTCGCTGTCGGCTTATATTAACGTCAACGATATCTATGCCGGAATGCTGACAGATATTTTCGAATACTATTTCTTCTTTGCATTGGGTGATCTGATCTCGGAGGTCATGCTGGATGAGAACATTATCAAAAAACTTTCGTCCTGGAAGGTATTTTTCCCCTTAATGATTGGTTTTTGTATTATTCAGTACTTCTTTACGGAAATCAATTTACGACCCAGTCCTTATGACGACCGCTTTGTAGAAGTCAAAATGCCGTTTTTCTTCTTGTTTGAAGCGCTTGTTGGTTGTGCTACTTCCATCAGCTTTTCCTTTCTGCTGCAGAAATATAAATTATTTACCTGGATACGCATCGTCGGTTACCACTCCCTGTTTATCTATTGCATGCAAATGATCACCATTACCCTGGCGCGCGTCATCGTGCAAAATGCGCTTCATATCAGCTATACGCCTGCGATTATCCTAATTACCTGGGCCTCCAGCGTCGTATTGCCCGTATTCTTTTATAATCTTTGCCTGCGATACAATCTTTGGTGGCTATACACATTCAAAAAACCTGAAAAACAAGTGGACTACCTGCGCAATACCAACATCTTCAGTCTTAAAAGGCAGGCAATATCAAAAGTATAATTTGAACGCGATATAAAGTAAAAACCCCGTCAACGCTAACATTGACGGGGTTTTGCAATTATGTAACATAAAGGATGTTATTCCTGTTCTTCTTCTTTTGGCTTTTTATTTTCGCCCTTATTGTTTTTGTCGATAACTATAATCTGGTCGGTTTCCTTGTCATAGTCAACTTCCATGGTATCGCCTTCGCCAGTTCGCCTTTTAGTATTTCTTCAGCAATCGGATCTTCCAGGTATTTCTGGATAGCGCGTTTTAGCGGACGTGCGCCAAACTGCGAATCGTAAGCCTTTATCGGCAATAAACTCTTTGGCATGCTCAGTGTAAGCTCAATTTTGTAACCCAAGCAGTGTTCACCCGGTTAAACAAGTAGGCCAGCTCAATATCAATGATCTTGAATATTTCTTCCTTACCAAGTGAGTTGAACACGATCACATCGTCAATACGGTTCAAAAACTCAGGAGCGAAAGCACGTTTAAGCGCATTTTCAATCACACCTCTTGAATGTGCATCGGCCTGGTTGGTTTTGGCGCTGGTGGTAAAACCAACACCCTGGCCAAAGTCTTTCAACTGGCGTGCGCCAATATTCGAGGTCATGATGATGATGGTATTCCTGAAATCAACTTTGCGGCCCAAGTGAATCGGTCAGCTGGCCTTCATCCAATACCTGCAACAGGATATTAAATACATCCGGGTGTGCTTTTTCAATTTCGTCAAGCAGATACTACTGCATATGGTTTACGGCGTACTTTTTCAGTCAGCTGTCCGCCTTCTTCGTAACCTACATAGCCCGGAGGCGCACCCACCAAACGTGATACAGCGAATTTTTCCATGTATTCGCTCATATCTATCTGTATCAGGGCATCCTCAGTATCAAACATAAAGCGTGCAAGCTCTTTTGCCAGCTCGGTTTTACCAACACCGGTAGGGCCAAGGAATATAAATGAACCGATAGGCTTTTTAGGATCTTTCAAACCGGCACGTGTACGTTGGATAGCGCGGGTCAATTTCTTAATCGCTTCTTCCTGGCCGATGATTTTGCTGCCAATAGTTTCAGCCATGTTCAGCAGCTTGTGGCTGTCGGCCTGTCCCACACGCTGAACCGGGATACCGGTCATCATGGCTACCACTTCGGCAACATTATCTTCGGTTACGGTATAACGTTTTGATTTTGTTTCAGCTTCCCAAATTGCTTTGGCCTGCTCCAGTTCTTCCAGCAAATGTTTTTCAGTATCGCGCAGTTTAGCCGCTTCTTCATATTTCTGGCTGCGAACACTTTGTTCTTTTCAATCTTGATCTGTTCGATCTTTTGCTCAATATCCAGAATATTTTGCGGAACATGGATATTGGTCAAATGCACACGTGAACCCGATTCGTCCAAAGCATCGATAGCCTTATCCGGTAAAAACCGGTCGGTAATATACCTTGTGGTTAAGGTAACGCAGGCATTAATAGCTTCGGGAGTATAAGTTACACCATGGTGCTCTTCGTATTTATCCTTAATGCGGGTTAAGTATCTCGATGGTTTCATCAGGAGTAGCCGGTTCAACCATTACCTTTTGGAAACGACGGTCCAAAGCGCCATCCTTTTCAATATACTGACGGTATTCATCCAGAGTGGTTGCGCCAATGCATTGTATTTCGCCCCTTGCCAAAGCAGGTTTAAACATATTTGATGCATCCAGCGAGCCTGAAGCGCCGCCTGCGCCAACTATAGTATGAATTTCGTCGATAAATAAAATTACATCAGGTGATTTTTCCAGTTCGTTCATTACCGCTTTCATGCGTTCTTCAAACTGGCCGCGGTATTTTGTACCGGCAACCAAGTGAAGCAAGATCAAGCGTAACCACGCGTTTGTTAAACAGTACACGTGAAACTTTACGCTGAACAATGCGCAATGCCAAACCTTCGGCAATGGCTGATTTACCCACACCCGGCTCGCCAATTAATATAGGGTTGTTCTTTTTACGGCGGGAAAGAATCTGCGATACCCTTTCAATTTCTTTTTCACGGCCAACAATAGGGTCCAGACGGCCATCTTCGGCAGCTTTGGTTAAATCGCGGCCAAAATTATCCAGTACCGGGGTTTTTGATTTAATGTCCGATACTTTTTTAGGCTGACTGAAAGATTCTTCTTCTTTAAAATCATCCTCGCCGCCGGTTGGTGAACCGGGCATTTCGTCAGTTACATCATTTTTGTGCGATTCAACTTCGCCTTTAAAAATTTCGTAGTTAACATTAAACTGCATCAATATCTGCGATGCGATATTATCTTCATCACGCAGGATGGAAAGCAGCAAATGCTCGGTTCCTATTACATCGCTTTTAAATATTTTAGCTTCCAGGTAAGTGATCTTTAATACTTTTTCCGCTTGTTTGGTAAGCGGGATACTGCCGATATGTACATTGGTTCCGATGGTTCCTTTTACAGCATCTTCAACAGCGCGGCGTAATTTGGCGGTATCAACAGTTCAATTCCTTTCAATAATTTAATTGCAATGCCATCACCGTCGCGAATAAGCCCAAGTAAAAGATGCTCGGTACCAATATAATCATGTCCAAGGCGCAATGCCTCTTCCCTGCTATATTGGATAACATCCTTAACCCGCGGCGAAAATTTAGCTTCCATATAATACCTTTCCAAAAATTATGTACGTCCTAAACTAACAATTAGTTTTTAACATAAGACGTCTGTACTATCCATGACAACAATTTTGCCAACTATTATCACTACACTAAAAACAGACATTATTATGATACGCAATCTATCAAAGAAAACTTTTAATCAAAAAATATTTGACAAAAAACCTGTAAAAAAACAACTATTTACGATTGTAATATACTTTATAGGTATTGACAATGCAATTACCAAAAAGTTTAATATTTCCGTTACCTGCGTTTAATATAAGAACAGTTAAAAACAAGAAATTTCGTCACCAGGTATGACATTACGGCATCAACGTCAATTTTTCAACAACCCGGTAACCTGTTATACGTGCAGTTATTCAAAAATGATCTTTTATTTTATCAATTGTGTCAAATAGTTTTCAAGATTTCCACACCCTGCCGTAATTTTTTTTAAGCTGTAAATCCTCTACTAAAACTCTTTCCAGGCACTTTTAGTATTATTAAATAAGACGATAATTGGTTGCAAATTGTTACAGCTAGGTTAACAGTTGGTTAATTCGGCTTGCAGTTTGAATTATCTGATCCGGCCGGGCTCCCTGTTAAACAAACAATCAACTATATTTGTGACCCCGAAAAACAAATTATTGCAAGAGGGAATTATCAAATGGCAATTCTGTTTGCATTAGGGTAATTCTTTCGGATTAATAATGGAGAACGCTATCATTCAATAATAAAATAACATGGCAGACGAAAAGATCATTTTTTCAATGGCCGGAGTAAGCAAGATCTATCCTCCGCAAAAACAAGTTTTAAAAAATATTTACCTGTCCTTTTTTTATGGGGCTAAAATAGGCGTTATCGGTCTAAATGGCTCCGGTAAATCTTCACTTTTGAAGATCATTGCCGGTCTTGATAAATCATACCAGGGCGAAGTGGTATTCTCTCCGGGATATACCGTGGGTTTTTTAGCCCAGGAACCCGAACTCGATCCCAATAAAACAGTAAAGGAAGTAGTGGAAGAAGGCGTATCGGAGATCACTGCCATTCTGAAGGAATACGAAGAAATAAACGAAAAATTCGGATCTGGAAGAAGTTTACAGTAACCCTGATGCCATGGATAAGCTAATGGCACGCCAGGGTGAATTGCAGGATAAGATTGATGCAGTAAACGCCTGGGAACTGGATAGCAAACTGGAACGGGCAATGGATGCACTGCGCTGCCCTGATCCGGATACGAAAATATCCGTATTATCAGGTGGCGAGCGCCGTCGCGTGGCGATGTGCCGCCTGCTGCTGCAGGAACCTGATGTGCTGTTACTGGACGAGCCAACCAACCACCTGGATGCTGAATCAATTGACTGGCTGGAGCAGCATTTAAAACAATATAAGGGAACTGTAATAGCAGTTACGCACGACCGTTACTTTTTGGATAATGTAGCCGGATGGATACTGGAGCTGGACCGCGGAGAAGGCATTCCATGGAAGGGCAATTATTCATCATGGCTGGACCAGAAAGCAAAGCGTCTTGCACAGGAAGAGAAAACCGAAAGCAAGCGCCAGAAAACCCTGGAGCGCGAGCTGGAGTGGGTACGCATGGCGCCCAAAGGCCCGCCAGGCCAAAGGCAAGGCACGTTTATCAAACTATGAGAAACTGGCTTCGGAAGAAACCAAAGGACGGGAAGACAAACTGGAGCTGTTTATTCCGCCAGGGCCCGCGTTTGGGTAATGTGGTGATCGAGGCCAATAATGTGACTAAAGCCTATGGCGATCAGCGTATTGTTCGAGAACCTGAATTTTTCTTTGCCGCCGGCAGGTATAGTCGGCATTATCGGTCCCAACGGTGCGGGTAAAACAACCTTGTTCCGTTTGATTACGGGGCAGGAACACGCCTGATTCTGGTACTTTCCGCGTAGGTGAAACCGTGGCCTTAGGCTATGTGGACCAGATGCATGACGACCTTGACCCGAAAAATCAGTTTGGGAAAACATTACCGGCGGATTGGAAACTATTATGGTGGGCAACACGTCCGCTCAACTCAAGAGCCTATGTATCCAAGTTTAACTTTAACGGAGCCGACCAGCAGAAGAAGGTAGGCGTATTGTCCGGCGGGGAGCGTAACCGGGTGCATTTATCGATCACGCTGAAAAAAGGATCTAACGTATTACTGCTGGATGAGCCTACCAATGATATTGACGTAAATACTTTACGTGTCCTTAGAAGAAGCCCTGGAAAACTTTGGCGGCTGCGCGGTGGTTATCAGTCACGACCGCTGGTTCCTTGACCGTATCTGTACGCACATCCTTGCATTTGAAGGTAACTCGCAGGTTTACTTCTTTGAAGGGAACTATTCAGATTATGAAGAAAACCGCAAAAAGCGTTTGGGTGATGTAACGCCGCACAGATTAAAGTATAAGAAATTAGTAGGCTAAGTTTGTTTTCGGATACATTCGACAGCCGCCTGTCGGGACGCTCAGTACCCGGCAAATATTCATGAGGTATACAGGCTTTCTGTATACCTCATAATTGCTTTCCCCAATATTTATAGGAGGCGTTACAAAATTCAATCCTAAGGCGCTAAACCAATCACCACTCGAATCATCAAAAGGTATCAAACCTGTAAAAGTTGGTTCTTAAATGCTTACTCGTGCTCGCTTTGTTAATGTTTGCCTGCTTTGTATGCAGGGAGTATGTATTAAAATTTGTCTTCGGTTGCCATCATGAAAAAGGTGGCTATGAAATTAAAAAGGGATAGCTTACCTGCTGCCCGCCTTTCACTACTACCTTGTTTTATACCCAAACCAGGACCATTGCGCTGGTAAGCACCTGCTTTAATTACCGCGCGAAGGTTTTTAATAACTATTGAGGATAAATTTTGTTAATAAGCTATGAAGGGGCTATCCTGTTGATAATCACCAAAGTGTTAACAAATAAATCACATGCATTTAACGTTTATATGGCAGGATATCGCATATTTTTATAGACCTGAAAAACCAGGTCAGTTAAAATTAACCTAAAAAGATTTTATGACCTGGAGAAAATTTAGCGGCGAAGTCATCCATTCGCCAATTATCGAAGAAGTCGAACAAGCTATTGAAAGGGAAACTCTGATCGGCAATAAACTTAAAGTTTGTATCGGAACCGACTCCCAGGTAAAGGGAACCGTAACTGATTTTGCCACGGTGATCGTCTTTTTGCGCGAAAAACGCGGCGGCTTTATGTTCATCCACCAGGAACGTACCGGGCAAAAAATGAGCATCAAGGAACGTATGCTTATCGGAAGTGCAAAAGTCAATTGACATCGCCTACAAACTTTGCGACTTGCTGGACCTTTACGATGTTGACCTGGAGGTGCATGCCGACATTAATACCAATCCGATGTTCAAATCTAACCAGGCACTGCATGAGGCTATGGGTTATATTTTAAGCATGGGATTCGTGTTCAAAGCTAAACCTGAGGCATTTGCAAGCTCTTACTGCGCCAATAAGATAGTGCAATAATTTGTTTTGCAAGGCGATAAGCCAGCCATTTGTTAACTTTGTGACAGTTTTTTTGCAAGACTGCCGTGAAGATCTACTCGCTCAGATACGGGACATTTATGCCGACCACATTAGAAAGGGCCTGGAATTTCTTTTCGTCGCCGCTGAATCTGGCAAAGATCACTCCGCCCGAAGTGGCCTTTAAAGTTACCTCCGATTACAAGGAAGGGACCAGGATGTATCCCGGCATGATCATTACCTACAAATTATCGCCTTTTGGCGGTATCCGTATCAATTGGGTGACCGAGATTACCCATGTGAAGGAAAATGAATATTTTGTAGATGAACAGCGTTCCGGGCCTTATGCTTTATGGCACCACCAGCACCACTTTAAGCAAGTGGAGCGCGGCGTGTGGATGACCGACCTTGTGCAATATGCCATGCCTTACGGGTTTATCGGAAACCTGGTGAATAACCTTTTGGTAAAAAACCAGCTTAAGCGGATATTCGAATACCGAGAAGAAGCAATTGTCAAACTATTTGGCCCCTTAATGCCAGAAACTGATAAATAAATTATTTGCAGTATCTCTTTAACTCGTCTGCTGCCGCTTTTGAACCCAATTCAGCTGCCCTGCCGAGATCCCTGCAGGCACCTTGTTTGTCAGCGTTCAGCTCTGCAAGCCCGCGATGTAAATAAGCCGCCGCGTCTTGCGGATTGATTGCTATAGCCGCTGAAAAATCTTTAACAGCACCAGCAGTATCCTTCGTGTTTATTTTTGCCTGGCCGCGTAGCATGAAAAAATCCTCATTGCGCGAGTCGATGCGCATGGCTTCGCCAAAATCGGCATTCATCTGCTCCAGATTTGGCAAATAGCTTTCAGCAAGCGCGCGGTAGGCAAATGTTTTGGTATTGCCGGCTAATTTATGAACTGCTTCACTTATGAATAAAGAACTGGTATAATCGTCTACAGCGCCCTGGTAATCTTTCAAGGCCATTTTAATGTTTGCACGCTCAAAATAAGCCTCATCGTAATCACCATGAATGGTAATTACCCTTTTAACATCGTTTAATGCCCCGCTGTAGTCTTTAAGCGCGCGTTTGGCACTTGCGCGATTCAGATATGCGCGGTAGGCTGAAGTATCTGATTTTATTGCGTTGTTGTAATCTGCTATAGCTTGTTCGGTATTGCCTAAATGTTCATTTGCTTTTCCGCGGCCAACATAAAAATCGGCGTTATGCGGATTTTTCGCAACAAGAGAATTAAATAAAGTGAGTGCGTCATTAAAATATTTACCATCGATCATCGCATCACCCAGACGCACATAAAGGTCGTCGTCAGGATTAAAATCAGCGATCTTTTTGTAGTCGGCAAGAGCCCCGGCACGGTCAGCAGCCTTTGTCCGGACTCTTCCGCGTTTTAAATAATTCTCCGCATTGCCCGGATTGGATTCAATGGCCTGGTTGTAATCTGCCAGCGCTCCGCTCAGATCCTGAAGGCTGGCCCGTATATCGCCGCGTATAGCATATGGATAATCGTTTTTTGTATTTAACGCCAAAGCCGCACCCAGATCGGCCAGGGCGCCGGCGGTATCGCTTTGCTTTAACTTTATTACCGCACGAACGGTGTATGCAAAACTATTTTTCGGATCGAGCGTCAGCGCCATATCCACATCACGCCGGGCATCCGCATACTTTTGAATGTTGAGCTTCGAATTCGCACGGCTTTGATAGGCTTCTGAGCTACCGGGGCTGAGCTCGATGGCTTTGCTAAAATCGGCGATGGCGCCATGCTGGTCATTCAGGTTGTTTTTTAAAATACCATTATACAGGTATACATCAGAATTGTGCGGATCGTTTTTAATTAAATTGCTGAAGTAGCCAAGTGCCTCTTTCTCACCATGGCCATTGGCTGATGCATTAGCCAGATATTTATAGACATTCGGCTTTTTAGGATCGAGTGCAATGGTTTTTTTATAGTCGGCAACAGCGCCGGCGTAATCGTGAATATCACATTCATCATTTGCACGGTAAAACACAGCATCAACATTTTTGGGGTCGAGCGCAATCACCCGGGTATAATCAGCGATGGCACCCTTAAAATCCGCTATCCGACTCTTTGAGTTTGCCCTGTAGAAAAGCAGGTCGCCATCTTTAGGATCTAGTTTAACCGCAATATCGTAATCCGCTATTGCTTCCATGTCTCGTTTCAGGTTACTCTTATTTACGCCGCGGTATTCGTATAACTGAGGATCGCTGGGCATAATTTGTATCGCTTTATCAAAATCCGCTATAGCACCCGCATAATCTCCCAGGTTAGATTTGGCGTTGGCCCTGTAATGATACATATCGGCATTGTGCGAGTTCATTGAAATTGCCTTATCAAAATCGGCAATTGCATTTTGGTACGACTTGGTGGCATTATGCGCATTCCCACGATAGAAATAGGCATTAATGTTTGAGGGGTCCAGTTCGACGGTCCTGGTAAAATCAGCTATTGCATTCTTATAATCATCCAGGTTAGCGTAAACGTTGGCACGATAAAAATAGGCTTTGGCAATCTTATCATTTAGCTCAATGGCCCTGGTGAAATCAACGATTGCGCCTTTGTAATCCTTTCGGAGTGCTTTTTCACTACCGCTTTGCACTAAGCCATCGGCAGTCTGGCCAAAACAACAAACTGGTAAAAGGAAAAAAATAATGAGTAATCTTGCCATAATCTTTTAAAAACTATCCATACTAACGGAATTTCTTTTAAAATGGTCTAATAATCAACGAGAATGATCCGCTGGTGCCATCTCCCGTATTACGTCCGTTTATAAATTTACTCCCGGTTATATAGATAGAAAATTCTTTGCTGAAGGTATGTCCGTAACTCAGGGAAACCTGGTTAAAAGAAAAATCCTTGTTGGTAAACTGAATCGGAGAAAACTTGGTAAAACTGCTGGTCGAATAAAATCCACCTAAAGAAATGGCGATCTGATTCTGAAATTTTTTATCCAGCGCTAAACCATAAGTACCGTTATACCTATCCTGAAACGGGCCTGTACTGTCAAAATATTGACGGAATGCATTATCGAGGTTAAAATAACTATTGAGCCCGAACAAATGTCCGGTGCCTGCGAAAGATAATTTGATTTCGCCGCCGGTCTGCCCGTATCCTAAGCTGGGATTGGTGTATAAGGGGGTGATCAGCGTACCCTGGATTGAAAAATAATATTTATAGCCTATGTTGGCCACATACCATTTTATCCCTGTTTCCAGATCAGTTAAACCCGAGGCCGAGTTTTTGTAATTCGTTTGCTCGTAAGTGTTGTTGGCATAGGGCAGCAGGGCTACAAAAGTGAACCGTTTGCTTATTCCGTATTCGGCATAAAGTGAATAGGTGACCGAAGAAAAATGTCCGTTATTAGGATATGGCGTTAGCTTTCGCAAGGAATCCCAGCCCTTATTGGCATAAAAGTAACTTACTGATGGCGAAAGCAATAAGCTGTGGGGCCTGGTAGGGAAACCACCCGCATAACTCCTGCCGCAAAATGCAATAGAAAACAGTATTGCGGCAAAAAATGTCCGGAATTGGGTTTTAGTAAATTTTCTAATCATACGCGCCTCAGATTCATATTAATTAATAAAATAATCCAAATTCGTCATGTGCCCACATTTGTTCAAGATTGATATATTCAGGGCTAACATCGTGACCCAGATCTTTAAAAATTGAAATTCTCTTTTTTGTATTAATGCTGTTAAAAACCACAAAGTCATTTGTAGGCGGCACGTAGGTATCCAGCAAGCCGACGCTCATCATAAACCGGCAACGGATATTCGGCGCAAAGTTTTTGGCATCAAAATAATCCAGATTATTCAGCACCCTGTTCAAGGTTAACCCTGGCTGAATTTTAAGATACATTTTGATATAGTTTATCGGAAAATCAACCCTTCTAACTAAACTCCGGATATCGGCAAATATCGGGCTCTGCGCAGAGCATAAATTAACCCGGTTATCCAAGCTTGCCGTCGCTATGGCCAGATAGCCGCCCATACTTCCACCCTTAACAAATACCTGTTCATGATTAAATTCAGGACGCGAGTAGATAAAATCCATAGCCCGCAGGCAGTCCATGATCACACCACGCATTACATATTTGTCTTTGTCTTCGATATGATGTATCGCAAATTCCTCACCCCGGATATTAATGAACTCGCGGCTGTTGCCCTGCCCTCTTACATTTAAAGTTATAAATGCGACATCCGGGTCGGTCGTTAAGACCGGAGGCAGATCAATCTGATAGCCTGGCAGGCCCAGTATTACTGCAAATTTTTTATTTGGATCTTTCGTTACAGGCTTGGTTAACCATCCCTTAATGGTGATGTTATCCAGGGACTGCATCTGAATTTCATAAACATTACAGGTTTTAGTGCAAAGCCTGGGCATTAGGGTTACTTTGTATTCGGGCTTTACCATGGCCAGTTCATCCTTGGCTCTTTGCCAGAAGGCATCAAAATCATCAGGTCTCTTGTACTCAGAAATGATCTCTTCCGGTTTGATACCGAATGCGCGGTAGGTGGTATCGTCATAATCGCTTACGTTGATCATGAAGTTTACCTTATAAAAACCGGGGTTTGATTCTGGTATCTCAAAATCGTATTTCTCGCTGCTGTTTTTCCCTATCTTTACTTTTACGGAATCGGTGCGCAGTACTTTACCTTCAATATCCGTGACCTGGTAGGAAACCTTACCCTGCTGATTGACACTCGTGGTGTTCTTTACGGCGAAGGTAAACTTAGCCTTGTCATTAAAAATTGCTGTCTTATTGGCGGCTATCAACCTGGTAGATATTTCACCGGTATCCGCCGCAATACGTAATTCCGCGGCCCTAGCTACATCATGATGTAAGCCGCCGATGACTGCTAAACCTAAAATTGAAAGAAATCTGTAAAACTTTTTCACCATATCACCTTATTTTATTGCTACAGAATCATTTTCGGGATTCCACGATTTATTTTTTATCAAAAAGTTTGATTTACGAATGTAATGATTTAAAGGTTCTTCAATAAACTTGAATAACACTATTGATATACAGTTTAATACGACAAAGGCATATAGCAGGTTCAGGCCATCCGATTCAAAAGGCGAATGCCAATCGAGTCCCCAGCGGTCATAGCAGGCGAAAGCCTGGTCATTCAACCAGTTAAGCGAATGATGTATCATCCGGTACATGTAACCCAGATGCACCAGGTAAAAGATGTAGGAACTTTTTCCCAGCAGCTCTACAAAAGGATTGGAAAGCATTGTTTTTAATTTACTGCCCTCGGTGATCAGCCCGTAAAAAAAAGTGGCAATGCAGATGGGCAGCAGGTAGTTGTTCGTTATTATGCCGTATGGATTATGTAAGCCTGCCGACCAGCCGTAGGGGATATCCAGCCTTGACATTATACCCACGCAAACGAAAATAGCGACCAGGCCGATAAAGGTATAACTGATCTTATTGTTGCGCTGTAAGCCCTGGCTGCGCACCAGCAGGGCAAGTTTTATACCTACAAAAAACTCAAAACAACGGCCAAAATAAGTATACAGCATCATAAAGGTAAAGTTACCGAAGAAACCATACCAGTCGACGTTGCCAAACAGGAGTACCATTAGAATACCGAAGCAGGTAATAGCCAGTATCTGCAAATAAAACCTGTTGTACTTTTTAGCGATAAAGAAGGCGACAGGTGCCGAAAAATAAAAACATTCTTCTACGGTAAGTGACCAGCCCTGTGCAATGCCTGTAAAGTTGAGATCGCGAAAGAAACCCCGCAAAAAGGTAATATGCATGAAAAACAATCCTACAGGACTGGGGAAGTTGCCGACAATGGCCGGTTCATGTGTAAAAAAATAATAAATGAACGCGCCTGCCGTCAATAAAAAATACATGGGATAAATGCGTGCCACGCGGTTTTTCAGGTATTGCTTAAACCAATCGCTGTTCAGATGAAAATGGTCATAATACCGGAATGCGATCAAAAATCCGGAGAGCACAAAGAAGATGGTTACCCCGATATGAAATTCCAGAAAAAAACGCCTTAAAAAATGCGGAAACTGACCGTCAAAAACATCGGCGTAGTGCGAAATAAATACCAGATAGGCTGCCATCGCACGAACACCGGTTAGGGCCGGGATATAATTTTTCAGATCTGTTTTCGACAAAATTTTTATTTGGATTTAAACGTGTTTTGAGACGTAAAGTTGTTATAAGTTGCTAAAGAAAAGCAATATTAAGGAATTTATATAAAGGACGAACCTTGCACAATTCCCCTGTCAGCAATCGTTTTATCAATATAGTGCTGGATCTCGGATTTCTTAAGTCCCCAGTTAGGGGCAATGAGCAGCTCCATATCCGACAACCCGAACAAACGCTGTATTACCACGTCGGGGCGTACCAGAGGTAAGAGTTCGCATAAAAAATCGGCATATTCTGCCAGACTGAATAATTTGAAGGGATCCCTTTTATATTTTACGCCCATCACCGAACCCTCCACAATATGCAGGTGGTGAAACTTGACAAACTTGATCTGCGGATACAGATTGATCTCCCCGGCATAGCGCAGCATCATCTCGCGGCTTTCCCAGGGGAAGCCAAAAATGGTATGCACGCAGATATCCAGCTTGCTGTTCTCAACCAGTTTGAGCGCCTGCACGAGATCATCGTGCGAGCAGCCCCGATTGATCTGCGCAAGGGTATCGTTATAAATAGATTCCATGCCCATTTCCAGGTCGACATCAAAACGATCGGTATAACTTTCCAGCAAAGCAATCTTTTCGGCATCAATACAATCCGGCCGGGTACCAACAGAAAGGCCTACGATATCTTCAGTATGATAGCTGAGCGCTTCATCGTACAGCATTTTTAAATAGTGAACCGGGGCGTAGGTATTCGTATTGGGCTGAAAATAGATAATAAACTTATCGGCCTTGTTGCCTTTGCGGGCGCGTTCCATTCCCTGGATGACCTGCTCGCGTACGGAGGGATTATTGCGGGAAACCGATGGGGTAAACGAGTCGACATTACAATATGTACAGCCACCATAGCCTTTTGAGCCATCCCGGTTCGGGCAAGTAAAACCACCGTCTATAATTACCTTAAACACACGCTGCCCATTATACTTTTGGCGCAACCATGCACCATAATTATTGTATCCTTTTATCCCCTGCTGTAATAATGACTCCACTGATCTGATAATGATTACACGATTAATATAAAATTTTCACCGACAGGTGGCAAAGATACTAAATTAGGATCACAAGATTATTGACACACAACAATCAAAGGGTCCTGCAAAGTGTTCCCATCAGCATACACTTAAACGCCAATAAAAACCGCGCCGTATTGTCACGATATTTTTTATTTAATTACTAATTAATTAACTTTCAGTAAATTGATATTTCAAATCATGTAAATCAGGCAAAACCAGTAGCAGGGCACGGTTTTTAAACCTTAATGGGTAATTAATTAATGTTGAACATTTAATATTCTAAATTATGCCTACTACAAAAAGTCCCGGCAGTAACAGGGAAAATGAAAACAAAAAGATGGGAACATCTAATGCACCTGGAAATGAGAATCGCACCAAGGAAAACACCAAGGGCCATTCAAAACAACAGCAACACGGACAGAATCAAAAAAGCCATAATAAATAGAAGGGCTTTAAAACTACAGCAGTGATGCTGCATAACAGCAGGGATCATCTTGATCCGAACGGGATTTGCGTTAGAGGCAGATCCCGTTTTTTGTGTTGGCAGCCTCCCCGGCGTAAAACTTAAGTCCGGCAACTATTATGCACGCATAGCTTTAAGTATTTTACTTAGCTTTGTAGCATAAATACCGCAAATGGAAACCATTGCACCTTATACTTCCAAAAACAAAATACGCTTTGTGACCGCAGCCTCGCTGTTTGACGGACATGATGCTACGATCAATATCATGCGCCGCATTTTACAATCGTCCGGTGCCGAGGTAATTCACCTCGGGCATAACCGCTCGGTAGATGAGGTGGTAAACTGCGCGATACAGGAGGATGTTCAGGGAATTGCCCTTACATCGTACCAGGGCGGCCACATGGAATATTTCAAGTATATGTACGACCTGCTGAAAGAGCGTGGTGCCGGACATATCAAGATCTTCGGCGGTGGTGGTGGTGTGATCCTGCCGGAAGAAATAAAACAGCTGCAGGATTACGGCATAGCGCGAATCTATTCGCCCGATGACGGTCGTACGATGGGATTGCAAGGCATGATCAATGATATGCTCAAACAAAGTGATTTTGCTACAGTGACTCAACTTAACGGTGAACTTAAGCACCTGCCGGAAAAGAACAGCAAAGCGATCGCATCGATGATCACGCTGGCAGAAAATGAAAAGCTCGGCGCTCCTTTACCCATAGCAGCAGGAATAAAATCAATCAAAGTCTCCGCTCCAACGGGAGCGCGGGAGCCGGGCGTGGTTTTGGGCATCACCGGTACAGGCGGGGCGGGAAAATCCTCGCTGGTAGATGAGATTGTGCGCCGGTTCCTGATGGAGACCGATAAAACGATGGCCATAATCTCCGTAGACCCATCAAAACGAAAAACCGGCGGCGCCTTACTGGGTGACCGTATCCGAATGAATTCTATCAATAATCCGCGCGTTTATATGCGTTCACTTGCAACGCGGCAGGCCAATCTGGCTTTGTCAAGGTATGTCCAGGAATCGATCGATATATGTAAAGCCGCAGATTTCGATATGATCATTGTGGAAACATCGGGCATCGGCCAATCCGATACCATGATCACCGATTATTGCGATCTGTCACTTTATGTCATGACACCCGAGTTTGGCGCTGCCACGCAACTGGAAAAGATCGACATGCTGGATTTTGCCGATATCGTGGCCCTGAACAAATTTGACAAACGTGGTGCCCTGGATGCAATACGTGATGTGCGCAAGCAATACAAACGCAACCATCAGCTCTTTACCGCCAAAGACGAAGACCTGCCTGTGTTTGGAACAATGGCATCACAGTTCAATGATCCGGGAATGAACAATCTGTTTGAAGCGCTGATGCAAGCCATCAAAGCAAAAACCGGGGTTGAATTTATCGGAAAAAAATACGACGCAGCTGCATTACACTGGGGCGAGTCCGAGAAATTATATATTATTCCGCCGGATAGGGTACGTTACCTGGCTGAAATTGCGGAAAGCAGCCAGGCTTATAATGAATGGGTGAATGAACAATGCAGGATAGCGCAACAGATGTACCAGGTCAGCGGCACCATGGAGGCGATAAAAGAGCACGGCCTTGACCTTACCCAGCAGGAGGGTCTTAAAGATGTATACAAACATTTGGAAGGCCATCTGCACCCTGATTGCAAACGATTATTGAATGAATGGCCGGAAACGGTAAAAAAATATAAGGCTGATGATTTGATATACAAAGTCCGGGACAAGGAGATACGTCAGCCTCTTTTTTACACCTCACTTTCACAACTGAAAGTGCCAAAGATCGCCCTGCCCCGCTATGAGGCCTGGGGCGATATTTTGCGTTGGCTGCTCACCGAAAATCTGCCGGGTGAGTTCCCATATACTGCCGGCGTGTTCCCTATCAAGCGGGAGGGGGAAGACCCTACCCGTATGTTTGCAGGTGAAGGCGGCCCTGAGCGTACCAACAAGCGATTCCATTATGTGTCGCTCGGACAGCCCGCCCACCGGCTCTCCACGGCTTTCGATTCGGTAACCCTTTATGGCGAAGATCCCCACACCCGTCCTGATATTTATGGAAAAATCGGCAACTCGGGCGTAAGCATAGCTACGCTGGATGATGCAAAAAAATTGTATTCCGGTTTTGACCTGTGCAATCCTTCCACATCGGTGTCAATGACCATTAACGGACCTGCGCCGATGCTGCTCGGTTATTTCATGAATGCTGCAATTGACCAGCAATGTGAAAAATATATACACGAACACAAGCTGGAGCACCTGGTAGAGGCGAACTACAAACAGGTGTATGAGGATAATGGGCTGCAAAGGCCAGCATATGCCGGTAATCTACCCAAAGGAAATAACGGCCTGGGCTTGATGCTGCTCGGGTTAACCGGAGACCAGGTCCTGCCAGCAGATGTGTATAAAATGGTCAAAACGAGGCGATCGCCACCGTTCGCGGTACAGTGCAGGCGGATATATTGAAGGAAGACCAGGCGCAAAATACCTGCATCTTCTCCACCGAATTTGCACTGCGGATGATGGGCGATATCCAGCAGTATTTTATCGATAACAGGGTACGCAATTTTTATTCGGTATCCATTTCAGGCTATCACATTGCCGAAGCTGGCGCCAATCCCATCACCCAGCTGGCTTTTACGCTGTCCAACGGTTTTACCTACGTCGAGTATTACCTGAGCCGGGGCATGGCATATTGATGATTTTGCGCCAAACCTGTCGTTTTTCTTCTCCAACGGGATCGATCCGGAATATTCGGTAATCGGTCGTGTGGCGCGCCGGATTTGGGCCAAAGCCATCAAAAATAAATACAAGGGCAACGACCGCTCGCAAAAACTAAAATACCATATACAAACCAGCGGGCGTTCGCTGCATGCGCAGGAGATCGACTTTAACGATATCCGCACTACACTGCAGGCTTTATATGCCATTTATGATAACTGCAACTCGCTGCATACCAATGCTTATGATGAGGCTATTACTACGCCTACTGAAGAATCGGTTACGCCGAGCAATGGCCATTCAGCTTATTATCAACCGCGAACTGGGACTAGCCAAAAATGAAAACCCGATGCAGGGTGCGTTTATTATTGAAGAATTAACAGAGCTGGTGGAGGAAGCGGTATTAGCTGAATTTAAACGCTATCAACGATCGTGGCGGGGTCTTGGGCGCCATGGAAACCATGTACCAGCGCAGCAAAATACAGGAAGAATCCCTGTACTACGAAACCCTGAAACATACTGGCGAATACCCGATAATCGGCGTAAATACTTTCCTCAATAAAAAAGGATCGCCAACCATTACGCCTTCCGAAGTGATCCGGGCGACAGAAGAAGAAAAGCAATTCCAGATCGCGGCACTGGAGGCTTTCCAGCATCGGAATGCACAGAAGGCACCTGGGCTATTAAAAGAGCTGCAAAACAAGGCGATAGCCGGAGAAAACATTTTCGAAAGCCTGATGGAAGCATGTAAATACTGCTCACTCGGGCAGATATCCCATGCTTTGTATGAGGTAGGCGGACAGTACCGAAGGAATATGTAAAAGTTATTCGTTTCGCGCCATGCAAAAAAAATTATAAGCAGGGGCTCAGGAAGGTAAATATTCCTGAGCCCCTTGCTTTATTTTGATTTCTCCTTTTGTACAAATTCAATCATTACTGCATCCCTGACAAGCCCCGGCGGCAAAATCCCCTGGGACAATATAAAGTCATGAAAATGCTGCTGGTCGAATTTGCTGCCCAGGGCCTGTTCCGTTTCTTTGCGAAGCGCCAGCAATTTGGTATATCCGTAAAAGTAGCTGTTGGCCTGGCCGGGGGCTCTCAAAGTGTACCGCTGCACTTCCTGCTCGGCAAATGCATGAGACTGCACGACGTCAGTCATCAGCAGGTCCAATGCCTGCTGCTGGGTCATAAGGCCTGCCTGCAATTCAGGATCCAAAAAGGCACGTGCAGCCCTTAACAATCGATAGTCAAGGGCATGGATCGGATCATGATTTTGCTTAAATTTATTCTTCCCTGACGCCTGATAAGAAAAATATTCAAGAAAATTTAAAAGATTAAAACAATGGAAAATCGGCTCTTTAACATCACAGCGTTAATTGTTACTATCACATTGGCAGCAAGCGGTACACAAGCTCAAACCTATAAATATTCCGCCATCCCACATCCCTTGTCATGGATAAACAAACCCATCGATTTTAAAATAAGCCCGGAAAGTATTTTCATCGAAGCGGGTGAAAAAACAGACATGTTCCGCGATCCGAATGTAACGTACAATACCGATAATGCACCCAGATTATCCTTTATTGCCGATGCAAATTTTGTACTGACGGCGGAGATCCACCATGATTTTACCAGTAAATGGGATGGCGGAGCCATCGTCTTGGAAGCCGATAAACTGAACTGGATAAAATTCTGCTTTGAAAAAGACTACACAGGCATGCACCGTGTGGTGAGCGTGGCTACAAAAGAAATTTCAGACGATTGCAATTCGGTTGCCATCACCGCCAACCGGGTATTTTATAAAATTGCCAAAGCAGATAACGTGATCACCCTGTATTATTCCTCGGATGGCAAAAAATGGTTCCTGGTCAGGCACCTGCAATTTAATACCACCAAGCCTGTTAAACTCGGCTTTATGGCCCAATCCCCTACAGGGAAGGGTTGCAAAGTAACTTTCTCAAACATTACCTACTCCTCCAGGAAGATAAAAGACCCGTATACCGGCGAATAAGATATCATTTACTTACGTTTTTCCACCTGAAGGTAATCGTCCTGGCTTCTTCGTCCCTGTTACGCCAGCGGCTACCAGGGCAGAATTTCTTTTTTTTGCCAAAGGTGGGCACCAGCGACTATTGTTTCAGACATAAAATGTTCGGCAGGAAATATTAAATAACTTTTTTTATAACTTTCTCATAACTAGTCTGTTAAATTGATATATATTTTGCGTTTTAAATTCCATTGTTTCATTCACTCATTTTATTAACCTTTAATTTTAAAAACCATGAAAACATTATTGATCGTGTTATTCTCCTTGCTGGCCTGTGGTGCCGACGCTCAAACCATGCAAAAAAACGGCACCATTTACAAAGAGCACCCGTATATCGACGTAGTAAATAAATCGGTAGATCTATTTTTAAAAAATGACTGGGATGGTTATGCCAAACTGTATGCAGACACGGCTAAATTTTACGATCCCTCCAGCGCCAAACGATTTAATCTGGATACGGTAAAAAAATCATGGGCATATATAAAGAACAATTGGGATCAATTGACAGTGACCAAACAAGGATATCCCGATGGACTGCAATACGAAAAAGATCCCTTTACCGTACAGTCCTGGTGGGTGGTAACGGCTGTTAACAAGAAAACCAAGAAGACAGCCAAGTTTTACCTGGTACAATTCGATGAGTTTAATAAAGATGGAAAAATAAATCTGGAAATGTCCTACTACGATCAAACACCTCTGATCAATGCAATGAAGTGATGATCTAAAAAACGAAGGGCCCCTATGGGGCCCTATTCTAATATCTTTTCTCCACGCTGGGATAAAAGCCGCCGAAGGTATTGAGCTGAACGCCCTCTTCCCTGAAAAATTCGCCGGGAAACCCTAGTTCGATCGCGCTGGCCTGGTCAAGTTGTTTCAGTTGTGCATCACTCAGGGAAACACTGACCGTTTTAAGATTATCCTCAAGTTGACTTAATTTGGTTGCACCAACGATGGGTATGCAGTGAAAGTTCTGTTGCATGGTCCACCGGAGCGCAACGTTGCCGGGCGAAACGCCCAACTCGTCAGCAATGGTCACCACAGCTTTGGTGATTTCCACGGCACGATCGTTCAATCTTTTGCTTTCTGGTTTTATACGTCCCTTTTCCCCGCGAATGTATTTGCCCGTGAGCACGCCGCCCCCCAACGGCGCCCAGGGTAAAACCGTCATTCCGAAATGCCTGGCCATGGGAATCAGCTCTCGTTCGGGTGTGCGGGCGATTAAACTATACTCGATCTGCAACGCAATAAGTTGGCTCCAGCCCATCAGTTCAGCCAGCGTATTTCCTTTTGCCACTACCCAGGCCGGTGTATCGCTGATCGCGACATAATTGACCTTTCCCTGCCTGACCAGATCGTCCATTCCCCGAAGTACCTCGTCAATGGGCGTCAGATCGTCCCAAATATGCAGATACAGCAGATCGATATATTCTGTATTGAGACGTTTAAGGCTTGCTTCCACGCTGCGCATCATATTTTTCCGGTTATTTCCCGACGCATTGGGATTCGTGGAATTGTCCTTCAGCGAGTATTTGGTGGCAACAACAAAATAATCCCGGTCGTGGTTACTGAGATAATCCCCAATGATCTTTTCGCTGGTACCCAGCTTATAGATATTGGCTGTGTCCAGAAAATTCCCTCCGGCATTGGCATAAGCATCGATAATGGCAAAACTGGCGTCTCGGTCGGCGCCCCATCCGTTCTCGGTGCCAAAGCCCATTGTGCCCAGGCATAGTTCTGAAACTTTGAGGCCAGAGCGGCCAAGCAATTTGTAGTTCATATGCGGTAAATAATGATTATATGAAAATCAGATTAAAAGATAATTGTTTTAATGTGCATGCTTTCTTTTAAGCAAACCGCCGGTGGTATCGTCAATACTTTGCTGAACGATAAACGCGGACGGGTCAATTGCCAGTATCCTTTGTTTTATGGCAGGAATCTCCAGCCGGGTAGCGACAGTAAATACAATATCACGCGGCGTGTTGATATGGCCATCTTTGCCATACCCGCTGCTCCCCTGGTATACAGTTACACCCCTCCCCATTTCAGTAATTGCCTTCCTTATCAGTTCGCCTTTGGCTGACACGATGGTAATGCTGGTATAGCGCTCAATGCCGTTTAAAATAAAATCAACCATACGTGAGGCTGCCAGATAAGTAAGTATCGAATAGAGTGCGTCTTCAACGCCGAGAACAAACATAGCGGCCGAAAATATAATCACATTAAGCAGCAGGATTACATCATTTACTTTTAGCAGCTGGGAGCGGCGGCTGACCAGCAGCGCGGCTATTTCAGTGCCGTCAAGCACCGCACCGCCTCTGATTGCAAGTCCTATTCCCACCCCAATAAAAAAACCTCCGAAAACGGCGGTCAGCAAATGGTCATGCGTGATGACGGGAAACTGAACAAACGCCAGGCAAAGCGACAAGCCCGCAATTGACAGGGTGCTGCTCAAAGCAAAAACAGGGCCCAGGCGCCGGTATCCCACGACAAGGAATGGAACATTAATAAAAAAAAGTAGTACTGAAAGTGGTAGCCCTGTGGTGGCAGATACCAGCATGGATATACCGGTAACACCGCCATCGATAAATTTGCCTGAAAGCAGAAACCCTTTCAGGCCCATTGCCGCGGATAAAATGCCCATGACGAGCAATACTGTTTTTTCTATTGCCGCCCGTAGTGAAACTTTCATTCCTAAATATACCCTATAAATTTTTGAAGCTGCAAATGTTCATCCGAAACAAAAGCATGCAACAGTTGTAGCTATTTATTTAACCATTTCTATGAAAATCATCACACTGCATAACCGAATCAACCCGGCCAAGCTATGCGAACATATTGAAGAAAAACTCGATGCCCTGTTCCGACAGCACCGTGGCATTGATTTACATTTTAAGGTGACCCACTCGGGCGATTCGATCGAAATAGCACTACCCGAATTATATCAGGACGCTTTATTCAACATAAAGATAAGGGGGGCTGAATTATGGATAACAAGGTCAGAACATTATGTGGACGATGTTAACTCGCTAACCGTAGAATCAATTCTCAACGACTTGTTTAACGATGTTTCAGGGAAATTTGGAACCGATTTGCTACAGGAAGGATGATTTTTTACCTACCTGAATGAGTAATTTAACCTAATAACCGACTTATGAAAAGGTTCTGTATTCTAATCTGCATACCATGTTTTGCACTGGCCTTCCAGCTTGCCAATGCGCAAAAACAATCCGAACCAACGGGCGAGCCGGTAATTATCAAAAACGATACTTTATTCCAATTTTATGTCGGCCGAGGCCTTTTTACCACGAAGGAACGCGCCAAAACGGTCACCAGCCGCATCAAAGCGCTGGTTGACCGCCTGGATTTCAATGCTGACTCGCTCAGGTTAAAAAATGACAGCGCTCTTTCAATAATTTTCTATCAGTCGCAGGTGATTTTTGCAGTCAGCGAGAAAGATGCTTCATTTTCAGAGCTGAACCGGCAGGAACTTGCAGCCAGTTATCTGGTTATTTTAAAAAAGAAGTTGGGTGACGTTTTCACGCACAACAGCACCCGGCAAATCGTTGCCAACATACTACAGGCGCTTGCAATAATCGGGGTGCTTGTCATTTTAATAGCATTTGTCAACATCGCCTTCAACTGGATAAAATCAAGGACTGAAGTTGCCTGGAAAACACGCCTGGACAAGCTGGCTCAGAAGGGCGCCCCCGTGCTACCGGCAAACAAATTACTCCCTTTTATCGTCGGTGCCGTTACTGTACTGCGGCTTTTTATAATCTTCATGCTGGTTTACTTGTCTTTGCCATTTATGTTCTTCATATTCCCGGCATCAAAGCCACTGGCCACGCTATTACTGAGCTATATTGTGAGCCCCTTAAAGGCCATTTTACTGGCATTATATCATTTTATTCCGCACCTGCTGGCCATAATCGTAATCTACATGGTAACGCACTATATCGTCAAAGCGGTAAGATTTGTCACCAACGAGATCAGGAGTGAATCCATTCGCATCAAGGGCTTTTATCCGGACTGGGCCATGCCCACCTATAACATCATCAGGGTGCTGCTTTATGCCTTTATGTTCATCGTTATATTCCCTTACCTGCCCGGATCGGATTCGAAGGTATTTCAGGGGGTCACCGTTTTTTTAGGCCTCTTGTTTTCCCTGGGTTCCTCATCAGCAATATCGAGCATTGTTGCTGGACTCGTTTTAACGTACATGAGACCTTTTAAGGTAGGCGACGTGATCAAGGTCGGTGAAACATTCGGGGCCGTTACAGAAAAAAATCTTTTGGTTACCCGGATACGAACGATAAAAAATGAGGACATCACATTGCCCAATGCTACTATCCTGAGCGGGCATACGATAAATTATACCTCCTCATCCGGTACGCTCGGGCTAATCCTGCATACGAGCGTTACCATAGGCTACGATGCTCCCTGGCGAATTGTACACCAGTTGCTGATAAGCGCTGCTGAATCGACCGATGAGATAATAAGTGACCCCAAACCGTTTGTACTTCAAACCGATCTGAATGATTTTT
The DNA here is from genome assembly GCA_963757615.1 of uncultured Sphingobacteriaceae bacterium. Taxonomy (GTDB): domain Bacteria; phylum Bacteroidota; class Bacteroidia; order Sphingobacteriales; family Sphingobacteriaceae; genus Mucilaginibacter. The sequence continues at coordinate 1,114,379 of CAVWSO010000008.1, forward strand.
ATGTAACCTACCAGATAAATGCCTATACCCGGGCGCCTTTGAAAATGGGAAAAACGTATGCAATGCTGCACCAAAACATCCAGGATAAATTTAACGAAGCCGGCGTTGAGATCATGTCGCCACACTATACCTCGTTACGAGACGGGAATCATATCGCAATACCCGACGACTATATAGCCAAAGACTACAAAACGCCGGGATTTAATATCAATGAAAAGGAGTGAATTTTAGCTGTTTATCCAACTGAATTTATATTCAAGCATTGGATTTTTCATTCGTTCAGCAACACGCAGTAAGCGGTTCGGAAGTGCCATCAAATAATCCCGTGCCTTTTCACCGCTTTCATTCAGATCATTAACGCTTTCTATGTGCCAGTCTTCGAGCAATTCCTTTAATATATCTACATAGTCAACCGCTGTGTAAATGCCCAAACGCTGCGCAGCATCGGTAAAATGTCCGAAAGTTTGTCCCACTTTTAATCCAACTTCACGAAGGAAATGTGCAGGCATTACGATTTTCTTTCGCATCATATCTTCAAAAGCCAGCATGGCTTCGTTCGGATCCACTTCAAATATTTTTTCTATAAAATATTTATAGGCCTTGGCATGACGGGCTTCATCACCGGCTATTACACCACACATTTTTGACAGTAAGGTATCACCATCCTTTTTAGCCTGTGATGCCACGCGGCGATGCGAAACGTTGGTTGCCAGCTCCTGGAACGATGTATAAATAAAGTTTCTGTAAGGATCAGCGCCCGTACCGATATCAAAACCATCAGCAATAAGATACTGGGTTGATACTTCCATCATCCGCATATTAACGCGGCCAGACAGGTACAGATATTTATTGAGCAAATCGCCATGGCGGTTTTCTTCCGAGGTCCAATGACGGGTCCATTTCATCCAGCCGCCTTCTTCGTCCCTTGAGACACCATCAACCATGGTCAGCCATGATTCGTAGGTGGGCAGCGCTTCTTCGGTGATGGTATCCCCAATCAAAACGGCAATCAGGTCGTATGATAAACCTGCGGCGCTTTCCTGCAATTCTTTAATCTCTGAGAAAAAGGTTTCCCTGGTCGCATCCGGCAAAAAATCAGATGGCTGCCAAATGGTGTCCACCGGCTTAAGGTATTCATGGATTTTCAGAAGCATAAATTTTTCAATATGCTTCATCACCTCCTGGCGCTTTTCCTCAAAAAATCTCATAATTGTGGTTAAGTTGCAAAGATAACTATTTATAACAAGTAATTTGCAAAGGATTTTTGCAATAGTTTGGCAGCCGCTTTGCTTCCCGGGAGCAGTCTGACCGACGGGCAAATCTATCCGGGGGCAAAATTTGGCTGCTAATTAACGGTTGGGAGACCTGCATCCTTGTTTTTTGGGGCCCGGGCTTGGAAAATTTTCCTCGTTATATGGAATTGAGACCCCGATTGCCTTCCGCCAGAGCTTCCGCCTGCCGGGCGTTAAACAAAAAGCCATAATAAATATTCAAAGTATACCTTTTTCGGCTTCTGCGAGCACGTCTTTCCTTTTCTTGAGCGTGATTCCGTTGTATCAATTTGACTATCAGCTATTTAGATAAATATGGGCATTGATTCCGGTGATCGCCTGATTATTAAGATCATAACACTGGCGCCACTATAAAATCATTCGTCCCGCCGATCTTTCACGCCTCATTAACCTTCGGATTTTCAGCATTTTACACGCTGTTATTTAAATTGGAAAAACAGCAACAAATCATCGTCATAAAAGCGTATAAACCGCAAAATCTAAGATTTTATCGATTTGTGCCGGAACTATTGTTTCAAAATTTTATCCGTTTGGAGGTCTGCAGCCCGGGATAACATTTTCAAAACAAGCGCTGCATGAGTAGCTGAAAATCAAATACTATGATGACATTTTTGTTCAGGATACCGTTATTCCAAATTTACTCCGCTCAGCAGGTGCTCACCTTGCTTTCCAGGCTTTTGGCTCTTTTAAAAATTTCGGCGCGTCAAATAGACGTTTGTGGATTGCTTTTTGCATTTGTGAAAGGCGCAGGTAATCTAAGTGTTACTAACAGCATGTTAAAAAACAATGTTGAATGCAGCTTTTTTTTCACTTATTTTTATTTTACTACTGTAGCTAAGCGCTGTGCTAATTTTAACCTAATTAAAAAACTAAGACAACTTTTATAATGTTTGTTCAAATTAGTAAAGACGAATTTTTAAAAGAGATCATTAAAAAAGCCTGGTACCAGGCCAATATCGTGATCTGGGCGATCATCTTCCTTTTTCCGCTTTTCAGCATCATTGATTTTATCTACGCACCTGGTATTTGGATGCAGTTCTTTATCGCCCGTATCATCATTGTACTCATCATCTATATTTTATTCAATTTCTACCAAAGCAAACACGGCAATTATAAGCTGTTGCTGCATATATCCTTTTTTCTCCTTTCGGCTTGTTCGGCACTTTTGTGTGCAATAGTCAACCCGGAGAATCTGAATGTCTATTTCCTGATTTACTCGGTGGTCATATTATTTTTTAACCTGCAGGTATTTTGGGAGCCCATTAATTCTGTTATCCAGGCACTCCTTGCCTTGCTGCTCCTGGCCGTGTTTTTTAACCTCTTCGCCGAATACAGCATCGATATTTTTATCAATAACGGGGGCCAGTACTTTTTCATCGTACTGGTTATTTCCTGCCTTATACCCAATGCACGCTTTAAAGTGATAGTGCGCGACGTCCGTTCGCAGATCCTGATTGAAAAATCGAACGAGCAGTTAAAATCGCAAAACAGGGACATCACCGAAAAAAACAACATCATTGATATGCAGTATGAGAAGCTGCGCAAGCTCGATGAGCAAAAAAACAGCTTTATCAATATTGCTGGGCACGACCTTAAAAACCTGATTGGCTCAATCATCATGAGTAACAATATGGTAAAGGAAGAAGAGGGATCGTCTGAGCAATGATCAGAAAGAATTTGTGGGATATATAGGAGAATCTGCCGAAAAAATGCAATATATGCTCAATAAGCTGATGGACGTAAGGGAGATTGAAGCTCCGGAAATGAAATTTAACCTGGAGATTTTTGATATCAATGCCGAAGTGCAGCATGTTTACCGAGGCCTGATAGAAACGGCACAGATGAAAAATATCCATCTGATCGACGACATCCTGAAATTACCGCTCAACGTCAAACTGGACCGGTATTTACCGGGCAGATATTTCAGAACCTGCTATCCAACATCATTAAATTTTCGCAAACCAACAACAATATAAAAGTGATCACCAGCCTGCAACGCCAAAAGTTCATCTTCGAAATAGTGGACGAAGGAATTGCCATAGGCCAGGAAGAACTGGATATGATGTTTAATAAACTGAAAACTTTAAACGACGCATCCGGTAATATCGAAAGCCGGCTTGGCCTGGGCCTGTCGATTGCCAAGCTGATGACCCAGGAGATGGGTGGTGCGCTGATTTACCGCAGCGACGAAAACGGCAATTATTTCAGAGTAGAATTCAACGTAATCAACTAATAATTAGATCAATGAACAAATTTTTACGCCTTTTAGCACTTGCGTTGCTATTAAGTACATCCTCAATAGCGCAAAGCATTGTATCATTCAAGGCAATGGGACACAACGATGCATCCGTTTACGGAATGATCGGAGCCAGTTCGTTCTATTTAAAGATCAGTCCGCTTGTTGAAATGAAAGGAAGTAAGCTGGTATTATATATTGAGCCTTCGCAGGCCCTGATAAAGGACCACTCCTTTGTGAATATCGTTATCAACGAAAGACCTGCCTACAGTGCGCGCCTTAGCAAGGATACTGTTGAAAAGATCGTGATCAATCTGACACCGGAGGACCTGTCGGCGGATAAGTTTCTGAAAATTCAGGTTAAAACGCTGCTTACCGTCAATGACGACAAATGTAAGGACCTTGATAACCCGGCAATGTGGGTGAAAGTGAAAGACTATTCCTACCTGTCGCTCGTAAAGACCAATGATAATTTCTTTAAAAATGTAAACATCAGCAACTGCTTCGAGTCAAAAAGGGCAATTGTGTATCCCGTTAATCCAACCCTGCACGACCTGAAAGCAGTGGCATGGGCATATTCAAGATTAAAAAGTGCATTGAACAAGGATATCAGGGTATTCCAGGCTGATCAGCTTCCAGACAGTATCAAAAACTACATCATGGTCGGCAACATAGCCAGTCTGCCTGAGGATAAGAAAGGCTTGTTAAAAGTGGAGCCCGCTGCGGGACAAGGCTTATTGTATCTGAGCAAATCACTGGTAACTTTCCAGGATACTGCAAAATCAGACGTTAAAATCACCCAACCCGGTGAAATTCTGTTTATTACCGGCGCTGATGACACCGGGTACGAAAAAACAATTACCACGCTGGGAAATTTGAATATTCTGAATTCATCCTTCGGCGAATTCCTGCTGGTAACAATGCTATCAACAATTACTATAAATCCGTTGATGAAAACCGTTCCAAACTAACCCTGAGCCAAGTAGGCGGTGCTCCTAACTTTATGTCCGGCATTGGCTCATTGACCAATGTGTACAGCTTTAAAAACAGTGATTTTAGCTTTACACCGAAAGAAGTTGAGATACATTTTGCGGGTAATTACAGCAGCTTATCTCCGGGCGACCGTGGTTATTTTAACATCTATCTCAATGGTGCCCTGATCAGCAGTGAAAGACTGGATGCATCAGGAAAATTCAACACATCGGTAACGATAAACCGTTATCAGCATCATAAATACAACAGCATTGAGGCTGAATTCAGAATCTATCCAAGCAGCGGCAATTGCATCAACTCGTTTACCAATTTCTTTGCCGAGATAGACGTGGATAAATCATACCTGGAATCAAAAAATCCATTTATCACGAACGACTTCAGCTTCTACCAATATCCTGAGGCGTTTAACACCGGTACGACCCGCATCGTGGTTACCAAAGAATATGCCCGTTATGCCGCTACTGCCATGGGCGAGATCATTTACGAATTGAATAATAATATCAACTCTAATAATTTCCCTGAATTTGTCTATTCAGACCAGGTGAATGCTGCTGATCTGAAAAAATATAACATCGTCGCGCTATTATCACAGCACGACCAGCTGATGACCCTGTTCCCTGATGCGCCGATAAGCTTTAATAAACAATTCCGGTTGTATCAATAACGAAAATAACAAACCGGTTTACTCGCTGTCGGATTCGGTTTCCAACGGTCTGGCCCAGATATTTTACGGACGAAGTAATAACGCCGTATTGGTGCTGACGGCCACGGGAAAAGACCTGAGCAATGCATTTACTGCAGCATCTAGATCAATTACCGAACAATTGTCGACGCTTTCAAGCAACGTATGTGTATCCGATGTTAATGGCAATAAATACCTGTTCAATATCAGCAAATCAAGCGAGAACCTGCAATATATAGATACCAAAAGCGCACTGACACGTTTTTGGGAGAACTATAACCTGTATATTTTGCTCGGAATACTGGTACTGATACTGATGTCCTTCCTTTACGTGCGCTCGAAAGTTCAAAGGTCGCAGGAACTATTTAATGAATAGGCAGCGGAAGTTTAGAAGATATATACACCTGAATCACCACTTTAAGAAACCTTTGGTAGAACGCTGTTTTGCCAAAGGTTCTTGAAAAATGATCAACCTCTATACAATACAATGAAAATCTCAATCCCTGAACTTTTGGTTAATGATGGTTTTATTAAACCGGCTGAACGGGAAATGATTGAAGATTTTTCAGCGAAGACCGACTTATCTTTCCTAAAGGTAGCATTGACTTATGGTTATATATCCCGCAAAAATTACCTGCGTTCCATTACCCATGCCGGTTATTCCCTTAAGCCGGTAAGAGAGGAGGAATATGACAGGGCGGTTCTCGATAAGGTGGACCTTTCGTTTGCCAACGCCCGCCTGGCCCTGCCTTTACGCATAGAAAAAAACAAGGTAGTAACGCTCATGGCTGATCCGACCGACCAGCTGTTTATAGACTTTATCCGGATGAGCTTCAATCGGGAACCTCAGATCATTGTGGCCGAAGACCTCGATATCACCTGGATGAATCATAAGCTGCTGGGAGATCATTTTGTTAAATCAGCCGTATTTGAACTCTTAAACAGTGATCCCGATAGTTCGGCGCTGGTTACTTTTACCACCCCGCAGCTCGTATTCTTCTTCTCGTTGCTGGGACTGCTTGCAGCAGGCCTGGTTCTGAATTTTAAGACAGTCGTCATCATCCTCAACGTGGTGATGAGCACGTTTTTCCTGGTTGCCATTGTTTTTAAGCTGTTCCTTTCGTTGGTCGGATCGAGATTTGAACTGCACCAGGCAGTTGAAAAACACGAGTTGCGCGAAATCGTAGAGGATGAGCTGCCAATCTATACCATACTGCTGCCGGTATATAAAGAAGAGCTGCTGATAAAAAAACTAATCTGGAATTTGCAGAGCATCGATTATCCCCGCCATAAACTGGATGTCAAACTACTGGTAGAGGAAGATGACGACCTTACATTGGATGCGGTCCGTAACCTAGACTTTCCTGCAGTATTTGAGGTAATTGTCGTGCCTTACCATTTCCCTAAAACCAAGCCTAAAGCCTGTAACTATGGGCTGCATTTTTCGCGTGGCAAATACCTTACCATTTATGATGCCGAAGATATACCGGATTCTGACCAGCTTAAAAAAGTAGTGATGCTTTTTAATAAGCTGCCAGAGAACTTCATCTGCGTGCAAAGCGCACTGAACTATTTCAACCGCAACGAGAACTTCCTGACCCGAATGTTTACCCTCGAATATTCCTACTGGTTTGATTATATGCTGCCCGGACTGGATACTTTGGATATTCCCATCCCGCTGGGTGGTACCAGTAACCACTTTAAGATGGAAAACCTGCTTGAGCTGGGTGCCTGGGATCCTTTTAACGTGACCGAAGATGCTGACCTGGGCGTACGTGCCTATGCCAAAGGATATAAGGTGGCCATTGTTAACTCCACTACCTACGAAGAAGCTAATAATGAACCGTTCAATTGGATAAGACAACGTTCGAGATGGATAAAAGGCTATATGCAAACCTATCTGGTGCACATGCGTAACCCGGCAAAACTGGTGCGCAAGATAGGCTGGAGAGGATTTCTGGGCTTCAACTTTTTCGTCGGCGCCACGCCGCTTACCTTTTTGGTTTATCCCATCCTGCTGTTCATATTTCTGGCTTATGTGGTATTTAATATCGCATCTGTAAAAATGCTTTTCCCGGACTGGGTTTTGTTTATAAGCATCTTCAACCTGATGGTAGGCAACATTCTGATGATCTACGTCAATATGATGGCGGTGTTTAAACGACGTTTCTATGAACTGATCCTATTTGCCATTGCCAATCCGGTATACTGGCTCATGCATTCCGCCGCGGCCTATATGGGCCTGTATCAGCTCATAGTAAAACCATTTTACTGGGAAAAAACCGATCACGGACTGAGTAAAATTAACAGCGCAACGAACGTCATCAGTTAACAATGAGGAACATTAAAGGCTTACATATCCTGCTCGTTACGCTGATCATCGCTGCTTATTACCTCGTGCTGGGTATCTATTTAAATAAGCTGGGCTATTACAACCAGGAATCGCTTTTTTATATCGAAAAAGCCAAAATACTATCAGAAGGGTTAGGAAACCGGCTGAAGGTAATGGGCCTCACCACTCCGGTATTGCCCTTTTACGGCACGGTATTTTTCTCGTTCATCAGTAAATTACTGGCACCCGTTATTGCCTCTGCCCTAGGTACGGCCCTCCTGTTTTATGTAATGGCATCGACGCTGGCAAAGCGCACCGGCGATATTTTTTACCTCATATTGCTCATTGCGCTGTTCCTGTTTCATCCGGGATTGCTCTATACGGCCTGCTCGGGCAGAGCCATATACATGGTACTCATTTTCTTTTACCTGTTCTTTTACCATATTATCAGGTTTTATTCATCAAACACCACCTTCCATATTTCTATTGCCAGCATATGCCTGGTAATACTGGTATTTTGCGATTATAAATTCATCTGGCTCACGCTGTTCTTTATCCCGCTGATACTTTTTATTGCGACGCAAAGTCTGAATCTGGGCGAAAAAGAAACCATCTTCAGGCTATATCAAAGCTTTAACAGTCCCCCGCTTCGGCGTAAACTGGTAAACAAAACCTTCGCTATTTATGTGATCCTATTCGTGCTGCCACTCGCCTCGATCACGATTTACAAGATGCTCAACCTTACCCATGCCAACGATTTGGATTATTTCCTGGAGAGTCCATACGCGACCTGGTCGGTACTGGCAGATAAGATCACTTTTGAGCAGGCCACCAGTTTTGCACATTATCACCCTACACAGATATCACCATTGGTGACTGCCAGTATTGCGCTGTATTGCCCTATGATCCTGCTGGCTATCTACTTTTACAGGAAAAGCACGTTCCAGGTACTTACCATTGCCGTACCATTTGCCTTTGTTGAATTTCTGCAGATCAAATACGACAAGATATTTCTGGCCCAGGAATACTTTCTGATCTTTTTGGTACTGGCCTTGTTATGTATGATTTTGAAGGTGCACGAACAGAAAAACCAAACCGGCATCAAAATACTGCTTAGTATTATTGTGGTTTTCCAACTCATAACCGGTTACATTTTCCTTAACCGTTCTTTCCTCACCGAGGAGCAGGACTTTGCCAAAATTATTATTAATCCTATACCTGTTGACCAGCAGAGCGATAATATAGAGATGGCAGATTATATCAATTCGCTGCCACCAAATTCACAGATTATGATGGACGACGCTATCGCTTACCCTGTTGCTGTATTCACCCGCCACGCGGGCAGGTTAACCATGCCCTACCAGGAAACCTACCTGAGTGCGAGTGAAGCGCCAGAACATTATGTTAATTACATTCTGATAGCCACAGAAACCAACCCGCTTTTTGGCTACACGCAGCTCAACAGCCGTTACCTGCCCGCCATCCGCCGCTCAGACAGCAACCTGAGCCTGCAGCGTGTGTACGAAACGGGGAATTGGGTACTATATAAGGTTTTGTAAATTTATCCCCGGCGCCGTTTAGCTGAACTCTTTAGAAATATTCTTCGGTCGATGCTACAATCGATAGCAGTTCCAGTTTGGGCTCAACTTCAAGGCCACTTGCCCAAAGTTCGTCACTGAATTTCTTGAACGAGGATAATGAAGTCAGCGACTGATGAGCAGCCTCGTTTTCGAATTGATCAAAGTGCATAAAGGTTTTGTTATCCGGCAGCATCCAGCAGGAGTATTTAATACCGGGATGGTTCAGTTCCTTTAGCTCTTTCACAATGCCGGCAATGTTGGTCTGGTTGATTGTTGCAAACTCAGCCCTGGTAGTATATTGTACGCGTACTATCTTCATGTCTTTTGAGTTTTTATTTAATAAACAAAATTAGTAGCCAGAGATTGATATCAAATAGATTAATACGACTTTCTGCGGGTGTTTTGCGACAGGGATTACACCTTGGTAAAATCATGATGACCACGCGATATATTTGTTATCATTACGATACCAAACCATAAAATTAAAAAAGACCATTTTAAAGACCGTATTCCTATTCACCTGCTTTCCGGGCATTAACATCTATGCTCAGGATACGCGTCTCCCATTTAAAATGGGTGCAGCTAAAAATTAATCTTAATTTTTTAAGTGGTTCCCTTAGTTAGGAGCGGGGAGCGGTGTTTGAATAATAGCTAGACACGCTAACTTGGCAAATTGATTTAACTTGTCTTCATATTGTTAACGACTATTAAGGCTGGCAAAAGTCCGTTAAACAAGAAAGCCCCTCATCTTTTGGATGAAGGGCTTCTTTAAGATTGGGCACCGACCTACTCTCCCACATTTTACTGCAGTACCATCGGCTCTGGCGGGCTTAACTTCTCTGTTCGGAATGGGAAGAGGTGGACACCGCCGATATAGGCACCTGAATTTCTTTTGAGCGTTGCCGCTCAAGGCTTAAAGCTTGCGCTTTTAGGCCAGTTCAGTATTCGATATACCAAACGCTTTGCAGCATTTAGCTATCTTAAACATAATTGAAAGAAGTCATTGAATAAGAGAAAACAACAGCAATAGATTTATCTGTTTGTTCGGGGTTGTACGCATTGCTGCGTACAACCTTATCCGTTCACGAAGAAAGCTTCGGGTTATTAGTATTACTCGGCTATGATGTCACCACCTTTAGACCTGTAACCTATCAACGTAGTAGTCTCCTACGACCCTCAATGGAAGTCTCATCTCGTGGCTAGTTTCGCACTTAGATGCTTTCAGCGCTTATCTATTCCGAACGTAGCTACTCTGCAATACAGCTGGCGCCATAACAGATTCACTAGAGGTTCGTCCAACCCGGTCCTCTCGTACTAAGGTCAGCCCCACTCAAACTTCCAACGCCCACAACAGATAGGGACCGAACTGTCTCGCGACGTTCTGAACCCAGCTCGCGTGCCACTTTAATGAGCGAACAGCTCAACCCTTGGGACCTTCTCCAGCCCCAGGATGTGACGAGCCGACATCGAGGTGCCAAACCTCCCCGTCGATATGAGCTCTTGGGGGAGATCAGCCTGTTATCCCCAGCGTACCTTTTATCCTTTGAGCGATGGCCCTTCCATGCAGAACCACCGGATCACTATATCCGTCTTTCGACCCTGATCGACTTGTCTGTCTCACAGTCAAGCAAGCTTATGCTATTGCACTCCCCGTACGGTTACCAAGCGTACTGAGCTTACCTTTGAAAGCCTCCGTTACCTTTTTGGAGGCGACCACCCCAGTCAAACTACCCGCCAAACAATGTCCTCCACTTGGTGGAGTTAGACACCAGATACAAAAAGGGTGGTATTTCAACGTTGACTAACCTACTCCTAGCGAAGCAGGATCACAGTCTCCCACCTATCCTACACATCCTGTATCCGATATCAATGTTAAGTTGTAGTGAAGGTGCATGGGGTCTTTCCGTCCCGTTGCGGGTAACCGGCGTCTTCACCGATACCACAATTTCACCGAGCTCATGGCTGAGACAGCGCCCAGATCGTTACACCATTCGTGCAGGTCGGAACTTACCCGACAAGGAATTTCGCTACCTTAGGACCGTTATAGTTACGGCCGCCGTTTACTGGGGCTTCGATTCAATGCTTCGCCTTGCGACTAACATCCCCTCTTAACCTTCCAGCACCGGGCAGGTGTCAGGCCTTATACTTCATCTTTCGATTTTGCAAAGCCATGTGTTTTTGTTAAACAGTCGCCTGGGCCTTTTCACTGCGGCTGCCATTGCTGACAGCGCCCCTTCTCCCGAAGTTACAGGGCCATTTTGCCGAGTTCCTTAGCCATGATTCACTCGAGCACCTTAGGATTCTCTCCTCGACTACCTGTGTCGGTTTACGGTACGGGGTTTTATAACCTGAAGCTTAGCAGGTTTTCTTGGAAGTCTGATTACCTGAACTATCCACGCCCCCGAAGGTTTGCGGTACTATCGGCTTTCAGCAAAGGTAGCGTACTTAACTACTACCCCTATACCTACGGCCTTTAACGAACTATTCCGTCAGTTCGCGTCAGTTTCACTACTCCGTCACTGCATCGCAGTTATAAAACGTACTGGAATATTAACCAGTTGTCCATCGGCTACGCCCTTCGGCTTCACCTTAGGCCCCGACTAACCCTGATCCGATTAGCGTTGATCAGGAAACCTTAGTCTTTCGGTGGGCGGGTTTCTCTCCCGCCTTATCGTTACTTATGCCTACATTTGCTTTTCTAATTCCTCCACAGTCGCTTGTCGCTCCTGCTTCGCCGGCAATTAGAATGCTCCCCTACCAGTTGCATTGCTGCAAATCCATAGCTTCGGTATACCATTTGATGCCCGTTTATTATCCATGCCCGATCGCTCGACTAGTGAGCTGTTACGCACTCTTTAAATGAATGGCTGCTTCCAAGCCAACATCCTAGCTGTCTGTGCAATCGGACCTCGTTAGTTCAACTTAATGGTAATTTGGGGACCTTAGCTGATGGTCTGGGTTCTTTCCCTCTCGGCCCTGGACCTTAGCACCCAGAGCCTCACTCCAGCGTATATTATCAAGCATTCGGAGTTTATCTGGATTTGGTAGGATTTGACTCCCCCGCACCCAATTAGTAGCTCTACCTCTTAATAACTTAACCGCCAGGCTGTTCCTAAAAACATTTCGGGGAGTACGAGCTATTTCCCAGTTTGATTAGCCTTTCACCCCTACCCACAGATCATCCGGAAACTTTTCAACGTTTATCGGTTCGGTCCTCCAGTACCTGTTACGGCACCTTCAACCTGTCCATGGGTAGATCACAAGGTTTCGCGTCTACCCCCACTGACTGCACGCCCTATTCAGACTCGCTTTCGCTTCGGCTTCGTAGCTGAACTACTTAACCTTGCCAGTGAGGAGTAACTCGTAGGCTCATTATGCAAAAGGCACGCCGTCACCCCATAAGGGCTCCGACCGCTTGTAAGTACACGGTTTCAGGTTCTATTTCACTCCCCTGTTCGGGGTTCTTTTCACCTTTCCCTCACGGTACTGGTTCACTATCGGTCTCTCAGTAGTATTTAGCCTTACCGGATGGTGCCGGCAAATTCCCACAAGGCGTCTCCGACCTCGCGGTACTCAGGAACATACTAGGTTATTATTACTTACGCGTACGCAGCTTTCATGCTCTATGGCCAGGTTTCCCACCCTGTTCCGCTTCATTTTAATATACCACATTGTAGTCCTACAACCCCCATACTGCCGTAACAATATAGGTTTGGGCTGTTTCCCTTTCGCTCGCCACTACTCAGGAAATCACTATTGTTTTCTCTTCCTCTGCTTACTTAGATGTTTCAGTTCGGCGGGTTAGCGCATTTATGCAATCAGTCTTCAACTGATTAGGTTTCCCCATTCGGAAATCTGCGGATTAATTCTTATTTGCAAATCCCCGGAGCTTATCGCAGCTTATCACGTCCTTCATCGCCTCTGAGAGCCAAGGCATCCCCCGTGTACCCTTTCTTACTTTCTTCTACTCATGCCGCCTTTTGCTCGGTCATGGTATGTCTTATTTAGTTCTCAAATCTTCCAGTCGTCAGCCCCCGTTCACTCCGCCTTGCGGCTTCGATCCCCAGAACTTTCAACCTTCGGACTTAAGCCCTACTGTTGTTTTCTCTTGTTTTCAATTACTTCTTCCAATATGTCAAAGAACGTTACCCCATACCTGTACGGTAACTTGCATTATATCCTATCCCTTTCAGGAAACGGAGGGTGTGGTGGAGAATAACGGATTCGAACCGTTGACCCCCTGCGTGCAAGGCAGGTGCTCTAGCCAGCTGAGCTAATCCCCCTTAGATAAATCTCTTAATGTAGTCCCGAGCAGATTTGAACTGCTGACCCCTACATTATCAGTGTAGTGCTCTAACCAAACTGAGCTACGGGACTTTTTATTAGTTTGCAGTTCCTAGTTTGCAGTTCCAGACTAAACTGCTACTGCCAACTGCTACTGCCACTACCTGTCCTGTCGCTCATTGCTACAGCACCCTGATGGCTTCATCTTTTGGGTTTTCCTTAATGCTTAAATAAAAGGTGATAATTATGAGAACAGCTGGTTCTTATGACAAGATAAGGGTAATACTGCTCCAGAAAGGAGGTATTCCAGCCACACCTTCCGGTACGGCTACCTTGTTACGACTTAGCCCCAGTTACCGGTTTTACCCTAGACGGCTCCTTACGGTTACCGGCTTCAGGCACCCCCAGCTTCCATGGCTTGACGGGCGGTGTGTACAAGGCCCGGGAACGTATTCACCGCAGCATTGCTGATCTGCGATTACTAGCGAATCCAACTTCACGGGGTCGAGTTGCAGACCCCGATCCGAACTGTGATCAGCTTTTTGAGATTGGCTTCCTGTTGCCAGGTTGCTGCCCTCTGTACTGACCATTGTAGCACGTGTGTAGCCCCGGACGTAAGGGCCATGATGACTTGACGTCGTCCCCTCCTTCCTCTCTACTTGCGTAGGCAGTCTGAATAGAGTCCCCACCTTTACATGCTGGCAACTATTCACAGGGGTTGCGCTCGTTGCGGGACTTAACCCAACACCTCACGGCACGAGCTGACGACAGCCATGCAGCACCTAGTTTCGTGTCCCGAAGGACTGATTCGTCTCTGAATCATTCACTAACTTTCAAGCCCGGGTAAGGTTCCTCGCGTATCATCGAATTAAACCACATGCTCCTCCGCTTGTGCGGGCCCCCGTCAATTCCTTTGAGTTTCACCCTTGCGGGCGTACTCCCCAGGTGGAACACTTAACGCTTTCGCTTAGACGCTGACCGTATATCGCCAACATCGAGTGTTCATCGTTTAGGGCGTGGACTACCAGGGTATCTAATCCTGTTTGATCCCCACGCTTTCGTGCCTCAGCGTCAATCATACTTTAGTAAGCTGCCTTCGCAATTGGTGTTCTGTGACATATCTATGCATTTCACCGCTACTTGTCACATTCCGCCTACCTCAAGTATATTCAAGCCTATCAGTATCAAAGGCACTGCGATAGTTAAGCTACCGTCTTTCACCCCTGACTTAATAGGCCGCCTACGCACCCTTTAAACCCAATAAATCCGGATAACGCTTGGATCCTCCGTATTACCGCGGCTGCTGGCACGGAGTTAGCCGATCCTTATTCTTACAGTACATTCAGCTCACTACACGTAGTGAGGTTTATTCCCGTATAAAAGCAGTTTACAACCCGTAGGGCCGTCTTCCTGCACGCGGCATGGCTGGTTCAGGCTTGCGCCCATTGACCAATATTCCTTACTGCTGCCTCCCGTAGGAGTCTGGTCCGTGTCTCAGTACCAGTGTGGGGGGTCATCCTCTCAGATCCCCTAAACATCGTAGCCTTGGTAAGCCGTTACCTTACCAACTAGCTAATGTTCCGCATGCCCATCCATATCCTATAAATATTTGATCATTTGGTGATGCCACCTTGTGATTTTATGCGGGCTTAATCTCTCTTTCGAGAGGCTATCCCCCTGATATGGGTAGGTTACATACGTGTTACGCACCCGTGCGCCACTCTCATGGGGAGCAAGCTCCCCAATCCCGTCCGACTTGCATGTATTAGGCCTGCCGCTAGCGTTCATCCTGAGCCAGGATCAAACTCTCCATTGTATAATGTTTTGTTTGACTTTCTGACTCTATTTACTCAATAGAATCTTATAATCTGTATTGTGTTCCAGCATTGCTGCTTTCCCACGTTTGTATCTTTATACAGTATTACGCCTTTTCTATCTCGTCTTTAAAAAACTTTTCTGACTTCCGGTCCTAAAACCTTCCGTCTCGCTGCGTCTCATAATTATTTATTCACCTTCTAAAGAACTTTCGTTCACTCACCTCACGGCTCGGAACTTTATATCGTTTTCACATCGCTGTGACCACTTTTTCAATCTTTTCCCCGGAAATCGCTTCCGGCTCTTCTGCTCTTTCGAGCCCCTGTTTCTTTTGGGACTGCAAAGGTAAGAACCTTTTTTACTTTTGCAAAATTTATTTTTTTTATTTTTTGCTAGGCCTTTTTTCTTACCCTCTAACCCTTCTAAGAACAACCGCATTCCTTCGTTTGCGGGCTGCAAAGGTGGGAATATTTTTAATACTTACCAAGTTTTTTTTTCACTTTTTTGTATCATTTTTTTATTCCCAAACTTTCAAAAAACGTACCCTCTTTTCCTAAAGGGGAGACAAATGTAAGGAGAAAACCCGTACCTGCAATAAGAAAATGGAAGACTTTTGAAACAAGCTTTTAACTTGCTGAAAACTAGGGTGAATATTTTCATATTTCCACCGCGCAGCATTTCCAAAACTACCAGACAGCCTATTTTTGTATCTTTGATACTATATGAACAGTCCCCATTTTCCAGAAAACTTTTTATCAAAACTTGCCGGGTCACCGGGATTTGACGCTGAAAACTTTGTAAAGGCTCACCAAAATTCGGATGCGCCTACCTCTGTCAGGTTAAACCCATTTAAAAGGTCCGCCCTTAAAAGTAACGAAAATGTGCTTTGGAGTCATGAAGGATACTACCTCGAAAGCCGGCCTTCATTCACTTTTGATCCGCTTTTCCATGCGGGATGCTATTATGTGCAGGAAGCATCATCGATGTTCATCGGTCATATACTACAATCTATTAATAAAGATAGTGATGGCCTCAGGGTACTTGACCTTTGTGCAGCACCTGGCGGTAAAAGCACCCTGATAAGTTCCGCCTTAAAAGTTAATGACCTGCTTGTGGCCAACGAGATCATTAAAACCAGGGTGCCGATACTGACCGATAACCTCAACCGCTGGGGAACCTCCAATACGATAGTCAGTAATAACGACCCCAAAGACTTTGGAAACCTGAAGGGCTTCTTCGATATCATTCTGGTAGATGCGCCATGTTCGGGTTCAGGAATGTTCAGGAAAGATCCAGCGGCCATGGACGAATGGTCCGGCGCGAATGTGAGCCTGTGTCAACAGCGTCAGGAGCGCATACTGGCCGACGTCTACCCGGCATTAAAAGAAGACGGATACCTTATATATAGTACGTGCTCCTACTCGATGGAGGAAAACGAGGATATACTGGATTGGCTTTGCACAGCATTTGAATTGGAAAGCATCCGAATACCGGTTGGACAGGACTGGGGTATCGTAGAAAGCCGCTCGGCCCAAAAACAGGCATGGGGTTACCGGTTCTATCCCGGTAAGGTAAAAGGCGAGGGTTTATTTGCGGCATGTTTACAAAAGAAAGAGCATACCGGCGATGTCCCTCCGGTAAAAGACAAAGAGCATCAGAAAGCAAATTTCAAGGAGATCGACCTGGTGAAACCCTATATTACAGACGCAGCCGATTTCTTTTTCTTTAAGGTGAATGATGACTGGCTGGCAATAGGCCGCTGCCATAAGGAAAGCCTGGCCATTCTACAACGATACCTATATATAAAGAAGTCGGGAATCCGAATAGGCAGGCTCATGGGCAAAGACCTGGTACCCGATCATGAACTTGCGCTGAGCCTGATTGTTAATAAGGAAGTGTTCCTGCAAACTGAATTATCCAAAGAGCAGGCCATACAATATCTAAGGAGGGATAATATCACCGGACTGGATACCCGTGATAAAGGCTGGAGCGTGATGAACTTCGAAGGGCATGCCCTGGGATGGGCCAAGTTGCTGCCGAATCGCATTAATAATTATTATCCAAAGGAGATAAGGATCCTCAGTACAGGTAACGGTTAATATGCTCGGTAGATAATCTTCGGATATCCCGGATCACCATCACCAACACGATTCAACAGATCAATACTGCCCTATCGAAACAGTACAAGTGTACAGGCATAATCCGTTTCGATCCCTTTATCGTTGGCCATGCGCCGCAGTTCGTGATTTTCTGTGCCGGGATTAAATATGATCCGTTTGGGATGGGTTTCCAAAATATAATCATACAAGGCGTCCTGGTTTTGAGGACCAACATAAAGGTGATCGTATCAATATCTGGGTGTATCGTTTCTGGTTTCTCAATCGGCACGCCAGCTACTTCGCCTGTTTTAAGTCCCACATTTACAATGCTGTGCCCGTTATGAACCAGTCTGTTCGAGGCCATATAGGCATACCTGCTCTGCATCGGGCGTCGCGCCTAAAACCAAAGTTTTTTTATCAGCCATTTATAATTCTGTTTAATATTGCTATTTGTCCGGCATGGTAAATATGGTGCTGTATCAATCCGTTCACCAGTTCTCGTAGGTTACCCCGCTGCCAAGCTCACGGTTTCTCTCACTATTAATCAGCTCATTCCATTGCTCTTCCGGAAAATTTTGAATCAAGCCCAGCAAATTTACGTTCACCAGTTTCAAATCATTGACATAGTTCTGCCATTTTTGTTCATCGGGATTGCCGATCGGCGGCCAGTCGCCGCTCAAGGCAGGCTTGCGTCCATTACCATTCATCCGGTCCATCACCTCTTCTGTCCATGCCAGCATATGCAGGATAATCTCGGCAATATTGTGAGCCGCGTGATCGGGTTTTTCATAAGCCGCCTCGAAACTAACCTTCTCCAGATGGTATATACCGGATCTCCATACCAGGGATCGCCGGATAATATTTTTTCTAATTCGTCCCGGAGTTTTTCGGATATTGTCATAGGATTCATTTCAGAATTTTTTTTGCCGCTAGGGCGCAATTGATCCCGTCTATTGCAGCAGAAATTATGCCACCTGCATAACCTGCGCCCTCTCCGCAAGGAAACAACCCGGCCACCTGCGGGATGCTGCAGGGTTTCTTATCCCTCGGCACTTTTACCGGCGATGAAGTACGCGACTCCACACCTACCAAAATCGCCTCGTTCGTATAGTATCCTTTCATTTTTTGCCCGAACACCGGCAGTGCTTTACGCAGACGCTCAGTTATCCAGCCGGGTAAAATTTCGTTTCAAATCTACACTTTTTGTTCCGGGCAGATAGGAGTTTATCGGCAGATCTGATGAGAGGCGCCCTTCGGCAAAATCCACCATACGCTGCGCCGGTGCAACCAGATTGCCGCCGCCGGCCTTAAAAGCAAGTTGTTCTATTTCCTGCTGAAAACGAAGCAGCTTAAAAGGATCCGTAGTCATCGCCATCCACATCCTCCAAATTAATCTGCACCACAGTACCCGAATTTGCATAAGGGTTATTCCGTTTCGATGGGCTCCAGCCGTTGACTACAATTTCTTTATCCTCGGTGGAGCAGGGTGCAATAATGCCGCCCGGACACATACAAAACGAAAACACGCCGCGGCCCTCTACCTGCTCAACCAAATTATAATAGGAAGGCGGCAAGAATTCGCCGCGCATGATCACAGTGGTATTGTGCCTGGTCAATAATTTCCTGCGGATGCTCTATCCGCACGCCCAATGCAAATGGTTTGGCTTCCATCAGGATATTTTGCCGGTGCAGCATTTCAAAAATATCCCTGGCCGAATGTCCCGTTGCCAGGATCACGGCATCTGCCTTCCAGGTTTCGCCGATCCGAGGTTCAACGCCTTTTATCTTGCCGAAACTCCACGGGCAGCTCAACGTTACTTTGGTATCAAAATGTATTTCGCCGCCGGCGTTCAGTATCGTTTCGGCGGATCGCAGTAATAATCTGCGGCAATTTGTTGGTGCCAATGTGCGGTCGCGCGTCTATTAATATATCCTCTGATGCGCCATGTGCCACAAATGTTTTCAGTACCTGCGTTCACATCGCCTCGTTTTGGTTGAGCGGGTATAAAGCTTGCCATCGGAATAGGTTCCTGCGCCACCCTCGCCAAAGCAATAATTGGATTCCGGATTAACCAATCCTTGTTTATTGATATTGGCCAGATCGCGCCTGCGTTGCTTTAACATCTTTACCGCGCTTTCTAAAATAACCGGCTTCAATCCCGATTCAATACATTGCAATGCGGCAAATAATCCAGCCGGACCGGCACCTATGATAATAACTGGCTTGGCATTTTTTACATCAGGATAGTTGGTCGTAAAAATTTCCGGCTGATAAGATTCCCCAATAAAAACCTGTACCTGCATGCGGTAAACCACTTTTCGGCCCCGGGCATCAATAGAGCGTTTAAGAATTTTAAAGCCGGTTATTTGATGGGCTGATATTTTTAAGGCTGCTGCTGCTAGCTTTTTTAAAGCGGCCTCGTCTTCTTGTTGCTCCGGCGGACAGACAATTTCAGTTTCTTTGATCATATTGATGCCGGGTTTTTATCCCGGATGAGGCAAATTTAGTTAAAAGATATATTTTATGCCGATCAATTAAAGCTTACAGGTAACGCACCTCGTTGTATAGCAAATTCAGGACGGGTCAAAACGTCCGCATTCATATCACCCACTGTACGATAACGAACAGTTTCGTAGATCAAATTCATATCACGCTGCTGATAATCAGCACATTGTCAAATAGGCATCAACATTGGCATAGCCTAATCAAATACTTTTACCATGAATACCGACAGTAACTTGAGCCAGATGTGGGAAGGGTGCCTTCGAAATGATCGCAAGCAACAGGAGCTATTGTACCGTACACTGGCACCTAAAATGATGGGAGTCTGCATGCGCTATGCAAACGATAAGGACGAAGCGCAGGACATTTTGCAGGAAGGTTTTATCAAAATGTTCAACAACGTACATAAATACAGGGGCGAGGGTAACCTTGAAGGCTGGATACGCAGAATTATGGTGCATACTGCCATATCACGTTACCGCAAATTAAAACCCATGGTACTGGTTGAAGACATGGCCGAAAACGCCATGGTCTCAAACACCTCACAAAATGCCAATAACCTGGAAATGACGGACCTGATGAAACTTATTCAGCAGTTACCGCAGGTTTACCGCTCAGTATTTAAAATGTATGCCATTGAGGGTTATTCCCACCAAGAGATCGGCACCAAATTAGGTATTACCGAATTGTTGTCACGCACTACGCTTTACCGCGCCCGCAATATCCTGAAAGAAAAATTAGCACTGCTTGCTAACAAGGAGTTGTACTTCATGGCTGGATAGTCGCTTATGGCCTGCCGTCCCCGTTCAAATAGCAATCGTATTAAAGGCGTTTTCGGCACAGGGCAGCCCATTATTTATGCCTGGCCGACATATAAAATGTAATCTGGCCACCACCGGTAATATCCTGGTGGCTGATGAACCAGCCGGTCAGTGGTTTACCGTTCAGCAATACTTTTTGGATGTACACATTTTTATCGCCCTGATTTTTTACGTTAATGGTAAAGGTTTTGCCGTTCTCTAAATGGATGACTGCCTTATTCACCGCCGGGGAACCTATAGCGTACAGATCTGAGCCTGGTGCCACGGGATAAAAACCCAGCGAACTGAAGATATACCATGCACTCATCTGCCCGGTATCATCGTTACCACCCAGGCCATCAGGTGCCGGTTTATATTGCATCTTCAAAATCATGCGTATTTTTTCCTGGGTCTTCCAGGGTTTGTCGGTCCAGTCGTAAAGGTAAGCTACGTGGTGGGAAGGCTCATTGCCATGGACATAGTTGCCAATAATGCCATCCTTGGTAATATCCTCGGTTTCAGCAAAATATTTATCGGGCAGATTATAGCTAAACAGGCTGTCGACATATATAATAAACCGTTTATTGCCACCCATCATTTTGATCAGCCCGGCAGGATCATGCGGCACATATAAGGTATAGTTCCAGGCGTTACCCTCAATAAAGCCCTGGTTGATGGTCGTAAACGGATCAAACGTCTTTCGGAAAGTGCCATCCATCATCTTAGGGTGCATAAAGCCGGATTTCGGGTCATATACATTTTTCCAGTTCTGCGAGCGCTTGATAAATTCATCATAAATATCCTGCTTACCCAGTTTCTTGGCCATCTGGGCTATACACCAGTCATCATAAGCATATTCCTGGGTGGACGATACCGAGTTGCCGTTCTTTTCATCAGGGATATAGCCCATATCCATATAATAACCTATGCCGGCATAATCACGATGACGTGCGGTGGCCACACAGGCTTCCAGCGCCTTCTGTGTATCAAATGGCGCGTTGCCTTTCACCACAGCATCAGCCAGAACAGACACGCTATGGTATCCGCTCATACACCAGTTCTCGTTAGCCGAATTGCTCCATACCGGCAGCATATGCTCCGGACTTTGCTCATAATGCGCCAGCATGCTTTGCACCATATCGGCATTGCGTTTTGGTGTCGATGATATTAAACAGCGGATGCAGTGCACGGTGGGTATCCCAAAGCGAAAAGGTAGTATAATTGGTAAAGCCTTCCGCTTTGTGAACGTTCTGATCCAGGCCCTTGTATTGACCGTCAGCATCCATATAAATGGTTGGGTTGATCATGGCGTGGTACATCGAGGTGTAAAAGTTTTCTTTATCGGCCTTGCTGCCATCGATCACGATCTTGTGCAGTTCGGCTTCCCATTGCTGCTGACCGTCCGCTTTTACTTTTTCAAAATCCCAGCCCGGCAATTCAGCCTGCATATTGGCCAGGCACCGTCGATACTTACCGGCGATAAAGCCATTTTTATTTTGATCTTCTCGCCTTCGGTCGGTTTTGAAATCAAAGTAGCCCGTATTTGCCTGCCCGCTATTTCGGGGAAGTTCGGCGTACGGTTAAACTGTCCCCAGAAACCGCCATACACTTCTCTTTTCGAATAATTTTTATAACCATGAGCGATGAAGGGCTTACTGAACTTCATTGCGAAATACAGTGTTCGGCGTGCGTGCCCAGCCATTGGTAGAGCGGTAGCCGACCACGGTCGAATCATTAACGACCCTCAGATACGTCCACACATTTTTATCGGGATAGTTGTAAATCCCCGCCATCAGGTCGAGAATAATGTGCGCATTATCCGATTTGGGGAAAGTATATTGATGAAAGCCCACGCGTGTGGTGGTGGTCATTTCGGCGATGATATTATTTTCGTCCAGCTTTACTTTGTAATAGTTGGCCTGGCTTACTTCAGTTGGCATGCGAAAATGCCGAGCGGTAACCACTGCCGGGTTTATCCGCCGTACCTGGATTTAGTTTTAAGGTGCCAACGGTGGGCATGATCAGAAAATCGCCCAGGTCCGAGTGCCCGGTTCCGCTGAAATGCGTGTGACTAAAGCCCACGATGGTTTTATCATCATACTGGTAACCCGCGCAGTATTTATATACATCGGGATTGTATTTGCCATTCAGCTCATAGCCCACAGTATCGGTTTCGGGACTCAGCTGCACCATACCAAAAGGCACCGTTGCCCCCGGATACACGTGCCCCATACGCTGCGTGCCGATGATGGGGTGAACATATTGAACAAGATTTTCTGCGGGCTTACTTTGTGCCGATGCCAGAACCGGCAGGGCAGCCATTATGGAGAATAAAAGGCGTTTCATTGCGCCAAATATAACCACGATTGCCAGATTATCGGGACTATTGCCGGATTTGTTACCCGAAGCGGCTTGAATTATCCGGTATAAGTGATGGTTCTCTTCTCCCTGTTGCTTTGAAATGCCAGTTCAATGATACGTATGGTAGTGCGGGCCTGTTCGGGTTTTACCAGCAGCTCTTTGCCATCAGCTATGGCTTCATACACATTCTGGAACAGATCCTGATAACGGCCCGGCTCGCTTTCGATGATTTCAGTGACGGTTTTTCCAGCCGCATCGCGCGTTACGTGACCCCATAGCTCCTGAGGTTCGATGCCCCAGCCAGGCGTGCCAGGCTTTAAACCATTTTTTAATGCTTCTTCCTGGACG
Organism: uncultured Sphingobacteriaceae bacterium; assembly: GCA_963757615.1. Lineage (GTDB taxonomy): Bacteria > Bacteroidota > Bacteroidia > Sphingobacteriales > Sphingobacteriaceae > Mucilaginibacter. The sequence continues at coordinate 1,137,704 of CAVWSO010000008.1, forward strand.
TCCATACCATATTTTACAAAAGTGCCATTGTACCCATATAACACATATACCGGTCCTGCTTCTTTGACCAGCATGCCGCCTTTTAGTGTGACCTTTAAACCGGGATACCAAAGTATGAGTTCAAAATTATCCTCCACTTCCAGGCCGGGGCGCTGGGTGGTCATCATGCAGGTAAGCTCCTTTGGCGTGCCGAAAAGGTCCAGCACAGCATCGATCAAATGCGCCCCGAGATCATAAAAAATTCCCGAGCCTGGAAGGCTTTTTTCGCGCCATGCTTCCGGCCGCAGTTGCAGCCTGTAACGGTCATAATGTACTTCCATTTCCACCAGCTTACCCAGGACACCGCTGGCGATCACTTTTTTTATCGTGTTATGCCCGCTATCGAACCTGCGGTTATGGTGTACGGACAATACCTTATTCTGCTGTCTGGCCAAGGCGATCAGCTCATCAGCCTCCGCCGTGGTAACGGTAAAAGGCTTCTCAACCAGTACATGCTTTCCAGCCATTAAAGCCTGTTTTGCAAGACTGAAGTGCGAGGTATTAGGCGAGCCAACAAGGACCAGCTCAATTTCGGGATCATTGATAATTTCAGCTGCATGTTCAACGACCTTTGCACCGGGGTAGACCGATGCGGCTTTCTCTGCCTTGACCGGGTCAGACGTACTTATTTTGTTCAAATTAAAACCAGGATTGGCCTTAATGAATGGCGCAAAAAATGTCTGACCTGAATTTCCGAAACCGACCAGGCCGGTGCTAATCGTTTTTTTCATTTGATCAAAGGTAAAAAAGTATTCGCACTTTGATTTAACCGCTCGCTCCAATGATGTGTTGTAATTTTTTTAAAAACCAATTCAGCATAACAATCCTTTTATCAGCATTTTTGTATTAACATCATTTGCTACCCATATGAAATACAGAAAATTTGCAAACGAGGAACAACTTTCAGCCATCGGATTGGGCTGCATGAGCATGAGCCATGCTTACGGCGTACCGGACGACGCCGAATCCATCGAAACGCTGCACGCGGCATTAGACCTGGGTATTAACTTTTGGGACACCGCCGATGTATACGGCAACGGTAAAAACGAGGAATTGATCTCCGGCGTACTGCGCGACAACCGTGACAAAATATTCATTGCCACTAAATTTGGCTTCAGAGCGAATGCCGATGGGCGTTTAAGCACGTTCGACGGAAGCCCGGCTTACGTCAAACAGGCGGTAGAGGCCAGCCTCAGGCGATTGAAGGTCGATAACATTGACCTTTATTATGCCCATCGTATTGATCCCAATGTGCCGGTTGAGGAAATGGTAGGCGCCATGGCAGAGCTGGTAAATGAGGGCAAGGTAAGGTACCTGGGACTGTCGGAAGCATCGGCTAATTCTATCCGCAGGGCACATGCCGTGCATCCGATAAGTGCATTGCAAAGCGAATATTCGCTGCTTACAAGGGATGTTGAAGCCGAAATATTGCCACTTTGCAGGGAACTGGGGATCACCTTTGTTCCTTTCAGTCCACTGGCAAGGGGACTAATGACCAATTCACTGAAACTAAACGAACTTGGCGATAATGACTTCAGAAAGGCCTTGCCCCGTTATCAGCAGGAACACCAGGACAATAATGAACAGCTCGCGGCAGGCTTTGCCGAAATTGCTGCGCAAAAAGGATGTAGTCCGGCGCAGCTCGCTTTGGCCTGGGTACTGGCACAGGGCGAGAATATTATCCCGATCCCGGGCACAAAAAAACGCAAAAACCTGCGTGATAATGCAGGCAGCGTGGATGTAGCGTTGTCGGCTGATGATAACAGGCAGATAGAGGCCCTGCTCGTCAAATATCCAAATGTAGGCAGCCGCTACAGTGAAGCGAACTGGAAGTTTGTAGATAAGAACTGATTTCGAAAAAAGAGGGCCCCTGTTCTGGTGAACAGGGGCCCTAAGGTGCTTATTCCGGCAATTCTCTTAAATAGATATCCCTGTAGTACACATGGGTACCATGTGCCTGAAGTTCTATCTGTTCCTTAGGAAAGATCGGTTGCTTTCTGTCCCAATAATTATCCATGACTACATTGTCTACGACCAGCACGCCATTAAGGTATACGGTCACTTTATCATCTTTCATAACAATGTGGAAATTGTTCCAGTCACCAATGGCATTATCGGCAAGCTTAAGCGGTTTACTTTGATGCGCCTGGTTATTGTACAGCCCGCCTGAGCCTACCTGCGCGCCAACACTTACCCGGGAAGTATCCCATATCTGCACCTGCGGCGAACCGCGGAGATAAATGCCGGCATCACCTTCTTTTTCTATTTTCCAATCTACATACATTTCGAAATTGCGGTATTGCTTTACGGTGCAGATGTTCTCGCCGTCACCACTGAAATTCAGCACGCTGTCTTTCACATACCAGCCCTTGCGCATCAGCGAATCGGCTTTTTGCTGCGCTTTAGTTAATGCGGGTGCATCCATTTTGCTGCGCAGAATCGGATTGGCTACCAAACCTTTCCAGCCGCTAAGGTCTTTGTTGTTAAACAGTGGCACCAGACCTGCATCGGGCGGCATTTCATTGATAAACTTACGGATGGCTACTTTTTCATAATCGCTGTCACCGCCCTTTTTTATCAGCAGCGCCTTATTAAGCCATTCCTTTACATCGTTGCCATAAAAATTCTTGTTCGAAAGAGCAATATTGGATACATCATTGGCAGCGTCGCCCTGCAGCTGCGGATCATCCAGGTATTTGCTGACAAATACCAGCGCCGGGAAAGTCTGGTTGGTGGTGGCTTCCTGCAGTATCAGCTCTTTCTGCGAAACAGTCTGAGCCACGTCCATGGCATTGCGCAGGTAAATTATTTTTTCGTCTGCCGGATAATCCGACTTGCTGATCATAGCAACATATCCTCTCAGTGCCTGATTTTTCAATTGTGCATCGCTGGTCTGTTTACTGATTGTGAACAGCACTGGCGCGGCACTTAAATTGCTCCATTGCGCTAACGCCGCTATTGCCGCCTGGCGGGTCGCCGCATCTCCGGACTGATAGGCACCGGATACGGCAGCAAGGGCCCTTTTATCACCAATGCTGGCCAGGATGTCCAGGTATACCGGCTTTCTATCACCTGGGGCCTTTTCCATCTGCTGTAATGCCAGCGGACTTTGCGAAGATTTATCTTTCATGCGGCCCACGGCTGCGATAATGGCTTTTTGCAGTTCGGCGGTTTCCGACGCCTGGGTGGATGCCGCCAGCAAAGCAAACAACTGCGGAAGGTTATCTTCGCCAGCAAGCTGCTTTAGGGAGGCATAAGCCGCAGCCTGCACACCGGGCTGATCGCTGTTAAGCAATGGCATAACGATATCGATCTTGTCATGCGCCTGCCTTGCTGCCAGAACATTAATAAGCGCAACTTTCGCGTTTGCAGGCATATCGGGCAAGGCGTTTGCTGCTTTTGTTGTAACGGTATTACCCTTCATGATCATCAGTGCGTTTTGCACCGCAATAACCACTGCGTCATTGCCGGTTTTTAATACCCCGAGCAGATCATTCAAAACTTTATCCTGCCCAATCTTGCCTGAAGCCGTGATCGCTGCAACGGCAACGTCGCTATCCTGGCTTTTCAATTGTTTCAAAATGGCAGGCAGTGCGCCGGTGGCCCGGCTATCGCCCAGCATTTTTATAATAGCTGCCTTTTCAGCCGGGGCAGATCTATTCAGCTCGTTCACCCATAGCGTGGTGGTATTAGGGCCAACGTACGGTGCAGCAAATTTGAGCGCCGCATCGCGGTACTGCGTGTTGCTGTCGCGGGCTGCTTCAATAAGTAAAGGAGTACTGCCGGAACCCTCGAAATCTACCAGCAGTTTTAAAGCCGCTGTTTGGGTTTGCACCTGGCCTGCCTGACGGGCTTTGGCGGAAAGCGCCTTTGCTAAATGCGTACCTGTTACTTTATTCTTTTTACCCAGGTTTTTGAGGTATAACAGATAGGATGAAGTAGCGTTGGTCTGATCAAAAGTAAAACCGGCGTTCTGTGCAGCACCAGCCATCAGTTTTGCTGATGTCCCAGTCGGCGATATTTGCCAGGGCATACAAGGCTACTTTATCCAGTTTTTTGTCTGTACCCGTGAGCCCCGATATGCTTTTTAACGCCAGCGGGTTTTTGCTGTCGCCTAAAGCTTCCACCAGCGACAATTTGCAATTGCCTGCGGCGGTTTTCAGTGCCGATAAAAGTGCTGCTTTTGACAAAGGCGTATTTACCTTTACCAGTGCACGCGCAGCAGGGTCGCAAAGACGCTCGTCGTTCAAATAGCCTTTGAGCGCGGCAACGGCATCATCCTTGCCTACTATCTGAAACTGGCTGATAATAAATGCCTGGTTAACTTTATCATTTACTTTGCTTAGTGCCCTGCTGTAGGACCTGACGGCCATGGAGCGCCATTGTTCTTTGGCGTTTTGGGTAATATAGAATGAAAACCCGCTGATGGCATCATATATCCTGGTATTGTCGCCTTGTCCTGCCGGCTGCAGCATGGCGATCATATCGGCAATACCTTGCTCGCCCAGCCCGGCAGTCGCAGCAGCGTTGGCATTCAGCGCGGCCGCATTAGCAGCCGGCTCGTTTTCCAAAATAGCACGGATGCGGCTATCCTGGGCTTTGGCTGTAAGGGCGCCTAAAAGCAGGAAAGCACTTGCAATATATATTTTCTTCATGATTGTGATTCTAGCTTAAATATTAAATGGTCCATGGTGCACGCAGCGGTGGAAAAATGAGACGATTGGCGCCTTCATCACCAATGAACTCCTGTTTTACCGGGTCGAACTTTAATGAACGGCCGAAACGCAGGGCCACTAGCCCCATATTGATAATGGTACATGAGCGGTAGCCATTTTCTTCGTTCAAGCGCAAATTTCTTCCGGTTCTTTACCGCATCAATAAAATCGGTTACCTGCGGCTCAGGATCAGGGAATTCGGCCAGTTTTTTCTCCAGATCGGGTATATCCGATTTAAATCCGGGATATAACTTACCCTTTGGCCCTTCAATATAAGGTACCCCTTCGACGCTGCCTTCGCCATCCAGAATGATCTTACAGCCGTCGGCATAAGTATAGGTGATCTTGCGCCAGGTACCCACGGCATCCATGTTTTGCTGCGGAGCATCCAGTTCAACGCTTATCGGACTGGTGTCATCTTTACCGAAAAAGTATTGAACGGGATCCAGATAATGCTGCCCCATATCACTCAGACCACCGCCATCATAATCCCAATAACCGCGGAAGGTTTGGTGTACACGGTGCGGGTTATAAGGTTTATATGGAGCTGGGCCCAAGCCAGGTGTCATAATCCAGTTCAGGGCGGAACGGGCATTTCGGGCATATTGGTTTTACCCACCCAGTAAAATTTCCAGTCGAAGCCGGTATGCTTGCCAACGGTTACTGTTAGCGGCCAGCCCAGCAGACCGCTTTCCACCAATTTTTTGATCGGCTTAACGGTAGTGCCCATCCCATAAAAATTATCCGCAAAACGGAACCAGGTATTCAGCCTGAAGATCCGTCCATGCTGCTGCACCGCTTCCATCAGGCGTTTTCCTTCGCCAATGGTATGGGTCATAGGTTTTTCGCACCATATATCTTTACCCTGGCGTGCTGCATCAGCAGCAATAATGCCGTGCCAGTGCGGCGGGGTAGCCACGTGTACGATATCTACTTCCGGCAGCTGTATCAGTTCGCGGTAATCGCCAAATGTTTTGGCGCCGTTGTTCAGCATTTTTGAAACTTCCTGCAAATGGTTCTTATCCACATCGCAGATCGCAACCACCCGTGTTCCTCCATAAGGGATATGGTTCTTGCCCATACCACCAACGCCTACTATGCCCTTGGTCAGCTGATCGCTTGGTGCAAGATATCCCTTGCCCAAAACAAAACGTGGCACAATGGTAAAGGTAGCTGCCGCGATAGCCGATTTCTTGATGAACTCGCGTCTTGAATTTAATTTCTTTTCTTCCATTAATTAGTGATGAATATAAGTCAACAGAAAATAACAAGGGAGCGGGCCCCGCGGCCCGCTTCCCTGCTATCATATTTTAAAGTTCCCTGATCATGATGTTTTTATAATAAGCCTTGTCGCCGTGGTCCTGCAGGGCGATCTGGCCTGTTTTGGCTTTGCCGTAATCCGGATAATCCTTCCATTTGCCTTCCGTACGTTTTTTGTTCCAGTCATCGCCCCAGGCTTCAAATTCCACTATCTTTTTTCCGTTTAGCCAGTGCTCCACGTGGCCCTTGTTAAATACGATTCTGCTCGTATTCCACTCACCGATCGGTTTTAATACTTTTTGATCGTTCGGAATATGCATCGCATAATCGGCGCCTGTTTTTTGCCATTCTTCCAAATGCTGGGGAAAGCTAACATCATCGATGATCTGGTACTCCGGACCGGTTTCGTAGGGTGAATGCCACTTGGAACCTTCCAGCACATGATACATCACACCGCTGTTGCTCCCCTTGTTCACTTTCCATTCCCATTTTAACTCGAAATTGGCGAACTTCCCGTCACTGACAATGTCACCTCCAGAGGCATCTTTTGCCGTACCCAGGCATACCAGCGCGCCATCTTCAACATCCCAGCTGGTAACCGGACCCGCTTTATTGTAGCCATGCCAGCCATGGAGGGTTTTACCATCAAAAAGGCTTATCCATTCTGATTTTTTTGCGCCCGGAATGTTGGATTTTCCGGCGGTAAAAGCCAGTGAAGCGATAACTACAAGTAAAGCCAGTGTAAAACTGAATTGTTTTTTCATGCTTGTTTTTAATTGTGCGTTTATAATGTTTTCAAAAGCATGCAGGAGCCGGTCGGTTTACAATTGGTTTAATCCCACTCCTGCTATGCAGGGTAAATTTAAAATATTCAGTCAATAAATTGCTTAGCTGAATTAAATATTCAGCCAATAGGTCCATTTGATAACCAGCTGTCTGTTTTTTGGGGTATAAGGTGTCGGGATCGAATTTTCTCCGTATACAATAAACAGGTCCGACGCCGGTTTGTATCTCCATTGGAAACGGGTATTGATATTCATATTTTTCTTCTGATCGTCATACTGCACATAAGTAGTAAAGTACAGGGTATTGGTAAAGGTGATGTCTACCTTAGGGCCGATAAGCGTAAAACGGGTATCGCCGTAAGGCAAAGGCAGGCGCAAATCCTGGTAGGAACCGTTGATGGCAATATTTACATAGGGCTGGATTCGATAGCCGATCTGCCCGGTGATGCCGATTCGGTGTCCATTATCATAATATCCGCCAACGGCAGCTTCGAGCAGAAAGGTGAACACGCTCTGCGGCTTGGATACCCAAAGTATATCCAGCGTATTGTAGCGGTTCTGGGTGCCGGTGGCCAGGCTGTCTTTACCGGTATTGGTCGGGTCAAACGGCTGCAGCAGTTTGACATAGTCGTTCAGACCGGAAACCGTGAGCGTGCTGCGGTTACGGAACGTCGTGATAAATGATAGTACATTTTCATTGTCCGTTCGGTTAAAGCTTTCATCAAAATAATAATTGGAGGAATATTGAACGCCGTAAGTTAATACACTGGTTTTGCGCGGAAAGAAGTTGTGCAATGCCAGGGGACTCAGTTTGATATAGCCGGTGCGCGGCACATAGCCTACTTCGGCGTTATAATTTTTACCTACATATTGCTGCTGCAGGTACAGTGTCCAGTATTTGCTCAAATACTGCACATTATCGGCCAAAACAAGGTCATGGCCGCTCTGTCCCGGGGTAAATGACTTTAGTCCGAGTAATTTACCCGTCCACATATTGCTTCTTGAGGCAAGGTTGAACTCTGCGCCTATGTTGCGGTTATAGTTATCCTGACCGATGGTACTTCCCGGTGCGGCTCCGGTTATCGCTTTGTTTACAAATATAAAACCGATGTTCGAACGGTCGAGCACCCGCCTTTGCAGCGTGAGGATGCCATAGTTTGCTGCATCGAGGTCATTTTGTGCCGATGTGCCTGTCTGGGTGTCCATTACGCCGATACGCCAGTCTTTATCCAGCTTCCCGGTTAGGCGCGCTCCGAAATCGATGGGCTGGTTTAATCCAATCCGGCGAGAAAAGAACGGCCGGATGTCCGCATAGCCAAAATTGGAAAACAGGTCGCCGTTCTCCAGAAAAAACTGACGCTTTTCCGGAAAGAAAAGTTCATACCGGTTCAGGTTAATGACCTGCTGATCTACGTCCACCTGTGAAAAATCAGGATTTACGGTCATATCCAGGTTAAGCGAGGGGGTTACTGCAATTTTGGCATCACCACCTATATCGTGTTTAAACGCGGCGGCGCCATTTGCTGAATAATCTTTTGATACGCCGGCAAGCGCATAGGGAATGATGGAAACATTACTGCTTGAAGTCGGCGGCTGTTCATCCCAGACGAGCGTACCGGTATAGGCCAGTGAGGCCGTAGGAAACTGGCGCGGCACAGGCGCCCAGCTTGATTTCTCGGCCCCTTTAAGATCATTCCGGCTGAAATTGATGCCCCATTCCTTGATTCCCTTTTTGTAGCGGATGCTTTTAAAAGGGATGGAGGCCTCAAACACCCATTTGTCAGGGTAATTTTTCACCACCGATGTCCATTTGTTATCCCAGTTCAAATCAACACTCCCTCCCTGGTACATGCTGCCATCCCATTGGGCTCCGGCAGCATTGGCACCGAAGGTAAAGCCGTCAGTGCGTGCGTCAAACGGATCTATAAAAAAGATAAAATTGTCGTTTTTCAGAAAACTGAAGTCCCGCTTCAGCGACTCGACCATATAAGGCCCATGCACGGGCGTGTAGCAGACTGCCAGAATGTACAGGTTATGATCGTCATAGGTCATGCGCACAACGGTGGGTATTTTTGCAAGGCCGGTATCCATCGGTAATACCATATGAAAATTCACAGCCGAATCGGACTGCATCCAGGCAGGTTCATCACCCGCGCCGTCTATGACAACCGGCGAAGTTGCCCTGCGAATATGATATTGGTAGTCTGCGTTCTTTTTTTGTGCCCGGGCAGCAAAAAAGGGCATGCATAGAACAAATGTCAGGGGTATTTTTAAAAAAAGGCGTAAATAAAAATCTTTCAATTGCGGTAAAAGCTCTGGTTTATGATATGGTAACTAAGGGGGCCTGAAGATAACTGCAAAAAAATTATTCTCTAAGGAAAAACTGTATCTGTTACAATTTATTTACAAAAGGCCGGCCTGCGGAAATTCAGACCTGGTACGATCATCTGACAAAAAGACAATTTGTAACAACGGTATAGGTTTTGTAATCAAAGTTGTAAATTCAACCATTAAATTAAAAAAACATTCAAAATGAAAACTTCTTACATAGTAATAGGCGTAATTATCTTGTTCCTTCTTTTTGGCGGCTGTGGCTGCGTTTCAAGCTACAACAACATTGTTAAGCTGGATGAAAATGCCAAATCCAAATGGGGAACGGTACAAACCGACTATCAGCGCCGGGCCGATCTCATTCCAAATCTGGTAGCCACCGTCAAGGGCGTTGCCAACTTTGAAAAAAGCACACTGGTTGAAGTGACCCAGGCACGGGCGAAAGCCACTTCAATCCAGGTAGATCCTGACAAACTTACTCCCGAAAATATCCAGAAATACCAGCAGGCACAAGGGCAGCTGAGTACCGCCCTGGGCCGTTTGCTGGTTGCCTCCGAGAATTATCCGCAGTTAAAAGCCAATGAGAACTTCACCGGCCTGCAGGCACAGCTGGAGGGCACCGAGAATCGCATTGCCGTATCCCGCCGTGATTTTAACGAAGCGGTACAGCAATACAATACCCAGATAAAATCGTTCCCGACAAATATTGTTGCTAAGTTTACGGGATATACGGATAAGGGATATTTCCAGGCGGAAGCTGCCTCAGCAAATGCGCCTAAAGTACAGTTCTGATCCAATTATTGATTTGGTGAATTATGGAATGGCAGTTCTGCACAGTGCGCTGTCTGAAATAATTCACCAGATATTGAGCCTATAATTAAACCGAGCCATGCCTATATTCAGCGAAGAAGAACAACAGCGCATCCGCAAAGCCATCGAGGATGCCGAAAAGCATACGTCCGGCCAGATACGTATCTGCATAGAAAAAAATTGCAGCGAAGATGTGCTCGACCGTGCGGCCAAATATTTCCATCAGCTGGAGATGCACAAAACCAAATTACGCAACGGCGTATTGATTTACCTGGCTACGGTCGACCGTAAATTTGCGATTATCGGCGACCAGGGTATCAATAAAACGGTGCCACCGGATTTTTGGGACAAAGCCAAGGAGGATATGCTCAATCATTTTAAATATGGCAACCTGGTTGAAGGAATAGTAACCGGCCTTAAAATAACGGGGTCACACCTGCACAAGTACTTTCCTCACCATTCGGACGGCACTAATGAACTTCCGGACGATATCGCCTTTATGGACGGCGAATAACAGATTAAGATCATGCTCAAAAAACTCATCCTTTTTTTATGCTTTGCGCTAAGCGTTTTGTTCGCATTTGGCCAGCAGCTTCCTCCCAAGTCAAATACATTGGTAACGGATTTCACCGGTACCCTTTCGCCATCCGAAAAACAACAGCTGGAAAGTAAGCTGGTTAGCTTCAGTGATACCAGCTCTACGCAGATCGCCGTGGTGATCCTCAAATCCGTAGGCGACTACGACATCAACGATTATGCGCAAAAACTTGGCCGTGCCTGGGGCGTAGGACAAAAGGGCAAGAATAATGGCATTGTGGTACTGGTCGCTATGGGCGACCGTAAAGTTTCTATCCAAACCGGCTATGGCGCAGAGGGAGCACTTCCTGATATTATCACGCACCAGATCATAGAGCGGGATATAAAGCCCGATTTTAAGGCGGGCGACTACTACGCGGGCCTTGACGCAGGCACGGATGATATCATAAAATATGTAAAAGGCGAATATAAAGCCGATGCAAAACCTAAAAACGGCGAGGGCGGAGGCGGTGGAAGTATCGCTATACTGATCATTATTGTTGTGGTCATACTGATATTTATTTTCCGTAACCGCGGCGGTGGTGGCCAGATCATTGACAGCCGTGGCGGCGCAAGTCCGTTCTGGTGGTTCCTTGCCGGAAGCATGCTGGGCCGCGGCAGCGGTGGCGGCGGCTGGGGGGGCTTCTCCGGCGGTGGCGGCGGCGGTGGTGACAGCGGAGGTTTCGGCGGATTTGGCGGCGGCGACTTTGGCGGCGGCGGATCAAGCGGGAGCTGGTAGCGTCCTAAAGGGGGCAGCATGTATCAGCAAGGTTTTCTGCTGGCCGAAGCCCGAAGGTTCGCTCAGCTCATAGCCAGGTTAATGAGCCTGAAAGTCCAGGAAGGAACGAAGAATACATTCAGACTTTTAACGACGTGCTGCGGCTGCAATACCGGGCTGAACTCGGACAGCTGCTTGGCTTAAGCGAGGAGCAGTTTGCTGCCAGCATCGGCGCGGCTATAGCGCGGAAAAACTGAACGCATTGGCGCAGCTGCTTTAAGTATTTGCCGAACCATTTCAGCCAGATGTGCAACGAGAACTGACCTTGAGATAGATCCTCGTCATCTTTGACCTTGTGGAACAAAAGCATCGTCATCTATCGTTTGAAAAACATCGAAAAAAGAAAATTCATTTATCAACACCTTATTAAAATCCATGGACGATCTTAAGTGGAAAAAGCTTTCATCCCATTACCTTCATAAGGGCCCCTGGGCCACACTTCGGTCTGACCGGTGTGAGATGCCCGGCGGTCACATTGTTGAGGACTATTATGTACTGGAATACAATAACTGGGTAAACGCAGTGGCTATAACCCAGGACAACATGGTACTGATGGTACATCAGTACCGGCATGCTGCAGGCATTGTTTCACTGGAAATTCCTGGCGGCGTAATAGACCCGGGCGAAAGCCCCGAGCAAGCTTTAAGACGTGAACTTTTAGAGGAAACAGGCTATCAGTTTGATGATTTTGAGCTATTGTCGGTCGTGTACGCCAACCCATCGACAGCCAACAACTACACCTCCTGCTTTCTTGCCCGGGGCGGCAGAAAAGTACAGGAACAGAAACTCGATGAACAGGAGGAACTGATCGTGGAAACATTCACCATTCCCCAGGTGAAGCAACTGCTGCTGGATAATAAGATCGCCCAGGCCCTGCACTGCACAGGCTTGTTTTATGCTTTGGTCAAATTGGGCGAGCTGAAGTAATTCATCCGCAAATGAAAAACGCCAGAGCTTTTGGCAATGGCGTTTTAAACATTTCTTGAAATATCGGTTACGACATTTTCAGTTTCTTCTGTATATCGGCTACGTAGCCTTTAAATTTCTTATCGGTATCGATCAGGTCCTCAACGGTTTGACAGGCATAGATCACTGTGGAGTGGTCGCGGCCGCCAAAGAAGATGGCCGATAGATTTTAGTGAGCTTTTGGTGTGTGCTTTTGCCAGGTACATGGATATTTGCCTTGCCTGCACGATCTCGCGTTTGCGGGTTTGCGATTTAACCATCTCGATAGGCACTTCAAAATATTCGCAAACCAGGTTCTGGATGTATTCCATCGAAATTTCTTTGGACGAATTTTTTACAAAATTCTTCAACATCTGTTTGGCCAGGTTCAAGTCGATCTCCTTGCGGTTTAAGCGTTGATTGCGCCAGCAAGGATACCATGGCGCCTTCCAGCTCACGTACATTATTATCAATGTTATGGGCAACATACTCAATCACATCATTTGACAGTTCGATGCCATCCTGGTAGGTTTTATTTTTTAGGATAGCCATACGGGTTTCCAGATCGGGAATCTGCAGGTCAGCTGAAAGGCCCCATTTAAACCGTGACAACAAACGCTCTTCCAAACCGGCCAGATCTTTCGGCGCTTTATCAGAGGTAATGATCACCTGTTTGCCCGATTGGTGCAGGTGATTAAAAATATGGAAAAAGAAATCCTGTGTTTTTTCCTTACCGGCAAAGTTGTGCACATCATCCATGATCAGCACATCAATTGCCTGGTAGAAATTCACAAAATCATTGATGTTATTATGCTTTAGTGCGTCAACAAATTGCTGCGTAAACTTCTCGCAGGATACATACAGTACCAGTTTATCAGGCAGCGTTTGTTCTTATTTCATTGCCGATAGCTTGAGCCAGGTGCGTTTTACCCAAGCCCACGCCGCCATAGATCATTAGCGGGTTAAACGAAGTACCTCCCGGTTTTGCCGCCACAGCATATCCTGCCGACCGTGCCAGGCGGTTGCAATCACCCTCCACAAAATTTTCGAAGGTATAATTCGGTTAAGCTGCGGATCTACATTCAGTTTCTTCAATCCCGGTATTACAAAAGGGTTTTTTATATCCTTATTAATAGAAATAGGAATGGGCATCGATTGATTTTTTGATTCGGCCCCGTTACCGTTTGATGGCATATTGGTGGTATATGGCTTGCTCGAAGATGATTGTTCAACAACAATATTATATTCTAAACGGCCTTCGTCGCCCAATTGTTTTTTTATTGTTTTCCGCAACAGGCCCACATAATGTTCTTCAAGCCATTCATAAAAAAACAAACTGGGTACTTGTATCGTTAAAACACTTCCTTCCATCCTCAAAGCTTTTATCGGTTCAAACCAGGTTTTAAAGCTTTGAGCCGGTATGTTGTCTTTAATGATCTGAAGGCAGCTATTCCAAACGTTAGTACAAGTTTTTTCCATATAGTTTTTATTAAAATATTGATTTCCAACTCCCCAGCGAACTATCCTTTGGAGCTGGTTACGGAACATCGAATATTCAAAAAAAAAGCGAATTAAAAAAATAAAATTTTAACTTTTTAATGAAATAAATTTATATTATAATAAAGCGATTTATTGCGTAATTCCAAATAAAATATTATATTATGCACGAGAGCAAATAATAGCTATTCTGATTTTATTAAAACCCAATTTTTATATTTTATGCCGAGATTTTCTTGCCTGCATATTATTATATAGTTATAGTTCTTTCAATATATTCGGTCCAAAAATTTAATATTAGGTTGGTGCCCAGATCTTGCGGCTTGTTCAAATAAATAATGTGCATGTCATTAGCCGGCCTGATTATTAATATTCTCCAAAAACACCCCGTAAGCGTATCGGCAATTTCTCCTAGTGTGGCATAATTTTCCACTGCGGTCAATATAAAAGGCATCAGATTTTGGGTTCCCTTGGCCGCATCTGCTAAGTTGTTCAGACGCATCGCTTACGGCAATATTGTCGCCTGGGCTTTTCAGTGCGGCAATTTTATCCGTTTGCATTTTTCGGATCGAATCGTCCACCCTGAAAACATTTCGCGGCCTGCTTCGTCCTGTACAAAGCGGTTTACACCAACAATACTCTTTCGCCGCTTTCAATTTCCTGTTGATACTGGTAAGCTGAGCGGGCAATTTCCTGTTGGATATAATCCTGCTCAATAGCTTTTACCGAGCCGCCCATCGCATCAATTTTGTCAATATATATCTGGGCGGCTTTTTCCAGTTCATCGGTTAAGTCTTCTATAAAATAAGAGCCGGCCAGCGGGTCAACGGTATCAGTAACGCCGCTTTCAAAAGCAATGATCTGCTGGGTGCGCAGGGCAATTTTGGCCGCCGCTTCGGTGGGCAGGGATATGTGCCTCGTCATAACCATTGGTATGCAGTGATTGCGTGCCGCCCAGTACTGCTGCCAGGGCCTGGTTGCTTACCCGTACAATATTATTCATGGGCTGCTGGGCCGTAAGCGTTGATCCGCCAGTTTGGGTATGAAAACGCAGTTTTTGCGCACCCGGATCGGTTGCGCCCAGATCTTTTGTGATATGTGCCCACATCCTTCGGGCCGCCCTGAATTTGGCTATCTCTTCAAAAAAATTATTGTGGCAATTAAAAAAGAAGGACAACCGTTTGGCAAAGACATTGATATCCAGCCCTTTATCCAATGCTGCTTTTAAATAAGCTTTGCCGTTGGCCAGGGTAAAGGCCAGTTCCTGTACGGCCGTTGAGCCCGCTTCGCGGATATGATAGCCTGAAATGGAAATGGTGTTCCACTTGGGCACTTCTTTGCTGCAGTATTCAAACACATCAGTAATCAGCCGCATGGAGGCCCGGGCGGGTAGATATAGGTACCGCGCGCGGCATATTCTTTCAATATATCGTTTTGTACTGTACCCGATAATTGTTTCAGATCAGCTCCCTGTTTTTTGGCCAGCGCAATATACATGGCCAATAAAATGGGTGCGGTGGCATTGATGGTCATGGAAGTGGTGATGTTTTTCAGCGCGATGCCGTCAAACAAAACTTCCATATCATTTAATGAATCAATGGCCACGCCCACTTTGCCCACTTCGCCTTCAGCAAAATCATGGTCTGAATCATAGCCGATCTGGGTAGGCAGATCAAATGCCACCGAAAGCCCCATCGTTCCCTGGCTTAAGCAGGTAATGATAGCGTTTGTTCGACTCTTCGGCGGTTGAAAATCCGGCATACTGGCGCATGGTCCAGGGTTTGCCACGGTACATATCTTTTTGTATGCCCCGGGTAAATGGAAACTCGCCCGGCAGTTCGTTCATCGCTGAAGGCTGGCTATAAACCTCTTTAATTTCGATACCAGAGGTGGTCGTGAATTTCTTCCCGGACATAAATTTGATTTTGAATTTGAAATTTCGAATTTAAAATAACGTCTGGACTTATAAATTCGATTTATCGCAATCTTCAAATTTCAAATCACTGAAATCTCGAAATTAAAACAAGCTCTTCCATATCTTTCCTTGACAATATTCAGGGCCAATTTCGTAAGGGTTATCTTCCAGATGGCTCAGATGGGCCAAGTATGGTTTTGCTCAGATCAAGACCTGCGGCAGTTTCCGGCAATGCTTTCACAGCATTGTTCACGATGCTTAAGGTGTCATCCTTAACACGTTTTACCACATCCCATGCCCGGCTGCTCACATAAATCTGCTGTGTAATATTATGCTGAAACTCATTTCTGATCTCCGCAACAACCAGGCTATGCAATTCACTTGCTGACATGCCCGGTTCATTTAGCCGGATGAGCATATTGGCAGGGTTAACCCGTTCAACAAATAAGGACAATACGCTCATAAGCTTGCAAGCGCAAGGGCAGGGTTTGGTGGCTGACGCCTTTCTTAAGCTCCAACAATTGCACATGTTCCGACCTGTCGAGGTAGGGTTTTATCAGATAAAATGCTACCATAAATAACGCCTACGCCGGCAAGGATATAATTTTAAAATATCAAGTAAGTAATTAAAGATCATATGGGTGCTAAATGTTAGATTGGGTCAAAAATATACGGTTAGCGAACAAAAATCTGCAATTTACCTTATATTTGTATACTTAATTTAAAATAAGATGAGTATTGCTGTTGAAAGTGCATTGGCACCGGTCACATTTACTGAAGGCGCCGTAAAGGAATTGATAAAATTCAGAGACCAGCAGGAACTGGGTGAAGATTTTGGCCTGCGTGTCGGTGTTGAAGGCGGAGGCTGTTCGGGCATGAGCTATATTTTGGGTTTTGACCAGAAAAAAGAAGGTGACCAGGAATATGTCATCAATGGCATTAATGTGCTGATGCACAAGGCACACGGACTATACCTGGCAGGCATGCAGATTGATTTTCAGGATGGCCTGAATGCACGCGGTTTTACATTTAATAACCCGAATGCTGCCAGCACCTGTGGCTGCGGTACTTCGTTCTCGGTATAATTAAAATTCTGAACACCACGATATAAAAGCAGCTCCCAAGGGCTGCTTTTCTTTTTTGACTTTTTTCTGCCGGCTTGATGTTTCCGGCGTTTTCCACAAACAAAATCCGGAATGCCTATCCGCTGGACCGTCAGCTGGTTTAGCAAGCATAGCCGATTTACTTATAAATGAAAATCATAAGGCCTTCAAATAAATATGGAAAGCCGATTTGCCACTTTTTAAAATTTATGTGGATAAAGGGGAACATTTGAATGATTTATTACGTAATAAAATCATTTAACCAACACATATTTTTATTTATGTCCTGATATTAGAATAGATTCAAGCCAATTCACCAGCTGTACCTAAAACAAAAAAACAGATTTTAAACCCCCAGCTCACTCAACAATCACAATATTTTGTATATAATATGAAATACTTTTATCTTCTTCTGCTTTTAATATCTACCTCGATTTGTAACGCCCAGTTAAAGCCTGGTTTTGACCCTCACGAATACCTTGAACTTTTAAGCATCGCCCGGCAACAAACCAACGATACTGTCAAAGGCGAACATATACCTGCGCCAAAGCAATTCAAGATGGTCTACCGTTCGCCGGAAGGACCGCTTAAAAACAGATGGGACCTATGGTACAATAACAAGGGCATAGCGGTGATCTGCATACGCGGCACCACAAGATCAGAAACAAGCTGGCTCGAAAACTTCTATGCAGCCATGGTGCCTGCAAGCGGGAAATTACATATTAATGATTCTACCAACTTTAAATATCACCTGGCCAGCAATCCCAGGGCTGGCATCCACGTAGGCTGGCTGCTGGGTATGGCTGATCTGACACAAACGATCCTGCCGAAACTATTCTGGCTCAACCAGGCCAAAGGCGTCAAAAATTTTATCATTATGGGGCACAGCCAGGGTGCGGCTATTGCGTACTGCTTCGCTCTCACTTTGCCGATCTGCAGAGCAAGCGACTACTTCCGGCTGATATGGTTTTTAAAACCTATTGCAGCGCGCCTCCCAAACCCGGTAACGTATATTATAGCTATGATTATAATTATCTGACCCGTGGCGGCTGGGGCATATCGGTAACCAATGCTGCCGACTGGGTGCCTCAAACACCATCTTCCATCCAGACAATGGATAACTTTAGTACGACCAACCCATTCACCAAAGCGGATGCAACCACCAAAAAACAATCGTTCTTTAAATGGCTTTACCTGAACCATGTGTACAATCAATTGAAGAAAAAACCAGAAAAGGCACAACAGGCAAATCGAGAAATACCTGGGCAATATGGCCTATACCCGTGATAAAAAAACAACTGCCGCAATTTACTGAGCCCAAATATCTGAGCGATAACAGTTATGCCAGCTGCGGAACGCCCATAATATCTGATGCCTGATAAGGATTATCAGTCGAAGTTCCCTGATGACCCGCATAATGCATATGTTCATCATACCTGTTGGTCGTATTATTACTTGACTCAAAAAGAATATTTAAATCAATAGGCTTGTAACAAAGCGGCACACCCGATAGTCATAAGTGGAGAACTTATTTTACTATGCCGGTAAAGACTTCACTTAAAGAAAATATCTCGATAGCATTACAGTCCATAGCTGGCAACAGGTTGCGTACTTCGCTTACCTCGCTGATCATCGCTATCGGCATCATGGCTCTGGTAGGTATTTTAACGGCAATTGGAGGAATTGAGCAATTTACCAATGATGCATTTGCAGACCTGGGTGCCAATACATTTACCCTGCAAAACCGCGGCGAAGGCCTTAATTTCGGCGGAGGGGGCCATCGTAAGGTTTACCCATCCATTACTTACGAACAGGCCAGCCGCTTTAAAAACCTGTTCGGTCCTTCTGCAATTGCCTCGATTAACCTGGACGTAACGGGTACCGCAGTAGTAAAATACAGTAATCTTAAAACCAATCCTAATATTTCTGTAACCGGTTCTGACGAAAATTACTTCGCCACGGGCGGTCGTAAACTAGGTTTCGGGCGTAATTTTTCAACCTCTGAACTGGAGCATGGCGACAATGTGGTGATGATCGGCGATGAGATCAGAAAACGCCTTTTCAGAGATGAGGACCCGATCAATAAATCTATTTTTGTAGGGAGCAATAAATTCAGGATAGTGGGCGTATTTGCGTCAAAAGGATCCAGTGCAGGCTTTGGCGGCGACAAATTTTGCATCGTCCCGGTGTTGAAGGCCAAGCAGATGGATACGGTAAAAAACATGTCCTTCAGTGTAACGGTAAAGGCAAACAGCGCCGCTTCCCTGGATGCAACGATTGGCGAGGCCACCTCAACATTCAGAAATGTACGCGGACTGAATATACGTAAGGCCGATAATTTTGAGATCTCCAGAAGTGATTCAATTCAAAAGGAACTGGGAAGCAATATTGCGGCGATGACGGCCGGAGGCGTGGTGATCGGCGTGATCACCCTGTTAGGCGCAGCTATTGGCCTGATGAATATCATGCTGGTTTCGGTTACCGAACGTACGCGCGAGATCGGTGTGCGCAAAGCCATCGGCGCAACACCCGCAGTTATCCGCAAGCAATTTTTGATCGAGGCAATAGTAATTTGCATTATCGGCGGTATAGGCGGTATCATATCTGGGTATGGCCGTAGGCAACCTGATCGCCGTGCAGATCAGCGGAACGTTTGTAATTCCATGGATGCCGCTGTTTGCAGCATTAGGCCTGTGTACGCTTATCGGACTGATCTCAGGCTATTATCCGGCTAAAAAAGCCTCCAGACTTGATCCGGTTGAGGCGCTCCGATATGAATAAGGTTTGGAGCCGGGGCTAATTTGAAAATTGTCCGCAAACCGGATCACATCAGCATAATATTCTTAAGCGGATAATCTGTTAACAGCCGCGCTACATAAGGCAATTTCAAAGCATTCCTGAATGCCACCGCATGTTTCACATGGTGCATGTCACTCGAAATGAAATCTACCAGTTCATTATCCACCAGGCTTTCAGCCATTTTACTGGTGTCTTTCCCGTAATACCCGGTTAGGGATATAGTATTTAACTGCAGTTCGCAGCCCCAGTCACGTATCGTTCTGAGCTGCTCAATATCCATATAGGCGATATCTTTCGGGATGTGCCAGAATGGGTTTATACCCCATTCTTTCATCCTTTGAATAACATTTACCAGATTCGGAGGATGACTGATAAAGGAAAATTCAAAAAGCACATAATTATCTCCCATCGTCATCAGCTTATGGTTATTCACCCTGGCTTCAAATGTTTCATCAAAATAATGCTCGGCTGCCGCTTCTACCGCTATATCAATGTTCTCCCTTTGCAATGCCTGCCTTTAGAATTGCCAGTGCATTACCGATGGTTTCAGGGGTGTTTTTGTAATAGTCGGTCATGATATGCGGCGTTGCAATGATCTTTTTGATCCCCAGCTCCATCATCTTTCTGAATCAGGACAATAGATTCATCGGGGGTTTTGTGCCCCATCATCAATACCCGGCAGGACATGCGAATGCATATCTACCTATGATCGATTCGTAAGTAACTATATTCCCGGCGTCCTCTTCTTGAAAAAACTAAACATTATCTGTCAGTATATTGTTCGTTATAATATTGCTGGTAGTGGCCCGACGTTACATCACTCAACCATTCTTCATTAGCCAGGTACCAGTCAACAGTCTTCTCCAAGTCCTTCTTCAAAAGTAATGCTCGGCGTCCAGCCAAGTCATTTTTTAGCTTGCTGGCATCAATGGCATAACGAAGGTCATGTCCGGCCCGGTCTGTTACAAAGGTGATCAATTTAGCGGACTCACCCTCTGCCCTGCCCAACTTCCTGTCCAAAATGCTGCAGAACAAATGAATCAGGTCAATGTTTTTCCATTCATTATGGCCGCCGATATTATAGGTTGATCCGGCTTTGGCCTGATGAAAGATCACATCAATAGCCCGTGCATGATCTTCCACCCAAAGCCAGTCGCGTACATTTTCGCCCTTACCATATACCGGAACGGATTTATTTTGCTTGATATTATTGATGGCAAGCGGAATCAGTTTTTCCGGAAAATGGAAAGAGCCATAATTGTTTGAACAGTTGGAAATGACCGTATTCAGCCCGTAAGTATCATAATAAGCCCTTACAAAATGATCAGAGCTTGCTTTTGAGGCGGAATACGGCGAATGCGGATCATAACTGGTTTCTTCGGTAAACATCCCTTTCTGACCAAGCGTTCCGTAAACCTCATCGGTTGAAACATGGTAGAAACCTGGTTTTATCATAGCGGCCTTTCCAGTTATGGCGCGCAGCATTTAAAAGGGTTACCGTTCCCACAACATTGGTCATTACAAAATCGAGCGGATTAGTGATCGACCGGTCAACATGTGATTCGGCAGCCAGATGAATAACCGCATCGGGTTGTTCGTCGGCAAAAAGATCATTGATAAACTCCGATATCAACAATATCCCCTTTTACAAATTGATAGTTGGGCAAATGTTCAATATCTTTCAAATTGGCCAGGTTACCGGCATAGGTGAGCTTATCCAGATTGATAATATTGTAGTCCGGATAATTTTTTACAAAACGCCGCACAACATGCGATCCGATAAAACCCGCTCCACCTGTAATAATTATTTTTTGCATATCAGATCTCTTTATAAAGGATTTTGGGAAATATATTTTTCCCATGCCCAGGCGCTGAGACATCATCGTATCGATCCCAAGTCTGCTTTCCAGTTTAATTTTTGCGCGGCTTTAGCCACATCGCCCCAAACTTTTTCTACATCCCCGCTGCGGCGTGGCACCTATCTCATAATTCAGTTTTACCCCGGTAACGCGTTCAAATGCTGCGATGATCTCCAACACCGAGTTTCCCTGTGCCGGTGCCAATATTAAACACATCGTATCCCGTAAAATTCGTTTTTCTCCATGAGTTTTAATGCAGCTACATGTGCCTTGGCCAGGTCAACTACGTGAATATAATCGCGTACGCAGCTGCCATCCGGTGTATCATAATCATTGCCGAAAACGGTTATCTTTTCCCGTTTGCCAATAGCGGTTTGCGTAATAAACGGCACCAGGTTTTGTGGCACGCCGATAGGCAGTTCGCCGATCAACGCCGACTCATGTGCACCTACCGGGTTAAAATATCTTAATGCAATAACTTTATAGTACATGCACCGGAGGCAATCATATCTTTCAATATCTCTTCGGCTATTTGCTTGGTATTGCCATAAGGCGATTCCGCAGGTTTTATCGGGGCGCTTTCGGTAACAGGCAATACATCGGGCTGGCCGTAAACGGTACAGCTTGATGAAAACACAAAATTTATCGGCTTGCCATAGTAGGCGTTCAGCAAATTAACCAGCGAGTATAAATATTGTTGCGATAATATTTTAAGCGGCAGCTGTACCGATTCGCCAACCGCTTTAAAGGCAGCAAAATGAATGATACCGGCATATGTCAGGTTCGGTAGCTGCCAAGTTTTTCACGGCATGTTCATCGCTGAGATCAAGCTGATGAAAACCGGTCTTAAACCCGATGATTTTGGTGAGCTGATCCAAAATTTTAGGATGAGAGTTGGAAAGATCATCAACAATTACTGGCTCATAACCCGCATTTATCAGTTCGACCACAGTATGTGAGCCGATATATCCCAAACCGCCGGTAACTAATATTTTTGACATTATTTTTTGTTATAATAGGTAAAATCTTTATGCTGAATTTCTGTTTCGGGAAGCGATTTAAAATATTCGTAAGTGATTTTCAAACCTTCGCTTCTTGAAACTTTTGGCTCCCAGCCCAAAATAGCTTCTGGCTTTGGTAATATCCGGCCGGCGTTGTTTCGGGTCGTCAGTCGGTAAAGGCAAACTGATCAGTTTCTGATCGGTGCCGGTTAGTTTAATGATCTCTTCACCAAACTGGCGTATAGTGATTTCATCGGGGTTGCCAATATTCATAGGCTGCGCATAATCACTGAACAACAGGCGGTAAATACCCTCAATCAGATCATCAACATAACAAAACGAACGGGTTTGCGAGCCATCGCCAAACATGGTCAGTGGTTCGCCGCGCAGGGCCTGGCCGATAAATGCCGGCAATACACGGCCGTCATTCAGCCGCATACGTGGGCCGTAAGTATTAAATATTCTTACAATGCGGGTTTCCAGGCCATGAAAAGTATGATAAGCCATCGTGATGGCTTCCTGGAAACGTTTGGCTTCGTCATAAACGCCGCGCGGGCCAACCGGGTTAACATTACCCCAATATTCTTCGGGCTGCGGATTAACATTGGGATCGCCATACACTTCGGAAGTGGATGCAATAAGCATCCTGCGCATTTTTTTGCCCGTGCCAAGCCCAAGCAGATTATGGGTGCCCAGCGAGCCTACTTTTAAGGTCTGAATAGGTATTTTTAAATAATCGATCGGGCTTGCCGGCGAAGCAAAATGCAAGTATATAATGCAGTTCGCCCGGAACATAGACAAACTTGGAAACATCATGGTTATAAAATTCAAAGTTTTCCAGCTTAAACAGATGCTCAATATTACGCAGATCGCCGGTGATCAGGTTATCCATGCCAATAACATGATAATCTTCTTTAATAAACCTGTCGCACAAATGCGAACCTAAAAAGCCGGCTGCGCCTGGTTATTAATACACGTTTCCGGTCTTTCATTAGTTCAATTACCTTTCTGCCAATGCTGTTATAGTAAAAGCCGCAATCAATCATTTTTTGCAGATCATATAAATTACGCCCGTCAAAAATAACTTTATTTTTCAGGAGATTCTCAAGCTGATCAAAATCCGGCGTACTGAAAACCGACCATTCCGTAACAATCAGCAGCGCATCGGCATCTTTCAGCGCATCATACTGGTTATCGGCATAGCTGATCTTGTCGCCAAGCAAAGCTTTTACATTGTTCATTGCTTCCGGATCAAATGCGGTAATGGCTGCACCGGCTTTCAGCAGTTCGTCAATAATATATAACGAAGGCGCTTCACGGATATCATCGGTTTCGGGTTTAAAAGCAAGCCCCCACATGGCAAACTTTTTGCCTTTCAAATCGCCTTTAAAATATTTCTTTACCTTCTCAACCAGTACTTTCTTTTGTATTTCGTTAACCTCCATTACCGAATTCAGAATCTGAAAGTCATATTTATTTTCTTCGGCCGATTTGGCCAGCGCCTGCACATCCTTAGGGAAACAGCTGCCGCCATAACCAATGCCCGAAAACAAAAAGCGTCGTCCGATGCGGTCATCCGCACCAATTCCCCGCCGAACCATATCCACATCGGCACCTACCCATTCGCAAAGGTTGGCGATCTCATTCATAAAGGATATTTTGGTGGCAAGAAATGAGTTAGCTGCATATTTGGTCAATTCTGATGAACGCTCGTCCATAAAAATTATCGGGTTTCCCTGGCGCACATAGGGTGCATACAATTCGGCCATTAGTTTGCGGGCGCGCTCATCCATGGTGCCGATCACCACACGGTCGGGCTTCATAAAATCATCCACTGCAACACCTTCACGTAAAAATTCCGGGTTTGATACCACGGCAAATTCCACATTGGTATTTGCCTTCATAATAGCGGTTACCTTGTCCGCAGTCCCAACCGGCACCGTTGATTTGGTGACGATAACTTTATATTCTTTAATCAGTTTTGCGATGTCTTTTGCTGCACCCAGCACATAACTCAGATCGGCAGCGCCATCTCCGCCCGGAGGCGTTGGCAAGGCCAGAAAAATAATTTTTGCTTCTGCAATGGCTTCCGCAAGGTTGGAGGTAAAATGGAGCCTGCCTTGTGAGATGTTGCGATTAAACAGTAATTCCAGACCGGGTTCATAGATAGGCAGCTGGCCGTTTTTCATCATCTTTACTTTTTTTTCGTTGATGTCAACGCATATAACCTGGTTCCCGGTTTCGGCTAAACAGGTGCCGGTAACTAAACCTACATATCCTGTTCCAACAACAGCAATTTTCATAAGTATTTATATTTTTATTGTTATTACTTTTACCCGAAGTAATATTTCAAATTTAAATGTTACTGATTTATAATATAGGGGTACGTTTTTATTTTCTTTTGATATTCGCTAGCTTCTTTTTTTAATAAAAAAGCAAGGCTTGTGGATCGACGGCCGAAAAAACGCCGGCTATACGGTTTACGAAAAGTATCTGGTTTCATTTTGCCTCGCTGGGCGAATTTGAACAGGGCCTGCCTGTGTTAGAGCAGTTACAGAAGCTGCCCATCCGGACAAAAAAATCGTTATCACATTTTTTTCACCCTCGGGATATGAGATCAGAAAAGATACACCACTGGCCGATGCCGTCTATTACCTGCCGCTTGACACCGCTGAAAATGCCCGGGAGTTTATTGACTGCGATCAACCCAACCATAGCCGTTTTTACCAAGTATGAATACTGGTATCATTTTTTTAATGAGCTGCATCAAGCGGAATATTCCCTTATATATCATTTCGGGCATATTCAGGCCCGGGCAGGTATTTTTTAAATGGTATGGAGGCCTGCACCGCAGAATGCTCCGTTTTGTAACCCATTTTTTTGTGCAGGATGACCGGGTCAAAACAACTGTTGCAAAATCTGGGGATCAGCAACGTGTCAGTCAGCGGCGATACCCGTTTCGACCGGGTTTGGGCCAATGCCAGGCACCCAAAATCATTTCCTGCCATTGAAAGTTTTATCAGTGGGAGAAAAACGTTTATTGCCGGCAGTACCTGGCCGGAAGATGATGAGCTTCTGGCGAAATTGGTTGCCGGGCGCCCGGACTGGAATTTTATCCTGGCCCCTCACGAGATCAGCAAGGAAAAGGTCAGCCGCTTAATGGCGTTATTGCCACCCGGTTCTGCCCTGAGGCTCTCCGAGCTCAGCGCGGATACGGCACTGCAAACCCTGGTCATCGACAACATCGGCATGCTTTCCTCTCTGTATCAATATGGCGACATCGCTTACATTGGCGGAGGATTTGGCGCCGGGATACACAACACCCTGGAGGCAGCAGCATTTGGCTTGCCGGTGATCTTCGGGCCGAATTACAGCAAATTCAAGGAAGCAAAGGACCTGGTAGGTTTACAGCTGGGCTTTAGCATAAAGGATGAAAAGGAGCTGATGGAAATTTTCAATTTCCTGATAGAAAATGAATTGCGTTACGAGGTAATTTGTACAAAGATAACCGAATATGTAAAAGAACATACAGGTGCCACGGAGATGATCATCAAAAGTCTGTAAAGAACGAGCTGGCCGGGCGCCTGTTTTGTTAAAAAATAATTCCGCAGCTAATATTCAATCCAGTCCCATTATCGTTAATATTGCCACTATGGGCTTTTTAGAAATTCCGGGTTTAGGCAAGGTGCATTACCATCAATACGGCAGCGGAAGCAAGCCACTGCTGGCTTTTCACGGCTATGGAATGACCGGAAAGCAGTTCCATGTTTTAAAGGACTCCATGCTGCCCCGTTACACTATTTACGGATTCGATCATTTTTTTCACGGAGGGAGTGAGCTGAAGGGCTGGACGGAAGCCGAGATCATAGCAGGTATGCCCCGCACCATGATGAAAGCTTACCTGGAGGGATGGTTCAGCCTGCACGGCCGGCAAAAGGTCTCGCTGATGGGCTATTCCATCGGCGCTAATCTGGCACTGATCTTACTGGAGGAATACCCGGATCTGATCGATGAGATCATCCTGATGGCGCCGGACGGACTATCAGTTTACAAGGGCTTCCGTTTTTTGACCAAACACCCCCTTGGAAAATTTTTTTTCAGGCGGGCCACCAAAAGTAAATGGCTTGCACCATCCATATTGAGAAACCTAAAAAAAGTCCGTTTTATTGACGACAGCCTGTACAAGATCGCCTATAGCGAGATCGATACTGAAAAAAAACGGCTGGACGTATACTATACGCTCAATTTGATACAGCCTGCTGCAGCCCGATCCCGGCAGGATCGCCGATCTGATTAATCAGCATCAGATCAAATGCACGTTAATTTTTGGCCGCGACGATAAATTATTCCCAAAATCGGCAGCCATGCCCTTTATCGGCCGTCTGAACAACGCGGACGTGCATGAGGTGCCTTTGGGTCACTGGCTGGTTATTGCAGCATTAGATGAGTATTTAGTAAATTTACCTGAATGATCCCTGAGCGCAGCCATAAACTTATCAAAAAACTGTTCGCCCCCTACCTGGCATACAGGCTGGCAAGGCATTTACAGCGTTAAAACACGACCAGGTCGAGGTAATGCCCGGGCATTCCGTTTTGTTGTTATGTAATCATTTTAGCTGGTGGGACGGATTTTTTGCCGGCCACCTCAGCCAGACCTACCTTCACCGCGACTTTCATATCATGATGCAGGAAGATCACCTCCAAAAAAGAATGTTCTTTAACCGGGTCGGTGGCTTTTCGATCAACCGGAAATCCAAACAGGTGGTAGAATCGCTGCAATATGCTGCAAAATTGCTCGGAAATCCCGACAACCTGGTCACCGTATTCCCGCAGGGAGCCCTGGAATCCAACCATACCGACGAGATCAATATCGAGCGCGGCATAGATTATATTGTAAAAAAGATCAAAGGCGATTGCCAGATCATTTATTATTCCGCATTTATCGAATATTTCGAGAGCCTGAAGCCGTCCGTATACTTTCGCTTTTTAGATTGCGGCACCAATCATGAATTTGACTACGAAACCGTCAAGGCAATGATCAATGCCCACCATAAAAAGGCATTGAAAGCAGCAGGTAAACGCCGAGCATTAACAATTATCGAAAATGGTATTGCCGCAAAAAAAATCCGATCATTCACTGGATACTTCACCATTACGTCCAATGGAGCCTCGGCCGGCACTTTCACCAGCTGCGGTCCGATCCAATCGGTATTGATAAAAACAAGTCCGTTCTCTTAGTGGCCAATCACTTCAGTTATTGGGATTCGCTGATCCTTTATACGATTTGCTTTAAATTCCTGAAAAAGAACTTTCATGTCATGGTGCGACAGGACACGACGCTGCAATTGAAATACCTCCGCTTTGGCGGAGCATTTTCGATCAGTAAAAAATCAAGAGATATGCTCGGAATCACTGCATTTCGCGGCCGAATTGTTGGATGATCCGCAAAAACCTGGTATTAATATTTCCGCAGGGAAAACTTTATTCGAACTTTGTGAATGAAATAAATTTCGAAAAGGGCCTGACAAAAGTGATGGACGCAGCAAATGGCAAATTTCAACTGGTGTTTGCCGCCACTTTTATTCAATACCTGAAACATAAAAAACCAACCGCAATGGTGTATCTGAAAAATCAGGATTACGAGAAAAAAAGCCTGGAAGATTTAAAAAATGCATATCAAATGCATTACCAGAATACTAAATTGCAGCAGACCGAAATTGTGATATAAAGTGATCATTGCCATTTATACTACTTTCATTTTTATTATCCTGCGTTTTGCTGTAACGCTGTTCAATTTTATTTCGGATCCCAAACTCAGGCGCGTCAATAAACAATACACCAACCTGGTTTCCATTCTGATTCCCGCACGCGACGAACAGGATAATATCCTCGGGCTGCTTCGATTCGATCGACCGCCAGGACTATAAAAATTATGAAGTGATCATTCTGGACGACGATTCCTCCGACAGCACCTACGCCATCACCACTGAATTTGTCCGGGATCATCCCAGGTTCAGGGTAGTTAAAGGCAAGGAACTGGCCGGGGATGGCTGGGTAAAAATTATGCCTGCCATCAATTGGCAAAGCTGGCAAAAGGAGAGTATTTTTTGTTCCTTGATGCCGATGAACAGATTTTTAACGGACTGATCAATAGTGCTGTACACCGGATGCACTTTCACAACCTGGCTTTGCTCAGCCTGTTCACCAATCAGAAAATGAAGTCATTAGGCGAAAGGCTTACCGTTCCCCTGATGCATTATATTTTACTCAACCTGTTGCCGCTCAGGCTGGTCTATCTCTCAAAAAATGCAGCTGTTGCAGCAGCCAGCGGTCAGTTTATGCTCTTCGAGGCTGACGGTTACCGGAAATATGAATGGCACAGGAGCGCCATGGACAAAATAGTGGAGGATGTAGAGATCATGAAACAGCTGAAATCCGCAGGCCTTAACGGAGAAAGCTTACTGGCCAACGGGATGATCAGCTGCCGTATGTATACTGGTTACGTACAGGCCGTCAATGGATTCGGAAAAAATTTCCTGGCCGCCTTTAATTATAATATTTTCAGCTTTCTTATTTACCTGCTGCTGCTTATAGCTGGTCCGATGATGGTAATGATGACCTTAAATCTGCAACTGATCACCATGATGGCGGGCCTTATTATGCTCACCCGCATCATGATCTCGCTCGAATCGGGGCAGAATGCATTGGTCAATGTGATTTTGCATCCGCTGCAGATGTTCAGCCTGGTGATGATCGCTTTTTCAGCCATTCAAAAATACCTCACCAAAACCACCCAGTGGAAAGGCAGGAAAATATGAACACAAGCCGGTCACTCAAACAGGAATTCATTAAAAGCAAACAAGCCATTTCGGTAATTATTTTGTTTCATATTATAGGCCTTGCAGGCCTGAGTATCATCTCTACGCGGGCAATTTTTCTTCAGATCGTCCCTTTCCATTTACTGTTGATGCTCCTGGTAATTGTCACTAGCCACAACCCCGTCAGCGGCCGTTTTCTTTTTTTCGGCCTGTTGGTATATGTGTCGGCTTTTTGTGCTGAATGGATAGGCATACATCGCGGCTGGTTTTTCGGCGATTACCATTATGGCAACACGTTGGGGCCAAATTATCGGGGGTGCCCTTGATTATTGGCGTAAACTGGTTTTTACTGAGCTATTCGGCAGGCGTGATGATGCAGCGCAGCAGGGTGAAAGAGCGGTGGTTGCGCATTTTATGTGGGGCCTGCATGCTGGTCCTGCTGGACCTGCTGATAGAGCCTGTCGCCGTCCGCCTTGATTACTGGCACTGGGCAGATGGCACCGTGCCTGTTAAAAATTACCTCTGCTGGTTTGCGCTCAGCGGCCTGTTGCTTTTGATTTTTGAGCTGCTGCGTTTCAGGGAACAAAATATGGTGGCTCCGCTATTGCTATTTGCTGGTTCAGAATTTGTATTCTTTGGTTAAAATATTCCTAAATGCGCAGCTCATTAGATTTTTTGCCGTAAATTTGCTGCTGTTATGGGCGATTATAAGCTAAAGGTTACCATTGACCAGGATTCAGGCTTTTGTTTTGGTGTTGTATATGCCATTGACATGGCCGAGGAAATACTGGAAGAAGATGGTTACCTGTATTGCCTGGGTGATATCGTGCACAACGACGAAGAGGTCGAAAGACTAAAATCAAAAGGTTTGCGCATTATCGAGCATGAGCGATCTGAAAGACCTTCATAACGAAAAAGTATTGATCCGCGCACATGGCGAGGCCCCTGAGACCTACCGCCTGGCCTTGGAAAACAATATCATGCTGATCGATGCTTCGTGCCCGGTGGTACTGAAGCTGCAGAACCGCATAAAAACATCGCACGACAGCAACGAGAAAATACTAATATTCGGCAAACACGGACATGCTGAAGTCATCGGTTTGCAGGGACAGACCAATAATGAAGCACTGGTTTTCCAGGATATTGCCGAGCTGGACAATACCGAGCTTCCGCAAAAGATCACCCTATACAGCCAGACCACCAAAAGCACCGAGAAATTTTACAGCGATAAAAAATGAGCTGATTGCGCGTGGATACGAAGTAAAGGCGAATGATACCATTTGCCGCCAGGTATCCAACCGCGATAAGGACCTGCCGGATTTCGTCGCCAAGTTTGATAAGATCGTTTTTGTTTCAGGCCGTAAATCGTCCAATGGCAAAGTGTTATTCGAGGTTTGCCGAAAACATAATCCCCATACCTATTTTATTTCATCCGCCGATGAATTGGAAAAATCCTTGTTCTCCCCGGGTGATAAAGTAGGTATAGCCGGAGCAACTTCAACCCCGATGTGGCTGATGGAAGAAGTAAAAAATGTTCTTGAAACATTTTAGCCAGGGTGCTGTTTGGTAAACGGAAAAGAATCTTTTCCATCCGGAAAGGTTATATTAAATTTCAGAGGGTGTTCCGAAGGGACACCCTTATTTTTTGCTCAAAAACCGGGCAGTGCATCATCCTATAAAATAAAAGCAACGTTTAAGTAACCTTTTAAAATTTCTGACGTACAAGCAGTTATATTTAGTTATTTATAACAACATTTTGTAAATCTTATCTCCTGGCGTGGGGGCGCCGGGAGATTCTTTTTTTAGGGGAAGGAGTATTTCCCAGGTGGCAAGCGTCCCCCGCAGTGAGAGAGCAGATAGTGGGCATTGGCATAATATTGGTATTTAAGCAAGCATTAAAACAATAGACTATGAACAATTCAACCGAAATGACCGCAATTTTAAACGAACTGGACATCGAATTGAAAGAACTCATCCAGGCAGATCTTGAAAATTTCAGAATTTCCCACGCCATTCAGCCGTAATACCAGTTCAGACTGGTTCATATTCACGCAAGGCATTTTTAAGAGTTCAGCTTGAACTCTTTTTTTATTCCATAGCAGGCATTGCAGGGTAAGGACATAAATGACTATTTTAACAGCCATTTTTTACCTGCCGGGGTAAGGTTAATTTAAACGATGAGAAAATTTTTACTGCTGCTCTGTATTATTATTATTTCCTTATCCGCTTCCGCTCAATCGTACCTCTTCACAGGCAGGATCACCTGCAGCAATAATAAGCCTGCGGCCTTTGCATCGGTTTATATCAAAAATTCGGTTTATGGAACGGCCGCCAATGAAAGCGGCAATTATCAGCTTAAATTGCCTTCCGGCAGTTACGACATCATCTACCGCGCTGCCGGCTACCGGGAGGTCGCTGAAAAAGTAACGGTTACCGGCCAGGATTTATGCCATGATGTAAAACTGACCGATTCAGTTAACTACCAGGCTCCGGACGGCAATGCCGGAGCCGAGGGTATGGAAATAATGCGCCAGGTACTCGACAGGCGTAAGTTCTATCAGCAACAGCCGAGGCAATATGCCTGTTCCATTTACGTAAAAGGGGTCGAGAAACTGGATGACGTACCCATTGCCCTGGGTAGCACGGCATCAAATAACCTGAGCGTAGACAGTACGGGCAAGGGAATGCTCTATCAATCGGAATCGCTGTCGAGCCTTAGCTTCCTGCAGCCGGATAAGTTTAAGGAGGAAATGATTACCTCCAGATCGGCAGGGCATAATACTGCCTTTACCTATAACCGGGCCTCTGACCTGCGCGCGAACTTCTACCAGAACCTATTCATCGTGCCTGGTCTGAGCAGCCATGGCTTCATTTCTCCCTTAGGCCGGCAGGCGATGCATTATTATCGCTACAAGCTTGTAGGTACCCGCAGGGAAAAGGAACTCACCATATATACCATACAGGTAATACCAAAGCGGCATTACGATCCTGCTATGACGGGGTCCATCGAAGTTGTCCGGGGCGATTGGCGATTGTATGCCATCAGCCTGATGCTGACCGATAAAGACAATGCCCTGGATCTGATCGACACTTTAAAAGTGAGCCAGCAATTCGTGCCGGTAGCCCCGGACGTTTGGCAGCCATTATCTACCTTGTACAGTTTTAACGGTGGCGTTTTGGGGTTCCGGTTTGAAGGATATTATCTGAGCGTTTACAATCATTATGATCTCGATCCGGCCTTTGCAGCTCATTATTTCAATGGCCAGCGAATGCGGGCAGATACTTTTGAAAAAAGGGGCGACACTGCTTACTGGGCCCGGGTCCGGCCCGTTCCCTTAACCCGGCAGGAAAGGACCGATTATACCCAAAAAGACTTCAGGGCCGAACTGGAACAATCCATGGAAAAATATGACCAGACCAAATCGCATAAAAACGCCTTTGTTCTGTCAAAATACCTCTTATCTGGTTATAAAGCCGCCTATAACAATAATAAGGATTCGGTTTTTGTCGACCCCTTTATAGAAACGTTTTTCTACAATACCGTAGAGGGGGCAGGCTTTAAACTTGGAGGCACCTATTCGCATTATTTTTCTGACCTGCGTTCCCTTCATATTAGCCCCAGCCTGCGCTATGGCTATGCTGACAAGCTTTTCAATGCCAGTTTAAGGGGCAGTTATGTGTATGATCCTTCAGGCAGGGGTGAATTTACGGCAGGATTCGGCAGCGAAATACTCGATCTGAATAGTGTCGGTACACGTTCACTTTATTTCAATACGCTGAGTACTTTATTAAGTGAACAAAATTTCGTTAAATTTTACCGGTCCCAATTCGGAGAATTCGGGTATCGGAAGGGTCTGACCGGTGGCGTGTTTTTAGATGCCGACATTTCCTATTCGGACCGCACACAGTTGTATAATAATTCCTACTATGCACTCATTACGGTAGCCGGCAGGCAATTTACCTCGAATAACCCGTTAATGCCGGAGGCCCCGGCAAACGACCGTTCGCTACTGTTCCCCAGCAACCAGGCACTTACGCTTGCAGCTTCGCTTACTTTTACCTTCGACGAGCAATATACGAGCCGGCCGGAGGGCCGCTTCTATGAGCCGTCCCCTTATCCCGGAATCAGGATCAATTACCGCAAAGGCATTAGTGGGCTGCTGGGATCGGACGTCAACTATGATTTTGCCTCCCTTGAGTTTTTTCAGCAGCACCTTTTAACGGGAATAACAGGGATCTCCTCCTTTAAATTTGTGGCGGGTGATTTTTTTAATCGCAGTACGCTGTATTTTATGGATTACAATCACTTTCTGGGTAACCAGGGCACGACGTTCGATCCCACTCCGGGTACTTTTCATTTTCTGCCGTTTTATCTTTATAGTACCGGCGGAGCTTTTCTGGAAGCGCATTATGAACATAATTTTACGGGGTATCTGTTCAATAATATCCCAATATTGAGAAGCCTGAAACTGAATGAGATCGCCGGCGTGAATTACCTGACCGAAAACAATAACCGCAATTACTGGGAATTTTACTTCGGTTTGCAGCGGCTCCTGTTCCGCGTAGATTACGGCGTTTCGTTCATGGGGAGCCACCGGTACCTGCAAGGCTTCAGAATATTCTATGGTATCAAGTAGTATTATTCCGCCAAAAAGAGAAATCCTCTGCCGGTTATGACAAAGGATTTCAGGTATTAAGAATTAATTAGGGTGCAGCAAAGATATAAAACCTGATTAAAATGCAAAATTTATTATTTCCTGCCCAATACAAATCCGCAGGTCAGCTGATCTCCGCTGCTGGAATTTTTTATGACCGCTGAAAATTCAGAACAATACGCCATATTATTAGCTATCAGTTAATTACAGGCGGTCAATTCTCCGGTTTCCGATCCGGCAGCCCGGGCGTGGCTTTAAATATTCCGATAAATAATATATCTTTGCAGCTCATTTAACGCTGTTTGCAGCAGTATCGATGTTTATGATGAAATATAATACACTACTCTACTATTGTTATTCGGCAATAGCAGATGCGGAGCAATTTGCTGCCGATCATCTGAAATTTTGCAAATCCCTGGGGCTGGTTGGCCGCATTATCGTTGCTGCCGAAGGGCTCAACGGAACGGTATCCGGCAGCGCTGAATCCTGTAAATCTTACATGGACACCCTGCATGCCGATCCCCGTTTTGCGGGTATCGACTTCAAGGTCGACCAGGTGGACGAGCCTTCATTCGTGAAAATGCACGTGCGCTGTAAATCAGAGATCGTACACTCCGGCCTGCGCGATCCCGGCATTATCAATCCGACACAAAAAACCGGCAAACACCTCGAGCCGAAAGATTTTTTGGAAATGAAGGACCGTGATGATGTGGTGATACTGGATGTTCGTTCGAATTATGAACATTCCCTGGGCAAATTCAAAAACGCAATAACACTTGACATCGAAAATTTCAGGGACTTTCCTGCCAAAATAAATGAGCTTGCCAGGTACAAGGATAAAAAGATACTGACCTATTGTACCGGCGGTATTAAGTGCGAAAAAGCGTCGGCTTTGTTACTGCATGAAGGCTTTAATAACGTTTACCAGTTGCATGGCGGCATCATTAAATATGGAAAAGAAGCAGGCGGTAAAGATTTTGAAGGCAAGTGCTACGTATTCGATAATCGCCTTTCTGTTGAAGTTAATTCTGTCAATCCTGAGGTGATCTCCACCTGCTACAATTGCGGGCGCCATACGGACAAGATGATCAACTGCGCCAATCCCGAATGTAATGAGCATTTTACCCAGTGCGATGCCTGCGGTACAGCGATGGAAGGCTGCTGCAGCGATATCTGCAAAGCCCATCCTCGCAAACGCCAGTATGACGGCACAGGCTATTATGTAAAAATACCCCAGCCGGTAAACATCAGTAAAAAAACAAAGGTTCAGGTGGCTGAATAAGTAAATTAACCCGCATTTTTCGCGAATTAATTAAAAGATGCTAATTTACACCAAATTGCATTTCGAAGGTATGAAGCCACTAAAGATATTAATAACAGGAATGCTGGGCCTTTGCCTGGCATTTCCTGCTTTTGCACAGACCCCTGCGGGCAACCATTCTTTTGACCGGGGCAGCTACATCAACAAAAGCGATACCATTCCTTACCGTATCCTGTTCCCTGAAAATTTTGATCCGTCAAAGAAATACCCCATGATCCTGGTGCTGCATGGCTCAGGCGAACGCGGCAACGACAATGATGCACAATTGGTTTATGGGCCAAAACTTTTCCTTAATGATACCATTCGCGTCCGGTATCCGGCGATCGTGGTTTTCCCCCAGTGCCCCAAGGATAGTTACTGGAGCAATGTAAAAATAGAAACTGACGCATCCGGGAAACGGGTATTCCATTTCCAGCAGGGCGGTGAACCTACCCGGGCCATGCGGGGACTTCTGGGCCTTGTCTCGGAATTCCTGGACAAGCCCTTCGTGGACAAACATCATATTTATGTGGGCGGATTGTCCATGGGAGGAATGGGCACATTCGAATTGCTCCGCCGTAAACCAGCCGTATTTGCAGCAGCTTTTGCGATCTGCGGCGGCGACAATACGCTCAATGCGAAACTCTATGCCAAGAAGGTTCCGATATGGATCTTCCACGGAGCGAAGGACAGCGTTGTTCCTGTTGATCACTCCGAGGTAATGGCTGAAGCGATTAAGGCAGCCGGCGGCGACCCGAGAATTACGATCTATCCCAATGATGATCATAACAGCTGGAATGATGCTTTCGCTGAACCGGAGCTGATGGCCTGGTTATTTTCGCACAAAAAATAATCGGAAAAGGCGCAAGAAGGGATTTTTACGCTGGACTATTTTCCTGGTCCGGCTCCTGCTTATTTTCATCGGCTGCTGGCGGCGCTGGCTTTGAAGCGCCCGCCTTAAACTTGGGCTTGAATCCCAATGCCGGCTTTGGAGCCGAAAGTTCCGGGTTTACAGCAGCCTTTTGTTCCGCCTTGGAAGGCTCGGAATCTTTTTCCGTTACAGCAGGTTTAGTAATGCCGGCTTTAAACTTGGGCTTAAATCCCAATGCCGGTTTGGCCTCCGAAGCGGCTTCACTTCCGGCTGGTTTTTCCTCGGGTTTTGATGGTTCCGTGGCAGGTGATTTAGTTAGGCCGGCCTTGAATTTCGGTTTAAAGCCTAATGCGGGAGCCGGCTGCTCCGCGGCTTCACTTTGCTGCCCGGAGTTTTCCAGTTCCGCCTGAGGATCTTCTTTAGGCTGAGCTGATTTGGTTAGGCCTGGCTTAAACCTCGGTTTAAAACCGACGTTCACGGCCGGCGGCGCTTCTGTTAATGTTTCAACGATGGTTTGTTCGGCCAATGTATTTGCGATATTGACCTTTTCAACCTTAACTTCCGCGGGAGCAGGGAATCGCAGCCTTAATTTATTGAACCAGTATTTTTTTGTATGATCGAAGCTTTTTTCGCCCATTTTTTCGAAGTGGACTTTAAATTCAGAAAACAGAGCCGGCTCACCCTGTTCAAGGGCGGCCAGACTGATCCTTTTCTTCTTAAAAAATTCTTCGAATGTCATATTTTCAGATTTGAGATTAGGAGAGTCCGGAAGGCAGTCAATGCTGCTTCTATCTCAAAGCCCATACCTAATAGCTCACATCTACATCGAGATCCAGCTTATTAAAGTGAATACCCTTATCGGTTTGTGTCCAGTCCTCACGCTCTTCATCAGTGGCATTAAGCAGCTTTAGGAAACCATTCCAATGGAAAAGCCTGCTGCTTGCCATCTTCCTTTTCAACAAAAAGCAAACCATTGCTAAAGGTTAACTTTAACTTTTTTTTCTTGCTTACGTGAGTGAATAATGGCATATTGATTTCTGTTTATGTCATCCGGCGAGGAATCGCGAATTTCTCGGATATGCTAATATCCTGATTCTAATCCGAAACCGCGAGACAAGTTACTCCGCCATATTATGATAAACCGCCTGCACGTCATCATCTTCTTCCATCTGTCGATCAGCTTCATTACATCGGCAACTTGTTCTTCGGTTACTTCATGGAATGATTGCGCAACACGCTCCAGCTTGGCCGATTTTACTTCAATACCTGCTTCTTCCAGGGCTTTTTGCATTTTGCCAAAATCCTCAAAAGCCGCATGAATTACAGCAATATCATTGCCATTTTCATCTGCTTCAACAAACAGGTCTTCCAGACCGGCGTCTATCAGTTCAAATTCCAGTTCTTCCAGATCGCGGTCGCCGGGCTCAAAAGTAAAAACAGATTTACGTGTGAAAATAAAATCCAGCGAACCGGTTTTTCCCAGTGTGCCGCCTATTTTGGTGAAATAGCTGCGCACATTAGCAACCGTACGGTTAATATTATCGGTAGCCGTTTCTACCAATACGGCCACGCCATGCGGCGCATAGCCTTCATATACTATTTCTTCATAATCTTTTTCATCCCGGCTGATGGCCCTTTTTATTGCGGCCTCAACACGGTCTTTCGGCATATTTACTGCCTTGGCGTTCTGAACGGCAGTACTTAAGCGCGAATTGGTATTCACATCGCCGCCGCCGGCTTTTACAGCCATTACAATTTCCTTACCCAGACGGGTAAACTGCACCGCCATTTTCGTCCAGCGTTTAAGTTTTCTTTCTTTACGGAATTCAAATGCTCTTCCCATATGTTTTAGTTCATAGTTCAATGGTTCATGATCATAGTCCGAATTGAACTAATTTGCCAAAAATAAAATATTCGATCTAATATAATATTTGTTTCAATTTATAAGCCTAATCTCGCTTTCACCTTAGCCTTTTACCTGGCTATCTGAAATTATATCTTTCAAATTCGTCAGCATATCCTCTGCCATTTTTGCCAGGTCATACTCCGGTTTCCAGCCCCAGTCCTTTTGTGCATAGCTGTCATCGATGGATTTCGGCCAGCTGTCGGCTATGGCCTGTCGCGGGTCATTCTCTGCATAACTGATCTCAAACCGGGGATATGCTTTTTTAATTTCATCAGCCAGTTGCGCAGGGGTAAAGCTGATTCCTGCCAGGTTATAGGACGAACGTATGTTCAACTTTTCTGCCGGCGCATCCATCAAGGTATGGTGGCGCGGATGGCATCATCCATATACATCATCGGCAATGCGGTATCGGCCGATAAAAAACTCTCGTAATTGCCATTTTTCAATGCCTGATGAAAAATATGTACGGCGTAATCTGTAGTGCCGCCGCCGGGGTTTGCCCGCCAGCCGATCAGGCCCGGGATAACGGAGACTTCTTACATCCAGTCCATATTTAGTCATAATAATATTCGCACCAGCGTTCGCCTGCCAGTTTACTGAAACCATAAACCGTATTGGGATCCATCACACAATATTGCGGCGTATTTTACTGCGGCGAATGCGGCCCGAAAACTGCTATGGAACTTGGCCAAAACACTTTTTGCATTTTAAATTCAACGGCAAAATC
The DNA here is from genome assembly GCA_963757615.1 of uncultured Sphingobacteriaceae bacterium. Classification (GTDB taxonomy): domain Bacteria; phylum Bacteroidota; class Bacteroidia; order Sphingobacteriales; family Sphingobacteriaceae; genus Mucilaginibacter. The sequence goes on from CAVWSO010000008.1 coordinate 1,176,394, forward strand.
CAGCACATGAATCAGGCCGGTCATATTCAGGTCCCAGGCCAGTTTTGGTTTTTGTTCGCCTACGGCGGACAAAATCGCCGCCAGTAAATAAACCTGTGTAGGCTGATGTTTCTTAAAAATATGATGCAGATTATCTTTATCCAGTACATTCACGAGCTCGAACGGACCACTGTGCCTGATGGCATGGTTAGGGCTGTTTATATCTGAAGCAATTACCTGTTCGGCACCATGAATATTTCTTAAAGCATTAACCAGTTCTGTCCCTATCTGGCCGTTTGCGCCGATCACTAATATCTTTTCGCTCATGCATATTCAGTTAGTGGGCAAAGGTAGATTTTTTTGTCTGAACCAGTAATTGAGCCTTGTCAGTAAATTGCAAAAATTGAAATTATCAAGACGTTTTTGCAATTAAGAAAAAAAAGCTCACCTGATTGCCGGGTAAATTAGAATTCAGATAATTCGAAGCGCGAAATATCTGATAAAACGAAAAATTTCAGATATTTGGGGTCAATTTAATTTATATAAAATAACAATTTAAAAAAATGAAAGTCGCAGTAGTAGGTGCCACAGGATTGGTGGGCACTAAAATGTTGCAGGTTCTTGAAGAACGCAACTTCCCCGTTACAGAATTGATCCCCGTAGCTTCAGAAAAAAGTGTTGGTAAAGAAATAACTTTTAAGGGTAAGCAGTATAAGGTGGTTTCTGTTGAGGATGCGATAAAACAGAAGCCCGATCTTGCTTTATTTTCGGCAGGCGGGCAGCACTTCATTGGCGCAGGCGCCGCTTTTTGCCGCAGCTGGTACAACCGTTATTGATAATTCATCGGCATGGCGCATGGACCCTACCAAAAAACTGGTAGTGCCCGAAGTAAACGCCGATGTGCTGACAGCCGAAGATAAGATCATCGCTAACCCCAATTGCTCAACCATACAAATGGTAGTGGCTTTAAAGCCGCTGCATGATAAATATAAGATCAAAAGGGTCGTGGTATCAACTTACCAGTCGGTAACCGGTACCGGCGTAAAAGCGGTTGACCAGTTATTTAACGAGCGTAAAGGTATTGACGGCCCAAAGGCTTATCCCTACCAGATCGATCTGAATGTATTGCCGCATATTGATGTATTTACCGAAAACGGTTACACCAAAGAGGAAATGAAGATGATCAAGGAAACCCAGAAGATCATGGGCGACGACAGCATCAAGGTTACCGCTACTACAGTGCGTATCCCGGTGATGGGCGGTCACTCCGAATCGGTAAATATTGAGTTTGAAAATGATTTTGATCTGGCTGAAGTTAGAGAGATCCTTTGCAAAAGCGCCTGGCGTGGCAGTGGTTGACGATGTAGCCAACCTAAAATACCCGATGCCGCTGGATGCACATGAAAAAGACGAAGTATTTGTAGGCCGTATCCGCCGGGACGAAAGCCAGGCAAATACGCTGAACTGCTGGATCGTATCGGATAACCTGCGTAAAGGCGCTGCTACCAATGCCGTGCAGATCGCTGAGTACTTGGCTGCCAATCATTTGATCGGACAACCTGCAGAGGTTTAAAAGAAATATTATTTTGTTAATATTAGGATAGGGATGATCTGGCGATTATCCCTATTTTTATTTCCATACTTTAGCCAGCAAGTATGAAACCCGGAGCCTGTTCTATTGGAATTTTTGCATTGAACCAACTATTCTGATAATCAACACAATCCATTAACTTCGCTTCATGATCTCTTTCGCCCATCGTGTGTTTATGGAAGTTGCTGCCAATCTGAGTTTCTCAAAGGCGGCGCAGGTACTGTTTGTCACGCAGCCTGCCATCAGCAAGCATATAAAAGCGCTGGAAGATCAGTATAAAGTACCGCTGTTTGAACGCAAAGGCAACAGCATTTTATTAACTGAAGCTGGCCAGCGGCTGAACGAGTACCTTTTGCAGGCTACAGAAATTGAGCGTAAAATTGAATACGATCTTTCCATGCTCAGTAATATGTCGCGTGCTGCGGGCCATTTGCGGCTGGGTGCCAGTACGACCATTGCATTGTACATTTTACCGCCGATACTCTCGGGCTTTCAGCGGGAATATGCAAATGTTCATGTGCAGCTGGTTAACCGGAATTCAGAATATATTCTCAATGCCCTGCTGAACCACGAGGTAGATATCGGCATCATCGAGGTGGATAATAAGCTCACCACCGTATCCTATAATCCCTTTATGAGCGATGAGGTGATACCCGTCTGCTCATCAACCAGTCCGCTGGCAGGCAAATCACTATCCATCAAACAGCTCTTAAAAACACCACTTGCACTCCGTGAACGCGGTTCGGGGACATTGAATGCCTTACTAAAAGCCCTGTCCGGTCACCATATCAAACCGGCTGATTTGTCGGTAAAGATCAGGCTCGGCGGCACGGAGGCTCTGAAGAACTTTTTACTGGCCGACCAGTGTCTGGGCTTTATGCCCAAACCCTCCATTATCCGTCAGCTAGCTGAAGGCGACCTGGTAGAAGTACCCATTGAAGGGTTGAATATCACGCGCAACTTCTACTTCATTCGCCGTAAGGGGACCGAAGATTTCGGACTTACGAGCAACTTCATGAAATACGCCCTGCAATATGTATAAGGCATAAATTCTTAGAAAATCCAGGAATTTAGTGCCTGATTATTTCATCTATCCAAAATAATATTCAAAAAAAACGGAGAATTCCCGGCCTTTCATAAATTACCGGATAACTTTTATATTTGTATAAATGAAGCTTTCATCACAACATATAAAAACAATCAAGAATTTTTTTTCGGGCTTACCTGTAAAAAAGGCATACTTGTTTGGTTCCTATCCACGGAATGAGGCTGATGAAAATAGCGATATAGATATCCTGGTAGAACTGGATCATTCTAATCCTATCGGGATGCGTTTTTTTAGCTATGGCGATGAGTTACAAATTCTATTAAAAAAGAAAGTTGATATAGTGAGTTATGACGGCATTTCGAAATATATAAAACCACATATTGATCAAGAGAAAGTGTTGATTTATGAGAGGTAGACTTGGAGATAGAGCAAGGCTACAGCATATTCTGGATGCCATTAGTGAAGTTGAAATATATCTGGAGCACGTCACTTTTGAACAATTTCTTGAAAATTCAGAGAAACGTTTCGCGACCATTAAACAAATTGAAATAATCGGCGAAGCCTGCAACGTGGATTCAGAAATATTTCAATTCATGAATATTTCGGTGTAAGCTAGCAATTGGTCTGGGAAATTGCCAAAAATGATTTGCCCGAACTAAAGGAAAAAATGAATAAGATCCTGGTAAGACTGCCTGATTAATTGTATTAAAGACATACCGATACAACGCTCCTGTTCCTTATATCAGTCCAAATTTCTGTTGCATGCCTCACAAAAAAGCCCTGATCATCGGCTCAGGAATAGCCGGAATAGCAACAGCCATCCGGCTGGCCGTGAAAGGATATCAGGTAGAAGTTTTTGAGGCGAATAACTACCCGGGCGGAAAGATTGCCGAGATTCTGCAGAATGGCTTTCGTTTTGATGCCGGCCCGAGTTTGTTAACCATGCCCTGGTATGTGGATGAATTATTTGAGCTTGCTGGTAAAAAGCCCGCCCCGCATTTCAAATACCAAAAGCTGGACATTATCTGCCAGTATTTTTATGAGGATGGCAGCCGATTAACGGCTCACGCCGACGAGGATAAATTTACCCAGGAAGTTGACCGCCTCACAGGTGAGGCTGAATCGATGCGAAAGCATCTGAAAAACAGCAGAAGAATATACGAGTTAACCCACCGCGTATTTCTTGAAAGTTCATTACACCGCCTGGGGACCTATCTCACCAAAAATACCCTCGGCGCATTGTTTCAACTGCCAAAACTGGATACCTCCCGGACGATGCATGAGGCCAACAGCAGCCTTTTCCAGGATGAGCGTTTAATACAATATGCCGACCGTTATGCTACCTACAATGGTTCTGATCCATACCAGGCACCTGCAACTTTGAATGTTATACCATACCTCGAGCAGCACTTAGGGGCGTATTTCCCTGAACAAGGAATGTATAATATCGCAAGCTGCCTGGCCAGACTGGCGGAATCAACCGGCGTCACTTTTCATTACAACTCGGCCGTCCAGCAGATTGTGCTGAATGACAAGATGGCAACAGGCATAAAAGTTAAGGACCAAGTAATTAACGCCGATGTCATTGTATCCAACACAGACGCATGGTTTACCTATCATAAATTGTTAAAAGATCATCCGAAGCTTTTTCCCAAAAAAATGCTCACCAGGGAATCCAGCAGTTCGGCACTGATATTTTACTGGGGGATCAGAAAGAAGTTTCCGCAGCTCGATCTGCACAACATCTTCTTTAGTGCAGATTACAAATCCGAGTTTGAGTATATCTGGAAAAGACAAAGTGTTTATCATGATCCGACAGTATATGTCAATATCAGCTCCAAGTTTAAACTGGATGATGCACCGGCAGGTTGCGAAAACTGGTTTGTAATGGTCAATGTACCCGGTAATAAGGGGCAGGATTGGGACCAGCTGACTACAGAAATCAAAACCAATGTCATCCAAAAATTATCGCGGATATTAAAAACGGATATTGCTGAGCTTATCATTACTGAAACCATACTCGATCCGCCGGCAATAGAAAACAGAACGTCTTCTTACCAGGGCTCCATTTACGGTACGGCTTCTAACAGCCGCTTTGCTGCATTTCTGCGCCACCCCAACCGGGCGCCCGGAATCGGCCGATTGTATTTCTGCGGAGGAAGTGTGCATCCGGGTGGAGGAATCCCTTTGTGCTTATTATCAGCCAGAATCGTTAGTAACCTGATCTCTGCTATTGAAGGCTAAATAATGGCCGGAATCTGATGTTATTTATAAGTAAGATCCGCTCAGCGGGGCTTAACCATTTGCGCTAATGCCTCAATAAACTTTGGAGAGTCATTCAGGCTCTCTACCAGTTGAACGTGTTCGCCGCCTAAAGACCTGAATTCGTCACCATACTCGGTGGTTACCTCGTAGATCGTTTCCAGGCAATCACAAACAAAAGCCGGGCAAAATACCAAAAGGCGTTTTTTGCCTTCCTTGGCCATCATGGCCACCACCTCACTGGTGTAAGGCTGTATCCAGGGGTCGCTGCCCAGCCTTGACTGGAAACAAACGGAGTATTTTTCTTTGGGGATGTTTAATTTCTCAGCGATCAGTTTTGCGGTATGATACGACTGAGCCGAATAGCAAAACTTATTGGCATCGGTAAGTGTACGGCAGCAATCGCTTACCTTTAAACAATGTTTGTGTGTATGGTCAGATTTGATCATTTGCCTTTGGGGTAAGCCGTGGAAACTGAAAAGGATCTGATCGTAAGTCTCAGGCTGATACTTGCGGGCATTGTCCGCAAAAGCTTCAATCATCAGTTCATTATCATGAAAGGAATTGATAAAAGATATCGTGGGGCTGGTGGGCCACTGACCAACCAGATCCATCACTTTTTCATAGACAGAGCCTGTGCTTGCCGATGCATACTGGGGGAAAAGGGGTATGACCTGAATGTCATCTACCATGGCGGCTTTAAGGCGTTCCAAAGCCGGTTCAATACCCGGATTTTGATAACGCATGGCCAGTTCTACCATGTAGCCCTCGCCCAAGCGCTCCTGCAATAATTGCTGTTGCAATTTACTGTAATACATCAGCGGCGATCCTGTCTTTGGATCCCATATCTTTTGATACAGGCGTGCCGTTTTCGGGCTTCGCATGGGCACAATAATGCCCTTTACCAGCAATGTTCTGGAGATGGGGTTGATGTCGATCACCCGCGGGTCCATTAAAAATTCACGAAGATAACGACGCACATCTGCGGTCGAAGGGCCGTCAGGCGTACCCAGGTTGATTAGTAAAACTCCTTTTTTGCCCATATTACACTGAGCGCAAAAATAAAATAAATTCCCCCCTCACTAGCTGAAGAGGAAACTTATTACAAAAATATTAAAAATGATCTTTACTGATTATCAGGAGTGATACCGTCAACACCTACAATCTTGTATGCTTTTTTATTGTTGCTGTCCTTGGTTTCCTGGTAATAGATTCCGTCGGCCGAGACATAAAAGGTAACCCCGTTCAGTGTAACCTTCCTGCAATCCGGAGGCAATTTTGTAACAATGTCCCCCACTTTAGGCATTACCGTGGCATTCCCTGAAGAATCCGTATTTAGCTGGCCGTCTTTACCGGTTACTTCGTAAACTACAGAGCCGTCGTCTTTGGTGACCGGCTTATAATAAACTCCGTTTAGTTCATAGTACTGCTGCCCGTTGATCACAATGGATTTGGCGTCATCTGGCAAAGATTCTACAGCTGCACCCACAGGAGGTTCAACTACGGTGTATTGGCCGCCGTCGTAGCCATAGAAATAGCCGCCGGAATAATAATAGGGATAACCACCCCAATAGAAGGAATAATACCCATAAGGTAAATAGGCAAAGCCAAGCCCTATCCATGGATAGTAGTAGCTTCCATAATATCCGCCATAATAGTAATAGCCCCCATGCACACCCCAGTTATAATACCCGTACGTACCACCATGCCCGTAGACTGCAGTACCCGTACCTCCGTTGACATAACCGCGATGCGCCGTAACGCCAGCCGCATTTACACCATAACGGCTTGTCGCGCCTACGCTGCTCCGGTTGATTCCGTGATTATAATATCCTCCCCGTGCCGTTGAACCGCGGGCCCCACCATATCCGGAAACTCCGCCCGAATGACCTGGAGCGATGCCCATAGCCGGGCGTCCGCCACCACCGGAGAAGCCACCACCGCCGCCGCCCGCGTGGCCACCGCCACCGCCGCCGCCGCCGCCACCTCCGCCGCCACCGCCTCTATGCTGTGCCGTAGCCGGAATGGCCATAAATAAGCACCACACGGCCAACAGGCCGGTGAATGCACGATATTTAAATATCCTTTTCATAAAATTGAAATGCCGCATTTGGTAAAGATCTTTTCAATAAGTCCGAGAGGCCCCATTCCTAAGGCCCGATTATAAATATACAAATTTAATATGTTTGACTGGGGAAAGGGCAAAATGGTTTAATCCGGTCCGCGGTTTTTTTAGATATTTTTATTAAGAATAGAAGAAAGCTCAATTTATCTCAAAAATGCCCTATCTTATGTTTTAAGCGCAGTTTTGACCTTATTCTGACATAACTATCAGACGGTATTAATAATTTTATATTAAATTTAGAATAGCGCAGAAAATACAGCAAAAAAGTGCGCCTTTTTATAAAAATTTTTCAATAAAACTCTCCTTTTTTAACCAACTATTGGTTAAAATGCAAAGGCCCGGCACGAGCCTAGTTCCATTATTTAAAAAAAGCTGAAAAAATCCCTCGTCCTTCCCAAGTCTTATCTGCTTTGCAACTAACAACCCCAATTAGTTTAAGCGGCTCATTTTTGCCAGTCAAAAATGATCAGTCAATTAACGTTAAGTGTATAAACTGTTTGTGATGATCTGTTATGAGTTCATCAGATCATGAAAAAGGAAAATCATGACCCGAATAACAAACATGGGCTTGCTGCCTGTATGCACTTAATTAATAACTAATTTTTTTGCTCATGAAAAAAAAGTTACTCTTGATTTTGTGCACCGTGTTGGCTGTTACACAGCTATTTGCACAAACTCATCCCGTTACCGGGAAGGTTACGGGAAAAGATGATGGTTTACCTATCCCAGGCGTATCCGTAACCGTGCAGGGGACCTCAACCGGCACGCAGACCGCCCTCGATGGTAAATATTCTATAAATGCTGCCAACGGGGCAATACTGGTCTTCAGTTTTATCGGCTATCAACCACAATCATTAACGGTTAGCAGCAATGTGCTGAACGTGATATTGTCTACGGCGAGCCAGCAGCTGGGTGAAGTGGTCGTTACCGGTGCCCTTGGTTTAACCAGGACGCGTAACCAGCAGAGCTATGCCGCTCAACAGGTGAGCGGTGAAGAAGTAAGTAAACAGCGTTCGTCCAACTTTATTGACGGATTGTCCGGCAAAGTAGCTGGTCTGGAAGTCAGGCAAAACAATGCGCTTGGCGGTTCAACCAACGTGGTATTGCGCGGCTATAAATCAATTACCGGGAATAACCAGGCATTGTTTGTCATCGACGGCGTGCCCATAGGCAACGATAACACCAATGGCATGAACCAGCAGACCGGTGGTGGCGGTTATGATTATGGCAGTCCGGCAACGGATATCAATCCGGATGACATTGAAAGTGTTACCGTCCTGAAAGGAGCAGCAGCGTCTGCGCTTTACGGATCGCGGGGCAGCAACGGCGTGATCCTGATAACTACCAAAAAAGGGAAAAAAGGTCTGGGTATAGTGATCAATTCCACCCTCAGCGTTAGCGAAATAGACAAATCTACCTTCCCAAAATACCAGACGCAATACGGTGCAGGTTATGCACAGTATTTCAATACAGGGAATATTTTCGGAAATCCTAATGCACAGGTAGCGCCGACCTCAGATGACGCGTCCAATGGATATGCATTTAATCCAGCCCTGAAGATTTATCAATGGGACGCTTTTGACCCCAGCTCGCCGAATTATGGGAAGGCTACGCCCTGGGTTGCAGCTAAAAACGATCCATCGACTTTCTTTATCAAGCCGCTCTCTACCAATCAGAGCATTATGATCACCAATGGTGGCGATAATGGCACATTCAAACTGGGTTATACAAAGATCATTGACAACGGTGTGGTGCCCAACAGCCAGCTCGATAAGAACCTGGTTAATTTAGCGGGGACCTACAATATCACCAAAAATCTGACCGTTGCAGGTGAAGTTAATTATTCCAATGTCAATGGCAAGGGCCGTGGCGGAACGGGTTACGACGGTACCAACTCAGATAACCGGAATGTAATGACCAACTTCAGGCAATGGTGGGAAACCAACGTCGACGTGAAGGAACTAAAAGCCGCCTACGACAGGACCCAGTCCAACATTACCTGGAACATGGCTGATCCGGTCAACGGGAATTATGCTCCCGCTTTCTGGAACAACCCGTACTGGGTGGTGGATCACAACTACGAATCGGACCTGCGTAACCGGTATCTGGGAAATGTCAATGCTTTGTATAAGGCAACGACCTGGTTAACCTTTACCGGCAGGGTTTCATTGGACAGTTATTCAGAACTGGATCAGGAGCGTTATGACGTGACCAGTATCGGGGTACCGTATTACTCGCGCTTCAATAACAATTATTCTGAAACCAATTACGATCTGCTGGCTAATGTGAATAAGGATCTCTCACACGATTTCAATTTAAAAGCGCTGTTAGGTGTCAATATTCGCAAAAACTCTCAGAACAGCATTCTGGCCAGTACGAACGGCGGCATGATCATTCCCGGCCTTTATTCCCTGACCAACACTTTAAATGCACCTTTGTCGCCTTTGGAATCGGATGCCAGTAAGGAGGTTGACGGTATTTTCACGGGAGCTACACTTACCTGGCGGGAGATGCTCACACTGGATGCTACCCTGAGAAGGGACAAATCTTCTACTTTGCCTGCTTCAAACAATACGTATTATTACCCTTCGATATCAGGAGGCTTTGTTTTTTCTCAATTGCTAAAGCAATTTGAATGGCTCTCCTACGCAAAATTAAGGGCCAACTACGCCAAGGTCGGCAGCGACGCCCCGATTTATAGTGTCAACGACGTATATACGATCTTCCCTCCCTTTGGCGCCAACCCTCAGGCGGTTTCAAGTCTTACCAAAAAGAATGCGAACCTGAAGCCAGAGCAGACGAGAAGTGAAGAAGTGGGTCTCGAACTGGCTTTTTTCCACAATCGCCTGGGCTTTGACGGATCCTACTATGTCACCAATACTTTTGATGAAATTCTGCCGGTTAATGTTTCGGGTGCAACCGGATATACCAATGAATTCCTCAACGCCGGTAATGTACGGAACAAGGGCATTGAACTGACATTAAACGGCACCCCCATAAAAACAAAAGATTTCAACTGGAAAATAACACTCAATTTTGCAGCAACCTACAACAAGGTTACGGAACTGTTCAAGGATGCGACCGGGCAGGAAGCCAGCAATCTGGAACTGGGAAGCTTCCAGAACGGGGAAACGCTCAACGCGCCGCTCGGACAATCCCTGGGTACGATAAGAGGTACGGATTACATTTATACCAATGGCCAGAAAACGGTTGGTCCCGATGGCCAGTACCTGATCACGGCAACATCTAATAACAATATCGGCAATACCAACCCTAACTGGACTGGCGGCATCAACAACAACTTAACCTATAAAAACTTCAATTTAAGTTTCCTGATCGATATTCGTAAGGGGGGTTCGGTATTCTCCAGTGACCTGGCTTATGGTTTAGCTGATGGCATTTATCCCCTGACTGCTTATACCAACGACCTGGGGCACCCGGTGCGAAACCCGCTCGACCAGGGTGGTGGCATGATCCGCCAGGGCGTTTATGCCAACGGGCAGCCCAATACCACCAGGGTAACCGCATTCAATTATGGCGATTTTGGCGATGGTGCCGGCTTATTGCCGCTCAAAGCTTTTGTGTATGATGGCAGTTTCATAAAACTGCGCGAAGTAGTGCTGGGTTACACGCTACCTAAAAGTGTGATCAACAAGCTTGGTCCCGTAAAGGATGCTCAGTTCCAGCTGATAGGCAGAAACTTGTGGATCATCCATAAGAACCTGCCCTATGCTGATCCTGAAGAAGGACTAAGCGCAGGCAACCTGCAAGGTATACAGGAAGGTGCCTACCCAACAACCCGCACGATATCATTCAACTTGAAAGTACGTTTTTAAATCAATCACAGCCATGAAAAGAATAACACTGATTTTTGCACTGGTCCTGCTCGTAGCAGCCTGCAAAAAAGATATAACAAGCCTCAACGTGGATCCCAAACACCCGGCTGTGGTTCCCTCATTCAGCCTGTTTACGGAATCTGAAAGATACCTTACCAATACCATTTGCTCTGCCAGCGTTAACGTAAATATATTTCGTTTGATTGAACAGCAGTGGACAGAAACCACCTATCTGAACGAAACGGATTATCAGTTAAATTACCGCCGGCAGCCCGACTCGATCTGGAATGCGCTTTATGCCAGCACGCTCATCGGAATGGAAAAAGCAAAAACCTATATCAAATCCGACGTAAAGGATGTCGGCACCCAGAAAAACGAGATCGCTATTGCCGATATTCTGGAAGTGTACACCTACTATTACCTGGTTACCACCTTCGGCGACGTTCCCTACACCGATGCGCTGAACATTACGCATCAATTCCCGCTCTATGATAATCAAAAAACAATTTATTATGCGCTATTAACGCGGCTGGATACGGATATCGGACAGCTTAGCGCAGGGGCGGGAAGCTATGGTTCTGCCGACCTGATCTATAGTGGCGACCCGGCATCGTGGATCAAATTCGGTAACACCCTTAAACTCAAAATGGGGATCAACCTTGCCGACATTGACAATGCCAAGGCACAGGCCACGGTGCAGGCTGCTGTAGCCGCAGGCGTATTTACCTCCAATGCCGATAATGCGATACTTCCTTACGTCGCTACTCCGCCCAATACCAATCCGATTTGGGTCGACCTGGTGCAGGCGGGCAGGCACGATTTCGTTGGCACCAGTCAGTTTATCAATTTAATGAACCCCAATAAGGCCACACAGGACCCCCGTATGCCCTTTTATTTCGCGCAGAATGTAAGCAGTCAGTATCTGGGTGCCGATAACGGTTCAGGCAGCGGAGGTATTGTTTACAGCCAGTTCTCCCTGCCTTCCGGCCCGCTGATCACCCCGGGGCCCCCCAATTCGCCACAGCCCAAATCGATCGGCACGCTGACCAACCCGGATTTTCCGGGTGATATTCTGGATTATGCCGAAACAGAGTTCAATCTTGCCGAGGCAGTTGCAAGAGGCTATGCTGTTGGCGGCACCGTACAAACACATTACAATAACGCCATTACCGCGTCCATCACGTTTTGGGGCGGCACGCCTGCACAAGCCAGCGCTTATCTGGCATTGCCCCAGGTGGCTTTTGCCACTGCCACCAACCCTACGGCTCCGGGTACGTTAACCCCGCTGGAGAAAATTGCGCTGCAGGAATATATTGCATTATATAACCGGGGCTGGGATGCCTGGACGGTAAACCGCAGGCTGGATTACCCTAAGCTGCTTCCTCCGCCGGATGCCTACAGCGATTTCCCGGTACGGTATACCTACCCCATCAGCGAGCAAAACGTAAATGTGGTAAATTATAACAAGGCCGCAAGCGACATAGGCGGCGACCTGGTAACCACGCATCTGTTCTGGGACGTGTATTCGGCGCCACGGTAAGAATAGAAATATTACTATCTCAAGCTCCGCCAGTCAAATGGCGGAGCTTTAATTTTGGTGACTCCCCGGGGGAAATACGAGGCTTCAATTATTCCCTGCGAATGTGTAATTTTGCAGCTTCAAAATTCCAATCGTATGTATAACACCTTAAAGCCGGTATTAGAGCAGGAACTTGCCGAAATTGAAAAAGCCGGATTGTATAAAAGAGAACGCATTATCACTTCGCCTCAGGGAGCCGATATTACCGTCCAGGGCGGCAAACAGGTGATCAACTTTTGCGCCAACAACTACCTGGGGCTTTCGAGCCATCCCAAGGTGATCGCGGCTGCTAAAGACGTTCTGGATACGCATGGCTATGGACTATCGTCCGTGCGCTTTATTTGCGGTACACAGGATATACATAAACAACTGGAAAAAAAGATTGCTGAGTTTTTAGGTACGGAGGATACGATCCTGTATGCCGCTGCCTTTGATGCCAACGGTGGTGTTTTTGAGCCCTTGTTTAATGAGCAGGATGCCATCATTTCCGACGAATTGAATCATGCTTCCATCATCGACGGTGTGCGCCTGTGCAAAGCGCAGCGACAGCGCTATAAGCATGATGATATGGCTGATCTGGAAGAGAAACTGAAAGCAACCGCAGGACTGCCGTCACCGCATTATCGTTACCGACGGCGCATTCAGCATGGACGGCACCATTGCCCAACTGGACAAGATTTGCGCTGGCAGAAAAATATAATTCGCTGGTGATGATAGACGAGAGCCATTGCTCCGGTTTTATGGGCAAAACCGGACGAGGTACCCATGAACACCATAACGTCATGGGAAGAATCGATATCATAACCGGCACGCTTGGCAAGGCGCTGGGCGGTGCGTCAGGAGGTTTCACATCGGGCCGCAAAGAGATCATCGATATGCTCCGCCAGCGGTCGCGGCCATATTTGTTTTCCAATACACTGGCGCCTTCGATCACCGGAGCTTCTATTGCCGTATTGAACATGCTGAGCGAAACTACCGAGCTGCGTGATAAGCTGGAAAAAAATACGCAATACTTCCGCAGCAAAATGACCGAGGCAGGCTTTGATATTAAACCTGGCGTGCATCCTATTGTGCCCGTGATGTTATATGACGCTAAATTGTCCCAGGAATTTGCAGCCAAAATGCTGGAGGAAGGCATTTATGTGATCGGGTTTTATTACCCGGTTGTTCCGCAGGGCAAGGCACGCATCCGGGTGCAGATATCAGCAGCACACGACCAGCATCATTTGGACAAGGCCATCGCAGCATTTACCAAAGTGGGTAAAGAGTTAGGCGTGATCAAATAAAATCATGATCGGGGTCAAGGCATGCCACCGTGCAACCCGCACATGCAATGACAGGGATTTTTTTAAATTAGCACCATAATGCAGCAACAGATAGATCAATATACAACCGAGATCAATGCTTTTTCACCTGCCAACGCGGATGAACTGGAAGCATTCCGTATAAAGTTTTTAGGAACCAAAGGGATTATAAAAGACCTTTTCGACCAGTTTAAAAGTGTTGGCCCTGACGAAAAACGCACATTCGGAAAAGTACTAAACGAGTTTAAGCAATTGGCCGAAAGCAAATATCACGAGCTGAAAGAGACGTTTGACTCGCAGCGGAAATCTCAGAAATCCGATATGGACCTGACTTTACCAGGTGAAGGATTTGACGTCGGCTCGCGCCATCCGCTGTCGCTTACCCGCATAGAGATCATTGATATTTTTAAAAGACTGGGTTTCGTTGTAGCTGAAGGGCCCGAGATCGAAGACGACTGGCATAACTTCTCGGCCTTGAATTTCCCGGAAGAACATCCGGCACGGGACATGCAGGACACTTTCTTCATCAAAAAGAACAGCGGTAAAGATGATATTGCCCTGCGTACGCATACCTCATCGGTACAGGTCAGGATGATGGAAAACGGCAAACCGCCGTTCCGCGCTATTATGCCTGGCCGCGTTTATCGCAACGAGGCCATATCCGCCCGTGCGCATTGCTTTTTTCACCAGGTTGAGGGATTGTATATTGATGAGAATGTATCATTTGCCGATCTGAAGCAAACCTTTATCATTTTGTGCAGGAATTATACGGCGAAGGTACCAAGGTGCGTTTCGCCCATCCTATTTCCCATTCACAGAGCCATCTGCCGAAATGGACATCAGCTGTACCATTTGCGGCGGTGCCGGCTGTAATATGTGTAAATATACCGGCTGGGTTGAAATATTGGGCTGCGGCATGGTTGATCCCAATGTTTTGGAGAATTGCAACATCGACAGCAAGAAATATACCGGCTTTGCTTTCGGCATGGGCATAGAAAGAATTACCAACTTAAAATATGTGATACGTGATCTGCGTTTATTCTCTGAAAACGATGTTCGTTTTCTGAAGCAATTTCAAACAGAGATCATATGATCAAAAAGTTTTACCTGCTCGCTATTCTCAGTTCTGAGCTGTTTCTCCTGCGGTAAAAGCGGGGAGGTTATCCCTAATGTATCGGTAAATTACCAGGCCGATATTAGTGATCCCCGCCTGAGTGCATTGCACGCTCCCGGTGGTGCGGTTATTATTCCGGGTTATGGCATTGCAGGACTGATCATTTACCGCGAGCCGGACCTGAGCTATGCTGCATATGATGCCTGCAGCAGCTTATGATGCCGGCCAAAGCGATTGTCGCAGTAACCCTTGATAATAATTCGCTAACCTGTACCGATCCATGCAGCGGCGCCAAGTTTTCACTGGCTGACGGCACGCCGGTAAAAGCCCCTGCCACAAGGGCTCTGAAAGCATATAGTGTAAATGTGAGTAATTTTGAGATATTTGTATCTAATTGATACATGGAAGCGGAGAAAATAAAAGAGAGCATTAAAAAAGCGGCCCAGGAGCTATTCCGGAAATTCGGTTATCATAAAACCAGCGTTAACGAAATTGCCAAAAGGGCCAAAGATAGCCAAAGCTACCATTTACAAGTATTTCGACAGCAAAGAGGCTGTTTTGCATGTGCTGCTGATGGATTATATCAGGACCAGCGTTGACGAACTGATCAACAGTAACGTGACCGAACTGATGAGGAGGCCCATCTGAATAACCTGATCATGAAAACCTGCCGGCTGTCCTATACCGTTTGTAATGAATTTATTGGCTGGGATTTCATCCGTGAATCGGCCAACTCCCAGGACTTTCTGAAAAATCTTTCCAATGAACTGGAAGAAATGCTGGTAAGTTCTTTCATGCGGCTAAGCGGCATGCGCAAGCAGGAAAACTCCATGCAACGCATTCGCTTTCTGATCAAATGCAGCAAAAGCATCGTATTCAGCTTTGCCTTTACTTCGGTGAGCGATTCGGATGTGCGCAAAAATTTTGTTTCTTTCCAAAAAGAAATACTGCCTTATTTGGTCAAGGCAGCGATAGCGGTGTAAGCTATTTCTTCCGTTGGGGGTTCGGCCTCACCCTGTCCCCGGGCAGAACCAGCATAGAAAAATCGGATCTGTTTTTTCATGGCGATCTGCGCCCTGGCGCTTAAATTCATTTATTTTCCTCCCGCTGCAACATTCATGGCGACCTGCTGTTTATCATGGACCCCGCAAAAGAATAACCTGCCCCAGATCCGTCCCAATGAAAACAAACAGACTTTTTTCTTTCTTCATGTTCATTACCAGCTGCATGCTGCTGGCCGCGTGCAGCAGTTCAATAAAAACGGTCGCAACATTCGTAAACAAGGACCAATTAAAGCCGGAGCCCTATAAAAGCGTTTTCATTATTGCCCTTACCGGGAACCTCGAGGTTAAAACCGCGCTCGAGAACAACCTGGCAGCTGCGGCCGAGGGCAAGGGAATTAAGGTCTATAAAAGCATCTCTGTTATCGGGCCGTTTTCGGGCAAGGAAAGCATACCCTCAAAAGATATTATTTCAAAAAGAGTAAAAGAACTTGGATGTGAGGCCATTTTTGCTGTAGCATTACTGGATAAAGAAACCACAACCATTTACAGGCCGCCTTCGACTACCGTATATGCCGGTGGTTACACCGGATATCCGGGTTATAATTACTATGGAACTTTTGGCTCCTATTATTCATACGCGGCAGTTGTATATGATCCGGGGTATTACAAAACGGATAAAACCTATTTTGTTGAGAGCAACCTGTATGATGCAAAAACAGAGCTCCTGGTCATGTCGATCCAGTCCAAAGCAGTGAACCCGCCGGAGATCGATAAATCAGGCAAGGAGTATACCGAATCCCTGGTAGAAGAAATTGCAAAGCTGAAAGCGGCAAAGAAATAACCGTTTAATTGATAGCTGTATATCCGGCATCTCCATAAACCCGCATTAAAAAAATTCCATTCCGGTTCCAGGCCCCCGGAATTAATCCTGTACGGACGTTTATACAATTTTCTCAGGAACATTTGGATTATTTGTTTATTATTATTTACTTTGAAATACAAAGTGCTTTTCAATGGAAGAAAAAGACATCCGCAGCGAGCTGGCCTCCATCCGTAGTTTGATGGAACGTTCCTCAAAATTTATTTCCCTTAGCGGATTATCAGGCATCCTGGCAGGGGTTTATGCGCTCACAGGCGCAGCAGCAGCCTATTTCATACTTCGAAATAACCCTATTGATATCCCGCCGGGCACCATTAACTTTGAAGCGCTGGCGGGTGCCATCAGCATCGTATTCAGCCTCGCGTTCATCGCCGGTTTGGTGCTCATTGCTTCAATTACGACTGCTGTCGTATTATCACGACAAAAGGCAAAAAGAAGCGGCCAGTCCCTATGGGGAGTAACCAGCCGGGCACTCCTGTTTCATACTTTCATTCCCCTTCTTGCCGGTGGAGTTTTAATCCTGATATTGTTCTTTCGCGGAAATGCTGAATACATCGTATCCCTGATGCTCATTTTTTACGGACTCGCCCTGGTAAGCGCCAGCAATTTCACATTTTCTGATGTAAAATATCTTGGCCTGCTTGAAATTGTGCTGGGCCTCGTAGCCGCTTGCATACCCCGTTACGGATTGCTATTTTGGGCCATTGGTTTTGGCGTGCTGCACATGATCTATGGCAGTATGATGTACTTAAAATACGATAGGTGAACATATCCTTTGACAAATTAGATAAAGCCTTTGAGCATCGCATAAGGCTGCAGATCATGAGCGTGCTGGTAGCTAACGACCGGTATGACTTTAACTCGCTCAAAGATCTGCTCGGTATCACCGACGGTAACCTGGCCTCGCACCTGAAAGCGCTCGAGAAGGAAGCATATATCGTATTTCATAAGGGCTTTATCGGCCGCAAACCCAATACCAATTATCAGGCTACCGTCAAGGGCAAACACGCCTTCAAACAACACCTGGACACCCTTGAAAAATTTATCATGCAGCAAAAAGCAACCTGAATAACAATATTTTTTTTACTCAATTACTTTGAAATACAAAGTACTTTTAAATAAATAAAAATGAACACAGAACAAGAACAACCACAAGGATTTATGCACTGGCTCAAGGAGTCAGTGACCGTCAAATTAGCTTTTATCGGCATACTGGTCCTACTACTGATGATCCCATCGGTGATGGTAGACTCGCTCATCACGGAAAGAGCCGCGAGACAGCAGCAGACCATCGATGAAATCTCCGACCAGTATTCGGGCAACCAGCTGATACAGGGACCCGTACTGGTAATTCCCTACCGGCAGCAAACAAAAGAAAACGATTCTGACGGGAAGCAATTTACGAGGGAAACTACCGGATACCTGTACTCGCTGCCCAATGAGCTGATTTATAAGGCGGCGCTGGTGACGGATGTGCTGCACAGAGGCATTTACCAGATTAGCGTATATAACACTTCTATAAAAGTATCAGGCAATTTTGTAAATGCCGATCTTGTATCGCTTTCAATATCGGCTCAGCAGCTGATGCCTGAAAAAGCCTTTCTACTATTCAGCATCAGCGACCTGAAAGGATTGAAGACGAACCCGCAGGTTAATATCGGAGGTCAAAAGCTCACTGCTGAACCTGCAACTAGCGAAACCTTATTTGCAAACAGCCTCGAGGTACCTGTAAACCTGGCTGGACGGCTTACCGGGCCGATGACATTTGAGTTCGCACTCGATCTGAAAGGAAGTCAGAAGCTGAGCTTTTTGCATCTTGGAAAAACGACTGATGTGGAACTTACCGGAAACTGGAGCAGTCCGAGTTTTGACGGACGGTATTTGCCGGATACCCGCAACGTGAATAATAAGGGATTTGATGCCAAATGGCACATGCTTTATTACAACCGGCCATTTCCCCAGCAATGGCTGAATGATGTTACCCTTTTAAGCAACGCAAAAAAATCGGCCGATGCCACGTTTGGAGTGAAACTTCGCCTGCCGGTGGATCAATACCAAAAAACCACCAGGACAAGCAAGTATGCCATACTCATTATCATGCTAACTTTTATTTCGCTTTTTCTGGCAGAGCTGATCGGCAAACAAAAGGTCCATGTGTTCAACTATATCCTGATCGGTTCGGCGATGATCATTTATTATACGCTTCTGCTTTCATTTTCTGAACAGGTGGGTTATAATCTGGCTTATCTTATCGCATCGGTAGCTACGATTGCGCTTATCGCACTCTTTCTTGGTTCTCTATTAAAGAGTAAAAGGACGGCCGCGATCTTCACGGTTATATTAACTATATTCTATTCGTTCATTTACGTCATCATACAATTGGAAGATCTTTCCCTACTTATCGGCAGTATAGCGCTCTTTATCATTGTAGCAGCACTGATGTATTCTTCAAGGAAAATTAACTGGGACAGGCAGTAGATGAATGGGGCGGCCGAAACGGCCGCCCTTATATTTTCTTTAAAAAGGCCCGTTTCTAACGCATGAATTAATTTATTTTTTTCAAAACTTTTGTCAAATGAATCTGTTAATTCAAAATACCAATTTGGTTTTCGGTATAAATAGTCTTATTTTGGTATCACATTAAATCTTTTACCCATGAGCAGAGAATTAATCGAAATTTCCGAGCAAATAGACCAGCAGTTCGAAATAGAAATTACGGATGCCGAAACGGAAGATTTTTGGCAGGCGCTGGTGAACCTGTTCATCTAAACGGTCAAACTTAGACCTTAGCAGTTTGCCCCGCACAAGGACGGAAGATTCCGAATAAGTACCACCGCTGTATGGTACTGCTATTTTTTTGCCCGGCCCAAAACCACCCCGGGCCAGATTCCAAATTACAAGATTCCGACTTTTCAACCATTAAAACCCTTACCTTTGCAGCCTGATGAATAAAGCTGCAAAAAATCTTGTTTTTGAAAACGTTTCGATCATTGATATTGCCGAAGAAGGGAAAGGCGTGGGCAAGTCGAATGATTTTGTGCTGTTTGTAGATAAGGCTGTTCCGGGCGATATTGCTGACGTGAGGTTTACCGTAAAAAGAAAAACTTTGGTGAAGGGAAAGATCATTCAGCTTAAACAAGCGTCCGAATTTCGGACAGACGCATTTTGTGAACATTTTGGCACCTGCGGCGGCTGCAAATGGCAGCACATGACCTATCAGGCGCAATTGCAGTTCAAACAAAAAACGGTAGCAGGTGCCTTAACCCATCTTGCAAAGATCGAACTGAGCCGGTATGCTGCCGATAGTGCCTTCACCCCAGGACAAATATTACCGCAATAAACTGGAATATACTTTTTCAAATAAACGCTGGCTGTACGATGGCGAGAACCGCACGGATGATCCCCTTGAAATGGATGCGCTGGGTTTTCATATCCCGGGACGGTTTGACAAGATACTTGGATATCCATCATTGCTATCTGCAGGCAGACCCGTCCAACGATATGAGCAACAGTTTGCGAGAATTTGCCAAACAGCAAAATATAAGTTTTTATGACCTCAAGCAACATACCGGTGCCTTGCGCAACCTGATCATCCGCACTTCTTCAACCGGTGAATTAATGGTCATCGTAGTGTTTGCTTACCCCAGCGATGAAGCAGATCAAAAGCGTGATGGAATTTATGGATAAACATTTTGCCGGAGATTACTTCGCTGCTGTATATCGTCAACCAGAAAAAGAACGATACCATTTTTGACCAGGAAGTCATTTCATGGCGCGGACCGGAATATCATTTACGAAGAAATGCCAACCAATGGCAGCAAGGTACGCTTCCGGATCGGACCAAAATCCTTTTATCAAACCAATTCCGTACAGGCTTTAAGACTTTATGAAATAACCCGCGATTTCGCAGATTTCAAAGGCGATGAACTGGTTTATGACCTTTACACCGGCGCCGGAACCATCGCTAATTTTATTGCCGGCAAAGTCAGGGAAGTAGTAGGAGTAGAATATGTACCCACCGCTATTGAAGATGCCAAGATCAACTCAGCGATCAATAATATCACCAATACCAAATTCTACGCGGGCGACATGAAAGATGTATTGAATGCAGAATTCGTAGCTGAACATGGCAAACCGGACGTGATCATTACCGACCCTCCCCGCGCGGGCATGCACGCAGATGTAGTAAACGGCTGATGGAAATCGAGGCCAGAAAGATCGTTTATGTAAGCTGCAACCCGGCCACACAGGCGCGCGATTTGCTGCTATTAAAAGAAAAATACGACATCGTAAAGATACAGCCGGTGGATATGTTCCCTCATACGCAGCATGTGGAGAATGTGGTGGAGCTGATTCTCAAAGAACACATTGACAGGATCAGACTATCAGTCAGATTTCAGAATATTAAAATCATGGATCCGGAAGAATTGCTTAAACGATCACAGCAGCGAAGAAAAGAAAAACCCCAGTCCGCTGCTCAGCCTGGAGCATGACCTGAAGGTCTATAGCGAATCTTTGCATGAAGTAGCTATTGAGATCATGGTCGAAGGGCTCTCCGGCTATCCTATTTTTGTAGCTTTCCAGCACCAGGTTAAATTGGGCGAACCGATATTGGACAGGGATGAGCTGAACATGGAGTGGAGCATTAATGCCTCAACCCTGGAGGAGTTTATTGAACACGGGATCATTAAAACAGAACTGAAGGAACGCTTCCTGAAGACCTACAAAAACCCGCATGATTATATGTGCCTGTTTGTGATCGTTCCTGAAGGGGCCAATTTTGTGTATTTTCCATACAAGAAAAATGGTTAAAGCTTGAAAAGTATCCCTATTGGAATTTGTTATCTTTACCCTGGGGTTTGACTGATTGAAATCTCCAATGTTTCAATTTTGCAACCTTCCGAGAGGAAATATGGAAGAAAAAAAGATCCTGATATTAAACCAGCGCCAGATAGATCAAAAGATCGATCGCATCGCTTACCAGTTGCTGGAAGACAATTTTGATGAAAAAGAGATCATCATAGCCGGCATCCTGCCAAAAGGCAATTACATTGCCGAAAAAATAAAAGAGATTCTGGACAAGATTGCGCCCTTCAAAAGCACCTTAATCACGATTGAACTGGACAAACAAAGTACCAGTCTGAAGGCTAAAACAGATACGGACATCCAGATATGCCACAACAAAGTTGTGATCCTGGTCGACGATGTACTTAACAGCGGTAAAACGCTGGCATATGGCTTCGGTGTGTTCCTGGATGTTCCCCTGAAAAAATTACGTACCGTTGTGCTCATTGACCGAAACCATAAAAGCTTTCCGGTAACTACCGACTTTGCGGGAATTGCCCTCTCTACGGTATTAAAAGAACACGTAGATGTAATCTTAGGAGAAAAAAACAAGGAAGATGCGGTTTACTTGAGCTAGGTAGTGCAGCAATGCGGTCCGTAAGAGCCATTACAGATTACCTGGCTGCCAGGATCTGCTCCATCTTTTCAGCACTCAGACTCAATCCATCCGTTATAATATTGGCCTTTGCGTAAAATCCTTCACGTTCGGCGAGTTTTGATTCGATAAAGGCAACCAGCTCGTCACCATGTTTTTCCTGCAACAGGGGACGCTCCTCCTTTCCGCTTTCCAGGCGATCAGCCAGAGTCTTGGGAGAGAGCCTGATGTAGACCGTCTTTCCCGTGGCATTCATCCAGTCCATGTTATCAAAATAGCAGGGCAGGCCGCCGCCGGTGGAAACAATGGCATTTTCAGGATAGGCGGTTGTTTTCAGTACTTCCGATTCATTTTTCCGAAAGGCATCCTCGCCAAACAGAGAAAAATATTCCGCAATGCTTAATTCTGCCTGTTGTTCCAGCCTATGGTCAAGGTCGATAAATTCGTATCCCATTCGTGCGGCCAGCTTTCTTCCCAGCGTGGTTTTTCCGCTGCCCATAAATCCGACCAGAAAAATTAAACTCATAGTACCGATATCATTTTAAACAAGATAAAGAATTTGATGTGATCACCCCGGCTTTGCGCAATATGCAGCATAACTAACTCAGCTTCACCCTCGGATCGATCCAAACATAAATCACATCGACCAAAATATTGATCACCACAAAAATAAAGGCAATAAACAAAATAGAACCCATCACGACCGGAAAATCCGACATTTCCAGCGCATCAACCGTGGCTTTGCCCAAGCCCATTATATCCAAACACATATTCCACAAAAAAAGAACCCGCCAGCAGGGATGCAAACCAGTTGGCGATGGCCGTGATCACCGGGTTCAGCGCATTTTTTAAGGCATGCCGGTAAATAATGGTAGCGCTCGCCCAGACCTTTGGCCCTGGCCGTGCGGATATAATCCTGGCCCAAAACATCAAGCATGGCGCTTCGGGTAAGCTGTACAATGATCGCCAACGGACGCAGGCCCAGTGTAACCATCGGCAGCACCAGATTTTTCCAGGTAATTACTTCGCCTTTAAAAGGATCATAACTATACAGGCTGCCCGACATATTTAGTCCGGTATATTTATTCAGCACAAAGCCAAATATCCAGGCTATAATGATTCCTGCAAAAAAAGAGGGCGCCGAAATACCCAGCGTAGAAAAAGCGATCGCCAGCTTGATCTATCCAGGTATTTTGATGCACCGCGCTGATCACGCCCAAAAATACTCCGATCACAATGGCAAACATCATTGCTGTGGTAGCCAGAATCAGGGTATTGGGTATCACGCCCAATCAGCAGGGAGGCCACATCTTTACGCGTTTGATAGGAGCGGCGCAGATAGGGCCATTTCAGCGCAAGGGTTCGTTCTTTAGAAATGGGAATCAGCGATACATAATGATAACGCTGCTGTTCCTCATGGCTGCGCGCATGGATCCCGATTGGCGAAAGATCATTGAGGTAATAGGCAAATTGTACAGGGATCGGTTTATCCAGACCAAATTCTTTGCGTACGGCCTGTAAGGATTGCACATCAGCGCGTTGGCCCTGCGTCATCCTGGCCGGATCGACAGGTAAAATATTGAACAGAAAAAACACGACAAACACGATACCCAGCATTACTGCCAGACCATAACCCAGTTTGCGAAGGATGTAGCGGATCATCGCTTTAATTTTGAAAATATTGCTTTACCAGATCCTCATACTTCGGCATCGAATGATAATGCCATTTATCTAATGATGATACCATTTTTCATCAGAAATACCCCGGGATTGGCCCTCACCATAGTTTTTAGCGGCACCCCATCGGCATAAAAAATCTCCATCACCAAATGATTGGCTTTGCTGAATGCTTCTGCATCCTTTGCCGAATTGGATGTGAGCAGCACCGTACGCGTATTAAAATTCTGTGCCAGGTTAGCCGCCAGCGCATTTAAGCGCCCAATAGCCTGGACATCGGTATGGCCCAGATCATAAGCTACTACAATAAGATTATAAAATGGATTAGCCAATAACTCGTTGGTATAATTGTTCCCCTGTGCATCCTGTATGGAAAGGTCCACTATTTTGGGGCTGAAACCTTTTTTTACCAGTACGCTTTCAGGAGTACCCACCACCGCCCAGTTATTGTCCTTCCAGATATTACTTTTCAGGTATTCCTTATCGTTCATGGTTTTCGCCTCGCCCGTCTTTTTGTTTTTCAGATGATAGGTGATTTCAAATTCATCCGGCAAGCGCACCGGCAGGAGTTTTCATTTCATCGGGGATATTGGCGCCTACTTTATAAGGGAGAAAGTCGATAAATGGCAAAAAGTTATACGTATACAAGCCGATCCCCAGCGAAATTACCACTGCAGCGATCAGTAAATTGTCCCCCGTTTTCCTGGCAAACAAGGGACTGATACTTTTGCGGTACATAAACAGGATAACGATCATTACCAATAGAACCAGATCCTTGGAGAACGACTGCCATGGCGTGAGCGGAATGGCATCGCCAAAACAGCCACAGGTCTGCACCACTTTAAAATAAGCGGAATAGAAGGTTAGAAAAGCAAAAAAGATGATAAGCAGCAGCAGACCCCAGGCAACGGAAGAGGCGCGGGCGCCGATGAGCAGCGCAAAACCGAGTATGATTTCTGCCGAGCATAAAAGGATAGCCAGGCCCAGGGCCAGGTTAGTTAAAAACCCGATGTGAAATACTTCAAAGTATTCCCCAAGCTTATAGGAAAACCCAAGCGGATCATTGATTTTAATGAGGCCCGAAAAAATGAATAACAAGCCAACCAGTATCCTGCAAACCCAAACCAGTTTCTTCATTTCACGCCAAGTTTTATTAACGCGAAAACCGCATAATTGAGCATATCCTGGTAATTGGCCATCACGCCTTCTGAAGCCAGTGTCTGGCCTTTATTGTCCTCGATCTGTTTTACACGAAGGAGCTTCATCAGAATAAGATCGGTGATCGAACTGATACGCATATCGCGCCATGCCTCCCCATAATCATGGTTTTTGGCAAACATCAGTTCTTTTGTGGTATTTACTTTTTCGTCAAAAAGCGCGCTGACATGCGCTACAGCAAGCTCCGTGGGTGTATCGGCACCACAGTCCAGCTGCATCATGGCAATTACGCAGTAGTTTACTATACCGATGTATTCGCCCGTGATGTCTTCACCCACCCTGGATACTTTTTTTTCCTCGAGCGTCCGGATACGCTGGGCTTTTATAAATAACTGGTCGGTGATGGATTCGATTCGTAATATGCGCCATGCCGTCCCGTAATCCCTGGTCTTGTTTAAAAAGAGCCCTTTGCATACCTTAATAACTGCGTCGTATTCTGCTGCTGTATTCAATTTGTTTTATTGTAAAATTGGATGGTTGTGATTTGAAATGTTAAACTTGCATATCGAACGGGCTCAATACAGTTTGTAAAAGTTACTTAACTTGCATCCAACCCGCTTTACAACGTTTCAACAAAAAAACCGTGGCTAAATATACACTTTTTGATAAAAAGGAAACCATAAATGCCGGCGGCAAACTGATCGATCTCGGCCTGCCCAAGGTAATGGGCATTATCAATATCACCCCCGATTCTTTTTACGCCGGCAGCCGAAAGCCGTTACTGGCAGATGCCCTGTTGCAGGCGGGAAAAATGCTAGCAGAGGGCGCTGAATTTCTGGATATAGGTGCCTATTCCTCACGTCCCGGTGCCAAAGATATTTCCCTGCAGGAGGAGACTGACCGTCTGCTGCCCGTAATTGAGCTGATATCGGCCAACTACCCTGAGGCAACCATTTCGGTGGATACGTTCCGCTCGGGGGTCGCAGAAGCTGCAATAAAAGCCGGGGCACATATCATTAATGACATTTCGGGTGGCGGTCTGGATGAACACATGTTTGCTACAGCCGGGCGGTTACAGGTGCCTTACATTTTGATGCATATGAAGGGAACGCCGCAGAATATGAACCAAATGGCGCAATACACCGATATTTATACCGAAGTGCTGGACTATTTTGCAGCGCGGTACGAGCAGCTGAAGCAGGCCGGCGTAGTTGACGTTATCATTGACCCTGGTTTCGGTTTCGCAAAAATGCCTGAGCAAAGCTTTGCGCTGATGGGCCGCTTGCAGGACCTTAACATACTTGAATTACCCATTCTGGTCGGAGTTTCGCGTAAAAAAATGGTGCAGGCGGTAACCGGAAGCACTTCTGAGGAGGCCCTGAATGCCACTACTGCTTTAAATACGATTGCGCTAACCAAAGGTGCGAATATCCTTCGTGTGCATGACGTCAAAGAGGCGGTCGAAGCCGTAAAAATATTCCGGGCCAGCGCCGGCATGCTTTAGTTGCTCAGCTTTCTGTATTGGGTGGTACTCACGTCCGGTATGAGCGGCTGTATGGTCAGTATATTATCCGCGATATGGATCAGGGAGGCAAAACTGGTATCATGATCAAAGTAAAGTCTGGAGTAGCCCGCAGGGTTCATTGAATTTTTGTTCCCTTTTAAAACATGATAGATCCCTGAATTGCTGAACTGCCCGTTCACATACTGCTTATAGATACTGTCGCTGCTGAACTGAAGGATGTTGCCGTTTCCGGGCTTATAGGTCGAATCCTGTGGCAATATAAATCCGCCATATCGTCTTTCCAGTTCCCATTTACCAAAAAGCGCTGACGCTGTCACATCGTTGCTCTTTTTACATGAGCTCAGGTAAAAAGCGGAGATCAAAAACAATAGCAGTACCCTGGCTTTCATTACGCTACAAATTTCTACAATTAATTGCCTATTTTTTCATAGTCTGAAGCAATACCATCTGTTACTGTAGTCCCTAAGGTCATCAGGTCGCCCCTGAGGCTGACCAGATTATCATAGCTGATATTTGCGGGCGTAACATCGCCCAAAATCAAAGCGTCAAAATAAGTATCGCCTATCCGGATACTATGTTTCCTGTAATGATAAACACCCTGCTTTGAAAGTTTCCCATCGACATAATATTTATAGGTACTGTCGCTGCTGAACTGATAGATGTTTCCATTGCCTGCCTTGTAGGTAGAATCTTTAAACCCGAATCCTCCGTACATCCTGCGAAGTTCCCATTTGCCATAAATTCCGGGTGCAAGCGATTCACCTTTTTTGCAGGCCGTCAGGCAGCAGACCGCCACTAAAACCAACCATAATACCTTCATGCTATCTTTTGATTATGCAAATGTCAATTCCCGATTTTTACATATTCCGCTGCTATGCCGTCGTCAAAGTCCAGGCCGTAGGTGAATTTGGTTCCGCTTAGGTTAAACACATCCCCAACCGAATTACCCAGCACCAGCTGGTCATAAAAATCCTGACCGTAATGATAAAAATTTTTATTGATATGGAACCAACCCTGGTTAACCAGTACGCCTTTATTAAATAGCCTGAACGTACTGTCGCTGCTGAATTGAAGGATCCTGCCGTTGCCCGGTTTATAGACCGAATCCATTCCGGCAAAACCGCCAGATTGTCTGCGCATTTCCCATTTGCCAAAAAGGCCCGGTGAAACCGGCACCTCTTTCTTACAGGCCTGCATCAAAAACACAGCCATAATCAGTAGTTTAAAGTATCGCATAACTGCTTTTTAAATATTACGCAAATGCACAAGCATATGTAACAGATGGGTTTAATTTCCTGGGCAACTGTACGAAAACGTACAGTTGATGTATCGGATCGGTTCAGGCAAGCAATTTAAATGCAGCACAAATTATTGACAATTAATTACTTACAATATCGGCATCGCATTTGAGGTGGGCAATTAGTAACTATCAGAACATGGGTTATTTACGTAAAAAACTGGAACGACGTACCTTCTCGCAGGACAGGTACTATATCCTTATAAAAAGGCAAAGAGCGGGTAAAGCTACATTCAACGAACTTACCGAACTGGACGATATCGTCAACCGCGTACCGGATATCCGCAATATCGTGATCCGGGAAAATTTTGGGGATACGACGGATGAGCCCGAAAGGCCTGCTAACGATGCCAGTGAAAACCACCATGTAAATAGAAATCAACCGCCTGCCCGCCAGAACTTTTGGGGCAGGATCAGGGAATTTATAGATAGGATATTTATCACGACAACCAATCTGCACAGGCTATCCGCCTTATTAGCCTGAGCGATACCTACCCCACCATTTCCGCCATCAGTAATATCGGATCGATATACTCCCGGTCATTGGCAAGGCGCGGAACTTTATGCTGGCCACCCAGTTTGCCTTTTTCCTTCATCCAGTTAAAGAAAGTGCCTTGCGGGGCGTTATGCACAACAGGCCTGCGCAGAGCCATATCTTTAAAACGTTTGGCATCATAGTCGGAATTGATCTTGCGCAGGGTTTCGTCCAGCAGATCAATAAAACGCTCAAATTCGGCCGGCTTTCGCTCAAATTCGATGATCCATTCATGCGCTCCGCTTTGGTTGCCGCTAAAATATACCGGCGCAGCGGTATAGTCCCTTATTATTGCTCCGGTTTGCTGGAGGCTTCTTCCAGTGCGCGCTCTGCATTATCAATGATCAGCTCCTCACCAAAGGCATTGATAAAATGTTTGGTACGCCCGGTTATTTGTATGCGGTAAGGTGAAAGCGAGGTAAAACGAACCGTATCTCCGATCATATAACGCCAGAGTCCGGCATTGGTACTGATGATCAGTGCATAGTTTTTGTCTAGTTCCACCTCATCCAGCGTGAGGGTTTTGGGGTTATCATCGTGCAGGTGCTCCAGGGGCAAAAACTCGTAAAATATACCGTAATCCAGCATCAGCAGCATATCTCCATGCTCTTCCAGGTCCTGTATGCCAAAAAAGCCTTCGGACGCATTATAGGTCTCCAGGTAATGCATGTCCGGCGTTAGGGATCAGTTTTTAAACTGTTCGCGGTAAGGGGTAAAATTAACCGCACCATGAAAATAAAGTTCCAGGTTGGGCCAAACTTCCAGCAGGTTCTTTTTGCCGGTGATTTCCAGAATGCGCTTAAACAATAAAATATTCCAGGTGGGCACACCGCTGATGCAGGTGACATTCACATCCTTGGTGACCTGGGCCATTTTTTCAATTTTCTCCTCAAAATTATCCAGCAGGGCTATATCCAGGTGCGGGGTCCGGTAAAACTCGGCCCAAAGGGGCAGATTTTTCATGATTACGGCAGACAGGTCGCCGAAAAAAGTATCCGCTTTAAGCTGGCTTACCTGGTGACTGCCGCCGAGCGTGAGTGCTTTGCCAGTGAAAATGCGGGCATTGGGCCGGTTATTGAAATAAAGGGTCAGCATATCCTTACCCCCTTTAAAGTGACATTCTTCCAGAGACTCCTCGCTCACCGGGATAAATTTACTGCGGTCGCTGGTCGTACCTGATGATTTGGCAAACCAACGGATCTCGGAATGCCACAAAACATTCTGCTCGCCATTCAGCATCCGCTCAATATAGGGCTTCAGCGTATCATAGTTCTGAATTGGTACCCGCTGCTTAAACTCGCTCAGGGTTTCAATACTTTTGTACTGGTATTTCTTGCCCCACTCGGTATTTTCAGCGCCGGCGATGAGCTGCTCAAACCATTCCTCCTGCACTTCGTTAGGGTACTTCATAAAAAGCTCTATCTGGTGGATACGCTTTTTAATAAACCAGGTAAATACAGAGTTGATAATTGGCATAGGCTATTGAGCAAATGTTTTCCTTTTCAATACAAAGTTAGAACCCAGGTAAACTTTACGCACCATCTCATTTTCGGCAAGAACTTCGGGCACACCTGACTCGAGTATCTTCCCTTCAAAAAGCAGGTAGGCCCGGTCGGTGATCGATAAGGTTTCCTGTACATTATGGTCGGTGATCAATATACCGATGTTCCGGTGTTTCAGCTTGGCAACCATTGCCTGTATTTCCTCTACTGCAATCGGGTCAACACCGGCAAAGGGCTCATCAAGCAAAATAAAATTAGGTTCGGCAGCCAAGTGCCCTGGCAATTTCGGTACGTCTGCGCTCTCCGCCTGACAACAGGTCGCCGCGGTTCTTGCGCACTTTATGCAGACTGAATTCGTCGATCAGTTCTTCGAGTTTATCACGCTGCTTCTCCTTGCTCATCTTACCCATCTCCAGCACAGCCTTGATATTATCCTCCACAGATAATTTGCGAAACACCGAAGCCTCTTGTGCCAGGTAGCCTATCCCTTTTTGCGCCCGGCGATACATCGGGTCGCCGGTTATATCTTCGTCTTCCAAAAATATACTGCCCCTCATTGGGCTTTATCAGCCCCACAATCATGTAAAACGAGGTAGTTTTTCCGGCGCCATTCGGCCCAAGCAAACCCACGATCTCGCCCTGCGAAACATTAAAAGACACATGATTTACAACCGCACGTTGCTTATATTTTTTTACCAGATCGTCTGCTCTTAATATCATTTTTTCTCTCGACATTACGATCTATCGAAGGATCCTGAGGGCATCCTAATTCGTAAACCTGAATTCTAAAATCGTATTCCCTTTATATTCAATTGTATTGAACGCTTGTCGCGCCAAATATTTTCTTCAATATGATAACAAATATCGAAAGGGTTTCCCTCTTTTACCGCAGCCAGGTGAGCGCCCATATTAAAAGCGATGCAATCTTGCGGCAGTGACCCTTCCTGTATTACAGTCATTTTCAAATGGCTCTCCCCGACCAGCCCGCAGTACCCTGCCACATATACATTCCTGCTGATGAATATCGGCGACATGTTCTCAGGACCAAAGGGCGCAAACTGATTCAATATCCTAAAGAATTTAGGCTCAATTTGTTTTAACGGCAATTCGGCATCAATTGTTATCTGCTGTATCAATTGTTCTGCGGTTAATCGTGCTGCTCACGACCTGTTCAAACCGGGCAGAAAATGCGGGTACATTTTCGGGATGCAGGGTCAGTCCGGCCGCATACTTATGTCCCCCGAACTGTATCAGCAGGTCCTTGCATTCGCATAGCGCCTCATACAAATCGTAGCCAAATACCGACCTTGCCGATCCTGCCACATGCCCGTTGGAACGGGTAAGCACGATGGTGGGGCGATAATATTTTTCTGTAAGGCGCGATGCCACAATACCGATAACGCCCTTGTGCCAATTTTCATTAAATACAACGGTCGATTTCCGGCCGATCATCATCGCATCGTGCTCGATCATATTTAAAGCCTCGTCCGTGATCGACAGATCATGCCCTTTGCGTTCGGTATTTTTGCCATTGATCAGCAAACTTTTTTCTTTCGCCTGCTCTGCGTTGGAGGCAATCAGTAACTCCACGGCATGTTTGGCATCATCAATGCGTCCGGCAGCGTTAATACGCGGACCGAGTGCAAAAACGACATCCGAGATGCGCATAGTTACCGGTTCTGCCTGCAACCTCCATCAGGGTTTTCACCCCGATACAGGGTTCGTTATTGATTTTCTGCAGACCGAAATGTGCCAGCACCCGGTTCTCGCCGGTAATGTGTACAATATCGCAGGCAATACTGATCGCTACAAGATCGAGATAACAAGTAAACTTCTTCAAAAGGAATATCATTTTTTTCGGCATAAGCCTGTATCAGTTTAAATCCAATGCCGCATCCCGAAAGTTCTTTATAAGGGTATTCGCAGTCGCTCCTTTTTGGGTCGAGGACGGCTACAGCCTGCGGCAATTCCCTGCCTGGCAGGTGGTGATCACAAATAATAAAATCAACGCCTTTTGTATTGGCATAGGCAATTTTATCAACCGATTTGATTCCGCAATCCAGCGCGATGATCAGGCTGAAACCATTCTCAGCTGGCATAGTCGATACCCTGTGTTGAAATGCCATACCCTTCCCGGTAACGGTCGGGAATATAATATTCGATATGATCGTAATAGCTTATTAAAAAAACTATAAACCACAGCTACGGCAGTAGTTCCATCCACATCATAGTCACCATAGATCAGATATTTTTTCCCCTGCAGCGATGGCAGCTTCTATCCGTTCAATGGCTTTTTCCATATCCGGCCATCAGAAAGGGATCGTGCAAATGGCGCAGATCAGGCCTGAAAAAATAGCGGGCATCATCATAATTATGAATGCCCCTGTGAATCAGCAGAGTACTTAAAATGGTATCAATATTAAGTTCCGTCAGCCAGTTTTATGACATCCTCATTATCTGGCTTTTCCCTTACTGCCCACCGTTTATTCATATCTTTGTTGCTTAAAACAGTAAATAATAGTGAAATATGAGAATTGAAAATTAGTAAATAAACCTCTGCTTCATATGCACATTGCACATAAATAGGAGATTTTTGCATTAGGCGAAGGGTCTTATTCTGTTGATTCTTCCAAAAAATTTATACCCTTTAATCCTCAAACAGATAACTTCAGAGATCGTCCGGGTTCTTTATTTATCCATGTTAATCCATTTTCTGGTAAAAACTGCTGATGATTTGATTCTATTTGATAGCGGGCCTTGGCTTTAAAGATACACGCGATGAACTATTGCTTCATCAGCATATCCGCAATGCCGGTTTTGACCCGGAGGAAGTAAGCCTGGTGCTGATGTCCCACCTGCATTATGACCATTCAGGTGGTTTGGTAGTAGCAGGTAAGTGGCAGACTCGAACCCAGCTTTCCACATGCGCAGCATGTGATACAGAAAGGCGAATGGGAAACGGCCATTGCAGGCAAATCATCATCCTACCACAAAGAAATTTTTGAAGCACTACAAAGATACGGTCAATATTCGTTTCGTAGAAAATTCGGGCGAGCTGAAGCCGGGCATACGGTATGAGTTATCAGGCGGACATTGCCCCTTTCACCAGGTTTTTTGGATAGATGATCAAAGGCGAAAAATGTTTTTTTGGCGGTGATGAACTGCCTGAACCTGAACAATTGATGCGAAAATTTATAGCCAAATATGATTACGACGGGCGTAAGTCGATGCAATTGCGTGAAGAATATGGTAAAATAGCGGCTGAAGAAAATTATACTTGCTTATTTTATCATGCCAAATCAAATCCTGTTGGCAAAGTGAGCTACCAGGATGAAGTCACTTTACAATTGAACGAAGGTTTAATAGCTGATAATGTCTGCGGGTATGTTGCGAGAAAAAATATGACTAAATGAGTCTGACGTTTAACCTGCAGCGGTAATATCTCTAAACGTGATTGGCAACTTCAAAAAGCTCTTTTATTTTCTCAACATTTAAGGGTTTGGAGATAAAATCTTTTACTACCGGATACGAGCGTGCTTTGTTAATATCATTACTGAACACGGATGAAGAAATGATATAAACTTTGCTTTTACTTGAGCGGATCGATATTTAGACGGCTGTATTCATCCAAAAATTCCCAGCCATTCATGATAGGCATATTGATATCCAGCAGAATATAATCAGGAATTTAGCGGGATCGTTACGTTGAATATCCAAGCAAAAGATCAATCGCATATTTACCATGCAAGACAGGCCATAATATCAGTATTCAACAAAGCTTTCTTAATCAATTTGATGGAAATAAAATTATTTATTTCATCATCATCAACCAGCAAAATGCTTACTGTACCGTTAGTGTTAGTCATATGAACGTTATACGCTGCGAAAAACTAAAAGGTTATGCAGTTGATTATTGTAAAAATGAAAAATAAGGAGCTTTTTTTTAAATTACAAGTAACCAATGTCTTTAAAAATAATAGCTGCGATTATTTTTTAAAACTCACGGGATCGCAGGGCCGATAAATCGCATTTAAAATTCGTAATCACGTTCCACCTTGCAAATCCGGACTTTGTACTGCTCATACCATTTTTCGCGGCCCTGCTGCTGGGCAAAAGATGCGTGCGTATTGGCTTTCCAGTTTTTAATGGCTTCTAAGCGATTCCCAGTAGGACACCGTGATGCCCAATTCTTCCCTCGCCGATTCAACACCCAGGAAATCCCGGTTGCTGCCTGGCCAGTTCTTCCATTTCATCGGACATGGCGCCGTAGCCATTATCGACCTTCGGTGCGCAGCGAGGTGAAGATAACAGCGTAATAGGGGGTCTGCGGTGTATCAGCGATCATTTTAATCAGGTGTTTAATGCTATAAGGCTTGCTTTTTTATTTGAAATGTGCGAATGTCTCCATGACCAATTCAAATAATCATGTGGGGACATCCGCACATCCGGCAATCAGCATTATTATTCGATCACGCTTTCTTCAAATTCATAATCTGTTAACGGCGGGCATGAACAGATCAACGTCCTGTCGCCATAAGTATCATTTACCCGGCCAACAGATGGCCAGAATTTATAAGCCGCAACATAAGGCAGCGGGAAAGCTGCTTTCTGACGGGTATACGGATGCTCCCACTCGTTAGCAGTAATTACCGCATGCGGTATGCGGCGCATTTTTCAATGGGTTATCAGTTTTATCAGATAGGCCTTTTTCCACATCATCAATTTCATGACGGATAGCGATCATCGCATCGCAAAAACGGTCAAGCTCATGTTTTGGTTCTGATTCTGTAGGCTCAACCATCACCGTACCCGCAACCGGGAAAGAAACAGTTGGTGCATGGAAACCATAATCCATCAAACGTTTGGCAATATCGGTTACTTCGATGCCGAAGTTTTTAAATGCACGGCAATCCAGAATCATTTCGTGTGCGCAACGGCCATTTGTGCCGGTGTACAATACAGGGTAATGATGCTTCAAGCGTGGTTTTAATATAGTTGGCATTCAATATAGCATAACGGGTAGCATTGGTTAAGACCATCGCTGCCCATCATAGCAATATAAGCATGAGAGATGATCAATATAGAAGCCGAACCCCATGGCGCTGATGAAACGGCATGGATAGATTTTCCCCTGTCAATATCAACAACAGCATGTCCCGGCAGATAAGGCACCAGGTGTTTTGCAACACCGATAGGGCCCATACCCGGGCCACCGCCGCCATGCGGGATACAGAATGTTTTATGCAGGTTTAAGTGGCAAACGTCAGCGCCAATATTGGCCGGGCTGGTTAAGCCAACCTGTGCATTCATATTGGCGCCGTCCATATAAACCTGTCCGCCATTTTGGTGAATGATCTCGCAAATCTCAATAATAGACTTCTTCAAATACGCCGTGTGTTGATGGATAAGTTACCATCAGGCAGGACAGGTCGTTTTTGTGTTGTTCGGCTTTTTCTTTCAGATCGGCAACATCAATGTTTCCGTTATCATCGCATTTCACCACCACGATCTTCATTCCGGCCATTGCTGCTGATGCAGGGTTGGTACCGTGTGCAGATGAAGGGATCAATGCAATATTGCGGTGGCCCTCGCCCCTGTCGTGATGATAAGCGCGGATCACCATTAAACCGGCATATTCGCCCTGTGCACCCGCATTTGGCTGCAGGCTCATGGCTGCAAAACCTGTAATTTCCGAAAGCCAGTTATTCAGCTCATCAAACACCTGCATATAGCCGCCTACCTGGTCGGCAGGGGCAAAAGGGTGCATTTTGCTGAACTCAGCCCAGGTAACCGGAACCATTTCGGTGGTAGCATTCAGCTTCATGGTGCATGAGCCCAATGCGATCATGGAATGACAAAGCGAAAGATCCTTTGCTTCCAGTGATTTGATATAACGCAGCATTTCATGTTCCGAATGATGCGTATTAAAAATCGCATGTGTTAAATAAGCCGATTTACGCTGCAGATTGGCAGGAATAACGGTTTTGAGATTTGCTTTTAATTCATCAAAATTAACATCGTTCAAGTGTTTTGCCTTTTACTTTGGCAAAAAAGCGAACCATGGTTTTAATATCTTCCGGCGAGGTAGTTTCATCAATTGAAATGGTAACTACCGAACCCTCATAATTAAAGTTCATTTCGTTATTGATGGCCTCGGCATGGATCGGGCCGGCCAGATTGCCCAAGATCAAATTTCAGAGTATCGAAATAGGCTTCATTCAATTGCTCATAGCCCAACTGTTCTAACGATTCGCGAAAGTAAACCGACTAAGCCATGTATCCTTTCGGCAATTAACTTAATGCCTTTAGGGCCATGATAAACGGCATACATACCGGCCATAATAGCCAGCAATGCCTGTGCGGTACAAATATTGGAAGTTGCTTTATCCCTGCGGATATGCTGCTCGCGGGTTTGCAGCGCCATACGCAATGCATAGTTTCCGGCGCTGTCAATGGTAACACCAATGATACGGCCCGGTATAGAGCGTTTATATTCTTCTTTTGTGGCAAAAAACGCAGCATGCGGGCCGCCAAAGCCCATCGGCACGCCAAAACGCTGGGTCGAGCCAACTACAACATCGGCGCCCCATTCGCCCGGAGGGGTTAACAGGGCAAGGCTCATGATATCGGCGACAACGGTTAGTTTAATGCCTTTTTCGTGCGCCTTTGCAGCAAAGTCAGTATAATCATAAACAGCGCCATGACCGGCAGGATATTGTACAATGGCGCCGAACATATTTTCGTTCAGCTCAGCCGTGCGATGGTCACCAATCTGCATGTTCGATGCCATAAGGCTGTGAACGGGTTTTTAAAATATCAATAGTTTGCGGGAACACTTCATCCGACACAAAAAACACTTTGGCATTTTGATTTTTACGCAGGCTGTATTGCATAAACATGGCTTCGGCAGCGGCGGTGCCTTCGTCCAGCAGGGAAGCGTTGGCAATTTCCATCCCGGTAAGATCAATTACCATGGTTTGGAAATTCAGCAGAGCCTGTAAACGGCCCTGGGCAATTTCGGCCTGGTAGGGCGTATATTGCGTGTACCATCCCGGGTTTTCCAGAATATTGCGCTGTATAACGCCCGGAACAATCACATCATAATAGCCCTGGCCTATAAATGATTTAAATACTTTATTTTTTGATGCGGTTTGTTTCAGCGTGTTCAGATAATCAAACTCACTTTTTGCAGGCGGCAGGTTAAGCGGCTTTTTCAGCCTGATCTTTGCCGGAATAGTTTGCTCTATCAATTCATCAAGCGAATTTACACCTACTGTTTTTAACATTTGCGCGGTATCTGCTTCATTTGGAGCAATATGCCTGTTTTGAAATTTTTCCTGATAATCTGTGTTCAACTTCATGAATTCGATGTCCCTTTAAATTTTGCTGCAAAGGTACAATTTTAGACAATTGAGTAACAATTAGCTAACCTGATAGTGACAATGGTTTTACATAAAAAATGTAATTTGACTAAGCTGATCAGGATTAAGAATCAAGTGAACAATGCGCCCTTTATTTATCCTACTTGATTCTATGCGCGGGCGGATTCGAGCATACATTAAGCCAATTGCCGCAAATACATCTGTATCGTATTTTCCAGCCCATAATACAACGCGTCGCTGATAAGCGCATGGCCTATGCTTACTTCATCCAGATCGGGTATATTTTCGGCAAAATATTTTAAGATTATGCAGATCAAGATCGTGTCCGGCATTAATGCCAAGTACCGACTTTTGTGCGCTGCTTCGGCAGCTTTAATATAAGGCGCTATGGCAGCTTCTTTTCCTCTGATGATAACTGATGCGCATAGGCTTCGGTATACAGTTCAATGCGGTCGGTTCCGGTAGTGGCGGCGGCCTCGACCATTTCAATTACCGGGTCAACAAATATCGATACGCGGATGCCGGCATTTTTAAACACGCGATCATATCTTTCAAATATGCCTGGTTAGCGATCGTATCCCAGCCATGGTTGGAGGTGATCTGCCCCAAAACATCAGGCACCAGGGTTACCTGCTCGGGTTTGTTGGCCAGTACCAGGTCAATAAATTTTTGTTCCTGGCAGTTGCCCTTCAATATTAAACTCGGTAGTAACGATTTTTTTTAGCTCGAAAACATCATTATAGCGGATATGCCTTTCGTCGGGCCGGGGGTGTACGGTGATCCCTTGCGCACCAAAACGCTCACAATCTTTGGCAACCTGTATCAGGTCAGGATTATTGCCCGCCGCGCGAATTGCGGAGCGTGGCTATTTTATTGATATTGACAGATAATCGGGTCATTTGATCAAATATTTTGCAGCAGTAAATATCATTATTACATGTTAACATCTGAAACAATTTTATGATTCGTTTATTTGTGACCTTAATAATGAATACGTCCGTCAAATATTTGTTAACTGGTCTGGTTGTTGTGCCTGTTTCGCATTCGAGCAGCGCCCAGCAAAACTTTCTCAATATCACTAACTACCGTGTTTACTACGGATGGGCACATAATTCCTCCGCAGGACTGGCTCGTTTTACGCAGGTTTGAAAATCAGGGCAAAGACTGCTTACTGCTGGTAAACCCGCAAACGCTGCAAACCAAAATAAACGAAAGCAGTTTTTACCAGGTAAAGCCCATGACATTGGCCGAAACCCGTACTTTTTTCAAAAATACCCCCTACGAAAAAGCGATCAGCAAAGTCGAAAAACAATCCTCCGGATACAGGATGCGGGTATTGAACGAGGTGTGCCTACAGAAACAGGCATCAGTTTAACTGCCGACCTGTGCCCTCGCACCGCCCGCTCGACCGAAGGATATTCACTACGACTGATTACCGAATTTCAAGAAAGTTGAAAAACCGGCTCCTATTGCCCTTTCGGTAAGCGGACTGTGGATGCTGAAACACAAGCAGGATCTGGAATGGTTAAAAAAGCTCAGCAACCGAGGGCGAGATCCGCATTACCTGGGTAAATCATTCCTACAATCACCGCGTGAGCAAAACTGCACCGCTGAAGCAAAACTTCCTGCTGGAACCCGGCACCGATATCAATTATGAAGTATTGGCAACAGAAGAACTTATGCTGAAAAATGGGCTGGTTCCTTCGGTATTTTTTCGGTTTCCGGGCCTGGTTTCAGATCAGCAGCTGGTTTATAAAATAACAGACTTTGGCCTTCATTCCGATAGGCTCCGATGCCTGGCTGGCCAAGGGGCAGCAGCCTCAGGCCGGCAGTATTGTCCTGATACACGGCAACGGGAATGAACCCCTCGGCGTGGACGATTTTATTAAATTGCTCCGATCAAAGACCAGTCAAATCGCCAAAAAACAATGGCTGTTATATGATCTGAGCGAAAGTGTGGACCAGGCTGCCGAAAGCGGCGAATAAATCCATATCAGGCTGGGACGGCACTGGATCGTTAGAGTTTGGCACTGCTTTTGCCAATTTGTACCTGACACCCTTGTTGCTCCTGGTCAGTCAGCACTGTGAACGATATGGTTGTGGATTAAACCCTAAGCTTTAAATAACTATAATCAACCATTTTAGAACCAAAAAACTCCTATCTTTAAATCTTGAAACGCATCCTGATCTTAAAATGTGCTTACCCGAAAAAAGACCCCGCAATTTAATGCGCTTTAACAAAAAGGGGTTACCTTTAATTCCCCGTCATAGGAAACATTTCCCCAAAATTTGATATTACTGAATTACTGAGCTCATAAATGATAAAAATAAAAGGTACAATTCTGTTTTTACTAGTCTGGTCACTTAACGCTAATGCTCAAAAAAAAGAAGGCTGTATTTTGGGTGATTGCAAAACGGGCATTGGCGCTATTATGTTTTCTGATGGAAGAAGGTATGGCGGGGAATTTCGCAATGGCAGGATAAACGGGCAAGGCACCATGTCCTGGCCCAATAAACGAAAGTATGTGGGCATGTGGAAGGACGATAAGTATAACGGGCAGGGCACACTCACCTTCCCGGACGGACATACTTACCAGGGTGAATGGAAAAATGGATTAAAAGACGGCAGGGGCGACGAAATCTGGTCGGCAACGAGAAAATATACCGGTGATTACCACTCCGGTGCCAGAAGCGGACAGGGAACCATGAATTTTGCGGACGGAAGAAAATACATAGGCGGCTGGGCAAATGATATGCAGAACGGACAGGGTATGGAAACCTGGCCCAGCGGTGAAAAATATGTGGGCAGCTGGAAAAATGATAAAAGAGAAGGTCAGGGCGTAAACAACTACGCTGGTGGAAATACCTACGACGGGCAATGGGCCACTGATCAGAAAAATGGCTTTGGCACGATGACCTGGACCGATGGGCGTAAATATTCCGGTGAGTGGAGCGAGGATGTGCAGAATGGACACGGGGCACTAACCCTGCGTAACGGCGAAAAATATGATGGCAGCTGGATAAATAACCTCAGAAATGGGCAGGGCGTACAAAACTACGCGGACGGAAGCCGCTATCAGGGCCAGTGGAAGGACAACAAAAGGAACGGACAGGGCACCGCATACTATCCGGACGGAAGTAAATATGAAGGGTTATGGAAGGATGACAAAAGGGACGGGCAGGGTGTACTGACTTTCCAGAATGGCAATACGCGCGGCGGAATCTGGAAAAACGACGCCTTTGACAAGGAAAACACCTTTGAAGCGGCTACCTATAAAAATACGACCCCGCAGAAACAGGTAATCCCCGCCGATCTGAAGGTCACCGGCCTGGTTTTTAGCGACAGCCTCGGGAACAAAAACAATATTTTAGACGCCAACGAAAAGGCGGAGATAAAATTCACGCTCTCCAACAATGGCAAGGGGAGCGCAAATGGCCTGGTCATCGACCTGCAGGACCTGAATTACACCAAAGGCATCACCTATGATAAAAGGCTGAGCCTGCCTCTGCTTGCGGCCGGAGCGCAAACGACAATAGTTATACCGCTGATAAGCAAAATGGAGCTGGCGAGCGGCGAAACCAATCTGCGCATACAGATCCATGAAGGAAATGGCTTTGACGCGGGTCCTTTTTATCTTTCCTTTAAAACCCAGGAATATACCAGGCATGAGGTGGCAGCGGCGGCGGACAAAAGTACCGGCGGCTGCATTATCGGCAATTGCCGCAACGGAAAAGGCAGCATGAATTTCCGCGACGGACGAAAATATGACGGCGATTGGCGGGATGGCAAGTTCGACGGCAAGGGGCTGATGATATGGCCGGATGGCCGAAGGTATGACGGGCAATGGAAAAACGACAAGCAAAACGGAGATGGATCAGAAATAGCCGCGGACGGGAGCCGGTATTTAGGTGAGTGGAACGACGGGTATAAAGATGGAAAAGGGACATCTATATCGGCCTTCGGACGAAAATATTCCGGACAGTGGAAAGCCAATAAACAGAACGGTGATGGCTTGCTGACCTGGCCAACGGGCCAAAAATATCTTGGGAAATTTAAAGACGGCCTTCGCAGCGGGGCGGGGGTAATGATATGGCCATTGGGTGATAAATATGAGGGCCAATGGAAGAACGACAAACAGAACGGTCAGGGAATTTTTTACTTCTCCAATAAACAGGTATATGACGGGGAATGGAAGGATGACCAGATCGACGGTCTTGGAACACTGACCTACCCCAACGGCCAAAAACAGACTGGAGAATGGAAAGATGGCGTTTTTGTAAAAACGGTGGCTTACAATCATATTGAAAAAGCCCCTAAGCCGAAATTGCCTGCTGTATTGGAAATCACTAATACAGGCTTTACCGATACCCAGGGGAACAACAACAACAGACTTGACGCCAATGAAAAAGGTGAAATACGTTTCACACTGTCCAATCAGGGCAAAGGAGACGCCTATAACATCATTATCCGTATTTATGATGAAAATGAAATAAAGGGCATGACCTACCAAACCGAGCAAACCATTGCGCATCTGGCGGCTGGCATGGAAATAGTGATCAGGTTTCCCGTTTTAAGCAAGAATGATCTGGAGACCGGCGACACCAATTTCAGGATCATGGTTACCGAGGGTAATGGCTCGGACACAGACCCGATTTATGCCAATTTTAAAACCCAGGGCAAAACGATGCCAGCCGAGGGAAACAGCAGTGTAAAGAATTAAAGTCATTAATCCATTTCAATTAGTTACTTTTAATATACCGAACATCATTGCTATGAAACGTCTTTTTATCCTGGCAGTAATTATCATTTCGCCTGGCCTTACCTTACTGGCTCAAAATAACATCATCCCTGCAAAGTATGCGCTAAAGCATACCGGTCGCCAGGTCGTTATTTGCGATAAGGTCTTCGCCAGCGAGCGTACCTCCGCCCAAACAGTGCTGTATCTGGGCGATGATAGTCCCAAACAATTGCTTACCGTGATTATCAAGGATTCGGATATTGCTAAATTCAAGGGACACCCCGAGACTGATTTTAAAGGCAAAGACGTATGTGTAAGCGGTATGGTGACAAATAATAAAGGCAAGGCCGAGATCATAGTAGCTGACCCAAAACAGATCAAGCCCTACCTGGTCGACAATCCTGTCCAGCCAAAAAAGGCAGTGGATAAACGTTAAGGATTGTTAAAAATTCTCTGGCCAACAACGTTATCACTAATTTTAGATAACTAAAAACCAGGATGATAAAGGCCGCAAAACATAGTATCACGCTTGTTTTCCTGCTCTGCGCG
The DNA here is from genome assembly GCA_963757615.1 of uncultured Sphingobacteriaceae bacterium. Lineage (GTDB taxonomy): Bacteria > Bacteroidota > Bacteroidia > Sphingobacteriales > Sphingobacteriaceae > Mucilaginibacter. The sequence goes on from CAVWSO010000008.1 coordinate 1,218,920, forward strand.
CTTCCCACCTTTGCCCAGCAGCTAAGCGGATTAGTGATAGACGGGGGTACCCTTCTGCCGGTCGGGGGCGCTACGGTGAGCAGCCCGGCTAAAACGGCCACCACCTCCACCCCTGGCCTGTTCACGCTGGCGGGTCTTCACAGGGGCGACTCGATAAAGATCTCCTGTACCGGTTATAAGCCGCATTATCTGGTATTTTCCCAGCCCGTATCGGATACGATAAGGATCTATATTGAAAAGGATATTAAAGCGCTGAAGAATGTCGTCATCACCGGCAGACGGGACGCCGCTGCCGATTCACTCAAACTCCGAAAGGATTTTGCCAGGGTATTTGATCACAGGGCCCCCGCTTTCAAAGATATATTTATTGGCCGTTCACCCTATTCTTATACCCCGGATGATTACATCAGGGCGCCCAATAGCACTGCTACGCTGGTTAGTCTAAATTTGCTTTCAATTATTGACATGCTGGGCAGCAATAACGCTCCGGTCTCCAGGCTTCAGAAAACATTGCTGAAAGATGAGGAATATACATACGTCGAGCGGAAGTTCTCCAAACAAAAAATAAGCGAAATCACCCATTTAAAAGGCGACTCACTGCAAGCGTTTGCGGACAAATACCGGCCTTCTGCCACAGAAGCAAGGAGGATGAGCGATTATGACGTCAGGGTATACATTAAAAAATGCTATGCGGCGTTTGTTAAACACGAGGATAATAGATTTAAGTAATACTGTTAACAAAAAAAGGCATGATCCTTTTTGAATCATGCCTGCCTATTATTGCCTTTAAGCTTTTTGATTAATAGCGGTAGTATTCCGGTTTAAACGGACCGTCAACCGGTACGCCAATATATTCAGCCTGGTCGTGGTCGAGTACTTCCAGTTCAACGCCAATTTTAGCAAGGTGCAAACGGGCAACTTTTTCGTCCAGATGTTTTGGCAGGGTATAAACCTGGTTTTCGTATTTATCGCCGTTGTTCCAAAGCTCCAGTTGAGCCAGTGTTTGGTTGGTGAACGAGTTGCTCATTACAAAACTTGGGTGACCGGTTGCGCAACCTAAGTTTACCAAACGGCCTTCAGCCAAAACGATCAGATCCTTGCCATTAATGGTATATTTATCAACCTGTGGTTTAATTTCAATTTTGGTATTGCCATAAGTTGCGTATTAGCCAGGCCATATCGATCTCATTATCAAAGTGACCGATGTTACAAACAATCGCTTTATCCTTTAATGCGCGGAAATGATTTTCGCGAACGATATTTCTATTGCCGGTTGCAGTTACTACGATATCAGCTTCGGTAATAGCAGTTGATAAGTTTCTTTACTTCAAAACCTTCCATAGCGGCCTGCAAAGCGCAGATCGGGTCAATTTCGGTAACAATAACACGAACACCGGCATTGCGCAATGAATCGGCAGAGCCTTTACCCACATCGCCATAACCACAAACAACAGCCACTTTACCGGCCATCATCACGTCAGTAGCACGGCGGATAGCATCAACCAGTGACTCGCGGCAACCGTATTTATTATCAAATTTTGATTTGGTAACCGAATCGTTCACATTAATGGCAGGCATTGGCAAAGTGCCATTTTTCATGCGCTCATATAAACGGTGTACACCTGTAGTAGTTTCTTCCGATAAACCTTTAATGCCTGCAATCAGTTCAGGAAATTTATCAAGAACCATATTGGTCAGATCGCCGCCGTCATCAAGTATCATGTTCAATGGCTTGCGGTCTTCTCCAAAAAACAGAGTTTGCTCAATGCACCAGTCAAATTCTTCGGCATTCATACCTTTCCAGGCATAAACAGAAGTTCCGGCAGCAGCAATAGCAGCGGCGGCATGATCCTGGGTGGAGAAATATATTGCATGACGACCAGGTAACTTCGGCGCCCAAGCTCAATCAATGTTTCAATTAAAACAGCAGTTTGGATGGTCATGTGAAGGCAGCCTGCAATGCGTGCGCCTTTTAATGGCTTTTGACGGGCCGTATTCTTTGCGTAAAGCCATTAAGCCCGGCATTTCTGCTTCGGCTAATTCAATTTCTTTGCGGCCCCATTCGGCCAGTGAAAAGTCTTTTACTTTGTATTTAACGTAGGCAGTTTCAACAATGATGACATAGCATTCCATTTTTTGAAATGCAAAGGTAATCAATAGAAATATCTTAATGAAATCAGGCGGCTACTGCTTCTTCTTTCTCGCGCTCCCGCTCCCTGTCTTTCTTATGGGATTTTCCGTTATCTGCTACCGTCATTGACAGTTTGCCATTATAGGTACCACCCGGTTCGACCTGCAATACCTGCGTCTTTATCTCGCCGGTAATCGTCCCTGTGCTTTTGATCTCAAGCACTTGTGTATTCAGGTTACCGTCGATCTTGCCGTAAACAATCATTTCTTTAGTATACACATTCCCTTTTATCGATCCTTTTTCTCCCAGGATCAGGCCTTCGTTAATGTGTACGTCACCATTTACATGGCCATCTATCCGCACATAGGCCGGGGCCTTCAGGTTTCCATCCAATACGCAGCCTTCGCTAATCAGTGTTGATATTACCTGCTGATCGAGTTCTTTTTTGTTCTTCGTAAAGATTGCCATGTTCTTTTCGGTTTATTTTTTGAGTTATTAATTCGATTTATCTTTAATCCTAACTGTTCAACGTTAAAAATTTAGCAGGGTTTATGGGTTTGCCATTTTTTCTCACTTCATAGTGCAGATGCGAACCAGTAGAACGTCCGGTTGAACCTACTTTACCAATCACGTCGCCGGTGTTTACCTTTTGTCCCTCGTGCACACCGATGTGGGAAAGGTGCCCATAAAGTGTCTGAAAATCATTTTTATGCTGAATGATAATACAGTTGCCATAACCGCCTTTCCAGCCTGTAAAAACCACTTTACCATCTGCGGTAACGTGCACCGGATCTCCCGTAGCTCCCCTGAAATCAATTCCGGGGTGATATTCCGCATTTTCATTCTCGAATGGGTCACTGCGATAACCAAAAATGGAGGTGATAGAACTTATCCGCGGATAGCCCATAGGCGTGAAGGCTACCGTGTTTAGCAGCCGGCCCAGGTATTCATCATAGGCGGAATATTTTTCATTGTCGGTCAATTTCGAAGCAGCGGCGGAATCGCCGCCAACCGATTTTATCGAAAAGCCTTGAAGGCCTCGTTTTCTTAAATAATCATTGATCTTCTGCAGCTTGGCCTGTATCGACTGTATGTAGTTAGTAGCAGCCGGCGTAGAGGCTGCGTTAACCGCTGCTTCTGCCATTTCTGTAGACATTTTACTTTTTAACTGAGATATCTGAGCCTGCAGCTGGGTTTTTTCCAGCTCCTGCTGATTGTCTTTTAGATTTAAATAGACAATCGTCCCCATCAGTGCCAATACCAGACATACCACAGAACTTACATAATGTTTTAGTCGCTTTAAATGCTTGGTTTTCACCTGGATAGCCTGGTTTGCTCCTGGTTTTTATTGACAATAATAATCGTACTAAAATTGGTAAGTTTTAGATTCATATCTTAATTAGGGTTGAAAGGGTATGCAATAATAAAACAATAGACGCATAAAAACCTGAAATATTTCGATGCAAGATAAAAAAATCAAATCTTTTTCTTATTACGATTGTTAACGGTCGTAATAAATTCGTCAAGCAAATGTTATTATTACACTGAGTGGCAATTAACTTTTAAATCATTTAGTACTTTTACGTAAAAATTTTAAAAAAGATATGATGTACCCTGAATATTTAGTTAGCCCCATGCGGGAAGAACTTACCAGAGTTGGTTTTGAAGAGTTAAAAGATGCAGATGCGGTAACCAAAGCTATTGAGAGCAAAGGTACTGTATTTGTAATGGTAAATTCTGTTTGCGGCTGTGCTGCGGCAAATGCCCGCCCTGCTGCAAGGATCGCTTCGCAAAACGAAAAACACCCTGATAAATTAGTAACCGTTTTCGCCGGTATGGAAAAAGACGCGGTTGATAAGGCACGAACTTATATGCTGCCATATCCTCCGTCATCCCCTGCTATGGCATTATTTAAAGATGGCAAATTGGTACATATGATCGAGCGTCACCAGATCGAAGGCCGCCCTGCGCAAATGATCGCTGATAATTTGATCGGCGCATTTGACCAATACTGCTAACCGGGCCTAAGGCTCAAAAGCAAAAAAGCTGAAGGAATGATCTCTTTCAGCTTTTTTTGTAAGCTGTCTTTTGCCGGTTACTCTGAACGAAGGCTCCTGATCGGATTGACCAGCGCCGCCTTTACGGCCTGAAAACTCACCGTTGCCAATGCTATCAGGACAATCAATCCACCCGAAATTGCAAATATCCACCAATGTAACGGCGCCCGGTAGGCAAAGCTCTCCAGCCATCCGTTCATAGCATACCAGGTCACCGGAGTTGCTATTAGTAAAGCGATTATAATCAGCCCTAAAAACTCGGACGAAAGCAAAGCAAATAGCGAACTGACGCTGGCACCCAATACTTTGCGGATACCAATCTCCCTGGTGCGCTGCTCAGCAGTAAACATGGCCAATCCAAGCAATCCAAGACATGAAATAAGGATGGCCAAAAAGGCAAAGGCATCAGAAAGCTTGTTAATAATCTCTTCACTTTTATATAATTTCTGGTATTCCTGATCCACAAAATAATAAGAGGGCGGGAATGCGGGATTGAGCTCCTTGCACAGACGCTGAATCGTGGCAATCGCGTCACGGGTTTTGCCTGGCTGCGTGCGGATCAACAGGACACCAGGTTCACTTTCGCCTGAACGCAATACAATCGGACCGATCTTATCATGAAAAGAATGGAAGTGAAAATCCTTTACCACGCCGATTATCGTACCGGACTTGCCGAGAAGCCTGAAGGGTTTACCTATAGGATCTTTATAGCCCGTTTCTTTTACAGCAGTTTCATTCAGTATATAATTTGCGGTATCTACCCGAAACCCCCTTGAAAAATCGCGGCCGGCGAGAAGTTGCAATTTCATGGTCTTAATAAAATCATAACCTACTCCAACATTGGTGAACATCGTATTTATGGTGCTGTCCTTACCTATCCAATCCACTGCACCGGTACTGCCATAGATATCGGCAGGCGTAGTACTTATCCGGCTAACGGAATGTATGCCCGGAGAATTGAGCGCCTCGTTTTTAAACAACTGGTATTTGGAGACCAGATCGCCTTCAATCCTGGTGTAAAGTAAATTATCCTTATTATAGCCCAGGTTTTGTGACTCAACATAGCTCATTTGCCTGGAAACGATAATCGTTCCGGTAATGAGTATCACGGATAAGGCGAACTGGAATACGACCAGGCTCTTTCGAAATATCGTTGTGCCGGAATCCAGTTTCAAGGTACCCTTAAGTACCTTCACCGGATTAAACGAGGACAGGAACAAGGCTGGGTAGCTACCGGAAATGAGTCCCGTTACCAGGGTTAGTCCTGTGAGCTGCAACCAAAAGGAAACCTGGCGGAAGGGCAGCCCGATTTGTTTTTGCGTGATCTCGTTAAAAAAAGGCAGTAGCAGAATAACCAGCACCAGGGAGGCTGCCACGGCCAGCGCGGTGACCAGTATTGATTCGCTGATAAACTGCCAGATAAGTGAGGACCGCAGCGCGCCAACTACTTTGCGCACACCGATTTCACGGGCCCGTTTAACTGAACGCGCTGTAGTTAAATTCATGAAATTGATGCAGGCGATCAATAGGATAAAGATAGCGATGATGCTGAAAAGGTGCACATATTCGATCCTTCCACCCTTTGGTTTACCATATTCCATATTATTATTCAAATACGATTCGGCAAAACGCTGCAAGGCGAGTTCTAAATAATATGACGACGTCTTCGGGTTTACGTGCCAATAGGACAGCAAAAACCCCTTGATTTTTTGACCAACCAGTTCGGCATCGGCACCTTTTCGCAGCGTGACATAAGTTGTCGGCCCGATATTACCCATTTCCCTGGCCCAGGGGGTATTATCCAAAAAAGTCTCCCAGTTAACCAGGTAATCAAAACTCAAGGAGGAGTTCCTGGGCAGATTTTCAAATACTGCCGTCACCGTAAAATTCTTGCTGTTCTGGTAGCGAATGGTTTTTCCGATCGCATTTTCCGGACTGCCGAAGAATTCTTCGGCCATTTTCCTTGAAATGGCAAGGCTGGAAGGTGTGCTGAGCGCAGACTGTGCCCTGCCTTGCAAAAGCGGAAAGTTAAACATCCTGAAATAGTCAGCCCCGGCAGCGTTACCCTCCAATTTAAGGATTTTGTCCCCTGCCTGAAAAGTGCTCAAGCCGGTAAATCCCATACCGCTTGCATATTCAATTTCCGGAATCACCTTTTTAATTTCATCAGCTAAAATGCCGGATGTATTATTCGTTCCGCTAATCTTATGATTATTATGCACCAGGGTATATACCATATACAGGCGTTTACCATGGAATGCGTCGATGCTCCGCTCATTTTGGACCCACAGCAGGATCAGCAGGCAGCACGCCAGTCCCACGGCAAGACCGGCGATATTGATCAGTGCATGTGCTTTATTTTTTACCAGATTGCGCCAGGCAACTTTCAAATAATTTTTTATCATACGTGTTACGATGAATACGTTTATCCCGGACGACTGGCATAAAACGCATGCCACACTGGCAACGTATTGGCAATCAGTAATTTGACAGAAATTCGAAAATTACAGTGTGCGAATGCGAACGGTCACCTGTCCGTTTACGACCGATTTGACCGCAAATTTAAAGTAGCTGACTGTAACACAACGAGGTCGCGATTCGTCTTAAGCATTTAAACAAAAAAACTTTTTAATTTAGCTTTAAATTAACTGTCACGCGGCATGCATAAATTTTATTGTTTTTTTATGATGTTTTTTGCATCATCAGCCTTTGCGCAAAAAACCTACATCCATTGCGGCCGCTTGATAGACGGCGTTTCCAGTGCAGCACAGACCGAGGTTACCATTGTCGTTGATGGCAAAGTGATCACCGACATTCAAAAGGGTTACACCGGCGGCGGTGCGGGCGATAAGGTGATCGACCTGAAAAACAAAACCGTGATGCCCGGGTTGATTGATTGCCACGTTCACCTGGAAAACCAGGGCAACAAAAACACAATAGCAGAGGGCTTTATTCTGACCGACGCCGACATGGCCTACAATGCGCAACTTTACGCTAAAAGAACACTGATGGCTGGTTTTACTACCGTTCGGGATCTGGGCGGAACGGGCGTAAATATCAGTCTGCGTAAAGCGATAAAACAGGGGATCGTTGACGGACCACGCATTATTACGGCGGGCAGGGCAATTTCGGCCAGCGGCGGCCATATGGATAACTCCGTTGGTTTTCGTGATGATGCTTTTAATCATAAAATGGGCCCGGATGACGGCGTTGCCGATGGCCGGGATGAACTCATCAAAGCTGTCCGCCTGCAGATAAAACGCGGGTCCGATGTAATAAAAATTGCTTCCACCGGCGGCGTGCTCGACCTGAGTGAAAATGGCTCAGGCGCGGCCTTTACCATTGATGAAATAAAAGCCGTAGTAGAGACGGCAAAGGATTATGGCTTGCGCGTAGCCTGCCATGCCCATGGGGCCGAAGGCATCCGAAGGGCGATACTGGGTGGCGTTACGTCGATTGAGCACGGTACTTTTATGAACGAAGAGGACATGGAACTGGCAAAAAAATATGGCACCTACTTGGTACCGACAATTATTGCGGGCAAGTCAGTTGCTGATTCAGCTAAAATACCCGGATATTTTCCGCCGGTCATCGCCGGCAAAGCCATCCAGGTTGGCTCGCAAATTCAAAATACTTTCGCCAAAGCGTACAAATCGGGTGTAAAAATTGCTTTCGGAACGGATGCCGGTGTGTATGCGCACGGCAAAAACTATATAGAATTTCAATACATGGTTGAGGCTGGGATGCCTCCGATGGAAGCCATAAAAGCAGCAACGAGCAGTGCCGCCGACCTGCTGGGCATGAGCGATAAAATAGGCAGCATAAGCAAAGGGAAATTTGCCGATATTGTTGCCATCGACGGCGATCCCCTGGCTGACATAAAGACCATGAAAAACATGGCCTTTGTCATGAAAGAAGGAAAAATCTATTCAAATCAATAATTAATGAACATGCTAAAATTTAAAGTGCTTTCTTCAATTGCCCTCTCGGGTATTTTGATCACAAGCTTAAACACGTCCTTTGCACAGGTCACGGCAAAAACAGATGACCCGGCACTGAAAATTTACCGGGAAACCCCGCCAAAGATCAACGATCTGGTACATACCAAACTTGATGTCCGTTTTGATTATAAAAAACGCTTTATGTATGGCAAGGAATGGGTTACTTTAAAACCACATTTTTATCCTACCGATACATTGCGCCTGGATGCCAAGGGCATGGATATTAAAAATATTTCCGTAGTCAAAAACGGAAAAAACATCCCCTTAAAATATAAATATGATGACAGCCTGAGTCTGGCTATTCAACCTGGATAAGGTTTACCATAATAACGAGAGCTATACGATATTATATTGATTATACCTCCAAACCAAACCTGCTGAAAACCAAAGGCAGCGCGGCAATTAATGATGCCAAAGGATTGTATTTTATTAACCCTGATGGTACCGAAAAAGACAAGCCGACCCAGATATGGACGCAGGGTGAAACTGAAAGTTCATCGGCATGGTTCCCTACCATTGATAAACCGGAGCAAAAAACTACTGACGAGATCAGCATGACCGTTCCGGCAAAATACGTTACCTTATCAAATGGCCGCCTTGCATCGCAAAAAAATAACAGCGATGGGACCCGTACCGATACCTGGAAAATGGAACTGCCGCACTCCCCATACCTGTTTATGATGGCTGTGGGCGATTTTAAAATTTACCGGGACAAATGGCGTAATAAGGAAGTCAGCTATTACCTGGAGCCAAAATATGCCCCTTATGCAAAAGAAATTTTTGGCATGACGCCTGAGTTATGGAGTTTTATTCAACAACACTTGGCGTCGATTTCCCGTGGAATAAATATGCACAGATCGTCGTGCGCGATTATGTGAGCGGCGCCATGGAGAACACCACTGCTACCCTGCATGGCGAGTATGTACAGGGAACCCACCGCGAACTGATAGACCGTTACTACGATGCGGGTCGCAGCACCATTGCTCATGAACTATTCCACCAATGGTTCGGCGATTATGTTACTTGCGAAAGCTGGAGCAACCTTACCGTCAACGAGTCCTTTGCTGATTTCAGCGAGACGTTGTGGGCTGAACACAAATATGGCAAAGATGCTGCCGACGAACATAACCACGAGGCCCTGCTGGAGTATCTGGATCAGCCCGATGCCGCAACAAAGAACCTGGTCCGTTTCCATTATTCGGACAAGGAAGATGTATTTGACGTAGTGACCTACCAAAAAGGGGGCCGCATTTTAAATATGCTTCGCAATTACCTGGGCGATGCTGCCTTCTTTAAGGGTTTGAACATTTACTTAAAAACCAATGCCTTTAAGAATGGCGAAGCCCAGCAACTGCGCCTGGCTCTGGAAGAAGCCAGCGGCCGTGACCTTACCTGGTATTTCAATCAGTGGTATTACGGCGCCGGGCACCCTGTGCTTGACATCAGCTATAAATGGGACGAAGCTTCGAAAACTGAAACGGTTTACCTGGCGCAAAAACAGGATGGCCAGACCTTTAAACTACCTATGGCGATCGATATTTATTCGGGAGGCAAGAAAGAACGCCATAAAGTTTGGATGAATGACAAGGCAGATACCGTAAGCTTCCATGTGGACACCAAACCCGACCTGGTAAATGTCGATGGAGATAAAATATTGCTGACGCAAAAGACGGATAACAAGACATTGGCCGAATTTGCATTCCAATATGCGCATGCACCTTTATATCTTGACCGTTACGAAGCGCTCGAAGCGGCGCAAAGCAAGCAATCCGAAAAGGACGGGCAAGGGGTTGTTATCGCTGCCTTGAACGACAAATATTATGGGCTGCGCATCAAAGCGATCCGCGCGCTGAATATGAAGAGCGATGAGATTCACAATGCTGCCTTGCCGGTATTAACGTCACTTGCCAAAACGGATCAAAATACGCTGGTTAGAGCCGCTGCGCTCAATACCCTGGCGAAGCTGAAAATGCAGGAAAATATGCCTTTGTTTAAACAAGCCATCAGCAGCGAGTCCTATGCTATTCAGGGCGCTGCTTTAAACGGCATCGACCAGCTTGACCCGGCTCAGGCACTGCAACTTGCCAAAGGTTTCGAAAAAGACAACAAAGGGGCACTTACACAAAGCATCATTGGTGTTTATGCCGAAAACGGAAGCGCCGACCAATGGCCCTTTGTGTACAACCAGTTCACCAATGCCGATGCAAACGGCAAATTTATGCTGATCAGGAAATTTGCACAGATGACCGGCAGCGTAGATAATTCGTCTTACTCACAGCAGGGCATCACGGACATTAAAGACCTGGGTATCAAATACAAGAAATTCACCGGCGTAGGACCATTCGTCGTAGGATTGTTGAACGACATCAAGGATAAGCGCGTTAAGATGAAGGATGATGCTTCGGCAAAATTAGCAGAGGATGCGGCAAAGGCCGTTACCGATGCAAAAGAAAACTAAACGGCATTAATTTATTTGACTGAAAGGCTGCCCTGACTAAAAGGGGCAGCCTTTTCTTTTACCGGGGTCAGCCCCTGATCTTTTGCACCTGGGCATCAGGAGTCAGTTTGTTTTGCTCGCGCTTTTCAACAATATCATCAAAGGCGGCTTCGTACTGGGGATGATTGGTTTTCATTATCCTGTCCCAGATATTGAAATACAGACCATAATTGCATTTTACCAGCCGATGGTGCATATTATGATGCGTAGAGGTATTGTGCCACTTTAGCAGGCGGTGGCTGGTAAATCCCTTCGGAAAAATCTCGAAGCCCAGATGTCCCATCACATTGAGCAGTAAAGAATACAGCGAAAATATGAGCAAGGCTACGGGATGGTAGGGCATTATAAAAGCGATGAGCGGAATAATGCCCACTTCTACCACGGCTTCCACCGGGTGGAATGCATAAGCCGCAAAAGGCGTCGGATTGGTAGAAAGATGATGGGTTTTATGTGCAATTTTGAACAGCGGCCGCCAATGCATCAGCCGGTGCGTCCAGTAAAAATAACTGTCGTGCAAAATCACCATGATGACGATGCTGAAAAAGAAATAGAAGTAACCGTAATCTTTTACATTATGATAAACTTTGGTGTACCCGCTTTTGCCGGCCATGATGGTCAGCAGTATGACCGCGCCGAATATGAGCACGGTTAGCATGGAATAAAATATTTCTCTGGCGATGTGTTTATTTTCGGGATACCTGTGCTGGATCTTAGCGTACCAGAACTTCCTGTTTTTCCATATATAAAACACCAGGTAGAACGAGCCTGCAAATAAAAAATAGCGCGCGCACATATTCAGCAGCACACGTGCTATGTCTTGCGCCATACCTAATGTTGAATCAGAGATCATAGGGTTAAGACGATTATACCGTCAAAAAAGTTTAGAAATCCTTATTCACCAACTTTTCCAGCTCGGCAAAGCTGATATTCATTTTAACACGCCCTTGCTTGGCATAAGAAATTTCACCGGTTTCTTCGGAAATGATAATGGCAGTAGCCTCATTGGTTTCCGTTACCCCGATGCCGGCCCTGTGCCGCAAGCCAAACTGCAGGGGCAGATCGGATTTGTCCGTGAGCGGCAAAATACAGCTGGCGGCTTTTATCTTGTTTTCGGAAATCACCACCGCGCCATCATGCAAAGGACTGCTTTTCTGGAAGATGCTTTCCAGCAGACGTTTCGATATCTGCGAATCAAGTACTTCGCAGCTGTTCTGGTAAAACTGCTCGTCATAAAATTTGGCAAATACGATCAGTGCGCCGGTGCGGCTCTGCTTCATGCTTTTGCAGGCGTCAATAATAGGTTTTATACGTGTATAGTTATTTTTTTCGTCCTCCGCTTTGCCAAAGAAATATCCCCACCAGGCCTTATTTCGCTGGAGTGAAGCATTCTTGCCGACCAGGAGCAAAAACCGCCTTATCTCCTGCTGAAAGACGACAATGACGGCGATAATACCCACATTGACGAAATTTTGCAGTATGGCAGTAAGCAAAGGCATTTGCAAGGCCTTTACTACAAAGAACAGAACATAAATGAGCGCCAAACCAATAAAAATATTGGCTGCTATGGTCCCCCGAATAAGGCTGTAAAGCTGATAGATAATAAAAGCCACCAGTAAAATATCCAGCACATCGAAAAAAGTGAACTTAAAGTGGCTGAAATCGATCCATTGCATGTAGCGAAGTTAAGATTTTCCGGGAAATAGCCTTAAAGAATACAAAGTTTTGGCAGATTGCCGGCACGCCCCGGGATTAGTGCGCTACCGTTTCTTTTTTCGGAAATAAAAGTGATGCCACCACACTGATGGCCAGTATGCCCAGGATGATCAGCAGCGAGTTGCCGGTTGTCAGGCCGATCTCATCTGCATAGTTCCCTGCCAGCATCTTCAGACCGATGAAAGTGAGCAGTACCGATAAGCCGACTTTCAGGTAATGGAACTTTTCAATAATATTCACCAGCAGAAAGAACATCGACCGCAGCCCCATGATGGCAAAAATATTGGAGAAGAAAACGATATAGGGATCTTTGGTTATAGAAAAGATGGCTGGGATGGAATCCACGGCAAAGATCAGGTCGGTCACCTCGATGATCATAAGCACCAAAAACAGCGGAGTGATCAATTTTTTGCCGTTAATCTTTACAAAAAACTTTCCTCCTTCAAATTTGGGGTGAACGGCAAAATATTTAGAGGCAAACTTAACTACCTTATGGTTTTCGGGATCAATCTCGTCTTCCTGGTTTCGGTTGATAAACATCATTACACCGGTATAGACCAGGAAGGCCCCGAACAAATATAATATCCAATGAAACTGCGCGATCAGTGTGGCTCCGACAAAAATGAAGAGGAAACGCATCACGATGGCGCCAATGATACCCCACAACAATACCTTATGGTAATATTTATGATCTACGGCAAAGGCCGTAAAGATCAGTACCATCACAAATATATTATCTACCGACAAGCGCATACTCAACCACATAGCCGGTAATAAATTCGAGCGCCAAGGTTTTTGCGGTAAAGTGCCAGGCTTCCCTGCAAAATCATCCGGATTTAATTTAAGGTGATGAAAATTTTTGACATTGACTTCCTGCAGTGCAGCAAAATTATCAACATGGTGCAGCAGATGGCCGTATTGTAAAATAAGTGCATAAAATATCAAGCGCCAGCGATACCCAAACCGCGCTCATGATGCCGGCTTGTTTCATGCTTACCGGCTTATCGGCTTTTGCCAAACAAACCCAGGTCAATGGCCATCATCAGGAAGATGAACACAATAAATCCCCCTATAAAAATCAGTTCGCTCGGCATTATTTATTTCTTTCGGTAGTAAATCGCACCAATTGTTCCAAACTCTCCCGCGAGGCGCGTCGGGGAAAAGTATTTAATATCTTAAATGCTTCGTCCTGGTAAATTTTCATTTGCGTTTCGGCATATTGCAGCCCGCCGTTTTCATTAACAAACCGGATGATCTCTCCGATTTTTTTCGGATCGTCATTATGGTTTTTAACCAGGTTGATGATCCTTTTACGCTCAGACGAAGTAGCATTATTCAGCGAATAGATCAGCGGCAGGGTAACTTTCTTTTCCTTAATGTCGATTCCCAAAGGTTTGCCTACATCATCTGTCCCAAAATCAAACATATCATCCTTTATCTGGAAAGCGATGCCGATTTTTTCGCCAAACAGGCGCATTCTTTTCTATCGTTTCTTCATCTGCACCTGCCGATGCGGCGCCGCATGCGCAGCATGAAGCAATTAAGGGAGGCGGTTTTTTGCCGGATCACTTCATAATAAACAGGCTCATCCACATCCATCCTGCGCACTTTTTCCACTTGTAGCAATTCGCCCTCGCTCATTTGCTTCACTGCTTCAGATACTATTTTCAGCAATTTAAAATCATCGTTATCGATGGAGAGCAACAAGCCCTTTGAAAGCAGGAAATCGCCGACCAAACGGCTATTTTATTTTTCCATAAAGCATTGATAGAGAAAAAGCCACGGCGCTGGTAAGAATTATCCACGACATCATCATGAACCAGCGTTGCGGTATGCAGCAATTCAACCAAGAGCCGCCCCGCGATGGGTAGAATCATTGATGCCGCCGCAAATGCTGGCCGAAAAAAATACGAACATGGGCCTGATCTGTTTCCCTTTCCGCTTTACAATGTAATGGGTAATACGGTCGAGCAAGGGCACAGAGCTTTGCATCGAGGCTTTAAACCTTTCCTCAAAAGCATCAATATCAGCAGCAATAGGTTTTTTGATCTCGTTGATGCTCAGCATTGAAACTAAACAAGCTTTTTATGTATCAGATATTGCCTGTTTGGCAATAAGCAGCAAACATAAGCTAAAAATATTTATCTGCTATAATTTGAGTTGATTAAGTTGCTCATAACAATAAATATTTATACGGACCGAAAATCTGCGCTTAACGAACTTATTCTGGGCGTATACGTAATATCACAAAATATTATACCCCGATTAAACCTATTTTAAAAATTATACTCTATTTATCAAAACAAAGAATAATATATAAAACGAAAACTATGAACAGTAAAATATTTGGAGGTGTACTCGTTGCCGTTTTGGCTTTCACCTCGGCTCACAGGCACAAACCCGTACTCCTGAAATAAATAACAGACAGCACAGGCAGGACCGCCGCATCAACCAGGGTGTCCGCAGCGGCCAATTAACCAAAAATGAGGCCCATCACCTGCGTAGCGATGAAAGAAAAATACAGTCCGATAAACATATGGCCAAAGCCGACGGCAAGGTAACTCCTGGCGAACGCAGGCACCTGCGCCGCGAAGAAAATCATACCAGTCGCGCTATATACCGTAAAAAACACAACGACCGTGTAAAAGCATAATTACTGGAGAGTAATTAATTAGGGTGAACGATGAGCGTCCCGGTTTGCGTTCCGGGGCGCTTTTTTCATTTAAGTGCTCATATTTCTTTTATTTACCTGCTAAACAGACTTATTGAAGCAATTCTACATATCCATCTGTTCCATTCACCCGGATTCTCTGTCCGTCTTTAATCAGCGTGGTGGCATTCTCCACGCCGACAATTGCAGGGAGGCCATATTCACGTGCAATAACCGCCCCATGGGTCATTAGCCCGCCAACTTCGGTTACCAGTCCTTTTATGGATACAAACAATGCTGTCCAGCTCGGATCAGTAAATGCGGTGACTAAAATATCTCCGGTCTCCAGATCAGCATCTTCCATGGTTAGGATGACACGTGCACGTCCCTCTATAATTCCGGTAGAAACAGGCAGACCTACGATGGCACCCGCCGGGCGACTAGCTCGTTTGTACTTACCGGCAACGATTTCACCATCAGAAGTGATCACACGCGGAGGTTTTAGTTTTTTATAAAATTTATATTCGTCTTTTCGAATCCTGATGATTGGGTAATCCAGTTTATGTGTACGGACAACTTCGCGGAGTTCTTCAAAAGTGAGAAAGTAAATATCTTCTTTTTCACGAATTATATTGGCCCTTACGAGCTGCTGGGCTTCTTTCAGTAAAGCCTGCTTATAAACAAAATAGCGATTAACCATGCCATATTTCGGATATTCACGGTAACCGATGAAATTCCGGATGAGGTCGATCATTCGCTTTGTCTCCTTTGCCTTTCGTTTGCCACCGGGCAATTGCTTTAATCGCTCTAATATTTCCTGCTCTTTTTTAAAGCTTCCTGCAGCCCATGCTCAAATTTCAATTTGCCCGCCTTTGGGTCAAAGTTTTTGATATTACTGAGAATTACCGGTACAAGGGTAGCTGGCTTTTCGGTCCAGCGGGTCCTGGTGATATCAATTTCTCCCGGACACCGCATTCCATATTTATTGAGATAAGCCTGAATTGCAAACAGGCATTCCCCTCCGCCATCAAACTTCAGCAGTTCATCCAAAAAGTCATTATCATTTATATGCTGTAAATGCTCAATGACTTCCCAGTGCGGACGAATCACATCGGCGAGGTCCAATAGCTCCAGACCCATCTGCGAAGTAATGTTGTTTGATACGGATTGTGAAAGCGTGTCTGCTGCGTTTTTTTCACCTAACCATGTCAGCATTTTTTTGTTGATCCAGGTTGAAGCATGCATAGCAACCATTATAACGTCCAGACTTTCCGGGCTAAACAGAATCTTTTTCAGTTGCTGGATATCTTCCAGAATAAAATCAAATAAATCCGCTCCTGATTTTTTTTGAATGTTTTGTTTTAACGCTGCCAGCGACGCCTGACTGCGCTCAATCAGATCGGAAACGACCTTCGGGTTGTTTTCGAATTGAGCCGGATATTGCCATGCCAGTACTTTACTGCCTTTATTTTGAAGCGGTAGACTCTTATCCTCTGCGGATGATTTAAAGAAATCCTTTCGCTTTACGATGTTGGTGAGTGCATCTTTTATAAGCGGATCGGATGGCCCCAGTACGTTTATTAACTTTTTTCTGCTTACAGGCGATGCCAGACTCCGGGTGATGTCAACAAATAAACGCCCTCCGGCTTTGCGCATGGGTGCATTAGTTGTTAACAGAAAAAATGACAATCCCAGCGGTTTGATAGGATCGGTCATCATTTGCTGGTGACCGACAGATACATAGACGTGATTTTCTTCATCACCGGCTTCAGGGATCGGGTATAAGGTTGTGATTGGACGGCTCTGGACTATGTAAAATGTATCATCAGCCAAACACCATTCAATGTCCTGCGGATGGCCAAAATAAGCTTCGATCTGTCTTCCTATTTGGGCAAGCTGTAAAATTTGCTGATCAGTGAGTGTTTGAATTTTTTGGCGATCAGGTTCGATCTTCCTTGTCTTGGTTCCTCCTTCCTGGAGTGCATAAATACCCAGCTTTTTTGTTGCTATCGCCTTTGCTACGATTTGCTCTTGCTGTACTTTATAACCATCGGCAGAAACCAGGCCCGAGACCAGTGCTTCTCCAAGTCCAAAACTGGCATCGATGGAAACCAGCCTGCGGTTAGACGTTACCGGATCAGCGGTAAACAGAATCCCTGATGCCTGCGGGAATATCATCCTTTGAATAATAACGGATAAATAAACCTGACGATGATCAAATCCGTTTTGAATTCGGTAGACTACTGCACGATCCGTAAATAGGGAAGCCCAACATTTGCCGATATGCATTAGGATTGATTCCTTTCCTATGATATTCAAATAGGTATCCTGCTGTCCGGCAAAAGATGCCGCGGGCAGATCTTCGGCCGTTGCGCTGGACCGCACCGCAAAGGCATCTCTTTCATCAAATCTGTTGAGATGGCCAATAATCTCATCTTCTATTTCCTTAGAAATGGGCGTTCTTTCGATCGCCGTACGGATTTTTGCGCTGATCTCGCTGATATTACTCCTCTGCTCTGCCTTACATTGCGTTAGTTCATCCAGCAAGCCATTAAGCTCCTGGTTATTTTCGGTTATTTTTTTATAAGCATCTGTAGTAACGCAAAAACCGTCCGGAACCCGTATCCCCTTGATTCTGGACAATTCGCCTAAATTAGCGCCCTTCCCTCCTACAGCCGTCAACTTCGTTCTGCCGGTTTCCTGAAAATCAAGCACATAGGTATCCATATATTTTCCTCCGTTTGTCAATACGCTATTTTGCGAAGAATTTGCAAGTCCTCTTTATTTCCTTGAGCTGCCTAAATTTAGGTTTAATTGTCATTTCCACCCAAAAAGAGCGGCAAGAGATCGCAAGATACCGCGGGATTGGCAAATCATTATTAGATATTTAAAGCAATTATTATACATTTGCAATCCCATTTCCCGGAGAGGTGTCTGAGTGGTCGAAAGAGCACGCCTGGAAAGTGTGTATACATCAAAAGTGTATCGAGGGTTCGAATCCCTCCCTCTCCGCTTGGTACGTATTAAACAAAATCAAAAACGCTTTAAATCAATGATTTAAGGCGTTTTTTGATTTTAGACCCACCAAATTTGACCATAGTTTTTCAATCTGATCGAGACCTATTGCGAGACCTATTGGGTTCCCGTAAATTTAGGTCTCGCTGAACCGATGTAATACTTTAATTATCAGCGAGATGATCAGAACAATTTGTGTAAACTTTCAGCTAAAAAGGAACAAGCTTTTAACTAACGGAAAAGCTCCGATTTATTTACGGATTACGGTGCTCGGAGAGCGGGCCGAATTCACCACCAAACGTTATCTTCCGGTTTCCCGATGGGATGCAGCTGCTCAGAAAATGACGGGAACGAACCAGGAAGCCCGGGTTTTTAACAATTATCTTAAAACGATGGAGCAGCAGGTGTATGAAATCCACCGGCAAATGGTGGAAAAGAAAGCCACCATTACGGCCGAGGGCATTAAAGATGCCCTGATGGGGAAAGCCGAGACCGTACAGGTTAAGATGCTTGTTCCAATTTTTAAAGAGCATAACCGGCGCATTGAAGCTTTGGCCGATAAAGAATACGCCTGGGGAACCTTGGAGCGCTACGAGACAAGTTTAAGACATACAGTATCCTTTTTAAAGTGGAGCTATAAGGTGACCGACATTGATATCCGAAAGATCGATCATGAGTTCATTACTAGTTATGATTTCTACTTACGATCAGAGAAGCGCTGCTGTAACAACACCGCAGTCAAATACATGAAGAACTTTAAAAAGATCATCAGGATATGTATAAGTAACGGTTGGCTTGATAAGGATCCCTTTATCGCCTACAGGGCCAAAATGACCGAAGTCATTCCAAGCTACCTTACAGCGGCGGAATTACAGGTCATTTCTGAAAAGCAGTTTGCCAGTGACCGGATCAACCAGGTTAAAGACATTTTTCTTTTTAGCTGTTATACTGGCCTTGCCTATGTGGACGTGAAAAAGCTTAGGCGATCGGAAGTTAGTATTGGTATCGAAGGGCAGAAATGGATATTTACCTCAAGGCAAAAAACGGACACGGCTTCCCGAATTCCCTTATTACCCCTACCTCAAACTATTATGGAACGTTACAGCGATCATCCGCAATGCCTGAACGAGGACCGGCTGCTCCCGGTACTCAGCAATCAGAAAATGAATGAATACCTGAAGGAAATTGCTGACCTCTGCGGAATCAAAAAGCCCATGACCTATCACACGGCCAGGCATACGTTCGCAACAACGGTCACACTTTCTAATGGCGTTCCTATTGAGAGCGTTTCAAAAATGCTGGGGCATAAAAACATCCGGACAACACAGCATTATGCTAAAATACTGGATAAAAAGGTAAGCGAAGATATGGAGGTACTTAGGAAAAAGCTTTTGTGAATTTGTGCATTCCTCACAGGAGCCAGCTATGTTTTGGTGTGACCAAAACTCGCTGGCCCATTCATGCTATCGCATTCATGGGGAACAAATCAACGAATATTAATTTCTCAATATATTTAGAGCATGAAGAAAATTAAATTGGCATATTATTATTTGTTTTATCGGTTTTATCTTTTTTGCGAAATTCCACCAGCTGAAGGTGATAGTGACTGGAAAGCAGCAAGCTTTATCGCTGTACTTGAAATATTTGTCTTTTTTTCCGGATATATATATTACAAAATGTATTTCAATAGATCGTCTATGTTGGAAATAACTTCCCCCCTATTTGTAATACCTATGGGAATCATATTCGTGCTTAAATATTTGGTTTTTTTACGCAATGACGCATGGGTGGATTATTATGAAAAGTTCGATAAGTGGCCGTATGAAAAGAATAGAAGGGGCGGGATTCGCGTTTTATGTGTAATTGGAGTGATTCTCATTGGCTTTTCTTCAGCAATTTATTTGTTTACCAAGAGCAAGGGCCTTTAAATTATTGGTTTGGAAATTAAAGCCGTATGACTAAATTTGAAATATCAGATGAAGCTATTTTGATCAATTTGACAGGGGATTTATAGATACCTGTCTGGTAAAAAGATGCTATTAGACGGTTTTAAGGTGGTTTTTGGCCTGAATACAAATACCTCCCTCTCCGCAAGTTATTTTTCAAAACAATCGAAAAACGCTTTAAATCAATGATTTAAGGCGTTTTTTGTTTGTTTCGGGCCAGTTCAAATACCATCAAGTAATCGAATAACTATGGAGACCTTTCGGCGAGCCAATAGTTTTCATTTCAAATAGGCCACCAAATAGTTGATATGCACGAGCAATGGAGATGCAATTTCAATCAGGCCTCATCTATTTTCAACCAATGAACGAAACCCCTTTTTGATAAATTCATCATATTTGTATGAGAACAATCATACCACGTTATGCCTAATGCTTTGATTAACGCTTCACGAAAATCAGTCTTCGAAATGTCGACCGAGGAAGGAATGATTTGCAATTCGCGAATTGCAAAATGCGAATTAAAATATTATATTTGGGTATGAAAGCACATAATGGCATGAGGCCGCATGATCTTGTCGTGCTGCTGAAAATTATTTCGTTAAATAAAGATTGGTTAAATAAGGATCTTGCCAGTAGTCTATATATCAGCAACTCCGAAATCAGCGAATCATTAAATCGTTCCATGATTGCAAAATTGATCAGTCGTGATAAAAGATCTGTATTTAGAACCGCTCTATTTAATTTTATTGAGCATGGGCTGAAATTTGTTTTTCCAACGGAACCGGGCGTAATTGTGCGTGGAGTGCCGACTGCGCATAGTGCTCCGGTCCTGAAAGAATACTTTATTTCAGACAATAATTACGTTTGGCCAAGTGCTAACGGAAAATTGTACGGGCAAGCTATAGCACCTTTATATCCAAATCAAGTATTGGCAATAGCACAGGACGAAAGTCTTTATAATATGTTGGCATTAGTCGATGCAATAAGGGTAGGCAGAGTTAGAGAACAACATAAAGCGCTCGAATTGTTAAAGCAATCATTTGAATTAATATATGAATGAGAATTTGATCAGAATTAAAACCGTTAATGAGTTTCTCAAGGATCTGAATCAAGAATTTGTCTACGTTGGGGGTGCCATCGTATCATTATATGCCTCAGTCCCTCCTCCGGCACACACAATTCGACCCACAAATGATGTGGATATTGTTGTGGAACTTGCAAGTTATAAAGGCTATGCTGATTTAGATAAAAAGTTACGTGGAGTTGGATTCAAGAATGATATAGCCTCAGGCGTAATTTGCAGATATAACATTGAGGGTATGATCGTTGATTTTATGCCAACCCATCCCGAAGCTATTGGATTCAGCAATATATGGTACCCTGAGGGATTTCAGACCGCGATTAATTACCAATTGGATAGGGATACAAATATTCGCATATTTTCATTGCCATATTTCGTTGCAGCAAAATGGGAAGCGTATAAAGGTAGAGGTAAAGATTATAGAACAAGTAGGGATTTTGAAGACCTTGTTTATGTATTCGAAAAAGTAGACGACTTTGAAGAAAAAATAAAGGCATCTCCTAAACACTTGAGAACTTACCTTCATAACGAATTTAAAGATATTATCGATCGGCGTGATTTTGAGGAAGGGCTATCTGCACATCTTACAGGTGGCTACAATGGAGCTGATCCAGATTTTATCAGAAACCGACTAATATGGGCCTTCGAAATGCAGAGGAATACATATCGGGGACGTTCCAGATAAAGCACCCATAATTGTCATCGCTTAAAGCGAACTTTGTTGTTAAATAATTCCGTGCTGCATTTCGAAAACATTTATTCGGCTGACCTCCATTTTTCGTAAAAACGAGAAAAAAAATGTGCTGAGGCTTCCGCCAAACCTGGGATTAATTTCCAGCACCATAGGTTGTCCGTTTACCTCTTTATAGTTAAAGCAGCACAAACCCTCAAAACCGATCGCTATTAAGATGGAGGCGAAACGTTCCAAATGGGGACACTTCACTATTTTGTTGCAAATGAATTTGTCTTTGCCTTTAACAAAAGCACTGCTGGAAAAGACGTATTTAATATTAAGGGACGAAACTATTATTTGATCCTTAAAGAGAATGTGCGTGGCATACTCTTCATTCCCGCTTATCATTTCCTGGCAGAAATACTCAGGATCTTTCTTTAGCGCCCTCAATTTCTCTTCCTGGTCAGTACTGGTTACAAGGTAGCAAAAGTCGCCGCTGTCGGACACCTTTTTCTTTAATACAAAAGGACAAGGCAGTTTACTGCTAATTTTAGGTATAAGACTTCCGAAACCTTTCGCCTGAAGCGTTTTAGCAAACAAATATTTGTCGTCACATAAATCAATGACGCGCATTGAGGGGGTTGGAACCAGATTATTTTTGGCCGAACTCATCTTAACTAGAGCGCGCAAATCGCCCAGGTTTAATGGTATGATAACATCATTGCTGCTGACATTTTGCTCGGTGAATTCGGCAAATTGAATCTTATTTTGCAGGAATTTAAACCCAATTCGAATATTTTGTTCACGCTCCGTATTTTGAGAGAAGAGTATCTTTAACCCTGGTTTACCAAACAGGCGCGCCATCAGCATTTCTGAAGCAAAGAACGCGGCCTTGTTAACGGCCGCTGCAAACTTCATATATCGGGGCGCGATATATGCTAACTGATCAAGAGGCTTCACGGCATTAAAATTAGGGGTACAAAGAATTAGTACTACATAAATTTATGATTAATCCTTCTGATAATCACCAATTTTTGAAAATATTTATTTCGAAAAGCCCTGAAATTCAGCTGTATATATGTTAAAAAAGCCATTACCGTCTCCGGTAATGGCTTTTCCTGGCAATTTAAAAAGGTACTTAAAAAATAATTTTGCCGGTTGCAGTTACCAGTGAGGCTATCCTTACCGCATCAAAAATACGTTCTTCGGTAGTTCCCAATTTGATCAGCGAATCCTCATGCGCATTTACACACATTTCGCAGCCATTAACAGCTGAAATAGCCAGGCTCATCAATTCAAAAAACTCTTTCCCGGTAACAGGCTTCATCATCAACTGCATACGTATGCGTGCCGGTATTTGCCCATATTTCTCTTTTTGCGTGAAATGACGAAAACGATAAAATATATTGTTTGATGCCAACAACGATGCACATCCTGCTGCTTCGGCGGTATCCGCTGGTGTAGCGCCCTGCTCTTCGGCATAAGCCGTGAAAAAACTGGGTTAGTAAAGAATTATTATTATTGATAGCTGTTGAAGGCCGATCAGTGCACATTCCTTGGCGTTCAGATGCTCGGAAGTAAGCGTACTGGTCAAATTCAATTTCAGATCGCGCAGATAGCGTGATTCTCCTTTTTCAAGCAGTGTAAGGCTATCGTTACGATAGGCCGTATCGATACCAAGACTTTGCAGATATTTCGTTTATGATTTCTGTAGATTCGTTCATTATTTCAATTTCAGATTATAGAAATAAAAAATCCCCGCATCTTGTGCAGTACGGAGATGCAATAATTAAATTAATTATACTAGTTAAGGTTTCTTCACCTTTTACCCAGTTACATGGGCAAAGCTCGTCGGTTTGCAAAGCATCCAGTACGCGTATAACTTCTTTTACATTACGGCCAACACTCAAATCATTTACAGATACCCAGCGGATAATTCCGGTTGGATCAACAATAAAAGTAGCACGGTAAGCGATTTTTTCGTTAGGCTCTAAAATGCCCAGGTCTTCAGCCAACGATTTTGAAGTATCAGCAAGCATCGGGAATTTAAGATCGCGCAGATCATCATGATCTCTTCTCCAGGCAGCATGCACAAATTCAGAATCGGTAGAGGCGCCGATCAGGCGGGTATCACGGTCGCGGAACTCTCCGTAGTTTTTATTGAACTCAGCAATTTCGGTCGGGCAAACAAAAGTAAAATCTTTTGGCCACCAGAACATTACTGTCCAAACGTTATCATCATTTACCATAAAATCCGAAGTGATCGTTTCGAACTCTTTTCCTTTTTCGATACTTACAACAGCTGTTTTAGAAAATTCAGGGAATTTTTGACCTATAGTTATCATATTCTCAATGTTATTATTATGTTGATTGCAAATATACCATTTTGGCAAATAGCTATTTTATATAAAGAATTGATATGATATAGTTATTATCTATAATACAATGGCACAAGAATCAATTTTATAAATATTAGAATTCGAGGCCATATTTTAGCGGAATTTTTTTGATTTTTTCAAAAACAGCTGAAAAAATTACCAAATAGCAACCCGCATATTTACAGGTCTGAGGCTTTAAACCCGGCAATTATTTCGATAAATTTGATATAAGAAAGGGTACCGTTATGAAAGAGTTCATGTTCTTTATCCGCAAACGGGCTGACAGCAAGGAAACGTTAAGCCCTGTAAAACACACTGAATTTTTGAAAAGTTGCCAGACTTACATCGAAACGCTTAGATCCCAGGGAAAGCTGATCACGGCGCAGCCGATTGAAAGATCGGGCGAAATACTTTCCTTCTCGGGCCAGGAATGGGCCAGGGCTCCTTTCAATGAATCGAATGAGGTCATTGGGGGATACTACCATATTCATGCCGAAAATCTGGAAGAAGCGGTATCGATAGCCATGAAAAATCCCGAGTTCGAATTTAACCCGGGAACAAGGATAGAAGTCCGTCCTTTAAAAATGAAGGAAGAATCAACGGGGTATGTCTACCCCTCAAATTAGATTTTAACAAAGACTACTCGACCAGTTCAATAGTTTTTTGCAGTCTGATATCATCCGAAGCGCTGCCTATCATGATCTGAAAGGTGCCAGGCTGGGTAATGCGCTCCAGCTGATCATTATAAAACGACAAAGCATCTCTTTTAATATTAAAGGTAATACGCTGGGTCTCGCCGGGCCGGAGCGCGATCTTATTAAAATCCTTTAATTCTTTTACCGGGCGTAGGGGCTGGGAAACCATCTCCCTAAGATAAAGCTGCGCTACTTCCTCGCCGGCATATTTTCCGGTATTCTGTATTGTGAACGAAACCGGAATTTCCCCGGCACCCTTAACAGAGGCATCAAATTTCCCTACTCCATGTCATTATATTCGAACGTGGTATAACTCAAGCCATAGCCAAAAGCATATTGCGGCGAGTTTTGCAGATCGATGTAAGCAGATTTATAAAACAGGTCGGTGTCGTTTTGCGCCGGCCGACCGGTATTATAATGATTATAATAAATAGGTATCTGCCCTTCTGAACGCGGGAAAGTAATCGGCAATTTACCCGATGGATTATAGTCGACCATACAGCACATCGGCCATGGCATTTCCGCCCTGGCTGCCTAGCCACCAGGCGTATAAAATGGCAGGCACATTATCCGCTGTCCAGTTAAATATCATCGGTCTTCCCGCCATGAGCAGAACCACCACCGGCTTACCGGCTGGCTTGTATTTCTTTGATCAGTTCTTCCTGTACGCCCGGCAAATGAATATTGGATTTGCTTTTTGCTTCCCCCGTCATATCAGGAGCTTCGCCCATCGCCATGATGACCACATCGGCATTCTTTGCAGCGGCAATCGCCTCGGCAAACCCTGCCCGCGACGTATCGGCAATACCGCAACCGCTGCGCATAGATAAGCTTGGTTTGTCCGCGGCCTGGTTTTGCATTCCCTCCATCAGGGAAACAATTCCCTGATTCTTATCCACATCCAGCGACCAAAAGCCTTTCAGTTCCTTTTCTGCTTTAACCAGAGGACCGATCAGCGCAATGGTTTTCAGGTCTTTGGAAAGCGGCAGCACATGGTTATCATTTTTTAGCAGCACCATACTTTTGCGGGCCATATCCCGTGCTGACTGGACATTTTCAGGCCGGTTCAGCATGGTTTTCTCACGGTCAGGGTTAATGAACTTATAAGGATCATCAAACAGGCCGAGCTCAAATTTCTTTTTGAGTATGCGCCTTACTGCGTCATCGATCAAAGTCACGGGCACTTTCTTATCGGCAACCAGCTTTGCGAGATTGTTGATATAGCTGCGGCTTTCCATATCCATATCACTGCCTGCTTTGAGCGCTTCTTCTGCGGCCTGGTAGTTGTCTTTCACATAACCGTGGTTGATCATTTCACCGATTGATCCCCAATCGCTCACCACAAATCCTTTAAAGCCCCATTTGCCTTTCAGTATGTCGCGCTGCAAATAGCTGTTGCCGGTAGCAGGCATGCCGTTCAGGTCATTAAAGGAGTTCATAAAGGTGGCTACGCCGGCATCGGCAGCAGCTTTGAACGGCGGCAGGTAAACCTCCCACAAAGTGCGCAGGCTCATATCCACGCTGTTATAATCCCGGCCGCCAATAGCTGCGCCATAAGCCGCAAAATGTTTGGCACAGGCCATGATCGCATCAGTACTCCCAAGCCATTGCCCTGAAAGCCTTTTACTCTTGCCGCTGGCAATAAGTGAGCCCAGGTAAGGGTCCTCGCCAGCTCCTTCCATCACCCGGCCCCAGCGCGGGTCACGGGCGATATCGACCATCGGTGCAAACGTCCAGTTAATGCCGGAGGCAGATGCTTCTGTAGCGGCTACCCGCTCAGCTTTTTCAATCGCTGCCATATCCCAGCTCGAGGCTTCGGCCAGCGGGATAGGAAAAGTAATACGGTAGCCATGGATCACATCCTGCCCAAAAAACAAAGGAATTTTCAGGCGCGATTGCATAGCTGCATCCTGAAAAGTGCGCGTATGTTCGGTACCCATGATATTCAGCACGGCTCCAACACGCCCCTGCCGGATCTCATCGAGTTTATTGCCCACATCTTTGGTCACCGGTCCGGTCGCTTCCCAGTCACCATTATATTGGTTGAGCTGCCCGATCTTTTCCTCAAGCGTCATTTTAGCCATCAAGGCCTCACTTTCTGATCAATGATTGTCTTTCTGGGCAAATGCGCTTCCGCTGCCTGCAAGGCATGCTAGGAATAACAGTGCGCAAGTTAATCGGCTTATTCTGGTCATTTCAAATGATTTTTTAGGTTTAGGGTTTCGGGGGCCGGGATGCATAGTCTTAATATATAATTCTATAGATTTCCTTTTTTCATTTCGTTGACAGCATAATTTGCAGCTCTGGCGGTTAATGCCATATACAATATCGACGGACTCTGGTTGCCGGTACTGGTCATACATGCGCCATCCGTGACAAACACATTCTTGCACAAGTGCAACTGGTTCCACTCGTTCAGTAAAGATGTTTTCGGGTCTTTACCCATACGGCATCCTCCCATTTCGTGAATATCCAAACCCGGCGCCTGTTTGTTCTCGTAGGTCTGCACATTTTTGCATCCAGCCTTTACCAGCATTTCCTTGGTTTCTTTCAGAAAATCCTTGATCATGCGTTCGTCATTGTCGTATATTCACGGATGTGACCAGTAGCGGTATCCCCCATTGATCTTTCTGGTCTTTGCTCAATCGCACATGATTGCTTTCTTTAGGCACCGTTTCACCCTGCATATACATATAAACTTTCCATCCGCCGGGCTCGCTCAGCGAATCCTTGTACTGCCCCCCTATCTCGCCCTGGTCGGTTTCCGCCGGCCGCTGATCACGGAAAGCGCCCATAAAAGTCGTATAACCACCAAAATAGTCAGTCTCCTGCTTTTCCAGGTTCTTGTAATTTGCCAGGATCAGTTCTGTGGGATTCCGGCCGAAATAATATTTATCCAGGAATCCATCCATTTCGGCAGTCACTGATGCCCTGTAGTTTTGAAAGGCGACATATTTACCTAGCAGACCATTATCATTACCCAAGCCATTGGGAAAGCGGGCTGAAGTCGAGTTGAGCAATACCAGCGTGCTATTCAGGGCGGAAGCGTTCAGGAAAATGATCCTTGCCTTGAATTCGGTCACCTCTTTGGTATTCGTGTCGATCACCCTTACGCCGGATGCCTTGCCCAGCTTTTCATCATAAACAATGGAATGAACTACCGAAAATGGCCTGATAGTCAGATTGCCGGTTTTTTTCGCCCAGGGCAACGTGAACTGTTGGAACTGAAATATCCCCCAAACGGGCAGCCACGCATGCACATGTTCCTTGCCTGGCATTTCACCCGGCCCTGGTCAATATGTATCTGTTTGGGTTTGGTAAGATGCGCCCAGCGCGCATGCACCAGGTGACGATCCTTATAATTTTCATTGATCTTTTTACTGATCTCTTCCTGCACGCAGTTCATCTCGAAGGGCGGCAGAAATTCTCCATCGGGCATTGATTCAATCCCATCCTTGTTGCCGCAAACCCCAATAAATGTCTTCCACATGCGAATACCAGGGTGCTACATCATCATAGCCTGATCGGCCAGGCTATCCCATAACCAAATTTTTCGGGATTGGTAAATTCATATTTGCTCCAGCGCTGGCAGGCGCGGCCCCAGGTAAGTGACTTGCCGCCAACCTGATAGCCCCGTATCCAGTCAAAGGGTTTTTCCTGCAGATAGGGATGATCTTTATCCTTTACAAAAAAGTGGGCATTGTCTTCACCAAAACCTGCCGCCTTGCTTATCAAAGGATTTTCCTTCAGAAAAGCGGTGGTCATTCTCCGCCGGTGCTTAAAATCCCATGGCGGCGTGGTAGCAGTCGGATAGTCCTTTATATGCTCCACATTCCGGCCGCGTTCCAAAACCAGGGTCTTTAAACCTTTTTCACATAGTTCTTTTGCTGCCCATCCACCACTTATACCCGATCCTATAACAATGGCATCATAAGTATTTTGTCTCCGGCAGGCTCATTATTCAAAACATCCATCGCTTTTCATTGAAAAAAAGTCGGCTTAATACAAGGCAAGTAAAAGAGGAGTTTAAAGGTAAGATTTTCTGAAGAAAATCCGGACCGGCTTTTTTTTATTGCGTTGGCAAAGAAAATCTTACTATGTTTATAATCTGATAATCAATACCCCATCATGAAAAAAATCTTACTCAGTGCGGCTGCTTCTTTTATTGATTGTACAGATAGGCTGCAGCCCAGGCCAAATATGGCAGCAATCCTGCCGCAGGTAAATATTACGATGTTCGTGGTATAAAAATATATGTCGAAATTTATGGCCAGGGCAAGCCCCTGTTGCTTATCCATGGTAATGGCGGAAGCATCGATGCCTTTTCGCAAACCATTCCTTATTTCGCTCAGAAATATAAAGTAATTGCCGTAGACAGCCGCGCACATGGAAAAAGTGTCGATGCCAGGGATTCTTTAAGTTTTGAGATGATGGCGGATGATTTTGCAGCGCTGCTGGACAAGATGCACATTGATTCAGCCTACGTGCTGGGCTGGAGCGATGGTGGTATCAATGCTTTGTTACTGGCCATGCGTCATCCGGAAAAAGTAATCAAGCTGGCATCCACGGGCGCCAACCTGACACCTGATTCCTTAGGCATGCAACCCATCTGAATGGAAGGAATGGTAGAGACAATACCAAAGCCGATAAAGACAAACCGCGCAGCACCGCCAAAGAAAAAAACGACTGGAAAATATTCATGCTGGATTACGGTCAGCCCAATATACCTTTCCATGCATTAAAGGCCATCGATGCCCATCGCTGATCATTTGCGGAGACCATGACGTGATACCGGTCGAACATACGGTAAAAATTTACCAGGAGATTCCCCGCTCTTATTTATGGGTAGTGCCGAATTCCGGACACGCGACACTAATTCAGCACCGCGACGAATTTAATAAGGTGGTGGATGAATTTTTTGAAAAGCCTTACCATGAGTTTTAAACCAGCTTAAGCGATTTAAGATACCGACATTCACCTGGGCACTTTGCATGGGCGTTTCATGATAAAACCGGCTTTGTTCCACAAAGAAGTATTTCATCCCATTATCCAGCCCCGTGGATAAAAGGCGCGGATAATCAATGATCCCCTGCCCCAGATCGCAGGCAGACTCTTCCTGGCTACCCGCCGGCAGGCGTTCCGCAGCACATCGCGCATATGGCAAAGCTTAAAGCGCCCGGGATATTTTCGGATATATTCGCCGGGATTCTGGCCCTCGGTTACCGTGTAGTAAAAATCCATCTGGAAATCAACCAGCTCGTTATCCGTATGCGCAAGCAGCACATCAATAGGCAGCTGACCGTCAATTTTTTTATAGGGATAATCATGCGGATGGTAGCCAAACCGCATGCCATGCCGCTTGCATATTTCGCCATTGTGGTTAAACTCATCGGCAAAGCGCTTGAAATTATCGATTGATTTTTGAGGTCCCTTCCATGGGCAAATCAAATATTTCATGCCAATTTCGGCTGCCAGCTCCGCCTGTTTCTCAAAACCCTCCGGCATCATCGTTATAATGACTGGATACCAGAGTAAGCCCATGATCAGCAGCAAGCCTGGCAAATTCCTTATTACCCATACCCCAAAACATGCCCTTACTTCCGCCAAAGCTTTCAATTTGCGTATAGCCCATCTGACCCAGTTTTTCAGTGTTCCGGGCGCATCTTTTTCCATATCTTCCTTTACCATGTAAAGCTGAATGCCCAGTGCCGGAAGCTTATGACTCGCCAT
Organism: uncultured Sphingobacteriaceae bacterium; assembly: GCA_963757615.1. Classification (GTDB taxonomy): domain Bacteria; phylum Bacteroidota; class Bacteroidia; order Sphingobacteriales; family Sphingobacteriaceae; genus Mucilaginibacter. Next base: position 1,249,487 of record CAVWSO010000008.1, read on the forward strand.
AGCCATGGCTGAGGCCATAGCAGTCTTAGCCAGGGGCAAACTCAAAGCCAGAAGTCCTGTGTTCTTCAAAAATTCTCTTCTGTTACTCATAAAAAAATTAAGATAAACCCCGGGGCAAACCCGGGGATAAAGATGCTTAAACTATATATTCCCCCGTTTCATTTCGCCCGCAGCATGATTAGCCGCCCTGGCGGCAAAGGCCATGTATAAAATGGACGGGCTTTGGTTACCGGTACTGGTCATACAGGCCCCATCCGTTACATACACATTATTGCACAGGTGCATCTGGTTCCACTCGTTAAGCAGGGAGGTTTTTGGATCGTGGCCCATCCGGCAGCCACCCATTTCATGAATGTCCAGTCCGGGCGCCTGGTGGGTATCATGCTTCACGATATCCTTCACGCCGGCTTTTTCCAGCATATCAGCACTTTGATCCAGGAAATCTTTGACCATTTTTTCATCATTGTCGTCATAAGCCACTGAAGTGATCAGTTGCGGTATACCCCATGGATCTTTCTGATCTTTGCTCAAACGAACATGGTTGCTTTCTTTCGGAATGGTTTCGCCCTGCATGATACATACCTGCATGCCATGGCCCGGGCTCCGTGAGCGACATCTTCAGATCAGCTCCAACGCCATCATTCCACCCCTGTCTGCCCCGGTTTGAATAAACAAAGGTTAAAAACCGCCGAAATAATCGGTATCCTGGCGGTGCAGATTGCGGTAATTGGCAATGATGGGATTTGTCGGATTGCGGCCATAATAGTATCTGTCCTCAAAACCCTCAAAGCGCGCCATGCACGCTGGCGCGGTAATTTTGGAAGGCAATGAATTTTCCCAGCAGACCGTTATCGTTCCCTAATCCGTTGGGAAAGCGGGATGAGGTGGAATTAAGCAGGATAAGATTGGTATTCAAACAGGCTGCATTCATAAAGATCACCTTCGCGTAATATTCGGTCTCTTGCTTGGTATTGGCATCGATAACCCGTACGCCGGTAGCTTTGCCTTTTTTCTCATCATAAATGATCGAATGGACCACAGAAAACGGCCGGATGGTGAGATTGCCGGTTTTTTTGGCCCAGGGCAGGGTGGATGATACCGAACTGAAATACCCCCCAAAGGGACAGCCGCGGGTACACAAGTCCCGGGCCTGGCATTGCCCCGTCCCTGCTCAAGGTGTATGGCTGTGGCTTGGTTAAGTGCGCCCAGCGGGTCTTGACCATAAAGCGGTCCTTATAATGGTCTTTTATTTTCTTCTGGATCTCCTGCTTCAACACAGCTCATTTCAAAGGGTGGCAGGTAATCGCCGTCAGGCAGGGCCTCCAGGCCATCTTTATCGCCGCAAATTCCGGAAAATCTTTCCACATGCGAATACCAGGGCGCTATGTCCTTGTAGCGAATGGGCCAGTCGACCGCATAACCATAACCGCTTGGGCGCCGAAAATCAAAATCGCTCCAGCGCTGGCAGGCACGCCCCCACATAATGGATTTACCGCCTACCTGGTAGCCGCGTATCCAGTCAAAAGGCTTTTCCTGAATATAGGGATGTTCCTTATCCTTTACAAAAAAGTGGTGCGTGTCCTCGCCAAAAGCGTAGCATTTGCTGATCACCGGATTATCCTTCAGTACCTGTAAGGGTTCCTCCATCCGGTGCGGAAAATCCCAGGGATTTTTCGTTGCGGTAGGATAGTCCTTGATATGTTCAATATTACGTCCGCGTTCCAAAACAAGTGTTTTTATGCCCAGGTCGCAAAATTCCTTGGCGGCCCAGCCGCCGCTGATACCTGATCCTATAACAATGGCATCATAGGTGTTATTTTCGGTTCCTTTTCCCATAATTAATTATCATTATCACAATAAAAACAATGTACATCTGCATGAAGCCACAGGAAGGATGCCGGAAACTGGGTGCTTATTTTCTGCTCGAAAAGCAGTTCCATCACCTGGCGCTTGGCAGTGCCGTTGGCCAGCAGGATGATCTTTCTGGACTGCAATATGTCGGCCATGCCCAGGGTAAGGCCAAATTGGGGCTTCACGTCCGTGTCCTGCACCATCGTATGCGTTAGTGAGGTGGTGCTCAGGGTTCCCAAATGTGCCCGTGGCTCGAGAACCTCAGCCGGTTCGTTAAATGCGATATGTCCGTTCTTCCCAATTCCCAATATGCAAATATCGATCGGACCATGCTGGTCAAGATATCCGTTTACCCTGCTGCACTCTGCCCCGGAGTCCGTATTCATGCCGTCAAAAGCCATATATCGTTCCTCGGGTATTTCCAGGGGCTGCAGCAAGTGCTGCTGAAGATAATATTCGCAGGAACCTGCATCCCGGGCGCCCAGGCCATACCATTCATCCAGCTTAATAAAGCTTAATTCGCCCGACGCTATGGATGCCTTTTTTTCAACCAGTTTTTTATAGACTCCTGTCGGAGAATTGCCGGTGGCCGCACAAACCAGCGATCGGGGAACATTCTTTAATTGATTCACAATAAGCGCCGAGGCCAGCTCGTTCAGTTCGGCAAGGGTATTACACCTGATGATTTGCATAGTAGAAGAAAATTTACAATTGGGGGTTATCCCTCAAAGATAAAAACTTCCGTTTTAACAATTGGTTTTATACTGTCCCGATTTGCAAAATGCTGGCGCTGAACGCCGTTATATTAAAGTTAATATTGTCATATTTGTCTACCATGAATCGTATCTGTTTAATTGAGGATGAACAAAAGGTCGCCGCATTCATCTGCAAGGGGCTGCAGGAGCATGGATATGTTGTGCAAACTGCCCCTGACGGCGCGGGCGCGGAGAAATTACTGCAGAACCAGCAATTTGACCTGCTGATCATGGATGTGATGCTGCCCGATACCAATGGCATTGAATTATGCCGGCGTATCAGGCAAACCGATACCCAAACGCCCATACTGATGCTTACCGCACTTAACCAGGTGCATGATAAAGTAGCCGGACTAAAAGCCGGCGCCGATGATTACCTGGTAAAACCATTTCATTTCAGCGAGCTGCTTGCGCGCATCGAGGCTTTACAGCGACGCAACAAGGCAACTGAAGAGAATCACCAGCTGACCTTTGACGATCTTAAACTGGATACCTGGAGCAAGACCGCTGAGCGGAGTGGTAAAAAAATCACCCTGACCGCTAAGGAATACACCCTGCTGGAACTTTTTATGCAGAATCCCAACAAGATATTGTCGCGGGAATACATTGCCGAAAAAGTGTGGGAAATAGGTTTTGATACCGGTACCAACTTTATTGATGTGTATGTAAATTACCTGCGTAAAAAGATCGAAAAAGATTTTAACAGCAAGCTCATCCACACCGTGATCGGGATGGGCTATATCTTAAAAAAGGCGGAAAAGCAATGAAGATAAAGAACAGGCTTGCGCTTTATTTCACGCTGATCAGCGCAGTGATCTTACTGATTGCATTAACTGTCATCCTGGTTACCTTCAAATCATTTGCCCGATCTGATTTTTATGGCCGCCTGTTGGACAGGGCCAAAGTGCCGCCCAGTTATATCTGGAGGCCGATGAGATATCCCCTGACTCATTAAACCACGTGCACGAACGGTACCTGAAGCAATTGCAGGGTGAAGTTACGCGCATTTATAACGATAACAATACCGCATCCTTTATCCGGGACAGGCAGCAATACTGGAACAGCGAGGTGATCAACATGGTACGCGCGCGTAAGGAGATAGCGTTTACCGAAGGCAACAGGCAAACCGTGGGAATCTATTACAAGGACAACCAGGGAAACTTTGTCATCCTGACTTCGGCAGACGACGTGCAGGGTCATCGCCGGATCGACGATCTGCTCGAGATCATGCTCTTCATGTTTGTCTGCGTTATTACGGGCCTGTTCTTTATCGGCCGGTGGTTTGCCAAAAAGGCATTGGTGCCGATTGATGATATGATCGCAGAGATGCAGCAGGTCAGGGCAAGTAACCTGAGTCAGCGTATTACCGAAGGCAACGGCAGGGACGAGATCAGCAAGCTGGCACAGAACTTCAACAGGCTGTTGGGTCACCTGGAAAATGCCTTTGACGTGCAGCAGACCTATGTGGTCAATGCATCGCATGAACTAAAGACGCCCCTTACGAGCATCATCGGCGAAATAGAGGTCGCGCTCAATAAAAAACGTTCGGCTGGCGAATATGAGCAGGTTTTAAAATCTGTCCTGAATGATGCGGAAGACCTGAATGAAACCATTACCGGACTGATGGAACTGGCCCAGGTTGATATGAGCTATACACGGGCGGAATTAAGTCCTGTTGCAATTGATGACCTGATTTGGGAACTGGCCGATTACTGGACCAGCCGCCAGGGCAAGGGCAATTTCGTCGTGAGCGTTGAGCATCTGCCGGATGATCCGGAAAAACTGCAAATACCGGCCAACAAAGCACTCCTGACGATTGCCCTGAACAACATCATCAGCAATGCCTACAAGTTCTCGGATAACAAAAGGGTACAGTGCGATTTGCATGCTGACAATGAAGGTATCAGGATTGCCGTTACGAGACAGGGGCATCGGCATCCCCGCCAGCGAAGTGGAAAGAATATTTCACTCTTTTTACAGGGGCACAAACGTGAAGGATTTCAAGGGTAATGGCATCGGTCTTTACATTACCGGCAAGATAATCAACCTGTTTGGCGGCTCCATTATTGCTTCCTCCGTTCCAGGAGAAGGCACTACCATGACGATCAATTTCAAGCGATAAGAAATTCTAATCGCATTCTAATCCGGCTTTAATTCTGCTTTAATGCCCCGCCTATACATTTGCGCCAACATACATAAACATGGTTCAAAAGTATATTCGCGTCTTTGTATTGCTGCTGGTAATTTGCATGGTTGCGGGGGCTCATGGCTTTGCCCAGGCCCCGGCAAATGACACATTGAAATTAACGTAAAACAGGCCGAAGATCAATTTCTAAAAAACAACCTCAGCCTGATTATCCAGCGTTACAATATTGATAATGCCAGTGCCCAGGTAATTACTGCAAGACTGTTTCAAAACCCCGATTTCAGTTTTGCCAATGGCATTCATGCCACCGGGGTACCCAATGCCATTCAGCGAGCAGGCCGTTTAGCGTGTCGCAGCTTTTTTAACAGCCGGCAAGCGCAACAAAAACATGCAGCTGGCAAAAATCGGCGTTGAACAGGCCAAGTACCAGTTTTTTGATCTGCTGCGCACGTTGAAATTTACCCTGAGAAACGATTTTTACACGATCTATTTCCAGGAGCAATCGGCCAAAGTTTATAACGAGGAGATCAGCTCGCTTATCAAAAACACTTAACTGTTTTTAAGGAGCAATATACCAAGGGAAATATCGCCCAAAAAGAAGTGATTCGCATACAATCGCAGCTTTATTCCCTGCAAACCGAATATAACAGCTTGCTAGCCGGCATTGATACCACGCAAAGCGAATTAAACTGTTGATCAAAGCACCGGCCCAATGCCTATATTGAACCGCAGGTTAGTCGGATTAGACAGTCAAGCAACATGGTAGCGCAGGTTCCCTATCAGCAATTACTGGATTCGGCCTATGCCAACCGTTACGATCTGAAATACACCAAAGCGGCGGTTGACTACAACAATGTCAACCTGAAGCTTCAAAAAGCGACTGCTGTTCCGGATGTTTCGCCTTATCGTTCAATTATGATAAGCTGGGGTCATACGGCAACAACTTTATGGTGCCGGTATTGCATTCAGCCTGCCCTTTTTTAACCGCAACCAGGGCGGCATAAAACAGGCCCGTATAGCCATTGACCAAAGCAAGGTGCAATTCCAAAGCCAGCAGGACAAGGTTGAAAGCGATGTGGCCACCAATTACAAAGGAGCCTTGCGGCTGGAAAAACTATATCAACAGCTTCGATCCCCAGTTTAAACGATGATTTTAACCACCTGATACAGGAAGTATTTAGAAATTATGAAAAACGGAACATCGGCATGCTGGAGTTCCTGGATTTTTATGATTCCTACAAAACCAATACCCTGCAACTAAACAGCCTGCAGCTTAACCGCGTTATTTCGCTTGAGCAGTTCAACTATGCCACCGGGACACCATTTTTTAATCAACAATAAAACTATGCTACATCATACATATAAAACGGCAGCATTTATCCTGGCTTTGCTTGTTACAGGCACGGCCTTGCAAGGCTGCCATCATGCTGAAAATGCGGATGACCAGAAGGAGCAAAAATTCCAGGTCACCGATACCTTGCTTAACAGCCTGCTGATAGACACGGTAAAGGAGGCAAGCGCGCTTTCGCAGATCAATCTCACGGGAAGTATTGCGCCTGATGAAAACAAAATGGTCAAGATTTTCCCGATGGTGAGCGGCGTTGCGCAGGATGTGCATGTGCAGCTGGGCGATGTGGTAAGCAGGGGTCAAACACTGGCGATGATGAAGAGCGCTGAAATGGCCGGCTTTACCAAAGATTATATTTCAGCTGAAGCTGACCTGAGAAATGCCAAACGAACCCTGGAATCGACGCAGGATCTGTATAAAAGCGGGCTGGCCTCGCAAAAAGATTTTGAACAGGCGCAATCTGACTATCAGAAAGCGGTAGCAGAAAATAAACGTGCCGTTGCCGTGATCAGCATCAATAAAAGCAATGCTGAAGGATACGTGGTCAAATCTCCGATATCAGGTTTTGTGATTGAAAAAAATCTGACTGACAATACCCAGGTAAGGGCTGATAACAGTCAGAACCTGTTTACCATAGCCGACCTGTCGGATGTGTTTGTGCTGATTAATATTTATGAATCGGATATCTCCAATATCCAGACCGGCGACCCGGTAAAGATCACCACACTTTCTTATCCTGATAAGATTTTCCAGGGCAAAATAGATAAGATAGATGATATGCTTGATCCGGATAATAAAGTGGTAAAGGCAAGGGTAAAGATTGGCAATCCCGGAAATAGACTGAAGCCCGGCATGTTTGCCAATGTTACCATCAAGGCCAAATCGGGCGAGAGCCTGCCTGTATCAACACCCGCGCACTGATATTCGACAATGACAAAAACTATGTGATAGTGGTTGACGGCAAGGCGAAAGCCCATATCCAGCAGGTAGACATTGCCAAAAAGGTGGAGGACAGGGCATATATCCGCGCAGGATTAAAACCGGGCGACCGCATCGTAGCATCAAGGCAGGTTTACCTGTATGAATCGCTGAAAGACTGAACCCGGCCCGGCGCCGAGGGGAACGCTTGACCGATATGCTGAACTGAATAGATAACAAAAATTCGAATTCGAACATTCGAAATCCGAAATAATCAAATGAACCGATTTATAAAAACGGTACTGTCATTTGCACTGAAGAATAAGTACTTTATATTCTTGTGACCGCTTTGCTGGCTGCCGGAGGATATATCAGCTTTAAAAATATCAGTATCGATGCCTTTCCGGATGTAACCAATACTTCGGTGACCATCATATCACAATGGCCGGGCCGCAGCGCCGAGGAGGTAGAAAAATTTGTAACCCGGCCGCTGGAGATCGCCATGAACCCGGCCGAGAAAAAAACCAGCATCCGTTCGTCTTCGCTCTTTGGCCTCTCGGTAGTAAAAGTGACTTTTGATGACGATGTGGACTATGCTTTTGCCCGTTTGCAGATCAACAACCATATCGGCGATGCCAACCTGCCCGATGGCGTGAATCCATCGATAGAACCGCCCATACGGTCCCACCGGTGAAATATACCGTTTCACGTTAACCAGCAACAAAAGATCGGTGCGGGAGCTCAAGACGATCGAAGACTGGGTAGTTGACCGCGAGATACAAAGCCGTGCCCGGCGTGGCCGACGTGAACAGTTTTGGCGGTGAGGTAAAAACGTACCAGATCACCGTCGATCCGCAGAAAGCGCTGCAATACGGCGTATCGGCCCTGGAGCTATACGATGCGGTATCAAAAAGCAATGTGAATGTGGGCGGCGATGTGATTGAACAGAGCGGACAGGCTTATGTGGTACGCGGCATTGGCTTGCTCAACAACATCGATGAGATCAAAAACGTCGTTATCAATAATGTCAAGGGTACGCCGATCTATGTAAAAACCATCGGCGAGGTGACCGAATCGGCATTGCCCCGACTGGGCCAGGTTGGCCGTGACCGCGATCCTGATGTAGTTGAAGGCATTGTTGTCATGCGCAAGGGTGAAAACCCCAGCGTGGTGATCAAAGGCCTCAAGGAAAAGATCCATGATCTGAACACGAATATTCTGCCTGACGATGTAAAGATCCGAACATTCTATGACCGTGAAGATCTTGTAAATTTTGCCACGCATACGGTATTGCATAATATGTTCGAAGGGATCATATTCGTAACCGTTATCGTATTCCTTTTCATGGCCGACTGGCGCACCACGCTGATCGTGTCGCTCATTATCCCGCTGGCATTGCTGTTCGCCTTTATTTGTCTCAAGCTCAAAGGCATGTCAGCCAACCTGCTTTCCATGGGCGCAATCGACTTCGGGATCATCATAGACGGAGCCGTCGTGATGGTTGAGGGGATATTTGTGGTGCTCGATCACCGGGCCAAAGAGGTCGGTATGGAAAAATATAACCGGCTGAGCAAGCTCGGCATGATCAAACAAGCCTGCCTGGTCAATGGCAAGGGAATATTTTTTGCCAAGCTGATCATCATCACCGGTTTGCTTCCCATTTTCAGCTTCCAGAAAGTGGAAGGAAAAATGTTCTCGCCGTTAGCCTGGACATTGGGCTTCGCCTTGCTGGGCGCCCTGATCATGACCTTCACATTCGTTCCCGCTATGGCCAGCGTACTGCTGAACAAAAATGTAAAGGAAAAGCATAATGTTTTTGTTGAATTTGTGACAAAGATCTGCCTGCAGATATACTCCTGGTGTTTTAAGTTCCGCAAATTCATGATCCCGTTTACGCTGGGTACCCTGCTGATCTGCCTTGCCTGTTTTGAGTTGCTCGGTACTGAGTTTTTGCCAGAGCTCAACGAAGGCTCCATTTATGTAAGGGCTACCGGCCCGCTGAGCACTTCGCTGGGCGAATCGGTGAAGCTGGCCAACGAGATGCGCAAGATATTTCTGAGTTTTTCGGAAGTAAAACAGGTACTGTCACAAACCGGGCGACCGAACGACGGTACGGACGCTACGGGGTTTTATAATATTGAATTTCACGTAGATATATACCCCCAGGATAAATGGAGCCGCAATGAAACCAAAGAAGAGCTCATTCAGCGGATGCAGGAAAAACTGAAGTTTTACCCGGGCATCGATCTGAACTTCTCGCAGCCGATATCTGATAATGTGGAAGAAGCTGTATCGGGCGTAAAAGGCTCCATCGTCGTCAAAATGTTTGGCGATGATTATAAATACATTGAAAGCAGGGAAGACAGCATTTTCGGTATTCTGAAAACCGTAAAAGGTATTGAAGACCTGGGCATTTTGCGCGACATGGGACAGCCGGAACTGCAGATCAACCTGAACCAGGCCAAAATGGCACAATATGGTGTAACGTCTACCGACGCCAATGCGGTTATCGAAACGGCCATCGGTGGTAAGGCTGCGACACAGATCTATGAAGGGGAGCGCAAGTTCGACCTGCGTATTCGCTATCCGGAATATTTCCGGAACAATACCCAGTCTATCGGCGATCTGCGCGTGCCTTCCATAAGCGGCAATAAAGTGCCATTGCGTGAGATCGCTGACATCGCCAAAATAACCGGGGTCAGCATGATCTACCGTGACGAGCATAAGCGCTACGGAGCCATCAAGTTCTCCATTCGCGGCAGGGATATGGGCAGCACGATCAAGGAGGCGCAGAACAAGGTGAACGCCAAAATAAAACTGCCTAAGGGCTACTTCCTGGAATGGGCGGGTGATTTTGAAAACCAGCAGCGTGCATCAGCCAGGCTGGCTCAGGTGGTACCCATCAGCCTGTTGATCATATTCTTTATCCTGTTTGTCCTGTTCGGCAATTTCAAGGACTCGCTGCTGGTATTGAACAATGTGCCTTTTGCCATTGCGGGCGGAATACTGGCCCTGCTCATTACGGGCGTGAACTTTAATATCTCGGCAGGTATCGGCTTTATCGCACTATTCGGTATCTGCGTGCAGAATGGGGTGATTCTGATCACCAAATTCAAATCGAATATCCGGGAGCTGCGCTTTAGTTCGGCACGCCGCTTCTCCGATGCCATCAGACTTGGCGTTGCCGATCGTCTGCGGGCGGTGGTCATGACGGCGATGATGGCTGCGATAGGTTTGCTGCCGGCAGCTATATCCAATGGCATCGGCTCAGAAGCATCCAAACCGCTGGCCATTGTGGTCATTGGCGGCCTGATAACCAATACGACATTTAACCTGTTCATTTTCCCGATCATTTTTTACTGGGCTTACAAGAAGCGCGTGGAGAAGGGCATCTGGGCAGGATATTAGAAGATACTAATACCCCTAGAGTATCAGTATTGTTGAAGGCGGTGCGGCTCCAGGCTGCACCTGCCGGATACAATCAGCGGTACAAAATTGTAAGCGGCGGCCTTGAGGTCCGCCGCTTTTACTTTTATTCACTTCTCAGGCTCCCCACAGGATTAGCATTAGCCGCCCTGATCGTTTTAAAGGCAATGGTGAAAAATGCGATGATCAGGCCGGCTGATAAAGACAAAGCAAAAACCCACCAACTAATCTGGGTCCGATAAGAAAAATCATGCAGCCAGTTATTCATCCAGTACCAAGCTGCGGCAGCGCAATAACTATTTGCAATCAGAATCAGTTTAAAATATTGCCTGTAAAACAACATTACGATTGCTGGGTACACTGGCACCGATCACTTTGCGGATACCGATTTCGCGGGCCTTTTGGGTAACGGTATAGGTGATCAGTCCTAACAGCCCCAGACAGGAGATAAAAATGGCCAGCGCTGTAAAAATACCGATCATCTGCTGCTGCGCGTTGATCCTGCATGATAATCGCTTTGGAAAATATCGTTCAAAAACCCATACGAAAAAGGCGTATCCGGATTTAGCTTTTTCCATTGGCTCCGATGCATACTGAACGGCTGCAGCCATTTGCCGTGCCATCAATTTTGCAACAATGGTGAGTACATCTTATAGGATTCACAGCCATGATTGCACAGGGGCCAATAGCTGGCATGCAAAGAAAATAGTGATAATTTTTAACCACTCCGGCCATCTGTAATTATAAACAATGCCATTGTGCAGATGAGATACATATTTCCAGGAGCAGTATAGGGATCCATCCCAATAAGGTTGCTGCTTGCTCGTTTAAGAATTTCTTTGCCAAAGTCGTGCAGCTCCATATCTTCCTGCATATTGGTATTGGTGAAGGATTCCGGCTGTAAGATTGGCTGCCCGAGATGAGTTCCAGCCCGAGTGTTTTTAAATAATTTTCATCTGCAAAGTCGAAGAAAGACGATTTGCTTGTCGCTCATGGTTTTCTTGCCGGATACAAATTCATATCTCCCGATACCAGCGGAGCCGTAGCATTGGTAACCGATTTGAAGTTTACATTTTTAATAAGCTGTTTTACCAGAAAGGCATTATGCTGCTGCGCCTGCTCCCCGTTAACATTCAGGACCAGTTGCTGCTCCTTATCGAAGCCGGTGGCTGCATTCAGCATAAAATGCAGCTGGCTCCAGATTACGATGGTAGAAAAGATCAGGCAGGTTGAAATAATGAATTGCGATACGATGAGTACCTTACGTACACGGAACGATGCCGGATGAATCACCGGTGTTTCCTTTCAGTACCGCTATAGGATTAAATGCCGACAGATAAAAAGCAGGATAACAGCCTGCTGCAAGGCCGGTTAGTATGGCGATGCATGGTCAGCCATAAAATCAAAAGCCGGCTCTCGCGGGCAAAGAACGATAGGGCTTGCCCGGTAAGGTTATTAAATACCGGTAAAAACAACCATGCCAGGACCATGGAAACCAGCAGGGCAACAAGGCTCATGAGCAGCGCTTCGGTAAGTAACTGATAGCGGATCAGGCCTTTGCAGCGCCCAACACCCGGCGAACACCTACCTCGCGCGCCCGGCTCAGCGCTTGTGCCGTTGTTAAATTCATATAATTAATACAAGCCAGCAGCAATATGACCAAGGCGATGGATGACAAAACGTACAGGTATCTGATATTTCCCTGTTTATAGGCAAGGTAATCCACAAATTCTGAAGAATTAAGATGAATATCTTTAAGCGACTGCAGGGAGTTGGTGATATGTTCACTGTGTGCTTTAAGTTCGGCTGGCGGCGTGGCGCTGCAGATAGGCGTTCAGTTCTTTAATAACATGTCTGGACATTGCTGCCATGTTTTAGCTTTATATAGGTATAAAAATTATCATTCACTACCCAGCTTTTACTGGTAGCCATTTGTTCGCGGACGGGATCGCTGTTGTTTGAAGCAAAAAAATCAGCCTGGATATGATTTAAAAAATCCTCTTTAAAAACGCCCGTTACCGTATAGATGCCGCCTGCTGCCTTCAGTGTTTTTCCGATCGGATAGGTTCCCTTAAAAAGCTTTTCGGCCAGTGATTGTGAAAGGACGATGGTATTGGGCGCTGAAAAGGCAGTCCTGCGGTCCCCCTGTAAAAAGTGAAAGGAGAGCACCTGGAAAAACTGCGGGTCAACCCAGTAAGCCGAATTTGCGGTAAATGGGGTGGAATTGCCTGTGCCTTGCGCCTGTACAACAGTTGCACCACGAGTCGGGTCCAGGCGGCTGACCTGTTCAATCTCCGGGATCTCGGCCTTCAGGTAACTGGCATAGGGCAGACCCACGGTCGGCGCCTTGCTGCCATCGGAAAAAGCGGATGTTACCCTGTAAATGTCATCCCGGTTATCAAAACCCTTGTCGAAGCTCAATTCATGCTGAAAATACAGCAGCACCAGCGCACAGCAGGTTAGCCCTAAGGCCAAACCTGAAATATTAATTATTGTGGTGGTTTTATGTTTCCAGAGATTACGCAGGGCGAGTTTGACATAGGTCTTGAACATAAGGTCTGTTTTTATTCAAAATTACTCCTTTAGAACATTGGCCGAGCCCGGTTTAACAAGATTTAACGCTAGGACACGGTCAGCTCCCCGCGCAGGTCAGTTTCCAGGAGTTCTTTAATGATTAGCGGATCGTCATACTGGCCCAAAAGAAACATCATTTTCGTGATGGCAGCTTCGTAGGTCATATCATAGCCATTGGCTACGCCCATATCCTTGAGTTCCTTGCTGGTTTCGTAACGGCCCAGTTCAACGGTTCCTACTTTGCATTGAGAAATGTCCAGTATGACTTTACCGCTGCCGATCGCACTTTTGAGCAGATCGGTAAACCAGGGATCGGTAGTCGTATTGCCCGCACCAAAAGTTTCCATTACAATGCCGCGTACATCGGAAGAAAGGATGGTTTCTACCACTTTGGCGCTGATACCCGGGTAGAGTTTGAGCACAGCCACATCGCTCTCAAACTTCCGGTGAACACACAGCGGTCCCTCTACGGGCTGGCGGATATCATTGATGCTAAACTTCAGGTGCACGCCCGACTCCGCTAGTATCGGATAATTGGGCGAGCGGAAAGCCTCGAATTTGGATGAGTTGTATTTAAAGGCCCGGTTGCCCCGGAACAGTTTATAATCAAAATAGATACATACTTCCGGAACGCGTGCACGGTCATTCTTTTTAGCCTTGGCAATCTCGATGGCCGTCATCAGGTTTTCCTTGGCATCCGTGCGTATAGCGCTTATGGGCAGTTGCGAACCGGTGAAGATAACCGGTTTGGCCAGGTTCTCGAGCATAAAACTGAGTGCTGAAGCGGTAAAAGCCATCGTATCAGAACCATGCAGGATCACAAAGCCGTCAACATGGTCATAATTGCTTTTTATCAGCTGTGCGATCTCGCTCCATATCCTGGGATTCATGTTCGACGAGTCGATGATCTCCTCAAAAGAATGGACCATGATCTTGCAATTCAGCTTTTCCAGTTCAGGAACATTTTCCATGATCTGCTCAAAATTGATCGGCCTGAGTACCTTGGTTTTCGGGTCACTCATCATACCAATTGTGCCGCCGGTATAAATGATCAGTATTTGGCTCATAGATCAGGGGTTTATGCTAATAATAAATATAAATATAATAATGGTTCACACACCAAATACGATCCTTGAATTTTCTGTCGTAATAGCTGCTACATTTTCCAAAGTCGTTTGGTGCAAATCGGCTACCTTCTGGGCAATGTATACCAGGTAGGAACTTTCGTTCTTTTTTCCGCGAAAGGGCACCGGCGTAAGGTACGGAGAATCTGTTTCCAAAACGATGTGCTTCAGATCGATCTGCTCGACCACTTTATCCAGGCCTGAATTTTTGTAGGTGACCACGCCGCCGATACCCAGGAAAAACCCCAGGCCGATCACCCTTCTGGCCTGTTCCGCGGTACCGGTAAAACAATGGAATATACCGCGAAGATCTTCGCCCTGCTCCTGTTCGAGCACGCGGAATACCTCTTCGAATGAATCCCTGCAGTGGATCACGATGGGCAGGCGAAGTTTCTTTGCCCAGCCAATCTGTATTCTAAAGGCCTCGATCTGATCCGCCAGCGTGGTTTTATCCCAATACAGATCGATCCCGATCTCACCGATGGCGTAGATCTGATGCTGGCTGGTGGCCGCATAGATAGCGTCCAATTCCTGCTGCCAGTTATCCTTCACGTCGCAGGGATGCAATCCCAGCATGGCAAAGCAGTTATCCGGAAATGCTTTTACCTGACTCATCACCAGTTCAATGGAAGCCGAATCAACATTGGGCAAAAACAGACGGCCAATATTATTTTCAAGGCAGCGCTGCATAAGCTCCTGCCGTTTTAGCGGATCGGTTTCGTAATACTGATGGGTATGGGTATCCGTTAGTAACATGATGCAAAAATAAAAAGCCCCCGGTTTATCGGAGGCTATTATTTAATTTTTCTTTTTTGCCGTGTCGGTATGTTTTACCGGGGCCTTGGGGGGTGCAGGCACTGGCGCTGCATGTTTCCCCGGTTTGACCTTCACCAGTTCCACATCAAATACGAGTGTACTGTAAGGCAGAATATCTGAGCCGGCACCTTCAGCACCATAAGCCAGGTCGGATGGAATGATAAGCTCTGCTTTCGAGCCTTCGTTCAATAGCAGCAACCCTTCGTCCCAGCCTTTTATTACCTGACCCTGTCCTACGACCATTTGCAATGGCTCATAGGTACGTCCGGGCTGGCTTAAGCCTGCTTTCTGGGCCTCACTCTGGATGCTTGAATCAAAGACCTTACCGTCAAGCGTGCGTCCGGTGTAATTTACCAGCAGCGTATCGCCTGATAAAGGTTTAGCTTTAGCCGATGGCTGGGTAACTACATATTTCAGTCCCGATGGCGTGGCCTTAACGACCAGTTTATGTTCTGTAATGTATTTATCCGCTGCGGCAATTTCCTCCGCCTTCATCTTATCCATCGCTGCATTTTTTTCAACCATGGCATCATCCAGCGTTTGCACCTTGATGATCTTCAGATCAAAGACCAGGTTGCTTCCTTTTTTCAGAAATGGCGGCCGCTGATCCTCGTGTCCGACAAAAATGGAATCCGATGGCACTTTAATCAAAGCACTGTCCTGCTGAGTCAGCAAGGGGAATACATCCATCAGATCACCTACGTTCTGACAAGGCTGGATCTGCAGTTTTAAAGGGTGACCCAGTGCGTAACTGCTGAACAGGACCGAGTCCTTTTCCGTCTTCTGCACTACATCGAAGGTTACCACGTCATTCACCTTAATTTTATTGCCCGCGCCGGCGGTTAATATCTTTACCTGGGCGCCTTTGGCCGTTTGAACAATATTGTCCTGGGCATTTACTTGTGCATTATAACCGAAGTATAAAGCAATAATTATTGCAAGTCTTTTCATATCTGTATTCAATAAAAAACCCCGGTTAAACCGGGGATCTTAAAGATCAATTATTTTTGTGCCTGTTGTTGTTTAGCCTGCTGCTGTAATTGCTGCAGGGTCATTGGAGCTGGCTGAGCCGGTTTTTTTGCATTGGGATCAGGATGAATGATACTTACCAGTTCAACATCAAACACCAGCGGTGTGTACGGCTGGATGATCTGATATCCCTGTTCGCCGTAGGCCAGTTTTGACGGAATCACGAAAGTAGCCTTAGCGCCTTTGTTAAGCAGCATCAGGCCTTCGTCCCAACCCGGGATAACCGCTTTTACACCAACCGGAATGCGGATAGGTTTGTACTGAACAGCAGGATTGAAGGACTTATTCTTCTGAGCAACTTCCTTCACATTGGTTTCAAATATCTTTCCGTTAAGGTATTTGGCCGTATAATTCACTTCAGCGGTATCGCCTACTGCGGGTTTATCACCGGCACCTTGCTGGGTAATGGTATAGAACAGACCTGATGCGGTAGTGGTACCAACCAGTTTATTATCATCAACATATTTTTTGAACTTTACAGGCTCTTCTTTTTTCAAAACCTCGGCCTGTGCTTTCATGTAGCCGGTGATCTGGCTGTTGAATGCCGTATCGCTTAGTTTCCCTTTAGAGATTACCTTTTCGATCTTCACTTCATAGACGATGTATTTCCCTTTAAAAGGAGGCCTGCGCATCCCTTTTTTGGTGATCGAGTCAATTTCTGTTTTTATAGTAGCGCTATCGCCCTGACCCAATAATTTAACGCCGGCAAAAATATCACCGTTTGCCTGTGGCTTCTGAAGAAGCGTAAGAATTGGGTGACCTGTTTCGTAAGTGCTCATTAACACCGAGTCGCCGTCAGTCTTTGCAATCAGGTTAAGACTCACAAAGTCGCCTTCCTTTATTTTTGCACCACCTTTATCAACATGGATATCATATAATAATCCGCCATTGCCTTTTTTAAATCCGCCATTGCAGCTTGCTAGTCCTATAGCCGCAAGTGCTAAAAACATTAAGTTTTTTTTCATCATTTACTGTATTAATAGTTTTTTGTATTCGGGTAATATTTGTTTAAATTTTTTGATAACCTCTTCCAGGCTACCTGCCATGGTTCCTCCGGCTGCGTTGCGGTGCCCTCCCCCGTTAAAATATCTCTTGCAAATCTCATTTGCCGGGAACTCTCCCCTGGATCTTAACGAAAGTTTTACCTTATCAGTACGTTCTACGATAAATGCTGCCAGGTGAATGCCGCTTATCGACAAGGCATAGTTAACGATGCCCTCCGTGTCGCCGGTTATGACATCATAATTTGCCAGCTCCTGCTTGCCTACCGAAATGATCGCCGTATTGTATTCATACAGCACTTCCAGCCGCTGGCTCAGGCAATAGCCCAAAAAGCGCAACTTGCTTTCGGATGCGTTACTATAAACCAGCTCATGTATGCGCCAGTTTACCGCACCTGCATCGATCAGGTCGGCAGCTATACGGTGCACATCCGCTGTCGTATTGGGCAGGCGGAACGATGCCGAGTCGGTCATGATTCCGGTATAAAGGCACGTTGCAACATCCTGATTGATCAGGGCCTTATTATGCAGCTGGTTCACCATAAAATCATATACCAGTTGCGCCGTAGCACAGGCATTGATGTCCCAATGACGATAATCGTCAAAGTCTTCCGGTTCAAGATGATGATCGATCATGATCTTGAGCGCCCCGCTTTCACGAACCAGATCGCCTAATTCATTTATCCGGCTGAGTGCATTAAAATCGAGGCAGAATATCAGCTGCGCATCGGCCACTAATGTAGCGGATTCATCCGTATTCTCTGTATAAATAATCACTTCTCCGTTTCCGGGCAACCAGGCCAGAAAATCCGGATAATCAGTGGGCGTGATCACTTTTACATGATGTCCCTGCTGTATCAGATAGTTATACAACCCCAGAGATGAGCCCATCGCATCGCCATCAGGTTTATGATGGGTGGTAATCACTATTCGGCGGGGTTGGGCTAAATATTCAGTAAGCGCGGTTAAATCCAGCATTAATATAAAATAGCTGCAAAGCTAAAGAAATAAATTAAATACAAACTATCTTATTATAAAGCAAAAAGGGTTTATTTTATTATGGATAAAACGCTACTTTTGCGGCAATTTTAATCGATACAATGGAAACTAACAAAACATTTACGATGATTAAGCCCGATGCAGTTGCCAATGGCCACATCGGCGCCATTATTGACCATATTATCAAAGGGGGGTTTAAGATCACCGCAATGAAATATTTATGGCTGACTCCGGAAAAGGCCGGCCAGTTCTACGCGGTGCACAAGGCACGCCCTTTTTATAACGACCTGGTAACTTTCATGTCTTCCGGTCCGATCGTTGCAGCCATCCTGGAAAAGGACAATGCTGTTGAAGATTTTCGTAAGCTGATCGGAGCTACCGATCCTAGTAAAGCAGAACCGGGTACCATCCGCAACCTGTTTGCCAAGTCCATAGACGCAAATGCCGTTCACGGCTCCGACTCGGATGAAAATGCCGAAATTGAAGGTAATTTCTACTTCTCGTCTTTCGAGAAATTCTGATTTCAGGTTCCGGGGATGGGGCGCAAGCACGCAGGTCCCCGGAATTTATTTCCACACATTTCCGCTTTTTTGCTAAAAGCAGCGCTTGCAACTGTTTGGCAATGTGACTGTTATGGCCATAATAAGGGCATGGCATGATTGTTGTCGGAGCTAAATAAAAACATACCAAGATGAAAGTACTGATAAAATGCCTGGTATACTCCCTGGTCATTACGGCGATAATCGTTGTCAATTCGCTGTTTTTCCTGCATCATCCTCCTGAAGTGCAATTGGTATTCATCACACCCGGCATCATGATACTGGGCTATTCGCTTATCAGCGATGATTTCCGAAAGAAATCACTTGCCCGCTCCAGGTGGTCTAGAGGAAGATAATTTCTTCGATCAGCACCGAGTCTGATTCCTTATTGATCTTGTCGATGATTTGCCTGCGCATCATGAGCAGTTCATTCTTTATTACCGATGATTCTATGCGCAGAAATAACTTCTTGTCATGGATGAAGATCTCCTTGGTTCTGTTGGCAACCGATTTACCCACCAGCTCCGGCCAGGAGCTCTTTATACCTGTTTCCTCATAACGCCGCTTGATCTTGTAAACCTGCAGCATCTGTTCAATGGCTTCCTTTAAAGTTTTATCGTTCGCTTTACGCATCTATTTCTCCTCCTGATACATTAAATAACCGCAGGGCTACCTCTAATTTCTTAAAAATATTTTCAACCTTTCCGGCACTGGTATCGGTAATAAACACCTGGCCAAAATCATGATTTGAAACCATTTGCATCAGCTTGGTCACCCGGCTGTCATCCAGCTTGTCAAAAATATCATCCAATAGCAACAGCGGCTTAAATCCCTTTTGCTGATAAAGAAAACTATACTGTGCCAGTTTAAGGGCAATCAAAAACGATTTCTGCTGTCCCTGCGAACCGAATTTCTTCATGGGCATACCATGAATGGCGAACCCGAGCTCATCTTTATGGATGCCCGATGTGGTACGCTCCAGTATCCGGTCCTTCTCCGTGCTTTTTTTGAGCAAGGAAGCAAAATCATCCTGCAGCAATTGGGATTCATACACGAGTTCTACCTGCTCGGCATCTGCGCTTAAAAATTGGTAATGCCGGTTAAATATAGGCGTAAAAATCTCCATAAATGCTTTCCGTTTTTCAAATATAAGATTACCGGAAACGGTCAGCTGCTCATCAAAAACATGGAGCAGCTCGGGATCATATCTGCCCGTTTCGGCAATGCGCTTGAGCAGGGCATTCCGGTTAACCAGCACCTTATTATAAGTGATCAATTCATCCAGGTAACGGTTATCCGTTTGTGAAATCACATTGTCGATGAACCGGCGCCTTTCTTCGCTTCCTTCAATAATGATACTGATATCATAGGGCGAAACCATCACCAGGGGAAATAAACCAATATGATCGGCCAGGCGCTGATAATCCTTTTTATTGCGTTTGAATTGCTTCTTCTGATTGCGTTTTACCCCGCAGGCAATGGCTTCTTTGGTGTCATTTTTATTAAACGTGCCGTTGATGATGAAAAAATCAGTACCATGTTTTATCTGCTGGCTGTCGATCGGGTTAAAATAACTTTTGCACAGGGACAAATAATGTATGGCATCCAGCAGGTTGGTTTTACCCGCGCCATTGTTGCCCGTAAAAGCGTTTACGCCCTCGCTGAAGGTAAGTTCAGCTTCGGCGTAATTTTTAAAGTTGATAACGGATAATTGCTGCAAATACATAAGGGTCTTCAAAGGTAATCATTAGCCCGCAGTTATCCGCGTTCAATCGGCCCTGCCGTGGCGGTTGGTGATGGCAAAAATGCTCGTCCCTCGTCCTAAGTTACTGATACCCTTTCAACAAATATTTACATTATCTATTGCTTACAAGTCTGAAAACGTTATTTTTGCAAACTTAATTTTAGAATAGAAATGTCAAAAACCCAAGCGAATACCAAGGTCATTGCGAATGATGCGGAATTTGGACAGACCGGTAAATTTGTGCGAGAGAACCAAAAAAGTTTAATTTTTATAGCTGGAGCTATCATTGCGATGGTGATCATTTATTTTGGTTACCAAAAGATGTATCTGGCTCCGCGCGAGGAGAAGGCAGCAAGCCAGATGTATGTGGCGCAGGAATTTTGGACAAAAAAGGATTGGGATAAAGCCATTAAAGGCGATGCCGGCTATCCAGGATTTGAAAAAATAATCAGTGATTACAGCAATACGAAAGCGGCAAACCTGGCCTCATTTTACCTGGGAATCGCTTACCTGAACAAAGGCGAATACCGTAAGGCCATTGACAACCTGACCAACTATCGCGGCAGCGACATTATGGTTTCAGCGGAGGCACTGGGCGGCACAGGAGATGCTTATACGGAATTAAAAGAATACGACAAGGCTACAACCTACTTCAAAAAAGCAGCTGATAAAGCAGGCAATAAATTTCTAACGCCATTTTATTTAAAGAAGCTTGGCCTGGTTTACGAAGCACAAAACGACTACAAGTCGGCTGATGAAACCTACAAGAAATTAAAATCAGATTATCCTGAAAGCGCTGAAGCGCAAAGCATAGACGCCTATATCGCCCGTGCTGAAGCAAAGCTCTAAGTAAAGCTGATAAATTATTGCAGAGGTTGTAGATGTTGAAGTGGTCACTGACCGCAGTTTTCAATTTCTGCAACCTCTGATTATTTTATAAACATCTGTAACCTGGATTACCAATGGCTACCCAACTCAAAAACCTGTCCGACTTTTCCAATACCGAAGTGCCTTCGGCAATCACCTACCGTTTTGGCATCGTTGTAGCTGAATGGAATGCCGAAATCACCAATGCACTATACGAGGGCGCTTACCAAAGTCTGATTGACCACGGTGCATTGCCAGACAATATCTTCACCTATGCTGTTCCGGGAAGTTTCGAGTTAACCTCGGGAGCCGACCTGCTACTAAAAAACCTGCACATTGATGCGGTGATCTGCCTGGGTTGCGTGATACAGGGGGAGACCCGGCATTTTGATTTTATTTGCAATGCGGTCGCTAATGGAATCAGCAATGTTGCCATAAAATACTCAAAACCAGTTATATTCGGCGTATTAACCACCGACAATCAGCAGCAGGCGATAGACCGTGCCGGAGGTAAACACGGAAATAAAGGAGATGAAGCCGCGGTTACTGCCATAAAAATGGCTAACTTAGCTGAAACCTTACGTGGCTAATTTTCGTAAAACCAATTCACTTAGCACCACGATGAAAAAAATAATTTACATAGCGCTCCTACTGGTAGCAATCGGCAGCATCACGTCATGCTCTAACAAATTATGTCCGGCATATCAATCTTATCCAAAACATAGCCGATAACACCTAAAAGTCATTTTTCATTTCCGATTAAGGCTAATTCCGTCGCGCACTGTATTTTTGCGGATTAGTTTTACATTGTTTTTATATGAATTGGATATCGTTGGAGTCTGCGCAGCAGTTGTCGGAAATTAAACAGCAAAAAGGTTATAGTATTATTTTTAAGCATAGCGTACGTTGCGCAACCAGCCTGATGGCCAAAAGAAGGCTGGAGATGGACCGGCTCAGCCTTCCGCAGAATTTACCGCTTTACTTTCTGGACCTGATCAAACACCGCGATATATCTAACCAAATCGCACAGGATTTCCATGTGCATCATCAATCGCCCCAGCTATTGCTGATCAAAGACGGCAATGCATCCTGGACCAGTCGCATGGCGGCATATCGGTTGAAGAAGCACTTGAAGAAATGAAATAATTCCAATCCGGGATCATTACACGTACCGGCAACCCTGGTAATTCCGGCGGAATTACCAGCCGAAATCAACCGTCTTCACCAGATCAGGATGCAGGCTTTCAATAACCGGGCAGGTCAGCGCAGCATTTTCCAGCATTTTGCGGCTTTCTTCCGAATACTGTGCAGGAAACTCGAATCTGATCTGTATCTCGCCCACCCTTCTTGGGCTTTGGGCCATTATTTTAGTAATGGAACATTTGGTGTTGTCGATATTGATGTTGTGTTTTTTTGCCTGTATGCCCATAATGGTCAGCATGCAGCTGCCAAGCGATGCCGAGAGCAGATCAGTGGGTGAGAACGCTTCTCCCCGGCCCTGGTTGTCCACGGGCGCATCGGTAATTAATTCATTTTGCGACTGAACATGTGTTGCCTCAGTTCTCAGTTCGCCCAGGTAAATTGTTTCTACAGTTGCCATTGTGCCTCCCAAACCCCCTGCGGGGGAAAAGTTATTTTTAAAATTACAAGATTATAAGTCTGCAAATTTACTTCTAAATTCCATTTTGCCACGCTCAAAAATCAAATAACTGTAATTATATGCCGCCCCTTTAGGGGGTTGGTGGGTTTTTATTTAACTTTGTGCCATGATCGAATTGCCGGTAATTCCTGTAAACCAAACCCAACGCAAACCCGACTGGCTGAGAGTAAAACTGCCTGTAGGTAAAGAATATGCGCATGTGCGCGGTCTGGTGGATACGCATAAACTGCATACCATTTGCGAAAGCGGTAATTGCCCCAATATGGGCGAGTGCTGGGGAGCAGGCACGGCTACCTTTATGATTCTGGGTAATATCTGTACACGCTCCTGCTCATTTTGCGCAGTGGCAACCGGCCGGCCCCTGGCTGTTGATACAGACGAACCGAACCGGGTGGCCAATTCGGTAAAACTCATGCAGGTAAAACATTGCGTGATCACTTCGGTTGACCGTGATGATCTGAAAGACGGGGGCTCTGTTATCTGGGCCGAAACCATCAATGCCATCCGCAGGGAAAGCCCCGAAACAACCCTGGAAACCTTGCTGCCTGATTTCAAAGGAATCTGGGAGAACCTGCAGCGTGTCATTGACGTACGACCCGAAGTGGTTCCCATAACCTTGAAACCGTAAGGCGCCTGACCCGTGAAGTACGCATACAAGCCAAATACGACCGTAGCCTGGAATGCCTCAGACAAATATCAAAGGCAGGACTTCGCACCAAATCCGGCATCATGCTTGGTTTGGGTGAGACCGAAGCCGGATGTGCTGGAAGCCATGCAGGACCTGCTGGACGCCGGGGTACATATACTCACGCTCGGACAATACTTGCAGCCTACGCGCAGCCATCACCCTGTTATCGACTGGATACATCCTGACCAGTTCGCCGCTACAAACAGCTGGGTCTGGAGATGGGTTTCAGGTATGTGGAAAGCGGCCCGCTGGTACGCTCATCGTACCATGCTGAAAAACACTTGTTTGAAATCTGATTAATCCTTTCTAACTTCACCTTTGGTTGAGTAGAAAAGGAAAAATATCATGATCAGAGGATGAACTTGTACGTGGCCTGCGGCATCGGGAAAAAGTCTGCGGCGGAAGCCCTTTATGATATGTATTCTGCCTCGCTTATATGGTGTAATCTCCCGAATAGTCAGCGATACGGCTACCAGCCGAAGATGTGCTGCAGGACACTTTTGTAAAAATATGGAATTCTTTCTCGCGCTACGATCCTGAAAAGGGCCGTCTGTTTACCTGGATGGTCAATATTGCCCGCAATCTGGCCATTGACACGCTCCGTTCAAAAGATTATAAGAACCAGGATAAAAACCAGGAACTTGAAAATAACGTAACTTTCATAGACGAGCACAGCGAATCGGTGTATAAGCCTGAACTGGTTGGCATTAAGGATTTGGTCGAAACATTGAAACCCGAGCAGAAAGTCGATTATCGACCTGGTTTATTTTAAGGGCTATACCCATGTGGAAGCCGCTGAGAACTCGGCTTGCCTTTGGGAACCATAAAAACACGGCTGCGAATGGCAATCATACAACTGAGAAAACATTTTAATTGAAAGTGGAAGATATAAAGGCATATATTGAATCAGGGATACTGGAACTTTATGTTCTGGGTGATCTTCCTTCGTCCGGAAAGGCAGCAGGTGGAAGCCATGGCCGCGAATCATCCCCTGGTAATGACCGAGCTGGCAGAGATCGAACGGTCGATGGAACGATATGCCGCGGAAAATGCCGTTGAGGCTCCCGAAAATCTGAAAGAAAGGATCCTCAATAGCCTGGTGACTAATCTTGCCGATGACCGGATTTTCGGTTCCAATCAGGACGATGCCGGCAGAATCAAAATCGTTCCCTTCAAGGCTGAGCGCTCCCTAAACAGTTTATAAATATGCCTTTGCCGCCTGCCTGGTGCTGCTTCTTGTAAGCATAGCGGCACTGATGGTCGTGTATAGCCGCCTGGAGCAGTCAAAGTCTCTGCTGGCTTCAGTACAGCTCGAAAATGAGCGCATTGCGGGCAAGGTAGATCTGAGGGATCATGAGTTCAGCATATTCCGCGACCCCACATTTAAGATGCTGAAACTGCAGGGCACAGCAAAATCACCCGCATCAGCCTTAATGGTTGCCTGGAGCCCAAAAAAGAAAAAGGTCATGATCGATATGGCGAGCGCCAACATGCCGCTAAACGATAAAGACCATCAATACCAGCTATGGGCTATGGTTAACGGCAAGCCGGTCGACCTTGGTGTTTTTGATGCGGATACCACTTCAAAAGATATGAAAGAAATGAAGCCAGTTGCTTCTGCCGATGCATTTGCTGTTACCCTTGAACCCCGCGGCGGCAGCCAAATCCCGAATATGGACCAATATGATGGTGATCGGAAAATTCTAACTTCTTACAAAACAAAACGTATACTGTCTTGTTAAACAGGCATTAATGAGTCGCAAAATTGTTAATTAATGTTAAAAAACTAACAATTGCAGCGGCTGTTGTAACAAGCAGCAGGCAACTTGCGTCTTTAAGTAACACACTTTAGCAAGAGTATTTCGTTCTTTATAAGATCAGTTAATATATTAATGAAAAGAGCGGATGGGCAATACTACATCCGCTTTTTTTATGCCATCAATTTTGCGATGGTAACGGGCAGCTGGGTAATCAGACGTGCCGGGCAACACCACATACATCCGGTTGGGCAGGGCCAGCTCATCACCTGCCTTCCCATGCATATAATTACCCAGTATACAGGCATCTTCCGGCGAATAATTTTGGGCCAGCAAAGCTGCGATAATTCCGGTCAGCACATCGCCCATACCCCCGCTTGCCATAGCCGCATTGCCGGTAGCAGTTAAAGTAAAGCTTCCCATCCGGGGTGATCGAAATCGTATAATTATTCTTAAGAACGATATATATCTTGTGTTCCTCTGGCCTTCAGTCTGGCCGTTTGCAACCGCTGCCACCAGCTGGAATGCGCGCCAAACAACCGGTCAAATTCCTTTACATGCGGCGTTAGAATACTGCTGCCAGGGAATACTGCTTCCACAGATCCGGATTCCCGGCCAGCAAGTTGAGTCCGTCTGCATCAATGACCATGGGCCTGTCATAGTTCTTTAAAACGGCCGCAAGCAGCGCCAGTGCATTTTCGTCCCTGCCCAGACCCGGGCCGAGGGCTATGCTGTTGAACCTGCCCCATTCAATTTTGGGCTGTTCCCCTTTCTTTCTTATGACAGCCATTATTTCCGGATGGTAACTGTTCAGCGCCGAGAGGCCCGAAGACGGTATGCAGGCCGTAACCAGGCCGGCTCCGCTGCATGCACAGGCAGAGCAGCAAAGCAGCGCCGCGCCCATGGTTTCCGCCTCGCCGGCAACAACCAGCGCATGACCGTAGGTCCCCTTATTGCTGAATCGGGAACGCGGCTTGAGTTTTTTTCTGATATCCCGCTCCTCGACCAGATGATAAGGCGTGTCCGAGGAACGTATGTAATTTTCACTTATACCGATACCCACAACCTCCCAGCAATCAATATAAGGTGCCGATTCGGGCAACAGAAAATTGATCTTTGGCTGCTGAAAGGTAATCACCAGGTCCGCTTTTAAAACCGGTGCGCCGCCAGGCACCTCCCCGTCGCTGAAAAATCCCGTAGGCACGTCAACGGCTACCACGGTTCTTTCCAAGGTATTCAGATAGTTCACCAGGCGCTCATATTCACCCGACAGCGGTTTATTCAGGCCGGATCCTAGCAAGGCATCTATCAGGATACTGCCATGTTCCGACGGAAGCTCATCACCCGGCTTAATTTCCGTTATGGAAACGCCCGAGGGTATAAGTCGATGCAGGTTGGTACTGAACTCTTCCGAGGACTTTGAGGAGAAAGAAGCGATTTTAACGCTGACCTGCTGGTAGGAATGATCCTTCAGCATCCGGGCAATAGCCAGTCCGTCGCCCCCGTTGTTCCCTGTCCCGCAGTAAACCGATATACTTTGCCTTTTATCCGTAAAATGATTAATAAACCAACCCACAAAGGCCTTGGCTGCCCGTTCCATCAGGTCAATGGATGCGATGGGTTCATGCGCAATGGTATAAGCATCGGCCAGGCGTATCTCAGAAGAAACTAAAAGCGGCAGCATAATACCTAAAGGTAATATTTATGCTTTTGTTTGACAGATATAATTTAGCATTGCCGCCGTTGCCAAATTGCATTGAAATGCGGCAGCCCTCCGTGCTTCTGCATTGGACAGAAGCATGGATGGCTCCAATTTATTCTTTTTGTGCCCCCCGGTAAACTATTCCCCAATGCAGCGCATAAACTGCAAGAGGTTCCAATCCGACTGCATTTCTTCTTGTATCGACATTGCCTTCGTCCTCAATCGGCGAAACATAATACTTTTTGGATTGCTTATCCCAGCCAATCTGACTGCCGTAAATTTGCTTTTTACCATGTTCGAGGGCCGAACGATCCTCCATCAATGCCAAATCAGCCGCTGAGGCCCTTCCTTGTTTTACGGCCTGACGCATCATCGGCAAATATTTATCCCTGGTTTGTGCATCAGCATGCTGGATCACCAGGAATAGTGTCTTGTTTCCGGCCAGCCCAACCTTATCTGTTCCCAGCCAGCCATATTTATCCAATATGGCCTTTACCTTTTCCAAATTGAGACTATCGGATAAAATAATACTTTTCCATAACTGGTCCATCTGTTTAGATTGCATGCCATATTTCTTCTGTACCGAATCAATCTTTAACCTCCCGGCTTGATCTGCGATCCCGATACTGTCGAGCTGACGGGCGATCGGTTTATTGTATCCCGCTTCGGCCCGTTCCTGATATGCCTTAACCGACGCAAGCACGGCCTTCCATCGCTGGTCGGTATGAAGACCGTTCAGATCAGGATCTACACGGATATGATTATAGTTCGTATAAGAACCATTTTTAGTGATATTGTCAAGATTTGAAAAAGCACTGTCGATATACCCGGCCAGCGCCCAGGAGCATGCCGCATTATACCGATCACCTGCAAAGCCGGTACCGTGGTTAGCTTTAAATGCTTCGGAATAGCTAAACGCTGACGCTTTATAATTCTTCGAGTTATATAATGAATCAGCGGTTCTTATCAATTTGTAGTATTGCAGCGTGGTCCCATTTTGTGCAAATGCAGCCGGCATCACACCCAGCAGCAGCGCAGCCAGTAATGATTTTTTCATAGGTCTTTGATGGTTTATGCAGCATGAATATAGCTTATTTTTTTGCCACACCCATTTCTCTTGCCAAAAATTGCCCTGTAAAACTCTCTTTAACTTTACACAAACCTTCCGGCGTGCCGCCGAATAATATCTTACCGCCACCCTGACCACCTTCGGGCCCCAGGTCGATCACATGGTCAACCACTTTTATCACGTCCAGGTTATGTTCAATGACCAGTACCGTATTGCCTTTGTCCACCAGTTGATGGAATACACCCAGCAGCACATTGATATCCTCAAAATGCAGTCCGGTCGTAGGCTCATCCAGAATATAGAAGGTATTGCCGGTATCTTTTTTGGAAAGCTCGGTGGCCAGTTTGACGCGCTGCGCCTCGCCGCCCGATAAGGTCGTCGATGCCTGGCCCAAGCGTGATATAACCCAAACCTACATCAAACAAGCGTTTTTATCTTGCGGTAAATCGAGGGAATGTGCTCAAAAAACTCACAGGCCGTCTTCGATACTCATATCGAGCACATCGCTGATCGATTTCCCCCGGTAGCGCACTTCCAGCGTTTCCCGGTTATAGCGCCTGCCGCCACATTCTTCACAGGGAACCTGCACATCGGGCAAAAATTCATTTCAATCACTTTCATGCCCGCGCCCTGGCAGGTTTCGCAACGACCGCCTTTTACGTTGAACGAAAACCGGCCCGGTTTATAGCCCCTGATCTTTGACTCAGGCAGCTGCACATACAGGTTACGGATATCCGAAAATACACCGGTATAGGTAGCCGGGTTTGACCGCGGCGTACGTCCGATGGGCGTTTGATCGATCTCAATGACCTTATCAACGTTCTCGAGCCCTTCAATGCTTTCATAAGGCAGCGGCTGTTTTTTTGCCCTGAAAAAGTGATGGTTTAATATAGGGTATAACGTTTCGGTGATCGAGGCTGGATTTTCCGCTGCCTGATACGCCGGTGACCCCAATCAGCTTACCCAAGGGGAAATCGACAGAAACGTTTTTCAGGTTATGTCCGGAAGCTTTTTTCAGTGACAATACTTTTCCATTGCCCTCGCGCCTTTGCTTTGGAATGGCAATACGCTTTTCTCCGTTAAGATAGGAAGTGGTAAGCGTATGCGCGTTCATCAGTTCCTGCGGCGTTCCCTGGGCAACGATCTCGCCGCCGTGCACGCCTGCTGCCGGCCCCATGTCGATCACATGGTCGGCCTCCAGGATCATATCCTTATCATGTTCAACAACCAGCACCGTATTGCCCAGATCGCGCAGGTTTTTCAATGCATTGATCAGGCGCTCATTGTCCCGCTGGTGCAGGCCGATACTGGGTTCATCCAGGATATACATTACATTCATCAGCTGCGAACCGATCTGCGTGGCCAGCCTGATACGCTGCGCCTCACCGCCCGAAAGGGTCCTGGCGGTACGGTCGAGCGTGAGATAGCTCAATCCTACATCCAGCAAAAACACTATGCGTGCACGTATTTCCTTTAATATTTCGCTGGCAATGGTATTCTGGCGTTCGGTTAATCTGTCTTCCAGGTTGCTGAACCAATCCTGCAGGGTACGGATATCCATACAGGCCAGCTCAAAAATATTTTTCTCGTCGACCTTAAAATGCAGCGATTCCTTTTTAAGCCTGGCGCCTTCACAAACCGGGCAGGTTTTTAAAACCCGATAATTCTCCATATCGTCCATGATCCTCTTCACTGCGGCGTTCCTGCTGCTCTTCCAGCATGCGGATAATACCGTCAAAGCTTATCTGGTAGCTTTGCACGTTCCACTTATTATATTCAACCGCCACGGTGATCATTTCGTGCGAGCCGTTCAGAATGATATCCAGCGTTTCCTGCGGCAGCTTTTCGATCGGGGTCGACAGTGAAAAGTCGTATTTCTTTGCCAGGGCCTTCAATACCTGGAAAATCCAGGTCTCGCGATATTCGCCCAATGGCGCCAGGCCGCCGTTCAGAATGCTCAGTTTACGGATTGGGGATTACCGAATTTTCGTCTACCTCAAAAATATAACCCAGCCCGTCGCATTTTTCGCAAGCGCCATAAGGGGAGTTGAAAGAGAACGTATTTGGCTGGGGCTCATCGTAGGATATCCCCGAAACCGGGTCCATCAGGTATTTGCTGTAATAGAATACGTTATTATCCTTATCCGCTATCCGGATAATGCCTTTGGCGATCTTTAACGCCGCTTGTATAGAAGTATGTAAACGCTTGCTGTCCTTTTCGCTCAACGACCAGCCGGTCAACTACAATATCAATATCGTGGATCTTATAACGGTCCACCTGCATTTTGGGTTCGACGTCAGCTGATCGCCCCGTCTATCCAAACTTTCAGATAGCCTTGCTTGCGTATCTGCTCAAACAGTTCACGGTAATGCCCTTTACGCGCTTTTACCACGGGCGCAAGAATATTTACCGGCTGCCCGTCAAATTTTTCGAAAATGGTTTTCAGTATCTGGTCTTCAGACATGCGCTCCATTTTCTGCCCGGTGACATAGGAATAGGCTTCGCCTGTCCGTGCGAACAGCAAGCGCATAAAATCGTATATCTCGGTGATCGTACCTACGGTTGAGCGCGGGTTCTTACTGGTCGTTTTTTGCTCGATGGCAATAACCGGGCTTAATCCCGAAACCTTATCCACATCCGGGCGTTCCATGCCGCCCATAAACTGGCGGGAATAGGCCGAAAATGTTTCCATATACCGGCGCTGTCCCTCGGCATAAATGGTATCAAATGCCAGCGAGGATTTTCCGCTGCCGCTTAAACCGGTAATGACAACCAGCTGGTTGCGCGGAAAAGAAACATCAATATTTTTTAAATTATGTACCCTGGCTCCGTAAACTTCAACTTCACTTTGCTCGCCCAGGTCAACAGGTTTTGTACTCATATATAAATTCAAGTAAAGGGCGCTTGGCCCCGCAATCGCTTGCTAATTTAGTTAGTATTTATCAAACTAAATGTCAATTTTGAAATAACCTGATATTATCATTAATAGTTTAATGCACAGACTCACTTAAGGCATTTTTTTAAAAATGCAAAGATACACAAAAAAAGGCCGCCCTGCACTATGCAAGGCGGCCCATGAGTGCTCCGTATAATCAGATTAATAATTAAATGCCATCATTTCGGCAGGCGGCAGACTATAGGCTACCGGTCTTTTCTTGTAGCCGTACAGTTCAGGCCTTTCTATTACCTGCTTCATAGCGATGATCCGGTACAGGTAGATACCTGTCTCGGGATTAAAATGCATTCGGAAATAATTTCTTTCGCTTTGCTCTTTGATCGCTTTGGCCATTTTTATTTCGCCAATGTTATAGGCGGCTGCCGCCAGTGTCCAGCTATGGAAATCACCATGGAGCTCTTTAATGTATTTACAAGCGGCTATGGTGGCTTTGCGTATACTATAACGCTCGTCCCGTCCATGCCCCACTTTTAAGCCGTATGTACGGGCGGAACCCGGCATAAATTGCCACCATCCAGCCGCACCGGCTTTGGATACGCCCGATTTTAGACCCGCTTCAACCAAAGGGAGGTATTTAAAATCCTCAGGAATACCATATGATCTCAGGATCGGCACAATAATGGGGAATAATTTTGCCGCTTCATCCTGCAAAATATTGGATTGTATGTTGTTGTAGCTGCTTTTCACAAGTGAGTGCCGCAATTTTCGCTTTACCTGCGAATCGTTAGCCGGCATGGGCTCTTCAGCGAAGCTGAATACGTTGGAATACTCATTTTTTGGATAAATGAATTTATAAGTAGATGTAGATTTTGATGCCTTTTTTGGTGCCTTTTTAAGCTCGGCACTGGCATTGAGTAAACATTCCGGAAATGACAATAGTCACCAACATTACGGAGCACGTAATTAAGCGTTTTTTAATCATTTCTATTTGGGTTAATAAATAAAACATCAGGTAGATGTAATTCAAAGGTACATCATATAAATCAGATTATCAAACACTTGCGCGCTTTCGGACCCCGGATTTTAAATTTCCACAATGCCCAAAAATGGCGGTTTAAAGCACCGTAAACCCCGTTTTTGAACCAATTAAAAAAGTTGTATTTCGGTGTAAAAAGACTACCTTTGACCCTCTCATATAGTTAGCGTAAAGCAAAAAATTATGGTATTTAAAAGACCAGGGAACAGTCGCGACGACAGATCCAACCGATCACCGAAAAGAACTTCTGGAGGTGACGAACAATCCCAAAGACCGTCGGCATCCCGTTATAATAAACCCTCAAATTCGAAACCTGATCAACCCGGCGGAAGACCTAAAAGGGCCAGTTACGGCATTTCGTCAGGCGACGCTCCGAAGAGTTTTTCAGCGGCAAAGCGTAAGCCTTATTCAGGTAGACCCGATTCAGCCGAAAGCCCGAGGGGAGGAAACAAACCCTATTCCGACAGGCCCGATTCTTCTGAAAGTCCACGCAGCGGGCGCAGACCCTATTCAGGGAGACCTGATTCAGGGGATAGCCCGGCAAAGCGCAGGCCTTATTCAGCAAGACCTGATTCGGGCGATAGCCCGGCAAAACGCAGGCCTTATTCTGCAAGACCTGATTCGGGCGATAGCCCGGCAAAACGCAGGCCTTATTCTGCAAGACCTGATTCGGGTGATAGCCCGGTAAAACGCAGGCCTTATTCAGCCAGACCTGATTCGGGTGAAAGTCCGGCAAAGCGCAGGCCATATTCCGGCAGACCTGACTCGGGCGATAGTGCACCAAGGCGTTCATCATCCGCGCCGCAGGGCAAGTTCGGCAGTGAAGACAGGCCTAAAAGGAGTTCCGGCGGCGAGTTTTCGGGCGATAAAAAATTTGCACCCAAATCCGACTTCAGGAAAGGTGAAAGACCTTCCGGGAAAAAATTTGGTGCCCGTGGTGAGGCTTCCGAGTATAAACCCTTCCGCAAATCCGAAAACTCATCCTATAATAAACCGGCACACAGAACTGAGCGCGATCCTGAAGAAAAAGTGATGCGTGGACGCAAAAAACCCGCGGAGAAGACAGATTCCGGATTGATCCGCCTTAACCGCTATATTTCCAATGCTGGTATCTGCTCACGCCGTAAGGCTGACGAACTGATCAGCGCCGGTGTAGTATCGGTAAACGGAGAGGTGGTTTCCGAACTGGGCTATAAGATCGACCCTTTCAAGGATGCGGTTCGCTATAACGGTGAATTGCTGAAAAGGGAAAAGATGGTTTACGTTCTGCTCAATAAACCAAAGGACTATATCACCACAACGGACGATCCGCAGGAACGCCGTACCGTGATGCACCTCGTTGAAAAAGCAAGCAAGGAACGTATTTATCCTATCGGCAGGCTCGACCGCAATACCACCGGGTTATTACTGATGACCAATGACGGGGACCTGGCCGACAAGCTATCGCACCCTAAAAACAATATCGTGAAGCTCTACCAGGCCGAATTGAATAAAAGTCTGACCCAGGGTGACATGAACAAAATTTCGTTCGGACTTGAACTGGAAGACGGATTGATCAAACCGGACTCCGTTGCCTATGTGCAGGGCGGCTCCAAAAGAGAGATCGGCATACAGATCCACAGCGGCAAAAACCGCATTGTGCGCCGCATATTTGAACATCTGGGATATGAGGTGGTTAAACTGGACAGGGCGGTATATGCCAATCTGACCAAGAAAGACTTGCCCCGCGGCCGCTGGCGCTACCTTGAAGAAAAGGAAGTAATCCAGCTAAAGCATCTTATCTGATAAATATTAAAGCCCCTCGAGGGGCTTTTTTTATGAATTTGCTAACTTGCACTTATTAATCAATCCTAAATATGAAACGACTGCTTCTTCTTATTACCTTATTGTCGTCTGTGCTTTGCCAGGCACAGAAACCCGCCCCCTCCACCTACGATCTTTTAATAGGCACCTACACCAAAGGATCGAGCAAAGGGATCATGGTATATCGCTTTTATGTAGAAAGCGGCAAACTTGCCTATTTAAGCCAGATAGAGGGCGTTAGCAACCCCAGTTATTTGTGCGTTTCGAAAAACAATAATTTTGTATACGCTGTAAACGAAGACGGCAAAAACGGTGGCGTCAGCTCATTTGTATTTGACCCGGTACAGGGCAGATTAACGCTGCTAAACAGGCAGACCTCTGCCGGTTCGGATCCATGCTATATTTCAGTGGATGAAGACCGCAAAAATGTGATTGTGGCCAATTATTCAAGCGGAAGCCTGGCTGTATTACCGATCAATAAAAACGGATCGCTCCAGCCACCCTCACAAGTAATCCAGGATGAAGGCAAAGGACCAGATACCAGCCGTCAGGAGGGTCCCCATGTGCATACCGCCTATTTTTCTCCAAATGAGAAATACCTGCTCTATACCGACCTGGGTACCGACAGGTTGAACATTTACCGCTACCATGATTCAAAAGCGCAGCCACTGGTCCCATCGGACCCTGCTTTCGTAAGCTTAAAGCCAGGCAGCGGGCCACGCCACGTAACTTTTTCAGCCGATAAAAAATATCTGTATGTGTTACAGGAAATGGGAAGCGCCATCACGGTATTCAACTTCAATGGCGGCAAGCCGAAACAGGTTCAGACCATCAGCCTGCTTACGAAGGATTTTAAGGGAACCAATGGAGCTGCCGCGGTACATATCAGTCCCGACGGCAGGTTCCTGTATGCCTCAGACCGGCTGGATGCCAGCGGGCTGGTCGTTTTTTCCATTAATCAGGAAAGCGGCGAACTAACGGCAGTGCAGCATGTGAGCACCTTTGGCAAGAATCCACGCGACTTCGCTATAGACCCTTCCGGAAAATTCCTGCTGGCTGCAAACCAGGACAGCGATTCGATCATCGTCTTTAAAATAGACAATGCCACGGGCAGACTGACAATGACCAATAACAGGATAACGGTAGGTAACCCGGTGTGCCTGAAGTTCACGCCCGCGGAGAACCAGTAAGAAGCTTAAAGCTGCAGCGAAGAATATCTTTGCCGGCACGGCATTCAAAGGCCGTAAGTTTATACCCTCAACCGGCATGAACTTACGGCCTTATATTTTTACCCGATCTGCGCCTTGCTCCGCTCGATTACTTCAGTATAATAGTTTTCATACTGGGGAAGAATGATTGACAGATCGAACTCTTTGGCCCGGGCCAGGGCATTTTCCTTAAAAGTCTTAAGACGGGCCTCGTTTTCTAAAATATAAATCGCTTTTTCAGCCATGCCGTCCACGTCGCCAACTTCTCTCAGGAAGCCGGTTACGCCATCCAGATTTAATTCCGGCAGACCTCCCGCATTGGAAGAGATCACCGGCACTTTGCAAGCCATAGCCTCTAAGGCTGCCAATCCAAAACTTTCAGACTGCGAAGGCATCAGAAACAGGTCGGAGACAGAAAGGATTTCTTCAATCGCATCCTGCTTACCCAAAAAGCGGACGTCATCACAAACGCCCAGATCCCGGCATAGCTGCTCACACTCCGTACGTTGCTCACCATCTCCCACCATCAAAAGTTTTGAAGGAATCTTGTCGAACAACTTTGGCAAATATGCGGATCACATCTTCCGTGCGCTTAACTTTGCGGAAATTAGAAGTATGGACCAATATTTTTTCACCCGAAGGTGCGATCGCCTTTTTAAAGTGATCCTTTGCTTTCAGACTGAAGCGGTTAAGGTCGATAAAATTGGGTATTACCCTGATCTCATTTTCGATCTCAAAAAATTCGTAGGTATCCTTTCTCAGATGTTCAGATACCGCCGTTACGCCATCCGATTTATTGATGGAGAAGGTAACCACAGGCTTATAGGTCCTGTCGCTGCCCACCAGGGTAATATCTGTACCGTGCAGCGTAGTAACCACCGGTATATAAATACCATAGGTCATCAGTATCTGCTTGGCCATAAATGCAGCCGAAGCATGCGGAATGGCATAATGTACATGCAATACATCCAGCTTTTCAAAACGAACCACATCAACCAGCCGGCTGGCCAGGGCCAGTTCGTAAGGCGGGTAATCAAACAGAGGATATTTGGATACGGAAACTTCGTGATAAAAAAGGTTTTCGGAAAAAAAATCGAGCCGCGCGGGCTGGTTGTAAGTTACAAAATGCACCTGATGGCCATTGATCGGCCAGGGCTTTGCCCAGTTCGGTTGCAACAACTCCGCTACCGCCAAAAGTGGGGTAACAAACTATTCCGATCTTCATTGCTATGGGTTCTCTGTTGTTTATGGTAATGAAACTACCGCACGCTGTCGTATGATTAGCAGCCGATATGCGTGCGGTAGTTTCACTGCTGCAAGTTTAACAGCAATTTATGGTAATAGTGTTAAGCCTGTGTAAAATGATTCCGATTCGAAGTCGATCTCCGAATTCATTCTCAGGTCGCTGGTGATCCACCAGGTATTGCCAAATTCATCCTTTACCCCCGAACTGCGGCCATATTCCTGATCAGCAGGTTCCGAAAGGCTAACCGCACCATTCATCAAGGCTTTTTTATACACGCTGTCACAGTCTGTCACATAGATAAACAGTCCGGCATTCTGAACCGGGAATTGTTCATTTGCATCAGCGAACATGACGCAGCTGCCGTTAATACTGATTTCAGCATGCATGATCACCGTTTCCGTGCGCATGATCTTCATACTTTCTTCGGCGTCAAAAACATTTTTAGTGAACCCGAAAAAAGCCGAAGCATTTTTTATGACCAGGTAAGGCATGATCTGTTGATAGCCTTTGGGGATATTTAAAGTTTCCATAATGAATGTTTTTAATCAAAAGTGGACTCTAATCGGGATCAAAGTTACGAACTTCAGTACAGCAAGCGCAGTTTATGATTATTAAATATCCCGGTCCAACGGCTTTATTGCTGCTGGCTCTTTTGTATCGCCTGGTAAACCACATCCTGTATCCTTGGCCTGATGTTCAGACTGGATAGTTTATCGGTAACGTTGGGGTTAACCCGGTTGGATAAAAATATATATACCAGATTATATTTGGGATCGACCCACACCCCGATGCCCGTAAAACCGGTATGCCCAAAGGTTTCGGGAGAGGCCAGTTTCGAAGGATAATGGTGGTCGGCAAGCGGATCCCAGCGGTCAAATCCTAGTCCGCG
This sequence comes from uncultured Sphingobacteriaceae bacterium, assembly GCA_963757615.1. GTDB lineage: Bacteria > Bacteroidota > Bacteroidia > Sphingobacteriales > Sphingobacteriaceae > Mucilaginibacter. Next base: position 1,286,579 of record CAVWSO010000008.1, read on the forward strand.
CCGGCTCACGTCGGATTGTTTTGCAGTAAACTGGCTCACCGTTTGCGGGTTTAAAATATTCGTCGCCGCCGTAGGTGCCTTTATTGAGCAGCATCTGGTAAATATAGCCAGGTCATTGGCGCTGGCAAACAAACCCGCATTACCCGAAACATTGCCCATCAAGGCTGCCGTCGGATCGTGCACATAGCCATCAAGCAGACTGTGCCGGAACACCTGGTCATATTCTGTAGGGACGATCCTGTTTTGAGGGAAACGCTTGTAAGGCAGGAATCCGGCGGTTTGCATTCCCAGTGGATCATAAAAGTTTTGCTGTACATATTTGTTGAGCGGCGTTGCTGTGATGGTTTCATCAATTTCCTTCATAAAGCACATGCTCAGATCGCTGTAAACATATTGTCCGCGTGTCCTTAGCGGCGAATTGAGCATATCGGCCCACATCACGTCCTTGAAATAATCTTTGCGCAGATAATAATGCAAGGCCACCTTGGTTGGAAAGCCGCCGAGGAATCAATACTGATATCGGTCGGTTTTAGCTTTTCATAGGTCGGGATATCCGGTATCAGCCCTGCCTGATGGGTCATCAGTTCGCGTATGCGGATATCGTTCTTATTGGTTTGACGCGCCATCGGAGATATAGCTGCCGATGGTCGAATCGAGGTTTAGACGACCTTCTTCGGTAAGGCGCATGGTTTCTATGGTGGTGGCTGATATTTTTGTAACGGATGCCACGTCAAAAATATCGGTGACCTTATCTGGCAATGGCTTTATCATAAGTATGATAGCCGTAGGCTTTATTAAAGATAACTTTACCATCCTTGGCCACCAACACCACGCAGCCTGGCGTAGCCTGGTTGCGGATCGCTTCAGAGGCAATATTGTCAATTTCATCCAGGTTATTTGATTTGAGGCCTGCATCTTCGGCTACCGTATACTGCAGACGGGCTTTGCTTGTAGTAAAGCCGGTGCCGGCACGGTATTTTTGCGAAAAGGTCTTATCCAGCGTTTGCGTGATGGCCACACCCCCAAAAATAGCCTGAGCGCTGTAGAACGCTGCAAGCGGTGAGGGCCGCCAGCGAAAAAACGATCGGGGCAGTCAGATTATCCAGTTTTGCCAGCGAACTGCCATCCCCGAAATAGGCTACGACCACATTTTTATGGCGGCGGTTATCCTTTATAAAGGCTGCTATCTGCGGATTTGCCAGATCAGCATCGGTCAACTGCACAATGATGGTATTATAAAATTTAGTATCGAAATCAAGCGCGTCGGGCGTTTTTATACCCACATAGTCCATCCCGTTAAAGGAATCGATCCTGCTGTATTTATTCAAAAGGCTGTCAAAGCCCGCAGCATATGGATACGAAAAATGAACGCTGGCAATATTGAGTGTGCTAAGCGCTCTCAGGGGAAGCACGTCCCCGCCATTATTTAGTAGGGCAGTTGATTTTTCGACAAGCTTTTCTTCATTAACATAAGCTTGACCGGATAAGGGGGATTTTGTGCGCAGGCTGATTGAAATAAGATAAATCCCGCCAATGATAAGGCCACAAAATCTCCATTTACTTTTTCTCATATACTTTTTCTCCGTTTATAAAGGTTTTCAGCACTTTAACTGCCGGCAGTTCTGATCCCTTTATTTTCATAATATCGTTATCCAGTATCACAAAGTCGGCATATTTGCCCGGCTTCAATGCTGCCTTTTTCTTTTTCTTCAAACTGTGCCTTTGCCGCCCAAATGGTCATTCCCTTTAACGCCTGGATGCGACTTATCGCATTCTCCGGCTGAAAGCCGCCTTCAGGGATAACCTTTAAGGTCCTTGCGCTCAACTGCAGCATAAAACGTATAAATCGGGTTGATATTTTCAACGGGAAAATCTGTTCCCAGGGGAAGCCAGCCATTTTGCTCCAGCAGTTGTTTATAGGCATAAGCGGTTTTCAGGCGTTTGTCACCCAAGCGTGTGCCGGCCCAGCGCATATCCGAGGTGGCGTGCGTGGGCTGAACCGAGGGAATAATATTATAATCGCCGAAATAATGAATATCGTCCGGCGAGATTACCTGTGCATGTTCAATTCGCCAGCGCCGGTCATTTTTTCCTTTTAGAACGCTGGCATATATTTTTAAAATCACCCGATTAGCCGAGTCGCCGATGGCATGCGTACACATCTGGAACCCTTTTTCGGCAATCTTTTGCGCTACCTCCTGAAAATGCTTTGGACTGCTCAGCAAAAAGCCTTTCCAATTTTTCTGGTCGTTATAAGGCTGTAACAGGCAGGCACCTCTGGAACCCAGGGCGCCATCGGCATAAACTTTAAAACGCACGCACATCCAGTCCGGGCGTTTTAAATACGCCACGTTTAAACAAATAATCATAATTTTCCGCACGGTCCGAAAGCATCACATACATCCGCATTTTTAAAGATCCCTTGTGCTGCAGCTGGGCTATCGTACTGATCATGGTATAAGGCAGACCACAATCAGAAACCGTGGTGAGCCCCTGCGGCAAAACAATTCCGCTGTGCATCCAAAAGCGCCGACTGGGTTGCTTCTTCGCTCGGCTCAGGTATTTTTCTTACGACGATACCTACCGCGTTATCTACCAGAATACCCGTAAGCTTCCCTTTTACTGTTTCGATCTGACCGCCCGAGACGTTTGCCCGGGCTTAACGCCTGCCAGGTTTAATGCTGCCTGGTTGGCAATGGCAGCATGGCCGTCCACCCGGGTAAGAATAACCGGTCTTACCGGGAACAAAGCGTCAAGCTTGGCCTTATCGGGGAACTTGCTTTACTTTCCATTTATTCTGATCCCAGCCGCGGCCCACGATCCACCCATCCGGATTTCTCTTGGAAAAAGCGTTAACCGTGTCTATTATTTCCTGCCAGCTTTTGAGCCCGTCCAGATTAACTTCCTGCAAACCCAGACCATACTCGTAAAAATGAGCGTGCGCGTCTATAAAACCCGGGTAAACCGCCTTGCCGCCGGCATCAATAACCTGGCGTGGCATGAATGCTTTTTCCAGGGAGTCGTCCTTCCTACCGCAACTATTTTGCCGCCACTCACCACAAAAGCATCGGCTATCGAAAAATGATCGTCGACCGTATAAACAACCGCATTTTTAACCAACAAGTCGGCATTGTATTCCGGTTGATGCTTACAGGCGACTGCAAGGCACAGTAGTAGCGGCAAAAACTTTCTCATAGGGATCTGCTTAGTTAAACAATTTACAATTATCTAAATATTAAGTTGGAGCATCAAGTTTTGGCCGATTCTTTCATCAGGTCTTTATTAAAATCCGGCCGGCCGCCGGCTAAAGAACAAATAATGTCACACTTTTATAATAATGAACGACTTACAGTAAACATAACATTTATACAAGTTTCAAAAGATAAAGTTATGGTATCAAATAATTAATTTAGCAGCGAAAACGATCCGCCGGCAAGCCAGCTGACGGAGGAAGGGAATTTTTAAATGCCAGATATAATCCAGCTTTTACCAGATTCTGTTGCCAACCAAATTGCTGCAGGAGAAGTGGTGCAACGGCCGGCATCAGCCGTAAAGGAACTGGTTGAAAACGCCATTGATGCCGGAGCCGATAAAATACAATTGATATTAAGGATGCCGGAAAATCGCTGATACAGGTGATAGATAATGGCTGCGGCATGAGCCGTGACCGATGCCCGCATGAGCTTTGAGCGGCATGCCACCTCCAAAATACGCAAGGCCGAGGACCTGTTTGCCATCCGTACCATGGGTTTCAGGGGCGAAGCCATGGCTTCTATTGCGGCCATAGCGCAAGTGGAGTTAAAAACGCGCCGTCATGAGGATGAACTGGGCACCTGTATCATGATCGAAGGATCGGAAGTATTAGCCAGCAGGCCTGTTCGGCCAATACGGGCACCTCCATATCCGTTAAAAATTTATTTTACAATACCCCCGCCCGCCGCAACTTTTTAAAAAGCAACCCGGTGGAAATGCGGCATATTGTCGACGAATTTCAGCGTGTTGCCCTGGCCAACCCGAATATATTTTTTCACCATGCACCATGATGGGCAGGAGGTTTATCATTTGCCGGCAACGGTGCTTAAGCAGCGTATCATTCACCTTTTTGGCAATAATTATAACCAGCGGCTGGTGCCTGTTGAGGAGGATACCTCCATTATCAGGCTCCATGGTTTTGTAGGCAAGCCTGAATTTGCGCGTAAAACACGCGGCGAACAGTTCTTTTTTGTAAACAACCGATTTATTACGCGATGCTTACCTGAATCATGCCGTGTTGACCGCTTTTGAAGAATTGCTGCCGGATGAAACCTACCCGCTTATATGTGTTGTTTATCGAGATCGACCCGTCAAAGATCGATATCAACGTGCATCCCACCAAAACGGAAATAAAATACCAGGACGAAAAATCGATATATGCCATTATCCGCTCGGCGGTAAAACGTTCGCTCGGGCAAGTATAACATTACCCCAAGCCTTGATTTTGACCAGGAAAACAGCATCGGGCATCTGATCACGGCAAAGCCGCTGGAACAGATCGTGCAGCCAACGATCGCCTTCAATCCCGATTTTAATCCGTTTGCTGCCGAATAGAACAGAGCGAACGGGAAGCTGCCTTTCTGCGCAGCACAGGGCGAACTATCGGCGTACGGCTATTCCGCAAAACTGGGATACGCTTTACGAGATCAGCAAAAGGGAAACCGCCGCAGCAACGGAAATGCATGCAGAAAAAACTATTTCGGTAGATGAGCAGGAAGTAAGCAAACCGAGCGAACGGCAATTGTTCCAGATACATAACCGGTATATCCTGTCGCAGATCAAATCGGGCTTTATGCTGATCAACCAGCAATCCGCGCATGAGCGTATTTTATATGAACGTTTTTTGCAGCAGCTGGAAAATCATTCGGGCGTAAGCCAGCAAAGTCTGTTCCCGCAATCCGTTACCTTAAACGGCAGCGATTTTGAGTTATTGAAAGAACTTTTACCCGATATTCGCGCGCTGGGTTTTGACATACGCGAGTTTGGTAAAAATACGGTAGTTGTTGAAGGCATTCCGGCCGATCTGAACAATGTTGCCGAGCATGCCCTGCTGGAACAGTTGCTGGAAGGCTTTAAAAATAACCTGGCGATTTTAAAACTAGACAAACGCGATAACCTGGCACGGTCGCTTGCCCGCAACGGCGCAATCAAAGCCGGCACCAAATTATCATTCGAAGAAATGAATTTGCTGATCGACCAGCTTTTTGCCTGCCAGATGCCCAACCTTGCCCTTAAATGGCAAGCCGGTAATCAGTACATTTACATTAAATGAATTAGCCGAACGATTTGAAAAATAAACACTATGAATTAACTGAACTATGAGCGCATACAGGCAATCCCCTTTCGCCAATTTAACACCGGTTGTAAAAAACCTGATGATCATTAATGTTATTTTTTTTATTGCCACCTGGGTATTGGGCCATACGCAGATCAATCTGGTGAGCCTGTTCTCCGCATTTTATTTCAACTCAGCACGTTTTCATCCCTGGCAGATCATTACCTATATGTTCATGCATGGCGGTATTTGGCACATATGTCTTCAACATGTTGGGCCTGTTCATTTCTGGACCCATGCTGGAAAATACCATGGGATCAAAACGGTTCCTGCAGTATTATTTCATTACGGGGATAGGCGCATTAATTATTCAATGGCTGGTGCAGGCCGTCAGATACATGCATAGCCTGACGGCATCACTTTATTATTCCTCAATTGGAGTCATTTTACACTGTATGGGGGTCAGCCTGATTTTGAGAAAATTGCGGAGATTTACAATGTGCCCGTTTTAGGCGCCTCCGGGGCCATATTCGGCCTTGCGGTGGCCTGGCCATGCTGTATCCGAATGTTGAACTGTATATCATGTTCATCCCGGTTCCGGTCAAAGCAAAATATGCTGTTACGGGTTACATTCTGATCGAGCTATTTTCCGGCGTTGGTCAGTTTTCAGGCGACAACGTAGCGCATTTTGCCCACCTTGGCGGCGCATTGTTTGGTTTTATCATGATAAAATACTGGCGAATGCAAAGACCTAACAACTATTTTTAGGTCTCAATGCGTTATTGCTAATAATACCAAAAATTATGAGTACGCTCTGGCAAACCATTCAATATAAGATGCTTCGTTCTGGCAGCAGGGTAAATCTGCTGATAGGCATTAATGTAATCCTTTTCCTGACCATTAGTATCCTTTCGGTCATTGAACGGCTGGTGTTCCGTAGTGGCCTGATCGACTTCTATACGGACGAGTACCTGTTACTACCTTCCTCCTTGCCTAAATTACTGACCCACTTCTGGACCCCGCTGACCTATATGTTCATGCATGCAGGGATATTTCACATCCTGTTCAACATGCTTTGGCTGTACTGGATGGGGCAGATATTTGAGGAATATCTGGGCAATAAACGTACCATTGGTTTATACCTTCTGGGCGGACTCACCGGGGCCTTATTTTTTGTCGCAGCATATAACATTTTTCCTTATTTTTCGGATGTCGTTAATGCGAGCACGGTAGTGGGTGCCTCAGCCAGTGTAATGGCCATTATTGTGGCAACGGCTACACTGTTGCCCGATTACAGCATCAACCTGATCCTGATAGGCCCGGTAAAACTTAAATGGATCGCGCTGTTTTATGTGATCATTGATTTTCTGAGCATTGCCGGCCCGAATGCAGGAGGAGAATTCAGTCACCTGGGCGGAGCGCTGTTTGGATTTATTTATATTAAACAACTGCAGCGGGGCAATGATTGGATTGGCGCTATTAACAGTATATTTAAGCCCAAGTCAAAACTGAAGATCGCCAGCAGAAATGCGGACAGAAATTCAAGCGGAAAACCACGGCAAGAGGAAATTGACCGTATCTTAGATAAAATTTCGCAAACAGGATATGAAAGCCTGAATAAACAGGAAAAAGAGATATTAAACAGGGCCAGCAAGGATAATGAAGGCTAAACAAAGACCGAGCAACTCTTATTGACAAATTATTTCTCTGTATAAACATATTCCTATGTATCTGCCTGCTCGTATCAGTACCTCGCTCCGGTTGTCAATCCTAAAAAAATCTGGCTGATCGCTTTTTTTGGGCTTGCATACCCATTTTTGCTGTTCGGCAATGTCATATTGATCATTTACTGGCTGTTCCGTAAAAGCAATATGGGTGCTTTTATCCATGATCGGCATCGCATGGGATGGAAAGTACTCAATACGAACATCGGCCTGCGTTTACCTTCGTCCTTATGGCCGTAAGCAAGCCGGATGATGCTGCGGATGATGACCTATAACGTGCATAACTTTAAACGATATGGGGCAAAAAACGATATATCCACCAAGCACGAAATATTAGAGATCATAGCAGACCAGCAGCCCGATATTATAGGTTTCCAGGAATTTTATACCCGCAACCACGGGCAATATGATATGCTGGATTCAATCCAGAAAATATTAAAATGCAACAATTATTTTTTCGAAGCGGTGCGCTCCAACAGGGATGAGGCCATCGGAATGGCTATATTTTCCAAATTCCCGATCAGTTGCGCACGGACTAATACCGCTGGCCGACAAGATCAGCGAAAATCAATGTATTTATATCGATGTCAAAAAGGGCGACAAAATCATCCGGGTTTACAGCGTCCATCTGCAGTCTATCCGCTTCGATCCGGACGATTACCGCTACATGAACAACGTACGAAGCAGGGAAAGCCCGAGGTGGGTTCTGCCAAACGACTTGGGCTTAAGCTCAAAACGGCCTTTTTAAAAAGAAGCGAGCAGGTATTTAAGATAAAAAACCATGCCGACTCCTGCTCGTATCCCTACATTATTTCGGGCGATTTTAATGATACCCCTGCCTCCTTTGCTGTTAACCAGATGAGCAAGGGACTAAAAAATGCTTTCCGTGAAAAAGGCTCGGGCCTGGGGCGAACCTATAACGGCAGCTTCCCAAATTACCAGATCGATTATATTATGGCAAGCGGTCAATTTAACGTTACCGGATACAATATCATCCAGAAACAGCTATCCGACCATTACCCCGTGTGCAGCGATCTGCAGCTTAAATAGATGAGAAACCCCTCCGGGAATTCTTCCATACAGATGATAAAAAATTTCCATGCGTCCGGTAAGAGATTTACACCCAGGCGCAAAAAAATCGTAAGTTTGCCGCCATGGAACAAAGTTTGTTTGTTTACAATACTTTAACGCGGAAAAAAGAAAAATTTGTAGCGATAAATCCGCCGCATGTGGGTATGTATGTTTGCGGCCCTACCGTTTACAGTGATGTACATCTGGGCAATTGCCGTACCTATATTTCATTCGATCTGATATTCAGGTACCTTACTCATCTGGGTTATAAGGTACGTTATGTGCGTAATATTACCGATGCAGGCCACCTGGAAGGTGATGCCGGCGACCAGGGAGAGGACAAAATATCAAAAAAAGCAAAACTGGCTCAGCTCGAGCCAATGGAAATCGTTCAAAAATATACCATTGGTTTTCACGAGGTAATGCAAATATTTAATGCATTGCCGCCAAGTATCGAGCCTACTGCCACCGGCCATATTATTGAGCAGATCGAACTTGTAAAACTGATACTGGAAAATGGCTATGCCTATGAAGTAAATGGTTCGGTTTATTTTGATGTAGAGAAATATAACCAGACACAGGATTACGGCATTTTGAACCGCCGCAACCTGGAAGACCTGATGAACAATACCCGCGACCTTGGCGGCCAGGATGAAAAACGCGGCAAACTGGATTTTGCACTTTGGATAAAAGCCAAACCCGAACATCTGATGAAGTGGCCTTCGCCCTGGGGCGTTGGTTTTCCGGCATGGCACCTGGAATGCTCGGCCATGAGCAATAAATACCTCGGTCAGCATTTTGATATTCATGGCGGCGGTATTGATCTGATGCCTACGCATCATACCAATGAGATAGCACAAAATGTGGCTGCCTGCGATAAAAATCCGGCCAATTATTGGGTTCATACCAATATGCTGACGGTAAACGGACAAAAAATGTCAAAATCATTAGGCAATAGCTTTTTACCGCATGAGCTTTTTACAGGCGAACACTCCATATTGACAAAGGGCTATAGCCCGATGACAGTTCGCTTTTTTATGCTGCAGGCACATTACCGCAGCACGCTTGATTTTGGCAACGAAGCAATGGAAGCTTCAGAAAAAGGATTTAAGCGTTTGATGAACGCATTTACCTTGCTTGATAGCTTGAAGGTCTCGCGCAGCAACCGAAGTGGAGATTGACCCTTATTACAGCGTTGCTATGATGCCATGAACGATGATTTTAACAGTCCGGTATTAATTGCCGAACTTTTTGAAGCGTCACGCATCATCAATTCAGTATATGATGGAAAAATGAAGATCGACGCCAATAATCTGGAGCTGTTTAAAACAGTTGATGAAAATTTTTGTGCTCGATATTTTGGGATTAAAGAATGAGCAGGCCGCAGACGATGACCTGCCAAAAGTATTGGACTATGATTGTTGAACTGCGAAATGAGGCAAAGACAAACCATGATTATGCCACTTCTGATAAAATAAGAGACGGTTTGCAAAAAATCGGCTTCCAGTTAAATGATGGAAAAGAAGGCACAACCTGGAGTAAAATTTAATGCCCAAAAATATAAATATTAACACCTGTACTTAAACGCTGCAATACCGTTTAATAGCTCGATAAAACTTAAACTGCCTATTATGGTTAATAACCGACAATACAAATTAATTTTTATTACTAAATTGCCAAAAACCTGTCATAAGAATGAAACAATTATTATTAGCTGCAACTATATTTAGTAGGCTTCACGAGATTAGCCTTAGCACACAACCAAACGCTGTTGAAGTTAACACAGTGATAGATGCCGAAAAGGCTTTTAGTAAACTGGTTGAACGCAAGGGAATAAAAGATGCCTTTTTATCGGTGGCCGATCCTGAAGGCATTGTTTTTAAACCCGATGTGGTTAAAATAACTGATTTTTATAATAATATTGATAAACAACCCGGCACATTAACCTGGGAACCAAAATTTGCCCGTATCTCGGCCAATGGCGATCTGGCTTTTACTGCCGGCCCTTATGTTTATCAAAACGGAAAATCTGATGATGATAAAGTTTTGGCGATTATGTTTCGATATGGCGTGCCGACGCAGAGAATAAATTGAAATTGCTGATCGATCTGGGCATACAGCATCCCGAAAGCCGAGCAGGAGGAATTGACGGATCTCAAAGATCCGGACCCGAGCAAAACGAATAGCACCCCAAGTAAAGATCCATTTAACGGCAGAAGTATCATTATCGGTACGGACAAGATATTTAACCACTGAGCTGACCGTGTCGGCAATGGCAACTTATAAAGAGTTTCTAAGTCCCGAAGGCCGTTATTATTTCCCGGGATTTGAGCCTATCACTGGGCAGGATAAGATGATGAAATTCATCGACAACGAAGCAATAAGCATACGTGCCGAAACAATCAACGTTGGCCGGGCAACAAGCAACGATATGGCTTACAGCTATGGCCGCGCACGAATTAAAAAAGGAGAAATAGTAAGCAATTACAATTATGTGCGGATCTGGGAGATCGATAATGCGCACAAATGGAATGTCATCCTGGAAATCTTTTCGGCAGTAGAGCAATAGTCGCAGCCGGCAGGTGATCAGTCAGCTGTGGGCGTGCGTTAATTTATTTGTCTGCCGCGGGACAGAACTGGTTAAAGCAGCCGGGTAATAATATCATCCGCAGACAGGCCTTCCGCTTCTGCGTGGTAACTGCGGATGATGCGATGCCTTAAAACGGGTTTTGCTATAGCCTGTACATCCTCAATATCCGGAGAATATTTCCCGTCAATAACCGCATGGCATTTGGCGCCTAAAATCAAGAACTGCGATGCGCGGGGACCTGCGCCCCAGTTTAGCAAACGTTTAACTTCCGCGAAGCCAGCTCACCTGCGGGCCGCGTTTTTGATACCAGTTTAACGGCATACTCCAGCACATGATCGGTTACCGGGATATTACGCACCAGTTGCTGAAAGTAAATGATCTGTTCGGCGTTAAGTACTTTTTTCACCTCCGGCATGGCTGCGCTGGTCGTATTCTTTACGATCAGCAGTTCCTGCTCCAATGTAGGATAATCCAAAGATACATTGAACATAAAGCGGTCAAGCTGGGCCTCCGGAAGCGGATAGGTGCCTTCCTGTTCGATCGGGTTTTGCGTAGCCAGTACAAAAAACGGCTGTGCCAGCCTATGGGTGGCCCCGGCTACGGTAACGGACTTTTCCTGCATGGCTTCCAAAAGCGCAGCCTGCGTTTTTGGCGGTGTACGGTTTATTTCGTCGGCCAGGATGATATTTGAAAACACCGGGCCGGAATAAATTTAAAATTTCTGTCTTCGCCCAATATCTCCGAGCCAATGATATCGGATGGCATCAGATCGGGCGTAAACTGTATACGGTTAAAATCCAGGTCGAGCACCTGCGCAACAGTTTGTACCAGTAAGGTCTTTGCCAGACCGGGAACACCGACCAGCAAACAATGTCCATTGCTAAAAATGGAGATCAGTACAGATTTAACTACTTCCTCCTGTCCAATGATCACCTTTCCTATTTCAGAAACTATGTGCTTGTAGGCGTCCCTCAAAGCATCAGCAGCTTCCACATCCGTGCGGTGTTGCATATTGTCTTATTAAGGTTTAATTTGCGCTTGCAGCGGGTCATTTGCCCATCCTTTCAGCAGCGGGCAGACTTGATATTCGGCATCAATCTTGATATAATTTTCTTTCCTTCTTTTTTCAAACCACTCGCTTACCGTCCTGTTGATCTTATCATTCAGCGCCTGCTTCCTTCAATTTCGGGAAATCCTGTTTCAGGTTGGCCTTATGCGCATCGGTGGTTGATTTCAGATAAAGTATTTTATAACTCTTTTTATTGGCCTGATCCGTAACCAGCTGTGGTTTTGATATATTGCCCACTTTCATTGTATCAACGATCAAGCGCGATCTGCGGATCAAGTTTATTGGTAGGGATGTATGTTGAACGTGTTTCCACATTTTCAGTATTCAGCATCATCCCGCCATTATATTTGGTGTCCTTATCGTCCGAGTAAAGCGATGCGGCAGTAGAAAAGTCGATCTTGCGGTTTCTTTGCAGTACATCATAAAGACTGTCGGCTTTCGCTTTTGCACGGTCAACACTGGCTTGCGTTATCATCGGCATAATCAGAATATGGCGCACATGCACCTGCTCACCGCGGCGTTCAATGACCTGTAGAAAATGGAAACCAAAATCGGTTTCAAAAACAGGGGACATCTCCCCTGCTTTCAGTTTAAAGGCCCATGCGGCAAATTCCTTCACAAAAGTATTTCGGTCAGCAAATCCCAGATCGCCGCCATCCGGTGCCGAGCCGGTATCCTGGGAATATAAACGTGCCAGGGTACCAAAATCTTCGCCCTTTTTCACACGATCATAAAGTTCCTGCGCTTTTTCCCGCGCAGCATCCTTTTCGTCTTTGGTTAGTTTTGGTGAGAACTGGATAACGCCTACTTCCACTTCTTTATTATAGGTCGGCAAGCTGTCCTTGGATATCTTCTTAAAATAATTTTCAACCTCTAGCGGGGTCACGTTCACCTTTTCGGTGATCTTTCCCCGCATCTTGCCGGCAATCATATTTTCTTTGATATCGGGGCGCAGCTCATCCTTATACTGAATGGTTGAACGGCCCAAAAACTGTTCAAGTCTTTCCTGTCCACCGGCGCGTGCAATCATTCCGCGCATCCTGCGGTCCAGCTCGTTATCCACCTCGTCATCCTTTACGGTAACGCTATCAATGACTGCCTGCTGAGCCAGCAGTTTCTGCGTCATCTGGTTGCGCAATATGATACATTTAACTGAAGGGTCCGGGGAATTTCCTGAAGCAAGAAAATTGGCATACTGCAATTCAATATCTGATTGCAGAATAATGCTGCTGCCCACTACTGCGCAAATTTTATCGAGGTTATGCTTTGGCCCTGTGGGTATTTTAGACCCGGTATCCGCCAATGCCGCCGGCTTGGCATCCAATGACGCCGGTTTGGCATCCAACTGGGCAGGCTTAGCTAAAACTTTAGCTGCTGTATCCTTCGCAGGAGTTTGTGCATAGGCTATCGATATAGTTAAAATGGCAATTAAAATGGCAGTCCCAAACTTTCTCATGTATACTTTATATGAATGCAAAATATGCAAATGTGCGAATTTTAAATAATTCTGTGTATTAATATTTTGTGCGAATATGCTGATAAACGCTCAAACAATTAGCTATTTTTGGTTAAAATATTGTTAAAAGTGAAAGTTGAAGACCCAAATGCACTGCGATTTATACTCGAGGATGAACTTTACCTGCTCGGACAGGACAAGTCAGCCTACCGCGACATGCCGGCCCCTGAACGTCCAATAGAAACGCGGCCTGCAACTTTTCATTATCTGGGCTCCAACAAAAAAAACTTTCTCATACTGGCAGATTATCCCGAGCATGAATATATGCCCGCTGAGCATCTTAAAGCGCTGGAAAGTACGCTCGCCCGCATAGGCTACGGCCTGGAAGATGTGGCCATCGTAAACAGCGCAAAACAAAGCGCTGACCTGCAGCAGCTGAAAGCACAATTCGAACCCGGAATCCTGCTGATACTCGGGCAGGGATCGATCCCCCCGGGCATGGAACCTATGCCGCTAAATCTGCCGCGCCAGGATGAGGGGCTTAAGATGTTTTACACGTTCAGCTTCGCTCGATGATGTCCAGTACCGAAAGCAAGAAGGCGTTCTGGGAACAGATGAAAACTTTATAATTATGGCCTTACAATTAGTCTTTGCCACCAATAACCGCCATAAGCTTGACGAAGTGGCTGCCAAGATAAAAAGTGACGTTCAAATGCTGACCCTTGCTGATATCGGCTGTAAGGAAGATATTGAAGAAACAGGAAATACCTTTGAAGAAAATGCCCGGATAAAAAGCCGGTTTATTTACGATCACTACCATGTGAATTGTTTCGGTGATGACAGTGGCTTGCTGGTTGACGCGCTGAACGGCGACCCCGGCGTTTACTCGGCCAGGTATGCAGGTGAGCACGGCAACCACCTGGCCAATATGACCAAGGTACTGGATCAGTTAAAAGATATGGAAAACAGAAGGGCATCTTTTAAAACCGTGATTTCGCTGCTTTGGAATGGGCAGGAACATCTTTTTGAAGGCACGGTGGAAGGCACCATCCGGCGTGAGCCAAGCGGAAGCGGCGGCTTTGGTTATGATCCTATCTTTCAGCCGGATGGCTTTGATATTACTTTCGCCCAGATGACTACGGAAGAAAAAAACGAGATCAGTCACCGTGCCAGAGCAGTTGAAAAACTGATCACTTTTCTGAATACCATCAAATAAGCCTTTCTTATTGGCCTGGCTTTGGCTTTATGGCAGCTGTGCTGTCTTTATGGATGCCGCCGGTGTCGGATGATTTTTTGGGTGACACGTTGCGCGAGGTATCCTTTAGCGCTTTAGCAGTACTGTCGCCTTTGGACTTTACCGGTGCGCTCGCATTGCCCCCGGGTTTAGCCCCCGCAGCGTTACCCGCAGCGCTTTTACTGCCTGCTGCTTTTTTCGGTCCTGGTTTACCCTTTGCCGGTGAAGGGCCCTTGCCTGCAGCATTTGCAGTAACAGCGCCACCGCCGCCCAGTGAAGGAATGATCGCTTCTTTGGAAACCGGCCGGTCTTTTGGTTTCCAGATGAAACCTTTCAGTATTTTATCCTCTTCATTAAATTTCACCAGCGGGCCATAACGGTGCTCGGGCTTGGCCAGAAAAACCAGGGTGGATAGCTTGCCGTCTTTAAAATTGATCCTGATCCGGCTGCTGAGCGAGCGCTGCATGCCGCTGACCTTTCCGCTGTCACGCGAGAAATAGATCGTTTCTGCATTGCCGTCGATAAAGAGCCGCTCCAGTTTGTCGCTTCGAAAGAACCCGCGCATTTTTTTACCGGCCGACTGGTTAAAGTGCGTGGAGTCCCCTTTTTCGATATTGACCGCAAAGGCGTTAAGGTAGATCTCCACGTTGTCAAACTTTTTATTTTTTAACTGCAGATTGATCGTGTCGCCCGATAACTGGGAATTCTGCGCCCAGAGCATTGGTTTTACGTACAAACGAATTATGGAATCACTGGTACTGTAGAACGCCGAATCGGATTTGCCCTGCAGGTCCGACTTGAACAGCTTAACATGATGAAATGCACTCAGTACCCTTATCCTTGCCGTGTCACTCAACTCTACCTTTCTGGAAATATACACCGAATCCACCTTTCTGGCCTGCTTCAGGCTATCCTGCCCTGTAAGCTTCTTAACTGCCACATCGTGCCCGGTTTTATCAGATTTCTGCGTTTTCCCCGTTTTTTTGCCGGCAGTATCCGCTTTGGGGGCCGCTTTGCCAAACATATTGCGGTGCAGGAAGGTGCTGTCCTGTACCCAGCCCGGGGCCGAAAGATCAATATACTTCAGTGGCTTCTTGTAAACGATGGATGGCGCTCTCAGGTTGGTATCCTTGATGCTGGCTAGGCGAATCTTTTCCTGCAGGACCTTCAGCTCCTTATAGGTGGTCATACGCGTTTCCAGGGTGTCGGCCGTCATGTATACCGAATCATGCCGGATTCTTGCCGTATCTTTTTTCAGCCCCCCCGCGGAATCCGGAAGTTTATTTTTTGCTGGGGCATGACTCCCTTTTTTACCCATAGCGGTATCGGGTCTGGCCGCAGGCAATTGCCCCAGGGGCATGGTATTTGCCGGCGCCTTTGATTTGTTATCCGGCTTATTTTCCTTTACCGGAGCAGCCTTTTGCTGCGGCGCGGCTTTTGCCGTATCGGCCGATGCCTTTTTGACGTGTGCCGGTTTCGAAACAGCCCCGGGGGCAACCGAGTCATTACGCGTCGTATCTTTTTCTTCAGTAACAATAATGCCGTAGGCGTTTTGGGTAACCACTGTGCGCTCATCGGCCTTGTAAAAGGTGCCCAGATCGCCCTTCATGGTCATTTTTTGCTCATTATCATTGAACGTAATGTGATTCACTACCCGCCCATAGCCTTGTTTGCGGTCGTAAAACATGCTGTCGCCCTTGAGCGTCTTGCTGCCCTGGCTATACAAATTTTTCTTGCCGAAAAATGCCTGCTCCGAAACGGTATTGTAGTTGCCGTTCTCTGTGTAAAGCGTATCGTTATCCTTACCCTCTTTTTTACCGTAGATATGTGTCGGACCGTAAAAATAGGCGATTTTTGAGCCCGAATTATAGCGCAGGGTATCCGTTTTGGTGATCGCGTCGGGACTGAGCAGCACCACATCATAACGGAAATAGGAATCTCGCGAGTTGGCAAAATAATACCCGTTCTTGCTGGTCAGCGTGTTGTCCTTATTGACCAGTTTGCCGCCGCCGGTATAAGTGCCCACCTTGGTAGCCGTATTATAGGTGAGTAAGTCGGTGGTTAGCGTTGCATCCTTATCCACCATGCGTACATTTTCGGTGAGGATGGCGATTTTGGTATTGCCGTTATAATTCAGTTTATCGGAGTAAATATGCAGGGTATCACCCTGGGTAATGACCACATGACCAAAGGCATCAAAGGTATTCTGAGCCTGATGAAAGTATGCGCTGTCCGATGTTAAGGTAGAATAATCCTGTTGAAAAGTGCCCCCATACACCTTCAGCACGTCCACGCCATTAATTTTGACGCCCTGTATGCTTTTGGACCTTATAAGGTTAATGACCGACTTTTTTTGGGCCATAACTGCGGTTACAGCAAGCAGTAAAAATAAGGTTAACACATATTTCCTCACGGGCGCAAAATTAGTTTTTTGGATGGGGTTATTAAATTAATAATTTTGGTAATGCTGCCGGTTAAACGATTCACCGATTTTATTGAACAAAATGACTTAATTGGCCATGACGGCAAAATACTAGCTGCCGTCAGCGGCGGTATGGATTCCGTTTTAATGGCCCATCTGCTCAATGCCGCCGGGTTTAATTTTGGTATTGCGCATTGCAATTTTCAGTTAAGGGGCGAGGAAGCTGAGCGGGACCAGCAATTTGCCGAAGCGCTGGCCCTGCAATTAGGGGTACCATTTCATACGACCATATTTGATACCAGCGCCTATGCCGCTGAAAAGAAAATATCCATACAGATGGCAGCGCGGGAACTCCGGTACCAATGGTTCGGGCAGATCTGCCGCCAGGCAGGCTACCAGGCCGTGGCTACTGCCCATCACCAAAACGATGCGATGGAAACAATATTGCTTAATTTGACCAGGGGTACGGGCATCGCCGGCATGCACGGCATTTTGCCAAAAAACGGACTGCTGGTGCGGCCCCTGTTATTTTTAAAACGGGCGGAGATCGAGGATATTGTTCGAGAAAACGGCCTGGACTATGTGGAAGACAGTTCAAACAGCTCGGTAAAGTATGCGCGAAACAAGATCAGGCTGGAGGTCATCCCCCGCCTGGCAGAACTGAACCCGGCATTGGAAAACACTTTCCGGCAAAATTTAGAACACTTCCGGCAACTCGAGGCGCTGCTGGAGCAAAAACTGGCAGAACTGAGAAGCAGATCTTTACGGTTCATCAAGATGAGCTGCACCTGAGCATTGAGGGGATCAAAAAGCTGCATCCAAAGCGCTGCTGCTTTACGGCCTTTTACAGGAGTACGGTTTCAATCAGAGCACCGTGGATGATATTATTTCAGCACTGGACAAACATCCCGGAAGGATTTTCGAATCGGCAGACTTCGTGTTGGTACTGGACCGCGAAAAACTGATCCTGTCCAAAAAGCAGGCCCGGCAAAACCAGGCGATACGCATCGGCGACGGTCAGCGGGAAGTAAATTATTGCAACTACCGTTTGAATATCCTGCATGACGATTCACCACTAATCATCCGCGACAACCCGATGGCCGTGAGTGTCGATGCGGAACTGCTCAGCTACCCCCTGGAGCTGCGGAGCTGGCAACAAAGTGATCATTTTTATCCCCTTGGCATGAAGGGCAAACAAAAGCTGAGTGATTTTTTCGTTCATCAGAAAGTACCGCTGCACCAAAAAACCCTGATCCCCTTGCTGATAAATGGCAATGGCGATATCGTATGGGTGGGGGGCTACCGGCCCGATCAGCGGTATAAGGTAACACAGAAAACTAAAAAAGTTACTATATTCGAACTATACAACTTATGAACGGCGAAAAACCTAACTTCAGTGAAAAGCAGTATCTGGGCAGAGAATGGATACCCGTTACCATTCGGCTCGTTTTAGCCATATTCTGTTTCGCGGCCTATACTTTCGACTTTTTTTCGGACGAGCAAAATAAGTCCGAGATCCTTGCCGTAGCCGGTTTCGGCATTATCATCATTTCCATCATTATGGGCTTTCTGCTGCACTTTCGCACCAGGGTGATCAATAAGAGCATACTGCTGGACGGTCTGTGGACAACGCGGCTGGTCAAGATCGATCTGAACAGCATCGTAAAAGTTGAAAAAGGGCTGTACAGCCGTTACCTTTTCAATAATCCCGTGTACAACCTGCATCAAAAGGGCGCCATACGTTTCTATACTTCGGGGAAGGATGCCCTATTCTTAACCGACCGTGATGGCCTGGTTTACATCATTGGCTCTCTACATGCCGGTGAGTTTTTGAGGGCGATACAGGAAGAAATGAAAAAATAACTTCAGGCAAGGCCCATTACTTTTTGCATATCAGGCGCTTACGGCTTGAAAATTTGCTATTTACCAAATAAAGTGGTTATCTTAAAACATTATTTTAAGCTTATCACTTTCCCATGGAGAAGCATTTTGCGCCGGTAAAAAAAACCATCTTTTTCCTATTGTTGCTTGCGGCCTGGCGTGTGCCGGCAGCGGCTCAGAAAAATAACGTTGATAGTCTGAGCGCATCGTACAAAAAAAACCGGCAGGATACGACCTATGTTCAGTTGCTTCAGGAAAAAAGCAGCAGGGTTTTTCTTACAACTAACCGTGATTCGGGCATGCGCTGCGCCCAGCAAAGTCTGATCCTTTCTCGTAAAATTCATTACGAGCACGGTGAGGTAAGGGCGCTGACGCTGATAGCCACTTACCTGAACCGGGACGGCGATCTGCCGGGTTCGCTGAAAATGACTTTTGAAACATTGCCCAAGGCAAAAAAGATCAATGATACCCGGTCAATCCTGTCCTGCTACAATACCCTGGGTCTTACCTATTCGGTACTTAAAGACTACCAAAAGGCGCTCGACAATTATTATCAATGCAAATACATTGCTGAAAAAAATCATGTGAATGATCTTTTGGTAGTTTCCTACAATAATATCGGAAGGGCATATATCGACTACAATAAGCTCGATTCAGCGTACTTCTATATCAAGAAAGCCTACGATTTCGGCATAAAAACCAAAAATACCGCGAATATCGGGTACCCGATCCGCAGTTTCGGCATCATTCAATTTAAGAAGGGGAACTTCCCGGGAGCAATAGCTTTTTATAGAAAAAGTATCGCCACGATACCCAAGCTGGACAATCATTATTTGCTGAGCGAAAATTACCGCAGGATGGCCGAAGCTTACCGGGCCGAAAATAAAATTGATTCCTGCATCGATTATGCCAGGCAGGCATTGGTGCAGGCCAGACTCGATAGGGATCCCGAGCAGGTAATGCGCGCCACCACGCTGCTTACCGAAGTATTTAGATCAAAAAATGATTTCAAGGAGGCCTTCGGCTATCAGCAGCAGATGCTTAAGGCAAGTGATACGCTGTTCAGTCAGCAAAAAAACCTGCAAATACAAAATCTGACTTTCGAGGAAGAGCAGCGGCGCCACGAAATTGAAGATGCAAAAGCGGAATACCAAAACAAGGTGCGTTTCTATACGCTGATAGCCGTATTGGGTGTATTTGCGCTGGTAGCCTCCATCCTGTTATTCGCTAATCAGAAACGAAAAAGAGCCAACACCTTACTCCGGCAGCAAAACGAGCAGATCGAAACGCAGCGCAAAACGCTTGAAAAAACGCTGGCCGACCTGAAGACCACCCAAACCCAGCTCGTACAGTCCGAAAAGATGGCCTCGCTGGGTGAGCTGACGGCAGGCATAGCCCACGAAATACAGAACCCGCTGAACTTCGTCAATAATTTTTCGGAGGTAAACACAGAGCTGATTGATGAAATGCAGCTGGAAATCGATAAACGTAATTTTGACGACGTGAAATCCATTGCTGTCAGCATAAAGGATAATCAGCAGAAGATCTCTCAGCACGGCCGCAGAGCAGATTTTATCGTCAAAGGGATGCTGCAGCACAGTCGCAGCGGTACCGGCGAAAAGCAGCCGACCGACATCAATGTATTGGCCGATGAATTCTTAAAGCTATCTTATCATGGCCTGCGTGCAAAAGATAAATCCTTCAATGCTGATGTGCTGACCCACCTGGAGCCGGGACTGCCCAAAGTCAACGTGGTCCAGCAGGATATGGGCCGGGTGATGCTCAATTTGTTCAACAATGCATTCTATGCGGTGAACCAGAAACGCAGGACTGCAGGCGAAAATTACAAACCCGAAGTCATCCTGGTTACCGGCAGGGAAAACGGGCAGGTAATTATCAGGGTGAAAGACAACGGAAGCGGGATCCCTGATGGAATTAAAGAGAAGATCATGCAGCCATTTTTCACTACCAAACCGACGGGCGAGGGAACCGGGCTGGGGCTGTCATTAACCTACGACATGGTGGTAAAGGGGCATGGGGGGAATATTCAGATCAACAGCATCGAAGGTGAAGGCTCGGAGTTCATCATTCTGTTACCCCTCTGACAAAGTTTGAAGACCGGAATTTATATCAGATTATCAAATTACGCATAAGCCAATGGCCAAATTTACACGGGTTACGCACCCCGGAAAACATTAAAGACAATATCATGCCGCCCTTTTTCACCACAAAGCCAACAGCTGAAGGAACAGGATTGGGATCGTCATTAACTTATGATACGATCGTGAAGGGACATGTTATTTTCACGGAATGTGAGCGATCTGAATTCATTATTCAATTACCCGTAGTTCAATCATAATGGATGTAAGGAAACCCCTAGTCAAAATAATAGTGCTGATGCTATTTCCATTGGGAATCTGCGCCCAACAGCATTTGCCTGATAGTATTGTAAATGTGTTAAAAAGCGCTTCAAGCGATTCCCTGCGTTACCGGGCAGGCTTCCGGGCATATACTTATTTTGAAGAAATAAATCGCGACAGTGCACTTTACTACATTGAGAAGACCCTATTGGTGGCGAAAAAAAATAACAAGAGACTTTTAATAGCCAGGGGGCTTGCCGTCAAAGGGTATCAACTAACCGTTACAGGAAGATATGGGGAAGCGCTGAACGATCTGCTGGATGCATTTTCAATTGCCAGGGATCCCAAAACCGCCAGTAACAGCTGGCTTTCGAATCCCCAATCAACGCCAGAAAAAAGCAGGCTGCTGATAATGGCTTTAATACATCACATGTTTGGTGTGCTGATGGATCGCACACAAAACTTAGAACAAATGGTCTACCATTTTAAGGAAGCCCGAAGAATTAGTGAGGAAATAAATAATCTACCGCGTGTTATGCTGGCGGATATGAACCTTGGAGCCGCTTATATCAGCCTCGGTAAGGCAGATTCCGCGTTGCTATTCGAAAGCCAGGCAAAAGCCCTTGCATTAAAAACAGGACAAAAAAAATACCTGGGCTTCATTCTGGGGACCTTAGGGGATATTGCATTGCATCAGGGAGATAAAATCAAAGCAAAGCAATTTTATTACCAGGCTATTCAGACGGCCACCGAACAAAATAATGTGGTTAATTTACTCAGAAGCTATGTAACCCTTACCAACTTTTACCTGGCCGAAAATGAAAAGGACTCCAGTCTTTATTTTGCCAGAAAAACGCTGGAAACCTTCAGAATTGTAGGAACCAACACCAGCCAGCACATTAACTTGGGCATAGCCTATGCAAATCTTTACAGCAGTTATAAATTAAGGAACCAAGCGGACAGCGCCTTCAAATATGCAGGGCTTGCCGTTGCTGCTCAGGATAGCGTCTATCAAAAAAGGATCGCCAGCCTGGCGCAATTTCAAAATCTCTCCTTCCGGGAGCAGCTGCGTTTGCAGAACCTGGAAAAAGAAAAGGATGTTTATCAGAACCGGATAAGATTTTATGGGGCCATGGCTGCCTTACTCGTGGTGGCGGCTATCGTTATTATTTTATGGCTGGCCAATAAAAAACAGCAACGAGCCAACCGCATGCTGAAAAAACAAAAAGAAGTTATCGAGCTACAAGCACATGAAGTCAAAATCGAGGCCGCACTGGAAAGGGTACGTGGCCGCACAATGGCCATGCAGCGAAGTGAGGAACTGGCAGAGGTCGCTTTTATTCTCTTTGAGCAGTTCCGGGAACTTGGCGAAGATCCCGACCAGGCTACCATCGGTATCATTAACGAACAGGAACGGGTCATTGAGTATTGGGTAACCCTATACGGCAGCCAGGTAAACCGGGTGTTTAAATTTTCGATCGACGAGCCCAATGTAACTAACAGAATATTTACAGCCTGGAAGGCACAGGAAAAATCCCTGATCATTGATCTTAGCGGAAAAGCGCTCGATGAGTTTACCACCTACCGGGCGGCGATGGGCGGAGCCGGCAGAGATGAGGCCGAGCAAAGGCGGGTGATCAATGTGGCCTTTTTCTCCAGGGGGCTTATCAATGTGCAGTCCAAAAGCATACGGCCGGCAGAAAGCATTCACTTACTGGAACGCTTCGCCACGGTTTTTGAAGGTACCTACACCCGTTTTCTGGATCTGAAAAAAGCGGAAGCCCAGGCCCGTGAAGCTGAGATAGAATTAGGGCTCGAACGGGTACGTGCCATGGCTATGGCCATGCAGAGTTCGAACCAGCTGGCCAGCCTAATATCTCGGGTATTCGGTGAGCTTGCAAAACTAGGTTTTGGGCTCCGGGGCTGTTCACTTTATATCATAGATGAATCGTCGATGTCCGCAAAAATTTGGCTGATCAGTCCAGCAAATGTTGACGCCCCGGAATGTCTGCATTTTGCATTTCCGGACCAGCCTTTTTCCAATGCGGCATGGAAGGCCTGGAAAGAAAGAATGCCAAATTGGGTATACGATTTGAAAGGCGCCGAAAAACGTGCCTGGCATGAGTTTTTGTTTACCCAGACGGACTTTCGAGGACTTCCCGATGCTGTAAAGGCTGCGATGGGAGAAGCTGAACAGCTCTGGTATACATTCTCGTTCAGTAATTTCGGTGGAATACAGACCGTCGGCGAACAACCCTTGTCTGATGACAATCTGGATATCCTTGCCCGTTTCGTAAAAGTTTTTGACCTTACCTATACCCGCTTTAACGACCTGAAACAGGCCGAGGCACAGGCCAGAGAAGCAAAAATTGAAGCAGCAATGGAACGGGTACGCAGCCAAACCATGGCCATGCGTAAAACTGATGAGCTGGCAGAAACAGCGAGCCTGGTGTTTCATCAGTTGCAGTTGTTGGGGGCTGTACGTCAGACCGACCGCTTTAGCATCAGTATCATCGACGAACAAACTGGTGATGCCGCAGTATGGATCACAAAACCGGGCGGTCAGCAGAAGTTAAACAGCCAGGCGCTTCCGATGAAGGAACTGGAATATTATAATAACAAGTATCACACCTGGAAAGAGCTTCCCGGCCCGCAGCGCAAGAACCTGTTGATATTTAACGAGCTGCAGGGGGCGGAACTCGCAGCGTTTGAAAAATTTATTATCCGGTATACCGATATTTACGAAGATGAAGATAAAATGGCAAGTCCTGCGCCCAGGCTGTTCCAGCTGGACGCTTATTTTTCTCACGGCTGCCTGACGGTAACCGGCCTGGAAGCATCCGATGCAGCAACTCAAAACATCGTTAAACGTTTTGCCTCTATTTTTGAACAGACCTATGTTCGTTTCCTCGACCTGCAAAAAGCGGAAGCACAAGCAAAGGAAGCTATCAAACAGGCTTCCGTAGACCGGGTACGAGGTCAAATTGCATCTATGCGGACTACCAGTGATCTGGATAGGATCACACCTTTGATATGGAATGAACTGACCGTACTGGGTGTTCCCTTTATTCGTTGCGGAGTATTCATTATAGACGAACAGGAGCAGCTTATTCACACCCATTTGTCTACAGCTGATGGCAAGGCACTGGCTACATTTAACCTTAAATTTGACTCAGAGGGAATAGGCCAGCATGTATTGCCTGCCTGGCGGGAAAAACAGGTTACTACCATCCATTGGAGCAAGGAGGAGTTTGCTGCTTACACCAGAAATCTGACCGAACAAGGAACAGTTGGCTCAAAAGAGCGGTATGTGACCGAGCATCCGGATACCAGCCTTGACCTTCACTTCCTGCCCTTTCTGCAGGGGATGCTGTATGTGGGAAACATAGCTCCGCTGACCCAGGACGAAATGGGCCTGGTCCAATCGTTGACCATTGCTTTCTCTACAGCATTTGCCCGTTATGAAGATTTTAACAAACTGGAGGCGGCCAAACTGGAAGTTGAAGAAACTTTAACGCAATTAAAAGCAACTCAAACTAAACTCATCCAGTCCGAAAAAATGGCCTCACTGGGGGAGCTCACTGCGGGCATTGCTCATGAAATACAGAACCCCCTTAATTTCGTCAATAATTTTTCGGAGGTAAGTGCCGAATTGATCGATGAAATGGAGGCTGAACTGGAAAAAGGCGATACCGCTGAGGCCATGATCATCGCAGCAGATATCAAGCAAAATCTGGAAAAGATCAGACACCATGGCAAGCGGGCAGACGGCATTGTCAAAGGCATGTTACAGCATTCGCGATCAGCGAGCGGGGAGAAGCAGCCCACAAACCTCAATGCGCTGGCTGATGAATTTTTAAGGCTTTCCTATCACGGTTTGCGGGCAAAGGATAAATCATTTAACGCCGATATGACCACGCACTTTGACCCTGATCTGCCCACAATAGAGGTAATATCCCAGGACATCGGCAGGGTGATGCTTAACCTTTTTAACAATGCGTTCTATGCCGTGCATCAAAAGCAAAAAACTGCCGGAGCCGGCTACAGGCCGGAAGTAATTGTAAATACAGCACGCGAAAACGGACAGGTTATAATCAGAATAAAGGATAATGGCAGCGGCATTCCCGATGGTATCAGGCAGAAGATCATGCAGCCGTTTTTTACCACTAAGCCAACCGGTGAAGGAACCGGGCTGGGCCTGTCTATAAGTTATGATATTGTGGTCAAGGGGCACGGCGGAAGTATAGATCTGGTTACAAAAGAAAATGAGTTTACCGAGTTAACTGTTTGCCTACCTAATCATTAAACATTAAAACCATGAGAACCGGTATCAGAATTTTATTAATGCTTTTATTTCCGGTTTTCGCTTTAGCGCAGGATCAGCAAAAAGCAGTTACTATAAAACCCGCCATGTTTGATGCGACGGACCTGATCTATATAAGCGCTATGGACGGCTGGATCTTCCGGCAGGGAAACGATACAACATGGGCAAGAAAAGAAATGGATACCAGCGGCTGGAAAAAATTAAGGCCCGCCGACCTCTCTGTGAAATATGCCGATAAAAACGGAAGGGTCGAAGGCTGGTTCAGGATAAAAATAAGGTTGGATAAGGCGTTGTATGATCAGCAGCTTGGTATAAAATGGAAGGCCTGGGCCGCAGCTGACATTTACGTTAACGGGACCTTGGTAACATCTTTTGGCAATACGGGCCTGGGCGGCAAACCGTTTGCAGAAAACCCAATCTATCCAAATCGCTGGCCACGGGGCATTAACCTAAAAGCGGGCGCCGAAAATACCATAGCTATGCATTTCGTAGATTATGTGAGTCCAATCCCGCCGGCAAGTTTAAAATCAGAATGGCCGACACTCAATTATATACTGGCCATATCAGGACCGGCAGGACCGGCACTATTATCGGATTATATATCCAAAATACAGATTTATGATGGCATATGGGTATCCGTATGCACTGTACTGGGCCTTTTATTCTGGCTATTATTTATTCAGAACCCGGCTGAAAAAGAACTTCGCCTGATCGCTGCCTGTTCAACTTTTTTTTCTTTGGCAACCTATGCCTTCTCGCGTACCCTCAATCCTGCGGTATATCTTGACGTAATGATTAGCAATTGCGCCCTTAATTTACTGATCGAACTAATACTGATCAGCATACCGGTAATCCTGGCCAATGTCTTTAAACGAACCATGTCCCGATGGTTTAAAGTAATACTCGTTGCCATCGTAGTATACAGCGCGATAAATAATTTTCTTCCTATGGCTGGATTTTGGATTTGGGCCGCTTGTAATGTCTTTGTGATTATTGTTTGCACCTATTATATCGTTTCCTCCTGGAGAAACCTGCGCGGCGCACAATGGTGCATTGTCGCCGGACTGTTGTCATCAGCGCTATTTTTTATGGCCTCGGCAGCATATAATATGATCGAGCAGGCAGCTGCACGGGCTGCTGATATGTCATTTTATTTATTTACCGGATTTTTGCTCTCCTTCCCGCTTTCAATGCTTGGCTATGTGGCCATGCGCTTTAAGGAAATCATTGGGGAAGTGCGGCAAAATGCCCAGCAGGTAGTTCAGCTTTCAGAAGAAAAAAAGCAGGAGGCCCTGAGCCGGCAAACCATACTGGAAGCCGAGGTAAACCGGCAAACTGCCGAAATACGCACCACATTAGACCATTTAAAAACGACTCAAAACCAGCTTATTCAATCAGAAAAAATGGCCTCATTGGGTGAACTTACCGCTGGTATTGCCCATGAGATCCAGAACCCTCTGAATTTCGTCAACAATTTCTCGGAAGTAAGTGCGGAACTGGTGCAGGAAATGGAAGCTGAATTAGATAAGGGTGACACTAAAGAAGTTAGAGCAATTGCAGCAGACATTAAACAAAACCTGGAAAAAATAAAACATCACGGCCAGCGCGCCGACGTTATTGTAAAGGGGATGCTGCAGCACTCCAGGGCGAGTGGCAATACCAGGGAAACAACGGACATCAACAAGCTGGCCGAAGAATACCTGCGCCTGTCTTACCATGGACTCAGAGCAAAAGATAAATCGTTCCATGCGGAAATGATAACCTATTTCGATCAGCACTTGCCCAAGCTCGAGCTGGTACCCCAGGACATAGGCCGCGTGCTGCTTAATTTGTTTAACAATGCATTCTATGCTGTCAATCAAAAGCAAAAAACTGCCGGAGCGGATTATAAGCCACTGGTAACCGTAAATACGGTAAGAGAGAACGGGCACGCAATCATCAGCGTAAGGGACAATGGCACCGGCATTCCGGCGGGCATAAAGGACAAAATCATGCAGCCGTTTTTTACCACCAAGCCCACCGGCGAGGGAACCGGTCTGGGCCTTTCGCTAAGTTACGATATCGTGGTGAACGGGCACCAGGGGAAAATCGAGATAGACAGCAAAGAGGGAGAATTTACGACGTTCAGCATACAATTACCTATTTTAATCCATGGAACATTATGAAAAAAGCTTTGATAGTCCTATTGATACTGACTGATGCCCTGCACGCTTTATCGCAGGATGCGCAGATACGCAAATTGCAGCAGCAGCTCAGGGAGCATCCCCAAGCCGATACGTTCAGGGTAAACAGGCTGAATCAGCTGAGCCTGCTTTCCGTATCGCCGGGAATGATCGATACGCTCTCAGCCGAAGCGCTGGCAATCTCCGAGAAAACCAGTTACGAGATGGGCAGGGGCTATGCACTTACCGGCCGTGCCAGGGTGGTTTTGCAAAAAGGAGATAAAGGCGGTTCACTGGCAATTTCGCAGCAGGTGGTTGATATAGCCAGCAAAAACAACGACCACGCCTTGTTAGCATACGCCCTTTTGAACGTGGCACGAGCAAAACAGCAAACTACAGAAAACAAACAGGCGCTTGCCTATGCCTTGCAAGCGGAAGCCAGCGCGCAGAAAACGCCCGACAGGGCATTGATTGCCAATTGTCAAAGAACGATATCAAGCATTTACGAGAACTCATTGAGTGATTATCCCCGGGCAATGGAATGGATATTAAAGGCAGAAAAAACTGCCGAGGATGCGGGCTCACTCAATGACATGGCGCTGGCATGGTCGCAAATGGGTGCACTGTATACATCGCTGGGCGATCAGCCAAACTCCCTGTCAACCTATAAGAAAGCGTTTGATGCAAATAAAAAAATCGGAAATGCAGGTCTGCAATCCAATCTGCTGAACCATATCGGTGAGCGTTACCGCCTGTTGGGAAAATACCCCGAGGCTTTAAAAGCCTACCAGGAGGGCCTCAGCCACCAACGTGCCCCTTACACTATCGAACTTAATGAAAGCAATATGGCGGACGTATATGTCCGAATGAATAATTTGCCCCTGGCTTTCAAATATGCATTCAAATCACTTTACGGCGCTCAGAAAATCGGTGATGTTGAAGGCACGGCCTGGATATACGGCATACTTGGGCGCGCATACCTTCGGCTGGGAAAAGCCGACAGCGCCCTCTATTATGGCAAAAAGGGGCTTGACGCAGCAAAACAGACAAGCACCCTGGAATTCATGCGCGATAACTGCGGCGTATTGACTGGTGCCTATGCTGCGCTGGGAGATTTTTCCAATGCCTATAAATACCACACGCTGTACATCAGCTACCGCGATAGTATGAATAATGCAGAAGTGAGCAACCGTGCCACCTTGTTAAAGTACAATTATGATCTGGCAAAAAAACAGGCACAGATCACTGCCCTCAACCAGGAGAAAAAAATGCAGTATTATTTTCTCCTCGGCTCACTGGGCGTGCTAACCCTAATTGCTACCATTGGTATCATACTTTTTAAAAGCAACCGGCAAAAACACAAGGCCAATATGCTTTTAAGTAAGCAGAAAAAAGTAATTGAAGAGCAGCGCGACCAAACCAACCGGGCTCTGAACGATTTGCAGCTCACGCAAAACCAGCTTGTACAGCGCGAAAAGATGGCCTCGCTCGGTGAGCTCACTGCTGGCATCGCCCATGAAATACAAAACCCGCTCAATTTTGTCAATAATTTCTCGGAAGTTACTGTTGAATTGACCAGCGATCTGAGAGCGGAACTGAAAGCCGGCAACAGCAAAGAGGCCATAGCACTCGCTGATGATATAGAACAGAACCTGAAAAAAATACATCATCATGGCCGGCGGGCTGATTTTATTGTAAAAGGCATGCTTCAGCACAGCCGCAGCAGCACCGGAGAACGACAGCTAACCGATATCAATGTGCTGGCAGATGAATTTCTTAAGCTATCCTATCATGGCCTGAGGGCAAAAGACAAGGCTTTCAACGCCGAAATGGTAACCGATTTTGATCAAAGTCTGTCAAAGGTAAATGTGGTACCACAGGATATGGGGCGCGTATTGCTCAACCTGTTCAACAACGCCTTTTACGCGGTAAACCAAAAGAAAAAAACAGGCGAGGCCAGTTATAAGCCGGAGGTCAGCGTAAATACCTTAAGAGAAAACGGTCACGCAGTAATCAGGGTAAAAGACAATGGCAACGGGATACCGGAGCCAATCAAAGGCAAGATCATGCAGCCGTTTTTCACGACCAAGCCAACGGGCGAGGGAACCGGACTGGGCCTGTCATTGAGTTATGATATTGTGGTAAAGGAACATGGCGGAAAGATCGATGTCATCACAAAAGATGGGGAATTTACAGAGTTTATCGTTACCCTGCCTGTAAACTAAATACCAGTGATTGAGTTGATATAGTAAGTATATGTAATGCATTTTGTTGACCTCACCATGCGCATGCGCCTGAAAATTAGTGCTTTGATCATTAGCAGCATGCTGTGCTGCTGCCATGTCTTTGCCCAAGTCATTCATTTTACGCCGGTTGATCCTCCAAAGGAGGTGCCATGGACCGGTGTATTTGGTATCGCGCAGGACCCGCAGGGTTATTTATGGATCGCCAGCGACATCGGCCTGGATAAGTACGATGGCCGTCAATATACCTCCTACCGGTATGTTTCCAAGAACCCGAATTCTATTTCGCCCGGTAAGATGGAAAAAGTCTATGCGGCCCGAAACGGGATAATCTGGATCGCTACTTATGTTACCGGGCTGGACCGTTTTGATCCGGCTACCAATACCTTTACTCACTTTCGTCACCAGCGTGGCAATCCGGCAAGTTTAGTGAATGACACCATCAGGGCAATTCTGGAAGACCGCCAGGGAACTATGTGGTTTGGCACAAACGGGGGGCTGGATAAATTTGATCCCAAAACAGGGACGTTTAAACATTTTACCCATGGTGCTAACGACCAGGCAAGCCTGAGCAATAACCAGGTCCGGGTACTTTATGAAGACAGGCAGGGAACAATGTGGGTAGGTACAGGCGGTACCTGGAGAGGAGAAACACCCAAAGGCGAGGGCGGACTGAACAGAATGGATAAAAAAACCGGAAAATTTACCCGGTACATGCACCGTGCAGATGATACGTCCAGTTTGACCGACAACCGGGTAGGCGCCATTTTCGAAGACAGCCGCGGTACATTTTGGGTGGGTACGGCCGGCGATGGCCTGCATTCCATGAACCGGGAAAAAGGGACTTTTCAGCGCCATACGTATGATCCCTCGCATCCCGGAAAACTTAGCCGCCCTCCTTTAAAAAAACCCGAAGATGCCGCCGCTATGGACCATATCACATTTATCGGCGAAGACATATCGGGGAAAATATGGATAGGAACTTTTACAGGAGGGATAAATGTATATGATCCTCGAAGCAAGGCTTTAGCATGGTACGGAAATGGTGCTGGCAGTAAAGAAAAATTAGAGCGGAGTGAATTCTGGAGTTTCTGTAAAGCCAGGGACGGCGTACTTTGGATTTCCCCTTTTAATGGTTTAGAGTTTTACAAGATTAGCCCCTATCAAAGCAAGCTGCCTTATCATTATACGGGTAAAACAGTTGCTTCATTTTTAGACGATACCGGCAAGGCCTTTTGGATGACAACCAATAAGGGCCTGGTACACAAAATAAACGACAGCCTCGAGCAAACATTTTATATTGATAAAAAGACAGCGCCAGCACCGCCTTTTCTTTTAGATATTAAAAAGGATAATGACAATAAAATTTGGATTTCGAGTTTTAACGGACTGTACCTTTTTGACCCGGTCAAAAAGGATTTTACCGTTTATCATCATCAAAGCGGCAACACAAAGAGTCTAATTTCAGATACCGTCTTCGTCCTTAATCAAAGTGAGGAGGGTAAATTATGGCTCGGAACCGTGTCGGGTCTGGATCGGTTGGATCTCAAAACCAGGACCTTCAAACATTTTCTAAACGATCCGAAAGATTCGACCAGCATCAGCAACAATATGATTAATAGTATCGCTGTTGATCATGATAAAAATTTGTGGCTTGGGACAAACATTGGTCTGAGCAGATATAGTGAGGAAACCGGCCGTTTCAAAAGATACCTGAAAAGCCGGGGCTGCTTCATATTGAGTGATAGCCATGGTAATTTGTTTGCAGGGTCGGAAACCGGTCTTTTCAGATATGATAAGAAAGCGGATGATTTTTCGATTTTTGCTATGGAGGGCTCGCCGGTTTACAGTATAACCGAGGACCATGAAATGAATCTTTGGTTACTGACCAATTCCGGCATCGTAAAACTCAATTTAAGGAACGGCGAAACGAATATTTATGGAAAAAGGCAGGGCGTAAACTTGAATGCCCTGTCATTTTTAGGATACACGAGACATGACGGCGAATTGCTATGGGGAGATTCATCCGGATATTTTGCATTCCATCCAGATAAATTATTGCACCGTACCCCTGCTCCCAATATTGTTATTAACAAATTTTTGCTGGCCGACGTACCCTTGCAACCAATTGCCGGAGGAATATTGACCCAGCCTGCTTTCAGTACTAAAGAAATTCGTCTGAACCATAACCAGTCCACATTCTCTTTTGGGTTTGCGAATATTGACTACGCGAGTGAATATGGTGATGACCAGGTATTTTATATGCTTGAAAACTACGATAGCAAATGGCGCGATGCCGGATCGGACCAGGCTGCAAATTATTATAATATTCCTGCGGGCAAATATACCTTTAAACTAAAAAGTATAAATGCAGACGGGCTACTCAGCGAAAAGCACATTGGAATTATCATTTCACCACCATGGTGGCAAACCTGGTGGGCCTACATCCTTTTTGCTTTGGCTTTTGCAGGAAGCCTTTGGGCCTTTATATACTTCCGTTCTTTAAGCCTGCTCAAAGAAAAGCGCACGCTCGAGCATAAAGTGCATGTCCGTACCGAAGAGGTCCTGCAGCAAAAGGAGGAGATTGAAGCCCAGCGCGATCATCTTGAAAAAGCATTCAGTGAATTAAAGTCCGCCCAAACCCAGCTCATCCAATCTGAAAAAATGGCGTCACTGGGCGAGCTTACAGCGGGGATCGCTCATGAGATTCAGAATCCATTAAATTTCGTGAATAATTTCTCAGAGGTAAGCGCTGAATTAACCACCGAGTTAAAAGCAGAGCTGGCAAGCGGCAACACACGGGAAGCCATTGCGATCGCCGGTGACCTGGAACAAAATCTGCAGAAGATACAGCACCATGGCAAGCGTGCTGATGGTATAGTAAAGGGCATGCTGCAGCACTCCAAGGGCGGAACCGGGCTAAAGGAACCGTTCAATGTCAATGCGCTTGCTGACGAATACATGCGCCTGGCCTATCACGGCCTGAGGGCAAAGGACAAATCTTTTAACGCCGAGCTGGTCACCCGTTTTGATGCAGACCTGCCTCCGGTAAATGTGGTCCCGCAGGATATCGGTCGAGTAATGCTCAATCTGTTTAACAATGCCTTTTACGCCGTAAACCAAAAACGCAAAACAGCGGGCGACGAGCTATAAACCGCAGGTAACGGTTACTACGGCAAGGGAAAATGGAATGGCGGTTATTAAAGTAGAAGATAACGGAGGTGGTATTCCCGATAAAATAAAAGACAAGATCATGCAGCCGTTCTTTACGACAAAACCCACAGGTGAGGGAACAGGCCTGGGCTTATCACTGAGCTACGATATCGTGGTGAGCGGGCACGGCGGAACGATCAGTATCAATACCGAAGAGGGTGAAGGTTCAGAATTTGTGGTCAGACTTTCTATAAAGTGATGCGGATACCTGTCTGTTACAGGTAGGTAGTTTCAGTTTTAATAATTACATTAGCTATCAAATCAGTACCCCCTTATTTAAGACATGGATTTTTTTTACTTCCTGGCAGCCTTTTTACTTATCAATCGCTTAAAGAAGGCGCTAAAATTTTCTATCCTTTATCCTAAGTGGCGCCGGCTGTTGCAAGTCGGCACCTGGGTGATTGTTGCCTTGTATGGTATATCCTTTACCCTGGAAGACGCGCCCAGGGTCGTTATTGGCGTGGTGCTTCTGGCCGGCCTTATTTATTACGTGAACACGCAGGCAGATCTGCAATCGCAGCGCCCGTACCTGGTGGCCAATATTCCTTTGGTGGTCATGGGTCTGGTGAATCTACTCACACAGCTCATTATGCCCGCATTTTATGAAAAATACTCCAACTATTTTGATTGGGCCACGATAGCAGCCTTTGTCTGGATATTTGCAAAATGGGCGATGTCCAGGAAGCAGGAAGAGGAATTACGCATCAGCGCAGAGCGGCGGGCAGAGCTCGAATCATTGGTACAGGAACGCACCGTCGAACTGCAAAAACAAAAGGACGAACTGCAGCTAACCCTTGGGGAGTTAAAAACCACTCAAAATCAGCTAATACAATCTGAAAAAATGGCTTCGCTGGGGGAACTTACCGCCGGGATTGCCCACGAGATACAAAACCCGCTCAACTTCGTGAATAACTTCTCCGATGTCAGTATGGAGCTGATAGACGAAATGGAAACGGAGCTCGGCCGTGGAGATGCCCAGGAGGCTATGGCAATTGCTTCGGACATCAAGCAGAACCTTGAAAAGATCCGTCACCACGGCCGCAGGGCAGATGGTATTGTAAAGGGCATGCTTCAACATTCAAGGGCAAGCAGCGGGCAGAAGGAACCTACAGATATCAATGTACTGGCCGATGAGTATTTACGACTGGCTTACCACGGCCTGCGCGCCAAAGACAAATCGTTTAATGCTGAGCTGATCACACATTTTGATGACACCCTGCCCAAGGCAGACATGGTGCCGCAGGATGTAGGAAGGGTACTGCTCAATTTATTTACCAATGCATTTTATGCCGTTCAACAAAAGCAAAAAATCGCAGGTGCTGATTATAAGCCGACTGTCGAGGTAAGTACAGGCCGGGACAAGAAAAGCGTCGTTGCCAGGGTCAAAGACAACGGAACAGGGATTCCCCCAAATATCAAGGATAAGATCATGCAGCCTTTTTTTACGACCAAGCCGACCGGCGAAGGCACCGGACTGGGCCTGTCGATGAGTTACGATATCATAGTGAAGGGACATGGCGGCACGATAAGCGTGAATACCAGGGAGGGCGAATACACCGAGTTTATTATTAGTATACCGATAAATGTTTAAACTTATTATCATAATTTAGCACCAACTCAATGAAAATCTTAGTAGTAGATGACGAAACTGATGTACAACCCCTATTTTTGCAGCGTTTCCGTAAAGAAATAAAAACCGGTGAATATGATTTCTCTTTCGCCCTTTCGGGAGAAGAAGCACTGGGTTACCTGCATTCGGCAACATCAGAGATCGTTTTGATCTTATCGGATATTAATATGCCCGGCATGACCGGAATTGAGCTGCTTTCGCGCATCAGGCATGAATATGAAACCCCGCCGCCTGTTGTGATGATGATCACCGCCTATGGCGATGAGGAAAACCGCAGGCAGGCGATACAAAATGGAGCAAACGATTTTTTAACAAAACCGCTTGATTTCAATTTATTAAAGGACAAACTAAAAAGCTTTATTGAATAATGGCCAAAATACTGGTAGTTGATGATGAGGCTGACCTGGAACTCCTCGTCAAGCAAAAATTCAGACGTAAGATAAGAGAAAATATCTACGAGTTTGTGTTTGCGCAAAACGGAGAGGATGCGTTACAAAAGCTCCAGGAAAATCCGGATGTTGATGTGCTGCTGAGCGACATCAATATGCCGATCATGGACGGCCTTACCCTACTGAACCGACTATCAGAATCAAGCGCTATTGTAAAAGCAGTAATGGTCTCGGCATATGGCGATATGCAAAATATCCGCACGGCCATGAACCGGGGGGCATTTGACTTTGTTTGTAAACCCGTCGATTTTGAAGACCTGGACGTGACGATCGAAAAGACTTTGCTGCATGTACTTCAAACCAGGGCGACCCTTGCAGCAATAAAGGAAAACAACATTTTAAAAATGTATGTGGACGAAAACGTACTGAATTTTATGACGAGCAAAGAATATGAAAAAAGCCTGCTCGAGAATGAAACGGTACAGGCAACGGTCATGTTCATTGACATATGCGGATTCACTGCGATCACCGAGAATACAGCAGCCAACAAGGTGGTTAACATCCTGAATACACTTTTCGATATTATCGTTAAAGAGGTTATTGCCCAAAATGGCCATGTGGACAAATTTATGGGTGATGCTGTAATGGCTGTATTCAGGGGGAACTTCCATGTGGACAGGGCTATAGATGCTGCCCTGGCCGCCAGGGAACAGATAAAAAAGGTAGAAGGACTATCAACAGATAGTCAGGTCTTCAAACCCGAGGTATCCATCGGCATAAACTCCGGGGAGATGATATCGGGCAATATCGGATCAGCATCGCTCAAAAGGCTGGATTATACGGTAATAGGCGACACCGTAAATCTTGCACAAAGGCTGCAAGCAGCTGCTAAAGCGGGACAGATCGTTATCACCCAGGACGTTTATGAAGTGGCGAAGGAATCGTTTAAATGCCAGTTGATCGGCGAAGTTGTCTTAAAAAATAAAGTTAAGCCTTCGGTAATTTACCAGGTGCTGGAATAAGTTTCCTCAGACTTAAACATGATTCAAACCCATCCGATTAGGATGTCTGCCAACAATGAAGCTTACCTGGAGGATAACCCTAGCCCCGGCTCGTTATTCAGCACCCATTTTCCATCCCTAAATTCCGGCATCTGGTACGGATTATTGCTTACTAGCAACGGGCCATCAAGGTCGGCCCATTCACATTGAGGGGCCAGAGAAGCGGCGGCAAGCGTGGCGCAACTGGTTTCGCTCATGCAACCGATCAATACCTTTAATCCCAGCTCTTTTGCCTTCAATATCATCTGCTGTGCCTCGTACATCCCGGCCGATTTCATCAGTTTTATATTAATGCCATGATAGACTCCCTTTGCCTTTTCCACATCAGGCAAACGCTGAACGGCTTCATCGCCAATAATGGGTATGGGGCTGCGCTCGGTAAGCCAGGCGTTGCTATCCGGGTCGGTTTTTAACATCGGCTGCTCGATCAGTAAGACACCTTGTTCATGCAGCCAGTGGGTCATCTCCAGGCTTTGCTGCAAATCGGTCCAGCCCTGGTTGGCATCTACATACAGCGGCAGCATCGGTCACCGTACGAATGGTTTGAATCAGTTCCTTATCACTGTCACGACCCAGTTTTACTTTAATTACCTTACAGTCTCTGGCATCTTTGACTTTTTGACCAAAATCTCCGGCTTATCAATGCCGACGGTAAAACTGGTTACCGGCATTTTCCGCGGATCGCTGCCCAGTAATTGCCAGCATGGCTTGCCGCAGATCTTGCCCTCGAGATCATGCAGGGCGATATCAATCGCTGCTTTGATCGCTGGGTTGCCGGGCGCAAGGCTATCCAGGTAGCCGATGATCTGGGCATAATTAAAGGGATATTTAAATTGCCTGGCATCTACCCTGTCCAAAAAATCCGCTGCGCTTGGCTGGCTCTCGCCCATGTAGGGCACCATAGAAGCTTCGCCATAGCCCGTATAGCCCTCGTGCGCAATCTGCAGCAGCATCACCGGCGTAGAGGTACGCGAAAATTTAGCGATTGTAAAAGGGTGATTCAGCTCGAGTTCGAAAGGTTGAAAAGTCAGTTCCATGTTAAAATTCAAAGCTAAAATATTCAATCTAAATTCCTGCTTATCTTTGCCCCCATGCCGGCACAAATTTATTACCCGTTCCAAAAATTCAATTTCAGTAACCGCACCTGTTTTTTATCGGGACAGGATCTGACGTCGGAGGAGGAAAAAATACAGGTTTTCCCAGCCTGGCTGATGAGCCGTTACAACCTGGAAGAACAGCCTTTTAAGCTGCTGGATGAAAGCATTGCTACCTATAAAGACCTAAAAATTCCCTGTGCTGCCCATGTTAATGCGCAATACCTGGAACCCCTGGAGGCAGAAATCGCTGCGGCCTTTGCTACAGGCTATAGGCGGTAAAACAGGTGGATGAGGTAAAGCTATTTCAATGGGCAGGTAAATTGCTTTATGGCATTATATTTAACGAGGTGCAGACCGGAATACGGCAGCAGCACGCACAGGGCCAGGAGTTTAACATTTCGCAATCGCTCATCCACAAATTCAGCAACCTGCATTTGATGCTGCAAAGCCTTAATCAGCCTATCGTATTTGAGGATTTTAAGCCCTTCAGCCTGTTTTTATTTAAGGTAAATAACGAGGCTGACCTGTTTGGTTACCGCGACGAGATCAATACCTTAACTTTTTCGCTGCGGATAAAAGATTTCGGGCTGATCATCTGCCTGCAGGACAATGGCGTAAACCGCTCCTACCATAAAGAAATACTGGAAAAAATAGAGGGCCAGGTACTTCACCCCATCCAGTTCGAAGAATTTAATGCCCGCATATTTTATTCAGCTTATTTATTCAACCGTCTGCCGGAGTACAATGTATTACCTGCCGGAGATACCATTTTTATTGAAGCACATGCCCTTGCGGGGCATGAGCAGCAAGCCTTTATTTGATTTCTGGCAGACCAAAACCTATGGGCAGGTGCTGGAAAACTTTTGGAAAAAATGGGGCTTCGTTCTCCTGGAGATCATCAAAAACCCCGAAAACCCCATGAGTTTCTTACTCGACAGTGGCGGGAATTTTATCAGTGCAGAAAAGATTGAACTCGCTCTGTGATCGTATGGAAAAAATAGGGAACCACCTGTGGTATTAATATTACGGTGATCATAATTCCGCTCAGGGCACCAAAGAAATGCGCATCATGGTTGACATTGCCAATGC
This sequence comes from uncultured Sphingobacteriaceae bacterium, assembly GCA_963757615.1. Classification (GTDB taxonomy): domain Bacteria; phylum Bacteroidota; class Bacteroidia; order Sphingobacteriales; family Sphingobacteriaceae; genus Mucilaginibacter. Next base: position 1,324,902 of record CAVWSO010000008.1, read on the forward strand.
CCTTTTTTGAAGCATAGGAGCAGTAAATCAGATATATATCCCAAACAAAACTGCCGGAATCTGAATCGGGATAAAGAGCAATCCCATGCTTGCCAAGGGATTAAATAATATCGCACTGAATACCACCGCGCTGATGGCCCCGGATGCCCCCAGGCTGCGGTACCAGAAATCATTCTTGTGTTTTATAACCGAGGGCAGGTCACTTAGTATTAAACTCACCGAATAAAGCAGCGCAAATTGCCAGTGCCCGATTACCGCTTCGAGCTGAAATGCGAAAAAATAAAAAGTCATCATATTAAAAATCAAGTGCATCCAGTCGTGCATGGATAAATCCGCTGGTGATCAGGGTATAGACATACTTGCCCGCGGGACACATTATAAGGCTGCAGTATCAGCCGGTCATAGAGCTTTTCGTTAGAAAATGCAATCAGCGATACCGCCACGGTTACAGCAAAAATGACCCAGGCTACCGGGGTCTGCAAAAAACTGAAATCTTGTTCCATCTGTTATTGAATGTCGAGTTTGGTATCGGTTAATAACCTGCCTACCGGGTACCGAAGATAGGTTTTTTCGAAATACGGCGAATTACGATAAACAAAATTTAATTGCGCAGCGGCACTGCCGGCCATTTTGGGATCACTTCGCTCTTTCCTCTTCCAGTTTTTTCCGCAGTTCGGGATCTTTTTTCAACAACTCGGCAGCGACATCTTCAAACACATAATCCGAAAAATACTCCTTTTCGCCCAAAATGGAATCAAAAAAGTTCCAGGCAAAAAATGAATCTACGCCCTGCGGCTCCAGCGTCTCGACAATGTACCGGTTCAGAGCCTGGTTGGTGTACACTACGTAATCGCCTGCATAAAATTTTATTTTCGAGCTCAACTGGGTTTAGCTTTACATTACTGTGCAGGTAATGCCCCTCGTAGGGCCGCTGGACGGCGTTTTATAATCGCCGATATAATACATCTGGAGATCGATTGTGGTATCATGCGTTAGCCGGTGCATGACAACATTATTCAGCTTAAACAGCTCAATCACCTTTTCCCATGCCTGGGGAATAATATAGGCTGCAGGCTTATCGGCAAATACCGTCGCTTTGTAATTATCATAATACTTGATGGTTTTTGTATAAGGCTTGTTCCTGTCATAATACAAACGCGGAAGCCCGCTCACTTCACTGGTCTTGTGACCGGCCTGGTATCCTTTAAAAGTAAGGGTATCATACTTCTGTTCATCCAGCTCCCAGTTAAGCGCAAAAGTGTCTGCTGCTTTGACCTGGTCGTCGGCCTTGCGCTTTACCTCGCCGATCAGCTTGGCATCCCGCTCGCAAATATCTAATCAGGTTCTGCATGAAATCATAAGTAGCATACACCCTTTTGTCAAAAGGTTTAAGCATATGCGTTTCGGTAATATAGCTAATGATATTGTGCTGGGCGGTATATCCGGTGGCAAAGCGGGGCGTCTCCAAAAAACTTACGATGCCGGAATCGGGCGTTCCTTTTATTTCTTCCACATAGGGCGTCATTTCATAGCCGCTTTTTGCCATCCGCCTGTACAGTTCGGGTGAAAGGGTTTTTGAAGTATATTCAGCTAGAATCGGGTTTTGCTTGTCTTTTTGCGTCTCAATCAGGGTCATCACATATTGGTAATCGGCGCCGTCGCTGGTGTGATTATCCAAAAACACTTCCGGCTGCCAGGTGTTCAATATCTGCTCAAAGGCCAGGGCATTTTTACTATCGGCCTTTATAAAGTCGCGGTTCAGATCAAGGTTCCTGTAATTCCCCCGAAATCCATAAGCTCGCGGCCCATTCTGGTTGATGCGCGACAGACCGCGGTTCAGACAGCCGTCAATATTATATACCGCAATAAAACATAAAACTACGTCTTTGGGCAGCTGATTTTTTTTCAGCAGGTCGCGCACGAGCATCATACTGGCGTCAATGCCCTCCGGTTCACCGGGATGGATGCCATTATTGATCAACAGGACCCGTTTGTTCTGTTTTTTTATCAACGCCGGATCAAAGATCCTTTCTTTTGACAATACGATCAGACTTAATGGCTTTCCTATATCCGTAGTGCCGTAATTGATCATTTTCATCTGTGGATATTGTTTGGCCAGCTTGCTGTAATAAGCAATGACCTCCGAATAGGTTGCAGTATAGTTTTTATCCTTACTTAATTCAAAAGGTGTTGGCTGTGCCTTGGCCTGAGAAAAAACAAGGCAGATCAATAATGCCAGGAAGCATTTGTTCATAAAAAATATTTTTGGCAAATATAGGACCGGACTTTAATAATCAAAGGGCGGAGCTGACACAAATGCATGGATAATCCTATTGCAGATGCGTGCGTAGCTCTATTTAATATTTTCCCTGATATTTTTTGGAAGACCCCTGAATACCAGATCGTAGGAATGGTCGATCATTTCACATAATTGCCGGCGGGTTAAATTGCCATCCGTGCGAACGGTGTTCCAGTGCTTTTTATTCATATGATAGCCCGGCCGGACTTCAGGATGCTCTTCACGAAGGGATATGGCGTGTTCAGGATCGCATTTTACATTGAACTCATGGCCAAGGGAAAGACTTGTCAGCAGAAAAAGCTTTTCGCCGACCTTAAATACCAGGGTATCCTCTCCGAAAGGCAAGCCCTCGGTCACACCTGGTTTTGCCAGACAATAATCGCGGATCTCCTCTATATTCAATTAATAAAAATTGCTTCTGATGACTTTGTTGTAGGAAGTGATATTACCGAAGCTGAATTTTACACCCACCAGGATCTGACGATATTGATTGGACGCATTATTCTTAAATTTAGATTGGGGATCGTCATAACCGTCAAGACCTTCTCCGAATACCATGCTGTGCGTATATCCGATATCAACCGCCATAAAAGGCTCCTGGAATTCATTGTAGAATTTAATCTCATAACCAAACCGTAATGGAATGGTAATGTTAACACTACTGTTGCTCCCCGGGAATACATATACATCAGAACCGCTGGTAGGGCCGTTTGCGGCGATTACATTGGTGCGTTGTACCGTATTATTGTTAAATATAAAACCGATACCCGTGCCGAAATAAAAGTTTTTTACAAAACCCAGCAAATCATTCTGGTCATAGTCGATCACTTCCCCTAATCCAAGATCGCCGTGTAAAATAAGGCCCTCATAATGATTGGTATACATACGGCCGAACGGGTCAAGGTTTGGTGTTGTGCCACCGCCGGACAGCGTTCCGAATTGCAATTCGGCAGTAAGAGGAATATAAGGGCTGTAGTTATACGTAAAATTGATATTTTGCGCAACATGATTATCCTGCCTGCTGACATTGGTGTACCCCCGCTGGTAACTTATATCCAGACCGACGGAAAACTCTTTGTAATTATAGCCCACCTGAGCCTTTCCTGCGACTGCAATAAACGCAAATATGAAAAGTAATAGGAGTTTTTTCAATGTTTTAGATTAATCAATAATTTACAATGTTCGTCAGACTAGGACCCAATATACGTCAAAAATATAATTTATAATAATATTACCACATATATGAAATCAAATTCTCCAATAAAATTTACTGTTGCGGAACGTTTTATGCGTTACGTAACGATCGATACCCAGTCTGACCCCGGCTCTTCCAGCTGCCCGTCAACCCAAAAACAAAAGAACCTGGGAATTTTACTTGTAAACGAATTATTCGCGATAGGGTTACATGATTCCCATATAGATGAGTATGGTTACGTGTATGCAACAGTACCCGCCAACAGTGAAAAGAATAATATCCCGGTCATATGTTTTTGCTCACATATGGATACTTCACCCGACTGCAGCGGTGCCGGCGTCAAGCCAATTATACATAAAAATTATCAGGGAGAGGATCTTTTGCTGCCTGACGACCCTGCGCAGGTGATCAGGCGAAATGAACATGCTGACCTTAATAATCAGCTCGGCAATGACATTATTACAGCTAGCGGCACTACCCTGCTGGGTGCAGACAATAAAGCAGGTGTAGCCGAAATTATGGATGCCTGCTACCAGCTGATGAATCGTCCTGAGATAAAACATGGCACCATCAAGATCCTGTTTACGCCTGACGAAGAGATAGGCCGCGGCGTGGATAAGGCAGATATTAAAAAACTGGGCGCCTATGCCGCTTACACGATGGACGGCGAAAGCGCAGGAAATATGGAAAATGAAACTTTTTCGGCCGATGGGGCACGGCTTATTATCACCGGTATCAGCACACATCCAGGATTTGCAAAAGGGAGAATGCAGAGCGCCATTAAAATTGCGGGCCAAATCCTTGCTGCTCTTCCCGGCGACCTGTCTCCGGAAGGCACGGAAGGCAAACAGGGCTTTGTTCATCCGGTAGCAATCACCGGGCACGTGGAAAGTGCAGAGATCGAATTTATTATCCGCGATTTTGACGAGCAGAGCCTGGTACGTCATGCCGCTGTGATCAGGCAAATTGCTGACAAGGTGCTCATCAACTTCCCGGGATGCAGCTATGAATTAAACGTGCATCCCCAGTACCGGAATATGAAAAGCGTCCTTGACCAGCATCCCCAGATCGTCGAATACGGGATGGAGGCCATTCGCCGTGCCGGACTGGATGCACGCCTGTGCAGCATCCGGGGAGGAACCGACGGATCCAGACTTTCTTTTATGGGTCTTCCATGTCCCAATATTTTCGCAGGAGAACATGCCTTTCACAGCAAGCAGGAATGGGTTTCGGTACAGGATATGCAAAAAGCGGTTGAAACCATATTGCATCTATGCGCGATCTGGGAGGAAAGGTCTTAAAGCGGCAAAATGCCACGGACTTATTCTGCCAGCAGGCTATCGGTCAGCTTTTCAAATTCCTGGGTAAATTCCGCATAATACTTTCCCGTTCCGGGACCGCTGAACCCGGTATGTATCTTGCGCACGTCGCCTTTTTTATCGATGATAATTGTGGTAGGAAACCCAATGAAATCGGCAAGTTCCGGCAGGCTTTTCTGTGCATCCCGCAAATCAGGCGTATGGCCGGTGACGAGCAGCGGATAAGGGATATTGAACCTGGTTTTCAATTGCTGTAAAGTTGGTTTTGACTTGGCAGGATCGGTGGTGCGTTCATAGGCAAGGCCTATGATTTCTACGCCCCTGGGGTGATATTTTTTGTAATATTTAATCAGGTAGGAGGTTTCGTCCATGCAGTTGGGGCACCATGACCCGAGCATCTGGACAATGACCACCTTATTTTTAAATTTCGCATCGGCGAGCGATACCCGTTTACCGCTTAGGTCCTCAAATGCAAACGTGATCGATTTGTAACCAGGTTTCAGTTTGGTAAGCGAGTACGCATCGGGTAATTTTGCATGTTCATTGCGGTGTCCGCTCCAGGTTTCCAGATCGGAAAAGCCTGCATAGTATTTTCCGTTCTCCAGGGTCTTTTCATCTTTCAATTCAGCAGTAAACAGATAAGCATGACCGCCGTCAAAGCAGGATAAATAGATCTTATCACCCGAAACAGACCCCTGGAGGTAACGATAATCACCCGTAGTAGTCAAAAATGTGCCTGTCAGATCAGCGCCCTTCTGTTTAAATTCGCCAACCGTGGTATCCTTTTTGCCGCCGTCGTCAAATATGGCCGTCCACCTGCCTGACACATTATAAGCAGGTTTTTCCGGCTGGCTGAAAAAGCGCCAGCTCCTTCCGTATTCCGCGTGAAAAGGCGTAGCAACGTCTTTGTAACCATAGTGCTTTATCCAGTAACCTGCCAGGTTGCTGCTCCCATATTTTAACCTGAACTCTGAATTAAACAAAGGCATGTGAATGAACACCGAATCGCCGCTGACTCTGATATCCGTCACCCTATAACGTTCGGCACCATTCATTACAAATAGCTCCTGGCGGCCTGAGGTATCGCGCACATCAAAGTTAAAGGGAACTTCGTGACCGGATTGGTTTTTTAGTACGCCTCGCCAAATCCCGGTCTTCAGTTTGTTTTGGGCAGAAGCCGACCCTGCAAGCAGTACCACGACGGCAACTGAAAAGAAAAATTTAAAACACATCCCGATAGTCTATAAGATTGATATACTTTTTCCAAAGTAAACAAAAAACTACCGGATTTATTTCAGAACCTCGCGCGAAATTACAATTCTTTGAATTTCAGAGGTGCCTTCATATATCTGTGTGATTTTGGCATCGCGCATTAAACGTTCCACATGATATTCTTTTACAAAGCCGTAACCCCCATGTATCTGCACTGCCTCGATGGTCGTTTTCATGGCCACTTCCGATGCATATAATTTGGCCATTGAGCTGGCCTGTCCGTAGGGCAGACCGCGGTCTTTCAGCCAGGCAGCCTTTAAACATAGCAAACGTGCAGCCTCGATTTCGGTTGCCATGTCCGCAAGCTTAAACTGTATTGCCTGCAAATCGGCAATTGTCTTGCCGAAAGCCTTGCGCTCCTTCGAATATTGCAGCGCCAGTTCATAAGCACCTGAGGCTATACCCAGAGCCTGCGCGGCGATCCCTATACGGCCGCCTTCCAGCGTATGCATGGCGAATTTAAAACCAAATCCATCCACCCCAATTCTGTTTTCCTTGGGTACTTTTACGTCCGTGAACATCAGGGAATGGGTGTCTGAACCGCGTATGCCCAATTTGTTTTCTTTTGGACCGATGGTAAAGCCTTCCATGCCCTTCTCCACGATGAGCGTATTGATGCCATGATGTTTTTTTTCAGGATGGGTTTGAGCCATTACCAGGTAGGTAGAAGCCGTCGAGCCATTGGTGATCCAGTTTTTTGTACCGTTGAGCAGGTAATGATCCCCCATATCAATGGCGGTGGTATGCTGCGAGGTGGCATCCGAACCTGCTTCCGGCTCCGACAAACAAAAAGCGCCTATTTTTTCACCCTGAGCCAGGGGCACGAGGTATTTTTCCTTCTGGGCCTGGGTTCCATATTTTTCAAGGCCAAAACATACCAGCGAATTATTCACCGAAACAACCACCGAGGCCGACGCGTCAATTTTTGACAATTCCTCCATCACCAGCACATAAGATACCGTATCCATACCGCTGCCGCCATACTCTACCGGGACCATCATGCCCAAAAATCCGAGCTCGCCCAGTTTCTTGACCTGCTCGGCCGGGAATTTTTGATGTTCATCGCGCTCTATTACCCCCGGCTTAAGTTCTGTCTGCGCAAAATCCCTCGCCGCCTGGCGTATCATTAATTGTTCTTCTGAGAATTCAAAATGCATATATAAGTGGTTGTCGCTTGTAAAAATAATATTATGCATGCATAGGAAAAAATGCATGCATAAAAAAAGAGAACTTTTTTCAAAGTTCTCTTTCCCCTAATTAATTTAAACTATTGATTAAACCCAAAACAAAGAACAAATAAACCCAGCTTGGGCGTCTGAGAATTCTAAATAAAGTTTTTCACAGGTAGATGAAATTTTATTTTTTTTTCACAGATCGAATGCAGAGTCTCTTATCAATTAATCAATATCACCCCGTACATCACAGAACAAAAGTAACGCCACAATTTCACAGACCCAATGACGAATACGTCAGAATTGCTATCTTTATGTTTTATTCTGCCATTTTAACGTAAAAATTAGTTTAACAATTTATTTTGTTAGATTGCATTCAATACCATTATAAAACCGCTCCTAAATATGCTACTTACTGATTTTGAATATCTTAACAATTCAGAAGACGCCTTTAAAAAGAAAATTGCACTACAAATAAAGACTTTAAGACGTCAGAATCAGGTTACACAGGAAAAATTTTACAGCGAAACAAATATTAATATAGCAAGGCTTGAATCCGGTAAAGTAGATATCCGTCTGGATACCTTAAGGAAGGTCTGTTACTATTTTGACGTCTCATTGTCAGGTTTTTTTCATGGAATTTATTAATCACCTGGTTTACAACATCCAAAAAAAGATTTATATTCCACTTTTTAATACACTTTTGTATTTTATTCAACACAACTTGATAAAAAATGTTCAAAACTTTTAACATTAAACCCCTTATTGCGGGAGCAATCGGGATGATCGCAATGAGTGCATGTCATGAAAAATCCAAAGATTTCGCACTGAACGACCCCATATATAAGAATATTGATACCACAGTAAAACCAGGTGATGATTTTTTCCAGTACGCTAACGGCGCCTGGCTGAAAAAAAATCCCATACCACCCGCTTATGCGGCATGGGGCATTGGTAACGTAGTACAGGAAGAATTACGTGACCGCTTAAAAAAGATAAACGAAGACGCCCTTGCTGCAAATGCCGCAAAGGGTACCAGTACGCAAAAGATCGGTGATTTCTATTTCAGCGGTATGGATACCGTAAGTATCGAAAAAGCCGAACTCTCGCCGCTTAAACCTGAACTGGATAAAATCGACCAGATAAAGGATGTCCGGGGCCTGGCCGACGAGTTTGCTCACCTGGAAACCATCGGCGTAGAGACGCCAATCGGGGCCGAAGTAAGCCAGGATGCAAAGAACAGCAATAAAATGCTGCTTCAGCTTTGGCAAGCCGGCATCGGTCTGCCCAACAGGGATTATTATTTTAACAATGACCAGCACAGTGCGGACATAAGGACAGATTACCAGCAGAAACATTTGCCCGCCGTTTACAAACTCTCCGGATTAGGCACCGAAGCCGCAGTGGCAGCCACCGGCAAAACTTACAAACTGGAAAAATTCCTTGCAGACAGCTCCCGCAAACTGGAAGACCTGCGAGACCCATACAAGAATTATCATAAAATGCCGCTTGAAGGGCTCAGCAAGCTGGCCCCCGGCATAGACTGGAAAACGATGTTTGAAAATATGGGCTACAAAAATGTAGACACGGTGATCGTTGGCCAGCCGGAATATTACCGGGCGGTAAACAAGGCGCTGACCGCTTACACCATCGAAGACTGGAAGGCCTACCTGAAAAAGAACCTTATTGTTGGTTACAGCTCCTGCTTGAGCAAGCCGTTCAATGACGAGAATTTCCGGTTCTACGGGATGGTAATGAGCGGCCGCAAGGCACAGCTGCCAAGATGGAAACGAATAATCGATGCGGAAAACGGCCTGATGGGCGAAGTACTGGGTCAGCTATTCGTAAAGGAATATTTCCCCGAAAAAACAAAAGAGCGCTATGTAAAGCTGGTAGAGGCAATGCGCACGTCCTTTAAGGAGCATATCGAAAAACTCGACTGGATGAGCGAGCCCACAAAACAGAAGGCTTATTATAAATTAAGCAAGGTAATGCCTAAGGTAGGATACCCGGATAAATGGAAAGATTTTTCATCACTTTCCATCAGCCGTGGTCCCTATGCCCTGAATGTGATGAATGCCCGTAATTTCTGGCACCGGTTTAATGCGAATAAACTGGGCAAACCCGTTGACAGATCGGAATGGGACATGACGCCGCAAACCTACAATGCGTACTACAATCCTTCCAATAACGAGATCGTATTGCCGGCAGCACAGTTCATGATTCCGGGAGCAAAAGACGAAGATATCGACGATGCAGTAGTCTATGGATATGCCGCCGCTTCGACGATAGGCCACGAAATGACGCACGGTTTTGATGATGAAGGCCGTCAGTATGACGCAGAAGGCAATTTAAAGGCATGGTGGCAACCGGCCGATTCGGTTAAGTTTACCGCACGTGCCCAGCAGCTCATCGATCAGTTCAATGGCTATAGCATATATGGCCTGCACGTGAATGGCAAGGCTACCCAAGGCGAAAACATCGCCGATCTGGGCGGCATTGTGATCGGACTGGATGCCTTCAAAAAAACGGAACAATATAAAGAAGGCAAACCGATAAACGGTCTGACGCCTATGCAGCGCTTTTTCCTTGGTTATTCCCTGGGATGGCTGGGACAGGAACGCAAGGAGGCCCTTTCGAGCCAGATACTCACCAACGAGCATGCTCCCGGATTTATGCGTGTCAATGGTCCTTTTACCGATGTGCCTGAATTTTACGATACTTTCCATGTCAAAAAGGGCGATAAAATGTGGCTTGAACCGGATAAGCGGGTGAAGATCTGGTAAAGTGGATCTAAATGACAACAGCAGAGACGCAAGGTACTGCGTCTCTGCTTATATTTGGCGCCATGCAAATCACACATGCACTGCAGGAATGGTGGCAACATCAGACATGGCTCGAAATCCTGGGCGTTATCTCCGGGCTACTATGCGTCTACCTTGCTGCTTTAAATAATATCTGGAACTGGCCCATCGCGATCATTAGCGTCGGCATTTACATTTTTATCTTTTTAGATGCCCACCTGTTTGCAGACATGGGCCTTCAGGTATACTTTTTAGTGATGAACATTTACGGCTGGTATTACTGGAGCCAGAAACCGGCCTCGGAAAACAAAGCGCCGGTCATGCTCGTCACCCGTAATGAGATCATCCTGTCGGCCGCAGCTATTGTGATATTCACTTTCATCTTAGGCTCTTTTCTAAAATACACAACCGCATCTTTCCCTTTCCTGGATAGTTTTTGCACGGCCTGCAGCCTGGTAGCACAGGTTTTTCTGGCCAGAAAAGTATTAGAGAACTGGCTGATATGGATATTCGTCGATATTATTTATGTCGGCGTTTACATTTTTAAAGGCCTTGAACTTACCGCCATCATGTATGCTGTTTATGTGGGCATTGCATTGTTGGGCTATATCGACTGGAGAAGAGATTACAGAAAACAAATAGCCACGTAATGCACAACCCGGAAATCATAAAGATCGCTGTAGTGGGCCCCGAATCAACCGGAAAATCCACCATGTCTGCTTATCTGGCTGAACATTATACTACGGTTTGGGTACCCGAATACGCCCGTGCCTACTGCCAGGAGTTAACGGAGCCACCTACCTGGCAGGATGAGATCAATATGTTTCACGGTCAGTTGGCCCTGGAAAAAGACTACCTGCCCAAAGCAAGCAAAATACTGATCTGCGACACGACATTTATCACTGTAAAAATCTGGAGCGACTATACGTTCGGCCGCTCGCCACAGCAGGTTCTGGATGAATTGCCCAATCATCCCTATGACCTTTACCTGCTGCTGGATATAGACTTACCCTGGGAAGAAGACCCGCTTCGGGATTTTCCCCACCTGCGTGAACATTTTATGGCAGTCTGGCACAAGGAACTTGCTGCACTCGGGGCCCAATACCACGTCATTAGCGGCACCGGACAGGAACGTTATCAGCGTGCCGTCGCTGCGATCGACGCCTTCTTGGACCGGGACAACTTGTCCTGAGCTGCAATTTCTGTTAACTTTAATTATTAATTCCGCAACCGGCACACGGCATCCTGAAATTTTTAGCCGGTTCGTGCAACGTTCAAAAAAACGGTGCGTCATATAATCTGAAAGCTGACAATTTGGAATCCGTATACATCGATAAGCATTACGACCTGGTGGCCGAGTGTAAGCAGGGCAGTAAAAAAGCCTGCTTCGAGCTTTACCGTTTGTATTCGAAAGCAATGCTTAATGTTGCCTTCCGCGTGACGGGCAATATCGGCGAGGCTGAAGATGTATTACAGGATGCCTTTTTGGATGCTTTTAACCGTATAAAGGACTTCAGGCAGGAGACCACATTCGGTTTATGGTTAAAGCAGATCGTCGTACACCGATCCATAAACTTGCTGCGAAAGCGCAAACTGGATCTGGTTGCACTTGGCGATGACCAGCTTGACAATATTGCTGACCGGGAGCCGGAAGACGACACAGAGATACAATACAAGGTCGCCCAGGTAAAACAGGCCATGCAGGAACTGCCCGAAGGGTACCGATTGGTAATATCACTGTACCTGCTTGAAGGTTACGACCATGAAGAAATAGGACAAATACTAAATATTTCTGAAAACACCTCCAGAACCCAGTTTCTGAGGGCAAAAAGGAAATTAAATGAGATTTTAATAAAAAAAGGGATAACATCATGAGCAAGCGATTGGAAGATTTCATTAAAATGAACAGAGCGGAATTTGACGACCTGGAGCCGTCTGCCGATCTGTGGCAGAAAATCGAGAAGCATTTGCCGCCCGAAGGGGTCATTGCTGCCCAGAAAAGCCAGGCCAAAACATTCTCGCTCAGCTTCGTATTGCGTGTGGCCGCCTCGGTCATATTGGTGATGGGTATCAGCTTTGTATTGTACCTGCGCCACGAAAGAAAAGAAAATATCAACTATGCGGCCATTAACCCGGTCTATGCCAAACAGCAAATGCAGTACGTTTCCATGGTGCAGAGCAAACGTAACGAGCTCAAATCCATAGCCCAGACCGATCCGCAGCTTTATCAGGAGTTCAGCGCCGAGATTGCCAAAATGGACTCGACCTATAATAGACTGAATAGAGACCTTGCCACGAGCCCCAATCAGGAGCGTGTCTTACGGGCGATGATCCGCAACCTGCAGATACAAACCGAAGTCCTCAACCAGCAGCTTGAAACTATCGAACAGATCAACCAAACCAAAAAAGAACAATCACATGAAACTAAAAATATATAAGTCGGCCCTTTACGTGGCCATGCTGCTGTTCCCCCTCGGGCAGCCTGCAATTGCCCAGGGCATATCCGACACCTCCGAAAAACAATCCGGCGATAGGTATGAAGGGAACAGATCCGGCTTTGACAGAAAGCTGGACATGGCCATGACCAGCATTGACCGCGGCCTGAAAAATCTGAATCAGAAATTAAATCTGGACAAACTGGAGAATGAATTCTCCCAGGACGTTGACCAGATGGTGAGATCCGTCACTACGGGCGCCGGTGACCTTCAGGATGGCATACTGCAAAGCGGGGATGTGCAGGAAAAGATAAAAACCTACAGCAAGAGCTACCCCGCAGAGGCTAATGATAAGCTGCAGATCGAAAACAAATACGGCCGCGTAAATATTAACACCTGGACCAAAAATGAGGTGAAGGTAGACGTGCAAATCAAGGGCGACGCCAGCGACGATGAAACCGCACAGAAATTTATTGATGCCATTAATGTTTCGGACAGCAAGGATGGCAATACCATTTCCTTCAGGACGGTCTTTGGAAATAACTCCGGCTCGATATGGAACCTGTTCAATAACATGAATAATCACCGTAAAATTGAAGTCAACTACACCGTGTATATGCCCTCAACGATGTCGCTCGAGATGAACAACCGTTATGGTGCCGTGGTATTGCCCAGCCTGAGCGGTAAGGTAACCATCAATAATGCCTATGGGTCACTAAATGCCAAATCATTGACCAACCCTTCCAATGAGCTTAATTTTAAATACTATGAAGTGAGTATTGAAGAACTGGCGGGCGGCGAGATCAACCTTTCCTATGGTTCCCTGAAACTGGGCAGTGTGGGAAGGCTGGAAGCTAACGTAAATTACGCGCCGATCGATATTGGCAAACTGGCATCCTCGGGCAGCCTTAACGTAAGGTATGGCGGCGGCATTAAAATCAGCGAGATCAGCAAAGCGCTTAAAAACCTCGATATCAGTTCATCTTATTCCAGCGTTAACATTGGCCTTAAGGGTGATGAAAGCTTCGATTTTGATGTTACGGTGAAATATGGCAGCTTTAACTATGACGAGAACAAGCTTAAAATAACCAGCAAATCACCATCAGATGATGCCAAAGGCTTTCATCCTACCAAAAGCTACAGGGGCTATATGGGCAGCAATAGTTCCAGCAACAAGATTACCATAAGCAGTACCTATCAAAGCGTGAAGCTGGAGTAATTCCGGCTACTTAAATTAGTGCGCGTGTTTGTGCAGCGGATGCGATATTCACCTACATTGGGAATAAAACCCTTTTTTACAAAACCCTGCACAATAGGCCTTTCAGGTACTCTCCTTCCGGAAAAGATGCCCTAACCGGGTGATCCTCGGGCTGGCAAAACTGGTATATGAACTGCACTTCTTTTCCCGCATCCAGTGCGGCCCAAGCCAACACCTGTTTAAAGGTATCAATGTCCATCGCGCCGGAACACGAAAACGTGGCCAGTAGTCCGCCATTATTTAAAAGCAGCATTGCCATGCGGTTCAGGTCCTTATAAGCACGGCTTGCCTTTTCCAGGGCCGAGCGGGACGGGGCATATTTTGGAGGGTCGAGGATCACCAGATCAAACTTCTCGCCCTGCTCTCGCAAGGCACGAAGCTGCTTGTTTACGTCTGATTGTACGGCAATATGCTTTGATGCTTCCAGGTGGTTAATCTCGATATTTCTTTTTAGTGTTTCAATGGCCAGCGCCGAGCTGTCGACACTGGTAACGGCTGCTGCACCGCTTTGCATGCAGTTAAGCGTGAACCCGCCCGTATAGGAAAAGCAATCCAGCACTTTTTTTCCTCTCGCATGGTGAGCAGCAATGAGGCGATTATCACGCTGATCGCAATAAAATCCCGATTTCTGCCCTTCAGCAATGTTGATCCCATAACTTATCGAGTTCTCCAGCACCTGGACTATTTCGGGCGGATGCTCGCCCCAAAGCACCTGGTTGATCGTTTCCAGACCTTCATGTGCGCGCGAAGAGGCATCACTCTTATCAAAGATTCCTTTCGGCCTGAGTAGTTTCTCAAGCTCATCAATGATCACCGGCAGTACATTTTCGATCCCGGTAGTAAGGATCTGAACTGCCAGATAATCGGCATATTTATCGACGATAAGTCCGGGCAGATAATCCGCTTCACTAAAAATCAGGCGGCAGGTATTGGTCTTCCCGTTCGCAAGTATGCTGTAGCGGCTCTTAACGGCTACAGCTACCTTCCTGCGGAACCAGTCTTCATTAATTTCAACTGTTTCATCCCATTCCAAAAGGCGCAGAGCCACCCGCGACTGGCTGTTGTAAAAGCCGTAAGCCATAAAATCACCTTTGTCATTGAGCAATTTCACGATTTGGCCATTTGCCGGATTACCTTTTACCCGATCGATGGCGCCGGAAAACAGCCACGGATGCCGCTGAAGCACCGCCTTTTCCTTGCCTTTTTTTAGTATCACGTCAACCATGCTGCAAAGGTACACGATTAAAGGAATCGAGGCGTTGTCAGCTACTTTAATTAATATCCTGTAAATCAACGAATCCTTTCAAGGTGTTCTTGTTTGTTTGCACATAAGTGGCTAAGTTTGCCCCTCAATAAAAAATTTATGGCTAAAGCATCGGATATAAAAAATGGAAATATACTCCGCTTTAACGGGGAGTTAGTGCAGGTAGAAGAATTCATACACCGTACACCGGGAAACCTGCGTGCATTTTACCAGGCGCGTATGCGTAACGTAAAAAGCGGCAAACTGGTTGAATACCGTTTCCGTACGGACGAGGAGGTGGACATTGCACGCGTTGAAACCAGTGATTATCAATACCTGTATGAAGATGGCAACGACCTGGTGATCATGGACAATGCTACTTACGAACAGCATAATGTTCCCAAGTTTTTGTTCGGTAACGCCGTTAAGTTTTTAAAAGAAGGAATTAATGTGATCGTTGCCTTTGAAAGCGACGAGGCTATAATGGCAAAGGCTCCGGCATCCGTTGAACTGGAGATCACTTATACCGAACCCGCAGTAGCCGGAAATACGTCTACCAACGCATTAAAGAACGCCACGGTTGAAACCGGAGCAGAAATAAAGGTGCCCTTATTCATCAATATTGGTGATAAAGTGAAAATAGATACCACCACTGGCGCATATTCCGAGCGCGTGAAAGGCTAAGCTTAATAAAGCGCCTCAACAAAAAAGTCTCTTGCCGGCTGGCAGGAGACTTTTTTGTTGAGGGTACCCCCCTGATTAAAAAAAGCTGCCCGGGGGGCAGCTTTCCAATATTTTAAATTGGTTTATTTTAAACTGAATGTAGTTTTTCCCATTGTAGAACCGTCAGCGTATAACAACACTGTGTAAGTGCCTTTCTGGAACGGAGGCGCCGGATTAACCCAGTCGATCGTATAGCCGCTGCCATCATCTTTGAAATCAATGGATGTTTTATAGGTGTATTGCAGATCCTGGCCATCAGCGGAGAACGTTCCGGCATCCTTTGGATCGGTAACCAGGTTACCTGTAGGATCCAGAACACGGACGTAGATATCATGCAGGCGTTTTTCGGCTATGCTGTTTTGAGCAACAGTAAAGTTGATCTTGATCTTTTTAGCCGGGCTGGCGCGCGTTACGTCAACCTCCTTGCCACTGTTCTTGATCTTATAGGCGACGACGTTGGCCCCCCCCAGTTTGAGTGTCGAGGCGATCTTGACCTTGCTGTCCAGGTCCTGATTCTGCTTTTCCAGATCGGCGGCCTTTGCCGAGGTCGTTTCCAGATTGGTTTTCAGGGTATCGCGCTCGTGGGTTAAGGTCGTGTTTTGCTTTTTAAGCTCTTCGATATCTGCCGTATATTTGGTTACGAAGTACCTGAGTTGTTTTACATCTTCCTGCGCTTTTCCCAACTCGGCAGCGGTGAGCTTGCCTTTAGCCAGTTCCTGACGCAAAATTTTGATTTTACCCTGCAAGGAGTCATTTTTTGCTTTCATTGCAGCGGTCATTTTAGCCTTGCCGGCATTTACCTGCTCAATCTGAGCTTCAAGGCTATCCAGTTCGATCTTTAACCGGTTGCGTTCATCGTCCTGATATACAATTTTAGTATCCGACTTGTTTTTTTGGAGATATAGGTACACATCAGTTCCCAGGAGAGCTAAAACCACCACAATAAGAAAATAAATTACATTCGAATTTTTTTTAGGTGTTTGCCCAGTTTGATTTTCCATGGCTGTTTTCTAGTTTTTAAGTTGAAGATTAGTTAGGGTTTAATAAGCAGACTAACGCGTGAATTGTAAATAAATTTTGGCTTGGTATAAGTTTAAGCAATTTCTAAACACGTATTATAAACATTTGTTTTTATGGGTCCGTAAAACCATATAACGCGAAAATGATAAAATTATGACAATATTATTCTCACGGGCTATGAAATTTTCAAGGTATCTGCGCTTAAATATAAGCACAAAAAGCCAAAAAGTCAAAGGTTATTGTAATTAAAGCACTAATATTCAGTAACAGATAATAAAAAAACAACTTAGGGAGTTTATATCTTTGTAAAAATTAAATAGTGAACTGGATGCGTGTATATACTTATTTTCTACTTATTATATTTTCAATTCTTCCCTTTAGCGCCGCTTTTGCACAACCCCATGTTGAGCCGGGTGACAAGCCTGAAGCGGTAAAATTTGAGCCCAAACGGGAATTCAGGGGGGAATGGATCGCTACAGTTGTTAACATAGACTGGCCAACGGACGGGCATTTCTCCGTCGAGCGGCAAAAACAGGATCTGATCAATATCCTGGATGCGGACCAGCGCGCAGGTATTAATGCGGTTGTTTTCCAGGTTCGTCCCGCCGCTGATGCTTTTTATGCCAAAAGCCTCGAACCTTGGTCAAAATGGCTTACCGGCAAACAGGGACAGGCACCAAGCAGCAGTTTTGACCCGCTTGAATTTGCAATTACCGAATGCCATAAACGCGGCATGGAACTCCATGCCTGGTTTAACCCCTATCGCGCAACATTTGACGGCAATTTCAGAAGCCTGAGCACCGCGCACGTTACCAATCAGCATCCCGACTGGTTTTTTACTTATGGCGGAATTAAATTATTTAATCCGGGAATACCCCAGGTGCGTGAATATATCGAAAAGGTAATATTGAACGTGGTTGATAATTATGATATCGACGGCGTGCACATGGATGATTATTTCTACCCTTATAAAATAAATGGACAAAGAATCAATGATGATCAGACCTTTAGAACCTACGGGGCGGGATTCAGCGACATCAATGACTGGCGCCGCAATAACGTGGACCTTTTGATAAAAATGCTGGATGACAGCATCCATGAGCATAAACCGTATATGAAATTTGGCATCAGCCCGTTTGGTATATGGAAAAACGCCAGCCAGGATCCGGAAGGCTCGGATACGCACGGAGGTGATTCGTTTTATGAGCTATATGCCGATACCCGTAAATGGGTAAAGGAAGGCTGGGTGGATTATGTGGCACCCCAATTATACTGGCAGTTTGGAAACCGCGCCGCCGCCTTTGAAAATCTGCTCGAATGGTGGAGCGATAACACCTATGGCAGGCATTTATACATTGGTCATGCTGCCTACAGGGCACTGGAGCCCAAGTCATGGGCATTTCATAATCCTGCAGAATTACCCAATCAGATAAAATATATCCGGGATAACCCGCGCGTACAGGGAAGCGTGTTTTTCAGCGCCAACTCCCTGATGCGCAATCCGCGCGGTTTCACTGACTCGCTCCGGGTGAACTATTATAAATATCCGGCATTGCCGCCACCTATGCTTTGGCTGGATTCAGTGCCCCCGAACGCGCCTAAAAACCTGATCCTGAAACCGACCGGAAACAGTGTACAGCTGAATTGGGAAACGCCCGATACGGCCAAAGACGAGGAACCGGTTTATGGTTATGTAGTCTATCGCTTTGACGGGAATGAGACTGTTAATCTGTCCAATCCCAAATATATCGTGCACATCCAGTATGATGCAGCAACGGCATATGAGGACAAGACCGCCCAGCGGGGCAAAACCTATCTTTATGTGGTTACAGCGCTGGACAGGCTGAAAAATGAAAGTGAACCCACGCCGACTATTGCCGTTACGACAGGCAATTAATTCCTGGGAGGCTATCCTTTCAGTTCGATGAGCTGGTGTTCAGTAAGCTTTCGGAGATAAATATCGATCTCCGAATCTCCCATGCCGTATATTTTTTCTGTCTTCCAGAAAGCCTGGTAAATAGCCTGGCGGTCTCTGACGCCGCTGTTATAAATATCGAGCAATCGCTGTTCAATGTAGTTCAGCCCATTTTCATTAAGCGCCAGGCGCTTTAAATGGGCTTTGAGCGCCGGTTTCAGCAAATGAAGGCCTCCCCAATAATGGTTTTCATCGACCCAGGCCGCCAGAGCCGTAAGCTGGCCTTCTGCAAATAGTTTCCAGGCCTGTTCAGCGATCAGAAAATCCGGTTCCCCCAGCCGTATCCGGACATTATCATAGAGGTATTCCAGCTCCAGGGCACTGAGTTCGCCTATGCCTCTGAAATCCCGTTTGCCCGGAAAATCGGCAGGGCATATCAGAAAAATTGCCGGCGGCGACAAATCCATCTTTTCGGCCAGCAGGGCCAAAACACCGAGCAGGTTGGCCTGGCAATGCAGATCGAATTCAAACCAGAGATTGATCTGGTTATAGGTGCTGTTCAGTTTTTCCAGGGGACTAACCACTTTTTCCTGATACTGCTCGGCGGTCTGATTAAAGGTCTCGTCGATCCAGGCGGCGCGGGCATCCCAAAATGCAGCCGAGGAAATTTCACCGGCCAGGGGGCCCTGGGAGAAAATCTCGCGCCAGACCAGTACATCTCCTTCCAGTCCGGTTTGCTCAAAACTGTGGAGCGTCGCATCGCCATTCAGAACATGCAGGATAGTGCTCATGGGAAAGATCCAAATTTTATCAAATATCGAAAGTTCAATTGGTAAAATGTAAAATATCATTTGCTGTATCGCCCCGAAAGCTTGCTCTTTACCAATTCATGGCAATACCTTACTTTTGAGAACACATGACAACCCGGAACAAACTCTATTTTGCTTCTGATATCCATTTGGGGGCCCCAAGCTATGCACTCAGCCGCCAGCGTGAAGACCGTATCGTGCGCTGGCTGGACATGGTCAAAGCCGATGCCGCCGAAGTATTTTTGATGGGTGACGTGTTTGATTTCTGGTTTGAGTATAAAACCGTCGTTCCCAAAGGCTATATCCGTTTTTTGGGAAAGCTGGCTGAACTGGCTGATGCGGGGGTCAAAATATATTTATTCAAAGGCAACCACGATATGTGGATGTTCGAGTACTTCACCCGGGAGTTCGGTGCCACCATTATCAGCGACCAGCTGGAGATAGAACGCAATGGCAAAAAGTTTTATCTTCACCACGGTGATGGTCTCGGCCCGGGTGATGGCGTGTACAAATTGCTGAAAAAGTTTTTCCGCAGCGGGCTGTGCCAATGGCTGTTCGCGCGCATACATCCCAATCTGGGTGTCGGAATAGCCAATTACTGGTCCTCCCACAGCCGCATCGCCGGCGAAAAGCAGCTCAAGCCGGGGCAGCACGAATGGCTGGTCACGTTCTGCCGCGAGCTGCTGGAGACAAAGTTTTATGATTACCTCATTTTTGGGCACAGGCATAAGACCATGGATGTGCTGGTAGGCGAAAAAAGCCGCTATGTCAACCTGGGGGAATGGGTTCTGGAACCCTGTTACGCAGAATTTGACGGGCAGCAGCTTCAGCTCAAATACTTCGAAAAACCAATTGTGGCCGCAGTGTAATAACATTCTCTCCCGACCCTCACTAACAAAAAGTCGCCGATTTTTCGTACCTTTGTGCGTTTTTTAATACAAATCAAATAGTCCATTCCTCTTGGAAAGGATTCAGGTGAAGCCAGAATATGTTAGAAAAGTTAGAAGCGATCCATCAGCGTTGGAAAGATGTAGAAACAGAGTTAAGCAATCCGGACGTCATGTCGGACATGAAGCGATATGCCCAGCTTAATAAGGAGTATAAGGACCTGACCAAGATCGTAGAAGAATACCACATCTACCGTAACATCATCAGTAACATCGATACCAATAAGGAAATCCTGGCCACGGAAAAGGATGAGGATTTTCGTGAAATGGCTAAATCGGAACTGGATGAACTGCTGGTAAAGCAGGATGAAAAAGAAGAAGAGATTCGCCTGATGCTGATCCCTAAAGACCCTGAAGACACTAAACATGCCATCGTTGAAATACGCGGCGGCACGGGTGGTGACGAGGCGGCCTTGTTTGCCGGCGACCTTTACCGCATGTACATGCGCTATTGCGAAAAACGGGGCTGGAAAACCGAGCTGGTCGATTATACCGAAGGTACGGCGGGCGGATATAAGGAAATTGTATTCAACGTGCTGGCCGAAGATGCTTATGGCACGCTGAAATACGAGTCGGGCGTACATCGCGTGCAGCGCGTTCCTGATACGGAAACGCAGGGCCGCGTACATACCTCAGCTGCAAGTGTGGTCGTATTACCCGAGGCGGACGAGTTTGATATTGAGCTCAATACAAGTGATATACGCAAGGACCTGTTTTGTGCATCGGGACCGGGCGGACAGTCGGTTAACACCACTTATTCTGCCGTGCGTCTGACGCACATACCCACCGGCATCATTGCACAGTGCCAGGATCAGAAGTCGCAGTTAAAAAATTACGACAAGGCATTACAGGTACTGCGCTCAAGAATTTACGAAATGGAGCTGCAGAAGCACCTGGAAGAGATATCCAAAAAACGTAAAACCATGGTTTCGACGGGCGACCGCTCAGCCAAAGTGCGCACCTACAACTATCCGCAGGGACGTGTTACCGAGCACCGCATCGGGCTGACCATCTACAACCTGCCTGAGGTAATGAATGGTGGCATACAGGAGATTCTGGAAGCATTACAGTTTGCTGAAAATGCAGAAAAGCTAAAAGAAGGCACCATTGCCTGATTTGGTCTTTTCATTGTCAGTTTTTTCCTAAAAATTACCCCTGCATTCCGGCCGGGACCATTTTCATGTTATTTTCATAATCACGGCGTATTTTCGATATGGGATTAGGTTTAATTGTGCCTTCTCCCATCAATTTATTGTGCCCATGTTAGCAGTAAAAACTTATAGTAGCGACTTAAATATTTTCAGGCGTTCGATGCGTCTGATGGGAAACCATTTTGAGATCAGCGTTGTGGGTAATGATCCCGCCTGGGCCGATACCTGCATCGATGCAGCCATCGGCGAGATCAGCAGGGTTGAAAAACTGCTGAGCGGCATCAACGAGGATAGCCAGATCAATGAGATCAATCGCAATGCAGGCTTAAAACCGGCAAAAGTGACTGCCGAGGTGTATAGGCTTGTTGATCGTTCGCTGAACATATCCGAACTGACGCATGGTGCATTTGATATCACTTATAACGCCTCCGAAAACAGTTCAGAGGTGCAAAAAATAGAGCGCAGGTCCGTAAAATTTACCAATTACAAAAATGTGCTTACCGATGAAAAAAACACCACGGTGTTTCTCCAGGAAAAGGGTATGCGTATCGGTTTTGGCGCCATGAGCAAAGGCTATGCTGCCGACAGGGCCAAATATATTATGCAGTTGATGGGTGTAAGTTCCGGCGTTATTAACGCAGGCGGCGACTTGCTTACCTGGGGACTGCAACCCAATAACCAGCCCTGGACCATTGCGGCGGCTGATCCGAGTCGCGAAAATCAGCCTTTTGCCGATATCAACATCAGCAATATGGCTGTTGCAACCTCCGCTAATTTTGAAAAAAACATTGCCATCGCCAATAAAAAGCAGCTCAAAGGTATCGACGCAGAAAAAGGCTTCCCGGTTAGTGTGCTTAAAAGTGTAAGCATCGTTAGCCCGACGGCCGAACTTTCTGATGCCATGGCCACCCCGGTAATGTCCATGGGGGTAAATGCAGGCCTTTATCTGATCAACCAATTGCAGCAGCTCGCCTGCGTCATTATTGATGATCATGATCGGGTTTATACTTCAAAGGAGATCAACTATCTGTCTTAATTTGGAATATCTGCCTGAAGTGTCTCAGTAAAAATTTGGAATTAAGCTCTGTACAAAACAAGTGCGACACGGTATGTCGTTTAGCATATCTTTTGGACCCCGTTATAATTACAGCGGATCAGCACATTATTCCCTATTCCCGCAACCAATCGTGCTGAAAAATTTTCATTTTTGACGGATAAAGCTTATTGTTACAATTACATTGGCTCCGGATATGGAATTTTACAGATTATCTTTTGGGCGGACAAAAATTTGAAAAAACATCTAAGTTTTTCTTTTAAAAATGATTAAGTGGTTTGCGTATATTGTCCTGCTATTGATACTCATGCCATGTTTATCGCAAGCCAACATCTGGGCAGGCCATCACCATGCCGTTCTAAAAAACCATCACCTTTGGCACGAGCTATTCAACCCGGTGGCTGCCGATACCACAACCCACACATCCAAGCAAAAGCAACAGGAATCTGATAAAAAGATAAAGGAAGTAGCAAAAGCGAAGCGTTTGCCTAAACCGGAGAAAGTGGAGGATGGGAGCGGTAATTCCGGTGCTGCAACAAAAGCTAAACCCAAAAGGCAGCGGCGGCCGGCGGGTATGGAACGTCCACCCGAAATACCCAGAAGAAATGGCAACTAATGAGATCTGTTAACCTTATACCGAGTTCTAGCGCAATGAAATATATTTGTTCCCTGTTTCTTTTAACTTTTTATCTGAATGTCAGTGCCAGTTCCGGCAAGCACTACGAATTTTCGGGTCGCCCTGGACGCATCACGGCGGATACAGACACCATTATCCGCAAAAGATCTGCATCAGTGGGCGTAAGTTATGGCAGTGATGCAAGTTTCTTCGGCCGCACAGGACCGGTCAGATACCCGTTCCTGAACGCCAATGCGATATATAATACCAAGTCGGGCATCTTTGCTTACGGTTCTGCATATAAGGTTTTAGGCTCGATCCCGACGGTGGATGAGGTTGATCTTGGCGGGGGGTATTTCTATCATTTTTTCCCGCGATTTGAAGGCAATTTCAGTTATACCAAATTCATCTTTGACAGAAATGCGCTGATCATTAAGTCAGCCTCTTCCAATGATATCAACCTGAACAACAGCTATAACTGGAAATATTTCAAGACCAGTGTCATTCTGGATTATCTGTTTGGCCAGTCGGACGATTTTTTCGTTACATTTATTACCTCCAAATATATTGAGACCAGCTGGGGTATTTTTGACGATAAGGATTACCTGTCATTCAACCCGTCAATAAATATCATTTTGGGCACGCAAAACTTTGTTCAGAAATATGCCATCAACCATCCCGGCAGGTTTGACAATGATGCCGATGATTTCCTGGGTCCGCCGGTAGGCTCCAGAAAAAATGCGGAACGTAACAGTGAATTTAATGCACTTAATTATAGTTTCAAGATTCCGATAGCTTATAACAGGCCGCATTATACTTTTGAATTTACATACCGGTATTCCATCCCTGTTAACGTTGAAGGGATACTTAAGAACCATAAAGAATCGTTTTATAACCTGACATTTTATTACGTCTTTTATTAGCCAGCATGAATGTTCTGATCGTTGAAGATGAAAAAGCGCTGAATACCGAGTTGGAGATATTTTTATCCAATTGTAACTACATCTGCGAAGCATGTTTTACAGGAGGCTCTGCATCTGAAAAGATCGCCACCAATCTGTATGATTTTATTTTGATCGATCTCGGCCTGCCTGATTATGAAGGAATCGACCTGTTGAAAGAAGCAAAAAAATACAATCCGGAAGCTGCATGCATTATACTGACTGCACGCGCCGAGGTCGACGACCGCATAAAGGGCCTCGATCTGGGTGCGGATGATTATCTGGCAAAACCATTTTCTTTACTGGAACTGCAAAGCAGGATGCAGGCGATCACCCGCAGAAAATTCGGACTGAAAAATTCCACGGTCGTACTGGGTGATTTCGCTATCGATCTGACCAATCGTAATATAGCTTTCCGGGAAACGGCTGTAACGACCATTACCAAAAAAGAATTTGACCTGATCGCCTATATGATACTGCATAAAAACAGGACACTGAGCCGTTCGCAATTAAGCGAACATATATGGGGAAGCGTCGTTAATGACGATTATGATTCTAACTATATTGATGCCCATATAAAAAATATCAGGAAGAAATTGAATGCCTATGCCGCACCTGATTGGCTGGAAACGGTCCGCGGGCTGGGTTACCGGATAAATATTAACAATTAAGCTTTGAAACTCGGAACCAAACTAACGCTGTTCAATACCATTTCAAAATTGGTAATTGTGGTGTTGTTTGTTTTATTGTTACCTACGCTGATCAAAAACATTAACCAGAAGCTATACCGATAACTGGCTGCATAAGCAAAAGGACAAGGTATTGAAAATTGTAAAGACCCAGGGTATACAAACCTATATTCAGAACGGAGAAAGCTATGGCAGTTACAACGCCCTGCTCAAGGAAGAATACGTGAGTCTGGACGTGGATTCATCAAAGGAAAAAATAGATACTATTTTTAATGAAAACCGGCGGGTGGAAGGGGATACCATTCAGTACCGGATATTGAGCCATACTTTCACGCAGCAGGCAAAAACTATCTGCTCGAGATCGGCAAAAGCGTCGATACCATCAATGAAACTACAGCCCCGCTGCAGAGTATTGCGTTTGAATTGCTGCTGGGCATGGTGCTCTTTACGATCCTGGCCGACCAGGTATACTCCACCTATGTGTTCAGGCCACTGGGACTGATCATCAAAACGAAACTCATCGGCATTAAATTTCCGCACCATACACCCTATAAAAAGGTGCAAACTTCCACATCCGATTTTCAGTATTTGGATGTCAGCATTCATAAAATGATCCAGACGATCGAAGATACATTCCAGAAGGAAAGGGAATTTATTTCGAATGCATCACACGAATTAATGACCCCTATATCCATCCTGCAGTCAAAGATCGAAAACATGTTTGAGCAGGAAGACATTCAGGACGATGTTAAAGTGCGGCTGCTGGAGATGCAGAAGATACTCAACCGCTTAAAAAGCATAACCAAAACCCTGCTGCTGATCTCCCAAATCGAGAACGAGCAGTTCCTCAAAGAAGACCATATTTCTCTGGCTGAACTCCTGCAGGAGGTTCACGATGAGATATCGATCCGTTTCCAGGAAAAAAATATTACCTGCAAGATCAGTATTCCCCCCGAATGGGAACTGGCGGGTGTAAACAGGTTTTTGCTTTTTAACCTCTTTTTCAATCTGATCAACAACGCGATAAAATACAATAAACAGGACGGAGAAATAAGCATAAGCGGAAAAGGGCTTTTTCAGGTTGAAATTACCGATACGGGCATAGGAATCGGCACCGAGCAGTTGCCCCATATTTTCAACCGTTTTAAAAAATTCAGTCAGTCCCTCAAGCAGGATAGCTTTGGCCTGGGACTGCCCATTGTGAAATCTATTGCTGATTTTCACGGAATAAAAGTAGAGGTGAACTCCCGCCCGGGCAAAGGCAGTACGTTCAGGCTTATCTTTCCGGAGGGCCTTATAAAAGCATGATTTCAGCACAAAAATGCGTATATAAAGTACCTTTTGAAAAAATATTCTATTATTTCCATGGGTTTACTAGGATATATGATAAACACTACTATCTTTGTGTTATTATTTACACTCTTCTCATCAATAATTTAGGTTTATAATTGGTTAAGCGAGTTCCTGCCCATCAGGAACTCGACTTGTTTTCAGGCCAATGCCCCACGTAGAATTACGGCCCGGGCCCAAAAAAATGCCGTGTTTTTACGCTTTCATATTGGGAGAAATAGCCTTAATTTTATTGCGTAATATCCAGCAAATCAGCACCTGCGGCAACGGTCCGGGAGATAAGTGAAAAGGCTGGCTGCCAGAAGCTCCTTACCTGCCCTTATTAATAATTCTGCCAAAAAATCCGGGTTTACCATCCTTAAACTGTTTAATCATCATTCGATCATGAATTTGCAATTTGGGCTCAGCAGCAATACCACCGGCCCCTTTTACGTAGGTTATGCGCCTGCAAAATGCTCCCTTCGCCTCACTGACGGACAAACCGGTTCGCCTCCCCTTACCGTTGTACTGAGTAATAACAACCCGCGTAAGGGTGGCCAGGTTGAGTTTTACCAGACGACTGGCACGGCTGAAACCGATACCCTCAGCCTGGAGCTTCCCCAGGACGGAACGCCGGTAAACTTTTTTATCGGAGGAAAATTTGGCGCCCCAAGTACCAGTGATGGCGATGGCGGAATTAATTTCGCAAGCACTGGCACCTCCGTGCTGCTGGTACCCCTGATGGTCCGGGTGCGAAAAGATGCCAATAAACTTACAGGGGCAGAGCGGGACCGTTTTCTGAGCGCCTTTGTCAAATTTTTAGGATCGGGGCAGTATCAGAACTTCCTGGATATGCACAACGAAGCGGCATCGCCCGAAATTCACGGGCGCCCATCCTTTCTGCCCTGGCACCGCATGTTTATCATGGACCTGGAGCGGCACCTGCAACAGATCGATGCAAGCGTGGCGATCCCTTACTGGAATTTCCAGCATCCCGCGCCCAATGTATTTACGCTGGACTTCATGGGACGGCCTTCTACGGCAGGCGTTTCCGAGTTACAGTTCAACAATTCCAACCCTTTAATTAACTGGCATATCAGCGGAGCCCCGCAACTGATACGCACGCCTGAATTTGATACCTTAACCGATAAGGCTAATGTGGAAAGCGAAACCACTACCTTAAAACGAGGTCCCGGCTTTGAAAATTTCCGTGCCCTGGAAGACAATCCTCATGGTTCGGCTCACGTTTCTTTTTCACCGGCAAGCCCGATAACCAATGTCACCATAGCGACGCGTGATCCGCTTTTTTTTATGCTGCATTCCAATGTCGACCGATTATGGGCTACCTGGCAGGCAGCCGGCGAAGGCAACAACAGGATCGACCCGGGCAGCCAGACAGCATACTTTTTCCAGGGCGATGCCAGTCTTCCCGGCTCACAGCAGATCGGTGACAATACCGGCGATACCTTGTGGCCCTGGGACAATGACACGTCGAACCCGCGACCGCGAACAGCGCCAGGGGGTCCGATGATCGGTTCATCATTCACCGATTTTCCCGGACAGACGCCAAAAGTGAGTGATGCCATAGACTACCAGGGCCGCACAACCGGCCAGAATCTTTTTTTTGATTATGATACTATTCCATTCATCAATTAAAAATTTCCGTCATGACTGACAAAAGAAAATATATGGACGACCTGAGAAAGGAGTTAATATCTGGCGCGCAAGCTGAGGAAGGTTACCGGAAAGCGCTGTTGGCTGCTACAGACGAAAACGAATTGAGAGAGGCGCTGAGTAATGTAAGCGTGCTCACCGAAAACGACACGATCAAAAAGGCCACCGGTATCCTTAAAGATGAAAAGGCAGATACCGGTTTGCGGGTTCTGGCGCTATATAAACTCACACATGCGGTATCGCTGGACAAGAATCTGATCATTTACGTCCTGGGTCTACTAAAGAATAAGAAGCTTTCCGCGGACTTGCGAAAGGCGGCATTTAACTGCATTCAGACCATCAAATTCAGTTCGGCTGTAGTGGCAGGGCTGCAAAGCCGGATTACAGATGTGTTTAAAAGTCTGGTTGAAGACAAGAACCAGAAAATTCGCGAAAGCATGATCACCTACCTGGCCCAGCAAAAAGATGAATTCGTACAAAGAAAATTACTCGAAGGAATCGCTGAACCGGCAAAAGCATTGCTTTCTGAAGAAAAGGCCGTTCATTTATTGGGTTACGATATTCATGCCGGTATTTATCCGACCCTGCGCAGCATCGTGGAAAAATCAAGCAATAACTATAGCCGGATGGAGGCCATTCATATCCTGGGGAGTGAACCAGATGCCAAAGATCTGCTGCTGAAAGTGTATAACAATAAGAAAGAACGTTTTGGCGTGAGAAAGAACAGCCTGATGGCATTAAAAATGTATCATCCCGAAGAGTTTAACACCGTGGCAGCAGCAACCGCCGTGGATAGCAATGAAAATGCAAACATTCGTGCGGTAAGTATAAATGCATTGGCGCATAGCAATAACGAGAATGCCTATAATAATCCTGCCCTGGCCGAACACCTTAAAAAGATCAGCCCCAAGACGGTCCCGGAAGCGCTTTCCAAGGCAGCAGCCTATTATCTGACCAACCAAACGAAAGGAAAATAAACCAAAAAGGCTATGAACGATCATGCCGCAGCGCAGCGCAGGAAGATCACCTCTGAACAGGAACTGGCATCGCTGGTAGACCAGCTAAAAAGCACGCCGGGATCCGGGCGACAGCTACTGCCTTACCTGAAGGAACAGCACCCCCTTTACAACGGCAAAAGTGCCAATGCCGTCACCAGAATGCGCGGATACATCCTGCATGCCTTTGCCCTAACCGGTTTGCCCCGGGAGGCGCTCCTATATGTTTACGAGGAACTGGAAAGCGGCCGTGAGCCATATCTTGTGGCAGCCGCCGCTATGGCGCTGCGGGGATCCGCCATACGCCGCGGCGAAATGGCCGCCTACGTACTTACGGCCCTGGACAATATTAAATATTTTGACGGCCCCCTCTCCTTTGAAAAATATGCCCCCGAATGGCCCCTGAAAAAACGTACCACTGCAAGCCAGGAACTTTTTACTACGCTGGCCTGGCTGGGCGCCTATGCAAGCCAGCAGCTGGATGCGCTGCGCAGCATGCAATTAGATCTTGGGGGCAGGGTAAATTCGCCTATACATTCCCAGCTCAAAAAGGCTATTCGATCCATCGAAAACGAGACCCCGGTAGCGGATGCGGCCTGCTGTGGCCCGGTAAATTTTTGCACTGCGCCGGGCAGGGATAAAGTCCGCGACCGGGAGACATTAAAGCGGCAGGTCCAGGAGCTGAACCTTGAAGATCACAACGGCGAAAATGTACTTTTCAGGGAATTCTTCACGGAGCAATATACCCTGGTGGCTTTCTTTTACACGCGCTGTGATAACCCCCTTAAATGTTCACTCACCATGACCAGGCTGGCCGGCCTTCAAAAATACTTTGAGCGGCAAGGCCTGCCACGGCAGATCAGGCTGGCTGCCATAACGTACGATCCCAATTATGATCTTCCCCATCGCCTTAAAATATATGCCCAGGCCCGGGGACTCACTTTAGGCGAGCATGTTCGTATGTTTCGTCTGAGCCGCGGATTCGATGACTTGAAGCAATATTTCGATCTGGGCGTAAATTATGCCGGCGGGGTGGTCAACCGCCACATCATTGAAATCTACCTGCTGGACCCTCAGGGAAATATCGCAGCCTCGTTCCAAAGGGATAAAATTAACCCGGAGCTTATAGCCAGCCGGATAAAGCAAGTCATCGGCGAGGGAAAAAAACCGGGCCGCTCAAGACTAAAAATCGCCTGGCAGAATTTCACATCCCTGGCATTGCCGGCATTGGTTTTACTTCTCCCAAAATGTCCGCTTTGTTTCGCTGCCTATCTGAGCCTTTTGGGAGTCACCGGCATCGAGCTGCTGCCCTATACCAAATACCTGCTCCCACTGATCGTCCTAGCCATAGCGATCAATTTATACGCTATTTTTCGTGCATCCCGCATGCGCAATGGCTTGTGGCCTTTTTGTCTGTGCGCCATTGGGGCACTCCTCATTTTGCTATTCGGCCATTTTGCGCCCAACAGGTATGGCATCATTTCGGGTCTGTTTTTACTGCTTGGGGGCTCGGTACTCAATAGCCTGCCTTTTATCACCTACCTGAAACTCAAAAACAGATTTACCCTTTGAGCTGATAAGGCAAAAAATTCAGATATTGCGCTCATAATCCGATATTAATATGCGCTATATACTGGCTTTTTTACTACTGGCGTGCCTGGACTGCTGGGGACAAGATTACAAGGCACAAATTGCCGATTACCGGAACCAGTACCGGAATGACTTTCTCTCAGACAGCCATTCTCCCCTGAAAAAGGAAGACCTGCAATATCTCCGTTTTTATGATGCGGACAGCAGCTACCGGGTTACAGCCAGGGCTGAGATCCTGGTAAATGAGTCCAGCTTTATTATGCCGGTTTTTACGGGCAACGGCCGGCAGTACGTTCGTTATGCCTTGCTGAAGTTCGTGCTTAAGGGTAAGGCCATGGAGCTCACCGTTTATCGCAGTATAGCACTTTCGGCGCAGCCACAATACCGCGATTACCTGTTCCTGCCGTTTACCGATGAAACAAATGGCACGGATACCTATGCCGGCGGAAGGTATATCGACCTGCGCACGGGCGAGTTCAGCGGCAACAGTATCATCATCGATTTCAACAAAGCCTATAACCCTTACTGCGCCTTCGGCGGCGGCTATGCCTGCCCGAAACCGCCTGAAGAAAATCATTTACCGACCGCAGTGGAAGCCGGAGAAAAATCATTTGCCCTGGACAGGAAGCATTAAAGCAGCCCGACTCGAAAAAAATAGTTCCGGTGAAAAGCAGAATTTGTTCAATTAATTGCGAACTTTAATCTGCTCCAGCCAATTGTAACCAGTTAGATCTTACCATATTAACTTTTTGTGGGCCGGGCAATATAAATCACCACCATGGAAAACTTAAGTGATCCTCAAAATTCTCCCTTAGCCAGTCTGGACAAATGGGAAGATGATGTTTTACAGCGTTACCCTGAACCGGCTAAAAGCAAGGACGAATTCCGCAATTATGATAGCCCCCAGGTCAGCGGTGTCCGTGAGTTCTACCGGCTCAACCACAAATATCAAACCTATGATAATGTGCTGGCCAAAAAACAGAATTTTCTAAAGTTTGATAAAAAGGAAATGCCCTGGTGGCAGGCTATGGAGTATCTCAATACGCTGGTGGATGATTCCGACCCGGACACGGCGCTGGATCAACTGCAGCATTTGCTGCAGACGGCCGAGGCCATCCGCGCCGATGGTCATCCGGACTGGTTTGTGCTCACGGGCTTTATCCACGACCTGGGTAAGGTGCTGTGCCTGTTTGGCGAGCCGCAGTGGAACGTAGTAGGCGACACCTACCCGGTGGGCTGCAAATTCTCGGACAAAATCGTTTACCATGAGTTTTTTGCAGACAATCCGGATAGCTACGACGAGCGCTTTAATACCAAATACGGCGCTTATTCCGAGCATTGCGGTTTAGATCAGGTGCATATGTCCTGGGGGCATGATGAATACCTGTACCAGATCACCAGGGATCATTTGCCCGAAGAGGCTTTATATATGATCCGGTACCATTCATTCTATTCACAGCACCGCGAACACGCCTATGATCATTTACTAAGCACGCACGACCAGCAGATGTTTAAATGGGTCGATAAATTCAACCCCTATGATCTCTACTCAAAAAGCCCTAAATCGCCCGTAGTATCGGAGCTTAAACCTTACTATGAGGACCTGATCGCTAAATATTTGCCGGCAACGGTAAGATTATAGCGGTTAAAACCGGCAATCGGCTGTAGATACTACAACCTGCCCTGCAGGTATTCAGTGATCAAGGCATACTTTCTTCTTGCGGCTTCATCATATTCATCGTCAGCTGCCAGATGCAAGGCCCAGTCCAGCGGCGTGCCCTCGTATATTTTATCCGCTACATCAAGCCTGGATCCCGCCTCAGCCAATAGCCTGACCGCGTCCAGCGAACCTGAGGCCACTGCCTGGTGCAAGGGCGTGGCATGCGTATGAAAACCGCTGCTGCCTGGCGGATAGCCATTGGGACTGGCGCCCATCGATAATAACAGCTTTAACATCTCCGTTTGCCCGAAGAATCCCGCTGCGGCCATTGCGGTTAGTTTTTCATCACTGCCGGCTTGGGCTGCCAGACGGCCGATGTCGCCAGTGCGCCCCAGACAAACCGCCGCTGCCAGACTGAGCATTCCACCCCTTTGGATCAAATGCCGTGCGGCCTCAATATTCCCGTTTGCAAAAGCGGCCATTCCATTGCCCGGCTTCGCCCCCGCATCGATCAGCAGATCTATCAGCGCTATTTGCACGCCGCATTCGCGGGGAATACGGCCAGTGGCGACAAGCCCCAGCGTATAATCAATCTGGTGCTGATAAGTATCCGGTGCCTGGCGTTTTATGGCATCAACCAACAGGCGCGTCACCTCTAAAATATTAGGTGGCAACCTGGAATTCCGAATGGGATTGTCCGCAACAAACCAGATAAGGTAAGGGTCTTTAAAATAGCCTTCGACCGCCGTTTGAAGGCGTCCTGTTACCAAAAATGGGTATTGCCTGATCAGACTTTCCAGCTGGGCTATGTTTCCTGAATCGACCGCTGCTATCGCCTGCTCAAACAGCTTATCGTTATTGCCGGAATTTTTCATGGCCTGGAATTAATGAAGAGCATACTCAAAATTAGCACATTTTCCATTCCATTCCGCTCAAATGAGCGCTGCTTTTATTTGTGGTCTGCCTGGTTCTGCATTTTAAGCATTACTTTATCCATATAGGCTCTTGCGTCCTTCTGGGTATGGATCGCAGCAAACTGCGCTTTGATAGCCTTGTGCTCGGCTGGTGGCGACAGGTCGAGATCGGTTTTTAGCGCGGCATGGAGGAAACCGGGTAAACTTCCATGATTGGCCGGGATGGCAATACCAGCAACTTCGTCGGGCGCAGTCATCGCCATGGCGGATACAGCGGGGGATGGAAGGGTCGTAACACAGTCTGTCCTGGGCCTTTCTTCCAGAAGTAAAAGGGAAAACAGTGAACTAGCCTCGCGGTCGCGGTTGGTCATGGGTGACAAGCTGAACAGCTCCTGCAGGGTCCGCGGGACGCTGGCATGATCGTACAAGCGGTGGTCGATGGTATTTTTTGAGATCAGGGGCGAGGCGATAACGGCAGGTACGCGAACTCCGTACCGGCTAAAATCAAAACCATACTGATTGATACCGGGGCTTGCGACACCATCGCCCGGTACTACTGCCGCTGGCGGCGCTACATGATCATAAAAGCCGCCATGTTCGTCCCATAAAACGATAAGCAGGCTCTTTTCCCAAATAGCAGAATTGCGTATCGTTTCGTAAACCAACTTGATGAGCTTCTCTCCGCCCGTTGCGTCATCCAGAGGATGCTGTGAGGTGCCGCCCCGATAGGTATTATTCAGCACATCCCCATAGCTGGGCTCAATGAACGTATAAGGCCAGTCGTATTCCCCGGCGATATCGGCGGGGAAATCTGCAATGGAATGGCAATCGAGGGCATTGATCCCTTTCAGTGCGGCCACGTTTGGAAAACTATCGCTCAGAAAATTATTGCCGCGGTAGAGCCGGTACGGGGAGTCAAACTTTTCGCGCAGCTGGTCAAATACGGTGCCATGCTGAAAATTCATCCCGCCGATGTTTTCCCAGGCCAATATTTCCCCTGTGGTCGGACTATGGTCCAGACCGCCCGAGGAGCCGGCATGGACAAAGAAGCGGTTGGGCCAGGTAGGACCCGGCAAGGAAGAGAACCAGTTATCGCAGACCACAAATTCTCTAGCCAGTGCGTTG
The DNA here is from genome assembly GCA_963757615.1 of uncultured Sphingobacteriaceae bacterium. Lineage (GTDB taxonomy): Bacteria > Bacteroidota > Bacteroidia > Sphingobacteriales > Sphingobacteriaceae > Mucilaginibacter. The sequence goes on from CAVWSO010000008.1 coordinate 1,359,051, forward strand.
AGCACGGGCAGCTGTTCAGGGCCAAAACATTCCATGATCTCCCCATAATCCGTTCCTCCTGGCGTTAGATGCCGGGCATAGTTTTGGGCAAAACCACTGCTGGTTATCTCCGGGTAACCTTTTCCGGGATCGTAAGGCTGGGTGCTGCCGGTAAGCTGCTCCAGGGTATCGGTAAATTCATGGCCGGGATCTATGGGCATGGAGTGCGGCGCCGGCTGCTGCACCGGATAGCCTTTGTTTTCAAAAGTATTGTTTTCCATACCCCCCGGGCCATTAATCTGCGTGGGTTTTCTAGTTACTGCGTCGGCTCCCTTAATACCAGAAAAACCAAGCAGATGGTCGAAGGAATGGTTTTCCAGCATGAGCACGAAAACATGGTTGATAAGCGGGAAGTCCGGTGCTGCCATAATTGAATTAAGTTAGGCATTCCAAAGGGAATCAAAAAGCGTAAAAACCCCTGAAAACATGCCGTGAAAACACCCTGAGGTGGCAAAAAATGGTGTGGAGCAAAACAATATCAGGCATTTGGGCAATGCCTGTCTGGCTCAAGCGGGATATTATCGAGTCAGCAGGGTAGTCAATGAATTGTATATGATCTTTGCCGCTAATGCTACCTGTATGATACTGAGAATTTCCCCCAGTATCGGCAGGATGATTGCCAGAGGCTTGATTAAAGACTTGGCAAAAACCATGATTAGCAGATTTAAACCCATGATTGCCCCCACTATACCACAGATAATTATTTTCTGATTCAGATCAGGACTAAGTGCAATAAATACGATGACCGCTGCCATACCATAGGGCGTTACTATGGTGGGAAAAGCAAGTGGGGAGAGCGCTACGCTCAGTAACGGAGGTTTTATATTTTCTTCGCCGCCGCCTTCTTTTGGTGGTTCAACGTCGGAGATAACGTTTAAAATGGCAACAAGAAAAAAAATAATGCCCGCTGATAGCGCCAGGATCGGAACAGGAATACTAAAATTGGCCAGAATCTTCTCACCCAGAATAGCCGCCAATATTAATGCAACCACGGAATAAAGTATCGCGTACAGCCCAATCTTGCGGGTTAGCGCTTTATCTGCATTCCTGGTAATTTTTGAAAAGGGCGCAATTACCTTAAATGGCCCGAGCATCAGAAACAGAAGCGTGAAGATTTGTGAGTTTTCCGGCATGGCTTTGATTACAAAATCGCACAATATCATCTGAACATCCCTTATTCAAAGTTGTTTCAAAAGCGCAAAATAAAAAGAGCGAAATTGCGTCGTAATGCGTTAATTGCTAGGCAACTCCGGATCGGCGCATGCAGGCAAATGCGTCATGTGTCTAAAAAAGATTGGTCCGTTTATAATATTAACTTTACTATCAATAATTACGTATTATTAATCAAATAATCAATAATTTGTTTTTATTAACTATTTAATTGATATTTAAAAAAATATTCCCTCCAGAAATGGCTTTAGTAGCAGTAATAACCGGTGACATCATTGGATTTACCCGGCTGGACATAGCGGCGCGGCAGCGGCTCGTCGGGTCAACAACCAGGCTCATGGATTCATGGGTTGCCGGGCCGGCAGATGCCGAAATTTTCCGGGGCGATAGTTTCCAGCTGCTCCTGGATGACCCGCAAAAAGCCATCCGGCGCGCCGTTCAACTGATCTGCTGGTTCCGGCAACAGGAAACAGCGGGCACTCCGTTAAGCTGCCGTCTGTCAGTTGGTATCGGCGAGGTGTCCTACAAAGGGAAAAACGTACTTGACTCGGACGGTTCGGCCTTCCACTACTCCGGCCGTGCCTTCGACAAAATGCAAACCGAGGAACTGCTGCACATTCAGACCGGCAACGAAAGGCGCAATGAACTGTTCGCTGTTATTCTTATATTTATCAATGCGATCATCAGCCACTGGACGCCGCAGCAAGCTGCAGCTATTTTCCTGGCACTGGAAGACTGCAAGCAGCAGCAAATAGCGGACGGGCTTGCCATCAGCCAGGGAGCTGCAAACAGCAGACTCAAAGCGGCCCGGTGGAAAGAGGTCAAGACCGGAACAGATTATATCGCCGTCAATCTAAATTTGGAATTATGACCATTCTTCTACTACTCAGGCTGCTAATCAGTCACCTGTTCACGGACTTCGTCATCCAACCATCCTCATGGGTAAAGGACCGTAAGCTAAATAAATGGCGTTCTACCAGGCTCTTGCTCCATGTTACGGTAACTACACTTTTCGCCTATCTTTTTTCAGGACTCTACAGTTGCTGGTGGCTGCCGCTGGTGATCTTCGTCAGCCATTACCTGATCGATCTGTGCAAATCCTACCTGCCCGATAATTTTTCCTATTTTATCGCCGACCAGCTGTTGCATGTGGCAGTGATCATATTGATCTGGCTACGCATAGAAGGTCAGTGGCCCGACCTCAGCGCAACGGTTTCGGAATTGACCCTTAATAATCGTTTCTGGATTCTGACCTTCGGTTACCTGCTGGTCACCTGGCCCATGGGAATTGTTATTGGTATTGCCACGGCCCCCTGGCGGGACGAACTCGACACCACCATGCAAGGTAAAGAAGGCCTCGCAAACGCCGGAAAATGGATCGGTATATGTGAGCGGATACTCATATTGACCTTTGTCCTTACCGCACAGTATACGGCCATCGGCTTTCTGATAACCGCCAAATCCATCCTGAGATTCGGTGAAAAAGACAAGAACGCGGAAAAGAAAACGGAATATATCCTGGTAGGCACCCTATTGAGCTTTATGGCTTCTGTGCTGCTTGGCATGGGCTTGCGCCATTTACTCCACTAAATGTGAACACCAATAATTCTAAACGGTAAATATTAAATTTGGAGGCCGCCCGGTTTACGGCCTCCAAACGACTAGCAGTCGATTTCATGAAAGTAAACCATCCTGTCCAGCACGTCTATAAACGTCACGGACCTATCAGGGTAATTAACGACTTCTACTTCGCGAACCACGGTATGACCCACGACCTGATGAAAACCCTTTAACATATCCGAGATCATTTCCCGCCGGTCCGCCCAGGTAATTCCGCCCGTCCCTTCGCCGCCGCGTATCACACCCGCGCGGTGCAGCAGCCACCTCAGCGCTGTCTGGTCGGCTTTATTGAGCAGGTCTGCGACGGTATCATTTTCTTCCTTGATTTCCTGGATCAGGCGATTATTTAAAAACTCGCGGTACCATTTGTTAGTGACGCCGGCATGCGAAAACAGATGATCGCCGCGTTGATAAGCTATTTTGAACAAATCTTTATGATAATTAAGCAGATCTGTTAACCGCCATTGCATCGCCTGCCGGTAGCCTGAACAGAGAAAATGCGGAAAATACAGGTATTGAACATCATGGTTGCCAAGTAATAATTCTACGCGCTCCATGTTATTTTTCTTCAAGCTGATGATCTCCGTTAAATTCTGAAATATTACCTCATCGGGTAAGGTCCAATGATCGACGTAATCTCCAAGAAAAATCACTTTGTCGTATAAATCTATATTTATCTCCTTCCAGCAATCTTTGCCGTGCAGGTCTCCTATTATTATATGTTTCATTCTAATCGTAAAACACTATTTACTTTTAATACAATTTAATTTACCAAAGTGTATCGTTACAGGTTCAATTCAACAATGACTTCGGGGTCGAAGTCGTTTCATTCTGCAAAACCCAATTATTTATAGACTCAGCTGCTGCGATCAGCTTTGCGATCATTCGGGATATTTGAATAACCGAACGCTGGTCAGCTTCAAAGAAGTCTTTATACCGGACATTGACATAAGCATGCTGCAGCAGGTCAAATAATTGTCTTCGTTCCTGGAGTCTGAAGTTCAATACGGTCGGCCAGATCCGAGGTAAACATTTGAGTAAGCTTTAATAATCTGCCCAGATTATGCGTATTTGTGCGGTACCCCGCTACCCGCCTGATTGCAGCCAGCAGCAGGCACTCGGCGGCTTGATGCAAAGAGAAAAGCGCTGGTCCGAAGGCCGAAACCTGTAAGTAATATTCCGCTCCGCAATAAAAATCCTTCGCCTGGCTGAACCAGCGGTCCCAAAGCGGCAGATTTTCTTCCTCAGGACAATTTGCTGGAAGCACTGACGGCAAAAGAAGCTGGCCGGAAAGATAAATCGCCGGACAGCGCAACGCACGGCAGAAAAAGTGATTATGGGCATACAGTGAATTTAAAGCGTCTGATGCGCGGTGTACTAGGGCAATTATTTCACCATAAGCCTTGCAGCTTTCTTCAATGGTACTGGTTAGTTCATTAGCCTGCCTTTTCTCATCGTTTGCCGTTATAATCAGCAAATAGATCGGACCGAACTTGACTGGCGGTTGCCCCAGATAAATAACGATCTGGACGGACGGAACCTTATGTTTGATCAGGGATATTAGCCTTGCAAAAAGCAAATGCAGATCTCCCGACAACTCCGTGTTTAATCTGTAAATCGATCCTTTACCGCCTGTATCTACTCCGGGTTTTTCAGCATCTTCCGGATCAGCTATTCTTTTCATCCCGATTTTCACTGACGAAGAGTTCATCAGCCAGATCCTTTAAATAGGGCTTTTGGGCGCTGCGCTGATAAATGATCCACGCCGCTGCGTACAGCTTTCCGAGATTGTCGTAAACCTGAACCAGGTCTGCGGCTTCAATAAATTCCCGTGCTCCCCTGGATGAAAGGGCCGCCTCCAGCCATTCGTACAGCATTTCCTCATAGGAGCAGAGACTATAGGAATTAAAGAAGTCCATTACTACCAGATAGGGATCGGTAAGCTCCGCCTCACTTAATCCGGCCGGGTAATCTTTCCAGCTGTTTTTTTCATCCGTTAAATGATCTGATTTTAGCGGCCTTTTATTTGAATTTGACGGGCAGATTTTTTTCCGCTGCAGCAATACGTACATAGCGTCTATCAGGCGGATGTTAAGTCGGTGAAAATAAAGCAGGCCTGCGGGACTATTGTTCTGCCCGGTGTAGTACTGATCTGCCAAAACATATTTTTGCCACTCCCTAAGATGTTCAAGTTGCCCGGGCAGCCAGTCGTCATTAAAGAATTCCGCTAATACGAGGAGCGGATCTCTGGCTTCTTCCTCGGTGAGATTCCGGGGACTCTGCGGCCAGGAAATAAATTCATTGTTTATCATTGCCTCCAGTTTTGTCGCCAGGCAAAATTACCTGGTAAAACAAAGTAAATCCACAAGGTGAGCGTACCGAACCATTTACGTTTGTATTTTACAACCTCCGGGTTGTATTGTACTAAAGCAATTTAATTCGTGATTAACGTGAACGAACGGTCGAGCGATATTTTTCCTCCCTGAACTATGTATATTTAATAGTCCATGTTAAATATACATAGATGATTAAGGCGACGAGCAGGATACCCTGTTAAATTATGAGCAGATAATCGACAAAAATTCGATTATCGCATTGTTTTTTTACATTTAAATATGGACATCAATCAAAAAATTCGGGAATATTCAACGCTACCGCTGACCCATCAGTTATTGATGTTTTTTCTTAAAGATTATAAGCGTCCAAATGATAAGATAATGGCGTTAAGAGCTGACGGGATAATAGAATCAATTAAAAAAGGATTATATATCGCGGGACCTAAAATTAAAGGCCAGCGACCAGAAGGCGGCTTACTTGCAAATCACATATATGGACCAAGCTATTTGTCACTGGATACTGCTTTGTCGTATTATGGCCTTATTCCAGAACGGGTTTATGAAATAGCTTCAATGACGACGAAGGCTACTAAAGAGTTTATTACTTCTGCAGGTGTGTTTACTTTTACTCATCTGCCGTTGCCATATTATGCATTTGGACTAAAAATGGTTGAGCTTTCAACGGATCAGCACGCTATCATCGCCTCACCTGAAAAAGCATTATGTGATAAAATTGTCAGCACTCCCGGTATTTTACTGCGCAGTCCTGCACAGGCATCAGCCTACTTGCTGGAAAACCTCAGAATGGACGAATACGCCCTAAAAAGTTTTAATACAGACTTGATCAGTAGCTGGTTAACGGATGCGCCTAAAAAGAGCAGCTTAGAAATGGCTCTTAATTTGATTAACAAATTATGATCAAAGAATGGCTGGAATTATTCGTGGCTCTTAATCATTATAAAGCCGCTTCCTTCCCACCAACCATCACCTTCTTCACATCGACGCTTCCATACAAAACATTTAAAAATGGTTTTTCGCCTTTAAGGCTTACATTGCCAAAACCGGTTTCAGTACTCAGGAAACTGGTAAAATCACCGACCCGTGAATGAATATACAACGTTTTAGTCACCGCATCAAAGCGTACACCTGTTAGGGCCTGCAAATAACCATAGCTGGACAATGCCCGAGCATACCAATGGCCGCATTCGTATTCATTAAAAGGGTTGCGGACCCGGCCGTCGTACCTGTCGCGCGAAGCCCTGAGTATCTTAAGACCTTCATCAACATTTCCGGTCAACATTAAATGTGAAGCTACCTGATGCTCAATTCCTGTCCATACTTCGTCACTGTAAACAAATGGCAGGGATAATTTGCCGCCTTTTGGCCAGGTGCATAAAAGCAGGCCCGCTTCGTCGCCCAATGCGTACGATGGACGCTGCGGGTTGGCGTGTTCACTTAGGTCCTGCTTAAAATTGTATTTGTAAACCGCGCCAATATGGCTGTTTATTTTTTGAGGGTCAATCGTTTCAGGCACCATGCACATCTGCCCTATCCACGCGCCCAATATACCATCCGACAGGCAGCCTTTGCCATACTGGTATTTTGGACCTTCTTTTTCTAACAGCGCTTGTGCTTCCTTTGAATATTCGCCGCCGAATGACTGTTCTGTAGCTGGGTTATGCGCATTCAGACCTGATACGGTTATTTTCTGGATAAAATATTCGCCGTCAAATAACTCGCTCTCAAGCATCTTTTTCCCTTTTACCGATAATTCCCTGTAAAAAGTAACATCCTTTCCCAGGAATTCTCCCATGATACTGAAAGCGTTCAATGACCCAATATAAAAACTGGTATGCATACCATCAGGACCCCAAAATTCTATATCATAAGTGTTATGGTGCGGCTCTTCGATTACTCCCTTGTGCCTCGGGTCCCAGGTCTTAATACTGTAATCCATGCTCACTTTTACCATTGGATACATTTTTTTGAGCCAGTTATTGTCTCCGCTGATACGCCATTCGCGGTATACTTTCATAATGCCACCTAATTGTCCGTCGGCGGCTGAATGAAAATCATGGCTTGTTGGTTGTATGGGTAGATTGGCCCTGAAGTTTTGATGGCCGCTTTCGTCCTGGCTTTCGCAGAATTCGGTGTGTCGCAGGCTTCTTTCCAGAGCGGGGAATAAATGAGGTATTGCCTGCGCGTAATTCCATACATGCGTGCAGGAACCATGGCAACAACCCCAGGAATCACCGCAGCCTTCAAAGCTCCATAAACGGCCATCATATTGGCGCATTACCGTGGGCGATTTCAAAATGCTGAGGTTTGCCGCAACCACTTCAATCACTTCGGGTGGCAAAGTACTATTATAAAACGCGGTACTGAATAAAGCGGATCTCTTTCTCAGATCTTCATAATTTCGAGTCCAGTAATCTGCCACAGCGTTGATGCCGTCAAACCTGCTGCTATACCAGGGCTTATAAAACTTCCCATTAAAATGCTTATCGTATTTATCCAATTCCACATCTGAGGGCGTGTTGCAGCAGCCACTGGCAGGGTCGCAATTATTTTTTCGGGTACCCATTTTCCCGTAAGTGATCTCTGAATCGGGCGTATACCATCCCATCATCACCCTGATCACCTTTTTCTGACCTGGCCCGAGGCGGAAAGGCACGTATAAGCTTGCACCGGGTGAATCATCTGGCACAGGGGGGTTACTTTTTACTTCGCCGTTTTTAACCGCGTTCCAGGCCATCGTCATCGGGTCCCACCATCCGCCCCTGAACCAGCAATGGTCAACAGCGGCATCATTGTCCTGCGTAAAAATGGCAAAATCAGTGGGATAAGGTTTTTCCTTTGTACCGGCTTCCGATAAAATAAAGCCATTTCTAATCGGTCTTATCTGGTTTTTCCCATTATCGATCTTTAGAAAATTCCTGGCATTAAAGGAGAATACAGCATCGACAGCCTTATTGCCCGGATTAGTGAAATGATACTCGATAGCGCCAACAGGCAAACTTGAATTATCGTCATCCGTCGGAATAAAAGGACTCCAGCCTGTAATCTGTACGGTTAACGGAATATCCTTATCGGTAAGTTCAAGATGGCAAAATGGAAATTCGGTTTTAAAATTCGCACTGTGGAAGTGCGGCAATCCCGTTGTAGACCCGCTCGAGCCATTCCCTGCATCACGTAAGCCGAATTTTTTCCAGTCGGGCACGGGGCCTTCTAGCAATTTCGCCCCGTTTTCGATGCCTTTTACTGAAATAGCCGCAAACATTCCCGGATCATTAAACATATCCGGCTGATTACGAACCGATACCTGTGAAACCACACCCGTACCCTCAAGGCAAAACATGCCTGCACCCAATCCCCCAATCGGGAAAGCGATGCGATTAAGGAATTCGCCGGTATAAGGCGTATTATATTTCCGTTTCTCAGCGGTATTATTTGGGAATTGTTCGGAGCTATAAGGCGCTTGTTCCGATTTAACATCAGCAATACTCAGGATATTTAAGGGTATAAAAGCCATTGTTCCCCCTAAACCAACATTCTTCAAAAAATCCCTGCGACCTGCATCCTTTTTTTCCGCTTTATCCTTCATTTTTGTTTACAATTGGAATTTGAAATTATTAAAATAAACTGAATAATTGCAGCTGCAGCAGTTGGTTACAAAACGCCCCCTTAAATCTTTGTTAGCTAAATGAATGAGATTTCAGCACTGCCTTGACAGTTTACCCTCACCTTGTTAACCGTTTATCAATCCTCAGTTTCGCCATTCGTTTGCTTTTCGGTTAAAAAATCAACATCATTGATGATCGGCGTCGCACCTAACCTGCCACTGGCATACCATTTATCTAGCGGTGTACCCAAACGGATCCCCTGTATGTCTGAACAACGGAATAACGTTGTGGCCCCAAATTCATTTTTCTCTGTGAACCAAACCTGGTCACGCCTAAGATTCAACAACATCCGATTTAATAGAAACGATGTAATCGTACTGTATCGTTCCGGCGATAAAACTCACTTCAAAAGTTACCGGCGCCACGTAGATCATCAACAATCACATTCTCAGTTTCCGGATTATTAATTCGCTAAAATGGGAGTTTCCCGGTCGCCTTTTATTTGGGACATGCTAAACCAACTATATTTATAAATTTGAAAGGAAAAATAGTGATTTGCCAAACGGCGTTTTGCTGACTTTTTAGCACGATGCCAATGGCGGCATTATGCTTCTACAAACCGATTACCTGTCATAATGATAAAACTTTTTATTCTAGTCGTAACATTGTCAATCGCATCCTCAGCTTTTTGCCAGGATGCTGATTTTTTTAAACCCAATCCTATACGACGGGAATTAAAGGCTATCAAAATCATTAATAATTTAAAAATCGACGGAGAACTTAGCGAACCGGAATGGAACCTGACTAAAGGTGCCTCCGATTTTACGCAGGTCGAGCCCATGCAGGGAAAGCCATCTCAATTTGTAACCGTCATAAAGATTCTCTACAATCAGAAATTCCTGTATGTCGGCGTAATCTGCAAAGACCCTAAAGGTAAAAAGGCCATTATGGCGACTGATTTCGCCCGTGATTTTGATATCATGAAACATGACCTGGTCGATCTGGCTTTCGATACGTTTAACGATCAGCGAAACGCGATCGTTTTTGCCACCAATGCTTACGGAGTACAACGTGATCTGCTTTCATTTGATGATATCTATTACGACATCGACTGGAATGGACTATGGAATGTACGAACAACGAGAAACGATAGCGGCTGGGTTGCGGAAATGGCTATACCCTGGAAAACATTAAGGTACCCCAGAAGTACCGACAGCACCCAGAGTTGGGGCTTTAACGCCTATCGTAACCGCCGTAAATCAAACGAAATTAGTGCATTTTCGCCTTATCCGCGGATATTTACAGCAAGTCACATGAATTATGCAGGGCTAATCACAAACCTGCAACCGCCTCCACCATCGACAAATATCACAGTCATTCCATATGCATTGGTATCAAACGACAATTATTCCAATTTTGGCCCAACTCAACCAGTCCATTCATCCGATCTGAAGTTTGGCGGCGATCTGAAATGGGCCATTAATCCCAATTCAGTCCTTGACTTGACAGCTAATACGGATTTTGCACAGGCGGATGCCGACCTTCAAGTGAATAACACTACCCGTTTTAATGTCTTTTTCCCTGAAAAGCGGCAATTCTTTTTGGAGAACGCCTCTCTTTTTGGAGTACAAATCACGCTAAACGGCGATGGCGCGGGGGGATCGATACACTATCAGCCTTTCAACAGCCGTAACATCGGACTTGATACAAGTGGTAACCCAATCCCTATTGTCGGCGGGGGAAGATTTGTACATAGATCTTCATCCTCTAATTATGGAGCGATTGCTATCCGCCAGCAGGGGTATGACGGAGGTCCCGAAACTAATTTCTTTGTGGGAAGATTTTCTCAGAATTTTGGCGGTCAGAGTAGAGTAGGAGGAATGGTTTCTCTTAAAGAGCAACCGGGAGCTGCTAATATAGAATCGACACTGGATGGGTTTTTTCGGCTTGATGAATCCAATTCGATCAACGCGATTTTTACGCAATCAACGACGACAAACACAGGTGCGAAGGGTTTTGCCGGAATTGTGCAATATTTCAATAATACAAACAGTCATGAAATATGGTGGACCGAGTCGATAATTACAAATAGGTTTGATCCGCAGATGGGTTTTATTTCACGTACAGATGTGATCGCAACGACCCCTGGCATGAATTACTTTTACAGGGGGAAACTTTTGCCTTTTAAAAGCTTTATTTTGTCCTATGATCCGGGAATATTACCGGAGGTTTACTTTACAAGTTCAACCGGAAAGTTCTCAGAGGCCGCCCTGCCTATTTACCCGCTCTGGTTCAATTTCAAAGACGGAGGCTTCTTTGGGTTTGGGTTAGAGTCGTACTGGCAGCATCTTACCTCAGCTTTTTCTCCCCTGAATGTGACTATTGCACCGGGTGATTATCACTATTTTAATGAGCAGCTACTGCTTCAAACAGACCCTTCAAAAATTATAGGCGCTAATATTACTTTAACAACGGGCACCTATTTTAATGGTAAACTAACCACAGGCGACTACAAAATTCAATTTGCACCCAGCCCGCACCTCTCATTCCTGGGAGAATTGAATCAAAATTACTTCACCAAGGTTGGCATCGACCATACAACAAAAACTGTTGATTTATGGATACTTCAGACGCGAATGGCCCTTAATCCAAGATTGCAATTTACTGGACTTTACCAAAAGAACACGGTAAATAATTCGAATGCTTACAATTTGCGATTGGCATGGGAGTTTTCGCCACTTAGCTATGTATACTTTATATATAATAGGGGAGTAAATAGTCAGTTAACCGCACCACCAATAATTGCGCAAGTAGAAGATCACATTATTTTTAAAGTCAGTTATTTCCAGCAATTTTAAAGAAAAAGGCACATAATATATAGGGAAGAATATCAAATGATGGAAGTGCAAAATAAAGGTGCAATTGAAGGACTTATCAAAGGAGCTACCGTTATAATGTTGGAGTAATATTGCACTCAATAACTCGGGTGATAGGCGAACAATTTATCAAGGTCAACGACCATTTTTTTATGATTAAAATAGCCTTCAATTTTTACCGAGTCTAAGAATTTTAATGAATCGACACTGAATAATCCAAACCTGGGTAATACCGAACTATCGTCAGTAAGCCGTGACAATTTCACCAATTTAAAATTTCCACCTTCATCTCCTACTGATATATTTTCTACAATTAACATGATGTTTTCCTCTTCTGGAATTTCAAGTACCCGATAAAATAAACTTAAATCATTCCTGTTTGTATAAGCAGGCCCTGTCCACATGTTGTCAATATTAAAATAGATACGCTTTTCAAACTCAGATATGCTATCTGTATATTTTGAACTCTTGGGCAAAGTTGCACTTCTGTAATTCATAGCGCCTTTTTGATTAGAACCTATATTCTTCGAAACATTGACAAATAATTTATCCTTATTCGTCTTCGTTGTGCAGCACAAAAAAAGTGTGGCAATTGATATTGCAAATACGTTGGTAAATGTGGTCTTCATTTTGATTTTAAACGGGCAGGAGTTGCATTATTTGCAACATCTGAATTACGATTGGTGCAAAATACATTTATAATATTGAGTCCCTAAATAATTACAATTCGGCTCGGGTTTACCTCTTCTTATCCATGGGGCAATATGAGCCAATATGAGCCAAATTGCATTAGGGCATAATATGGATCGCCGTATTACCCGGCCGGAAATAGCTATGCGATTTGATGCGTCATTTTTCCAAAATAAAAGAATTGATCGGATCACCTTCCGCCCAGTGCCCGCTTCTGATTATGCTGGACTTTAATTTTTTCAAAAAGTCTGACTTATCTTCCTGTCAGGGTAATCTAATTTCTCACTTTTGCGTATGCCATTTACGGTAATATGTACAATATTGATCTGGTCGTCGAATAAATTATGCAACAGGCTGTCGTCTACATCAATTTTTTTAACCGGGGCTATTTCATCGGATTCAAAGTAAACATCCGTGGCCTCTTTATTGATTTCAAAGCCCAGGTAATTTAATGGCAAGGCAGAGGGGCTGACTTTAATTTGCAGATGGCTCGCAATATAGTTCTTAACTAGAACATCCATGGCAGAATGCATTTCAGTCTTGTTAAGGTCAGTTTTCTTGTTGTACTGTTTTACTAGAGCGGCTTCAAAATCGTCTGTAAAAATTGTGCAGATGATCTCCAGTTTATTGTCCTGTTTGTTGAAGCTTATATTGGTTGTGCTCACATGGATCGGATGCGTATTTACCACGTGCTTTTCTGGCGTTACTGTACTTGCAAAAACACAGAAATAAAATATCGGTCGACAAATTAAAAGCCACATAACATTTCCAATTTTATATTACAAAAAGATTCAAATTTAGCGCTTTTAAGCAGAAAAACCGCCTGGTTTACATCAGGCGGTTTCTTGCAAAAAAGAATAATTGATTATTTACTGCCGGATACCTGCATAGGGTTTATACCAACTGATTGTCCACGGGCAGCACCGCCAGCCTTTTGTTTAAAGACCTGGAACTTTGACGGTTCAGGCAGTTTGCCCCAGTAGTTGTTGGTTTCGTCAATATCGGCAGTTTCGCGATACGGGTCAAGCCTGTATGGATGCTACTTCCTTATCCTGCACATAGAATTTGGATACGTGCTTTTCATTCAACCGCCATATTTGAGCAGGTATGCGGTCCATTTGTTTGGTGCCGTCGGTATAAGTAAACTGCAACGATGATCGGCATTACCAAACCACCTTTATTGCTGAAATTGAGCTCATAGAAAAATTTACTTGCATATTTTGCTTTATCGTCGTCTGTAAAGTTCCGATGGCGCATTGGTTCCGCTGCTGATAGGTTTGGCTTTTGCCAGGGTCCTGAATTTATGAGCTGTCAACAGCCGCAAAGCCACGGTCATACTTCCAGTAAAAATCGCGCACGGTGTATCGCGATCCACATAGAAGTTTATCTTCTTATCCTCGCGGTTTCTAACTTTTGAAATATCGTCAAAGTTATTTACCGCCGGGGCGGCAACTTTATTGGAATTCATACCAGGCGCCCTGTTTCCAGAATTGGTGGAATTTCCGCTCGAGGTCAGCCTTTGCAACTTTTACTGAATCAAGCGAAATATCGCAGGGATCGGTTCCATAGAACCATCCTCTCCAGAACCAATCGAGATTTTCGCCGCTGGCATCTTCCATCGTTCTGAAAAAGTCGGCAGGGGTTGGATGTTTAAACTCCCAGCGCCTTGCATATTCTTTAAAGGCAATAGTCAAATAACTCGCGGCCCATAATGGTTTCGCGCAGAATATTCAGCGCGGTGGCGGGTTTGGTATAAGCATTCGGCCCAAAGCGAACAATATTTTCAGAATTGGTCATGATAGGCTCCAGTTCATTTTTAGGCAGTTTCATATAATCAACCATGGTATAGGCAGCGCCCTTTTTGCTTGGGAATTTATTATCCCAAAGTTCTTCGGTAAGGTATTCCACAAAGGAGTTCAGACCCTCATCCATCCAGGTCCACTGGCGCTCGTCACTGTTGACGATCATCGGGAAGAAGTTATGGCCTACTTCGTGGATGATCACACCGATCATTCCGTTTTTGGTGCTTTCGCTGTAGGTGCCGTCTTTTTCGGTGCGGCCGTAGTTAAAGCAGATCATCGGGTATTCCATCCCGTTGGAAGCCTCTACGCTTTGGGCAACAGGGTATGGATAAGGGAATGTAAAGCTCGAATAAGTTTTTACGGTATGCGCCACCAGCCTGGTTGAAAATTTGCTGTACAGATCATACGCTTCTTTGCCATAATAGCTCATGCACATTACATTTCTTGCCCTCCACATTGGCCCATGCCATCCCAAATAAATTTGCGGGATGATGCCCAGGCAAAATCGCGCACATTGTTTGCCTGGAAAACCCAGGTCTTTTTGCTCGTGCTTGGGTTTGTTTCGGCGTTTTTTAGCTTCTTCCAGAGTGACAATTTCCACAGGCACCTTGGCTGTTTTTGCCTTGTTGTACCGGGCTAGTTGAGCAGGCGTTAAAACTGCAGCATAGTTCAGACATTCGCCTGTAGCGCCAATCACATGATCAGCCGGAACAGTCATTTGCACTTTGAAATTGCCAAAAGTTAATGCAAATTCGCCCCTGCCGGTAAACTGGTGGTTTTGCCAGCCCTGGAAATCGCTGTACACACACAGGCGTGGATACCATTGGGTCATGGTAAACAGATAGTTGCCATCGCCGGGAAGATATTCATAACCACCGCGGCCGCCAATACTCATGCCTGTCGGATATTTTGTAGTTCCATTTTACATTGAAAACAAAATGCTGGCCTGATTTTAATGCCGCAGGCAGATCAATCCGCATCATGGTTTTGTTGATCGTATAAGGCAGGCTTTACCCAGTCGCATCGGTAATGCTTGCAATTTTATCACCATAGCCATTGTCTTCGTCCTGGTTTCTCCGCCCGGTCCAGATTGCCAGTGTCCCTGCAACCTTCGGCATAACCGAACTGCTCTGGTAGTTGGCATTGTCATTATTGTTGTGCTGGTTTTCGTCCAACTGCAGCCAGATATAATCCAGCGGGTCGGGCGAATTATTGTAATAGGTAATCGTTTCGCTGCCGGTCAGTTTCAGGCTTTTTCGTCCAGCTCGCATTTGATGTCGTAATCGGCACGCTGCTGCCAGTATTTTACGCCGGGTGCGCCGCTGGCTGTGCGCTGTTCATTCGGCGTGTGTTAAAATGGTGCCCAGCTGTTCAAACTTGTTGCCATGGTTGCTGCCGGGATTGTTCTGAATATCCTGCGCACCGACCAGACCTATGCTAGTGAGGGCAATAAATAGTGATGTACAAATGTATTTCATTCTATATCTAATTATAAGTCAGTTAATCTATCAAAACGGAATTCTTTCCAAAGCCATTTTCAACGAGAGCGCGAATATCCCGGCTGAAAGGAAAAAAACCCAATCCCTTCTTTTTACTTTCAGAAGGTTCAAAAATAGGGCGCCAGTCCCTAAAATGATGGCAACTACAAAAATTTGCCCCGCTTCCAATCCTACATTAAAACCAAACAGGCCCCAACCTATTGTTTGATCTTTCGCCAGCATAATGCGGATGGCGTTAGCAAAACCCATCCCATGGATCAGGCCAAAACACAACGCAAGATAATAATTTATGCGAGCACTTTTCCCTTGCGAATCAATTTGAAATATATTGTTCAGCGCAGTGATAAAAATGGTGCAGGGTATTAAAAATTCCACCCACCTGCTTGAGATGCGGATAATATCCAAAACACTTAGCGCCAGGGTTAATGAATGCCCTATGGTAAAGGCAGTAACCAGGATCAGTACCCGCTTAAAGTCCGAGATGATGTAAACACAGGCCAGGGCCAGAATAAACAGCTGATGATCCAGAGCATCCTTGCTGATGATATGCTCCCAACCCATTTTAAAATAAAAAGTAAAATCGGACATTGCGCGGAATTATTTTAAAAGGTCAATATAACTTCCTTGCGCAAAAAATCCTCTATATATAAATGTGAGCGTTAATGCTAAATATAAAATTGTATGCATAGAAATTTTAAAAAATTGTTGGCGAAGTTAACTCAATTATTGAAACGAATAACTAGCGATTTTCATATCTGCTATTCCGCGCGCAAACTCTTGATGGGGTTTGCCATTGCTGCTTTTATCGCTTGAAAACTAATGGTAACAACTGCTATGATTACTGCAATTAGCCCCGCCACTACAAAAACCGGCCAACCGATACTGATGCGATAGGCAAAAGCATCCAACCAGTTGGTCATAGCGTACCAGGCTAAGGGGCTGGCTACAACAATGCCGATAAGTACCAGTTTGATGAAATCCTTAGCCAACAGTCCGATAACGCCTGTAACCGATGCGCCTAATACCTTGCGCACGCCAATTTCGCGGGTGCGTACCTGGGCGGTGTAGGCTGCCAGGCCCAATAGGCCCAGGCATGAAATTATTATGGCCATGCCTGCAAAATAGTTTAACAGGGTGCCTTCACGCTGTTCGCCCTGGTAAAGGTCGTTGAACATATCGTCCAGGAAGCTATAGGAAAAAGGGTACTCGCCGTTGTATTTTTTAAACTGGCCACCGGCAGCGGCTATAGCTGCAGCGGCATTATTGGTATTAGTTTTTATATATAAGGTTTGGTAAACGGCTGGTTTGTAGAAAAAGACGGCGGGTGCAATTTTTTCGCGCAGGCTGGCAAAATGAAAGTCTTTAATCACGCCGATGATGGTGCCGTTTGTTTTTTGGAAGCGGAAATGCTTACCGATGGGGTTTTTAAGGCCGATCTCTCTTACAGCGGTTTCGTTAAGTATAAAATGGGTCGAATCGGCTACGGCGCCGCTAAAACTGCTGCCTTGCTGCATTTTGAGCTTAAAAACCCCGATAAAATCCTTATCTATCCCCATCAGGTGCAGGATAAAGGTTTGGCCCGGCGCTTTGCCGTCCCATGAATTATCGCCCGAAGTCATGCCATTGCTGATGATGTTGCCGGTTGCCCGCGTTACGCCCTCTACGCCGGGCTGCTTTAAAAGCTCGGACCTTACGGCATCGTAATGCCTTGCCGCATCACGCATCCAGACAGTAAAAATGCGGCTTTTATTATACCCCAGATTTTTTGATTGGATGTATTTGAGCTGCTGGGTAATAACCAAAGTGCTCACAATAAGCACTACCGAAAAGGTAAACTGCACCACCACCAGTATTTTACGGAAAAGGGCATCTCCGATGCTGCCGTTTATTTCGCCCTTCAGGGCTTTTAAAGGCTCGAAGGATGATAACAGCATAGCCGGGTAAATGCTGGATAAGGCAAGTGTGGCTATTACCGTGATGGCTATCATGAGCCAGATGTGGGGATTGAGCAGGCTAAACACCAGTTGCTTGCCGGCCAATTGATTAAATACCGGCATCAGCAGGTAAATGGCGAGCAATGCAAACAGCGTGGCGATGAGAAACAACAGGGCTGTTTCGGCCAGGAACTGGATAAACAGCTGCATTTTGGCCGCCCCTATAATTTTACGCATGCTGATCTCTTTGGCGCGCAACAGCGCGCGCGCTGTTGAAAGGTTTACATAATTGATGCAGGCAATTAGTAAAATAACCAGGGCTATGATGGAAAAAATCCGCACCGTTTGGATGCCGTGATCGGTGCCATCAGCATTGTACAGGTGCATGTTATCGATGGGCAGCAGTAGGTATTCGGCATCGGTATCTTCGGCACGGTGCTTAATGTGTATTTTAAACAAATCAGCCGAGAGCTTTTTTAACGATGTGCCCGGTTTTACTTTAAAATAGGTTTGATACCGGTAATCCTTAAAATCGGTATTCACATCCATATTGCCGTTTACCCGTGCGTATTTAACCTGGTAACTCATCGGCATAATCATATCCAAGTTGATGCTGGAGTTAAGCGGAAAATCGTCGATAATTCCGCTAACGGTAAAGTTTTCCCTGCCATCGGCCACAATTACTTTACCAATGGCATCATCGGTGCCGAAATATCTTTGTGCTGTTTTTTTGGTGATAACAACAGAGTTATCATTTGCAAAAGGCTTTGCGGCATTGCCCTCCACAAGCGGAAAATCAAAGATGTTGAACAGCGAGGGATCGGCGAAGGCCACATTTTGCTCGCCAAAGACTTTTTCCTTGTATTTATATAGCGAGAAAAACCAGTTGGGTATTATGCGTACCTGGTCCTGCACCACCGGGAGCTCGTGTTTCGCAAGCGGACCTATGGGCGCTACCGTATTTTCCCAGATCTGCCTACTGGCGCCTGTGCCGCCAAAAAGCTCTACGCGGTAAATGTTACCCGCGTTTTTATGGAAGCTATCAAAACTTAACTCGTCCTGTACCCAAAGCAAAATCAATACGCCAATCACCAGTCCGGCAGTAAGCCCGGCGATATTTATAAATGAATAGAATTTGTTTTTTAACAAATTACGCCAGGCGGTTTTCAAATAGTTTTTCAGCATGGTTTACTGGTTTAGTATTGCATAAAACTAAGATAGCGTTTTCCTTGATTTTGAGCTGGCAAGGATTCCTCGACCTATTCAACTTTATAAGGATACACCTGTCGTCCTATATTCCCTTTTTCATCAATGCCTTCCACTACTATTCTGTAAGCGCCTTTTCCGTCAGCATTATAATACTCAAATACGGCATTGCCATCTTTGTCAGTTGTCAATTCTGGTTGCCAATAAATGGTACTGCGCAGATCGGGGTGGGGGTTAGGTGAATTGCTTTCATATTTCGGTGAATAAAACTCGCGGGCTTTATAATAGCCTTGTACTGTAATCGGTAAAATGCCGACTGAGGCTATGTCTTTCCAATCTGTACCTGCCCAGCGCTTGGTGGTGATAACTAATACGCCGTTGCCCCCGTTCATGCCATAAATGGCGGTGCCTGCATATTTTAATACTTCAACAGTCTCCACTTCACTTGCATTTATCGTATTGAAATCCACTCCTTCAGCGCCATCAACAACCACGAGCATAGGTCCTCCCGCGATAGGTCCTCCTCCCAAAAAGGGAACAGCATGCGGAAAGGCACCGTAAAAGACTACGCCTCGCAATCTTCCATTCAAACTGGTAGCTATTGGCCCCTGGATCATGCCGATTTCTTTGGCGTGCATTACCTGGTCGGCATTTCCGGCTCCGGCCAAGCTTTGCGTTTCATAATCATCCCTTTTTTTACCTTTTATTTTAACCTCTTTTAATACCCGGACTTTCCCCAATCCAAGTTTATTCAACTCTTCCTGCTGCTTTTCGTTGTTTTCAAGGTAGCTGGCTGGCACGTCAGTATTACCTGACCGCATTAATGATAACGGGATAACCGCTGGTGCTGGTTTATCCTCATTATAAGTGAGTTGAGTTTTATTCTTTCCTTTGGCATTTGTTGCCTGGAGTACAAATCTGATGCTATCGGTAAATTGTAAGTTGCTAAAGCGAAAATTTCCTTTGTCATCCGCTGTCATATTAGATAACGACTTGGGTTGAAATGATATTAAAGCTACCGGCGCTTTAGCCAATGGTTTCCCGAATAAGCTTTTCGCAATGCCTGAAATTTGCAGATCCTTCTCCGCCTTCCAGGCAAAGGGAGGGTAATTGTCATTCATTACCTGCTTCCATTCAAATTTTCTATAGCCATGTGTTAGCATGACCAGGTCAAGATCGCTCAGCTTTTCCTCGGTGACATGAGTAAAATAGTAGTTTGGTTGTTCTACTGTTCCTTTCAGGTCGGATGTCAGCAGGAAAGTTGTCAGGATAGTTGTCTCTGTATTCTCATCCACAGGCACTTTATTTTCATCGATGACAGACACTGAGAAATGCCCTATAGCCGCTGAATCGGCTCTTGTTTTTGCATTGAGTTTAATGCTGACTTTTTCTCTGGCAGCATAAAAAGGTTGATCACTATTCAAGTTTAAATTTAACTGATCGAAATTTTGAACAAACATTAGCCGTTCGCATAAAGGTTCATTGGTTTGAGAAAATAAAGTAACCCGGGTGATGCCTGTACGCAGATGCCGTTTCAGAATACCCAAAGTGGTTGCCAAACTATCCAGCTTCACAATTACAGTTGTAACAAATCCTCCTGAGTAGACGAGCAGGGTATAATCCTTTCCTTTGTTCTCTTTATAATAAGCCGGGTTAGCTTCAATTCTGACCCTTGCTTTTGACAATGAATCATTATTGATCGATAAAGCGATTCCTTTTGTATCTGCTAAAGGAAGATCGACTACATTTTGTATACCGTTGGCATAAGTAAAATTGGCCTTATAGGTTTTACCTGCTTCGGGCGCAAGATAAAAACAACCCATACCTAAGTGAGTTGATGCAAACCGGCTAACTTCTCTGCCTGAATTATCTACAACAACCCCTTTTACATCTATCCCTAAACCATTGCTTCCGATTGCCTTAAATGCTATTTTTGAACGGATACCATTGATCAGATTGCCGCCTTCAGCGAAAAACTGGATGTCAGCTTTTGCATTAACCGATTTTGACCGTTCAGTACTGCTTTCGGGTACTTTTTGAAATTGCACAGAACCAACAGGTATAGTTTGTTCAAAATAATTGCCCTCATTACGCTGCCATTGGGTATAGGCACGGATTCGATAATTCCCCTTTGGCAAAGTATCGGACAAGGCAAAATCCCCCCAGCCAAGGCCATTAACGGTTTGCAATTTGATGCCTTGACTAATCTTACTATCGGCACCGATCAGATCGACGTGCAAGATCCCGCTTAATTGTGACAGATCAAGCCTTTCGCCCATCGTAACATAAGCCTTAAAAAAAATGGTGTCGCCCGTGGCATAATAAGGCTTGTCAAAATGCAGATATACTTTTTCGGTGATGTGCGTTGAAGAATAGTTTTTAAGCTTGTTAAATACATCTTTTGAATCCGTTGTCTGGCAGTAAGCTGATGCATAGCATAGACCAAGCAGGAAAGTCATCAATGTAACAATCGGTGTTCTTTTCATTTTTGGAATATTAAAAATGGGCAGGTCACCAGGCAAGGTCAATAATTAATTTTGTTGATGACCCGGGGTTTGATTTTAGTTAAGGCAATTTAAGTATAACAGATTAACAAAAACCACCGTGTTTTCAACGTAATTTTAAAAATGACTAATTAGTAAGTATTTGGTACATAACCCGGTATACGCTCCTGCTCAAATAGCCGAAGGGTGCCCCTTTGAAACACATTTCTTGTTGCCTGAGTATAACCTAATACGTCATTAAGCTGGAAATATAAAAAATAATATAGATCATTTCCTGCCATTTGGCAAGTGCAAGCCGGAATAATTGATTTCTATTTACGCCATAAACTTGATCAATAAATTTCGTGTATATAAATCATGAGATTTATGATAAATCGCTGGCGACTGACCAATTCGCCTAAACCTATGGCGCAACTCAAATTGAACAAGAAGGAATGCGTAAATACTGCCTTTATCAAATACTATATGCGTAAAAAAATAGAAACAACGATTAATAAAAAGGGAATGTCCTTTAAAAGCCATAAAGCAATTTTCGAAGATTGTAATAATATCTCGTTGTTAATTGTCTGACAGATCCTGAAAACTATATATTATTTATGTCAACGTTTGGTTTGCCTAGCAAGACAAAAACGCGTATTAATGGCTGGAAAACAAGAAACGGTATAAATATTTTACGATTTTCGCTGAGTCTCGTTTTTTTTTGGTTTGGCGCATTGAAGTTTTTTCATGGCTTTAGTCCGGCAGAACAAATTGCCGGAAGAACAATCGACCAATTGACGTTTGGTCTAATAAAGCCCGACATATCGTTACCCTTGCTCGGAATATGGGAATGCACTATCGGTCTTGGGTTGATTACCGGGGGATGGCTACGCCTGACACTAATATTGCTCTATTTTCAGATGGCGGGCACATTTTTGCCATTATTATTATTCCCTCATGAAACATTTTCAGGTTCCATACTTGTTCCGACTTTACTCGGCCAGTATATTATAAAAAATTGCGTATTGATCTCCGGGGGAATCGTTTTGGGTGCAAATTTACAGGACAATCCGAAAGCTGAAACTCTTCAAATCATAAGCGAAGCAAATATACATGCATCATTTCCCGATCCGCAAACCGTTGATGAAAGTTTAGCCAATAGAAATTAAAGCTCCATAAATTCATGTTTCTGCAATAATTTGCTAAATACAAGCCCACTTTAATTCAATATTTAGTGCAACCCTCGTTCCATAATTTCTTATAAAAGCCTTAAGTACGGTTTGCATTATATTCTTCCGCTTGCTGGCACTTGACGACCATCACTTTAACGGTTTACTGCAACCTGAATCATGCTGATTTCCAATCCTGGTTATTGACGGCCTTATAATGTCGTTTCCTTCGTCGCTCGCGTCGAAACCCATTATAATATCAGCTTGACCAGCAAAGAATTACGCAACAATCAGGTTGTGATCAATCTAAAAGCGCTGGAAATTTGCGATGAAATAAATATACTGTAGTGAGAATATCTTTTTTATCTCTTGTTTTTTTCCTGTCCTTTACCGCCGATGTTGCCGCGCAGGCAATTTTTAAACCGGTTACTGATAGCTCCCGGCTACGCATCAGGGCAGAGCGTACTTCTCAAAAGATCACCGTTGACGGGATTCTCAGTGAATCCGATTGGCAAAGTTGCCAAATAGCCTCGAACTTTATTCAAAGCAACCCACACCAAGGTAAAAAGGCAACTTATGAAACGGAAGTTCGGGTACTGTATGATGATAAAAATATATATATCGGCGCTGTATGCCACAATCCCGGTGGGAAAGTATTGGTTCAAGATTTAAGGCGCGACTTTATATATAGCAATAATGATCTTTTTGGGGTTTTCATCGATGCCTTCCGTGATGTGCAAAGTCCGGTTGAGTCATTTTTAGTGACCCCGCTGAGCACGCAGCGAGATCTGCTGATTTATGATGACCGTATTTATGACCTGAACTGGGATGCGGTATGGAGTGCCAAATGCACAGTCAATGATTCGAGCTGGATGGTTGAAATGGCGATTCCATGGTCAACACTGCGCTATCCATCGGGATCAACTACCTGGGCAATTAATTTTAACCGGAATATCAGGGCTTTTAACGAAATAACGGGATGGTCACCCTGGCCATTTGCGTTTACAGTTGGAAGAATGGCTTATTCTGGCCTGGTCACGAATCTGCAGCCTCCTGAAAACAAGGCCAATATCAGCGCTCAGCCGTATGTGCTCACCAACACCACCAATAACAGTAGCAATCTGAAATCTAAAACGAAACTCGAGGAAGGCGGTGAATTAAAATGGCTGGTGAACACCAATACCTCAATTGAAGGTACGCTGAATACAGATTTCGCCCAGGTGGATGCAGATCAGCAGGTGATTAACCTGAGCCGGTCGGCCGTGTTTTTTCCTGAGAAGCGGCAATTTTTTCTGGAGAATGCAAACTTATTCGCGGTTGGTCAGGATGGTATTATTCAACCTTTTTTTAGCAGAAGCATTGGCCTGGACAATAATGGCAACCCATTGAAGATCGACGAAGGTGCGCGGCTGATACACCAGGACTCAAGGGAAGCCTTTGGCGCCCTTTTCATTCACCAAACTGACCAGGATAGCAGCACAAGTTCATGGTTCGGCGTTTTGCGCGCACAACGAAATCTCAGCGCTAAAGCCCGGATAGGCGCTCTTGTTACTTACCGGTATGACGAGATGCATGGTCTTACCAATACAGTCGCATCGGTTGACGGGTACTGGCATATCAGCCAGCCATTTTACATCAGGCCGATGATCTCTGCCACGATGCCTGCTAACGGAGCCAAAGGCGGAATGGCTTATTTTACCGAAGCAGGGTATTTTACAAATACTACAGCTTTTCAGTTATTTGAAACCTATGTATCACCAAATTATCAGCCAAAAACGGGTTTTCTGGAACGGACCAATTTCATTAATACGCAGCCAAACCTGATTTTTACATTCCCGGTAAATTGGTTTAATAAAACTATCCGTTATTATACACCTGGTCTGTTTGCCGACATCTATCATAACGCATATACCGGCCAGTGGCAGGAGGCCCACTTGAATGTTACCCCTTTTCAAGTTGTTACGCCAAGGGGAAATTCCCTGGCCCTTATCGTTCAATCGTCCTGGCAAAATATTGTATCCCCTTATGCCTTCATACCGCAACTAACCGTTAATCCGGGAATCTACAGATATACACGCTTGGATTGCACTTTAAATACAGACCAGAGCGTCCCTTACAGCGTCCTGGCGGACATTAGTACCGGAGGATTTTACAACGGAAAACTGAGCAGCTGCACCTTCACGTTGCGGGCTGTCCCTATACCAAATATCGCTGCAGGTGTTACTTATACCTACGATGCCTTTAAAGGATTTACAGCAGGTAATCAAACTGTCAAAACCTATTTGATAGCGCCGGAATTAAGGGTATCATTTACGCCTAAAATTCAGTTAAACGGGTTCTATCAATACAATACCGTGAGCAACCAGGGAGGATTAAATATGCGTTTTGCGTGGGAATATAAGCCCTTGTCTTTTATTTATCTGGTTTTTAATGATCTCCAAACTTATAATATTCCAGGACTTCAAACTGGTTACAGGCAGCAGCAAGGAATTTTTAAAATCTCATACATCACGCAATTATGACATGAACGGCCAAAGTCGACCGGATTAAATATGTAATTGATAGCGCGATAACCAATGTTGTTTAACCCTTATTGGGCCGGCGCGGTTATAAAATGCCGGATATCAAAGCTATTCTCTTCAGAAAGCAACCCATTTCCCGTTGTCGCGCCAATAACTAATTGAATTTCAGCTATGGCTGCATTTAGCCCAACATGACGATTACTACCGGGTGGTATTTTAGTCATTTACAATTGCAATAAGCGAGGAGCTGGCAATGGCATTTTTTCCTGAAATGAAAGGTCACAAAAAAAATTGGGCTGAAGGTTTAACTTCAGCCCGGGGATATTAAACGAAACATGAGGTATTATTATTTGCCCTAATTAAGCTGACTGAGTAAAGAAAACCGATCAATCACTCGATTAATCAACTTACTGTTTCCCCACCTTATCCACCCGATCGTAAAATTCGTTTTGCAACTGCAGGGTTTTAGTGTCATTTTTCACCTCGCCCAAGGCACTTACAAAGCTGGCGATTTCATGGTCGGAAATAAACTTGCCGTACTCAGTATTCGCTTTGCCGCCTTCGCCGGCATAATGGTTGGGAAAATTGGCATACCACCAGATGGGTGTATAAAGACCGGGCAGCGGGTCGCGGTTTTGATTGGCGCCGTTTTGGTCGGCAGCGCGCTCCATACGCATCAGGTCGGGCCGGTAATAAAGCAGCACCGATGTTTCCCACTCGCCAGCATGCAGATCGCCTTTTATATCCGATTTATGCATTTTTTGAAATTCTTTGTCATAATTAGCGTCGGCGGCGGCAGTATATAGGTATACGGCGTAATTGTGCCGCTTATTCAGCAACGACTGCATAAAAAATTCCAAAAACTCGGGATTGCCGCCATGGCCGTTCAGGATAACGATCTTATCAAAACCGTTACGCGCAATTTCATCGCAAGTGGCTTCCAGCAACTCGTATATAATATGGCTTGGCAAGGCAAATGTGCCCAGCTGTTGACGGGCTTCGTTGATCTGTCCATAAAAATAATCGGGGAAAATCACAGCGTATTCTTCCTTAACGGCATGTGCTGCCCATTCGCGCACATGGATGAGGTCGGTCCCAATTGGCGCGTGCGGACCGTGCTTTTCTAAAATACCGATAGGCAAAATACAGGTGCGGTGCGATTTTTCCAACGCTTTGGGGAAATCGCTGTTTACCAGCTCGTCCCAGCGGGCTGGGATTTCCTGTGCAAAAGCATAACCCGAAAAAACAAGGGCCAAAAACAGTAGTAAATGACGTTTCATAATCGTAAAAGTTTATAAATATTTATGGCGAAAATTTTGTTGCTATTTTTATAAAATAGCATTGACCCAAAATTTTCGTTGCAAAGATTGATGTGAGAACGGGCCGTACCAACCCGATTCTTGCGGTGTTAGTCAAAATTGCTATTATCTTAAAATGCCAGGAACACATTTAAATATTGATAACGAAAATGTAATTACAGGCACAGGGTTTATGCCACGTCAATGCATGCGGACATGGTTAAAACAAAACCATTCATCAATATTAAGTGTACTGCGAAGCCTAAAAAGCGATAATATCTAACAAACCAAGAACTCGACACTATTATCAATAAAAGGCGGCTGAGCATAGAACGTTTGGCCAGGTAAGGATATATTTTAGCTTTTGCGGCTATACAGGTTTATCTTATGCCGACGTGCAAAAACTCAGAAGGGGTGAAGTCGGTATAGGTATTAGATAGTGAAAAATGGATTTTCATGAGCAGGCAATAATGGTTTTTTATCCCAAGCTTGCCTATTAAATAAAAACGTCAATTTTTCATTCCTGCTATAATTTCCCGTCTCATTTCAAATTGAGATAATGTTACTTCGGTGGCTTTTGTTGTTATATGCGCCTCCGCTATTTCCGGGGAACCTGATTGAAAAGGTGGCTGGGGAGTATACTCAAGGATCAATTGAACAAGTTTAGCCTCATCTGCGCCAGCAATCAAGGATGTTAATATAAGGCCAAAATCAATACCGGCAGTTATGCCTCCACCGGTTATCCGGTTTCTGTCGATTGCTACACGCTCACTAACAACTTCGACCGGGAACATCTTTAATAGCTCAATTGACCGCCAATGTGTGGTAGCGCGATACCCAGTAAGCAGTCCTGCTGCAGCCAGCAAAAGAGACCCCGTACAAACCGAAGTGATGTATTGTGCATTTTTACCTTGTTTTTGCAGGAATTCTATATACGTCTTATTGTTTAGCAATGGGGTAAGACCTATCCCACCGGGAACAAATAGTATATCAACCAAAGGGCAATTGTCGAATGTGTAGTCAGCTTTAAAAACAAATCCCCCCTCCGCTCTCATCTCATCAGTTCTTAATGCTACCGTATACACTTCAAAACATTCTGCCCTCGAAAAAACCTCATACGGCCCAACAAAATCCAATAGCGTCAGATCAGGGAATAATAGCATACCGGTTTTCAACTTTTTCATTTTGACTACTTGTTAAATAGCACCATCAGAACGCATCCTACCAAGATCAGATAACGGTGCTTTTTCTTTACCTGTTTTCCAACTTCCTCCGTTATCCCTCCAGCAATGATTATTTTAATACCAGACACCAGTTCTTTCACTATCAATATCAGGAACATTACTCCTTAGCCATGATCGGTTAGCGAGTTTTTCATGTAATATTGCTGCAATATTGAAATATAGCCTGCTCAATTCACCATACCATGGGGCTACATTAATATTATTTCATCCAGGCAATTCACCTGTCAGTCCAGGCTCCTCCCAGTAAGTTACAAACACAAATGTCTGGTACAAATATCACTTATAACCCAGTTGGTGCCAACCTGAATCTTGCGGGATTTTCGCAATGGCATACCTAGATAGTCCTACAGGTGTTCTTAAATTTGGCCTTTCACAATGGGTGTCCCGATAAACTTTGGCGCGTCTTGAGCTGAGAAAAAGTTGGACCGTTATTTCTTTATAGGTGGATTCCGTACACACGAGTTTCAATGATTCAACTTTGCGGATAATTTGGCAAATATCCTTTTGTTCGGTCATTTACAGCGTACAGAATATTTCGGGTGACCAGCTCGTTAAATTATCCTATCAAATGAATAAACGGCACCTATACCCGTTGTCACGTCAAATCGCAACACCAAACCCGACCTTAACCTTATCCATAACAACATGAGTGTAGAAATGCTTTACATTCAAATTATCCATCAACCATTCTTTTGAAAATTCCTCGTAGTGATGCATATCGGTTGTATTGACAATGAGTACCAAATCATAAGTACCTGTTACAAAATAGCATTGCATGACTTCTGCGCATTTCCGCATGTTGGATTTGAATTTTTCCAAGGCGTTGGAATTACCCTCCTGTAACACCACATCAACAATACAGGTGATACCGATGCCGATAGCTTTGGCCGAAATAATCGAAACGTCAGCTTCAATAATTCTTTCATCTCTCAGCCTTTTAATCCTTCGCTGTACGGCACTTGCACTCAAACTTACTAATTCGCCCAATTCATCTGCAGTCGTTTTGTTGTTTTGCTGTAGCAATCGAAGAAGCTTCTTGTCGAAATCATCCAAGTTATGCATTTTTTACCCATTTTACTAGGCAAACTTAGTTAAAAAACCTTTATTGGAGTCGTATTTGCGCAAATCGTGCGGCAATGCGGTTATAATTTTGCAGTATACTTTTTAGGATTATAAACATGATAACATTTTATTCAGACAACGCCCCAAAAGCGATCGGCCCTTATTCGCAAGCCATGAGGACCGGGGATTTATTGTACTGTTCCGGCCAAACACCTATAGACCCAGTAAGTGGTAAAATTGAATCGGCTGATATAACAAGTCAAACCCAACGGGTTATTATGAATTTAGCTACCGTACTACACCAAGCAGGATTGACGCTTTCTGATGTAGTCAAAACCAACGTGTACCTGAATGATATGCAGAATTTTGCAGATATGAATTCAGCTTATGAGAAATATTTCGGCATCCACCGGCCGGCAAGAACTACTGTTGCAGTAAAGGGATTACCCTATAATGCCCTGGTAGAAATAGAATGTATCGCAGAATTCAAAAACAATAATGAAGATTAGTCCATTTTTTATGCAAACAAAGAAAAAAAATAAGAATCAAGGCCTTTTTTCAGATAAAGAGATCTCCGCTTTCAGAAATGATACAGCTGGCTGCAACCACGTAACACATTTCAATAATGCTGGTGCAAGCCTTATGCCTAATTCCGTAACGCAATCTATTTTAGAACACATCACTTTAGAGTCTCAAGTAGGTGGTTATGAAGCATCTGCCTTAAGGGCAGATGCAATTCAGCAATTTTATGTGCAGGCGGGCCTGCTTATAAATTGCAATTCCTCCAATATTGCATTTACATCTAGCGCAACTGATTCTTATACCCGTGCTTTATCGTCCATTCCTTTCCAATCCGGGGATATTATTTTGACAGATAATGATGATTTTATTTCTAACCAAATTCAATTTCTTTCCTGTCAAAAAAGATTCGGCATTAAAATAGTTAGAATAAAGAATGCGCCTGAAGGGGGTGTAGATTTAGAGGACCTTGAAAAACAGTTAATAAACCATCAACCCCGGTTACTCGCAATTACCCACATTCCTACAAACTCCGGGTTGGTGCAGCCTGTGAAAAAGATAGGGGAAATTTACGATCGTTACATTAATCTGCACACGGATAAAACCTGGTATATTTTAGATGCCTGCCAGTCAGCAGGACAGATGAAACTCGATGTAAAGGAATTAAAATGTGATTTTTTAAGTGTCACAAACAGGAAATTTTTGAGAGGCCCTCGGGGAACAGGATTTTTGTATATTTCTGATAAAGCGTTGAATTTTGGGCTTGAACCTCTCTTTATTGATATGAGAGGGGCTGAATGGATTGAAAAAGACATATACAGGCCCAGAAAAGATGCCATGCGTTACGAGGACTGGGAATTTGCCTACGCCCTTGTATTGGGAACACGATACGCTATCGAATACTGCTTAGAAATTGGCGAGGATAGAATTTGGAACCAGGTAAAATTTTTATCGGAACATATGCGTAATGAGCTTTCGGGCTTAGATAAGGTGAGGGTTTTAGACAGGGGCCCGGAAGTTGGCGGACTGGTTACTTTCACAGTAAAAGGAGGTCAACCTGAGTATATCGTTGATGAACTTTTTAAGAGAAAAATCAATGTTGTGCCAAGTTATAGAAATTTCGCTGTAATTGATTTTGATCAAAAGCAGGTTGATTGGGCTATACGGGCATCCCCTCACTATTTCAACACCATTGACGAGATCGGAGTATTTATTGATGCAATGAAGGAACTCATCTGAAGTAATTAGAGAAACAGACAAGATATTTAAATAGTAACAAAAGAAATATGACTGCGATTCAAGAAAGTATGTTTAAAGATTTACGTGACAAAATCATATTTGAAAAGGCCCAGAAGTTTGGTTGCCAATATCTGGATAATGCTTTTGACAGAAATGTATTCCCTACCGATGAAGCCCTCGACAATTTAAAAATATTTGAAGAAGAAATGCCCGCAACCGTATCAGATTCGGTTGAGGTTATTGAGCTGTTAAACAAATATGGTAGCCCTGCAACCGTTTCACAAATTGGCGGCAGGTATTTTGGTTTCGTTTGCGGGAGTGCTATACCTGTCGGCCTGGCTGCCAAAAACCTTGCTACTTTTTGGGACCAAAACTCATCAATGTACGTTCTTTCACCTTTGGCTTCGAAATTAGAAGCCGTTGTAGAAAGCTGGATGAGAACAATCTTTAATTTACCTACCAATATGGTTGCTGGTTTTGTCAGCGGAACCTCGACAGCAAATCTTTGCGGCTTAGCAGCTGCAAGATACCGCCTGTTAAAGAACCAAAATTGGGACATTAACGAAGACGGGCTCCTAAATGCTCCCCCCATCAGAATAGTTACCGGAAAGCAAGCGCACTCAACCGTTATCAAGACCATTGGTCTGTTGGGTTTCGGGCATAAATCCATTCAGTTCATTGATACGGATGACCAGGGAAGGATCCTTCCGGAATTAATTCCTACACTGGATAACAAAACCTTGCTAATCTTGCAGGCAGGAAATGTAAACAGCGGCTCATTCGACGATTTTTCACAAATAATGGAAAGGGTAAAAAAAACTGGCGCATGGATACATATTGATGGTGCATTTGGACTTTGGGCGGGTGCAACGAAAAAACTCAGTTATCTGACAAAAGGTATTGAATATGCTAACTCCTGGGCAGTTGACGGGCATAAGACGCTTAACACTCCCTACGATTGCGGAATAATAATGTGTTCCGATAAAGAAGCAATAACAAACGCCTTGCATATGTCTGGTGCTTATTTGGCAGTTAGTGATAAAAGAGACGGCATGTTTTATACTCCGGAATTGTCAAAAAGAGCAAGAATAATGGAGCTTTGGGCAACTATGAAATACCTGGGCCGGGAGGGCATCGATCAAATGATTACCGGAATGCACGAACGGGCAAAACAGTTTGCAAGTGAGATATCAGCTATAAATGGCTTTAAGGTACTTAATATTGTGGTGTTTAATCAGGTGGTTGTTTGTTGTGAATCGGATGAGATAACAACAAAAGTTATCAAAAAAGTACAGGAACTACGAGAATGCTGGGCTGGGGGATCTGTCTGGCAGGACAAAAAAGTGATTAGGATAAGTATTTGTTCCTGGGCAACAACTGCAGAGGATGTATCCTTTTCTGTTAAGTCGTTTCAAAAAGCATTAAATACAATTTCGTATTGATTTGTAGAGAAGCCATCTCATAAGTCAATAGTGTTGTCAAAAAGAATTTATTAATTGCCAATTGACAAGTGTCTCTATGGTGGATATTACTTTATTTGAGTTTAAAATAATTAAAACGGAAAAATGAATTCGAAAAAAAAGCATGTTATCCTGAATCTATATGAATCTTTCAATTCGCGCAATATTGATAGCGTTTTGGCGCATTTTGCAACCGATGTCGAATGGCCGAACGGCTGGGAAGGCGGTTACGTGCATGGGCATGCCGAGGTACGGGACTACTGGACGCGCCAATGGAGGGAACTTAGCCCGATTGTCAGGCCTGTTGGTTTTAAAGATTTGCAGGACAAACTCGAGGTTAAGGTTCATCAGCTTGTAAAGGACTTGCAGGGTAATGTCGTACATGACGGGATCGTTTATCATGTTTATTCCTTTAATGATGACAAAATACAACGAATGGACATCCGGGCCCATGAATAAGAAATCGAAGAAAGTTGACGGCAACCTTTTCCCGGCACCAATGTATCGACTAAAGCAAGAAGCAGTTCAATAGTGGGGCAGCATCTTTTATTTTAAGTGATAATGATTAACTTAAAGACTTGGGAAGAAAATTAGTCTTTAAGGCTTTTGACCATCCCCATCCCTGATGTGGACAACACGGACTATCTGCTGATCCTCGGGGCGAATCCGCTGGTCTCGAACGGCAGTCTGATGACTGCGCCGGATATGCGTGGGCGCATTCGAGCGCTGCTGGCGCGAGGCGGCAAGGTGATCGTGCTCGACCCCCGGCGCACGCGCACCGCCGAGGAGGCCAGCGAGCATCACTTCCTACGGCCAGGGACGGACGCGTACCTGCTCTTCGCACTGGTCCACACGATCTTCACAGAAGGTCTGGCGCGCCCTGGGCGCCTCGCCGAACACCTGAACGGACTGGAGGAGTTGCGTGCGGCGGCGGAGCCGTTTACGCCGGAGGTTGTCGCGTCTATCACAGGCGTCCCTCACGAGACGATACAGCGATTGGCGCGCGAGCTGGCGAGCGCGGAACGCGCAGCGGTGTATGGGCGTATCGGCACCTGCACGCAGGAGTTCGGCACCCTGGCGAGCTGGCTGGTGGACGCGCTAAACGTGCTGACTGGCAACCTCGATCGTTCTGGTGGAGCGCTCTTTCCCAGAGCAGCGGCAGGCGCACGCAACACCAGTGGGCTACCGGGTAAAGGCCTGGGCGTACGCTTTGGGCCGAAGCACAGCCGGGTACGTGGCTTTCCGCAGATCTACGGCGAGCTGCCGGCGGCATGCCTCGCAGAAGAGATGGATACGCCAGGCGAAGGACAGGTCCGTGCGTTAATCACCGTCGCGGGTAATCCGGCGCTTAGCACCCCAAATGGCGACCGGCTGGAGGCAGCGCTCGCTGGACTAGAGTGCCTGATCAGCGTCGATCCGTATCTCAACGAGACCTCGCGCCACGCACACGTGATCCTGCCGCCGCCCAGTCCTCTTGAGCGCGCGCACTACGACTTAGCCTTTGCGCAGCTGTCCATCCGCAACATCGCTCACTACTCGCCAGCCGTCTTCCCACGTCAGGCGGCGACGCCAGACGAGTGGGAAATTCTGCTACGGCTGACAAGCATCGCAGCGGGGCATGGCGCATTCGCCGATCTCGCGGCGCTCGATGATCTAATCGCCTTCCAACTGGTCAGCCGTGAGGTGCGCACGAAGGGATCGCGCGTTGAGGGGCGCGACGCGGCGGAACTGCTGGCCGCGCTCCAGCCAAGGCGCGGGCCCGAACGCCTGCTAGACTTCTTGCTACGCGTCGGGCCGTACGGCGACGCATTCGGCGCGCAGCCGTACGGCCTCACGCTCGCTGTACTGGAAGGCGAGCCGAACGGCGTAGACCTTGGGCCGCTGCAACCGCGCATCCCAGAGGTATTGCGGACGCCGACGGGCAAGATCGAGTTGGCGCCGGAGCCCCTGCTGGCGGACGTGCAGCGCCTGCGCGACGCGCTCTCGAAGCCGATGCCAGCAATGGTGCTGATCGGGCGGCGCGAACTGCGCTCCAACAATTCATGGATGCATAACCTGCCCGCGCTCGTAAAGGGCGACCAGCAGTGCACGTTGCTCGTTCATCCCGATGACGCCACGCGTCTGGGACTGGCCAACGGAGTATGCGCGTGCGTAACCTCGGAGGTAGGCAGCGTGACAGCGCCAGTTGTGGTGACGGACACCATCATGCCTGGCGTGGTAAGCCTGCCACATGGCTGGGGACATGGCCAAACGAACACTCGGCTGCGCGTGGCGGCGGAGCATGCGGGAGCCAACCTCAACCGGCTAACAGGAGACGCACGGATCGAGCCCCTCTCGGGCAACGCGCTCCTCAGTGGGACGCCGGTGCGCGTCGAGCTGGCGGGTGAGCAAGTATGAGCTAGCAGCGACGAGGAGCACGCTGCAGAGCCGGCGCAATGGCGAATAGCGCTGAACCATATCAATAGATCTGGTGGGTCATGACTCCGCCGTCCACCGTCAGGCTTGCGCCGGTGATCCAGCGCGCGGCGGGGGAGACGAGGAAGAGACAGGCGTCGGCGACGTCCTCTGGCATGCCGAGCCGCCCCAGCGGAGCCGCCTGCTGCCAACGCGCCACGCCATCTGGCCAGGTCTGCTCAATATCGTCCTTCCAGATCAGCCCCGGCGCCACCGCGTTCACGCGGATGCCATACTGCCCCAGCTCGCTCGCTGCCGCGCGCGTGTACATGAGCACGCCACCCTTCGAGGCGTTGTAGTGGCTATGGTTCGGCGCGGGATTCTCGGCCTCGATAGACGTGATGTTGACGATGGCGCCACCACTGGCTTGCGCAATCATCTGGCGCGCGGTGGCCTGCGTGCAGAGGAAGACACTGCGCAGATTCGCGTTCATTAGCGCGTCCCACTCCCCGACCGTCATGGATAAAAGGGAGGCGAGCGGATATATTCCCGCGTTATTGATGAGCGCATCGACGCGCCCGAAGGCAGCGACCGCGCTGGCGATCAAACCCATCGCGGCGTCTGGATGGCTCAGATCGCCCTGGTAGGAAGTCGCGTGGCCGCCCGACGCGTTAATAGCTTGCACGACGGCTTCGGCTCCCGCCGCGCTACTGTGATAATGGACGGCGACACGCGCGCCTGCCTCAGCGCAGCGTAGCGCGACGCCACGCCCAATCCCGCTGCCGCCGCCCGTCACGACGACAACCTTCTCCGAGAGATTGAAGAGGGAAGCCACCGGCGGTGCGTGAACCTCCTGCCCACCTCGTTCGTTGCGTTCGTCGGTCATGCCTCGCCCTCCTCTCGGGTGAGCGCGTGTATCAAGTCGGCGCGCTGCTGATAGGCGGCGGTCAGCGCCTCGCGGTCGCCCAGCTCAAAGTCGGCCTGATCATACGCCGGGGCCATCGTCGTGCCCAACAGTGCGAAGCCGTCGGCGCGGCCTGTCAGATTTGCCAAGTGTGACCCCTGCCAGACGGAACGCGGGACGACCACCTGCACGCGCTCGCCTGCCGCAAGATCCGCTCCCAGCCGCACAACCTCGTCGCGGCCGTCGGGGTACAGCAGCAGCATTTCGACTGTCTGCCCCAGGTAAAAGTGGTAGATCTCGTCTGTCAGCAGGCGATGCAGCGCTGAGAAGTGGTCGCCGTGAAGCAGGTAGTAGATCGCACCGCCATACGCGCGCGCGCCACCATAGCGCACTGGCAACCTCGATGTGTCCAGCGTCTCGTCTGCGCGATAGGTCTGGCGATAGTAGCCGCCCTCAACCGGCAATGGCTCCAGGCCCAACAGTTGGATGACCTCTTCGGCGGTGAGCGACATAGCGCCTCCTGATGGTGCAAGTGAACGACCCTGAGCAGTGTAGTGGAGCGAGAGAGCGACGCGCAGGGTCCCAAGTTCGTGGGAGCGATTGAATATCTGTCCTATAGTAGCGCCTCGCGCCATCCCGATGACGATACAAACTGGCCAGACGGCTCTCCCCTTCTTGGCAGGGCTGCCACTCAAACTGATCGCTTGTGATGTCGAGCACAGTGCCTCGGTCGAGCTACGCCATGAGTTGATCGAGCCTTTTGAACTCCGTGGCAAAGCGCTCTCCTCGGATTGGGTAGGACACGATCACCACGTCATCCTCAGGAAACACAGGGTCGTCTAGTCTTTTTCCAGACTCAGGCGATGCGGGTCCGGACGTTCATCAGCCCGTGGATCATGGCGACATTTTGTCGTGTGGCTGCTTCTTCCCGCAACTGATGGAGGAGGTTTTCACCCCGCGCCTCGTCCTGGGTGGCAATCCCGAGTTTGAGCATGAGCGGCAGCAAGGCACTGGTGATATCGACCAGTTGCTCGTACCCAGCCCAGTCTGGCGCACCGCCGACGGTCGTGATCAGTTCCATCTCTGGGGTGGGCAACCCCGCCTCCAGAAAGAGCTGGAACAGGTTCAGGCCGCGCGTGTCGAGTCCGGCCCGCTGAA
This sequence comes from uncultured Sphingobacteriaceae bacterium, assembly GCA_963757615.1. GTDB lineage: Bacteria > Bacteroidota > Bacteroidia > Sphingobacteriales > Sphingobacteriaceae > Mucilaginibacter. The sequence continues at coordinate 1,395,298 of CAVWSO010000008.1, forward strand.
AGACTTGGATGAGTCTGTTCCCCACGTACTCAAAGAGTGGGGCAGGCGGCACGCTGGTCCCGGCAAGCGTGAGGTCGAGTTCCTGAAATGCGAGGATGCCGCCGGGACGAAGAAGCTGGCTCAGCCGGCGCAGCGCTGCCACCCGGTCGTGCATATACATCAAGACTAACCGACCCACGACGGCGTCAAAGTTGTCATCCAGCGCGATCTGGAAGATATCGCCTTGGAGGAACGACACATTGGTCACTCCGGCGGCCTGCGCTCGCTGGCAGGCGACGTCGATCATGGCTGGGTTGATATCAATGCCAACGACCATTCCCTGTGGCCCGACCCGTTCGGCAAGCAGAAAAGCGACGTCGCCAATGCCAGTGCCAACGTCTAACACCTTCATTCCTGTATTAATACCCGTAGAGTCCAGGAAGGCGCTGGTGCAGTAGTGGAAAAACTCAGACTGGCGTTTCAGCCGTCTGACTTCGTCGGGGGCCTGCGCAAATAGATAGTCGGAAGGCGATGGGGAATCCTGGCGCATCTGGTTCTCTCCTCCTGGGCGTCTGGCAGATGACCCGCCGAGCCTGACTCTTCGCTCACGCGACTCAGGTAGCTCTGGCCCGCTAGAAAGCAGCAAGACGACGTGGTCTTCAGGAGCGGGTGTACCTGTCTCGCATGACAGTCGCGTGACAGTCGCTGGATGGCAGAATACATTTCAGCCCGTAGGGTTTTTGGATAACGTGCAATGGAGCTTTGCTGCCCACATTGCACTGATTGCACATAGCCCGAGGGGACGTTCGCCTTATAGACCTCGCGCCACTTCTTGTCGCGAAGTTGGCGCATGCTACCTTCCTTCGTCGCGGTGGCACCCGGCCATGTATTCACCACGTGGCGGTTGCCAAGAGATCGTTGCGTAGTATTTGGACAAAAACGTCGATTCATGTACCCTGCGCGGAGGCCCCAGGGTCCAGGCCCTACGTGCGCGGACGTGCATGTTCGTAAGTGCTACGGGCATCTGCAACGCTCTTTATCCCGATGAGGTCGAAGGCCCACAGGGAGCGGTACCAGTGGACGCGTTCGAGACGGCCGACGGCGTTGAGGTAGCGGGCATCGCGGAGGGTGCGGCCTAGCCGACGCCGTGGGCTGTGGAAGGGCGTTAGGCGGTCGCGATCCATGCACGCAGATATACCGTAGCATGCCCTCGTTCTACAACGGCACGATGCGACGCCGGATCATTGCTCCATGCAGATCACCAATCATGTAGAACATCGCCTGACCTGGCGACATCATAGGCTGATGCTCCCTAGTTTTGTTCGCTGCCAATCAGCTTCAATAACCCATCCGCCATCGACCCGCGCCAGGAAATATAAGCGTGCCCACCGCTAAATTCAGTGTAATGCACCTCATAGCCTTTCAGGAGTAACACATCACGCATATGCCAGTTGCAGGCAACCATATCGATGCCGTCGAACGACCTTTCCCTCAAGCCCACCTCGCAATAGAAACGCACGGGTAGGTGGGGGCTGGCAAAAAACTGCTGGATGAGCCAATTCTGCGGCTTGCCGTCTTCTGGGTCTTTGTCCCACCAGAACGAGCCGGACTGAGACAGCACATTGCCAAAATGGTCAGACGCCCGCAGCCCGACAAAGGCTGCTGCCAGGCCACCATAGCTGGAACCGCCAACAATCGCCTGTTTGGGGTCAGCCGAGACATGGTAATGCGCGTGAACCCAGGGCAAAAGCTCCTGCGTTAAGAACGCTACAAACGGCTCATAGCAGGGGAGTTCGCGATTGCGCGTCTCCTCGTTCAAGCTGTCGGGAATCACAGCGACTAAGGGCGGGATTTTTCCTTCACTCAACAGATTATCTAAAATGGTTGGAGTGGGAACGAAATCAATATAGGCTAGGCCATCAAAGAGGAGCAGCAGGCCATACGGTTCGCCGTCTGTGGCGTAACCTGGCGGTGTATAGACCCATACGCGGCGCTCATTGTTGAGAAGCTCGCTGCGCAGGCGATGCTTCTCAACCAGCCCCTTCGCCACGCCAGGGCGCTGCGCAATCCAGGGCTGCGCAGGTGCTGCTGGAAGTTCAAGCACCGACACCACCGCTTCTCGGTCATCGGGGATTTCTTCATCGGCGCTGTAGACGAATCGGCGCGGGTTCAGCGGGTCGGGGAGAAGGCGTGTACCATAATCAGCAGCGCCACCGCTCAGTTCAGTCAAAGGGTCGTTTGGTGAGAGCAGATAGGTGATGCGCAAATCTGAGCGTACCCGATAGCTCTTGTGCCAGAGATCGGTATCCAGCAAGCGCTCCATCTGGTTATCCCTGGGTTTCTCAAAGCCCGCCGGACCGTCAAATACCACCACGTTTTCGGTATCATCCCCGCCGCGCCACAAAAACGTAACAAGGGAATGCTCGTTGTCCCCCTCGACTGGTTCCATCAAAGGGGTGCCATGTTCGCTGATTTCTTGCCAGAACGCAGCCAGTGCCGCGCTGTCTCCGTCCGCAAGCGCTTGTTCCAGAGAGGCAATGCGCGGGCTAACAAGCGCGGTTTTCAGCTTAGTCTGAGCGGCCATCGTGTGCCCTTTCTGTAGGCATTTTACAGGCGGGCATTTTATCACCAACTTGTTTACTACGGCGTCGCGCCATACCATTATAGTTTGGCGCCGCAGCGCAATTTCTCAGGCCCATGCCCAACCGACAACGCGTTGTAAGACGTCTTACACCTCGGCGGCGGTGAGTTCTGTTGTGCCATCACGCCGACCTTGCTCCAGGTAGACGGCCTCTTGCAGCATGTACGCGCGGCACCAGTCCGGCCTCTGGATGTCGACGAACCATTGTCCGTCGGTGGTGGAATCGGCTATCCAGACGTACATGCTGAGTCTCTCCCAGAGAAAGTTTGCGAGGGGCGCGTCGCCTCCGCAAGTATGGATGACACTATGCAGGTCTGGCAAGCGCCTCCAGCGTAGCCCTGTCAAAGATCGCTAGGCTAAGACAAATACCTGGCAGGAAGTCATACATCCCTTGAACCCTGCCTCGATTGAGCCGTACAACACACTCACGCGAGAAGTGCTGAATTTAACCGGCCTGCGTGTATGCGAGCGGTGAAAATGCAGGTATCTGCCTTCCAAGAGAGGTGTCGTGGCTGCAGCTCTGCATCCATGTCTCTCGGCACGGTCGAGAAATCAGTGGACCCTCGTGAGTCGTGTAGTCGCGGATCCAATTCGGATAGTGGGCCATTTCCCTTTGCGACACGTCGGTCATGAACGACGCGATTCACGTGTTTCGAGTCTTGAATGCATATCACCTGTCTGGTCGAGGACGTAGTACGACCAACGCCTAGTACCGTCGCATGGCCAGTCTCCCCATCGTCGGCGTCCCCACTATCCCCACCATTCCCGCTCAGGACTCCCGCTCTGGGCGGTACTCCCCGATCATGAGGCTGAAGGTCCACGCGACAGCTTCGGCTGCGGTCTGCATGGTGGGTGGTACGCGCAAGAAACACGTGCGCGGCGTGGATGTGTCTTGCACCTGGATATAGCGCGCCATCCCCTCAGGATCAATCTCCGTCAGACGCACCTCGAAGAGCGTCCCACGGGCGCCGGTGTCGAGCACGTGCCCACCCAATCCCGCCACGAAACGCCCCCATGCGCTCCTGGATGACCCCGGCGCACCTCCAGGTTAGGCTCCTGGAAGAAATCGTCTCGGGGCAAGGTTTCGGGCTCCAGGATGATTCGATGTGCTACTTGCACACCGTGCCACGCACAGAGCCCCCACCTGTCACGATATTCGACACACCTGCCGCTGGCGTTATGCAGGGTCCCGCCGCATCCAGCGTGAGGATCTTGGGGCCGACGTACGAGCAAGGCGACCTCGTTGCCCAACCAGTAGCCGGAGACCTGTTGATTGAAGCGGACGAAGGCGCGAAGTCCATCAAGCCCAAGAGAGAACGCTAGTAGTAGTAGGCCAGCCAGACTGCAGTGCTATACCCCGCGATGCTCACATTCACCCTGCCCCCAACACTGTACCTGATGTTGTGTTTGACGCCGTCTTCGGCGCGATCCCACTCACTCCACCATTGGCTGTCGCCCAGACTGAGCCCCAACCCGTGCTCGATCTCCATGTCCACATCGATTGCGGGGTGATAACTAGAAGCGCGTATCATGAACATCTGTGGTGTTTTGTGGCATTCTGCCCTGACCATTTCCGCCCTTGCACCAAGCTCACAGAATAGAGCGGGGTGGAGGACTGCCCAATGCGCGTCATCCGCGCGTACAAGACGGAGCTTGACCTGAACAACTGGCAAGAGACCGCCTGCCGCAAGCACGCAGGCGCGGCGCGCTATGCCTACAACTGGGGTCTGGCGCGCAAGCAAGAAGCCTACAAAGCAACCGGCAAAAGCCCGAACGCCATTGACCTCCACCGCGAGCTGAACGCCCTCAAGCAGACCGACGTGCCCTGGATGTACGAGGTGTCCAAGTGCGCGCCGCAGGAGGCGTTGCGCAACCTGGACCGCGCCTTCGCCCACTTCTTCCGCCGGGTGCAGCTCATGCAGCAAGGCAAGTTGACTGGCAAACTCGGCTACCCGCGTCCCAAGTCGAAGAAGCAGGGGCTGGGCAGCTTCCGGCTGACCGGCAGCATTGTTGTCTTTCCTGAGGCGATTCAGCTGCCACGGCTGGGCCGCTTGCGCCTCAAGGAGCGGGATTATCTGCCTGCATCAGGCGTGAAAGTGCTCTCAGCGACCGTTTGCGAGCACGCTGGGCACTGGTACGTATCCATCCAGGTGGAGCAGGAGCAAGCCCCAGCCACGCTGGCCAATCGCGGCCCCGTTGTCGGCGTGGACCTGGGTGTGAAGACACTGGCCACCCTCTCGGATGGGACAACTATTCCCAACCCGCGCCATCTGAAGCGGCGGCTGAAGACGCTCAAACGGTTGCAGCGCGCCGTGAGCCGGAAGCGTAAGGGCAGTCAAAACCGCAAAAAGGCCGCCCGCCGCCTGGGCCTGCTGCATCGGAAGATCGCTTCCCAGCGGGCCAACACGTTGCATCAACTAACCGCATCACTGGCGAAAACCAAGTCGGTGATCGTGATCGAAGACCTCAACGTGGCCGGTATGCTCAAGAATCATCACCTTGCCCAAGCCATCGGGGACGTGGGATTCCATGAATTTCGACGGCAGCTCACGTACAAAACCGCATGGTACGGCGGTCGGATGGTGTTGGCAGACCGCTGGGAACCATCCAGCAAGACGTGCTCAGGCTGCGGCTGGGTGGATGAGGACTTGACGCTGGCAGATCGCATGTTCCGATGCAGAAACCCTCAGGTGCCCTGCGGCCTGCTGATAAACCGTGACCTGAATGCGGCGCTCAATTTGAGCACACTCGCCGGGAGTTCCTCGGAGAGTCAAAACGCCTGTGGAGGGGGGAGCGCTGGCCGCAGCCATGAGGCCGCGGTGGAACTGCCCTCGGTGAAGCAGGAACCAAACACGTTCTATCCCAGGGGGATAGAACGGTAAGTTTTGGAGAACGGTTGCCTTCGAGAACGCTGTCTTCGGCAAGCGCCCATGGGACGTCCTCCAAGTCGGTCCCAAGGATGCTCCAGGGGTCAGCCTTGAGGTGATCCGTGAGGGAGTCCTCGACACTGTCTCAGATGCTGGCCTCGACGCGTCCGCTGACGCCATCGGGATCGAATGCGTCTACCGGCTATCCAGCCAGCGGATGTGCTGTGGCGAGGCTCGTCCCGCCGCGGCATACACGTAACGTAGGCACACCACGACCTCTTGCTCATCTACTGGCTCAGTGGAGAGCTGGCCGTGACAGCACGCCCGGGCGAAGCGAGTGACTTGGGACACCAGTTCCGGCGTGAGCTGCCGTTGTCTGGCACGCCACGCTAGACCGTCCGCGCTCGGTTCCATCTGTCCGTCACCTTTTCTCCAACGTCCGGAGTATGGCCCGTCTGGCGCACGATCGGCCACGGACCGTAGCCCTTGGTGAGCACGGCGGCCTTATCATGGACACCGCGAGCATCGAGAGCGAGGCCTAGGAAGAGCGCGGAACGTTTTCCTAGGTCCCTCTGTCATAGGGGTGAGCAGACACGGTGCTACGACGATGCCAGAAGTCAGGAGCACATGGTCGTCGCATTAACGGCGCTACCTTGGATACGGCACGTATTTTGCCACTAGGTGTGACACGTGGTACGTTCCCCTGCGCTGGGCAAGTGCAAGGGAGTCATACATCCCTGGTGCATCATGACTTCAAACGAAGCGCAGGTGTTGCGGCATATGCCCAACGTTGGCAGCGAACGCGTTGCTGCTGTACAGTGCGTAGGCATTGTTCTCCACCTACTGTCATTCTCCCCAGTCGAAGGATAATAAGCATGCGAGCTAAATATGTAACAGGCGATGCTGCTTGGTCTGCCGCTCCGAGTGGCAACCAATGGTAAAAGAAGAGCCGAAAGTCTTAACCATCAGTAAATATCCTCCCTACATGTCTGGCCATTCGTTTGAGTCCATGCAACAAAGCAGGGCCCTGCTTGAACGTACTGGGAGACCACATCATGTGCTCACCTATGATGCGAGTGTGTATGACCGAGAAAGTAACTTCAATGATGATCCGGATCTGATGGCGCACTGCGAAAACGCCGCTGTGGTGCATCGAATCGGGGCGCCAGAGCGCAATGTGAAAGTGTTTGATGGGGCATTACTTCATGCCTTCAGCGGAAAAGCCATCACGTTGATCGAGCACGAAGGAATTAATGTGATTTCCACGTTTTACCTTGAGCCTCATGCGTCCATCGCTAACGTGGCCCGTGATTATGGCCAGAACATGCTGGGGAAACGCGTAGTGGTTGCGCATAAGGCCGTGGGCTCGGATGTCCTCCATTCAATCGCCAATCATTATGCGGATGGGCAAGGGCAGCTCTTGCTGTCGGAATACCTCAAAGGCGATCTGCAGCTCGCTGTGAGCCTCTACACGCGCGACGAGTTGATTCGACACGCACGGCATCTCTTACCTGTGGCTGAAGCCGATAAACTGGAGGCGCAGACACGAGTGTTGTATGCGCCTACAGATAATGAATACTTCGCAACCGCGGACGCTGAAGGCATACAGGAGCTGCGCAGCATTTTGGGGCTGACTCCGAGCTCTCGGGTGATCTCCTACTTTGGCAGAATATTTCCGGAAAAAGGCATTGAAGACCTCATATCCGCGTTTGGCCTCGTGAAAGAACACGTCCCCGAAGCGGTCCTGATTGTGGGAGGACAAGGACTAGACCTGCAGCGATTACGCCAGCTTGCGCAGCAGCAGGGGACGCCGAATATCCTCTTTACTGGTGGGGTGAGCGACAAGCACAAACGAGCGCTCATGCAGCTCTCTGAGATCGGCGTGATTCCAACCGTGCCGATGAATACGTTTGTGGAAACGCTGTGCATCTCGGCCATTGAGTATCTTGCGGCTGGGACGCCACTCATTACGACGCCAGTCGGAGGCGTGACCGAAGCCGCAGGCGAGCACAGCATGTACACGGAACCCCATAATCCGCGTGAGTTGGCGCTTGCCATTGAACATCTGCTGTGTGATGACGCAAGAAAAGCCGAAATGGCAAGCAGTGGCCAACTGCACGCACGACAATTCAACTACCGACAAATTACAGACCAATTCCTTGAGTTCGTCGACGAGGCGCTCTCGACCTGCTAATTCCCGTATCTCCACCGACGTGGTCTTATTGTGCTGCTGAGGTTCGTCAAATGCATATCTGCGAAGTGGGTGGCAGGAAGTCCCGGAGCCTTGGTATCTGCAGCGTGCGTGCCTTACAATGAACTCACGCGAGAAGTGCTGAATTTAAGCGGGTTTGATGCTGCGAGCGGTGAAAAAGTAAATATCTGCCTTCCAAGCAGGGTGTCGCGGGTTCGAGTCCCGTCTCCCGCTCCAGGCCAGGAAAATCCTGGCCTGCAGGCCACTCAAGAAAATATACCGAGGCAGGGCCTCTAGGCCACTCAGGAATGCGCACGAATTCGGAGAAAATTGACGACCGAATGTGCGCTTTTCTTTTTGCCTCGATCTCCCTTCGACTATGCCGACTTTCGGCTATTCTCCTCAGGCGTTGGGTGCGCGACGAGCGTCCTGCGGCCCAAAGCCAGAACACGACGCGTGACCAAGTGAATTGCACGATGACCAACGGTTCGTGAGACATATTCCCGGCTGATGCCCCACTCGCGCGCAATCGCTACGACTGAGTCACCGGGACGCGACTTCACCAGGGCTCGAGGGCTGACGGATACGCCGCCACATGATCACGCCATAGATGGCGCAGGCGATTGCCGTGCCGCCAGCGACCAGAAAGGTGAGGTCGGTGCCGCCTTGTGACGCGGCCAGGCCGCCAGCGATCAGGGCGCCGAGTGGGCTGGATCCGGCGAAGATGTAGGTGTACAGTCCGGCCACACGCCCTTGCAAGTACGGTGGTGCCGAAAGCTGGATCAGCGCGTTGGTCGTCGAGGTGTAGATCGTGAAGAAGATGCCTGTCACGATCAGCAAGAGCGCCGTGCCGAGGACCGTCCGCTGCGGGGCAACCAATAGTTGTCCTACACCAAATCCCGCCGCGCTGATCAGCAAGACAGGCCAACTCACGCGCCCAATCGAGGCCGAGATGAGCGCGCCGATCAGCGCTCCCGCACCGAAGCAGGCGGTAATGAGTCCAAACACCTCGGCACCAGCATGTAAGGTATTGCTGGCGACGAGTGGCAGCACCACTGTGAAGTTGATGCAGACCACCGAAATGAAGCTGAACATCGTCAGCGCGATTACCAGTGGTGGCGAGTGGCGCACGTAGCCTAAGCCCTCCAGGACGCTTTTGAACATTGTGGTGCGCTTGCCGCGCTCCATTGGCAACAACTCATCCACGTGCATCGCCAGCAAGGCGATGATCACAGCAACATAGCTGAGGGCGTCGATCACGAAGCAGATGCCCACGCCGAACGAGGCGATGAGGATGCCACCGATGCCTGGTCCCAGGATACGGGTAGCGTTGGCCAGGCTAGAGTTGAGTGCGATGGCGTGGGCAGCTCGTCGCGCCAATCGCCGATATGATGACTGAAGGGCTGCGCGTCTATGACTCGGTTGGCGCAAAGGTTGGCATCGTGCGACGCTACGATCTGACCGCGGGCTACATGGTGGTCGAAGAGGGCCTGTTGGCGCGCAAAGAACTCTATATGCCGTTTCACCTCATCCAAAGCATCTCTCCGCACGAGCTGTATCTGACCATTCCCAAGGAGGCGCTCACCGACGCGTATTTGCTCCCTCCCGGAGCAAGCCCACTCGTGGAGGAGCAGCGGGACTCCAGCACTGGGCGCGCCGAGGTTGTCATCGAGCACGAGATTCGCAGTGGCTACGATGGGCGACTAGTCGAGATAGCGCCAGTTGATTTGGATGAGGTGAAACGCACTCTTGTCGTCGGTATGTCGGTGACGGATGCGGACGACGAGTACGTTGGCGAGGTGACCCACATCGACCCGGCGCAGGAAACGCTGATCGTCAAGGCTGCGCTTGTTGACGATAGAATCTGTCGTGTGCCATTCAGCCAGATTGCGCAGGTTGATCCCAGCGATATGCGTGTTATCCTGCTCGTCCCCAAATTGGCGTTGTAAGGCCGTCTCACATATCACAAGGAGGAAGAGCGATGTCGGAGCGCAAGGAGTTCCAAACCACAGCACATGGCAAACTCGAAGTAACTGGCTGGATTATTGGTGTTGTAGACACAGAGAATAGCGCCGCCGAGATCGCTCATGCAATTGAAGCCGCTGGCGTCCCAGCGGATCGCATCGTGATTGAAACTGGACCAGCAGCGTTGAGCCAACTACAAACGCAGCAGGCGAATCGGCAAAAAGAGGGACTACTTGCGCGAGCGCTCGACAGTGTAGAGGAGGCGTTCGAGGGGCGAGAGCCTGCCCATCAGGCGCTTGAGTCGGAAGCGCAGCAAGGGCATACCATCGTTGGCGTAGATATGTCGCAGGATGATCAGCTAGACGGTATACGTACTACCTTCATAGAGCATGGAGCGCACACTGTCTATGTGTTCCGTCCCACCGGCATCGGGCAGCTTGCATGAATAATAAGGGATAGGGATAAGGCCATGAGTGAACCGATTGATCAGACCAACACAACGGATGCATCCGCAGCTCAGCGGCAGCAGGTGTTGCGAGACCTCGATCAGTGGCTTGAAGAAGGCGTCACGGTATTCGATCTCAATGGCGAGACGGTCGGCGGCGTGACTGGCTACAGCACCACCTCAGGCTATTTGATGGTCGGATCGGGCGGTTTCAACTGCAAGGGCCTTTTCATCCCTTTTCGGTTCATTGAGCGCATCAATGAGCAAGGACTCTATCTCACTATGCTGAAGGATGCCCTGGCCGGGCAATTTGGTGAGCCACCCGTCATCCATACGGTGGTGGAGAACCGCTTTGTGCCGGGGACACATGGCGACACGCTGCCGCAGGCGGTTGAAGTGCAGGTCGTGCAGAGCGGCTACGATGGCGCGCCGCTGGCGTTAGAGAGTGTCGAACTGGGAGATATCGCCGAGCGGCTCTCGGTGGGTCTTGTTGTCTACGATGTCGATGGCGTCAGGCTCGGTGACATCGCGCAATATGACACCCGGCGACGATTCTTCGTCGTAGAAAAGGGCATCTTCAACCCGACAATGAAGGTTGTGCCCTTCAGCGCGATTGACAGGATCGACCGCGACAAACTCTCGGTCTACCTTACCCTCCCAAATAAAGAGCTTCGAGAGAGCGGCGACTGATCAAGATACTCGCCATTAGCCGCTACACTGCAGCATACATGGAATGTATTGTGTGCTCCGGAGCAACAGCGCGTCCGCTCGTCTGCGCTCCAGGCGCCTCACTGTATGGGCGTGTCGAGGGTGATCGGCAGGCCGCGAACACGGATACCCGTCGCGTGATACACGGCGTTGGCAACAGCCGCAGCGATGCCGATGATTCCCATCTCGCCGAATTGATCATCAGCTCTGCTGCTTCGGATGGAGCGGCGTGTCTTCTGTACAGCGGCGTACGCCGATCCGCGCATCCCAGGTCATATCACTGTCCTTGCTCGGATGGCCGAGGGCGACATCCTCAACTGCTGTGCCAGGGAGGCAATCGTGTCTGGTTCGGACAAGGATGCGCGTATCTTAATCAGTACATTGTCGTCGTAGCTGGCGATGACGCTGTTCCTCTACGTGAACGCGGTCGTTTCGATGCACCAGATTCCTTTGCGTTTGCAGACCGCCCACAGTTCTTCAAGTGTCCAAGGTCTCATTTCGTCACCGGATCTCGTATTACGCTCTTCGACATCAAAGAATAAGTCCGGTAAGGGCGGTTGTTCCCGGTCTGGCCGGGGCCGTTTCCTGCTCGACTTCGGCGTCGCTGCTTCGCCTTGGGTTTGAAGTGATGTTACCAGCATAGCAGACCTGCCCCTCCGGGCAGCAGTGTATTTCCCCGCGTGAGCTAATGGCCAGTGGCTTCCTGCACGTTCCCTGTGAAAAAGAAGCAGGCTATGCGTCTATAATAGTGTTTGCTGGGCACAGGGTCGTGTTCTGCATCGAGTATCTCCAGACACTGCGCAGGGAGGAGTGGGTAGATGGCTGGCAGGCCGGTCTTTATCTGCGCGTCGGCGGCGGACGCGGGCTATTATCAGGAATTGATCGCCGCTCTCGATGCCTGGGAAGTCCCACATCAGCAACTCAACGCGAGTTCAGACATGCTCGGTGCGCTTGATCCCGCGACGGTGAAGGCTATCGACGCGGCCCAGGTGTTTCTGCGCATCTGCACCGCACACACACCCCATTCGAACACGGTATATCTCGCCACGAGCTACTTCCAGCAGATTCTCCAGCGGAATCGGGGCAAGCGTCGGCTGGTGAATCTCATCCTCGATCCTGCCTATCCGCTGAGCGAGGAGGAGAAGAAGACCCTCTTCATCGCTACGCCGGGCAAGTCGCGACCGCTCTGGCTGGAAGAGTTGGCGGTCTCGGTCGGCGCGGCTACGCTGAAGCAGCAACTCAGCCGACGGGCGCTCTTCGGCATGGGCGTCGGCGCGGCGCTGACGGTCGCTTCGGCGGGCGTCGCGGGCACGTTGCTGGTGCGGCAGTACCAGAGCCAGCAACCACCTCCGCTGCCCTTGCAGGAGAGCATCTCGGGCAACCCGAGGTTCAACTACCACTTCTATGACGAGCTGATCCGAAGTCACTGCGACGATCCGGCGCGGGTGTTTCAGGATGGCGGGACCATCTATGCGCAGCCTGCGCTCACTTTCGACGTCATTCCCAACGCCGATAGGTGGAAATCCGTTTGTGCCCGATCCTACCGTCTATACGCTCTCGACGACGACTGGGAAGAAGGGGAAGATTCGCATCCCTGCCCTGCCCGGCTACGACCTATATGTGCAGAGCAAGCTGATTGGCGCGGCAGATGGCATCCTGCTGGTCTATGCTCAGGATCCCAATTCCGCAGAACTTGCGCCCGATGAGGCGAGCATCATGCGAGGCGGTGCGCGCCAGCGACGGCAAGCAGCTCTGGAAGGTCACGACCGCACTCGCGGGCACACCGACTATTGCGAATGGCGTCATCTATCTGGCGCTTCAGGATGTGACTCGCACCGAAGGGACCATCACCTACTACGAGACGTCGCTGAACGCCTTCAACCTACACGATGGTTCACGGCTCTGGCAAGCGAAGGACTACTCGGATTCGATACCACATTGATTCCCGCCGTTGCAGGTGGAAAGCTCTACATCGGCACGTATCTCGACCAGGATCACAATCTCTACTGCCTCGACGCAAAGACCGGCGAGAAGGTCTGGAACTACCTGACCAGCGGCGCTGTACTCGGCACACCGGCTGTCTTCAATGGAACGGTCTATGTCGGCTCGCAGGATAGTACGCTCTATGCGCTCGACGCTGACACTGGCAAGCTCCGCTGGCGATTCGAGAACACCAACACGTTCTTCAGCCCCCGCTGATGCATGATGGCGTCATCTATGCGCCATCACAAGATGGCTACATCTACGCGCTGGATGAGCGCACAGGCGCGTTGTTCTGGCGAGCCTCTGCGCGGGTTAGCACTACCATTGGCAATATCGACTCTCTCACGCTCAGACACTCAGTCACGATTTACCGCAACGTACTCTTCGCTGCCAATGAAGACTCGCTTTTTGCCTTCGATACGCGGCACGGCACGGAGCGATGGCGCTATGTTCCAATCACAGGTGGGAACTTGACCACGCCTTTCATCAGCAATGGACTGGTGGTCATTGGGGCACAAAATCAGCATGTCTACGCCGTCAACCCGTGACGAACGACGGTAACAGTCGCTTCCGTTGATGGTGTTGTGAGAATGCAGGGAGTAGCAGGCATGTTTGGCAACGGGAAAGTCTTCATCAGCCACACCCATGAAGATAACGCGGCGTGCGCTCCAGTGCTGGCTGCGCTCGACGCCTGGCAAGTAGACTACTGGTTCGATCTCGCGCAACTCTCCGCCGGGCTGGAACTGCTCGAACACATCCAGCGTGGTCTGCAGGATCGCGACATCTTCATCCGCATCTGCACTCCTGCCACGCTCGCCTCGGGGTGGACCGCCCAGGAGCAGACGCTCGCCCGCACAATGCGCGCGCCAAATCGTGATCTGCGCCGGATGATCAACCTGATCGTCAAGCCGGGCTATATCCCTCAACCAGACGAGGCAAAAGACATCACCATCGATACGACACGCCAGCCAGAGGTGAGTCTGGATGCGGCAACTGCGCGAGGCGCTGGAGGTTCCCTCACGTGAGCGGCGAGTCAGTCGGCGGGCGGTGCTGGGGGTGGGTGTCACCTCACTGGCGGCGCTTGGTGGCATCAGCCTCGCGGGCAAGCTGCTCTTCTTCACCCCACTAGAGCCAAATCGCTACTTGCCAATTGGTCATCTGCCCACCGCAACCCCGGTGCCCGGAACCTCACGCATCCGCTGGCGTTTTTCCGTGTATCCTCAGCCATTCGGAGCCCGCTCAAGCATTGCCGTGGCTGGGCAGACTGTCATCACCGCTGCGGAAACTACGCTGACTGCCATCAACGCGACCGATGGTAAGTTTCTGTGGATCAATCGAGACTATCGTTTCAACACCGACGTGCAGCCTCTCGTGCTTGGCAATTCGATCTATGTCGTCTATGTTGATCCAACCTATCCTACTGCTGATTCTATAGTATATAGCGTCTATCTGGCGGCCTTCAGTGTGGCCGATGGCTCCCAGCAGTGGCGACAACTGGTAGTCGCAATTTCGGGCAAAGATCCCGATTTTCCATCTGCGTCAGCTATCACACTCAATGCGGAGGCATCCGTTGCCTACGTGCGTGTCAATCAGATGCTTTATGCCTGCGATGCGAAGACCGGGAGGGCACTCTGGAGTCAGGGGGCTGGCTCGGCGAAAGTTGATCTGCACGAGGTACTGCCAGCCCCCACCGTCGCGGGGGATGCAGTCTACGCCGTCCTGGGCGATCACAAGCTCCATGCGTTTGTCGCCTCCAGCGGAGCGTCGATTTGGCCGGCGCCCTTCGCGACCGAACTCCCCATCCACACGCAGCCAGTCGTCGCCGACGGGCTGGTTTATACTGGCGCGGATGGTGGCTGGTGCTACGCCCTCGATGCGGCGACGGGGACGAACCGCTGGAAGACACAACTACTCAAGCCAAGGGACGGGCTCGACATCACACGATTCACTTCGCTGGGGTTGACTTTGCATGAAAATGTTCTCTACATCAGCGGCGGCTTTCCGGTAGATGTACAGGATCCTACGTCTGCTATACACGGCACAGCGATCCAGGCGCTGGACCCTACTACAGGGAAGATTATCTGGTTCAGTTCACCGAATGAGGACGCTAATCTGTTGAATAGCTCACTGTTCCGGTCGTCTCCAGTCATCGCCGGGAACAGTGTCTTTATGGCGTCAGCTCTCTATCCTGAAGGTTCCCCCAGCGTCACTATCCTGTATGCGCTGAATTCGCAGGACGGCAAAGTGAAGTGGCATCTCCAGGTACCGGGGGTCGAGCTTCCCTTCACTGATAATGATGGGGTTCCTTCGGCGCCGGTTGTCTCGGGTGACTCCCTGTACCTCATCAGCGGCAACGATATGCTCTATGCGCTCTCCTATGGCGACAACGATTAGTCAGACATACCAGTTGCCGCCACCGCAAAGTGCGATCAAGGGGCAACAGCATAGTACGATTCGCACGAGTGGCTCACGGTCGCATGAGTATCAGACCAATGCCTGTGCGACCCTTCTGTGGCACGGGAGGGAAGCTCGGCGTCAGTGGCCTGACTTGGCTGAGCCTGTGGCTGTAGGACTAGCCTGCTGACCCATCGCGCTTCTTGTTCGTAACGGTGTTGCATGTTGCCGGTCGTAACCTATTCGCCCGCGACAGACTTGCCAATATGCAGCGAATATTCGTCGTTGACACACCCTAGTCTGCTAGCCAACTCACGTGCATTTGTTCGTCGCTAGATCCTCGTCCGCCATCTTGTTGGCTTCATCTTCAGCTATCGAAACCAGTATATCTGTCTCTGTAGGAGGCAGCAAAACACTGAAAAGATCGTCTCGTATACTCCCAATTACCGCACTTGCTGAGAAGTATCACAGGTCTGCTCGCGGATGCTAGAAGCAGCGCACACAGCCGGACTATCCCTTTACGGCGCCAGCCGTTAAGCCAGTTGCGATGTAGCGCTGGAACAGGATGAGCAAGATGGCAGCAGGGATCGAGGCCAGTGTGGCCACTGCCATAGCACTTCCCCATTCGTTGTTGAACTGGCCGAGATAGTGGTAGATGCTGAGGGATATAGGCTCGATGTCGTTATTTGTGGTGAGCGTCAGGGCATAAATAAAGTCGCCCCAGGCAAACAGGAAGGCAAACAGACCTGCCGTGATCACACCCGGGGTTGCCAGTGGCAGCATTATCCTGAGGAATGCTCCCCATTCTCCTGCTCCGTCCACATATGCCGCCTCGGTCAACTCATACGGCAGCGAGACCATGAAGGCACGCAAGATCAAAACAGCAAACGGCACAGCGTATGTGCTGTCGGCCAGAATGAGTCCAAGATAGCTATTAATGAGACCGAACTGGTTGAAGATCAAAAACATCGGCGTGGTCAGGCTGACCGTTGGAATCATCTGACTGAGCAAGAGAATAAACACGATCACTACAGTGACACGGAAACGAAAATGCGCGAGTGCGTAAGCCGCAGGTGTGGCAATCATGATTGAGAGCAACGCCGTCCCTAGGGCTATAGTTAGACTGGTTAGAAGATGCGGCAACTGGGATTGCCAGACCGAAACATAAGACTCAAACGTAAGTTGAGTCGGCACAAGCGCGACTGGAACCTGAAAAATCTGTTTCGTCGTCTCGAACGAGTTAGCGACCATCCAGTAGACGGGAAACAGCATCAGCCCCGTCGCCACAAGGGCAACGAGCAGTGAAAGTGTTAATACAATAGTTTTCCGATCGACATCGATCTTCTTCGCTCGTTCGCCGAGGATCGGTATACGTGAGACTGTCATGGCGCTATCCCCATTCCGCAGTGCGACGTGACCACCAGAAGTAGAGCAAGCCAAGCGCGAGCGAAATCAGGAGAATCATATTGGCCTGGGCAGCACCTTGTCCGAACTCCTGCTGCACAAACGAGAGGTTGTACGACCATGTGGCGAAGGTCTGCGTCGCATTGGCCGGACCCCCTTGAGTCATCACATAGATCAAATCGAAGACTTTGAGGGTGTAAATGAAGCCGAGGATCAGGACAATGCCAATCACTGGCTGCAATAATGGCAGTGTGATTGAGCGAAATTGCTGCCACCAACTCGCGCCATCGACAGTTGCTGCCTCATAGAGTTCTTTGTCGATGCTTTGGAGACCGCTGTACAGGATGACCATGTTGAACGGGATTCCCAACCATATGTTGGCGAAGATGATGGCGCCCATTGCCCAGCCAGGCGTGGTCAGCCAACTATAGTGCGCCGGGATGAGGTGTGCACCAGCCAGGAGTTGGTCAATCACGCCATTGGTTTCGTTGAACAGCCACTTCCAGATAGTGCTGGACACGACCAGTGGCAAGAGCCAGGGTAGCAGGAATACCGAACGCAAGACACGGCTTAAAGGAAAGCGCTGGTAGAAAAAGACGGCCAACCCAAGGCCAATAAGAAACTGTGGCACTATGGATAAAATGGTGAATAGAACAGTATTCACAAGGGCTTTTTGAAACGTAGGGTCGTGGAAATCGGCGATGTAGTTCTCTAAGCCGACAAACGGAGCAATGCCCGTAATTTCTGCGCCAAGATCATATTTCTCAAGGCTGATCTGGATGCTGTAGAACAATGGATACCCATAGAAGATTGCGACGTAGAGCAGTAACGGCAGAAGAAATGTCAGGCGCGCCAGCGACAGGCGCGGCCGACGTTTCACCATCGTTGGCAATTCTTCACTGGCCACATCGTGTGGCAGGGCGTGTGTCTTCACTGACAAGTCGCGTCCTCCTTCTGCGAGAGGGGGGAGGGAACGCTTCATGGCCACCCGTGAGCAGCCATGAAGCGCGAAATGGAGTCGTCGTCGTTAGGCTCAACTTTGCAAAACTGTGTCAATCTGCTGCTGTGCCTGTGTCAACGCCGCCTGGGGAGACTGACTCCCAGCTATCGCGGCCTGCACTGCGGTTCGGATTGCCGCCGAAACCTTCGGATATTTATCTCCTAGCTTCGCGGTACGGGCCTGTGCCGTGTCGAACTCATCGGCGAACACCGTAAGTTCTGGATTACTCTGCAATACCGTCTGTGCTGGTGCTTTGAGCGCTGGGATATACCCGAACGCTTCGTCAAATTTCACCAACTGCGCTGGCGACTCCAGCCATTTTAGCAGATCGACTGTAGCCTTGACCGCAGCGGTGTTGCTGCTGACCGGAACGACCCATGCCTCGCCGCCCAACGGGACTGCTGGCTTCGCGCCAGCTTGGGGAACTGGCATTGGCACGACTCCGTAGTCGACGCCATACTTCAAGTGGTACTGCTGATCGAGAACGGGAAGCTCCCAAGGGCCGTTCTCCATCATGGCCGCATGTCCCTCGCCGAATTGCGTGGCGACGTCGGGCTGGCTCCATGTGAGCACGGCCTTAGAAGCGGAGCCACTGCTGACGAGATCTGTGAGCACTTGCAAAGCGGCTACACCTTGTGGCGAATCGACCTTGGAGAGGTCTCCTTGATTCGACCACAGGTAGGGCTCAAACTGGAACGTAGCCTGTTCATCATTGGGAACAGAGAAGGCAATACCATAGGTGTTGCCCTTGGTAAGTTGCTTCGCGTCCGCGAGCAGTTCGGCCCATGTAGTCGGCGGCTGGAGATTCGCAGCCTTGAAAGCCTTCATGTCGTAGTACAGGGCCAAGTCATTACTTCCGACCGGGTACGAGTAGGTCTTGCCCTGAAACAGCGTGGTCTGCAAAGGTCCGGCGTAGAAATCAGAGGCTGTAAACGTCCCCTGGAAATAGGAATCGAGCTGTGTCAGCGCGCCAGTGGCAGCGAAAGCAGCCACGTCAGGATTATCCATTGCAATCAGGTTCGGAAGTGTGTGCGATGCTGCCTGCTGGTCAGCCTTGGGGATGAGGTCCGCGAAGGGCACCGCGTTGCGCTGGATAGTGATGTTAGGATGGAGCGTGTGGTAGTCAGAGAAAAGCTGATTGAGGATCGCGCTCTGCGAGGCGATGCTCCAATAGTCCATCTCGGTGAGGGTTACGTTGCCGCCAGCGGCAGTCGAACTACCACCACAGGCGCTCAGACCTGCTACTCCGGTTACGAGCAAACAGCCAAGGAGAAGGCGGCGCGCGAGTTGGAAGAGGGATTGCTTGGCAGCTGCTGGTCGATGTGCTTGCACGCGTATGTGCATGGTCGATCCTCCCTCGGATGCAAGCGTCGATACGGCGACGGAATGTACATCGCCATGATGTCTTGAGGCTTTACGCGTTCAGTCGTTGAACGTGAAGAGAAAGACAGTCAGGCCGTTGTCCCCCTTTCTGTAGCGCCACTACGACGCCCGTTTGCTCGAATCACGGACGATCAGACTACAAGGCAGGCGGACAATACCAGACCGCATCTCACCAGAGAGCAGTGCTAGGAGACTTTCACCTGCATAGCGTCCGACTTGAAGAAGATTCATGTCTACCGTCGTCAAAGAGGGGCGGGAAGCGCTGGCGATTGGCTCCCAATTATCAAAACCGACGACGGAAACGTCATCCGGAACACGAATTCCGCGCTCGCGCAGCGCGTCGATCGCCCCGCGCGCCAGCTGGTCGCTACCGCAGAACAGCGCGTCTACTGAGGAATCGTGGTCAAACAAGAAGTTGGTTGCCGTATATCCCCAACTCTCTTGCCAGGGTCCTGATAAGACCTGGTTTTCAGGGAGCGAGATACCATGCTCGGCCAGGGTCTCACGCATAGCTACCTCGCGCAGACGTGTCGCCTCGAAGTAACTGGGACCGGTGATGTGGGCAAAATTGCGTCTGCCCTGCTGCAACAGGTGTTCAGTGGCCAGGCGCGCACCATGGGCCTCATCAGGCAGGACACACAACGTATCGGGATCAGTCACCTGTGCGAAGGCGTAGACGACTGGGATGTGCGCTTTACCCACATCGATTGGGCTACGTGGGTCTTCACGGCGAGCCGACACAATAATGCCGTCAACCTGGCGTGCTAACAGGAGGTCAATATGCTGTTGCTCTCGGGCTGGGTCGCTTGATTGACACAGAAACGCCGAGATCGGGCGCGAGCTAAACGCCTCTTCTATTCCCTGTAAGAGCGGAATGCTGAAACGTCCGTAACTATCAGTGGTCAACAGGCCAACCATGATTCCCTGATTGGCCAGCGCGGCGTCTCCCAAGTCACGAAACCGAAAGCCAAGGCGCCTTGCCTCAGACCGCACTCGTTCGCGCGTCTCCTGGCGAAGTTTTCCGCGGCCATTAAGTGCCTTCGAGGCAGTCCCAAGGGTCACTCCTGAGGCCCGTGCAACATCCTCAAGTGTGATGTTTGGTGAAGATGGAGTTCGAGTTGCTGGTTTGTCAGTAACGTTAGCCATGACCCAGACAGCCCTTCACAGGTGTATTAACCGGCCCACATTACAAGGAAAACTTTCCTTGAATATCGGAAAACTTGTCTCGGCGGCCGTAGTATACTTGAGCGTGCTTTCAATGTCAAGGGCGTGTTAGGTAGCCGCGTATTCTCCCATGAATTCAGCAATAAACTCAATGGCGCTTTACTTTTGCGTCAATCTGTCTTATGATAGCGGTCAACAAAATCCAATGCATTTGTGACGACAATTGAGGAAAGTTTTCCTGAATGGCAACTCATGGCCAGCGTACAGGTAGCTGACTCGTTCAATAAGGAAAGCTTTCCTGAGTCGTCGAAGTGCATATTATTTGGCGAACAATCCGCGAGAGAACCGCGTCTAGGTCACATCCTCTTGGCTAGCTGGGTGCGCAATAGGGAGGAGAAGCATGTTCACTATTGGCCTCGACTTTGGCACAGAGTCTGGGCGCGCCGTCGTCGTAGACTGTCGTGACGGCAGCGAGGTTGCTGCTGCGATATATCCCTATACGCACGGAGTCATTGACCGAAGTTTGCCCGGTTCAGACGCGCAGCTTCCACCAGACTGGGCCTTACAAGACCCTGCCGATTACTTAGCGGTATTCCAGCAAGCGGTGCCTGAGGTGCTCCGTTTGAGTGGCATCTCTCCTGCTGAAATCAAAGGCATTGGCCTCGATTTTACGTCGTGTACCATGTTACCAACGACTAGTGATGGCACGCCATTGTGCTTCCTACCACAGTGGCGTAGCGAGCCTCATGCCTGGGTGAAGCTCTGGAAACATCATGCCGCTCAACTGCAGGCGGACCGCATAACTCAAACGGCACGCGAACGTGGGGAGCCCTGGTTGGCTCGGTATGGTGGAAAGTACTCGGCGGAGTGGTTCTTCAGTAAGGCGCTTCAGATCCTCGACGAAGCTCCTGAGGTCTATGCTGCTGCCGAGCGTTTCATCGAGGCGGCGGACTGGGCGGTGTGGCAGCTCACCGGCCAGGAAACCAGAAATCTGTGCACTGCTGGCTATAAAGCGCTGTATCAAGATGGCTCGTTCCCTTCGCAGGATTTCTTTGCCGCACTCGATCCACGCTTTGGCGATATCGTCACGACACGTATGCGTACAGATCTGGCGCAGCTCGGAGCTTGTGCTGGCAAACTCTGCGCACGCGCGGCAGAGTGGACTGGGCTTCCTGAGGGTATCCCAGTCGCAGTTGCCAATGTGGACGCACATGTCACAAATGCTGCGGTCGGTGCTGTAGGTCCAGGCGAGTATGTCCTGATTATGGGGACGAGCACCTGCACCATACTGCTGAGTGACGAACAGCGAGAGGTCGAAGGAATTTGCGGCGTTGTGAAAGATGGGGTCATCCCTGGCTTGTGTGCATATGAGGCCGGGCAAAACGGGGTCGGCGACATTTTCGCCTGGTATCTCGACCAAGCAGTTCCTCACGCAGCTCATGAAGCCGCACGAAATGCCAGCCTCTCCTTGCATGCCTATCTCGAAGATGCTGCTGCACGTCTCCAACCTGGTGAATCGGGCCTGCTTGCCCTGGACTGGTGGCTTGGCAATCGCTCGACCTTAGTCGATACCGATCTTACTGGTCTCATCCTCGGCCTGAACGTTGCCACGACCCCCGCTGAAATCTACCGTGCACTCATCGAGTCCACTGCATTTGGTGCTCGGACCATTGTAGAAGCCTACGAAAAGGCCGGTGTTCCGATACATACACTCGTGGCGGCTGGGGGGCTACCCGAGAAAAATGCGCTGCTCACGCAGATCTATGCTGACGTGATCGGCAAGCCGCTCTATCTCGCTGGCTCGTCCCAGGCGCCCGCACTTGGATCGGCGATCCACGCCGCAGTCGCCGCCGGACTCTATCCGGACATTGCCAGCGCTTCCCGTGTGATGGGCAAACGGCACGCCGAGCCAGTACTGCCAAATCCAGCGCATCGCGCCGTCTATGACGCCCTCTACGCTGAGTACACCAGCCTCTATGACACGTTCGGCCGTGGTGCCAACGATGTTATGAAACGCCTGAAACGGCTTAGGGTTGAGACGAAAGGAGGTCTCTAGGTGTTGCTCTCTGCGCTACGCGCCGAGGTATGCGGCTTGCACGCATTGTTGCCAGTTCACCACTTAGTTGCCTGGACCAGTGGCAACATCTCAGGCCGCGATCCCGACACAGGACTGATCGTCATTAAGCCCTCCGGCCTGAAATATGAGGACTTGACGCCTGAGAACATGGTCGTAGTCGATGCTGAGGGTCAAGTCGTAGAAGGCTCGCTCAGCCCTTCATCGGATACCTTGTCTCATTGCTACATCTACCGGCATCGCCCCGACACCCTTGGAGTCGTTCATACCCACTCGCGATACGCTACCGCCTTCGCGGCTCTGGGCGAGGATATTCCTTGCGTGCTGACCGCGATGGCCGACGAATTTGGCGGCGTTATCCCTTGCGGTGGCTTCGCCTTGATCGGCGGAGAGGAGATCGGGCAAGAGGTTGTCCGTTGCCTGGAAAGCTCCCGTAGCCCCGCCGTGCTGCTGCAAAATCATGGCGTATTCACGGTAGGCAAAGACCCAGAGGCAGCGGTGAAAGCCGCGGTCATGGCCGAAGATGTCGCCGCTACTGTCTGGCATGCTCGCCAGTTAGGTGAGCCGCTGCCCATTAGCGACGAGCACATCAAGCTGCTCTACCAACGCTATACACATGTATACGGTCAACATCCCGCTGCAGAGGTGCTGCCATGACTGAAGCAACGACTGTCGTTAGCCCTTTGGTACGCCGTTCGTCGCCGCTTACACGCCCGCTGACACTTGCCGTGATAGTTGGCAACCGAGGATTCTTTCCGGCGCATCTAGCTGAGTCTGGGCGCGAAACGATGTTAGCTGTGCTCGCTAAGGCCAAGATCCAAACACTCATTGTCGACGCCCGGGCGACGAACGTCGGCGCAATCGAATCACTTGCCGAAGCACGACTCTGCGCCGATTTCTTTCGCGCGCACCGCGACGAGATCGACGGCGTGATCGTCACGTTGCCGAACTTCGGCGATGAACGAGCGATTGCGAATACGTTACGTTGGGCCGAACTCCAGGTTCCTGTGCTGATCCACGCATTTCCAGATGACCCACAGCGCATGTCAATTGACGACCGGCGCGATAGTTTCTGCGGCAAGATGAGCGCCTGCAATAATCTGCGGCAATATGGGATTCCCTTTACGTTGACGAGCCAACACACGATGGACCCGACCAGCAAGGCGTTCGCGGCTGATCTCGCCGCATTTGCCGCCACCTGCCGTGTCGTTCGAGGACTACGCGGGGCGCGACTTGGCGCGTTAGGGGCACGTCCGACTAATTTCAATACGGTGCGGTACTCAGAGAAACTGCTCGAACAGGCGGGCGTGAGTGTCGAGACGTTGGATCTATCTGAGGCTTTGGGACGCACACGGCGCCTTGATGACGACGACGCACAGGTGCAGACGAAACTGCATGCAATCAGACAGTACGCTGCGACGGATGGAATCCCTACAGCTGCACTACTGAAGATGGCAAAGTTCGGAACTGTCCTCGACACCTGGATGGAGGATCAGCAGCTCGACGCTACGGCTATTCAATGCTGGACGGCAATGGAAGAGTTCTTCGGCGTTGTACCCTGTACTTTGATGAGTATGGCAAGCAATGGTCTTATCCCTTCGGCGTGCGAGACGGACGTCGTCGGCACACTTGCAATGTTGACGCTGCAACTGGCCTCACAGCGCCCAAGTGCGTTGGTGGACTGGAACAACAACTTTGGCGACGATCCAGACAAAGGTGTTGTCTTCCATTGCTCCAATCTTCCAAAGGCGGTTTTCGTCGATGTCGTCCCCAGAATGGATTACCAGGCAATCATTGCGGGGACTGTGGGCCGGGAAAATACCTACGGCACCATAACTGGGCGCGTGCGAGAAGCGCCCTTTACCTATCTCCGCATCTCTACCGATGATCTGACCGGCAAGATGAAGGCTTATCTCGGCGAAGGCCAGTTCACCAAAGATCCACTGAAAACGTTTGGTGGCTTTGGAGTGGTGCGTGTGCCGCGTTTTCAAGATCTCCTACGCTATATCTGCGAGCAAGGGTTTGAGCACCACGTTGCGATTAACCAGACCACTGTCGCGCGGTCAATCCACGAGGCGCTCTCAAAATATCTGAACTGGGAGGTGTACCACCATCAGTGACAGCCTTGGAGGCTTCTGTGAGCCGTGGATTTGAGGAATACGCTGGCAGTGTCGCCAAGTGTCTTGATGGCCTTCTTCTTGAGCAAACAACCGCAGACAATATCCCATTGCCTACGCTTGTTCACACTGGTACAGTCCCATTGCACCCAATGACGATGCGGGCTGGAGGCGTGACATGCTGCATTGGTAGTCGATCTGCTACTCTTCTGTCCATCCTTGGGGTAGCGTCGGTTGTTTGCACATCGCAATTCCTCTTGGAAAGGGCAGATTGTGGACTCAATAGCACCTTCGTCAGTAGTTTCAGAGACAATGTCAGATCTCAGGAACAGCCCATCACCTGTTGCGCATACAGCGGTTACATTCGAGGATACATTCTGGGCACCTCGATTGCACAATCTTCGAGAGCACAGCCTGCCCCTCATGTACGAGCAATTCTCCAAGAATGGTCACTTTGCAGCGTTTCAGGGGACTTGGACGGGCGAGAAAAACCCTATCCCCTATGGCTTCTGGGAGACTGAAGTCACTAAGTGGCTTGAAGCGGCAAGTTATAGCCTTGCCACCCATCCCAATCCAGCGCTTGAAAAACAGGTTGACGAGGTAATTGCACTCATCGCTTCTATTCAGCAGCCGGATGGCTATCTCAATGTTTGGTTTACTCAAGTGGAACCTGAGAAACGTTGGACAAATCTGCGCGACTGGCACGAACTCTATTGCGCTGGGCATCTCATCGAGGCTGCCGTAGCTCATTTCGAGGCGACAGGAAAGCGGACGCTACTAGATGTAGTTTGTCGCTATGCGGATCACATCGATAGCGTCTTCGGCCCTGAGGAAGGGAAAAAGCGCGGGTATTGTGGGCATGAAGAGATTGAGCTGGCGTTGATGAAGCTGCATAGAGCTACGCATGAAGAACGCTATCTTCGCCTCGCCCACTATTTTGTCGAGGAACGTGGACGACAGCCCATCTACTTCGATGACGAAGCCCGTGCACGAGGGGAAGATCCAGATGATTTCTGGGCCGAGACCTACGAGTATTGCCAGGCTCATCTGCCAGTGCGTGAGCAAGATAAAGTTGTCGGCCACGCCGTTCGAGCTATGTATTTTTATAGTGCCCTCGCGGACTTGGCAAAAGAATTAGATGACCATTCGCTGCTCGAGACATGCGAACGCCTCTGGCAGCATCTCACTTCGACACGGATGTATCTCACCGGCGGCCTGGGCTCATCGGCAGACAACGAAGGGGTCACGGCTGACTATGATCTTCCAAACGCTGCGGCCTATGCCGAGACATGTGCGGCTATCGGCCTTGTGTTTTGGAGCCACCGTATGCTCCAACTCAGTACAGATCGACGCTATGCGGATATGCTTGAGCGAGCCCTCTACAATGGCGTCTTGAGTGGATTGTCCTTCGATGGGTTGTCGTTCTTTTATGAGAACCCGTTGGAGAGTCATGGCGACCATCACCGACAGACATGGTATCGTTGTGCATGCTGTCCGCCAAATGTCGCCCGCCTGCTAAACTCGCTGGGGAGCTATGTCTACAGCACAACCGATGAGGATATCCTTGTCCATCTGTATGTCAGTAGCACAACTGCTCTCTATGTAAAGGGTCAGCCGATCACCTTGCGGCAAGCGACCGATTACCCCTGGGATGGTGTGATACAGCTACATGTTGAGCCTGAAGTTCCGGCCGAGTTTAGTGTGAGCCTGAGGATTCCGGGCTGGTGCAAAGAGGCACATCTGAGCGTGAATGGCGAGGATGTGTCGGTAGCAGATTCACAGCAGAATGGGTACGTGCGGCTGGAACGTCTCTGGCAATCTGGAGACCGTATCGACTTGCATCTGGATATGCCTGTCGCGCGTGTCTACGCCCACCCCGATGTAAGCGCCGATGCTGGTCGTGTCGCCCTCCAACGTGGCCCGCTCGTCTATTGCCTCGAAACCGCCGACAACGCAATTCCGCTGCAGCGAATTCGCCTTCCAGAGTCTGCGGAGCTAAAGAGTACTTTTGATCCGACGTTGTTGGGAGGTCTGACGCTTATTCACGGTGAAGCTCGCGCGCTCGAGACGGAAGATTGGTCGGGGACGCTGTATCGTGCGACACCTGCACATGACTCGTCGCATGATCTCGTCGCGATCCCCTATTACGCCTGGGATAATCGCCAGCCTGGGGAAATGCGTGTCTGGATAGACTCCGTATCGTGACTGCCATCTGTTGATGATGCTGTGGGCAATTCCGCTCTAAGGCCGCTGGTGCACAACGCTGCTTGGCATTGCTCGTGGTCGTGTAGCTTCGGTGGCAATCTGCGAAGTGGCGGGTAGAGTCAATGGCGCCGATAGACCCAATCTACATTGGGGAAAACGCTCTCGAATCACTCGTGCGCTACTGTAGGACACGCCAATTAGATCGTTTGGCGTTGATTGCAGACAGCACTACCTATACTGTGCTAGGCCAGCGAGTCGAGCAGTTGCTTCGGTCAGCAGGCCATGAGGTGACCATCATTGTCTTGCCCGGTGCCGCGATCATTGCCGACGAGCACTACCTGGTGAAGGCGCTTGTACAGGCGCCCCTGGGACCATGTACATTCATTGCGGTGGGATCGGGCACGATCACCGATATCACACGATTTGTCAGCCATCGCACGGCGCGCTCTTTTATCGCCGTGCCAACTGCTCCTTCAGTTGATGGCTTCACGTCTGTCGCTGCGCCGCTTGTTCTAGACGGAATCAAGACGACATTGGTAGAACAGTCAGCGATTGCGCTATTTGCCGATCTTGAGACACTTATGCAGGCTCCGAAATGCCTTGTTGCGGCTGGTTTCGGAGATCTGATGGGAAAGATGACCGCACTCGCTGACTGGAGGCTCGGAAGTTTGCTGTGGAACGAGCCATTTGATGAAGTGCTCTATACCCGAACCGGGGCAGCGGTCCAATCCTGCATAGAAGTTGCCGCAGAAATTGGGCAACAGTCTGAACGCGGCATCCGTCAGCTTATGCGCGCGCTAGTTGAATGTGGCCTGTGCATGCTGGAAATGGGGAGTTCCCTCCCAGCGTCGGGCGCAGAGCATCACGCATCTCATTACTGGGAAATGCAGTTGCTCAGCCAACACCGGCCTGCGCTACTGCATGGCGCAAAGGTTGGTTTTGCACTCACACGTGTTGCCCGACAGTATGCCAAGATCCGCGATCTGACCCTACACGATGCGTTGAATCGCTTGGAAGCAGCCGTTCTACCAGATAAGGACCAGGAAATCACATCTATCCGCGAGGGATATGGCTCACTCCTCTCTGAGGGTGTGGTCGAGGCGAGCGCTCCGTTCGTAAACCTGACAGCAGAGGCGTTCGAAGCCTTGAAGCAACGGATCGTAGCACAGTGGGATACGATCCAAGCCGTGGCTGCGCGTGTCCCCTCAGAGGAACAGATCACGACGTATTTGCAGCAGGTAGGTGGACCTACTACAGCGCAATCGCTCGGCCTTTCTGAGGAGGAAGTCCAGTTGGGCATGAAGTATGGGCATTACCTGCGAAATCGTTTCACCGTGATGAAACTGAGCCGAATTTTGAACGTACCACTGTGGTAGCAAGGCCAGCGCACAGAGTTATGAGCCGCAGTACGACGGCACAGTGTCCGAACCTCAGCTACCCTCCACGGCAAACGTGGCGTGCAGCGACGCAGTGGAAGCCCCTCCGACCCACACGTCGAAGTCCGACGCGTCGAGGATATACGTTCCTTCGGATGCACTCCAGTAGCGTCGTGCTGAGGCAGGGACCGTGAAGTGCAGCGTGCGGGTTTCTCCAGGTGCGAGTCTCACCCGCTGGAATGCCTTGAGTTCGCGCACAGGACGGGCAGCACGCCCATACCGCTGGTGCAGGTAGAGTTGGGCGACGTCTTCGATCTCGTGCGACGACGGATTATGCACCTCTACGTTTACCTCGAGCGCGTCGTGCAGGCCAATCGACGGAGCATCCAGGCTGAGGTTTGCGTAGTCCACTGTGCTGTAGGTCAGACCGAATCCGAAGGGATAGAGCGACGTGCTCTCCTCTTCCCAGTAGCGCGTGGTAGCTGTCTCCGGTTGGTGCGAGGTCAGGCGCGAATAGATCATCGGCACCTGCCCGACACTACGCGGCCAACTGAACGGTAGCTTGCCGCTGGGTGCCACCTCGCCGAAGAGCAAGCGCGCTACCGCATGCCCGCCCTCAGTGCCAGGATGCCAGGCGGCAAGGATGGCTGATGCCTGCTCTGCCGTGCGGCGGAGATCAAGTGGGCGCCCACTTAGCAGTACCAGGACGACTGGTGTGCCGGTGGCGGCGATCGCCTCAAGCAGCTCCAGTTGCCGACCTGGTAGGTCAAGCGTCGCACGGGACGCAGCTTCGCCGTTCATGTCTGCTGCCTCGCCGAGCACCATCACGGCGACATCGCACGCGCGCGCGAGCTCGACAGCCCGTGCAAACTCAGCTTGCTCGTCGAGCGGCGTGTCTTGCGGCGTGGCGCCACCGACCAGCGGCCCGAACGCGGCAAATGGCGACGGGATCATTCGCGTCGGCACAGGCACCCCACGTGCGTATTCGATCCGCACACCGTCGCCCGCGATGCGTCGCATCCCCTCCAGCACGGTGACGGTGGTATCCACGTCGGGAGCAAACACCCATGGGCCGAGCGTGGCCGCCTTATCGTCCGCGAACGGCCCGAGCACCGCGATGGAGCGCACCATGGCGCGGTCGAGGGGAAGCACGCTACCTTCGTTGCGCAGCAGCACCGCCGAGCGTTCCGCGGCAATGCGCGCGAGTTCACGGTGCTCAGGGGCGGCCATCACATTGGCCGCCTGTGCCTCGTCAATGTAGGGCTGCTCGAAGAGGCCAAGGCGGAACTTGAGCCGCAGTACGCGCCTCACTGCTTCGTCTATAAGCCCCTCATCGACTTCTCCTGCACGTACTGCATCTGGTAGCGAGGCAAGTGCGCCGACGCGTGGTGTAGGGGGTGAGTCTCCCCCAAAGCGCATCCCAAGCCACATCTCCATATCAAGCCCCGCGTGGAGTGCTCGGACTGCGGCATCGCGGTCATTGCGGGTAAAGCCATGCGTGGTCAGGTCTACAACAGCATTAGCGTCACTGACCACGAACCCGTCGAAGCCGAGTTCACCGCGCAGCACCGTCTGAAGCAGCCGCTGGTCGGCAGCCCCAGGCACACCGTTGATGCCGACATACGATGTCATGATGTTCCCCGCGCCCGCGGCAACCGCGGCGGCGAACGGTGGCAGGTAGACATTGCGCAAGCTCGTTCTCAGAGAGGTTCACTTCGTCATAGTCACGTCCGCCGAGCGCCGCGCCATAGCCGACGTAGTGTTTAGGGCCTGCGACGATATGGTCGGGTGCACCTAGCGTCTCGCCCTGAAACCCGCGCACCTGCGCAGTGGCCATCTGGGCGCCCAGATAGGGGTCCTCACCGGCGCCTTCGACGATGCGTCCCCAGCGTGGATCGCGGGCGATATCGACCATTGGCGCGAACGCCCAATGGATACCGACCGCACGCGCCTCACGCGCCGCCGTCGCTTGGACGCGCTCGACAAGCTGTGGGTCCCAGGAGGCAGCCAGGCCAATCGGCACGGGGAAGATTGTCCGCAGGCCGTGAATGACGTCGAAGCCGAAAAGCAGCGGAATGCCAAGGCGGCTCTCCTCCACGGCCAGGCGTTGCAGTCGGTTCGTCTCACGAGGGTCGGAGACGAATAAGAGGCTTCCAGCGCGGCCAGCGCGAATTTCGCCCTCGACGAACGCGGTCTGCGCCGGCAACCCGGCAAGATAGAAATATTGGCTGAGTTGTCCGGCCTTCTCGTTGAGGGTCATCTCGGCAAGAAGCTGCTTGGCTTTTGCTTCGATCTGTTCCGGATTCAGAGATATGTGGGATTCCAGATTGTCGAACGAAGGGCCGCCATCATGAGTGCTCATCTCGTTCACTGTCTCCTATAGCATCTATGCGTTATGCCGTTTCGAAGAGCTTTAGTGTATGTGTGCAAGCATATCATTTTCAACCCGTGGCATTGTTAGGTGGTGCGGCCAGTGCATCTTCCACTTCTTCGCTGAGGCCGTCGTCGGTGATGTGAATTGGGCTTGCCTGCCCCGATGAGGGGAACGAATAATCCGCTTCCGCCTGCTGCCCTATGTCTCGCCGTTCGCCGCTGATATTGCTATCGATCACGACGCGGACGAGCATGGGACAAAGCATAGCCACACTGCTACCTTATATAGGAACAGCGCGTCGTCTTGACGAGTTGGAGTCAGCAAAGGAGTCCGGTTTCATGGGTGATCTGCAATTTGGATGGCACATGCCGTCTTGCCCGGTGGATGGCAGCAGTGCCGCAGTCTTTCTCGATCGGCTTCAGCACGCGATAGGACAACTCGAACCGCACTTTGACTCCGTGTGGGTTGATGACCATGTCGTCCCTGGCTCGTCATGGTTGCCCAATGAGACGCCCTACCTGGAATGTATGACGACCATTGCCTATTTGGCCCCGATATTCCCGAATCTGAAATTTGGCGCCAGCGTGTTGTGTCAGTCCTATCGTAACCCCGCCTTAATGGCCAAGATGTGCGCCAACCTGCAATGGGTGACTGGCGGGCGCTTCCTCTTTGGGATCGGCGCGGGCTGGATGCAAGAGGAATATCAAGCCTATAACTTCGATTTCCCGTCGGCATCTGTGCGCATCGAGCAGATGGAAGAAACCATCGAAATCGTCAAACTCCTGTGGACGCAAACCTCTGCCAGTTTTGCGGGCAAATACTACCAGATCGACAACGCCTATTGCGCGCCGCGACCTGACCCTATCCCTCCCATCCTGATCGGCGGTGGCGGTGAGCAGAAGACGTTACGTGCCGTTGCTCGCTATGCGGATTGGTGGAACTTCCCCGGTGGCACGGTGGAGAATTATGCCCACAAACTTGAGGTGCTCCGCCAGCATTGCCAGGCGGTCGGGCGCAACTATAATGACATCGTCAAAACGTGGTCTCCAGAAGCCATTGCCATCGCCGAGACGGAAGCCGACGCCCAGCAGATCGCTGCGACTTCAGTGTATAAGAGGGATGTGATCATTGGCACGCCGCAGCAGATCGCGGAGCAAATCAAGCCGTTCGTGGATCTCGGCGTGGAGCGACTGATCATCCGTATCATTGATTTCCCGGCGATGACCGGGCTGGAATTATTCGTGAACGAGGTCATTCCGTTGCTTCGCCAGTGATCGCAGTGAGGCAAGTTCACCCTGGCTTCGGGCGTAAGGAAGAATGGGCCTGCGTCGCCACAAGCGCAGGCCGTTCGCGAGCAACCGCGCTGTCGCATAGGGCGTGCCGAGGTATAGGAGGTACGCCCTGTGCGGCAAGGAACAGCTACTGGCAATGTCTGCCCACTATGACACGAGCAGATTGCGCCCGCGAACACGCTTCCGCAGACGGCTGATCAGGACCGCAGTCAATACCGCGATGAAGGTCACTGACAGTGCATACACCAGCTGTTTGATGACGGGGTCTCGCATATCCAGGAGGTTGACCGTCGGCAACCATACCTGCATAAAACTGTTCCATGCGAGCGCCGCTACTAAGCTCACGGCTGAGATGAGTAGTGCTGCTGTGGTCGTCACCACGTCTCCGGTAAAGATAATGACTTGTTTTGCCTGGCGGGCTGCCAGGCGTGTGAGATCAACCTCTTGAGTTTCGGCCTCGGCATCTTGGGTCTTCAGATCATCGTGTGCTACATCGGACATACTCCCACCCTCTCATCACGTAACGGGTCAGCCCTTGGCCCACGCTCCCGTATCTATGTACAGCAAGCAGCTGTCGCCATGCGAGAATACCACAGCCCCCTGAGGCGCGCCATCACCTTCATCGCGGCACTACAAAGCGAAAAGCCAAGGGGATGACCTAGTAGTAATCCTCGTGCCAAAAGCTTGGGGGCGAAATTCCCCTGGACAGATGCATCTATCGTAAACTAACATGGCGAAACCTCACGCGCTGCGCGTGCCGGTTGATAATGGGATTGAGCATCCAGGAATATTGATGGATCGAGATCAAACTAGACGGGCTGAGGTAGCGCTTTGCTGAAGGAGATCGGCACAACGTTGCAATGAAGTGTTCGGAGATAGGCGATGATAGACGAAGACGTGAGACTTGAAATATCCCAGCTAATTCAAGATTACTTTCTGTGGGCTTTTTATAACCCAGAGGAAGCTGCAACCTTAAGTGAGCTTCCTTCGCTGCAGCAGCCCAGCAAAGGCAAAACAACCCACTCTGATCTGCTAGGGTTTGCGCGATGGCTCGCTCAAGATCAGAAGTAATGGCAAGTGTGCGCTCAACCGACCTGCGGCTGCAGCATCATGAGCATATGGTCACCCCAAGTGCGAATCGGCAACCAGATCACGTCATGTGGAAGCAGAATCCCGGTGGTGAATCAATATCCGTTAAGCCCGCGTTGAGATCGACAGTACGGCCTCTTCAGTAAGTGCAAGGTGCTGTGAGAGACAATCGTAGATAAAGCTGAGACCTGCCCCCACTGCTTCGCCTCAATCTTCACTGGCAACCACTATGACCGCCTACCACTGTGCCTGATGGCTTGAAGGATCAGCCCATGGGACATAAGTCGCAGGCACTTTCTGCGACTTATTGGGGGGCGTGCGCTGTACACGAGGGCTGCAACTTTTGATACATGTGCGCTGCATTGCCCTACTGCTACGCTCCTATTCCTGAGGACTGGCCATCGAGCAGAGGCGATTACAAGCGAGAGGGACAATATGAACCGGCATGACGTTCGGCTCTTACAGGCCGTCCAAACATATCCGTGCGTCTCAATCCTGCTTCCGACGCATCGCACGGCTCCGGATAATCGGCAGGACCCGATCCGTGTGAAGAATCTTGTAAACGAGGCTACTAACCGCCTTTTGATGGAGTTCTCACAGCGCGAGATCGATCCCGTGCTTGCGCGGCTCGATGCGCTCGTGGCCGATATCAACTATCGCTATACACTGGATGGCCTGGCTTTGTTTGCGAACCAGGATATAGGAAGCGAATTCCTGTTGCCCTTTGCCCCACTAGAGCGTGTGGTGGTGGATGCAACCTTCGCGACGCGCGACCTCGTCTATACGCTCAATCGCTCGCCACGCTACTGGGTGCTTGCATTGAGTGAACAGCCCACTCGGCTGTATGAAGGCAGCAGAGATACGTTGGTCGAGGTGCGAGATGCTAGCTTTCCGCTCACACACTCGGGACCGGGTGGGGCCACGCGGCTACCCGGCGGCATCGGCGTGAATCGCTCGGCGTATCGCGACGATGCTCACCGACAGTTTTTCCGCAAGGTCGACGCCGCGTTTGGGGAGATTGCCGCCGACGATGACCTTCCATTGGCGGTGGCCGGTGTCGACCGTCTCCGCGCCTTCTTCGATGAGGTGACATCCCACGGCTCGGAGATCATTGCGACAGTGGCGGGCAGCTACGATAGTGCTACCCCCCAGGAGCTAGCGCAGCTCGTCTGGCCGCCTGTGCAGGACGCCCTGGCCGAACGTCGGGCCAAGGCCCTTGATGAACTGGATGCGGCGGTTGGTGCGCGCCGCTCCGCCTCTGGCATCCAGCAGGTATGGCCTATGGCTCAGGAGGGTCGTGGGAGCAGGCTGCTCGTGGAGCAAGATTTCCACTATCCCGCCGAGGTGGACGCCAGTAGTCTGCGCTTGTTGCCTGAAGGCGACGCGCGAGGTCCAGACGCTCTCGATGACGCTGTCGACGAAGTAATCGAGAAAGTGTTGGAGAAAGGGGGCAGCGTCGTGTTTACCGATCCCGGTACGCTGAGCCTGCACCAACAAATTGCGTTGATTCTGCGGTATTAGCCCTTTCTGGCAGCGCATAAATGTGAATGGGCTGGGCACTTAGCCACTCAGGCCAATTAGACCGCTGATGCCATACCAGAGGAAGAAGCCGCCCACCAAGAGCGATACCACAATCGTGATTTGGCGGTCATATGCTCGTAGCCAGTTAGCTAGGATGCCGAATCTCCCGGGCGTCCACAGGGCGACGAGAATGGGCGCTATCAGTAGCAGTTCTGAGCCCAGCACGTAAAACAGAAAGGCGACGATGCTGTGCGTCGCGCTGAGTTCCGCTCGGCCGATCAGACCAATCGCCGCCAGGATGAAGAGCCACGCACGCGCAGAGGTGACCACGAGCAGCGCCCCCAGGCCGAATGCCCGAATTGGTGTGAGCGCGGTGATTAGTGTCATCCATTTCGCGATCAAGGCCCCAGGCTCACCCTTTGCAAAAAACTGCTTAACTGCGGTCGCCCACATGAGGAGGGCCGCAACCAGCAGTAGCGTCGAGACAATAATAGTCTCTGCTCTGCTCGTATAGCGAGCTGTGTAGGCGACCGTGGCGGCGCCGAAAATGACGCCTTGCAGCAGGCGCACAGTGGTAACACCGCTGACGAATGCTACCGCTCTCATCCATCCATGCCCAGATGTGAGCAACGAGAGCACGAGCATGATCCAGGTTGGCATCAGCATGCTGCCGATGACCAAGGGAAGCAACTGGATCAAGACGCTTACCACCAGACTATCCCCCTGACAAGCGTCTGTTTGCTCCAACCGCAGGAAGGTGGCCATATATCAATACGTCGGCGGCGCGTGCGAGCGGCAGAGAGAATACGATGCCCTACTGCCCTGGTTCAACATCCAACACCAACCAGCGCTACTGCCTGGAATCAACACTATTGCCAACCGCGAAGAAGGAGATCTGCTCGATCCCCTGATAGCCGCTCTTGCATGACGGTGCAAGAAGCGTACCCGATATTGCGCAGGAAATGCGCTCAGGAGTGGATCGGAACCTATGGCACGGAGTGTGCATCGGAGGGATGGAAATCAGGTTGATCTCAGGCGACATGTGCGCCTAGACCCGCCGTCATACGAGCCATTTAGTGGCTGCGCTTCGCGGTGACATCTGACGAGCGAGTCAACTAGCCCACGCCAGGAGCCGACACATGCAGGACAACACCAGCGCCTCGTCCGTTCCCCCAGCGTCGGGTTCCGACTCTATGGGAGCGCAAACACCAGCGGATACGAGGGAGGCGGTGACCCCACCGAGAAATGCTAGCAAGGCGGCGACTGCCACTCTACCGGCGGGACGCAAACCACCAATACACCCGCTCTGGCTTGCCGCTGCGGTGGCCGCACTCTTTGGTCTCGTCTTCGGCGTCGGGACAATTAGTGCCAGTCCGAGCGCGTCTACCTCGTCTGCACCCTCAGGCTCTTCGCTTGAGGAGACCACCATCCACGTCGTCCAGACGGTCTCCCCGTCAGTAGTACAGATCCAGGGACGTGCCAACGGCACCTCGGGCAGCGTGGGGTCGGGCGAGATTCTGACCAAGGACGGCTACATCGTGACGAACGATCACGTTGTGCATGGTTTCCCCAGCTTCTTAGTACTTCTCGCCGATGGACGTCAGACGTCCGCTCACCTCGTGGGAGAGGCCCCAACCGAGGACCTGGCTGTGCTGAAGATCAGCGCCAACAATCTGAAGCCGATCACAGTGGGTGATTCCAGTAAGGTTCAGGTCGGGGAGTACGCCCTTGCATTGGGTAGCCCGCTAGGTCTGGCGCAGTCGGCGACATCGGGCATCGTCAGCGCACTCAATCGCGAGGTGAACGAGATAGTAGACGGCTAGCGTATCTCCATCACGGGCCTCATCCAGACGAGTGCGCCGATCAATCCAGGTAACAGCGGTGGCGCACTGGTCAACCTCAAAGGAGAGCTTATCGGCATCCCGACACTTGCAGCCGTGGACCCCACAAGCGGCGCCGCAGCCAATGGCATCGGTTTCGCCATCTCCTCGAATCGCATGAAGACGATTGTCAGCCAGCTTACCAAAGGTGCTGCTTGAGCATGCTCAAGCACTAAGCAGGGCATCTCATCCTCATAGCAACAAAACGGCAGCTTTGCCGTGCCAGTAGGCCAACGGCTCAACTGTCGGCGCGAGCGAGATCGATAGGATAACGAAAGGTGGCGCAGCATGTTCTTCCAGATCGTTTTTGCGTCCTTGCTACAAATGCTTGATTGGGCTAGCACTCTGTTTCGCTGGTTTTCGGCTCTTCGTGATCATACTGCCATTGTTTGGCTTCTTTGCCGGATTTCTGGTTACTGCCCAGGCGATCCAGGAACTGTTCGGTGGGGGCTTCCTGGCGACCACCAGCAGTTGGGTATTTGGCTTCGTCGTCGGCGCGGTCTTCGCCCTGGCGCCTATTTGTTTTACTACGCAGCCGTCGTCATCCTGGCCGCTACTGTTGGCTTCGAGATTGGGGTTGGGTTCATGTCGGGGCTGGGGGTTACCTCTGGCTTCTTGCATTTCATCGTCGGGCTGATCGTAGCTGCGATATTATGTTGCGGTCATCTTCCTCGATCTCCCAAGGTTGTTCATCATCGTGCTGAGTGCGCTCGCCGGGGCTGGCATGATCCTGACGGGCATACTGCTTGCGCTGGGTCGTGTCTCGCTGGCCGCGATCTGAACCTGGGTCTCGTCGGCGACATTTATCCGCGATTCGTGGCTCTGGACGTTAGTCTATCCTGGCGATTGCGGGGCGGCATCGCGGTGCAGATGCTTCTCCCCGAAGATTATGCGGTGGAACCAAACAGGCCGGAGCGAATGTCCCTCCACCATCCGCTTCCTACGATGCCGCCGCGGGGAGCCGAGCCAGTGATGTAAAGACTCGCGCCAGCGCGGGCTCGACTATGTAACTACAAATACTGTCGCGGCTGGCTAGCCTCCCAACAGAATCAAATGGCTGTTTGCCGCCAAGTTCCTGTCCGAGCGGTTGGGACCATACCTCTGTGCCTTTATGTGGCCTTTACTACAACCGAGCGCTCAGCGGAAAATGTGGGTATTACGACTTCGGTGGTATGATGAGACCACGGAGGACATCCGCCCGGCCGCGCATTTTTTGGAATGTGCCCGTGGAATCAGACAGAAGTGCACCGAATGGCCAATGACGCATCCGATACCCGTACGCGCCGATTGAATGGCCCCGCTACCGTCCCAGTCGTATGGCACCTCGAGCGGCAGGGAGGACGCAGTTTTACCATTGGGGTCTACTCTGGTGTGGGCGAGAACTGGAACGCGACCACAGGCAAATGGGTGCAGACCGCAAAAGGGTACTTTGCCGAGATAAGCGAGCGGGTCATCTCGACGCTGGAAGCCGCCGGGAGCACGCTCAAGCGCTATGACCGGAATCGCGAGTCGATCTATGCGACCCGTGACGAGGCCCATACCCTTGCCTTACGGCGCGTTCGGGCAATCGTCCAGGGCGATGAGATGAAGATTCGGCCACCCCGAGTTTAGTTTCACCAGCGCCAGCATCATGCTGACCAATACCCCCGCGCAGCGATAGATCGCTTGATACTAGCTAGGCGTCATTACTTATACATCTGAGGCCATACCTGGCTGGACACGGCAGCATTAGACTGGCAGCATGTGGGTACTGAGGGCCTCTTCAGGATATGCCACCAGACCGCTGTTGCAGCCTTCTCGGGCAGACTCCCCACGCGTGATTGCTTGAACAAGTCATTCTGCTTGCCATCCTTAGTCGGTATAGGTGATGTGACGAGACTGCCGAACCAAAGTAGCTGTAGCTCATGCAGGTGATTTCACCGAGCGGGCTTAGTTGAACGATGATGAGAGGTGCAACGTGAGCGACTGGGAAGCCCAGCTCGACACTTTCTTTAAGGCGCGCGAGCAACAACACCCGCAGAGTAAAACGCGACACGTCGAGGATCATCCCGAGACAGGAGAGTTCATCCTCTCAGTGGCCTTGCCCGCATTTGAGGCGTTCGCGGCTGTGTTGCAAGAGCACGGGCGTCGTGTCCGTCTGCGTCGGGGCGATGCAAATATGCGAATCCTCGTTGAGGATGCAGGTACGGAAGAACTCGATTACACGCTCTGGGTGGGGGCAAATTCGCTCTCCACGGAATCGCATCCCGGTGGTCGGCGTGTACTCGGAGGTTTCCAGAATGCCAAAGGGACTAATGCCACGGCTGACACGAGTCAAGCAGACATCTCGCAACAGCTCACAGAGACCTATGTGACTCTAAATAGCCCAGTGACTGCCTGATAGAGCCTTATTGGGAAGACGAGTCGCGACGTCAACACTCTACCGTATAAATGCAACGGTTACGGCCCTAGTTGCGTGGCCGAGTGTGCACAAGATATCGTCTACGCTCGCACTCGGTCGGCTGCGTTCCCTTTCTGTCGTTCCTCTAAACGTGGAACGGTATCACCCCCCTACCTGTGCCCCAGGCAACGAGTTGCCTCCAGAAATTGTGCTTGGCAGATTCTACGGAGGGCGGCGACCGTTAGTCCTGAAACAATGGCATACCTCGCCGGCTCCAATCAGGCAGGAGCGCAAATTGGATTGCGCCCCAGCCTCTCGGAGAAGGATAATCTTACTTGGCGATACCAACGCGAGCCCTTCCTGCAGAAGAGTCCCCACCTTCGTCGGCCACGGGTTCCTACAGTGAACTCAAACGCCTGATCAAGGAACGTGGGTTGCTCAATCGACATCCGCGGCGCGCGCTTCTGCGACTTCTGATCGTCGATTTCCTGCTGATCTTGAGCGTTGTTCTCTTGTTCAGTGTCCATGTTTTCTGGATACAGTGCCTCAATGCGGTGTTCCTCGCATTTGTGAGCTCTCAGCTCGGGTTCAACGGGCATGACGCTGGACACCGGCAGTCCTTCAACTCGACCCGCGCCAATGATCTCATGGGGCTCCTCCATGGCAACCTGGGCATCGGCATGAGTTTTTCATGGTGGATGGATAAACACAATCAACATCACAGCCGACCCAATGAGCGTGACAGCGATCCCGATATCAATATCCCTGTGTTGACCTTTACGGTCGAGGATGCTGAGCGCAAACGCGGCCTGCATCGCTTCATCGCTGCCCATCAAGCGCTGATCTTCTTTCCAGTGCTAGCCTTGGTGGCTCTCGATCTCCAAGTTCACAGCATCCGCTTCCTGTTGCAGGGCAAGGCCCGCTTCCCCAAGGCTGAGATTAGTCTCCTGGCGCTGCACTACGTGGCCTACATTGGTCTGCTGTTGATCGCGCTGCCAGCCTGGCAGGCGCTCGTGTTCGTGCTCATCCACAAAGCGGCGACCGGAATGTATCTGGGATCGGTCTTCGCACCTAACCACAAGGGCATGTTGATCACTGAGCACGACAACGATATGGACTTCCTCCATCGTCAGGTGCTGACCGCGCGGAACGTCTATGCCAATCCGTTCGTCGACGCCTGGTATGGGGGACTCAACTACCAGATCGAGCATCACTTGTTCCCGTCGATGCCGCGCTCTAGTCTGGCCGAGGCGCAGGGCATCATTCGCGCCTATTGTCGCGGGCATGCAATCTCCTACCATGAGACCGGCATGCTGCGATCATACGGCGAGATACTGACGTTTCTGCATGATATCGGCGCCCCGCTACGGCTCGCTGCCGCATAAGGTTGCCCGGGCTTGCCCCGCGATGACACACTCTACGGTGCGGTGAGCCTGGATGCGACAAAGCGCAGTGCCCGACAAGTTTTACACTTGTCGGGCACTTTCAGTAGGGGATGAACAGGCTTCGCGCTCCTCTTTTGAGGAGAACTAGACTGCGCTAGCTTTCGGAGGATTCCGCAGACGCCGCTACCGCTGCGGGCTCGGCTGCCGCTATGGTGGCTTCGAGTGCGGCACGCGTCTGCGTGATCTTGATGATTGGTTCATCTGGGTCACCGTGCAGCGTCACCTGCGACGACACTTTGAGATCGCGCACAAATATGGTGTCGTCAACGTTCTTAAGCTCGCTGATATCGACGTCGATTGACTGCGGCAGATCATCGGGGAGCGCCTCAACCTCGACCTGATTCACCAACTGCAACAAAACGCCCACATTGGATGTAACGGCAGGCGCTGCGCCAATCGTACGAAGCGCGATGCGAGCGTGCATCTTCTCGGTCATCGCGACCAGGAGAAAGTCAATATGCTCGATGGCGGCGCTAACCGGGTCACGCTGGACGTGGCCGATCATCACGGTGCGCGGCTCGCTCTCGGGCGTGATCGAGAGACGAATCACTGTGGTGCGACCATGGGCCTTGAGCATCTTCGTCACATCGAGTGTTTTCACCTGGATAGCAAGCGGCTCCATGTGGTGTCCAGTGAGATTGGCAGGGAGGACGCCTTCACGGCGGAGGTGGCGCACAGCCTTGCCAGTGATGGTTCGGTGCTCAGCTTGAAGTGTTACTTGATTAGTCATGTGCAAGTCTCTTTCATTATCACGGCGCGACCATCGTCGGACAGTCGCTGGCGATTATCGACGTCAGACATCTGGTCGTGCTGGTTTGTGGGGACGTCTGCGGGGGACAGCGGAACCTAAGCCATATGCGGGCTGCCACCGCTATTTGCTGCGAGGGCTACAGGGGACACCATGTAAGGCCAAGCCTTACATGGTGTCGGGGACGCCAGATGGATCAGGGCTGTTTCTGGCGTGTTGGTATTGAGGATTAGCGTGAGCGGTAGCCGTTGCCTCCGCCCGAACGCTCGGGGCGCGGCTGGGCCTCATTCACGCGAATGGCCCGGCCATCCATGTCAGTGCCATTGAGGCCGGTGATGGCGGCTTGGGCGCTGGTCTCGTTGCCCATCTCGACGAAACCGAATCCTTTCGTCTGGCCGGTCTCGCGATCCGTGACGACAGTCGCTTCCATCACATCGCCGAATGTGGCGAATAGCTGGGACAGTTGCTCATTGGTGGCTGAGTAGGGCAGGTTGCCTACGTAGATGCGGGTCGCCATGGCGGCGTTTCTCCTTATCCGGGGCATATCCCGGAGGTGGGCTATTGGGACAACAGACATCGTCAGTCCGAGCGCCACCCGAAGGAGTCATGAGGCATTACGGGGGATAGAAGCGGCTTCACCGGCTGCCACGAGCCACACCGAGACGGTGCGAACGCAATCGACTGTGAGCAGACTATACCATATCGCGCGCCCATTCGGAGCGAGGTCGAGCCTGGCGAGCGGCTATGTCTCTGGATGTGGTATGCTCCGCTGGTCAGTCGATCAAGGATGCCTCTCTTTGGTGTCGGCGCGGTGTAGCCCTCGTGAGTCTGCCCTTCTCCCCCACTGAACGGTGACATACCTGATTGTGGTGCAACGTGTTTTGTGGTGCGCCACACGGGAAACTATCAGGGGGGAGCAGACCATGGAAGCCGCGGAAGTGGTAGCAACTGTGGACACGCTGCAGCGACAGGTGCAGCAGTTGGAAGCGGAAATGGCCGCGATGCGTCCGATTGTGGTGCGGATGGCCGAGGCGCGCATGTGCCTGGACGCGGTCACCATGGTCGAGTCCTGCCCCCACTGCTCCCTCAAGCGTGGCGGCACGTACGGCTACACCGGCAAACACGACGAAACGTGCGTCGTCACGCAAGCTCGGCAGTTGGGCTTTTGATCCCAACTATGATCTCCTAAGAAACCATGGCCACAATGGTCCAAATCGCCTGCTAACAGGGGCTCATTGCTGGTGCGAATTGCGGAAAGGGATGGCTACTGCGATGGCTGATGTCGAGAAGTTGAAGCAGATGGCCGAAGCAGTGCATCAGCGCGAGCAACAGCGCCAGGAAGCCGCGGATAGGCAGCGGGCAGACGAATTCCTAACCTGGCTGCAGGCTAGCCTCTCACCAGAAATGCGTGCTGTCCTGCAACTCGCGCCGAGCTGGGATCAACGCCAGCAACAACCCATGGCGAGCTTCGAATTGGGCAGGGAGCGCGGACGGCTCTATCAGAGCAGTGACGAGGCCGATGCGCTTGGCAATGTGGTTTTCACCGACCCCGATGGTCGTGAGACGTTGCTGGCCACTTTCCACTCTGAGGATGAGCTGCTGCTGCTGATCGAGAAATACCTCTGAGTCGACCAGGTAAGCGACCTGTTACACTTGCGTCGAGATTGCCGTGCGGGCGGGTAGGGAGTTGCCCGCTGTAGAGGGAAAATCATGACATCTGGCAACGTGCGCTGGGAGAGGAAGGATCTGGTGATCCCACTGAAGATCTCCATCTCCCACTGTCGCACGCCCGATTATGTTGGCGCGGCGGCACTCTTGATCCAACCGATCATCGTGAAGTACCTGCGCGAGGCGGCACGAGACGGCTGGCAAGCGGATGAGCCAACAGATTTTGCTACGCTGTTCAGCCGCTCAGGTATTCGAACGCGCGATACCTACTTTCGCTGGCGGGTCGATTCCGCGACAATCCGGCTGCTGCGTGCCGTCTCGAACGTGTGAGGCGAAACCTGCCAGCAGTCTGGAAACGTTGACTGAGTCCCTTCGTCATGCCAGCAGCTTGCGCATGCCACCGTCGCGCAGGCTGCGTAGCACATCCAATGGCGCGAGCATCGCCACCTCATCGCCTGCCACGAGTTGCGTCTCTGGTGGAGGCGTCAAGAAGAGTTGCTGTTGTCGGCGAATAGCGATCACGATCAGTTGACGCTTCGCCCGGAGGTCTCCAACGGAACGCCCCGCAGACTTGTTGTGGTCGTCAACCGTGAACTCGTCGGTCGCGAAGAGCGTGCCACCCGCATAGAATGCTCGACTGATGCCGCTAAGAAGGGCCGCAGCCGCCAACGTTGGACCGGCAAGATCAGACGTACTATAGGTCGTACGGATGCCGAAGAGCGAGACAAGTTGGGTGGCGAGGGCGTCGCTAAACACCCGCATCACCACGTGCACGTCTGGTT
The DNA here is from genome assembly GCA_963757615.1 of uncultured Sphingobacteriaceae bacterium. GTDB lineage: Bacteria > Bacteroidota > Bacteroidia > Sphingobacteriales > Sphingobacteriaceae > Mucilaginibacter. The sequence goes on from CAVWSO010000008.1 coordinate 1,438,373, forward strand.
GCTCGCTGCGTGCCGCCAGGCCGATACGCAGGTTTGCGGCGTCATTGGAGGTTAGGACCGCGACGCTAAATGCCCTATTGATGCCCGCCGCGCGTAAGATTTCCAGGTCCGACGCGTCGCCGCTGATATAGGTAACGCCCTCCATACGCTGCACCTGACGCGCAAACGCACTGCGATCGTCGCCGAGGTTAATGACGACAATTCGCGGCCGGATGGGCAAGCTATAAAGCCTGCGAACGACGCGGTAGCCAACTTTGCCCAGACCGCAGATGATCACGGTATCGCGTTCCGCGGTTGGGTGCTGTTGGGGGATGGTTTCTGGCGGCCAACTAGACGGGTTCTGCAAATTGCGGACACGTACGGCTTCAAGCGCCGCGAGTGTGCCGAGGAGTGTGAGTGTCGCGCCTGCCTGTAGTCGCGTCCGGTCGATATTCTTCGGAGTCGAGGAATCTACCTGAACCACGCGTACCCCGTATTCGGTTTCCAGCTGCTGTGCAGTCTGCGGGAGTCCATCCTTGCGCACTTCAAGCTGGGTGACTCCGAGGAGGGCGCCATCTTCGCCGAGAGGAATCACGTAGTCGATCTCGCGGCTGACCGCGGCGGCACTGAAGGTCGGCGCGGCGAGGGCGGAGGCGCTGAATGCGCTATTGGCGCCGAACGTCTGCTCCAGACGCCGGTCGAGGTCTTCGTCAAACGCGCGCAGGATGACGCGGATGTCTGGGCGTAGCGCTCGCGCAGCCAGCGCAATCTCGATGTTGACGAGGTCGCCGTTGATGTCTGCGATGAGCGCACGCGCTTGTCGTAGTCGCGCCTGACGCAGGATGGTGCGGTCGCGCGCGTCGCCGACGATGACCGGCACTTTCAACTGCACAACCTGAGCGACGTAATCGCCTTGCCACTTGTTCTCAATGACGATTGGCTCGTACCCGGCGTCCAGCAAGCGTGTGACCACGCGATAGCCAACGCGGCCCAGACCGCAGACGATGACATGATTGCTGTACGTAGACGCGATCGAGACCTGCCAGGATTGCAGGCGGCTCCCTTTATCCAACAGGCCGCGCCCGAAGGTCAGCACGCTTTGAGCGACAAGCAGCAGGCCTAGAATCGGCACGAGAAAGAAGATGACCGTGCCGAGGACATCACTGGGAAGTGGCAGGCCGCTCTGGAAGATCAACAGCCGCAATGACTCGTAGAGAGCGTTGGGAATCTCAAGACGGCTTTGATTTACAAAGTGCAGGTATGCGGCTGCCGAAAGCACTACCATCAAAAAGCCAACAAGCGCCACACCAGACCGGCGCATCAGCACGACGAGGTCGTAGAGGTTCGCCCGGATCAGCCGCAGCACACCGTAGTGTCGGCGGCGAATCGTTGGCGCTTCGGAGACGGCTCGCGCAGTCCGTGCCATGTTTCTCTTCCTCATCCACTCCAACCCAACAGTCAACAAGGCTTGTGCGCCGCTAGCATACCTGACCGTCAGCCTGCCTGACAAGCATCGATTTTCTGGCTAGCGGAATGGCAGCAGCAGGCGACGACGAATCAGACTCAGCCTGCTTCTTGCGCCCGAGATAGAGATACCTGCCGGAGTTACACGCGCTGATGGAGGGCGGCACGCACGAGGCGAATGTCATCATAGGAGTAGGCATCGCCAAGCAGCTCTTTGACTGGCTTGAGGGCGCTATTGCCGAGTTGGGAGAAGGCATCGGCGATGCGGCGATAGCGCTCCGGCGACACTAATTCCTCCACCTCGACCGACTCGCCTTCCTCGATTGCTTGGCAGAGGTGGCCTACAACCGTGGTTTGGGCCAACTGGCGGGCCTTCGCGATCTCTTCGATGCTCAGCCCTTGTCGCTGCATCTGGAGCGTGGTAGCGACCGTGGACTCCTGCTTCTGTCCAGCGTGTTCGCGTGGCCGACGCTCTGTCATCCGCGGCGCCGCCACACGGGACACCGCTTGCGCACTGCCTTGCGCCTCCTCGATGCCATGTTCCTCGCAATACGTGCGAATCGCGGCAACGAAGCGGTCGCCGAAGGCTTCGAGTTTGCGGCTGCCGACGCCGGAAATCGTGGCGAAGGTTGCCAGGCTATGTGGTCGCTGGCGGGCCATCGCACGCAGACTCGCGTCTGGGAATACAACATATGCGGGAACGTCCTGATCTTCCGCGATCTCGCGCCGCAGCGTGCGCAGATGGGCGAAGAGCCCCTGAGAAGCCGCATCCAGCGGCTCGGCATCGCCCGATGTGTTCCGGTTACGCCCGCCGCCAAGCGCCGTTCCCTGACTGCTCGGAGACGCCACCAACTCCACGCGACATTGCCCGCGCAGCACCTCCCAGGAACGCGGATTGAGACGCAGCACGGGATAGTTGGCGTCATCGGCGGTCCAGTTGGTTACGAATCCCTGCTGCACGAGCGCACGGCCAAGGTATTGCCACTGGTCTGCGCTGGAGTCGCGCCCGATGCCGTAGACTGAGAGCTGGTGATGGTCGTAGGAGAGAATCTTCTGTGTGTTGCCGCCGCGCAGCACGTCGATGACGTGGCGCATGCCGAAGCGCTGACCGGTCTTAGCCACGCAGGAGAGAAACTTCTGCGCGTCAGTCGTGCGGTCTTCCAGCTCGCCCATCTGGCCGTTGCACACGTCGCAGTTGCCGCAGCCTCCCTCGGGCGATGCTTCGCCAAAATAGGCGAGCAGCGTGGCTCGGCGGCAGGCGTTGCTCTCGCAGTAGGCGAAGACCTGGGACAGCTGTTCCCGGGCCACTCGCTGCTCCTGCGGATCGGTCTTCTGCGCGATCAGATATTCGATCTTGGCGCGGTCACCGTAGGTGTAGAACAGCACACACTGGGCGGGATCGCCGTCACGGCCTGCGCGCCCCGATTCCTGGTAGTAGCCCTCCAGGTTGCGCGGCAGATCGTAGTGGACGACGGCGCGCACGTCTGGCTTGCCGATCCCCATGCCGAAGGCGATGGTTGCCACGAGCACGGGCACCTGGTCGCGGATGAACTGGCTCTGGTTCGCCTCGCGCTCCTCGGGCGACAATCCGGCATGGTAAGGCAGTGCACGAATGCCGTCGTCCGAGAGGCGGTCGCTGAGGTTCTCCACAGACTTGCGACTCTGGCAGTAGATGATAGCCGAAGCGCCCGCTTGATCTCGTTGTAGCTCGCGCAGCATCTGCAGCAACTCGGTGTATGACTGCCTGTGTTTAGGCCGCACCTCGTAAGAGAGGTTGGGCCGGTTGAAGCTGGCGATGTGGATGTAGGGCGCGCGTAGGTGCAGTTGGGTGAGGATGTCCTGGCGCACACGCTCGGTGGCCGTGGCCGTTAGTGCGAGCATTGGCACTTCGGGGTAGCGCTGCCGGAGGCGGTTGAGCTGGCGATACTCCGGGCGAAAATCATGGCCCCACTCGCTGACGCAGTGTGCCTCATCGACGGCGAAGAGCGAGATACCGGCACCCTGCTCCACGCGGTCGAGCAGCGCCAGGAAGCTCTCGCTCAGCAGTCGCTCAGGGGCGACGTAGAGCAGCTTATATTCGCCGCGTTGCGTCGCTTGCTCCCGACGATAGCGCTCGTCCGCGGGCAACATGCTATTGATGAAGGTGGCGGCAACACCGTTAGCGTCCAGGCGCTCCACCTGATCCTGCATCAGCGCGATGAGGGGAGAGACGACGACGGTAAGCCCTGGCAGCAGCACGGCGGGAAGCTGGTAGGTCAGCGATTTGCCACCGCCAGTTGGCATCAGCACCAGGGCGTCGCGCCCGGCCAGGGTCATCTCGACGATCTGGCGCTGTCCAGGGCGAAAGTCGTCGTGGCCAAAGTTTTCCTTGAGCGCCCGCCCGATCTTCTCGATCTGCTCCATCCCACACTTCCTGCTGTGATCGCTTGAGAAACAAAGAACTGGAGTATGCACTATACAGTACATTCTCCAGTCGCTATGTAGAGGCGGCATCGGCGGCCCAGATGGATGGACCACCGACGTTATTCTAGCACTCGCTATAGCCGCAGCTCACACACTTCTTGCAGCCTTCTTCGTAGTGCATGGTGTTGTTGCCGCACTGCGTGCAAAGGTTGCCGGTCACCGAGTATGGCGCGAGCAACATCGTGTTAGCGCCATAGGCATGGCCGTTGCCATTGCCGTTACTGTGTCCGTTGCCGTTGGCGCTGGACGAGTTACCGTCTGACGCATGCTCGGATGTTGCACCGGTCTGTGCCGCTGTGATGTCGTCGGCCTTGGCCAGATGTAGCTCGATGGCACGCGCCACGGCATCTGGCAGCGAGCGCACGCGCCCTATGCCGAAGCCGATGGATGTGCTGCCGCCGATGGAGCGAAGCTGCCGCGCCACCTCGGACGCGCGCTCGTCCTGCGAGATCGGGCTGTCGATGCGCAAGTGCAGTGAGATCAGGCGACCCAGGCCTTCGGCCAGCGCCGCGACATCCGAGCCAGCCTTGCCGACGTTGACGAAGACTTCGAGGATGCCGTCGTCGTCGCTGTTGAGGGTGACGTTGACCTTGCCCTCAGGGGCGCGCACCTGACGCGTGTAGCCTGAGACGACCTCTGGCCGCACTTTGACACCGGCATTGTAGAGCCGTTTGCGTGCCTCGGCAGCGGCTATCGCGGCCAGTTCCTCGGCGCTCGGAGCCGCAACGGCAGTCTCGGCCTTGGTCTCCTGCTTCACGCCGACATTAAGCACCTGCTCGCCCTTGCTGCCGTCACGGAAGATCGTGATGCCCATGCAGCCGAGGTCCCACGCCTGCATGTAGGCATCCTGCACGTCCTCGTAGGTTGCGCTGTTGGGCAGGTTGATCGTCTTCGAGATCGAGTTGTCCACGCCGTGCTGGAACGAGGCCTGCATGCGGATGTGCCAGTCAGGAGCGATCTCATGTGCCGTCACATAGGGCAGCAGGGCGGGATGCTCAGCCGCGTCGTGGCCGTGCAGTGAGCCGTGCTCTTTCACATAGTCGAGCACGCCCTCTTTATCCTCGATGTCGCTGGCTTCGAGTGCCCGCTGGAAGTACGGGTTGACGAAATCGAGGACGCGGTAGGAGCCGTCGGGCTGCTTCACACGATGCTGGAAGGCCAGGGCAAAGATCGGCTCAATGCCCGAGGAGCACTCGGCGATGATGCTGATGGAGCCGGTCGGGGCGACCGTTGTGCGCGTCGAGTTGCGCAGCTTCTGACCGTTTTTGTAGATGCTGCGCTCCCAATTGGGGAATGCACCGCGCACCTCGGCCAGTTTTGCCGACTCTTCCGTCGCCCAATCGCGGATGGCCGTCATCGTCTTCTCGCCAAGCTCGATGGCCTCTTCGCTGTCGTAGCGGATGCCCAACTCGAAGAGCATCTCGGCCCAGCCCATCACGCCGAGACCGATGCGGCGATTGGCGTGCACCTTCTCGGCTACCTGCGGCAGCGGGAACGGGTTGATGTCGATCACGTCGTCCAGGAAGCGCGTCGTCAGGCGTGTCACGCGCTCCATCTCAGCCCAATCGATTTCGCCATTCTGCACGAAGAGGCCGAGATTGATCGAGCCGAGGTTGCAGGCGTCGTAAGGGCCCAGCCACTGTTCTCCACATGGGTTGGTTGCTTCGAGCAACTCAAGCTCAGGAGTGGGGTTGGCGGAAGAGCGGTTCGCGCGGTCGATGAAAACGAGGCCAGGGTCGCCAGTTGCCCAGGCGGCACTGACGATGCGGTCCATCACGTCGCGGGCAGACAAGCGGGTCGTGACCTGCTTCGTGGCGGGGTCGATCAGGTCATAGTCCTCTTCGGCTTCGAGCGCTTCCATGAACGTGTCGGTGATCGCCACGGAGATGTTGAAGTTGGTCACCGAGCCGTCGCGCTTGCAGTCGATGAACTTGAGCACGTCAGGATGATCGACACGCAGGATGCCCATATTGGCGCCGCGCCGTGTGCCGCCCTGCTTAACCGCCTCAGTTGCGCCGTCGAAGATGCGCATGAAGCTGACCGGGCCAGAGGCCACGCCATGTGTGGAGGCCACCATGCTGCCCTCAGGACGCAGGCGGCTGAAGCTAAACCCGGTGTTGTGGATGGCGGTCAGGCCGTTCACGCCCGCGAGGTACGTGCTGTGATCCGCGACGGTGAAATCATAGAACGGTACGCTCGCGTCTGGCACCTCAATCGCCGCTACTACTGTCGATCCTTGTGCGAGACGTTCGAGGATATCGAGACGGCGCTGGTAGCGTGCAGACGCCAATGGCCGCAGCAGTGCAACGATGCGTTGCAGCTTCTCGCGATTGACGCCCTGGCCTTCCTTCCAGCGGTGCAGCCAAATCTCCGTCTCACCAATACGCACAGGCTGGCGATGTATCTCCGTCGAACCCGTCACAATGCCCAGGCTCTGCAAGATATCCTCGATAGCTACGAATGAAATCGGTAGCCGCGCCGCGGTCGAATGCTCGTGCGTACGCACCACTTCGGCAAGACGCTCCGACTTGAGCGAGTCCCGTAGATAGGGGCCGACAAGCGCGCGCAGATCCGCAACCATCGCCTCCGCGGCGAGTTTCACCTCATAAACCGGCACGCGCCCCTTGCCCTGTGGCTCACGCGAGCGGAGGCCTGGAGCGAGACCAAGCAGCGAGCACAACGTATGAACCTTGCCAGCGAGATAGCGCGACTGCGTCGTCACCGTGACGCGGTCACGGCTGGCCTCTACGTGGCCGTCGGAATCTACTAGTCCGGCCAGGAACGCGCCGACGACGCTCAGCGGCGATTTCGCCACCATCTCGGGGAACGGCAGCTCGCCCTTGGGGCCAGGGTGGACTTCGAGCAGATCAGCGAACTGGGCAATGAAGCCAGCATTCGTAGTGGCCAGCGAGTAGAGTCCACGCGCGTCCTGCTGGATATTCACAAGCACGTTGAAGCGTCGTGCCAGGATGTCGCGGGCATGTTCGAGCGAGGCGGTTCGGCCATCGAAGAGCCGCCAGCGCAGCTTCTCGCGCCGTGGCTCGCTATCAGGAACCTTGGCCCAGCCGAGGTTGCCATCACCCAAGTAATAGCCGAGGAGCCAGGCGATCTCTTCATCCAACTGCACGCTGGCCACGGTCTTGTACGCGCTATGTGGCCAGCGGTCGCGCACGGAGCTATTGGGCGTCGGTAGAATATCCCCAACCTGCAATGCGTCGGCGCGGCGCTCCACGAGGCTGCCGCCGGACAGCACCATGAAGGGGTGCCAACGGCTCGTGGTGACCTCCAGGCCATTGGCCCCACGCACGCAGATTTGGTCGGCCAGCGGCACATCATAGCGCCAGAGATGCGTGATGAGGGCAGGCTCGTACGATCCGTCATCCGGGTTGAGCGCCATCGTGCGGATGCCCATGTCGGAGACGTCCATCGTCGCATGGTCGCCCTCAACCGTCTCCATCTTGCCGGTCGCGTGCACGCGCTCGTAAAGCATCGCAATAGTCTCCACGCCGCAGAACGTCGTGAAGACGTGTGCATCGCCAGAGATGCATCCCCCGCCGGACTGGTGAATCAGTGCGGCGTGCTTGACGGCATCGAAGATGCCCGAGAGGCTATCCTCGACCGGCACCACGTAGCAGGCCGAGAGCTGCAAGTTGTTGCCCTTGCCGGCGTTCATCAGCGTCGGCGAATTGGGCAGGAACTTGTGATCAACGATCACGTCGTAGAATTGCTCGGCGATCTGGGCCACCGTCTTCTCGTCGGCCCACTTGGTCTCCGCCGATGCCACCGAACTCGCGACACGCCAGCTCAGTTCATCTGGCGTCTCGACAACCTTGCCGTCCATGTCGCGCATCAAATAGCGCTCGCGCAACACGCGCAGCGCGGTGTCAGACCATGTGCCAGTCTTCTGGGTAACTGGCGTAGCGATCCTCGCCCCAACCGTGCCGCTCTTCTTCTCTTTCACGGCTGCTCGTCCTGGCCTTTCTGTGCAGATTTGCGCTCGCCCCGCCTGCGAGCTCGTCAGGGACGTAGGCTATTGTACCATATATTTGGCTGCTGCGCCACAACATGTAGTAAAAGCAAGTCTCGTGCCACAACATATGGTGTGATTGGGAAAATTCGGCATACTACACAATATCTTGTAGTAAGTCACCATAACGTGTATGACCGATGTCCAGTTGGTTAGCCGAAAGTGGCCTCGACGCTCGGCAGCCCTTTCGCGGAGCGAGTGCTACAATCCTCACAAGTCCTTTCTAATCTATTCTTTGTCAGCACCTGGAGAACGACCCTATGAATGCCGAAATCCTCTCGATAGGCACGGAGTTGCTGCTCGGACACATCACCGATACCAACGCCAATTATCTCGCGCAACAGCTCAGTGGCCTGGGCATCAACCTGTTCTTTGTCTCGCAGGTGGGAGACAACTTTGGTCGCCTCACCGAGACATTAAGACGTGCCCACGAGCGCGCTGATCTCGTCGTCATGACCGGTGGGCTAGGTCCCACTGAAGACGACCTCTCGCGCGAGGCGATTGCTGCTGTGCTTGGCGAGACGCCACACGTCGATCCCGCACTGGAGACCGAACTGCGCGCCTTCTTTGCCTCGCGCAATATGGAGATGCCCGAGCGTAACGTCAAACAAGCCTGGGTCATCCCCTCGGTGACGCCGCTTGCCAACCCCGTTGGCACCGCGCCCGGCTGGTGGGCTGAGCATGATGGTAAGGTCATCGTCGCCATGCCAGGTGTGCCGAGCGAGATGACACGCATGTGGGAAAACGAGGTCGTTCCGAGGCTACGCACGCACACCGGAGCGTCCCTTTTCACGCGCATCTTGCGGGTCACTGGCCTGGGCGAATCCACTGTAGAGGAACGACTCGATTCGCTCATTCACTCCGACAATCCGACAGTGGCTACCTACGCCAAGCGTGACGCCGTAGACGTGCGCATCACCGCGCGAGCCACAAGCCCTGGAGAGGCCGAGCAATTGGTCGCAGGTGTCGAGGCCCAGGCGCGCGAAATCCTTGGCCAGCATGTCTTTGGTGTCGATAGCGACACACTGCAGAGCGTCATGCTTGCTATGCTGATCGAGCGCAAGCTCAAACTGGCGACGATGGAATCCTGTACTGGAGGCTTGCTCGCCAATCTCATCACCGACGTGCCAGGCAGCTCCAACGCCTTTCTCGGCGGCCTCGTCTCTTACGCCACTGCGATGAAAATCGCCTGGGGTGTGCCGCGCGAGACCGTCGAAACGTATGGCGTCATTAGCGCTGAGACGGCTGAGGCGATGGCTGTGGCTGTATGCGAGAAGCTTGGCTCAGATATTGGCGTTGGCATTACGGGTGTGGCGGGGCCAGATGAGCAAGAGGGCAAGCCGGTCGGCACGGTTCACATCGCGGTCGCCACGCCAGATGGTGTACGGGCGACGAGCCAACGCTTCCGTGGCGCCCGCACTGAGATCAAGTGGCGCGCTGCAGTGACAGCCCTCAGCTTGCTGCGTCTGCAGCTTCTGCGTCGGCCATAATCTGTGCTCTGGGTTGGTCCGACATCACACTCAATCTATGTGACATTACGACGTCTGCATGTTGAAGGTATACACCTTCCCGCGCGTGTCTGTCATGGTGACCGTTGTAGGCAGGTAGCTGGTGCAGTTGCTCACCTTCAAGTAGAGGATTTGTGATGCGCCCGGAGCCACTCCGGGTGAGGTATTGCTGGGCAATCTCGTGCTGAATGAGGTATACGAGCCCCCATTCGTAAATGAGTAGGAGTAGTTGCCCCACACATTGTGATTCTCATTGATCGACTGCCAACTCCAACCGAGTGCCTGCGACGATTCATTGCGTATCGTCATGTGGCCATAACATGTTGAAAAGCTGAGCGACATCACGATGGGCACATCTGGTAGCGTAAGAACCGGTACCGGCGTCGCGGTCGGTACTGGCGTCGGCGTAGATGTGGCGGTCGGCTTGGGCGTGGGTGACGCTGGCATAGTTGGGGATGGCTGCACAATCGGCGACGCAGATGCAGTTGTTGTAGTAGTCACTGCCACAGTAACTGTGCTCCCCGGCAAGACTGTATCGGTCGGCAGCGGTACGTCCGTTGCGGTAGCAGTCGAGAAGGCAACTGCAGCGTTCGGCGACAGCCAGGATGGTTGGAAGCCATTGACGAAGGCCAGGGCGCTTCCACCGCAGAGTGCGCTTATGAGGAGCACACCAGCTACAGCCAACACCATCAGGCGCTGTCGCCCTAGTACAGGGCGCGGCTTGGGTGGGTTGGATGAGTTGGATGAGTTGGATGAGTTGGATGGACTGGGTGAATCTCTCCGGACCACAGCGCCTGGCAGCGTTGTCCTGCTCTCCCCTTGCCCCCAAACTGCGGCGGTGCGACGTTGCTGACCAGCCTCGAAGCGGCGCGTCTTGCGTGGCCAGGCGCCAACCGCTGGCACCGAGAGCGTTTTCGGCTCGGCAATCGCCGCCACGATAGCCTCCGCAAAGCTGCGCGCATCGGGGTAGCGATCATCCGCGTTCTTCGCCAGCGCCTTCATGATGACGTTTTCCAACGCTGGGCTGATATGCTGATTGTGGAACGACGGCCGCGCCAGCGGTGCGGTAAGCACGAGGGCGGCAACTTCGTACGGTGTATCGGCCTCGTGCGGCACGACACCAGTGACCAATTCGTAGAGCACCGCGCCTAGCCCATAGATATCCGCCCGTTGATCTGCCGACCCACCCCGCAACTGTTCGGGCGCCATATACTCCGGCGTGCCGACTGGCAGTCCCGATGCCGCCAGCGTCTGCATCGCGCCAGGTTTCCGCAGGAACGAAACCTCGCGGGCGATGCCGAAATCAGTTAGCAGCGCGCGACCCTTGTTGTCGAGGAGGATGTTCTCGGGCTTGACATCGCGGTGTACCAGGCCACGGTCGTGGGCGGCCTCCAGGGCTGAGGCAATCTCCACCGCGATGCGGGCGGCATCGGCTGGCGGCAATACCCGCTCGCGACTCAGCCGGTCACGCAGCGACTCAAGCAAGATGGGCATTACCAGGTAGAGCAGCCCACCGTCCTCACCGTAGTGATAGACAGGAACGATGTGGGGGTGGTTGAGGGTGGCGACGCGTCGCGCCTCGTCGCGGAAACGAGAGACATAGTTGGGGTCGGCAGCCAGCGGTGCGGGGAGTACTTTGACGGCGACCTCGCGTCCGAGGCGAGGATCAAGCGCGCGGTAGACCTCGGCCATACCGCCGGTACCGAGCAACCCACGCAATCGATAGCCGCCCAGTCGCCCTAATGGTGCCCCATCCCCCGCTCCCACAGTATCCTCCTAGTGCCAGGAATATCATGTCATCGTGTCCAGGCATCCCTGGCAAAGTGTGGCTTATTGTAGAGGTGCTCAAGGAGCCTGTCAATGATATAGCCGTCTCGTCCTCAGATAGGAATAGTCCGCATTCTCGATTTCAAGCGGCGAAAATATCACGACAAGATATGCATACGTTAGCTGGCTACACGCTCTGATGCGAACTGGGCGAGTGTGTTGCTCTCGACCAAGGGTACACCCGATGCGGAGGCGGCGGGTAGCGGGACGCTCACACTGCTTCCCGCGCTTGTCTGCATTATTCTCATTCCAAGCTGTATTGTGCCCAGCTCGCGTCCAGTCACGATATATGGCCAGATGCGTAGGGCATAGGTCTGTCCAGGCTGCCATGTTGTCATCGGCAGCCACTGTACCGTGGCGAAGTCACGAATCACTGATTGCGAGCCATCGGGGCGAGTCAATACCAACTCGGGCGTAAAGGTACCAGTAGGAAGCGGTGCGGTGACGCGCCAATATGTCGTTACTGTCAATGCGGCATTGCCAAGATAGACCACCGGAGCCGGTGACACATCGTACCCTACCAACGCCAGCGACGACCCGAAGCTCACATCAGTCTGATGGGGCACAGCGCCTTGTTGTACCGTGGTGAAGCTATAGAATGAGGCAGGTAGACCATTCGGATCGCTGGGGGCCAACTTCGACCCTGCTCCATGGGCTATGAGGATGTAGCCGTCCTCCGCGGCGACGACATGGTGCTCGCCATCTGCCAAAAGCTGTTGCGCCAACTGGAAATACGTTTGTGGTTTATCCTGCTGCGGGTAGATATTCCCTGTCACATCCAGGAGCACATAGTCTGCGTCCTCTGCGTGATAGGGGAAGAGGTAGACGAAGCGGCGTTGGCTGAGGTGCGGCACCAGGTCAGACTGTGATGAGACACTGGCGCTTTCCGGTATCATCGCAATAAATTGGTTGGCGAGTTGTGCGTGGGCAGTCGTTTGCGGCCAGGTGAAGCCGCGTGCCAGAGGGGAGTCTCCTCGTGCCCCTTGCGCACGCAACGTAAAAAGCACCGTTACTAGAGTGATCACCAGGAGCAGACCGCTATTGAGTTTTGCCCTTGGTAGACGCTTGAGCTGCTGCGCAGCTGCTTGCACAGGCCGCCATACCACGTGTGAGAGTGCTTGCGTGGCCGGTCCAACGAGCTTGACCAGCAGGCCGGAAAGCAATGCCACGCTCTCGATGGAGGCAAGCACGATCACCGGCACAATCGCGGCGTTGTATTGATAGAGGCCGGAATACATCGAGCGGTCGGTGCTCAGCAGGTTGATTGCCGTCTCCGGGACCGCGATCAGCAACGTGAGCGGACTCAGCAGCGCCAGGTAGGCCGTCGGCGAGAGCAGCGAGCGTATGTAGTTCAGATGCGCTGGCTCTAATATGTAGTCGTGTATGATTCCCAGCGGATGCAACAGGATTGTAGTGGCTACCTGGGTAGGCGTGCTGCCTAGCTGCGAGTAGCGGCCCGACGTGGGTGAGTGACCGAGCGGGCTTGCCAGATGCATGATGACAAGCGCCATGATGAGCCACGCCACTGATATTGCTACGATGCCGAAGCCGACACGCCAACGTCGTTGCAGGAAGGCGACACTCAGCCCGATGAGTGCGACAGCGATTGGAATCTCTTCTTTGGTCGAGAGTGCGAGCAGGCACGCAATGTAGAGTCCTACGTTGTTGCGCGTCAGCATGAAGTAGAACGCGAACATCAGGAACGCGGCCGAGAGTGTGACTGCATGGAAATCAAAGGTCGCTGCTGACTGAAGCGCTGGATAGAGCAGGTAGATCGCGGCGAAGACGACGCCCAAGAGAGCACTTTGTAGCCGTCGGCTGGCGATCCAGTAGGTCGGGAAGGCTCCGCAAGCGACCACCAACAGTTGTACGAACTGTAGCGTCTTCGGTGAGGGCGCAACTAGATAGAGCAACGAGATGACGAACATGATCGGCTCGAAATGGATGGCGAGCCGCGAGACATCGCCAACACAGTTAGTGTCGGTGACGATGTTGCATATAGTCTGGTGTAGCGGTGCGCCATGCACCGTATTCCAGAGCGCCTGATCCATGATGCCGAGATCTTCGGCATGGGTGAGGTAGGCGTCGTGCAATGCGAAGAGGTAGGCCGAGAAGACGACGACAAAGATGAGCGCCAGCACTCCTGTGACGGCCAGCCCGATACGCTGCCAGCGCTTATTGGGCGCTGGCGGCAGTTCAGGATAGCGGTCCAGCAGGCGCGCTACCAGTCGACCACCACGAGAGCCACGTATTGGCTCCCAGCGCGCCTTCAGGCCGTCTAAAACCGCCTGGCTACGCCGTCCACCGTTGCTCGCCGGCGGGCCGGGCCGTACATCTGTCGAGGTCATCTGCTCTCCCCCGCGCTCAGAGACCCGACACCGGCTCGCCTTCGGGCATGGGCATTGGACCGCCACCACGCGCGAGATACGCCGCCGAAACGCAGATAATCTCAGATGCGGTAGTCAACAGCCGCGCAATGATGGCAATCACCAGCGCCAGACCCGCAGCGGCGGTGCCCGCTGGCACGAGGCCTGAAAGCAGCAGCAGCGCGACGATGGCCGCCTCGCGGAAGCCAACTCCACTCGGTGTCAAGAAAGCGAGGAAGCCAACATCCCAGCCGAGTGCGTTGATGCCAATAGCAATGAGCAGCGCGGTGGCTGGTATCGGCCCAGAGATAATCGAGAGCACTAGCAGATAGAAGCCTGCGCCCGCGAGTACCCAACTGAGCGACCAATAAACGGTAGTCAGCAGAATATCCAGATATGAGACCGTCAGCGTCACCGGCTCGCGCTTGAGCAGGCGCAATCCACGATTGAGCGACCATTGCAGGATGCGCGGATGCAGCCCGGCCAGCAACAGAGGAACACCGATAATTCCCAATCCAATGATAAACTCGCGTGGGATGGGAAGATTCGTGGTCAGGCTAGTCGCATCGGGCCAGAAGAAGAGCGAGATGGCGAAGACGAGCGCGGCGGAGATGATCTTCGTGGCCAACTCCACCACCATGCTAGCCAACCCGATGGCCTTTGGCACACCGCGTCGCTCGGCCATTAGCACACGAGTGATGACGTGCCAGACGTTGCCGGGAATGTAGCGCACGAACTCGGCGCTCAAATAGATGCGTTCGCTGGAGACGATATCGAGCTTACTACCCAGTCGCGCCAGGATCGTGCGCCAGATGAGCGCGTAGGAAAGTTCCTGCAAGGCGAAAAGCACGAAGGCTGCCACGAGCAGCCCCCACTGGATTTCCCAGTGGTAGTCAGAAAGTTGCGTCCAACTTTTTTGTACGGCGGCGACGAGAAAGACGGCGATCAGCGCAAAGACGACGAGTTGCACCACTCGCTTATAGCGCCGGAGCAACCCCATCATTTGCTGCACGCTGTCCCTCCTTGACTACCGACGCTATGGCGAAGGCTCATTCGAGCACCTGTCTGACGCTGTATTCCTCCTCAGGCCGGTAGGCGAAGTGGCGTATCATCTCGCTTTGCAGACCAGTCAGGACGAAGCTGACGCCGAAGATGATGAACAGGATGCCGACGAAGAGCAGTGGCCGGTTGTGAATTGGTTCCTGCGAGCCAAATGGCAGGAAGCGGTCCAGCACTACATACAGGTCCACGGCAAAACCAATCAGTATAGAAACGATGCCGAAGGTGCCGAAGAGACGTAGTGGTGTCCGCATGTATGACATGAGGAAGAGCACCATCAGCAGGTCGAGGAAGCCGCGCAGGAAGCGGCGCGCGCCGAACTTCGACTTGCCGTACTTGCGCTTGTGGTGATGCACCTTGAGTTCGCCGACACGGAAGCCACGCTGATGCGCCAGCACCGGAATGAAGCGGTGCAACTCGCCGTAGAGCTTGACGTCTTCGATCACTTCGCGCCGATACGCCTTAAAGCCGCAGTTGATGTCATGCAACTTGACGCCTGTTGTCTGGCTGACCATGCGATTGAAGAAGTAGGACGGCACCGTTTTGGTAGGTGGGTCGTGGCGTGGATACTTCCAGCCCGACACGAGATCGTAACCCTCGTCCAGCTTGGCCAGGAACTGTGGTATCTCGGTGGGGTCGTCCTGCAAGTCGGCGTCCATGGTAAAGACGATGTCGCCGCGTACCTGCGAGAAACCGGCGACCAGCGCGGGCGTCTTGCCGAAGTTGCGCCGCAGCCGAATGGCACGCACGCGCGGATCCTGGCTGTGCAGCGCCTCAAGTGTGTGGAACGAGCCGTCACGGCTGCCGTCGTCAACGAAGAGTAGCTCATAGGATTGGCCAAGCTGGTTCAAGGCAGCCGTCAGGCTGTCGTAGAGCGGCTGGAGGCTCTGCTCTTCGTTAAACACCGGAATCACGACAGAGATAGCGACCCGTGCCTCTTGGCCCACCGTACGGGTGGTTCCGGGCTGTATGTCGGTTGCACTTGTCGTCGTTTGCATGTCTTGCAACTCCAGAGGAAATGCTAGCTGCGGATCATCCGCATGCTACGCCACGAAATTATGACACTCCACTCCCAGGCAGTCAACGATCCTGCGACCCCCTGGCCGGTCGGGAGCTTCTTCCAACTATCTATGATACCGTAGTTACAACGTCCAGTGCGCACGAGAGGTGATGTGAGGCAGTACCTGTGTGCAAGACGCGGCGTCTAGAGGGGAAATCAGCGATGACACTTGAGGTTGGCATGCGCGGCGAGTCATCGGCAATCGTCGACGATTCGCGCACTGCGGAGGCATTTGGCGCGGGTGGTGTACGGGTGTTCGGCACACCCGCGATGATCGGGTTGATGGAGAACGCGGCCTGGCGCCTGGTGCAACCAGAGCTCGCCGAAGGCGAGACGACGGTCGGCACCGTCGTGAACATTCGGCATCTCGCCGCTACTCCTGTAGGCGAGCGTGTGACGGCGACGGCGGAGCTGGTCGAGATCGATGGGCGCCGCCTCGTCTTTCGTGTCACCGCAATGGACGAGCACCAACTCATCGGTGAGGGCACTCACGAACGCGCCCGCGTCCACCTTGATCGCTTCCTCGCGCGACTTCAGCGCTGAGTGTGACTCATGCGCAGGTGATCGTCACAGTCGCGTCTCCGCCATTGCCACTAAACGTGACGGTGAACGATTTCCCGATATGCGCGCCATTTAGGGTAATAGTTTGCGTTGCACCTGCGGCAAGTGTACCGCTCGACGGGTTGATATTCACCGCTGCGGCGCTCGTCGTTGCTGACCAGGTGAGATCTGAGCCGCCGGTATTCTGTAGTGTCAGGTCATCATAGCGCCCGACGAGACATTTACCTGTCTCTTGCAGGGGGCTGACGCTCAACTGTGCTGGAATTGGTGTTGGCGAGCTTGTCACTGTGGGGGTAGCGGTCTGTAGCGCTGTTGGCGATGGCTGCGCAGGACGGGCTGTCGCGGTCGGCACTTTAGGAGACTGCGAGGCTGAAGCGGCCACTCCATTCTCACCAGTTGGCGGCGAAGAGCCAAAGGTGCGCACCGCGAAGAGGGTTCCGGCGATCAGCGCGAGCACGAGGGCTACGCCTAACGTACCAACAATGGTAATGCCGAAGCAGTTCCCCGCCCCTTGAGTGGATGAAGAAGTTGAGCGGCCACCAGGGCGTACTACTGGCCACTCAGGCTGAGCAACGGAACGCCCTGTTCGGCTCTCTACCGGCTGGGTGTTGAAGTCTGCGCCGCTCTGGGATGGAGCGCCCTGCCAGGGCAGGCCAGGGAGCGTTGGCGAATCGTGGCGCAGTGTTGGTCCCTCGGTTGTGCCTGGTTCGCCTCCAGTCGGCTCCGATGGATTCGTCTCCCAGCCAGGCCGTTCGTCCATACCGTCATACCCTCACCCAAACATGCCACAATCCATGTTGGTAGGATACACTGTGCGGCAATCTTGCGTTGTGTCGGGCTGAGTGTGGCGTGCCCATTTCCCATTGTCGAAGTTGCTAGCACTTGAAGCCACTTCTGGGAGGCCAAAGCCGCGGAGTATTATTTCCGAACGCAGGCCAATTCGTAGGGGCGACCTGCGGCCGCCCGCCTGCGCCTCGGTCCAATGCTCGCACGAAACGCATACATCCGGCAGCCGTATACGGGCCAGGCAGTCGCTGTGTGGTCATGTTGTGGATAGCCTGCATGGCACTGCCCGAGTGGCATGGGATTTTTTGATGCGAGCGCGGGCGACCGCAGGTCGCCCCTACAACTCAACTGTGGGGCATTGGAGTGAGGCAAAAAGGGCCAGGTTTGTGCTCTTTCACCTGGCGACTGTGACGTGCCAGACATTAGCAATGTGAGTGCGCATACTGTGGATCGCGAGGGTGTGTGGTAGCATGACCATGGAGCTGCGAAACAGGCTGGCGTGGGAGCATTGGAATCCAACAGCCGAGTTTCACTGGCATGCTGGCGCCTGACATGTGCGGACGTGTGCGCGGTGAATCGGCGCTTGTGCGCTTGCATCTTCAGCTTCGTGCGATACAATACCACTGCCTGAAAGAGTGGACCGCGGTTGGTAAGTTCGTGCTGTGAAGGGTGAGGTACGGTGATGGCAGGTTGCCACCCCACCCTACGGCACTCGAATGGAGTGGGAGCCGTATGTCGCTTATCAATATGGCCAAGCGGGAGATCAATTGCAAGATTGTCTACTACGGCATCGGCCTGAGCGGTAAGACGACCAATCTCCACTACATTCACCGCACTGTGAACCCTGCCGATGTCGGTGAGATGGTCTCCATCGATACTGAGACCGAGCGTACCCTCTATTTCGACCTGCTACCCCTCGAACTTGGCCGTGTCCACGGCTTTCAGATTCGCTTTCAGCTCTACACTGTGCCCGGCCAGGTGCTCTACCAGCAGACCCGCATCTCGGTCTTGAAGGGTGCCGACTGCGTGATTTTCGTCGCTGACTCTCAAGCCAGCAAACTGCAAGAGAATATCGAGAGCTTCAACGAATTGAATGAGCAGCTACGACGCATGGGCAAGCAGCCCGGCGACTTCCCCCTCGTCATGCAGTGGAACAAGCGAGACCTACCGGATATCCTGCCTGTACCGGTCCTGGAGCAGTACCTGAATCCGTTCCGCAGCCCCAGTTTCGAGGCGATTGCCGTCAACGGACGCGGCGTCATCGAGAGCTTGCGCGTCGGCATCAACTCGACGCTACGCCGCCTCGAACGCTAGCACATCCTTGATGTAAGGCGCTCCAACGGTGAACGGCTGGAATCAACTTCATCGGTTGATTCCAGCCGTTCCTCTAACATTTGCCGAGTTAGCCGATGCGCTCCAGGATGATGACCGGGATCTGCCGCTCCGTGTTGCGCTGGTAATCAGCGAACCCTGGCATCAGTTCGGTATGTATCGCAAATAAGCGGTCGCGCTCCTGGCCCTCGGCGACGATGGCGCGCGCCTCATAACGCTCGCCACCCGCCTCCACCGTCACGACGGGATTGGCCAGGAGGTTGAAATACCAGTCGGGGTTGGTCGGTGCGCCGCCCTTGGAGGCCATGATAATCAAACGGTCGCCGTCGGTCGAATATGCGAGTGGCGCGATGCGCGGTTCGCCGCTTTTGGCGCCGATTGTCGTCAGCAGGAGTAGGTTTTCTCTGCCGGGAATCTTGCCGTCGTTGGCGCGAAATGTCTCGATGACCTCGTGATTGTAATTGCGTGGGCTACTCATGAATTCTCCTGCTGAGCTGATTGCTTACTAGCCTGTCGTTTACCAAGCACTAGTGGATGTCGCCACCTGCGCGCGCCCGATATTCGCAAGCACCGTATCCACCTGTTTGAGCAGTTGCTCGGTATTAGCGAAACCGTAGTTCACCGCGTGCACGCGACCCGTAGCATCGAGCACGACGGTCGTCGGCAAGGTCAGTACGCGATATTGCTCCACTAGAGCCTGCTCGGATGGCGCATCTACCTCGGTGACTTGCAGACGCTCTCCGCGTGCCGCCAGTACCCGTTGTAGCGCGGGCGCCTGAAGTGTGTGACACTGGCGGCAGTCGTCGCTGCTGAACGCAAGAATGCGTACTGGACCGAGGCTGCCAATTGCATCGGCATCCGCGGGCAGATTAGAGAGACTAGCGGCGATAACGAGTCGCCGCTGCTGATCTATATAACGCCGAACGAGCCAAACGACAAGGATGGCCACGAGTGCCACCCCTGCCACGACACCCGCACGTATCTCGGTATCGGTCATCTCAGGCCCCCCGCCAGCGGAAGCCACCATCGTAGCGCACGCGTGGCAACAGTCCCAGGCGACCGAGCCAGAAGTAGACGAAGCAGCCAGCGCAGAAGCCGACGCTGAAATTGAGGCCCGAGAGTACGAAGACGATCAGGTCCAGCGCCCAACCAACCGGGGTGGCGGAGGTCAGGAAAAGCACCGCGCTGGCCGCGAGCAGGAATGTGGCGCCTACGCCCTGCGCGAAGCGATGCGGCGCGGGATCGTCCTCGACGACGCGTGGGCGCAGCAGGTGCAGCGGCACCGCTACGAAGCGATAGAGCAGGCGGAACGGCCCGACGGCGGGGAAGAGCGCGCTGATTGCGAGGGCGACTCCAGTGATCAGGACCAGGATCGGCAGGTTGAGGATGAAAGCCAGTGCACTCAGCACGACAATCCAAGCCTGCGAGAACTTGAGCAGGTGCGTATCGACGCGTGGCGACGCGATAGCCGTGGTGGAAGATCCCATCGCGATGAACTCCCTCTACTGCACAGATGAAGAATGGCCCCATAGCGAGGTGAATAGCGCATGAGCAAGCCCACTTGTGCTTGGCGAAGGTCGCGCAGCAAGGCGACACAAGAAGTGGTCGCATGCAGACAACTGCACACGACTCAGAGGAGGGCAACTCTACAGATGGGAGCGTCTACAGGTGCAGCGGGTGGAGGTCGGAGGACCTAAGAGGAGGTGGCGCAGCACGATTGGCGCATACAAGGAGGCCGAACGCTGCACCATGCAATGCCTCCTTATATAGGTTTCATCAATTTAGTATGGGAAAGGTCGAGTTGCACTTAGTCGATGCACAAAGTCAAGTATTTACTTCACGAAGTATAGTGCGACCAAGGCGACATGTCAAGAATAGGCCTGGTGGGAGCCAGACCCACAGCTAGCAGGCGCTTGGGGGATTGCGGCCATCGTGTTTGCCTGCACTGACTATGGCAGTATATCTAGTTCCTGGCCGAGACCTTGCGCGCGCGCCAGTGCGTAGATATGCCCGGCCACCGCGATGTCTTCCAGAGCGATGCCGAGTGACTTGAAAAACGTGATCGCCTCATCCGTTGGGCGTGCAACCGTCGTGCCGGCTACGATGGGGCCAAGCTCGACGGCACGCGCAAAGTCGAAGTGACCCTCGGCGGCGGCTATTACTAGGTCACCAGCCTCGATGCGCGCCTGATCCAGCGCATCCACCGCGACAACAGTGCTACGCTCGACGGTTTCGGCGTCTACCTCGCGACGATTAACCCAGTTGGAGCCCATCGCATTGACGTGAGTGCCGGGCCGCAGCCATGCGCCTTGCATCACTGGCTCACGCGAGGTTGTTGCCGTGACGACGATATCGGCCTGCGCCACCGCTTCCTCAGCGCTCGGAACTGCATGCACAGCCACACCAGTGATGCTTGCCATCTCAGCGGCGAATGCCTGCCGCCGCGCCTCGTCGCGTCCATACACATAGATCGATTTCACCGGGCGGGCGGCGCACATCGCCAAGACCTGCGTGCGCGCCTGCGAGCCAGTGCCGATCAGCCCCACGACGCATGCGTCGTGGCGCGCCATGTAGCGTGTCGCCACACCCGAGGCAGCTCCGGTGCGCATCTGCCCGAGCCAGTCCGCCTCAATCAGCGCCAGCAGCCGCCCATCCTCGCCGGAGTAGAGCAGCACAACGAAGCGTACGCCTCCTGCAATCGCCGTGTAAGCCTTCAGGCCGAGTACACCGGGGCCGTCTTGCTCGGGGTATCCTGGCTGGCCCGGCACGAATGCCGAGAGGACATGTAGCACGCCGCGCGCCTCTGGCAGCACGATGCGCGAGCGCGGTTGATTGCGTGTCTCGTCAGCCGCCTGCCGACGAAAGGCAGCGTCGAGCACATCGACGGTTTCGGGCATCGTCAGCACTGCCCGCACATCATCTTCACGTAGGACTAGCGCCACCGCTTGGCCTCCTTGCATGCAACAATCAACGGCACAACTAGCGGCGGGTCACACGCCGTATGTAGATGAACGTCTCGGTGACCTCGCCGCGTCCGCGCCGCGCCACCCGCTGATCGCCAGGCTCCAGCAGTTCCACGAGGCCAGGCAGTGCGGCCTGGGCGGCCAGTTGCCGTGCGCTCCGGCTCATTACCAGGCGACCGGCCATACGCAGTGCCACTGAGAGTGCTACGGCGGTAGCTCCTGTGCGCACTGCCGCACGGACGGCGGGCTGCCGCCAGGCTACCGCACCGGCATGTGCGAGTGCGGCCAGCACTGAGCGCTGAGGCTGTTGCGACACTATGGTCAGCGCGGTCGAGTCTGGTGCATGAACTTCTGCGACGATGGTGTCTTCTGCCACCCATGCTGGCGCCACGCCGTCCTGCGCGTGCACTGGGATATCCTCAACGTAGGTCCGTTCCATGTCCCCTCCAACTGTGTTTCCGGTGTAGCGCTCGCTATTTAGCCGCCACCAACCGGCGCGAAGAGTTCGATATGGTCGCCGTCATGGAGTGGCGTGGTCTCACGCACGATCTCCACACCACGGCGGGCCAGGGGTAGCTCGTCTGGCTCTGCTCCCAAGGCCTCGGCCACTTCGACCAGTGTCGCGCCCTCGGCCAACTCGATTGTCCGCTCGGGCGCGCCGTCGAGCAGGTAGCGTCGTAGGTCGCCGAATGCCGCAACGGTGACGCGCATGCCTAGCTCTCCCGCTTGCTCAGCAGCTCGTCGAGCGCCGTGACGATCTGCTCGTTCTCCTCAACCGTATTGTAGAAGTGCGGCGAGATACGTAGCCGACCAGGCCGTGAGTCCACGATGATGCCGCGCTCGGCCAACGCCTGCACCAACTCTTCAGGCCGCTCCATTCCCAGGATGACAATCGAGCTGCGCGTCGCGCTGTCCGTGGGACAAAGTAGCTGCCAGCCACGCTCCTGGATGCGGCGGATCAGGTCGTCGGCCAGATAGCGTGTGCGCTCGCGTACGCGTTCGACACCAACTTCTAGCACGATATCCATCGCCGCGCTGGCGGTATAAATGGCGGCCATCGGTGGTGTGCCTGCCTCCAAGCGCTGCGCATCGTCGCGATACTCCAACTCGCCAGTCTTGAACTGGAACATGTCGCGCGCGCCCCACCAGCCGGTCGCTGTCGGGCGCAGTTTCGGGATCAACTCCTCACGGACGTAAGTGAATGCCACGCCGGGACCACCCAACAGCCATTTGAGCGTGCCCGAGACCAGGAAGTCCACGTCCAGCGCCTTCACGTCGAGCGGGATCTGGCCCGAACCCTGGTAGTCGTCTACCACCAGCAGCGCGCCCTGGCGATGCGCGGCCTGTGCCAGCGCCGCCACATCCTGGATGTAGCCGCTCAGGTAGAAGACACGCGAGGTGGCGACGATACCGGTGCGCTCGTCAATGGTCTCGATCAGTCGGTCGGCGGGCAGGGTCATGCGGTCCGCACTCTCGGTGAACGCAACCTCTGTGCCGATTCGTTGCTTGGCCAGCCACTGGTAGGCCAGCGTGGGGAAATCGAGATCAGCCATCACGACGCGGTTGCGGTCGCCGAGATCGAGGGCGCTGGTGATGCCGTTGAGGGCCGAGGAGACGTTGGGAGCGATGGCGATCTCGTGTGGCTGTGCGCCAATCAGTTTGGCAAACTTCTCGCGCAATGCGGCCAACTCGCCGAGCCAGATCTTATACCACGCCGAGGCGCCGTAGTCGTTCCAGCGCTCCTGGAAGCGCGTCATCGCGTCTATGGAGCGGTGCGAGAGAGCGCCGAGCGAACAGCTATTCAGGTAGACTTTGCGCTGTAGAATCGGGAACTCTTCGCGGTAGGAGAGCAAATTCGTATGTGGCTCGCCACCCGCCGTGCGCGCCTTGCCGTTTCGCGCCGTCCGAGGGCGCACGCTGGTGGTGCGGGCGCTGCTCCCACTCGCTCGCTTCTTCGGCGTCTCACTAGCCGTCTTGCCCTGCACGATCTCTGCCTCCACGCTCTTGCGGTACTGCCATAGTACCTTCGCAACATCGATTTAAGAGGGATTGTACCATGCCTTACTGCCAGAATTTCACGGGCATGGCATGCGATTTCATCGTAGGTGAGGCTCTGTCATACACGCCGATCAGCATACAAACGCGCCGCAGGTGTGGGTATTCGTCCCACACCTGCGGCATCTATGTGAACGGCTGGGGGAAGTCAGCCGGAATTTCCAATCAACTTCTGATGTTTGCGAAAGAGTCGCCCGTCGCGCTGCGACACGCCATTGTGCCGCCGAATGCGGCGAGCGGCTCCTTCGCTACTGCTCGACTTACCTCGCCTGAGATGGTGCCACCGGCTTCTCGAAAGTCTCACGCACGATGTAGAGCGGGCGGACGCGAACCTCGTCGTAGATGCGTCCCAGGTACTCGCCGAGGATGCCGAGGAAGATCAGTTGGATACCGCCGAGGAAGAGCACCAAAATAAGCGTCGAGGCTTGCCCCTGGATCGCGTGATTCAGCAAACGCAGCAGTATCGCAACCACATGCCCACCAGGCTCATGCCTGCGAGCAAGAAGCCTGCAGTCGTCGCGAGCTGGAGCGGCACGTAGCTAAAGCCCGTTACCGCGTCGAGCGAGAAACGCAGCATCTTCCAGAAGGGATACTTCGTGGTACCCGCAATGCGCTCTTGCCGTTCGTAAGGTACCGCCACCTGGCGGAAGCCGACCCATGCCGAGAGACCGCGTAGGAAGCGATGCTGTTCGCGTAGCGTCACCAGCGCATCGACCACTCTGCGGTCGAGCAGGCGGAAATCTCCGGTATCCTGTGGAATTGGGATGGCGGTGATGCGCCCGATGAGTCGGTAAAATGCAGAGGCCGTGAGCCGCTTGAAGAACGTCTCGCCACGCCGCTTGGTGCGACGTGCGTAAACGACCTCGCCACCGGCGCGCCACTGCGCGATGAGCGCTGGAATCACCTCCGGCGGGTCTTGCAGATCGGCGTCCAAGATAATGACTGCCTGGCCGCGTGCGTAGTCAAGCCCAGCGGAAATCGCCAGCTGGTGGCCGAAGTTGCGTGAGAAGCGAATCACCCGCACTCGTGCATCGTGTTCTGCCAGCGTATGCAGGATGTCCTGTGAGCCGTCGAAGCTGCCGTCGTCTATGAACAGAAGCTCGAAAGATTCTCCAACCGTTGCCATTGTCGCGACGACTCGATTGTAGAACTGGGCCAGCGATTCACGCTCGTTATAGACCGGCGCGACCACTGAGAAGACGGGCATTGTATAGGCAGAATCCGTAACAGGAATGCCCTGTAGGCGCGGGATAGTAATTGGATTCGCGCTCATGGAAGCACCCCCTGTACTTTCAAATCGTTCGGGCGAGCACGCGTGAAGACCAGCCGGTCGCCGATGATGAAGTTGAGCGCGGAGATGCAGATGGAACACAGCAGCGCGGCGACAAGTGGCGCGAGAAATCGCTGGACGACGGCATAGAGCCCTTCATTGAGCACCGTGGTGCAGAGGATCGCGCCCATGAAGCGGGTCCATCGCGCCGCTATGAGCCGCATGTGGCCCTTGTGACCTAGCTGGCCAGTATCCCGCCAGCCGTCCCAGGTGTCGCCCCAGGTGAGGATCGAACTCAGGCCAAAGTTTACTTGCGAGGAGAGCGTCAATGCGACAGCGTTCGCGCGAACTGGCTCCCAACGCGCGGCGGTTTATCGACGGTGACAAAGCCGCCGGGATCGAACGAAACGAAGAAGAAGTTGTGCCAACTTTCCAGCATGCTGCGCACGGCAGCGGCATAGTAGAGGTTGGCGTAGCCGTTACGCTGGAGCTGGAAGAAATCGCAGAACGCCGCGACTAGGGCGATCACGACCAGCACTCGGCGATGCCAGGGTTGGAAGAAATGCGACAGACGTCTGGCGGACTGTGCTGTCGCTTCGCGCGTGGCCGTGAACCCTTCTGAGGTGGCCACTGCCGCCAGGTTCCCAAAGTTCGACACGGTATATCCTCCCAATGCGGTTGACGAAGCGTGTAAGCGATTTCCAGTCGCGATCTGATCGCCAGAAGGTCCGCTTTACGTCCAATTGACTTCTCTCGTCATCGCAACGATATCAAGGCAAGTTGAAGGTTCAAGGCTGGCAAGCTGAAGACATGCTGAACGGCGGACGAACGGGAGTAATTCGCGCAATTTCTTGCGTGGAAGTGCTCGCGTTGGTTTCGGCTGCGAGGAACGTGTGGCGATGCGCGTATGCTATAGTTAGGAACGCGCTGCGGCAGTACCGGGACATCGCGCGGCGTGGGCGTTTCAGCCAGGACCGGCCCAGCGGAGGACGTCGTCATGGTGCTGGATAATCTCTTGATGAAGGCACGCGCAGTCGAGAGGAATTGGTGCGCGGCCTGGGCGACACTCGGTGCGGTCAGCGATGAGCCGCGAACCATCGTCGACGATACTCCGGCGTTTCTGCGTATCTATACGCCTGGCCAATCCGAATCCCTACTCAATATTGTGTTGCGCTATGAGGCGTCTGGCCCTGTCACCCGCGACGATCTGGAGCACGCTATCGCACCGTACCGCGCGCACCATCTCCCCTTCCAGTGGTGGCAACTGATAGGCGACGAACCGGCTGGCCTGCGCGATCAACTGCGTATGCTCGGCATGCAGTCTTGGGGAGGTGTGCCCGCGCTGGCGCTCGATCTCGCCGGTTGGAAGCCACAGCTTGCACCGCTGCCCCACGGTGTTACCCTTGGCCCCGTACGCAGTGTTGAAGAGGCGCAGGCCACACTCGCCATCATCTGCGAAGTATTCATGGTGCCCGCTGGACCGATGTCGCGCTGGACGATGCGCAATAGCGCGTTCTCGATGTATCAAGCATCGTGGCAGGGGCGCATAGTCTCGACGCTTGCCGTCCTCCGCGACGGTGAGACGGTAGGGATTTATCATGTGGCCACGGTTGGTTGGGCACGGCGGCGCGGCATTGCCAGCCATCTGCTGACCCTGGCATTGGGCGAGGCACATGCCGCTGGCAGCACTCTTGCCACACTCACGGCGACTCCCGAAGCGCGACGCACGTATGAACTGCTCGGCTTCCGCGCCTGTGGCATGATCGACCAATGGATGCCTGGACCGCGCCTGATGAATGAGGTGCTTGGCTACGCACGCATGTGGGAGTAAGAGGCGCATGGCTAGTAAGCTGATGACGATGCAGGAGGCGATTGCCCGCTTTGTTCCTGACGGCAGCAGCGTCGCCCTCGGCCTAGCGCTTGAGCCGCTAATCCCTTTCGCCGCAGGGCACGAACTGATCCGCCAGCAGCGGCGCGACCTGACGTTGATCGGCCCGATCTCGGATATCCTCTTCGACCAGCTCATAGGCGCGGGCTGCGTCACACGCATCGTGGCCGCGTGGGTTGGCAACGTGAGCGAAGGGTTGGGCTACAACTACCGACGCGCCGCGGAGCATGGCCTGCCACACCTTATCACTATCGAGGACCATAGCAACTACAGCATCTCACTGGCACTGTTGGCTGGCGCACTTGGCGTCTCTTATATCCCGATGGTCTCGCTATTGGGTAGCGACATCGCTCGCAATCACCCCACCATTCGCCCCGCTGAATCGCCGCTCGATGGCAGCCCGACGCTACTGGTGCCAGCACTGCGTCCTGATGTGGCCATCCTGCATGTGCAGCGTGCTGACGGGGCCGGGCGCGCACATGTCTGGGGTGGCATGGGCATCTCAGAGGAGGCGGCACTGGCGGCGCGCGGTGTGATCTATACCGCCGAGGAGATAGTGCCGTCTGAGATGATCTTGAGCGACCCGAATCGTGTGCTTGCGCCCGGCGCGAAGACCTTGGCCGTAGTACATGCTCCAGGCGGCGCGCATCCCGCGCCAGTGCAGGGCTACTATAACCGTGACCACGCCGCCTTTCACGAGTATCATGAGCGCACGCGCACGCCGGAAGGCTTCGCCGATTGGCTGCGAGAGCAGGTGTTGGAGCAGCCAGATCGCGCTGCCTATCTGGAGCGTTTGGGGGCGGCACGCTGGCAGTCTCTAGCTGTTCGTGAGCATCGACTCGCCGCTCCGGTAGACTACGGCTATTGAGTCCTTGTGCCCCTCCGGCAAGACGAAAAGGTACGTGAAGACTGGATGCCGAAGCAGCGCAATCGCCAACACCATCACGCAAAATCGGGGCGCCGCAGCGAAGGTCTGCAACTACCGACGCAGGAGCAGTTTTTGTGGGGGATCCTCCTAGCGAAGATCCCGGCTGAGGCCCCCTTCCTTCAGGTATGGGGATGAAAGCCGCCCGCCCGCAGGCGGCGATAGTTCTGACAAGTACCGGATTTCCGCCAAGCGGGTAGAATAAACGGGTATGGAACAGCAGAGCAAACAGAAAACCTACAAATACAAACTGAAGCCCACTCCCGGGCAGGAGCGAATGCTTGATCGCGCCCTGATGCTCTGCCGTCATGTCTACAACGCCGCAATTGGTGAGCGCCGGGAAGCCTGGCAGAAGTGCGGCGTCTCGGTGAACTACTATCAGCAAAAGGCCGAACTTGCCGGCATCAAGGAAGCCATGCCGGAATACGGGGAAATCTACAGCCAGGTGTTGCAGGATGTGGTGTTGCGCGTAGACCGCGCCTTCCAGGGGTTCTTCAGCCGCGTCAAGACAGGCGAGACACCCGGCCATCCGCGCTTTCAGGGGCGCAACCGCTTTAACAGCTTCACCTATCCGCAGCTGGGCGAGCACCGCCGTGCGCGCCTGGATGACAGTTTCTTGGTGCTCTCCAAGATTGGCCGCATTGCTGTACGGTGGTCACGGCCAATGGAGGGAACACCCAAAACCGTCACCATCTTGCGTGAGGCGGATGGCTGGTACGTGTGCTTCTCCTGTGCGGACGTGCCAAGACAGCCGCTTGCGCCCACCGGGCAAGAGACGGGCATTGATTTGGGGTTGAAGTCCTTCGCCACCTTGGCTGATGGCACGATGATTCACAACCCACGCTGCTACCGCAAGGCGGAGCGCCGCTTGAAGACTGCGCAACGCAAGGTGTCGCGCCGCAAGAAGGGGAGCAATCGCCGCAGGAAGGCAGTCAAGTTCCTGGCCAAAGCGCACCTGAAGGTCAAACGCCAGCGAACCGATTTCCAGCACAAGGCAGCGCTCCAATTCGTGCGCGAGTACGACGCGATCTATCACGAAGACTTGCAGACGGCCAACATGCTCAAGCATCACCACTTTGCCAAGTCCATTGCGGACGCGGGCTGGTCACAATTCTTGAGCATCCTCCACGCCAAGGCAGCATGGGCCGGGCGTCGAGCCGTAGCCGTGCCGCCTGCCTACACGAGCCAGACCTGCTCTGGCTGTGGCGTTATGGTCACGAAGGGGCTATCCGTCCGCTGGCACAGTTGCCCAGACTGTGGAACCAGCCTGCATCGTGACCATAACGCCGCGAAGAATATAGAGAGGCTTGGTCAAAGCCTTCAGGAAGGCGTGGCGTTGGCCGCGTCGTAGAACTGAGAATCCCCCGGCTTCAGCTGCGGGGAGTGTCAAGATCTTCTATTCGCGCGGCTGGAAAACCAAGTGGCCGAGCGGGCAGCCCCCAATCATGCTTGGGATGCTCGCCATCATGGGAATCGTGGTAGGAGCGCTCATACTGCTGGCGCTGGTGGCGACGTTCCTTTTTCGATAGCAGGTGTGTGGTGTTCGGACAGCCAGTCTGCAGAGGAGGACCATGACCCAGGATTACACGCCACAGGAGTTGATGGTGGTCTGCGCCGCTCGCGAGATTCGCGACGGCGAGGTCGTGTTCGTGGGCATGCGACTACCGTTGCTGGCGTTCGCCCTGGCCAAGCGCACGCATGCTCCCGATGCCATCGGTCTCTTCGAGAATGGACTGGTCCGTGATGTGCCTTCGCCGGAGTTGCTACTCACAATGGGCGATGCGCCGAACATCGCTGGGGCAGAGTGGGCGACGCGCACCAGCGCGCTAATGGGCCTGCTGGCTCAAGGATTCGCCAACCTCGGCTTCGTCGGCGGCGCTGAAGTAGATCGCTTCGGCAATCTCAATACCTCCTATATCGGCGACCGTGCACATCCACAGGTGAAACTGCCCGGCAGTGGCGGCGGCGCCGATATCGCCTCGCTAGCCGGGCGGCTGGCTATCATCCTGGAGCACAACAAGCGGCGTTTCCCCGAGCGCGTGAGCTATGTCACTAGCCCCGGCTACGGCGACGGCGGTGATTGGCGCGAGCGTGTGGGCCTGCCGCGTGGCGGTCCGGCGGCTGTCATCACGACACTGGCCGTGCTAGGCTTCGTGGCGGACACGCATGAGGTGGAGTTACGCTCCTGGCACCCATTTACGACGACGGACGCAGTCCGCGCCGAGACTGGCTGGGATCTGCGCGTAGCTTCCGACGCCCGCGAGACGCCTCCACCAACCGCCGACGAGCTGCGCATCATCCGCCAAAGTGATCCTCAGGGATTTTGGACGCGTTGAAAGACAACTTGTTCTGTATGATCTAATGGCTGCCCGCACATCGTCGCTGGGCGTAATGCGCCCCATTGTGGAGGTTTCGATGCCGAGTCTTGATCTTTCTCCGGATACCCTGCTCACGACTACACGTTCGGTGCGCAAGCGCCTCGACTTCTCGCGTCCCATCGAGCCGGAGGTGTTGCGTGAATGTCTGGAGATCGCGCTACAGGCTCCCAACGGTGGCAATCGCCAAGGTTGGCACTTCGTCGTCGTGACCGATGCCGAGAAGCGGCACGCTCTCGGAGATATCTACCGCAAGGGTTGGGAACTCTACAAGAATATGCTGGCGGAGCAGGCGCAACGGGCTGGTGGCGGGCGTACCATCGATGCGGACCACCTGGCCACCCTGATGCGCATCCTCCAATCCTCGGATTATCTGGCGGAGCATATGCACGAGGCGCCCGCATTGCTGATCCCGTGTATTCGTGGCCGCTACGAGAACGCGCCGACCGTTGATCAGGCGGGCGTCTGGGGATCGATCTTGCCTGCGGTGTGGAGCTTCATGTTGGCGGCACGGGCACGCGGCCTCGGCTCGGCATGGACGACAGTACATCTCTACTTCGAGCAGGAGGCAGCATCTCTTCTCGGCATCCCCTACGAGAAGATCACCCAGGCGGCGCTCATTCCAGTTGCTTACACCAAGGGGACCGATTTCAAGCCCGCAGCGCGTGAGCCATTGGACACCGTGCTCCACTGGGACGGCTGGTGATTGTAGCTTCAGGCTGTGGGCAACATGGACTGACGAAATGATGCGCTGGGTACGAAACTCTCATGCTCAGCGAATCGAGTCTGTGTGTCCATGACTACGAGCTTGAGTGGTAGTGATACATAATAGCGTGGCAAGTAAGATATTTCGCGAAACCCGAGGACTTACCTGGCACAATATCTGCTTCCTCTGATTCTGCCTCCTCGCGCACCAATTGCTGGCGGTAACAAGGCAATGTAGGAAGGTATTGTGCCGAGGTACATCGTTCGACGGCGCTGGCACCTGGTACTTCTTCGTTACGGCCATAGCGGGGGCGGCAGGGATAGATTGCCCCAGTATTTCGAGAAGGAGCAGACCATGCGAGGTATATTGGGTTTCACGCGTCATCTATTCGGCGCGATGCTCAAAGGATTTTTCTTCACCGCGATCGTTGCAGCCATTGTCTGTATTGTCGCCTTGTTCTTCGCTGAGCCAGGGCATGTCTTGACGTTCGACGTTTCAGCGGTATTCGCACTCGTGCTTTGTGCTATGGCAGGCGTCTTGGGCGCCGCAGTGGCCCTGATCTATCACCTGAGCCATCTCGACGGCGTTCACGCCATGGCTCGGCGCTACAGCGAGATGCGTGCCTCCGAGCGGAGACAGGCTCGTGCACACTGAGGGTAATTCGCAGATCTTGGATCGTAAGGTCGGGTACCTGATGTAACCAGAGATCAGTCAGTGGAATGTGGCGCCAGATGGCTAACTGTCTGGCGCCACATCAGTATTTGATTCGACAGAACCTTGCCGAGAAATAACGCGCGTGGCTCTAGGATTTTGTAGCGCTTTATGCCAATGTGGTAGCTAGTGGAAGCGCGAACCAAAAAGTGCTGCCTTTCCCCACGATGCTCTCAACGCCAATATGGCCGCCGTGACGTTGGACAATTTCTCGGCTGATGTAGAGACCTAACCCCAAACCAATCCCTGACCCGCTCTGCACCTCGACGCCCGGCACACGGTGGAATCGCTCCCACACGCGAACTTGCTCATCGGGTGGCAGGCCAGGTCCGGCATCCTCTACTGCAACGCGCGCCCATTGATGGCCGCCACCAGTGGTGGCGGACTCAAGGCTGAGCGTGATATGGACGGGTGCCTCGACAGGCGAATACTTGAGTGCGTTGCTCAGGTAGTTGGCAAGCACCTGCCCGATCCGATCCGCATCCACCTCGACGGGGATGCTTGCCATTCCAGCAGGCAACACGATTTGCAGGCCAATCTGTCGCTCGGGGTGTGTCCTGCGCTGTTCCTCCACACCCTCGCGTACGATCGTGGCCAGATTCGTAATCCCCAGCGCGAGTCGTAGCTTGTCTGCGCGAGCACGTGACATTTCCAGCAAGTCGTTAATCAAGCGATTTTGTCGCCGAGCCTGGCGCTCAGCATTATCGAGTAACATCGCTGCCTGTGTGATGTGACCTTGCCGTTGTTCTAGTGCATCTGCCTCAGGCTCCGTCTCCTGGGCACGCAGTTTCCGTTTGGCAAGCTGCACGTTGGCTAGCAGCGAGGTGAGTGGCGTCTTCAACTCATGGCTCGCCACGCCGAGGAATTCGTCCATGCGCCGCACTGTTTCCTGCTCTGACGCACGCAACGCCTCCGCCAGTGCTTCTTTCTGTGCACGGGCGCGCTCCACGCGACTGGCCAAGAGGCTGATGGCGCAGCCAACCAACCCGAAGATGCCGATTGAGATGGCCTTGCCGGGATCGGTATGGGCCCAGGCGAAATGTGGTGGATAGATGAGGTAGTCGAGCATGAAGGTGCCCAGGAGAGCGGCGAGCAAGCTTGGGCCAGGGCCGAAGGCAAGCGCCACCAGTACGTCGACAAGCAACAGTGGTGCAGCCGACTGCACCGAGCCAGCGGTCGTCGCCGAGACCAGCGCCAGTAGTCCACCTGTCAGCGCCGTCGCCGCAACCGCAATCCCGTAGCTCACCGATGGAAGACGCAAGGGCAGAGGGAGCCACTCTGGGCAGGTCGCATGTGAGGCCAACCAACCTAGTGAGATGTTCCAAGATCGTCGTGCCCGCTCTCCTACTACTGCCTCGAGCTTGTTGGGCATCCTCATGTGTTCTGAAGGCAGTATTTCTATGCTCTGCGAGGAGCTTGATTGTGAGTCAGTGGCAGTGCTTGCTCGACCGATGCGATGAACTCCTGAATTATAATGACCTGCCTCGCTCACTGGCGTTCCTTCCTCTGCCTACGGAGTCTTCCTGGTAGTGCCGTTTAAGGCACACCGAGCCGCAATGACAGCAAAAATGAGGCCAAGTATGACTGGTTGGATACTCTCTACGCTGCCCTGTTATTCTGTTATGGTATCCCTTTCTGGCAGACGGGAAAGGGAGTGGGGATGGACAAAGCCACTAATAACAAATTTCCAAACGAATTTTGGATCACGAAGTACCAATCATGTCTGATGCCACGACGAACTGTCCGTGATATAGCCAGCACCCCTATTCAGGAACATTGATAGAGTGCAGCGCCATCAATCGAGATGACGTGGGGCGAGCTGGCAATGTGCGTCAGTCGATCCCACGACGCATATTCGATGAAGAGCGTGTGAAATGTGGTAAAGGCGGCGCGCTGCTCATCGGTGGATGGCGGAACCGGTGTGCGCGGATCATCGCAGTCCCAAGGATAGGGAGCGCTTCCAAGAATGGCTACCGCTTGTTCGAAGCTCGTGGCTGGCGTGAACGTGACCTTTGCAAAAAACGGAAGGCTGTTCGACGTGACATTGTGGATGCGCGACAATGGATTGACGGTTATGGAGGGAGCCGCCGTTGAGGAATGGGTGCTAGACGGCGTGCATGCAGCGAGTCCAAAAAATAGCACTAATAACGCCGCAAACATCAATCGCCAACTCTGTGATGGCAACGCCCTGAATAACATTCCTCCGCCTCCAAATTGCTCCTTCATGCCACGCTGCGACCTCTAGAGCGATAGTCGCTAAGACGCCGCCTGTCGTCTCTTCGTACCCTGCGATAGCTGTCCCTCTCCATCAGAGCGCATTGGCGCACAGCGTTGTACCAGCAGGCCAGCGAGTGATGCACTTCACAGCGCGGCATTAAGTGGGAGACATATACTGTGCAAGCCATCGGCGTCCTCATATGTATGTGTTCTTGATTCCAGAACATGCGCAGACTTCGTAGGACCCTCCGGAACGGAGAGGAGCGGCCGTCATGAATCGCTCGCGACCCCGCAAGAAACGCTTCCCCGTAGCGCTCATTTGTAGTATCGCCACCATCCTTGTCTTGCTCAGCGGCTGCGATCAAGACAAGTTGGAACAGCAGGTCACAGCGGTCGCCCAGATTTGCGCGACCGATCCCGTACACAATGTCTGTACGTCAGGGAATTATCAGGCGACCGGAAAATCGCAGGCAATCCACATCCAGGCGGTTCAGAAGGGTGGCAAGGTGCTGCCGAATGCCAGGATCACCCTTAAGGTCAGCGGTGCCAACGCGACTACGCAGAGCCTAAAGGCTGGATCAGACGGCAAGCTTACCTATACCTACACGGGGACCAAAGCGGGCGACGACAAAGTCACCGTTTCCGTGGATGGGACGACGTCGAGCATGTCTCCCGGCCCGATAATCTTGCACTGGCTGAAACCATCAAGCAACGTTCACCCGATCATTTTTGTCCACGGCATTAACGAAGACGCGACTGACTTCACCGTCCAGATGCACAAAGGTTTCACTGACCCCGACCAGAATTCCCCCGGCGAGATCGAGAAGCAGACGTTTACCTCACTCTTCGAGTCGCTGACACTCAAGTATGACCCGAAATACTTCGAAGCGCTCTGCTACGTGGACGACCGCGCATACGACCACAATGGCGCGCCATCTGGCTGCCGCTTCCCCCTGGATACGACCGACTATGCCACCGCCTGCATTCCAGGCAACGCCAGCCGCCCGTGCCAGAGCCAAGGGTCAGTGGATGAGAACACATTGCAACTAGCCAATACGGTGGATGCGCTCAGCGCCGAGGCCGCTGGCGCTGGAACTGGCACGAGCAAAGTGACGCTCATCGCCTATAGCATGGGCGGCGCGGTCGTGCGCTCATTCCTTGCTGGATGCCGTGTGCCAGTAGCGCCCTATGCGACACAGCGCTGCGCAGGCGCTGTCAGCAAGATCGACCACGTCTTCTTCATCGACGGCGACCAGCAAGGATCGTGGCTGCTGACGATCAACAAGGGCTACAACGCCGCTGCGCTGAGCGGCGACGGCAGCATCCCCAATCCCATCACGCCGTTCGCCTCGGTGCTGCCGCTGCTACAACAGACCATCTACACGAAGGTCAAGAACGCCATCGGTCTGGACCCGACCAGCCAGGGCCTGCAGGACCAGACACCGCAAAGTCCCAACATCCAGGCCCACGATCAGGTGCCGCTACCTTCTGGCGTCGATGTCTACAACTTCTACGGCAATGTGCAGATTCGCATGGGAGTCACCGTCTATGGAGTGCCAGTAACTCCCGGTGCGCCAACGCTTAACCTTGGCGATTTCGTGATGCTCGCGCAGAACAACAGCGCAACCGTTGCCCCGCTGTGGGGTGGCGGCGGCCTTTGCGACGGTTGTTCCGGCAGCCTCACTGGCTATCGCGAAAATTTGCCGCAGTACCACAACTGGGTGCTCATCGACTCACATTCTGTCGATGCGAGCTTCGTAGTTGACCTGCTCAAGGGTACATTAGACCCCAAATCCGCGGCCGGCCAGATTATCAACTCGCCGGTGCAGCATCTCAATATTACCCAGCCGCCGATACAGGCTCCGGGCACACTCTGGCCAGTAAAGGACATCACAGGGCATACCGACAAGACGGACGTGTCAACGGAGATCTTCTATATCCTGACCAAAGCCGACGGCGTGGCGCTCCCCTAGCGGAGCAGGGAGGTACATATGCGACCGCAAAGACACAATGCTCGCGCACTGCGGCGTCACCATATCAGGCTGTCGTCCCCCTTAGCACGCCTGGAGTTGCTGTGGCTCTCCGCCCCGGCAGCGTTGCGCATCGGTGTGCCGCTGCTGGCTGTCCTCGGCCTTGCTTTCGCGTTGACGTTCCTGCATGCACCCGTGGCACAGGGCTCGTTGGCACGTATCGCCCTGGCTCCTCCAAACGTCCCTGACGTTGGGAACTGGCAGGACGAGTCAGACCAGACGGCCTTCAGCATCCGCATCCACGGCGAGGCTGCGCCCGCAAGGGGCAAGGTCGTAGTGGCATCGATAGGGCAATACAGCTTTACGCTGCCTACTGGGGAGCAGATTCTCGGCGTGGCAAGGCTTTCCACGCAGGCAAATGGAGACTTCACCGCGTCGTCCGGTGCGGGACAGGCGAGCCTTGCTAGCGTCACCACCAGCGCCTGCCAACGCGCGCAGCTCGTGGGAGCCCAACCAGGGGATGTGGCCGCGCTCCTCGATGCGCATTTTGACGCGCACGCCCTGGTTGCCTTCGCCCAGCTTCAATACTTGCCGCTGGTGCTTAACGCGGATGGGGCGATTGCCAATGTGGACGCGGTGAACAGCTTCTGCGTGGGCAAATCAAATGCGACGACCTATACGATGGCTGCCGGGTGCGATGCGAGCGGCAACTGTCAAGATCCCATCGCCAGTGCTTCCCAGGACGCCAACCAATATGAGACTCAACTCGTTGTCGCCAGCAAAGATCCGTCGGTTGCCAATTGGGGGCCAGTGTACAATGCCTCCTCGACGATTGCACGCGGGCAATATACTCAAGCGCAGTTCGCCGACGCGATGACCAGCTCGCTCAAGAAGGTGGGCACGATTACCGCAATCACCCCTGATAGCAACCCAATCCAGGTGCAGGTAGCCTCGACCGGGCAGGCCTATTTCGTGGTGCACGATAAGGTTACTTTCACGCTCAACGGCAAGACCACCACACGCGATGTCGCCTCGTACTACCTGCTCGAGAATGCCCAGTGGCACTTCTGGTTCTCTGCGTAGCGAGCGAACCTCTCTCGCTAGCCCTCTTCCTGTCACGTGGGAAGGGGGCTGGTTATTATGCTGGGCGTGGCACATCAGCCTCCCGCTCGTACGATCCGCCTGCCCATCGTGAGGATCGCGACGGCTGTAGCCCACAGGATCAGCGCGCTACACGTAGCGGGCACGACAATCGAGAGGGCGACGTCATGGACGGTCTGCGATTTCGGAATGGCCAGCAACGTGATCACTGATGCCAGAATCAGCAGCGTCCCAGTGACGTAGTACAGCCGCACGTTGAAGACCGGTGCAAGCGGCAGAAAATGCGCGCCCACAATCAGCACGATCACCGGCACAATGAAGGCGTCCTGCTGCACAGAGCCGAGGATGCTCGAAGCGATGGCAATGAAAAGCGCCTCGCTGCCAAAGATCACCCCAAATGATGTGCCCAGGCGTTTGCCAATAGCGTTTCCGCGCGCTCTCCCTTCTGGAGACATATCAACGGGAATGCTCGTCGCGGCCCGTCCGAGCATATAACTGCCCAAGAGCAGCGCC
This sequence comes from uncultured Sphingobacteriaceae bacterium, assembly GCA_963757615.1. GTDB lineage: Bacteria > Bacteroidota > Bacteroidia > Sphingobacteriales > Sphingobacteriaceae > Mucilaginibacter. The sequence goes on from CAVWSO010000008.1 coordinate 1,475,499, forward strand.
ACGGCGATGATTGCTACCACGACGAAGGCAAGCACTGTCTGTACGGGTGTTGTCGGCAGAATTGCAGCGGGCGCTCCTGACAGATTGTGCCGAAAAGCGTCATGGCGAATGCGCCCCAGGCAAGCCCGCGCACGAAGTAGCGGTTGTATGTCGTGGCCGATCGCTGTTGTTGGTTGGCTATCACGAATTCCTTCCCCTAACCATGTGAGGTGTTATTGCTTTTAGCAAGGTCGGCAGATATACGCCGACCTGCGACGCGACATTGAGCGCCGTATATTTGCGAATTGCACCTTCACGCCTGCGACACCACTCCGTGCACTGGTAATGCGGTGCCAATAATACCGCCTGTTTTGTCAGGCAGGTCTGTGTCTTGGCGTTTGTGATGAGACAAGAGCAGTCGCAGGGTGAGTCCTACCAACAGTATATTGCGGATTGCCACGTCGAGCAGAAACGCTTGCACCAACCAGTTTGAGAGGGGTGGAATGCCTCTGGAGTAAGGGTATAGGAGCGGAAACTCCAGTGAGGTGAGCGCCGCCACGGCGATCCACCAGGGTTCGAGGCCACCGGCAAGTGCCGCCACAGGCAGCAACCAGATCAGGTACTGTGCGCTGAGCACTTTGCCACTGATGATGAGCAGGCACAGTGACACCAGCGCGGCGCGATGTAACGAGATATCACCGCGCATCTGCCGCCACCAGACCCAGAGAAATCCGGCTGCCCCGAGGACTAAGGAGGGAGTAGCCACGGCTCCACTTAGGCCGCCGACCCAGCCCTGCGAGCCAAACGAGTCCTCCAGATGTGCCATCGCGCCGAGAAATGTCCCAAGCCAGACTAAGGTGCCTGGAACAGATTCCACCTGCACTGGGCGGTGAATCGCATAGCTAAGCCATGTCTGCTGCTGGCCTGTGACCAGCGCTGGCACGAAGATCAACACTGCTGCGAAGAACGCAGATATGGCTGCTCCTATACCAATGTGTGCAGTGGCACGAATGGGCTTGTATCCTGCTGCGCGCAGCGAGTGGTAGTGGGCTATCGCCACGACGGGCAGGAGCGCGAGTGGATAGAGCTTAAGCGCTGCCCCCGCCGCAAGAGCGGCATAGGCCCAGGCGAAGCGCTTGCGTTCGGCGCACCAGAGCGCGGTCATACTTAGCAGTGCGGGCGCGAGGTCGTAGCGATCCAACAGGGTCGCCTGTGCGCCCAGCAGCAGGTAGAGTGCATAGCGCCCTGCGCTCGCTCGCGACGCAAAGCGGCGGAAGCAGAGGTATCCGACAAAGAAGAGTATGCCGAAGCCGACAATAAATGACGCCAGCGGCGCGCCCGGCAGTTGTGAGAGTGTAAGCGAGAACGGTAGCAATGCGAGCGGAGGATATTCTTGTGGCAGTGCGTGGAAGAGCGGGCTATCGTGCCAGAACGCATCGGCATAGGCTGCGTAGCCATTGATGTCGGCTGCACTGTCCCATAGCCCAGTGTTGAGCAAGCCAGTAGCCACCGTCGCCGCGATGACGAGCGCAGGGACACCCCATACCTTCCAACGCACCGTCATCTACCCTTGCTCCCTACAACACAACGCGCTTTGCCGCTCATGGTAGCAGGGGCCAACGACGCCGTCGAGGGCTTTATATGCTGAGACTCAAGCGAACTGGACATCCTTGGCCTCAGCGTCCGACGCGATGAAGGTGAGCAGGCGTGAACCTTCCTCAGCTACAGCGACACAGTCTGGCTCACTGAGGGTCTGAAATGGTTGGATCTGTAACGTGGCGGCTCGGCGTTGTCGTGCGACACTCCAGATGCCACAGACGAAACCGTCGACAAGTACGGCGCCTTTGGTGAAGACGCGTTCGCGATGCTCGTCGGCGATGACGCGTGTGCGGTCGACATGCGAGAGCAGCAGGTTGTCGTACTCTGGCAGAAAACGCGGAGGGGCTGCTGTCTCAGGATCAGGTCGCGGCGCATCGGGCAGGTCGAAGTGTTCGTTGCCCTGCTCGTCGCGAAATGTGCGCAACTGGGGGCGCAGTCGCTCGACCACCTCGCGCAGTCGAGTGAGCCAGCACCAGGCCTGAATGTCCTTGACGGTCGCTGGGCCGAATGCTGCCAGGTAGCGCAGGATCACCGAATCTGGCGACGGATCAATGGCTGGGGAGCGTCCAAGCCAGGTTTCAACGGTGGTCCAGGTTGCCTGGCCACCAGCGCCCCAGATGCCGCGCGGGGGCAACTGCACCAGGGGCAGCAGGTAGCGGACGGCGTGTGCGAGTGCAACCGGATCGCGATCTGGCCATTGCTCTTGTAGGAGCTTGCCAAGCTCGGCGGTGGTGCGTGGTCGCTCTGCGAGAAGCGTACGGCCAGTGGCCAAAACCGCCGCGATGTCAACACCTTTGACGTGCCGGGCGAATGGACTCCCTGTATAGAAGCCGCGCTCCAGCACAGATTGCATGATTGGGCGCAGCGCCAGGCAGTCACTCGCCGTCACCAGATGTAGCGTAGTGCGCATCAGCGAGGTGCGTACCGCCTGCCGTCCGTTGATCAATTCGACTAGTTCGTCTGGCTGGAAATTCTCTAGCCGCGACCATAGGCCAACATAGGGCGCATTGCGGCGACTGCGCCTGCATGCCAACCAGATGCTCGATTGCCTCGGCGGCGGGCATGTTGGCACGTTGCAGCAGCATCTGGCGCGCCAGCAAGGCACGGTTGAGCGCGCGCTGGCTAAGCACCTCGCCAGAATCGGCGGTCGCTTTCGATGGGCGTGTTGGCATAATTTCACCCTCCTGCGGCCAGACTGGCACCCAGTGACTGCGACGCCAGAACATCCAACGTCGCAGCGTATCCCCATATTAGCGGAGTGAGCGGAAGAAGTCCCGTACATCGCCGACCAGCAGATCGGGCGCTTCGAGGGCAGCGAAGTGGCCGCCACGGTCGAACTCTGACCAGTGCACAATGTTGTTGCCACGCTCGGCATAGCGGCGGATGGCCACATCCTCGGCGAAGACGGCCACGCCGGTTGGAGTGGTGAGGGGTTGCTGATTCCAGTTTGATACGTGCATGTTCTCATAGTACGAGCGTGCCGAGGAGCCAGCCGTTCCAGTCAGCCAGTAGAGCATCACGCCAGTGAGGACGATTTCGCGGTCGATGGCCTGCTCGGGCAGTTCGTCTGCAGGGAAGCTCCACTCATTGAACTTCTCGGCGATCCAGGCAAGCTGGCCAACCGGCGAGTCGATGAGCGCGTAGGCCAGCGTCTGTGGGCGCGTTGCCTGAATCTGGAAATAGCCGTTGCCATCGCTCAGGAAGTTGTTGAGGCGCTGCAAGCGCTGCTTCTCTGAATCTGTGAACGTTGCCATCTCGTCGGGATCGATTGGCCCAAACGGGATGAATCCCATGGTAGCGGCATTGACGTGTACGCCGACGACGTGACCGGGAGCGGCGCGTCCCAACTCCGGCGCGACGAATGCGCCCCAGTCGCCGCCCTGGGCACCGTAGCGCTCGTATCCCAGCCGACTCATCAGCTCAGCCCAGGCACGGGCGACGCGGGCCGAATCCCACCCAGCCTCGTGCGTTGGGCCGGAGAAGCCGTAGCCAGGAATAGCCGGTATGACGACGTGAAAGGCGTCGGCCGGATTGCCACCGTGCGCGCGTGGATCAGTCAGCGGCCCGATCAGATCAAGAAACTCGATGACAGAGCCGGGCCAGCCATGCGTAAGGATGAGTGGCAGCGCGTCCGGTTCGGGCGAGCGCACATGGATGAAGTAGACATTCGTGCGGTCAATCTTCGTGGTGAACTGTGGCAAAGCATTGAGCTTGGCTTCCCAGGCGCGCCAGTCGTAGGCAGTACGCCAGTATTCGGCAAGCTCTTTCAGATAGCCTAGCGGCACGCCACGGCTCCAGCCGACGCCAGGTAGTTCCTCAGGCCATCGAGTACGCGCCAGGCGGTCACGCAGATCGTCGAGATCAGCTTGGGGAATATCGATATGAAACGGACGAATCGTGGCGTCTCCGACCTTGTTGTCTTGCGTGTTCTGGCTCGCGTTATTGGCAGCCATGTCGAGGCTCCTTTCGCTGTCTCTTTGATGTCTAATCGGAACGGACTGTTCCGCTCCAATATTGTATCATATACTATGATGGAATGGAATAGTTTGTTCCGATTGCCAGTGGACAGGTTTGGGGGTATCCGAATACGTGGAGACGACAAAGTCTGGGCCGTTGAGTGGACGCCGAGCGCAAGCGATTCGCAACGACCAGTTGGTGCTCGACGCGGCGCGTGCGGTCTTCACCGCCGATCCCGATGCGCCGATCTCGGCGGTGGCTGAGCGGGCGGGAGTCGGCATCAGTGTGCTGTACCGCCGCTACCGAAGCAAAGATGATCTACTCCAACGGCTCTCGCTGGACGGATTGGAGCGCTACATTGCCGCGGCGGAGTCTGCATTCGCCGACAAGGGCGATCCATGGGACTCGTTGGCGCACTTCATGGATCGCGCTCTAGACGAGGGCGCAGGCTCGCTCTCGGTGCGTTTCGCAGGGAACTTCACCGCCACCGAGGAGTTGTATCGTCTGGGGCGAAAGGCGAATGAGGCCACGCTCCAACTGCTCGACCGTGCCAAGTCAGCTGGTGAAGTGCGCCCTGATATCGAAGTCAGCGATATTGCGCTGCTCTTTGAGCAGCTACAAGCAGTACGTGTCGGCGACGAAGAGCGCAACAGCCAACTGCGTCGCCGCTATCTGGCGCTAATTCTCGATGCGCTGCACACCAAGTCAGGAACATCACTCCCCGGTCCGCCGCCAACTCAGGAGGAACTGGGACGACGCTACAGTAATTGAACGCTTCATGCCTGATAGCCTGTCTCGTCGCCATAGGCCGCGCGCAACCGTGTTTCCAAAGATGACTTCACCTCTTGTGGCGCGAAGGTAGCGGCTAATGCGTCGAGGTTGCACCGTAGCAGGTGCGAGGCGGTCCAGCCAAACGTCGCACCCAGCCGAGTGTACTCGTCACGTAGCGTCACGTCTGTGACTGTTCGGGTGTCGGTGCTCACTCCGAGGGAGACGCCTGCCTGGTAGAGACGATTGATTGGATGGTCGGCATAGGTAGCGCACAAGTTGGTCTGGACGTTGGATGTTGGGCACACTTCGAGGTGGACACGCGACTGGCGCAGCGACTCCACCAGGGCAGCATCTTCGATTAAGCGTGCGCCATGGCCAATGCGCGTAGGATGGAGTGCTGCCAGGGTTTCGCGCACGCTCGCAGCTCCCAACGCCTCTCCGGCATGTGCGGTACGTGATAATCCATGCAGTGCAGCAAACTCGAAGGCCGCCACATGCGGATCGATGGGAAAACCTGCCTCGTCACCTGCGAGATCGATAGCCACCACAGAGCTGCCTGGCATGGCGGCAAAGCGCGCCGCGAGTTGTGCCGTCTCCAATCCTTGCTCGCGTGTGAAGTGGCGCAGTGTGCAGAGGATCAGACGCGCCTCGACGCCGGTACGCGCGGTGCCCTCGGCCACTGCCGCATCAACCGCCGAGACAACTTGTTCTGGCGTCAGCCCTTGTTCAGTGTGGAGTAGGGGTGCGAATCGTAGCTCGGCATAGATCACGCCATCGCGACGCAACTGCTCGAAGACGTCGAGCGTCGCCAGATGCAGTTGTTCCTGTGTTTGCATTAGGGCAATCTGGCGTGGTGGGCGAGTGAGAAAGTCTACGAGGCTGTGACATTTAGCAGGTGCAACGAAATCCTGGCGAAAGGTTGCCAACGAGACTGTAGGATCGAGGCGATGTACGACATCGTAGCTCAGCGAGCAGTCGAGGTGGAGATGTAGTTCCACCTTCGGCAAGGCCGCTATTCCGTCTGTCTCGCCATCAGGCCGCGCAGTATCACCCTTAGCTGCTATTTGCATTTCGTCCACGTTCTATAGCTCCTCGCACTCGGTTGCGTCACTTTGTGCAATACGACCTACATTGGATTGCATGGTAGCATGGTTTCTGAGATGTCAGTGCTTATAATGCCTTCAAATACATCTGCGCATGCACGCGAGTACGTTCCGGGGGAGACGAGACATGGCCAAACGCCGCACGGCTACCCAGGCAGATTCTGACCGCAAACCATCACGCCAGCGCATCGTGCTCGACTGCGATCCAGGCCACGATGACGCTATTGCGATCCTTCTCGCGGCCCACTCACCGCGACTCAAGCTGGAGGCCATCACAACGGTAGCAGGCAATCAGACGGTGCAAAAGACGGCGCGCAACGCCCTCAAGGTTTGTTCGCTGGCAGGCATCCGCGACGTGCCTATCGCGGCTGGGATGGATCGACCGTTGGTGCGCGCGCAGTACGTCGCGGCGGATATCCACGGTGAGTCGGGACTGGACGGCCCTACACTGCCTGAGCCAGACCTGGAGTTAGCCCCGATCCATGCTGTGGACCTGTTGATCGACCTGTTCATGCGCTCTGATGACGACCTGACGCTCGTAGCCACTGGCCCGCTAACAAACGTAGCAACGGCCATGCGGCGGGAGCCGCGCATCGTGCCAAAGATTCAGCAAATCGTGCTGATGGGTGGTGCTATTGGCCTCGGCAATACTACGCCCGCAGCCGAGTTCAATATCTACGCTGACCCTGAGGCGGCGGATGTCGTCTTCACCTGCGGACGCCCGCTCACGATGATCGGCCTGGATGTGACCCACCAGGTACAGGCGACGCCCGAAGTGCGAAAACGCATCCGTGCGCTGGGTAGTCCGGTGGCCAAATTGGTTGATGAGCTGTTGGAGTTCTTCGCCTCCACCTATCTGGAAGTCTTTGGTATGCCTGCGCCGCCAGTGCACGATCCCTGCACTGTGGCCCATGTCATCGACGCGACGTTGCTGCCAGGGCAAGCCAATGCGTGTAGACATCGAGTTGCACGGTGAGTTCACCAAAGGCCGTACCCTCTGCGATGTCTACGGCGTCACTGGTCAACCGCCTAATGCGTTCGTCGGCCAGGGTATCTACGTAGATCGCTTCTGGGACTTGCTGATCGAGACGCTGGCAACCTATCCCGGTGAAGGCCAGTAGCCACAATCCTGGATTTCAGCTTCCTATGTCGCTCCAGTCTGTGAGTGCTGAGCTTGCTATAGGACTATCGTCATCAAGTTCTAAGCGAGCGCTAAGCATCTGCTAATCTGCAAGGCATATCATGGCAAAGTACGTGTCCGCGACGAAGCTGTAAGGATTATTGGTCGCCTGCGCGACCGCTGCGGAGTTGGGCATGCGAGAGCAGGAACGAGGCGGCCTTCCAGGTGACGAGACGTACAGCGACGCGTTTGACAGTACGACCGCAAACCGTGCGCTCGTGACGCAGGTAGAGGCACCAACGCAGCGGTTAGGCAAGCCACCGCGCAAAGGTATCTCGCGGCGTGCAGCGCTCATCGGCACAGGCGCTTTGGGAGTTGGCGCTGTGGGCGCAGGCGTGGGCGCGGTGTTGATCCATCGCCTCACCCCATCGGTTGATCTGTTCAGCGCCGATGCCGGGCGCATCTCCCATCTGTTGCGCCGTGCTGGCTTCGGCCCTTCAACCGCTGACATCGCTGACTACCTGGATGCGGGTGTAGATGGCTCTATTGACCGTTTGCTCTCTCCCTCATCAATCGCAAACGCCGCACTTGATAAGCGGCTCGCCGGGCTGAATCTAGACTTCACGACTGCAAATGACGCCATGCGCTGGTTCCTGCTGCGTATGATCTATAGCGCCCGCCCGCTCGAAGAGAAGCTCACGCTGTTCTGGCATGGCGTGCTCACGAGCAGCCTTGGCAAGCTCGGCGGCAAAGCGAACTACCCGCTTATGATTCAGCAGAATGAATTGCTGCGTGCCAAGGGTATGGGCCGATTCGACGAATTGCTCGGTGCGATCACCGTCGATCCAGCGATGCTCTACTGGCTGGATGGCCGCCTCAGTGTGGGCAACTCGCCGAATGAGAACTATTCGCGCGAGATGATGGAACTCTTCGCGATGGGGCTGGGCAACTACACGCAGGACGATGTGCACCAGGGTGCGCTCGCGCTCACAGGCTGGCTTGTGCGCGACGGCAAAAGTGTCTTTGTGCCACGCCGCCACTATTCCGGCACGGTGAACTTCCTCGGACACAGTGGCAAGATGGACGTAGGCGACGTGGTCAAGATCGTCGCTGCGCATCCAGCGACAGGTAAGCACCTGGCCAGCCGTATGTGGAGCTTTTTCGTTTACGACAATCCCAGCGCCGACGACCTTCAGCCGTTGGTGGACGCCTATTACCACAATGACCACAATATCGGCGCGATGGTGCGCGCAATGCTCAAATCTCCGGCGTTCTTCAGCACCAAGGCTTACCGAGCGCGCGTCAAGAGTCCGATGGAATTCCTGGTAGGAGCCATGCGGGGACTGGGGCTTAAGACAACTGGCACTGGCATGACTGGCACTTTTACCTCACTGGGCCAGATTCCTTTCGAGCCGCCGAACGTTGCTGGCTGGCCGGGCGACAAGGCCAGCCCGGCCTGGATATCGACACAGGCCTGGCTCACGCGCGTCAACTTCATCAACCTGCTGGCGGCGGCGGCCACCGGTACCACGCCAAAGTCGGCCAAGCGCGCGACCTCACCGAACCTGACCGCTGCTGGCAGTCATCCTCCTGTGCAAGAGGTCATCGACCAGCGCAAGATCAATACGCCCACTGAGCTTGCGGACTACTACATCGCTTCTCTGCTCGATAACCAGATCGATGCCAGCCATCGTGCGGTACTGCACGACGCAGTTTCCCAGACGAGCACGAGCGGGTCGAGTTTCACGCTTGCCAGCGGCACCAAAGTTCCAGCGGCGAGTGTGCGCCAGATGCTCTACCTGCTGATGTCCGCGCCCGAGTACCAGATGAACTGATGACGGGGGAATAACTGCCATGCCCATTCAAATCAGCCGCCGCGCGATGATCAAGGATGGCCTGCTGGCCGTGAGCGCGGGCATGATTATGCCGTCGATCTTTGCGCGGGCCGTGCGCGCCGCCTCGAATGCCGCGCACGAAGGCGTCACCTGGGCGCAGGCCGCGCAGAATCGCACGCTGATCGTGGTGCAGATGGCGGGCGGTAACGACGGCCTCAACACCATTGTGCCCTATGCCGACAGCGCCTACTATCAGGCCCGCCCTACGCTTGCCGTCGCGCAGACCGATGTGCTGCAACTTGATGAGCGACTGGGCTTGCATCCTGCGCTCAAGAGCCTGCTGCCACTCTGGCAGCAGGGCAAGGTCGCGGTGGTCGAGGGCGTCGGCTATCCTAATCCCAATCTCTCGCACTTCGCGGCGATGGATATCTGGCAGACGCTCGATCTCAATGGCCAGGGTACCCAGGGGTGGCTCGGCAAGTTCGTTGCGGGTATGGTGGATAAGGACGGCCACCCATTCCAATCTCTGGCGGTTGGCACTGCCCTGCCAACGGCGCTCAATGCACTCAACGCCGACGTGCCGGTGGTCAACAACACTGCCAGTTATCGCCTGCAAGCCGATCCCGCAGGCAGCAGCACGACAGCAGCGAATGCACGGATACAGACGCTGCTCAAGCTCTACAATACCTATCCGCGCTCTGCGCCCTACGCCGCGCTGTTGGATGCCACCGCGCAGAGCGCCGTCGAGGGGGCGAAGTCACTCGACTCGGCGATCTCACAATACAAGGCGGCGGTGCAATACCCAAACACCAATTTTGCCAAGGGCTTGCAGGTGCTGGCCGAGGTGATCGTGCAGGGACTAGGGCTGCGCGTGGGCTATGTGACGCTCGGCGGCTTCGATACCCATGGTGTGCAGCAGAATACGCACGCTCAACTGCTCCAGCAACTCGCTGAGGGCCTCGCCGCCTTTTATACCGATCTGGAAGCGCACCAGTCCGCTGAGAACGTGGTGGTGATGACGTGGTCCGAGTTCGGGCGGCGTGTGGAAGAGAACGCCAGCCAGGGAACTGATCACGGCACGGCGGCACCCCTCTTCGTGCTGGGGAGCGCCGTGCAAGGTGGCGTCTATGGCGAGCCGCCGGACCTGACGCACCTCGACGCGAATGACAACCTCGTCTTCACCACCGATTTCCGCTCGGTGTATGCCACGGTGCTGGAGCGCTGGCTCGGTGCGCCTGCCTCGGCTGTGCTCGGTGGCAACTTCAATGCCCAAGGCTTCCTGCCACCTGCGTGAGCATCAGACCAAGGCTAGTGGGCATCGGTGGCATGTGCGCCCAGCGTGGCCAGTGCCTCAGGCAGTTCGCGAATATGCGACAAGAGGATATCCGCACCACGCTCGCGATACACGTCGGCTGTTGTCCCTTCAGCAATCATTACGGCGAGGACTGGCGGCAGGCTGGCATCTTGTGCCTGTAGCTCGCTACGGTAACGCACTACTACCGCCAGATCGTCTGCTGTGTCGCCGACATAGACCGCGCCATGCGCCTGCACGTTTGTGATGCCATGCGCGAGCGCACGGGGGTCGGGCTTGACAAACACGTCCGCCGAAACGATGCCGCGAAATGGTGAGCCACCGTGCAGGCTCTCGAACCAGCCGACTTCCGAATCAGGATCGTCCTCATGTAGGCCGGTGCCCTCGTTGAGGCGCCGCAAGACCCAGGCGACCTCTGGTCCGTTACGTCCGGTGACGAGCCCAAAGCGCGTGATGCCCATCTTCACCAGCGCGGGTAGTACTTCAGGCACCAGCAGTAATTCTTCGTTCATGACCACGCCGGGCGCATCGGGCGCGTACTTCGATTCGCGCTCGTAGACCTGTGGCAGCAGGTTGGCTCCCCAGTAGAACTCGTCGTGAATCAAGCGCGCCTCATCCCACGGCAGAATTGCCGAGGCTGGTACGGCCTCTTGCAGCCATCGCAGGCCGCCGTGGCCCTCGTGTGCGGCCTCGCTCGCACGCTGTGCCCATTCGGTCAGTGGCACCTCTGCCTCAGGCTTGCCGCGCCACTCACGCAGGCGTGCCGTCCAAAGTGCCCCAAGCGCCTGCGTCAGATCCCAATCGCTATTGAATCCGCCAGCTCGCTTGAAGGCGGCGACATCTTCATCGGTGATCAGCGGTTCTGGCGCGTCGGTCAGACCATTGACGTTGCGAACGACAAATTCGCTTGCAGCCATCACCGAGAGGCGATAGGAGCCAGTTACGTCGATCAGCACCCCATCTACATCGAACAGTGCGGCATCTAGCACCGGCACATTCGCATCGGTGGCAAAGGCCGCAGGCAACGGTCCGATGCGCTCCAGGCCTGGTCGCAGCCAGATCATGCAATATCCTTTCGGGTCGTGGTTAGTAGAATTGCGACACAAGACATGATACTATGGACACGGAACGAGCGGTCATCTTGCCTACGGTGCACTCGAAAATGCGACGTGCTTTCTTGCGTTGCCTTGTATACGAGTTGTACGTTTTAGAGGTGAGCGAGGGCCCAACTCGTTCGAGATTATTGTCGCGACTATAAAGCGCATGGGCTGGAACACGGGAGGAGTTCCAGTTGACGAGGTGGAGGCCGTTCGGATGAATCAGCGGGGAGCCTCCAGGGTGGGCGAAGCCATCACCCTCATAAGGTTCGCGGGGAAAGCCGGTAGGCGACTGCCGGGACAAGACGCGGCCAATGGCGGTACCGTAGAAGGATTGCGCCCACTATGTGTGGCATCGTCGGTTACGTTGGGGAGCAGAATGCTACCCCGATCCTCCTCGAAGGTCTGCGCCGCCTCGAATACCGCGGCTATGATTCCGCCGGAATCGCTGTCCTTTCCGCCACAGGCGAACTCCAGGTCCGCAAGGCCGCTGGCAAGTTGGAAAATCTGCGTGCGGCAATCGGAGTACTAGAACCGGATGGCTCGGTCGGCCTCGGGCATACTCGCTGGGCTACCCATGGACGTCCGAACGACGAGAACGCGCACCCGCATACCGATTGCTCTGGCAATGTCGCGGTGATCCACAACGGCATCATCGAGAACTATGCCGAGTTGCGCGACGGCCTGTTGGCCAAAGGACATACCTTCCAGTCCGAGACCGACACTGAGGTGCTGGCCCACCTGATCGAAGATATGCTGCCGGAGACCGGAGACCCTGCCGAGGCGGTGCGTCAAGCGCTCAACCTCGTGACCGGCTCCTATGCGATCGTTGTCGTCAGCCGCGAGCATCCCGGCCACCTTGTCGCTGCCCGGTTGAATGGTCCCTTGATCATTGGCCTGGGTAAGAACGAGAACTTCATCGCCTCGGACATTCCCGCCCTCCTGGAGCACACACGCAAGATCGTGGTGTTGGAGGAAGGTGAGATCGCTGACGTGATGCAGCACTCTTACAAGCTCATGGATCTCACCGGCAAGGAGCTTACTCGCAAGCCGCTCTATGCTGATTGGGACGCCGAGGCGGCGGAGAAGGGTGGGTATCCTCACTTCTTCGTGAAAGAGATCCATGAACAGCCGCAGTCGCTGCGCCGTGCCATGCTCGGCCGTGTGTCAACAACTGGCGACACACTCGGGCTTCGTCTCGATGCACTGGACAGGGTTGCTGCTTCAGGTGCATTGAAGAGCATACGCCGCATCACGCTCCTGGGCTGTGGTAGCTCTGTACATGCGGCGCTGCTTGCCAAGTACGCCATCGAGCGCTGGGCACGTATGCCTGTCGAGGTAGCCATTGCCTCTGAGTATCGCTACGCCGATCCGCTTGTCGGGCCGGACACGCTCTGCATCGCGGTTACACAGTCAGGCGAGACGGCGGACACCTTGGCTGCTACTCGTCTGGCGCGCGAGCTTGGCGCGCCCGTGATCGCCGTCACTAATGTTGTCGGAAGTGCTATCACCCGAGTAGCTGATGGTGTGCTCTATCTGCAAGCGGGACCAGAGATCAGCGTTACCGCGACCAAGACGTTTGTGACGACGACGACAGTGCTCTATCTGGCCGGACTCTGGCTTGGACGTCATCTGGGCGCTTTGCATCCTCAAGAGATGCAGGAGATGCTCGCGGCGCTTCAAGCTATTCCTGGCCAGATGGAGCGCCTGCTGGCGGAAGTTGCTGCGCGCGACGGCCGCGATGATCCGACACAAGCGGTTGCGGCGGACCTAGCGCAGGTGCAGAGTTGCATGTTCATTGGGCGCGGGCCTGGTTATCCGCTGGCGATGGAGGGTGCCCTCAAGCTCAAAGAGATCTCCTACATCCACGCCGAGGCCTATGCCGCCGGTGAGCTCAAGCATGGTCCTATCGCCTTACTCGACGCGAAGGTGCCGTTGTTGGCGGTGGCAACGGCAGGGCGGACATATGACAAGGTCATCAGTAATGTGCAGGAGGTGCGGGCGCGCGACGCGCGGGTAATCGCGGTTGCAACTGAGGGCGACACGAACATCCAGCGTCACGCTGACAATGTGCTTTATGTACCGGAGGCGCCTGAACCGTTCACACCGCTGCTGGCCATAATTCCCATGCAGATGCTGGCCTATCACGTCGCGGTGCTACGTGGCTGCGACATCGATCAGCCACGCAACCTTGCCAAGTCGGTGACAGTCGAGTAGCCGTCGTTGTCTTGGTTGGAGCTGTTGGTCACTGTAAAATAAAGTTGGTCACTGTAAAATAAAGTTGGTCACTGACTGACTCGTCATGTTGCTCGTTAGCGGCCGCCATAAGGAGGAACCGCGACCATGGCGTTGGGCAGGTCTTAGGCGCCGCCAGCGGATGCCTCGCGCTTGCCCTCGCTACTGGGGACGAGACACGAGATCGCACGGAGAGTGACTCTCCGTGCGATCTCTTTCAGCCTTCACTGCCCTGTGGGAGCAACACGCGTGGAAGGATGCGTGAGGGCGGCCATGAAGCGCTCGCGGCCAATGCGGATCAAGGCCAAGGCACACGATCAGAGGGGCGCTACGCCAGCAAGAGCGACATCGCGTGTGGCATCCGAATGCGACCGAGTGAGCGGGCAGGTTACGGATGCCCGGCCCCACGCAGGAGCTCACGCAGTACCACCGCATTCGAGAGCTCGGCATCGCGCGCGGCGAACACCAGCGTCACATGGTTACGTTCCGCCATCTCACGTAGCTGCGCCAGGGCGGAGCGGGCTGGCTCACCCGCGAGCTCCGCCTCGTAGCGGCGGCGGAACTCCGCGAACCGGGCCGGATCATGGTCATACCACGTGCGCAGCTCGTGGCTCGGCGCGCTATCCTTCAACCAGACATCAACGTGCGCGCGCTCCTTGGACAGTCCGCGTGGCCAGAGGCGTTCGACTAGCACACGCAGCCCATCGCCCAGCTCTGGCGTTTCGTAGACGCGCTTAAGCGACACTGATTGTGCGTCGTCCGCCATAGTACATTCCCCTTTGCGAGGACGATGCTTCGAACAGGCGTGATGTCGATCCCGCCCGTGAGAAAGACCGTGAGAAAGACCGTGAGAAAGATCGCGGGGATGGCCGTCTTCGTACCCAGCGTCAATGAGCCGTACGGCGCATCCAGCTTCAATGGTGTTCCATCGGGCAGGTCTTTGAGTACCCGCTTAAATGCCGTATCACGCAGGCGCGTGGCAATTCTCAGGTCCTCTTCGTAGGGAGCGCTCGCCAGAGAAAACCCGCGCGTGTTGCCTTCCACATCGGTTTGGGGCGGGTCGATGAGCGTCCAGTCGGCGAACTGACCGCCCCTGTACAGAAAGCCGTCCGGATTCTCGACGTGAAACGCCATTGTGCCATCTGCCATGCGCTCTCGTCCAAGAAGCCGCACCATGTGTATCGACATACGTGTACGCGCTTTCTGCGTCTACACACGCTCTCACGTCGGAACACAGGTGACAAGGTGACCCACGTTGCCTTGACGTTCCCCGTGCGTTGGTGTGACCCGTTCGAGCGTCAGGCGCGCGGGGGACGTATGGTCGCTGATGGGCGCGGCCACCATCAACACCCCATTGCCATAGGTGACATTGGCGCAGAGCGCGTTGACGGGAACCGGGAGCCCGAGCTCTCGGTGATAGACACCGACGCTCCATTCATCGATCAGCAACTCCTTGACGTCTTTCAGCAGGGCGCGCTGGTCTCCGTGGAGAATCAGGCGGCCATCGTCGGTGACTTCGACCAGAATGTCTTCCGGTTCCAACCCGGCCATCGGGGCGGCGATCATCAAGCGGTCATCAGTTCGATAGACTTTGACTGGAATCTGCTGCTGCTTCGCCTGTTCTTGCATCTGCGTCACCTTCCGTTACACTCGCTGTCGTTTCACCAACTCAGATCGGGCTATGCCGACCTATCAGGGCTCCCCTCGACCCAGGGACGCTTGCTGTGCGCTCAGATCTCCGCCCCTCGACCGGAGAACATGGGATCTTCACGCGATCCGCCGTGCCCATCGCCTATGACTTGATACTCGGTGAAGCGCAAATACTTCACCAGTTTGTAGCCCACCGCGCTCTCCACACGTAGACGCAGCGGCGCTCCATGCGGGACAGGCAGCGGCTCATCGTCGAAGTCATTCGCCAGGATGGTTCGCGGATGCCGCGCCAGCTCTAGGTCGATCACCGCGTAGAACGGTCGCCGTGGCTGCCCGCCATTGGTGAACTGATCAAGGCCATAGGGGGTACGCTGCACAAAGTGCGCCTCAGGCACGGGCTGAGCGCGCTCCAAGATGTCCAGCAGACGAAGGGAGACCAAACACATGTGTGTCCTCGAATGCCGAGAGATGCGTGGTCAATGGGGAACATGACAGGTCAGTCAGTGACCAACTTAATTGTCCTGTGGAGGCCTCATGTTGGGCATGTCAAGCACTTTGGTGACCAACTTACTGATCTCTGTACAGGTTGCTAAAGTGGTGATAGAGTGAGGCGGTGAGAACGGAGAAAGCCCGGCTGGACTGGCGCGAAGGACGGCGGCGACGCGCCTGGGAGCTCAAAGAAGCGGGCTGGAAACAGCAAGACATCGCGGCCGCCCTCGGGGTGACGTCGGGAGCGGTCAGCCAGTGGCTCGCACGGGCCCGAGCGGAGGGGGTAGAGGAAGGACTGCGTCGCCATCCAGCCCCCGGCCCCACGCCCAAGCTCACGCCGGACCAGCGCGCCCAGTTGCCAGCGCTTTTGGATCGTGGGGCGGAAGCGTACGGGTTTCGCGGGCAGGCCTGGACGTGCAAACGGGTCGGCGAAGTGATCCGACGCACCTTTGGGGTGACCTATGATCCCTCGCATATCAGCCGTCTCCTCCATCGCCTGGGCTACAGCGTGCAGCGCCCCATCGAGCGCGCCACGCAACGCAACGAAGACGCGATCCGCGTCTGGTGGGAGCAGCGCTGGCCTGCCCTCAAAAAAAAGCCGACGATGAGGAGCGAGTGATCGTGTGGATTGATCAGTCGGGGTTTTCCCTGCTTCCCCATCACGTCCGCACGTGGGCGCGGCACGGGCAGACCCCAGTCTTGCGGGTTCCCTTGACCCGGGAGCATCGCTCGGCGATTGCGGCCCTCACCGCCGACCAGCGTCTGGTGATGCAAACGCAAACGGAGGCCTATCACAGCACCGATGTGGTGCGATTTCTGCGTGTCCTGCTGCGCAAGCTCCCTGGCAAGCTCCTCATTATCTGGGATGGAGCCCCCATCCATCGCGGCCAGCCGATTAAAGACTTTCTGGCCCGTGGGGCCGCCAAGCGTATCCATCTCGAGCAACTGCCTGGCTATGCGCCTGATCTCAATCCAGTAGAAGGGATCTGGAACTACTTGAAGTGTCGTGAGTTGGGCAACGTCTGCTGCCGCACGTTTGCGGAGCTCGATACCGCGCTCCGACGAGCGAAAGAGCGTCTGCGCCACAAGCGGCAGGTCATTCGCGGCTCAATCGCTGAGTGTGGCTACCGCTTTTAGCCCTTTGTACAGGGATCAGTAATTGTGGTAATTGACATAACGCGCTGGGGCACAACGTCCGAATTCAAGGGCGCGCTGCGATTCGAGGGGGGTGACCAACTTTATTGTCCGCGTACAGCGTGTGTACCGTGACAATTAAGTTGGTCACTGGACAATAAAGTTGGTCACTGACTGACCTGTCATGTTGTGTTTCAGGACAATTAAGACCGCCTAACATTACTCACCGCTGATATCGCCCGCCCGGTCGCGTTCGGCTCTCCTCTTTCGCGGCAGCGGCGGGCCTTTCTGTATGCCTCGATTGCTGCACAAGCTACGAAGCGGCAATAGCCCATCTGTCGGCTCGACACGTTGCGTCAAGTACACTTGTTCTAACAGTACATCTGTTCTATATGCAAAACACTGCGTATAGGGTTCGCACCTGACAAGGAGCAATTGTGCGCGGCTCGTGTCCGCGCCCGCTACGCGTGCCCCACCTCGCAGGGTGATGGCCCAGGAATGCGTGGCCTCGTGCCGCGTAGCGAAGCCTGTTAGTGGAAGGTTCTCTCTCGTGTCGATCTCTACCCTGAGCCGTCCTGTGGCGGCTGCGTCCTTGATGGCCGTTCTGGCGGGAACACTGGCGATGAGCCCAGCACCCCAGGCCGATGCCCATGCCTCAGGAGGTCTCCGCTACGTGCGGGGCTACTCGGTGCAGGGCTCCTGGCTGTGCTATGGCTGGGCCGGTGGGAGCTATCACTGCACGCAGCGTTGGCATCGCGCTGGCTCGGGAGCACTCGTCTCGGACAATCCCTCCTGGGTGCCCACTGCGAGCACGTCGAAGACGGCCATCAGCAAGGCTAGCGGCAGTGGTCAAGGCGGTAGCAGACCAGTCTCGCCAGCGAGTCAGACGACGGGCCAGCCCTGCCGCGAAACCGTGCGGTGGCCATCGCGCATTGGCCAGTGGACGGTGCCGCTTGGGTGCTACTCCAAGATTTACTCGCCAACCCCGGCGAACTATCCGTCGAGGCCGAGCTACGGCTACTGCAACTGGTGGCCAGAGGTATTCCATCCGAGCATGACGGCAGTCACGGCGCTCCACCTGGCGTCGCACAGCACACCGAAGCCTGGCGCGGTGGTCTTCTTTGCCGGCGGTGTCCAGGGTGCATCGAGCGACGGGCACTACGCGCAGGTGGTGGCATGCATGGCTCATGGGTGCTCATCACGGAGATGAACTTCTCTTGGCGCGGCGGCGGCTTCAAAAAGGTGGACTATCGCTTCATCCACGTCGGCAGCGGCGTCAGTTTCCGCTACTAGGGCGGTCCTGAGTTGTCTCGCTCCGGCGCAAGTACGGTGCCATCCGCGGGGTGAGACAACTCCCTCCTAGCCCAACGCCTTCGCGCGCCGCTCGGCCTCCTCGGCCTCGGCAATACGTCCGAGTGCGCGCAATGCAGCGCTCTTCGATACCCAGGCCGGCGCATACTTGGGGTCGAGCGTAAGGGCGCGGTCACAGGCCATCAAACTGTTCTTGTACTGCATGAGGTTATAGAGTGGGACGCTTTTGCGCTAGGCGGGCGTGTGG
Organism: uncultured Sphingobacteriaceae bacterium; assembly: GCA_963757615.1. Taxonomy (GTDB): domain Bacteria; phylum Bacteroidota; class Bacteroidia; order Sphingobacteriales; family Sphingobacteriaceae; genus Mucilaginibacter. Next base: position 1,493,838 of record CAVWSO010000008.1, read on the forward strand.
GATCGCGGCGTAGGCGGCGAATGCCTCCGGAAGAGCTTCAGAGCAGTGAGCGCGGCGCCTTGTTCGTCCAGGCATAGAGGTAGTTCGGGTCGAGGGCAAGGGCACGGTTGCACGCAACAAGACCTTCGCTAAAGCGTCTGAGATCTATGAGTGCCCACCCCATGTTGTTCCATGCACGTGCACTCGTCGGGTCAAGCGTCGTGGCGCGCTCATGGGCACCCAGCGCCTCCTCATAGCGCTTCAGTTCATTGAGGGTGTATCCCAAATTGACCATGGCGTCGAAGGAGTCGGGGGCAAGTTGGCTGGCGCGCTCGAAAAGCGGCAACGCCTCGATATATTTTACTTGGTTTCTCAGACGCACATCGCAGAGGTGTTGCCTCTTCTTTCACCGATATGTTGTCAAGTGGAACACCAAAGACCGGGGTGTACCGGCTCTTTCAACACCAGGTGGAGTGGCTTGGTCAGCCGGCGAGAGAGCGACCAGGGGTGCTGAAAACACCAGGAGCGTAGCCGAGGTCAGCAGCGTGCCCGGCTACGCTCAGCCAAAGGGACAGCCGATACCATTTAGGATCCGAGCATATGCGGCTCTCCCAGCCAGCGAATTACTCGTGGTGTTGCTGGAAGTGTGTCCAGGAAGGATCGTGAAAGCGAGACTGTACTCATCGACTTGCCTGTTCCAATACTCCACGTACACGGGATAAGTAGTATAGTTCGCGTACGAACCAACCCCGGTGAAACCGATAAACACGTGTGCACAATATGGCAATACTCCACTAACATCGTTACCCCAAAATGACGCGCCCGTGGCGTTTGTTCCGTGCCACAGGCAAACCCAGCCCTGGAGGCAACCTCCGTAGCCGGAATTCAACGAGGCGGCTTTGGCGCTGGTGGCGCTGGTGGCGCTAGTGCCCAGGAGGGCGGTACCCAGGAGAAGTGCAAGGAGAAGGCCCTTGCCGAGTGCGCAGATGCGCTGGATCATCTTCATACGAGGCTCCTTTCTGGAGAGCAATAAAGCTGATGGTTTTCACTCATTTGAGCTATGCGGACCGGCTATCTGCCTTGATCTGCTTTCAGCAGACAAGGTCCGGGCGTCACCAAGCTCAGGCTCAGTACGTCTCGCGCCATTTCTTGCTCTGGCCCCTTTCTCCGCATTTAATAATACAGAACCACAGCTGTTCCGTTCTGGTAGTAGATGACGCCGCCCAGAAAGTCGGATTGGGCTTGCCCCAAGGGGTTGGTATACTCGTCCGATATCGGGAAGCCCAACTTGCTGGTGGGGCCACCCAGGCTGATGTACTTCTGATAGATACAGCCATGCACCTCGTGGGTTTCTGCTGTCGTGCTGTTGTAATACACCGCGCCTCCACTCTTGTAGGGACCGCCCCCATTGCACGGGGTGCCATGACCGGCAAAGTAGGAAACCCGACCGCCGGGGACGCTCATTTCATCGGTGATCGGGAAACCCAGCAGGCCATCAGTTCCACCACTAGGCACTCCATGACTTACGAGGTGTTGATATTCATAATAGATGCAGCCATGTACCTCGTGGGTTCCGATGCTACTGCCTCCGTAATAGATGGCACTCCCGCTGCCATAAGGACCACTTCCATAACTGCAGACCTGGTCAGCAAAGTAGGAGACGGCTCCTCCAGTGAGAGGGACCTGATCGTGGACCGGCAAACCCAGCAAGGTCACACAGGGTTTATTGACTTGCTGGCAGGTGGCCTGGTAGCGGCCGTAGATGCAGCCATGCACCTCATGGGATCCAGTGATCGAGCTATAGTAGATCGCGCCTGCACTGGCGTAGGGGCCGCCGCCATTGCAAGGCGTCCCGTGCCCGGCAAAGTAGGAGACGGCCCCTGCAGCAAGTGGCATCTCCTCGGTAAGAGGAGGACCCAGCAATCCACTGGAACCACCCAAGGCGGTGCTTATATACTCAGCCAGGATAGCTCCCTGTACCGTGTGCCTGCCATTGAACGGCAGCGTCTTGTCTGGGGATACAAACTCCTGTCCCGCTGAGAGAACACAGCTCCCCGTAAAGTTGCTCCACAGGTAGGGGAGGTAGAATTGGTACGTGATTTGGTTCGGCCCTGAATAATGGAGAAAAGTCGTCTTTGGAGGCTTCGTCGTAGGAGTTGGAGTGAGTTGCTGGCACAGATCCGCTATCTCAACCGGGTCCAGGGAGGACGTATCCCTGGTCTTCCACGCAGGATCAGTGAAAGGGTTAATAGGATTCGTCACCATTTCGGTAAACTCGTGAACAGCTGTCCAGACCACATCGTTTATCAAGTTGGCTGGATGAGTGGTCACCACCTGATCCACTTTCTGACAACCCTGATCATCGGAGGCATAGCGAACGAGGCCATAGACGAAGGTTCCATCGAGAGAATCCGCATGGTACCCGCAAAAATCCTTCCCATTCAGGACGAGATAGGTGGTTCCCTGCTGCGGAAAGACTAGGAATTGATTATCCTTCCCGCCATTAGGCCAGCCTTGCTGGGTCTGGATTTTTTCGGCCTCTGCCAGAACATCGACAGGGTTGAGATTCGACCCTGGAGTGCTTGTTAAGTCATATCCAACATACGTTACCGGATACGTATCGTTCTGAAAGTGGCTACTAGAGTTATTAGGGTCGTCTCCATATTGGGTTAAAATGTTGGTGTACTGACGCCCAGAGAAATCGTCAAAAACACCCACGAGCGCATTGACTATTTGTTGATGATCAGAGTCCGTTCCCCATTTGGGGCCCCAGAAGATCAGATAGACATGAGGATCGTGCTGGACTTTCCCACCTTCCCAACAAAAGGATGGGCTGGAAGAATTTGAGCAGGGTGCCACGCTTGCAGCGGAAGCGGGACGTGGTCTGATGCCCGAGCCAAAACAGACTCCCACAAGCACCGCAAGAGACATCAGCCAGATTTTCACCTGCCTGCGCGCAAGAGTTGCTTTTGCAGATCCTCGTCGTGCGGCATTTCGAGGATGTGTAAGAGCAACCGAGGAAGAAGAAGGATATGACATACAAAACCTCCTAATAGAGAACACCAATTCAATAGAGGGAGCATCGCCCCCGAGATTCCAAGAAGCACCGGAGAATGGTGAGACCATCCCTGGTAAAACCTTTCGACAAAAACCGTGTTCTTTTACGTGTTCTTTTATAGGATAGCTGGGACAATGCACCAACCAGTGGTGCATTGTCCAGAGAAATGCTCTTTTCCCAATTAGGAGTGGCTTGATGACCTGGCACAGTTCGGCTTCTTTCGGGGAACTGCTGACTACCTGGCGCTCCCGCCGCGCCCTGACGCAAGCGGCGCTCGCGGCAGCTGTAGGCACACATCGCAACACCATTAGCCGTTGGGAACGAGGCGAGGTCTTGCCGGAATCGAAGGCCATTGTCCTGGAACTGGTCCGCCTGTTGCGACTGGATGAGCAGGAAGCACGCCTGCTGCTCGAAGCGAGCCTCACCGCCCTAGTCCCCTACTGGAGCGTGCCAGTGTGGCGAAATCCCTGCTTTATCGGGCGCGCCGCGCTTCTGCAGCAGGTCCATGCTCGACTGACCGCCGCTCAACCGGTTGCGCTCACCCAGGCGTTAGCGCTCTCGGGACTCGGAGGCATTGGCAAAACGCAACTCGCGGTGGAGTATGCCTATCGGTATGCCCTGGAGTATACGGCGGTCTTCTGGCTCGCAGCAGAAAACGCCGAGAGTGTGATGAGGAGCGTCCAACAGATTGCGCACCAATTACAGCTTCCCGAGCGGCAGACAACCGACCAGCTCCAGGTGCTCGCGCTGGTCCGGCGCTGGCTGATTGTACACCCAGGCTGGTTGGTGATTGCCGATAATGTGGAAGATCTCGCCCTTCTCCAGAGCGTCCTGCCTCCCTCACGGCATGGGGCGCTGCTGCTGACCACGCGCCGCCAGACGCTCGGGACCCTGGCCCAGATGCTGGAGGTTCCACCCTTGGGAAGCGAAGAGGGAATCGCCCTGTTGCTGCAACGCGCACATCTGCCCACCAGACCACTCACTGGCGCGGAAACAACCGCCGCAGGGGAGGTCGTGCACCTACTGGACGGCTTGCCTTTAGCCCTGGATCAGGCTGGCGCCTACATTGACGAGTCCAAATGTAGCGTTGCAGAGTATCTCTCAAGATATCAGCAGCATCGTAAGCAGGCGCTGGCTCGGCGGGGTCTCCACGGGGGATCTCACCCGGACTCAGTGACCACGACCCTGATGCTCTCCGTCGAACAGATCGAGCACGAGTATCCCGGAGTGGCAGATCTCCTGCGCTTCTGCGCGTTTCTGCATCCTGAGGCCATTCCTGAAGAGTTGCTGAGAACCGAGCCCTCTCATACGGAGGCAGGAGAGGACGAAAGCCTGCACGATCCCTATCAGCTCGACCTTGCTCTGGCAGCCTTGCGTAGTGCTTCGGTGATCACCCGTCACCCAGAGACGCGCACCCTCTCGGTCCATCGACTGGTGCAAGCGGTGCTCCAGGATCAGATGGAGCCAGCAGAAAGACAGCATTGGAGCCACCGAGTTGTGTGTATACTCAACGCTGCTTTTCCCGAACCGCAGTTCGACGCCTGGACACAATGTGAGCGATATTTGATACAAGCCCTGGCGTGTGTAGTGCTCATTGAGTCAGCAGGAAAGGAGTTCCCTGAAGCAGGGGAGTTGCTCTTGAAAACAGGAAGTTATCTGCTGGATCGTGGACGCCACAGCGAGGCCGCACCCCTGTTGGCACAAGCGGTGACGTTAGCAGAACAACAGTACGGGCCAGAGCAACCTCTCCTCATCTTGCGGTTGGAGAAACAAGCGCAACTCTTTTGCGCGCAGGGAAAATATAGGCAGGCTGAACCCCTGTTATACCGGGCCCTGGCTCTCGGGCAGCAACATCTGGGACGCACCCATTACCAGGTAACCGCGACGCTCAGCAATCTGGCAACCCTTCTGCGCGATCAGGAGATGTATGAGCAAGCTGAGCCACTGTTTCAACAAATCTTACGCCTCAATGAACAGCAGTTAGGAGCTGAGCACCCGGAGGTGGCCAACACACTCGATAACCTTGCAGTTCTGTATTGGGATCAGGGGAAGGATGAGCAGGCTGAACTCTTGTATCAGCGAGCTTTACATATCCAGGAGCAGCAGTTGGGATTCGAGCATCCAAGAACGGCGCTCACTCTCAACAATCTCGCCGTGCTCTACCGAAACCAGGGCAAGGATGAGCAGGCTGAATACCTCTTCCAGCAGGCGCTGGCTATTCGCGAACAGCAGTTGGGTCCTGATCATCCCGCGACTGCTGCGACCCTCCACGGGTTGGCAACGCTCTACCGAAACCAGGGCAAGGATGAGCAGGCCGAATACCTCTTCCAGCAGGCGCTGGCTATTCGCGAACAGCAATTGGGTCCTGGTCATCCCGCGACCGCGATGACCCTCAACAATCTCGCCGTGCTCTACCGAAACCAGGGCAAGGATGAGCAGGCTGAATGCCTCTTCCAGCGAGCCTTATGCATATGGGAGCAGCAGGTGGGACCCGAGCATTCAGATATGGCGAAGACCCTCAGCAATCTGGCAACCCTCTATCGGGATCAGGAGAAGGATGAGCAGGCGATATCATTATACCAGCGGACACAGGCTCTCTATGAGCAGAAGTGGGGTCCAGCACATCCGCTCACTGTGAAAATCCGTCAGGAGTATAGGTGCTTGCTCGAACGACAGAGCAAAGCCACAGAGCTAGAGGGTCGTGAACGGCAAGCGCACACACAACTCGTACAAGAAATCACCTATCACCACCAGGAGGCTCTGTATACCTCTTTAGAAAGAACGCTGGCAGCTCATCCACAGGAGAACAATTCGCTGCACCGCTTTCTCCGAGACTGCTGTGACCTGCATCCACAGGCCTGGAGCCGATCTGGTGAACTCTGGCAGGCGTATGAACGCTGGGGAGAGGAGCAGCAAGAACGCTACCCTCTTTCTCGGCGAGCATTCACCAATCAGTTGAAAGCACTTGGCTGCCGTGCTGACCGAACTACCATCGCTCGCATCTGGCGCGGGATTGCCATTGTGAACAACACTCTCTAAGCTTATCTTTTAACTCTTTGGCGGGACGATCCTGGTCGGCAACGACCGAGCGACGGCGCATGGCAAACTGGACGTCATGGATGCTACTGCCTTCGCTGCTCTCACCACCTGGCGTTCGGCGCAATATGCCGCCTGTAGCGGCCGCCGGGATGCCCTGTTCGATCTCTGCGATGCGCTCCTGACTGCCGGGCCAGTCCCATCGCCTGCCCACCTGAGCCTGCAGCCGGCGCACCGGCGTGGTTGGGGAAGCCTGTATGCTGCGCTCGCCAGCGGACGGGTGGGCGAGCCAGCACTGCGAGCGCTGCTGGCGGCACATCCGCTCGCTGATGATGAAGCAATCTACGCCGTGGATGCCAGCGTGTAGATGCGCTGCGACGCCGAGACCAGTTCTGGGCGCGGCGTTTACTACCACCCCTCGCGCCACTCGGCTGGTCAACCGGTGGTTGCCGGCTGGGCCTATCAGTGGATCGCGCAGGTGGGGTTCGCGCGCGACAGTTGGACTGCCCCGATGGACGTCCGCCGCCTCCAGCCACACGAGCAGTCAACGCCGTCGCCGCTGAGCAGATCCACGCTCTGCTCCAGCATCCGCCGCCTGAGGGCCCGCTGCCCTGGTTTGTCTTCGACGCCGGCTACGACTCGCGCAACTTGCTTTTTAAAATGCCATGCCGAAAAATTGAAGAGCATTACCTCGACACGTCGGTGGATAGGATAGCGTAAGAACCCACGGTGTTTACGCCTGCTCAACGTACTGTTTCTCTCCCACTTGTAGCTGGGCCGCCTTGTGCAATCCTTGGCTTGGATCTCCGCGTCGATGACTTGGTCGGGATCGGTCATCTCGAGCTTGGCAGAGAGGCGAAAGGCCTTGACACCTTCGCGGCGGAGCTGAAACTCGAGCCGCAAGAGCTCTCGTTCAGCGTCGTAGTACTGCATCCTCACCTTGCTATGGCAGGCTTTATGAAGATGCCTTGTTGGCGTTTCCTACCCCCAGAGGCACCACGCAGGACACGCTTGGCACGTGCAGTGTGCAGACCGGCAAGAAATGTGTCACCCACGAAGCCGTTCTGGTGAGCCGCTCGTAACGCCAAGGACCACCACTGCGGCTGAGGACGCGCGGCCTGAATTGCGTTCGCAGGAACCGTAATCGACACGCACGATAGTCGAGCCTTCTTGTAACCATCCCTGGTCATACTGCCATTGCGCCACGGTGGGATCGCCCTCGCCGCTGACCTCGGTGCGGTGCGCTGGCTCACGCGCGCCTGCTTGAAGACATCGCGACGGTGATCCGCACTTTCGTCGGGCACTCATATTCAACCGTATCAACAACTCTCCCACCGACAGAAGGAGCAAGAACATTTCTGAGCGTCAATTCACGACCGCAGAGGTCGAGGTTGCGGGCAACACGATCTTCGTGCGCCGCTATGGAGAGGGGCCAGCCATTCTGCTGGTGCACGGTTTCCCGCGCACAAGTCTCATGTGGCGCGACCTCGCGCCGAGGCTTGCAGAGAACCATACCGTGATCTGCGTGGACTTGCGCGCCTATGGCCACAGTGGGATACCCGCGTCTACGGACGACCACTTCCCCTATTCCAAGCGCGCCATGGCGCAGGAATTGGTTGACGTGATGGGCAAACTCGGCTTTCCGACCTTCACCCTGATTGGTCATGATCGTGGAGGACGTGTCTCCTACCGGATGGCCCTGGACCACCCGCAGCGCGTGGAGCGGCTGGCGGTCTGCGACGTGATTCCGATTCTCGAAGCCTGGAGCCGAGCAGACGCACGCTTCGCCCAGACCTACTGGCCCTGGAGTTTGCTAGCACAGGAGCCGCCACTGCCGGAGAGCTATCTGCTCGGCGCTCCCAAGGCCGTCTTCGAGAATCCCTTTGGGCATGGGTCCTTTGGCCCGGAGATTCTCGAAGAATACGTTTCAACCTATCGCGATCAGGCCCGCGTTCATGGCATCTGTGAGGAATATCGAGCTGCGGCGACGATCGATGTCGAGCATGATCGCGCTGACAAGAAAGCATCCAGGCATATCGACTGCCCGATGCTGCACCTCTGGGCCGAGGGTGGTCCACTCGACAGCTTCTATGCCAAAGACGGTGGTCCGCTCGGCATTTGGCGGCAATGGGCTCCAAACGTGCAAGGGCAGGCGATGAAGGGTGGCCACTTCTTCCCTGAAGAAAACCCCGAAGACACGGCAGCGGCTGTCAAGCGGTTCCTGTCCACGTTGCCCATTCAAGCGGGCGTTTCGTAGCAGCCGCGGTGAGCAGCGTGCACGCTGCTCACCGCGGTGTTCGCTCCCGCCGAGCGATCTGCGGCGGCCGGTGTAGATGGATCCAGGTTTGGGCGATGTTCTGACCACTTGACAGGGGACTTGTGTCGAGCATAAACATCGGCGGCGTGGTGGCAGCTTGAGTGCGCAACTGGCGGGTGGAGTCACCAGGACTTCGTCCGTGCCAGGCAAGGAAGCTGGAGATAGCCAGTGGCATGCGTTGCTGAAGGGGCATGCAAATGGTAGATGCTGCCAGGCCAGGAGGTCATAAGATGGGTTGGGTGGGAAAGCGTAGCACTAGGACTCCCACGCACTATCGTAGAAGCTTGGCTGTGGTGGCGTTCATTGCCGGACTGGTGGCACTCGGCTCGACGCTCATAGCACTCATCGCGGTACTTGTGACGCTGAGGCTGCAGGCGCCCGCATCGGCCGACTGGACGCAATTCGGCTTTGATGCAAGTGGAACGCGAAGTAATCCCGCCGAAGCGAAGATCCAGGCCAGCAATGTGGCAGGCATGCATCTGGTATGGCGGTCCAAGTTGCCAGATATCGCGGACTCCACGCCAGCCTATCTGCACGCACTCCATTTCCCCGATGGCACTGAGCGCGACGTGCTCTACCTGACAACCAAATCGGGGAGCCTCGTCGCGCTTGATGCCGATTCAGGGCGTCTCTTGTGGAGAAAAACCAACCCGACGTTCGACCCGAACAAGATGACGACGTCCTCTCCTTTCGCTGATCCCACGCATAACGTCGTCTACAGCTATGGCCTGGACGGCAAGGTGCATAAATACGACGCGATCACCGGCGAGGAGGTGCGTGAAGGAGGATGGCCGGTCACGATCACGACCATGAAGCTGAGCGAAAAGGAATCATCGGCCCTCAATGCCGCCAACGGCTTCCTCTACGTCACAACGGCGAGCTTTGGCGGCGATGCCCCGCCTTACCAGGGGCACCTTGTGGTCATCGACCTATCCAATGGCACGACCCACGTATTCAATACCATCTGCTCGGACCTGACACACCTGCTCGCGCCGGGCGAGTGCCGCGGCAATGGCGCGGGGATCTGGGCCAGACCGGGCGTGGTAGTGGAACCCGGCTCCGGCAATATACTGCTCACGACCGGGAATGGGCCGTACGGAGCCAGCAAGGGTGGGCACGATTGGGGCGACACCGTGCTCGTGCTGTCACGCGACGGCACACGGCTACTCGACACGTATACACCGCCGGAACCAAACGATCTGAACATGCAGGATCTTGACCTTGGCAGCTCCGACCCTGCGTTGCTGCCGACGATTCCGGCCAGTAAGACCCCAGATATGGCCGTTCAGGCGGGGAAGGAAGGCGTATTACGCCTGCTCAATCGTCAGGACCTGAGTGGTCAGGGCGGCCCAGGTCGTGTGGGCGGCGAGCTGCAGACAGTGGATGCGCCCGGCCATTGCCCCGTCTTGACGCAGCCAGCGGTGTGGACCGATCCCAAGGGTGGTGCTGTCTGGGTCATCGTGGCAAGCAACTGCGCGTTGGGCGGCTATCGGGTCATGGTCGCGGCGAATGGCGCCCCCGCGTTGCGGCCAGTATGGAGTGTAGGCTCGGGAACGACCTCGCCGCTTGTCGCGGGTAATATAGTGTTCGCCGCAACGACCGGGAACAAGGAGATTCTAGCCGTTGACCCGAGCAGTGGACACACGCTTTGGTCGAGTCGTCGGCCACAGTCCGGCGGCAGCATAGGCTACACTCACTGGGAGAGCCCAATAGTTGTGAACGGCCGCCTGTACTGCGCGGACGAAAACGCCGAGGTTATGGCCTACGGCCTATGATGCTCGGCGGTGGCTCCCCGAAGAAGTTGATAATCATCCGCCAGTTGCGGATTATACCGAATCCGTTTTGGGGTGTTGTGTTGCGCGGGTGCGTCCTTAGTACTACAGCGACAGATATATGGTAGAGTGAGCCACCAGGAGGTGGCTGATGTCGAATCCAACGACCGAGTGGAACGCGGTGGCAGCGGACACCTACGAGCGCATTGCGCACCGCTTTGCCCGCAGTGAAACGCGTGCGCGGGCGTGGCGGTATCTGCTGGGACTACTCAGCGCCACGGAACGCAAGAACGGTTGGCAACTGGCTGAGCACAGTGGTGAAACACATCCGCGCGGCATAGAGCGCCTGCTCGATGAGGCGGAATGGGACGTGGATGCGGTACGCGATGACCTGCGTCAGTATGTGGTGGACCAGCTGGGCCAGCCGAGGGGCGTGCTGATGGTGGATGAAACGGGCTTCCTCAAGAAAGGGACGAAATCGGCCGGAGTGGCGCGCCAATACCGCGGGACGGCGGGACGGCGGGAGAATCAGCAAATCGGCGTCTTTCTGGCCTATGCGAGTGAGCAAGGGTGCGCCTTCATCGACCGCGAGCTGTATGTGCCCCAAGAGTGGATGCGCGACCCTCCCCGTTGCCGCGAGGCAGGGATACCAGCCACGCATGCCTTTGCTACCAAACCGCAACTCGCCCAGCAGATGCTGACCCGCGCCTTTGCTGCTGGCGTGCCCGCGCATTGGGTGGCGGGGGACTGCATCTACGGGGCAGAAGACCTGCGTCGGTGGCTCGAATCCGAGGGGCACGCCTACGTGCTCGCGGTCACCTCGTGGGAGCAAGGCGAGCAGGTCTGGGTCGCCGCGCTAGTCGAGCGGCATCCAGACCTCGGCTGGGTGCGTCTCTCGGCCGGCGAAGGCCGCCAAGGGCCTCGTCGCTACGATTGGGCGTGGATGCGCTTGCCCTATCCGTGTGCGCCTGGCATGGCGCACTGGCTACTCATGCGGCGTTCACTGAGCCTGCCGGAGGAGTACGCCTATTACCACGTCCATGGGCCAGCGATGACGGCGCTGCCCGAGCTCGTTGCCGTGGCGGGACAGCGCTGGCGGATCGAGGCGGCGTTTGAGGAGGCGAAAGGGGAGGTGGGGTTAGATCACTACGAGGTCCGCCTCTGGCCGGCGTGGTATCGCCACATCACGCTTGCGTTGCTGGCGCATGCGCTCCTTGTCGTGACGCGCCGCGCTGCGGCTTCGCTCAAAAAGGGGAGCTAATTCCCTATACCGTGCCCGAGATCCGCCGCCTCCTTACGCTGCAGAGCATGGACGCTTGGCGCTACGCCTTTCATCGAGCGTGGTCCCAATGGCGTCGGCGGCCTCAATGGCGCGCCCAACAAGCCCACATCCGCCGCCGTGCGCTTCAGGTGCGCAGAGATTCCTTCGCAGACTCCTCCTCGGTCGCTCTCCTCCTCGGTCGCTCTCCTCCCCGCTCCCTTGCACATTGCCAGCCTCCTCCCGCTGACAGAGGAGCGCTGGGCGCGGATTGTGCCCCTCTTGCCTCCGCAACGCCCACCCACCGGACGCCCCGCCAGCACTCATCGCCAAATCATCGAGGGGATGCTCTGGGTCATGCACGCGGGCACGTCTTGGCGGCAGATGCCGCCCCGCTTTGGACCGTGGCACACCCTCTATGGTCGCTTTCAGCGCTGGACACGCGAGGGGCTGTGGACGCAGATTCGTGCAGGTCTACTGTCCTCTCCATAACCCTCGCTGTAGTAGTAGAGGCGGTTTCAAAACGCTTCGGGTCGAGTTAAACCGGGGTCGTTGCGACCGTGCATTTTCCTCGCCACCAGATGAAAGTAACGGGTATCGGCATGCCGTTCTTCAACATTCCCGATGGCACCGTCGTGGTTGTCCCACAATTTCTCCCCGCCTGGGTGGCATTGTCCGCGACCGTGACGGCTCAAGTGCACTATTGCCTGCCACAAAGGCAGAGGATCTGCTGGACGAGGCAGCCGCCTACTTGCGGACCTTCGAGCCCGCCGACCTCGACAGAGGGACTATCCACCTGTGCCCGCCCGCACTCGCGGCAAAAGCGGTCTTTCCTGATGCCAATCCAAAGGCGTTTGAAACTGTCACTAGTTCACCCCCTGGGTCGTTGTTCCGCGCTGTCAGAGACACAACGCCCGTCACTGCTGGTGTGAACGCACAAGCCTCGTCATGACGTGGGGAGGGCATGTACGCATGTGATGGAGCTCGCGCGCGAAAAGCCAAGCACGATCAGACGACTCAGTCTGTAGCCAACTTTATTTTTCACGTCACCGCGTTCGCCCGCTCGGAAACCCACGTAAGTGACCAACTTTATTTTTCGTGTTTACATAACTCGCTCGGCCACAAAGTCCGAATTGAAGCCCATTCGAGGTTGAGGCGTGTTACCGACTTTATTTTGCGCGTACAGTACACGTCAAATAAAGTTGGTCACTGAAAAATAGAGTTAGTCACTACGAAATAAAGTTGGTCACTGACTGACTCGTCATGTTGGCCCTGCGCTGCTGTACGCGCAAAAAATGGCTGGCTACACCCCATCTCATACATGGCCTGTCGGAGGCATGTGCATGCACGAGGCATTGGCGTGCTCACAGGGAGCCTACAAGGACCCACTCCAGTCGTGTCTGCGATGACAGCTCGTCAGCTAGGTATGCCGTGACCGCGCTGGAGGAGGAGCGCAACGCGCGCCAGGCCACCATCGACTGGCAGTTCTCCAACAAGCAGGCACGCGTCAAGCTCAAGAAGCTCTATCCGGCCATTCCCGTCGTTCGCGTACCCGCGCTGACCCAAGCGGCGCCATACCAGCGGCCTCGAAGATGCGATAAAGTGCGTAGAGCCCATGGATGATGAGCGTCGCCCAGCAGATGCCGGCAAAAATCGGGAATGACATCGAGTTCCCTTGCCATCCAGCAATACCATCCAGCAATGCGTGACGCTCAGCGTTCTCGGGTCTCAGCACTGCAACCCTCGCCCCGATCGCTCTGTCCATTACAGACCGCCGAATCTCGTCAAATTCGACTTGGACTGAGCAGTAGTATCGTAAGAACCAACAGATCGTCAGAGAGCGGCAGGCGCGCGAAGTTCGGTTCCGGGGAGGCTTACCATGACACTCGACACACCGAACACTGCTGCTGCACGCGTCCGCAGCATGGCGCAGCGCCTCGGTGCGGGAGAAGGGCGCGGTATCGTATTTGTGGTCATCGTGCTGGCCATCTTGATGCTCTGTCTGGTCTTCGATTCCACGGGAGCGTGGCTCTACCAGCAGAACGAATTCGTGGTCTGCGCAGTGTTCTTCGCCGTGCTGGTCGTCGCGGCCGAGGTCGGCTATCGGCTCGGTCGGCGCACCCTGGAGCAGGCGCGTGAGGCGACGGAGTCACACACCAATGAGATTCAGACCACCGTTTTCGCCGTCCTCGGCCTCCTGCTCGCCTTCACCTTCTCCATCGCGCTGGGACGCTTCGACACACGCAAGCAGGCACTGGTGACGGAGACCAACGCGATCAGCACCGCCTACCTGCAAACGCAGCTCCTGCCCGCAGCGCAACAGGCGGCGGCCGCCGATCTCTTGCGACACTACACGGATATTCGCCTCGCGTCGGCGCGTCCAGGGTGGGAGCAGGATGCTGCGCTCCAGAGCGAGACAAAGGCCGTACAGCTGCAGCTATGGGCACAAGTCGTGGCCGCGGAGAAGCAGGAGCCTGAGTCCCAGAGCATTCCCCTCTTCGCCCAGTCGGTGAACGCCGTGATCGCAGCGCAGACCACACGAGACGCCGCGCGAGTGGACTATGTCCCCGGCATCGCAATCTATCTGCTCTTCGCGGTGTCCGTTCTGGGCGCGGTGATGCTCGGATATCACTTCGGGATCCGCAGCGGACGGTCAATGTTAGTGACCATCATGCTCCCGCTGCTCCTCGCCGTGCTACTGTTGATCATCCTCGATCTCGACCACCCGTACCGGGGCTTCATCACGATCAATCAGCAACCCATGATCGAGCTGAGGCAGAGCATGGGGACCCCGTAGGGTGTGCCGCCAGATGAATCCGTCTGCTCATGCCGCTATTGTATGAGCGCCGTCAAGGAAACCGTATGAGTTGTAGTTGCCGTCTCGGCCACGGATGTGTGGCCGAGACGGCGTTTTGATTTGTGGCGCATGTGGTGGCAAGGATGTGATGCGCAGGAGGCGCGCGTGGGGGCACGGACGATCGCGGCAATCTGGGCAGACAACCCGACCTGACGACCCAGTCAGTGACCAACTTTATTTTCCGTTTTCCCGCGTCCGACTGCTCCCAAAACCACGTGAGTGACCAACTTTATTTTCCGCATTTACATAACTAGAATGGCCCCAAAGCCCGAATTGAAGCCTGTTCGCGGTTGAGGCTTAGTGACCGACTATATTTTACGCGTACACATGCAAAATATAGTCGGCTACAGAAAAATATCGTTGGTAACAAACTGACTGACTCGTCATGGTGGTGCGTGACGCTGACGTGAGCCAGGGCAACATGGCCGTTGCCCTCGACGAGCAGCATCCGTCGCCATGTGTAGGCCTGTAGATGCATCAATCCATGTAACTATTCAGTCCCAGGCGGGATAGACTCGTGAGCCGGTGACCAGCGCGCCGCTCTCGGCGCAGTTGGCGGCCTGTGAGCCTCTGTCGGCTGCGGTTGCTGTACCGAGGCGCTAGCGGTCGGTAGTCGCAAGCGCTCTGGCGACGTTGATCGCGCCAAAACTATCACGCCGAAGGGATTCGGGGTCTTCGACACGTTCCCAACGGGTGACCTCACCGTCTCCCACTATGTCAAAGACAGTGCAGACACCGTCTCGGCCAACAAACACGCCGTAGCTCGAATTGTCCTCCCCACCGATCAGTCCGCCAAGGAGGTAGTCTTCGAGTGGCATGTGATGGGCGGTAAGGGCTGCGCGGAGGTCGGAAAACGCGTCGTCGCTCCTGAGCAACTCGGTCAATTCCTCGACCTCAAGCTTCAATGTCTCGTATGATGCTTCGCGCATGATTTCACCTCCGTCACAATCGGCATGCTGTCTGATAGACAAGTCTGTGTACGCGCAAAATAATGTTGGCTACAGAAAAATAGAGTTGGCTACAGACTGAGTCGTGATATTGGTGGTGAGGCTGGCGCGAGTCCGAGCCAACACAACCGTTGGCACCGAACCAATGCGACCACCCGATCGTGCGCCACGGTGAGCACGACCGAGGGCAGCCTGTTCGAACATGCATTGAGGAGGTTTGTCGTAGACGCTCACTGCGCATTGACTGAGGCAACTCTGGCGCTAGCCTGGGCAGACAAAGGCGGACAACGACGAACGCAACAGTGCATGCAGAGGGTCGAGTATTGATGTACGCGCAAAATAATGTCGGGACAGAAAAATAGAGTTGGTTATTGACTAGAAGTCATCTCACAAACCGTGCCGCAGCAAAACGAGGATCCAGCTTACCGTCCGTCTATGAGATAACCTCTAAACTTCTAGTGCGGTTGCGGATGTCCCTCGGGCTGCCTGCGGAACACAACGACACTAACCGCGAGTATCCAGAGGAAAAATGACGGCGGAGCGACGAAGACGCCGATGCCGGATGGAGACAACGCGCCACTCGCTGCGAACGAGACGCCGCCGACGAGATGCAGGGCTGCCACAAGCAGAGCGAGCCAGGCCGTCCAGCGGGGAAAGGCTGCCGTGCGGAAGACGAGGACCGCATACGTGCCCGTAGCAAGAATCGTCGGGAACGCCGATAAGGCGACGCCCAGGTAAGTCAGGTCGAAGAGCAGTTGCACGACGGAGGGTGCAAGCGCGCTGCCGCGATAGCCCAGTACGAGGAGTTCGGGGAAGCCGCCCAGCACGATCGTCTGCGTGACGATCATGGCGGCGAGAAAGAGCATGGCGAGCAGTCCAGGATCGCCCTCGGTACGGCGCAGCAGCGCCCACAGACCGACGGCGAAGGCGATGGTCGCGCATGTTGCCAGGCCCCAGACGACGACTTCGAGAAGCAAGGATGTGCTATGCCCAGCGCTATAGCGGGCTAAGGCTTGGGATGTGGAGTCAATGTTAGGTGCATCGAGGATGAGCAGTACGCTGATGAGGTAGAGAACGAAAGCAACGCCGCCAGAAAGTGCAGTAAACCGGCGCACATGGGCGTCCAACATTTGAACCTCCCGTCGAGAGTGAGTCGCACCGCACTAGAACCCTCACTGGGTAAGGACAGCACCTCAGCCTCGTGGGCTGACGATACCATGCGAGCCGCGCAGTGCGCAAGCAGCGTACGGTGGCAAAACGCCCTGTCCTGCAGCATGGAATGCAGCAATTGCGCAAGCAGTCATCTCACAGACGCTGTCGGAGCAAGATGAGGACGCAACCCAGGTGGACGAAGCCGAGGTAGTTGAGCGCATGACGCTCATAACGGACGACCAAACGCCGGAAATTGCCGAGCCAAGCAAAGAGGCGTTCCACCATCCAACGCCGCCGATAGCGTCTGAGTGGACGTCCATCTTGCGTTTTGGGACGGACACGTCCGCGGCGATGGGGCGCGATCATCTCGATGCCCAAGTGCGCCAGCGCGGCATCTAACGGATCGGCGTCATAGGCCCGATCGCCAATGAGGCGTTGCGGCAGGGCATCTACGAACCGGGAGTCCAAGGTGGGGGCGACGAGAGTAACCTGCGCGCGGGCGAAGCCGAGGCGGCACAAGCGGCGAGAGGAAGACCAAAGCGGTCTGCCATTGCCAGGAGCTTCGTCCCTTTGCCCCGAGTGGCTCGCTCCCACACATTCGCCCCCTTGTATATTGTGAGTGAGTCTGGAGATAGGTCAACTGACGTGTCGTGTGGCAGGTGACGGTCTGAGGCCCCCTTTCGGCAGCGATGACCGACGCAAAAAGCCGACCGGGGCTGCCTCTCGTGTCCGTACGGTCGATGGCCGAACTACTGCGCCGCCGGTGTCAGCGGAGGCTGGACGGGATGAGCGCCCATAGACAAGGGGACCGCGGCCAAGAGGTCAGTGCACTGCCAGGCGGATAGACGCGTGAGGAGGCGCGGGAGAGGAGGAACCGGCCATGGCGCCCGCAGAGATCCGGTGCGTGGTGGGGATCGATG
>CAVWSO010000009.1:0-184498 GCA_963757615.1 uncultured Sphingobacteriaceae bacterium
TGGTTGTGTATAACCTATTCGTTAAGGATCGTATTGCTAAAACAGTTTCAGCGGCTGAATGAATTTCAAGTCCACTATTTGATAATAAGTTCTTAACGTTGTTGAATTTTTCAAACACTACTTCATGGTCTACACAATCAAAAAACTTTTTAATGTCACATTCAGCAACATACAAAGGAATTTTCGAGTTTTCTTTTCTGAATTTTTGAAGAAATTCAACTGCATCATGATAAGTAGGGCCAATCATGTATGTATTTTTTGATCTAAATGCAAAAGAAGAATCTACGAAAAATCGTGTCTAATAAATGGGTTAGATATTTGTTGGTTAAGCTTAAGATGATTTTGTCTTCGATACAAAATTTCGCAATTGGCCTCCTTTCCGTGTCAGTTTTTTTATAAGGCGGCTTTCTTGCAGGAAATACCGAAGGGGTATTTATTGAAAAATTATATTTTTCTGAAAAACATTAATTCTGAGATTAAACATAAACTTTCTTAGATTTTGATACCAAAGCGGTGTGTTTCGAAAGTTAGTTTTTCCTGAAGTAAACAATCTATGTATATGATAAACCCTGTTTCTGATTGACTGTTGATTTAATTCCATCGTAGAGTCGAATGCTTTTCTATTAACGTGCTTTTTTGGCCTGGACCATTCCTTTCTTGATGAAAAGATCGCTAATAAATTTGATCTCTAAAATCCTGGCCTGTCTTCGACGGAGAAGGCGTTGCCCTTACAATGCTTATCTAAATAAGAATTTTTGTGTATATAGAATGCAATTTTTCATCTTGAAACTATTATTTGTTCTGTGATGCTGTGGAAATCGAAGAAGCTTTCAAAATCTTTCATTTTAAAATATGAGGGCAGCGGCTAAAAGGAAATACTTCTATTGTAAGTCGAAAGTCTTAAGGCTTTTTTGTTAGCCGGTGTTCACGTTCATTTCGCATCAACACTTCCTCAAAATTATCTAAAGTATTTATTAGCACAGTAAGTGTAGCATTTTTTCAAATTATGTATCTAACCTCAAAATAATAAATAAGCTTGGTGGTATTTGAGGAAATTTACAAAACTTATTGGAGCAAAGTTTTCCGAATTTGTATGGGTTATGTGAACGATCATGATTGGGCAAAGGATATAGCACAGGAAACATTTGTTACTATTTGGCAACAACTGCCGAAATTCAGAAATGAATCGGCTATAGGCACCTGGATATTTCGCATCGCATCCAACAATTGCCTGCGGCAGATAGAGCGGCAAAACCGGATGCCACGCAGCGAAATGCCAGAGCAGATAGCGGAGGTTAGCAGCCTTAACATTGAACCCGCAGTGCAATTTTTATATAAATGTATATCGGAACTGCCTGAAACTGACCGCCTGATCATCTCATTAGAATTAGAAGAGGTAAAACAGGCAGAGATTGCCCGGATTGTGGGTTTAAGCGAGACTAATATCCGCGTAAAAATTTATCGAATAAAGGGACGGTTAGCAAAAAAATTTGAAAATTATGAGCACTGAGATAGATTTTAAATCACTGTGGAACAAACAACCCGCGAATGATATGCCCGATACAAAAGAAATATTTGCCAAAGCGGATAGGTTAAAAAGAAAAACACGCTGTACCTTAATTGTCCTAAACTTAGGCCTGATAGCAGCATCAATTTTTATTATTTACATGAGATGGGACGTTGACCATGTAAATCTCACCACCAAAACAGGTGTAGTGCTTATGGTGACAGGAATGATAAGTTATCTTGTGTCGTACAATCAAATTATACCTATAGTATTTAAAAATAATATTGAGAGCAATAGTCACGACTATTTAAACCAGCTTATTCGTATTAAGCGTAAGGAAGATTTTATAAACAAGGTAATGATCAATATTTATTTTACGCTCTTATGCGTTGGGTTGTTCTTGTCTATGCTCCAGGCTTTAACATGGATGACTATACTTAAGGGAGTTTGCTTTTTTGTTATAACTTTTGCATACATGGCTGTTTGTTGGTTTCTGAAGCTACGATTGACCAGGAAAAAACAAAAAACCTTAAATGATATAATATCGAAGCTACAGGAAGTGAATAAACAATTGGAAGGGGATTCACAGCAGGAACTTTAATCTACTATTTGTTATTCTAAACGTAGTAAAGAATCTGTTCTGTACAATATAAACCATCTTACAGATTCTTCACTACAAAAAGTAAAAACTAATACTACAAAGTTTCCTTCTTTCTTGCAAGAAAAGAAGTTCATGTACGCTAACCTTTTACAATAGTATTATGTTAAGTAAGTTTCGAGGAAGACGTTTTTCGACATTTTCATACTTGGCTTTGGCTCGCTGTACTGACCAAGATTTCAGAGAAACCTGATTCAAACCAACAAGATTTTTTTTCAGGGACCTTTTAGCTATCGCGGGTTTTTGATGAGGCACAAGGCGATTCTACTCACCGAACATTTTAAAACCTGAACTCTAAGTATATGATGGGACCTTTGATCATCATTTTTTGGGGTTTGATTGTTGGCGTCATTTTAATGTTCATGTACCTGCCGCTATTCCAAATGAGTAATAATTTTCAATAAACAGCCACCTCCTATGTAGGCTATTGCAAAGTTCTGTGCAACCTTAACACTCAAGTTCATTTGACTTATTAGCTATTAATTGTAAAATGTTCCGGGATATAATTGGTTGCCTTTCGTCGGAGATATGAACAATATATACAGTTTGTTATTTTGCCTAATAAACAATATTTCTAACGGTACAGGTCCATGGGCTAACTTACCTACTTGGGCAAATAGTTCAAGCGGCCCGTCAGCTTTGTATTTAATCGATAAATTTTTGAATTCTAGATAGTAATCTGCCAAACTATCGCCCTTGGCTACGATACGTGAATTATTCCCATATAATGAAATGAAAATATTCGTGGGTTTATCAATTTTCGAAATAACCACTCTATCCATAATTTCAATCGGACTTTCATCAACTGAATAATAGACAGTATCGTTCTCAAGTTCACTCTGCTGGTAACTTTCTATCAAAGTATGTTTTAATGATAGATTAAATCTATCACTCAATTTATATATTTGAACATTCAATTTCCCATCATACAAAAAATTGGAGACAGTATCGTGAAGGCTTCTCTCGTAAGAATTAAGTAATTTCAATTTATCCCTTATTTCAGGTTTAAATAAATTTTCATAATCTCGAGGAATCACCTGTGAATTATTATTAAATTATTGAGCCGTGCCATTTTCTCGTTGTTGCAAGACCAAAATACTGTAACAAAACATACCCCTGCCATTTGCAAAATCAACCTGGCTGATATTTCCTTTAGTTTATTTTTCATCATTTAAGCGTAATAGCCTCCTCTGCATTTTCACCAGGGTATTAATATAACGTGCGGTCCCCCAATAGACTCAAAACCCCGGTTGGCGGTCTTGGTCTAAAAGTAGTTATTTGCTCGTGAATTGGTTAAAGCAACTTTTCCGGTACACTTCGGATAGTGAAGACAACCATAAAATTCGCTGTGTGGCCCTATTCGTTTAATCATTGGTCCGCTACATTCAGGGCATTTAATTGCAGCCTGTTCCGTTGAACTAGATGCCACTTGCAATTCCGTTATGAATTTACTCGGCTGGTTCTCGTTGTAGATCAAGTAATTTTTATACCGTGCTCTAGTTATTGCCACATAAAAGACTCGGCGTTCTTCTGCATTTTCAAAATCATCCCCTTCCTGAAGCAAATAGGTAAGCATAGGATCATCGGCCATTTCTGATGGAAAACCAAATACACCAGAGTCAAGATCCAGTAGTATGGCGTAATCGCAAGTCATACCCTTTACGCCATGAGCGGTAATAAATTTGATATCAAGCCCAGGATATTGATTATGTAAATAGCGCATGTCCTTTGGCGCATTGAGTTTATAACGGCCTATCATAAAAACACTAGCATTAGGCTTTTCGGCATTGATCTTTCCTAATATTTCTGATAAATGCTGCGTTCTGAACCTGAGATAATGTTCCCGTCCACCACCTGGAGCGACTTTAATGAATTCAAAACTGATATGCCCTTCCGGACTCTGCTGTTGAGCCGTCAATTTCTTTGAGATTTGGGATGGGTTTTTCTGTACAAATGCGCTGCTTAGGTTAAGAATTTGATCGTTAAAACGATAAGTTTTCAATACAGCTGTTTGACTCGTTACACCGAATTTTTTTTCAAATTGTGTGATGATTGATAAGTCACTTCCGGTAAAACGGAAGATGGACTGCCAATCATCACCAACTGCGTAAAGTTTAACACCCGGATTCTGGACGCGGATCGCCTTGAGTAATTCATAACGGCCAAGCGACATATCCTGAAATTCGTCTACCAGGATATATTTATAGGGTTTCTTAAAATCGCCGTTTCTGAAATGCTGAGCGGCATTGTTAATCATATCGTTGAAGTCCACGGCTGGAATGCCTTTCAAATGTTGATTATAAGCATTACAAAGAGGACCAATCACGTCTAGAAATACTCGGAAGCGTTTATCACCATTATTGGGCTGTAATTCGCCGGGTAATTTGCCACAAGATTTCATTAAACCAAGAAAAACATGAATCAGGCTTATAAAGTCTTCGTAATCAGCCGAATTCTTAACAAGCTCTAGTATTTCTTCGGGGGTACGTTCACGCATTTCGACCCCTTCGGCAAGCAATCTTTCTTTTAAATTATAGATCAGATTCCCTTCTGATGCTTCATAAGAATACGATTTTAGTAAACGGGTTTTGTATTTCTTGTGAATGCTATCCTTCCAGGCCATTCCTGCGTGATAGTATTCGCGCGCAGTCTTATACGGCGGACGGGTAGTAAAACTTTTTGCCACATCACCATTTCGGGCGATTCCGTAATGTTCATGCCAGATCTGATAGTCTGTCAAATAAAAGTCTGGCTGGTAAACACCAAACGTAGGATTTCGATCCTCGACTTCAAGTGGGTAATGCCGCTCATATTCATAATTGATATTAAAAAGGCAAAAGAAATTGGCGATCTCCATTTCTTGTTGACTTTTTACTTTTATTCCGTCAATCGTAATATTTTTAAAGCCCTGCTCGTAGGTCAGATAATCATTCCTGGTCTCAAACTCCGATTCGTCTTTGGGTGGTCGGTTGAAGAAAGCCAGATAATTGACTGCTTTTCGCTGAAAAGACGGATCGCTGATGAACAATTCATCGAATTTTTCCTGCAAAAAGGTTTTCGCTTTATCAGTATCTTCAAAGGCTACACGTATTTCCTGATCAGAACAACTGCGACAAACCAGAAAGCCAAAGCTGTTAAATGTGCGTACTTCTAAATTTTCTGCTCCAGGCAAATTTTGACAAAACTTCCTGCACCGATCCCGCATTTCCAAGGCAGCATTATTCGTAAAAGAAATAATTAATAATTCATCCGATGTAGCAATTCCCTTTTCCAATAAATAGGCTACTTTTCCTGAAATAGTCGTCGTCTTTCCCGTGCCGGCACCCGCAAGCACCAAGTTGTTGTCTTCGTCCCGGATGATCGCTTCGGTTTGATCGGGAGATAAGGGGTAAGCTTCCAACTTGGCAAAAAAGTCGGCAAATTTCGCCTGTTCGAGCCTGACAAATTCATTGTTGTAATCCTTTCGTTTAATGGCACACAAATCAAAGTTATCACAGAATGACTGTAATGCTCCCACTGCCTCCTCCGCTAAACCCATGCTTACATAATCCGGAATGATGGCTTCACGTGTTACACGATAATTAATTAAGAATGCTTGTTCATCCGCATTTGCGAAATATCGTTCAAAACCAGTTAACCTAATAAAAAGAATGTTGGCTTCCCTGACCTGATAAATTATACCTGATAAACTTTGTTTAAATGCTTTTTTCCTGCGCCAATCTCTGATCAAATACCAGATCCCAATGATGGAGATCAATAGCAAGATACAACGGATAATGTCAAAGGCGGGCTTTCGGTCGGACATGGTTATTGCAGGTCAAGGAATTTGAAGTTCCGCATAAAATTGCAAAATACCAAGTAATCAAGTTTTGATGATTACGGCTGCATGAATTCAGGGTAAATCGGGCAAACCAATTATGATGAGTAATGGTGAAGAAACTGAAATTTAGCCCCCTACGGCTATTGGAATTATAAAAACACCTTTGTGAGTCATATGCTTATGAAGGTGTTTTGTTTTTACTGACCAAGGGTATTCTCAATAAAAGTTTGGACCAAATAAAAGATCAAGGACCTTATACACATTCCCCCATGATTCGTTTCGAAAATTCATCTCTTTTCCGCTTATCCAATGTGTCACACAATTGGACGTAACGCACGATCACATTTTTATCGTCAATGCATATTTTAATCAGCCGGCCGGTGGATAAAGACGTGATCCCATCCGTTTCGATATTAGCAATGGTATTTTTGCTAAATCCCAGTATAATGCTAAAAGTACAAGCCGGGATTTTATATTTCTTCCTGAAATAAGTGATCTCGGCCGGTGAAGCCGCACCTTTGGCGATATGATAGGCATTTTTCACCGCTTTCAAGTTCCGTTCCATTTGGTTCTTGGTATAATGCTTCTCTTTTACATCTTTATTTATCATCCTGGTATCTTCATCAACGGCGAAGTCTAAATAGTATACTTCATTGTATTCCAATCGAATGCCCTTATATGATTTGATAACAGTAGCACTAAACTCTTCGGTTGGGATGTTGTCTCTTGTCAATACTTTCTTTATTTCCATAATCCTACTTTTTTAATGGCTATGTCATTGGGTTAATTGGGAACAGGATTTAAAAAAATAATAGCTGTAAGCCACGAACTTCCAAACCGTACTTTAAGATCAAATATACTCATATTGATAACAATTCCCAATCATTGGGAATTGTTATCAATTTATAGCAAGAGCTAATTTTTATATAGGGTATTTTACAAACTGAAAGTAGTTTGGTATATTTACTTTACTCTATACATTTGACTTATGGCAGAAACGGTACACATCGGAAGAAAAATCAGCAAGATTCGTGAAGTTACGCGGAATTAAGCAAGAGGCACTTTTGCGACACGAAGTTGCACGTTATTGATTCTGGATTTTATCCAGTGGGTTAGTGCTAAAACCCATCCCTGATCTCAGGCGCGTTATTGGTAACGAGAATGTGCTTTGCAAGAGATGAAGTCTAAGAACGAATCAAATCCTATGAGACGTTCAGGCGAAGGGAAGACTGGAAGGGTGAATGAAAATGAATCTCCACTTAAGCTGCGTTACCTGTACTTAACGAAATGAGGATTGACACGTTAAGAGTTTGGGACAATAGAACATCTTGTAAGAGTAAAGATGGATACGGCACCTAGTCCTCGCAGTACAGGAGGCACCCTACCCAGTCGTATATCAAACGTGTGGAACGTGGTAACCCCAATGTGGTCTATGCAGAGAAGTAGGCCGACCGCAAGGAAGGCAGAACTCCACAGTGGGAACGGGAGAATCCAAGAAGCGAACGCCGGCACATCGAAAGATAAAGGGAATACATAACCTGCGGGATAGAGCAATACTCAACTTGAAAGGGTGCTGACGTGGATTTGGTGAATGACCCAAAGACGAACATGATTTTCTGAACAAAAAGACAGTTAGATGCAGGTCACATACCCTGTAAACGTACTTCCGGAGGATATAGAATGGCTTGCTATTAATTGGCAAAAAGCTTTCCGCATACTTAAGAATCTCAGAAGCCGTATCTTTAGGGCTGCACAAGATGGTAACCTTAAAAAGTTACGCTCTCTACAAAAATTGATGCTACGAAGTTATGCTAATGCTATAACGAGCGTACGCAAGGTAACACAAATCAATGCTGGAAAATACACTCCCGGTGTTGACCAAAAGATCGTCCGTACATCTGCAGGACGCTCCCGCATGACTAACGAGATTTTAAGCCTCCAGCCCTGGAAGGCAAAACCAACCCGGCGTATATATATTCCCAAAAATAACGGCAAGAAACGTCCGCTTGGTATACCTGTGGTTAAAGATCGATGTCTGCAAGCAATGATTGTTAATGCATTAGAACCAGAATGGGAAAGCAAATTTGAGTCTTCCAGTTATGGCTTCAGACCCGGACGGGGTTGTCATGACGCCATTGGAAGAATATTCGCGTTAGCCAAATCAAATGGAACAAGACCTTGGGTGATAGATGCGGACATTAAAGGTGCATTTGATAATATCGACCATGAACACTTACTAAATGCTATCGGTTCATTCCCGGGAAAGAACCTGATCCGCCAATGGTTAAAAGCGGGCTATATGGAAGGATTGACATTCAATCCAACGGGGCAAGGCACCCCGCAGGGCGGTGTATGCTCGCCATTACTCGCCAATATTGCCTTACACGGATTGGAAGAAACTTTAGGGATCGGACGCAATAAAAAGAAAAATGCAACCGGCCCGATAAGAATAGTAAGATATGCTGATGACTTTGTTATCTTCTGCCCTTCAAAAGAAAGTGCTGTCAGTGCCATGGCAAAAGTGAAGGAATGGCTAATAATACGAGGCCTTGAACTATCGGAGGAGAAAACCCGAATTGTTCATATCTCCGAAGGTTTCGATTTCCTCGGCTTTAATATTCGTCAATACCCGTCAAAGGTAAAAAAACAAGAACGCATTCTGTTAATCAGACCAAGTAATGAATCAACCCAAAAGATTCGAAACCGCCTAAAAGGTATATGGTTAGATAACAAAACAGCGCCAGTAGATAAGCTTGTGACGATGTTAAACCCGATCATTCGCGGGTGGACTAATTACTTTCGCGTCGGAGTTTCCAAAAAAACCTTCGCCGGATTAGACAGGTGGATGTTCCATCGGTCATGGCGACATGCGCAAAGAAAGCACCCGAACAAGAGTGCGACATGGCGGGTGAGAAGATATTGGGGACGTATTAATCTGAATAGACAAGATAAATGGGTGTTTGGGGATAAGAAAACAGGTGATCACTTACTTAAATTCCAATGGACGAAAATTCAAAGGCATATTATGGTAAAAAGAACCTACTCACCGGATGACCCGATGCTAAAGGAGTATTGGCTTAGTCGAAGCAGGATCAAGGTCAAAAGCCTTGTGCCGAGCAGACAAAAGATGGCTGAAAAACAGGGATTTATCTGTCCCGTATGTAATCATACACTCTTTAATGATGAGACATTACATAATCATCACATATTACCCTTAGCTAAAGGCGGCCCGGATAAATACCATAACCTGTTACTTGTTCATGAAAGTTGCCACATTCAAATCCATTCAAGTGTGTACCAAACAAAAGCAATAAAAAAAGGAGTTCTAGCAGTTCGTCGTTTGCTTGAGCCGGATGTCCTGTAAGGGACAAGTCCGGTTCTTAGGAGGGAAAGGAGCAGCAATGCTCCCTACCTATCCGGCGCCTCAGAATTGGGAATTAGCCAGCAGGCTGTTTCCAAGATAGAGCAAAGCGCGGATATTGAAAATGAAACTTTAGAGAAAATCGCGACAGCTTTGGGGGTGTCCTCAGAAGCTATTAAAAATTATAGTGACGAAGCGGCTATATATAATATTCAAAATAATTATGAGGGTTCCTCTGTAAATTCTAGTCCAGTAAGCGCAACCCATTGTAACTTTAATCCGATAGATAAATTAGTCGAACTTTTTGAGGAAAATAAAAGTCTTTATGAGCGCCTGCTAACAAGTGAACGCGAAAAAGTAGAGTTACTAAAACAAAATAAAAGCTAAATCATTTTTTCTTATTGTCTGAACTTTTTAAAAAGGCTTCTTCCATCGCTTTTTTTACACGTTTATTCGCATGGTCGTTCAAATAAAGCCACGCCTTTGCACATTGTTCAGATTGCCGGTTAAACCGAACATTGCCCCAAGCCTCTATCGCTTTTTCTGCCAGAAGAAATGAATGAAGGCCGACATAAAAGCTAGGCCCCAGGGAAGTAGCCTGCCAAAAACAATCTTATAATATTGTCCCTGGTTGGTTTCCGGGAAAAGCAGGAAACGATATTGCCGGATAATCGGAACGGGGTGTTTTGCAAATTGCTGCTCTATTTTGTCCAGTCGTTGCAGTAATTCCTCCGAAATCGGTAAAGAATTCAGGTTCTCTATTTTTTGCCGGATTGCGGCTATCTGCGCAGAATCATCCGGATTCGTTATTATATTCTCAAACTCTTTTAACTGGATAACCAGTAGCTCTAGGGTATCCATTACCCTTTCTTCAAATTCTTCTGTTTTCATCTTCTACGTCGTTTATAGGTTTTTTTCCATTTTGGGGTACCATCCTCATCGCAGTCTCTCCTCTTGCGCGGGTTCTCTACCTTAGTGTGTCCCGTACTTGGAGGATGAGAAAGTGCCCAAAGCAAATCATCAACGCGAGACCTGCTTTCATCGTTATGGGTTGGTTCATAAAACTCCCAATAAAAATCCTGTTCAAATTTTGTCTGCTGAGTGATAGGACTAATGCCAGCTTGCTGGTTCATTGCGATCTGCTGATCGATCCCAGCATAACTTAAGCTGCGGTCAATCTGGGAGCCCTTGAAAACCGTCGCGTCCTTGCGGAAGCTGACACCCTGGATCTCCTTGGTTCCGCCTTTATATTTATAAATAATACCAATGCCTTGCTTGCTAAGCATACTTTCTAGCGAAGCCCAGCTTTTGGCCTGCTTGAGGCTTTTACTAATAGCATCATAGAGATGATATTTTACCTGGTCGGCTCCTTTGAGCTGCTGCTTATTGACATTTTCTTTTCCACCCGCTAAGTAGTACCCATATTTTAAAGTCATCTCTTTACAAATCTTCACGTTTCTTAGTTTCTGAAACTGATCGGAAATGGTTTTGCCTTCATTATTGACCCGGTTATAAACGATATGAATATGCGGGTGCTGCCGGTCCTGATGCTGAACGATCAGGTACTGGGTACCATGTATTTTCATTTTATCCAGGTATTCCTTTGCCCTTTCTGCCATCAGCTCGGGGCTTAACTTTTCTTGGTCGTTCAGACTCCAGCTTAAGGCAATATGCCCTACTGCTTTGCCGAGGTCCGGATTGAGTTTTCTTTGCATGTTAAAATCATAAATGATAGACCCTGCGCTATCGGTTCTTATTCCGTCTGAGTCGAGAATTTTTGCCTTCTCTTTTTCCAAAAGGTACCGGATGCATCCACCAAAGGCTTTACCGGTCATTACTTTTCCGATCATCGTTGTTTAAATATTTTAAAGCCTGGTCAACCTCCGCTAATATTTCTTTGCATTTCTGGTGGACAGCAATCAGTCCATCCTTATGAGCCAGGCGTGTGATCTGGTTGACATTATTGGCAAGTCCGGCAAGCATCCTAAGGATGCGGATATCCTCCGGGGTTAACCGCCTTACGACCTGCGCCTTTTTGGCTGCTGCCCGGAACCAAACGCTTGGAATCATGCCGGCCTCCTTGGCCTTTGCTTCGATCAGCATCCGTTCGGTTGCAGTCAATCTAACCCGAATATCCTTTTCCCGCCGGATCTTCTTTTTCGGCGCACCGCCCTTATGTCGTCTGGGCTGTTCGTTTCCGCCCGGAATATTTTCGTTCATTGCCATTCTTGATTTTGTCTTTTTTTAGGAGCATCAACTAAATGAGTTTTGCTCTCAGAACCTTTTGCAACCAGCGGGCGCAAAAGGCAAGTTTGCCCCGGTGCCAAAGGCATCCGGGGGTTTTTGTGGAACAAAAACACAAACTTGCTCCTTCTGCACTCATTACTTTTTCCCGCACTGCTTTTCCAGGTCCTGGCTGAAAAAAAAACTCATTTCGTCTTTTTTTGCTGCTTAATTATTCTGAAAGTTTTTCCAGTAGTAACTTACTCCGATACTACACCTACTACAGTTGCTCAATTAGTAGTAAGTTGTAGTAACTACATAAATTCAATTTAACTACATTCTTATCTATTGAAAACCAGCATTTTACATCATTGTAGTTACGTAGTAAGATCATTGTACTTGATATAGTAGATTTTTACAGGATATTGGTAGCTGCCGTAGCCTCTGACAGAATGCGTTATGAATCCCAGCTTCTTTAATGCCTTACCGAGACCTACGATATTTAACTTTATCCTCCCATTTATTTTATCACTCAGGTAATCGAGAAAATCTGTTGCCGTGTATTTTGCATGATGGTCTTCCGTTGTCCCCGGTGAGTAATACTTTTGGATCAATTCCAGTTCAGGGCTGATAATCCGGAACTGTTCGTTGGCCAGTTCATTTTCTGCAATTTCCACTTTAGACATTTCGTACTTAAACCCTTGCTTCCATAACTGGTAAGCCTGGCTCCAGACAATATTGATATCAATGTCATTTTTGTATGACCAATCGATTTTGTAAATCTCAAAACATAGCCAGCGAACATTTGCTTCATCGGTGAGAAACTCTGTCATATTGGTAGAGCCAAAAAAAGAGATTCGCCTGGGTGTCATTTTTGACCTGCGTTCATAGGGATGGCGTACGTTTACAAATAGCTTACTCATGATGGATTTTAGCGCATTGATCTCAAAGCGGGATAATGTCGATAGCTCATCGAGAATTCCAATGAAATTGGAACTTAAGGCAATCAGGCTGTCCTTGTCGATGCTAATGTTTTCGACATAGTATTTTTGCAGCTGCTCTGGTATCAGGAATCTACTGAAGGTTGTCTTACCGCTATTCTGGATGTCCGATACCAAAATGAACGCTTGCTTATTAAAATACTCTGGCAACAGGGCGCAAACCACCGTCCTTACCAGCCACTTCTTTAGCTGAAGATTAAAGCGCTGCTGGTCGCTGGCAGATACGTATGCAGCAAACCGGTCAATATAATCACCGTGTTTATCTGCCTTATATAGACCACTAATATTTTTAAAATAGCTTTCAAATGGATCAAACTCTTTTATATACTCCGATCCAAGGAATACCAGGACGTCAGAAATGGTCGCTCGAATTCCTGCATCTTTTCGCAGCTCTATATAAAGACTGTTTTCGTTGACTGCGTTAAAGTCTGCATCCCCTTTTTTTCTGCACTCAATATCGCTACCGACAATATTTTTCCGGAACTCATAATTCTCTGAAAAATATTGGATCACCTTAACTATCGAGGGCGAGGAGTCTACTACGTTCTTGATTTTATTCATACCTGGCTGCTGCTAACAAAATTTCATGGATAAGCGATTGAATCAATTTTTCAAATCATCCGCTAACTTGTTTTGCCTTCCAGGACCTTTTGGATATCTTCCAGCTTATAGTAAAGGATGCTGCCTACTTTAGTGTACTTAATGTTCCGTTTACCCTGAGATTTTGTAGCGTTCCCGGAGAAATCTTGAGCATGTTTTTTACCTGGTAGCTTTTTAACCACTTTTCAGGTTGTTCGGGCGTCCGACCCATTAATGAAGTGATGTCTTTTAAAAGTCTTTCCCTGAATTCTTCCAGATCGACTCTTGTAATGATTTCTGTTGCCATAATGTTTAAATTTTATTTGCAACAAAATTGGCGGCATCAAATGGTATCATTTGGGTCCTTGATGGGTGGGACCCAAAGATTTATTTTGTCTGTTTTAGCGCGTTTTTGATTTAATTAACCCGTTATAAACTCTTTTAAGGAGGTGATTTACGCAAATATAGTCGCGTCGATAAATGATTGGCTTGGGACCTTCTTGAGTAGACCTAAGGACTCGTTAAATTGGATGTTTGGGTTGTTTCTTTACCTGAAAGTTGGTTATGTAAAGCTTAAGCGTATACGTTCATAAATCACTTGCCGTAGACAAAAAATCGAACCATTACACTGAGGATCACCAGCGAAGGCAATGCGCACGAGAACCAAAAGCCAACGGAGAAGAGTCGCCGTCTAAAAAGTTGACTGTTGCTTTTGTTCAATGCAATGTCTATTAGCCAGCCAAGGATATAAAATAGGTTGGCCACCCCCATCATTATAAGATAAGCCACTCCTTGAAAGATCATCTCAACAAGAGTTTCTTCAAACTCTTCATGGGGGGCTATAAAGATTGGGCCAAGGACACAGTATAGAATGAATGCAACTAGCCCGGCCCATAACAACCCTTGATTATACTTGAGCCGCTTGGATCGCCACCATTGTGCAGCAGTAATTGTAGTTATGTCGCCCATCACTGATGGAGTTTAATATTTATTGTGTTAAAGGCTTAAGCTTATAGAAACCAGATACCCGCTAGAATAACAACACAATATGAAGCAGTAAATAGCACCTCAATCGTAAGGGTTTTGTCGTCATCTTCATCTCCCCGAAATAGTAAGTAGTAGTATAATAAAGGAATTAAGACTCCTACAATCGAAAGGATGATTTTCTTTACTGAGATGCCAAGGACTAAACTATCAATATGAAAGTATGAGAGGAACAGCAACAAGAAGCAGGGTAGCGATACCGCCAAGCTTATAAAAATGGACAAGCAAATAAAACCTATCCCCATATATGTACCAATCACCATTCCAACTGCCCAGGAAAGCAAAGGACTTAATCCCAAATGGCGTGAGCAGTTAAACTTATAATGATGTTTGTACTTTATGAAGACACTGGGCTTTACCCCGTGAGAACCATAATCGTCGATAAACAATAAACCGAAAGAAATGACCCTTGCTAATTGCATATTGAAGACAGCATCGTACTCTATTACTTTGAGAAAAGTAAATGGAGAAATAGTTAAAAAATGGTTAGGACCTAAGTATTACCTTCTTATATCTCATTGGGGTTGATCGGCCTTGGAGATAGTTGACGGAAACAATTAGAAGAACAAGATATGTAGAAGTACCATAAGGTATTCAAACCGATACCTTAAGTCAATACCATAGGCTATCCCAGTGATGAATCCTTTAAGTTTCCGTGTAGGAAATAATCCACTCAGCTAATAACCAAATCGGAAATGCGATAACCGGACTAAATAGCAACGCTGTCAACCAAACCTTTAAGCAATATCTGAGTCCATTATATTTACATGTGATCTTAGGTACGGCTAATATATAACTCTATTTGGCAACAAAATGGATGGCAGTTCCTCGATTTGATCAAGCAATTTTAAAGAAACTTACGGAGTGGTAGTCGTCAACGATTTCACACTTTTAGAATGTACGCCTTCATCATTTTTTAAGAAATATGGATTGTAGCCTGTCAGGTAACAATTTGAACAATGAACGATAGCGATAAGGGAAATAAGGCGATCGAGATATCTCATATACAATACGTTAACAAACCTGGCACAAGTTAACTGTCTTTTAAACAAAAAGCAAGGCTATTAATGATCTTTATGGAATAGTTAATCATTAAATATTTCCCACAAGTAATCCCTCGTATTTGTAAACCGTACAATATAAACCCTGCTGTTGTTGATTATTGTTATTGCATAAGCGTTATGATTATTGCTGTCTTATAAACTTTCTTTTGACTAGTCCATCAAATTCTAATCCCTTTGTATTAAATCTGAGCCCAGCATTCGTGGCTCAAAAAAAGTTCGTTATAAAAACTCCTATACGCTATGCTTATTATAAGAGCAACAATTAAAGTCATAAAAAAGAAAAGTATAATTTTAGTTACTTTGTTCATTTTCAAAAATAAGTTTTAAAAAAGTGTATCTGGGTATGACTCCAAATATCCCAGGGTTGGTAGATTTAGAAGTGCCTTTGGATCAGTAGGACTCTGATTCCACCTCCTTGCTCATTATACGTATCCTCCCTGAAGCCCCCATTTCTGACCCCCATCTCTTGAGAGTATTATCTCCCGCATGGAAGTATCCAAATGGCCCAAAACATCTGTTCAGGGATGATGAAGTACATTGACAATCATTTTCCCTAAAATCTTGTACACGTACACTTTTTCATTGCACGATGGTTGAATCCCATACTCCCTAAACCCAAACCAATAATAAAAAACCATTGTTTAGAAGTTGCTTTAAAAAGGTAACTGACTCATTGGGCAACTTTACTATTCAATTTCAAGTCCAATACTTTCATATCCCTACCAACCTTTTTTTCTTTGACCCTCGCGTATATTTGCGTAGTAGTAATTTTAGTGTGGCCGAGCATCTTACTTACCGATTCGATGGGAACATCGTTTCCGAGAGTAACAGTAGTAGCAAAAGTATGCCTGGCCATATGAGTCGTGAGATTTTTCTCAATGCCGCACAGATCGGCTATTTCTTTTAAATAAGCGTTCATTTTTTGATTGCTTTTCATGGGAAGTAATCTGTTCTTGACAACACATTCCGGATGTCCTTTATATTTATTGATTATTGCAATGGCTTGCGGTAACAATGGAACATTTGCTGTAATTTCTGTTTTTGTCCGGCTCGCATTGACCCACAGTTCGTTATCCTTTGTGGTAACGATATGATCGGGGGACAATTTGCTAGCATCGATAAAAGCATAACCTGTATAACAGCAGAATAGGAATGCATCCCTTACTTCTTCCAGCCGCTTAACTTTGAATTCCTTTTCAGCCAGTTTTTGCATTTCGTCGTCGGTCAATTCGGTACGCACAACTTTACGTGTCGTACAAACAAAGCTTGCGAACGGATTAGCATTAATCCATTGGTTATTAAATGAGATATTAATAATTCTTTTGATACGCTTAATATAGCCCATTGCTGTATTATGCTCGATGCCTTCTCTGACCTTTAGAAAATGTTCGAACCCGGTTATAAAGTTATATTCCAGCGATTCGAGATAAAGGTCTTGCTTTTTGTATTTATAATTAATAAAATCGGCTACTTTACCTCGTATAGTTTTATATTTTGTGAGAGTTGCTTTAACAAAATCTTTACCGACCAAATCTTCAACATTTTGATTATGTTCATCGAATACCTCTAGGAGCGTCCGGCGTACCGTTGATACCCCAATGTAACGGTTTTTGATTTCGTCAGCGGATATAGTGTGCACCAAGCCGATGCATGTCACTGTAGGTATTGAAGATATCGTTTGTGACCTGGTTAATGTAATTATTAATCTTGCGATTCTCCTCGGAGTTTCCGCGCAGGAAACCTGTTTGCGCATTCCATTTCTTTGGATTGACCTTCTTTTTTAAGGGAGATCTCTGCTCTTTTTCCCATTACCGTCACCCTGGCGTACAAGGGAATCATTCCATTAACATCTACTTTTGATTTGTTTGCCCAGATAAGCACAGAAAAACTGTTTGAATTTCTCATTTTGACTAATTGTTTTTAGGTAACCGATGAACCATTTTTGAACCTTTTTGATATCGTTTGATATCGTTGTAATTCATTCAAAATCAATTCGTTAATTCTGTATTCGGTTACCTAAATTTAGATGATTCAAATAGGTAACCGAATAGGTAACCGAATGGATCATAAAACTTGGTCTGAAACGTGCGGATTTGGCATAAAAAAACCGCTTAAATCATTGATTTAAGCGGTTTCGGGTGTTTTTGATACCCTTTTAGCGGAATGGACGGGACTCGAACCCGCGACCCCATGCGTGACAGGCATGTATTCTAACCAGCTGAACTACCACTCCGTTTGGGATTGCAAATATAGCCACCTTTTTTCATTCCACAAGGTTTTTTTTAAAATAGCCCTAACGCATTGATTTCAAGCGGGATTTTTTCAAAAGGATCATTAGCGGCGCGAAACGATCAGCAGATCGAGGTCCTTGGTAGGGATATTAAACCGTTCGCCAATGTATTTACTGGTCAAATGGCCCTCGTAAATATACACCGAATTGCGTACACCCGACTTTTGCCAGATCACATTTTTGAGTCCCCCGTGTTCGCCAATATCCAGCAATATGGGCGTAAATATATTGGTTAGCGAATAGGTTGCCGTACGCGCCACACGCGAGGCGATATTGGGCACACAATAATGGATAACATCATATTTCCGGAAAACCGGGTGGGTATGATTGGTCACTTCAGAGGTTTCGAAGCATCCTCCCTGGTCAATACTCACATCGATGATAACAGAATTGGGTTTCATCCGGCTCACGGTGCTTTCCGATACGATGCATGGGCTGCGGCCATCTTCTGCCCGCATGGCTCCAATGGCCACATCGCAGGTAGTGATCGCTTTTTCCAGGACGATTGGCTGCACCACCGAAGTAAATACCCTGGTGCCTATGTTATTTTGCAACCTTCGTAAGTTTATAAATGGACGGATCAAAAACCTTAACCTCGGCCCCAAGGGATATCGCGGTCCGCGCTGCATATTCGCCAACGGTGCCTGCTCCCAATATTACAATTTCGGTGGGAGGCACGCCGGTTATACCGCCAAGCATCAAACCTTTGCCTTCAAATATATTACTTAAGTATTCTGCGGCTATCAGGATGGAAGTAGCGCCCACGATCTCGCTCATGGCCCTTACCACGCTTAGTGAACCGCCTTCATCCCGCAAATGCTCAAAACACAGCGCGGTGATCTTTTTATGCATCAGAGCATGCAGGCAATCGGCTTTAAGGGTTGAAAACTGCAGCGCCGAAATAAGGATCTGATGCGGTTTCATCATTTCGATCTCCTGGAGCGTAGGCGGCGCTATTTTGATAATAATATTGGCCTCGTAAACCGCTTTGGTATCGTAAACAATGCGTGCGCCCTGGTCGCTGTAATCTTTATCCGAGAATTTTGCTGCCTGCCCGGCATTGCTTTCCAGCATCACTTCGTGCCCGTTATTGATCAGCAGTGCAACGGATAATGGGGTTAAGGCGATCCTGTTTTCCTGGAAGGAGATTTCCTTAGGTATGCCAATATAAAGTTTGTTTTTTTTGTTTTTCACCTCCAGCATCGACTCCTGGGGCTGCATCATTGCCTGCCTGGCAACGTCAGAAAATCCACTGTATAACTCCGAACTCATTTGAATTTATTTCTGGATGTTGAAGATAGGCAAAAAACAGATGATGTTAACATTAAATTTTCGTCAAAGGTTAACAGCGCTGCGCTCAGCTGTCCAAAACCTCGTATATGTAACGCGGATATAATGCAGCGGAAGCAGGCCCGCGATCTTTTCAGGCCATTCGATAAAACAATAATTGCCCGAATAAAAATATTCTTCATAGCCCATATCCAAAGCTTCGCTTTGGTTTTTAAGCCGGTAAAAGTCGAAATGATAGATCCTGGCTGCCTGGCCATCGTATTCATTGACGATAGAGAAGGTCGGACTGGTGACAGGTTCATTGACGCCCAAACAGTCGCACAGTGATTTGATGAACGTGGTTTTGCCCGCGCCCATATCGCCGTAAAAAAGAAATATCCGCTCAGGACCGGCGAAGGCGATTAATTCCCTGGCTGCACCGGGCAGCTGATCAACGTTATTAACAGGCACAATCATGCGCCAAAGTTAAAACAATAATAAAATTACTTAGGCCCGTAAGTAACTATCGGAATGATCATTTCCTCGAGCGAAATGCCGCCATGCTGGAATGTTTCGTTATAGAAATTCACAAAGTGGTTGTAGTTGTTCGGGTACACAAAATAGCTGTCATTCTTGGCAAATACAAAGCTTGAGCTTACATGCAGTTTGGGCAGCATAATATCATGCGGGTTGCGGACATGAAATACCTCTTTTGGATTAAAGTTCAGGTTTTTACCCTGTTTGTACCGCAGATTGGTATTGGTATTCCGGTCGCCGATGATTTTGCTCGGATTTTTTACCCGGATGGTACCATGGTCGGTGGTGATAATCACCCGCACCTGTTTTTGTGCTAAAAATTTAAGCAGGTCAAACAGCGGTGAATGCTCAAACCAGGACAACGTTAACGAGCGGTAAGCCGCATCATCACTGGCCAGTTCCCGGATCATCTGCATATCGGTGCGGGCATGCGAGAGCATATCCACAAAGTTGTAGACCACCACATTCAGCTCATTGTTCATCAGGTTACTTACCGAATCATTGAGCGCACGGCCTTCATCAATATTTAATATCTTATGATAGGAGTATTTGATATCCTTGCGCAGAACGCGTTTTAGCTGGTCGGCCAGAAACTTTTCCTCGTACAGATTTTTACCGCCTTCGTCCTCATCATTCTGCCACATATCCGGAAAACGTTTTTCCATATCCAACGGCATCAGGCCCGAAAAAATCGAATTACGGGCATATTGGGTTGCGGTAGGCAGAATACTATAATAAGTATCTTCCTCTTCCAGCCGGAAATATTCGGATATGATAGGGATTGATGATCTTAAACTGATCATACCGCAGATTATCGATCAGGATAAAAAACACGGGCCCTTTGCCGTCCAGTTTCGGAAACACTTTCTTTTTAAACAGTTGCGGAGAGGTGATTGGGCCCGCCTCCGGGTTTTTTATCCAGCTCATATAGTTTTTTTCAATAAACTTACAGAACTGCACATTGGCCTCCGCTTTTTGCAGGGTGAGTATTTCGTGCATTCCTTCGTCTTCAAGCTGTTCGAGTTCAAGCTCCCAGTAGATCAGTTTTTTATAAACATCCACCCATTCCTGGTAACTTAGATTATCATTCAGCGCTCATGCCCAGCGTCCTGAAATCCTGCTGGTAGGCCATGGTGGTTTTTTCGGTCACCAGGCGCTTATTCTCGGTCAGTTTTTTTATGGTGAGCAGTATCTGCTTGGGATTTACAGGCTTGATCAGGTAATCGTCAATTTTCGAACCGATGGCATCTTCCATCAGGTATTCCTCCTCGTTTTTGGTGATCAGAACGATGGGGACCTCGTTATTGATATTTTTGATCTCCGACAGCGTTTCCAGCCCGGTTAGGCCGGGCATATTTTCATCCAGGAAGACCAGGTCGAAATAATTATTTTTGAATGCATCCACAGCATCGGTGCCGTTGGTTACGGTGGTAACATTGTAGCCTTTTTCTTTCAAAAAAAGTACATGTGGTTTTAACAGGTCAATCTCATCATCAGCCCATAATATTGTCGTCTCCTGCATAATTTTTTGCTTTACTCCAAATATAACCCCAAAGCACGGCTTTTGTTACTATTTATCAGAGGTAATTAACAAAAATTAACAATTATAGAGAAATGTTACCATAATTTAACATTTTTGCAATGCATAAACTCCCATTGAACAAAAAGAAAATCATAAACGATCCGGTATACGGATTTATCAGCATCCCGACGGATCTGATATTCGATCTTATTGAGCATCCTTATTTTCAGCGATTAAGGTATATCAAGCAGCTGGGCATGACCCACCTGGTTTATCCCGGCGCCTTGCATACCCGTTTTCATCATGCCCTGGGCGCCATGCATTTGATGTGCCTGGCCATCGAAACCCTGCGCAGCAAGGGCCACCTGATTTCAGCCGAAGAGGAAGAGGCAGTAACCATTGCCATATTACTGCATGATATCGGGCACGGGCCCTTCTCGCATGCGCTGGAACAAACCATCGTTGAAGGCATATCGCACGAGGATATCTCGACCCTGCTGATGAACAAACTCAACGAGCAGTTTAATGGCCGCCTTATCGATGGCGATCGATATTTTTAATGGCACCTACCCGAAAAGGTTCCTGCACGAGCTGGTCTCCGGCCAGCTGGATATGGACAGGATGGATTACCTCAACCGCGACAGCTTTTTTACCGGGGTATCCGAAGGGGTGATCAGTTTTGACCGCATTATCAAAATGCTCAACGTGGTTGGATGATCATATTGCGGTTGAAGAAAAAGGGATTTATTCCATTGAGAAGTTTTTGATCGCCCGCCGGCTGATGTACTGGCAGGTATACCTGCATAAAACCGTGATCGCCGCCGAACAGCTGCTGGGCAAAATTCTCACGCCGGAGCCGCGAACTGGCCTTATCGGGGCACAAACTTTTTGCCACACCCGCGCTGGCCCATTTTTTAGAAAACAAGATCAGCAGAGATGAATTTATAAATAGCGCGCCGCATATCGGGGTGTTTGCCAAACTGGATGACAACGATATCATGTCGGCAATAAAGGTCTGGGCAGAGGACAGCGATGCTATCCTGTCCCGGCTGTGTACCATGCTGATGAACAGGCAGCTTTATCATGTGGACATTACCAATGATCCGCCCAGCGAGGAACTGATCAGCCGCTTAAAGAAAAATGCAGCATTGAAATACGGGATCAGTGAAGATGCAAACTTCTTATTTTGTCTTTGCCGATTCGATAAAAAACAATGCTTACAAGCCCGGCGATGGCAGCATTCGCATCTTAATGAAAAACGGCAGCATACAGGATATTACCCTTGCCAGCGATAATTCGAACCTCGAAGCCCTGGCCACAACCGTCAAAAAGTATATACTTTGCTATACCAAAGATCTGATATAAGCGTATTTAGGCTGATAGATTAATAATTTGCTGCTTCAATATTTACACTTAAATTTGCCCGATGCAATTTACCGCACAGGAAATATGTTTAATGCTGAATGGAACAGTTGAAGGAGACCCCCTGGCAACAGTCAACCATTTAGCCAAGATAGAAGAGGCGTCCGCCGGCTCACTTGTCCTTTTTTGCAAATCCGAAATACGAGCAGTACCTGTACAGTACCGATGCCTCGGTAGTCATCATCAATAACGATTTTGTCTTCCCAGCGAACCGGTCAGCGCAACACTGATCCGAGTGGATAATGCCTATAGCGCATTTTCGGTATTGCTGGAAAAATACAATACCATAAAACTAAACAAAACGGGCATCGAACAGCCGAGCTTTATACATCCTTCGGCCCAGATTGGCGAGAATTGTTACGTAGGCGCATTTGCCTATATCGGCCCGGGCGTAAAAGCTCGGCAAAAACTGCAGGTTCTATCCCAATACTTATATTGCCGATAATGTTACCCTGGGTGATAATGTGACGTTTTTCCCTGGCGTGATCGTTTATTTTGACTGCGTGATCGGCAATAACGTGATCATGCATTCGGGCGCCATCATTGGAAGTGACGGATTCGGATTTGCGCCAAATGCCTGACGGCACCTACAATAAGATCAGCCAGATAGGAAATGTTATACTGGAGGACGATGTGGAAATTGGTGCAAACACCACGATCGACCGCGCAACCATGGGTTCGACCATTATACGCAAAGGCGTAAAGCTTGACAACCTGATCCAGATCGCACACAACGTGGAAATCGGTGCCAATACGGTCATCGCTGCGCAGACTGGCATATCGGGCAGTGCCAAGATTGGAGAAAATGCCATTGTGGGCGGCCAGGTTGGTATTGTGGGGCATATCACCATAGCCAAAGGCACCCAGATACAGGCAAAGGCAGGTATCGGACGCTCGATCACGGATGAAGATAAAAAATGGGCAGGCGCCCCCGCTATCGCCTATGGCGATCATATGCGCGCGCAGGTAGTGTTTAACCGTTTGCCTGACCTGGAAAAAAGAATTATAGAATTAGAAAAGGTGATTGCGGAATTGCGTAAAGTAAACGACAATTCATGATATAACTAATCCCAAATGGATATGAATGTAAAACAAAAGACAATTAAAACGCCCGTTTCTGTTTCGGGTACTGGTTTACATACCGGCGAGAAAGTGACTATGACTTTCAATCCGGCTCCTGAAAATCATGGCTATAAATTCAGAAGGGTAGATATAGAGGGTTCACCGATAATCGACGCCGATTGTGATAATGTAACGGATACTTCCCGCGGAACAACGATTTCGCAAAACGGCGCCAGTGTAAGCACGATCGAGCACGTGCTTGCAGCATTGGTTGGAATGGAGGTCGATAACGTGCTGATCGATCTGGATGGCCCCGAAACGCCGATAATGGACGGCAGCTCGATGCAGTTTGTAGATGCCATCACAACATAGGTTTTACCGAGCAGGAGGCAGACCGGGAATATTATCATATCCCCTATAACATCCATTACTCTGAGCCGGACCGCAAGGTGGAAATGGTGGCCATGCCACTGGACGATTACCGTTTTACCTGTATGGTTGACTATAACTCCCAGGTGTTGGGCAGCCAGCATGCCAGTATTTCTACCATATCCGAGTTTAACAAGGAAATTGCGTCCTGCCGTACTTTTTGTTTCTTACATGAGC
The DNA here is from genome assembly GCA_963757615.1 of uncultured Sphingobacteriaceae bacterium. GTDB lineage: Bacteria > Bacteroidota > Bacteroidia > Sphingobacteriales > Sphingobacteriaceae > Mucilaginibacter. The sequence continues at coordinate 23,966 of CAVWSO010000009.1, forward strand.
TGGAGATGCTGTTAAAGCATAATCTGATCAAGGGTGGCGATTTAAACAATGCCATTGTGGTAGTTGACAAGGATGTTGACGACGAGGAGCTCGATCACCTGGCGCGAATATTTAACCGGAAAGACATAAAAGTAGCGCCGCAGGGCATATCTCAACAATATTGAACTGCGGCATCAGAACGAACCTGCCCGGCATAAACTGCTGGACATGATCGGCGACCTTGCTCTGGTAGGCGTGCCTTTAAGGGGCCATATCATGGCTGCAAGGCCGGGCCATGCTGCCAACGTTGCTTTCGCTAAAAAGATCAAGGCGCTTATAAAAAAAGAAAGAAGCCGCAAGCATATAAAAGTTTACGACCCCAATGCTAAACCGGTTTATGATACCGTTGATATCATGAAAATATTGCCGCACCGCCAGCCGATGTTGATGATCGACAAGATCCTGGAGATCAGCAAAAGCCATGTGGTGGGTCTGAAGAATGTAACGATGAACGAGCACCTGTTTGCAGGGCATTTTCCGGGGCAGCCTTTATTTCCGGGCGTATTGCAAATAGAAGCCATGGCGCAAACAGGCGGCATCCTGGTATTGAATACCGTTCCGGATCCTGAAAATTATATTACGTTATTCCTGAAAATAGAGAATGCTCGCTTTAAGGATAAGGTAGTACCGGGCGATACGATCATTTTCTATTGCAATCTGATCGCGCCTATCCGCCGCGGAATTGCTCAGATGAAGGGAATTGGTATGGTAGGACCACGCATCGTGGTTGAAGCTGAGCTGATGGCACAGATAGTAAGAAAAAATAAAGACGATAAATAAGCATGATACAACCTTTAGCATACATCCATCCACAGGCTCAAAATAGCCGATAATGTGACCATCGAGCCTTTTGTTACTATCCATAAGGATGTAGAAATTGGTGAAGGTACCTGGATAGGATCAAACGCCACGATTATGGATGGCGCCCGCATCGGTAAAAACTGCCGCATATTTCCGGGTGCGGTTATATCTGCTCCCCCACAGGACTTAAAATACCGTGGCGAACAAAGTACGGTAAGCATCGGCGATAATACCACCATACGCGAATGCGTTACACTTAACCGCGGAACGGCCCTGGATAAAAATACGACTACCATTGGTGCCAATTGTCTTTTAATGGCCTACGTACACGTGGCACATGATTGCGTGATTGGCGACAACGTGATCATTGCCAACTCGGTGCAGTTAGCCGGCCATATCAATGTTTATGATTATGCCTTTATCGGCGGCACATCGGCCGTTCACCAGTTTGTTGAAATTGGCGCGCACAGTATGATATCGGGTGGCTCACTGGTACGTAAAGATGTGCCTCCCTTTACCAAGGCCGGCCGTGAGCCCTTATCCTACATTGGTATCAATTCTGTAGGATTGCGCCGCCGCGGATATTCGGCCACGACCATCAATGAGATACAGGAGATTTACCGGATTATTTTCCTGAAGAAATATAATGTCACCAAAGCACTGGATATTATTGAAGCCGAATTTGCGCCTACGGTTGAAAGGGATGAGATCATCAATTTCGTACAGAATTCGCAGCGCGGTATCATGAAAGGTTTTGGTATCTAGACCGGAACTTATGGTTTATGGCTGGTAGTATATGCATTTGTAAGCTACCGGCCATGAACTATCAATTATCAACCCTGAACTAATGAAGATCACCCTCGAGAACATAGGCCGCCGCTTTAACCGGGATTGGATCTTCAGGAATGTGGATTATACTTTCCACTCCGGCGAAAGTTACGCCATTCTGGGGCCTAACGGCTCAGGGAAATCCACCCTGCTGCAAGTCCTGAACGGGAGCCTGGTGCCTTCATCCGGCAAGATCGCTTATGAGTTCGATAATAAACAGGTTCCTGTCGAGGCTATTTTTAATCACCTGAGCCTGGCTGCCCCTTATCTGGAACTCATTGAAGAGTTTACCATGGACGAAATGACCGATTTCCATTTTCTGTTCAAACCTTACCGCCAGGCAATGGATAAAGAGAGCGTGATCAGTCTGCTGAATCTCCAGGGCAGCCGGAATAAATCCATCAAATATTTTTCATCCGGCATGAAGCAGCGGCTTAAGCTGGCGCTGGCATTCTGTTCGGACACCCCCATATTGATGCTGGATGAACCGACCTCCAACCTGGATGCCCAGGGTGTGGACTGGTACCTGAGCCTGGTAGGGAAATTCTCCGCCGAGCGGCTCACGATCATTTGTTCCAACCAGCCGCACGAGTATAGCTTTTGCAAGCATAGCCTGCATATTTCGGACTATAAGAAATAACACTGGACCGGAGAATTTCGGGGCATTTGGCAAGTTCACCTTTATAAGTTTAACTTTATTTAATTTTAAATACCAGTAGCGAAATAATAAATTAGCCCGTATTCATATAAAGCTGCCCACCCCATGAAAACCTTCCGGATATTTATCGTTTTAAGCGCAATTTTTGCTTTGCTGGGCTGCCATAAGGGCGAGGTTTTGCCGCTGCAGACAGACAATATCCCGAATGGGGACTTTGAAAACTGGGGCCAGTATAATACACTTGACGGCTGGAAGACCACATATTGCCCGATGTGTTCCTCACCGGTCAATTCCTATACGGTCCAAAAGTCGACAGATGCCTATCATGGAAAGTATGCCGCCATGTTCACTTATAACGGCGCCTTTGCCGCCATGGCAAGCAATAAATTTGCCGTTAACGCGCATCCCGCAAACCTGACGGCCTTCGTAAAGTACGAGCCCTACGGGACTGACACGGTATCCATTAAAATAAAACTTTTCAATAGCGGTGTGGCAGTTGACAGCGGGGCCTGGACAGGCATCGCAGCAATTCCAGCATACCGGGGACTTTCGATTGCAGTAACGCACCATTCACTTAGCGCCGACTCTGCTTTAATTACCATTAAAGGCGGCACCAAATGGGATACCAAGGGCAAAGGCACTGTTTTATGGGTTGATTATTTATTGCTCCATTGATCCCTAGCCCTGGTCACCGGCAGGCATATATTCGAGTTTTTTCTGGAAATATTTGTTCCAGCTGACCTGCTGCCTGTGGTTGTTCATATGCTGGGTATCCTGGTCGTAATCTTTGTTGAGCTGCTGGTATTTAGCATCAATGCGATCGAATATCTGCTGCGCCCGGGATTGGTAATCGGATCCGAAATGCGTCCGGCCCACCGTTCTTAAAAGCTCCTGCTGCTCCATATAGGCTATAATATAATGTCCCTGCTCATGCTTGAGTACTTCAGCCAGCATCTCATCTGAGCTGATCCTGTCCATATCGAGCCATGACCTTGCATGATCCACATTCAGCTTGATATTAAAATAGAGCTGGTAATTACCGTTTCTTGCATGAACCCGGTAACGGAAATCTATATCACAATGCGTGTAGGCCACTGCGTCGCTATGGGATTGCGGCGCGCCTTCGAAATCATCGGCCGTAAGCTCGCGGTATTGTGCTGAAGTAACCTGGCAGCATCCGGCGCAAATCAGTGCGGCCAAGATCATCTTCTTTATACTTAATCTCATGAATTTTCTAAGTAAACTTCCATCTTTTGACTTTCCGTTGCCACCAAAGGTTTAGTCCTTCCTGCCGGTATTTCAGATTGCGGCCGCGTATAAATAAAAAATCCTTTCGTCTGGGAAAGGAATGCTGGTATGTCGAGGCGGGTTGATTATTGTTTATCGGCGGTGCTGGTCTCGCTCGACGCCGTCGTTTCAAGTTCTTTCTTGAACGCCTCCATCAGACGGCCGCCTTTATAAAAGTAACGGCTGTAATAAGCGTCTTCCAGGCTGCTGATTGCAACACCTCTGGAGGAGGCATGCGCGAATTTATTGTTGCCTAAATAGATACCTACATGGCTTATGCTGCGGCTATGGATCTTAAAAAATACCAGATCGCCTTCCTGAAGGTCTTCTTTGCTCACCGGGCTCACCATGCTGAAGATATCGCGTGAGTTGCGTTTGATGGTAAGATTAAATACTTTGCTGTATAATTCTTTTGTGAATGCCGAACAATCGATGCCTTTGCGTGAATCACCCCCGAAATGATAAGGTGTTCCGATCCAGTCGTAAACAAATTGAAATAACTTGACGTTGGAAGTGGTAGAAAGTGCCACACCCATGATCTGAGAGAAATAATCCTTTACTAATCCATCCTGCTCATCGGTGGGCTTCTCTGCGGGTGGAACCGCTGCGGTTTGAGCTACTGCGACTAAAACAGTGAGGCTCAGCGCAATGGATAGTATAAATTTCTTCATTAATCGACTTGAATTAAGGGCAACAGAATATCTCGGGCACATAGCTGCTAGTGACAGCTATCTACAAATGTATCGTAATTTTTTATATTTACAAATTAACGGTACCTTTTTTTAAAATATCATAATCTATTATACGAAACCAAAATTAAAATGGTTGCGGAGTTAAAAAAATTAACTGTTTGTTAGCTAACAAGATAGCGTCTAACGCCATCGCAAAGCCATTTCTTATAATTAATTCGCAACAAATACGATGTCGTTTCGATATTTTCAAGGATATATTTAGATTTGCGCTTCTCAATAGAAAGAGATCGTTTTACAAATGAGTTCAATCGAAATAAATAAAGACACCTACCTGATGTGGTATGAGTCTATGCTATTAATGCGCAGGTTCGAAGAAAAATCGGGCCAGTTATACGGTCAGCAGAAAATTCGTGGATTTTGTCACCTGTACATCGGGCAGGAAGCTGTTCTTGCAGGGGCCATGTCGGTGCTGAAAACAGGGAGACAGTATGATCACTGCATACCGTGACCATGCACATGCGCTGGCAAAGGGCACATCTGCCAATGCCGTGATGGCCGAACTTTATGGCAAGGCTACCGGATGCTCAAAAGGCAAGGGTGGCTCCATGCACATGTTTGACAAAGAGAACCACTTTTACGGCGGACATGGTATCGTGGGCGGACAGATTCCGCTGGGTGCCGGTATTGCATTTGCAGAAAAGTTTAAGGGAACCGATTTTGTGAGCTGTGCCTATATGGGCGACGGCGCCGTGCGCCAGGGTGCACTGAACGAAACTTTTAACATGGCAGCCTTATGGAAATTGCCTGTAATATTTATTTGCGAAAACAACGGATATGCTATGGGTACTTCCGTAGAGCGTACCACGGTACAAACGGACATCTATAAACTGGGCCTGCCTTATGGTATTCCTTCATCGCCGGTTGATGGCATGGACCCGGTTGCCGTGCACAACGCCATGGACGAAGCTGTTCAGCGTGCCCGCAGCGGGTGAAGGACCAACCTTCCTGGAGATGCGTACTTACCGTTATAAAGGACACTCGATGTCCGATCCGCAGAAATACCGTACCAAAGAGGAACTGGAAAGCTACAAAGCCAAAGATCCGATCGATGCGGTAAAAGGTACTATTCTCGAACAAGGCTATGCCGATGAGAAATGGTTCGACCAGATGGACGAAAAAATAAAAGCCGAAGTGGATGAGTCGGTAAAATTCTCCGAAGAATCACCATGGCCTGAAGCGTCAGAACTGTATACCGACGTGTATGTAGAAAAAGATTATCCTTTCATAAAGGACTAACATTCATATATTTAATTTTATAAAACATCTATTCATCATAAATAGTATGGCCGAAGTAGTTAAAATGCCTAAAATGAGCGATACCATGACCGAAGGGGTATTGGCGAAATGGCATAAAAAAGTTGGCGACAAGGTAAAATCGGGTGATGTGTTGGCCGAAGATGGAAACTGATAAGGCCACAATGGATTTCGAATCGTACCAGGATGGCACCTTATTATACATTGGTGTTGAAGAAGGCAAGGCTGTTCCTGTGGATGCGGTGATTGCTGTTTTGGGCAAAGCCGGCGAGGATTATAAACCTGCTTTGGCAGCTGCCGCGAAACGGTAGCGCTGCTGCTGACGAGAAAAAGGACAGCGCAAGCCCGTCGTAGCGGATAAAAAACCTGCGGCCGCTGCTGCACCCAAAGTGGAACTTCCAGCATTCCGGCTACGGTGATCCGCATGCCCGCTGCTGAGCGACACGATGACTGAAGGCGTAATACAAAAATGGAATTTTAAAGTTGGCGATAAGGTGAAAGCTGACGACTCACTGGCTGACGTTGAAACCGATAAGGCGACCATGGAAGTAGTAGGTTACGAAGCGGGCACCTTATTATATATCGGTCTTAAGGAAGGCGAGGCTGCACTTGTTAACGGCATCATCGCCATCGTGGGTAAAGAAGGTACGGATATTACGCCCTTGCTTGCAAGACGGCGGCGCTGCACCAGCAGCGGAGTCAGCACCACAGGGTGCGCCTGCGCCTGAAGTTTCTGCTGCACCAGCTGCCGTAGCGTCTGCATCCGGCCGTTTCGGACGACAGCCGGGTGAAAGCTTCGCCGCTGGCACGTAAGATCGCCAAAGACAAGGGCATTAACCTGAATGATGTAAAAGGCTCTGCCGAAGGCGGCCGCATCATCAAAAAGGATATCGAAGAATTTACACCTGCGGCCCCTGCCGCATCGCCTGCAACTGCTCCGGCAGCTGCTGCGCCAAAAGCTGAAAAGCAGGTGGTTATTCCGTCCTTTGTTGGCCAGGAGAAATATACCGACAAACCGCTTACCCAGATGCGTAAAACCATCACCCGCCGTTTGTCAGAAAGCTTTGTGATCCCGCATTTCTACCTTACTATTTCGGTATGACATGGATCAGGCCGTAGCTGCCCGCACCAAAATGAACGAAGTTGCTCCGGTTAAAATATCCTTTAATGACCTGGTGTTGAAAGCCTGTGCGGTTGCACTTAAGCAGCACCCTGTGGTTAACGCATCATGGATGGGCGAAAGCATCCGTTATAACGAGCACGTGAATATCGGCGTTGCTGTAGCGGTTGATGAAGGCCTGCTGGTACCGGTAGTGCGTTTTGCTGATGGCAAATCATTGAGCCAGATATCGGCCGAGGTAAAAGACTTTGCCCAGCGCGCCAAAGCCAAAAAACTGCAGCTGCCTGAAATGGAAGGCTCAACCTTTACCATATCCAACCTGGGTATGTTCGGTGTAGACGAATTTACGGCGATCATTAACCCTCCGGGTGCCTGTATCTTTGCCATAAGCGGTATACAGCAAGTTCCGGTAGTGAAAAACGGTGCCGTAGTACCTGGCAATGTCATGAAGCTAACGCTGACCTGTGACCACCGCGTGGTTGACGGTGCAACCGGTGCTGCCTTCCTGCAAACACTTAAGGGATTGCTTGAAGAGCCGGTAAGGCTGTTAATATAGTCCTACAGGACGAAAAAAAATACAGCAAAGCGATGGGCTCACACCTGTCGCTTTTTTTATTTATAAATTCGCTGGGTGATGACCTTCGCCGAAAAAGTGATTGTTTTTAACAAGAACCTGCAGTATCAGGGTGCTCCCCTGCCTACGGGCGTGCGTGTGATGAACCCGTTCCGGGAGTCCCCCGAGACGGTCCTGGTCAGCGAGGCCTTCTACCGTAAATATTATAGCGACAATGATCCGCGGCATCTCATCTTAGGGATCAACCCCGGCAGATTTGGCGGCGGGCTCACAGGCATCCCTTTCACGGATCCGAAAAGATTAAAAAGCGAATGCGGCATTGATTACCAGGGCAGGTCCGCACATGAGCCCTCTTCGGCCTTTGTTTATGAGATGATCCATGCTTATGGCGGCCCTCAGGCATTCTATAAGGCATTTTACATCAATTCTTTGAGTCCGCTCGGATTTACGATGACGGAAGCTAATGGCAAAGAAAAAAACTATAATTACTATGACAGCCCGGCGCTCGCCCTGGCCACGGGCGAGTTTATTGTAAACAATATCCATAAACAGATTGCCCTGGGCGTGAGCCGGGAGGTCTGCTTTTGTCTTGGGACAGGGAAGAATGAAAACTATTTGCGAAAACTAAATGACAAGCATCGGTTCTTCGATAGGATCATCGCCCTGGAGCATCCCCGCTTTGTGATGCAATACCGTTCGGCAAGCAAACAATTCTACATCGGCAAATATGTGGCGGCATTCAAGGCGGTAAGCCAGGCTCAGTAACAGCAGGGTCCTAATGCATGCCTGCCCCCTGAGGCGGCATTTCAATGCAGATTTCCAAAAGCCAGCGAAAAAATTTATTTTGCGGCCCCGAAATGAGTTTTTTCCCCAGACCAGTTAAACCAGATAGTGCAAGCGACGAAGATCTACTGAACAATTACCGTATCCGCGGCGATATTGCAGTGCTGGGCAGATTATTCGAAAGAACTATGCCGCTGGTCTTTGGGCTTGGTATTGATGTGAAAAGTTATGTCCGGAATGGTAAAGGCAACCTGAAATTATGTTTGGAGAGCAGTAGTGGATAGGGAAAAAGATATATTGCTGATACAAAAGTATCTCCGCGGCGAGCTCAGTGCGGCTGCTATGCACGAGCTGGAGCGCCGGGCATTGGACGATCCTTTCCTGATGGACGCCATGACCGGCTTTGAACAGCATCGGGCAGACCAGCAGGGCAATCCGGATGAACCCGCCCTTCGTCCCGGGCAGCGCCGGGAGGGTGATCGCCGGAGGGTGATACCCTGGGGCCCGGTTTCCATAATAGCCGCCATGCTCGTCCTGCTGGGCGCAGGTGCCTGGTTTTTTAGCACGCCGCCACCGCCTTTAAAAACGGCCCAAATTACCCGGAGCGATACGGACAAAAGACATACGCAGCCCACCATTTCCTCGCCATCCGCTTTGCCTGTAGCGGCAGCTGGGCCAACGCCGGAAAGTAACGCAAGACCGGCCGGACCAAGGCCATATTCCGTCCAAGCAACCCGCAAAAAAAGCATCGATACGGCCACGGCACTGGCTTTGGCGGCGAAAGAGGCACTTGCGGCCCCTGTGGCAGACGAGCCGGTGCCTGCAGCAAGCCCTGAACTGATGGATATGCTGTATAAACCACGCAAAGATTCTGCCAGCGCCTCGGAGATGATTGTGTCGGGAATGGGCCATCGCAGTAGTCCGGCCGATAAAGACCTGGCCGCCAAAAAGTATGTCCCCAGCCAGGTACTGTCTGAAAACCCGGCCGACGGCATCGAACAAACACCCGGTAACCGGATAGTCAGCGGCACCGTGATTGGACCGGATGGGGCGCCGATCCTGGGCGCTACCGTTAAAATAAGCGGCAGGTCCTTCGGCACGATTACCAATGCGGCGGGAAAATTTTCGTTAGCCGATGTGTCCCGGGATCAAACGCTTTCGGTTAACTATATCGGTTATCCTGCCAAAAAGGTAAAATTAGCTGACCAGGATTCCCTCACTATCCATCTGGAGCCGGCCTCCGGCGCGCTCAGCGAAGTCGTTGTTGGCGCCTCACCGCAGGATAATGCCAGCCCGCATCCGCGGCAGGGATGGGCCGGTTATAACGCGTACCTGGAAAAAAATGCCGTTTCACCCGACGGCGCAACAGGCAGCGCAGTAGTAACGCTTATTGTTGCCGCTGATGGCAAACTTGGCCGGATCAAGGTAAGCCAAAGCCTGAGTGCAGCAGCCGACAGCAAGGCGATTGACCTGGTAAAAAACGGGCCCTTGTGGCAGGGAGCCAGTAACGGCAAACCTGAAGAGATAAAACTAAATATCCCTTTTCACCGGTAAACCCGCGCGCTTACAAAGCGTTTTAGTTCGCCTTTTTATCGGCAAAGGCAAACACCTTTTGCATCAGCGGCGTCGAGCGTGCTGAGGGTAGATTCTGACGGATCTTCAGTTCTTCCTGGGCGATCTCCACAAATAAACCATCGATGGCCTTCTGTGTGGCATAATCGGTAATGTCAGGGTTAACGTGCTTGACAAAGGGAAGCCTGTTATACTGTCCGGCAGCGCTGCTGTAGTATTTGGTTGCACCGACCTTATCCAGGCTGGCCTGGATAACCGGCTTGAATTTCAATGCCAGCTGCTGGGTAGTTGTCCTTTTAAAATATTGTGTGGCAGCGTCATTCTGACCCATCAGAATATTGGTCACATCCTCCAGGGTCATTTTGCTGATCGCATCCAGAAATATCGGCTTGGCTTCTTTTGCCGCATCTTCGGCTGCGCGGTTAAGTGAAAGGATCACGTCATCGCAAAGTTTATTCATTCCCATGCCGCGCAGCGTATTTTCTGCTTTTTTTGCTTCGGGCGGAAAAAGGATCTTGATGGCCGCATTGCCGAAAAAACCATCGACTGCAGAAAGCTGTTCCGCACTTTTGGAAGTACCCTGCTGCAGGGCCTGCTTTAATGCATTACCGATCTCCAGGCTGGTAAGCCCAAGCTGAGGGCCAGCGGCCCGGGCGTTTGTTGTTTTATTGGTATCAAAACTGCTAAGGCCAAGGCCGGTAACCAGCAGGCATACGAGTAACAAAGTTCTTTTCATCAATAGTAATTAATAAAGGGATTTATATTGAGCTATGGGTTTCCCCGCAGCTAAAATTAGTTAACTAGCCTTAATATGACAAATACGGTGGCCGCAATCACGGCAGAAATCGGAATCGTAATGATCCAGGCCCAAACCAGGTTAATTGTTACGCCCCAGCGCACAGCTGACAGTCGTTTGGTCAGTCCTACACCCATGATCGAACCCGTTATGGTATGCGTGGTCGAAACCGGTATACCCAAAGCCGCGGTAAAAAACAGGGTAATGGCTCCCGCCGTTTCCGCGCTCATACCTTCCAGCGGCGTAACCTTGGTGATTTTGGTTCCCATGGTCTTAACGATCTTCCAGCCGCCTGACAGGGTTCCCAGTGCGATAGCCGTGTAACAGGCCAGCGGTATCCAGTTAGGCATAGGGTCACCATTTTTAATGATATGTTCGGTAAACAGGGTGGCATATAAAATACCCATTACCTTTTGGGCATCATTACCGCCGTGTGCAAAGCTAAGCGCTCCGGAAGATACCAGCTGTCCCCGCTTAAACCACTTCTCCGCTGTGGAGGGCCTGGCATTCCGGCAGATGTACAGCACGATGATGGTTACGAAATAAGCTGTTATCAGTCCAATGACCGGGGCAAGCACAATATAGGCGATCGTAGTAAGCACCAGGTGCAGGTTGATGGCACTCAGGCCGGCCGAACCCAGGTAAAGTGCATTGGTTATGCCCGCACCGGCAAAGCCTCCGATCAGCGTATGCGATGAACTGGAAGGTATGCCGAACCACCAGGTGATCAGATTCCAGGTAATGGCGGCAATCAGACCTGCCAGAATTACGTGGATCGTGATATAGTGTTCATTTACAATCTTGGAAATGGTGTTGGCTACCTTGGGATCTTTAATGGCAAAATAGGCGATGAAATTGAACGAGGCCGCCCATACAACCGCCTGAAAGGGCGTGAGCACCTTGGTAGAAACAATGGTAGCGATGGAATTGGCTGCGTCATGAAAGCCATTGGTATAATCAAATATTAACGCCAGCGCGATTACAATAACGAGTGTCGAAGTTATCATTTATTGCGTTTAGGCGTTTTTGACCAAAATTGACTCCATTACATTGGCTGCGTCTTCACAGCGGTCGGTCGCCGTTTCAAGGGCTGCCAGTATTTCTTTATATTTTATCAGACGAATGGCGTCCTTTTCGTAAAGGAACAGATCGGCTACGGCACGGTCAAATACATAATCGGCCTGGTTTTCCACGCTGTTTATGCGGATACAGGAATCTGCTATATTACGGATGTTTCTCAGGTCCTTTAATTCCCGAACCGCCTTTTCCAGGTCCTGACTGCCCTGCAGGATCAGGTCGGATAATTTGCGGATATGTTCGTTGTAATCGTCGATCCGGTACAGGCTCATCCGGTTGGCTGCGCCCTGAATAAAGTCGGCCACATCGTCGATTGCAGTTGCAAGCGCGTGGATATCTTCACGGTCAAAGGGGGTAATAAAATTCTTGCCCAGTTCCAGATAGATCTGATGGGTAAGCTCGTCACCTTTATTTTCCAGTTTGTCGATCTGTTTAAACAGCTCTTCGCGGGTTTGGCCGCTGTTGGAATTCACTGCTTCGACCAGCACTGCCGCCATAGTCACCACGTTACTGGATGCCTGTTCAAACAAGGGGAAGAAGATCTTTTTGTCCTTTGGGACGAAGTACTGGAAGATACTGTTGAGTGACATATTTTTTACGTTCTATATTAAATTTTTGCAAAGATAAAGTTTACAATGTTAACAGAATGTTAACTCTTCAATACGGGTATGACCGGAAACGGCAGCGTCTGCTTAGCCTTTTGCAGGGTAAAGCCAAACGTTGAACCCAGCCCGTCGGTGCTGCGTACATTGATCGTCTGATCATGCGCCTCGATAATATGCTTGACGATGGCCAGCCCCAGACCGGAACCGCCGATCTGCCGCGAGCGGCTGGTATCGGTACGAAAAAAGCGTTCAAACAGACGGGGAAGGTATTTCTCCTCAATTCCAATCCCGTCATCTGTCACTTCCACCAGGACCTGGTCGTGCAGTTCAAACACGCTGATCGAAGTACTCCCGTCCTGCTTTCCATATTTGAACGAATTGTCGATCAGATTAATCATTACCTGGCTTATTTTTTCGCGGTCGGCGTATACGACGATTGGCTCATCATATTTTTCCTTAAAAACAAGCCGGATATGATGCTCGGCCGCTTTTAGTTCCATCGATTCGAATACTTCCTTGATCAAATCATTGATCTTGAACTTGGTATAGTTTATCGGCATTTCACCCGTCTCCAGCTTCGAGATTTCATCCAGGTCCTTGATCAGGTAACTGAGCCGGTCCACATTTTTAGATGCCTTTTCCAAAAATTGGTGCGCCATATCCGTATCCTCAAAGCCATCATCCTTTACCGCGTCGATATACCCCTGTATGGCAAACAATGGGGTTTTGAATTCGTGTGAAATATTTGAAAGGAAATCTCTGCGGAACTTTTCCTGGCGCCGCAGCTCATCGATCTCGGTTTTTTTCTGGCGGGCCCATTCCTTTACTTCCAGCTCTACATCATTGATCGGATCGGCTGTTACGTGCTCACCCAAAGCATCCCGCAGATCGCGGCCAAGCTTGAGGTTATGGATCAGTTTATAAATAAGCTTGATCTTCGAATAGATGTACTTCTCTAATAGCACATAGAAAGTCACAAAGCTGATCGTCAGCGTCAGCGTAAAGGTGATGGCCATATCATACCAGCTGTGCTTAAAATAATAATTGACCGCAGAGACGGTAATAGCCACCGCCAGCGCATTTATAAATACCAGTACACGTAGTTTCATAGGGTAAATTTACAATTTGCAAATGACTACCTGTTAACCGCGGCGCACCTTCGGCGTTAAATAATGATTAAATTATGCCTACCGGGTGGCAGAAACATCAATGGAAACAATGACCTCATCCGACATGACCATGCTTTTGCCGCCTACGCCGTAATCCGTTCGCTGTATTTTTAAATTGCCTTTAAACGAGGCTGAGTTACCATTTTCAGTATAGATGAACGGCACTTCAACCTGACGGGTCTTATCTTTTATGGTAAGCGTGAATACGCCGGTGTAGTTATCGCCGCTGCGGTGTTTAAACGATACCGACTTCATGGTGATCGCGGGATATTTCTCCACATCAAAGTAGCTGTCGCTTCTTAAATGTTCATCGCGGCCATCGTTATCCGTATTGATGGTCTTGGCATCTACCGAAGCTGCAATGGTGCTGCTGTCCAGGTGGGCAGGGTCAAACTGCAGATCGCCTTTAAATCCGCTGAAATTTCCTCCGATATTAATGCCCAGGTTTTTTACCTGGAAAGTAATAACCGTATGGCCCACGACGGGATGTCTGGATTGGGCAAAAGCAAAGGATGCGAGCAGTAAAAATAGTACGATGGCAGTGTATCTTTTCATGATCAAATAAACGAACGGCCGAAATTAATAATATCCGCGTTGATTTTTTTTATATTTTGGTTACCAAAACCTATATCACACCAGCAATGGCTGAAAGTAAAATATTGCACCAGGTCAAGTTCAGTAAAAGCGGTACGCTCCCCAGTTTAATTGTCCCATTGGTAATGTTTGAACCTTTGCGGCGAATGATATTGCAGGGCCTGCAATTCGGCGAATACTATTGGTTTATGATATGCCTGCTGGTAGTTGCCTTTCTCGCGCCGATCCTCCGGCCAGTGCTACTGATGCTTACAGGACGTGCTGCGCTTACTTTGACTACCAAAGGTCTCGGCATTTCATCGCTGGGATACCGTATCGACTGGAGCGACATGGCCGGGGTAGAATGCATCCAAAGCCAGGGCAAATCTCCAAGTTACCTATTAAAAATTTCGGTAAACGACCCATGGAAATATATCAGCACAACACTAAATCCGCTACTAAGATACTACCGCTGGTACACCAAAGATTATTTTGATCCATTCACCATTGACCTGGGCATGCTGGATGGTGGCAGTGACGAAATCTATGCCATGGTCGAAACCTGTTTTCATCAGTACCGGCAGCATGGATAAAGAAGAAAAATTTTATTTCAGTGCGCTTCAGCCCGGCCTGCTGGTGATGGCTTTTAGAACTCCACGTGCACTCTTAAGCCAAACACATTTACTGGCCCGCGGTCCCTGTTGTAGGCCGGGTGCAGGATAAACTGGTAATCGGGCGTGAGCCAGAATTTCTTCTGGAAACCATCGAGCTTATAGTAGATTTCGGCGATGAGTTCAGGCGAATAGTTCAGCCTGCCGTCACCAATAATAAAACCGTAGCCTCCGGCCGCCAGGTAATCGCGGTGAGGACCAGATAATCCGTTTCCGATAAAAGCCAGGCCCAGCTCATCGTTACCGCGTTTCCACGAGGTCCCTTTAAGCACAGCGCCCAGAGTCACCGAGCGGTCGATCTCGGTAAAAAACCAGGTCTCCGTATGGCCATCGTTATAGCTGGTTTTGGCAAACACGCCAAAGTCATGGGTCAGGTACTGATCGGCGCTGATACCAAAGCCATATTTATGGCGGCCGTAAGCCTGCGTGGAATCCACATTAGGTGCCGTCGGGTTTTGGGCGATCGCGTCGCGGTAATTACCGAATTTGCCATTGTTTAAAAAGGTGAGTATACGCAGGGTACCTTTCTGAGAGGATATGGTATAACGTTTTTCGAATTCCAGGGTCTGGGTATTGGCCTTGCCGATTTTCTGGTCCCAAACGGACTGGTTGGCCTGCGTAGTGACCAGGGTAAAAGCAAAGCGTAATGTCCAGGTGGGCTGACCCAGTTCGGCAGTGGCGCCTAATACATAGCCACGGGTGTTGGCCGGATAATCCCAGGCGCCATTGTCCATCAGTGCCCAATTCATAAACTGGGTTCTCGGATCGTGGCTGAACGTGTTGCCGTCAAAAAAATCGGCCATGCCGAATTTGCCGACAGCAAAGGAAAAGTACTGTTTGCTTCTGGTTCCCCCGAGCTGGTTCACGTCGTCATCCAGCGTATCCCTGCCGGTGCCCCATTCAAAATTCTGCTTGAAGTACAAACGGGCAATATAGGCCTTGTTCTGTACGCCGCCCACCCGGAATGTCTCGCCATTGGGGAAGCCGGCTACCCCAAGGGTCTCACTCAGGCCCGATCCTCCGGATAGTTCCGGATTAAAATAGACCTCGGCCCCTTTCCACAGGCGGGCGCCGCCAAAAAGCGTGGTGGTGATCGACGTCTGGGTTTCCTGCTCGGTAATTAAACTATTTTTTCCGGAGTATGCTGCCGGGAAGGACGGCTTGTACTGGCCGATGATCGTTTGCTGGAAATGAAAATTAAAGCGCTGCTGCTTTACTGTGTCCTGGGCAAACACAAAATTAATCAGGCCCGCTGGCACCATACAGAAGAGTAGCAGTTTTTTCATATTGCGCGCAAAAATATAAATCCTGTTTTAAAATGCTGTTAGTATTTTATCTGGCAATTTATTAGGCAAACCTAACATTATTTTTAGACAAACCTAAAAAGGAATTGTTTTAAAAATAAAAAAGGCGGATCGCACACTGGGTGCATCCGCCTCAAATTTCTTTATCCCGGGGGGATTATTTATCGCTGAGCATGATCGGATTGCCTTTGCCGCCGCCGATGATGATCACTTTTGCATTAGACGACAGGGCAATTTCCTTTTGGGCCAGAATAGACTGGTACTGCAATTGTTTGTCGGTCAGTCCCGTTGATATGATTTTTTGATAGTCCGCGATGCCCTGCGCCTCTACGCGCTTACGGTCGGCTTCCTGCCGTTCCTTTTGCAGAACGAAAGTCATTTTCTGCGCATCCTGCTCGGCTTGAATCTTGGATTCGATACTGCCTTTTACAGATGCCGGCAGGGAGATGTTGCGCACCAGGATCTGCTGCACTTCCAGGCCGTTCTTTGCAAAATTCTGGGTAATGGTCTGATTGATCTTGGCCTGAAATTCCTGCCGCTTGATGGAATACAGATCGACTGCCTGGTAGCTCACCGCATTATCGCGTATCGCGGTGCGTGTTACCGGGCGCACGATCTTGTCCTCGTAGTTCACGCCGAGGTTCTGCAGAATAAAAGGCGCCTTGGCAGGGTCAACCCGGTAGAGCACCGACAGATCGATCGTTACTTCAAGACCATCGGATGATAATACCCTGATGGCATCATCGCCCGGCTTTTGGCCTTCTGTACCCACGCCGCTCATGGTGTAATTCTGGGTACGGGTCTCGAAATTGGTTACCTCAACCAGCGGGTTAATGATATGCAGCCCGCTTTCAAGCACTTCCCCCTGGACCTTGCCAAACAGGGTCTGTACACCTACTTCACCGGCGCCGATCTGCTTGAACATGGACGTTGCCAGTCCAATGACCAGGATCACGATACCAACTGTATTGACGATGCCGCCAAAGCGGTTACCCGGTTCGGGCGAGCGTTTCAGTACGATACCCACGATGAGCACCAGTACCCCTAAAATTGCGATAAGCATAGGTTGAAGTTAAGGTTTTTTCTGCATGTTGCGCACTTCTCTCAGCAGGCGAATTTTTAATATTACAAAAACGGCCCCGATGAACACTGCGCCGGCAATATATTCATACCTGGCGTGCTCGAAACCATAATATACGAGAACCAGGCATACGAAAATGCCAATGTTATAGATGACATTCAGTGCTAATTTTTTGCCCATTGCTTAATATACTTGTATCGTGGGATCAATTTCTTCGGCCCAGGCCAAAAGCCCGCCCTTTAGATTATATAAATTGGTAAAACCAAAATGCTGCTCAAGCTGAGCAATTGCTGCTGCACTGCGTTTGCCGCTGCGGCACTGAATAATTACAGGTTTATCTTTAGCAATCTTTTCAGCTTCTATCAGTATCCCTCCCAGCGGTATCAGGGTTCCTCCCAGATTGGACATTTCATACTCAAAATCTTCTCTGCACATCAATGAGTTGAAAATCCTCCCGCTTATCCATCATTTCTTTCAGCTGCTGAACATTTATTTCTTTCATAGTATTATTTGAATAATTTTAAATCAAAGGTAGCCATTTTCCGTGTTAATTAATTAAGAAGATAATTTGTAACAATCAATAACTAAGAGCGTTTTATATATGTTTGCATAAAAATTGAATCTCCGATGAAGAAGGTCACACGTTTTTTTTGGTTCTGTTCGGGCGCCCATATTGGTACTTTAAAAAAGTATCCTATTGAGCATAATAAATACGTGGGCATCGGCGCCACGATATTTTTTACCGCATTATTCGCCTCTTTATCAGGAGGTTATGCCATGTATTTTCGTATTTAACGGCAGTCCCTTCGCTGTCTTGTTTGCCATGTTCTTCGGCATCGATCTGGGGCCTGGCCATCTTTAATATGGACCGCTATATCGTTTCGAGTATCAATAAGGAAGGAACCACCAACCAGCAGATCATTCAGGCATCTCCGCGGATATTACTGGCCATCATGATTGGCATTGTGATCTCCAGGCCGCTTGAACTGAAAATATTTGACAAGGAAATACGCCAGAAACTAAAGACCGCTTACCTTAAAGGGCAGCACCGCAAAATCGATACGCTCCAAAGAACCTACAATGAGAAATATGCCATGGAGCTCAACAAAAACACCGATCTGAAAAAAGAGAAAGACTCCCTGGAAAAAGATATCAACCGCTCGCGTTACCTGCTCAACCAGGAGGAATTTGGCGATAAAACCAACCAGACCTCCGGTATCGTCGGCTACGGAACTTATGCCAAGCAAAAGAAGGCCATTTTGGAAGAAAAAGGAGTACCGCCTGAAAACAGTTACCGGCAACCTGGATCAGCTCGGCGATTACCTGGATCAGCGCAAGGATTTCGAGGGCTTAAGCGGCACGCGCATGTTCAATGCCCATGAGCTGGACAGCCTGGCCGGCATTGCAGGCTTTTCCGACCGCAACTGGGCGCTCGGGCAGCTGACCTATAACGAAAACGGAACGCGTGACCTGGACACTTACCTGGCCATATCTTTTATCGGATACCTGTTTATTTTGTTCGAATGTTTGCCGGTTTTTGTAAAGCTGATGTCGCCCAGGGGCCCTTATGACGTGGCCATATCAAAAGTCTCCGACGCAAACATCTATTTTGCCGAAAAGGACAAAGAACGTGACATGGAAGCAACAGACCGGGTATTTGATCATCACCTGGACACCGATGTCGAGCGGCAGAAGAAGATCATCACCTCGCAGTCCGAATATGACTTCGAGCGGCACAGTTACGATTGATCCCTGGCAGAAACTCATTAGCAATACCGGCCGAAAGGCCCGCCGGATGCGCCTTATCGGCCCTGCAGCTGCCGCCAGGTAATAATATTGATAGGAAACATTTGCTGAAGAAATAGTAATTTCAGCGCGTTAATCAGTATTATGAAGAAATATTATTCATTGGCAGCCGCCTTAATGCTTACTATGTCATCCTTTGCCCAGCAGGACGACAAACAAAAACCTATTTTTTATTCCGTTTCATTTCCTAACGCCGTACATCACGAGGCCGAAATTGTGATCACCATACCACAGGCACCCTCGGGCAGGCTGCGTCTGCGCATGAGCCGTTCGTCGGCCGGAAGATATGCAACCCATGAGTTTGGAAAGAATATTTACAATGTTAAAGCCAATAATGTGGATGGCAGCAGCCTGACCATTAACCAGCTCGAAGGCGATCTGTATGAAATACCCGAGCATGCCGAGACCGTAAAGGTGAGCTATACCCTGTTTGGCAACTGGACCGATGGCACTTATGCCGGTATCGATCCCAGTCATGCCCACCTGAACATGCCTGCCGCTTTTATCTGGGTAGTAGGCCAGGATAAACGGCCGCTGAAATTTGAATTTAGCGATCTGGAGAAATACGGCTGGAAAGTCGCCACCCAGCTAAAAAACGAAGGAGCGAACGTTTACAGCGCGCCGAATATGCAGTATATGATGGATAGCCCTACGGAGCTTTCGGCCTATAAAGTAAGCAGCTGGGATGTAGACAATAATGGCAAAAAGGAAAAAATCAACCTGGCCATCCACTCGGATGATGACCAGAGCGTGATCGATAATTTCGGCAAGCAGATCCAAAAACTGGTGCTGGAAGAAAAAGCCGTTTTCGGCGAACTGCCGGCTTATGATTATGGCGAATATACTTTCCTGGATGATGTTTATCCGACCAATTCCGGCGATGGCATGGAGCACCGCAATTCCACCTGTATTGTTCATCCTGCAGACAAAGTTGCGGGCAATGAGATACGCTTGCTGGGTACCTTTTCGCACGAATATTTTCATAGCTGGAACGTAAAACGCATCCGCCCGAAATCATTGGAGCCCTTTAATTTTGAACATGCCAATATGAGCAGCGAGCTTTGGTTTGCCGAAGGCTTTACCCAATATTATGGTGAAATGCTGCTGGTGCGCGCGGGTTTCCATAACGTTGACGATTATACGCACACGATTGCGCGGACTGATCAACCAGGTATTAAACACACCGGGCGCCGCCAAATTCTCTGCAGCCCAGATGAGCCGCTACTCAGTATTTGCCGATGCGGGTGTATCGATCGACCCAATAACCAGGCGAATATGTTCACCAGCTATTATACCTACGGCGGCGCTATCGCGCTGGCGCTCGACCTGCGTCTGCGCAGCGAGTTTAACCTTACACTGGATGATTATATGCGTACCGTATGGCTTGACCGTGGCAAGGTAATGAAACCTTATACCATCCCTGACCTGGAAAGCGACCTGGCCAAAGTCACCAAAAACCCAAAATTCGCCGCTGATTTCTTTAATAAATACATTTACGGCATTGAAAAGAATAACTACGAAGCCTTACTGGCAAAAGCAGGACTGATCCTGCGTAAGGCTGCTGCCAGGCAAAGCCTGGGCAGGGCCGCTGAGCTACGGACAAGGCCGCGGCCGTTCGGGACAGGCGCGCGCCGGCTCCGAGGAGGGCCTGGCTGTACAGGTGAGCCTTATCGGCAGCCCGGTATATAAGGCAGGCCTCGATGCAGGCGATATAATCATCTCGGCAGATGCTAAGCCGGTAAAAGACATGCAGACATTCACGGATATCGTTGCGTCAAAAAACATCGGCGACAAGATCGTGGTGAACTATAAAAACCGTACCGGCGAGCACCAGACAACCATAACGCTCGAAGAAAGCCCCTACCTGGAGGTGGTGACCTATGAAAAGGCAGGCAAAGAGCTTACCAAAGAGCAATCCGATTTCCGTAACAACTGGCTACAAACCAAAGTAAAATGAAAAAACTGATTACAGCAATGGCCTTACTGGCCATATCGGCAACCGGCTTCAGCCAGGATGTTGATAAAATGATCCATCAGGACGATGTGGAGCGCATCATCAAAACGCTATCGGCCGACGATATGCAGGGCAGGGCAACGTTCACGCCCGGCATTGAAAAAGCGGCGCAGTTTATTGAGAGTGAATATAAGAAGATCGGCCTGAAGCCGATGGCCGGCGATTCAGGCTACCGTCAGAACTTTACGATGATCAAGACCATGCCCGTTAAGGCAGAAGTCAGCATAAACGGCACGCCCGTTGCTGCTGAAAATATCGGCATAAGCGGCGATGCGGCCTTTACCTGGAATAAACCGGAAGATGCCGAAATCGTACGGGTCACGGCGGATCAGGACCTTCGAAAAGAATATATCAAGGCACTCAGCAGCGGAAAAAACGAGCTCGTACTGATCGACCCCAAGTTCAGCGCCATGTTCAAGCGCGTGAGGGGACGCACTGCCGGCGGAAGTGTATCCTTTAAAGCTGCCGGAGCAAAAAAAACAGCCCTGGTATTTGTGTTGGGCGCCTTTGATGAGGTGAAATCATTTACCGCGAGTTACGAGGTAAATAGCCGGGAGCTGCCGCTGTTCAACGTGGCAGGCATTATTCCGGGCAAGACCAGGCCCAATGAATACGTCGTGTTCTCCGGCCATTACGACCACCTGGGCATCATTCAGGCGGTCAAAGGCGACAGCATAGCCAATGGCGCGGATGATGATGCTTCGGGAACAACTGCCGTTATCAGTCTGGCCCGATACTATAAAAAGCTGCACAACAACGCACGCACGCTTATTTTCGTTGCCTTTACCGCCGAAGAGATCGGCGAATACGGTTCCCAGTATTTTGCAAAAACAGTTGAGCCGGAAAAGGTGGTGGCCATGTTCAATATCGAAATGATCGGCAAGCCAAGCAAGTTCGGGCAGAATTCAGCATTTATCACCGGCTTTGAACGCTCGGATTTCGGTCCTATCCTGCAAAAGAACCTGCAGGGGACGGCCTTTAAATTCTACCCCGACCCCTATCCGGATCAGGACCTGTTTTACCGGAGCGATAACGCATCACTGGCCCGCGTAGGCGTGCCGGCGCATACCATCTCCACGGACCAGATCGACATCGATAAACTTTATCATACCGTGGGCGACGAATTCAGCACGCTGGACGTTTCCAACATTACCGCTACGATCCGCGCGATCGCGCTGAGCTCACGCAGCATCGTTTCGGGCAGCGATACGCCGACCAGGGTAGCTAAACTGGAAAGATAATTCCCGGATAAAGTAGAGATGCAGCCAGTGCATCTCTACTTTAATTCCTTCCGCATCACATAATCATTCATCCAGTAAGGCCCGATGGGAATATCTTCCTGGTAAGCCACAGAAAAACCCATTTTCTCGTAAAAGGCTTTGGCCTTGTTATAGCGGTTCACATTCAGATCGAGCGTATGACAACCTGCCTGCAGCGTTCTGCTTGCTACCTCGTCAATCAATATTTTTCCATAGCCTTTTCCCTGCGTCTGGGGCAGGCAGTACAGTTTATGCAGTTTGTAGATCCCGGGGTCTTCCTGGCGCGGCGAATAGGCAGCAAAGGCTACCGGCTCATCCCGTTCACTCAGCAGCAGATAGGTTTGCGTATTGCCCGTTAATTGGGCGGATATATTTTCGACCGAATAAATGGTGTCCAGCATGAAGCTGATCTGCTCTTTTTCCAGTATCGGAGCATACGCTGCCCACCAGGTAATCCCGGCGATCCGGCGGATGGTTTCCAGATCACCCATGGTGGCTTGTCTGATAGAATACATGCTTCAAATATATCGCAAGGCGCTTAATATTTATACCTTTCTCCCCAAAGCTTTTTCAGCTTCTCTTTAGTTTCGTTCTCGCGGGCATTATTGCCGGGATCGTAAATTTTTGTCCCTGCCAGGGCATCGGGCAGAAAATCCTGGCTGACAAAATTACCCTCAAAGCTGTGTGCGTATTTATAATCCTTACCATAGCCGATATTCTTCATCAGGCGGGTTGGTGCATTGCGCAAATGAAGCGGCACGGGAAGATCCCCCGTCTGCCGCGCCAGTTCCATCGCTGCAGCAATGGCCGTGGTGGCCGAATTGCTTTTCGGCGATGTGGCCAGGTAAATAGCCGTTTGTGAAAGGATGAGCTGCGATTCGGGCATCCCGATGACATTAACGGCCTGGAAGCAGGACTGCGCAAGCAGCAGCGCATTGGGATTGGCGTTGCCGATATCTTCCGATGCCAGTATGAGCATCCTGCGGGCAATAAAAAGCGGATCCTCGCCGCCAATGATCATCCGGGCCAGCCAATACACGGCGCCATTGGGATCGCTGCCGCGCATGGATTTTATGAATGCCGATATGATATCATAGTGCTGTTCTCCGGCCTTGTCATACAGGGCCATGTTCTGCTGCACGTGCTCGAGCACCATCTCATTGGTAACGGTGATCTTTTTGCCCTGAAAAGCATTGACCAGCAATTCAAAAATATTCAGCAGCCTGCGCGCGTCGCCGCCCGAAAGGCGCAGCAGCGCTTCATGCTCCCGGATATCGATTTTACGTTCCTTCAGCACCTCATCCTCCTTCATCGCCTTAGCGAGCAGACCGAGCAAATCACTTTCTTCCAGCGGCTGCAGGATATAGACCTGGCAGCGCGAAAGCAAAGCCGAGATCACCTCGAATGAAGGGTTTTCGGTCGTAGCGCCAATCAGGGTAACGATACCTTTTTCAACGGCGCCGAGCAGGGAATCCTGCTGCGATTTGGAAAAGCGGTGTATCTCGTCAATAAACAGTACCGGCAGCGTCTGGCCCTGCTGCTTCAGCAAGGATGCCTTTTCGATCACTTCACGCACATCCTTTACACCCGAATTGATGGCACTCAGTGAAAAGAAGGGCCGCTGCAAGGATTGTGAAATGATATAGGCCAGCGTGGTTTTGCCCACCCCTGGAGGCCCCCAAAAGATCATCGAGGGCAGCGCGCCCGACTCAATAGCTTTACGCAATACCGCGCCCGGTCCAACCAGGTGTTTCTGTCCGGCATAATCGTCCAGCGATTTCGGCCGCATACGTTCGGCTAAGGGAGGCAGATTGTTCATGTAGTAAAAATCTGAAAAGTAAATACCAAATCCTAAAAAAATTAGTATTTTAGAAACAATTATATGATCCAGCAGTTTTCCCGGGACAATTACCAGTCGATATGTGACGTGCTCGCCGCTACTGACCCGCACCTGGACGGGATCATCAGAACTTACGGCTATCCGCCCTTCTGGTCCAGGCCGAACAGCTTTGAATCGCTGGTTCACATTATCCTGGAGCAGCAGGTCTCGCTGGCATCCGCATTAGCCGCTTTAAAAAAATTAAGGGAAAAGCTCGGAGAAATTACCCCCGAACGGGTGGTGCTTCTTTCGGACGAAGAAATGCGCGCCTGTTATGTGAGCCGGCAGAAAAGCAGTTACATCCGGTATCTGGCCGAGGCGCTTTTGCTGGGCCGGCTTAGCCTGGAAGCGTTCCACAGCCTGCCGGATGAGGAGGTACGCGCGGAACTTACCGCATTAAAGGGTATTGGCGCATGGACGGCAGATGTGTATCTGATGTTCGCCCTGGGGCGTGCCGATATCTTCCCGATTGGTGACCTGGCTGCAGTAAGCGCGCTAAAACAGGTAAAGCAATTACCCGCCGATGTATCCCGGGAAGAAATGCTGGTGGTGACCGGCCGGTGGAAGCCGTACCGCAGCCTTGCAGCCATGCTGCTATGGCATTTTTACCTGTCCAGGCCTGCCACAAGAGGGATTTTAAAAAAATAAACGCCAAACCTTTTAACGGAAATTAGAAAATAAATAAGTGGCTTTCTGCGCCTTTTTATTTTAAATTTGTAATACTGGCTTACTGGTGTCCCCTCTGGTCGGCCTTTGTCTCAGGTAAACCTCTTAACCACAACAAAATGATCGCTCCAAAGGGAAAACTGGTTATTATTGGCGGTGCCGTGGATTTGGGAAGTAATGTCAGTTCGCAGGAACAAATTACTTTGCCCGAACAGCTTAAATTCTTTGATCTGGGAATCATCCGGCGGATCATCACCGAATCGGCAAAACATGAGGGATCGATTGTCGAAGTGATCACTACCGCCTCGCCTATACCCGAGCTGGTCGGTGCGGAATATATTAAGGCTTTTAGCGGACTGAATATCTCCAAAATAAATGTATTGCATATCAACAGCCGGGAGGAAACCACGCACAAAGCCTGCCTGGACCGGATACGAAAAGCCGATATGGTGGTTTTTACCGGGGGCGACCAGTTAAAATTAAGTTCCATCTTCGGCGGAACGGAGTTTCTGCAAATATTAAAAACCAGATATCAGAAAGAAAGCTTTATTATAGCGGGGACTTCGGCAGGGGCTGCGGCCCTGTCAGCGCACATGATCTATCGCGGTCAAAACAATGAGGCGCTGATCAAGGGCGAAGTGCAGATCACGGCCGGACTAGGATTTATTGACACGGTGATCATCGATACGCATTTTGTGCAGCGCGGGCGCATTGGCCGCCTGATGTATGCCGTGGCCAGCAATCCCGGCATGCTGGGTATTGGCCTGGGTGAAAATGCGGCGCTCCTCATTAGTGACGGCACGATGGAAGCCATAGGGCCCGGACTGATCATTCTGGTTGACGGTAAGAATATGGTGGAAACCAATATTTACGATGTGGAACTGGGCGCACCCGTGTCGATTGAAAACCTAAGGCTGCATGTGATGTCGATATTTGACAAATACGACCTGGAGCAACACCGGTTGTCGATAAAGAAGATCGTTAAGGTTGAAGACGGAGTTTTTATTAAAGGGCCGGACAATGAATTTATGCAATAGGCCGTTATAGAATTTATGCTGAGTCAAAAGTTTTTGGTCGTGGGGTGATGTTTGTGGTAACTTTTGAACCTACCTCGCTCAGAACTTCAGACCATCTGATCATTAAAATAATTGCGGATGAAACTGATCATTCACGGAGGTTTTTTTAGCGAGTGGAAAAAAAATCAGGAAGTCAAGCAGGCCAAACAGCAGGCCATGCATGATATAGTCACTGCAGGCTATCGGTACCTGCAAACACATAATGCCATTGAAACGGTCGTGTATACCGTTTCGCTGATGGAAGACTGCGAGCTTTTTAACGCCGGTACAGGCTCGCAAATTCAAAATGACGGAAGGATAAGGATGAGTGCTTCGCTGATGAACGGCAAAACCATGCAATTTGCGGGAGTGATCAATATTGAGTCGGTCAAGAATCCCATTCTTGTGGCTGAGAAGCTGCTGCGTATGGAGGACCGGGTACTGAGCGGGGGCGGGGCACTGGAATTTGCCCGAAACAGCGGCTTCGGCTATTTTAATCCCGAGACCCCGCAGCGGCGTTTAGAGTATGATAAGAAACTGAGCGACTCGATACGCATGGGTACGGTGGGCTGCGTGGCACTGGATATCTATGGCGACCTGGCAGCGGCTACCTCTACCGGCGGCAAGGGATTTCAAATGGCCGGCCGGGTGAGTGATTCGGCAACGGCGGCAGGCAATTATGTGAACCAGTATGCGGGCATATCCTGCACCGGCATCGGCGAGGATATCGTCAGCGGCGCGGTCGCCCCGAAAATTGTCACCCGCGTAAGTGACGGCATGAGCCTGTATACGGCGGGCACAAAAACCTTAAATGAGTTAGAGCCGTTCAAGGGCATGGCCGGCGTCATCGGGATTGCCGCCAACGGCGAAATTTACCATGCCGATACACACCCCTATATGGTTTGGGCATTGCATGATGGCCAAATTGAAGTTTTTAATTAACTTTGCAATCGCTTGTAAGTCAAATTCATACCATTACCCTATAGTACTATAGAAATTTCTTTAAAAATACCCTACAATATTTAATGCGTTTCAAAATAATAATTTTCCTTTGCGCCATCAGCCTGCCTGCATCAGCCCAGTTCTGGCAGAATATCAGTTTCAAAAAAAAGCACCCGGTTTTACCATTTCTTCAGCCTTTAAAAGATCATTCGGCCAGTCGGCTGGAGGCTCCCTTAAAACTTAATAGTTTACAGCTCGAGGCGGTGGTGTACCCGCCATGTGACTTTTCGCTCGAATCGGAATCCGCTTACATACTGGCGACAGCCAAACACAATATGCGCTTTCGGATCTACCATGATGCCAGCTATAATTTCAGCGATCTGGCCGAGGTCTATTTCCGCCTGCACCGGTTCTCGGAAGCAAAATGGTATTTTTTGCAAAGCAGCAACATATCACGGCAGGAGAATGACGACAGGCATACGATATCCAACCTGATCAGCCTGGCTGCTCTGAAGATCGCCATCGGCGAGATCACCTCGGCCAAAGCCGATCTGGCCGAAGCGCGTGAGCTGGCTCGTACCCGGGGCCTGGAGGCAGAAACGAGTCTACTGGAACAAAAAATACTCCTTTTAGCTCAAAATAATCCTGCCCCTAAGCCGGATGTGAAGTATGCCGAGACACCCGGCAGCGAAAAAAAGGCTTTATAGTGATACTCCATTTAAACTATAAACGTTAATATTAATCCAATTAAAACATTATTTGTAATATTGTTATTTGTTATAGCAGAGGCAGTATCGACACTGTCTCTTTTTGTTTACATTAGCGCCTTAACAGGCACAAGAATTAATGTTTGATAGAAGTTTAGATCTAAAAAGAGTTAAAAATATGTTTAAGAAGTTATATATGCTATTGGTTGTGGGCGCCGCGCTGGCTTGTAAGGCGGCACCTTCACACCCGGTTAAGGTTGCCGGATCAAACGATCTGCAGCCTGACGCGCAGCAAAGTGTCGTATGTCAGTATGTATCAAGCATCATATCAGAGCATAACTATAAAAAAGTGCCGCTGAACGACTCCATATCCCAGGTAATCTATTACCGTTATATCAAAGAACTGGACGGTGGACACAACTACCTGCTGGCATCCGATGTAAAAGACTTTGACAGGTTTAAAACCGTGCTGGACGACGATCTGAAATCAGGTAATCTGGCGGACGTATTTTATATCTTCAATGTGTATCAGAAAAGATATAACGACCGCATTAAATATTCGCTGGCGCAATTGGATAAAACCTTTGATTTTAACTCCAATGAGAGCTTCACTTTTGATCGCGACAGTTTACCTTACCCGGCCTCCGAAGAGGAAATGAATACGCTCTGGACAAAGCGCGTTAAGTTTGACCTGCTTAATCTGAAAATGGCTAACGCGGATATTGCAAAGGATAAGGAAACGCTGAAAAAGCGCTATGAAAATCTTTTGTCACAATCAAACAAGCTCAATAACCAGGATGTGTTCCAGATCTTCATGGACGCATTTACCAATTCGATCGATCCGCATACCAATTATTTCAATCCCTCCAATGCTGCAAATTTCAATATCGAGATGTCGCGCTCGCTGGAAGGAATCGGCGCCACGCTGCAGAGCAAGGACGAGTATGTAACGATCTCGACCATCGTACCCGGCGGACCGGCGGATAAAAGTAAACAGCTATCACCGAACGACCGCATCGTGGGCGTAGCCCAGGGTAAAACCGGCGAGTTCCAGAATGTGATCGGCTGGAGAATTGAAAATGCGATCGCGCTGATCCGCGGAACAAAAGGCACTGTTGTCCGCCTGGAAGTATTATCCAAAGGCAGCAGCGCTTCGAGCAAACCCAAAGTAGTGGAAATGGTTCGTGAAAAGATCATTTTAAAGGATCAGTCAGCAAAAGAAGAAATCCGTTCCTATAATTCAAATGGTAAAACGGTAAAGATCGGCATCATATCCATTCCGGCCTTCTATATCGATTACAACGATTATAAATCAGGTAACCCCAATTATAAAAGTACTACGCGCGACGTAAAACTGATCCTGGACACGCTGAAACGTGAAAACGTGGATGGCGTAGTGATCGACCTGCGCGAAAATGGCGGCGGCTCGCTGATGGAAGCCATCGATCTTGGCGGCTTGTTCATTAAAACGGGTCCTGTGGTGCAGGTACGCGATGCGCGCGATCAGACTGAAGTGGATAACGACGAGGATCCGTCGATAGCCTATTCAGGCCCGATGGCTGTCCTGGTTGACCGTTTCAGCGCTTCGGCATCAGAAATATTTGCGGGCGCTATGCAGGATTATGGCCGCGCTATCATCATCGGAACCCAAACTTATGGCAAGGGAACCGTGCAGAATGCCATCGACCTGGACAAGGTGATCAAGCCTTCAGTTAGTGATCTGCTGTCAAAAATAAGCGGCAAAACGGATAAGGCGGTTTCTACAGGCAGCCAGAGCAAATTTGGCCAATTGAACCTGACGATCGCCAAATTCTACCGTATCAGCGGGAATTCCACCCAGCATAAGGGTGTGACACCCGACATCAAGTTCCCTTCACTGATTCCCCTGGATAAGTATGGTGAGGATACCGAACCCTCCGCATTACCTTTTGATATCATTGCAAAAAGTGATTATACCAAAGTAGGCGATTTTAACGCGGTTGTTCCCCAGTTAACCAAACTGCATGATCAGCGCATGAGCGGTAGCGCCAGCTATAAATACCTGATGGAAGATATTGCTGACTTCAAGCAACATGAGCGCGAGAAAAGTATCGTTCTGAATGAGCAGGACCTTAAAGAAACAGCGCGATGCAGAGGAGGCCAAATCATTTGAGCGCGAAAACGAGAAGCGTGTGGCGTTAGGATTCAAGCCCCTGAAAAAAGGCGAGACCAAACCAAAAAATGAAGACCTCGATTTCCTGAAACTGGAAGCAGGACAAATATTGACCGATTATATTAACCTGGGCAGTAAATACACCAGCGTTCCTGCAGGCGGACAATAAGCCGCTCCAGCAGATAAAATTTACAGATCCCGGCCTAGCAGCCGGGATTTTTTGTTTATAGGGCCCCCAGGATTTCCGAGCGGACTATTCGAGGCCGTTATCCGCGAACGTATCACCCTGGCGCATATCACCGGTATCGTATCCCTTTTTGAACCAGTACATGCGCTGGGCGCTGCTGCCATGGGTAAAGCTATCCGGCGTCACCCGCCCCTGGTACTGCTGCTGCAAACGGTCGTCGCCTATCTGGTGGGCGGCATTTAGGGCGGAATCAATATCAGCGCGCTCGATGACGATTCCGTTGTGGTGATTCAGCGTTTCATAGTGGGCCCACAAGCCCGCATAAAAATCAGCCTGCAGCTCGAGCTTAACCGACAATTTGTTGAACTCCTGCTCACTCAGCTGGTTGCGCGCCCGATCCATTTTAGCCGATATGCCCAAAAGATTTTGCACATGGTGGCCCACTTCGTGCGCGATGACATAAGCTTCCGCCGCTTCACCGGGCGCCCGGAACCGGTCGCGCAACTGATCAAAAAAGGAAAGATCAAGATAAACACGCCCATCTGCCGGACAATAGAACGGTCCTGTTGCAGCGGTGGCAAATCCGCATCCGGCATCCACCTGGCCGCTGAAAAAATGCAGTATGGGATGCTGGTAGTTTCTGCCCATGACATTAAAAAGGCTGTCCCATACCTGGGTTGTGCCTTCAAAAACGACTCTGGAGAATTGCCTGGCCTGGCTTTCGGGTCCGCTCGCTGCCTGCGTGGTTGACTGCTGCCCCTGGCCTGCCTGCCCCGCCTGGTTGAATAAAGCCGAGGGATTTACGCCGGTGACCAGGTAAATGACCAGGCCGACCAGACCAATCAGGCCGCCGCCGAAAAGCATCCCGCGGCCGCCGCCGCTGCTTCCCTCTTCCACATCGTCGCTTTCACGTCCGCCGAACCATTTCATAATAGCATCCCCTTTTCTCTGGTTAACAGCCTGGATTTTGATATTGTTTGCCCGTGGGGAATGATGCCTTGCGGAGGCACTAACTATAACGAAAAACTCTGTGGTGTTTTTCTTTCCAGTTAAATTGTTAACTTTAATTCTGATTAACCTTCATTACCACGATGAAAAAATTTACCTACCTATTCATTATGGCGGTTTTCACAAACTCCCATACCTTTGCCCAGCACATGAATATCCAGAGACTTGCCTACCCACAGACTAAAAAAGTTGATTCTGTTAATACGTATTTCGGCACCACCGTGCCGGATCCTTACCGCTGGCTTGAGGATGACCAGGCAGACGATACCAAAGCCTGGGTAAAAGAAGAAAATAAGGTTACCCAGGACTATCTCGGTCAGATTCCTTACCGCGAGGCCATTCGCCAGCGTCTGGAAGTACTGTGGAACTACGAAAAATACAGCGCACCGTTCAAAGAGGGACAGTATACCTATTTTTATAAAAATGACGGACTGCAGAGTCAGGCCGTACTATGGCGGCAGATCGGCGACGGTGCCCCCGAAATTTTCCTGGACCCCAATAAATTCTCGGCCGATGGCACGACCTCCATGCAGGGCATCAGCTTTAGCAAAGATGGAAGCCTGGCGGCCTATCAGCTTTCTGAAGGCGGGTCGGACTGGCGCAAGGTGATCATTATCAAAACCCAGGACCGTACGATCATGGGCGACACCCTGATGAACCTGAAGTTCACGGGCATAGCCTGGAAGGGCAATGAAGGGTTTTATTACAGCACCTATGATAAACCCACAAAAGGCAGCCAGCTGTCCGGCGTGACGCAATATCATAAACTTTATTATCATGCGCTGGGCAGGCCGCAAAACCTGGACAAGCAGATATTCGGGGGCGAACAGACTCCAAGGCGGTACATCGGTGCCTACCTGACCGAAGATGAGCGTTTTTTGGTGATTTCGGCTGCGACCAGCACTACGGGAAATGAATTGTATATCCAGGACCTTTCAAAACCGGGAAGCGATATCGTCAACGTGGTCAGTAACTTTGATAACCAGCACATCGTAATCGCCAATGCCGGCAGTAAGCTCTACATCCTGACTAACCTGTATACGCCCAACTTCAGGCTGGTGACGGCAGATGCAGCCAATCCCAAGCCCACCCGCTGGAGGGACCTGATCAAGGCTACCAAAAATGTGCTGATGGCATCCACCGGGGGCGGAAAGATATTTGCCGAATACCTCAAAGATGCTACCTCCCTGGTCAAGCAATACGATATGAACGGTAAACTGGAGCGTACCATCGAACTGCCATCCCTGGGCACAGCAAGCGGCTTTTCTACCAAAATCGAAGAGAAGGAAACCTATTATACTTTTACCAACTACGTTTATCCGCCAACCATTTTCCGCTACGACATTGCCAGCGGAAGATCGGTGGTCTATAAAAAAGCCGCCGTGCAGTTTGATCCGTCCCTGTATGAGTCAAAACAGGTTTTTTATGAAACCAAGGATGAAACGCGCATCCCGATGATCATTACCTACAAAAAGGGCACCGTCATGAACGGCAAAAATCCACTCCTGCTTTATGCCTATGGCGGATTTGGCGTGAGCCTTACGCCGGCCTTCAGTACGTCCAATATCATTTTGATGGAACATGGAGGCATTTATGCCGTACCCAATCTGAGGGGCGGCGGCGAGTATGGGGAGACCTGGCACAAAGCGGGGATCAAATTAAAAAAGCAGAATGTGTTCAATGATTTCATTGCCGCAGCCGAATATCTTATCGCGCATAAATATACCTCCAGGGATTACCTGGCTATCGCCGGTGGATCCAACGGAGGCCTGCTGGTTGGAGCCGTAATGACCCAGCGCCCGGATCTGTGCAAAGTCGCTTTTCCTGCCGTCGGCGTGATGGATATGCTGCGTTACAATAAATTCACCGCGGGTGCCGGCTGGAGCTATGACTATGGCACGGCCGAGGACAGCAAGCAAATGTTTGAATACCTGTACCGGTATTCGCCTTACCATGCATTGAAGCCAGGGATATATCCGGCTACCCTGGTCACGACGGCTGATCATGACGACCGCGTGGTACCTGCACACTCTTTTAAATTTGCATCGCGCCTGCAAGAATATCAACAGGGCCCTGATCCGGTACTGATAAGGATCGAAACCAAGGCCGGCCATGGTGCAGGGCAATCCACCGAGCAGATCATCTCCGGACAAGCGGATAAATGGGCATTCATGTTCCAGAATATGGGCCTGGACTGGCACCAGCAGCAGGCAGAGGTCAGAACGCAGAAATAACATGGGGAAACGTCTTTTTTTTATCCTGCTACTTCTGATACCCGGGCCGGAGGTTTTTGCCCAGACGCAGAAACTGAATATCGTTTACATCGGCGACAGCATTACCCAGGGAGCGCAGCTCGATGATCCTGCCACCGAGGCGCCCCCCGCGATTACAAGCGCCTGGCTGGCGCAACAAAAGGGAATCGGGAGGGTGGAATTTTCCAATGTGGGTATCAGCGGATTCACGACGGTTGATTTTCTGCCGGCGACCAATACTGCTTTCAACAAGGTAGAACAGTCCGCTCATCCCTTCGCCGGCAGCCAGGCCAGCCTGGTATTTTCGATCATGCTGGGCACCAATGACAGCGCCACGGAAGGGACGAATGGAGCGCCGGTCAGCGGCCAGCAGTATCATGATAATTTAAAGGCAATCATTGATCGTCTGCTGGCGGACTTTCCCGACTCGAAAATCGTTATTCAGCTGCCGATCTGGTACAGCCCCAATACCTATAATAACTCCAAATACCTTGCTGAAGGCCTGGAGCGGCTGCAAACTTATTTTGCACAGGCAGCGGGGCTGACGGCCGAATATGCCAGGCTGCAGCCCGGTCATGTCTTTGCTTCCGGCAGCGGGGCATTCGAGTATTTTAAAATGCATTATTTAACCGATCTCAGGCCCGAACAAGGCAGGGAGGGTACCTTTTACCTGCATCCGAATAAAAAGGGGGCTGCGGCACTAGCCGGTTTCTGGGGAATTGCAATCTACCAGGCGACCGGGAGGATCCAGCGGTAGCCGTTAAATGCAAACAGGCCTCTTTTTAGGAGGCCTGTTTGAAAAAATATCTTAACTGTCTTATCTGTGACCGTCATGATCATCATGCTTGTCGCCATGACCACCGCCATGATTTCCATGATCCCCATGGTCACCATGATCTCCACGGCCACCATGATCTCCATGATCTCCACGGTCACCATGGTTTCCGTTATCTCCATGGTTTCCATGATCCCAGCCGTTGTGGCGGCCATTGTCATGCCAATGGTTACGGTAATGGTCATCACGGCTGTCGCGGATAATTACCTGATCCCTGCGGCCACGATAATTCGCATACCTTACCCTGTAATCGGCATCACGGCGCCAAGGCTCCGGATGGTTGATCACCACTTTGTAGCTATGGTACATATCATAGCCGCGGTAACGGTCTGGCAGGTAAGTCTGGCGAACCCAAACATTATTGCTCATATATACATACTGATGAGCGGGAACGTCATAATAGACTCCGATATCCGGCATGTAGTAAAAATCAGCGTGGTCATATCCGACAGGACCCCATTCAGGTTGGGCCCCGATATTAACACCGATGCTCAAATGAACTTGTGCACTGGCCGGGTTAAACGATAGGCAGCCGAGCATTAATGCTGCAGCAAAAAGGAACTTTTTCATCATTATAGTTAATTAATTAGTGTAACAGCCCGCCCCTGCGGGTTTATTTTATAGTCTGCTTGTAAACGTGAGCGCAGACATTTTGTTATAATATTTAGTGTTATTTCTTATCTATGACACCCGCCATGACGAAAGGTTTAATTCATTTTTTCGCTCCGGGCACATAACGATGCCGGGTAGCAGGGAAGCTGCCTGCCCCAATCCTAAGAACCGAAGTTTTTCCGGGGATTACTGGTCGTCGTTATTATTATCCTTATCGTCAGCCTTGTCTTCCACTTTTTTAGAGATCATAGCCAGTTGGGGCTTGCCGATTACCTTATAGGTACCGTCTCCGTTCAATATGGCAACAACCTGGCTTTTATCCTGCATGATTTTTACAGCCTGGGCCAGTTCCTTATCATATTTAAAATTGGTTTCATAGCGGCCCTTTTCATAATAGTAGCGGGAGGATATCTCGTTTTCCAGCACCTGTTTTATCTCATCCTTGTTTTGCTGCAGGTCACTTTTTTTGGCGGCGATCAGTTTGGCCTTTAATGCCTCATACTCTGCCTGTATGCTGGTGAACTGCTTTTCCTTGGTTGCTTCCGACTTGAGTGTATTGACCAGTTTCTCTGTGCCGGTGGTATAGCTGTAGTTTTTATCCGAGAGGTATTTTACGAATTCATTATACTCCTGGTCGCTGAGGTGAAAATCACGCGGGTCACCGATCTTTTCATGCGCATTACGGTAAAGCGTTGCGTAATCAAATATGAACAGTTTGGATACCAGGGTCTGGGTGATATTGGCAAAGCGTTCCTGCTTGACAAATATATCAGGATAAACACCGCCTCCGTCATACACCGAACGGCCATCTTTGGTCTTATACTCATGCATGAGCGAGTCAGCCACTTTTACCACGCTGCCGTCGTCCTTGCGGTGGGTATAGTCCAGCGCCTGTACGCAGCGGCCCGAAGGGATATAATATTTGGCGATGGTGATCTTTACCAGGCTGTTATAAGGCAGGTTAAAGGTTTGCTGCACCAGGCCTTTGCCATAACTGCGCTGACCGATAATAACAGCGCGGTCAAGGTCCTGCAGTGAGCCGGCAACGATTTCAGATGCCGAGGCAGAACGGCTGTTTACCAATACCACCAGTGGCAGGTTGGGTTCTACGGGTGTATTCTGCGTACTATAGGAGAAATTCTTGTCTTTTATTTTCCCTTTCTGGGATACAACCTCCACGCCTTTGGTCACAAACAGGTTGACGATCTTTACGGCTTCCTGCAGAATACCTCCGCCATTCGAGCGCAGATCCAGGATGATGCCGTTAGGGTTATTCTTTTTAATATCGTTTAAGGCATCGGTTACTTCATCCGCTGAATTTTCCAGGAATTTATCCAGTTTGATATAACCCATATTGCCGTCCACCATACCGTAATAGGTCACATTGGGCTGTTTTATTTCGTCGCGGACAAGATTTTTTTCAATTGGTTCGGCCTGGCCACGCTTGATGAGCAGCTTGATCGAAGCGCCTTTTGCGCCCTTTAAGAGTTGGCTGACCTGGTCATTATTTTTACCGGTGAGATCGACATTATTTATTTTCACCAGCCTGTCCCCGGCTCTTATATCGGACCTTTGAGCAGGAAAGCCTTCAAAAACATCAGACACGTATACTTTGCCTTCGCGCGCAAAAATGCCTGCACCTATACCTCCGTATTGTGTGCTGACATAATGAAGCTTGTACTCTTCGATCTCCGACTCGGGAACGAACTCGGTATAAGGATCGAGCCCGTCCAGCATGGCATCCACGCCGGTCTTAATCATTTTTGAAGAATTAATATCGTCCACATAGTTGATATTAACCTCTTTGTAAACGGAAGAAAATACGTCCAGATTTTTTGCGATCTGGAACAAGTCGTCGTTAAATCCCCAAATTCCTATAGCCAATAATCCTATACCAGCTACAAATCCCCACTTTTTATTATTTTTCATCACTGCGCATTAAAATACGAGATGTTAGATTTGAGTGTGATACAGGTATATTTCCTTAAATCAAACAACGCTAAATATAGAAATATAAAATTAGCGATAAGGTTTGATTTATAACAAGCCGGGATCTAATCGTAACAGTAATTATACTCCTACCTGATAATAAATGTTTCACACCTCTGTTAAAGGCGATTATTATCGATGTTAACCAATGCTTTCTTTAGGGTAAAGACTACATATTTACGGTCGCGGTTCACCAGCTCCATTATTTTGGAGATCAGGTGATCTTCCTGACCCTCGGTATACTGTAATTGTTCATCGGTAAGATGATTGTATTTTCTTTGTAACTTGATTTTAACACGCTGCCAATCTTTGCTGCTGATACTGATCTCTGCCATTTGAAAAAAAATATTTCAGCAAAAATAGGAAAAAATACATGGATGCCTCAGGCAATAAATCTGCTTATAAATGGTTAAACCATTTAAATAAATAATATCTAACCATATTGTAAAAATAAGTTTGAATCCGATTTGATGTTATTAATAACAACGGCTATTATTGACGCTATCGTATTCAATTAACAAAAACAATCTATTATGAAAAAGTTTCTTTTAAGTGCCGCTTTCCTGGTAGCGGTATGCGTGAGTGCCAAGGCACAGGTCTCATTTGGTATTAAAGGCGGGATAAACTTCTCCCAGATCAATACCAATAACTTTACTGAATCAACCCGGACGGGTTACCAGGCAGGCGTTTTTGCCCGCTTGGGAAATGCCTGGTATTTGCAGCCTGAGCTCTACCTGAGCAGCACCGGCGGCAACATTATTACTAACGACGGCGGCGGCAAGGCGAGCATCAATTTTACCAACCTGAGCGTGCCGGCCTTACTAGGACACTCTTTCGGGACTAAAGCGCTTAATTTCCGACTGATGGCCGGGCCCATTTACACCTATGTGCTCAGCAAGAACGAAAGCCTTTCGGGTAATTTCAACCAGGCCCTTTATGATTTCGGGAATTACAACAATTCCACGATCGGTTTTCAAGCCGGAGGAGGCGTAGACGTGGGCCCGATTACCGCCGATCTCCGGTATGAGGGCGGTCTGAGCGCAATCAGCAGCACTTTTGGTCAGCACCAGCATCTTTGGGCCCTGAGCGTGGGATTTAAGTTCCTGTAGGGGTACCCATAAATGGTAAAAATTAAGGTCCTGGCTCATGGCCAGGACCTTTTTTATGCCTGCCATTACGGTTGAATGAAAATCTGATAGCATAGAAAAAGCCCGGCTTGCGCCAGGCTGCATCTATACCTTTTTATTTTTTCCAGCCGCTCAGCAAGGGGCGGTTTACCGGTAACCTTCGATCAGCAGCTGGGCCATCGCCTCGGCATACCAGCGGGCCATATAATCATTGGGATGCAGGGGATTGGCGATACAATCTTTCGCTTTCTTCCGCCCGTGAATTGCCTCAGAGATGCTGTACATGTCTAAATTAATGATCCCTTTGGCTTCCATTTGTTTCAGCACGCGGCTGTAGCCTTCCAGGTTTCCCTCGTAAAAGGCTTTGTTTTTGTCACTTTCCAGCACATACTCCGGATCGAATTTCATATTGGATAGCAGCAGGAATTCCGCCGCGGGATTGGCTGCCCTTACCTTTTTTATGATGGTTTTAATATACTGTTCAAACTGCTCCGGTTTAAGGCGCCAGAAATCGTTCATGCCAAAATCGACAATGACCAGGTCCGGCTTAATGGGGCTGACATACTTTTCAGCATATTGTGCGCCCCAGTCAACCGCTGCTCCCGGCAATCCTGCATTGTACAGTTTGACACCCTGGTTGTGATAGCTTTTGCGCAAAGCCCGCGCAAATAGTTCGACATAGGGGGGCATATAAGGCGGCACGGTATCGTAGCCGCTCACATCCATGCCGCGGGTAATACTCATGCCATAGGCAACAATTTTCAGGGGCTTTCCGGCACGAAGCTTTGCCAGGGTTTTAGGCAGCAAATCTCCTTTATAAACAGGCAAAGGGCCATCCCAGCGGTCATGATGCGTATAGCTGACCACTACCCACTGCGACTCAGTATTATACCATGCCAGATCTTTTTTCATGTCGAACGAAGTATCGGCGCGGAAAGGCATGGATGAGCCGGGCTGACGCTCAATGACGTTCTGAATTACCCGGTAATCTTTGTCCTGAATAAATGTCTTTTTCAGATCAAAACTTTTCACCGATAAGATCTGGTCGGGCTGATACAGTAATTTGCCGTTTGCCGCCCCAGTATTGGTTGAATAGAGCAGAACCGTCTCGTTAAAGATGGTGTCTGTGTTCCACATCGGGCGCATATAGCGGTCCAGATCCACCAGCGGCTTATGTTTAGCTGCGGGCGCCACATCACCATCGATGCTGAAATCGTCCGCATAAATTACTCCTTTTGAAGAAGGGTCCTTCGCTATGCCCACCTCCATATAGGTGGCATTAGCGGGCGCCTCGGTATAGTTGCCGGTTTGCTGGTAGGCCGCCGAATCCAGGGGATCGCTTTTATATTCCAATAACAGCTGATGGCTCTTGTCGTAAAAACGCAGGAAGGAATATGCCCGGGTCCCTTTGGCTGCCGATTTTACATAGGCATTAAACTGTACAACAGCCAGCTGCGAGACGGCCAGGCGCTGAAACACCGAGCCTTCAGCGATCATCGCGCAGGCCGTTCCTTTATGGGCATTAGACTTGCTTACACTTACCTTACCCTTTGCTACCCAGCCGGCGAGGCCCTGCTCGAAATCCGGATTTTGCTGAGCATTCGCGTCCAGCGATGTCAGCGTAGCCATAAACAGTAAACACAGCATAACGGGCCCCGGAAGGCCCCTTTTTTTGAAGATGGATTTTGTATTCATTATTCGTTATTATAATAGCCGGGCAGGGAATTCCCATTAACCCAGAAGCCCGTGGATATAGGTAGCGCTGGGGGCATAGTTCTCTAAATTCATTTCCACGAAGAAATTCTCTACGCCGCCGGTTTTAGCTGCCGCAAAAAACGCTTTCCAGTCAATGACTCCCTGGCCTACGGGCACCTGCTTTTTGTCGGCAGTCCAATCAGAAAGGTGCGCGGAAATAAACCTTCCCGGGTATTTGTTAAAATAGGTGGCCGCCTGGTATCCCAGCGTAATTACTTCCGTCTGAAACTGCATTTTCACCAGTGCTCCGTCCAGTTCATTCATGATCGCGTCATAGATGAGCTCCCCGTCCAGCATATGAAATTCGCGTGTGTGGTTATGGAGTCCAGCCTGCATGCCTGCGCTTTTGATCTGTTCTGCGGTTTTGTTAAAACTATGGGCAGCTTCTTTGAACTGCGACACTGCGGTTCCGGGCACATCCAGACCAGGACACATCATTTGCGTTAAGCCCATCTGGTGGGCAAATTCAAGACTCAGGTCCATGTGATCCCTTAGGTCATCGATCAGAAAATGGCTGCTGAAACACTGCAGCCCTGCGTCCTCGATCATGCGGCGCATGTCCCCGGCCTTCATGCCGACCAGCGGGCCAAAACCATACTGGGCATAACCCGGCGGATAACACATTTCCACATGCTGGTAACCCTGGTCCGCCATCATCTTCATAGTACCCCTAAAATCCTTTACCAGCATCTCCCGAAGCGGGAAGATCTGGAAGCCCAGGGGCTGTTTATATTTTGAACGTTCCTCGGCGTCCAGTGCCCGGGGAATACCGGAAAATGCCAGCACGCTTCCCAGGCCCATGGCTGCGCTGCCGATAAATGCTCTCCTGTTTAATTTCTTCATTATACGTTTAGTAAATTAGGTTAAATAGATGCCAGCTCCCAGCCTGTCCGGTAGCTGCGCGACAGGTATTTATTGGCTTCCGGTACATTGGTGATCTGCCTGGAGGCAGCATCGTATTTTATCAGGCGTCCGGTCCTTAGGGCGACTGCATACAGGTTGATCGCCTCGGTAATATGCTCGGCATCTCGGAAGTTGCCCGGATACTGCTTACCACTCTTGCAGGCATCAACAAATAGCTGCAGCGCGGCTGGAATGTGGTCAACCTGTGCTGCCTCGGCGGCCAAAGGCGGATTCTGTTTTTCGCGGGCAAGCAGACGAGGGTTCTGCAAATTATATCCTGAAAGTATCTTTCCCTTGTCACCCACGAACATCATTCCTTCAAGGGGCAGTTCCTCATTGTTATCCAGCAACTCTGCAGGCACCGGCGGGCGGAAGCCCCCATCGTACCAGCAAAGATCGACGGCCGGCCTTGCGCCGGCGGCAGGATATTTGAACCGTACGGAACTTGCCATAGGGAACGAAAAATCATTGCGTCCCCAATCGGGAACATGATCGCCAGTACCCACAAAATGGCTCATATTGGGTTCGATGATGGTCGGATTTTTTAGCTCCAGGGCATCAATTACGGTCCACAGGCTGTAATGGCCCATATCGGCCATCGCGCCTCCGCCGAAATCATACCATCCCCGGAATACCATATTGGTATAATTGGGTGAATAAGCCCGCTCTGCTTCCGGCCCCAGCCAAAGGTCCCAGTCCAGGCCTTCCGGCACGGGCGGCTTGTCCAGGGGCAGGGTAGAATATTGCGGCCATACCGGACGATTGGTCCAGTTATGCACTTCTTTTAAGGTACCGATCTGGCCCGCTTGGATCCAGCTCATCACCTGATCCATCGGCCCATTGGAGTCCCAGGGAATAAGGTGCGTGATCCTGTCCGTTTTGCGCGCCATTTCCACGACAGCCTTCCCTTCCAGAAGGCGGTTGGAAATCGGCTTATGCATCATCACATGTTTATTTCTTCTCAGCGCAGCCATGGCAAAAACGCCATGCAAATGATCCGGCGTCATGATCTTAACGGCATCCAGGTCTTTTTCCTTTTCCAGCAGTTCACGAAAATCGGCATAAGCCGTGCAGCCTTTGAATTTGTCTGAGGATCTTTGCCCGGCATAGTACGCGTCCACGATATCTTTGCCGTTTTCCCTGCCGCCGGGAATAACATTATCGCCTCCAGGCATCCAGTCCGGCTTGCCGATCGCGGTACGTATGTCGCCCCGGAGCCAGTCTTTTGCCCAGTCTTTATAACCGGTGGCATACCGGTTCGGGTCACAAACGGAGATCACCTGCAAGCCGGGCGTAGCCAGCATCGGCAGCAGTTCCCGCAGGCCCTGCGTTCCGCAGCCAACATAGGCCATCGTAATTTTATCGCTTGGCGGGATAAAGTTCACGCCTCCCAGCACATGGCGGGGGACAATGCTGAAAGCCAGCGCTCCGGTGCCCGCAACCTGCAGAAATTTCCGGCGATTAATCGCACCGGTATTCCCCGGATCATTTACTGAATCCGGCTGTTCAGGTGCGGAGATGGCAGCATCCTGGGTTTGAAGTACGTCTTTTTTCATATTTCGGCATTTAGGTTTTCAAAATAGTTTAACGCCTTTTTTCTACTGAATTTAATTGCCGTCTGCGGCCTTTTTTATTTCCACCTTGCCACCCTTCACGCTTAGCGGCAGCCATATGTACGTGGATTTTTCCAGATCAAGTTTGTTCCAGCGGTCGGCCATAAAAATATAGCGGCTGCCAACAGGCAGAACATAAGTACTCTGTGCCTCGTAAGTTGTCTCCGAGCCCGGGCCCTGGCATGGATTGCCATACTCTTTATAAGGGCCAAGCGGGTGATCCGCAACGGCATAGGTAGCCGCATTGGGCGACCATCCCGTACACGAAGAAGTGATGAGGTAATATTTTCCTTTATTCTTAAACAAGGCCGGAGCTTCGCGCCTGCGGTTAACCAGGATACGGCTGAAGGTTTTCGAAGGCTTTAAATAATCCGAGGCTAGCAGGCATACCTGCATGGTGTTGTTTTGCTCGGAGGCATAGATCAGGTACGCTTTACCATCCTCGTCCTGAAACAGGGTCATGTCGCGCGACATCTGCCCGTTGGGCTTTACGCTGCCCAGGTAGCGGTACGGGCCGGCCGGTTTATCACTCACGGCCACGCCTGCCTGGGAATAGGAGTAATCATTCTTATCGACATGCATCCACATCACGAACTGCTTGGTCTTGCTGTTGTAGATCACTTTCGGCCGTTCAACGACCCTGGAGGTATCCAGGTCATTTTCCGGTTTCCCTTTTACCGGTGCAAGGGCTACGCCTTCCAGTTTCCAGTGCTCGAGATCCCTGGACGAGTAGCAGGATACGCCTCCTGCCGGCACGCGGTAATCTTCCCATTGCTGACCGGATACCAGCCAGGTTTTACCTTTTTTAATTTCGCCAAAAAGGTAATACACCCCGTTATGGTACATTACGCCTGCACCATGGGCATTTACCGGGTTGCGCTCCGTATCATATAATTCACCGTCTACTGAAAATGGCCGGACCTGCGCGGTGGCGTCATTTCTCAGCAGTATCGTGGCGGCTAGAACAAATGCAAAAACAAGGTATTTCATCTTTTTCATTAATTATTTTTCTTCCAGTACAACAAAGTTCCAGGGCGCAAGGGTGACCTTCTGGCCGTTATTTATTTCGTTTCCGCTCAGCAGGTCGGTGGCCCTTGGATGGCGGTAGACCAGGC
The DNA here is from genome assembly GCA_963757615.1 of uncultured Sphingobacteriaceae bacterium. Taxonomy (GTDB): domain Bacteria; phylum Bacteroidota; class Bacteroidia; order Sphingobacteriales; family Sphingobacteriaceae; genus Mucilaginibacter. The sequence goes on from CAVWSO010000009.1 coordinate 66,786, forward strand.
CACTGGCCTGCCCGGAGTAATTGAAATAATAATGCACCTGCTTTCCGTAACGGTTCAGGCCGCTTTTTGCGATCAGCGGAAATGCCAGCTGCTGGTCACTGGTTTCCAGGCCTGCATCTTTCACTTCCTGGGCCAAAATCTTCCCAAGCATAGCCTTTGAGGGCAAGGCCCCCAGGTACACCAGGGATCCTTTGCCATAGTTGTTTTTGGTAATGGCTGCGTATTTACCCCAGTACGGATGGTCGTACCATGCCAGTACCTTACAGGATTCGGGGACCAGCAGCTCCGCCCACTGGGATACATAGTTGTCCGCTGCACCCAGCTTAAAAGGATCACCCTTTAAGGCGATCCGGTCAATATTGGTAAATTGCTGGTAGCTGAATCCCGCCGCCTTTCTTAGTATTCCCGGCATCCTGGAACTGCGAACCTGCGTATTTTCATTGGCGAACCCGCTTTTGAAGGCATACACGATATGCCCCCCGTTTTCGGCGTATTTATTCAGCCGCTCGAGCAAACTGTCCGGAGCGGTATATAGGGGCGGGATGACCAGCAGCGCATACTGCTCCAAATTTTTGCTATCGGGCGACACCAGATCACAGCCGACATTCATGTCGTATAACGCATCATACATCTGCCTTAATATATCGTTGTAGCTGAGTTTATCGCTGAATGGAAACCAGTTCAGTGAAGAAATGGATTCGTTGCTGAAAAGTATCGCTACTTTATGGTTCACCTTAAGATCAATCAGGTGGCTGCCTGCCTTTTTAAATTCCCCGGCGATCTGCTTGACCTCATAGTAGGTGGGATTTGGTTCCATATCATGGCTCAATATCCCTTTCCAGTAGGTTTCCACGCTGTTGTGGTTGGAGTGCCAATGCCAGTATTCCACCATGTTTGCCCCGGAAGCCAGGTGGCTGAAAGCCTGGAGACGAAGCTGACCGGGATAGGGAAGTTCCTGGTTACCTGCCATGCTCTGTGCCTGGGTTTCCAGCACCAGGTAGTTGTTCTGCTTCATCGACCGGGCAAGGTCACCGCCAAAGGATATTTCCCTGCCGGTAAGCCTGTCGGCTGTCGGGTGATAAATGTCTATGCCGGCAATGTCAAAGGCTGCCGCGGCCTTAAAATGATCAACGTCCTGCTGGATGCCGTAAGAATATCCGCGCCAATCCATATCAAAGTTCTGGGTCACAAACTGATCCGGCCGTTTGTATTTTCTGATGATTGCCACCTGCCATGCCAGGTAATCCGTCACCAGCTGGCGCTGAAATTTAGAGAATTCGGTGCCCAGGCCTGCATTCACGTTACCGGTCATCGAGGGAAAATCATCCCAGTTATTGATCGTATTGCTCCAGTAATTCAGCCCGAAAGCCTTATTGAGGCTGTCGGTGGTTTTGAATTTTGATTTCAGGTAAGTTACAAAAAGCTGATTTACCGTATCGCCTGCGGTGTTATAGTGTTTGGTTTCATTATCCGCCTGGAAGCCTATTACTGCCGGATTGTCCTTTACGTGTTCCACAAGCCTGGAGATCATACGCTGGGCATAGAAGCGAAATACGGGACTGGCAATATCCATATTCTGCCTGGTGCCGTATTTGTTCTTACCGCCGGGCGTAGTTGCCAGCACCTCTGGGTGCGCCTTTGCCAGCCAGGTTGGAAAAGCGTAGGTCGGTGTGCCGACAATGACTTTGATGCCCGCTTTGTTCATGGCATCCAGTACGCGGTCGAGTTTGGTAAAATCAAATTTTCCGTCCTGCGGCTCCCATACTCCCCAGGTAGATTCCGCAATACGGACAACGTTAATGCCGCAGTCCTGCATCATTTTCACGTCTTTATCCAGACGCTCATAGGGCTCATATTCGTAATAGTAGGCCGCCCCATACAGGATTTTATCAAACCTGGTCTGGCAGAACACGGTCTGGGCTGCCAGAAGCAAAACAATTACGGTCAAAATTCTTTTCATGGCCTGGAGCTAATGTTTAAAATGGCTTTATATTCTGGTACAAACCGGATACGCTCTACCGAAGATATGCCCTGGTCAGCCTTGGCCGGAGCAATATCGAAATACATTTTATCGGTGTTCTTCCATGGCTCGATTTCAAGCTGAAGATCCCGGCACTCCAGCTGGCTGCCGTTTCGCTTCAGATCCATCAGCCACTCGGTATTGTTGTTCAGGTTATCGGCGATCAGCTTGTTACCCGATCTTACCGATATGCGGTCGCCCTTGTATTTTACAGCAAGGTATAAATTATTCAGGCCATCGAGGTAATCGCAGCCCACCGGAACGGTCCACCGGGTGGCGCCATCCGCGGCAGCCGGGATTTTCCTCGGTTCAGCGACAACAGGGGTAGCCAGACCAAGCGGATATACCGGTTTTGTGCCGTAAGTAGGCGGGAAATAATAAAGGTCTGCCGAAAGCCAGGAGGTATCGGTCGAAAAATCGAGCCTGTCGGTATTAAAATATTCCACGCTGAGCTTTGCGGCAAATGCCTTGTTTCCATCTGCATATGGAAAATCCATCAGCAGTACATTATCGCCTTTATTCACGTAGCCGGTAACATCCAGCACATTGACGCTGCCGGGCGTGATCGTCTGCTGGCACCATTTATCATTGATACGCAGCCTGCAGTCCGACTCGGCGAAAACGGTCAGTTTTGCTGATTTTATCGCAGCGGGATTACCTGCGCTGAATTCCTTTTGGAACTCCTTATGATATAGTTCATTTCCTGCGTCAATGGATTTTACTGAGGTCTGAAGCCACCCGGCCCCGTCCAGTGCGCCGGAGCGGTTAACTAGTGCAGGGAATATTTTTTGCGGGAAGCTGAATATGGTAACTGGTGAACAGATCATCGCTGCCACTGGCCTCAGACCTGAAATGGGCTGTACGCTCGCTGAGTTCAGTGCCCTTACTAACGAGCATTTTTATGTTCAGATCCGAAAGCGTATCCGTTACATGCAGTTCATTGCCACTGGTATACAGGCCTGCCCGGGAGATAAAGAACAATTCTTTACCGGCAGCATTTTTCAGTATCCAGGCATTTTCCCCTTCCTGGTGCGTCAGCACAATGATTTTCTGCTGGGTTCCATCGCTTTTGGTAACCGTGATAAAGCATCCTGAGCCAGGGGTCAGATCGGACACGATATACCTGTGCGCACTGCGGATGGTATGACCATTGGATGATTCCACTTTTTCAATGCCCGCTTCATCCAGACAAAATTCCGGTGAGCTGGCTGCATCGCTGATAAATACCCAGGTCGACTGCTCACCGGCCCCGCCGGTTTTAAACAGGGGCTGCGCGGTAGCGTAGATCAGCCTGGTGCCGCCCATGTCCATGTTTACCGGCCAGATAAACATGGCGCTGTCTTGAATCGTAACCGGACGGGATGGAAACGTCAGGGTCTGGCTCTTCAGCTTAAGGCTGAAACTCACCTGTTTCTGCGTGAGCTTGTTATTGCGGCAGTAATTGACGCCAAACAGAAATCCGCTGTTGTCCTTAACCCTGAATGCATACTGCAGATCGTCAGGAGACTTTGCCGGAAATACGGGCTCCATAGGAGCCAGTTGCGCGCCAAACTCCTGGAGAAAATAGTTGAACTTTTTTACCTCGTAATAAGATGGGGCAAGCAGACCGTTCTCCTTTATTGCGGCCTGGAAATCATAGGAAATGGGCGAGAGTTCGCTCCAGTATCCGGTCTGGTCTTTGTCTTCCTGCATCGTGCTGTAGATCCCCAGCGGGTTTGAGCCGCCGGCAAATATGTAATAACCCAGCAGATTCCCGCCCGATCCTATCCGGGTCATGATCATGCCCAGCCCGTCAAGTTTGCCCAGCACCGGGCGGCGGTGGATGGAATTGAATATGCCAACGCCCATTTCGCAGGTAAAATAGGGATCCAGGCTGTAATCCATGTATTTGTCCTTCTTTTTTACCTGTGCATTGCCGATGGTTTCATCATCCCGGAATGAGCTGAACTGATAATTGTCGCAGCTGGCGATTTTCTGGATATTCGGCGTCCAGGATTCGTCCGGATAGCCGCCCCATAACGGGATTACCTCATTGGGCGGAACCGAGCCATCACCCCAACCCGTAACGGTGTATAACGGCACATCCATGCCGTATTTCAGGGCCGTTTGTTTCAGCCAGTAGATATAGGGCTCTCCGGCCTTTCCTTTCCAGTATTCGTTCTCCAGTTGTATGCCTGCCACGGGGCCGCCATCCTTGTACATCAGTCCTTTTAGTTGCAGGCCGATCTCCTTGAAATAACGCTCCACGTACTGCTGGTACACCGGGTCGATCGAGCGGTCGGTCAGATATTTTTTCCGCAATATCCAGTCCGGCGTACCGCCGTTCCGGGCTTCGCCATGCGACCAGGGGCCGATCCTTGGATAGACCAGTACGCCCAAGCGCTGGCAAAGCTTCACAAATGCGCGCAGGTCCTTATTTCCCTGCCAGTCAAACTGGCCTTCAATTTCTTCGTGGTGGTTCCAAAATGAATAGGTAGCAACCAGGTTAATGCCCCCTGCCTTCATTTTTAATATCTCCTCCTCCCAGCGTTCCCTGGGCATTCTGGAGTACTGCAGTTCACCCATTACCGGGATCTGCGGAACGCCGCCAATGGTCAGATAGCGGCTGTTTACCAGCAGCTCTTTGCCCTGGGGGCCGGCACTGCCCATTTTAAAATAACCTGATTTTACCGCGGTGGAAACTTTTGATGCATCCAGGGTATATATTTTTTGTGCGCCGGCATCAAAAGCGCTGAGCAAAAAAACTGAAATGGCTAGGCCAATCGATTTCATTAAAGAAAAATTAATAATAGTATCGTGTCCAATTAGGGTAGGCGTCCGCTGCTATGCCGAAGCATAGCTAAGTGCATAAATGTCCGCCGTTAAGCGCAGCTCATCCTTTTCTGCCGTTGAGCAGCGGACGAGCAGTGGTCTCGAGCTATCAAACGTCCCCGCCTTTGCTTCCGCTACGCCCCAGGACAGTCCGCTCCAGATCACCTTATCGTACTGGATGTGCAGCGGAATATCCTTACCGTCCTGGCTGGCACTGATCCTAATGACCTCGCTCACCTTTTTGCCGTCTGGCGGCGCGCCGGGCCATGAGCGGCAGGGGTCGCCATTCGGGGAAAACTGCTGCATAACGATGCGCAGGTCTTTTCCCGCGATGGGGTTAACACTGCCTTCAATCGTATTTTTGCTGGTAGAGGCAAACGCCGCTGTTATTTTTTCTATGCTTAGGGGGATCCGGATCGTCTGGTCTGTCCCGAAATTATATTTTTGGGCAGCAAATTCGCCCAGGCCGACAACCACGAGCTGTTCAGCGCCCAAGGTAAGGGTCATGCCGTTTACTTCGGGCTGGTAGCCGCCATCGGCATACAGAATCCTGGAAGAATGCGCGCCGGCCGGCAGCTGGATCGTAGCGATCTGCTGCGAGGGGTTTACTACCGTACATACCGTTCCTTTTGCACTTGAAGCGCTGAAACCATAAGGCTGGCCCTTGCCTGGTATTGCACCAAAAAATAAGGTATTATCCTGTTTCTGCAAGCCATGGTAGAGGCTTTGCACCCGGGCAAACCATTGCCCGTCTTCGTTATTAAGCAGCTCCAGGTTGCCGTGATAAACGTTCACCCAGCCGCCGCGGGCCAGTTCCAGGATCAGCATCCCTTTCCAGCATTGATTGCCGCGGTAGTAACAGGTTCCCGTTGTTCCCACCATAAAGGCGCAGCTGTCAATCCGGCGAACGGGTAATCCGTAAGCTTTAAAGGCATTGACCTGGTGATCAGAATAGTTATCCTGCGAGCGCCAGATATTCATCATCGGAACATCTGAAAAGCGCGGGTCACCGCTGTACAGGGTATCAAATGTATCCAGCCAACGCGGATCGATCGTTTTATTAAAAGGCGTGTAGGTATTTTCCATATCGCCGCCAAAACCGTTATAGCCCGTGAGCAGGATGTCCGGATTTTTACTGCGGAAGTGCTGCAGCATCTCCATAAAGGCCACCTTGTTTTTCTCGATCACCTCTTCTTTGCTGAACTTACCTTGCATGGCCGGCGTCACGGCCTCAAAATAGGCGAAGTCGAATTTGAACAGGCGGACACCCTTGTCGTGCCACATTTGCAAGGTATCAGCCAGGTGGGCCAGGTAGCCGCCATCGAACAGACATAGAATATTGGGATCGGTACCCAGGGACGATTGCCATTCAGGGATGATATCCAGCACCTGGCGCCCCCCATCTTTACCAGGTTGGTCGAAAACCACATGCCGGGAAGAATATTGTTCTTTTTACATTCCGAAAGCCACTGATCCGGTCCGTTGGGCCAGTGTTCTTTCAGCCAGGTCCTGTAGCCCCCTTCCTTACTGAACCAGAAAGCGTCCATGACGTAATAGTCAAACTGAACGCCCTGGGTTTTCAGGCGAACGATCTCACTGAGCTCACGCATGGCCAGCTGTTCGGTCTGGGGCTTATTGTCGGATAATTCGTCGTAGGCCGACCAGTTGTTATATATAAAAACCGGTTTGGCCGGACCCGCTAGTTTAACGCCTTCATAGGATGCCGGTTTGCTCCATGCTTTCACGAAGGGATGCGCCAGCAGGCCAAGGCTAATGGCACCTTTTATAAATCCACGTCTTTGCATAATTTATAGTTTTATTTTACCGATGCCATTAGGGCCCGTAAAAACTGGTTTATTTCTTAAAGCTGAATTTTCCGGCAGCTCGTAGTTCCCAAAGCCTTTCAGCTGGGAAGCCGAGGTGATGCTGGCGTGACCTGCATTTTTAAACGCTGGCCTTAGGTTCAGGCCGGTCATTTTACCGTCCCTGATCTCCCGGCCGGTCTTTTCGGCCCAGGCGCGGAAATCACGCATCCCATCGGCATTGAAGCCTTTTTCCAGGCTCCACCAATTGTTGTCCCAAAACCGGGCGTCGCCGATTTTGTCTACGCCTTTAATCAGCGAATCGCGGCCAACAAAAATATTGCTGTAAAATCTTATCCCCTTAGAGGCGCTTTTGTCAGAAAAACAAACCGCGGCCACTTTGGAGTTATAAATGATATTGCCGTATACATCGCAGTCATAAAACTGCTTTTCATCATCCGAGCTGTTCCATACATAGAGTCCTGCCTGCGAATCGGATACCGTACCATCGTTCTCGCTGATGTTATAGCGAAAAACGTTGTGGTGCCATGGCGTTGCTCCCCAGTACTGGAAAATACAATAGCCCGAGCCCTGGTTGCCGTACGACATACAGTACTGTACGACCGAATTCGTTACCCCGCCGTCCAGATCATAGCCGCCGCCGTCAGCGCCGCCTTTTGATGTTTTGTTTTCGTAGGAAAGGCAATGCTGAATGATCACGCTATCGGCTTCATAGGCCCATATCCCAACCGGGCCATTGCCGATGCGCGGCATGTCCCAGCCGTTGTTCGTAGCCGTACAATGGTCAATTAAGACGTTCTTGCAATTGCCGACAACAATACCGTTACCGCTATGATTGGTCAGGTTGGTTGGGTCACCGGGATTATTTTCAGCGCGGCAATTGGTTATATGGATCTTTTCGGATTCTGTTTTGGCATACGGGCCTTCGACCGTAATGCCTGCCGAGCCATTGTCATGTGCAAACACCTGGTTTGCATTTATATTTTGAGAAGAGTAGATGTTCAGACCGGATTTTTGGAAACCCGATATATTCAAATCCTCGACATTAATTTCTTTGCTGTTAATGATGAATAATCCATCTTTAGTGTTGCCTGTTTTGCGGCCGGAGCCCACAAGCTTAAGCCGGTGCAGCGTAATATGTTCGCCTTTATAAACTTTTATGGCGGTACTGTCTTTTGCATCGATCGTCGCATAACCCGGGCCGCTGGAAGTAATCACAACGGGATGGGCCGGAACGCCCCTGGTACCCTGGGTAAGCAGTAATGTACCTTTAAAAATTTGTCCTCCCTGGAAATAAACGGTATCACCCGCATCCAGATGAAGGGTATTTACTTTTTCAATAGACCGGAATGGCCTGGCTTTTGTGCCCGCAGCCGCGTCGCTGCCCTGGTTATTCACATAGTAAGCTCTGGGAAGGGTGCCTGCAAAAGACTCGCCGCCTGCTAACAGGATAGCAGCGGAAGCTACAAAATGCACCAGGTATTTATTAAAATTCATTAAGAGGGTAATTTATTTAGAATTTAAAAAAAGCGTATGGTGACCAGACCGGTCACCACACACTTCAATTGCCAAGAGTTAAATTAGTAAGTAAACCCAGATATTTCAGCCTGAGATTCTATAAGAACCGTACGTGCAGCTCTCACCGCATACGGCTCCCAATACCTTTGAACCATTTTAGGCGTAGCACCGAATGTCCAGTGAGCGAATAAGTCAGGTTTGCGCACGCAGAGGCTGCTTACCCATTTCATAGCACTGGTTACACTGGTTCTTAACCCCTTGTATTTTCGTATTGCCCAATTGGCCAACTTTGCGTTGATTCTTCTCATGAAGCTTTTCAGTTCACTGGCATAGAACTTTCCGTAATAGTTGATCCAGCCTTGCAGGACAGGGTTCATCGCTTTGGCGACAGCTTCAATCTCGATGCCCGGTATCCGAAGAATGGGCATTGCGTTTAGCTTTGAATTCATCGATGCTTTGGCTTTTGTGCTTACTGCCGGCAGAAAGTTGGTGAAGTCTTCTTTCCGTTCACCGTTCTGCGCCTGTCGGGGCTTGAACGTGTAGCCTAAGAAATCGAACTTTACACCTTTGGTGTACTTCCGTGTGCGGTTGCTGTCCCTGCAATGGATGATCTTTGTCTTTTCCTCGTGCAGTTCTAGCCCACAAGCTTTTAGCCGTTTTCCTAACGCCATCTTTAACTTTTCCACATTGAATGCTTTGTCGCAGTGGATCACTGCGTCATCTGCATACCGCTCGAAAGGGCAGTCGGGATAGTTGGCTACCAGCCACATATCCATCGCATAGTGCAGGTAGAGGTTTGCCAGTACCGGGCCGATCACGGAACCTTGCGGCACGCCTTTCGTCCTTGCTACTTTGGTGCCATCCTCGAGTTGCAGTGGGGCTATCAGCCATCTTTCGATGTATAACAGCATCCATTGTTCCTGTACATGCTTTGCTACTGCTTTCATCAGCAGGTTGTGTGGAATATTGTCAAAGAACCCTTTGATATCAACGTCCAGTACCCATTCAAACCTCATGCACATTTCTCGTGCTTTGGCTACGGCCTGTAAGGCTGATTTCTTAGGGCGGTAACCATAAGAGTCTTCATGGAACAGGTTGTCGACCACCTGCGCCAATTCTTTGGTTACCATCGCCTGTCCGATACGGTCGGTTATCGTAGGTATGCCCAATGGCCTTTTACCGCCATCTTTCTTTGGTATCTCCACCAATTTGATCGCAGGGGGCATATAGCTGCCGGAACTCATTTGGTTCCATAGCTTGTACAAATGTTTCTGTGGCTCTTTTTCAAAAGTTTCCATGCTCATCTGGTCTACACCTGCTGCGCCTTTATTGGCTTTGATCTTTAAGTAAGCTTCCTGTACCGACTTTCTCGAAATACAAAATGGTTTTGGCCTATACATCGTTATACCTCCTGTGGGTTGCCCCTTTAACAGTTTCTATTGTTGTATAGCACCTGATAATGCCACCCCTTCCCTCCATTGCCATTACAGCAACTTCGCTGGTACTACGGATGACTCTGTCCCTGTGGGACGCATCGATACTTTCGGACTTGCGGGTTCTTCCGCTTGACCTTTTCTCTTCGCATCGTCCCGACAGGTTCCCAAGTTCCGCCTGAACGCCTGTATAAAGCTCATGCTGCCTATACGCCGGATGCCATTGGGACGGTAAACAGGTCGTCCTCCCAACTGGTAATAAAGTGCTACTGTACCTTACTTTCGACATCATTTAATCCTTTCGACGCCTCATCGGCAGTTCATTTGCATTCATCTTCTTTATACTTACCTGACAGCTTCAAACTGCCTTTTCTGCTAATGCTCCCCACCCTGGCTCTTTACCAGAGCAGCTTAGCAGCGGTTTGGTACCTGCTCCTGTAAGCCGATACCGGGAGACCTACTCCCATCATTCAAACAGCATTGATTTGCTACGCAAATCATTCATGGCGCTCAATAACCAGGGTTTTGTTTCAGCTGCGGATCAAGCGTAAGCTGCTGCTGAGGAATTGGGAAATATTCGTTTTTGCCTTTTACAAATTTAGCACCTGAAATCACGCTGCCCACACCACGGGTTTGTTCCGTAGCAAGGTATGCGTTCAGGTAAGTATCTGCGATGCCCCAGCGAACCAGGTCAAAAAAGCGATGACCTTCCTGAGAAAACTCCAGCCTTCTTTCGTAACGTACCGCTGCACGACCAAAATTCTGATCGGCCCATGCCGCATTGTACAATCCGATTTTATAATTGGCTGATGGTGAACCTGTAGCATGGTCAACTAATGCAGTCGGACCGCTCATAGATCTTGATCTAACCATATTTACATAGTTGCGCGCCTGATCCAGGCTACCTACTTCAACTTCGCATTCTGCAGCCCAAAGCAATACATCAGCATAGCGGATGATATTGTAATTTACCGCACTGTTTCCAATGAAATAATAGCCAAGGTAGCTGAAACCAGCATTCACATCAGCCGACTTAAACATGTTTTTCATATTAACATACGGACCGCCAAATGTTTGTTCAGCCACCCAATCCTGTCCGGGATCTACGCCCCAGTCCAGGTAAGGCACACCTCTTCTGCCAACAGACCAGTCAAGGCGCGGATCGACGTTGCCCTGGAAAGGTACAAATGCTGCCGAGGAGGCAATACCCATATCATTTTTCATATTCACCAGGTTGGACTGATCGTTGCCTGTGGCATCTACCAGCGGCAATCCGTTGGCATCTGTTTTGAAGGCATTTACCAGGCTGAATGATGGCTGCTTCCAGTAACCGTAAGTCACATCGGCAAAGGTACCCCATCCGCCTTTTGGCGTTACGCCGGTCTCACCCAGGTTAGAGTTGTTTGCTCCGTCCGGACCAAGGTTAACCGAGAAATTGATTTGCAGCACCGTCTCGGAGTTATTTTCCGTAGTCACATCAAAATTATCATGATAATTCGGTGTCAGTGCGTATTTCAGGCCTACAGCGTTCTTTCCACTGGCGATAATGGTACCCAGCAATGTTTTTGCATCGGTGTATTTATGCTCGAACATATAGCATTTGGCAAGATAACAGGCTGCTGCCCATTTATTCGCCTGACCGGCAAGCGGCTGCGTTTCGTTCATGTTTGCGTAGCCAAACTGAAAATCAGCTTCGATTTTAGGCCAGATATCGGTGGCGTTGGAAAGTTTCTTGAACTCAGTACCCTGTACCGTTTCGTCCACGTATGGAACATTGTTCCACATTTCCTTGGCTTCAAAATGGAAGTGTCCGCGCAGAAAGCGTGCCTCGGCTATGGCCTCAGTCTTCTCCGCTGCAGTCATATCCTTTGCATTGGTCGCTGCCGTAATTACCGCATTGGCACGTGCTACGCCGTCATAAACAGCAATCCATTTATCGTTAATAAAGCCTGTTGTAGCCAGCGCCTGGTAATTTTCGATATTAAAGGCGTCAGATACCTGGTGCGGAGGGCTCGAAGCGCTGCCGCCGATATAGGTATCGCCCGAGGTGATATCGCCATAAACCCAGTTGGTTCCGGATGTGCCCCACCAGGTACTTTGGGTGTCGATACCGGTAAGATCGTGGTAGGCACCGATCAGCAACTGCTGAACGCCGGCTTTAGTGGCTAATTTATCTGCGGTCACTCCAATGTTTCCTTGCGGAGGAACCTCTAAAAAGCTTTTTTTACAAGATCCCAGCAAGAGAAGGGAGCCTGTGCTTACAAAAAGAAATATTTTTTTCATGTCTGTGATATTAATTATGATCCGTTTATAAACCCAGGTTGATACCAAAAACAAACTTTTGTGAAATAGGATAAGCTGTACCATAGTCTATCCCCAGGTTCTGCGGATTGCCATCATTTACTTCCGGATCCTGTCCGCTGTATTTGGTTATGGTCAATAGGTTAAACGCCTCTGCATATACCCTTAATCTTCTGATGCCTTTGATCTTTGGCAGGGTGTAACCAACCTGAGCCATTTTAAGCCTTAAGTACGAGCCGCTTTCAACGAAGAAGCTGGATGGCGGAGGTGGCTGGGATACGGAGGAATTCTGAGCAAAAATAGGTAAAACAGCATTTGGATTCGTTGCGCTCCAGGTATTCAGTGCACCCACGGTCAGACCGCCAAGGCCTGCTGCGTTTACGTTAGGGAACTCTTGCATCGTTCTGCCATAATTAAATATTTTGCTACCGTAAGAGCCCTGGAAAAATACGCCCAGGTCAAAGCTCTTATAGCTTACGTTCAGGTTATACCCGTATGTAAATTTAGGTATAGGACTTCCTAAAAACGTTTTATCGCTTTCGTCGATCTTGCCATCACCATTCAGGTCCTTATACATCATATTACCCAATGCATTGGTTGGCGTAATACCCAGTGAACCTTCTGTAGCGTGGGTAGATACATCGTTAGCTGTGCGGTACAGGCCTTGATACTGGAATCCGTAAAAGCTGGAAACCGGCTGTCCTACTACGGATCTGGTCAGGAAAATCGCATTGTTGGATCCGAATACGCCACCCTGAATGAATGCGTCAGGCTGTCCGTCGATATAATTAACCTTGTTTTGATCCGTGGTGATGTTAAAGCCCATATCATAATGAACCTCACCAATTTTTGAGTGGTAGCCCAGTTCCAGTTCAATACCTTTATTCGAGAAATTCATGATATTCTGATAAGGTGCTGTCTGCGAACCTGCAGTGCCTGAGAACGGAGGGTTGTAAATCAGTTGATTGGTTACCCTGTTATACCAGTTAAACGATGCAGTTAAGCTATTGTTAAACAGCGATGCGTCGAAGCCGATGTTGGTCGTTTTATTTACCTCCCAATGCAAATTAGGGTTGGCAATCTGCGAAGGATAATAACCGATCAGTGAGCTGGTATTGGTACCGCCCAGATCGTAGTTACCAAATGCGCCGTTTGCGTAAAGGGCAAGGTAAGCGTTAGGCACGCCAACCGCATTGTTTCCGGCCGTTCCGTAAGATCCACGCAGTTTCAGATCGCTTAACCAGGAAACGTCTTTAGGAAATCTTCCTTAGAGATTCTCCAGCCTGCACTCGCAGCGCCAAAGGTTCCGTATATTTCCTGAGGACCGAAAAGCGAGTACCGTCACGTCTGATGGTTCCTGTTAACAGGTATTTATCCGATAATGAATACGCTACGTTTCCAAAAAGGGATACGTTAGTTGCCTTAGCGCCGCCGCCATATGGAGGAGCCACACCGGTAACCGTAGTTCCGTTACCCAGATATTGCGTATCTGCGGATGGATACTGGATATTTCCAACCGTTGCACCGTAATAACGTGAAACGTTTTCGTTCGCCTCATAACCAACAAAAGCCGAGATATTATGGATGTTATTGATGGTCGTGGTATAGGCCAGTTTGTTTAACCAGCGCCAGTCAGCGGTATAAGCACCGCCTTCGGTAAACTGGTTGTTCACGGAAGGTACTGGATCCTGGTAGCGCCGGAGGCGAATAGGAATGCATTTCGGTTGGCAGAGTACTGGAAGCCGATCTGATTGGTGTAAGTAAGTCCTTTAATGATGTTAACGTCAGCATAAGCCGAACCTAGTATAGACTGCGTCGTATATTTATTAGCCAGTGAGTTTACCCGGCCCGTATAGGGGTTGCTGGTATTACCTAAAACCGGAGCCATATTCGTTCCAGTCAGGATTACCCATGATATCATATTTAGGCAATAGCGGCGATAACTGATAAAGTGATGCAATATCGTTGGCTGCGCCGCGGCCTTCTGTAATTCTGAGAAGCGTAAGAAACTTCCAGGTTTTCACCGATTTTCAGCCATGGCTGAACCTTAAATGAGGTATTCACACGCAATGAATAGCGCTTGAAATAGGAGTTCAAAAGCGTTCCCTGGTCATCCAGGTAACCGAAAGCAACAGCATAATGTACTTTTATCGGTTGCGCCGCTTACACTTAGATTGTGACTTTGCGTTGGAGCAGGCTTAAACAGTTCTTTCCACCAGTTGGTTCCTGCCTTGTTGGCCTGAATGATTCTATAGTTCTGCTGATTGTACAGGGCTGGATCTGCAGCCGGATTGCCGGCCATTACACCATAATTGGTGATGCCGCCTGTATTATTGTTTTCAATAATGTAGTCAGGAAGAACGGGAGAGGCTCCGCTGCCGTAAAAAGAAGTCGGAGGAGTCAGGCCCGCAGCTTTAAATGAATTGATCCACGCGTCAGCCTGCTGTTGCGGGCTCATCATCTTTGGTAAATTCATCGGTACCGATACGCCGTAATAACCGTTATAATCCAAGGTCGGGTTACCCACCTTGCCTGATTTGGTCGTAATTACGATTACACCATTGCTTCCTTCAGCACCGTATACAGCGATCAGTGAAGGATCTTTTAATATGGTAAGGGTTTCAATATCATTCGTGTTCAGCAGATTCGAAATATTCTGGCTGCCGGGTCCGTTACCTACCCTAACCTGTACGCCGTCGATTACATACAGCGGGTCATTATTGCCCAGCGTACCTACGCCGCGAATACGCACGGTTGCCTGATCACCGGGACCGCCCTGGGCGTCAACAGTTACACCAGCCACACGTCCCTGGATCGCTTCTTCAACGCTGGTCACCGGGGCCTGCTGAATAACGCTTGCAGAAATCGTTGAGGCTGCTCCGGTAACATCGTGTTTGGATTGTTTTGAGTAACCGGTAACAACCACCTCGTTCAGATTTTTGTTTTCCGACTGAAGGGTTACGGTAAGTTTGATCTGGTTTCCAACCAGCACTTCCCTGGATTGCATGCCGACGAAAGAGATCTGAAGTACGTCCGTTGCAGCTGCACTGATTGTAAAAGCACCGTTCACATCGGTTACTGTCGAAACATTTTTGCCTTTTACCCGAACAATGGCAGACGGTATGGTTGTACCTGCATCGTCCTTAACAACCCCGGAAATCTGGGATTGCGCTTGCGTAAGCTGATAAGACAAAAGTTGTATCAAAAGAAATAGCACGCAGCGGCCAATTCTTCCGGATAATTTGAGTCTATTTATTTTCATATAATTAATTAAAAGTTGAGTTTTTCTTCTCCCGGCTGATTGCCGGCTATGTTAAAATGGTTGAGGG
This sequence comes from uncultured Sphingobacteriaceae bacterium, assembly GCA_963757615.1. GTDB lineage: Bacteria > Bacteroidota > Bacteroidia > Sphingobacteriales > Sphingobacteriaceae > Mucilaginibacter. The sequence continues at coordinate 82,021 of CAVWSO010000009.1, forward strand.
AGAGCACATCCTTTTGCTGGGGAATCTCTTTTTTAAACGCGAAAATACTAGGGGTCAAAGACCACATAGGGGTACGTCTTGCTTCTTTTCGGCATAACTGCAGTTTTGGTTTATAATAGTTTAAAGGGTGGTTTATATCCTTAATTAAAAACCGAAGTAAAACAATTTTTTTTTAATTGTGAAATTAACACTCAAAATATTTTTAAAAATAGCGTGTATAATATACACTAATAAACTGCCCGAAATAGCTCAGAAGCAGGTTTTTTCAAAAAAAATAATTCCAAAAATTTTTTATATATTGCTCATATACTACATTTGCCATTCCAATTAAATCCGCTAAATCACAGAAATGCAAAAATATTCCAAACAAAACCGGCTTCTACTGGCAGTTGACTGCATTGTTTTTGGGTTTGATGGCGAGACATTAAAGATCCTTTTGATCAAAAGAGGATTTCATGCCCGAGAAAGGCAACTGGAGTCTGATGGGCGGCTTCGTTCAAATGAACGAAAGCCTGGACCAGGCCTCTAACCGCATATTAAAGCAACTGACTGGATTAGAGGGCGTTTATCTGGAACAATTACATACTTATGGGGATACGCAGCGCGATCCGATCGAGCGCACCGTCTCCACAGCATACTTCGCACTAATTGATATTAATAAGTACGAAACGCAGTTAAGCAACGATTATCATGCGGAATGGTTTACCCTCAAACGTATCCCAAAACTGGTTTTTGACCACCAGGAGATGGTTGAAGCGGCAAAAAGACGCATCCGTTATAAGGCAGCGCTTCACCCTATTTTATTTGAATTCTTGCCAAGCCAGATTCACACTTCCGCAATTACAAACCCTGTACGAAAGTGTTTTTAACACCACTATTGATAAAAGAAATTTCAGTAAAAGGGTTATGGCAACGGGTTTATTGATAAAATTAGCCGACAAGGATAAGGCCGGTTCAAAACGCGGCGCTTATTATTATCAGCTCAATATGCAGAATTATTATGCTAAGTTTCAGGCTTTTATGAATTTCATTCCTAATCCTGATACGCTCCTTCTCTAAGCCTTGTCCCCGGTTTCTGAAAAAGTTTTAAATGTTTTTATAAAAATTTCTTTTTCTTAGAAAATAAGTGTTATTTTAACACGAATTTTATAAACTAAATATGAGTAACAACCAATTTGTGATTGGAGTGGACTATGGATCTGACTCCGTCCGTTCTGTGCTGGTCAACGCCTCCAATGGTGAAGAAGTGGCATCCTCCGTATTTAATTATCCCCGGTGGCGGGATAAATTATATTGCAACGCAGCTGAAAACAGGTTCCGGCAACACCCGCTTGATTATATAGAAGGCCTGGAATCAACGATCAGAGATTGTATAAAAAAAGCCGGCGGAGCTGCCATTGCCGGCGCTGTAAAAGGCATATCGGTAGATACGACCGGCTCTACGCCTGTTGCCGTTGATAAAACCGGCACGCCACTGGCACTTGACTCCGGGCTTTGAAGATAATCCCAATGCCATGTTCGTTTTATGGAAAGATCATACCGGCGGTAAAAGAAGCCGCAGAGATCAATGAGCATGCCACAAAATTTGATATCAATTACCTCAAATATGTGGGCGGCATCTATTCGTCCGAATGGTTTTGGGCAAAATTACTGCATGTTTTAAGAGCAGATGAGCAGGTTCGAAAAGCCTGCCATTCCTGGGTGGAGCATTGCGACTGGATCCCTTTCTTGTTAACGGGCGGCAGGATGTCAGCCAGATGAAACGCGGCCGCTGTTCGGCAGGGCATAAAGCCCTATGGGCCGAAGAATTTGGCGGCCTACCGCCGGATGAATTTTTTTCATCCCTTGATCCCTTGTTAAAAGGATTTACCTCAAGACTATTCACAGATACCTATCACGTCTGATCAGGCAGCCGGTATATTGAGCAAGGAATGGGCTGAAAGGCTTGGCTTGTCAACCGATGTAGCTCGTCGGCGTAGGCGCCTTTGATGCGCATATGGGCGCAGTCGGCGGACAGATCGAGCCCTATCATCTGAGCAAAGTAATGGGCACTTCCACCTGCGATATGCTGGTGGCGCCGAACGAAGAGATGCAGGGTAAACTGGTAAAAGGCATTTGCGGGCAGGTAGACGGATCGGTGATTCCGGGCATGACGGGCATGGAAGCAGGGCAGTCGGCTTTTGGCGATACCTATGCCTGGTTCAAGAACTGATCTCATGGCCACTGGATAACCTGCTAAAGGATTCAGCTGTTATTGATCCGAGAACCGCAGAGGCATTAAAAAATGAAATCAGCGACCGCATAATTCCTGAACTGAGCAGACAGGCGCAATTGTTACCTTTGAGCGATGAAAATGCGAACTGGCGGTCGACTGGTTCAACGGCCGCCGTACGCCGGACGCCAACCAAACGTTAAAAGGCGCGATCACGGGCTTAAGCCTGGGCAGCGATGCCCCAAAAATATTCCGTTCACTGGCCGAGGCTACCTGTTTTGGTGCCAAAAGCATCGTCGAACGTTTCACCAAGGAGGGGGTTCCTGTTAAAGGCATTGATAGGCATCGGCGGCGTGGCCAAAAAATCACCCTTTATCATGCAAATGATGGCGGACGTATTGGACATGCCGATCCGTATCCACCAGTCTGAGCATACCTGCGCATTGGGTGCGGCCATGTTTGCTGCCGCCGCTGCCGGTATTCATCCGAATGTGGAAGATCGCCATGGAGGCCATGGGCCGCGGTTTTGACCAGGAATATTATCCCGAATACCAGCTGGCGAGATCTATCGCCGTCATTACCAGCAATACCAGGACCTGGGAAATTTGTGGCATGGCAAATCGGCAATCAATAAATCATTAACCATAAAAACGAATCTTTATGAGTCAATACCACATATAAAACAGGAAGCCTTACCAGGCCAATATGCAGCTCCCCAAACTGGGTCTGGTGCTGTTTACCTTCGGCAACGTGAGCGCAGCAGACCGGGATTTAGGCGTATTTGCCATTAAACCCAGCGGCGTTCCCTATACGGAACTGTCGCCCGAAAAAATGGTGATCGTGGATTTTGACGGAAAAATAGTTGAAGGCAGCCTCCGGCCGTCTTCGGATACCAAGACCCATGCGGTATTGTACAAACATTGGAAGAATATCGGGGCATCGTGCATACCCATTCCACCTATGCCACAGCCTGGGCCCAGGCCCAGCGCGATATCCCGATATACGGCACTACACATGCCGATCATAAAACCGTAGACATTCCCTGCGCGCCGCCGATGGATGACGAAATGATCCAGGGCGATTACGAATACCAAACCGGCTTCCAGATCATGAATCATTTTGAGCAAAATAGCCTTGATTATAAGGAAGTGGAAATGATCCTGGTAGGCAACCATGCGCCCTTTACCTGGGGCAAAACCGCTGAAAAGGCCGTTTACAACAGCGCCGTACTGGAGTCGGTGGCACAAATGGCGTTGCTTACCGAGCAGATCAATCCCAGGTGCACCAAGGCTGAAGGATTCACTGATCAAAAAACATTTTGAACGAAAACACGGCCCGGATTCCTATTATGGCCAGTAGCTAAGACGGGTAAAAAGAAAAAATTAAATACAATACATCAATGAAAATTTCCGGCCTCGAGCATGGAATGATCAGCAATACAATAATTTAATAATTTAGTACACAAATGATAGATTTAAAAAAATATGAAGTCTGGTTTATTACCGGCAGCCAGCATTTGTACGGTGAAGAAACCTTAAACTAGTAGCAGAACATTCCCAGCAGATAGCGCAAGGAATCTGACCATCAGCACAGATCCCGGTTCAGGTAGTTTATAAACCGGTGTTAAAAGTCCTGAAGAAATATATTCTACCATCTGCAGCAGGCTAACAATACCGAAAATTGCATCGGCATCATCGCCTGGATGCATACCTTTTCGCCGGCCAAAATGTGGATCGGCGGCCTCGAGATCCTGCAAAAACCTTTGCTGCACCTGCATACCCAATTCAACCGCGATATTCCATGGAGCTCGATCGATATGGATTTCATGAACCTGAACCAAAGCGCACATGGCGACCGTGAGTTTGGTTTTATTATATCCCGCATGCGCAAAAACCGTAAAGTGGTCGTCGGCCACTGGCAGGACGATGAAGTATTGAACCAGATCAATACCTGGGCACGTGCTGCTGCAGGATGGCATGACTGGCAGGGTGCAAAATTTGTGCGTTTCGGCGACAATATGCGATATGTGGCCGTTACCGAAGGCGATAAGGTCGAAGCTGAAATAAAATTCGGCTATTCGGTGAATACCTATGGCGTTGGTGACCTGGTAAAGATCATTGATTCGGTGAGCCAGAGCGCGATAAACGAACTAATCGACGAATATGAAAATACGTATACCATGGCTGCCGACCTGCGTAAGGGCGGCGCCAACATGCCTCCGTTTACGAAGCAGCCAGGATTGAGATCGGTCTGCGTACATTTTTACAGGACGGGGATTTAAAGGATTTACGGATACCTTCGAGGACCTGCATGGCATGGCCAGTGCCGGGAATCGCTGCCCAGCGACTGATGGCAGCCGGTTACGGCTTTGCCGGTGAAGGTGACTGGAAAACTGCTGCCCTGGTACGCGCCATTAAAGTAATGGGAAGCGGCCTGCCCGGCGGAAACGCATTTATGGAAGATTATACCTATCATTTTGACCCAAGCAACAACCTGGTATTAGGTTCGCATATGCTGGAAATCGATGCATCGCTGGCCAGTGGAAAAGCTGCTCTGCGAAGTTCACCCGTTGGGTATCGGCGGCAAAGCCGATCCTGCGCGCCTGGTATTCAACGTGGCTGGCGGACAGGCATTAAACGCTTCGATCATCGATATGGGCAATCGTTTCCGCTTACTGATCAACGAAGTTGAAGCCATAGAACCGCAACATGACCTGCCTAAACTGCCGGTTGCACGCGTGCTGTGGAAACCATATCCGGATATGAAAACGGGCTGCGCTGCCTGGATTTATGGCGGTGGTGCACATCATACCGCATACAGCCAGAACCTTACTGCTGAGCATCTCCAGGATTTCGCGGATATCGCAGGACTGGAATTTTTACGTATCGGCAAAGACACCCGTCTGGACCAGTTCCGCAACGAACTGCGCTGGAACGACGTATCGTACAAATAATATGATTTCAGGGCAGGCCATTCGCCTGCCCTGAATTTTTTTCTCCCCTGGCTTTACCATGGGCCCCTTCCTCCGCTCTTTAAAACGGGAATTACCTCGGCCCCAAATTTTTTCCCCAGTAAAAACGGCCGGCACTTATCATACCGAGTGTTCATTAGGTGCTCATAATCAATCCCTGAAGTGACCGATGTCATTATTTCCGGGCCATGGAATGAGGAACTTTACGGTAACAAATCACCGGCCATGGAAAAGTCACCTAAAATAAGCGCAACCCTGAAATTCAATAAATACCTGTGCCTCGTGGCCGGATTAATTCTCGCCCTGGCTTACCTGCCCCATAAAACATTTGCTGCGGCAAAAGCCAGAAATGGGAGCGCTATGGCCAGGGATACCGGACTCAGCACTGAAATAATAACGCAATTAAATAACGTAAAGGACTTACCCCTGAATTACCCAGGCACGGTTACGCGCTTCTACGGGCTAAAAGGTTACCAGGCTGTCTGGATAAAGCCCCAGCAAGGCTTTGGCAAAACCTGGCAGGCCATGCTCCTATTGGACTGCGTGCTGCAATATGGCCTTTCGCATGGTGATTATCATCCCACACTACTAATTTATGATAAACTTCATGAACTATTAGAATTCCCGGAAAAATCAACCGCATCGGAAAAAGCCCGCTTCGAGATCATCCTGACGGATGCCTTGGTCACAATGATCAACCACCTGCATTTTGGAAAACTTAATCCCACATTTCCGGCAGACAGGATCGATAACGGACAAACAGGGGATTTCCATGCGGAGGCCGCTCTTTCGGATGCAATGGGTCAAGAGAATTTCATGACCGCCATAGCTGACGTGCAGCCCCATTCTAAATTATACCGGAACATGCAGGATCACATGCGCTTACTTGCCGGGGAGAGGCAGGCAGACTGCTACGAGATACCCCCTGAAGTCATCCGCAAAATGGCCATCAACCTGGAAAGGATGCGCTGGTATTATACGGATGAAAAAACCTACATACAAATCAACATACCATCCTTTACACTCATATTTAAGCAGCCCGATACCGTTTACAAGTTTAAAGTTATCGTAGGCAAGCCGGATTCACCCACGCCCATGCTGCAAAGCACCATTAACTACTTTACCACGGCGCCGGAATGGAAAGTTCCTAAGACTATCTTTATTAAGGAGATATTACCAAAAGCCACGAGGGACACTGCTTACCTGGACAATAACCACTATGCGATCTATGATAAAAAAGGCAAATATGTAGCGCCCAGTCCGGCTGCGATCGCCCGCGTGAAGCAAAACCCGGCTAAGTATTATGCCCGCCAATCATCGGGCTGCGATAACGCACTTGGGCTGATCGTGTTCAGGTTCCAGAATATTTATGACGTATTCCTGCACGATACCCCGCAGCAGGAGCTATTCGGCAATGAACAGCGGGCTTTCAGTCATAGCTGCATCCGGGTGGAACACGCAGAAAAGCTGGCAGGGCTGCTGTTAAGGAATGATGGCGCTGCAGCTAAACTCCCCTCGATGCGCCAGGCACTGGAAATTTACCAGACCAAAAACTTTATGCTGAAAAAACCGGTACCCATACTAATCACCTACCTCACCTGTGAGGTCAGGCAGGGCCTGCTCATAGATTACAAGGACGTTTATGACCTCGACAAAAGCCTGGAGGCAGCGATGTATAATACGGATGAGCCATTGACGATGAAATAATTCCTCAGAACTAAACAAAGCTGATCATGAAAACCATTTTAATGCTTACGGATTTTTCCCATGCAGCAAAGAATGCTGCAGCGTATTCGTTACAACTGGCCAGAGCGATGAAGGCCAATATCAAACTCTGCCATGCATTTAAAGTCGCTGCCGAAGCGCCGCTGGCGGGGCAGGTGGTATGGCCAAAGGAGAATTATCATTCCATTAAAAGCGAAACGGAACAGGAGCTGCGGGACTTTGCCGCGCAGTTATCACGGGATACTGCTACAACCCCCATAGTTTATGACTTTAACCCGCTAATAACTTATACTGCTGAGGTCGGGGCGGTCTCCGAGGTAGCCAGAAACCTGGTTAGTGAAGAAAAACTGCCACTGGCAATTATGGGAAGCACCGGCACCGGGGGCATTTCTCATTTTATGATGGGAAGCAATTGCAGGGAAATGATCGAAAGCGCCGATTTTCCGGTATTACTTATTCCGGAGGGCTTTAAATGGCGCGCCATCAAAAAAATTGCCTTTGCCACCGACCTCACGCCCGGTGATATTGACGCGGTCCACTCCCTTTCTGGATTAGCCCGAATCTTCGATGCAGAAATATTGATCTCACACGTTACCGCTGAAAAATTTGATAGCGGGGAGCACGAGCAAAAAATTAATTCCTTGCTGACTGAGGTGACCTGCAAGGTCAATTACCACAAAATTTACTACCGGAGTATCAAGAGCAGGAATGTGGATTCCGGCCTGGATTGGCTTGCCGAACACGGGCAAAGCGACATGCTGGCCATAGTACACCGTGAGCACCATCCATTTTTCAGGATGCTGAAAAAAAGCCATACTGAGAAACTGGTAAACCACATCGGGCTTCCATTGCTCGTTTTTCCCCCCGATTATCATGGCAATATTTAAATGTGGCAAGGGTCAAACATTTTAATGGCAATCCTGCTCTAATGTAATAACCACAACCTGAGGGATGGAACTACCTGAGAAAATGCACGCTATGGTACTGGAGCGGCAAAAGCAGGCGCTTGTGTACAAGACCGTGCGGGTACCGATTCCTACTGCAGGCCAGGTGCTCATACGCGTCATTGCCTGCGGCGTTTGCCGCACGGACCTGCATATTATTGACGCTGAGCTAACCCAGCCCAAGCTTCCGCTGATCCCGGGTCACGAGATCATTGGCAGGGTAGCAGCCGCCGGCGAAGCGGTTACAGGCCTTCATCCGGGTGAGCTGGTCGGTGTCCCCTGGCTGGGCTATACCTGCGGCAGGTGCAAATATTGCATCGGAGGAAAAGAGAATCTATGCGAAAATGCCCGCTTTACAGGCTATACCATAGACGGCGGATATGCCGAATATACCGTGGCGGATGCCAGGTTCTGTTTTTTGTTACCTGAAGCCTATAACCAGGCGGGCTCTGCCCCCTTGCTTTGCGCCGGGCTTATCGGTTTCCGGTCCTACGGGATGATCGATCCAGCAGCTAAGAACATAGGAATGTATGGTTTCGGGGCAGCAGCACATATTCTGATTCAAATCGCAAAATTCCAGGGCAAACATATTTTCGCATTTACCAGGGATGATGACTGGGAAGGGCAAACATTTGCCAGAAACCTGGGGGCCCGCTGGGCGGGCGGAAGCAGGGAGCCCTCACCCGAAAAGCTGGACGCAGCGATCATTTTTGCTCCTGCCGGAGAACTGATACCAAAGGCCTTAAAAGACCTGGATAAGGGCGGGGTAGTGATTTGCGGCGGCATTCACATGACGGAGATTCCGGCTTTTTCTTACGATCTTTTATGGGAAGAAAGAGCCGTCAGGTCGGTTGCCAATCTGACGCGCCGCGACGGGCATAATTTTTTTGAACTTTTAAAAGAGATTCCTGTTCATACCCAAACCGAACTATTCCCGCTGGCCCAGGCTAACGAGGCTATAGAAAAACTTCGGAGTGGCAAAATAAAAGGTGCAGCAGTACTGGTCATGGAATAAAAACATCACAAATCAGAAATAACAATTAAAGATAAATTATGAGAGCTGCATTCATCGCCATCATGGTGATTCACGGGCTTATCCATTTGACCGGCTTTGTTAAGGCATTCAGACTTGCCCCGGTTAAGCAGCTGAGCCAGGAAATTCCGGAGCCGGAAGGCATTCTATGGCTTGTGGCAGCAATTTTATTTCTTTTTGCAGCGCTGTTTTTCAGCTTTCCCACAAGGTGGTGGTGGTTACTTTCACTCGGCGCCATTTTCACTTCGCAATACCTGGTTATCCGCTCCTGGAAAGATGCAAAGTTTGCAACTATATTTAACGTCATTATCCTGCTGGTTACTTTGGCAGGGATGCTCACCTGGTATTTGAACAAATAGGCGATTTAAATATCCCCTACTTCAAATTCTTCCTCAAAGCAGTAATCTTTCCCGTCGTGCTCCCATTGCAGTGAAGCTTTCCATTTTCCCTGGGGTAAATGGTCAATGCAAAGGCCGCAGTCGCCTGATGGAGAGCTAAAGCTCTGCTTATGATTTTCCAGGGGATTGGCCTTATTAGAAAAAATTACAGTTCCCGCTATGGGATGGCCGAAATTAAATTGCAATGCTTTCATGATATTTCAATATTTTAATCTGTCATTTCCGAGGGGAGGATCAGCAGCGGTATCTTTTGATCGGTCAAGGCCCCCAGCGTAGTGCTGTGCTTGAAAAGTCGTTTAAAAAACGAATTTTTGTAATGCATAAATGCCAGCACGTCAGCCACCGACTCCTCGCATAACGTATTGAGCCTGCTGGTAACTTCTTTCCCGTGAACCTCTCTGATTGAAATCTTGGGATAGTTTAGATTCCTTATTTCTTTCAGAAACACCCGTTCTCTTTCCAGTTTGCTGGAATCCTCCTGGTCATGGTAAAGATTTACGTGAACAACTTCCACATGAGCATTAAACAGTTTCGCCAGTTTGACCAGATACCGCAGGCCCGATAGGTCTGCCTGGTTAAAATCCGTAGCATAGACAATTTTGGCCAGTTTATTCAAGTCAGCATTTAACGGAACGATTAGAATCGGCTTGGCGGATTTATCAATTACAGCTACGGTTTCGCTACCGGCAAAAATGTGGTCGATTGTGCTTCCCCCGCGGGCGCCCATAACAATAAGCTCAATATCCTTCCTTGCCATCACTTCTTCAATGGCCATAGCCACATTCCCTTCGCCGCAGCAGCTTTCAATATTGGGCCCGCGTAGCTGCGGATCTCGTTGGACTAGCAGGCTTTCGAGTGACCGGGACAACTGATGAAGTCTTTTCCTGCTTTCAGCTTCCCAAAAATCCAGCGTATCTACCGCCGTGGGATCCCCGAAATATTGGGGCATAACCGGCTGGCTGGTATTTACATTGAGCAATAAAATGTTTGCACCGAGCTTTTCGCCAAGCCTTACTCCAGCCCTGGCAGCATGCGCTGCATTCTCTGTCAAATCCGTCAGAACAAGTATCGTTTTCATATTATCATCCTCTCCTATGCAAAGTTTGGAATTCCGGGCTGAATAAATAATGACGGGCGTCACGGGATTATCTGACATATAATATATTAAAACAGCTGCCGGGCCGTGTTTAGTTCTGAAACTCCCTTAATCAAAAGCAGGATAGTGGGTCAAACTAATAATTTATCCCGGAATAGGATTAGTGATCCAGGTCATTTGTTCGCGGCGAATTAATGCTAAAATTTGTGCAGCAGAAACGCTATCAAAACAGCAGATCCCCCTATGAAAGAATCAGAAATCGTCTTCTTGGACGGCCCCCAATCCAGATGGAAGGAACTCAGGTTCACCCTGGATACCATGCTCGAATTCATAAAAGCCTTCCGTGCACTACATTTCATAGGACCCTGTATCACCATATTCGGCTCTGCACGGTTTAAAGAAGATCATCCTTATTATGATATGACCCGCAAAGCTGCTGCTGCCTTTGCCAAACTGGGTTTTACTATTATGACTGGAGGCGGGCCTGGTCTGATGGAGGCTGCCAACCGTGGAGCAAAAGACGTACACGGGCGTTCCGTGGGCTGCAATATACAGCTGCCCGTAGAGCAAAAGCCAAATCCTTATCTGGATAAGTGGGTATATATCCGGCACTTTTTCATCCGGAAGGTTTTATTGGTCAAATACTCTTTTGCCTTCGTGGTGATGCCAGGGGGCTATGGAACTTTAGACGAATATTTCGAGGCGCTCACCCTGGTTCAAACGCATAAGATCAAGGACTTTCCAATCATCATATTCGGTAAAGAATACCACAAGGACCTGTTAGCGCACATTGGACAGATGAACAAAAACTCCACCATAAGCAATGAAGATGCTCATTTGTTTTTGGTTACCGACAGCATTGAAGAGGCCGTCAAACTGATCACCGAAAAGAGTATCAAACAGTTTAATCTTCGGCCTGAGCGTAAAATCAGGCCCTTTAGGTGGCTGTTTGAAAAAGATTGATAGAGAGGGCTCCGCTCGCGCCCGGTTTAAATCTACTTTACCAGTGGAGTACACCCCTTGACGCCTATGGCAGGGTACAACTGGTCGGCATCCGCTTTGATGCACAACTCAGTTCCGGGATTGAGCGTAGCGGCGCAGCCGCAGGCAACGCCGTAACGTACAGCCTCGGCCAGGCTTTTGTTTTCAGCCAGGCTGAATACGATGCCGGCAACCAGGCTGTCACCGGCTCCCACGGTGCTTTTAACCAGGGATACAGGTGGGCTGAAGCTTGCCACAAATTCTTTGGTAACCAGTAAGGCGCCCGCTGCGCCCAGTGATACTACGATAACCTCGCAATTGCTGCTACAGAGCACTTCCCTTGCGGCACACTCAGCCATTTCTACCGCTAATTCTTCCTTGCCGGTTAGCGAGGCAAGTTCCCTTAAATTTGGCTTTATCAGATACACCCCGGCCTGCAGCGCTTTTTTTAATGCTTCCCCGGAGGTATCCACGATCAGCCTGGCCTGTTTCTGGCGGGCTATATCCGCTAATTTTGTGAAAATATCATCAGGCAATCCCGGTGGCAAGCTTCCGCTTACAACGATGTATCCCACGTCCTGCAATTGCCCCAGATGCTGCAAACATTCTTCGGCCTCCCAATGGTTTATCCCCTCACACTGCATGTCAAACAGGTATTGCCTGCCGGTGGCATTATCAAATACGATCAGGTTCTCCCGGGTGCTGCATTGCGTTTCTGTAACAAGCGATTTAATTCCTTCCCGGGTAAGCAGGGAACTAATCTGGTGCCCCACGTGCCCTCCTGCCAGGTAAGCCGCTATGGCACTGCCTCCCAGTTTTTTTATTGCCCTGGCTACGTTAATGCCCCCGCCCCCCGGGCCATACACCGGCAGGGAGCATTTTAATTTTTTCTCCGGCAAGAGCCGCGGCACGGTAATGCTTTTATCGAGCGCCGGATTAAACGTTAGGGTGACTATCGCTGACATCTACTAATGGATTTGCCTTGTCCTGGTCATTTATTGTAAAGAGATATTCTTTCTGGTCCTGTTTCAAAATGGTGGCTTTCACGCCCAGTTCATCGCTGATCTTCACGCGCAGCGCTTCCTGTGCACAGGGCTCACCATGAACCAGGAAAACGCGATCCGGAGGCGTCGTAAACGCTTTTAACCAGGCAATTAATTCAGCCTGGTCTGCATGGGCCGACAGGCCGCCGATCTCGTTTACATTCGCCCTTGCCGGATAGTACTGGCCATGGATCTTCAATTCATGCACATGGTTTAGGAGTGCCCTACCGCGGGTTCCCTCAGCCTGGTAGCCGATGATCAGTATCGTATTTCTTGGATCCGTGATATAGTGTTTGAGGTACTCCAACACGCGGCCGCCTGTAAGCATGCCGCTGGCCGCCAGTATGATCTTGCTTTCCTTTTGCGCGATGATCTTTTCCGTACCATGATAGTCATGGTTGATCGTTACGCTGCTGAACATGCTGGCAGATTCCTTTTCACTGATGTTCAGCCACTGGGGATACCGGAGCAAGGTTTTCCCGGCAGCGGCAGCCATCGGGCTATCCAGGTATACGGGCAGGGAGGAAGGGATACTTCTTTGCTGCTTAAGTTCATATAGCATATGTATCATTTCCTGGGCTCTTCCAACAGCAAAACAGGGAACAAGCACGTTGCCGCCATGACGGACGGTTTCATTGATAATATATGCCAGACGTTCCCCAATATCATACGCTTCATGGAGCCGGTCGCCATAGGTAGACTCCATCACCACAAAATCAGCCAGCGGTCCGTGCTCTGGTGCCGGAAGAATCTGGGAATGCGTGCGCCCAATGTCGCCGGAAAACACGATGGTCTTCCCGTAACAATGCATCTGGACCGAACACGCTCCTGGAATATGCCCTGCAGGGTAAAACCGGAACTGAATATTTTCGGACAAACGGCAAATCTCTCCTTCATTTATAGTTTTAAAAAGGGGTAAGGCTGCCTCCACATCCCGGGTATCATACAGCGGCATGGCCGGAGCATGTTTGCTGTAGCCATGGTGATTGGCCTTCCAGGCATCTTCTTCCTGGAGTTTGGCGCTATCCCTTAGGATCAGCTCAGTTAGTTCTTTGGTCGGGCTGCTCATATAAATTTTACCCCGGTAGCCCCGCTTTACCAGTAAGGGGATATAGCCGCAATGGTCTAAATGCGCATGCGTGAGAATTAAAGCGTCAATGGCGGCAGGGTCAACCGGCAGTGGCGCCCAGTTTTTCTCTCTGAGTGATTTTATGCCCTGAAATAATCCGCAATCCACCATAACAGTAAAGCCAGGTGTTACCAGCAAGTGCTTGGAACCCGTTACGGTCTGGGCAGCACCCAGAGATTGCAAATAAACAGCATCGTTGCCGCTATCGGCTGATGATTTAGTTTCCATGTTTTATGTTTAAGATTGAAAGGAGACAGCCTATTCGTTTTATTAGTTCAATCATACGCTATTTCGATTTCGTCCTCGACAGCGGAAACACCAGGGGAAGACCATGCTGCCCGCGCCGCTTCTCTGCGCTCGTTCCAGGAATGCACCGTTCCTCTTAGGATCACCTTGTTGCCTATCGTTTCGATTTTAATATTTGCCGCTTCCAGGTCTGCCCTGCGCTCCAGTGCTTTGCGTATATTTTCTGCAACAAGGGCTATATTGGCTTCCGGCTTAACCCGGATCTGGTCATCGATACCTATTACTCCCTTTAAGCTCCTAACCGTCTTGTAGGCCGCAACTTTTTGGCAGTTCCAGTCAACATCGCCTTCGAGTGAAACCGTTCCGCAGTTAACGCCAATCCGTATCCTGCCAGGGGGAACAGAACCGTGCAGTTTAAGGGCATTCGATATATTTTCCAGGATCGTGTCGTCTGTAAGCCTGTCTTGCTTAGGCAATACGACCTCCAGGTCCGTGGTCACTTGTTTTACACCTTTGACCCGCCCTGCGGCTTTATCCGCAACAGCTATTTTAGGAAATGAATCCACAGACCCTTTTATGTTAACTGCGCCGTCGTGCACGCTTACTTCTAATCCGGTCACATCCAGAAGTGGTTCCCAGCCAAGTTCTTCGATGACATCTATTTTTATTTGCTGATCCGTTTTCATTGCCATGGGATTAATTGGTTAAATATAAAATTGAGCAAACTTCAGGTTTAAAATAATGACGGCGGTCATTAAAGCGGCTGATTATGAACACCAAAATCGTTCCGATTAAAAAGGGGACTTATTGACCTGAGAATGGGCAGCTTTACACATACGAACAAGAAACAAATCGTTGGGTTTAGATTTTTTCGAATCTGCTGTGGTATGCATTTTCCAATTGCCCGCGGTGATCAGGATGAGCCAGTTCAATCAATGCTTTTGCGCGCTGCTTGAGGCTCTTTCCGAACAAGTTCGCCACACCATATTCCGTAACTACCCAGTGCACGTGGCCCCGGGTCGTAACAACGCCTGCGCCCTGGTTCAGGAAGGGAACTATCCTGGAGATGCCCTTATTGGTCTGTGATGGTAAGGCAATGATGGGCTTACCCCCTTCAGACAAGGATGCGCCCTGCATAAAATCCATCTGGCCTCCAATGCCCGAATACTGATAGGTCCCCAGGGAATCCGCGCATACCTGACCGGTCAGATCAATTTCTATGGCACTGTTAATGGCAGTTACCCTGGGGTTCTGACGAATAATACCGGTATCATTTACGTAGCTGATCTCCATCACCCGCACACTTGGATTATCGTTTACAAAATCATAGATTTTCCGTGTTCCTGAAATAAACGACGTTACCGAACGGCCTGTATTTAATTTTTTCTGGCTGTTATTGATCACCCCTTTTTCAATCAGCGGGATCACGCCATCGGAAAACATCTCCGTATGCAGCCCTAAATTCTTATGACTGGTCAGATTTTTCAGTACCTGATCCGGAATTCCTCCTATGCCAAGCTGAAGTGTTGCGCCATCTTCAATCAGGGAAGCAACGTTCAATCCAATTTTTTCAATAATGCCATTTGACTGGTGTGCATAATTCACTTCCGGCAATTCCGCCTCGTGCCAAACCATGGCGTCCAAATTGCCGATATGGATAAACCCTTCCCCATGCGTTCTCGGCATTAATGGATTTACCTGAGCAATCACCTGTTTTGCCGTCTCCACGGCAGCTCTTGCTGCGTCCACGGAAGTGCCCAGGGAACAATAGCCATGCTGGTCAGGGGGTGAAACCTGGACGAGGGCTACATCGATCGGCAGGATATTTTTACGGAAAAGCTGCGGGATCTGGCTCAAAAAAATCGGCACGTAATCGCCAGCGCTGCTATTTACTACGCTCCGGTTGGCTGCCGAAACAAATAAGGAGTTGCAGAAAAAAGCCTTCCGGTATTCCGGTCTGTCAAAATTAACATCGCCTAAAAGGGTAATACTTACCAATTCAACATCATGCAACTCAGCACATCTTTTCTGCAAAGCTTCCACCAGGCAAACCGGTGTCGCTGCGCTGCCGTGAATGAATACGCGGTTTCCGGGCTGAACTACTTTTACTGCTTCATCTGCTGATACGTATTTTATTTCTATCATCTTTTCAATACTTTAACTGGTATTTACAATCTAAAGCAAACTTATGTTCCGCTGGCTCCGGATAAACTGATCCGGAGCAGATGCAAGGGTGATCCTGATCATTAATTTCAAATGGGGAACAAGGAGCAAACGGGAATTATTTATGTCCCATAGATCGTAAAACATTTCTGTAAAACAGCCTTTTGGCTAACTCTGCCGATAACAGGTATCCGGCAATGATCAGTAGCATCCAGCCGTAATAACTTAGGGGCAGCCGGGTAAAGCCAAACCAGGAGACCAGCGGGGTTAAGGGTAAAAACAAAACAAACAATAAAACCAGTATGGTGATGATCGACAGATATTTCCCCGGCAGGCTTTTAAAAAATGGCAAGCGCGTACGCACCACCAGTACGATTAAAATGGCAGAGATCACCGACTCCATAAACCATCCGGTCTGGAACTCTTTTTCCGACGTATGCAAAATCAGTAGCAGTACGCCAAAGGTGAGGTAATCAAATACCGAGCTTAACAGGCCAAAGGTGATCATGAAATGCCGGATAAAACGCAGGTCCCATCGCTGGGGCGAGAGGATATTGACCTGGTCCACACGGTCCGTTGCGATCGCCATTTCAGGAAAGTCCGTCAGCAGATTGGTCAGCAAGATCTGCTTGGGCAGCAATGGCAGAAAGGGAAGAAATAACGAGGCGCCGGCCATGCTGAACATATTGCCGAAATTGGCGCTGGTAGCCATAAAGATATATTTCATGGTATTGGTAAAGGTTTTGCGGCCCTCGATAATACCATTGGCCAGTACCTCCAGATCCTGGCTCAGTAAAACGATGTCCGCAGCTTCTTTGGCAACATCTACCGCCGTATCCACCGAAATTCCCACATCAGCATTGTGCAGTGCGGGGGCGTCGTTAATGCCATCGCCCATAAAGCCTACTACATTGCCCGCCTTCTTAAGTAAGGTAATGATGCGTTCCTTCTGGTTGGGTTCCACTTCGGCAAAAATATCGGTGCGTGGTGCCTGGTGCATTAGTGCCGCATTGCTCATTTTTTGCATGGCTGCGCCGGTCAGTATCTGCGGATCTTTAATGCCGATCTGCAGGGCCAGGCTTTTTGCGACCAGGGCATTATCTCCGGTGATGATCTTCAGTTTTACGCCCAGGCTGTCCAGCTGCGCCAACGTCGCATTAACATTGGCCTTGGGCGGATCGAACAGGGCAATAAATCCAAAGAAAATCATGTCCTTTTCATCATCCCGGGTAAACTTTTGCCCCCGGTCAACCGGCTTATAGGCAATACCCAGGGTACGGTAACCGGCGTTACTGAACTGTTCATATTGCTTCATGAGCAGAGCCCTACTGCCTGCGATACCCGTGACCACTCCGTCAGCAGTTTCAACCTGGTCACAGACCGAAAGAACAGCATTCAATGCGCCTTTGGTTATCGCCAGACATTCCGTTTCGTTCTCAACGACTACACTTAACCTTTTGCGGATAAAATCATAGGGTATTTCGGACTGAACGGTAAAAGTATCCGCGCTTCCCCTTGATATCCCGAACTGATCGCTTCATCAATGGGATTATGGAAGCCCTGCTGCAAAGAAGCATTCAGCCAGGCATATTGCAATACTTTATCGCTGTGGCTGCCGTGAATATCCACCGTATCTTTCAGTTTTACTTTGCCTTCGGTGATCGTCCCGGTCTTATCCGAACAAAGGATATTCATGCTGCCAAAATTCTCGATGGACGACAGGCGTTTGACGATAACCTGCTGTTTCGCCATACGCCTGGCTCCCGTGGAAAGATTGACGCTGATGATCGCCGGCAGCAGCTGCGGCGTAAGCCCGACCGCCAGGGCCAGCGAAAACATAAAGGAATCGAGCACGGGCTTATGCAGGTATACGTTGATCGCAAAAATGACGAGCACCAGCAGCAGGGTGATCTCCATGAGCATATAGCCAAACTTGCGGATGCCTTTTTCAAAATCCGTTTCAGGAGCTTTTAATTGCAGCCCGGTTGATATTTTGCCAAATTCCGTGTGCTTCCCGGTCTTGATCACCAGGGCCGTTGCCTTTCCGCTGATAATATGCGAGCCCATAAAAAGCGCATTTTTTCGTTTGGCCAATGGCGTATCCGCCGGAAGCTCGCAGCTATGCTTTTCTACCGGATAGGTTTCGCCGGTAAAAGCCGCCTCATCAATAAATAATTCCTGTGACTCCAGGATCAGGCTGTCGCCGGGGATGATGTCGCCCGCCGATAAAACAACGATGTCGCCAGGTACTACCGCCTCCGTTGGGATTTCTATTTTTTTGCCGCCCCTGATGGCCGTGCAATGCAGCTGCACCATTTTTAACAGCTCGCGCACGGCATCTGCCGCGCCTTTTTCCTGCCAGAAGCCCAGCAAAGCGCTGATCAGTACGATAGCCAGGATGATCGCCGTATCGGTCACATCCCCTAAGGCTGCGGAAAGTAAAGCTGCAATGATCAGCAGCAGGGTTACCGGACTTTTTAGCTGAGAAAGAAATAACAGGATGGCGGAGGACTGGCTGCCGGCCTTTATCGTATTGGGCCCCTGCGATTGGAGCCTGCGAGCGGCCTCCCCGTCATCAAGCCCGTTCTGGCTGCATGATAATTTAGAGAATGCTTCTTCCTTTTTTAATTGCCAGAAATGCTGGAATTGATCGTTCTCTGTTTCCAATTTATCCGATTAATAAGGAAAGATAAACAAAGGAATTGGTGATATAAAAAGGAAGTTCATCGGTAATATACAGGCCCATAATCTCTTCAAAATGAAAGCTGTGGTTAACAACAGCCGTGGCGTCTTAAGGTGTAGCTATTTCCAGCACGACACGCCCTTCGATCTCGCCCTTTTCCATTTGAGCGAACACAGCATTAATATCCTCCAGTTTGGCTGCATGAACCGTTGCTTTAACTTTGCCTTCGGCAGCGAATTCAATGGCTTCCTGCATGTCTTTTCTGGTACCGACGATTGAGCCTCTAATGGTATAGCGGTTCAGAACGGTGTCGAAAATAGGAAGGTCGAAACTCCCTTTGGGCAGGCCGGTCAGCGATATCGTACCCTTGCGCCTTAATGCGGACAATCCCTGACTAAACGCTACAGGAGAGACCGCAGTAACCAATACGCCGTGCATTCCTCCCGTCTCCTTTTTCAGGAACTGACCTATATCCGTCTTAGCAGCATTGACCGTTAGCTCAGCGCCCAGTTTACGGGCAAGTTCCAGCTTGTCATCCGCAATATCAATTGCCGCAACATGCAGTCCCATCGCTTTGGCATACTGTACGGCCAGGTGTCCAAGTCCTCCGATCCCGGAAATAGCCACCCATTCTCCGGGTTTTGCTTCCGTTTCCTTCAGTCCTTTATACACCGTTACGCCGGCACAAATGATCGGCGCCATCTCGGTAAAATTGATCCTGTCCGGAAAACGGGCAACATAACGGGAGTCGGCGATAACGTACTCAGCGAAGCCGCCGTCGACGCTGTAGCCGCCATTTTTCTGAGACTCGCATAATGTTTCCCAGCCGGTGATGCAATAGTCGCAGCAGCCGCAGGCACTGTGCAGCCAGGGCACGCCGACGATATCACCGTCCTTTAAGTTGCTTACGCCATGGCCTCTGGCCACGACATACCCGACCGCTTCATGCCCGGGTACCAGGGGCAGTTTTGCCTTTACAGGCCAGTCGCCATTGCAGGCATGCAGATCCGTATGGCAAACGCCGCAGGCAATGACTTTGACCAGTATCTCGTTTTCACCTGGCTCTTTAACCGGTATTTCTTCGATGTGCAGGGATTTTCCAAACTCATGGATCACTGCCGCTTTCATTTTTTTAGGTAGCATAGGAATAGGGATTAGGAAATCTAGGATTCCGAGGTGTCAATAAGAATAAGTTTACTGAATCAAATATGGGAAGAATAGTATGGACCGAACATGAGCGCGCACAAGGGAAAACGTGATCTTAAGCACTTTTTAAAGCCAGGCCAGGAGAAGGATTTTTTCTATTGGGGAATATTTTTGCGGTTTTGGGAGTAGCTCATTTTCCGGTAGTAACGCTTTACTTTTATCCGGAACACATCGGCCATCAACGTGAAGACCAGTATGCCGGCCGGCACCAGAAAAATAAGAAATCCCAATACCTGAAATAGCCAGGCCCCGGCAACGGCACCCAATAAAAAGCAGAAGATGATCGCAAGGCGCAATCGGATGCGCGAAGTCAGCCCGGCATGCTGTTCGTCCTTGCTGCCCCGGATAAGCTGAGCCAATTCGATACCCAGGTCTGTAAATGTCCCGGTAAGGTGTGTCGTGCGGACGACCGATCCCGATATCATGGAAACCAGAGAATTTTGCAGTCCCATCGCAAATAGCAGGCTGCCGGCAAACAGTTCCCTGGCGACCAGGCTATGATCATAACGCTGCCCCGTCAGCGCTACTGCCACCAGGATAACCGTCTCGATGAGCATAGGTATTACATAAGAAAAACGCTGATTCCTGCCTACCCGGGATATGATCAGACTGGAAATAAAAGCGCCTGCCAGGAACATAAACATCCACAGCGCCACAACCCGGGCTGTTTTCCAATCCTGTGCTGCTATTCGTTCGGCAAATAAGGCAGCGTGCCCGGTGACGTTGGTCGTTAGTACCGCGAAAGCTAAAAAACCCGCGGCATTGACAATGCCCGCTGTCAAACCCAGCAGTGAGGCCAGCCTTACATTGTGCGCAGAAGTACGTTTCGTGCCGGTATGTCTAAGCATGCATATTCGGGTATTAGCGGCTCGTTCCCGGACGATTTTTCCTGGTTTGTTCCTTTAATAAATATCGAAAAAAGATAGGCTTAATGCAAACGGTGCATTCGGGCAATACCTGCCGCGCGTGGGAGCCGCTGGGCCAAATGTCCCACCGCGGTGCAAGGCCGATGCGTTTTTATCCGATATTATGCGCTAAACCGTCATTAAAGCGCCTTTTTTTTATAATTCTGGAACATTTGCCAGTAATCATGGTTCTACTCAAACAACATTTAAGGCAGAAACTTTATGACAGAGACGCTAAAGAATGGATGGGCGACACCAGCAGCTGTTGCCATCCCCAAAGAAGGGTATTTTAAAAAAGAAGACGGCCGCTATGGACCGATTTTCCCCCAAACACCTGCGAATTATGGATTTACAGTTATTGCAAAGGTAAAGCCGGGAAGAGAAGAGGCCATCCGCGAATATGGCAAAACAATTGAGGCAGCAGTAAAGGCAGGCCCAATGTTCTTGCGCCTCTAAAGCTACATTATCTCCGTTGGGTTTTGTTTGACGTAGGCTCCGGCCTGCATTTTATGTACCAGGGCATTTTCGACACCGATTTTGATAAATATATGGAAGATGCCGTAGCACTGTTTAATAGCACAGGAATTACTACTGTTTTTGTAAACCTTGAAGGATTTCCTGAAGACTGGAAAACAAACATCAATGCGGTTACTAAATTCTTCCGTGAACATCAACGCCCAAGTTTCCTTGAATACGGTGAATATCCTTATGTGTCTGCTGACGAAGATAAAAAAAGCGTTGAAAATTAAAAGCCGCTTTTTCTGAAATGCTGGATCAGATGCAATAATTGTTTCAACTTAAACAATTACTAATGCTGGAATTAGAAGATATTCAACATTATCTTTTAGCACGTCCCATGCTACTATTGCCCAATATAATTTTATTACATTTCAGAATGCCGAAGGCGCACGCAAATGGGTAGATGCTTTAATTCCGACCGTGGGGAACGCAAAAACTGTTATGGCAGCAAGCGAAACGGATATGCGGTGGGTTAGTGTGGCTTTCACATTTAATGGCCTGCGCAAGTTGGTGTTGATGAAGCTTCCCTGGATACATTTTCCTGAACCATTTCGCACAGGGCATGGTAGCCCGTGCCGAAATGCTTGGAGACACCGGGCACAACCATCCTGATAATTGGGAAGATAAAATTACCAGCGCGGATCTTCATGCCGTGGTTATTCTTTTTGCCCGTGATAAGACGGAACGGGAACGCTGTATCAAAACGCACCAGGAATATCTTGATCAGAAACCCGGTGTCGAAATACTTTCCTCGCTTCTGCTGGAAGCAGTTCCTCCATTTGATTACGTTCACGAACATTTCGGGTATCGCGACCGGATAACTACGCCTGTAATTGAAGGAATGGGTATTGAGCCAACACCAGGTTCCAGTCCGCCGAGTAAACCCGGAGAGTTTTTTCTTGGATATCCGGATGAAACGGGCGTTATCCCAATGCAGCCGCAACCGGAAATCCTTTCAAAGAACGGAAGCTTTCTCGCATACAGAAAAATGCGCGGAGCATGTAGGCGCATTTCGTGATTTTCTGAAAGCAAACGGGAAAACAGAAGAAGAACAGGAATTGGTAGCTGCCAAGATGATGGGGCGCTGGAGAAAAACCGGAGCGCCGCTGGTATTATGTCCTGAAAAAGATGATCGTGAACTTGGATTTGATAACCAGAGGAATAACAATTTTGATTATGAAAAAATGGATCCTCAAGGTTATGCATGCCCCGTGGGTGCACATATACAGAAGAATGAATGTAAGAGATAGCAGGGTATCCCGGATCATGAACAGGAGACTGATCATCCGAAGGGGCGGCACTTATGGTCCTTATCTTCCCGATGATGCTCCTGAAGATGGCGCCAATCGGGGTATTGCCGTATTTGCCGGTTGTGCGGATCTGCCGCGCCAGTTCGAATTTTTGATTTCAGTTTGGGCAAATGATCCGGAATTTATGGAACTAAATGAAAAAGATCCTTTTGCCGGAAGCAGGATGGAACATTTGAGATGACAATTCCAAAACGGCCTATAAAAAAGAAATTAAAAGGACTGCATGCTTTTACAACAGTGACAGGCGGAGCTTATTTCTTTTTGCCGGGAATCAAGGCACTTAAATACCTGGCTTCATTGAAATAGATTGTTAATTTAAAATAATTAAAAATGAGTACACATGACTATCCATCCCCACGACTGTACAATCAAATTCGTCACGCCACGCAAATATATTCCTGGCAAAAGAAGGTTTAGTATTTACTGGACATGGAGCTATCCCTGGGAAGCCAACCGGAATATAACTGAACTGGATAACCGTTTTTCGACAATGACCGAAGTTCGCCGGGTAGTATGGCCAGATTATGAATCGGTCGAATATTCCGAAAAAATGTTTTTGCAGGGAATTGCCGGCACACTGGAACTTTTTCACCTCAGCATCGTAAGGTTTCAGCAGGTGATTGAAAGCGTAACGGGGCAGCCTGTTCCGGATTACCAGCGCATCGACCAGGCCGGGCAGCGATTGCCGATTGATGAACGTATTCTTGCAGACACGGATACGCTGATGGTATTTGGCCTGGATCATATGATCACCGAGCAGGAAGCATCGCCTGAAGAAATTGAAGCGATAAAGGAATTCTTAAAGCGTGAAGGCACTTGTTTGATTCTTAGCCCGCATCATGATGTTGGTTTTTCTGATGATCTGAACCAGCGGCAGCAGGAATATAAACATCATGGGGATCCGCTGGTGCCCAGGCAGCAGCGTTTTGGCAAATATACCAGGTCATTGATGAAGGGACTCGGTGTTCCTGTAGAAAACAGGTTTGGCTTACGGCCTGCAACGATTGAAGGGACAAGAAATCAATTGGTGCCGCTAACCAAGCAAATGGATCTTGATAAACGTGGCTGGCTTGACGGGCGTCAACACTTTTAATTTCCACATGCATCTTCCGCATTATGCCGTTACTACCGAAGATCCGAACCTGATCCATGTGCTGGCCCGTCAGCCGATCGATATGACGCATCCGCATCCGTTTATTGAAGCCGGCAATACGGAATTCAATATGTTTCTCTGGATGCCGCCTTCGGGCGAACGGGCGGGTGATATTTTGTTAGCTGATTCGACCATCTTTACAACGCTTTTCGGTGGGGACGAAAGCCTGGAACGTTTCTGGAAAAATCTCGCGATGCTTTAATGAATCATTAAAAATCATGAGCAGTGGAAAAAAGCACTAAAGAGATTTTTCTTGCAGTCCCTGTTCATGCTCTTCCCTTTATTCGCGTTGGCGCAGAATGGTAAAACCAGCCTGGAGGTTTACGGATATATCCAAACCGATGCGGGCTACAATTTTAATGCGATCGATCCGGATTGGTTTGACGTGATGCGGCCCACCAAGCTGCCTGCCTATAACGGCGAATATGGGACTTCCGGAAATTACTTCATCAGCGTCCGGCAAACCAGGTTCGGGATCAGAACCAGCACGGAAACGGGTCTGGGTGAGCTGAAAACGCAGTTTGATATGGATCTATTCGGGTTTGGAAAATATACAGGGCAGACCGCATTTCACCTGGTGAATGGTTACGGGCAGTTAGGCAAGTTTCTTGCCGGACAAACGCCCTCGACCTTTATGGATACCGAAGTATTTCCCGTTACTTTAGATTACTGGGGACCCAGCTCCCGGATCTTCTTTCTCAATATCCAGCTTCGCTATACGCCAGTTAACAGTTCGACCGAGCGCTTTGCTGTAGCATTGGAAAGGCCGGGCGCCACGGCAGACGGCACGGATTATTCCAACAGCATTGACATCAGTCAGGTAAATCCCCGGCTGCCCCTGCCCAACCTGGCAGCACATTACCGGCACAACTGGAGCTGGGGATATATGCAGTTAGCCGGCCTGTTAAAATATCTGGAGTGGAAGGATATCGCCGGTACCCATACCCAAAATTTAAGCGGAAGCGATATTGGCTGGGGGCTGAATCTGAGCAGCGTGATTAATGCCGGCAAACGTCTGAAATTCAAATTGCAGGGAGAATATGGGCAGGGTTATGAAAACTATATTGCCGATGTCTCGCCCGATGTTGCACTGGAATCTAATCCCGGAAATTCCATTGCGCCCGTTAAAGGAAAAGCATTGCCTGCCTGGGGCTTTTTTACCTTCGCCGAAGTGCAGTGGAGCGCGAAACTGAAAAGTTCGGTAGGATACTCCATGTTAACGATTGATAATACCGACCTGCAATCGCCTGCGGCTTTCGGAAATGGCCAGTATGCGCTCTTTAACCTGCGCTGCTTACCCCGCCGATAATATCATGGTGGGCATTGAATATCAGTATGGAAGGCGTGAAAATTTCAGCGATGGCTACAGCTCAATTGGCAATAAAATTCAGTGTTCATTCAAATACAATTTCTCGGCAAAGTCGAAATGAAATGATCAGAAGCAAGTCCCGCACTGCCTGTTTAAGGCAACTTTTATTGCCTGGATGGAGTATAAATACCCGAATAAAAACCTTCCATCCTATGGTTAAATTATTTGTCGGTGGATTCCCCCTGGATATTTCAGAAGTGGACCTGGTAAAGTTATTTATCCCGCACGGAGACGTTGCTACCGTCAAGATCGTTCGCGATAAAAAGACAGGACGCTGTAAAGGCTATGCATTTATAGAAATGAAAGACCCTGAGGGTGCGGACAGAGCCATAGATGCACTGGACTACCTCCCTATGAACGACCGTTTGCTTACCGTCCGCCTGGTTGAACAGGCCGAAGAAACCGGAACTGCGTCTGGACCAGCCAGTGGCCAGAAAGCAACACTAAAATATGTTAGCGGAGAGAATCATCCCAGCCTGGCAAAAAAGAAACGGCCAAGGAGAGCAGCTTAATTCAATTAGTCACCGTTCATTAAATATTTCCTTTAATCCTTATTGAAGGCAAACTTTGCCTTTCATTGCGATCAGTCCTGGAATACTTCCCCATTCCTTTAAAATAGCTGATAGTCAGCAAGATTTTTCGGTTTTTATCTAAAGATCAGATCGATCGAACAATAAAAAGGTGTACTTTACCGCTTAATTTTTCAAAGCGTAAATACATGGTAAATAGGGTGTATTCTAAAACGGGAGAAGCATTAAAGACTAATTTCCTTCTCCACCCCGGCGAGGTCTTGTTGGACGAGATCGAAACCAGGAAACTTAGCAGATCAGCAATTGCAGCTGAGATCAACGTTTTGCCCGGCCATTTAAGCGAAATGTTCAGCGGCGAACGTTCAATTACTGCAATGAACGCCGTAAAGCTTGAAAAAGCGCTGGGCATCAGTGCCGAATTCTGGCTTAGCCTGCAAAATGACTATGACCTTGCGAAAGCCCGAAGGATTCTTGAAACATAATTAGAAAGGCCTACAAAACGGGCCATTTTTTTTGAAACTCTATGTAGCATACTGCCTTGCTATATATAATTACAACCGGCAGAGTTTGTGCCGATAAAACCCAACACACCATGAAAAACCATCTCGGAAGAATGATTCTGCTTGTAGATGACTACGAAAAGGCTGCAAATTTTTACGCAGAGAACTTTGGCTTTACCAAAATCTTTGATGTTACTACGGACGCAGGCCAACGGTACCTGCATATGGGGGGTGATTCAGCGGAGACAATGGCCATATGGTTCTTAAAGGCAGAAACCAAAGATCAAAAGGATCGGATCGGCGACCAGACTGCAGGACAACCCACTATGGTGATCTATACCTCCGGTCTGGAAGAAACTTATCAAAAACTCAAAAGCAACGGCGTAAGGATTAAAGTTGAACCCGTACTTACCCCTGGTTATAAATTCTTTCATTGCCTGGATCAATGCGGGAACGAAATTGTGGTGGTAGAACTTCCCGGATAATAACTTATTTAAAGGGAAATTATGGCAAGAGCAATAGACCTGTTTCTTTAGATGCTGAATTTCCCTAACAGGGGAACCGCCCCATAGCGACCCTCAATGTAACGCTTCTCCTTGTCCGTATCTGGCCGTTCATTCGATGTACTGCCATCAAGATCATTGAGGTATTTAAAATCTGATAACGAATAAATCTCTGTGGATTCCCAACTATTTTTTTCGGCAAAATATATCTGATCCCTCCTTAGCTTAGCATAAGACAAAAGGTTTGTGTCGTGGGTCGTGAATATCAATTGGGCTCTGTGTTTATTGATTTTTTCATTCAGGAAAAGGTTGATAATATCGAGCGTCATGACCGGATGCATATTTGCTTCGATATGGAGCCGGCACCAAGCTAATTACCTGTTCCTCTCCAATTGACCGGTAATTGCCTACCTTAAATTCAATTAACATATCCTATTTCGTAATATTTCCTCTAAATTATATAAGTTCATTTGAAAATGCAGATTTTTTATGCTTTCTGGTTGAAATGCCTCAGCCGTCATTCAAGTTCAAAAGATGGAAAGGGGGACATTTAATGCGAGACGTTCATTAAATTTGATCGTTCAGTGTCACTGAACATTGAATTTTAATTGAACAAGAACGCAAGAGACACAACGCTGAGGCCATGCCGAAGGCTCGCTTGTGCAAAAAGATAGAAACTAAGGCAATGCGGATGAACGAAAATAAAAATATAACGGAAAGCGGCATTGAGTTCAGAATCATAAAGCCGCCTTTAGCGCTAGCTCGATTTTGTAGAAAGTTTCTGGATGCTCCGTAACTATTCAGATTCAGAGAAGGAAATTGTTGTTCTGCCTGACGGCAGGTTTGATATTCTCTTTTCAGTTTCCGATAACCAGCCTTTTCACGCAACGCTCCGGGGCTTGGATACCCGCCCCGAGCAATCGACTATTCCGCCCACGGCCGTGTTGTTTGCTGCCAGCTTCAAATTGCTTGCTATTGAATATTTGCTTGGCAGAGAGGCCGCGTCCATATTGGATGAAGGGCAGCAATTACCAGCGGATTACTGGAACATCGGGCTTAGTGACCTCGATGATTTTGATCAGTTCTGCGAAAAGATTACTGCAGCAATGCTTACGCAGGTTAAGCCCGGAATTGACAGCAGGAAACAAAAATTATTTGAACTGATCTATGCCTCCAAAGGTGGCCTGTCCATTAAAGAATTATCAGAAAAAGCAAGCTGGAGCAGCCGGCAAATTAACCGTTATTTTAATCAGCAATTTGGCATTTCGCTAAAAGCCTACTGCAACATTTTACGTTTCCGGGCCTCGCTCACGCACATCAAAGAAGGCAGACTGTTTCCGGAACAAAACTTTACCGACCAGAATCATTTCATAAAGGAGATAAAGAAATTTTCCGGGGTAATCCCGAAAGAACTGTCAAAAAACGAAAACGACCGATTTATACTATTATCAGCCCTGCCGAAGGAATAGTTTTGCATCGTAAAAACATTTTCTTCGGATATGACCATACAAAACAAAAAGATTGCCATCGTTGGTGGTGGACCCGGCGGCCTTACGCTTGCGCGGCTTTTACAACTTAAGGGTGCAGATGTAAAAGTGTACGAAAGAGATATAGACAGGAACGTACGCCTGCAGGGCGGCGCGCTCGACCTGCATACCGAGTCTGGCCTGGCCGCACTGGCAAAGGCAGGCCTGATGGATGAATTCAAAAAACATTACAGGCCCGGCGCAGAACTGGTAAGAGTCGTAGATAACCAGGCAAAAATCTATTCAGATCAGCATACCGAAGTCCGCAACGAAAAGTTTGGAGACAAACATCACCGGCCGGAAATTGACCGGGGGCCCCTGCGGGATATCCTTTTGGATTCCCTGCAAGCAGGCACGGTTGTCTGGAACAGTCACCTACTATCCATTGAAGAAATAAATAACACCTGGAAGCTGGTTTTTCAAAATGGTAAATCGGTCACTGCTGATATCGTGATTGGCGCAGACGGGGCAAATTCCAAAATAAGGCCTTTTGTTACCGATATTAAACCCTACTGGACCGGCATTACCATGCTGGAGGGTTCCATAAAAGATGCTGAAAAGACCGCGCCCGCCATTCACCAGCTTTTAAAGGGCGGGAAAATATTTGCTTACGGGAATGAAAAGACTTTAATTGTCAGCTCAAAAGGCGATGGAAGCTTTGGCTTTGCTACAGGTTTTAAATCCGAGGAATTCTGGGATAAAACAAGCGGCATCGATTTCAAGGATAACCGCCAGGTTCTGGCCTGGTTTAAAAAAGAATTTTCGGACTGGGGCCAGGTGTGGCACCAATTATTTGAAAGCAAGGATTGTCTTTTTATTCCGCGGCCACAATATTGTATGCCGCTTGATCAAAACTGGCAGGCCAAATCAAATATTACGCTGATTGGTGATGCAGCGCACTGGATGCCGCCCTTTGCAGGTGAAGGCGTAAATATGGCCATGCTGGACGCGCTGCAACTTAGTGAAGCAATTACCAACCCCGCGTTTGAGAGTACCCAGGCGGCCATTGCCAGTTATGAAAAACAAATGTTTAAGCGCTTTGCCAAAATAGGACAGGGGACGTTATTCAATACCGAATGGATGCACCAGCCTAACGCACTGAACGATATGCTCACCATGTTTAGCAGTAATAAGTTAAAACAAAGTGTATTCATTTCCAGGATGTGGTTAAACGTAACAGTCATTCCGGCCCTGCGCAAAGCATTGGGCTTGCCGCCAAAACAAAAAGTATTGACAAGGGGTTGATATCCCTCCACACAGAAGGTTGGGCGATAAATGTTATGCCTCGCGAGAAGTTTTTAATGGAATTAATTTACGATAGGAACACCTCATTACCGTTCTATATATTTATTCCTTATCAAAAAGAACACTGAGTATTACCTTTAGTGTAACTTTTACTCCTTTTGCAGCCAAAACGCTGGGATTGCCGCCCTGCCATGTCAGAAAAATTTAAGTGTATTTTAATAATTCCCTGGCTAGCCTGTAAACAGTCGTAGAGGATTCTTCAGTCGCCGGGTTAGCATGATCAAATTGATTATGGTTGCGTTCAGCTCGGTCAATGGCCAATTGAAGACGTGTCTTTTTTGTCTCTTCATCAATAATTTCCATGACCAAGTCGAAAATGTCTTCACTGACCATTTTACTATTTTTTCCGTCATAGTTAATGCCGAACGGTTTCAGCAGTTCGTTGAACTTGTCATGGTAGTCCCGTCTATGCATACCACCTCCCTGGTGATCGTCAAAATGCAGGATTAACCAATATTCAAAAGACTGGTTCGAATAGGCAATGCCAAAGCCTAAACCCTCTGCCATTGTAATTGCATTATTAAAATTCTGAGCTGGGAAATCGTCTCTGTCAAAAACGCACCAGACCTGAGCGTAGACATCTTGCTGGCTAAGTTGTTGAGCCTGCTTAACCAAAGTTGTCGTATTATATCCTTTTCCTAGTATGATAATTTTAGCGGTGGCCAGTTTAAATTGTTCAAAATAGGATGGCTCAGTATTTTTTCCTTCACACACAATAAGGATTTTAGGAACGTCCTCTCTTCCTGCCTACTTCCTTTCCAGTACTGGCTCGTTCCTCCTTCTCGCTTTAGCATCGTTAAGTGCTTGCAAGTGGCGGGCGCGGTCTTCGGCCTCTTTTTTGGCTTTGAGTCCTTTGGCCATGTTATTTCGATTCCTCTCTTTCGTATAGATTTTGAAAATCCTTTAAGGCCGGAATTCCACCGTATTTGCCGTTGATATAGTTTTTTTCAAAATCCTCATTCTTTCTAACAGCGGATTTGAATTCTGCTAAAGAATAAACAGTAGACGCCCCGTAGCGGTCTTTTTGAGTAAACCAGATTTGGTCGCGCCTAAACAAGCCCGAATCGAGCAGGTTGGTATCATGGGTATTAAAAATTAACTGCGCGCTGTTTTTGTTGCTAATGCTTGAATTAAACAGCGAAATCAAGGAACAAACCAGGTTAGGATGAAGCTTGGCATCCAGTTCATCAGCGACGAGGATCATCCCATGATCCAATACGGACATGATCGGTGCTGTAAGCGCAAAAAACTTTCGCGTCCCGGACGATTCTTCCCCGTCGAGTGAAAAATTAGTATCACCGATGTAATGATTATTCTTGTCATATTTACGATGGCTGGTCATCACGTCAACAATGAATTCTGCCTTTTCCTCCCGCATTTCCCTAATCATCTTTTCACGGACGACTTTGGGAATATTACCTGGTAAACTGTCGGCATCGGCTCTGATTACCTTAATATCGCTTATGCCTAAGTCGGCAATTTTCAGCAGATCAAGAATTCTTTTTTTATCGCCTGGATCTGATGTCCTGAATATAGAGTAGCCTTCATCATGATTATTTAATCCCGAAAGCGACTGTATTTTCTCGAACCAGGCCAACACCTTCCCGGCATGCAGGTCATTGAACTGTGCGGCAACAGATAACATGAGGGCATTTGATCTCACCATTCGTTCTTTCACCAGTGTGTTGCCCTTGGAAAAATTGCGTTCGTGAATATCAAACTCCTGGCCCTGCCTGTAAAAAAGTTCAACCTCCTTTGTTTTTGGCTTGTGATATAGCCATTCGGCTAAAATCGATTCACGTGATGCTTCAAAACCGTATCGGTATATCTCATTATCGATCAGGAAAACTACTTCAAATTCACTGGGCTGATTCTCTGTTTCATTATTGAGTCGAAACGGATCAACGTTTATGAGCTCCCCTTTTTGACTTTCTTTAGAAGAGTCTTTGACAAATTCTTTCATGAAAAGCAGCGCTTCCATAAACTTGCTTTTCCCGCTTGCGTTCGCACCATAAATAACTGCGCTTTTTAAAATCCGGAAATCAAATTTCTCAACAGGAATGACATTGTCACGCTCCCTAAAATCCTTATCATAGTTAGAGGCAGTCATGCTAATGGTAGCCTTCTCTTTAAAGGCTTTATAGTTTTTAACGGAGAACTGAATAATCATGGCCGTTGCGTTTATCGTTTAAATATAACTATTTTTTGAAAACAAAGTTAGTTTTTGGAATTAATTATTCCAAAACATCATTTATTTTACACATTAGTGAATTTTAAGGAGCATTTCGCGAAAGTGCTGTTAAATAAATTACATCACATTACCATCTATTAAGTCCCAGCTGCAAAACGTTACCTGATATCATCGTTAATGAAATAATCGGCGAAGCTTAGCGTTATTTGCATTCTTAAGTATGAAAATTCGTTGGTTGGGGATGGGGATGGCTGCGTTGTTGCTAACGGTAATCGCCGCTGGTTGTGGTCTGGTAAAGTCATTGGGTAAAAATCCGGACGGTGAAGAGCTTACCCGCTTGGAGGCATTGCCTAATTACAGAAATGGCGGTTTCCAAAATTTGGCCGGACGGCCTGATACAACTGTCAAGTATAACCACTTTCTTTTTTTCTTCCGCGTTCCCACCGGACCCACCAGGCCTTCTTCTGAGCTGCCATGGGTTAAAACTAATTTGAAAACACCGGCTGGGACTGCGCCTACCATCGTTTGGTTCGGACATTCATCTTTACTGATCAAAACCTTGCAGGGTAATGTTCTCATCGATCCCGTTTTTAGCAACCATGCTGGTCCGCTGCCTGGGGTACTTAAGGCATTTCGGGGCACTAAGCATTATCACGCCGAAGATATGCCGCCAATCGATGTGCTGATCATTTCCCATGATCACTTTGATCATTTGGATTACCAGACCCTGAAAAAATTGAAAGACAATATTAAGATGGCCGTAGTGCCGATGGGTGTAGGCTCCCATTTGGTGTACTGGGGATTTGATCCTAAAAAAATCATCGAACTGAATTGGAACCAGTCGACGACCCTGCCTGGCGGACTCCGGGTCACCGCTACGCCGGCGCAGCACCACAGCAAACGTATGTTTAAAGAAAATAAAACACTTTGGGCATCTTACGTGATACAAGCTGATCAATACCGGCTGTTTTACAGCGGCGATGGTGGCTATGGTTCTCATTTTAAGCAGATCGGACAGCAATATGGTCCATTTGATCTGGCGCTGATGGAATGTGGACAATACAACCAGACTTATGTTCATTTGGGCCTGGGGCCATCCGCCCAGGCTGCTGTTGATCTGCATGCCCGTATGCTACAGCCTATCCACTGGGCTAAGTTTCCGGAAGCGAATCATCCCTGGAATGAACCTATAAAAACGCTCCTGCCTGCTGCTGATAAGCTGGGTATCCAAGTAAATATTCCACGTATCGGGGAGCCTTATACTTTGGGTGATCCGCCCAAGAAAGCAGACTGGTGGGATTTTGAGTGAATTATTTGGGAATACACTCAATCCTTCACATTAAATATAATAATTAGACCACCTTTTTCCTTAGGAACTAAAAGCGCTTCAGCTCCAACCTGAATATATATTACTTGCTTGCATTTTTCTGTATAAACAAATTTGCTTATATTTGTGTAATGGAAACGCTTATCGAACAATATAAAGGCATCCACCCAGGATTAATACTGGAACGGGAACTTAGAAAGAGAAACCTGAAGAAGGGGCCATTTGCGCTTGCCCTAAAGGAATACCCGCAGGTATTGGGAGCCATTACCAAAGGCCGCCGCGGCATGACCCCCGATCTGTCCCTAAGGATTGATCAATACTTAGGATTGGAAGAAGGCACGATGCTTGTTCTGCAGGCATACTACGAGATTAAACATCAGAAGCAGAAAATGATAGCAACCCTCCATCCAGACCTGAATATACTACGAAAAATACTCTTTTGGGATACCGACATCCAAAAGATCGATTGGCAAAAACAATATAAGGCCGTTATTGAACGTATTTTCGAGCGCGGTAACGACGAGGAGAAGAAAGAAGCTTTCAGATTTTACGGGGAGGATAAAGTGAGGACTGTTACCAGCGCTGCAGGGATCAGCAATAACCGCATCGATTTAAGACACAACATCAAAACAAAATCCTGATGCTACACTGGAATACGGTTAACAATCTTTTGCGAGATACCCTTTTTAAATTGATGGATGCTGAAGAGTTGAAAGAATTCCGCCTGGTTGGTGGCACAGCATTGAGCCTGCAGCTAGGCCATCGCCTATCCGTAGATATAGATCTTTTTGCCGATGCAACCGCCTATGGCACTATCAACTTTGATGCGATTGAGCAGTTTCTTAAAAACAACTTCGAATACGTGTTGGGTGAATTTGGCGGTAACCCTGGCATGGGTAAATCCTACTTGGTCGGAGCGGACCCAGCGAACGTCATCAAACTGGATATCTACTATTCGATGGATCCCTTTTTCCAGCAGACCAGGGAAGAGGAAGGCATCCGAATGGCCACCACCCAAGAAATTATGGCCATGAAAATTGATGTGGTGCAAAGGGGTGGACGAAAGAAGGATTTTTGGGATCTGCACGAAGGCATGGATCAATACAGCATCAAGGACATGATCGCTCTGCACCGGAAACATTACGAATGGACCCATGATGAACCCTTGATCCTCCAAAATCTTGTTCAACTCGCTGCCTGCGATGATGACTTCGAACCCATTTGTCTAAGGGGAAAACAATGGGCGTTTATCAAAGAAGACATCAAAGAAGCAGTCGCAAACCGTTAACGGCGGCTCGCCCTGGTGAAATTTTGAGGGGGTAAACGCTCGTCCAGCCGGTTCTATTTAATAAGCTCAAATACCGGCAACCTGTCGATAGGGACCTGGATTTCCTTTACAGCTGGTCCTTTAATCGAGACACCGTCATCACCTTTCCATGTTCCCTTGGGAAAAATTACTTTACGTTTATAATTGTTCTGAACCATTGGTGCCACCATATATTTACTTCCCAACATGAACTGATCATTTATTTTTCCAAATCCCTGGTTGGCAAAAACATATTCTAAACTTCGGACTATAGGTTCCCCACTAACAGCTGACTCTTTTGCCAGTTGAACGATATATGGGGTAAACCTGGCTCTCAATGCTGTCGCTTTCTTCACTGCCTCCAAATATTCCTTATCTAATATCCGCCAAGGCGCTACAGAGAACTGCATCATCGGCATCAGAGCGCTTACCTCTGCCGAGCGCACGACTAAAACCTGATCTATTTTTTCAATGCTGGTAAAAGACCCTATCTCACCGCCGCCAATCATGTCCGGACAGGTAAACTGGTATCCCAAAAGCCCCGCTGCTGTCATGTCAGGGATTAATTTTTGCACATCCTCCCAATTGTGGCCCTTATCCCGGAGTCTTTGGACAAGTGGCTCGCCTCCCCTTTTCCACATAGCACGATATTCATTCAACGGATAATAATTTCCAAATGTGCCCCATAACTCGCATTGTTTATTTGGCGTTGCATCTTGGTAAGATATTCCGCTAGCAGGATAATATTCCATATCACCACCGTCAAACTTAAAACCGTCCACTCCAAGACCTGTAACCATGGATTCGAGCTGTTTATGATACCAGTTTATAGCTTCAGGATTTGTAAAATCAAGTACAGCGCTATAACCGTTCCACCAGCTTACAATAACAGGACTCTTGGCTTTTTGCCAGTTTACAATCGTTTTATTTTCATTGTCAAGCAGCAAAAGTCTTTTGCCCAACAGTTCACGGAACACCTCTGAATCAGAAGAAATAAAGGGGCTTACCCATAGCATCACTTTAAATCCCATTTGATGCAATTCCTCCAGCATCCTTCTGGGATTCGGAAACTTATCCACCCTGAAACTGAATTTTCCGTAATAAGGTGACCAGCCATCATCAACCATGATTACACCAGGGGGGAATCCATTGTCAATTATATGATGGGCATACTTTAAAATATCCGCCTGATTCTGATTGTAGTTCAGTTCTATCCAGGTATTATATTGTGGCTTGCAAAATAACAACGTATCGGGTAGCTTGCCCCCGGGCGGGAAAAATCGTTTGCACACTGCTTTGTAAGCTTCTGCTAACGTATGCCCGGTACTGTCAATAATTACCTTCCCCGTTGCCTTGGAGATGACCAGATGATTATTTTCAAATCCAAACTGGAATGGATCTTCGCTCCATATGAAAGTGCCTTTGGAAGACAATAGCAACGGCGCAGTCTGATTTCCTTTATTATCACCGAACAAATTCAGTTCATAACCCGAAAGGAAAGGCATCCTTTGACCTTCATTTACGGCTCCTCCGTACCAGCTTTCTCCTTTTCGGATTTTTATTGTGATATCGGTGGATTCCGGTCTAAGCTGAGCGCACAAATCCATGACAATCAGGAACAGAAATGTATTTAAGAGTAATATTTTTTTCATCTAATTATAATATGCAAGTATCCGTATTGTGACCTGAAAAATCACAAAACAAATATGAAATCTTCGCCATTGCTCTTCGTAAATAGCTACGCGTGTATTAAAATTCCGTTTTGCCGAACCGTTCGTTCAATATTTTGATCCTTTCAAATAGCTCCGCTGGCGTTAAAGGGTTACCATAAATCATCTGCTCTCGCATGACCGCATAGTCGCTGTGATATGCCGCCGTTAAATCCGTAGGTGGAATAAAGTTGATCGTTTTCGTTGCTAATGTGGCATAATCAAGCCCCCGCATGGCGTTATATCTTTCCCTGTGGACGATGATGGCGCTATATAATTTACCATCGGCCAGCGCCTTTTCGGCGGCCGGCGTATCCATCATACTTTCAAGATCATAAAAATGCCTGGACATACGCTCGGTCCTGATTTTGGCGGCATCGGACTTTTTAAATTCTTCGTGTAAAAGAAATGCCTTTTCTAAAAATGTTTTATGAGCTTCCACTGCCTGTACTTCGAAAGGTTCTTCTTCATAGGCAGCATTGGGATATAGTTCATTGAGTAGGGATTGTATAGCGATTTTGCTGTAAGGCTCCAATTTTGACCGGATGCCTACTTCTACCTTCACCTCATCGGCCAGGTAGGGGTTCGGATCAAATAGGGAAGTATATTTGACGAATAAGGTCTGTGGGTCTTTATCGGACATCGTCGGCTCAATGGCTTCCGCTTCAATGGTCAGCGTTCCCTCCGGAATA
Source organism: uncultured Sphingobacteriaceae bacterium (assembly GCA_963757615.1). Lineage (GTDB taxonomy): Bacteria > Bacteroidota > Bacteroidia > Sphingobacteriales > Sphingobacteriaceae > Mucilaginibacter. The sequence goes on from CAVWSO010000009.1 coordinate 118,696, forward strand.
CCTAAAGCTAAAAACTGCTCTGCCAGCGCATTTTTAAGGGCGTTCGTAGTAAAATCGCAGCCACGCTTTTTCAATCTGGATAGGTAACCTCGGCTTGGATTGTCGGCATACTCCATCCCGACAACTTTGGGATCAAGGCCAATATCAATATCTTCCGAAAATCGCTGTATAAGTTTCCAGCATTTACTTAATGAGGTGCCGCCTTTAAATATCAGTGATTCTGCATATTGGCTTTGGAAAAGGGCTTTTAGGGTAAGCGTAACCCACCAATCTTTCTCAATGGACTTCGCGGGAATACCACTGTTTATACCGGCTTGTACTAAGCTGGTTCTTCTTTGTTCGTCAGTTAGATTCAGCCAGTTAGTCATTCGTCAGATATCTTTAAAAGATAGTCGTATATAGGAGCAGTGGCTAATTTCAAATCATGCTGCAGGTCGTGGGGGTTCTCTTTTTGAAGCAGCGTTTTTATTTTTCTTTCAATATCCTCTCCGAGATCTTTGGTTCCTAGTTCTTCCAATGCCTGGATGATCAAGCTGCTAAATTGCCCTTTTAACGATAGTTTTTTAGGAGTTGTCGGCTTGAATTTGACAGTCGTTTTCCCAAGTTTGATCTCCCGTGCGGTGCCATCGGTCAGGTAAACAAGCTTCATAGGCACTTGTGTGGTCAACCCTAATTTGTGCAATGCGTTAGCACCGGCCGGTTTTATACGTAAGTGTTCTCTTTCGGCAAGAGACATGGCTATTTCTTCTGGTGAAGGAAGTACCTTTCCAAACAACGGATCATTTTTAGGTGTCATATATATACCATGACCTATGCGGTTGATGATCCCTTCCTTGTTAAGCCTGGATAACGTCATTTTTATAGCAGCCTCGGTTCCCTTGCCTCTGAAATCAGTTGGAAATAGCAATTCACCGCCGGGAAGTTTTCTTATATTACTTTCGATATTCGAATGTGTCGTTGCCATTTTGTTGCTTTTTATGGAAGCAAAGGTAACACATTTGGTTTGGTTATGTTACTTATTATTTAAGAAAAGGTAACAAATTTTAATAGTTTTGGTGACTTGAGCAACTATGCCAGCCTTGTAGTTTGGCATTTTTTATTAGGGGACATTTTTGGTTTAACTGGTTTAATAAAAATGGCGTTTCATTGAAATGACCTTTACAAAATAGGAAATAGCGTGTTTTCGGGTTGTTTTTTACTTGAAATTACCTCAACTTATTTCTTAATGATGGTAATTTAACCGCTAGATATATAAAGCACTCCTTTTTCGGTATGAGCAATTCCTACTTTAAGTTTCGAAATCGCTTTGATTTTAACCCGCATAAATACGACATCGGGTATCCATTTACTTATAACAAACTCTTTGAAGACAATTTCTTTGTTCTTAAAATTTACCAGCTTGAAGAATCTGAATATCGAAATTTTTACCAGCATCAGGCAAACAGCTATCTAAAAATAAATCCTTCAGGGGAAGAAGCTTTCTTTAAGCATGTTTACGATGCCGTAGCCTACCGCATCAAGTATTTAAAAAGGCAGGACCCTTTTTCATCCAAGTACGTCAAAGGCCTGGAATGCATCCGCAAACTTGAGCTATTCCTTGAATTCCTTAAAACTATTGACCGCTGGCACCAGACCGCACCTCTTGAATCGGTAATAAGTGAAAAAAATAATGAGATCGCTAAATTGAAGCTACGCATTTTAGAACTTGAAAGTAGGCTAAAGGAAACGGGTAAATATGAGGCGAGCGAAAAAATCGTTATCGCTAGAGGCGGACTTCCCGCGCTTGTGAACCTGATACACCAATTGCAAGAGCTAGTATTGCCAAACGAAAATAAGCTCGTTCGATCGCAGGCCCAAAGCCCATGGTACAAGATGATCGCCAAATATTTTATGCATGGCGATAAAGACATATCCATTGATACTGCCCGTAACTATTTTCCAGCGCACAAGGACGATATACCTGCCAAGTTTATCGAGATATCCGAGAAAGACAAATTATTTAAAATCGGCCCCAGGGGCAAGCAATAGGAATTTACTCTCCCGCTCGTGACCAAACGTTACCATTGGTCATTTATTTCTCCATTTCCAGATTGACATTTGTTTCGTTCAGTCCCATTCATTTGCTAAGGCTACTGAATGGGCTTAACATTAATGTTTTTGCATCCAATAAATCCATCTGGAACATAGCAGTTAGGAAAACTGCTGACTGCACGTGATGGTCGCTTGGAAGACACAATTGGAAATTGATTTATTTATGATTATGGAAAAGGCAATAAAAGAGACAACAATTAAAAAGCGCGTTAGTCAACCGAATGCGGTGAAACGCAGCATTCGGGTGCAGATTTATTTAACACCTACCGAGAAGTTGCTGTTAGAGGGCAAGGCGCGCCAAGCCGGCATTACCATTGCCGAATGGTTTCGCCAGGCGACGAAAAGTGACAAAGTAGTTCCGCGGATTACCACAGAGGACGCCCGTTACTTGCGATCCCTGGCTGGCATGGCCAATAACCTAAACCAACTCGTGAAGCTGGCTCATACAGCTGGCCTAGGCCCTTTTGGAGAAAGAAGTGAACGGCTTGCCGATCAGATCGATGAAATAATTAAAATGCTTTTCAAAAATGATTGGAAAAACCTTCACCAGTAAGGATTTCGGGAGATCCGTTCGATATGTCCTTGACCGTAAAGAAGCCATTATACTGGATGCCATGGGAGTGACTACAAAAAGCGTGGCTTCAATCACCAGGGATTTTAACATTCAGCGGCTGATGAGGCCAGGGTTAGGCATTGCAGTTGGTCACCTGATCCTTAGCTGGAGTACTGAGGATATGATAAAATTATCTCCCCGGATAATGGCAGAGCGCGCCAGGCAATTCATGGAAAAGATGGACATCCTAAACACGCAATACTTAACCGTTCAGCATACAGACCGGCAGCACCCGCATATTCATATTATCTATAACCGGGTAAATAATAACGGAAAAACCATAAGTGATAAATTTGAACATACGCGGTGTTTAAAGATCTGCAAAGAATTGACACTGAAATACGGCGAGCGCATCGTCACCAGCAAAAAAAACGTGAACCGGGACGCGCTTAATGGCAAAGACCGGGTCCGTTATGAGCTTTTTGATAAGATTAGGGCGGCAGCTAAAGAAACATCTTCCTGGAAGCAACTGCAGCGTAACTTGCACAATCAGGGGATAAATTTGGTCTTCAAATACCGCAGCGGAACGCTGGTAAACTATCCCCGGAATAAGCAATTACTATCTAGAATTCAAAAATTTATCGATTAAATACAAAGCTGACGGGCCGCTTGAACTATTTGCCCAAGTAAGTAAGTTAGCCCATGGACCTGTACCGTTAGAAATATTGTTTATTAGGCAAAATAACAAACTGTATTTATTGTTCATGTCTCCGACGAAAGGCAACCAATTATATCCAGGAACATTTTACAATTAATAGCTAATACGTCAAATGAACGTTGGTTGTTAACGTTGCATAGAATTTTGCAATAGCTTACATAGGAGGTGGCTGTTTATTGAAAATTATTACTCATTTGGAATAGCGGCAGGTAATGAATATTAAAATGACGCCAACAATCAAACCTTAGAATAACAAATAGTAGATTAAAGTTCCTGCTGTGAATCCCCTTCCAATTGTTTATTCACTTCCTGTAGCTTCGATATTATATCATTTAAGGTTTTTTGTTTTTTCCTGGTCAATCGTAGCTTCAGAAACCAACAAACAGCCATGTATGCAAAAGTTATAACAAAAAAGCAAACTCCCTTAAGTATAGTCATCCATGTTAAAGCCTGGAGCATAGACAAGAACAACCCAACGCATAAGAGCGTAAAATAAATATTGATCATTACCTTGTTTATAAAATCTTCCTTACGCTTAATACGAATAAGCTGGTTTAAATAGTCGTGACTATTGCTCTCAATATTATTTTTAAATACTATAGGTATAATTTGATTGTACGACACAAGATAACTTATCATTCCTGTCACCATAAGCACTACACCTGTTTTGGTGGTGAGATTTACATGGTCAACGTCCCATCTCATGTAAATAATAAAAATTGATGCTGCTATCAGGCCTAAGTTTAGGACAATTAAGGTATAGCGTGTTTTTCTTTTTAACCTATCCGCTTTGGCAAATATTTCTTTTGTATCGGGCATATCATTCGCGGGTTGTTTGTTCCACAGTGATTTAAAATCTATCTCAGTGCTCATAATTTTCAAATTTTTTTGCTAACCGTCCCTTTATTCGATAAATTTTTACGCGGATATTAGTCTCGCTTAAACCCACAATCCGGGCAATCTCTGCCTGTTTTACCTCTTCTAATTCTAATGAGATGATCAGGCGGTCAGTTTCAGGCAGTTCCGATATACATTTATATAAAAATTGCACTGCGGGTTCAATGTTAAGGCTGCTAACCTCCGCTATCTGCTCTGGCATTTCGCTGCGTGGCATCCGGTTTTGCCGCTCTATCTGCCGCAGGCAATTGTTGGATGCGATGCGAAATATCCAGGTGCCTATAGCCGATTCATTTCTGAATTTCGGCAGTTGTTGCCAAATAGTAACAAATGTTTCCTGTGCTATATCCTTTGCCCAATCATGATCGTTCACATAACCCATACAAATTCGGAAAACTTTGCTCCAATAAGTTTTGTAAATTTCCTCAAATACCACCAAGCTTATTTATTATTTTGAGGTTAGATACATAATTTGAAAAAATGCTACACTTACTGTACTAATAAATACTTTAGATAATTTTGAGGAAGTGTTGATGCGAAATGAACGTGAACACCGGCTAACAAAAAAGCCTTAAGACTTTCGACTTAAGGCTTTTGACTTTGTTAGTAGCCCGTAGGGGAAGCTTTTCGAACCCCTTTTTACAGGATTTAAAGTTATTGGCAGCACATTGATCGCACGGTTTCACTAGCAATTAAGCATGTATTAGTTTTTTTTCAGTTTGAGTCAAACTATGAATACTAACGTTTTTATTCTTCCTTCAAATATTGCGTAGGGTTAGCAGTATGTGCTTTATAAATATGCCATGAAACACTGATAGACATCAAAGCCAACAAACTAACAACGGCTAGCCATAAAGGAGTTAAAGCGACGGTTGAATTCGGAGCTAATATGTTGAACAGATTTCCGGTCAGCCACCATGAGAATGGAAATCCTACCAGCACCGCAAATGCAATAGCGTAGAGAAATTCTTTATTGATCAGAAAGATTAAATTGCTTATACCAGCTCCGAGCACCTTTCGAATACTTATCTCCTTCATCTTCTTTCCTAAAATTAATAATGCTAATCCAAAAATTCCGGTTACTGAAATGATAATCATTATGATCGATGCACCTGCTAAGACTTGCGAAACCTGCACAAATGAGTTGAAATACACTTCGAATACTGCTTCCTGGTAATGATATTCAAATGGCAGATCAGGATTGATTTCTTTCCAAATCTTTTCAATTTCTTTATGAGTGTCTGAAAAAAGCGTTGAAGTTGTTTTTACATAAACTGAGGTCACCTCGTTCGGCTTGCATCCCATTATTAATAAGGGTCCGATGGCTGTTTGAAAGTCTTCGTAATGGAAGTCATTTACTTCCCCGACCACCGAATAATTGTGACCATTGTAGCTAATCGTCTTTCCGACACCGGTGGCCCAATGCATCTGTTTAATAAACGCCTGATTGACTAAAACGGAATTAGTTACATCACTTTTTAAAGCTTCATTTAAATCTCTTCCTTTGTAGATCTTTATGCCCATTTGCGTAGCAAAACCGGGTAATGCATCAATGCTCTTTACAGTCTGCTTTTGCCCGTCGATTTTAACCACCAATTGTTGAGTATAATTTCCTAACGGCTGAACAGAACCCGTTACAGAAAGTACATCTTTACTATTTCTTAATTTGTCTTTAAAAACTGAGTAGTTGACGGATTTTTGCAAATTTACCACGACATTATTGGATGGATCGTACCCCCATGGTTGTGCCTTGATAAATTTAGTTTCTTGTATGAAAGCCAATGCAGTGGAAATTGCCAGGAATGTCAGAAAGAATTGAAGACCAAGCAATACTTTGCGAAAACGATTGTTGCTCCCGATCTTGCTGCTACCTTTCATTATGTTTATCGGATTAAAAGCTGATATATAAATAGAAGGATAAGCCGCCCCGCTCAACGCGGATACAATGATCAGCAGCAGTAGTGCAATCCATGTACGATAATTTGCGAATAGGTTTTGCGTAAGATCGACATTTACGATTTGGCTGAATAACGGAAGGAAAATGTATTTTGCCAGCATTAAACCAACCAGTATGGCGGTTGTACACAAAAGGATATTTTCAATTATAAACTGGAAAATGATTTGCTTTCGCTGACTTCCCATTACTTTCCTTATGCCAATTTCTTTTAGGCGGGTCGAGGCTGACGCAATCGCAATATTCATATAGTTGAAATAGACGAGCAGCAACGTAGCCAGCCCGATAACCAGAAGCATCAAATAAGCGGCGATATGGGTGGAATTAAATTGTTCGTTGTATACTTTATAAGAATGGAAATTCATCGATGCTAAGGGCTGAAAATTAAACCCGACAATCTTATCATCCGGATTTGCTTCATTGTACAGCTTTAGAAATTTGCCCACATCTTTTTTAATCGGTGCAAGTGCAGCTTCATTTTTCGCCTCAATGAAAGTTATATCCGAGTGTTCGGCCCAATTTCCAGTTTTATTTATGCCCAACGCAAGCGCTTTGCTGAAAGGTACAAGCGCCTGAAAATAGAAAGAAGCTTCGCGCGGCATCTTGTTAAATACTCCTTTTACTATAAAGTTCACCGGAGTTTTAAGACTATCCTTATTAAACGTCACACTTATAATTTTGCCTGTTGGATTTTGTTCTCCAAAGAGCTTATTTGATAGTTCTTCCGTTAGGACGATACCATCTTGATCACTAAATTCCTTTTTATTACCCCACTTGACGGGAAAATCGAACATCTTATAGAAATCGTTATCAACGAAACTCACATGCTGATTGAATACATTGTCGCCTCGTTTTATGATGACTCCAGCGTTACTAAATCTTACCACTTCTTTTATTTGCGGGTATTCACTTTGAAGCATTGGGCCCATGGGGGACGGAGAGTTGCCCCATAACTGATCACCACCATTTTGACGGGAAAGTCTTTCTATTACGAAAACGTTATTAAGCTTTTTGTGAAAAGTATCCATGTGCATCGACCAGTCAAAAAATGTAAACACCACCAAGCAGCATCCCACAGCCAACGCAAGGCCAAGAATATTGATGGAAGACGACAAGCGATTTTTCAATAGATTACGGAAACCTAACTTGAAGTAATTTTTTATCATTTTGTTCAATATTTTACAAGAGAATGTAGACTAACTGAAGACCGGAAAAACCTAACTTCTTTTCACCCAGCACTTCAAAAAGTCATCGGTAGTTGAAAAGCGCAAATTGATCGGTTCGATGTACCCTAAAAACCTGTGTTTTGATGGAATAGGACATCGAACCCCTTATCTTAACGGGCCCCTTTCTCTTATATTGCAGATTAACAAGCAGTTACAAGGCATAAAAAAAGGGGAAAAGTTATCTTTAAATAACCTTTCCCCTCTGGTAGCCCGTAGGGGAATCGAACCCCTGTTTCTAGAATGAAAATCTAACGTCCTAACCCCTAGACGAACGGGCCTTTTTTAAAACGATTTCGTTTCGTTTTGGGATTGCAAAGATAAAGCTTTCAAGCAAGTATTAAAATAATTTTAAAAAAAATCTAAGTGAGGTACATATCCGACTGTGAAAATTAGGTCATAAATGCCTGTTCAGCGCTCTCAGCCTATAAATACTTAACCAATTGTATTACATTTATATGCGCGGAAAACAAAAAGACTTTTAAGCTATTTTGTTAGTAACGGGTAAGCTATTTTTCTGACCCGTTTTAACATCCACCAAGCATGAAAACCTATGATGCGATCATAATCGGTGCCGGGCAAGCCGGAACGCCCCTTGCAAAACGAATTGCAAAGGCTGGTAAAAAAACGGCGATCATAGAACGCAGATATGTTGGCGGCACTTGTATCAATGATGGCTGCACGCCAACCAAAACATGGGTAGCATCGGCAAAGATGGCCTATATGGCCTCGAAAAGCAAAGATCTTGGCGTTGATATCAAAAGCTTCAAGATCGATATGAAGCGCAGTCAAAAAGCGGAAAGATGAGTGGTCATGCTTTTCCGGGGCGCGAGCCAGCGTGGGCTTGACAAAACCGATGGCGTAGATCTGCTATTTGGAGACGCGGCATTTACCGGTGAAAAGACCATTTCTGTAAAAATGGAAAATGGCAGCAAAAAAGAATTAAGCGCCGAACTGATATTCCTGAATACCGGCTGCAAAACGATCATACCTGATATTGATGGATTAACTGATATTGATTACCTCACCTCCACAACCATACTCGAACTGGATAAAGTGCCTGAGCATTTCCTTGTGATCGGCGGAAATTATATCGGCATGGAATTCGGCCAGATGTTCCGCCGGTTTGGCAGCAAGGTACCATCGTGGAAAGATCGTCACGAATTGTCAGCCGCGAGGATGAAGATATTTCCCATGAACTACAAAGATACTGGAGCAGGAGGATATTAAGATTCTCACCAATGCCGAAACCATCGAAATTCAAAAAAACCGGGAAAAACAATATTTCAGCTTTAGTTAAAAGCGGGGGAGAAGAGCATAAAATCAAATGCTCGCATGTGCTCAGTAGCTGTGGGCCGCGCGCCGGAAACCGGAACGTTGCACCTTGAAAAAACCGGCGTAGAACTGGATGAACGGGGATACATTAAGGTGAACGACAATCTGGAAACCAATGTCAAGGGAATTTATGCTCTGGGTGACGTAAAAGGCGGCCCGGCATTTACCCATATCTCCTATAATGATTATACCATCGTTTATCGCAACCTGTTCGAGGGCAAAGATCTGACACGATCAAAGACCGGCCCGTACCTTACTGCATGTTTACCGACCCGCAATTGGGGCGCGTTGGCATAAGCGAAACTGAAGCAAAAAAGCAGGGCTTGAATTTTAAAGTCGCCAAATTACCGATGACGCCATGTAGCCCGTGCAATTGAAACGGGCGATACCCGCGGATTTATGAAGGCGGTTGTTGATGCGGATACCAAAAAGATATTGGGCGTGGCCGTTTTGGGCCCGGAAGGCGGCGAGATCATGACCGTATTGCAAATGGCGATGGAAGGCGGCATTACTTACGACCGTATCCGTTATTGTGTGTTTGCCCATCCCTTGTATTCCGAGTCATTAAATAACCTTTTTATGACTATTGAAGGTTAAAGCTGCCTATGATAACAGTTGAAAAACTAAGCAAACATTTCGGGAAGGTTAAAGCGGTAGATGGTATTTCATTTGAAGTAAAGGAGCACGAGAACCTGATCTTACTGGGCACCAGCGGCTGCGGTAAAACCACTACGCTTAAGAATGATCAACCGGCTGATCGAACCGAGCGCGGGAACGATCTGATTGATGGTAAAAACATTCTTGATCAGACCGCCGGAATTGTTGCGCCGTGGCATTGGCTATGTGCTGCAAAATAATGGTCTTTTCCCGCATTATACCGTTGCCGAAAATATTGCCATCGTTCCCCAGTTGTTAAAGTGGGATAGCAAACGCATCGAAAAGCGAATAGCCGAACTGATGGAAAAGCTGCACCTCTCATCCGATCAGCTTAAAGCTTATCCCAATGAACTAAGCGGTGGCCAGCAGCAACGGGTTGGGCTGGCAAGGGCGTTGGTGGCCGATCCGCCGGTTTTGTTGATGGATGAGCCATTTGGAGCGCTGGATAATATTACCCGCTCAAAAATACATGCCGAGTTTAAAGCGCTGGATGAACTGAAAAGGAAAACCATTATCATGGTTACCCATGATGTGCAGGAAGCTTTTGAGCTGGGTGACCGGATTTGCCTGATGGATAAAGGGAAGATCATCCAGAAAGGCACACCTGCCGAATTGCTTTTTAAACCGGCCAATGATTTTGTCAGCTCTTTTTTAAAGGAGCAACGGCTTGCAGCTGGAATTCAGAGCTATCCGCATAAAAGATATCTGGGGCTTGTTGCCTGCATACCAAAGAAATTACTGAAGCAGCTTCATTGTCTGCTGATGCGGATATTTGGACGGGTCTGGAGAAATTCAAATATCACCAAGCGGACATTTAAATATCAGGCACGATAAAGAAACAAGATCAGTAGGATTTGAACAATTGATCACCGCATTTTATCAATACCAAAGCAATCGCAGCGCATGAATGAGCATCAGCAAACCTTATGGGAATTTATGCAGCAGCAGAGCGATAAACTGGTTACACAAACCCTGCAGCATATCGGGCTTAACTTTTATTTCGTTGATCATAGCTGTGCTGATCGGTTTGCCATTGGGCATCTGGATCACCCGAAGAAAACAATTTTCCGGGCCAATTTTGGGTATTGCAGGCGTGTTGCAAACCATTCCCAGCATCGCCCTTTTAGGTTTTATGATCCCATTATTGGGTATTGGTGCCTAAAGCCAGCTATTGTAGCTTTGTTGTTATATGCACTGCTGCCGATCATCCGGAACACTTATACGGGCATAACCGGCGTTGATGCCGCGGTAAAAGAAGCCGCCTTAGCCATGGGCATGAACAAATGGCAGATATTATTTAAGGTTGAATTGCCCCTGGCTATGCCGGTGATACTGGCAGGTATCCGTACCGCTACGGTAATAAATGTTGGCGTGGCTACATTGGCATCCTACATCGCGGCCGGTGGCTTGGGCGAGTTTATTTTCGGCGGCATATCGCTCAATAATACCAATATGATATTGGCCGGGGCTATTCCGGCGGCGTTACTGGCCATTATTTTTGATTTTCTGCTGTCGCGATTGCAGAAACTTCAACTTTAAAAAAGTAAAAACTGCTACTGCTACTTTGCCGGTGCTGCTTATTCTTACTCGCATCCTTTTATTTTATTCCTTCTGCTTACGGCGGGAAATTGAAAGCCGGTTTTACTCCCGAATTTATGGGGCGGCAGGATGGTAACCTCGGCCTGCAAAGTAAATATGGATTAAAAATACATACCATCGTGATCAGCGACGCGGTGATGTATAAAGCTGCTTATGAAAATCAACTGGATGTGATCAGCGGCTACTCGACCGATGGCCGGTTAAAAGCTTATGACCTGGTGGTCTTAAATGATGATAAAAAGATATTTCCGCCTTATTATGCTGCGCCAATCGTTCGGGAGGATGCACTAAAAAGATTTCCTGAACTGGAAAAAACGCTAAATTTGTTATCAGGCAAGATCACAGATTCAATAATGACCGATTTGAATTACCGGACAGATTATCTGCACCAAAGCCCGGAAAGAGTGGCCGAAGATTTTTTGCGCTCCAAAGCTTTATTGAAACCATCACGAAATGGAAATGCGGGCATTGTGCGCATCGGCTCAAAAATTTTTGGCGAGCAGTATATCCTGGCAAGTATGTACACCATGCTGATCAAAGGGTATACCGATTATGATGTATCAACAAAAACTGGGCTTGGCGGTACAAAAATCTGCTTTGATGCCTTAACTAATGACCAGATCGATTTTTATCCTGAATATACCGGCACAGGCTTGCTGGCAATTTTGCAGCCGTCAGCAAAAACTGTTGATTCACTTACAGTCGACAAAGAATAAAACCTACGATTATGTGCAAAAAGCAGTTTGAAAAAAAATATAATATCAAATGGCTAAAACCGATCGGCTTTAATAATTCGTATGCTTTAATGATGCGCGAAAAACAGGCCAAAAAACTAAATATTAAAACAATTTCCGACCTGAAACGATATTTGGAAAGCAAGTAATTATGGAATCTATCAGACTGTTATAAAAAAGTCAGAAAACGAACCGAGCAGATTTGCAGCCCCTTGCAAACCGAAGACTACGTGGTGCAACCCATTGCCGATGTAAGTCCGCCTAAATGGCATCTGGGCCATACCTCCTGGTTTTTTGAAACCTTTATCCTAAAGCCTTATTTTATGGGCTACCAGGAATTTGATCCTCAATACAATTTTGTTTTTAACAGCTATTATGAAACCGTAGGTACCCGCGTTATCCGCACAGACAGGGGTAATTTAAGCCGCCCAACAGTTGCCGATATTTATAAATACCGCGAATATGTGGATGAGGCGATGGATAAATTTCTGTGCAGCGAACCATCCGGCAGATGTTAAAGAATTATTGATACTTGGCCTCAATCACGAGGAGCAGCACCAGGAGCTTTTGTATACCGATATCAAATACATTTTGGGCCATAACCCCTTGTTTCCTGCTTATTCCAAAGATTATATTTCGCCAAAAGCAAATGATGACAACTGCGAAATTTATAAAAATTAAGGAAGGTATTTATGAAATAGGTTTTAACGGCGAAGGCTTTTGTTTTGACAATGAATTAAACCGGCATAAGGTCTATCTTAATGCCTTTGAGATAAGTCCCGCTCTGGTAACCAACGCAGGAATATTTGGAGTTTATAAATGCATGGCGGCTACCAGGATTTCAGGCACTGGCATGCTGAAGGCTGGGACTGGGTAAATAAAAACCATGTGGTGGCTCGCCATTATACTGGCATAATATTGATGGCGAATGGCATAACTTACACTTATAACGGCTTGCAGCCACTTAATTTAAATGATACGCTTGACGCATATCAGTTATTTTGAGGCTTCGGCTTATGCGGCCTGGAAAGGATTGCGCCTGCCAACTGAATTTGAATGGGAAGCAGCAGCGGATCAATTTAAATGGGGACAACGCTGGGAGTGGACAGAAAGCGCTTACTTGCCTTACCCGGGCTTTGTTAAAGCGCCGGGCGCAATTGGCGAATACAACGGCAAATTTATGGTGAACCAGCAGGTACTGCGGGGTGCATCAGAAGTTACTTCTCCGGGTCATAGCCGCGTCACATATCGTAATTTTTTTCAAACACATTTACAATGGCAATTTACTGGCATAAGGCTTGCTAAATAAAATATTCAAAACCATGAAGAACATGGCAATATTTTTAGTGCAAACAGAACTTAAACGAACAGGTTACATCGAAAAACAGATCAGTTTTATAATGACGTTATCACTGGTTTAAGTTCGACGCCCAAAGCGTTTAAACTCAAAATATTTTTATGATGCTAATGGCGATAAGCTTTTCCAGGAGCTGATGAATTGCCCGGAATACTATCCGACCAAATGCGAGCTGGAAATATTTTCAGAAAAAACGGCCGAGATCTGCCAGGCTATCATGGCTGATGGCGATCCTTTTGACCTGATCGAACTGGGCGCGGGCGATGCCACGAAATCTTCCTACCTGCTGAGATATCTGCTGGAGCAAAAGGCGGATTTTACTTATATGCCCATCGATATATCGGAAAATGTGATATCCTACCTCAACATCACCCTGCCGGTAACCCTGCCGGGCATTAAGATAAGGCCTGAATGGTGAATATTTCGAAATGCTGAAGCAGGCTGCATCAATTTCTCATCAAACGCAAGGTGGTGTTATTTTTAGGCTCCAATATTGGCAATATGCCCATCGCTGATGCAACCGATTTTTGCAAGGAGCTCGCAGTCATCTTAACCAGGGCGATATGGTGCTGATCGGGTTCGACCTGAAAAAAAATCCGGCAACGATTATTGCAGCCTACAACGACGAGGGCGGAATCACCAGACGGTTTAACCTTAATTTGCTGGAACGGATCAACCGCGAGCTCAATGCCGATTTTGACCTTACCAAATTCGAGCATTACCCGACCTACGATCCGCAGGCGGCGCCTGTAAAAGTTATCTGATCAGCCCTGAGATCAGGAGGTAACCATCAATGGAAAAGAAAAAATCGCGTTTTTAAAGGATGAATATATCTATATGGAAATATCCCAGAAATTCACGGTGGGGCAAACCGAACAGATGGCCGCCATGGCAGGATTTAAACCGATTAATCGGTTTTTTGACAGCAAGAATTGGTTTTTGGATGCCGTTTGGATAGCGGAGTAACCTTCTTAGAGGGTAGCCGAAATTCCATCGATTACATACTTCCTTCTGCCGGGCAGTGGAGATAATTTGCGCCATATAAGCATATTACTTATCTTGGCTGTTAATGAAAACCAAACCTATCCTTGTTGCACTTGCCATCCTGGTGCTGCTTTGCGGCGCCTTTCTGTTTCTAAGAAGCCGGAATTTAATCAAACCCGAGAAACAGGAAGTGGTGAACTTTCTTGTTTTATTCAATAACCAGATCACATCGGGCAATATAGATACTGCCCTCACTTATTTCGAAGTAAGGCAGAAAACGCAGGTACTAACCCGGCTACTTAATGTGCTGGGTAACAAAACCGGCTTCAACGGGAAAAATACAAACCTTTTCAGACTCGCCCTGGATATTGACCGCAGCACCATCAGGATAGTAAACACGGAACTTGCCGAGGCTACCATTCCGGTACATTTCAGCAATGACAGTACCCACTCCGGAGAGTTCTTCACTCAAATTGAGGGTACATAAAATTTCGCCCGGCATTACAAGATCGTTATGATTGACGCCACGTAAAGCTGATGAGCGATTATATCGCATATGAAAACCTCGATCAAAAGTAAGATGCTTTCGGATGCAGATGTCTATAGCCCAATCACATTAAAGGCTTTCGAATCGGCCAAAGAGTTGAAAGACGAAATACGATCAGCGTCATATGGTTCGCCCACCTGGAAAACAAAACCTATTTCTATGTGGTAAAGGGCAAGTGGAACCTCGAAAGGGACCTGCGAAGCGAGCATCATCCTTATAGAAAGATTCGTTAATAGCTCCTATAAAATGGGCTTGGTTAACCCCGAACTTAAAGAGATCATTCCCGCCAGGTATGACCTGATCCATAATATTAACGGCACATTCCCGGGGCTGATCGAGGTTGAAAAGGATGGAAAAAAAGGATTTTATGACATCGCAGGAAATATAGCGATCCCGGTTAAGTATGATCGATATATCCAATAGAGGACGAAACAAATCTGGCTGTTTTAAAAGAGGGTGACAATTATTACTACCTGAAGAAGGATATGAGCGTGTCTGAAAAAGTTGATCTGAAGGTCAGTGATTTTCTATCGAAAATCCGAAAGCTTTCCGGTCCTTTCAACCTTTATAACGGACGCGATATCGGTAGTCACTGAATATAACTCCCGGCGACTTCATCAAGCCATATATATTGCGCCCTTCCTACTTGGTGGATCTGAATATGAGTCCAAAATGAAGAATTTAAAAACCCGTCAAGAAAGGTGGAATTCGAAGAAGCAAATATCGATTATAAGATAGGCGCCGGTGAAAAAATCACAGGTCGATGAAAACTGGCTTGAAGCATCTTTTTACTCGATAAGGCGTATTTTTTGGGCGGCAGGAGTGAATTTTATGATCATGAAAAACATCGTCATTGTAGACAAAAAGAAAAACAGAGTGTTCACTCATGAAATTGCCACAGAGTATGGGGAAGGAGAAGTGGGGGACGGCGAAGTGAGAATGTAAGCCAGCAGTATAAAGGCAATTAACGATAGTTTATTTGAAGTAAAGTCAGGGGCAATACTCTAATTCCCATCTCTATGACTCTACAAAAAGTCTTACTGGTGGCGCCATATTACCAATACCTGATCCTAAGAATGGCAAATTGGTCGAGCTGCCCGAACAACGGAATTTCGGTTTTACCAAATACGTCAAAATGGATGACTCCTACTCTGGATGGGTGTTATACCATATATGGGTCAACGGTATGACAAATGATAAGGGCCGGGAAGACACTCTCGGGACAGATCACTCCAGAAATGCTTACGTTACATGAAAAACGAGATCTATGCGGATTACCAATATGAATTTATAGACAATAGATGGAAGAATTTTTATGAATTTTCCAGTAGATACGATGGAACAGAAAAGAAAAACAATCTCAGCGTGGACGATTCATTACGGCCATTGACAAATATAACCTCAACTTTATCAACCAGAAATTAAAGGAATCGGGCAATACGCTTGCTGCAAAATGAGTATAGCTATCCGGATTTTACGCTATTGCGCTTTTTTGCTGGTACTGATACTATGCCTTGGAACGCTGCAGTACCTTGATTTTAAGCCCGATACCGCCTTTTTAAAGTTAAAGCAATATGCTGTAAGGACTGGCTTTTATCTGCCAGCATTTTATGCCCATATATTCGGCGCAAGTGTCATCCTGACCTGCGGCTTCCTGCAGTTTTCAAAACGGGTATATCAGCGCCGTCCGCTGCACAAGACACTGGGCAAAATATATGTGCTGGGGGTCCTGTTTTTTGCAGCGCCGGGCGCCTATGTCATGACCTTTTTCATTCATCGCGGCACAGGCGTTTTCATTTCCTTTTTATTGCAGAATACGCTCTGGATCTTCTTTACAGTTATGGCCTGGATCTTGGTTAGGCAGCGCAACATTGCAGCGCACGTCAGCATGATGCGCCGCAGTTATGCCCTGGCCTTTGCTGCAGTCACTTTGCGCTTTTATATCTGGATGCTTACCCTACTGGGCTATGGCGTAGCCTTCGAAAATAATTACGTGATTATTGCCCTGCTGAGCTGGGTGCCTAATCTGCTCATCGCCGAAATAATAAATTATTATGACCGCAACCAGACGGCCCGCAAAAGCCTAAAAAAAACGCTATATTTAGTTAAATGAGAAGACGTTTTTATCTGTTACCTCTGGGCATTGCCATCGGAGCCGGCATAGGCGTAGTCATGCATAATGTTGCCCTCGGTGTGGCCCTGGGCGTTGGCATTGGACTTGCGTTTTCCTGGATCCGGAGATAGTTCCCTGGGCTTAATTTTCTACCGGCATCTCCCTGAGCTGCTTTGGGGTTAGGGCTTCGTAACCGGCCGGCGTAGAAAATATACCTGCAGGCACCGGCTCAAATTTGATCTCCCTGGCCGTAGTTTTAATGACCATCCCGTTATTACTCGTAGTAAAGGACAGCGGAACACCATAACTGGTATCAAAAGCCATCGTTAAGGAATTCGGTACAAGTCCTATTTCCCTGGTAAACCAAGCTTCGCCGATTTCGCCTGTTGCCTTGTTAGTCAGCGTATATTTCGATGATTTATGGCCCGCGATCACCAGCGTCTGGTTACCGGCAGCATAGCTGTAACCGAGCCTGGCTGGCGACTCCTCGGCCTGATCAGCCTTGCTGTAGTCGATTACGTACTTTTTGGCGCTGGAGGCAAGCAGTACCCGCATAAAATCCGTCGGTTTACTGGTAATGATCGTCGTCGATTCATCGTTCATCTGCTCAATGCTTACGGCCGAATCCCCTTTGAAATATACCTTGGCCGACTTCGGCAGATAAAACAGGTATCGCTTCAGGCTGTCCGGCAGCTGGTACTGAATATCATAGGCGACATATCCCTGGACCACTTTTTTGCGGCTGCAGGAGTAAAACAAACAAAACAGGATTGGAATTAGTACCAGGGATTTCCTTGTGGATAATAGGTGCATTGCTATGGATTTCAGGCTGCAAAGGTATCAAAAATCGGCTTATGGGGCATATGGGCCCTCAAATCAGTAAAATTACGCAGCCCTTTGCGTAGTAACCCTCGGGTAGCGGCGCCGGCCAATTGGTATTTTTGGTTTACAAAAGACCAGCCCTATGAACACACTTACCTACATAGACGACAGCCCTTTGGACCAGTTTATTTTAAAACGCGTACTTTCCCGCTGCGGCGTAGCCTGCCAGGTAAAGTGCACGGACTCCTCAGCCAGCGTGCTCAGCCTGCTCTCCAGGCCGCGCCTTCGGGCAAGCCAGATACCGGACGTTATCCTGGTGGACATCTACATGCCCGGCTTTAATCCATGGGACTTTCTTGACCAGGTAGCCACGCTGTATCCCGCCTTGCCCAAACCTGTTAAAATATATATCCTGTCTGCCCGCAAATACCCCGGTGACCTGGAGCGCGCAAGGGTTTATTCCTTTGTAAAGGCATTTATGCTCAAGCCGATAACCCGGGAGATTCTGGAAAAGCTAATGATGCAGATCAAATATCCGATGTCCAGATTCACCCTGCTGGAAGGAGCGGCGATTAATTAGCTGCCTTTTTGCCTGTTACGTTCAGCAGCACGGCCGTCGTATGGCTGATGCCCAAAGTATTGCCGGGCGTAATGTCCAGGTAATGCTGCAGGTAGCCCGTCATAATGCCTTTCATCACCTGTTCGTAGGTGGCCTTATATTCCGAAGAATAAGGGATATTGGATTTGCGAAAGTGCATGACGCCTTTCTGGTCAACAAATACCGAAAAAGAGTAATCAAAATCCTCGTAGGCTTTGCTGATCGCGATATTGTATTCCGGATAAAGGTAGTCTACGGAAGGATCGATCTTATTTAAAGGGGTGGATTCACTTTTTACCTTTTCCACTTTCACCAAAGGCGTCAGGCTTCGGAGCAGGACCGGCGAGGTCGCTGAAAAAGCGCTGTCGATCGTCTGGTTTGCAAGGCGTGATCTTTCTTTAATGAACAGCGTATCTTTCCTCCCTGGCAGCCCCATAGCTTTTATCCTGGAAGTATCCTTCTTTTTGATATGCTGGTCTGAATAGAACGTCAGCAGTACTTTTGCGCCCTCTTCGTCCGAAATAACTTTGTTTTCAACCCTTAATGCCTCCAGTACCACGCTGTCAGCGGCCAGCTTTTTTAATTTGAACCAGGCATCGACCATATTAAAGACGGAGTCGTGATCGAAATAAACATGAAAGCCATAATACCTTTTCATCTTTGGGCTGAACACCATCACCGAATCGTCGGCCACGAAGTACATCTTCCAGGATGGCTCTAGCTGGTAGCCCTGCCCATCAAACACCAGTCCGCTGTGGAACGCCCTGCGCACCTCGGTAAAATGGATGCCTTTCTGGTCGCCGAAAGGGAGTCCCGGACGCCTGAACCGGTGACAGGAGGAATAAATAATAGCTATCGTTAAAAGGGGCAGCAGCCAGGACTTTTTGATCATACCGGGGCTGAAAATAAATAAAAAACGATAATCTTTGATTAAATTGCTTTACCTAACAGCCAATTATGACCAGACGCTGCCCAGTACTCCTGTCACTATTTTTCATAATCAGCCTCGGTGCCGCACAAGCCCAGCAGCAAAAGCGGGTGCTGCTCGACTCCTATTTTAATGATGAGCACAGGAAGGACACTTCTGGTAATATGGAATCCTACCATTACAAATGGGAGGAAAAGGACAACAATGGTTTTTCCATTTTTGGCAACGCTTTTAGGCGTCATGGTGCAACGCTCGCCACGCTCTACCAGGCCCCAAGCCCCGAAAACCTGCAGCAGGCCGATATCTATATCATTGTTGACCCGGACACCAAAAAAGAAAGTCCCGATCCAAAATATATTGGCCCCGAGCATGTAAAAATAATAAGCGACTGGGTTCATGCTGGCGGCGTGTTGCTGCTGATGGCTAATGACAGCGCCAATGTGGAACTTAAACATTTTAATACGCTGGCCGAAAAATTTGGCATCCATTTTAACGATGACCTGCGCAATCACGTCGCGGACGATGCGCATATTCAGGATGGTGCCATCCTGGTCGAAGCGGGTAGCCCGATCCTAAGAACCACAAAAAAGATATTTATGAAGGATATTTGTTCTTTGTCGGTAACGCCGCCAGCCTACGCAGCGCTGAGGGACCGAAAGGTTCCCATTATTGCGATTGCCCACTATGGTAAAGGGGTAGTAGTCGCCGTCGGTGACCCCTGGCTCTACAATGAATATACCAATGGCCGGTTGCCAGCGGGCTATGAAAACGATAAGGCAGCCAGCGAACTTTCTCAGTTTCTGCTGTGGAAGGTGCCAGTAAAAAAATAGATTGATTTTACTTTACAGCAATAACGTATCTACCCGGTGCGCATGCACGATATCATCGGCGGGCGACCAGGAAAATATCGTAAAGCGTCCATCCTGGGAAGCTACCAGGGCAAAAGCATCGCGCTGGTCATACACAAACTGTGCGGCCGCAAAATGACGGGTACCACCATCCTGTCCGGGAGCCATGATCTGCGCGGGCGTATCGATGATCGGTTCGGTTACCATGATCTGCTTAACCGTTTCACTTCCGAAGGGACGGGTGATCTTTGCGCCGAATGCAAGCAGTTCATGCCGGTCATTGATGATTGTTGCCCCGTCTACGGCCGTAAGTCCGGCCACACTTTCAATCTCCCGGTTAAGTTCTTCCTGCCAGTGGACTAGGTTTTCCTTGTGCGGTTTTTGGCGCACCAGATCAGCCAGTCCGCAGAAGGATGGCGAAACGGCATAGGAGATGGGATGAATGATCGATTCACGCCAGCTCTCGTTATCAGCCGGCACGACCAGCAGCAAGCCGCCGCGTCCGTGGGCGCGCATGGATACCGCAAGCTGCACATGCATGTTAACCGCAGGGCTCCAGGAAGCCGGCAGGGAGAATCCAAGCA
This sequence comes from uncultured Sphingobacteriaceae bacterium, assembly GCA_963757615.1. Taxonomy (GTDB): domain Bacteria; phylum Bacteroidota; class Bacteroidia; order Sphingobacteriales; family Sphingobacteriaceae; genus Mucilaginibacter. Next base: position 139,238 of record CAVWSO010000009.1, read on the forward strand.
AGGAAGTCAGCAGGGCAGGGCAATCAGGCATACTGACGCTTTGCTGGTCAACTACCTTGATCTCGTCTCCTTTCAGTACCGCCACATTGACAAATTTGCCAAAACCACCAACTCTGCGGTGTTTGACGACCAGCAGTCCCGGTTCAACCACTTCCAGCACAAAACAGAAACCGGGTATATCATGAGTGGTTCCCCAGATGTAGATCTCATCCTCGTCCTGCCATACGCCCAGATGTATACCGGAACGCTCAACGGCTGGGGCGAGTTTAATAAGCACCTCGGAGGTCAGGGGCAGACGCCGTTCAAATATCAGCGGCTGGCCGGTCTTTTCAGGCTCCAGGAATGCCAGGGAAATCTTGGGCGAACGGCCCTCCTCTTTGCGGAGGCTTGTCCAGAAAGCGGTATTGATAATCGCCTCAATCAGGTGCCTTGGGGGCTGCGAGGCCAAATCAGCTTCGCCACGGGTAACCGCCGCGGCCAGCTGTTTAATGAAATGATCTTCAATAGCGCCTGAAACCGCACGTGCGGCTTTATAAGAGGGTTCGCTGATGGCCGGCCTTTCAACTGTATTCATAGGGCGTGCTGATTTGTTCACTAATTTAACCAAATAACCTGCCACAGGCATCCCAACAGATAAAATATTACTTTAAAATGCTATTAAGGCAGCCGGTTAGCTGGTCTTTAGGGTAAGCTCCCGGAGCATCGTCTCGTTTACGATCGTAATGCTTTTGCCACTCGCTTCGATCAGTTTTTCTTCGGTAAATTCATTGATCACTTTAAATAGCGTTTCGTAAGATGCGCCGGCAAAGGAAGCAAGGTCCTGCCGGGTAATTTCAATACCAAGGGATCCGTTAGCGCTGAGCCCGAACTGCGTTTTCAAATTAAGCAGCGCCTGCGCTATCCGCCCTTTGACAGGCATATGTACCAGGTTTCGGACCCTTTTTTCGGCCTCCTGCAGCTCACCAGCCATAAAACGCATGAGCCTATAGGTAAGCTCCGAGTTTACGCGCAGCGTGGACTCGAAAAAATCCATTCCAATGTGGCAGACAACCACCGGCTCCAGCGCAGTCGCGGAAACCGGGTAATGCGCATCTTCCCCCAGGCCGGTATGGCCCAGTATCTCGCCTTTTTTTGCAAAGCGGATGATCAGGTCTTTCTCTTCGCTCCACTTTTTATGCACCTTCACATTGCCCGAATAAATGAAGTAAATGCCCTTTACAGGATCGCCTTCTCGGAAAATGTCCTGTCCTTTTTTAACGAAAATGCTCTCGCGGTGGGTAGCCACAGCCGGAAGCCAGTCTTTCAGACAAAGCTGGCATAGCAGGCAACTTTTCAGATCACAGTCGTGGCTGTTCTTCATTATTCAAGGGGTCCAATCCGACTGCAATTATAAATCATCATGGAGATAATGTCTCCATTTGATTGAAAAATTAATTATCAATGCTTTCCAGGTAATTTTCGAGCGATAGTTTTCCCGAACCCAGGATGGCAAAGACGACCAGCAGCACCAGGGCAGCTGCCGAAGACCAAATGTCGGTATTAAAGGGCGATTGCAGTTCATTGATAAAGAAAACGGCTCCGAATACAACGGGCAACTGCATGATGCACCAGAAGCGCGTCAAAATGCCCATAGCTATCAGCGCCCCGCCTACCATGTGAACGAAGGTAACATAGTAAACCAGCGCCATCAGCAGGCCTTCGGGCACCAGGATATCCGAGCGGTTTTCGATCAGGGAACGCAGGTACGCTGAATTCTCCATGAAACCCAGGCCCTTGAGCAGCAGGAAAATACCTAAAAAAATGCGCAATACATCCAGCAATTTGGGATGATGAGCATCTCCCCAGCTTTCTATTTTATGGATCAGGTTCATTTTAAACCTCCTTTTAATGTAACAGGTTTGTTATAATTGGCTTAAACCAAATATAATGAATTACCAGCAAAATTCCAATAGATTTTTTGCTTTTAGCCCGAAACCTAAAACATTGCTTAAACAATATTTATATCTCATAAAAGCACCAAATTTGACATTTTATTATTAATTAAACAATGTTTAGATTATCTTTGCAGCATTTCCGCACCAGGCCTCCCGGCTGGCTGCAAATAAGTATTCGAATTACAATGATGAAAACAACGGGCTACGCAAACGGGATTCCTATCTCCCCTACACTCCAATGATTTACCAGAAACTAATAACAACCCAAGAAAAAACTTAATCCTTAAAAAAAGGCTGATCAGTATCTCCCTGCTGTGCATCGCAGTTGCTGTTGCCATAAGCCTCGTTGCCAAGGTATTGGTTTCGCTGATTAACCTGATCACCAACATCGCTTTTTATGGCGCCTTTACTTTAAAATTCCATAGCCCCGCTTATAACCACCTGGGACTTTGGGTGATCGCGGTGCCCGCCCTTGGCGGCATCCTGGTTGGCCTGATGGCACTATACGGCTCAAAAGCGATCCGGGGACACGGTATACCCGAGGCCATGGAACAGATCCTGGTCAACAGGAGCAAAATAAAACCCATCATTGCCTTTTTAAAACCCCTGTCCTCTGCCATAGCCATCGGTACGGGCGGCCCTTTTGGCGCAGAAGGTCCCATAATTGCCACCGGCGGCGCCCTGGGTTCAACCATGGGTCAATTGTTCAGTATTACCTCCAATGAGCGTAAGATCATCCTGGCCGCTGGCGCCACAGCCGGTATGGCGGCCATTTTCGGTACGCCCATCGCGGCCGTTTTCCTGGCCATCGAACTGCTATTGTTTGAGTTCTCGCCCAAGGCCATTCTCCCGGTTGCACTGGCTTGTATCACCGGAGCGGCAGGCCACCATTTGCTGTTTGAATCCGGGCCTGTATTTCCTATGCCCCAGGTGGCTACACCCTCAAACCTGGCCCTGGCCATATACAGTGCGTTTGGTATCGGGGTCGGCTTCCTTGCCATGGGACTTACCAAAGCGGTTTATTTTGTGGAGGACATGTTTGAAAAACTGCCCATCCACTGGATGTGGTGGCCGGCCATCGGCGGCATCGCTGTAGGCCTGGTCGGCTATTACGGACCGCATACCCTGGGCGTGGGATATGATAATATCATTAATCTGCTCTCGGGCACGGCTCCGCTGGCGCTGATCCTGAGCCTGTGTTTATTGAAATTCCTTTCCTGGGCCATTGCCCTGGGCAGCGGAACTTCCGGCGGTACGCTTGCCCCGCTGCTCACCATAGGCGGCGCAACAGGAGCCATCATGGGCATTTTGGTAGCCGGCGCTTTCCCTGCCGCAGGCATCAGTATACCGATGGCTGCCCTGGTGGGCATGTCCGCCATGTTTGCCGGCGCATCAAGGGCCTATCTGACCAGCATCACCTTTGCCCTGGAAGCCACCATGCAATCGCATGCCCTGCTGCCTTTGCTCGGCGCATGTACGGCAGCTTACCTCGTTTCGTTTTTCCTGATGGAAAACACGATCATGACCGAAAAAATTGCGCGCCGTGGTGTTTTTACTCCGGATTCATTTGAGCCCGACCTGCTCAGCAAACTAACCGTCGCCCAGATGATGAGCCCGCAGGACGTGGTACTTAGCCTGGACAATACCATCCGGGAAGCGCGCCAGTGGGTGGAAACAACGGGGGCAGGCAGCACGTTTTTTATAACTGCAGATAGCGACGGTGCCTATGCAGGCTTTCTCCGGGTGAGCGATCTATATAGCTCCCAGTCCGAGGACAGTACCCTTAGGGAGATTATCACATCAGGTAATACCTGCTTAAATAACAGCGATACCTTAAGAAATGCCGCCGAATGTATGGCAAAGGAGGAAACCGAGGCGCTTCCGGTCCTTTCTGCCAGGGGCGACAAGATCGTAGGAATACTGACCTACCAGGATATTTTATCGGCCTACAAGCTGCATATCGAAGAAAACGAAACTGCAGGAACGCAGATATCCCTTAAACGCAGGCGGCTGAAAATGGTCATTAAGGGCAAAAGGCTTATTAACCCGGATGAAGCAGCCAGGCAGCAATAAACAAAAGCTATTTATTATTCCGCGGTTGTAGGATCAATAACGGAGGCTACCTCGCTTACTGAATTTGCGGGGAATCCGCCCTGGCGCGCATGCTCACGCACCATTTCTTCATTAGGAGCGATATAGATACAATAGATCTTATCGCCGGTAACGAAACTGTTGACCCATTGGATCTGCGGGCCCATACCACTGAGCACTCCGCAGGAGGTTTGTGAAATGGCTTTCAATTGATCCGCGGTTAGTTTTCCTGCGCCAGGTATTTCCCGCTCGATAACGTACTTAGGCATAATCGTGGTTTTTAAAGTTTAATTCTTAAAGGAATAATCTGATAAACACAACCAGGGGTCAGTTGTTGCAAAGCTTTACATAAATCTGCGGGAATTTTTTTATTCCTGCAAGCCCCGGTATTTGGATTATTATAAATGTTCTTTATACATTTATAAAATGAAACCTAAATTACTGCTGCTGGCCGCGGTGATGGCGCTGCCCCTGATTGCCCCGGCGCAAAAATCGGCCACTGCTGAGCTCTCGGCGGGCGATCCAAAACTTACGGTAAGCCGCTTTATTTACGGACAGTTTGCGGAGCATCTGGGTCATGGCATTTATGGCGGCTTCTGGGTGGACCCCTCGCTTCCGGTAGAAAAACAGGACCGGATACGCCTGGATGTAGTCCGTGCCTTAAAAAAAATCAAAATACCAGACCTGCGCTGGCCAGGCGGCTGCTTTGCCGATGAATATCACTGGCGGGATGGCATCGGTCCGCGCGCGCAGCGGCCCAAAATGGTCAATACCAACTGGGGCAACGTGACCGACGATAATAGTTTTGGCACGCACGAGTTCCTGGAACTCTGTAAGCTGATCGGATGCGAGCCCTATATCGCTGGCAATGTGGGCAGCGGCACGGTGGAAGAAATGTCCCGATGGATCGAGTATCTTAACCTGGATGGGGAAAGCACCATGGCCCAGCTCCGCAAGCAAAACGGTCATCCCGAGCCTTACAAAGTTAGCTTCTGGGGCGTAGGAAACGAAAGCTGGGGCTGCGGCGGCAATATGACCCCGCAATACTATTCGGACCAGTACCGCAGATACGCTGCCTTTGCCAAGGACTATCCCGGAGCCCGCCTCAAAAAAATTGCCAGTGGCCCGAATTCGGATGACTATAACTGGACGGAAGTATGCATGCGGAATATCGGCACCGATATGTGGGGACTCTCCCTGCATTATTATACCATACCCTCGGGCGACTGGGGACATAAAGGCTCTGCCACCCATTTTGACGAGAAGGAATATTTCTCTACGATGGCGGGTTGCCTGAAGATGGAGGAGCTGGTTTCCAGGCACTCAGCGATCATGGATAAGTATGATCCCGCTAAACGCGTGGCACTGGTCGTGGACGAGTGGGGCGTGTGGACCGACGTGGAGCCCGGCACCAATCCGGGTTTTTTATACCAGCAAAACAGCCTGCGCGACGCGCTGCTGGCCGCAACGACGCTGAACATTTTCAATAATCACTGCGATAGGGTAAAAATGGCCAACCTGGCCCAGACCGTCAATGTGCTGCAGTCGCTGATCTTAACCGATAAGGAAAAGATGCTCCTTACCCCAACCTATCACGTCTTCGATCTGTACAAGGTGCACCAGGATGCAAAATTCTTACCCCTGAAACTGCAATCACCGGATTACGAGCTCGGCGGCCAAAAGATTCCTGCAGTAAGCATGTCCGCATCCCAGGACTCCACGGGTAAAATACATATCTCGCTGGTCAATCTTGATCCGCACAGCAGCGTTACCGTAAGCACTACGCTTGAGGGCCTGGCCTGGAGTAAAGTGAGCGGAAAGCTATTGACCTCGGCCGCTTTAACGGACGTCAATACCTTCACTCAGCCTGATAAAGTGCATATAACCAGCTTTAACGGAGCCCGGAAGGAGGGCAGTAAACTCTCCGTCACACTGCCTGCAAAATCGGTTGTGACGCTCGAATTAAATTAAAAAATATTAGATTAGCCGCCCGGTTCGGGCATTTATAAACCAGAAAAAAAAATACATTCCGCTATGTTATTGTTGGGCATTGATATAGGCACCTCATCGGTGAAGGTATCCGTTGTAGACTCCGCCAGTCAGGCGGTTATGGCATCGGCGCAATACCCTGACAGCGAAAGCCCGATTCTGGCACCCCAGCCCGGCTGGGCCGAGCAGGATCCGGATATGTGGTGGCAGCAGTTATTGCACGCCATCCAGCTTTGCAATAACAGCGGCACCTATAATCCCCATGATATCGGGGCGATCGGCATCGCCTACCAGATGCATGGACTGGTACTGGTAAATAAGGACCAGGAAGTGCTGCGCAACAGCATCATCTGGTGCGACAGTCGGGCTGTCGCCATCGGCAATAAAGCATTCCGTGATCTGGGCGAAAAGGAGTGCCTCGAGCACCTGCTTGAATTCACCCGGGAATTTTACGGCCTCCAAGCTGGCCTGGGTAAAGCAGAACGAGCCCGAAATTTACGACCGAATCGATAAAGTCATGCTGCCGGGGGACTTTATTGCCATGAAGCTCACCGGGGAGATCACGACTTCGGTTTCGGCGCTGTCCGAGGGCGTTTTTTATGATTTTGTAAAAGATGCGCTCTCGCCGCATGTGCTGGACTACTTCGGCTTTGATAAAAACCTTTTTCCACCCCTTCGCCCGGTTTTCGCAAGTCACGGCACATTGCTTCGTTCAGTTGCCGAAAAACTCAGGCTGAAAGCGGGCATTCCGATCACCTATAAGGCAGGCGACCAGCCCAATAACGCGCTCTCACTGAATGTGCTTTCGCCGGGAGAAGTTGCCGCAACGGCAGGAACTTCGGGCGTGATCTACGGGGTGAGCGATGAGCTTACCTATGATCCGCGTTCCAGGGTAAATACCTTTGCCCATGTCAACTATACGGCTCAGCAAAAACGTCTGGGCGTCTTGTTGTGCATTAACGGCACGGGCAGGCTATATAGCTGGGCAAAGAATATCTTCGGCGCGCAGGCAAGTTATTACCAGATGAATGAAAAAGCGGCCGAGGCGCCCATAGGCGCTGCCGGCCTGCGCATCCTGCCATTCGGTAACGGAGCCGAGCGCATGCTGGAAAACAGACCTATTGGTGCCCATATGCTGGGCATCGACCTGAACGTGCATGGAGCCCCGCACATGTTCCGGGCCATGCAGGAGGGCATAGCCTGCGCATTCCGCTACGGGCTGGATATCATGCGCGAGAACGGGATGAGCCCCTCTGTGATTCGTGCCGGCCGTGCCAACCTGTTTTTGAGCGATCTGTTTACAGGCACTTTCGTAAATGCTACGGGCGTACCTGTAGAACTTTACCATAACGACGGAAGCGCAGGGGCAGCCCTGGGCGCGGGCATCGGAGCCGGGATATTTTCCTCGCCAGCCGATGCTTTCCGGAATATGCGCAAGATCAAAGTCGTTGAGCCCTCGGGCGATCATTTTGAGGCCATTTACCAGGATTGGAAAAGGCTGCTGGAAACCGAGTTAAAAAAAGACCAATAACCATTCAATAATCAAAATACCTATTAATTATGATACTCACAGGAGAAAAAGAATTTTTTAAGGGCATCGGCCAGGTAAAATATGAAGGCCCTGCCACCGATAATCCCTTAGCCTTCCGCTGGTATGATGCGGACAGAATCGTTGCCGGCAAATCCATGAAGGACCATTTGCGTTTTGCCTGCGCCTACTGGCATTCATTCTGCGGCTCGGGCGCAGATCCGTTTGGCGAACCCACGCACCTGTTCCCCTGGAACGAAAAGGCAGATGCCATCGCTCGCGCCAAAGATAAAATGGACGCTGCTTTTGAGTTCATCACCAAAATGAACCTGCCTTACTACTGCTTTCACGATGTGGATGTGGTGGATTATACCAATGATATTCGAGAAAACGACCGGCGCCTCCAGGCCATGGTAGACTATGCCGCAGCAAAGCAGGAAGCAAGCGGCGTGAAACTGCTCTGGGGCACTGCCAATTTGTTTTCCCACCGCCGGTATATGAACGGCGCCTCAACCAATCCCGACTTCCATGTGCTGAGCCATGCGGCAGCGCAGGTGAAAGCGGCGCTGGACGCTACCATTGCACTGGGCGGCGAGAACTACGTGTTCTGGGGCGGCAGAGAAGGCTATATGACCCTGCTGAACACCGACATGAAGCGCGAACAGGAGCATTTCGCCCAGTTCCTGCACCAGTCGATCGCCTATGCCCGAAAACAAGGATTCAAAGGTACTTTCTTTATCGAACCAAAACCTTGCGAGCCAACCAAACATCAGTATGATTATGATGCAGCCACCGTGCTGGGTTTCCTTCAGAAACACGATCTGCTGAAAGACATGAAGCTGAACCTGGAAGTCAACCATGCCACGCTGGCCGGCCATACCTTCCAGCATGATCTGCAGGTAGCTGCCGATGCGGGCGCACTGGGTTCGATCGACGCGAACCGCGGCGATGCGCAGAACGGCTGGGATACGGATCAGTTCCCAAACAACATCGGTGAGGTAACGGAATATATGCTCATTATCCTGGAGGCCGGCGGCTTTGGCGGCGGCGGTATCAACTTTGACGCAAAGATTCGCCGCAACTCGACCGATCCGGCTGATCTGTTCCATGCCCATATCGGCGGGATGGATATTTTCGCAAGGGCCCTGGTCATCGCCGACCAGATCCTGCAAAAATCGGATTACAGAAAAATAAGAAAAGACCGGTATGCTTCGTTTGATAGCGGCACCGGCAGGGATTTTGAACAAGGAAAAGTAGGCCTGGAAGCGCTCCGGGATTATGCCATCAGCCATGGTGAACCGCAGACTTTAAGCGGAAAACAAGAATATCTGGAAAATTTGATAAATCGCTTTATATAGTTTATAATTGTCAAAACAACAATCATTTTTTAATCATCTCCATAAGGCGTCGATGGGAATTGTGCCAGAGGATAATAAAACCCTAATTATAAAACTAAAATGAGCAAATTTACAATGATAGACTACGTCATATTTGTAGTCTATTTCTTTATTGTGGCTGGTTATGGCTACTACGTTTACCGCAGGAAAAAGAAAGCGGTCACCGACACGCATGATTTCTTTTTGGCCGAAGGTTCCCTTACCTGGTGGGCTATCGGCGCCTCGCTGATCGCATCGAACATTTCCGCAGAGCAGTTTATCGGCATGAGCGGCAATGGCTATAGCATCGGTATTGCCGTTGCGGCCTATGAATGGATCGCCGCCATCGCGCTGATCATCGTTGCGGTATGGTTTATCCCGGTTTATCTTAAAAACAAGATCTTCACGATGCCGCAGTTCCTAAAAACGCGGTATAACGAGACGGTTGCCCTGATCATGGCCATATTCTGGCTGTTTTTGTATGTCTTTGTGAACCTGACCTCGATATTATACCTGGGTTCACTGGCCATCAACAACCTGATCGGCGGTACGCCGGTATCCTTTGAAGTCATCCTGATTGCGCTGTCCGTATTTGCCGTATTTATCACCCTGGGTGGTATGAAGGTAATCGGTTTCACGGACGTAATACAGGTGAGCGTGCTGATCATCGGTGGTCTGGCTACGACCTATATCGCGCTGACCGTTGTGAGCAAGGCCTTTGGCTTTGGCGAGAATGCGGTGGAAGGATTTAATCAGCTCATCAAAAACGCTCCCGATCACTTCCATATGATCTTTGCCAAACCAACGTCAAGTTCCTCTCAGCAGCAGGTGGATAATTACCTGACCGTACCGGGACTGCTTTCCTATGTTGCCGGTATCTGGATCATTAACCTGAACTACTGGGGTTGTAACCAGTATATCACCCAGCGTGCCCTGGGAGCTGATCTGCAGACTGCCCGTAAAGGCATCCTGTTCGCTGGCTTCCTGAAACTACTGATGCCGCTGATCGTGATGCTTCCTGGCATTGCTGCCTATGTGCTGCACCAGAAAGGATTGCTGCATGCGGAAATGCTGGTCAACAGCAAGCATGGCGAGGTCGTTTCGGATAATGCCTATTCGGCCATATTAGGATACCTGCCAAATGGTTTGATCGGTCTGTCACTGGCAGCCCTTACTGCGGCCATCGTGGCTTCACTTGCCGGTAAAGCAAACAGTATCTCTACCATTTTTACGCTGGACGTTTATAAGAAATATATCAACAAGGGAGCTGACGAAAAGAACATGGTTCGCGTGGGCCGTATCACCATTATTGCTGCCCTGATCATTTCGATATGCTTTACCTGGAATGACACGCTGGGTATAGGCGGTACCGGAGGCTTTACCTTCATTCAAAAATATACCGGCTTTATCAGTCCGGGTGTGTTTGCCATGTTTATCCTGGGTATGTTCTGGAAGCGCACCACGGGTGCTGCAGCCGTAGTTGGCGTAATTACCGGCTTTTTGCTTTCGGTTGTATTCAACGTATATGCACCAACCTGGTTTGGACACGAAACATTTTTATACACCGCCTACCAAACAATGGACAACGGTAAGTTGGTTTATGAGATACCATTCCACGTTTGCATGGGACTGGCATTCTTCTTTACTATGGCGGTGATGATCCTGATCAGCCTTGGCGGTCCTAAGGTCAATCCTAAAGCTTTCGCGCTCGATAAATCCATGTTTAAAGTATCGCCGGGTATCCTGGCTATGATCGTAGTGACCCTGATGGTCATCTCTCTTTTGTACGTAAGATTCTGGTAATAAAACCTTCCCGGAATACAGGAAAGCGTTTCGATTTTTTCGAAACGCTTTTTTTTATGCCCCGCAAAAACCGCGCAACAATCCCGCGGTTATGGTTATAGTTGCTGGCAATTTATTTTATATTTAGGCACTGATTATTTTGCTGTCCATCCATTATGTTTAACAATCTGGAACAAACCTTACGCTGGTACGGACCGTCTGACCCGGTTACATTATCTGCCGCGAGGCAAACCGGGGCCACGGGCATTGTTACCGCCCTGCACCATATTCCCAGCGGCGACGTCTGGAGCGCCGCCGAGATCGAAAAGCGCAAAAATGAGATCCTGGCAGCAGGTCTTAACTGGTCTGTAGTCGAAAGCGTCAACATTCATGAAAGCATAAAAACGGCAGGCCCCGGGCGCGAGGCTTATGCTGAAAAATATATTACCACGCTCAGGAACCTGGCTGCCGCGGGCATCCGAACCGTATGCTACAATTTTATGCCGGTACTTGACTGGACCCGGACCGATATTGACTACCGGCTTCCTAATGGCGCTTCGGCACTCCGCTTTCATGCGCCAGCCCTTGCTGCCTTTGATCTGTATATACTGCAGCGCGCGGGCGCCTTCCAGGATTTCAGCGCCGACGAGCAGCTGCAGGCTAAAACCTACCTGGACAGCCTTAGCGCTGATGAAATAAAGAAACTGACCAATAATATCATGGCGGGACTTCCCGGAACCCGGGACGTATTAACGCTGGACGCATTCAAGGCGCATCTGGAAAAATATGCCGGTATCGATGCTCCCCGCCTTAAAGAAAACCTGGCATGGTTTCTCCAGGCTATTATTCCCGAGGCGGAAAAGCTGGGCATGAAAATGTGCATTCACCCGGATGATCCGCCCTTTGCGATCCTGGGCCTGCCCCGGGTGGTCTCTACCGAAAAAGATTTGCTGGACGTAGTAAATGCTGCGCCTTCACCTGCCAATGGCATTACTTTTTGTACGGGCTCGCTCGGTGCAAGGGCAGACAATGATCTGCCCGGAATGATCGACAGGCTGGGAAGCCATATTCATTTTCTGCATTTGCGTAACGTGCGCCGCGAGGCTGACGGCAGCTTTTATGAAGCGGATCACCTGGGGGGCAGCACGGACATGCACGCGGTCATGACCAGCATTCTCGGCGAGCAGCAAAGGCGCGCCCGGGCAGGCAGCACTGATATTGCCATACCCATGCGCCCCGACCACGGCCACAAGCTGCTGGATGATTTCAGTTATAATACCTTTCCAGGCTATTCGCTCATCGGGCGCCTTAAAGGCCTGGCTGAATTGCGGGGGCTGGAAATGGGTATAAAAAATACATTGTATCTTAATCCGATAAAGTGATGGCTGAGTTAAAGATGAATTCCCGGGGCACGGTACTCTCCTTTGGGGAACTGCTGCTGCGCATATCGCCCGACCAGGACGGTATCTGGTTGAAGGAAAACGTGCTGCCCTTCTATATTGCCGGGGCCGAGCTCAATGTGGCTACGGCACTGGCCCTTTGGGATATTCCTTCGAAATATATTACCGCGCTGCCGGATAACGAAATGGCGCATAAAATCGCGGAACATGTTTCCGCCCAGCACATCGATCTATCGGGCGTTATTTACCGGGGAAGCCGCCTTGGACTATACTATTTAACCAAAGGCAGGGACCTGAAAAATGATGCGCTGATCTACGACCGTGCCCATTCCGCATTTTCCGAACTGAAGCCGGGTATGATTGACTGGGAAAAGCAATTCCAGGGGGTGAGCTGGTTCCATTTCAGCGCGATCTGCCCTGCGATCAGCCAGAATATCGCAGACGTCTGTAAAGAGGCCCTCATCGCCGCCTCCAATAAAAATATAACCATATCGGTCGATCTGAATTACCGCTCCAGGCTCTGGCAGTACCGCAAAACGCCGCTGGAAGTCATGCCCGAGCTGGTGCAGTATTGCGATCTGATCATGGGCAATGTCTGGGCGGCAGAGCAGATGCTGGGCATCCCGGTTATTCCCGATATTCATGAATCCGGACAGCGGAGCATTTACCTGAAGGAAGCTTTACGTACTTCTGAAGAGATCGCCAGGCAATACCCTAAATGCAAGGCCGTAGCCAATACCTTCCGCTTTGACTCAAAAGACGAGGTCAGCTATTACGCCACGCTGTTCGAAGGCGGGAAATTTCATGCATCGGGTGAGCTGACGGCCAAAAAGATCATCAACAAGGTAGGCAGCGGCGATTGTTTTATGGCCGGCCTCATCTACGGATATTACCATAACTTTGATCCCTATCAGGCCCTGGAGTTCGCCGCCATAGCCGCCTTTGAAAAACTGTTTGTTCCCAGCGATACGATAGATAAAAAGGCAAAGCATATACTGGCGAAAATGCAGGTAAAGATCTAGACCTATCAATCCAGTAAAATGAAAAATAAACAAGCCGTGCTGGATAGCATATTAGCGCAGGGAATGCTTCCTTTGTTCTTTTACGAGGATGCCCAGGTAAGCCTGGAAATTCTGCGCACCTTATACCGTGCCGGCGTGCGCGTGATGGAATATACCAACCGGGCAAAACAGGCATATGGCAATTTCCTCCAGCTAAAAGCCGCGCAGGAAAAAGAAATGCCGGATCTTTACCTGGGGATTGGTACGATAAAAACCGGCGAGGATGCGATGAAATATATCGCTGCAGGCGCCGATTTCCTCGTTGCGCCCATCGTCAGTCCCGAAGTGGCAGCTGCTGCAGCCGCGCATGACGGACTTTGGATACCCGGCTGCATGACGCCCACGGAGATCCACCTGGCCCAGCAGCACCATGCCCCGCTGATTAAAATATTCCCGGCCAATGTTTTGGGGCCTGGCTTCGTCAGCGCCGTATCGGACGTATTCCGTGGTCAGTTATTTATGCCTACGGGCGGCGTAGAATTAAACCAGGAAAATATCAGCCGCTGGTTCCAATCAGGCGTATGCTGCCTGGGTATGGGCAGCAAACTGATCACCAAAGAAATTTTAGAAAAACGGGCGTACGACCAGCTTTATACCAGCACCGTGCACGCACTCGAACTTATCCAATCGGCCAGGCCCTTATGAACGTAAAATCCGGAAATTACAGGTGGGTGATCTGCTCGCTGATCTTTTTTGCTACAACGATCAATTACCTGGACAGGGCGGTGATCAGCCTCTTGAAACCAAATCTTACCAAGGAGTTTAACTGGGATGATGGCGACTATGCCAACGTAGAAATAGCTTTCAAGGTCGCCTATTCGATTGGCCTGCTGCTGGCCGGCAGAATGATCGACAAACTGGGCACGCGGATGGGATACTTCTTTTCCACCTTCCTGTGGAGCGTATCTGCCGTTTGCCATGCCTTTGCCGCAAGCACCTTTGGCTTTGCCGTAGTCCGCTCGGCGCTGGGCCTGAGTGAAGCCGGCAACTTCCCTGCAGCCATTAAAACCGTTGCCGAATGGTTTCCCAAAAAGGAACGGGCGCTGGCAACCGGAATATTTAATTCCGGAGCGAATATCGGGGCCATTATTGCGCCGCTGACCGTGCCTTTCATCGCAGTCGTTTGGGGCTGGCGCTGGGCATTTGTCTTAACAGGCTCCGTGGGCCTCGTCTGGCTGGTATTGTGGATGATCTATTACCAGGTGCCGCAAAGCCAAAAAAGACTAAGCCAGGCCGAGCTGGACTATATTAACAGCGACGCGGACGAAAAGGACCGCGCTGACGTGCTGACGGACACTGGCCAGGCATCCTGGGCAAAACTGCTGAGCTACAAACAAACCTGGGCCTTTTCTATCGGAAAGTTTCTGACCGACCCGATATGGTGGTTCTACCTTTTCTGGCTGCCGGATTTCCTGGAAAGCCAGTATGGCATCAAGGGAACCGCCATCGCCCTGCCCGTTGCCCTGGTCTATACCATCTCTACGTTTGGCAGCATTTATGGCGGCTATTTGCCCAAAAGCCTGATCGAAAAAAACTGGCCCGTATTTAAAGCCCGTAAAATCTCTATGCTGATCTATGCCATTGCCGTAGTGCCCATCATTTTCGCCCAGATACTGGGCAGCGTAAATATGTGGCTGGCGGTAATTATTATTGGTCTTGCGGCCTCGGCTCACCAGGCCTGGAGTGCGAATATATTCACGACGGTTTCCGATATGTTTCCTAAAAAGACGGTCGGTTCGGTCACCGGTATCGGCGGCATGTTCGGCTCGATCGGCAGCGTATGCCTGTCGCTGTTCGTTCAGAAAAATCTGTTTGTACATTACCGCGCCATAGGACAGATCGAAACGGCCTATTACATCATGTTCTTTGTATGCGGCGGCGCCTACCTGGTGGCCTGGTGCATTATGCAGCTCCTGGTTCCCAGAATGAAGCCTGTGCAGCTTTAGTCCCGGTCGCGGCTGAGCTTGGTGATCGTTAGCGGGTTCTCGTTTAAGATGGCCGTTTCCCTGCGGTGTTTTACGATGTGCGCGGCGGCAAACAGGGCTTCGCGGAAGGAAATCTCCGAGGCAATGTTTTTCCCGGCAATATCATAGGCTGTGCCATGGTCAGGCGAAGTGCGCACCACATTCAGTCCTGCCGTGAAATTAACCCCCGATTCAAAAGCTATCTGCTTGAACGGGATCAGTCCCTGGTCATGGTACATTGCCAGAACAGCGTCAAACTGCATATAGGTACCGCTGGCAAAAAACCCGTCTGCGGAGTAAGGACCAAAGGCCAGAATGTCACTGGCGCGGGCCTGTTCGATAGCGGGAATGATAACGTCCTTTTCTTCCGTTCCGATCAGCCCGTTGTCTCCGGCATGTGGGTTCAGGCCCAAAACAGCGATGCGTGGCTTGCGTATCCAGAAGTCCTGCTGCAGGCTCGTGTCCATCAGCTTAAGCTTGGCCAGGATCTTATCTGCCGTTACGGCGGTGGCCACTTTGCCGAGCGGGATATGTCCCGTTACTACGCCAACGCGCAGCGTCTCACTCACCAAGAACATGAGCGACTCCGGAGCACCTGCCATCTGCTGCAGGTATTCTGTATGGCCGGCAAATGTAAATTCCTCGCTCTGGATATTGTCTTTGTTGATCGGAGCGGTTACCAGGGCGTCAATATCGCCGCTGATCAGATCGGCCGTGGCGCGCTGCAATGAAAGTAGCGCATACTTGCCGCCGGAGGGGGTAACCTCACCGAGTTCGATCTTTACATCTTCCTCCCAGCAGTTGATCATATTGGCCTTTTTGGGCTGGGCATCCGAAGCGTGACTGATCACATTGAAATTCAGTTCGCCGGCATTGATGGCGCGGCGGTGAAATGAAGCCACTTTCGTGTGGCCGTAAACGATCGGCGTGAAATAATTATAAATATGGCTGTCAACCAGCGCTTTGATGATCACTTCAAGACCTATGCCATTAACGTCACCAATACTGATGCCGATTTTAAGTTTTTCGCTCATATTTATTTACGGTTCACCGGGCTCAAGCTGAATCACCGGCCTGTAAACTGGTTTAATTTCTAAAGCCTTTTTATCTAAAAGCCTGACCCAAACTTACGAATAAAAAGATTTTAGGTTGATAATTCCAGATTAAAGGACAAATATGACGTTATTTGCGCAAATATTTGAATGAAAAATGTCATTGGTAAGGGCAAAAAAGCATCTGGGTCAGCACTTTCTCACTGATAAAAACATCGCGGCCAAAATAGTTGATAGCCTGAGGCCCGAAAACAGTTTCTCCCAGGTATTGGAAGTGGGCCCAGGAATGGGCATTCTATCTGATTTTTTGCTGCAGAAAACCGGGCTGGAAACCTACCTGATCGATATCGATACGGAGTCTTACGAATTTCTTCAAAAAAAATATCCCGCCCTGGGCCAGCGCCTGATCAACGACGATTTCCTGGAACTGGATTTTGGAAGGTTCAGCGGACCGCTGGGTATCATCGGTAATTTCCCCTATAACATTTCCTCACAGATATTATTCAAGGTACTCGATAACCGCCGCCAGGTAGTCCAGGTAGTGGGCATGTTCCAGAAAGAAGTTGCCGAGCGCTGCGCAGCCAAAGCCGGCAGCAAGGAATACGGCATCCTGAGCGTTTTTTTGCAGGCCTATTATAAGGTAGAATATTTGTTTACCGTAAAGGCAGGCGTATTTAATCCGCCGCCAAAGGTGCTATCCGCTGTGATACGCCTGACCAGAAATGATGCCGAGCAGCTCGGCTGCGACGAAAAACTGTTCTGGCAGGTCGTAAAGGCCGGATTTAACCAGCGCCGCAAGACGCTGCGCAATGCCTTATCGTCCCTGATCAACAAGGAAAAGATGGTGGATGAACCTGCGCTCGACCTCCGGGCCGAACGCCTGAGTGTGGCCGATTTTGTTAATTTGACCAATAAGATCACTGCTAACAGATCATGAATAAAAACATACTCATCGCCGATGACATACATCCCATCTTCATCGAACGGGCCCAGGCAATGGGATACCATTGCGATTATCAGCCGGCGATTAAGCCCGAGGAGGCTTTTGAGATCCTGGCCGGTTACCAGGGGCTGGTGATCCGTTCCAAATTCCTGGTAAATAAAAAAGTGCTCGACCTGGCTACAAACCTGCGCTTCATCTGCCGGGCAGGAGCCGGTATGGATAATATTGACGAAGCTTATGCCGGGGAAAAGGGCATCACGCTGATCAATGCACCGGAAGGCAATATGGATGCGGTCGGAGAACACGCCATAGCCTTGCTGCTGGGCCTGATGAACAACATCAACCGCTCGGACCGCCAGGTGAGGGAAGGCGTCTGGAAACGCGAGGCAAACCGGGGTTATGAGTTAAAAGGCAAAACCGTCGGCATCATTGGTTACGGCTTTATGGGGAAAAGCTTTGCCCGTAAGCTCTCGGGTTTTGATGTCACGGTGATCGCTTACGATAAATAT
The DNA here is from genome assembly GCA_963757615.1 of uncultured Sphingobacteriaceae bacterium. Classification (GTDB taxonomy): domain Bacteria; phylum Bacteroidota; class Bacteroidia; order Sphingobacteriales; family Sphingobacteriaceae; genus Mucilaginibacter. Next base: position 156,867 of record CAVWSO010000009.1, read on the forward strand.
AAAACCGGCTTCAGCGACACCTACGCCAGGGAAGTAAGCATGGAGGAGATCGTCCGGCTCTCCGACGTGGTTAGCTTTCATATCCCGCTCACAGCGGAAACCAGCGGGCTGGTCGACCAGGAGTACCTGTTTCATTTTAAAAAGCCTATTTTCCTGCTGAATACCGCAAGGGGAAAAGTCGTGCAGACCCAGGCCGTACTGAATGCGATTAAAGAAGGAAAGATCCTGGGCGCAGGCCTGGACGTACTGGAAGTAGAAAAATTTCCGGCCCTTGCCCAGCAGGAATGGTTCGAAGAGCTCCGCCATTGCGGCAAAGTATTACTCACGCCGCATGTGGCAGGATGGACATTCGACTCCTACCGCAGAATAAGCGAGGTGATGGCCGATAAACTGAGCGGATTATCAATCTGAGCCATCTAAATTCGCCCTAAAAAATTTGGATTTTAAAACTTAAATAGCTTATCTTCGTTTTACTGTAAAGCAAGACTATATAGGCAATTGCCAATGTAGTCTTGTTCGTTTTTAATGGAATTACGTCCTTCATCTAGAAGGACGGTTTTTTTTAGTACCATTTTATAAACTAAAGAATTAATAATAAGTTGACATGGCAGAGGTAGCATATTATACCAAGGATGGTTTAGAGAGATTAAAAGAAGAGTTACAGCGATTCAAAACAGCTGGCCGGGCTGCTATAGCCAAAGCAATTGCCGAAGCCAGGGATAAGGGTGACTTATCGGAAAATGCAGAATATGACGCTGCCAAAGAAGCGCAGGGCCTGCATGAAACAAAGATCGCCAAACTGGAAGAGCTGCTTTCAACGGCGCGTTTGCTTGACGAGAGCAAACTCGATTCGTCAAAAGTACTGGCCTTATCGATCGTTAAAATAAAGAATGTAAAAAACGGCGCCACGATGAGCTATCAGCTCGTATCTGAAAGTGAAGCCGACCTGAAATCAGGCAAAATATCGGTAAGTTCTCCTATTGCAAAAGGCTTGCTAGGCAAAAAGGTAGGCGAAACGAACCGAGATCACCGTGCCTGCGGGCAAAATGGAATTCGAGATTCTCGAGATAAGCAGATTGTAATCGCTGACCGGTGACTGGCGTAATGCGCTGGTCACCGGTTTTTCATACCCACCAACCACAAAAAAAGCAGATCAGGAAATGACAATCTTCTCAAAAATAGTAGCCGGCGAGATACCTTCATACAAGGTAGCCGAAACGGTGGATTATTTGGCTTTTCTGGATATTAGTCCGCTGGCCGAAGGCCATGTGCTGGTCATACCCAAAAAGGAAGTGGATTACCTGTTCGATCTGGAAGATGAACTTTATACGGGTCTGCAGATATTTGCCAAGATCGTTGCAACAGGATTAAGAAAAGCCATTCCCTGCAAAAGGATAGGTGTAGCCGTGATTGGCCTTGAAGTTCCGCATGCGCATATCCACCTGATCCCGATGAATCATGTGAGTGACCTTAATTTCGCGCGGCCAAAACTGAGCTTTACGCCGGAGCAGTTGCACGCGACGGCAGAAAAGATCAAGGAAGCGCTAAGGCATGAATCCTAGAATTCCTAACTAACAAAATACTTTTGGAGACGCGGCGAACACCGGGTCTCTATTTTTTTGCTGCAGCGCCGCTCACTCTTCCGTTATTATCCTTTACAAAGGTCTCCCAGCCTGAGTAGGATTTTTTGCCCGGCGTTTTTCCGGTGCTGATCTTCTGAAAAGAATGGCAAACCGCTACCGCCAGCCCGTCGGTAGCATCCAAAAATTCCGGAGTCTCGGTAAATTTTAGCAGACTTTGCAGCATGGCTGCCACCTGTTCCTTGGTTGCATTGCCGTTGCCTGTTATTGCCTGCTTTATTTTGCGGGGCGCATATTCCGTGATGGTGATGTTTCGCGTAAGTGCAGCAGCCATGGCCACACCCTGAGCGCGGCCCAGCTTCAGCATGACCTGTATGTTTTTGCCATAAAAAGGCGCTTCAATGGCCAGGCAATCCGGCTTATAATTATCGATCAGGTGCACTGTTTTTTCAAATATGCGCTGAAGCTTAAGCATGTGGTCATCAATTTTCTCCATTTTAACCACACCAAGGCTGATCAGTTCAATTTTGGAGCCCGTTTCCTTCACCAGGCCATAGCCCATTACGGCCGTGCCCGGGTCAATGCCTAAAATAATACGCTCCTTTACGTTGATCTGCTCCATATAGCAAAACTAATCTTTAGCCCCGGAATTTTGCAGCAGGAGCATATATTCTTTTCTGGAGATCATTTTTGCCCCCATGGACTCCAGATGCCCGGTATGCACCTGGCAGTCGATAAGCCCATATTTGCCGGTATTGCACAGGCTGGCCAGCGCCACCTTGGAGGCGTTACTCACCAGGCTGAACATGCTTTCGCCGCAAAAAACCCGGCCGGTCTCAATGCCATATAATCCGCCAACCAGCTGATCCTGGCTCCAGACCTCAACGGAATGGGCATGCCCCAGCTGATGCAGCCGGACATATGCCTGCTGCATGTCGCTCGTGATCCAGGTACCGTCCTGATCCTTGCGACGGGCAATGGAACATTCACTGATCACGCTTTGGAAACATTGATTAAAAGTGACCTTGAAGGCGCCTGAGCTCAGAACCCGGCGCATACTTTTGGAGATTTTCAGTTCTTGAGGAAATAACACAAATCTTTCGTGCGGAGAATACCAAAGTATCGGCGTATCATCACTGTACCAGGGGAATATACCGCGCTGATACGCCAATAAAAGGCGGCCGGGCGACAGATCGCCGCCAACGGCCAAAAGTCCGTCCGGGTCGGCAAGGGCCGGGTCGGGGAATATGAGCTCATCATTCAGCCTGAATATCATCAGGGCAAATTTATGCCTTCTTGCGTATCACCAGCTTTTTATTCTGGGCTTTGGCAATGCCGTCCATATACTGCTGCATCTCGGTGTACTTGGCAGCGGGAATCACGTGGTTGTTTAAAACAAATTTAGCCGTGCTTACCACCTGGTTTTTATCCTTGTTGTACACATATTTGATCTCATAATTGCCATAGGTGAATTTGAGGCTGGCCGCAGCGGGCAACGTTTCCACCTCAAAGCCTGCAGGAAGCTCAATGGTGGTAACACAGGATTTTTGCATCGGGATATTCAAAATAGTAATCGCTTTTCCTTTTTTCCCCATCGGTAATGGTAGACCCCCAAAGATCAAACACACGTGGCCTGTAAAATTGCTTATCGCCAGCCAGCACATCACAAAACTTATCATACTCCAAATCAATGTTGAGCTGATTGATCTCATTTTTATCAGGCGATCATTTAAAATCAAAGACGACTTGGCTGTTTAATATTAAGATACCTGATCAAAAATTCTTTTTGTTCATCCATTTTTTGCGCTGCCATGCCAATAAACATGTCGCGGTAATCCCCTGTACTCAAAACTTTCACATGTGCTTTGGCACTTCCGTCGGGCTGCAAGTTTAATATGTACTTCACTGTTAAACTGGTTTTCCTGGGCGGTACTTCTCGGCGTGTTAACCAATTTGCCGCCATCCTCGGTGATAAGTAAATGCATTCCTGTTTTCGGTAAAAGACCCAAGATCACCAAAGGGCTGCAGTGCGACTGGTGCATTCCAGCCAGGTGGTGTCATTTTTAAATGGCACGCATAAAATAACATGATTAAACGGATTAAACGGAAAGTAATGATCAGCTGGCTCCTCATTGTCCCCTGCCGTAATTAAGGCATAATAAGAAGGAATATCGACGGCTTTGAGCAGCGCACGCATATAATTGGACAATGCTTTGCAATCGCCGTATTTTTTTTCATCGACAAAAATCGCCGCGAAATGGCTTAAACCCACCAATGCCCAAATGAACACTTACATAGCGCATGCTTTCCTGCATGTATTTATAAAGAAATTTGAACCTTTCCCTTGTCAGTTTTTATAGTATCGGTCATTTTTCTGATTTCTGCGACCCGTTGAGCACTTAGGGTGCATACATTCCTTATTTAAATCATGCATCCATTTGCCAAAATTTTGCCGAGCTGATAGTCGCCGGGGTAACCAAAGAAATTGAACTGACTGACTGTAAAATCATTTCTGGTAATACTCTCCAGGCCTGGGCGCCCTCTTCCAGTTTAAATGCTTTATTTATCATACGTTCCAGATATAGATTTGAGTTCACGTCCTGAGTAACTTTACCGGAACAAGCGCGATATTCTTACACTTATATTTGAAACCCATATCAGACTTCACAATAACCTTGTATGTCTCATGTTGCACATATTGCTCATGCCCTCTGATATGCCATCGGGCGGATTGATAAAAATATAACTGTTGATATCTTCTTCGTAATCTATTTCAATGGTTTCAGGGTATGCGCTATGGTATGCTTTAAAAGCAGAAAACGATCGTCAGAAACCAAAGTTTCGCCGCCCGGTGCTGCAACATCATAAAAGTCACTCTTATGATATTTTTTTATCATTTTACCATTCTCATCATATATATGTACGTCGATATAGCTGTAAGTGTCATATTTCCGATTATATTCGTAGGCAACCATGGCCTTCTTGTCGCCCTTTTCATTTAAGATGGTTACCAGGCTATGGTGCCTGACGACCGCCTTACCCGGAGCCTTTATATTGACCTCATCCGAGGAATATCTGATAATGGAGTTGGCATCCTCTTTTAGGGAGTCAGCGATACCCGCGGCCTTATATAGCTCTTGCGGAATATCTTTATCCTGACCATGAGTTTTCAAAACGGCAAGACAGCAAACAACTATGGCGAATGCCGGGCGTATTAAGCATTTAGGAATATACATTTTATCAGGATTTCTTTAATATTATTTGTTCATTTAGCAACTCATACATCTTTTTATAAAAACCCTGGATATCCGGGTAATCTTCCCTGAAATAGATGGTTTTGCGATGGCTGAGCACATACTTCACCAAAATGGTGCCGTTATCTTCCACTATTGTACGCTTAAAAACCATGCTTTGATCCGGCATTACAATGGAAATGCTTTTGGGCAGCGCCTCTGTCTTGTATCCATCTGGCATTTTGTAAACGCCATATATGGCATGATTGTCGAGGTATCCAAAGTCGATATCTGAAAATCGCTCATCCTTAAAAAACGGATTCTTACCCATTGAATTAAACAGGTTGCCGTTAAAATAAATATAATTGCCGTCCGAACCTGTCAGATCCAAATTAAAGCTGACTTTTTGTGATAGCGGCAGAGAATCTACATCAGCGTTTTCAATCTTGAAGGCGGCTATTTTCAGATTGTTATCAATCCGCCTGAGCGAGTCAACGTATTTTACTTCGCCGAGCGTATCATATAGCCGCAGATGCGTTCTTTGTTGTATTTATAACTTGTTATTTCAGCAGTCCCATCAATCTTTCCATCGGGCTTTATTTCTCCATTCAAAGAAACAGACTGCATCGCCGGCTCATCATCCGAAATGAAAACCATTTGAAACGCTTTGTTTTTTTCATCCTGGTCGATACCTAAAATATTATGCGTATCGATACTTAAGCCGAAAGTGTTCAGAATGTTTACTGGTATGGCATTATAGAGGTTTTCTTTTTGGGAGGCGTCAAGAACATAGTTTTTTGTACTATCCACCGGAACATAAACAACCGTATTGTTAAACGCGTGAAACGTTGGATTGACTGGATTTATCTTACCGTTATTTTTAGTACAAACAACTAATGGGTACGATTTTATGCCTGCCTTTTTCAATAAATGATATATGATCATATTGATCTCGGTAGCATTACCTGTCTTTTTATCCCAGGCTCTAACATTCCCTTCCAAAGAAAGGTATTGATACCATCCGTTCCATTTCATCTGGTGCTTGACCTCATCAAAAATGTAAGCTATTTTCTCATCATCAGATTTAAGGCTTTTAGCTTTTTCAAGAATTTCTGCTTCTCCGCTAATACTTCTGTCCAAGTCAAACCCCAGCGCATTTGATTTTAGTATATATGCGCCTATTTTAGGCCAGGTACTAAAATTGGCATTAATACCGATAAAATCTATCCGCTGCAGGTTTTCTCTCCATGAGCCCATATATTGCTCCACAGGCATCGAATGCACATTTGCCATAACCCTCACCTGATAGGCATCTGTTCCATCGCCCTGACTCTTTGCGAACTGCTGTTTAACATGGGGGATACTCCTAAAATTAAAAGGGAAAAGGAGGGATGATAGTTGGGAATGTTGACATCGATTTCGCTATAGCGGGTAGGTACAGAATTTTGGAAATACCATGTGGGAAAATATTGACCGGCTTCGCGGTACTTATACTCTATTATTGAACCCGGCTTTACATTAGGAAAAGCAAACACAATCGCGGAATTCAGTTTATCTATCGTTTCGATGTAAATCGATTTTTTGTCAACAGGAGTAATTACTAATTTGCCATCTTTCGCATTTATGGTTTCCGCTTGCATAACCGCTACTAATGTCACCATACAGGCTATGCGTATTGTATACCAGTCTGACACTAGCCATGTTTTTACCAAATTCACTCAAGATCTTTATCCGTATATGACGTTCCATGTTCAGGGCCGTCATCCGCTCGCCCAAAGGAGCTATCTCACCTTATCAAAAAGCACCATGGCATTAGCCCCCTTTTCAAAATCACAATCCTTCATTTCAAGGTCAGCCTGATCTACCCGCCCATATGGCTGCACGCCAGGTGCTTTTTGCGCTTTAGCCGAAATAAATAAGGCGCCCAGCAGCATCGTTGTAAATAGTTTTTTCATCTATTTGTATATAATTATTCGTTCCCCTGGTCAGTCGAGATTATCAGCTTTTTTTTAATATGATCTGCTCATTCAGCATGGCATGCATTTGTTTAAAAAATTCGTGGAAATCCGGATAGTCTTCCTTTAAATACTTCACCTTACTATAGTTTATCGTATAGCGCACGATGATAGTCCCATCCTGTTCAGCCACAAGACGTTTGAAGCTAACGCTCTTATCCGGCATGACGATCGTTACGCTTTTTGGAAGTGCATCTGTTTTATAACCCGCCGGCAATTTGTATACGCCGTTGATGGAGTAGTTTCTCAAATAACCGAAATCGATATCCGTAACGCGCGTTTCGCTCAAAAACGGATTGGTCTTAAGTGAAGTGAACAGGTTAGGGTTCAAATAAATGTAGTTTTCATCGGAGCCGGCCAGTTCCAGGTTAAAGGCAACACTCTGGGTCAATGGCAGACTGTCCACATTCATATTTTCCATTTTTACGGAAGATATTTTCAGGCTATTGTCGTCGCCGCGCAGATAGTCAATATATTTTTTCTCGCCGTCTTTCTGGTAACGCTCAACGGCATTGATCTTATTGTAGCTCGAACTGCTTATCTGTGCAGTACCTTCCAGCTTGCCTCCCGGTTTTATTTCTGCTGATATCAAAACTATCTGGCGTGCAGGTTCTTCCTTGTGCAGATAAACAATATCATACTGATTTTTTTTCTTATCTACGAACAGGCCCGAGGAGTTGAGCAGTTCATCCGGTATCTCATTATATTGATTATACTTCCCCGTAGCATCAAGAATATAGTTTCTGGTACTATCCACAGGAATATAAGCGACAGCCCGGTTAAATTGCACGAGCGAAGTGTAAAAAGGGGCAACCTTTCCGTGTTCACGTGTACTGACTACCATGGGATAAACCTCCAGACCGGATTTTTTCAACAGGTGATAAAGTATCAGATTGATCTCAGCTGAGTTTCCCGTTTTATTTTCCCAGGCCTTTTTGGTTCCGTCGATGGTGTACCAGCGGTCTTTGCCGTCCCATTTCATGGCATTCCTTACCGTATTAAATACGAATGCGATCTTCTCATCCTCCGATTTCAGCGCATTGGCTTTAGCGATTATCTCTTCTTCATTATTCAGTGATCTATTCAGCTGTCCGCCAAAATCATCATCGTCTATCAGGCTGCCACCCACTTTTGCCCAGGTATCGTTGCCGACATGCTCAAAACCACCGATCGGTCTGATGGAAACAAACTGAAAACGTATAGCCTGTACATTATCACGAAAGGATGACATAAATGGTTCATCAGGCAATGAAGGGACATTTAACATCACTTTGGTGTCAACATTGAGCGTGTAAGGATAGTTGCCTGAGGTTAAGGTTAAGGACCTGCCTTCTTCTTTGTGTGTATCCTTTGCAAGCGGAAGCGTCAACTGGGCCTGTGGCCTGAAATAAAAAACATCAGGCACCGAAGCGCTGTATTCGCTGTACCTAACCGGTATTTTATCCTGGAAACTCCAGGCTGGCAAGGCGTAATTATCATTGGTATTAAAATTGTATTTATATTCAATAATACTTCCTGCCTTGACGTTCGGCATGGTGAACGTGATCTCATTCCGCTGCTTATCAATAGCTTTGGTATAGATTAGTTTCTTATCAAGCTTGGTGATCTCTATCTTCCCATCCACCAAATTTATGGTCTGCGCCTGGATTCCGGTAATATATTCGAGCCGGTTGCCACCATAATATTCAATATGTATATCAGCCTCCTTTTTGCCATTGTCATTAAATATTTTAATGCGCCGGTGGATCTCTTCGGTAATGGAGTAAAGATCGGATCCATAATAGGTTGTGCCTTGATCAATAAGCACTTCTGCATTGGCGTCCTTTTCAAAATCGCAGGCTTTCATTTCAAGATCTGCCTGATCCACTTTTCCATAAGCCTGCGGCACGGGAACAGCCGGCGTGGTCTGGGCATTGGCTGCAATTGAAATCATTCCAAGCAGCAGCAGGGGAATAAATTTATTCATTTGTGATGGTTTGGTTGGTTAGTATAATTATTGAGTTCTATATATTAATTTTTTACGGTAACTATTTGCTGGCTGATTTGCTATCCTTTTTCAGTATGATCTGTTCATTAAGCATATCATACATTCTTTTGTAAAATTCGTGAAGATCATCATATTCTGTTTTGCGAAAGCGTGTACGCTGAACCCGGATCTCGTAATGAACAGATATATATCCGTCTTCTTTACCTAAAGTCCTTTTGAATTTGATACTCTTATCGGCCATAACAATATTGGCATCTTTGGGTAATGATTCAACAATGTACCCCTCGGGTATCTTGTATCGTCCAAAGATCATATGGTTATTGAGGTATCCAAAGTCGATATCCGCGCTCCGGGTCTCGTTAAGAAAGGGGTTCTTATGCAGTGATGTAAATATATTAGGACTGAACATAATATAATTGTCCGTGTTATTTAAGATCATAAGTGAAATCAAAATTTTGCTTTAAAGGCAAAGAATCGACTCCGGGATTGCCCAACTTAAGATTGGTCAATTTGATATTGTTATCATTTTCCCTAGGTATTCTTTATACTTTTCTTCACCTTTGGTTTTGTATAATTCTATGTTGGCTGTCCGGTTATAACCATAGCTACTGATCTCACCAGTGGCCTTCATTTTAGCGTCCGGTCCGATTTCGCCATTAATAAAAGTGATTTCTTTGGACGGCTCCCTCGTTTCAATAAACAGCATATCATATTTGCCCTTTTCTTTATCCAGGCACAAACCATAAGAATTCAGCAGATTATAAGGAATCTGATTATAGGTATAAAAGTGGTTTGTTGCATCCAGAATATAATATCTGGCGCTATCAATAGGAACATAAGCCACCAAACCATTTAGTTGGAACAGGTCAACAAAGTCTGGCTCCAGCAAGCCGTTTTCACGTGTACTGACCAGCATGAGATAAGCCTTTACCCCACATCTCTTTAGCAGGTGATACAGTATGGCATTGATCTCCGCTGAATTGCCCACTCTTTTTTTCCAGGCCTTTTTTATTCCGTCCTTCGACGCCCAATTTTCATAGCCGTTCCAGCCGATGGTATTTTTTACGGAGTGTACAGGTAGGCTATTTTTTCATCGCTGTTTTTAAACAAGGCGGCCTGTTTTACTAGTGTATCTTCACCATTCAGGTGTTGGTCAAGTTCTTTGAAATAACTCTTTTCATTGGACAATGATTTCCCGGCTTCCGCCCAGGTTTCGTTCAGTTTGATATCCGCTTGTCCCAATACCTGACTTCAGTTAACAACAGCGACACATGTGGAGCGCATCGCCCTTCGCGCTCATAAAGGACTCCTTGCTTGACGATGGAAGATCGGCTGCAACCCAATAATGCCCACCTTCCTCTACAGTGTCCTTTAAAAGCGCTGATTAGCCTTGTAGGGCCGTAAAATGAAGCTGCCTGTTGAAAAATACATCAAACCGGCTGTAACGGGTTGGAATATCGCTTTGAAAGTACCATGCAGGAAAATTGGTTGCCATATTGCGTGCAAACGATAACGATATTCGATCACTGAGCCTGCTTTTACATTAGGAAAGCAAATGATGGCGTCCTTGTTTTTATCCGTATGCTGGGAATATATCAGTTTCGGGTCGAGCGGTCTAGTAACTATCTTCCCATTGTCCAGATTGATAGTCTGTGCCTCAACATTGTAAATATCGTCAGCACCATACATATTATCATACTCCATCTTTACACTGGCAAATTCTTTACCCTTTTCATTAAATATCTTAATCCTGCGGTGCCTCTCAAGTAATAATTCGCCATCAATATAAAAAGTGACTTTGGCGCCGTCAAACAATACCATCGCGTTCGCATCCTTTTCAAAAGCACAGGAAGAGAGTTTCAGATCGGCAGTGTCAATATTGCCAAAACCGCGGGTTTGCGCCTTCACGGAAAATGCTGCAAGCAGAAAAAGAAATGGGGTAAATAATTTCTTCAGGGCAATAAGGATTTGGTTGGGTGAATATAGCAAGAAAATATTACGAAACAACCAGAAATAAGTTTAAGCCTTTTTAAACCATTACCCCAAAAACCCAGTCAAATCGAGGCTATGGATAACCTTAAGCAGATAAAGCACTTATATGCCAGGGCCGGCTTCGGGCTGTCGTTTGCGGACCAAATAGCCGCGCATTCCACCGTAAAAAAACAGGTAAAAGAACTCTTTAAGACTTCTGTTGCCAGTGTACCGCTGGCGCTGATCCAGGGCAATACGGACTACAATATGCTTTTGAAGGGTGATGAGCTCACAAAAAAGCAGTTCATGCAGGAGCAAAGGCGCCAGGAAAAAGACCTGAACCTGGCCTGGATCCAATCCATGAGCACTACTGATGCCCAGCTTAGGGAGAAGATGACTTTGTTTTGGCACAATCATTTTGCCTGCCGGAGCAAAAATGCTTCTTATGCCCAGCAACTAAATAACATCCATCGCAGCCATGCTTTGGGCAATTTTCGCGATATGCTCCTGGAGGTATCCCAATCGCCGGCCATGCTGCAGTTTTTAAATAATCAGCAAAACCACAAGGGACACCCGAACGAAAATTTTGCCCGTGAGCTGATGGAACTATTCACCATCGGCAGGGGCAATTACTCGGAGCAGGATGTTAAAGAGTCGGCACGTGCATTTACAGGCTGGGGCTTTGATAAGGACGGCCAGTTCCGGCTGCGCCCTTTTCTGCATGACGACGGGCAAAAAACCTTCATGGGTAAAACAGGCAATTTGACCGGTGAAGACATCATCAACCGCCTGCTGGAACAAAAGCAGACCGCTTATTTTATCAGCAATAAACTATACAAATACCTGGTAAATGAGGTGCCGGACCCGGAGCACGTCAATGCAATGGCTGATGTTTTTTATCAGTCGGATTACGAGATAAAGCCACTGCTGGAATATGTATTTACGGCCGATTGGTTTTACGAGGAGAAAAACATGGGCAATATGATCAAGTCGCCGGTGAGTTTTCTAGTGGGATTGAACAGGCAGTTCTACATTAGCTACCAGCGGCCTGAAGTTTTGCTGGAGTTTCAGCGCGCACTGGGACAGGTATTGTTTTATCCGCCCAATGTAGCCGGCTGGCCCGGAGGCAGAAACTGGATTGACAGTTCTTCGCTGATGTACCGGCTGAAAATACCTTCCATTCTGCTAAACGGCGGGACTGATAGATTTCCAGGGCAAGACCGACCCGGAAGAGGAGGCCTATTTGGCCCAGATGCGGGGCAGGCAATCCATAGTAAATAGCCGGGTCGGGGCCCAGGCCGACTGGGATAAGTTTTTGGCAGCGTGCCTTCAAAATTTATCAAAAACAGCCATTGCAGAATTCATAGTGGAGCCTGCATTAAGCCCGGCACTTACAAAATACAGTCCTGCGGTCACCGGACACGAAGACATTGGTTATTGAACTGGCATCATCGCCGGAATATCAGTTATGTTAAATTAGGTTGGACGCCCATGAAACGGAGAGATTTTTTAAAAAACACCGCGCTGGCATCAGGAGCCCTGCTCGTGCCCACTTTTCTCAAGCCCCTGGAAGCGCTCGGGCAGGCGGACATGAGCGGCTATAAAAACCTGGTGATCCTGCAGCTTTCAGGCGGCAATGACGGCCTGAATACCATTGTCCCCTTCGGTAATGATATTTATTACCAAAAGCGCAGCTCGATCGCCATAAATCCCACTGATGTTATCCGGCTAAACGATATGCAGGGCTTAAACCCCAGTCTGTCGGCTTTAAAAGAAATTTATGACCAGGGCTGGATGAGCATTATCAATTCGGTGGGTTATCCCAATCCTGACCGCTCGCATTTCCGCTCGATGGATATCTGGCAAACGGCCAGCGATTCCAACCAGTTTTTTTCTACAGGCTGGATCGGCCGCTACCTGGACTCCGCCTGCCAGAACTGCCAAAACCCCTATACGGCGATCGAGGTCGATGATACACTTTCGCTTACCATGAAAGGTGCCGCCAGAAAAGGCATGGCCGTACAGGATCCCCATAAATTATACCAGGCAACACGCGAACCATTTTTTAAAGGTTTGGCAGCTGAGCACGCGGGCGATCATTTAAGTGAGGATAATCTGGGCTACCTGTATAAAACCATGATCGAAACCTATTCTTCGGCCGAATACATCGAGCAGACCTCCAAAACTTATACCGTAAGCGCCCCGTATCCCGCAACGCCCCTGGGCAACCAGTTAAAAACGATCTCAAAATTTATAGGTTCCGGCCTTAAGACCAGGGTATACTATGTCTCCCTGAGCGGATTTGATACCCACGCCGGACAGCAAAACCAGCAAAACCGGCAGTTCAAGGTCTATGGCGATGCCGTGGCAGCTTTTGTTAAAGATCTCCGGCAGACGGGCAAACTGGATGATACGCTGGTGATGACCTTTTCGGAATTCGGACGCCGGGTGGAGCAAAATGCCAGCAATGGCACGGACCACGGAACAGCAAATAATGTACTCCTCTTTGGCGGCAAGCTCAGAAAAGCGGGCATATTTAACCAGGCGCCGGATCTGGCCCGGCTGGATAACGGGGACCTTAAATATCAGATCGACTTCCGCCAGGTTTATGCCACCTTGCTGGATAAGTGGCTGGACATCAGTAACAGCCAGATACTGGGCCGGCACTTTGAGGGATTAGGGTTCATTTAAGTGATATTTTTGTATTTTGGTTCAATTTTAAAAAGTGAACCCTCCGCCCCCCAGCTACCATAGAACACGCATCGCCCCCACACCCAGCGGCTTTCTGCATCTGGGAAACATATTATCCTTTAGTATCACGGCGGCCCTGGCCGGTGCGAGCGGAGCGAAGATACTGCTGCGTATAGACGACCTCGACCGCAATAGGGCCGATAGCGCTTACCTGGAAGATATTTTCGAGACCCTGGATTTCCTGGAAATACCCTGGAACGAGGGTCCACGCAGCGCGGACGATTTTGAGCGTCACTATTCCCAGCTGCACCGGATGGCAGTTTATAACCAGGCGCTCGATCAACTTTCCCAGGACGGACTGGTGTTTGCCTGCAGCTGCTCGCGCAGGCAGCTTGGCGATAGCAATGGCATTAACTGTAACTGCCGGTCCAAAGGCATTTCCCTGGCGACCCCGGAAGTAAACTGGCGGCTCGTTACGGAGAACGAAAGTCCGGTTTCTGTCAGAAGCCATGGGGGAGCATCGCTCCAGGCTGCTCTGCCCGCAGAAATGCACAATTTTATAGTCCGCAAAAAGGACGGCATGCCATCCTATCAGCTGGCCTCGGTGCTGGACGATCTTTTTTATGGCACGGATCTGGTGGTGCGCGGCCAGGATCTCTGGCCATCGACGCTGGCGCAGCATGCGCTGGCAAAGGCGCTGGGGAAAGATGATTTTAAGGCGATCTCGTTCTATCACCATCCGCTTTTAACGGGGCCCTTAGGCGAAAAACTTTCCAAATCCAGCGGCGCTACCTCGGTGCGCTACCTGCGTCAGCAGGGCAAAAATGCGGCCGGAATATTTACCCTTGCCGCCCAAATGCTGGGTGGCGGCGGGCGTGCGGAAACCTTTCAGCAGCTTGCCGATTATTTTTTGCAATACCAGGGATAAAATGATATCATTGCCCCCAAAACAACCTTTACTTTATCCCATTTCAAAATGACCCTAAACCCCCTATTCGTCAAGCTTTTTGCTGCTGTAATCGTGTTTTCACTTTTGACCGGCTGCAGCCCCGCCGCGCCCGGAACCTGGAAAAATGAAAAAATCCCCTCATCGCAGGCTGGCGATCTACATGCGCTGAACACCCAGCTGCTGGACGGCCTGAAAGCCAATGCCCCCAGGCTGGTGGAAAATGTAATGTGCCGGGAATTTATTGCTGATAACAACAGGCTCAGACTGATTGAACTCTGCAGCAACCGCCTGAAGGAAGATTCGTACACCCTTCTGGATGAATACTATATCGTCCACAAAGAAAAAGGCCAGAAAACACTGGAAAGCGGCACCGGCGCTAACAGTTATACTTTTGATTACAGCGCCGACTCCCGCGAAATGTATATCGCTTTTTTTATTCCCAAATCTATCCCGAACAAATACATCATCTCAGCCACTTATTGCAAACTGGACTACGGCTGGAAATTAACGCACCTGGAAGTAAACCCTTATGCCTTTAACGGCAAATCGGCGCCTGAGCTTTTTGAAAAGGCGAAGCAGATGTATGATAAAAAGTACCTCGTGGACGCGGTCAATGATATTGAACTAGCCAGAACATGCGCCACCCCATGCCAGGGATGGAAATACAGGGATGAGCAGCAGATGACCGCCTTTTACGCTACGCTGGCTGACAAGGCCAACAAGAAAATGGTATACCCATTCACATTAAGCGAAGTACCAACGCAACCCCGGATTTTCAGCATTTCGACGCTTACCACCCCTGAAGGCGTATTTCCCCAGGTTTTCTATATGTCGAAGGTTAAGTTAAGCGATCTTGAGGGACTGAAAAAAGAGAATGAAAATATCAAAAAAGTGATCGCCAGAGCGATCCCCGGAATTGACCAGGATAAGAAGTACATCTATTATGATGCATTTAACGAGTGGCCGAGGAGCGACCGCTCCGTCGACCGCGTTGACCTGGTGGATAAACTCAATTAAGTCATTATCCTGTAGTATATTTCAGGTTCATTTTCTAACTTAGATCAATCATTTGGCGCCCGCATGAAAACTTCGGCGTTTGCCACCTGTTATCACTTAAAATGATTTGCCATGGCCCCAAAAGAATCCACGCCCCTCGCTGAAAATGATGAAAACATGGCCGGACCCTCGCGCCGTGATTTTCTGAAACAGTCGGCCCTGCTGTCAGCTATTGCCCTGACGCCGGCGCCGCTGGTTAAAGCTGCTGATGAGCAGTGGGATGAAAAATTAGCCGATCTGTATGAGAAGGTCCCTATTGAACTGGAAGTTAACGGGGTAAGGCGCCAGCTTTCCGTAGAACCGAGAGCTACGCTACTGGACATACTGCGCGAACAGCTCGATCTGACCGGCACCAAAAAAGGCTGCGATCATGGTCAATGCGGTGCCTGTACCGTTCATGTGGACGGCTGCCGCATTAATTCCTGCCTGACGCTGGGCGTTATGGTCAGCGGCAAAAAAGTGACGACCATTGAAGGCCTGGCCAAAGGCGATCAGCTGCATCCGATGCAGGAAGCCTTTTTAAAGCATGACGGCTTTCAGTGCGGTTATTGCACCCCCGGACAGATCATGTCGGCAGTAGCCTGCGTACGGGAGGGGCATGCCGATTCCGAGACCGAAATAAGAGAATATATGAGCGGCAATATATGCCGCTGCGGCGCATATCCGAATATCGTCAGCGCTATCCAGGAAGTGAAGGAAGGAGGGTTCGAGGTATGAAACAGTTTCAGTACGTTCGTCCCGCCACCGCAGCAAAGCGCGCTGGATGCGATCAGCAAACCCGGCACCAAGATCATCGCTGGCGGCACCAACCTGGTCGACCTGATGAAGCGCGGCGTTACGGCCCCCGATAAACTCATTGATATTAACCACCTGCCATTAAAAACCATCACCGCTACCACCAACGGGCCTGCACATCGGTGCCTTGGCGCTGAACAGCGCGGTAGCGGAAAATAGCCTGGTGCTGGAAAAACAGCCCTTGCTGGCTATGGCGCTTAAAGCCGGCGCTTCGCCGCAGCTGCGCAATATGGCGACCGTTGGCGGCAATATGATGCAGCGCACCCGCTGCACCTATTTTTACGATACCACCATGCCCTGCAACAAGCGCGAACCCGGTATCGGGATGCGGCGCACTGGAAGGCTATAACCGTATGCATGCCATTTTCGGCGCCAGCCCGCGATGCATCGCCGTACATCCAAGCGATATGTGCGTGGCCTTGGCGGCACTGGATGCTATTGTAATTGTTAAGGGCCGAAAGGGCGAGCGCCGCATCCCTTTTACCGATTTTCACCGCCTGCCCGGCGATCATCCCGGAGACGGACAACACACCTGGAAAATGGCGAACTGATCCTCGGCGTAGAAATTCCTGATAACACGTTTGCTAAAAACAGCTATTACCTCAAGATCCGCGACAGGCAATCCTATGCCTTTGCACTGGTTTCCGTTGCTGCTGCCCTTGATATTGAAAGCGGCACCATCACGCAAGGCACGACTGGCCATGGGCGGCGTGGCCCATAAACCATGGCGCCTTTTTGATGCCGAAAAATCGCTGACAGGCAAACCGGTATCGGAAGAAAGCTTTAAACAGGCTGCACAAATGGCCATGCAGGGCGCCAAAGCCTATGAATACAATGCTTTTAAATTAAAACTTGCTCCTGCTGCGATTACCGAAGCATTGAAACATGCTTCTGGCTTAGTTTAATGCGGTATGAAAGCACGCCCAACGGATACCGAAGGACTTAAACGTGTCGATGGCCGACTGAAGGTCACCGGGGCGATCCGCTATGCCGCAGAATACAAGCTGCCTGAAATGGTATATGGCGTAGTGGTAAGCAGTACAATCGCCAAGGGCTCCATAACGGCAATTGACAGTAAAGCCGCCGAAAAGGCGCCAGGCGTTCTGGCCGTCGTCTCTCACCTGAATGCCCCGAAAATTCCGGGGTACCAGTCGGGCAAAGAGCGCGGCAGCGGCGACAAACCATTTTCCGATAGCGAAGTTTACTTTAACGGGCAGCCGGTAGCGCTCGTTATTGCAGGCAGCCTGGAACGCGCCCGGCATGCAGCCTCCCTGGTAAATATCCGTTATAGCGAAAAGCCCCATAAGACTGACCTATACGCCAACCTGCAAAACACCTTTAAACCGGAGGATCAAGACTATAAGCGCGGGCAGCCTGACGCCTACAATTCGGCACCCGTGAAAATTCAGGCCAGCTACCGCACCCCGATCCATGTGCACAATGCGATGGAGCCCTTTGCCATCACGGCGTACTGGGAAAGCCAGGACAAAGTGACGGTATACACCAAGGCCCAGTATATCAAAGGCATGCAGCAGGATATCATGCATATGTTTAACCTGCCTGAAGCCAATGTACAGGTTTATTCCAAGGTCATTGGGGGCGCTTTTGGCAGCGGTTCGCCGCTATGGCCCTACGCCAAGGCCGCGCTGATCGGTGCCAGAATGATCGGTAAGCCGCTAAAAACGGTGATCGACCGCCAGCAGATGTTCACCATGGTAGGCTACCGCTCACCCGCCCAGCAGGAGCTTGGACTAGGAGCGAGTGCCGATGGTAAACTGATCGGCATTACGCACAAAGCGACGGGAGAAACGGCGAGTTATGACGTATACGCCGAAGGGATAACGTCTGCAACCGGGATGCTCTATGATTGTCCGAACGTAAACACTTCTTATACGCTCACGCGCCTTGACCTCAGCCTGCCATGGTACACCCGCGGGCCGGGCGTTACAACAGGCGTGTTTGCGCTCGAATCCGCCATGGATGAGCTGGCCTACGCCCTGGGCATGGACCCGCTCGAACTGAGAAAAAAGAATTACAGCCATAGTGATCAGGTACAGAACCTGCCCTGGTCAAGCAAATATCTTAATGAATGCTATGACCTTGGTGCCGCCCGTTTTGGCTGGAGCAACCGCAACGCGAAACCGCGCTCGGTAATAAAAGATGGCTGGCTGGTAGGTTACGGGATGAGCAACGGGGTATACGGCACGCACCGCGCTCCCGCTTCCGCCAGGGCAAGACTTGGCAGCGACGGCATCCTATTGGTGCAGAGTTCCACCAGCGACATGGGTCCGGGTACAGCAACCGTGATGACCAGGATCGCCTCCGAGGTGACCGGATTGCCCGCCGGCAACATCCGCTTTGAACTGGGAAGCTCTTCGCTACCACCCGCTCCGGGAGAATATGGCTCGATGACCACCTCATCGGTCGGATCTGCCGTATTTGATGCCTGCACAGCGCTTAAAGAAAAATTCAAACAGCTGGGTGGCAGCGGCACTGACGGTAATTCCGCAGAGTATGTCGAGCTGCTCAGGGATCATAAGCTCCCTTACCTGGAAACTACCGTGCAGTCATCGGGCAGCCCCGAAGCGCACAAATACTCCACTTACGCCTATACGGTCAACTTTGTTGAAGTGCAGGTTCACCCCCTTACGTGCATGGTTAAAGTCACCCGGGTGGTTGCCGCCGTCGACGGGGGCAGGATCATTAGTCCCCTTACGGCCCGCAGCCAGATCATGGGCGGAATCGTCTGGGGGATCGGAATGGCCATGAGCGAGGAGGGCGTCATCGATCACCGTTACGGCCGGTACGTAAACAGTAACCTGGCCGATTACCATGTGGCCGTAAATGCTGACGTTCCACCAATAGAGGTGATATTCATCGATAAAAAAGACCCGGTTTGCAACCCGATGGGATCGAAAGGAATTGGCGAGGTGGGTATCGTGGGTTTTGCAGCGGCCGTCGCCAATGCAGTATTTAATGCCACTGGCCTGCGGGTACGCGAGCTGCCCATCACGCCCGATAAATTATTAAAACAACTTACTTGAAAATCAATACGGAATGGATAACAATTCACCAGATAAACCATTTTTACCGAGGGCCTGTCCAGGGTAGACGGCCGGATGAAAGTTACCGGGGCTGCCCGGTATTCGGCAGAATTTACTCCGGCAGGCATGGTTTATGGCGTACTCGTTGGAGCTACCGTCACTAAGGGAAGTATCAGAAGTATTGATACAAAAGCCGCCGAAAGAGCGCCGGGAGTGCTTGCAGTCATTACGCATTTCAATTGTCCGAAAATTGCGGGTTACCAGCCCGAACCGGGCAAAAAGGAACCCGAAAAGGGGACCTATAAGCTGTTTTACAATAATAAGATCCTGTTTAATGGTCAACCGGTGGCCCTTGTCGTTGCCAGTACCTTTGAGCGGGCCCTGTTTGCTGCTTCTCTGGTCAAAGCCCAGTATTCCCCCGAGCCGCATCATACCAGTTTACACGACAATACGGCCAAGGCGTTCTCGCCAGGCGAAAGCGGGCAAAGCGTTCGCGGACAGGCTGATGCCTGGAAAACCGCTGCGGTAAAATTGGAACAAGAGTATATTATTCCTTCCGAAGTACATAACCCGATGGAGCTTCATTCCATCATTGCCCGCTGGGATGCGGCCGATAAACTGACCGTTTGGGACAAAACCCAGGGCGTTAAAGATACCCAGGATGGCATTGCCCATATTTTTAAGCTGCCCAAAGAGAACGTACAGGTCAATTCAAAATTCGTTGGCGGCGCATTCGGGAGCGCGCTGCAGGTCTGGCCCCATGAGGTCGCAGCTATCGTTGCGGCCCGGGTAGTAAAGCGGCCGGTTAAACTGATGCTGTCCCGGGCGGACATGTTTACCTCCGTAGGTTATCGTCCCCATACCTGGCAAAAGATAGGCATCGGCGCCAGTGCCGACGGCAAACTGGTAGGGATCACGCACGAGGCCATAGGGCAAACATCAACCTATGAGGATTTTAGTGAAGAGCCCATCAGCGTAAGCAAATCAACCTATGCCTGCCCGAACGTAAATACCAAATACCGCCTGACGGCACTCGACATTGGCTCACCCACCTGGATGCGCGGCCCGGGAGAAGCGACCGGCGCGTTTGCGCTCGAGTCGGCACTGGATGAACTCAGCTATGCCTTAAATATCGACCCGATCGAACTGCGCCTGAAAAACTATGCGGAAACCGATCCGGAGAGCGGCAAGCCTTTTCGAGCAAATATTTGCGCGAGGCCTATAAAATGGGTGCTGATCAAATTGGCTGGAACGACCGAAGTCAAAAACCTGCTTCTTCCACGGACGAGGGATGGCTGGTTGGTTATGGCATGGGCGGCGGCATGTTTGGCGCCTACCGGGACCAGGCTACCTGCAGGGCGATCATCAATGCGGACGGGACGCTGGTATTGCAGACTGCCGTCAGCGATATCGGACCAGGAACCGGCACAGCTATGGTGAGCATCGCCTCAGAAGTCATGGGCATACCTGCCGGAAAGATCAGGTTCGAAATGGGCGATTCATCCCTGCCCTACGCACCGCAGCAGGGCGGCTCATCCATTACAGCCACGGTGGGCTCGGCCGTGAATGATGCCTGCAAAGCGCTCCTGGAGAAATTCGCGGGTCTGGGTGCCGGTAGCGGTACGGACCAGCCTGATTATGCAGCTATTTTAAAACAGCATAATTTGCCCAGGCTCGAGGCTACCATAGCGTCCAAGGGCGGCGCAGAACATGATAAATATGCGATGTATTCCTGGTCAGTGCATTTTGTGCGGGTGAGGGTGAATCCCGCAATCGGAGTGATTAAAGTAGACAAGGTCGTTTGCGTTGCTGATTCGGGTCATATCGTGAGCCCCAAAACTGCACGCAGCCAGATCGTGGGCGGCGCGATCGGCGGCATCGGCATGGCTCTGATGGAAGAGGTCGTGATCGACCATCATTACGGAAAAGTGGTCAATGGCAATTTTGCGGATTATCACGTACCGGTCAATGCAGATATCCCCCAGATAGAGGCGCTGTTTGTAAATAAACCTGACCCCTACATCAGCCCGATAGGGGCCAAGGGAATGGGTGAAATAGCGCTGATCGGCATGGCGGGAGCAGTAGCCAATGCCGTGTACAATGCAACGGGAATTCGCGTTCGTCAGCTGCCTATTACGCCTGACAAACTGATCATGGCTGCCGGCGTACGGGTGTAGAGCAGGGGTAAATTTACATTTAACACACATCAACTGATCCATTAATAATCGTCTTCAAACAACCATTCGCCCCTGATCTGTGATATTGGGTCAGGGTTTTTATTTTCCTGATAATACTTCTTAAAATTTTTACGAAAGTTAGGTTATCATAAAATTTTAGCGATATTAGATTCCGCTCTAAAACCAAACTAAATTACATGAAAAGAAACTATTACATCGTGGCATTGATCATGCTCACTTTCTTCGTGATCTCCTTCCTGACCAATGTGATCGGTGCATTAAATCCTGATTTTATCAAAGGATTCGATCTCAGCCTTACGCTGGCCGCCTTTTTGCCATTCGCTTTTTTTATTGCCTACGGCCTGGTATCCATCCCCACCGGGATGCTACTGGAAAAGTATAAGGAAAAGAAAATAATGATCTCCGGTTTCGTTGTGGCTTTCTTTGGTTCACTGCTGCTGGCCATCATGCATAACTATATGAGTGCCATCGTTTCCCTGTTCCTGATCGGATCAGGCATGGCCATGTTGCAGGTGGTAATTAATCCTCTTTTGCGTACATCTGGCGGCGAGGAACATTATGCCTTTAACTCCGTACTGGCCCAATTGATATTCGGTGCGGCATCCTTTCTAAGCCCGCGGGTATACTCTTATTTTGCTTTACACCTGAACGATAAAGGAAACACCGGGCTTATCGCTATGCTGCAGTCCGTTGTTCCCGCTAACCTTCCCTGGATATCGCTTTACTGGATATTTACGGTAATTGCCATATTAATGATTCTCGTTATCCGGCTGTCAAAATTTCCGGTGGTGCAACTCAATAAAGATGAGGAAGCCGGACCGCTGAAAACGCATATTACCTTTTTAAAAAGCCCGTAGTGGTCTTATTTTTTATTGCCATGATCTGTTACGTAGGCACCGAACAGGGCATAGCCAACTGGATATCCAAGTTTTTGGAAACTTACCACCATATCGACCCAACAATAAGGCGCTGACACGGTAGGAAATTTCTGGGGATGGATGACGGCCGGTGGTATCGTGGGATTGTTCTTACTAAAAATACTGGATAGCCGCAAAGTACTTATCGTCTTTACGGTTCTGGCGTTGATATGCCTGACGGCCGCCTTTTTGGTGATGCCAGGGTTGCGCTGATCGCCTTTCCGCTGGTTGGGTTCTTTGCTTCGGTAATGTATCCGATCATTTTTTCCCTGGCATTGAATTCGATTGACGAACATCACGGGTCATTCGCCGGGATCATGGTTACCGGGATCATTGGCGGCGCCATCGTCCCGCTGATCATCGGCGGCCTGGGCGACCTGCTTGGCCTGCGCGCAGGATGCTATTCCTGTACGTGACCATGGGCTATATTTTAAGCATAGGCTTCTGGGCCAAACCGCTGATCACCAACCAAACCGTATTTAACAAAAAAGATAAACAATAATGGATACAAAGTTATCGGGATAGATCTGGGGGCAACCAACATCCGTGGCGCAGTGGTAACGGGAAATGCTTTGTCGGCCATCGTTTCCGGCCGCATTCATAGCGACGGGAAGGTAGAAGATGTGCTGGACGATATTTACCAGGTCGTCGATCAGCTCATAGACGGCAGCATTGCAGCCATCGGTATCGGCGTTCCCAGCGTGGTGGACGTAGCCGAAGGAATTGTATATGATGTGCAGTATATCCCTTCATGGGTAGAAGTGCCGCTGAAAAAACTGATGGAAGCCCGGTATCATATTCCCGTGTTTGTAAACAACGATGCCAACTGCTTTGCCCTCGGTGAATACCATTTCGGTAAGGGGAAAGGTGCTGATTCCATGATCGGACTAACGCTGGGCACGGGCCTGGGCGCAGGAGTGATCATCAGTCACAAGCTTTATCCCGGCTATAATTGCGGCGCCGGAGAGTTTGGTTTGTTTGGCTATAAGGATAATGTGCTGGAATATTATAGCAGCGGATCATTTTTTCAGAATGTGTATAACCTGATCGCGCTGGATTTGGCGTCGGTGAAACGCAATCTGGAACTGGTTTCGACGATTGATTCGGTTTCCATCGAGCGTGTTTTGCCGCGCACGTTGAAAATCCGCGTGACAGAACGTCAGCCGATTGCGCAAGTCAACGTGCCGCGCGCCGACAGCAAAAATGGAATCGCCATTTCCGTCGTTCAACTGGACGCGGACGGTTTTGTGATGCAGCCGCTTGACCCGCGCCTGTGCGTGATTCCGCTTTCGCAGATGAACAGCCTGTTGCCGGTCGTCACGGGGTTGAATGGTTATCAATTGCAGGCGGGGCATCGTATTGAATTGCCGCAAGCGCAGGCCGCGCTGAAATTGATTGGCGCGTTCAAACGTTCGCCGATGGCGGGGCTGGTGGATTTGCGGCGGATTGATGTTTCCGCGCCGGGCGTCATCGTCGCGACGACGGGGCAGGGCGGCGAGATCACTTTTGCGCTCGACAATCTGGAGCAGCAATTGCGACGCTGGCGGGAGATTTACGATCTGGGGATGAGCAAAAATAAAATGATCGCGTCGCTCGACCTGGCGGTGGCGAACAACGTGCCGGTTCGCTGGGCGGAAATCAGTTTCACGCCGGCAGTCGCGCCGAAAATTTTAACACCGGCAACTTTACGGAGAAAAAATGTTTGACGATGACAACATCATAGTCGGCCTGGAAATCGGCACGTCGAAAGTCTGCGTCATCGTCGGCAATCAAAATGCCGACGGCGCGCTGAACATCATCGGCATCGGCCAGTCCATCACGAGCGGCGTGCGCAAAGGCGAGATCGTGGACGCGGCGCAGGCCGAGGAATGCGTGCGCAACGCCATCGTCGAGGCCGAACACAGATACGAGTCGAGATTCGCAGTGTTTATCTTGGCGTGACCGGCGGGCACATTCGCGGCTTCAACAATCGCGGCGTGCATCCGGTGGTTTCCGCCGACCGCGAAATTTCCGAGG
This sequence comes from uncultured Sphingobacteriaceae bacterium, assembly GCA_963757615.1. Taxonomy (GTDB): domain Bacteria; phylum Bacteroidota; class Bacteroidia; order Sphingobacteriales; family Sphingobacteriaceae; genus Mucilaginibacter. The sequence goes on from CAVWSO010000009.1 coordinate 181,319, forward strand.
ACGACGTTCAAGATGTAATCAAAAACGCGAAGGCGATAAATTTGCCCGCCGAAAACACGGTCATTCACGCCGTCCGCCAGCATTTTTTGGTGGATGGCCACGACGGCATCACCGATCCCGTCGGGATGCTCGGCGCGCGGATCGCGGTGGATATGCACGTCGTCCACGGCAACACGAACCGCCTGCAAAACGCCGTGCGCATCGTGAAAGGTTTGCAGCTCGAAGTGGAGGAGGTTGTCTTCAACGGCCTCGCGTCGTCGCTCGCGCTGCTGACGAACGAGCAGAAGGAACTCGGCGCGCTGGTCATTGACATCGGCGGCGGCACGACGGATTACGCCGTTTATGCCGACGGCGTCATCAAATACACCGGCGCGCTCGCGCTCGGCGGCGATCACGTTTCAAACGATCTGGGCCACGGACTGAAAGTTCTCGTTGAGCCGCGCGGAAAAATTAAAAAAGGAATACGGCTCGGCGCTCGTGGACGAAACGATGAAAGGCCGCACGCTCACGATCACAAACGAACTCGGACTGCCGCTCAAGACAATCAACGTCGAGCATCTGCAACGCATCATGTCGCTGCGGCTCGAGGAAATTTTCCAGATCATCGCGGCGGATTTGGAGCAGGCCGGAATGACGGATTATCCGCGCGCCGGTGCTTTTCTTTGCGGCGGCTGCGCGCGCGCGCCGCAAATCGCCGAACTCGCGCAGTCGGTTTTACAGATGCCCGTTTCGCCCGGCCAGATCAATTCCATCAGCGGGCTGGAATCCGCGCTCAACCAGCCGGAATTTGTCACCGCCATCGGCCTCGCGAAATACGGCTCGCTCAAAACGCGCAAACGCGAGGGCAAATCATCGTTTACTGCGGGAATCAAAGGCGTGTTCGGAAAATTTTTACAACGTTCGTGAATTCAAACCGCCATGAAAACTAAAACTGAAATCCCAACGGCGGCGCTCGAAACAACGCGGCTCGGACAATAAAGATTTTCGGCGTCGGCGGCGCGGGCGTCAGCCTGCTCGACGCGCTGAACGGCGAGGATTTCGCGGGCGAGGATTTCGTGGCGGTCAACACGGACGCGCCGTCGCTCGCGGCTTCGGCCGCAACGGTGAAAATTCATCTCGAAACAAAATTGCTGCGCGGCCTCGGCACGGGCGGCGATCCGGATCGCGGACGCGCAATCGCCGAGGAACAATTTGCCAACGCTCAAAACCGCGTGCGAAGGCGCGGATGTGATTTTGATAATCGCCGGACTTGGCGGCGGCGCGGGCAGCGGCATTTCTCCGGTTCTCGCTCGCGCGGCGAAGGAAACCGGCGCGCTCGTTCTTGCATTTGTGACGCTGCCGTTTTTGTGCGAAGGCAATCGCCGTCAGCAGCAGGCACAGCAAAGTCTGGAGCAATTAAAATCCGTCGCCGACGGCGTGATTTGTCTGCCGAGCCAGAAAACTTTCAAGCTCATTGATGAAAACACAAGCGTGCTCGACACGTTCCGCATCACCGGCGGACTGCTCGTCGAGGGCGTGCGCGGCGTGTGGCAGTTACTCACGCGGCCGGGTTTGATCCAGATCCATTTCAACGATTTGTGCGTGCTCGTCCGCGACCGCCATTCCGAAAGTTCGTTTGCATTTGTTGAAGCCAGCGGCGCGGGACGTTCGCGCGAGATAGTGGAAAAATTGCTCGCGCATCCGCTGCTCGACGAAGGCCGCGCGCTGGCCGAATCCGACGCTGTGCTGGTGAGTTTGATGGGCGGAAAAGATTTGACGATGGCCGAGGTCAACCGCGTGATGGAACAAATCGGCCGTCATTGCGAACACGCGCAAATCATCATGGGTGCGTCGGTGGACGCTGCGATGAAAAGTAAATTGTCCGTGACGGTGATCGCCGCGAAGCAGAACCCGGCTGGCTCCGCAGGATTGCCCCCGGCTTCGATTTTTGAAAATCCGGCTGAAGAAACAGTTTCGCGCGGCGTGCCGAGGATTTCTCCGCGCTGCGTTTCACAGCCGCAGACCGCCGCGCTTGAACAGCGCGAACAATTGTTGAAGCAGCATGCGGGCGGGCGCGGACGAAAAGCCGGTTCAAGAATGCGCCAGGAGCAATTGCCGCTGGCGATCATTTCCAAGGGCCGTTTCGACAAGAGCGAGCCGACGATCCACAAAGGCGAAGACCTTGACATCCCGACTTACTACCGTCGCGGCGTTGTGTTAAATTAAACATCCTTGCGCGGAAATAATGGCGAAGGTTCGCCGATCGCGTGGCCGGGTTTTAATTCGCCCCAAGCGGCTTCGGAAAATTTATCCGGCGATTCCGTCAAACCAAGTTGTGTGTAAATTTTTACAGCAGTTCCCGGCAAAAATGGCCAGAGCAGGACGGCGAGAAAGCGGCACGTTTCCGTCAAATTATACAAAACTTCGTCGAGCCGCTGCGATTGCGCCGGGTCTTTCGCGAGTTTGAACGGCGCGGTCTGGTCAACATATTGATTCGCGCGAGTGACGAGCGACCAGATGCTTTGCAGCGCGGCCTGCAATTGATTTTGTTCGAGCGATTTTATTGTCTCCGAAATTACTTTTTGCGCGTCGGCAGAAAGTTCGTCGGATTTTCTAGGAACAATGCCATTTCGATAACGCTTGAGCATCGAGAGCGAGCGGTTCACCAAATTGCCCAAACCATTTGCGAGTTCGGCGGAATAGCGCGCGCGAAATCCGGCATCCGTCCAATTGCCGTCCGGGCCGATGTCAAGTTCGCGCAGAACGTAAAAGCGAAACGCGTCGAGTCCCCATTCGTCAATCACGGCGACGGGGTCAACGATGTTGCCGGTGCTTTTGCTGATTTTCGCGCCATCCTTTTGCCACCAGCCGTGCACGAGAATTTGTTTCGGCAGCGGCAGGTTCATCGCTTTGAGCATGATGGGCCAATAGACCGCGTGAAATTTCAGAATGTCCTTGCCGATGACATGAATGTCCGCCGGCCAAAGTTCCAGCGACGGGTGCGCGTTCGGGATGCTGATGTAACTTACAAGCGCATCAACCAGACGTAGGTGACAAAATCTTTATCGAAGGGCAGGGGAATTCCCCAATTCAATCGCGCCGCCGGACGCGAGATGCACAAATCTTCGAGCGTGTTGTTTTTTAGAAAGCCAAGGACTTCGTTGCGCCGATAACTGGGCGCGATGAAATCAGGATTTGCCT
>CAVWSO010000010.1:0-16305 GCA_963757615.1 uncultured Sphingobacteriaceae bacterium
CCGCTGGCGCCAAGCGGAGCTTCCGGATCCACCCATTTGTAGAAATTGGTAAACGTCAGCAGGTTTTGTCCGCTATAGTATAGTCTGAGTTTCTGAATATGCAAAGCATTCGACCATCTTTGTGGAAGCGTATAGCCCAATTGTAAATTTTTAAGGCGGATATAGCTCGCATCTCTCACCCAGAACGAGGATGGATTTGAGCCCGGATCATTCTGCCTGTAATTGATCCATAAACGTGGGAAATCAGTGGCGGTATTGGTAGGCGACCAGCTGTCAAGCAATGCCGATGTAGGCTTACCCACGGCATTTCCGTTTTGTCCCAGGATTGCTCCGGAAATGATGTTTTTAACACCCGCTGCGCCCTGAAAGAACGCGGTCAGATCAAACTGTTTCCAGCCTACATTTAAAGACAGTCCGAATGTCGTTTTTGGGAAATTTGAGCCCAGATAAACTTTATCGTTTCCGTCGATCTTACCGTCCCCGTTCTGATCCTTGTAGATTAAATCACCTGGGCCTGTAGGGCCTCCCAGATTTTGGGTAGCATGTGCGCTAACCTGGGCTGCGGTTTGGAAAATTCCGGTGGATTGATAACCCCAGAAAGCGTTAATGGGAAGGCCTACCTGGGTAATGGTAGATCCGCTGATTACCGGCGAAGAGCTTGGGCCCAGATCGGTTACTTCATTATGGATAAATGAAGCGTTTCCAGCAATATTGAAGGTGAAATCACCTACCCTGTCATGATAGGACAAACCAAATTCCCAGCCTTTATTTCTGGTACGCTGGCCGTATTCTGCACCGGTGCACTTAAGCCGTATACTCCGCCCACTGGAAGATTATAAAGGATATTATCCGTGTTTTTGATAAAGTAATCCGCAGTCAGCGTGAATTTATTATTTAGAAAATCAGCATCTAAACCAAAATTGGTTTCCGTTGTAGTTTCCCAGGTGATATCGGGGTTTGCGCCATAAACCGGTGCCACGCCGCCAACAACCACGCCGCCAAAAGGATAGTTCTGGCCGGAACTTACCGTTGGGATATAGGGGTAATTGGGATCTGTATTCAGTAAACCTGTTAAATTTTGGTTACCCAATTTACCCCACGATCCGCGAAGTTTCAGGTTCTGGACCACTGATTTTGCAGAACTGAAGAAATCCTCTTCAGAAACACGCCATCCCGCTGATCCCCCTGGAAAAAGTCCCAGCGGTTGGCAGGCGCAAAACGTGAAGATCCGTCATAGCGAAGGTCTGCCTCCAGTAGATATTTTCCTTTGTAATCGTAATTAAACCGACCAAAAACAGATCGCAGTCCGATTTCATAGCTTTCGTTTGACGAGGTCTGACCGTTCGTTGGGCTGCATTCAGATCACTTAATGAATTATTTCACAATCCCTGACGGTAACCTTCAAGCTTATAGTATTGGGTATATTCCTGCGAATAACCTGCCAGTGCTTTAAAATGGTGATCATGCACATTGATGCTATAGTCCAGTAAAGCCTGAGGAGTAACTACCGTCGTGCTGAAATACGTATGTGTTGCATTGCTGATATTGGCTGCCGCTGGTGGTACCATCCGGATCATAGTACTGGATGGAGGATATAAAATTATTATTTTGATTCTGGTTTAATTTATAGCCCAGCGATGGTCTCAGGTGCAAGCCTTTTACAATTTCCCAATCTGCGCCGGCAATGCCTTGCAGGGTATAAGCATTTTCGTCGTTAAAGGAAGGAGAATTAACCCAAGCCATGGGGTTACCATCTGCAATATGTCCGTATTGACCATTTGCATAGGTTTCAGGGATGATCGGAGAAATCCGGTTGATCTGCCTGACCACCTGAGAAAATGACGGGTCTGCACTCAAAGAACTCTGAGGTTCGGTCAGCGGCTGAAAGGTATAGGAAATATTGGCATTCACCGACAGCTTGTCATTTACCTTATTATTCAGGTTTAACCTGGTGGTATAGCGCTGCGTATTTGTTTTTGCTGTGATACCGTCCTGGTCAAAATAGCCCAGTGAAAATGCATACTGGGTTTTTTCAGTACCGCCATTTACACCCAAAAAATGATTTTGCTGAAAGCCGCTGCCGCTGTAAAATAATTTCAGCCAGTCGGTATTCGGGTAATTGAAGGGATCGGAACCATTTTTAAAGGTTTCTATTTGCTGATCAGTGTAGACAGCGGCGTGCCCCTCATTGATTCTTGCCTGGTTAAAAAGCGTAGCTGCCTGCCAGGAAGGAAGATAATCGGGCAGCGCAGTCGCGGTCTGTTTACCGAAATAATTGCTGTAAGTGATTTGCGATGTACCCTTTTTTCCTTTTTTCGTGGTAACGATCATTACGCCGTTAGCCGCACGGGAACCATAAATGGAAGCTGATGCTGCATCCTTCAATACCGAAATATTGTCAACATCGTCCGAATTGATCGCGTTCAAATCCGTTGGGGTAGAAATTACACCATCAATGACAATCATCGGATCTTTATTATTCAGTGTACCAACACCCCGGATTCTGATCGTGCCCGCATCGCGGCCCGGTTGTCCGCTATTGGAAACAATGGTTACGCCCGACATCGTTCCTTCCAGTGCATTGGTCAGGCCTGTCGTCGGTCTGGATTCGAGCTGAGCAGCCGTTACTCCGGCTACTGCGCCTGTTAAAGTCGCTTTTTTCTGCGTAGCATAACCGACAACAACGACATCGGTCAAAGCTTTAGATGCTGGAGACAATAAAACGGTAAGTTCGGTCTTACCAGCTATATCGACCTCTATGGGATTGTAGCCAATAAATGAAAAAGTCAACACACCATTTTGGGGAGCATTAACACTGAATTTACCATTCACGTCCGTGCCGGAAGTGATATTGGTACCTTTTAACCTGACGGTAACGCCGGGTAATGTTTGTCCGCTTTCGGCATCCTTGACAACGCCGGTAACGTGAACATCTGCAAAGCCCAATAATGAGATCATTAAGAGCAAGCAGGTTAAAAACGCTTGTTTTCTGTAAAATTTAATCATGTGGTTTGTTTAATAAATAATTGGTTTACCTGTTCAGCTACTAAGCTGATTTACTGTCAACAATACATTTAAATGTACAGACGTGAATTTTTTAAATGACGCGTTACCAAGCATCACTCGCGGCTGCTAGTACATACAAAAGGATTATCAGGCGGCTAATTTAGTTACATAGGTTTCACATGGCCAAAGCTCAGGTGGCACAAAAAACGCGCAAACGTTTGTTTGACAGTGATTAATTCAGTCCCCAATAATCGACGTAAGCAAATTGCCCATCAGCATTTATAATTGGAAAACATTACCTGTCGCAGGGACATTTATCCTAAAATGGAGCACATAGAGGAGGTTTCTGCCAAATTTATTCCTTGTCAGTTCGTCTCCGGGACGCGGTAAATCAACAGAACGCTAAAACGAAACTCTTGCTATTGAGGAAATAAAATAAACGTTGAATAAAAACCACGCAAACGTTTGCAACTGTAAAAACATACAAAAATCGCGGTCGCTCCAGGAGAAACCTGCAGGCCCCGTTGTCATCTTCGGTTTTTTTTCTGTGAAGAGTAATAAAAAGGCTGAAACCCGATTACAGCCAGGCGAAAAAGCGCTCCGCTTTCGTCAGACCATTTCATAACAATTGCGGAAATTCTTCGGATCCCTTTTTACTGGAGTTAAGATTGCTGGTACCTATAAAAAGAATGGGTATGACTTTTTTATCGGATTTACGTTAGCAATATCCTTATTGACGTTCTTTAACCGAAATTGGATATGCCGCAGATCGATCAGCGAGCATCTCATCACCTATCTCTATACCCGGCGGTAAATTGCCCGGGTTAAAAGCCAGGCCTTTGTCTTCCTGTTGGGAAATATCACCCAAGCCCTTGATAGTTAGCATGCCCAGTAAAACACATTCCCGGCTGTCAGGCCAGGCAATGGAAAGGTCTTCGACTTTATCACCCGCTTCAGCAAGCTGCGCATATAGTTTAAACTGAATTGGGCCATTAGCTACACGTTGTTTTAATTTCCTCCGATAAATAATTCGGTCCCGATTGCTTTAACTGTTCCGGGGTCAGAAATTGTTCGCCTCCCTCGGGTACGAACTGGTATCTGTGCCTGTATTTAGACCCGCCTTGGGCATCTATAAATTTGAATGCATTAACTCCGAAATAAGAGAGGGTCGCGTAACTTACTGATGGTGGCTTTTGTGTAGTTAAGAATGTTTTTGCTATGGGGTGGCTGGCTAGAAATTGCTCAACGCCGTTTGGATGTGCCGCATCAGGTCCACTTTTAGAGATGGCTAACAACAGTTCTCTGAATTGGTCAGTCGTTGATGTTGGAAAGCCATTGAAACTGTGGCTAACAATATCAGTTGAGGTGCCGTCAGCCAAGTGAAATTTGATTGATAGCCCTCTGGGGATTTGATCCGCCATTTATATCTGAAATATCCGGAATACCTGTAAAGTCAGAAAATCGGAAGGTTACGGGCGAAGTTGCTCGCCTTGTAAATGTGGTGCTTCTGATAAAATTTTTGCGTCTGCTGCAGGTTTGAAGGCACCTTCCAGAATAATACCTTTTGCATGGACTGCCCTTGCAGTGGGATGTTTTCCGAATGCCGCATGCAGGGCGTCTACCATACTGGCCAGGTGTTGCTGTTGTTTGGAAACTTTGTGCCTTTGCTCTCTCTTGTAACTTCTATCATAATTAATGTAATAAATAATGAGCTTTTCTCCGCTTTTGTTGCGGTTGTTAATGTCCCGGAATATGGTCTGAAAATTTCGGCCGGGCGAGTTTGATGGGGTAATGTTCTCTATATGGTAACGCGAAAGCGCCCTGCTTTGTTTGTCTTTGATTATCATGCCGACTGCTGCCACCGTTGCTCAAAATACAAATGGGAAACTTGATGCCAATTGAACGGTGGATATCATTTAACCCAAGGTTTTCTGAGAACCTGCTTTTTTATTAAGACGCTCACGAAGTTTTGTGATAATGATAATTAATGTAAGAGATTTTATAACAGGACCGAATTTCCCGTAATTTTAATGTCAAAATTAAATACGAAGCAGATTGCAACGGAAGGTATTTATGAATAATTTAGGCAGTCCAATATAGTATAAACCAATTAAAGATTTAGGTAAGGATAAACGGTAAAAAAAGGATTTTTTGTTCTTTCTACCGGTAAATATGCCTTTAACTATTTCAACCTGTTAATTATGTACCGTAAACTTTATTTCGTGTTGGTGATTTGTCTGGGATGCATCGTCTATGCCGTGTATTCATGGAAACATTTGCAAAATGCTACCGAACAGATACCGGATACCATCAGTTACAACTTCAACATAAGACCCATATTATCGGACAAATGTTTTAAATGTCACGGTCCTGACGCCAATAAAAGACAAGCCGGTTTAAGACTGGATATCCCTGAAAATGCTTACCGTGCACTCCGTGATAAGCCCGAAGCGCATGCACTGGTGCCCGGTGAACCTAATCTATCAGAAGTCTATTTGCGGGTATCGAGCGAGGATTCCACGACCATGATGCCCCCACCCGCTTCAAACCTTAAGCACCTGAATCCTTTTGAGGTAGATCTGATAAAAAAATGGATAAAACAGGGTGCTAAATATGAAAAACACTGGGCATTCGTTCCGCCTAAAGCCTGCTGGTTCCCGCAGGTTAAAGATAAGGCCTGGCCCAAAAACGCCAATCGATAATTTCATACTGCATAAACTGGAGCAAAAAGGCATTAAACCCAATCCCGAAGCGGATAAAGAACGATTGTTAAAACGGATTTGCCTTGACCTGACCGGCCTGCCGCCAGACCTGGCGATGATGGACCGGTTTCTGGCTGATAAAAGCCCGAATGCTTATGAAAAGATGGTGGATGAGCTGATGGCCAGCCCCGCCTACGGCGAAAAAATGGCCTTGCATTGGCTGGATATTGCCCGCTATGCCGATTCGCATGGCTACCAGGATGATAACTACCGCACGCAATGGCCCTGGCGGGATTGGGTGATCCATGCCTACAATGAAAATTTGCCTTACAATGAATTTGTCACCTGGCAGCTTGCCGGCGACCTGATGCCCAACATACCAAAGAACAATTGCTGGCAACCGGCTTTAACCGGAACCATAAAATAACCGAAGAAGGCGGCGTAATTGACGAGGAATACCGCGTAGATTATGTAACCGACCGCACCAATACTTTCGGCAAGGCCCTGCTTGGCGTTACCCTGGAATGTGCCCACTGTCACGATCATAAATATGACCCGTTTTCGCAAAAAGAATATTACCAGGTGTTTGCATTTTTCAACAGCGTAAAAGAAGCCGGGCTTCAGTCAACAGTTGGCGGGCCCGAAACTTATGCCAAACGGCCGATGATGCAGATCAGCAATGAAGAGGTAAAAGGCGTATTGAAATTTGTAAATAAGCAGGATACCGGCAAACTCATCGTATCGGTAATGGGCGACAGCGAGGTTTACCGCAAAACTTATATACTGAAGCGGGGCTAATTATGATGCCCATGGCGATGAAGTATTGCCCGGCACACCAAAAGCTATTCTGCCTTTTAGCAGCATTATCCTCAAAAATCAGGCTGGGCCTGGCCGAATGGCTGTTCGACAAACAAAACCCGCTTACGGCCAGGGTATATGTGAACCAGATATGGCAGGAATTTTTCGGACGGGGAATTGTAAAAACTCTGGGCGATTTTGGTATGCAGGGCGATCTGCCTTCGCATCCCGAATTGCTCGACTGGCTGGCGGTTGATTTCAGGGATCATGGCTGGGACATTAAGCGTCTGGTAAAACAGATGGTGATGTCGGCAACCTACCGGCAGTCGGCAGTAATAGCTCCGGAAAAACTAAAAACCGACCCTGAAAATATTTTACTGGCGCGCGGCCCGCGCTACCGCCTGCCCGCCGAATTTATCCGGGACGAGGTCTTGGCCAGCAGCGGCCTGCTGTAACCAGACAATTGGCGGACCCAGTGTAAATCCATACCAGCCGCCGGGCTTATGGGAAAACGCTACCTCCGGCCGCGGGCTATTGGCCAACTACCGGCAGGTCATGGGCCGAATCTGTACCGCCGCGGGATGTACACCTTGATCAAACGACTGTGCCGCCGGTAGAAATGGCCATTTTTGACGCCAGTAACCGCGACCAGTGCGAAGTGCAGCGGCTGCGTACAAATACGCCCTTGCAGGCCTTGCTGATGATGAACGATCCGACCGTATTGGAAGCCGCCAGGGTATTGGCTGCCAAGCTGTTGCAGGAAAACAGCACGGCAAAGGATAAAATATATAAAGCCTTCAGGCTGATCATCTGCCGCAAACCAACTGATCAGGAGATGGCCATATTAACTGCTTATTATGCCGATCAGTTAAAATCGATCGATAAACAAAACGCGGAAAAATTGTTGAACGTTGGCGAATATCCCATGCCCGAAGACATGGATAAGATTACTCTGGCCGCGATGATGAAGGTGGTGGATACAATTTATAATTTAGAAGAAGCGATAACAAAAACCTGATAGCCATGGAAAAAAATTTATTTGAGCACGGCGCTGAGTATCAACAGGCGCCGATTTTTATCAAGGCTAAGCCTGGGTATTGGAAGCGTTGCGTTGGGTTCATTGCTGATCCCCGATCTGTTTTACCGGTGGTAAAGGCGATAGTGATGCTGATTTTATGCCCGGCATTCCCAATTTTGCGCCAAAGGCAAAAAGGGTGATCTATCTTTTCCAGGATGGCGCGCCCTCGCAGCTGGAATCATTCGATTATAAGCCGAAATTGCGGGAGATGATGGGCCAGGAATTGCCTCCGTCTGTTCGCGGTAACCAGATACTGACCGGAATGACGGCCAAGCAAACGTCCTTTCCTTTGGTAGGCTCCTTCTATGATTTTAAACAATATGGCAGATCCGGGGCATGGGTAAGCGATCTTTTCCCGCATATTGGCAAAATAGCGGATGATATTTGTATCGTCCGATCGATGTACACCGAGGCCATCAACCATGATCCGGCGCTTACCTTTTTCCAAACCGGCGCGCAGCAGGGCAACCGGCCAAGCATGGGCTCGTGGGTGAGCTATGGCTTGGGCAGCGAAAATAAAAATCTGCCGGCATTTACCGTGCTGCTATCAAAAGGAAAAGGCAATGGGCAGGGCGTATATTCCAAACTATGGAGCAATGGCTTTTTGGATTCGATCCACCAGGGCGTGCAATTCAGCAGCGGCGAAGACCCGGTGCTTTACCTGAACGATCCCGACGGCATTAACAGGCACGAGCGCCGCAAAATGCTGGACAAGATTGCCGAGCTGAATGACCTTCCAGCAAAGAATTTAATGACCCGGAGATCACCACCAAAATACAGCAGTACGAAATGGCTTACCGCATGCAGACCGCGGTACCCGAGATCATGGATATATCCAAAGAGCCCGACGATATTGTTAAATTATACGGCCCTGATTGCTTGGTGCCCGGTACCTATGCGGCCAATTGTCTGCTGGCCCGTAAGCTTTCCGAAAATGGCGTAAGGTTCGTGCAGTTATATCACCAGGGATGGGACCAGCACTCCAACCTTCCCAAGGAAATGGCCGGGCAGGCAAAGGATGTCGACCAGGCTTCGGCGGCATTGGTGACCGACTTGAAACAACGCGGACTTTTGGACGAAACATTGGTGATTTGGGGCGGCGAATTTGGCCGCACCAATTATAGCCAGGGCAAACTGATCAAAAGATAATTATGGCCGCGATCATCACCCGCGCTGCTTTAGCATCTGGATGGCAGGCGGCGGCATTAAAGCCGGGTATGGTTTATGGCGAATCGGACGAGTTTGGTTACAACATGGTTAGAAACCCGGTGCATGTGCATGATTTCCATGCTACGGTACTTAACCAGCTGGGCATCGATCATACCAAACTGACTTTTAAAAGCTTAGGGCCGCAGGTACCGGCTCACCGATGTGGCAGGAAACGTAGTAAGAGATATTATATCCTAATAATAACCGATCATGGAAAGAAGAAAATTCATTAAACAGACCGCCATAGTTTCAGCAGGCTTTTTTATCGCAAAAGATATGATGGCAAAAGACAACGGCCCGATTTACGGGCACAACAATATGCGCTACCGCATGGATACAGCCTGGAGCAAGGCCGATCCCAAGATCAACCCGGTGAACGATTGCCATGAAATGGTGCAGGATGCAAAGGGCAGAATATTGCTTGCTGACCAATGAAACAAAAAACAATGTGCTTATCTATAATAAATCGGGCAAGCTGCTGGATACCTGGGGCCACGATTTTCCGGGCGCACATGGCCTGACCCTGGTTAATGAAAATGGCACGGAATTTTTGTTCATTACCGATACGGTAAAACACCAGGTTTATAAAACCACCATCGATGGCAGATTACTGATGACCATTGATGTGCCGCTGGAGACCGGCGTTTATAAAAAAGCGGAAGAGTTTGTTCCAACCGAAACAGCCATTGATACCAATGGCGATATCTTTATCGCCGATGGTTATGGCGCACAATACATTACGCATTATGATAAAAATGGCAAGCTGAAAGACTTCTTCGGCGGCAGTGGCGAAGGCGATGAGCATTTGGATAACGCCCACGGCATAGTGATCGACCGGCGCAAGGGTACACCGACATTGCTGATCACCGACCGTACCCGCAACTGTTTCAAACGCTTCAGCATGGACGGCAAATTGATGGAAGTGATCAGACTGCCCGGCGCATGTGTGTGCCGGCCGGTAATTAAAGGAGATCATCTATATGCTGCAGTATTGCGCTCACCCGATCTTGGATAAAGCGACTCCGGCTTTATTACCATCTTGGATAAAAACAACAAAGTAGTATCCAACATAGGCGGTACCGAGCCGGTTTATAAGGATGGCGTATTGCAGCCCATGTCGCAAGCCGAAAAAATATTCCTTAAACCCGCACGATGTATGTGTGGATGACGATGAGAATTTGTATGTAGCGCAGTGGGCATCGGGTAAAGTATATCCGTATAAGTTTACAAGGGTTTAATAATTTTTATTCCTATGATCAAAAGCAGCCATAAAGGTTTTGCAGGTAAACTGTTACTTGCCCTCAATATCTTCATCCTGTTTTTACTGGTAGCAGGCAGCCGCTTGGTTGTTCCGCAATGGCTGCAGCCTGTAGGCAGACTGCATCCGGTTATACTGCATTTCCCGATCGTGATATTGCTGCTGGCTATGCTGATGGAGTTTTTCCGGTTCAGAAGCGAATTTGCCAAAGAGAAATTTTATCAGGAATTTACAACCACGCTGTTACTTATCGGAGCGCTATTTTCTGCTATCACGGTGATCATGGGCCTGTTTCTTTCCCGCGAGCCGGGTTACGAGGGGGGTAATTTACAATGGCATAAATGGTTTGGCGTAAGTATCGTTTTTATTTCTTCATTTATTTACTGGTTAAGGCAGACTTCCTGGTATAGTGCACGCTACGCCGTTTCGGGCTCATTTCTGGTAATATTTTGTTTGGTGGTAGCCGGGCATTATGGCGCTGATATCACGCACGGGGATAATTTCATACTGGCTCCGGTGATGAAAAAACACCTGGTAGCCATTGACAAGGCATTGGTATACCGGGATGTGATACAACCTATTTTCGAAAGCAAATGCATCGGCTGTCACAATCCGGATAAGCTAAAAGGCGGTCTGATGCTGACCGATGAGGCATCGGTTTTAAAAGGCGGACGCACGGGCAAATTATTTATTCCCGGTCAGCCAGCAGATGAGCTTGCTCTTACAGCGCATTCACTTGCCGGAAGAAGAAAAAAAACACATGCCCCCAGCGGGAAAACCCAGCTGACAGCTGCGGAGATGAACCTCCTTTACCTTTGGGTAAAAGAAAATATCGGATTTAACAAAAAAGTAAATGACCTTCCTTCAGACGATTCGCTAAGGATCATGGCTGCCTCTTTTTTAAAGCCCGCTGAAACCACTGAAGAAATATATGATTTTTCCGCCGCGGATGAAAAAGTCATCCAAAAGCTGAACAACAATTACCGGGGAATTTACCCGCTGAGTGCAGGTTCGCCTGCGTTGGCAGTCAATATTTACAATAAAGCAGCCTATACGCCTAAAACATTGACTGACCTGTCTGCGATAAAAAAACAAATCGTATCGCTGGATCTTCATAAAATGCCGGTTAATGACCAGCAGCTGAAAATCATTGCCCAGTTTGAAAATCTGAGGGCCTTAGACCTTAATTATACCGACATAACCGGAAGCACCTTGCATGTCCTTGCATCCCTGAAATATTTGCGCCATTTGTCTGTAGCCGGAACTAGCGTAAACCTGGCTGCCTTTGCGCAGTTAAATACTTTTAAAAGCCTGAATGAGCTGACGATCTGGAACACCGGATTATCGGCAGCGGATATTCCGCGGCTGAAAAAAACCAACAAAAAAATTCAGTTTATTGAAGGCTATAAAGATGATGGTAAAATAATCAAGATTATTCCGCCGCAGATTAAAAACACGCAATTTGTTTTTTCAGCGCCTATCCCGCTGCTGCTGAGTCATCCCATCAAAGGAACAGATATCCGCTATACGATGGATGGCTCCGATCCCGATAGCCTTCATTCATCCTTGTATCATCCGGGCGTAATGATATCCGGCAGCGCTGTGGTAAAGGTAAAGGCCTTTAAGGCAGGCTGGTCTGGCAGCGAGGTCGCAAGTTTTGCCTTTTATGAAAACACGTTCAAACCGGACAGCATGGAACTGATCACGCTACCGAATGAAAAATACCAGGCTGATGGTGCCAAAACATTAATAGACGGCGAGTTGGGTGGAATGAATTCAGACAATGGCAAGTGGCTGGGCTGGCAGTCCGATATGGATATCATGCTCTATTTCAATCGTCCGGTAAAACTGCACACACTCACGCTGAATTGTCTTAAGGTAATAGGAAGCCAGATATTCTTGCCGGCTGAAATTGAGGTCTGGGGCGGCAGAGACAAGCAGCACCTGGCACTGCTCAGCACGCTGAAAACAGCTGAACAAAAGAAAGATGATCCGGTAATCGTCAAGGGTCTGACTTGCAAATTATCCCACCAGGTGGCTGTTTCGTGCATCAGGTTAAAAGCCAGGCCGATCTACAAACTCCCCTCATGGCACTATGCCAAAGGCAAACCATCGTGGATATTTGCAGATGAGGTTTTTTTGAATTAGAAGCGAATTGAACATCGGCTTCCCCGATTGCCATCGGGGAAGCTATTCGCATGCTTGCTTTTGCGGGCTTTAATCCAAATACATTTTGAAAAAATCGATGGTGCGCTTCCAGGCCAGGTCCGCAGCCGTCTTGTCATAGCGGGGTGTTGTATTGTTATGGAAACCATGGTTTACGTTGTCGTAAATATAAACCTCATATTTCTTTCCATTAGCCTTTAAGGCTGCCTCGTAGGCAGGCCACCCTCCCGTGATGCGCGTATCCAGGCCAGCGTAATGCAGCTGCAGGGGTGCATTGATCTTAGGTACATCCTCCGCTGAGGGCTGACTGCCATAATAGGGTACAGCTGCAGCCAGATCCGGCAGGCGAACAGCCATTCTGTTGGCGATACCGCCGCCAAAACAAAATCCGACCACGCCGATTTTGCCGTTACAGTCCGGATTGGTTTTCAGGTAATCATAGGCGGCGATGAAATCCTCTTCCATCTGCTTGGGATCTCTTTTACTTTGCATTTCACGGCCCTGGTCATCGTTACCCGGATAACCGCCAAGGGGTGTAAGGGCATCGGGCGCCAGCGTGATGAAACCAGCCAGGGCTGCCCTTCTGGCAACGTCTTCAATATAAGGATTCAGGCCCCTGTTCTCGTGGACAACGACGATCCCGCCCAATTTCTTTTTATTATCCTTAGGCTCTGAAAGCAGGCCTTTGATCACGCCGCCGCCTTTAGGCGAATCATATTTGATATACTCCGATTTCAAACGGGGATCATCCGCTTTGATCTGCACGTTGCCCGAGTAATCCGGCATCAGAAAACTCATTAACGCAGGCACGGTCAAACCGCCCACCGCATAAAGCGATAACTTTTGTACAAATGTACGGCGATCCAAGCGGTTGTGTGCGTAATCATCATACAGGTCGAACACCTCCTGCTTGATGTCTTCTTTGTTGATCTGGCTCATAATTAAAGGTTTACTCAAATTTACGAATTCAGCACACCTGGGTACCCATCAAACCGTAACAGTCTCGTTACGTATAAAGTTTAGGGATTTTTTCTTAAAACAGTGAACCCGCAGGGATAAGCGCTTTCCGGGCCGGTTTTACCGGAGATATTTCAAAGCCTGCTTCGGGTAAAGATAAGCCGCAAATATTTCCATCAATTAAAAAATTAGTATATTGCTATTGGATACGAACAACTTTATCCATTCAGCGTTGTTATCAATATCGAATCTTCTATGCTAGAACCGCACAAATTGCCCCGGCAACCCAGCGCCGCATTGTCATTTTGGAACGTAGGACGTTTATTATATTATTCATCGCTACTTTTCATATTTGAAACACTGTTTTACTGGAAAAAATTCCAGGATGCTTATGACAGTGATTCATTAAAATCCACCTTATTCTGGATGGGATGCCTTCTTTTTGCCTTTAGCCATATTTTTCTGGTGGTCCTGGACGGCTGGTCCCGTTTTCAAAATTATAAGCGCATCAAGGATTATCTATTCATGAACGGGTTTACACCCAAGATCGCACGCCTGTACCAAACTTCAAAGTGCCAGCGTAATGCGTTCCTGGTGGCCGCCCGGGAGTTGGGCATGGAGGAGCAGGTGCTCGTTTATTACCGCCGGATCGGCATAAAGAGTTACCATTTTATACCGTATTTCATGATCCAGGATCCCTTATTCCTTTTCAGGAGGCATTTCTGGTCACGCACTTTCCTGGAAAAATATTATGAGCCCAAATTTGATTACCGGGCACTCAGTGCACAAATTAATTTATAATGCTTACGGCAACTAACCTGAGCAAGAGTTACGCATCGCGCACAGTTTTAAAAGAGGTCTCCGTGCGTCTGGTACCCGGGCAGATTTGCGGCTTGCTGGGCCGTAACGGCGCGGGTAAAACGACGCTTTTCAAAATACTATGCGGCCTCGTCAAACCGGATTCCGGCAGCATCCATATGACTTCCGACCGGGCCAAACCGGTTGGCGGCATTATTGAAAGGCCAGGCCTGTATCCTTACCTCAGCGCCGGGGACAACATCAAAATATTTGCCGGCCCGCAGGGCGCTGCAACCGATGAGCGCTTTATTAATGATACCCTACTCAAGGTCGGGCTCCCCTTTGACAGGAAAGACCCGGTACGAAATTTTTCAATGGGGATGAAACAGCGCCTGGGCATAGCCATCGCTTTGCTCAATAACCCTGAATACCTGATTCTGGACGAACCGTTTTCCGGCCTGGACCCGCCGGGGGTTACTTCTCTGATCAGCCTGATAACGGCACTGGCCCGGGAGCAGCATATCGCCATTTTACTTTCTTCGCACCTGATGGGCGAACTAAGCAAATGCTGCCATTACCTGTACGTGCTGGACAGCGGCAAACTGGTTAATTCGGGTACCACCAGTGATTTGATTAATAGCAATATTGATCACTTCAGCATCACGGCAGTAAATATTTCCCAATCCGCCGTAATGAAAAAATATCAAGCCCAGATGGGTGTTAACGACGCCCGCGTGATTTGTAATGCCAGCCAAATACCCGTGCTGCTCGGTGAGCTGCTGGCTGAAGGTATCGTTGTCACTTCCTGCACACCCGAATTATCTTTGGAACAACTGGTTAATATGCCGATAGGATCATGAGGTGGTTATTGTATGCCGAAATGCTTAAACTCGCCAAGCAAAGTAAAACGTACTATGCCTTATTGGCCATTCTGGCGATCCAGGTACTGATCTTTATTACGGCCTACTATCAGGGCAGCGCCATCCTGGACCTGTTGCTGAATAATCTGCGGCAGTCTTTTTATTTCGAAGGCCGGCTGCTTAACGGGAACCTGATTATGTACATTGTGCTCAATTCACTTTGGTTCAATGTTCCGCTGATACTGATGATCGTGACCTCCGGCATGGTCACCGACGAATATAAGGATGGCACCGTACAGACCGTCATGCTGCAGGCCGTTGCAAAATGGAAGTTCATCCTGGTTAAATATATTATTGCCCTGCTGTTCACCCTGGCCGTGATCGCCCTAATGATGCTCACTACCTTTACGCTGGCTTATTCCCTGTTTGGCACGGGCGATCTGGTAGTATACATCGGCACACTGAATTTCTTTGAATCGGGGGATGCATTCCGGCGAATCTGCTGGGCATTTGCATCCGGATCTATCGTAATGGCATTTTATGGCGTAGTAAGCGTAACCCTGGCTGTATTTATCCAGGAAGCATCCAAGACCTGGATAGCGGCCGCCTTGTTTCTAATCATTACCAACCTGCTGTTAAAGGTAGATTTTGGTGTGGCGGGACTGAATAATTTTTTCTTTCCAAAGTTGGTTGATACCTGGCAGCAACTATTTAATTACCAGCAGGACTGGTTGAAAATAGGCATTAACAATGGTTTACTGCTGCTGTATTGCGCCGTCTTTGCAGCATACAGGGATATGGGCATTTTCAAAAAAAGATATCGGATGATCCATCCGTATTATTCTTCTCTTACTCTTGCTGGGCAGCCAGATCATTGTGGCTGCCCAAACCGTTGATGCCGATTTACTGCGCATTAAAAATGGCATGGATTCGGTCAAGCAGTTTTCGGCCATCGTAATACTGGATCTGGATGTGCCTTTTATTAACATGCCCACAAAGAAAGCGCAGCTATCCTATACACAAGGGCAAGCCCCATGAAATTTTCCTCCAAGGATTTTATCATGCTGCCCAAACGCGGACTGGATTTTTCGCTCAATGAGATCTTTCAGCATCCGTTTTCTGACGGTGGACCGCGGGCTGGCAGATGCGTAACGGACATATGCTGAAAGTGATCAATATCATACCCACTGATAATAAATCTGATCTGGTGCTGGTCACCTTGTACATGGATACGAAAACCGCGCGCATCGTAGAGTCAGAAATCAATACGCGCAAAGATGGTTCCTATACGCTGGTGATGCAGTATGCCTCACCCCTGGACGTCCTGCCGGATTATGTCGAAGCTGCCTTCGCCATCGAGAAGCTTAAAATTCCGCTGAACTTTATGGGCAAGGACACTAAAATTGACCGCAAGAAAATGCGCGCAATGGAAACCAAAACGGGCAGAATAAAAATGCGGTTTACAGATTATAA
>CAVWSO010000011.1:0-378983 GCA_963757615.1 uncultured Sphingobacteriaceae bacterium
GTGGGCCAGATGCCCCGCAAAATCATCGGTGCATAGCTGATTGGCAGGATCCAGGCCGGCTTTTACAAGATAATCTGCCCATTTGGTCAGTGTTGGCCAGTGTTTGCGTGCAAAGGCTGGATTTTTTTCAGCTTTCACCACAGCTTCCGTCAGTATGAGCATATTGCCCGACTCTTCTACGGGCATATCTTCTCCATAAGTCTGGCCGCCGGCTATTGGATAGGTGCCCAGGTCGTGCGCGGCAAAATCTTTTTTGAATTTTCCGCTCTCGCTATAATAGAATATCCCGTTAAGCATGCCCCGCAAATAGGCTGGCCCGTAAGCCAGGTACAGGGGCGCCGAAGGATAGGTTACGTCAACCGTGTTAATAGACCCATTACTGAAATTTTCTTTTGACAGGAACAGGATATCGCCGGACGGGCTTTTTACCAACACATGCGCGGCAACACTCTGGCGATAGGCTAAGGCACATAGCTTTGCGTAACGTTCGCCGCCCGCATTCAGGGCATCCTGAAAGATCATTTTGTCAAACGCAGCGCATTTTTTCATAACCGAGGCATAATCCGATGCGGCCGCACCAAGTTCCCCTTCAATGGTTTTCGTCCCATCGGCTTTCCACCATGGTTTCAGCGGAGTGCCAAAGTAGGCGACAGAATACAGATCATCATAACCCAATTCGACGAATTTCTCCACATAAGCCCCTGTAACATTCCCGAACGGCAGGATGGTGTTCAGCGATAGATTCCGACCCTTAATGGTATCTGTGGCAACATTATGATCCGAATTTGTCGCGGAGGCAAATGGATTGCCGGTTGCAGCGCCTTGTGTAATATACTGCTGGGAGGATTCCGATAACGGCACAGCCACATGCATATAACCCCAGTCGATACGCAGATCATCCCCTTTTTTTGCCAGCACAGGTTGTTCGATGCTGCCTGCCTTTAGAATCGACAGTTTATCATTGGTGTAGCGCCAGGCAGCCACCGCCTGGCCGGGCTTATTTACTGCAATACCAGCAGAGGCCGAGAAAAAGATTTTTACATGATGCCGTTCCTTGTCATTTGAACGCACCTTGTAAGTAATGTACGACACCGGCCTGGTGAACACATTGATATCATTCAGCAGCAATGGTGAAGTGAAGGTTACCACCAGATCCGCCTTACCGCATTGAAATGAATATTGGGTTTGTGTAGCCTTTATTTCCACCCCCGTTTGCAGCGCCTGTTTTATATTATCCGGCTTTTGCTTTACCTTTTCAACCAAACCTGCGTCAAGCATAGCGCCTCCTGCAGTATTGGCGCAATGAATAGCGAGCACATTTCCCTCCTTTTTCAGATGATTTTTGATTGCATCGCTTATCGGTACGAGTATAAAATCACTGGTCCAGCCAGTTTTGCTAAATACCTCCTGTCCATTAAGGTATACCTCGACGTTATCGTCATGATTCAGCTTCAGGTAAAGCTGCCCTATAGCGGTGTTGTCAAGGGAAAAGCTCCTGCGCACCCATATATCCCTGCCCGGCCACCAGGTTTTTGCATTAGACCTGTCATCTGAAAAAAGGTGCCCCGCCAGCCAGCCAGCCGGCATCATTAAACTGCGGCGCGCTCCAGTCACCCGCGGGGTTAGCCATGGTATATTTACAATCATACCCAGCCTCATCCGAAGCCGGCAGAATGGTCCTGTATTCCGCTGACTCCCTACCCATAAAACGATAAACCTGGTCATCAACCTGGATCTGTCCCAATAAAGACTGATCCTTGCCCGTCCAGTGTTTTGTAGTGGACGCGCCAAGCGTATCACCGAATGACCAGATGCTGAAATAGGTATTATGCGTGATCAGCGGATAGGCAGGCGCTTTCTCCATTTGCCCGTAAACACAGCAGCAGGGCAGCGTAAGCAAAGCTATTATTAACAATTTCCTCATAAACAAATACTTAACTAGTAAACAAATATAAATTAAACGGCCGGCAATTTCCCGCTCCTGTAACCTGTTTCCCGGCGGGACGCACATAAAAAAAGGCTGCTCACCGAACAACCTCATTCTAAAATTATTTTAAGAACACTACAATTCTCTTACCCAAATATTACGGTAACTGAGCGGCTCACTTTTATCGCCGTGCGCCTGCAGTTTTATCGGAGAAGGGCCATGCGGCTTATACTCCGGCTTGCCAATATACAGCGTCGGTCCTTTCAGCTCGAAATTATTTTCAACCAGCACACCATTGAAAAATACAGTCGCTTTTGCAGGTGATTTTACAGAACCATCCTCGTTAAAGACTGGTGCAGTCCAGATAACATCATAGGTTTGCCATTCGCCGGGTTTTCTTCCGGGATTAGCCAGTGGGATAGCTTGTTTATAAAGACTTCCCGCCATGCCGTTTACATAAGTTTTATTGTTATAGGAATCCAGTACCTGTAATTCGTATCCGGCATCACCTTTACCGATGGAAGCAAGGAAAATGCCGCTGTTACCCCTGCCCTGACCGGTGCCGGTAATGCTGGCAGGAACACGCCACTCGATGTGTAGCTGATAGTTGGTAAACTTGCGTTTTGTTTCAATATTACCATAATTTTTGTTTACAGTCAGTAATGCCATCGGCAACATCCCATTTGGCGGGTGAACCGTCATTATTTTGCACCCACTCATCCAGATTTTTACCATCAAACAAAATAATGGCATCAGATGGTGCATCCTTGAAAGTAATCACCGGGCGTAACCACTTTGGGGATCGGATCCCATATTTCTGTATCTTCTGGTTTTGCTTTTTGCTGCGCAAGGGCCATGCACGAGCTTCCGGCTAACAGTGCGGTCAATATAAATCGTTGATTTCATGATTTATTGATATAGTTGTGAGAATTTGTTATTTTAAACATGTAAGGTATTTTTCATATAGTTGCAGCTTTCGGTGATGCTTACATAAGGATCAATATTGGTATAATTTTCCTGTTCCATAATAAAGTGCTTAACCCCGGCAGCCTTGGCTTTAGGTATGATCGTTTTAAAATCAATACTTCCTTTGCCTATTTCTGTATTAATTCAGGATTAGTTTTATCCCTGTCCTTTACATGCACCAGGGCAAAACGACCCGGGTGTGTTTCAAATATCTTTACCGGATCTTGTCCGGCACGAACCACCCAGAAAATATCCATTTCCATATGCACCAATTTAGGGTCGGTTTCTTTTAATATCGTATCATAAAAAGTTGCGCCGCCGCCCAGGGGTTTCCATTCAAAATTATGATTGTGATAACCTAATTTAAGTCCGGATGCTTTGCATATATCTGCGGCCTTGTTCATTTTCTCGGCAACTGATTTACATTCATCAACGGTTTTAATAAACTCCCCGTTTAATGAAGGGATAACCACATAAGTTTGACCTGATGGTATTAGCTACTTCGATATAACTTTTCAGATCCTCGGTATCACCCTTGCCGAAAAACGAATCGATACCATAGTGACCACTCGGCGTATTCAGACCATTATCTTTTAATAAGTTTACTGAAAGTCCTTTGCCTGCAGGCCCCAATACCCATGTTTTGGCATCATAGCCAAAAGTTTCAACTTCTTTATATCCTGCTTTGGCAACTTTGCCTATTACGCCTTTTACATCTTTAGGTAACTGGTCGCGAAGCGAATATAACTGTAAACCCGGCCATGGTAGCGGTTGCTGCCTTCAAGCAACTCGTGGTGCTAACAGTACTCCCGCTGTAGCTAATCCTGCCTGGGTTAAAAATGTTCTTCTCGTTGTCATGATTATATTTGGTTATTAGATAGATTTATGATTCTCCAGTGATTACACATCACAAATATGGATCGCTTTGCGTAACGATGCTATTTTATCCGGTTGTTTAGGAACAAACTCCTGTCCAACATATCCTTTAAAGCCTGTTGCCACGATTGCCCGCATTACTGCCGGATAATATAGTTCCTGTGTATCGTCAATTTCTGCCTGCCCGGTATACCGCCGGTATGGAAATGCGCAATATATTGGTGATAGTCGGTTATATTCCTGATGATATCGCCTTCCATGATCTGCATGTGATAAATATCAAACAGCAGTTTAAAGTTTTCGGAATTAAGCGTTTGGCCAGCTCAACGCCCCATTCCACACGGTTACACTGATAATCTTTATGGTCGATCTTGCTGTTCAGCAACTCCATACACAAAACCACTTTATGTTTTTCGGCTAGAGGCAACAGCCTTTTAAGGCCTCCTCGCAATTGTTCCAGCCTGTTTCATCGTCTTTACCCCTGCGGCTGCCGCTAAAGCAGATCAGGTTTGTATACCCATTTTTAGCGACCAGAGGAATCATTTCGGTATAATTTTTTACCAAAGTGTACATGAAACTGGTTATCGTCAAAGCCATCGGTCAGGTTGATCTCGGCGCCATTGCACATAGGAGAATGCATGCCATGCTTTTGCAGCGTTGGCCAGTCTTTGGGCCGCAAAGGTCAACGCCGGTAATGCCGATTTCTTTGGAGACAACGCAAAGCTGATCGAGCGTCAGCTCGCTGTAACACCATGGGCTGACTGAATGGTTAATATTGCCTTTTAGCGGCGTAGATCCCGTTCATTGTCGGCCGGTTTGGTAAATGATGATAACATTCCTGATGCGGTTATAGCTGCAGTTCCTGCAAGCAAATTTTTAATTGCCGACCGGCGGTTTTGCTGGTTCCCCATGTTTTTAAAAAAGTTTATATTTCCAGGTTGGCCGAAGGCTCTTCAATATCCAAACCTGGTTTTGTTTCGATTCGGTTTTTATCAGTAAAAAATAACATAAATAATGCTAATACCACTGCCGCTATTCCTCCAGGTATCAGCCAGATTGCTTGCCAGTTGTGTGCGCTTGGCGAAGTTTGCCAATGATCAACGATGGAGCCGGAAATATAAAATCCGATCAGCATCCCAACGCCATAGGTTGCAAGGGTGATAAAACCCTGGGCTGCACTTTTAAAGCGCTCACCGGCAAGCCTGTCCGTATAGATCTGACCGGTCACAAAGAAGAAATCATAACAAACCCCATGCAGAATTATGCCACCAATGAGCATCCAGTAATTGTTCACCTGCGTCTCCGTAGGCAAAAAACACATACCGGAGCGCCCAGGCAAGCATGCCCATGGCCAGCATTTTTTTAACCCCGAGCCGCACAAAAAAGAATGGCATGGCAATCATAAAAACAAGCTCTGAAACCTGACCCAATGACTGTACGCTGGCGGCCTTAACCATTCCGATCTGATTCAGAAAAAGATTGGTATAGTTATAGTAGAATGCGAGGGGAATACAAATGGCCACTGACGCAAGAAAGAATATCAGATAGGATTTGTTCTTTAACAGTCCGATCGAATCCAGGCCGATAATATCGCCCATGGTTGTTTTTTGTCCTTTTTTGGCAGGCGGCGTGTTCGGTAAAGTAAAACTAAGTAAACCCAAGATCAGCGAAGCAATAGCGGCCATTTCGAAGGTAAGCGATAAAGATCCGGTATGCTCCCAGTTCAGCCATCCAATAATAACCCCTGCAACGATCCATCCAAATGTCCCAAATACCCTTACGCCCGGGAATTCTTTATCCGGGTTTTGCATTTGCTTAAAGGAAACCGAATTAACCAGCGCCAGCGTCGGCATATAAATGATCATATAGGCCAAAATTCCGGGATAAAAAGCAGTGAAATCTGCGGCCCTGGACTCATACCACATCAGGGCGGCGCCTGTAAGATGCAGAATGCCTAAAATCTTTTGGGCGGAAAAATAACGGTCGGCGATCAGTCCGATAATAAAGGGTGCAATGATTGCCCCCCAGGACTGTGTGGCGTAAGCGCCTGAGTTTTGAATACCTGTGGCATGTAAATTAGTTAGCCAGATAGGTGCCCATTGTAACAAACCATGACCCCCAAATAAAAAACTCGAGGAACATCATGGTTGATAGTTTTACCCGAATACCTGTGGTCATGGTTTGCTGTTTTAATTTTTATTTCTTTAACGATAAAATATATTTCACCATCGTGCGGGCATCATCCGCCGTAATGGCCGCATGCGGACTCATCGGCACAGTGCCCCAATGGCCACTGCCGCCCTTGATGATCTTATCAGCCAGGGTATCCACATCGGATGAACTGTATTTTTCCGCTACATCTACAAAGGCAGGGCCTATGAGTTTTTCCTGCTCTTTATGGCAGGTGCTGCAATCTGATTTTGCGATTAACTGCGCACCGGCTGCCGAAGGTGTTCCTCCGGCGTTTTCAGTACCATTATGGCTTGCTGCGGTATCCTGGGCGGCGTCGGAGTTGCTCGCTACAGCAGTTTTATTAGCTGCTGCTGTGCTGTCAGCCGATGATCCGTTCCCTGATTTTCCATTACCGCAGGCGGCAATTACCAGGCTAAGTCCACAAATGATAAATATTTTTTTCATGATAAAAGGGTTGTGTATGGTTATTCTATTTTTCGCTGCAATTTAAAAACAAATCCGGTAATAACTTATACAGCGACTTCCGGTAATGGTTTTGTTTTATTTTTCGCTCTCATATAAACAACCAGGCCACCAAAAGCCACGATTAATACCAGTGGAATGACAAGGGTAGTATTCAATACTTCGGGACCGGCGGCTGATCTGGCTAAATCATAAGCCTTCGCCATATCCGTACCTTTCGCAGCTGATCGGTATGCATCCAGGGTGGCCTCTGCCGGAAGTTTTCCAATCATAATTCGATCGTAAAAACCTCCCATAAATATCATATAAATTGATACGCCAAACATGCCTGCGCCACCCATCAGGTTTAAGCCTACGGCTCCGGTCTTTGGAAGATTCTCTGCAACAAATCCCAGCATACATAGGCCAAAAAAAGCAACACCCAATCCAAAAATGATTGCTGCCCATAAAAATTGCGTCCCCATGTAAGTGAACAAGCAAGTAAATGCCTAAGGCAGACAAAATGTAGAGATCAATAAAACTCCTTGCGGTGAAAAACGATGTACTATAGGACTCGCGAATGCTCGTCCTAAAACCTGCACTCGATGCAACGAATGTCAGAATTAAAATAGCATTGTCTAGTAACCGTTTTCAACAAAACATCGATCCACTGACCTGTAAATAATTCGGTAATGGCAGTTCCAAACATACAAATAATCATAAACAGGAATAATGGATTCACCAATGCCTTATACATATCCCGCGTACTAACTCCGGAAGCCACTCTTTCAGTAACCGGGAAATCGAGTTTCGAAAACAGAAAACCGTAAATCAAGGTTGGAATAAGCATTATTGCTATTTCCACTTGAGAAATCCAATATGGTTTGGGAGATAACCCATGCGCAAATACATAATCCAGTCCGAAAACCACGAGTGTTCCTATGACAATACCAGCCGGGAACCAAAGGTGAAAATGATTGAGTTTGGTGGTTTTATTGTCGGTGATACAATGAAGTTACCAACGGATTACAAGCTGCTTCGACCGTACCGTTTGCAATACCTATTAACAGTGTGGACAAGAATAGAGTCCAAAATCCATTGGCAAAAATAGTAAGAATGATACCGGCAAGATGAAAGATGAAAGCAGATACTAATAATTTCTTCATGCCTATAATATCAACGATAAAACCTCCGATGATAATTGCCAAAGGAAAGCCCCAAAACGCTGTTGCTGCGATGGTGCCCAGCTCAGATGCATTGAGGTGAAATCTGACTCCCTGATCGTTAAGTATACCGGCACGGATACCGAATGATAAGGATGTAACCAGCAGGGACAAGCAACTTGCCCTGAAAAGTTGTGTACGGTTGATAGTTTGCATGCGCTAATATTAGGTTTAAATTGGTTTAAATTGATTTATAGGGACCGGTATTACTTCAGACCCAGCAGCCTGCGATTAAATGCTTCGTCTGATCCGGAAGCTGCAAAATCATCAAATGCTTTTTCGGTGACCCTTATAATATGATTTTTAATGAATTCAGCGCCTTCTCTTGCACCGTCTTCAGAATTTTTCAGCGCGCATTCCCATTCAAGAACTGCCCAGCCTGAGTAATCATATTGTGTTAATTTACTAAAAATGCTTTTGAAATCAACCTGTCCGTCGCCCAAAGAACGGAAACGTCCTGCCCGGTCTACCCAATTCTGGTAACCGCCATATACGCCCTGTTTTCCGGTAGGATTAAATTCGGCATCCTTTACGTGGAACATTTTTATCCGCTCGTGGTAGTTATCGATGTACTCGAGGTAATCCAGGCATTGCAGTACAAAATGCGACGGGTCATATAACAAACATGCCCGGGGATGCTGATTTACCTTATCCAGGAACATTTCGTAGGTGATGCCGTCATGCAGGTCTTCCCCCGGATGAATTTCGTAACAAAGATCAATGCCGCATTCCTCATAATAGTTCAGTATCGGCTCCCAGCGTTTAGCGAGCTCCGTAAAACCGGTCTCCACCAGTCCTGCCGGGCGTTGCGGCCAGGGATACATCATCGGCCAGAGCAATGCGCCGCTGAAAGTAACGGCAGCATTTAGCCCTAAGTTTTGAGAGGCTTTGGCCGCATATTTAACCTGCTCGACTGCCCATTTCTGTCGTTCTGACGGGTTGTTTTTATAAGCCTGTGGCGCAAAAGCATCAAAAAGTGTATCGTAAACGGGGTTTACTGCGACCAGCTGACCTTGCAAATGTGTAGAAAGCTCTGTTATTTCCAGTCCCGCATCATTTACCTGGCCCTTTATTTCATCCGCGTAAGTCTTGCTTTCGGCCGCCTTTTTCAGATCAATAAAGCGGGTATCGTTGGTTGGCAGCTGTACGCCTTTATACCCTAATCCCTTGGCCCATTTGCAAATTGATGGCAAACTGTTGAAAGGCTGCTGGTCACCTATAAATTGCGCTAAAAATATCGCTGGCCCTTTAATGGTTTTCATTTGCTTAGTTAATTACGTAATCAGTCCATTTCTTATCCGACTGGCTGGAAGCAACCACATTGTCAATAAATGCCATGCCTCTGATACCGTCTTCAATGCCTGGAAAATCCAGCCATTCCTTGTGGGGTTCCTCGTTATTTAACTTAGCGCTCAGGCTTAAGGCAAAATTGCGGTAAAGATTACCGAATGCCTCCAGATACCCTTCCGGATGACCTCCCGGCGTACGGCAGTTATGGGTTTCGTAAACCGATTCCCAGGCCGAGTAATTATTTCCGGCCCTGAATATCTGAGCCGGTTTGTCAATCCACCTGATAGTCAATGTATTTGGCTCCTGCTGGGCCCATTCCAGACCGCCGTTTTCGCCATAAACGCGTATCTTCAATGCATTCTCTTCGCCGGCAGCTACCTGAGATGCGGTAAGTACCCCGGTAGCATTATCTTCAAAACGCAGCAATATACCGCCGTCATCATCCAGCAGACGTCCCGCAACTACGGTATTTAACGATGCACACATTTGTGTGATCTTCAGCCCGGAGATATATTCAGCCAGATGAGCGGCATGCGTGCCGATATCGCCCATACAACCGCTTTTTCCGGATCTTTTAGGATCGGTGCGCCAGGCTGCCTGTGCGTTGCCCTCACGTTCGGACAAGCGGCTGAGCCATCCCTGGTGATATTCCACATATATTTTTCTGATTTTACCAAGAGCGCCGCTTTTTACGATCTGCCTGGCTTCTTTTACCATCGGGTAGCCGGAATAGGTATGGGTCAGCAGCAACATCAAACCTGTCTGGTCGAGTTTTTCTTTCAGCTGTTTGGCCTCGTCCAGGGTAAAAGTCACCGGTTTTTCGATCACCACATTAAAGCCATTTTCCAATGCCAGCATCGCCGGTGCGAAATGCGCGAAATTCGGCGTCACGATCGTTACAAAATCCATACGTTTGTCGCTGGGCATCTTTGCCTCGGCAGCGATCATTTCTTCATAACTGAGATAGGTTCTGTCTTCAGGTAAAAAAAGCATCTTACCGCTTTCTTTAGCTACGTCTTCGTGTATGCTGAGTGCTCCACAAACCAATTCGATCAGACCATCCATATTAGCGGCAATGCGGTGAATTGCGCCAATAAAGGCATCTTTACCGCCGCCAACCATGCCCATGCGCAATTTTCTTTTACTCATAAATAGTGTTGTATTCGTGTTTTTTAGATATAAGTTGAATCGTGTGCAATTACCAAACAGTTGGTCAGGCTAATGGAATTAACCATCTGGCCTGACCAACTATTTTAAACCTAAGCCACTAATTTTCAGGAAAGTGCCCAGGCTTTATCACCTTTTTTATATGGGATGCAGCCATCGTATCTTCCTGGTACCGGAACATAACGCAATGCTTTTGTACAGCCAACCTCAGAAGTAAAGTAGCCCAGCAGCGTAAGCTCTTTGATCATTCTGAAATAGTGGTTAGGATCCGTAGGTTTTTTGGTTTTGGAATATTCTTTTTGCTCCTTGTCAAGATCAGTAAGCAAAGCGGTACGCTGACTGGCATCCAGACTCAGAAATTCCTTACTGAATTTTTTGTTAGCGGCCTCATCAATTTTCGAAAGACCTTTTACAAAAATATCCTGATCTGCAGGCTCGTAGCAATCTCTTACCATCACGGCCATAAAACTGCCTACGTCAGCAGCTTTTGCACCCGGCGTACTTGTTGCAGGTAAAATAGTTTCGGCTACTTCATTTAAAAAAGCAACATGATCTGTTTCGAAACAGATCGGCTACTTTGGTGGCTTTTGACTTACATCCCGAAATGAAAAAATCGGCACCTATAACGGTGCCTCCCATGATAAGGGCCACACTTCCTATGGCATCTCTTCTATTCATTTCTTAATTGTTGAATTAGTGAATTAGTGAACTACTGAATTGTTGGTTTGAGAAATAAATATAGATTTAAAAATTATCCTATTTAAAACAAACTGTCCATCCCTGTATTTGCGTTTAACAAATTGGTTAACTGCATCAAAGTTGGTCACTTTCATGTTTTGGTTATCCCATTCAATTTAATGTGACCACCTTTTAGATCGTGACCTCTTACTGCCAGGTTGGCCATCAGCAACGCTTCGGTTAGCGGACCGGCCTTTTCAAACGACGAGCTTAGCTCGGTTTTACCATATCCGGCGAAACATCCTTCGACCCATTGTCCGTAGTGACCATTGACTCGCCCGGGTACACGGTCTAAATTTCTTTAACCGTTACTTCCTTCGTGCGCGAAGTAGGCAGCAACAATGGGTTATCAGAATAGGTGCTGGCAATCATTTTCCCTTTTGTACCGATAAACAATGTGCCATTGCCATCATCGCCAAAACGTTCGTTGGCTCCTAGTTCTTCCGGCCTTTCAGGCTGAATACCGCCATCCATCCAGTGCAGCGTTATATCGCCTTTGGTTTTACTTGTTTTAGGGAATGTAAGAGTGATATGGCTTGACGGCGGACAGCTTTCGGGAAACTGCCCCTGTTTAAATTCATCTACATAAACAGTACCTACACTGGCCTGTACGTCTTTTGCATATTGTAAACCCAGCACGCTGAAGGCAGCTTCCACCAGGTGGCATCCCATATCGCCCAAAGCGCCGGTACCATAATCCCACCAGCCGCGCCAGTTAAACGGCACTAAGATTATCTACATAATCTTTATAGGGTGCTGTGCCCAGCCATAAGTCCCAGTCCAGTTCTTTGGGAACATCAGCCTTGGTAGCCGGCCACTGGATACCTTGCGGCCATACAGGACGGTTCGTCCAGCAATAAACCGTATGTACATCACCAATAATGTCGGCGTCATACCATTCAGCCAGTTGGCGGGTACCATCGTTTGATGCACCCTGGTTACCCATTTGTGTAACTACTTTATATTTTTTGGCCGCTTCTGTTAGTATACGCGCTTCCGCAATATCGTGGGTCAGCGGCTTTTGCACATAAACGTGCTTTACCCAGCTGCATGGCAGATAGGCAACGATTGCGTGATTATGATCGGGAGTTGAAACCGAAACGGCATCAAAATGCTTATGATTCCTTATCCAGCATTTCACGCCAATCCTTGTAAAATTTTGCTTTAGGGAAGTTGCTGACAGATTTTGCCGCCCTGCGTTCATCAACATCACATAAAAAAGCGATATCGGCTTTACCGCTTTTGGCAAAGTTGGCAATGTCGCTTTCGCCTTTGCCACCAACGCCTACGCCGGCAACGATTAGTCTATCGCTTGGCGCGATAAAGCCTTTGCCGCCTAATACAAAGCGTGGAACAATCATAAAACTTGCCGCTGCAAGTGAGGTATTCTTAATAAAATCCCGCCTGGAGGGATTGGTTGTTTGTCTTTAGCTTTTTCGGCCATTGGTGTTTATTTTAATAATTATCGGAAAGAATTATTGATCAACATTAAAATCACTAAATATTACCTTTTTTCAATTCTTCCACCGCATGATTTGCAGCACGGGCGGTAAGCGCCATATAAGTCAGCGAAGGGTTCTGGCAGGCAGTTGATGCCATGCAGGCGCCATCGGTTACAAACACGTTTTTGGCATCCCAAACCTGGTTCCATTCGTTCAAACAGAAGTCTTTGGATCTCTGCCCATACGAGCGGTTCCCATTTCGTGGATTCCGCTGCCAAGTACCGGCTTCGCTGGTAAAAGTATGCACATTCTTTACACCTGCGGCTTCTCCAGCATTTCTTTGGCATCATTCGCCATATCGATGCGCATTTTCATCTCGTTATCTTTAACGTTGCGTCAATTGCCAATACCGGCAACCCCCATTTATCTTTTTTGGTTTTATCCAGGAAACCTTGTTTTCGTGGTACGGCAGCGTTTCACCAAATCCGCCCATACCCATAGTCCATTCGCCCGGTTCTGATAAGGCATCTTTAAATGCACCGCCGACTGATAATTCGGTATGCTTCTGCTCCACTCCTCGCGTCCTGCCACCACCCTGGTAACCGAAGCCACGGATATAATCGCGCTTTTCGCCATTTAGGTTCCTGTAACGCGGAATGTAAATACCATTTGCCCTGCGGCCAAAATAATATTTATCATCATATCCTTCAACGGTGCCACCTGCGCCCACACCTAAATGGTGATCCATCAGGTTGTGACCCAGCTCGCCGCTGCTGCTGCCCAAACCATCATGCCAGATATCAGTTGCCGAGTTCATCAACACCCAGGCGGAGTTAAAAGTTGATGCGTTTACGAAAACGATCTTAGCATAGTATTCATAGGTTTGGTTTGTTTCTGAGCATCCAATACCTCAACACCTTTGGCTTTTTTGGTATCCTTATCATATAATATTTTAGTTACGATCGACCATGGTCTCACCGTAAGATTACCCGTTGCAACGGCAGCGGGCAGCGTCGAGGACTGCGTACTGAAATATGCGCCAAACGGACAGCCTAACCAGCATTTATTGCGGTACTGGCAGTTGGTACTGCCCGGCAGGGGTTTGGTGATATTGGCCGTACGGCCGATGATCATGTTTCTTGAACCTTTATAAAAGCCGTTCATTCTGGCAGCTACGTCCTTTTCCACGCAGTTCATTTCCATTGGCGGCATAAAATCGCCATCAGGCAGGATGGCCAAACCATCCCTGTTTCCTGAAATACCGGCAAACTTCTCCACATAGCTGTACCATGGTGCCAGGTCCTTATAACGGATAGGCCAGTCAACACCAACGCCATCTTTTGCATTCGCTTCAAAATCCACGTCTGCCCAGCGGTAACTTTGACTGCCCCACATCAGTGAGCGTCCGCCTACATGATAACCCCTGAACCAGTCAAATCTTTTTACTTCCACATATGGGCTTTCTTTTTCATTTACCCAGTAATCCAGATTGGTCTCGTTTAACGGATAATCCCTTTTTAATACCGGGTAATCCTTTTCCATCTGTACTGTGTCTGCCGCCACTGATGCTGGAACTCCCACGGTGCTTTATTGGCATTCACATAATCTTTCACGTGCACGATATCTCGGCCACGTTCAAGCATAATGGTTTTTAATCCTTTTTCAGTAAGTTCCTTTGCTGCCCAGCCACCCGAGATCCCTGAGCCAATGACGATAGCGTCATATGTGTTAGTAGACATATATTATTGGTAGTTAATTGGTTAATCCCGACTAATGTATGAAAAATAATTTTACCGTTGATTTCCATTGTGTTTTTTTAACACAATAGCCTGTTATCAGTCTTACACAGGGGATTTCTATACGATTTATATAAACTGTTTTTTTAATTTTTCTCTTTAAATATTACCTTTTTGCATTTCGCTCATCGCATAGTCCGCTGCGCGAGCGGTCAGCGCCATATACGTAAGGGAGGGGTTCTGACAGGATGTCGACGTCATACTTGCGCCATCCGTTACAAATACATTCTTACAGGCATGCATCTGGTTCCATTTATTCAATACAGATGTCTTCGGGTCATTACCCATACGGGCTCCGCCCATTTCGTGAATATCTAACCCTGGCGCCTGGTGATTGGTTTATGCTTTAATATTCTTAAAACCTGCACTGGTGAACATTTCTGTAAATTGCTCCACATAATCCTTCTGCATCTTGTCATCGTTATCATCATAATCCACGGATATTTTTAATAAAGGCACGCCCCAGCTGTCCTTTTGCTTAGGATCAAGCGCAACAAAATTGCTTTCTTTGGGTATGGTTTCGCCCATCATATGCGAACCTACATGCCAGGGCCAAATTCTTTTTTGCCCAGGCCTGCTTTCAGGTCCTCGCCCACACCATCATGGCTGTGCTGGTAACCGCGGTAGGCCCCCAGTCCGCAGGCATAACCCCGAAGGAAATCAGTTTCCTGCTTATATACGTTCCTGAAACGGGGAATATATCCGCCACCTGCCGGGTTACGGCCATCGGTTGCCCATTCTTCAAAGCCTTCCACCTCGGCGCCGATATGTGCCGAATAATTATGAAAGGCGAAATATTTACCCAGCACTCCGCTGTCATTGCCCAAACCATTCGGGAAACGATGCGATGTTGAATTTAAAAGACCAGATTGGTATTGATCGCTGCAGCATTTACAAAAATAATGCGTGCATAATAGTCGGTTGTTTCCTTGGTATTGGTGTCCACAACGCGAACACCGGTGGCTTTGCCTTTCTGCTCATCATAAATGATTGACTGCACCACCGAAAAAGGCCGCAGAGTAAGATGACCGGATTTTAAAGCCCATGGAATGGTTGATGAATTGGCGCTGAAATAGCCGCCAAACGGACAGCCACGCTGGCAAAGGGTACGTTCCTGGCATTGTGCCCGTCCCTGTTCGAAGTGAATCTGATTGGGTTTGGATAAATGCGCGCAGCGTGCACTGATCACATGGCGATTTTTATAATGCGTTTTAACGTGCTCTGCTGAAATAATCTTCAACTGCATTTAAAGGAAATGCCGGCAAAAATTCACCGTCGGGTAATTCGGCAAGACCATCTTTGTTGCCCGATATGCCTGCAAATTTTTCTACGTAACTATACCAGGGTGCAATATCCTTATACCGTATGGGCCAGTCGACGGCGAATCCGTCGCGCCGGGACCTTCAAAGTCAAAATCGCTCCAGCGCTGGGTTTGCCTTGCCCACATCAATGATTTGCCGCCTACCTGGTAGCCGCGAATCCAGTCGAAGGGTTTTGTCTGCACATAGGGATGCTCCTGGTCCTTCACAAAAAAATGCATGGCATCTTCCTTAAAGGCATAGCAGCGGTTAATCACCGGGTTAGCCTCCTGCACATCCATCGGTACTTCACCCCTGTGCTTAAATTCCCAGGGATATAAATTGGTCGTAGGATAATCTTTGAGGTGTTTTACATCGCGTCCGCGTTCCAGCATCAGCGTTTTTAAGTCCCTTACCCGTCAATTCTTTTGCAGCCCAGCCGCCACTCATTCCCGAGCCAATTACAATAGCATCAAAGGTGCGCTCCTTAGCGCTGTCGATATTTAAATTAGCCATTCTTTAGCCTGCATTCAAATTTTTAACCGGGAAATATGCATTATATCTTCCAGGCACGAGTTCATAAACATTTCCTTGGTCATAAAATATTTAGATTCTGTATATCCAAAAACCGTAAGTCCTTTTACTGTCTGATAAAATAGCCTGGAGCTCCTTTGAATAGCCGCCATCTTTTTTCTCCAGATTTTTCAGCACCTGCTTCTTTCTGCTCCTCTATTGCAATCGGCAAAACTCTTGCTGAACATTTTTTCAGGCACATCCTTAAATTCGTCCATTCCTTTTAGGAATGCCTGCTGATCTATCCTTATTAGCACAATCATCCACCATCTTTCAAACGAATTTGTCCAGATTCAGATCTGTTGCACCCGGCGTACTGGTTTTCGGGATGATGGTTTCGGCCATATCAGTAACCAGGTTCTGCTGATCCAAACTGATATCGAAATGTTTAAAATGCGCTATCGGGTTTTGCTTGGTACAGGCCGGTAACAAAGCAGCTCCTCCTATAACCAAAGCCAGATTCCGTATTGCAGTACGCCTGTCCATAATCAAAAATGAATAAAAAATTGGTTGGTGACTCTTCTCAAAATTAGTCGCTCACAATATAGGTGTATAACTGACATTTTTAAAACAAAAACATAAAAAAATTCAGAAAAATCACTGATCCATTCTTCTGAATTTTTACTGTTGATTATCAGGAGGTAATTTAGAAAAGAAAGGTTAGAAACCCCATTTTTTCATGATTTGTAAATCAATTTTTACACAATCAAACGGATCTTTGCCCTGATAGGATTCCTGTTCGATAATAAATTGTGAAGTCCCTCCCGATTTTCTGGCTTCTTTTACGATATCCTTTACCGGCATCACTCCGGCACCTAAATATTGTGCTATCGTAGCCATCCATTCCTCCTCCCGTATCGCTTTTTATCTCGTCCTTAACGTGCATCAGTTCAAAGCGTCCGGGATATTTTTTCAGCAGGTCCATAGCTATGCCACCTGCACCCAGCATATTACCCATATCCATTTGCTGGGCAACCAGCTTAGGATCAGTATTGGCAAGAATAAAATCATACAGCGTCACTGTCGCCCACTTTTGTACTGAATTCAAAATTGTGGTTGTGATACCCGAATTTCATGCCCGACTTCTTGCAAAATTCGCCGCATTTGTTAAACTGATCCATAAAACGTTTTAACCTTCCGTGTCCTTGCGCAGACTTTCATCCAGCCAGGGGCTGATCACATAACGCTGCCCTACTTCTGCGGCATCTTCAATGGTATATTTCCATTTATCAGTAAAATCATTTTTTGATGTATCCCAGTCATGCGCGGTCATTACGGTATGCCCGCTTGGCATTTGCAGGGCCAGATCCTCCAGTAATTTTTTAAATCCTTTGGCGTGCAAAGCCATAAAATTTCCTGTCGACATAGTTGGCATGCTCGACATGGAGATAGCCCATATCCGCCAATTTCTTCAGTGAGCCTTTAGGATCTTTCCCCATCGCATCGCGTACGGAATAAAGCTGTACGCCAACCCGTTCTATTTTTTTCGGCGATGCAAAAAGCTCGTTGGATAATAAGGTTGAACCTGCTACCACAAAAGCGGTATTTTTTATAAAATCTCTGCGTGAAGTATTCATTTTTAATTTATGTTAAAGAAGTTTTAAATGATGCTCAGTTGCCTATCGGAAATACCGGGAATAATAAGATTGAATTGCTTACAAAGGCCAGGTGCTTGCTATCGGGCGCCCATGACGGTGTATTGATAGTACCCTGACCACCATACAAATAGGCAACTACTTTTGACGGACCGCCGCCAACCGGCATAACCCTTAAATATACATGTTTATAAAAAGGATGATCACCCGGCGCTACCTCGTCTTTCAGAAAGGTAATGTATACGATCCATTTGCCATCAGGCGAAACATGCGGAAACCAGTTGTTAAAATCATCGTTGGTAAGCTGTGTTTGCTCAGCTTCCGTCGGCCTTCATGCGCCATACCTGCATCAGTCCGCTACGTACGGAATTAAAATAAATATATTTTCCGTCCGGACTGTATTCGGGACCGTCATCCAGCCCTTTGGCATCGGTCAGACTTACTTCCGGACCTCCGCCAGCAGGAATACGGTAAACATCATACTCGCCGTTGCGTGTCACCGCAAAAGACAATATATTTGCCATCAGGCGACCAGCCATGCATATACGAGGGCCCGGCCGGCGTTATTTGTTTGGGCTGTCCTCCCTCAATGGGCACGGTAAAACCCAGAGAAGCCCCTTTTTCGCCGTTGCCGCTGCTGATGGCCAGCATCTTGCCATCAAATGAGATCACATGGTCATTATTATTTTGTGAGGCGATTCCGGTATTGATCACTTTCGGCGTGCCGGTAGCCAGATCAAAATTGTATAGCAGACCCTCGCGGTTATAAATCAATGATTTGCCGTCATTGGTCCAGTTGGGCGCCTGTAGCGAAGCCGGTATCTGGTAGATGACCTTACTGTTCTGCTCTCGACGTCCAGTATCTCGATGCTGCTGCCTAAATAGTCTTTATAAGGAACCAGGTCTTTTCCGGCCGGAACTACGATGCGTACATTACTAAACATGCCTTTTTCAGTAACGTCGGCATTGTGCGAACAGATAAACATTCCGACATATACATCCTCCCCCAGATCCAGGTCCTCGATTTTTTCGGTAACAAAAGTTTCACCCTTTCGCGCTACCGACATAGTGTAAGTATTGCCTTTTCTTTCCAGCTGGATCACATCCGCATGGGTTAAAGTCGACTTGATCTCTTCGGTGGTACCGCCCTGGGCTCTTCGGAATTGTAATGAGGTTAATCCGTCACCATGTACAACGGCGTTAACATGTTTTGAACCGGTATCCAGTGATGCGCGAACCATCCATCCGATTTTGCGGTGATCCTCCACCCCTTTTCCCAGGAGCTGCGCATTGGCGCGCAGAATGAAATCACCCTTGATCTTTTTCCATACAAAATGGAATTCATCATGCGTACCCCAGATATTGGTGCCTGAGCCCGTTAAGGTGTATTGCTGGGTCGCCTGGTCATACACGGCGCTGCCCGGATGTCTTACCAGACCCACGTCCGTTTGGGAATCGAATATGCCAATGGGCACACTTTGCGCATTTGCAGTAAAATGGAGCAGGTTTATACAGAAAAGAACATAGAAAATTCCTTTGTAAGCTTTGTTTTTCATCGGCGGAATGTGTTCGGTTTACAAAAAATTGGGTTTACTAAATTATAAATTACATTGATAATGCTGTAGTACTTTTTTGAGCAATTTATATTAATAAAATAGAGAGACCACTGTGTATCTCTCTTTTTACAATGCTGCTTTTTTTTCAAGCATATGCCGTGTTGAGCGGAAGACTGAACGAGAAAGTACTGCCCTTGCCTGATTTAGACCAAATCCACATTCTTCCGCCGTTGAGTTCAATTAACTCCTTACATAAAATCAGTCCGATGCCGGTACCGTTCTCCCTGCGTGAGCTGGGTTGCGAAAAATGGGTCGGGGGGTAAAACAATTTTTCGACCTCTTTTGCGCTCATCCCCCTGCCATTATCCTGCACACTAATGATCACCATATTATCCTTGGAGGCAGAATACAGCTTAATAAATCCGTTATTTCCTGTAAATTTTATCGCGTTACTGATCAGGTTACGCAGCACGATCTTGATGTGATTCTCATCGGCCAATGCTGAAAGGCCGGCAGCTGCTTCATTGATGAATTCAATATTTTTATGCTTTATGGCATGGTCGAATGTCTTTTCCATTTCCACACCAAGTAAAAAGAAATCCAGCCCCCTGGAATTGATATTTCCCTTAATATGGTTACTTGCCCAGTCCACCAGGTTTGCCAGGGTAAGTTCGGTACTTTTTACAACCGAATTAATATCTTTCATTAGCCATTGTGCCTCGTCCGTGGAAATGTGTTCCTCATCAAACATTTCAGTTATTTTACGCAGTTCGGCCAGCGGCGTACGGAGCTCCTGTTCGATAACGCTGAGCAATTTTTCTTTAATCTGGCTGATCCTTTGAATATTTTCAGTCTGCGTGCTGATGAATTTTTTATGCCTGAGCAAGGCCTCGTTCTTTTTATTGACCTGCTCATTCAATTGCTTTTTCTGTTCATAGTAAAAGGTGATCAACAGTACGATCACGATCACCAGCAGGGAACAGCTGAGCGAAATAATGATCAGGCGCTGCGACCTTACCCTGCGTTCAGCCTGGGCAGCATTTCGCCTCAGGGATTCTATTTGATTCAGCCGGGAATCCAGGGCAAAGTAATCATGAACCAGCTCGGTGTTTTTTGTTTTATAAAACCTGCTCAAACTATCCTGAATGATAATATACTTCTGCTGGCAGGCTATGACCTGACTGGCATTCTGCTGCCCCGAGAATGCGGTTATGAGTTCCTTGTAGGCTGATGACAAGGCATCCATTACACCTATTTTTTTGGCAAGGGAAGCACCTTTACCCGCATAAATAACCGCCTTCCCGTAGTCCTGCAGCTCATTGTAGATCGATGCATATTCGACATAGGTTTTAGACCGCAGCCGATTGTTTCCAATCTCCAGACTCAGACTCAAAGCGGTGTCCGAATAGGCCAGGGCAACCTTGTAATTTTTCAGACTGTGGTAAATGCCGCTCAGCCGGCCGTAAACAATGGCTGTGTTGTTTTTGTCCGGGCGGTTCATCTCCAGGGACAACCTGGCCTCTTTTATTGCCCGGGGGTAGTCTTTAAGCCGCTCATAGACATAGGATCGCTCCCGGTGGATGTCCGCTTGCACCATGGTGCTGTTTGATGCAAGCTGCCCGGCTTTATTTAATTGATCAAACGCGGCTTTGTAATTATCCAGATCCGCATAGGTCCGGCCGGCCAATTCATAAGTGTCTGCTATCAGCAGGGGCCGGTCCCCGGGCAGATTAATCAGGGCCTTATTGAAATAGATCAGGGCCAGATGATAGTAGGACTGAGACCAGTACACATGCCCAATGTTGAGGAAGCTGGTTCCAATCCCCTCTTTATAAGCAATTCTTTCAGCCAGCAGCAATGCCCGTTCGGCTGCCCGGCGCGAAGAATCAGGGGAACGCAGGGCCATGGTGAAGGCCATATCGTTCAACTGGTCGATGGTTTTACGCTGGGAAATTTCGGTATCAGCAGAGGAAACAGTGCTGGCTGGACCTGCCTGGGAGAAAGCTTGCACGGGAATCAATAGCATCCAAACAAATCCGGCTAAAATTTTCATTTAAGCTGATCAGGAAAAATTAGGTAAGCGTTAATAGTTTAGTAAATATAGGACTTATCCCGATATTATGACGCGTTCGTCAGCCAGCAGT
Source organism: uncultured Sphingobacteriaceae bacterium (assembly GCA_963757615.1). Taxonomy (GTDB): domain Bacteria; phylum Bacteroidota; class Bacteroidia; order Sphingobacteriales; family Sphingobacteriaceae; genus Mucilaginibacter. The sequence goes on from CAVWSO010000011.1 coordinate 21,226, forward strand.
TGTCGCCATATCTCCTCACCTTCAGGCAATTCTATCTGATCTGCCTGGTGCCGGTAATTTTGTTTGAGCTGTTTGCGGCGCCTGGCCTCAAAAAACCGCCTCACCTGCTGCTTGTTTTCCAGAATCAGTCCCGGCACCACGACAGGTTGGTTCTGCTCGTCTTTGGCCACCATGGTGAAATAACTGGTGTTGGTATGATAAATTTTATTGGTCCTGATATTTTCTGATATGACCCGTATACCCACAACGAGCGATGTTTTGCCCACATAATTAACCGAAGCCATCAGTGAGACCAGGTCACCGACTTCCACAGGCTCCAAAAAATCCACCGTATCGATCGAGGCCGTGACGCAATAATTCCCGGCATGCTTTGCGGCGCATACATAGGCCACCTTGTCCATCAGTGACAATAAGATACCGCCATGGATCTTGCCCCCAAAATTAGAATAAGAGGGTATCATCAGCTCAGTGATCACGGTCTGTGAAAAACTGACGGGTTTATAGGCGGCATCGGTTGGGGCTGGCATCGTTCCTGGGCATATTGCTCTACAAGTTTAATCATATTTGTTTAAAAAAACACCGATAGGGCAAAGGCCGCAAGCGGAAATCCGGGCTGCCTGCATCGCCGATTTTGAATTGATTGCCGCATCTCCTATATTGGCCCTAACCGATATGCCTTCAAAAAAGACCCTTCTATTACTGCTCAGCTTTTTTTGTGTGATCTATTGTTCAGCACAACAAAAAATCCAGAAAAAGAACCGTATTAACGACCAGGTTACCGAAATATTTACCGTCCTGAAAGATAGTGATATGATCAAAGACGGCCCTTATGAAGCTTTCTACAAACGTAAAACGCCGCTGGCCATGGGTAACTACACGAAGGATAAAAAGACAGGGTTATGGCGTTTTTACGACTCCAAGGGCAAACTGATGCAGATATATAACTATGACCGAGATTCGCTGCGGTACGAGGCGCGCGAATACCTGCACGCATCCGATTTCTGGTACACGATAGACCAGGAAATAGCCGACACGGATCAAGTCACCAAGCCCATCAAAATAGGCGGGCGTTATTACGGCTATCTGCCCTACCTGGGGGCCTATAAAGTTCCCTTTGATCCTTATTTATACGGGACTGACGATTGTACGGCCCTGGTGCAGTTGCTGATCAGTCCGATGGGCAGGCTGGCCGAATATAAGGTGCGCTCCCTGTGTTCTGACTATGACCAGACCGTTAGTTTGGATGTAAGGCTTTTCCGGGAGGAAGACCGGAAATTCATACCGGCAACCTACAACGGCAGGCCGGTGGTATCTACGATCATGATCCGATGCCGGCTAACCCGGGATGGCGGACTTGATTTTGCGGAACCTGTCGTACAACGGATGAGGGATACGGAATGACCCCTTCGCCCTGAAAATTTAATAAAATAAAATATCCAATTCCAAACATCGAAGCTGCGCTTCAATATGCGGGATTGGATATTCGATATTTGAAAATTCCGGATTTTTTAGTGATGGTGATGCCCGTCTGGTCCATGCGCGTGACCGTGAGTCAGTTCTTCAGGGGTTGCAGGGCGTACATTGACGATATGTCCTTTAAAATGAAGTGCCTGACCCGCCATCGGGTGATTCAGGTCTACCACGACTGCATCTTCAGCAATGGAAACTACCTGTCCCTGGAAATGATTCCCGTTATTATCTTGCAAAGGCAGTATACTTCCTATTTCCGGAATGTCTGTACCTTTGAACATTTCCTTTGGCAGGGTAGCTACTGCATCTTCATCATAATGGCCATAAGCATCGTCGGCGTCCAAACGAAAATCGTATTGATCGCCTGTACCCAGGGTACTCAGATTCTCTTCGAATTTAGGCAGCATTTGGCCTGCCCCATATAAAAATGTTAAAGGCTGCTCTTCAGTAGCACTTTCTACTAAAGCCTCAGTGCCGTCGTCCTGGTTAACATACAAATCATATGTTAATGACACTACATGTTTTGTTTCAATCTTCATTCTATCTTTTTTGGATAAGTATTTTAATTGCGGATTTGTTTTAATGCTTCTTCGATATTTTCAGTTGGCAAACCACAGGTCTTGTCCTTACAAATGAAGATGCGTGTAGCTGCAGCAAACTTGTCCTGCAGCAAAGGTAAACTTCCCCTTTTACCCCCCAAGACAATTTTGTTCGGAACATAATTTTTTTCCAGTTCGATCCGTATTTCCTGGGCCCGCTCGCCTGTGATTGCAACCTCGATTAATACCAAATACTTCGTCCAGCAGTAAAATTCCCCAGTTAGAAAATGATGAACCGTATCCTGCTTATCTGCGGAGCCACATTGGCTAAAAGCTGCGCCGAAATATCGGTGTAATGCTGCGTCATCATAAAGCAGACCCAGTTTTTTCAGGACATAAGCCATTACCGAATTGGATGCCGGCGTCACGCTGTCCATAATTTCTGATTTGCGGGCGATCAGTTGCTGATCATCATCGGCAGTAAAGTAGAAAAATCCTTTCACGTCATAATAATGAGCAATGGCTACTGTCTGCCAGTTTTCTTGCTACCAACAACCACCCTTCATCAAAAGTGACTTCATACAAGGCCATAAAGGCATCAATCACGTTGGCATAATCATCCAGAAAGGCTTCGGCCCGGCCCTCTGCCGGCGAAAGTGGCGCATCTTTTTTATAGATTCGGTTCAGCCTGCCCTCGGGGTTAATCATGCTGGTCGTAATAAAGCTGGCATTCTGCAAGGCCAGCTCAATAAATTCAGGTTTATTAAAGGCCCGGTATGCCTCGCAAAGTCCTTTAAGCATCAGTCCGTTCCAGGACGATAATATTTTATAATCCAGCCCCGGCCTGACACGCGTGCTTCGGGCTTCAAAAACCTATCTCGCGATTGGCTGATCTTTTGCACAAGTGCCGGTTCACTCAGTCCGAGCTTTTCGGCCAGTTCCTTATCAGATTGCTTTCTAAACAGTACATTGGTATTTTCTTCCTCCCAATTGCCATCATCGGTAATATGGTAGTAGATACAAAACAGGTCTGCATCGTCCTTTAAAATATTTTCAATCTCGGTTTTGGTGAAAGTATAGAATTTGCCTTCCACGCCTTCGCTGTCCGCATCCAGCGCCGAATAAAACCCACCCTCGGGCGAGTCAAGTTCGCGCCGGACGAAAGCCACCGTTTCCCCGACAATCTGCCGATAAAGCGGATCATCCTGCCATACTGCAGCTTCCGAATATAAGCCAACCAGTTGCGCATTATCATACAGCATCTTCTCAAAATGCGGAACATGCCAGTGCCCGTCAACCGAATATCGCGCAAAGCCGCCGCCGATATGATCATAAATACCTCCGAAAGCCATTTTGTTCAGCGTAAGGGATACCTGCCGCGCTACAACCTGGTCATCCATCAGATGGGCATAGCGCATTAAGAACTGCCAGTTATTGGGCATTGGAAATTTTGGAGCCGAACCCGTGCCTCCTTCGGTATGATCAAAGTGGCGCTCCCAACCCGCAAGAATATCCTCCAGGTCTTTTCGTTTATATTCACTGGTTGCGTTTCGATGAACTGAACTGATTCATACTGACGTATACCCTGGGTCAGTTTACCGGCATATTCCCGGGCTTCCTCTGGCTTTTGTTTATAAAAATCGGCAAGGTTGAAAAGCAGGCTCACCCAATCATTTTTGCGGAAATAGGTGCCGCCATAAACAGGTCTCTGATCAGGCAGGCAGATACAGTTCAGCGGCCAGCCGCCGCGCCCGGTCATCAGCTGCACGGCACTCATATAGATCTGGTCAACATCGGGGCGTTCTTCCCGGTCGACCTTTATACAAACAAAATATTCGTTCATCACGGCGGCGACCTGTTCATCCTCAAAGCTTTCATGCTCCATCACATGGCACCAATGGCAGGCCGAATAGCCAATGCTTACCAATATCAGTTTATTTTCATCCTTCGCCCTTTTGAGCGCTTCAGGACCCCAGGGGTACCAGTCGACCGGATTATGGGCATGCTGTAATAAGTATGGTGAGGCAGAATTGGCAAGACGATTCATAGAGGAAAAATTAGTATGCGAAATTGCATATTCAGTCTAAGAATTTTACAACCTGAATGTTTTAATAATGTGTAATTGTCACTTTTTCAATATAAACAGCGCTGGGGCGTGTATGATCAAAATTAATTTGGTTTATTTGTGCCCAAATTATCAAATTCTCAATTAATGAACTATTTTAAATTAAACCAACTTGCTGGTATCGGGCTGTTGCTTTTGCTTGCCGCAAATGTTTCGGCTCAAGGCGCTGCCGACTCCATCAAATATGATCATCAAGAACTTTTCGGCCCGATCAACTGGCCTGTTACCAGCGGTAACACCCGCTCGGCAAATGGTACCCCGGGAGAACATTACTGGCAAAACCGTGCTGACTATGCAATCAAGGCAACACTTAATGAAGCTCAGCAGGATACCACTATCACAAGGTGAAGTAACAATCAATTACACCAACAACAGCCCTGATCACCTGGATCATCTTATGGCTGCAACTCGACCAGAATCTATTTAAACCGGATTCACGCGGTGCTGCCGTTACGCCATACAGCGGCGACCGTTTTGATGTAAAAGGATTTAGCCGCGGCGGTTACCATATCGAATCAGTATCTGTTACCTATAAGAACATCACTTACAAAGTTGACCCGGTGATCACCGATGCACGCATGCAGGTACGTCTGCATACGCCGCTTGGTGCCAAAGGTGATAAAATACAGGTTAAAGTAAAATATAATTTCTCGATACCATTTTATGGTGCTGACCGTATGGGCCGCAAGAAGTTTAAAGACGGCTATGTATACGAGATCGCGCAATGGTACCCGCGCATGTGCGTTTATGATGATGTAGAAGGATGGAACACTTTACCTTATATGGGTCTGGGTGAGTTTTATTGCGAATACGGCGATTTTGATTATTATATTACTGCTCCTGCCAATATGACTGTGGTGGGTTCCGGCGATTTGCAAAATGGCGCGCAGGTACTTTCCGCTACCGAGCAGAGCACGTTTGACCGAAGCACGCAACAGCGATAAAACAGTCATGATTATTAAGCCGGAAGAAGTTGGCCAAAGCGGCAAATGCTACCGGCACCAAAACCTGGCATTTTAAAATGCTGAACAGCCGTGACGTATCCTGGGCAGCGTCAAAAGCATTTATATGGGATGCAGCAAAAGTAAATTTCCCTTCAGGAAGAAAAGGTATCGCCATGTCCACTTACCCTGCTGAAAGTGCTGGCAATGATTCATGGGGCCGCTCTACCGAGTATTTGAAACACAGCATGGAGATCTATTCGACTAAATATTTTGAATATCCATGGAATTCGGCCGTAAGCGTATCAGGCGTTGCTTTGGGCATGGAATATCCAGGCATCATTTTCTGTCTGAGCAATTTGAAAAACGGATCGCTTTGGGGAGACGTTACCCACGAAATAGGCCATAACTGGTTCCCGATGATCGTAGGCAGCAATGAGCGTAAATATATGTGGCAGGACGAAGGTTTCAACACCTTTATCAATGAGTATGCCACCAGTGAATTCAATCACGGCGAATACAAGGATACAGCAAAACGTGCCCAGGCTATTCTGCGCGGCTTCAAAAACAGCAAAGATCCCCTGATGACGCCTCCTGAAGCGATTGGCCTGAGAGACTATGGTCAATATTATTCTAAAACGGCTTTAGGTCTGGACATGCTGCGCAACGTGGTATTGGGTCCTGATCGTTTTGATTATGCATTTAACGAATACATCAAACACTGGGCATTTAAAGCACCCGCTTCCTTATGATTTCTTCCGTGCGATGAATGATGCTTCCGGCGAGGACCTGAACTGGTTCTGGAAGTCATGGTTCTTCACTACCTGGAAAATCGATCAGGCGGTACAAGGGGTTGAATATGTGAAAAATGACCCTTCACAGGGCGCCCTGATCACCATTGTAAATAAAGAGAAAATGGCTATGCCGGTCGACATGAAAATTACCCTGGAAGACGGCACTACCGAAACTGCTGCACCTGCCGGTAAACATCTGGCAGCGTGGCGGTGTATGGAAATTTAAGTACCCGTCTAAATCGGCCATCAAAAGCATCGTTTTGGATCCAGGAAGGGAATTACCTGATGTTGATCTGAAAAACAACGTTTGGAAGGCGCCTGCCAAGTAAGGATTAGTATAAAAGCAAAAAGCTAAACGATAATTTTAAGACCGGGCCAGATGACCCGGTCTTTTTTTTGGACAATCCTCTGGCTAAATCCAAAATCCTTCTTCCTGCTTTCACCTGAAAAAATTAATTTCGCCAGACAGAAAAGAGGAAAGATTTTGGATTATTTAAAGGGATTAAACCCCGCGCAAAGGGAAGCTGTATTGCAGGCCAACGGACCGGTAATGATCATTGCAGGTGCCGGTTCGGGGAAAACAAGGGTGATTACGATGCGGGTTGCCCACCTGGTAGCCAGCGGCGTTGATGCTTTCAATATATTGGTGCTGACATTTACCAACAAGGCCGCAAAGGAAATGCGCGAGCGTATCATGCACGTAGTGGGCAGCGAAGCCAAAAACATCTGGATGGGTACCTTCCACTCGGTCTTTGCCAAAATACTGCGCGTAGAGGCTGATAAGATAGGCTATCCCAATAATTTCACCATCTATGATACCGACGACAGCAAAAGTGTACTCCGGGCCATTTTGAAAGAGATGAGCCTGGACGATAAGCTGTACAATCCCAACTTTGTCTATAACCGGATTTCGGCAGCAAAAAACAACCTGATATGCCTGGCAGGAATATCAGCAGAACGAGCAGATACAGGCTGATGATTTTTCGCAGGGACGCGGACAGCTGGGACTGATTTATCAAACTTACGTTAACCGCTGCTTCAGGGCCGGCGCCATGGATTTTGACGATCTGCTGTTTAAAACCAACGAGCTGCTGAAGAACTTATCCCGAGGTACTGAATAAATATCAGCATAAGTTCAAATACCTGATGGTGGATGAGTATCAGGATACCAATTTTTCGCAGTATCTGATCGTAAAAAAACTGGCTGCCGTTAACGAGAATATTTGCGTGGTGGGTGACGATGCCCAGAGTATCTATGCCTTCCGAGGAGCCAATATTCAGAACATACTGAATTTTGAAAAGGACTATCCCGATCTGAAGGTATTTAAACTGGAGCAAAATTACCGCTCGACCCAAAATATTGTAAATGTTGCCAACAGCATTATTGCCAATAATAAGGAACAGCTAAAAAAGAACGTGTTCTCCGAAAAGGAGGAAGGCGATAAGATAAAGGTGATGCGCGCCTTTAGCGATAATGAGGAAGGTAAGATCGTTGCCGAAGGCATTTTGCAGGAAAGAACAACCCGCGGTATGCAATGGCATGACTTTGCCATCCTGTACCGCACCAATGCCCAGTCGCGCTCCATGGAAGAGGCGCTGCGCAAGCTGAATATCCCTTATAAAATATATGGCGGACAATCTTTTTACCAGCGCAAGGAGATCAAGGACCTGATCGCCTATTTCAGACTTACCATAAATCCCAGTGATGAAGAAGCGCTTAAAAGAGTTATCAATTATCCGCGCCGTGGCATCGGTGACACCACGGTCGACAGGATCATTCTGAGTGCTGGTCAGCATATGGTAAGCGCGTGGGAAGTGGTGATCAACCCTTCAAAATATCTTGACGGGCGAAGCTCTGCATCAGTAGGTGTCTTCGCTACGATGATACAAAGCTTCCAGGTGATCACAAAAACGCAGACCGCCTACGATGCCGCCCTGCATATCGCACAACACTCGGGCATATTAAAGGATCTTTACGAGGACAAATCTGTCGAAGGGCTCAACCGTTATGAGAACATACAGGAGCTGCTCAACGGGATAAAGGAATTTTCCGAACGGGAGGACATCGAGGAAAAAGGGCTGGAGGTTTTTATGCAGGATGTGGCCCTGCTCACCAATGACGATAAAACCGATGATAAGAATGCCGATACCGTATCGTTAATGACTATACACTCGGCAAAAGGACTGGAGTTCCCGCAGGTTTTCGTCGTGGGGCTGGAAGAAAATCTTTTCCCCTCGCAAATGTCGCTCAATTCGCGCACTGACCTGGAAGAAGAACGCCGGCTGTTTTACGTGGCGGTGACCCGTGCTGAAAGCAAGCTTACCATCAGCTATGCCACCTCCAGGTTTAAATTCGGTACACTGATCAGCTGCGAGCCAAGCCGTTTTCTGGATGAGATTGATGCCCGTTACCTTGAACTGGATTTTACGGCCAAACCCGTGGCAGAATAATCCATTTTTTGATGAAGAGCGTAATTCATGGAATAAGCGCAGTACCGATACCTTTTCAAAACCCAAACCGGCACCGGTAAAAACAACCGCAATGCTGGCGAAAGCCCATGTGCCTTCCGCTGGTTTTGCACCTTCTGATACAACGAATCTGCAGGTGGGTATGGAAGTGGAACACGAGCGTTTTGGATTCGGCAAAGTGATTAGTCTGGAAGGAAACAAACCCGATGTGAAAGCTACTATTTTCTTTAAAGAAATAGGTCAAAAGCAATTATTACTGAAATTCGCCAAGCTTCGGATTGTCCAATAATTAACCATTCGTTTATATTTTTTACCATGGATATATATTCGGCAGATCAAATTGCCGAATATCTTATTTCATTAATGGTAGGTTAATTTTATGCACACTCTTTCTCAAAATTGTGGAACAAATTCCCCAATACTACCCTTAAAATATTTCCTATTATGCAAAAAAGCCTTAATTAAGCGTAAAAAATGATATGGCACATAGTTTGGACGAGTTGATGAGAAACCCTTAAACTATCAGGTTATTTATCATGAGCGATCCAAATAAAAGAACAGCAAACAAATCGATCGGCAAAAGCATTAGAATTCTGCGTCACCAGCATGGCTGGAGCCAGGAAGATATCGCTAGCCGTTTAGGCATTTCAATCCCTGCTTTTTCAAAAATTGAGACCGGCGTAACTGACGTTAACTTATCACGCCTTGAACAAATCGCAAACATCTACGAAGTGAGCGTAGTTCAACTGCTGGCGATCGATAATGAACAGGTGGAAGCGGCTCCTTCACATCTGAACTTGATTCAAAAGAAACTCAGTGACCGTGAATCGGAAATTGCTAACCTGCAACGCAAAGTAATTGAGTTGTACGAAGAGTTGCGTAACAAGAGTTCTTTAGCCAGCTAACAAGGCTGTTTGTTTAGTAAACTCTACATTTTCAGCACATTTATCATTTATCCATACATAAATGAGCAAATTTTTATTAATTAATATTAAATAAAAGGAAATAATATTAATTCTTAAAAATATAGATTTCTTTTTAATGAAATTAGATGAAAAAAATCAATCGGTTTGCTAAACCGACTGATTTTGGAGTAACAATTGCGTCACATTTAAATATCTATAATTTATCTGTGATGCTCAATTTTCTGGTCTCTATCGGCAAAAGTGGTGCTTCCAAAAAGGAAACCATCCATGATCCTGAAAGCAAACTCAAGATCCGCGTATTTGATCTCTTTAAGGGAAATCTAGATCCTCAGAAGGGTGAAATAAGATACTTTGTAACGGCGGATAATGCAACCCTGGCTTTTGAAACAGAAGGCTACAGTAAACACCAAAATTCCCTCATACTGCAAATGATAGCCTGGTACTGCGTGTACCTGGGTCTGTTGGAAGCACGAATACATTCCAACTGGCCCTGATCAGTTCAGGAAGTTATGAGCGTGATGGTGTCTTGCGGGCGGGTGTATTGCTTCATTAGAAGCTTGCTCTTTTGGGATCGTGGAGAATATCAGTCATGTCAATGATCTTATCATCAATATCAGATACACATTTGTCCATCATATTGATGCATTCCCGCTGGTCAACAAGCCCTTCTTTCTCTAAATTCATCAACCCTTTTAGTGTAGCGATCGGGCCACGAATCTGGTGCGACAAATAGGAAGAGTATTCGGAAAGTTTTTTGTTTTTTATCTGCAGATCGCGCGTACGTTCATCAATAATTTCTTCAAGGTGATGGTTGATCCGGTCAAGATTATCTTTTTGCCTTGATACTTCGCTGTTCAGTTCGGTAAGCCTTGAATTGGTCCTGGTTTTACGCTTCACATTTTCCACAAGCAGGGCGATCACTACCAGTAACAAACCCGAAGCAGAAATGGCCCACCAGAATTTTACCCGGTCGTTTTTCTGCCGTTCGATGATCAGTTCGTTTTCCTTTTGCTTCTCCTGCTGGTCATGCTGTTTTTTCATCAGTGCAAGTCAGAATTAAGCATACTGGTTTGCACTGTACTATCTCTTAAATAAAGTGTACGCAGGTAGCTTAGTGCCCGCTGATAATTTTTCCGGTGTAAGTTCAAGCTCGATAAGAATTATAGGTAAAATCCGCTTCTAAATCTTCATCTTTGGTTGCTGCTGCATAACCGACGCCTTCATCCAGAAATTTTTCAGCGTTATCATACATTTTCTTTTGAATATATAATGACGAAAGCGTTAGATCAATAATTCCAATTGAAGTATTAAGATCTTTGTTTTTGGCTTCTTTATTCGCCTCCAGCAAAAGCTGTTCCGCCTTATCATACTGCTTCAATTTATAATACATCACTCCTATATTTTGCAGAATGATGATTGAGTTTACCTCATCATGTATTTTAGTAAATAGTGCCCGACTCTTGTCATAATAATTTAAAGCCAAAGAAAAATTCTTCTTTCGCTGATAAATATTACCGATATTTAAATACGCTTTTGCTATTAGCTTATCGTTGCCCAATTGCTGTAGCCATATACAATCCCTTTTGCAGATATTCCAGCGACTGCATCATAATCAATATCCAGATAAAGATTCCCGATATTATTATATACCTTGGCCTGACCCAACAAATTATTGGAACGCTTGAAATAGGACAAGGCATTTAAGTAATTAGCCATTGCTAAAGTAATATTGTGTGAATAAGCCTCACCAACACCTAATATCCTGTAAGACTCGGCAATTCCATTGACGAAGTTTAGTTTTTGAGCCAGTTCAAGTGCCTGCTGCGCTTTTTTGATAGTCTGCTCATGGTCGGTCAGCCGGATACTAAATCCTTGCTTGTTCAATAGGTTTACCTGGGCGGTATCCTGACGGGCTTCAAACGAAACATCGGCATGCACCCTGAGAAAAGAGATAAGCAGTAAGAATACTAGTGAGTAAGCTTTTTTCATTAATCGGAACAGGCTCAATGCTGTTTTTATGTCCCTAATACGTAAAAGATTTGAAAATGATGCGTTAAATATTTTTTTATTAAAATTTTTTATTCTGAGAAACATATTTATATTTGTGTAACAGCTTTAGTTAATGAGTGTAAACTATTAATTAATAGCCGTTTATAAGTGAATTAATCGGTGTTTGTTATTGTTATTATTGCCAATTTTTTGTAGACTTTTTTATAAAAAGCGCCTAAAAACAGCGAAAATACCAATATTTTGATAAAAAACAGACTACTAGTCACTTATAGGAGTTATATAATTAAAATTAAACACCTCTATTTTTAATAGAGTTTTTTAAAAATACCATTAGGTTGAAAAACAATTTGCGACTTCGGATTACAGTCTGGAGTAAGCATTTTTTGTCATCTTAATGTCACGAACTGCACCTGGTTTTGAATTATTGGTGAGATGGATATGGCGGTTAAGGCCAGTTGCTTTAAAATAAAGTAGAATAAATTAACCCCATTTAGATATACCATTTATACCCAATTCAAAACATGAAAAAATTGATCTACGTTACTCTTCTGGTTGCCAGCACGGCTGCATTATCATCATTCACAATGAAAAATGACTCTGTTGCAAAGCATGATACTGTTTCTGATAAAACAATCTTAGGTACGGCTGACGACAAAACTATTTTAGGTACTGCTGATGACAAGACAATTTTAGGTACTGCAGATGCAAGAAAAGCAAGCAACCATGCTAATGACAAAACCATTTTAGGTACTGCTGACTAATATAACATTGGAATTTATTAACCAACAAATCATAACCATTAATCACATTCACATGAAAAAAGTAATCTTTGGAGCACTTCTTGTCGCGAGCATCGGCGCATTATCATCATTCACCTCAGGTAATGCTGTTGCTAAACATGACACAGTTGCTGACAAGACCATCCTGGGTACTGCTGACGACAAAACAATTTTAGGTACTGCTGACGACAAAACTAATCTTGGGCACTGCGGATGCTAAAAAAGCAGCTAACCACACTAACGACAAAACTATTTTAGGTACTGCTGACTAATTATTTGGCAATTTCCTGACAAGCAGCGAAAGCTGCATCCGGGGGTTCTAAAGACCTGGATATCGATAAAATAAATCCTGACTTAAAACTCGCTGAAAAGGTGAGTTTTAAGTCACTATGGAGTGGTATGTCTCGTCCCTCGGACAACTATTGTTCAAACTGAAAGAAATTTCAAACTACCTATAAAACAGCCCTTTTAAAATCCCCTTCCACGCACAAAGCCTTTCGGCCCGCTGCCCTGATTAACGCAAAAAATTTCTCAAATAAATTCGGCATCCGTCTTAAAACCTATATTTGTTGCAAATTGACGACCATGCAGAACATAAAGCAATATGTGGAGCAAAATAAACAACGTTTCCTGGACGAATTGTTTGAATTATTGCGATTCCCTTCGGTTAGCGCCGATCCAAAATATAAAACTGATGTGCTCAAAACGGCTGACTATGTAGCGCAGAAACTGCGGGATGCTGGCGCCGATAAGGTGGAAGTATGCCCGACGGCCGGCTACCCGATAGTTTACGGCGAAAAAATCATGGATGCCTCCAAGCCAACTGTGCTGGTTTATGGCCATTATGACGTCCAGCCTGCCAGATCCCTTGGAATTATGGAAAACGCCGCCATTTGAACCAACCGTTCGCGATGGTAAGATCTATGCACGTGGTGCCTGCGATGACAAAGGCCAGTTTTACATGCATGTAAAGGCATTCGAACTGATGATGCAAAATGACGGATTGCCCTGCAATATTAAGTTTATGATAGAAGGCGAGGAAGAAGTTGGTTCTGCCAACCTGGGCATCTTTGTAAAAGCGAATAAAGAAAGGCTAAAAGCTGATGTGGTGCTGATCTCTGATACTTCGATGATCAGTATGGAGCATCCGTCCCTGGAAACCGGACTCAGAGGACTCTCCTATCTTGAAGTAGAAGTAACCGGACCAAACCGCGACCTGCATTCCGGAGTATATGGCGGAGCGGTGGCTAATCCGGCTACCATTCTGGCCAAAATGATCGCCTCGATGCATGATGAAAATAACCATATCACCATACCCGGCTTTTACGATGATGTGATAGAACTGACTTCAGAAGAACGCAAGGCCCTCAATAGTGCACCATACGACGAACAGGAATACAAGAAGGATCTTGGGCGTAGATGCATTATGGGGCGAAAAAGGTTACTCTACCTTTGAGCGTACAGGCACCCGTCCTACCCTGGAAGTAAACGGAATCTGGGGTGGCTATATTGGTGAAGGAGCTAAAACCGTATTGCCTTCAAAAGCATGCGCCAAAATCTCAATGCGACTTGTTCCAAACCAGACTTCGGATAAAATAACAGCACTTTTTACCAGTCATTTTAATAAGATAGCTCCACCTTACGTAAAAGTCAAAGTAACACCGCATCACGGCGGAGAACCGGTTGTCACGCCAACAGATAGCGTGGCCTATAAGGCGGCACAAAAAGCCATCGAGGAATCCTTTGGGAAACAGCCAATACCAACGCGCGGCGGAGGCAGCATTCCCATTGTAGCGCTATTTGAGGCTGAACTGGGTATAAAAACAGTGCTGATGGGCTTTGGTCTGGATAGCGATGCGCTGCACTCACCAAATGAGAAATACGATATTTATAACTACTACAAAGGAATTGAGACCATCCCTCTCTTTCATAAATACTTTGCCCAGTTGAGTGGCAAGTAATTTTCTTACAGTCGATCAGCGGTCCGGGATTCTTCACGGACCGCTGATCTCATTTTACAGGTCGTTAGACGCTGAACTGCTCGCAGCCCTTCAAAAACTCCTCTGATGCGTCAGCACCTATTCCGGGGGCATCGCCGATGTTTAGAAAATATCCCTCATAAGTTACACCACCAACGCAGGGATCGGTAAGATGCCCGAGCATGCAGGTATCCATATCAAAAAAACGGATATTGGGACTTGCATAAACAAAGTGCAATTTGGCACTTAAGCGCGATACGGCTTTCCAACATCCCTCCCATCATACAGGGAACTGATTTTTCCGCCGCCAGGTCATGAATTCGCTTTGCCTCAAGAATACCACCCGATTTAGAAAACTTGATATTGATATAATCGCACGAATCACTATCAATCTGTTTGCGCGCATCGTGATGATTATAAACGCTTTCATCCGCCATGATCTTTACCGGGGAAAGCCTTCTCAATTCAGGCAAGCGGTCATCATACCAGCTGCGCATCGGCTGTTCGCAGAATTCAATATGCGTATTGATCTATTCCCTGCAGGGCAAAGGCAGCGTCCTGGAAACTCCAGCCCTGGTTAGCGTCGACTCGAATATTCATCTCCCTGCCCACAGCCAGGCGTATCTGCCTGATCCGTTCAACATCTTCCAGGGCGTTTTTGCCAAGCTTTACTTTTAACACGGTTGCCCCGGTTTGTTGCAGCGCCAGTGCTTTTTGCGCCATGAGTTGCGGCTCAGCTATCCCGATGGTAATATCGCTCTCTACGGTCCTTTTGCTCCCGCCCAAAAATTGATATAAGGGCACCGCTGCATGCTTTGCGGCAATATCGTATAAGGCAATATCAAAGGCACTTTTTATGGTGCTGTTACCCGCGGTGAAATCATGCAGTTGCTGCATGCGCTCCGCTATTTGGAGCGGGTCCTTTCCTTTCCACAGGCGGGCAAACTCGCGGGCCATCACCAGACAGGTGTCCTGCGTTTCGCCTACGATCATCGGGAACGCCGAACATTCTCCTACGCCATAAAAGCCGGCATCCGTATGAATACGTATAAAAACATTTTGTGCGTGATCCATCGTACCGGTGGCGATGGTAAAAGGTTCCATTGGAATGCTGAACCTGTAAATATCGATATGCGTTATAGTCATCTGGCGCCAATAGTTATCATTCGGATTGCTGAAATCTTATTATGCAATATTAACGACAAATGGACAATGAATCAGCCCGGTGATAAAATATTTGCACTTTGTCACAATTGCATTATATTTGTCTTACTACAAAAAATTCAACTTTAGCCGCCCCAATACGTTAAACTCAGGGGATCTGCGCTAATTTTATTTGATTAAATTTCATTAAACTGATTATATGGCTCAAGAAACAATGCCACAATTTGATTATAATTCCACGCGGAATAAATTAATCTTGTCAGAATACGGCCGCAATGTGCAAAATATGGTTAAATATATTGTTGCCTTGCCCACCAAAGAAGAACGTAACCGCTATGCACAGGTAGTGATAGACCTGATGGGTTTTTTCAACCCGCATTTACGGGACGTAGCTGATTTTAAGCACAAACTTTGGGATCACCTGCACATCATTTCTGATTTCCAGATCGATGTGGATGCGCCGTATCCCAAACCCGCCCCGGATGCGATCCATCTTAAACCTGAACCTCTGAAATATCCTCATCAGCGAATCAGGTACAAACATTATGGCAAGACCATCGAGCTAATGATCGAAAAGGCCAAAAGCATCGAAGAACCTGAACGCAGACAACACATGGTGCAGGCGATCGCCAATTTCATGAAAATGGCTTATGTGCAATGGAATAAAGACTCGGTTACCGATGAAAGCATCCTGGCTGATCTTCGAGCTATGTCGGCCGGTCAGTTAAAGCTGGAAGAGAATGTAAACCTTGCCAGAGTTGAATTCCGTTCAAACGTCCACGCCCAAAATACAAGCAGGGGCCGCACAACAATAACCAGAACAATAGAGGCGCAATAATAACAACCCGCGAAATAACAATCAAAATAACCGGAACCGCAACAAGCAGCAATGGAGTGCGGCATGGATGTCAAGGAAATATTGATTACCTAGTTAAAATCATATCTACCATGACTATCAACTAGAACATGAACAACGCATTTGAAATAATCGGCGGTAAACCACTGAAAGGCGAGATTGTACCACAGGGCGCAAAAAACGAAGCGCTGCAAGTGATTTCAGCTGTACTTTTAACCGGCGAAAAGGTAACGATCAGCAATATTCCTGATATAAAAGACGTAAACAAACTGATTGAATTACTGGGGGACATGGGAGTTAAAGTCGAACGGCTTGCTTCGGATACTTACAGTTTCGAAGCAAAGAATATCGACCTGAATTTCTTTGAATCGGATACCTTTAAAACCAAGGGCGGTGGTCTTCGCGGTTCCATCATGATCGTTGGGCCGCTGCTGGCCCGCTTTGGCAGTGCTTCTATCCCTAAACCAGGGGGTGACAAAATCGGTCGCCGCAGGTTAGATACCCACTTTCTGGGATTTGAAAAGCTGGGAGCCAAATTTAATTATAATCACGACACCGGATTTTTCAATGTGGATGCGTCCGATCTTCAAGGGACCTATATCCTGCTTGATGAGGCTTCCGTAACGGGTACTGCAAACGTAGTGATGGCGGCCGTACTTTCAAAAGGTACAACCACCATTTATAATGCTGCATGTGAACCCTATCTTCAGCAGCTTTGCAAAATGCTCAATCGCATGGGCGCAAAAATCACTGGCATTGGATCCAATCTGCTGACGATCGAAGGCGTAAAAGAGCTGCATGGCACCGAGCACCGCTTGTTGCCGGACATGATCGAGATCGGTTCCTTTATTGGCCTGGCTGCCATGACGGGCTCCGAGATTACCATAAAAGATGTACAATTTGATGAACTGGGCATCATTCCCGATGTTTTTAAACGCCTTGGCATCAAACTGGAGCGCCGGGGTGATGATATTTACATACCTGCTCAAAAACATTACGAAATCGAAACTTTCATAGATGGTTCCATTATGACCATCGCAGATGCGCCATGGCCGGGCTTTACTCCGGACCTTTTGAGCATCGTCCTTGTTGTAGCCATACAGGCAAAAGGTTCGGTGCTGATCCATCAGAAAATGTTCGAAAGCCGCCTGTTCTTTGTGGACAAATTATTGGATATGGGCGCCCAGATCATCCTCTGTGACCCGCACCGAGCTACCGTAATCGGACTAGATAAACAGGTTCAGCTGCGTGGCATTTCGATGACTTCACCTGACATAAGAGCCGGAGTATCCCTGCTGATAGCAGCGCTATCCGCCCAGGGCAAATCGACCATTTATAACATTGAACAGATCGAACGCGGCTATCAGCATATTGACCAGCGGCTGCGCGCACTTGGTGCAGATATCCGCAGGATTTGAAAAGTAAAGGATTAAATTACTAAAAAACAAAAGGTTAGCTAAAAACTGACCTTTTGTTTTTTTCTCCCTAAATACCATCATTTTTATCCTTTTACCTTTATCCCGAAAAAACTATCTTTATAGAAAGCCTTTTTAATCTTGCATAGCTATAAAAACAACAGACCTAAATACGCCAGTTTCATACTGATATTCATTGCTGTTAAAATAGGTCTGAATCTGCTGGCCATCCCGCACTTTGGCTTTCAGCGCGATGAACTGCTGCACCTGACTCTGGGCGATCACCTGGATTGGGGATTTAAGGAGGTCCCGCCATTTATAGCCTTGCTGGCCAGGATCAGCATGACTGTCTTCGGAGATTCTGTTTTTGCCACGCGTATATTCAGCACGGTGGCCAGTGGTCTGATAATCTGGTTTACCGGGCTAATCGTGATTGAGCTGGGCGGCAAAAAGTTCGCCATCACCCTGGCCTGCCTTTCCCTCATTTTTGCACCTGCATTTGCTGCAAGCGGCTATCTTTTCCAGCCCGTCGTATTCGATCAATTGTGGTGGGTATTGACCGTTTACCTACTTGTAAGATACCTCAATACTTCGCGCGCGCTGTACATTTACGTCTTAGGTGTTGTAATTGGTGTTGGACTGCTTACCAAATACACCATGGCCTTTTTTGCCATAGCCTTGATTCTGGGGCTGCTGGTAACCAAACAGCGCAAAATTCTGTGGAATAAACATATCGTTTTTGCTGCCCTTATCGCCTTTGTGCTTTTCCTGCCCAATCTCGTCTGGCAGTTTCAGCATTATTTACCGGTAATTACCCATATGAAAAAGCTGCGTTCTCAGCAGCTGGATTTTATCACGCCTGGGGATTTCATTAAAGAGCAGCTCACTGTCAACGGTATCGCCCTGTTTATCTGGCTGATCGGCCTTGGATTTTTGCTTTTCTCTCCAAAAATCCGCAAGTTTCAATTCCTGGCTTTTGCCTATGTCCTGGTATTTATTTTCCTATTGGAAATGAATGGCAAGAATTATTACCTGTTCGGTGCATACCCCATGCTTTTTGCAGCAGGCGGATACGGCATTGAACGCTGGCTCAAGGCACGGGGCCTTGTTATTCGTACCGCCGTCATCCTGCTTTTTACCTTACCCAATATGCTATTGCTCCCCCTGGTATTACCTGTTTTTTCACTGGAAAGGACAGTTGCGTTTTTCGGGTTAGCCAAAGAATATCTAAACCTTAAAATTAAATGGGAGGACCAGAAGTTGCATCCCTTAACGCAGGATTACGGCGATATGCTGGGCTGGGAGGAAATGACCCAGAAAGTAGCAAAGGAATATAACAGCCTGAGCGCGGATCAGAAAAAAAATACGCAGATATACGCAGACAATTATGGTGAAGCGGGCGCTTTACACCATTTAGGGAAGAAATATAACTTGCCGGAGGTAGCCTGTTTGAACAGCAGTTTCACCCTTTGGGCGCCTCCAAATTTGAATGCACATTATATTATTTATGTGGATGATGACGGTGGCAGCAACATTCAGCGCCTCAGCCGTTATTTTGAAAGTGTTACCAAGATCGGAGAAATCGATGTTCCATACGCACGCGAAAAAGGCACGGGTATCTTTCTGATTACCGGTCCCAGCCCCTTGCTGAACGATATTTATAAAAAAGAATTAGCCAAAAAAAGGCTTGAGTGAGGCTTTATAAAATGCGCGCATTAAAAACTATTATTTTCCTGGTCATCTCCAACACGTTTATGACCTTTGCCTGGTATGGTCATTTAAAGTTTAAGGAATACTCCTGGGGCAAGGACCTGGGCTTGCTCACGATAATACTAATCAGCTGGGGGATCGCTTTTTTTGAGTATTTATTCCAGGTGCCGGCCAATCGCGCCGGCTCTCTGCAAACCGGAGGGGCCGTTCAGCCTTGTACAGTTAAAAATCATCCAGGAGGCCATTACCCTCGTCGTTTTCATCCTGTTTACCACGCTGCTATTCAAAACCGAAAAGCTGGCATGGAACCATCTGGTGGGTTTTGGCCTGATTGTGCTGGCGGTGTTTGTTATATTTAAGAAATGGTGAGCCCAATCGTCTAAAGTTGGAAACGTAGTGGGCCCCAGCCTCTTAATTATAAAACAAAATTCCCCTTCGATTTTTAATCAAATAGGAAATTTTCTTAACTTGACTATTAAATCCCATTTAGAATGGGAAGGTATCCGGTACAACAGCAAGAAGTCTTATTTGGTGGTTCTGATAAAAAAGGATCCAGGCAAATTTCGTTGTTCGTAAAAAAAGGTATCGCAAAAAAAATCGCCCCAAGACTATATACCACCAATCTGACGGACTCCTCGGAAAGTATAGTCAAGAGGAATTGGTTTCGCATTCTTGCTCAGCAATATCCAGGAGCGGTCTTAAGCCATCGCAGCGCGCTGGAAGGCCGGCCGACACCGGAAGGGCATCTGTTCCTGACTTACACTTACACCAAAAACATCGAGCTCCCGGGCCTGGTCATTCATTTTCATAAAGGACAGGGAAAAATGCAGGGGGATAAAAGTCTGTATGGGGAACTCTATTTATCACAGGATGCCCGCGCTTACCTGGAAAATCTGCAGGTATCCCACAGCGCTTCAGAAGCCTCGAAAATTTTAACCAGAAAGCAGGTTGAACTCCGATTGGAAGCCCTTTTCAGAAGCGGAGGGGAAGAAGAAATCAATGAACTCCGTGAGCGCGCCCGTTCCATTTCTAAGGACCTGGAAATGGATCTGGCATTTGAGCAGCTCAATAAACTGATCAGTGCCGTACTGACAACAAAACGGGGTAATTTGCCCGCTTCCGCCGTTGCCAAAGCTAGGGCATTAGGTGAGCCATTTGACGCGGCCAGGATATTGTTGTTCGAAAAATTGTACGAATCTCTTGCAGACCGGGATTTCCCCCTCTATCAGGACAAGAATGAGACCATGAAGAGTTACCAGAACTTTGCTTTTTTTGAAACTTATTTTTCGAACTACATAGAAGGAACCATCTTTGAAGTGGAAGAGGCCAAGGAAATTATCCTAACAGAAACGCCGCTTCCGGCCAGGAATGAAGATTCGCATGAAGTACTTGGCACCTATAAACTCGTCTCAAACATGCGGGAAATGGCTACATGCCCCCGTAGCGAAGATGAGCTAATACAAATTTTGAGGTACCGTCACAACATATTACTGTCGGCGCATCGTGAAAAAAATCCTGGAATGTTCAAAGACCGAAATAACCCTGCCGGTAACACCGGGTTTGTCGACTGGACAATGGTGAAAGGCACCTTGAAAAAAGGCTACCAGTGGTATCATTTACTGCAGCACCCTTTTGCCAAATCGGCTTACATGATGTTTCTGATCACGGAGGTTCACCCGTTTATGGATGGTAACGGCAGGATGGCAAGAGTAATGATGAATGCGGAATTATCGTCGAAGAACCTTTCTAAAATCGTCGTGCCAATCGTTTCCCGGGAGGACTATAAAAAAGCATTGCAACTTTTAAGCCGGCAAGGAGACACGGGTACCTACAGCAGAATAATGCTTGAATTGTATGCATTTAGTTCTACGATAACTGGGGAGAATATCAGTGATATGGAGCGATTCCTGCGATCCCGCAATGCCTTCGCGGAACCAGGATCCGGGAAGCTAAATACCGCGAAAGACCGTATCAACTGATAATACCAGATCAGCAACCATTTTACTTCAACAAAGTTAAGTTTGATAACAGCGTTATTCTGTCCTCACGCATTTCGCGGATAAATCGCTGAACCGATAATCCCATTAGAACGAAAGGTGCGGCATTTGCCGTACAACACCTTTCGCCTGCACCCTTCTCAGCCTCGTCTTAAGCAGATATGGCATTAATAATGTCGTATTGCGTAATGATCTCAATTTCTCCCTGGTCTTCCACCAGAACGGCAATATTGTCTTTATTGATCATAGCTGAGATCCTGTCAATGGAGGTATTTACGTCAACAAACGGAAATGGCGCCGTGGTTATGCTTTGAATCGGATGTGATTTCAAGGCCGGATTTTCCAGCAGCGCATCCAAAATATCGCTTTCGGTGATCTTGCCAATGACCATCCCTTTCTGGGTTACCGGTATCTGCGAAATATTGAGCGATTTAATTACGTTGATGGCTTCCAGTACCGTCTTTTCGCAATCAATCGTGATGATTTCCTGGCGTGCTTTCTTTTTAATAATATCACGGGCTGTAAGCTTTTCATCTTTCAAAAATCCACGCTCACGAAGCCAGTCTTCATTATACATTTTTGCCATGTAACGTGAACCATGATCCGGGAAAATCACAACGACAACATCACCCTTGTTGAACATATGCTTTAATTGCAATACCCCTGCAACAGCCGAGCCTGTTGAATTCCCTGCGAAAATACCCTCTTTTAGGGCAACTTCACGGGTCATTAACGCAGCATCCTTGTCGGATACCTTTTCAAAATGATCGATCAGGCTGAAGTCTACGTTCTTTGGCAGGAAGTCCTCTCCTATCCCCTCGGTGATATAGGGATAAATTTCGTCCTTGTCAAAAATTCCGGTCTCCTTGTATTTTTTAAAAACAGAGCCATAGGTGTCTATCCCGATGATCTTAATATTGGGGTTCTTTTCCTTCAGGTATTTTGCGATCCCGGATATGGTACCACCGGTTCCGACCCCTGCTACCAGGTGGGTTATTTTTCCTTCCGTCTGCTCCCATATCTCAGGCGCTGTTTGCTCATAATGCGCCTGCATGTTGGACAGGTTATCATATTGATTTGGCTTCCAGGAATTGGGCACCTCGCGCTCCAGCCGCGAGGAAACGGAATAATAGGAACGTGGATCTTCAGGATCAACATTGGTCGGGCAGACAATCACCTCAGCGCCAAAGGCGCGCAAGGCATCAAATTTCTCCTTGGACTGTTTATCGGTGCTCGTAAAAATACATTTATACCCTTTAATCACAGCTGCAATAGCCAGTCCCATACCAGTATTTCCCGATGTACCCTCGATGATGGTGCCGCCCGGTTTGAGAACACCGCTTTTTTCGGCATCTTCAATCATCTTTATTGCCATTCGGTCCTTTATAGAGTTCCCGGGATTGGTGGTCTCTATTTTTGCCAGCACGGTAGCCGGAATATCTTTAGTGATGGTATTTAATCTGACCATGGGCGTATTGCCAATGGTTTCAAGAATATTATTGTGCCACATAAACCTGGGTATTATTTTTTTTGATTTGACGCCGGCTTTGGATTAATCTACCTGCGGGTATTACAAAGATAGCTACTCAAGCCATTATTCGCTCAAGGTGCCGGGCTCTATTTAAAATTTCAAATGCTTTACCGTCAAACCATTATTGATCAGTTGCTTTAACGAATCGATGCCGATATGCAGATGCGTTTCCACATACTGTTCGGTAACGGATTGAATCACTTTCGGCCGTTTTTACGCCTTCGGGTATCATCGGCTGATCAGATACCAGCAGCAACGCGCCTGTCGGTATTTTGTTGGCAAATCCGGTGGTAAATATCGTAGCCGTTTCCATATCGATGGCCATGGCCCGCAAAGTCTTTCAGATATTTTTTAAACTCTTTATCGTGCTCCCATACCCTGCGGTTGGTGGTATAGCAGGTTCCGGTCCAGTAATCACGGCCAAAATCGCGTATGGTCGTGGAAATGGCCTTTTGGAGCGCAAATGATGGTAATGCAGGCACTTCGGGGGGCAGATAATCATTTGATGTCCCCTCGCCTCTTATGGCGGCTATTGGCAGGATAAGGTCCCCTACGTTATTCTTCTTTTTAAGACCGCCGCATTTACCCAAAAAGATTACCGCTTTGGGCTTTACAGCAGTGAGCAGATCCATCACCGTTGCGGCAACAGAACTCCCCATACCAAAATTGATGATGGTGATTCCGTCCGCGGACACGCTTTGCATGGGCTTATCAAGACCAACGATCGGTGCATTCTCATGCCACTCGGAAAACAAATGAAGATATTTTGAAAAATTGGTCAGAATAATATACTCACCGAAATCGGCCAACGGGCGACCGGTATAACGCGGCAGCCAGTTCACTACGATCGCTTCTTTGGTTTTCAATCCGGATTTTATAGGAGAACTTAGTTTACCTCCTTCTTTAGTGTCCTGAGCCGCTTTTTTTATTTTCTTTTCTTCGTTCATAGGAAATCGCGTTCAATACATTTATTCCGAAGGGGGAAGGCTTGCGCTATTGCCCACCGGCCCCGCGGGGAATGTGAATTATTATTTGATCTTATACAACAAACCCCGGCTTACACCAGGGTTTGCGTATATTACAAAAATAAATCTTAAAAATTATCCCGCTTGTTAGGCTACTTTTAATTTTTTCAGATCAGATTTTTCAAACTGATCATGGGCATAATCCAGCGTAACGTTTAAACGTTTGACATCTCTTTTTGAAGGGAACTCAAACATAGCGTCGATCATGATCGCTTCGCAAATCGAGCGCAGACCACGTGCGCCAAGCTTAAACTCCATCGCTTTGTCTACAATAAAATCAAGCACCTGTTCATCAAACTCCAGCTTCACGCCTTCGTATTCAAACAGTTTTTTATACTGTTTAAGCAATGAATTTTTGGGTTCGGTTAAAATATTGTGCAAAGCTTCCCTATCCAGCGGATTCAGATAGGTAAGTATCGGCAAACGGCCAATCAATTCGGGTATCAGACCAAATGATTTCAGATCCTGCGGGCGTAATGTATTTATACAGGTTTTTCAGGTCAACTTCGCCGTCATCGTGGTGTTTCAGTTTGTAGCCAACAGTTTGCGTGCGCAGCCTATTGGCTATTTTCTTCTCGATACCATCAAAAGCTCCGCCGCAGATAAACAGGATATTATTGGTATTGACCGTGATCATTTTCTGATCGGGATGTTTACGTCCTCCCTGCGGTGGTACGTTCACCATGGTGCCTTCCAGTATTTTTAATAAGGCCTGTTGCACACCTTCGCCCGATACATCGCGGGTAATAGAAGCGTTATCGCTTTTGCGGGCGATTTTGTCCACCTCATCAATATACACAATCCCTTTTTCGGCAGCCGTTACATCATAATCAGCAGACTGCAGCAACCGGGTTAAAATACTTTCAACATCCTCACCTACATAGCCTGCTTCTGTCAGTACGGTAGCGTCGCAAATGCAAAAAGGCACATTCAAAATTTTGGCAAGCGTTTTTGCAAGCAGGGTTTTACCGGTGCCCGTTTCGCCCACCATAATGATGTTGGATTTTTCAATCTCCACCTCATCCTTCTCAATGCGCTGATTCAGGCGTTTATAGTGATTATACACTGCTACAGACAATATCTTTTTGGCATCATCCTGCCCTATTACATATTGGTCAAGATGAGCTTTTTATTTCTGAAGGTTTTAATAAGGCTGGCGAAGACGGCGATGTTTTTACCTTACGCACTTTTAACTCTTCAGCTAATATCTCATTGGCCTGATTGACACATTTATCGCAAATATGTGCATCCAAGCCCGGCTATCAGCATCAGGGAATCCTGCTTACCGGCCCCACAAAACGAACACCTGATTTCTTTGCTGTTTTTATTCATCTCTTAATTTTGTGTATAAATCCAAAATCTAAATTATATTATAAAGCACTAATTCCAACGTTCTTTAGGTCGTTACTGCTTTCCAGCTTATTCAATACGTAACTAATCAGGCGCGTTCGTTTTCATTATTTCTTGGTTTTGCTTCCGCGTAAGATCTCATCAACCATACCAAATTCTTTCGCTTCTTCGGCAATCATCCAGTGGTCACGATCTGATGCTTCCCATACTTTTTCAAAGGTCGCACCGCTATGATCGGCAATGATCTGGTATAATTCCTTTTTCAATTTAGTGATCTCGTGATAGGTAATTTCAATATCTGACTGCTGACCCTGCGCGCCGCCTGATGGCTGGTGGATCATCACCCTGGATGCGGCAAAGCAGCCCTTTTTCCCTGTGTACCTGCGCACAACAGCACTGCTGCCATTGATGCTGCCATTCCTGTACAGATGGTTGCTACATCGTTTGATATAAATTGCATGGTATCATAAATACCCAAACCTGCATAAACCGAACCGCCCGGCGAATTGATATATATCTGGATATCACGTTTGCTATCGGCCGACTGCAGGAATAACAATTGTGCCTGAATAATGTTGGCAATATTTTCATAAATAGCATCGCCAAGGAAAATAATACGGTCCATCATCAGACGCGAAAACACGTCCATCTGAGCTACGTTTAACTGGCGTTCCTCAATAATATATGGCGTCATCCCGGTTGGCAGATTACTTTTGTCCACGTTCTGCAATGAATTTATCTACGTACATGCCATTAATGCGGTGATGCTTAACAGCATATTTTCTGAATTCGTTTTTATCAATGTTGCTCCATGATTTTATTATGTTACCTGTTTTTAATTGCGATAAATATAGTTTTTACTTGAATATAAATATTGATAGAAAGTTTTTAAAAAGTAAAATTAATAGATGTTGAGAAAAGCCCATGGGTCGCATAAACAAAAAAGCAACCCGGAATGAGTTGCTTTGGCTTAATATTTTTTGCTTTTGGACAGTTCCTTACTTTTCTTGACTACCAATAATACTTCTGAAATCAGTATGTCAGATATTTCTTTTTCTCCAAAGTAACGATCCCTTTAAGGTAATCCAATACGTTTACGCTTTTACTTCTTCAAATATCTTGTTGGCATTTTCTTTATTTTGCAAATATTGAACCGTGTACTGCCCCAGTTGCTCCTCGCTCAACGGCTGCGGGCTGTACATTCTGAATTGCTGCATCAAGGCGTTGTTTTGCCACCTGGAAAACCTCCTCATATTTGATCTCGATCTTATTGTCTTTGATGACCTTATTCTCGATCAAGGGTCCATTTCAGATTTTTAGCGAAATCTTCATAACCGCCACTCAGTTCTTCTTCGGTTAATTTTTCGTTGGTAGCTTTTAACCAGCGTTTCAGAAACTCATCAGGTAAATCAAACTGGCCTTATCAATGCTCAGCTTGTAAATATCATTTTGAAGTTTGCGTTCGGAATCCTGGGCAATCATAGCTTCGATTTCTTCGGTGATCTTAGCCCTGAACCCTTCTTCCGTAGTTACTTTACCTTCACCAAATAATTTGTCAAAGAACTCCTGATTAAAATCACTTTCCTCCAAACGGTTAACATTTTTTACCGTTAAGGTGAAATTTGATTTGATGTCAGCTGCTAGTATCTTCATCAACCTTTAACAATCGCGGCGATACTTGCTGCATCATTATTAAAGGCTTTTTGAATATCCAGCGTTACCACATCGTCTTTTTTCAACCCGATAAGCGATTTTTTGATCTTCTCATCCTGTACCTGGTCTAAACGGACAGATGCCGTATTGGTGATTCCACCATCAAAAACAGAACCATCCGGAGAAAGCTGTGTTAATTCGGCATAAAGCACGTCACCATCTGCCGATACGTCAGGATTTGTCATTTTGCCATAGCTGTTGCGGATATTTTTGATACGTGCAGCAAGCGTCTCGGCGTCAGCTTTAATAACATATTGGGTTACTTTATCTTTAGCTGAAAAGTCGATATCGAACTCAGGAGCCAGACCAACTTCGTAGTTAAACTCAAAGTTATCAGCAAAATCCCAGTTATATTGTTTGTCTGTCGTCCATTTTTGGCAATGGCTGACCCAATACTTCCAGTTGCTCTCGTTCGATATAATTATTCAGCGTATCCGAAAGCAGGTTATTCACCTCATCAACCAAAATGCTTTTGCCATACATTTTTTTGATATGTGACGCAGGAACCATTCCCGGTCTGAAACCCGGTATTTTTGCTTTTTTTGCATGGTCTTTTATCGCCTTTATCAACCCGTGGCTGATAATCTTCGGGGTTGATATTGATTTTTACAATAGCGTTTAGATTGTCGATTTTTTCCTGTGAAATATTCATCTTGTTCCGAGTATTTTTAACTTACAATTCCCATGTCTGTCATGCTATTAGGTAGCGGCATGTATTCTGTTTTGGGAGTGCAAAGGTATTAAAAAATTCGAAAAAAAATTCCGAACTAACGACTGATTTATTTTGGAGCGGCCATTGCCAGGGATAAAAATAAAAGCCCCGTAAAACGGGGCTTTTGCCGGAACATGGCCTCGTGCCCGGCCTTTAGTCGATCTTGGTAAGCGAGGACGCCCCTGTTTTATGGCTGTTGACGTTGCTTGGGTTACCCCGGTATTTAATGTCAGATGCGCCCGTAGTATTTACATTCAGATTGTGCAATACATTGATCTGGCACTCACTGGCACCGGTTGTCTGGATATCATAGCTGTCCACCACAAAGTCCAGCGCATGTATCTTTCCGCTGCCCGACAGGTCGATCCTGTGTGAACTTGCCTGCCCTTTAAGGTTGATCTCGGTGGAACCGCTGCCCTCGGTGATTACATTAGCCGCGTTCAGGTCCATCGTGACTTTGCTGGCACCATTTAACCGCAATGAGAGATCCTGGGTAACCAGCCTGCCATCTGATTCAAGATCAACGGCACCCGAAGTTTTGATCCCTTCCAATCTTTTCACGCCGATGTTAAGTGTAATCGGGCCGCTTGCGCAAAGGTTTTTGCGGGAGGACACACGCAGCTTATTGCCGTCTAGTTCAACGCGAATATATTTTATCAGGTTATCGTCTGCGCCAACCGTTACGCTTAGACTGCTGTCCTGTTTGAGGATGACCTTATAACCGCCCGAAATATCGATCCTGGTAAAATCTGACACCTTACGATTTTCGCTCACCCGGTGGCCGGAACCTTTGACGCAGCCAAATCTGCAGGAGGATAGCAAGGTGAGGGAAATAACCGAAATAAGTAGTGCCAGGTTAAAAAATAGTTTTTTCATATGGTGATTTTTGTTTTATGTGACGTGATTGTTAAACCATTGGTTACATCAAAAATAAAAAAGCCATTCGAATAAAAGAATGGCTTTCAGAAACATACTTTATATAGTGAACTTTACCTGAAGTGCTGATTTTATAAACCTACATATACCTCATCTGTTTTTTTGGCTGCACCCTGAACTGTTTTGGTGATATGTGCTGCGGCAAAGTTAGTGCTGTTTACAGTGGCCGAATGCTTGTATGTTAAATTACATTCGCTGACGTTGCCCAAAAGGTCGGCCTTTGAACGGTCGTTCAAGG
Organism: uncultured Sphingobacteriaceae bacterium; assembly: GCA_963757615.1. Classification (GTDB taxonomy): domain Bacteria; phylum Bacteroidota; class Bacteroidia; order Sphingobacteriales; family Sphingobacteriaceae; genus Mucilaginibacter. The sequence goes on from CAVWSO010000011.1 coordinate 49,905, forward strand.
TGATGTTGGCGCGGTATCCGTCCATATCCAATTTTGCATAAGCATTGTCATGCAAAGTAACAGTCATGTCAATTGGAGATAGCTTACCGAATGATTTTACTTCGGCGTTATCATAGGCGCTGATTGCGCTGATCTGTTCTGCGGTTACCCATACTACTAATTTCTGGGCGCCGTAGGATGACACGCGAAGTACACCGTTCCTGTTCTGGATCAATGCGTTTTCAGAGTAATAACGGTTGTAAACCTTAACCTGGTCTGAAAAGCCGTCTGTTACGTAAAGTTCCACGTTACCGCGAACTTCTATTTTGCTGATCTTGCTGATGTCCGTCAATACGGTGCTTACTTCATCCTTTGCAGCCGAATCGCTTTTGGTAGCTGCTAATGCTGTGTTGCTTATTCCCAATGCTACTGCTGCAATAGCTACGAAGGAAAAAAATCTAGTTCTCATAGTATCTAATATTTTGATTGTCAATTATTTGTTATTCTTTGTTTTCTAATTACATACTTAAGACGAGCACTGCTGAGAAACGTTACAGCAGGACGGGGACTATTAGATGTATGCCCCTTTTATGTCGGTGAACTGCTGAAATTGGTCGGCGAAAACAGGCACTAAAGTTCAGCCTCAGGGGGTAATAACTGCCATGCTGTTTAGATTTCCATAATAGTAAATCGCATTTTCTGTAAATTATTAATCTTATTTTATGGATTTTTAAAAGAATTTCTTTATATATTAGCAAATAGTACTTTTTCCCCTGTTAAAATAAGTATTGATTAATATCGGACGCCCTGTTTTCCGGGATAGTGCCTCGCTATCCGCATAGTATTTTTTGAAGCGTCCTACTAAATGGATTTTCAACCTAAAGTCAAGCTATGAAACAAAATCTCTACCAACTCAAATTTCCGTTTCTCTTTAAGGCATCCGTTGTTAACCTGCTGATTATTCTAGTAGCAGCTGCGTCGGCGTTTGCCCAGACTACCATCAGCGGCAAGGTAACTGACGGAGACTCGAATGAACCGCTTCCCGGTGTGACCATTACGGTAAAAGGGACCTCCATTGTTGTCGGAACAAATGTCAACGGCCTTTATTCAGTGACAGCGGCAAGCAATGCCACCATTGTATTCTCCTTTGTAGGCTATAAAACACAGGAGCTGGCTGTAGCGGGCCGCACCACGATTGACGTTAAACTGCACTTGGCTGCAGCTGAGTTGAAAGATGTCGAAATTACAGCCTACAATATCAAAAGGGAACGGCGTGTCCTGGGCTACTCGACCACTGAAGTAAAAGGCGCAACGCTTACCGAGGCCCGCGAAACCAACTTCGTGAACGGACTTGAAGGAAAAGTTGCCGGCGTGAACGTAAGCAACGTGGCTACTGGACCCGGCGGGTCGGCAAACGTGGTCATACGCGGCATTTCCGATCTTACGGGAAGCAACCAGCCCTTATACGTAATTGACGGTATCCCCATGCAAAATACCACCTATTCGCAAACGGATGTGGGCGGCGGTTATGGCGGCGCGGACGGAGGCGATGGCACGATCAACATCAATCCTGATGATATCGAAACCGTATCGATCCTGAAAGGCTCTGCCGCTACGGCATTATATGGCTACCGCGGCAGCAAGGGAGTTATCCTGATCACGACAAAATCGGGTAAAAATGCAAAAGGCTCGGGCGTGGAATGGAATTCCAACTTCGTTGTTCAAAGTGTTATTGATAATACGGACTGGCAAAAAACATACGGCCAGGGCTCTGACGGCCTGAAGCCGGTAAGTGGCAGCGATGCATTCGAACTGGGCCTGTCGAGTTGGGGCCCGAAACTTGATGGCACCCCGGTCTACCAGTTTGACGGCGTACAAAGGCCTTATAGCTCTGTGAGTGGCAATATGGGGCGCTTTTATAAAGACGGTTATGCAGCCACCAATACGGTATCGTTCAGTAAGAACCTGAATGATGAGGGTTCCATTCGGTTTTCTGCTAATGACCTGCACAATACCAGCATCATACCCAATGCGGGCTATCAGCAGCAAGCATTTTCCTTGTCTACAAATTATAAGCTGGGCAAGCGCCTTGACCTGCAATTAAAGGGACAATACATCAATGCATTCACCCATAACCGTCCGAGCGTATCTGATGCGCCGGGCAGTGTAAACTTTGCTACCCTGTTTCTTCCGCCAAACGTAAATATTACCAATCTGGCTCCGGGGTATAAGGCTGACGGTTCTGAAAACCAGTTTCTTGATGATGCTTATACTACCAATCCTTATTTCGCGGCTTACAAGTTTATCAACAATACCCGCCGTAACAGGTTCATTGGCTCGGCAGATCTGAAATATACTTTCGACAATGGCTTGTACCTGGAATTGCGCGCCGGTGAAGACTATTATAACGACAGGAATACGAACGTCACACCAAACGGAACGGCCTACCAGACTGACGGGGCCATGACCGAAGAAGCCCGGAAATCAACGGAACTGAACGTGGACGCTATTATCGGCAAGAAGTTTACCGTAACAAAGGATTTTAATATTACGGGCCTCATCGGTGGCAATACGCGTAAGAATGCTGTTGACGACCTGGTAGCTACAGGCAATACATTTGAAACGCCATACCTTTATACGGTAGGCAACCTGGCCAGTCCTACCGAGTTTCTGAACAATCCGGTGATTGAGAACAGATCGGTCTATGGAACTGCCGACTTTGCCTACAAGAACTATTTATACCTGGGTGTCACCGGACGTAACGACTGGTACTCGACACTTGCTCCGGGTAAAACAAATTATTTCTATCCATCGATAAACGGTTCCTTCGTTTTCTCAGAACTGCTGAACCTGGATTGGATGGACCTGGGTAAACTAAGGGTTGGTTATGCCGATGTAGGCGGCGAAGCTGACCAGCCCTATCAAACCCTATTAGGCTACAATAATATCGGTAACTTAAACGGCCACCCGATTGGTAATATTTCAAACGGAAGCACGGTCCCTAACGACAAACTGCAGCCTTCTTCTACCAAAGAATTCGAAGTGGGCGCTGAGTTCAATTTGCTGAAAAGCAGATTGCACGTGGACGTTGCCTATTATAATAAAAAGAACAGTAAGGAAGTCATACCAGCTGTTACTTCGGAATCCTCGGGCTATAATGCCGTGTTGCTTAACTCGGGTACCATACAGAACAAGGGTATTGAACTGCTGATCTCGGGGGTGCCTGTTAAGACGAAAGATTTTACCTGGACCGAGACGCTGAATATGACCTACAATGACAATAAGGTACTATCGCTTACTGCCGGGGCAACTAATTATCCTTTGGGATATTCACGCGCCGGGGAAGATGAGGGTGTCGGAGTCGCTTATATGGCGCAGGCATTGGGCAAATCGGCCTACCAGATCTATGTTGCTGATCCGGAAAGGGACGCAACCGGAAAAATCGTTATTGACCCGGAAACCGGCGCGCCGGCAGCGGGCACCACTTACAAGGATGTCGGCTCGGGTGTCGATCCCTGGACAGTAGGTATAAACACCGAGCTAAGATACAAAGCGCTCCACTTTTCATTCCTGATAGATGGCAAGTTTGGAGGGAAGATTTTTTCAGGGACCAACTGGTACGGTTATGGCTACGGCCTGAATAAGGAAACGCTCGTGGGAAGGGATCTCCGGTACGGAACCCAGGAACTTTTTCCGCAGGATTATTATGCCCAAATAGCGACCAATAACCCGGAGATTTTTGTTTACGATGCCAGTTTCATTAAATTTAGGCAGATCATTCTTGGTTACACCTTCCCTGCAAGTCTTTTCAAAAATAAGATACAGGGTATCAACCTGAGTTTTGTGGCCCGTAACGTGTTTACGATCGTCAAGCATACGCCCAATATCGATCCTGAGTCCAACTATTCAAACGGCCCGCAGGGGATCGAACAGGCAACAGTGCCCTATACCAGGACTTTCGGACTTAACCTAAACGTGAAATTTTAAGGTGATTATTGATAAACACATTAAAACTGCTGAATATGAAATTACAACCTAAATATATATTGGCAATTGCAATTACAGTAATGACACTTGCCTCCTGTAAAAAGGACCTGATGAAAATCAACACCGATCCAAATGCTGTACCTGTTGACGGATTTGATCCCAATAACGTACTTACTACCACCCAGCTTTACTATACAGGCAGTACCGACAATGCCATTGAGGTGGAAGAGACGGAGATACAGGGGGCTGGCTGCTATATCCAGCACTGGGCCTCGACCTCGGGTTATTATTTCGGGGATAAATACCTGCTCAGCCCCGGAGGCTGGGGTTCATTTTTCGACCACGCCTATACCTACGGCGTAAAATACGCTGTTGACCTGTATACCAATACTACAGGTAAACCCCAATACAAAAACCTGCACCAGATTTCGAGGATCATGAAAGCACTCATATTTGAGCGCATAACCGATGTATATGGCGACGTACCTTATTTCCAGGCAGGTCAGGCCTACACCAAATCAATCTATTTTCCGGTCTATGACAAACAAAAAGACATTTATACGGACCTTTTAAAAGAAGTGTCACAGGCGACCGACAGCCTGGATGTGAATGCAGACAAACCCGGAGGCGACCTGTTCTATTCGGGCAATGCGGATCAGATTGGCGAGTGGAAAAAATTCGGGAACACGCTGCTGCTGCGCATGGCCATGCGTCTTACCAAAGTTGATCCGAACACCGCTAAAACCTATGTGCAAAAAGTGATCGGTCACACCATGGCCAGCAATGACGATAATGCCATCGTTCAGCATGGGACAAATGACCCGCTGACGATAAACAGGATATATCGCGGCATCGGCGAGGATGGAGCCATACAGCTGGACGGCCAGATCGGTCAGGCCTTTATGGACACGCTGCAATTTCACAACGACCCCCGTCTGCCGGTATTATCCTACGTATATACGCCAGATTATCAGCCAGGTGATGATCCTTCGGGCGGTTCATCGGACCCTGCAGACCAAAATGGTTTACCCAATGGCTTTAATACGGGCGCCGGCACTTTTGGAATTCAAAATTATAAAGGTAAGCCTGCAACACCGAGCACCCCTGCAAATCCGCCTTACCTTGGAAGCATAAGCGCCTATTCGCGCCCAAGCCCGATCATTTTTAATTCTACAGCGCCAACGCTTATTTTGACCTATGCTGAATCCGAACTTTTACTGGCAGATGCAGCAAAACGCTGGGGCATTGGCGGCAACCCGCAAACGCATTACAATAACGGAGTACTGGCTGCCATTACGATGTTAACGGCTTTCGGCGACGCGGGCACGATCAGTGGCGATGATGCCCAGGCATACCTGGATGCGAACCCCTACGTTGATGCCAGGGGATTAAGCATGATCAATACCCAATACTGGATTGCCACCTACTTCAACGAATACGAAGCCTGGAGCAACTGGCGCCGAACAAGCAGTAGTGCTAACCCGAAAGGCTATCCTGCATTAAATGCAGTAACCTATACCGGGAGCCAGTCACCGGGGGCCATTCCGCGAAGAATGGAATATTCAACCGTCGACAAGCAAATCAATACGGATAACTATAATAAGGCAGTCGCCGGCTTGCCCGGTGGTGATAAAATTACCAGCCGCATGTGGTGGGATACGCCATGATGCGCGGTTATTAAATTTATCAGGTCTTGAAGGCTGTAAAGGGCAAATCCTTTTACAGCCTTTTTTTATTGCAGCCCCTCGCCTGCAGGCAAGGCGGCTGCAATAATAAAAGGCCGCCCGCTTGCGCGGGCGACCTTCAGATATAGGAGCAAATGCGAGAATTATAATTCAACCAGTTGTTCTCCCTGAGCCTTTTCTATTTTTCTGGTAAGGTGCTCGGCGCTGAGTCCTGTGCTGTTTACAGTGGCAGAGCGGTAGTAGTCAAGGCAGCAGTCTGTCATCTTACCGGCAAGGTTGGCTTTAGCGTGATCATCGATATTAAACTTTACGCTGTATCCGTCAATGTCCAGTTTGGCATAAGCATTATCGTAAAGCGTTACATCCATCTGGATGGAGGAAATCTTGCCAAATGATTCTACTTGTGCATTATCATAAGCAGAGATGCTTGCCAGGTCGCTTGCCTTAACCCACACTACCAATTTTTCTGGTGAATAGGAACTGATGCGCAGTACCCCGTTATGATCCTGTACCAAAGCGCTTTCTGAATAATAGTGGTTGTAAACGGTTATCTGGTCTTGCTCGGCATCTGAAATATAGACCTCTACGTTTCCCCTAACTTCTATTTTGCTGATCTTGCTTGTGGCGGGAAGAACGGTGCTAACTTGTTTGTCCTTGCCTGCATCTGGGCCGTTCTTGTCAGCTGCGAAAGTTGTGGTGCCTACTCCTAGAACTATTGCTGCAATAGCTGCGAAGGAAAAATTTCTTGTTTTCATGGTATTGAATATTATGATTGTCAGTCGTTTGCTTTTTATGTTTCTAAATACACCCATAAGACGATCACCATGTAAAAGCGTTACAGCAAAAAGGCCTCTATTAGATGTACAGGCCTGTTTTCCCGGTAAACCCGGGATTTGAGTCGGTGAAAAAATCAATGATTTATGTCCGGACTGAGCCTGGCCGGTAAAAAATGGCGGAATCCGATCAGACTTCTCCCCTTCAGATCGGAAGCCGTTTTTTGAGCTCCTGGCCAATGGCCATAAAACTGCGGTGATTGAGTGGAAATTCCAGAATGCAATGCACAAGGCTGAGCAAAAGCAGCCACTTTAAGCCTAATTTGTAGTTGTAGAAGTATAATGCAACGGAGGCAATCCAGACCAGGCCAATGCAAACGGCCCGGCCGGCGGTAATACGATGCCAGTTAATAATACGGGTTTTGCTGAACCAGTTAATATAATGGTAGGTGTAAGCAAACGCGATCACCCGGGTTAGCAGTATGCTGGTATTATTCGAATAAACGTCAAGAGAAGGGTTGCGCAGGGTTACGGCATTGAGCCGCGCAAAATAAGTATAGTTATTCATTGCCCAGCCCGAGGGATCATTATGCCAATGGGCAAACAAGGTAAACAGCCCTACCGGGCAGAGCGTAAAGATAAACACAGCGAAATAACCCGATATCTTTTTTGACTTCAGGGCGCCCGATAACAGGAATGCCCCGGTAAAGAAATAAACATGGATCAGGGTGAGCATGTACAGGCCAAAAATCGTCCGGACCAGATTGTTGGCCAGTAAAAAATAACCCGCAGCGACGAGCATGGCTGCAGCCAGCAGGCGGCTTAGGTTCTCTTTTAAGAATAAAAATACCAGGGATAAACCAAAAGTGTAAAAGACCAGGTTCGCATAAGGCAGTTTAAGCAGCAATGAGCCAGCCGTGATGGCCATGATGATCAGATAGTCGTACCGCTTTGCGGTAAAAAACTGTTTGCCTTTAAGCCAGGATATCTCCGTAAGGTAGTGTGCCGGTCCCAGAACAGCATAAGATAACAGCACCAGTTCAAAAGGGATTACCATTGCCAGGCAACAGGCCAGAACCATAGCCAGAACATTAAAGTAATTGATGCGATCCAAATGGTCCATTTCTGTTTAAACTAATAGGGCATAGCGGCATTGGCCACCGTAAGGTAATAAAATAGGATCATTCCCGGCAATGATCAATCGCCGGCCGCTGCCGAATTGTCCGGGTCAGTCAGTTTACCGGCCGTATCCGGCAGATTGCCCTGTCTTTTTTCGTCCAGGCATACATCGCAAATTCCGCATTTAGGGGCATGCTCTTCGTCAAAATACCCCAGGAGCATCTGGCTTCGGCACCTATGGTGCTCGCCGTAGGCAAATACGGCTTCCATTTTCTTCCTGTAAACTGATTTACGCTCTTCTATATTTCGTTTATTGATCAAAAGCTCGCTGTTTTGCATTCGTGGCCGCAAATAGGTGATCTGCGGCTGATCGGTTTGACCCAGGTAGCTCAGGACACGCATTTGCTGCAGCTGATTCAGACCTTCTATTACCTGCTGCACACTCAGATTGCTGCGCCCAGCAATGTCAAATTCTCTGATAGGCACATAATTTTCAAACGATCCGCCATACGAGCGCAGCAGGGTTTTAATAAAAGGATCCCAGGAGGAATTTTGCACCTGGAAATGATACAGCGCTTCACTTGCCACTTCGAAGCGGAACCTGGCGGGCAAAAACACATGCTCATTAAATGACAGGTAATCGTCCTGCTCTAAAAACTTGAAAGTCTGAAGGGTTTTAGCTGCATCCAGCTTAAAGCGGGAGCAAAAATCGACCAGGTCAAGATCAAGGCTAATGCCTTCACCCGTGCCGTAGGCCAGTTGAAAATAGCCGCCTAAATAATGATAAACCTGCCTGATCTCATCGACCGATGGGAAATAGCGTCAGGAGTTTGTTCTCATTTTTGATACGGTCCAGCGTGGTTATACAGCAATACGGCATAGGCTTTACGCTCATCACGCCCCGCCCTTCCGGCTTCCTGGTAATAGGCTTCCAGACTTTCAGGCATATCCTTATGAATGACAAAACGAACATCCGGCTTGTCAATGCCCATCCCAAATGCATTGGTAGCCACAATGATACGGATCCGGCCCGATTTCCAGCCATCCTGCTTGGCGGAGCGCTGTTCCACTGTCAAGCCCGCATGGTAATAATCGGCACTAAAACCATTGCTCATTATAAAATTTAGCAATTTCTACGGTCTCCTTTCGGCTTCGCACATACACGATGCCGCTGCCCTTTACACCTTTGGCTATATCCAGTAGCTTGCCGAGCTTGTTTTCTTCATGTCTGACCACATAACTGATATTTTTCCGCTCGAAGCTGTTGCGGTAAACATCAGCCTGCTTGAATAGCAGTTTCTGCTGTATGTCATCCCCTACTTCCCCTGTTGCGGTTGCCGTAAGGGCCAGCACCGGAACATCGGGGTGCAGATCGCCTCAGATCGGCAATATGCAGATACGGCGGCCGGAAATCATATCCCCATTGCGAAATGCAATGGGCCTCATCCACTGCAATCAGGTTAACATTCATATACTTGATGCGTTCTCGTACCAGTTCAGAAAGCAAACGCTCCGGCGAAAGGTATAAAAATTTCACAGAATCATAAATGCAATTGTCCAGTGCCATGTCCATCTCGCGCTTGCTCATGCCGGAAACAATGGCAAGGGCTCGAATGCCTTTGGATTTAAGATTTTCGACCTGATCTTTCATCAAGGCGATCAATGGCGAAACCACGATACAAATTCCATCCTTTGCCAAAGCCGGAACCTGGAAGCAGACTGACTTACCCCCACCCGTCGGCAGCAGCGCCAGTGTATCACGCCCAGCTAACACAGACTGAATGATCTCTTCCTGCAGGGGCCGGAAACTATCGTGGTTCCAATAATGCTTTAATATCTGCTGGATGGTCATGCTCGATTTCGGATGCCGAATTTCGATTCGGATTTATAACGCAAGCGAGATAAATCGAGCAATCAGATGAAATCCTAAATCTTCAAATATTTCTAACTTCGCAGCGTTAAGCACTCAACTATGAAATATATTATCGCTGTCATCCTGTTTTCTATTACGGTCAATACACTTTTTGCACAAAAATGGAACGTTGAAAGCCCCCCCGGGCCAGCAAAAAAAGTTACCATTACCACCGATGAAGGTACCTGGATGAATCTGGATGTAAGTCCGGATGGTCAAAACCATCGTATTTGATATGCTGGGCGATATTTACAGCATTCCCGTAACAGGCGGCAAAGCTACTTCCCTGGCCACCGGTAAAGCCTGGGAGATACAGCCGCGTTTCAGTCCGGATGGAAAGCAGATATCCTATACCAGCGATAAAGATGGCGGGGATAACATCTGGATAATGAACAGCGACGGAACAGACAAACATCCCATAACCAAAGAAAACTTCAGATTGCTAAATAATGCCTCATGGACACCCGACGGGCAATTCCTGGTGGCTCGCAAGCATTTTACCGGTACCCGTTCACTGGGCGCCGGCGAAATGTGGCTTTATCATAAAACCGGCGGCGAAGGCATCCAGCTAACCAAACGTAAAAATGATCAGCAGGATGCTGGCGAACCTACCGTATCGCCCGATGGCAAATATGTTTACTGGAGTGAAGATGTTACCCCTGGCCCTATCTTTCAATATAATAAAGACCCATATAAGGGCATATACGCCATAAAAAGACTGAACCGGGAAACCGGGGGAAATTGAAACGGTAACCGGCGGAGCGGGAGGTGCCTGCCGCCCGCAAATATCGCCCGATGGCAAACTGCTGGCATTTGTAAAACGGGTAAGGCTGAAATCGGTATTGTACCTGCATAACCTGGCTACCGGCGAAGAATGGCCCGTTTATGAGGACCTTTCACAAGGATCAGCAGGAAACCTGGGCCATATTTGGTGTTTACCCGAATTTTGCCTGGACACCCGATAGCAAGAACATCATCTTTTATGCAAAAGGGAAAATCTGGAACCTGGATATGACCACTTTAAACGCCGCTGCAAATTCCGTTTGAGGTGACCACCATCAAACCATAACCGATGCGCTGCATTTTCCGCAAAAGGTTTTCCAGGAAGAATTCCCGGCTAAAATGATACGTCAGCTTACCACATCTCCCGATGGAAAACAGGTGGCATTTAACGCGGCAGGCTATATTTATATAAAAACCCTGCCAGATGGCGTACCCATGCGCATTGACAGTACGGCCGATTTTGAATACGAGCCGCAGTTCAGCCCGGATGGCAAATCATTGATCTATGTGGACTGGAACGACGAGCTGAAAGGATGCCATCAACAAAGTCGATCTGACTACGCATGCTGTCACACGACTTACGCCGGAAAAAGGCCTTTATTATTCGCCGAAATTCTCCAACAAGGGGGACAAGATCGTTTTCCGAAAAGGAGAGGGAAATGAGTTCTGGGTTATTGCTTTTGGTAAAAACCCGGGGATCTATATGATGCCGCCAATGGCGGAAAGCCCAAAATGGTCATCGATAACGGCATTCTTCCGCAATTCTCTACGGACGATTCCAAAATATATTATCAAAGTCATGAAGGGGAAAAAAAACTTACAGGGTGATGGACACTACAGGTGCCAATCAGAAAACGCTGTATACATCTAACTATACTACCCAGTTTGTTCCGAGTCCTGACGGTAAATGGATGGCGTTTACTGAATTGTTTAACTGCTACATTACCCCGATGGTGTATACCGGCAGTGCGCAGGATCTGTCCGCCAGCTAATAAAGCGATCCCATTAAGCAGACTGACACAGGACGCTGGCACTTACATTCACTGGAGTAAGGACAGCCAGAAACTGATGTGGACCCTGGGCTCCAAATATTTGACGCGCGATATACGCAATGCGTTCCCTTTCGTTGATGCCGGGGATGAAAGACGCCGGCTATCGATACGGCAGGGATAGACATGGGCCTGAAATTAAAAACCGATGTTCCGACTGGAAAGATCGCATTTAAAAATGTGCGCATCATTACGATGAAAGGAGATGAGGTAATTGAAAACGGCACCATCTTGATTGACCAGAACAAAATCGCCGCGATTGGCAAAGCGGCTGAGGTAGAAATTCCTGCGGATGCCAAAATATATGACCTGGGCGGAAAAACCATTATGCCGGGCATCGTGGATGTTCACGCTCACCTGCATCCAAGTCCCGACGGCATTTCGCCGCAGCAGGACTGGAACTATTTTGCCAACCTTGCTTTTGGTGTCACTACAGCGCATGATCCCTCAACCAATACGGAAATGGTTTTCAGCCAGTCGGAAATGGTAAGATCCGGGCATATGGTAGGACCCAGAGTATACTCTACCGGCACCATTCTATACGGCGCAGACGGGGACTTTAAGGCAGTGATCAATAACCTTGCCGATGCCTTATCCAATCTTCGCCGGTTAAAGGCGGTGGGCGCATTCTCGGTTAAAAGCTATAATCAGCCCCGACGTGAGCAGCGTCAGCAAATCATCGAAGCTGCACGCCAATTACAAATGGAAGTGGTACCCGAAGGTGGTTCAACCTTTTTCACCGATATGAACATGATACTGGACGGGCATACCGGTATTGAGCACAATATCCCGGTAGTGCCGGTTTACAAGGATGTAAAAAACCTTTGGAACGACAGTAAAAGCGGCTATACCCCCACGCTGATCGTTTGCTATGGCGGCTTATTTGGCGAAAATTACTGGTATGACCGCACGGAGGTTTGGAAAAACGAACACCTGCTGAATTTTACCCCCCAGTCCATTATCGATGCCCGGTCGCGGCGCAGGGGGATAGCCGAATATGGTGACTATGGTCATATTGAGGTCTCCAAATATGTTAAACAGATCGCAGATGGCGGTACCAGGGTGAACCTGGGCGCGCATGGTCAGTTGCAGGGACTGGGCGCACATTGGGAGCTGTGGATGCTGACCCAGGGAGGTATGAGCCCGCTGCAGGCCTTGCGCTGCGCAACGATCAATGGCGCTGCATATCTGGGAATGGACAAAGAGATTGGCTCCCTTGAAGCGGGCAAATTGGCAGATATCATCATTTTAAACGACAACCCGCTTACCGATATTCACAATAGCGAGAAGATCAAATATGTAATGGTCAACGGCCGGCTGTATGATTCGGATTCGATGAACGAAATTGGCAATCACGAAAAACCCCGTCTGCGTTTCTGGTGGCAGCTCAACCGTGGCGATATGGTAACTATGCCCAGCAGGAATAACGAGACATGGCTGTATACGAGTGAAGACGGGGACTGATTTTACCTACCAAGCCGGCTAAAAAGTAAAACTCTGCAAATCAAAATTTGCAGAGTTTTTTATTAGTTTCAAAACTCATTTTATGATATGCCCACTACGCCCCAATAGGCTACGGGCTTTTACTCGCCCTGAATAACCAGGTATAAAATCCAGGAAAATCCCACTGCCATTGCTGTTCGTTATGACTGGCCCCTTTTACAATTACTACCGGCGAATTTTCCGCACTTACACCCCTGGAGCGAACCAGCGTTACCATCTTTTGCATATCGGTAACCATATCGCTGCTTTCCGAATCGCCGCAAACAAAATAAAATCTCGATCCTACATCCAAATGGGTCCGCGCGGCATAACTATACAGTTCGGGAGCAATCCACAGCGATGGCGAAAAGACGCCAGCATTGCCAAATACCCCAGGGTAACGCAGGATGGCATACATCGAGATGAGTCCGCCCATGGAGCTGCCTGCAATGGTCGTATTCCCCGGATCGATCCTTGTCCGGTAATGCCGGTCAACGTAAGGCTTTAAGGTTCCAACCAGAAATTCCAGGTACGCTTTACCCTGGCCTTTTCCGTATTTCGAATCATAAGGATCATATTCCCTTATCCGGTACTGACCGCCGTGATCGATTCCAACAATGATGCACTGCTCTTGGGGAGATAATTTATCCATAAACTCATCTATCCCCCATTCGCCGTAGGCTGAAGTATACTGGTCAAACAGGTTCTGTCCGTCCTGCATGTAGATGACCGGATATTTTTTATCAGATACGGCATAGTCCCGGGGCAGATAGATCCATATCCTTCGCTGGCGCTCCAGCTGCGGAATGCCAAAATTTTCCGAGATAATATGGACATTAGCCCCGGCGGTGTGCTTCTTTTCGGCAGCCCGGAAGCTGTCAGCCCAGGCGGCCGGTTCGATCATGATCGTTGTGTCTTGCCCAAGTGTGAAGGTCCGGTTGCCTACCGCGCCCCCATCTGCTGCACACTCCACATTTTGCCAGCTTCCCCTGGTGATCTTAAAACTACGAATGCCTTTGGCCAAGGTTTTTACAAGTTGCCAGCTGCCCCGGCCGGTCTTTTGGAATTCAAAGGCTGGGTCGGCCGGGTTCCAGTTATTAAATTCACCCGCGGCAAATAAGTGAATATCTGCCTGTTTTGCTGCAGGAACTTTGCTAATGATGAATGTCACTTTCGCCTGTCCCAGCGAAAGGAATGTCTTAAAACAAAGTAAAAAAGTCCAGACTGCTATAGCTAATCGCATAAATGCTGTATAAAAAAAGCTCGCCGTTTGCGCGGCGAGCTTTCGTATATTAATGGTCAACCTATTTTCTGTCCTTGATATCTACATAAGAACGGTTGACAGCGCCAACATAAATCTGGCGCGGACGGCCTATCGGCTCTTTGTGCTCCTTCATTTCTTTCCATTGTGCTATCCATCCGGGCAGGCGACCCAGAGCAAATAAAACAGTAAACATATCGGTCGGGAAACCTAAGGCACGATAAATGATGCCTGAATAGAAATCAACATTAGGATATAATTTACGCTCAACAAAATATGGATCTTTCAGCGCATCCTCTTCCAGCTTTTTGGCGATATCCAGCACCTCGTCATCAATACCTAATTTTTCAAGAATATCATCGCAGGCCTTTTTGATGATCTTGGCACGCGGATCAAAATTTTTATACACCCGGTGTCCAAATCCCATCAGGCGGAAAGGATCATTTTTATCTTTTGCCTTTTGCTATCCATTTGTCGGTATCTCCGCCGTCTTCTTTTATTTTTTCCAGCATTTCAATAACCGCCTGGTTGGCGCCGCCATGCAGCGGTCCCCACAATGCCGAAATACCTGCAGATACCGATGCATAAATATTTGATTCGGACGAACCCACGATCCGCACGGTTGAAGTAGAGCAGTTTTGCTCATGATCAGCATGCAAGATCAGCAGCGTGTTCATAGCGCTAACAATTACCGGATCAATGACAATTTCCTCGGTACGCTGACCAAAGGTCATGTGCAAAAAGTTGGTTACATAATCATATTTGTTTTGAGGATAGATATAGGGATGCCCCAAGGATTTCTTATATATCCACGAAACGATAGTAGCCATTTTGCCCAGCATCTTAATAATGCTCAGATTGAGTTCTTCGGTCAGTTTGATTGGGTTTTAAGGATTCGGGATAAAAAGCTGAAAGTGAACAAACCAGCGAGGACAACTGCCCCATGGGATGCGATTTTGACGGAAAGCCATCAAAAAACTTCTTCATATCCTCATGCACCAGCGTATGCCGGCTTATTTGGTATTGAAAATCGGCTCAACTGTTCTTTGGTAGGCAGTTCGCCATAAATAAGCAAATAGGCAACTTCAATAAAGCTTGACTTTTCGGCAAGTTGCTCTATCGGATAGCCGCGATATTTAAGTATACCCAGTTCGCCATCCAGAAAAGTAATTGCGCTTTTGGTAGCTCCGGTATTTTTATAGCCGATATCCAGCGTTACATAACCCGATTTGGTCCCTGAGTTTTGAAATATCAATTGCTTTTTCGCCTTCAGTACCCTCAATAATCGGGAGATCATAAGTTTTATCACCTATTTTTAATTGTGCTGTTTCCGACATAGACATTTTTTTTCACGCACAAATGTAAATAAATCCGTGTATTATAAGTGACGGCAAAGTTTACAATTTGTAAAAATTATGAGGATAATTGACTGATTGGGTTGATCTGAGTATAAGTTACTTATTCAGTTAACTCACTAATCAACTAGCTCAATCAATTTAATTGGACCGTATAGCTTCAACCGGATCCAGCCTGGAAGCAGAATAAGCCGGAATAATACCTGAAATGATCCCGATAGTGACCGAAGTGCTAATACCGATAATAATATTTTTAATATCCAGCACGACCTGAATATCGATGGCCGCCTTAACAGCAATTGTGGCTCAGATAAACCATGCAAAGGCCTATAATCCCTCCCATCAGGCAAAGAAATCGATTCGATCAGAAACTGCAGCAAAATAAAATAGTTTTTAGCGCCCAGCGATTTTTGAATACCAATGATATTAGTGCGTTCCTTGACAGAAACAAACATGATATTGGCGATACCAAATCCGCCAACAAGGATAGAAAAACCACCGATAATCAAACCGGCAATATTAAGTACAGCAAAGACCATATCCAGTTGATTAGATAATAATAGTGGTTTTATTCAAAGCGAAATTATCTTCCTGACTGGGCTTTAACCGCCTGTATCGAACGCATCAACCCTCTCAGTTCGCTTTCCACATCATCATCGGTAATGCCGTCCTTGCCCCTTACTACAATCTGAGGTTGATAATTTTCATTTTGCACATCAACAACGTTCTTTGCAAAATTTAAGCGGTAGCAGTATCTCCTTATCGTCGGATATACCCAGCATATCGTTCCCTTCTTTTGCAAACACGCCTATGACAGTCACATATCTGCCCATAACTTTTGATCTGTTTGCCAACCGCATTTCCGCCGGGGAACAAGATTGTCGGCAATATCATAGCCAATGATGGCTAACCGGGCGCCCGGTGCGTGATTCGATATCCGTAAAATACCTCCCGTCGTTGAAATCAAAATTCCATGTTTTGTCATGATCGTGCGACACCGCATCGATTTGGGCGCCTTCGACTGTATTGCTTTGATATTTAACTATCCGGTTATCAATGCTGATCTCATAGGATATTGCCAGGGCGGTTTGGCTGCGCCTTTGCACTTCGTCAAAATCTCTTCAAATTTGCGGAACAGGCCGCTGCAAATATTTCCACCATGGGAAATCCTCGCCACTTACCCATGGCCATTTTTCAACATAAATACTATTGCTGCCTAGTTTATTTACGCTTTTTTGCAGGTTATTGCGCAGGGTATCAACCGCCGAAAACACCGCTATGATGGTAAAAATACCTATGGTAACCCCCAGCAAGGACAGCAAAGTGCGCAGCTTATTTTGCCTTAATGCATCATAAGCAAACAAAAAACTTTCGCGGAAGAGTTTTAAAAAGATCATATTGATTTTGATTACACCTAATATTATTTCTAGATTTATTCTACTGAAAAACGCCGATTATATGAGGAATTTTTTATTATTAAGATCCAAACCACAAAAATGTGTTATTAGTTAGACGTTTACCAGCCTTTAAGTTACAAAATTTTTAAAATGTTTAATAAATTCGAGGACCAATGTATTCCTAACAAAAATCGGTGAAAATCGCAAAAAAATTCTTACCTTTGCGCCCTAGAAAATTCATATCTTTTAACCATGAAATTATCTCAATTTAAATTCAACCTGCCCGAATCATTAATAGCACATTCTCCTGCCAACACCCGCGACGAATCGCGTTTAATGGTTTTACATAACGATTCGGGCAAAATTGAGCATAAAATATTTAAAGATATATTGGATTATTTTGATGATAAGGATGTTATGATCCTGAACAATACCAAAGTGTTTCCGGCGCGCATGTATGGCAATAAGGAAAAAACCGGCGCCACCATCGAAGTTTTTTTATTAAGGGAATTAAACAAAGAACTTCGTCTGTGGGATGTATTGGTTGACCCTGCGCGTAAAATACGCGTGGGTAATAAATTATATTTTGGCGATGACGACCTGTTGATTGCCGAAGTAGTTGATAATACAACATCACGCGGCCGTACCATCCGCTTTCTTATTTGACGGCACGGACGAAGAGTTCCGCCGCAATGTGGAAATATTAGGCGAAACACCGCTTCCAAAATATATTAAACGCAAAGCACCGACGAAGATAAGGAACGCTATCAAACTATTTTTGCCAAACACGAAGGTGCTGTTGCCGCCCCTACTGCCGGTTTGCACTTTAGCCGCGAACTGATGAAACGCCTTGAATTAAAAGGTGTTGAATTTGCCGAAGTTACCCTGCACGTTGGCCTGGGAACTTTTCGCCCGGTTGAGGTGGAAGACCTGACCAAGCACAAAATGGACTCGGAGCAGTTTATTATTGAAGCAAAAACAGGCCAATATTGTAAATCAAGGCATCGAAAGCAAAAAAACGGATATGCGCAGTGGGTACAACATCTATGCGTGCCATCGAATCGGCTGTTTCGGCAAATAAAACTTTAAAGCCAGCTAACGACTGGACCAGTAAATTTATTTTCCCGCCATATGATTTCAGTATTGCCAATTCAATGATCACCAATTTTCACACGCCCGAATCAACTTTATTGATGATGGTATGCGCTTTTGGCGGATACGAGCATGTAATGAATGCCTATGAAGTTGCCGTAAAAGAAAAATACCGCTTTTACAGCTATGGCGATGCCATGCTGATTATTTAAAATAGATATATAAGATATTAGATGTGAGACTAGCTTGAATATCCTGTCTCACATTTTAATGTTTAGAATCCATGAGCATTCCTCGAATCTCCCATTTCACAGCTATGATCTCTCATGCGTAAACATTACGCCATCATAGTTGCCGGCGGCTCCGGCACCAGGATGCATTCGTCGGTACCCAAGCAATTTCTATTACTGAAAGGCTAAGCCTGTTTTAATGCATACCATTAATGCTTTTTATCAAAGCGATCGCCAGCCCCAGATAATTGTTGTTCTTCCCGCCGATTCTCATCACTATTGGCACAGACTTTGCACAGAACATCATTTTGATATCCCGCATCACTTGATAAGCGGCGGCGAAACACGTTTCCATTCCGTAAAAAATGGGCTTGAGCCTGATCGATGACAGGACGATGCCATCGTCGCCGTGCACGATGCGGTGAGACCGCTGATCGCCAAGGAAATCATTGACGAATCCTATGACTGTGCTGCTAAATATGGAAATGCCATAGTGGCTGTAAAAAGCCGCGATTCGGTAAGGCAGATTAAAGGACAACCGGTCGACAAGCCTGCTCAGGGACGAGATATACCTGATCAAACACCGCAAACGTTTCAGATTGGCTCAATTAAAAAAAGCCTATCTAGCAACCCTACGACGACAAGATTTACCGATGATGCCAGTGTTGTTGAACAAACCGGCGTAAATATTCACCTGATTGAAGGAAGCTACCAGAATATCAAAATCACTTTTCCTGAAGATATTGCCATTGCCGAAGTTCCTGTTAATAGCAGTCATAGCCTGTCACTTCATACTAGAAGTCCATCGGCTATATGCATTCCATTGACTATGAACTATCACTAAGATTCTGCTCATGCCCTCCTGATAACCCCTAAAAGCAAGGCAATAATCGCAATTACTAAAAGAATGTGGATTAACCGCCGCCTGCCGAATAAGCAAAAACTCCGATTGCCCATCCTATAACAAGGATAACAGCAATAATGTACAATAAACTTCTCATTTTGTGAATGTTTTAGTTGATAATGAATAATCATAACTAAAACCATTCCAAAAAAGTTTAAAATAAAAAACCCTGCAATCGACAGGGTTTTATTTGTTACAGAATAAAATTTTAATATTCATCTTCGTTAAAAAAGAAGTCATCTTTTGTAGGATAATCGGGCCATATTTCTTCAATATTTTCATATGGCTCACCATCATCTTCCAATGCCTGCAGGTTTTCAATAACCTCAACAGGTGCTCCTGAACGAATGGCATAATCAATTAATTCATCTTTTGTTGCGGGCCATGGCGCATCTTCAAGGTGCGATGCTAATTCAAGTGTCCAATACATATTCTTTATTTATGTTATTCGTAAATTTAAATTTTCGCAAAAGTATAATATTTTTAATTTGATTATCAAATATTTTTTTTAAAATTTTACACACGTGGTATCCATTGATTTTCAGGTATTTTATTGTCATTTCCAATCTTCCTGGCCAGTGTGAATAGGTAATCGCTCAACCTGTTCAGATAAATATTCACTTTTTCGTCCACCTGTGCTTTCTTCGGACAGGTGAACAGATAAGCGTTCGGCCCTGCGGCAAACACAGCGTGCAATATGGCAAAATGAAATGGCATTACTACCGCCCGGCAAAATAAAATGTCTTCAATTCCGGCAAATTTTCATTCATGGCATCCATTTCTTTTTCCAGCAACTCAATATCGGCCTCGATGCAGGTCGGGAATGACCATTTTTGATTTTTCAGGATCGGATGCCAGCGATGACCCGATGGTAAACAACCTGTCCTGTATTTGTTTCAGTAGTTGCTTTATCGTGCGCTGTAATATCCTGGTCGCGTATCAGTCCGATATAGGAGTTAAGCTCATCGACCGTCCCATAACTTTCAATGCGCAGGTGATGCTTGGCACACGCGTGCCCCCTATCAGTGAGGTATAAGCCCTTATCGCCTGTTTTGGTATAGATTTTCATTCTTAATTTCGGATTTCGGACATCGGTTCAGATTTTCTAATTTATTGTTTTACATTCGAGATTTTCGAACTTATAAATTTACAGAATTATTTTAAATTTCTAACGATCTTATAAAAATATACATAACCATCGCTGTGCAGTACAAACTCTTAACTATTATAATGTTATTAAATTTGATACCGTAACCACGGCCATTAATTCCATAAAGGAATAAATCATTTTATCCTATGAGATCTAGCCTTTGTACTTATTATCGAGTTAACCTTATGCTGATTATCACTATTGCTATTCAGCTTTAAATGCGGCAGCAGACAAAAGCTAAAACACATGCTACGCACATAACGTGCAGCTATTTTAACCGAAAAGCAGTTTAATGACTTTTTCCCTCTGCACGATAAATTTTACAGCTATGCAGGCTTTTATAAAAGCGTCAACGAAATGAGCCTCATCCGAATAAAGGTGGTAAGACGGGCCGTATCGGTTTACCAGATTACCCGTACCGATAAAAGCACCGGAAAATCAGCAGTAGTCCGCCAGGATGAGGATTGGAACGAAGACTGGGCAAAAAAGAAGCCCGACAGCATCTTATATCATTGATTATGGCAATTTTTGTACTGAAAAAGACCCTCAAACCAATAAAAAAGAATTGGCCGCATTTTTTGCCAACATAGCCCACGAAACCCGCCATGGCGAAAACGGCAAATACAATGACGGCCTGATGTTTATCCACGAAAGCGATACTTCGCTGCCCTATATTGCCGATAATGATGCCTATCCGCCGGTGCCCGGCAAAAAATATTATGGCCGCGGCCCCATGCAATTAAGTTACAACGGCAATTATGGCTATGCTTCCGATTGCATTTTCGGCAATAAAAACGTGCTGTTGAACAACCCCGAACTGGTGGAAACCGACCCTGTCGTCGCCTTTAAAACGGCCATTTATTTTTGGATGACCCCGCAAACCTACAAGCCATCGGCACATGATGTGATGATCGGCAAATGGCAGCCTAACGCCGCCGACAAAGCCGCAGAGCCGTACACCAGGCTTTGGCATGACCATCAATATTATAAACGGCGCGTGTAGAATGCGGACAAAGGCGAAAATAGTGTTCAGCATGAACGACCGCATAGGCTTTTATCAGTATTTTCTGAAAAAGATGGGTGTCAGCGACCCCAATTGCGCCTGCTCATGCGGAAATATGAAGCCGTACTGAAGTAATTAGAGGTTAGAGATCAGAGATTAGGGGTTAGAAACCAAATCCCGAATCGGCTTACTCTTAAAAAAACTAACCTCCAATCTCCAGCCTTAATCTCCAATCTCTATATTTACAAAGAAATTCCTTTTTAACGGAAGAACTATCCTTTTGATACCACATCGCTTTCGGGCGAAATGATTGACAATTATAAGTTATTTATGGATTAAAAGCCAGTTTAATATTCAGCATACCGGCAATATCGATTTCCATTTGAAAAATTTCGAGGTATTCAGGCGATACTAGATATAAACCTACGGGGATCTTTGCGGTTCAAGCAGCAACAACAAGATTTCTATATACTTTTTGTCGAAAATATTTCAGGTGGCCACGAGGTCTTAAAGGCCTGGATTATACGACCGCAATGAGTATCAAACCTGGGCACTGGCTTATTTAAAAAAAGATTTTGGCTGCGCGCTGATCAGGCGCGAAACCCTGGGCGAAAAATGATGGAGCTGGTCCACCCCATTGAACTGGATTTTGCTGAGGACAAGGCCTTCAGCGATACATTTTATGTACTTGTAAACGACCGCGAGAAAGCTGAGCGCGCCATGGACCGAAATTTCAGGAATGCCAGTAATGGACATCAGGCATGAAGATGTCCTGATCTGAAATCATCGACCATACGCTGACAGTGGCAATCGCCAGCCGATTTCACCAGAAAGATCCCGTGATTCTTGCTGAATTTGTCCAAGTACGTGCTCAGGTTCGAATTGCTATTTAGATCTAAACTCTTCTACCACCAGCGTTCCTGTCCACCTTTTGTATATCAGCATTAGCGAATCATTTCTCGATCAGTCCGTCGCGCATACGCACAATGCGGTGTGCATGCAGGGCAATATCTTCTTCGTGGGTCACTAAAATAATGGTATTGCCTTTCGCATGAATATCTTCGATCAGGCCCATAATTTCGATAGAGGTTTTGGTATCCAGGTTACCGGTGGGCTCGTCGGCAAGAATAATCGATGGATTATTGATCAGCGCCCTTGCTACAGCCACGCGCTGGCGCTGCCCGCCGGAAAGCTCGTTTGGCTTGTGATCAATACGGTTGCCCAGGCCAACATTTTCCAATGCTTTTTTTGCGCGTTCCATCTTGCCCTCCTTGTTGATACCAGCATAGATCAGCGGCAGGGCAACATTATCTAAAGCGGTATTACGGGGAAGCAGATTGAAGGTTTGGAATACAAAGCCGATCTCCGTGTTACGAACCTCGGCCAGTTCATTATCGCTCATATGGCTTACATTGATGCCATTGAGAATATATTCGCCTTTGGTTGGGGTATCGAGGCAGCCCAGGATATTCATCAGGGTAGATTTTCCGGAACCGGAAGGTCCCATCAACGCTACAAATTCTCCTTTATTGATCGTTAAAGATACCGACTTTATAGCGTGAATAGTTTCAGAACCAATAACATATTTACGCCCGATATCTTTAATTGTAATTAATGCCTCCATCCGTTTTTCTTAATTTGACGCTCAGCGCTTATGAATTGTTACAAGCGGAAAAAAATTCTAAACTCAAAATTATTTCTCTATCACTTTTGCAACCAGGAAATAATCCTGGTCATGCCGTGGCGCATTCAGCAGCGCCTGCTCATGGGTGACCTCCTGCCGGATTACATCCTGACGCAGGACATTTATTTCATTGGTCATATATACCAGCGGCTCTATGCCGTCCGTGTTGATCTCACCAAGTTTATCCATAAAACCGAGTATCTTGTTCATATCATGGATCAGCTTTTTCTTTTCATCCTCGGCAAGCTCCAATCTGGCCAGGTGAGCCACTTTTTCTACGGTTTGTTTATCAATGTTCATACTGGTCAAGTTTTTGCCTGATCACGTTAAATACTTCATCTTTTAGCAGGTCAGCATCATCGACACTCCAGCCGGCCGTTTCGATGGGCTTATGCACAAATATATGACAAATACCCGGTCTGCTGCCATATTTGCTGCCAGAATCCCACATTACCTTCCAGGTATCCGGCGAACTGACCGGCAAGATAGGTATTTTCAGTTCGATTGCCAGCCTGAACGGTCCGCTCTTGAATTCCTGCAAAGCCGGCGGGTAATCCTTTGAAATAGTTCCTTCCGGAAATATCACTACACTTATGCCCTGCTCCAGGCGCTGGGCAGTCTGTTTGAGCGCCTTATAGGATGATATTCTGCTCTCCCGGTTTACAGGTATGTCGATCGATTTAAAAAATATACCCAGCAGCGGGTTTTCCAGCAGTTCGTGCTTGCCCATAAAGCAGAAGGTGTTTTTCAGTGCTGAGCTGACCGACATGATGTCCAGGTTGGAAGTATGATTGGGGCATACGATATAGGTTCGCGACCAGTCTACTGCCTGTTCGAATTCCACTTTGTAATAAATACCCGAAATGAGTGAACTAAAGGATGCACATATTTTGCGGAGCCTGTTCATCAGGGGGTAGCGCGATGGCTTCAGGGAGGCGCAATAAATCAAGGGCCAGAACAAGTAAAAAATAAAGGCCAGAGAATACCTGTAAAACAGGCGATGTAATTTTTTTAGGGGTAATATCATTACATGTAAAAGTATAAAACCACCACCAAATAAAAACAGAAAATCATCTTTAGACCAGCGAATCGAACTTTTCCTGCATGATGCGGTGGACCTGCCGGCGTAAATGGTCCGTATCATCCAGGGTCAGATGCTGCGTCTCAATGGGACGGTGGACAAATATTTTACAAACACCGGGCCTGCTGCCGTATTTGCTGCCGGTGTCCCACAGCAGACGCCAGGTGTTGATTGACGTAACCGGAACAATGGGTATTTTGGCTTCTATTGCCAGCCGGAATGGCCCGTTCTTGAACGCCTGCAAACGGGGTGGGTAATCATCCGCTATTCCCCCCTCCGGGAAAATGATCACGGTGATCCCGTTTTCCAGTCGCTGTTTAGCCTTCATAAATGCCCTGAATGAGGACATTTTACTTTCCCGGTTAATGGGAATATCGGCTGTTCTAAAAAACAATCTGGTGACTATTCCCTCGCTGAGCTCGTCCTTGCCTAAAAAACTGAAATCATTTTTTACCAGCAGGCTCATAGTAGTAATATCGAGGTTCGAGGTATGATTGGGACAGATGATATAGGTTTTGCTGCGGTCGAAGGGCGCTTCAAAGGTAAAACGGTAAAATATTCCGGCCAGTGCTGAGCTCAGAAATGCCCAAAGGCGCCTCAGCTTGTTCATATGCTTATAATCCCGTGGCCTGCGTGAAAAATAATAGAGCAGCGGGTAAAGTAAAAAGTAGAAAAAAGCCACGCTGGCCGCGTACAGGTAGCTGTGCGCTTTCTTCAATATCAATTTCATCGGTATCAAAAATATAAAAATTACTTACTTTCGCGCCATGGAAACAGTTGTTAGTGGTATACGTTCCACCGGGAAATTGCATTTAGGAAATTATTACGGAGCCATACAAAACTTCGTAAAGATGCAGCATGAATATAACTGCTATTTTTTTATTGCCGATTGGCATTCGCTTACCACGCACCCTACCCCCTCTGATCTGCATGGAAATGTAAAACAGGTCCTGGTGGAGTACCTCGCTGCGGGTATCGATCCGGAAAAAGCAACGATCTATATCCAGTCCGACGTGCCCGAAGTTTCCGAACTGTACCTGTACCTGAACATGAATGCCTACATGGGCGAGCTGGAGCGCAGCACTTCTTTTAAAGATAAAGTGCGTGCACAATCCGGATAATGTGAACGCCGGACTGCTGACCTACCCTGTTTTGATGGCGGCCGATATCATTATTCATAAGGCCACAAAAGTCCCCGTGGGGAAAGACCAGGAACAACACCTGGAAATGGCCCGTACTTTTGCCAACCGTTTTAACCGCCTGTATAACCATGATATGTTTCCCTGAGCCCTATGCTTTCAACTTTTCGCAAAACCTGGTAAAAATACCCGGGCTTGACGGCAAAGGAAAAATGGGCAAATCTGAAGGCGAAGGCAACGCTGTTTATTTGTCCGATTCACCGGAGGTTATCCGCAAAAAAGTGATGCGGGCAGTAACCGACAGCGGCCCGACTACTGAGAACCAGCAAAAACCGGTCGAAATACAAAACCTGTTTGATCTGATGAAGGTGGTTTCCTCCAGCGACACCTACACCCATTTTGACGCGCTTTATAACAGTTGCCAGATCCGTTACGGGGATCTGAAAAAACAGCTTGCCGAAGATATGATCATTGCCACAGCCCCAATCCGCGAAAAGATAAACGACATCAGCCGGGATACGGCCTATCTGCACAAGGTCGCCCTGCATGGCGCAGAAAAAGCCCGGGAAAGTGCATCAAAAACGATACGGCAGGTAAGAGAAATAATCGGATTCAGAAGTTTTTAATCAGTTCTCTGTTGATAGTTCATAGTTCATAGTGTATATTAGTCGAACGTAGTTAACTGTGGATTTTATACTTTTTTATAAAGAGCTATGAACCGCGAACCATCAACCCTGAACTGAAAGCAAGCATGCACATAGCTATTGTAGGAAACATCGGCGCTGGTAAAACCACGCTTACTGAATTACTGGCCAAAAATTACGGGTACGAAGCAATTTTACGAGGCTGTAGACAACAATCCCTATCTGGAGGATTTTTACAGCGATATGAAGCGCTGGAGCTTTAACCTGCAGATCTATTTTCTAAACAGCCGTTTCAGACAGATCTCCGAAATCCAAAAAGACAACCGGAATATTATTCAGGACCGTACCATATACGAGGATGCCTACATCTTTGCCGAGAATCTGCATGATATGGGTCTGATGACCACCCGTGACTATGAGAACTACCGTGCTATTTTTGATAATATAACGGCTTTTATCAAACCACCTGATCTGCTGGTTTACCTAAAAGCATCCGTACCTACACTGGTAAACAATATACAGCGCCGCGGCAGAGAATACGAGATCGGCATACGTTTGGATTACCTGTCCAAATTGAACGAAAAATATCAGAAATGGATCAGCGGCTATAAATTGGGCAAAGTGCTGATACTCGACAAGGACAAACTTGACTTTGCCAATAATACCGAAGATATGGCCTCCATTGTGGAGAAGATTGAAAGGGAGATCAATGGATTGTTTTAAGATATTTCTGATTCCTTGTGCGTCATCTTTGTAATTTAGCAACCTAAGACGTACATCCTCAAAAATGAATATTCTCGGTATCATACCCGCCCGCTACGCATCTACCCGTTTTCCGGGTAAACCACTGGTTGATATTGCCGGCAAAAGCATGATTCAGCGGGTATACGAGCAGGCTAAAAAATGTGTGCATATGTCGGAGGTATTTGTTGCCACCGATGATGACCGCATTTTCAGCCATGTAACTGGTTTTGGCGGAAAGGCAATAATGACCTCACCCGAACATCAGAGCGGTACCGACCGCTGTGCTGAAGTGGCGCTTAAAGCATCCGCAATATGACGTAATCATCAATATCCAGGGGGATGAGCCCTTATATTGAACCCGGAGCAGATCATCAGCTGATCGGTTGCTTTGACACGGGCGAAACACAGATTGCGACCCTGGTAAAAAAGGTGACGACCCAGCAGGAACTGCACAATACCAACTCGCCCAAAGTGATCGTAAATAAACTATGGGAAGCGATTTACTTTTCACGTTCGCCATTGCCGCATATCCGCGGACAGGAGCCACAAAACTGGCTGCAGCATTTTACTTATTTTAAGCATATCGGTATCTATGGTTACCGGGCGGATATTTTGCAGCAGATCACCCGGCTGCCGGTATCATCCCTCGAAAAAGCCGAAAGCCTGGAGCAGCTGCGCTGGATAGAGAACGGGTTTCGCATTAAGGTAGCTGAAACGGAGCTGGAAACTTATGCAATTGATACGCCGGAGGATTTGGAAGTATTAAAATCTAAAAACTATCTTTAGGGTCTAAACCTTTAAAATTGAAAGTTTCCAAAATTATTTCGGCCGTGAGACCCGGCTCCTTATCACACATCACGAACCTTTTCAACAATTAAAACTTTATCGTTGGCGTTCTGAAATTAATGCCTACTTTTGTATCCCGTACACAAACATTGGTACAGGCGTAAAAACCGGTGCTAAATATCAAAAAAATCATGACTAAATATATATTTGTTACGGGCGGCGTTACTTCGTCGTTAGGAAAAGGCATTATTTCAGCTTCATTAGCCAAACTGCTGCAATCACGCGGTTACCGCGTAACCATCCAAAAATTCGATCCCTATATCAACATCGATCCCGGAACACTGAACCCCTATGAACATGGTGAATGCTATGTAACCGAAGATGGCGCCGAAACCGATCTTGACCTTGGCCACTACGAGCGTTTTTTAAATACGCCAACATCTAAAGCCAATAACATTACCACCGGCCGCATTTACCAAAATGTGATCAACACGCGAACGCGAAGGCGCATTTTTAGGTAAAACCGTACAGGTGGTTCCGCATATTACCGATGAGATCAAAAGAAACATCCGCCTGCTGGGCGAAAGCGGCGATTATGATATTGTGATCACCGAACTTGGCGGTACGGTAGGCGACATTGAGTCGTTGCCTTATATTGAAGCGGTAAGACAGTTCAGGTGGGAAGTTGGATCGGGCAATTCACTGGTTATCCACTTAACGCTTATTCCTTTCCTTGCTGCAGCAGGCGAATTAAAGACCAAACCAACCCAGCACTCGGTTAAAATGCTGCTGGAATATGGTATACAGCCCGATATACTGGTTTGCCGTACCGAGC
Organism: uncultured Sphingobacteriaceae bacterium; assembly: GCA_963757615.1. Taxonomy (GTDB): domain Bacteria; phylum Bacteroidota; class Bacteroidia; order Sphingobacteriales; family Sphingobacteriaceae; genus Mucilaginibacter. Next base: position 77,979 of record CAVWSO010000011.1, read on the forward strand.
ACCACCTTAACCATGGATATCCGCAAAAAAATAGCGCTGTTTTGTAATGTGAACATCAATGCGGTTATCGAATCAATCGATGCTTCAACCATATACGATGTGCCGTTGTTGATGCTAAAAGAGCAACTGGACAAAACGGTGTTGGCCAAATTAAAGCTTCCGCATAAAAGCGAACCGGACCTGGAAAGCTGGAAAGACTTTTTGGGCCGCTTAAAAAACCCGACATCCGAAGTACGAATAGGCCTGGTTGGTAAATATGTTGAGCTGCCGGATGCTTATAAATCAATTACCGAATCATTCATCCACGCCGGCTCAAAAAACGAATGCAAGGTGCGGGTTGAATATATCCCGTCGGAACAGTTAACCCCGGAAAATGCTATTGAGCGCTTAAAGGATCTGCACGGTGTATTGGTTGCACCCGGCTTTGGCGAACGTGGTTTTGAAGGCAAGATTGAAGCGATACGCTATGTGCGCGAAAATAATATTCCGTTTTTTGGTATTTGCCTGGGTATGCAATGCGCGGTAGTTGAATTTGGCCGTAATGTTTTTGGACTTAAAGAATGCCAGCAGCACCGAAATGAACGACCATACGCCGCACCCGGTGATCGCCATGATGGAAGAGCAGAAGAAAATAAAAAACAAAGGCGGCACCATGCGTTTGGGCGCTTATGCCTGCGACCTGAAAAAGGGAAGCAAAGCAGCCACAATTTATGGCAAAACGCATATCTCCGAGCGCCACCGCCACCGTTACGAGTTTAATAACAAGTATCTTAAACAATATGAAAATGCCGGATTGGTACCTTCCGGCATCAACCCTGACAATAACCTTGTAGAGATCGTTGAGCTAAAAAATCACCCGTTTTTCATCGGCGGGCAATTTCATCCGGAATTAAAATCAACAGTTGCTAATCCTCACCCACTTTTTGTTAACTTTGTCGCCGCTTCGCTGGCATATGCCCGCAAGAAGTAAATAAATGTACGATATACAAAAAATGGATAAAAATACATACACAGGATTTTTCCTGATCGTTTTGATCATGCTGGGGTCTTATTTCTTTTTGAAGCCCGTCTGAAGCTGAGCTAAAAAAGGAAAAGATAGGCTCACGGATTCAATAAAAAGAGCAAAAGCTGCCCAAAGCAACCGCTACAACAACCGCTAAAAGCCGATACGGCGCAAAAAAGTCGCCGCAAGTCGTTGATTCTGCAGTTTTAAAAACGCCTTTTGGCGCCGCTACCGTTGGTACTGAAAAGTTCATCACGCTTGAAAATCAAGGAGCTCCGTGTAAAATTGAGCACCCAGGGCGGCCGGGTTTATTCGGTGGAGCTAAAAAACTATAAAACTTTTGATAAAAAGCCGCTGATATTATTTGATGGCGATAAACAATCATTTTGGCCTGAACTTCCTGCCGCAGGATAAGAACTATCAATACCGACGAGCTTTATTTTACGCCAAGCGCGGACAATCTGAGTGTTGCTGAAAAAGATTCGAGCTCGATAACCATGCGCTTAAGCTACAGCGCAACGCAATATATTGATTATATTTATTCGTTAAAAGGAACAGGTTTTAAACTTGGTTTAACATTAAAACCACCGGACTAGACAATGTTATTGCCAACAGCAATACCTTTAACCTCGACTGGCAGTCAAGCCTGCGCAAGCAGGAAAAGGATATGAAGCAGGAGCGTCAGTACTCAACTGTTTGGTATTTTAATACGGACAATGACGTTGATTGCCTGAGTACAAGCAAAGACGATCAAAAGACCATCGCCGATAAAAAAATGCAATGGGTAGCATTTAAAGCAGCATTTCTTTTCGAGTATACTGATCGCCAAACAAGGCTTTGATAAATCAAACCTGACGGTAAGCACTGACGTTACCAACAATACAGATATCAAGCAAATGAAGGCCGACTTATCCTTTACACGTGCTGCCGATGGTAGTTTCCCGTTGGAGTTTTATTTCGGACCAAATAAGTTTAAACATTTTAGAAAAACAGGGTTACAGCCTTGAAAAAGTAGTTGATCTGGGCTGGGGCCCATTGAAATACATCAACCGTTTTGCGGTGCTTGCCGGTATTTAATTTCCTTGAACAGTTTAACTGGAACTATGGTCTTATAATACTGGCCTTAACCGTTCGTCTTAAGCTGGTGCTTATCGCCGCTTACCTACAAATCGTACCTGTCGATGGCCAAGATGCGCGTGTTGAAGCCGGAAATGGACGAGATCAAAGCAAAAGTCGGCGAAGATAACCCTACCCTGCTGCAGCAGGAATATATGAAACTATACAAAAAGGCGGGCGTAAACCCCTTGGGCGGATGTTTGCCCTTGCTGATACAAATGCCTATCGTGATCGCATTTTTCCGCTTTTTCCCGAGCTTATTTGAGCTGCGCGGCGCAAAGCTTTTTATGGATGCATGACCTTTCCACCTATGATTCAGTGATCACTTTCACGCCCATATTTGGAGCGGACCACATCAGTTTGATGTGTTTGCTGATGACCATTTCGACGCTGGTTTATACTTATTTTAACAACCAGATATCCGGCGCAACCGGCCAAATGAAATATATCGGCTACATCACCCCGGTGATATTCCTGGTCACGCTGAACAGTTATCCGTCGGGTTTGAATTATTATTATTTCCTGGCCAACATGCTGACCTTTGCTACAGCAGTACCTGATCCGCTTTATGGTGGACGATAAAAAGATCCACGCCCAGATACAGGAAAACAAAAAGAAACCGGAGGAGAAAAAGAAAAAAACAGGTTTTCAGGCACGCATGGAAGAAATGATGCGCCAGCAGCAGCAGGTGCAGCCCAGAAGAAAAAATAAGTTGAAGTCAAAAGCGAAATTCCAATTACGATCCATAGCCCGGCTTATCATCCGGGCTATTTTTTTTGTTGCCCCGGGAGACAATCAACATTGCAAATTCCGACTTTAAACTAAAAGAATTAGCAAAAATTCTTTTAAATTTGACATATGTATGCGATTGTGGATATTGAGACTACAGGAGGGCATGCCAGCGCCAATGGCATTACCGAAGTTGCCATTTGCATACATGATGGAAAAAGATAACTCAGCGCTACAGCACACTGGTAAACCCGGGAAGGGATATACCGATTTACATCAGCGCACTACCGGTATCACCAATGAAATGGTGCAAAATGCCCCGCCGTTTGAGGATGTGGCCGCAGATATTTACCACCTGCTGAACGGCAAAATATTTGTGGCGCACAATGTCAATTTCGATTTTTCTTTTATTCGTTATCATTTGGCCGCTGCGGGATACGAACTGCAATGCAATAAATTGTGTACCGTAAGGCTTGGCCGTAAAATATTGCCCGGCCTGCCGTCCTATAGCCTGGGCAAACTTTGCCGGCATCTGGGTATAGAAAATGAGAGCCGTCACCGTGCAGCGGGCGATGCCGAAGCTACCGCAACTTGTTTTCGCTGCTGCTGCAAAGCGACACAGGAAAATCATATCTGCGCAGGCTTTAAAACAACATTCAAAGGAGCAGGTATTGCCTGCAAATTTGCCCAAAGAGGATATCGAACTGTTGCCATATACGCCGGGGGTATATTATTTTCACGATGAAAAAGGCAAAGTAATTTATGTGGGCAAGGCAGGAAAATCAAAAAAAGGGTATGCAGCCATTTCACCGGCAACAACCCGGGCCTGCAGCGGCAGGAATTTCTGCGCAATATCCATCATATCACTTACCAGAGATGCGGAACGGAACTGATTGCTTTCGTGCTGGAAGCAATCGAGATCAAACGCTTGTGGCCAAAATATAACCGCTCGTTAAAACGTTTTGAGCATGCTTACGGGCTTTATGCATTTGAGGACCAGAGCGGATATATGAGGCTGGCAGTAGACAAGCGCCGTAAAATGACCGCCGCTATATACCTGCAATTCGCTGTTGAAGGCCGCAATATGCTTACTGCGGCTGATAGAAGAGTTTGAACTTTGCCCGAAATTGTGCTTTATCCAAACCAAAACGAGCCCTGCACCGGCGCTCGACAGCATCTGTGCGCCTGCGAAGGGGTAGAAACCGCAGAAGAATATAATCAAAAGAGTAAAGCCGCCATTGATGAGCTCAAGGGACGCCTGCCCACATTTGCCATCCGCGATGAAGGCCGCAAAGATGATGAACATAGCTGCATTTTGATTGAAAAAGGCCAGTTTTATGGCATGGGTTATATTTCCCATTATTTTGATGCCGATAACCTGGAGCAGCTAAAAAATCACCTTACCCCTTATCCCGGTAATGATTATATCCGGAACATGGTATCCAATTATGCATTAAGATATCCCGAGCGCACGATGGTGTTTGGTTGATTTTCTGGGGACTCAGATAATCCCGGCTTTTTCCAATTCGGCTTGCATTTGCTGCTGAACTTTTAAAGCTTCTGCCCTGGCCGCTTCGGCAAAATCTTCGCCGTTGGAAGCATAAATAATGGCCCTTGAACTATTGACGATCAGTCCGCAGTCTTTGTTCATGCCATATTTGCATACTTCTGCCAGGCTCCGCCCTGCGCTCCTACGCCGGGTACGAGTAAAAAATGATCGGGTGCAAGTTTGCGGATATTGACAAACTCGTGGCTTTTGGTAGCGCCTACCACATACATGATACGATCGGCACCGGCCCAGGTATTGGCTTTTTTGTATCACAGCCTCGTACAGATGGCCATTGCCTGTTTGCAGGTATTGAAAATCCTTGCTTCCGACCGATGAGGTAAGCGCCAGCAGGATCACCCATTTACCCTGATAAGCCAGATAAGGCAGTCACCGCATCGTGGCCCATATAAGGCGAAACGGTAATCGCGTCAAAGCTCATTCCCGATGCCGCTTCATCAAAAAAGGCCTTTGGCATACATATCAGAAGTATTGCCGATGTCTCCGCGTTTGGCATCAATAATACTTAAGACAATCTTTTGGCAAATATTCCAGCTGTAGCTACCAGACTTTGCAAACCTTTTACGACCATGTTTCTCGTAAAAAGCAGCATTGGGTTTGTAGGCAATACACAGATCACGCGTAGCATCAATAATCCGCTTGTTAAATTCAAAGATCGGATCAGGGTATTGCTTTAAAAACGCAGGTATTTTTTCGATATCAGTATCGAGGCCTACGCATAAAAATGATTTTTTTTGTTTGATTTGCTGTATGAGTTGCTGGCGGGATAATCATGGAGACGCTTTTAATATTTTGAATATTCAAAAAAACTAAAAAATAAGCTAAGTGTTGGCTTATAAAAACATATTTTTTCAAATTTTTTGAATTCTAAAATTAATTGAGTAAAATTGCAGTGTTATCCTTTGAATTTTTCTTGCACTAAAGAAACAATTTAAAAATCCACGTTATTCCATAATTTTTAGATGTTGCGAAAGCAAAGTTGCAAGATAATTTCTTTCAAATAAAATATTTCCTTTTGAACTATTATATAATATCATGTTTGATACAACCGAATTGAACGACAAACTCGTTTCAGAGTTGCGCGAAATGGCAAAGAGTTTAGGTATCGCCGAAGCTGAGGATCTTAGAAAACCCCAGCTGATCAGCAGAATCGTTGAACAGGAGCAATTGATTGAAGCTGCCCGCGCCCAACAAACGGCCATTAACGATAATTACAGCGAGATCAAAGCGCGGCCCCGGCCGAGCAGACTGCTGAAAAACCGCGTAAAAGAACCCGTACCACAAAAACCAAGAGCAGCACTGCGCCGCGCATAGAAGTCCCTTTGGACGATACTAATTTGTTTGATATGCCGGATGATGAAACGCCGGAAGCCGATAGCGAAACGGAAATTGAAGCTGACCAGCTTGTAGCTTCGGCCAGCCTGGCGAAGAAGATGCTGCCGTAAAGGCGAGATGGCATTCCTTCGGAACCGCAAGGCACCAAAATTTGAACGCCGGTTCAACCAGAATCAGCCAAAAAAGCAGGAGCCTGCTATTAACCTCGATTTTGACAACGTTATTGTAAATGAAGGTGTGCTGGAGATTATGCCTGATGGTTACGGTTTTCTCCGTTCATCGGATTATAATTATCTTACTTCTCCGGATGATATTTATGTTTCGCAATCACAGATAAAATTATTCGGACTTAAAAACCGGCGATACCGTGCGCGGAAGTATCCGTCCGCCAAAAGAAGGTGAAAAATATTTTCCGCTGGTACGTGTGGAAGCCATTAACGGCCGTGGTCCTGCCGAAGTGCGCGACCGTGTTCCCTTTGACCACTTAACTCCTCTTTTCCCTTCGGAAAGACTGGGCCTGTTTACGGATGCGGGTAATTATTCAACCCGTATCATGGACCTTTTTCTCCTATAGGTAAAGGACAGCGTGGCTTGATCGTGGCGCAGCCAAAAACAGGTAAAACCATGCTGTTAAAGGATGTGGCAAATGCGATAGCCAAAAACCATCCCGAAGTTTACCTGATCATCCTGTTGATTGACGAACGTCCCGAGGAGGTAACCGATATGGCCCGCAGCGTACGCGCTGAAGTGGTATCGTCAACCTTTGACGAGCCCGCTGAACGCCACGTAAAAATTGCCAACATCGTGCTGGAAAAAGCAAAACGTATGGTGGAATGCGGCCATGATGTGGTGATTCTGCTGGATTCCATCACCCGCCTGGCACGTGCTTATAATACCGTTGCACCGGCATCGGGTAAAATATTATCCGGTGGTGTTGATGCCAATGCACTGCACAAGCCAAAACGCTTTTTTGGTGCCGCCCGTAATATTGAAGACGGTGGTTCATTAACCATCATCGCTACTGCCTTAACAGAAACCGGCTCAAAAATGGACGAAGTGATATTCGAAGAATTTAAAGGTACCGGTAATATGGAATTGCAACTCGACCGTAAATTATCCAACAAACGTATATTCCCTGCTATTGATATCACCGCATCAAGTACCCGCCGTGACGATCTGTTGCTCGACCGCGATACATTGCAGCGCGTATGGATATTGCGCAATCACCTGGCCGATATGAATTCGCAGGAAGCGATGGAATTTTTGCAAGGCCAGATCAAAGGCACAAAAACAAACGAAGAATTCCTGATCTCCATGAATTCTTAATAATTTTCGACAGTCGATGAAGTTATAAATTATTTATAATCTTCACGATTCCATAATCAATAAACCGTGCATATCTTCTTGCCTGCAAATGAAGAAACGCGTTAACAAACATGTACCGAATGCTATTACCTGTGCCAACCTGTTTAGTGGTTGCGTAGGTATTGTTTTGGCTTTTCAGGGCGAATCTGATTACTGGCTGCCTATGCGCTGTTTCTTGCGGCTATTTTTGATTTTTTTGACGGACTTGCCTCACGGGTGCTAAAATCATTTTCGGGAATAGGCAAGGACCTGGATTCACTGGCTGATATGGTGAGTTTTGGTTTTTGCCTTCAGCAATTATATATCAGCTGTTTTTACAGGCGCCACCAGATACACAATGTGAGCCCCTGGCTTGAATTTCAGCGCTTTTTAATAGCTGTATTTTCGATGCTCAGACTGGCCAAATTTAATAATGATACCCGGCAGGCCGAAAGTTTTATCGGTTTGCCAACCCCGGCCAATGCGATCCTGATCGCTTCGTTGCCATTCATTATTAGACCATCATCACAGGTTTTACAGCCTATATATTAAACCCTTACGTGCTTGCCATGTTTTGTGGTGGTAATGTGCGCGTTGTTGGTGGCTGAAATACCGATGATGTCGCTAAAATTCAAGAACAGCGATTTAAACAAAAATATTTATCGTTATTTATTGCTGCTGTTTTCGGCAATATTGATACTATTTTTTAAATTTGCGGCAGTTCCGGTGATCATAGTTATGTATATCACCTTTTCTATAATTCAATTTAAATTCTCTAATGATACGATGGTAAGCGGTCAGAAGAAAACAGACCACTGAAAACGCGTCATAAATAAACACTACAATAATGAAAAAATTCCAGGCTGAAATAGACGTAATGCCCAAAAAAGAAATACTCGACCCGCAGGGAAAGGCAGTAACCGGAAGTATGAAAAATCTTGGATTAGCCGAAATACATAACGTACGTATCGGCAAACATATTTCGCTCGAAATTGAAGCCGATAACGAAGAAACTGCCCATGCTAAAGTTGAACAGGCCTGCAAAAACCTATTAGCTAACCTTATTATGGAAAGCTACAGCTATTAAAATAGAGAAAGTTTAAAGTTCAGCTTCTTTTTCGGCTTTAATTCGGACCAGTGAGCTCAGATTGGTATCTATAATATCTTTTGCCTGGTTAAATTTAGCTGACAATCTGGTCCGGCTCCTGTCCTCCTGCTTTGCTGAGCAATTCGATATCCTGCAATAATTGCCTGCGATAATGAGCATTCCAAAGAAACCCATGGACGGTTTTAATTTATGTGCCGCAGCTGCTGCTGTAACCCAGTCACCCGATTTTATAGAAGCTGTCAATAATATCTGCATGAATTCTGGCGTCTGCTGTAGAAGCATATCGATGGATTCAATCACAAATTCATCGCTGCCATCAGCAATTTCATATAAAAACGTAAGATCCAGATCCGTGTAGCAGGGCTATCAGGCATGTTGGTATATTAGGTGTTATAATTTCAAAATTATAATTTTTTTACGATCAAGTTATCTTTAAGTTCGGTTTTAAGATGAAAAATACTTTGTTTAAGCACGGGATGAATAAGATCCGGCGCAATTTCACTCAAGCGGCACTAAAGTAAACATGCGTTCATGCAACTCGGGATGCGGAATATGTCAAATCGGGTTCGTTGATAATGACCTGCCCGCCATAAAATAAAATATCAATATCGATAGTGCGCGAACCCCATTTTTCTTCCCTTTTCCGCCCAAGCATGTTTTCAATATCGAGTATTTTTTCAAGATACCTGCTGGCTGACAGTCTGGTTTGCAACTGTATTACCTGGTTCAGATAATCGGGCGCATCGCTTTTCCCCCATGATTGGGTTTCATAGACCGAAGACTGGCTTAGAAAACCGGAGCAATATCGGTTTCGATATGTTCGATAGCTCTTTGCAGAAACAGCTGCCTGTCGCCCAAATTACTTCCCAAGTAATAAAAAAACATCAATCATTGTTGTAACAAATATTATAGATAAAGCTCTTAATATTATCCGTACTGAATTGCTAAGTTTGCATAGATAAAAGATTTATAATATTTAATGAAACAATTCTTCAAATTTGTTTTCGCCACGATGGTGGGGATTCTTTTAGCCAGTATCTTATTTGTAATTGATAATTATCGGCATAGTGGTAGCGGCAAGGAGCGATAAACATGTTGAAGTAGATTCTGATTCCGTTCTTCATATCGCCTTTACCACGGATATACCTGAACGCACGCCTTATAATCCCTTTCAGGACTTGGTTTCCTGGGCATCGACGGTGAAAAAAACCTCGGGCTTAACGAGATACTGGCCAATATTAAAAAGGCAAAAACCGACGAAAATATAAAAGGCATTTTTCTCGATGAAAGCTATATGATTTCCGGCCAGGCGACTACCGAGGAAATACGTAATGCTCTTGATCGATTTTAAAAAATCCGGCAAATTCATCATTGCCTATTCGGAAGTATATACCCAGGGTTTTTATTACCTGGCATCGGTAGCTGATAAAGTATACATTAACCCCAAAGGCATATTTGAGTTCAAGGGTTTTAGTTCGCAGATCACTTTTTTAAAAGGAGCACTTGATAAATTGGGCATCGAAGCACAGGTCATTAAAGTTGGAACCTATAAAAGCGCGGTTGAGCCATTTGTCCTTACACAAAATGAGCGAGGCCAACCGCATGCAGGTGAACTCATACTTAGGTTCATTGTATGATCACTATTTAACCGGCATCGCTGCCAGCCGCAAGATCAGCAAGGATTCGCTATTTAGCATCGCTAATCAATTTAAGCATACAGTTTCCGGAAGATGCGTTGAAATACAAACTGGTTGACGGGCTGAAATACAAAGACGAAATGTTGAGACGAGCTGAAACAGTCGCACAGGCGTATCTGCTGACAAAGGATCTTACATGAGCTGTTGAATTGGGTGATTATGCCAGCAATAATTCAGATGCTAAGGAGAACGATAAAAAGGAGACAAAAAATCAGATCGCCATTGTCTATGCATCAGGCGAGATCAATGGCGGCGATGGCGATGATAACTACATCGGATCTGAAAGCATATCAAAAGCGCTGCGCAAGGTAAGAGTGGATGATCATGTTAAAGCCGTGGTTTTCCGTGTAAACTCGCCGGGAGGAAGCTCGCTGGCATCGGATGTGATCTGGCGCGAGGTGATGCTGACCAAAAAAGTAAAGCCGATCATCGTATCGATGGGCGATCTGGCAGCATCGGGCGGTTATTATATCTCCTGCGCTGCAGATTCCATTATTGCTGAACCCAATACCATTACCGGCTCTATCGGCATTTTTGCCATCATCCCGAATCTGCAAAAGTTGTTTAATGATAAACTGGGTATTACTTTCGACGGGGTAAAAACAGGCAAATATGCCGATCTGGGCGACATTAGCCGCCCCCTATCCGCCGAAGAAAAGGCGATCCTGCAAAATAGTGTTAACCGCGGCTATGAGTGATTTTACAAAAGCTGTTGCCGCAGGGCCGCCATAAAACACAGGCTTACATCAACAGCATTGGCCAGGGCCGGGTGTGGACAGGGGCCCAGGCAGTAAAAATCGGTCTGGTTGACCGTTTGGGTAATATCAATGATGCCATCAAGTCTGCCGCCAAAAAAGCAAACATCAAGAATTATACCCTGGTACCTTATCCCGAGCAAAAGAAAAATGTATTTAACCGCTTTGGCGCGGATATCAGCACTAAAATGAAAGCCCATTTTGTGAAATCAGAGCTGGGAGATAATTACAGATACTATGAGCAGATCAAGGGTATTACGCAGATAATGAGTGTACCTCAGGCAAGAATGCCCTACGATATTGTTATCCGTTAGTTTTTCCGCTTACTTCCATTTATTAACCGGGGCCATATCTAACGCAGATATGGCCTCGATTTTTTAAAACAAAATACAAAAACAGACCATTATGAACTATGCGGCGCCGGCAATATCTATTGAACTAATTTGTATTTTTACAGGCCAAATACCATGGAAAACAAACCCATTTCCCGTACGCTCCGACTTTTGTCCCAACTCATGGAACTTCATGATGAAAATCCATTTAAGATAAAGTCGCTTGTCAATGCAGCCTTCAAGATTGATAAACTGCCCTACCCGGTAAAAAGTAAAAACCTGGCTGAAATTGAAAAAATTGACGGCATAGGTAAAAGTACGGCTACCAAAATTGCGGAATTATTGGAAAAAGGCAGTATTACCGAGATGCGGGAGCTCCTGGCCAGGACACCCGAAGGCGTGGTCGAAATGCTGGGTATCAAAGGCATCGGTCCTAAAAAAATTGCCGTCATTTGGCATGACCTTGGGATCGAAAATATCGGCGAACTGTACTATGCCTGCAATGAGAACAGGCTGATCGAGGCAAAAGGCTTTGGTTTAAAGACGCAGCAAGAAATCGCCAGAGCAATCGAATTCAGAGATGGCCAGCAACGGAAAATTTTTGTATGCGCAGGTCGAGCCTATGGCTAATAAAATATATCAGTATGTAAAAGACACCGTCCCCGATGCCTATGTAAAATTCACCGGTGAATATCGGCGCTGCTGCCAGATCATTAATGAACTCACGCTGCTGGTGGGCACCATTGACAGGCACATCAGTTTAGAGGCAATTGCCGGCCAGGGCTATCTGCAAAACGAAACGCTCAGCGAACAGCATATAAAAGGCGAAACTGAAAACGGCCTGAAAGTCAAAATCAAAGTAGTTACCGGCCGATATTTTTTTATCGAACTGTTCATGGAAACAGGCAGTGATGCCTATACCAAAGCTATATTGGACCGTATCGCGGACAATATAGAGGAACCGGAAAATGAAGAGATGATCTTTACCAAGGCCGGACTCACATGGATGCCGCCCGAGCTTCGCGAAGACAGTACTTTCATAGAAAGAGCTGCCAAGAATGATCTGCCTCATCTGATTACCTATCACGATCTTAAAGGCACATTGCATAATCACAGTACCTGGAGCGACGGCATAAATACGCTGGAGGAAATGGCACTGTACTGCCGTGACGAGTTGAAGCTGGAATACCTGGGCATAAGCGATCACAGCAAAAGCGCCATTTATGCCAAGGGCCTGTCAATCGAAAGGGTTTTACAGCAGCACGAAGAAATTGATCATCTGAATAAAAAAATCAAGGATTTTCACATATTTAAAGGTATCGAGTCGGACATTCTGAATGACGGCTCGCTGGATTACCCGGACGAAATATTACAGCGCTTTGATTTTATAGTCGCCTCGGTTCATTCCAATCTGAAAATGGACAAGGAAAAAGCTACTGCACGCCTGATCAAGGCCATAGAAAATCCCTATACGACCATCCTTGGACACCCCACCGGAAGATTGCTTTTGAGCCGAAACGGATATGAACTGGATTACAAAAAAGTTATCGACGCCTGCAGCGGCCAACAATGTAGTGATAGAGATCAACTCGAACCCTTTAAGGCTTGACCTTGACTGGCGCTGGCACCAGTATGCACTCATAAGGGTGTTAAGCTTTCAGTAAACCCGGATGCACACCGCAATGAAGGATTTTTAGACATGCATTATGGTATATTAGCAGCGCGAAAAGGTGGACTCAGCAAGGAGATGTGTTTTAATGCGCTTGCGCTGGAACAGATCAAAAAAGCATTTGAACTAAAAAAATCAACACAAAAATAAATTCGGATAGCAAAAATTCGAAATCCAGCTATGTTAACAGATAAAGTACGTTCCATTCAGCAATCAAAAAAAACGCCTTCCATATTGGTAATCGGGGACCTGATGATAGATCATTATATCTGGGGTAGCGCAACCAGGCTCTCCCCCGAGGCTCCCGTTCCGATTGTGAACGTATCGAACGAATCGACAACCCTGGGTGGTGCGGCAAATGTAGCCCAAAATCTGGTTGCACTGGGCGCCAGGGTAACACTCAGCGGCCTGGTTGGCGATGATGTATTTGGCGACCGACTGCTGGAAATACTTGCAGGTGAAGGTATTTCTTCCGACGCCGTTTTAAAGGATAAGCAGCGGCCAACAACGGTAAAGACCAGGGTCGTAGCCGGCAGTCACCAGCTGGTACGCGTAGACAGGGAAATCACCGACCATGTTACCAGCGAACTGGAAGATGAGTTGGCAGCCAAACTGGACGAACATATCAATGCGGCCGATATCGTGCTTTTCTCTGACTACGGAAAAGGACTGTTTTCAAAGAATCTGACCCAAAGGCTCCTCAGACTGGTCAATCAAAAAAACAAGAAAGTAATCGTAGACCCAAAAGGGCTGGATTATGAAAAATATAAGGGCGCCTATATCATAAAACCGAATCGCAAAGAGTTAGCTGAAGCTGCCGGGACCGAAAAAATAAGAACGATTGATGATTTGCAGAAGGCGGCCAGGGTAATCCTAAAACAAACCGAAGCTGAATACCTCGTTGTTACTTTGTCCGAAGAAGGCATGGTTATTCTGGATGAGATTACCTATAAGTTGTTGCCCGTAAAAGCTACCGCGGTGTTTGATGTAACCGGCGCGGGCGATACTGTCCTATCGGCAATGGCTTATTTTCTAGCGAGCGGGCTGAACATAGAAGAGGCCTGTGAACTGGCCAATCACGCCGCGGCGATCGTGATCAGAAGCGTCGGCAGCGCTACGACGACAATCGATGAAATACTTAATGATATGGAAAAAGGTAAAGCTTAATCCTGGAAGTTTCAGAATCATTAGGCCCTAAATTAATAATACAACAGCAAAATATATGGTTATCCAGGAACTTGTAGAACATCAGAACACTGTAGCCAAAGTGATCGACACCCTTAGCGGGCAAATCGAGACCGCTTGTGAAATGATCACTACCGCCGTAAAAAATGGGAATAAGGTCTTGCTAGCGGGCAATGGAGGAAGTGCAGCCGACGCCCAGCATATTGCAGCCGAACTCAGCGGCCGTTTTGTAAAAGAACGCAAGGCATTGCCGGGCATAGCTTTAACAACCGATACCTCGGCGATCACGGCGATCGCCAACGACTATGGTTATGAATTTGTATTCTCACGACAGGTGGAGGCATTGGCCGCGCCAGGGGATCTTTTTATTGGCATTTCGACCAGTGGTAACAGCCAGGGTATATTGAATGCGCTTGACTCGGCCAGAAAATCAGGCTGCAAGACGCTTGGACTGTCCGGCAGAAATGGTGGTAAAATGAACACCTTATGTGATTTGAATATCATTGTGCCCTCTGAGGTTACAGCCCGTATACAGGAAATACACATATTGATCGGTCATATATTGTGCAAGGCCGTAGATAACGAATTTTAGCGCAGGTCATGAGTATCCAAATTGAACAAACGCTGCTTAATAAAATAAGCGACCTTCCCAAATTGATAGCCCTGATCTCGGGCTGGAAAAGCCAGGGCAAGAAAGTCGTATTTACCAACGGTGTCTTTGACCTGCTGCATATTGGCCATATTACCTATATGGCTAAGGCTGCCGAGCTGGGTGACAAACTCGTTATCGGCTTGAATTCAGACAGTTCGGTCAAAAGAATAAAAGGCCCGGACCGCCCGGTTAATGATCAGAACAGTCGCGCCGCACTGCTGGCTGCATTATTTTTTGTCGATGCCATCGTGGTTTTCCAGGAGGATACCCCCATTAACGTGATCACGACTTTGATGCCTGATATCCTGGTAAAAGGCGCCGATTATGCGATCGAAAACATTGTGGGGGCAAAAGAGGTCATAGCAGGCGGCGGCCAGGTGAAAACGATCGACTTTGTAGAAGGTTATTCCTCCACTTCGATTATTCAAAAAATAAGAAACCAGATTACCTGAATATGAAGATACTGGTTATCCGTTTCAGCTCCATGGGCGATATTATTTACACTACGCCTGTAGTACGCTGCCTTAAAAAGCAGCTCCCGGGAGCGGAAATCCATTTTCTCACGAAACCAGCCTTCAAATATATCTATCAGAACAATCCTTACCTCGATAAATTGCTGCTGCTAAAGTCGTCGCTGTCGGAAACCATCGAAGATATCCGGTCGGAGCAATATGACTACGTCATCGACCTGCACAGTAATCTGCGCACCTGGCTGATTAAGCTGCGCTCGGGTATAAAATCCTCCACCTACAAAAAACAGCGTCTGCGTAAATGGCTTAGCCTTAAATTTCATCTCAGACTAGTGCCGCCTGTTCATCTGGTCGAACGATATCTAAAAACCGTTAAATTCCTGGGAGTTACCAATGATGGAAAACCCATTGACTACTATATCCAGTCTCAATACGAGTTATCAGCGCTCCTTCCTCAATCCCATCAGCCTGACTATGTGGCTTTTGTGATCGGCGCTACGCATTTCACCAAACGGATGCCCAATGAAAAAATCATCGCTGTATGCCGTCAGATCAAGCGCCCCATCGTGCTGCTTGGCGGAAAGGACGTCAGGGCCAATGGCAGTGAAATTGCCCTGGCGGTTGGCCAGAACGTCTATAATGCCTGCGGCCTGACTTCGCTTGATCAGTCCGTTTTCCTGGTTTCAAAGGCACAGAAAGTGCTGGGTTTTGATACCGGGCTAACGCATATTGCGGAGGCCTTTGACCGGCCTATTGCCTCGATCTGGGGCGGCACCGTGCCGGAATTACTCGGGGTACAGCCATATATGGCCAGGAACGCAGAAGTGATAGGCATTGAACTGCCCTGCAGGCCCTGTTCAAAATTTGGACTGGAGAAATGTCCGCTCGGACATTTTAAATGTATGAACGATATACCCAATGATGTGATAGTTGATTTTGCTAATCATATCCTTGAATAAACCTGCCTGATTTTTTGCAGCTAGTTTTTAATCAGGACGTCAGTAACCCGGATCTTGGTCTGAATTTCCTGGCAGGATATCACTTTGACACAGGCTTTGCTTTTAATATCAGCTATGGCTTTGGACTAGCCAACCTGTCTAACAGTACAGCCGACGGATCAATTAAAAATCAGGCGATAGGTTTATCGATTTCATTTTTCTTCAAATAAAAAACTATTTTTAACTCCTATGGTATTCCTATAATACCATAGGAGTTTTTTTATGAAGAAGCTATTATTAGTGCGCCACGCAAAAGCAGTTCACGATACCGCCTATAGTGACTTTGAAAGGCCGTTAAAGCACTCGGGCATTCAGGACGCAATCATGATGGCTGAAAGGCTTCAAAGTGAATCGATTATTCCGCAGCTCATTATAACCAGTCCCTCCCTGCGCACGGCTGCAACCGCCGATATTATCACCGAGCACCTGGCATTGCCCAAGTCCCGGGAAGACGCAACAATCTATGATGCCGGACAGCAAACTTTGCTGGATATCGTGGCCGGATTTGCTGAAGAACTAAATTTTATTGGCCTGGTGGGCCATAACCCCGGAATAAATCAGTTATTGGAATATTATACGGGTGATTCACGCGAAATGTCTCCCGGTGCGGCTGCTATGATTATTTTTGAGGTAGAACAGTGGCAAATGATCAGTTATGATACAGGCAAATTAGCCTGGTTCAGCTCACCAAAAGAACATCAGATAAAATAGCTTTGTATTGGCCCAGAGCTATTAAAAGTCAGTTTATTTTGTATAGATCACCTGTTTGGTCTCAAAGAACTCCTCTGCGAAGTAATCCTTAAGAAAAAAATGTTTAACGGAAAGCCCCGATTCGGCAATTTCCTGTTCCAGGTCCCCCCCTTTCAAATATAAAATACCATTGGGAAGCGTGTTTTTCGAGACTTTATTGAATTTTCCCTTCACCCAGGGATAAAAATCCTTGAGCTGTGTCACCGCTCTGGACACCACAAAATCATATTTATGGGGTACCAGCTCTGCCCTCTGGTGCTCGCCCTTCAGGTTTTTGAGCCCAATAGCTTTGGCCACTTCGTTTACTACCTTGATCTTTTTACCGATCGAATCAACCAGGTAAAATTGCGTTTGCGGGAACATAATGGCAAGCGGGATGCCCGGAAAACCTCCTCCCGTACCAACATCCAGCACATGTTCCCCTGGTAAAAAGGAGATCACTTTGGCAATTCCCAGAGAATGCAATACATGCCGCTCGGCCAGCAGATCAATATCCTTGCGGGATACTACATTGATCTGGCTGTTCCAGAAACTGTATAGTTCGGGTAATTGCAGGTATTGCTGCTGTTGCTGCGAAGTTAGATCAGGAAAATATTTAAATACGATCTCAGATGTCATCCCGGTTAAACCTGTTAATGATATTGCCCAGCAGGTACCTGGCCCTGAATAGCTGGGCTTTCACCGTGCCTAATGGCAGATCAAGCTGCTGAGCTATTTCTTCGTAAGACAATTCATCAAAATAACGCAGCGTGATCAGGTTTCGGTATCGTGCAGGTAAACTTTCTATCAGAATCTTTAATTCCTGAGTCTGCTGCTTCTTGATCGAAGTTTCTTCGGGATTGAGTACATCTGCTTTTATCTGCAGCGTTTTCTCTTCACCGTCATCATCCACCATACCGTGGATGGACATGGTATTCAATTTCTTTTTACGGATAAAGTCGATACAATTATTCGTTGCTACGCGGAACAACCAGGTGCTGAAAGCATAATCTGGTTGGTATTTGTCTAGTTTTTCAAAGGCTTTGGCGAAGGTTTCTACAGTGAGGTCCATGGCGTCCTCCTTGTTGTTAACCATCTTTAGCGCCATAAAATAAATAGAGTCCTTGTACCTGTGCATCAGGTCGGCATAAGCTTTTTGATTGCCTTCTCTTGCCTTTACAACAAGATGAAAATCATTTTTTGCGTTTTCGGTAAAGTTTGCGTTTACTTCCACTGAGTAGTTTTTATAAAAGTGCCTATCAATCCAAAAATATTTAAATAAACATAATATACAAGGTCAAAGAATGGCAAAAACCATAATAATTTTTTACCGCCTAATTTCCCAAACACCTTATAGTATACAGTAAGCTGAAAAATCAGCCTGACCAGAAATAAGCCCAGTGCGATCCATGGATTGAAGAATATCAGGCATAAGATAAGGAAAATATAGAATAAAAATCCCGTCAATGCATCAAAGCTCAGCATTCTGCGGTGTTTATTTTTATAAAGTTTGCCCACGCCCATATGCCTTCTTTTCTGCCTGTACAAAGATGCCACCGTGGACTTGGCTTCGCTAAAGGTAAAAGCATCCGGATGGAGCTCGATTTGGGTATTTTCCCGGGTGGAATTTTGGTTAACGAACAAATCATCATCTCCCGAAAGGACATGCATATGGGAGCCAAAGCCCTTGCTTTTAAAAAACAATGCTTTTGTATAGGCAAGGTTTCGCCCGATGCCCATGTAGGGATTACCCGCCAGAACAGCCGAGAGATAATTGGCAGCCGTTTTTATGGTCTCAAAACGCACGAATGGATTAACGAAATTCCTGGTCTTAAAATAAGGTGAATACCCCAAGACGATCTCCGTTGAACCGGTGAAATTAGCCACCATTCTTGTTATCCATTTGGCGGAAGCAGGTTTGCAGTCGGCGTCCGTGAATAGCAGATGATCGTGTTTTGAAGCCTTGATTCCCATGGTCAGGGCAAACTTTTTCCCTGTTTTATGGCGGTCATTTTCTTTGAGTGTAACCACTTTCAAATGCGGGTACCTGTCCTGAAATGCTTTAAGAACATGTTCTGAATCGTCCAGTGAACAATCGTTGATGACGACGACTTCAAAATCCGGGTATTCCTGTTCCAGGATAAATGTCAGGTTTTCGGAAAGATTCTGCTGCTCATTACGGGCACTGATGATCACCGAAACCGGAATATTGGCGGAGGCGACCTCATCAGGCGGGTCGAAGGATCTAAGTCTGTTGTGATAATTAAAAAGGTAATACAGCTGGGCTATAAAACACAAAGACAGAATTGTAAAAAAGGCCTCGGGTAAATATGTTTCCAAATCAGATCAATTATAAAACAAAGTTGT
Source organism: uncultured Sphingobacteriaceae bacterium (assembly GCA_963757615.1). Taxonomy (GTDB): domain Bacteria; phylum Bacteroidota; class Bacteroidia; order Sphingobacteriales; family Sphingobacteriaceae; genus Mucilaginibacter. The sequence continues at coordinate 97,035 of CAVWSO010000011.1, forward strand.
TAAAAAACTATGAGAGTTTTTGAAAGGTTGATAAGTTGTGATTTTGAGTGCTAATGTGGAAAAATCCCATCGATTTAAACTTTAAGTTAACCACGAACAAATCGCTTCAAATAACTAATTTTGCAGCCTTGCAATGAAATTTAATTTAAAAGCACAGGATCCGCTATCAAAAGCCCGCGCAGGCGAGATCACCACCGATCACGGCACCATACAAACCCCGATATTTATGCCTGTGGGTACCGCGGGCACGGTAAAGGCCGTACATCAGCGCGAACTTAAAGATGATATAAAGGCGCAGATCATCCTGGGCAATACCTATCATTTATATTTACAGGCCCGGCTTGGACACGATTGAAAAAGCGGGCGGACTGCACCGTTTTAACGGCTGGGATAGGCCAATTTTAACCGACAGCGGCGGCTACCAGGTTTATTCGCTTACCGAAGTACGGAAAATAAAGGAGGAAGGCGTTACCTTTCGCTCGCATATTGATGGATCAAAACACCTGTTTACGCCCGAAAATGTAATGGATATCCAGCGCATCATTGGCGCTGATATTATTATGGCCTTTGATGAGTGCACGCCCTACCCTTGCGAATATCGCTATGCAAAGAAATCAATAGAAATGACGCACCGCTGGCTGAAGCGCTGCTGCGAGCGATTTGACAGCACCGAACCTAAATATGGCTATAACCAAACCTTGTTTCCAATCGTGCAAGGCTCCGTTTATAAGGATCTGCGAATAAAGTCAGCCGAGGTTATTGCCTCCTTTGAGCGGGAAGGAAATGCCATAGGCGGATTATCCGTTGGTGAACCTGCAGAGGAGATGTATGCCATGACAGAAATTGTGTGCGATATATTACCCAAGCAAAAACCACGTTATTTGATGGGCGTGGGTACGCCGGTTAATATATTGGAAAATATTGCCTTAGGAATTGATATGTTTGATTGTGTAATGCCGACCCGCAATGCGCCGCAACGGCATGCTTTTTACAAAAAACGGCATCATCAATATCAAAAATGAAAAATGGAAGAATGATTTTTCGGCAATTGAAGCCGATAGTGATTTGTTTGCCGATACAGCCTATACAAAAGCTTATCTTCGTCATTTGATACATTCGGGAGAGATGCTGGGCGCGCAAATAGCTACCTTGCATAACCTGCATTTTTATTTGTGGCTGGTAAAAGAGGCCCGGGAAAAGATCATTTCGGGCGAGTTTTATAACTGGAAAAAAATACATGGTTAACCGCTTGGGTCAACGATTGTAAATGAAAGCTTTATTAGACCGATATCTGAAAGTAATAGACTGGTACATTATAAAAAAGTACCTGGGCACCTTTATTTTTACGCTGGCCATTTTTTCGGTGATCATGGTCGTGTTTGACATCTCAGAACACCTGGATAATTTCCTGAAAAAACAAACCACGCTGCACGATATTGCCTTTAAATATTATGCCGGATTTATTCCCTATTACCTCAATTATTTATCACCACTGATCAATTTCCTGGCGGTGATTCTCTTCACAGCGAAAATGGCCAACCAAACCGAAGTCGTTCCAATCTTAACTTCCAAAGCCAGTTTTAACGTTTTTTACGCCCTTATTTTATAGCAGGCAGTCTGATATTTCTCGTATCCTTCTTTGCCAATGTTTTCCTTATTCCCTTTACCAACCGGTTGCGCGTAGATTTCGAGGACACACACTTTAGTGACGCTGATCCTACCAAGAATGAGGTGCATATGCAATTGGACAGAAACACTTTTGTCTATGTAAGATCGTTTGACCATGCCAGTAAATCGGGTAATCTTTTCATTATGGAGAAGTTTAACGGTGACGTGCTGGTCGAGAAGCTATTAGCCGATAATATCACCTACGATTCCGTTAAAAGAGTCTGGCACATAAAAACCTATTCGGACAGGCATATTAACGGATTAAAGGAGACCATGGTATGGCATGGCCAGGGAAAGGACACGCTGCTGGACATGCGCCCGGAGGATTTTGAGGTCCGTGATAATCAGTATAGCGCCATGTCCATGAAAGTACTTAATAAGAACATTGAAAAGGCGAAACTTAGGGGAACAGGAGAATTGACCGACATGTTATTTGAAAAATATCACCGTTTTGTATACCCCTTGTCGACCTATGTGCTCACGCTGATCGGCGTTGCATTATCCTCACGCAAAGTGCGCGGAGGTATTGGATTACCCCTGGGCATTGGCATCATACTCTGTTTCACTTATATCCTTGTGGAAAGGTTTGCCCTGGTATTTTCAATCAAAGGCGGTGCTCCCCCATTAATGTCAGTATTTATGCCCAACGTCCTGTTCGGTGCGCTCGGGTATTATTTATTCGTAAAAGCTCCTAAATAATGCCGCAGCAAGCCGTATCAGCAAGTCCAAACAAAAACCTGATCATACTCCATTTCACCGTATTTATCTGGGGTTTTACGGGCATCCTGGGCAAGCTTATCAGCGTGGCTGCCGTGCAGCTGGTCTGGTACCGCGTTCTGATCGCATCGGTCACTTTATTCCTTTATTTCAATTTTAAAAAAACAGATTTCAAGGTAAGCCGAAGCACCTTTCTAAAGCTGATATTTACCGGTGCGCTGGTCGGCGGACATTGGATTTTATTCTTTCTGTCGATCAAATTATCGACCGTTTCGGTGAGCCTGGTATGCCTTTCATCGATCACTTTATTCACTGCCGTCTTTGAACCTCTTATCAATAAAACGAGGATATCACGCCTTGAAATCATCGCAGGAATTCTGATCATCACCGGAATTCTGATCATATTCAAATTCGAATCCCAGTACACTAAGGGTATCATTTCCGGCTTGGGCAGCGCCATGCTTGGAAGTCTTTTTCCCATTATAAACTCCAGACAGGTCAAGCGTTACCAGGCGCCTGTGATTGCATTTTATGAACTTTCGGGAGCCTTTGTATGGATCTCCATCTTCCTTGCCCTGACCCATGGATTCGGAAAATCCATGCACCTGCTACCCGCCGATATCGGTTACCTGGTACTGCTCGGAACCATCTGCACATCGCTCGCCTACGTGGCCGGCGTTTCCGTTATGCGCGAACTTTCTGCGTTCCGTGTCGCACTAGTCACCAACCTGGAACCAGTGTACGGCATTATAATGTCCTTTGTTTTTTTCGGCGACATGAACAAAATGACCCCCGGTTTCTGGGTGGGAGCACTGACAATCCTGTCCACCATTTTCCTTTTTCCCGTAGCCCGAAAACAGCTGCATAAAAGAAGAAACAGCCAGTAGGCGCAAGGCTGGCAAATCCCGGAATCCCCACCTTCAATAACATATTTTCTACTGAATCCCCCCTGGGGTAGGGGCTGAGTATGCCATTCAGCACGCAGCCCCAGAGCCTATTTTAAAGCCTTCTAACGACTCCGTCTTTTTAGGGCACCCGGCGGGTGCCTTACCGCATTACGTGCGCACAGGCCCAAATTCCAATTTTCACATAGTGTATTAAAATATGATCTGAAAATTTTCGCTATAAAGCGGTATAACACCTGAAAAGAATAGTAAATTTCAAGAATAAAAATCAAACTAGTGAAAATATCTATTTTTTTATATATTTAAAAATCAATAGTTTATCACGATTATAAAAACTATTACTTTAGCAATCTCTGCGTTTGAAAAAACACCGAATACTAAATTTATTAGTAACGACTCTTTTTAATATAAAAATTTAACTATAATAACATAATAATCAACCATCTATAGCACATTATATCGATAAAAAGTTAAGGTAATCGACTTCAGGGGGCCATCCCATGCTAAGTGTACCAGAAAAGAAATTGAGACTTTCGAAAAAAACAGCACGGGTCCGAAAATGTACGCCGAAAAAAAATCTGCGGCGAGGCTCGCCCGTTTTAACCGCGTCTGAAATTTCCAAAAGCGGCCTGATTTTTCCTTAATATTTTCAAGCCTGAATTTTTGCTTCCGGAGAAATCTCATTCTTCACGGAGTCAAAATACAAGGACGCATGCTGCTTGCCGGCTGCTCCCAGACACCCTGTTTTTCCAGCCCCCGAGTTAAAGAATTTGCGACCCGGTCGGGACATAAAAAATCGGGATGTCAGTTTTCAGGGGGATTGCAATATCGCCGAGCTTTTGTAAATTTATTCCAGCATTAATGCTGATCATTTTTCTGACATTATCGAAAACCCCATCCTTTAACAACTGTTTAACTAAAGTCATCATGCGATTGAAAACAATATTCATCATTATTGTCACGGTACTGCTTACCGTGGTGATTATGCAAAACACAGCAGCGGTTCCGTTCAATTTTTTATTTGCAACTTTCTATGCATCCAAATTGGTTGTACTCCTTTCGGTAGCCGTAGTTGCATTCATCATGGGCGTGATCACAGGCCGGCCTGGCAAACCCAAATACAATAAGGCGACGGACCTGGATGCTGAAGAACCAAAAAAACGAACCGATACACTAAGTAAAGAAGACAGAGATTATATCAGTTAAATTATGGCACAGACAATCGGATTTATCGGGCTGGGTAATATGGGCCTGCCAATGGCTAAAAACCTCATCGCTGCGGGCTATCATCTGCAGGTCCACAACCGCAGTATGGACAAGGCGGATGAATTGGAACAAGCCTCCATTACCAGGTGTCAAACGCCTGCCCAGGCAGCAGCCGGCGTACCCATTGTGATCACCATGCTGTCGGACGACGATGTGGTGACTCAGGCAGTAACGGGACCCGAGGGCATACTGCAAACCCTTCAAAAAAACGGGCTGCATATTTCGATGAGCACGATCTCCCCCGACGTATCGGAGGCGCTGGCTGTGCAGCATGAAAAAGCCGGTAATCATTACCTGGCCTCACCCGTATTTGGCCGTCCGGAAGCCGCCGCTGCAAAGAAGCTTTGGATATGTATTTCGGGAACTACCCAAGCGAAGGAAACTGCCCGGCCCCTGCTGGAGTGCCTAGGCCAGTCGGTTATCGATTTCGGCGAGAGCGCCGGCGGTGCCAACGTGGTCAAGATCGCAGGAAATTTCATGATCATGTCCTCACTTGAAACAATGGCCGAAGCTTTCACGCTCGCAGAAAAGCACGGACTGGACCGGACCCGGGTTGCGGAATTCTTCGGAACTACCATCTTCAACGCGCCGATCTATCAGAACTACGGGAGGCTGATCGCTGCCAAGCAATTCGGACCTGCAGCATTTAAGGCCCGCCTGGGTTATAAAGACGCCCGGCTGGCTTTCAAACTGGCGCAGCAGAGCGAAACCCCCATGCCGATGGCTACAGTAATCCACAACCGTTTATTGAGTGCCGTGGCAAAAGGCTGGGGGGAGCGGGATTGGGTTGAAGCAGTAAGCCGCGGGGTGACCGAAGATGCCGGATTGTAATTTAACCCGCAACAGCGGAATTTCATTTCCGGGCCGCCCGCTTTAGTAGAACACCCGGTTTGTCTTTTCCAGTTCCGACAGATCGGGTTTTTTTGTGAATATACCAAAAACAGAGGCTCCGCTCCCGCTCATGCTGGCGTATAGGGCGCCCGCATCATATAAAGCTGCCTTTACGCCTCTGATCAGGGGATGATTTTTGAAGACCGAATATTCAAAATCATTTTTGATATGGCTTTTCCATTCTGCAACCGGCAGTCGGATCAGGTCTTTAAGGGACTCGGTTACCGGCGCGGGCCGGACGCCGCGATAGGCTTCGGCGGTGGATACGTGAGCCGGCGGCATTACCAAAACAATGTGAAATCCGGAGAGGTCCAGATCGACATCCTCAAACCGGTCCCCTTTTTCAAAAGCAAACACCGGTTTGTTTTCAACAAAGAAGGCACAGTCGGCGCCCAGGATTCGCGCGTAGTCCAGCATTTGTTCACTGGTAAGCCCCAGGCTGAAAAGTCCATTCAACAGTCTGATAAAAAATGCAGCGTTGGCAGAGCCTCCGCCAAGGCCTGCGCCAATCGGTATATGTTTAAGCAAATGAATATTCACCGGCGGCAGATCATAATCTTTTTTTAAAAGGTGGTAGCCCCTGATACAAAGATTGTCCTCGATCCTGCCTGGGATGTCAAGGCCCGAAGACTGAAAGGTCAGCTCCTGGCCGGGCAAAGCTTCCAGTGCATCATAAATAGGCAATGGGTAGAATACTGTCTCAATATTGTGATAGCCGTCCGCTCTGCGTCCGGTGATATTGATGCCGATATTAATTTTGGCGTTTGGAAATACGATCATCAGATTGATTAACAAAGGATGTATTTTTGCACATCCATAGGATACCAAAAATAGATTATTTTTATTTGTGTTTGGAAAATGTTGGAAGGGTTAGGAGATTTTAAGCTTATGCCAATCAACATTTCGGCAAGCAGATAAATAGCACATATGAAGCAATACCTCGATTTGATGAAGCATGTTTTGGAGAATGGAACTCAAAAACATGACCGTACCGGAACAGGCACCTTAAGCGTATTTGGTTATCAGATGCGGTTTAACCTGCAGGATGGCTTCCCGCTAGTGACAACGAAAAAGCTGCACCTCAAGTCGATCATACATGAACTGATTTGGTTTTTGAAAGGCGACACCAATATTGCCTACCTCAGGGAGCATGGTGTGCGTATCTGGGATGAATGGGCGGATGCCCAGGGAAACCTGGGTCCGGTATATGGCCACCAGTGGCGCTGCTGGCCAAAGCCTGATGGCGGCCATATAGACCAGATCACCCAGGTGGTCCATCAGATCAAAAACAATCCCGACTCGCGCCGCATGATGGTGTCAGCGTGGAACGTTGCCGATGTTGAACGAATGGCTCTTCCACCCTGCCATAGCCTTTTTCAGTTTTACGTGGCTGATGGTAAGCTATCCTGTCAGCTGTATCAGCGCAGCGCAGATATATTCCTGGGCGTTCCTTTCAATATCGCCTCCTACGCATTATTGACCATGATGATGGCCCAGGTATGCGATCTTGCCCCAGGTGATTTTGTTCATACGTTCGGCGATGCCCACCTGTACAACAATCACATCGAACAGTCAACCCTGCAGCTCAGCCGTGAACCAAGGCCACTGCCGACTATGAAGATCAATCCCGCGGTGAAGGATATCTTCGAATTTAAGTTTGAAGATTTCACTTTGGAGAATTATGATCCTTGGCCGCATATAAAGGGCGCTGTTGCAGTTTAGTTTTAACAAAGGATTTTAATAAATTTGTGTATGACATCAATTGAAATAAAAACTGAAATTCAAAAAGTACTTGACCAGGTTCCTGAAAGCGTACTTCAAGAGGTGTTAGACTTTTTAAAGGGGCTTCAAAATAAATCTGTTGATCAAATAAAATTAGCCGACAATTTAAGAAAGATCCTTTCTGAAGACAGGGAATTACTCGAAAAACTCGCACAATGATTGATGTGCAAACTGCCAAGTATATTCATAACATTTTAATCGATAGGCACGGCGGCAGCAAAGGCATCAGGGATTTAGGCGGTTTGGAAGCTGCTTTATCCCGACCTTATGCAACGTTTGACCGTCAAGAACTCTACCCGACCGCAGTGGATAAAGCTGCTGCCGTTTTTGAAAGTTATCGATGGGAATAAACGAATCGCTAATGTATTAATGCGCCTAATTTTACTGGATAACAACCTCGATATTATAGCTTCTCAAGATGAAAAATATGAAATGGCCATTTCAGCAAGTAATGGTACAATCAGATTTGACCAATTTAAACTTTGGTTGAGTGAACGCACGAAAAGACAATAAAAACAGATGATCGTAACCATTGTAGTAGCTATCGCGGAAGACAATGCCATTGGTAACAACAACCGGCTGCTTTGGCACCTGCCGGCCGACTTAAAACACTTTAAAAATATCACCACGGGTCATACGGTGATCATGGGCCGCAAAACATTCGATTCTGTCGGCAAGCCCCTGCCCAATCGCCGCAATATTATCATCACCCGACAGCATATCGAGATTGAAGGCTGCCAGGTAGTAAGTTCACTTGAAGATGCCCTGACAGCCTCTTCCGGCGAGGACGAAGTATTTATCGTTGGCGGGGCCGAAATTTACCGGCAGTCGATCCATCTCACGGACCGGATCTATCTTACCATCGTTCATCAAAAATTCGAGGCCGACACGTTTTTTCCCGAAATCAGCTACAGTGAATGGACGCAGACCGAGCGCACCGATCACGAGCCTGATGAAAAAAACAAATTTCCATACTCATTTATTACACTCGACCGGCGCTAACACATAAAAGCTTTAATTTGTTTGAAGATAAAATTTTATGGTTCTAAAATTTTATTAGATTTGCCGTCTTGTTAAAAAAGCTTATAAACTAATTTATTTCATATTATTATTTACAATGCAAGGTAAAGGGGTTATTAAATTTTTCGCCATTCTGCTGGCAGCGGTATGTATATACCAGCTTTCATTCACATGGGTAGCGCATAAAGTTGAGAGTGATGCAAAGGCATACGCCAAAGGCAATGCAACGAAAGAAAAGGCATATCTTGATTCTATTTCGGCGCAGCCGGTTTATCCGCTACTAAAACACAACTACCAATACTGTAAAAGTCGTGAACTGGCACTTGGCCTGGACTTACAGGGAGGTATGAGTGTTACGATGCAGGTATCACTCAGAGATCTGGTAAAAACATTATCGGGAAATAATCCGGATGTTGTTTTGGCACAGGCTTTGGATAAAGCCGATCTGGACAGCCGTACAAGTCAAAGTGACTACATCACCTTGTTCGTTAATGATTACGAAAAGCTGAACCCCAATGCCAAACTGGCTTCTCTTTTTGCAACCCAGTCCAACCAGGAGCATATCAAGTTCAATTCGACCAATGCTGAAGTTGAATCATTCCTGAAAGAACAGGCTGATGTTGCAGTACAGCAAACTTACACGGTACTGAATACCCGTATCGACCAGTTTGGTGTAACTCAGCCAAACATCCAGCTGCTAAAGGACAGAAATCAAATACTGATCGAGCTTCCTGGCGTAACTGAACCTGACCGCGTTCGTAAACTATTACAGGGAACAGCAAAACTGGAATTCTATAAGGCTTTTGATAATACAGAGGCTTATCCGATCTTATCCAATATCAACGGCCTCCTTGCTGCAAAAAACAAAACTACTGCTAAAGATTCCGCTAAAACGAGCAGCACTACTGCTGCTGCAGGCAAAGACACCGCTAAAGCCGGCCTTTCGCTGTTAAACAAAGTAAATAAGAACGCAGCCAAAGATACTTCGCTGCTGAAAGGCAAAGCACAGTTCGCTGCGCAGAATCCGTTATTCTCCATTCTGCAGCCCGTTACTTACCAGGCTGAGAACGGACAGACGCAATTGCGCCCCGGACCGATTGTTGGCTGGGCTTCGCAAAAGGATACTGCAAAAGTGAATGCTTATCTGCATAGCGCTGATATCAAATCGGCCATCCCGCAAAACATAAAATTCTTGTGGGGAGTAAAGCCAATTGAAAAAACAAAAGTATTCGAACTGTATGCCATGAAATTGGCCGGAGCTGATAACGGCCCGGTACTGACAGGCGACGTGATCAATGACGCAAGAAGCGATATTGATCAAACCAAGGGTGGTTGGGAAGTTACCATGTATATGAACCCGCAGGGTGCTCAGAAATGGAAAGAGGTAACTGCTGAAGCTGCTCCTGGTGCATTACACCGCGAGGCCCAGGCGATCGCCATTGTACTTGACGACAACGTTTATTCTGCGCCAAGCGTGCAAAACGAAATCTCAGGTGGTGTCTCCTCTATTTCGGGCGGCAACTTCTCACAGGAAGACACTAAAGATTTGGCCAACGTATTAAAAGCCGGCCGTCTGCCAGCTCCTGCCATCATCGTATCAGAAGACACCGTAGGACCTACATTAGGTCAGCAGGCCATACACGCAGGATTAATGTCGTCTGTTTTAGGTTTCATCGTAGTGCTGATCTTCATGATCGCTTACTATAACCGCGGCGGAACGGTTGCCGTTGCTGCAGTAATCGTCAACGTTTTCTTCCTGATGGGCGTACTGATCAGCTTAAATGCAGTACTGACCATGCCAGGCGTTGCAGGTATCGTATTGACGCTCGGTATATCCGTTGACGCCAACGTACTGATCTACGAACGTGTCCGCGAGGAACTGGCACTCGGCAAATCACTCAAGCTGGCTATTGCCGATGGTTTTAAACATGCCTTATCTTCTATATTGGACTCTAACATCAGTACTTTCCTTACCGGACTGATCCTGTTTGCATTCGGCAGCGGACCAATCAAAGGATTTGCCGTTGTTTTAATGATTGGTATCGCTACTTCGCTTTTCTGCTCTCTTTTAATTTCAAGACTGATCTTCGAATGGATGATCACCAAAGGATGGGATGTCAAATTCTCCAATCCATGGAGCTCTCATACCTTTAAAAATGCAAACTTCGGATTCGTAAAAAACCGTTTCAAGTTCTACATTTTCTCTGCCGCTTTCATCCTTGCAGGTGTCATTTCGATGGTCACGCAAGGCTTTAACTACGGCGTTGATTTCGTGGGAGGACGTACCTATATCGTTCAGTTCAATAACAGCAACGTAACAACGAATGATGTGCATAACGTCATCGACCCTGTTCTGGGGGTTAGTGAGGTCAAGACCTTCGGCGTTGATAAAATGGCTATTACGACCAAATTCATGATCGAAGACAACACCACTACGGCGGATGCCAAGGTACAGGGTGCACTAATCGATGCTTTGAGTAAACAGCCGGCTACCAAAATCACGGCAACCAATATCGTAAGGTTCCAGAAAGTAAAGGCAACCATAGCCGAAGGTCTTAAACAATCGGCCTTCTGGACAGTGCTGATTGCCATTGTTATCATTTCGGTATATATTCTGATCAGGTTCCGTAAATGGCAGTTCAGCCTTGGCGCGATGATCGCAACAGCGCATGATGCCCTGATGGTGCTTTCATTCTTCTCCCTGTTTAAGAATGTGATTCCGTTCCTTGATATCGACCAGGCATTCATCGCTGCTATTTTGACCGTTATCGGCTACTCAATCAACGATACGGTGGTAGTATTCGACCGTATCCGTGAGTTCCTTCATCTGCACCATGCAAAAACAGATGATCCTAAGGAAGTGATCAACCATGCGATTAACAAAACCCTGAGCCGTACGATTATTACTGCCTTAACCGTACTGTTCGTATTGATCGTTCTGTTTATATTCGGCGGCGACGTTATCCGTGGATTCTCGTTCGCATTATTGGTTGGTGTATGTTTCGGTACTTACTCTTCGATCTGTATAGCAACTCCGGTAATCGTCGATTTCGGTAAAAAAGATCTGAAATAATCCTTTTAATATTTATAATTCAAAGGCTCCAATCAACAATTGGAGCCTTTGTTGTTTTATGATATATTCGATATATCTATGAAAACAACAGATCAGAATCAGCTTCCCAAAGTAGTGATCATTGGCGGCGGCTTTGGCGGGCTGGAGACTGCTACGGCATTAGCTGGCGCTCCTGCAGACGTACTGATGCTCGACAGGCATAACTACCATACCTTTCAGCCATTGCTTTACCAGGTGGCAACGGGAAGTCTTGAGGCTGAATCGATCGCATTCTCGCTGAGGAAAAATTTCGATAATCAAAAAAATTTCCGTTTCCGGATTGCCCAGGTGCTGGCAGTCAATGCCGAAGAAAATTGGATTGATACGACGATTGGCCCTATCCCCTATGACTATCTGGTGATCGCAACCGGTTCAACCACTAACTTTTTCGGCAATAAAGACATTGAACTAAATTCGATGCCCATGAAATCGATCCCAGAAGCGCTTAATTTGAGATACCTCATCCTGCAAAACCTGGAATCAGCCGTACTTCAACCTACCAGGGAAGAACGCGAGCCTTATCTGAATTTCGTTTTGGTTGGCGCCGGTCCGACGGGTGTGGAGCTGGCCGGAGCACTGGCCGAACTGAAAAACCATGTGCTCTGCAAAGATTACCCCGAACTGAACCGCCAGGAAATGAAAGTCTACCTGGTTGACTTTTTACCACGGGTTTTAGGCGCGATGTCTGAACAGTCCTCCCAGGCGGCACAAGCTTTTTTAATTAAAATGGGGGTTGAAGTTTTGCTCAATGTTAAAGTGCAGAGCTATGACGGTAATACCATTACCTTTGATGGGGGAAAAACCATTCGCACCAAAAATGTGATTTGGTCAGCCGGGGTAATGGGCGTAATCCCCGAGGGCATTGATCCGGGTCTGGTGGAAAGAGGTAACAGGATCCGCGTCGACAATATCCTGCGCGTGGAAGGACTCAGCAATGTTTTTGCAATTGGTGATGTGGCCGCCATGATCACGGCTGAAACGCCAAAAGGCCATCCGGGCGTGGCTCAAACGGCAATACAAATGGGCAGAGCAACCGGAAAAAACATCGCCCGTATCCTGGAGGGTGAAACGCCCATCCCTTTTAAGTACAAGGATAAAGGATCATTGGCCACAATCGGGCGAAACAAGGCGGTCGCAGATCTTGGAAAGATCAGATTCAAGGGTTTTTTTGCCTGGCTGATATGGATGTTTGTGCACCTGATCTCGCTTTTAGGCTTCAGAAAAAAGGTGATCGTGTTTACCAACTGGGTCGGGAGTTACCTGAGCAACAATGGCGGTTCAAGGCTTATCATCAGAAAATATGTAATACCGGGCGCGCCGCGGGATGCAGAGGCGGTTACTAACCAGCCGAATTGATCCGCCGGGCCAAAGGGCGTTCCCATTCTATTGCAAATGCCGTATATTAGTCTGTATATAAGCCACGATGAAGAAAATATTTGTAAGCCTGCTATTACTCATGACTACTGTGCTTAGCTATGCCGGGCAGCGCCCGGCACTGCCTTGGGATTCGGTTACGCTGCAGGTTAACGGCAGAAATGCATACTATCAAAAAACGGTAAAAGTGGATAGCGATATCAAGGTAAGTACCATCTATATCCGCGTGCTGCAGTTCATGGCAGCAAGAAATTATCAGCAGACCTATGGTTACGAGCAGGAAGGCAAACTGATCTTCACCACAACACAGGACCTCAACATCAATCCGGTAACAAACGGCAGCGATCTGGAAGATGTCCAGGAATATAACGTTCAGTTTGCCATTGCTATCGATATGAGAAACGGCAGGTACCGTTATACCATCAGCAACGTCACCTTCTACAGGCCTACCGATAACGGTAACATGAGGTTAACGCTTTATGAAATGGTTCAAAAAGTCACCGGAGATTCCCGGTCAGTTGCCAAAGATGCCCGAAAACTGATCTCATCCTTCGAAAGATATCTGGACGGATTAACTACTGAACTTTATGAGGGTGTTGAGTACAAAGCGGCCATTTACCAGCCTAAATTTTAATTATTATTAACGATGTCCTCTACGTCCATACAAATTACCGAATGCCCCAGAGATGCCATGCAGGGGCTCGCGCATTTTGTACCAACACACGTTAAGGCTGCCTATATTAACCTTTTGCTCCAGGTAGGTTTCGATACGATTGACTTCGGGAGCTTTGTTTCGGCCAAGGCGATCCCGCAGATGCAGGATACGGCCCAGGTGCTCGAAAAACTGGATCTTAGCACTTCCCGCTCAAAACTACTGGCCATAATTGCCAATTACCGCGGGGCGCTGGAGGCATCGCAACATGAACAAATTACCTTTTTAGGGTTCCCTTTCTCCATATCAGAGACTTTCCAGCAGCGCAATGCCGGTACGGATATCCTCCAGGCACTGGAAATCGTAAAACGCACGCTGGAAGTTGCTTCAGGCAAGGGCAAACAGCTGCAGGTTTACCTTTCAATGGGCTTTGGCAATCCCTATGGCGAGGAGTGGAACAGCGGACTGGTGACACACTGGGCAGAAAAACTGATCGCTGAAGGCGTAAAATATATTTCACTGGCAGATACGATCGGAGTGGCCACGCCCCGGCAAATCAAAACGCTGTATAGGTCCTTATCGTCTGATTTTCCCACGACCACCTGGGGCGTGCACCTGCATTCCACACCGGATACCTGGCAGGAAAAAATGGAAGCTGCCTACCAAAGCGGCTGCCTGCGTTTTGACACCGCGTTAAAAGGCTATGGAGGCTGCCCGATGGCCAAAGATGAGCTTACAGGCAATATCGCTACTGAGAAGGCAATCACTTATCTTGAGTCACAAGCTATCGACCTGGGCCTTAATAAGGCCAAATTGCAGGAGGCTATCGATTACAGCGGCCAGGTATTCGGCTAGCTGCGGATCATCTTATAGTGCCTGATGCCTGCTTCCTCGAACTCCGGTCCTGTTTTAGTAAAGCCAAAGCGCTGATATAAAGTTACCGCATCGACCTGGGCATGCAGGTAAACGTAATCTGCACCCGCCGGCAGATCATGGAGTACGGCCTGCACCAGGGCCTGCCCTACGCCATTTCCCCTGAATTTTTTCAGGACCGCGAAACGCTCCAGCTTGAAACCTTTATCCGTTTTTCTCCAGCGTGATGCCCCGGCAGGCAACGCCGCCAACGGTAGCTAAAAAATGAACGGATTCTTCTTCATGTTCCCATTCCAGTTCGGGCGGACAGTTTTGCTCACCAACAAATACCTCACGCCGGATGGCAAACACCTTTTCAAGATCCCCGGGATCAGTAACTTTTTTTACTTGTATCTCATTTGACATAGTGCCCAAATTTAGTATCGATCGGACTAAAATAGCAAACGCCCCGACAAAATATCGGGGCGTTCGCCTTAAATGGTATTTGATTTTAAAGTTTGCTGTTTACGTCAAGGCAGTTTAAGTCTTCGAAAGCAGCAGTAAGGCGCTTTTAACAAATTGCTCTTCAGCCTTTACGCAGCCATACCCGCGGATCATAGTATTTTTTGTTCGGCGAATCATCCCCTTCCGGGTTACCGATCTGCGCTGCAGATAGCCTTCTTTTGACTTGTAATAATCTTTGATACCTTCCCAGAAAGCCCATTGCATATCGGTGTCGATATTCATTTTGATGGCGCCATACGAAATCGCTTCACGAATTTCTTCCTGAGTTGAACCTGATCCGCCATGGAATACAAAGTTGATCGGTTTATCAGCAGCCAGGCTGTATTTGTTCTTCACATACTCTTGTGAGTTATGCAGGATAACCGGCTGTAATTTCACATTACCTGGTTTATAAACGCCATGCACGTTACCAAAAGCAGCAGCAACTGTAAAACGGTGACTTACTTTTGAAAGTTCCTCATAAGAATAGGCTACATCTTCCGGTTGGGTGTATAAACGTGAACTATCCACATCGCTGTTATCCACGCCATCTTCTTCACCGCCTGTGACACCTAATTCAATTTCCAGTGTCATTCCCATCTTGGCCATGCGGGCCAGGTATTTAGCAGATATTTCGATATTTTCATGCTATAGGCTCTTCTGAAAGGTCAAGCATGTGTGATGAAAATAATGGTTTACCTGTTTCGGCAAAGAATTTCTCACCGTGATCAAGCAGTCCGTCGATCCAGGGCAAAAGCTTTTTAGCGGCATGGTCGGTATGTAAAATGACAGCGACGCCATAATGCTCAGCCAATAGATGTACGTGTCTTGCAGCCGAAACACCGCCTAAAATACAAGCCTGTAATTTGGAATTATCCAAAGATTTACCTGCATAAAACTGTGCACCACCATGTGATAACTGTATAATTACCGGAGAGTTAACCGCTTTGGCAGTCTCCATAACAGCATTAATAGTATTGGTACCTATCACGTTTACAGCCGGTAAGGCAAATTGATGTTTTTTAGCAATTTCAAACAGCTCCTGCACCTGGTCACCGTGCAGAACACCTTTATAATTTTTTAAATCCATTAGTGTTTATTTGGGCTTCGAAGTTATAAAATTTCCCGGTTTAAGCCATTAACTATCTAATAATTAATGCTGCAGGATTATTTAATATATTTTCATCAAAGGCAATAATATTTTAGTTATCTCAAAATTCGGGCTTCTTAAAAGCGCTATTTTATCATTTTAATATTGGAGTAAATACGGGGCAATAATGGTTTTGCTGGCGGACCTTATGCTTCAAAACAATTAAAGGCGTAATTGGCAAGCTATAATAGCTAACCCTACTTGTATAATATTTTTCGTTCCTTTGCATTAAATTGGAAGAGACAGATAACAAAATGACCTGGTTTAAACGAGAATCAAAAGGGATAATTACAACTACCGAGGAGAAGAAAGAAACTCCGGATGGCATATGGAATAAATGCCCGAATTGTAAAAAGCCACTACATTATACCGAACAAGTTGAAAACCAATACGTTTGCCACTATTGCGGCTATCATATCCGTATTGGTTCAAAAGAATATTTTGCAATTCTTTTTGATGACCACGAGTTTATAGAGCTTAATGCCGAATTTGGTTTCAGGTGACCCGCTGCATTTTGAGGACACCAAAAAATATACCGACAGGATAGCTGAAACCACCAGAAAAACCGGCCTTAAGGATGCAATACGCGCTGCTGCCGGCAAAATAGACGGGCAGGACATCGTAATTGCCTGCATGGATTTTAATTTTATCGGCGGCTCGATGGGCTCGGTGGTGGGTGAAAAAATTGCACGTTCGATTGATTATTGCATCGAACATAAAGTTCCATTTCCTGATGATTTCCAAATCAGGCGGTGCACGTATGATGGAAGCTGCCTTTTCATTGATGCAAATGGCAAAAACATCCGCCAAACTGGCATTACTTGCACAGGCTAAAATACCTTATATATCATTGCTTACCGATCCTACCACGGGCGGCGTAACCGCATCATACGCCATGCTGGGTGATATCAATATTGCCGAACCGGGCTCATTGATAGGTTTTGCCGGACCGCGTGTTATTAAGGAAACCATCAAAAAAGATCTGCCAAAAGGCTTTCAAACAGCGGAATTTGTACAGGAACATGGATTCCTTGATTTTATCGTCGATCGCAGGGAAATGAAAGAAAAGCTGGCCACATTTTTAAAATGATGGCCAATTAAGAACGCATAAATAACTATAAAAAAAGCAGCCATGATTCGTCGCATGGCTGCTTTTTTTTTATGCGCTTGTTAAGCGCTACCAGATACTTTGAGGTATCCGGCTTTATCAGCAATTGCTGCATAATTCAGCCGATCGCTCTATGTATCCAGGCACTATTTAGCCTGGGTTTCTTAATGCATCATTAAGGTCAGGTACCTATGCCGACCGTCCCTTCCAGGGCACCCCCGCCGGGCTCGTTATTGTAGGGTATGTTGTCTGCCAGGCTTCCGTCCTGATGCAATACTTTAAATTTTAATCTTTCGTGGTTCCTTGCTTTCCAGCTTTTGTTTTGTTTAGCGCCAGATTTTTCATCCTCCGTTGCTTCAGGCCTCTCATCTTCGGGATCCAAATACTCACTTGACATGATATCTATTCTTAATTTAAAATTCCTGGCGGGCTTATATGCCCTCGGTACCAGGTTCATGGCCAATCATACGGCCGGTTGTCCTCCCTTGTTTGCGGCTTTCAAAATCGGTTTTTGCCGGACCCAACCGAGGGAATTCCTTTTTATCTGGAGGCGTTACATCATTTCGCTCGGTATATGAAGCATCGGCGCCCTCTCGTTTGTGGAGTTGCTTCACTTTCATGAGGATATAATATCTCTTCCTTTGAGTTTTGTTTTCCGGGATTTCCTCGGCATGTTGCCTTGACCCGGGGCTTCTTTTTGATTATATTTTCTTACTTATGGCCGGATTTATTTTAGTGCTTAACATATTTATGCTTTTAGTATAATATAAACCCCCTGGATTACCCTATTGTTTTTATTTTTTTCTAAAAAGAAATAATTTTATCAGCCAGCTTTTATGCAGTAAGGCATAGCCATCAAAGTTCTTTCAATTTAGCTACAGTATAATCCACTTCTTCGCTTAGTATTGTATTTTGAAAAAGAAAACCGAACCGATGGACGGGAGAATCACCGCCGATAGCATTTAACACATGCGAGCCGATATCAGTACCCGAGCTGCATGCACTGCCGCCTGATGCCGATATGCCGGCTATATCCAGGTTAAATAGCAGCATATCAGCCATATCGCTGCACGGGAACGATACATTCAACACCGTATACAGGCTTTTATCCGGATCGGTCTCGCCATTAAAATCAATACCAGGTATATTTTCCTTCAACTGGTCGATCATGTATGATTTTAAGCGACTGGATATGGCATGTGATGCTGGTCCATTTTGGCATAAGCAATTTCAAGCGCTTTCGCCAGACCTACAATGCCATAAATATTTTCCGTTCCGCCGCGCATATTGCGTTCCTGCGCACCGCCATAAATAAATGGCTTTATTTTGATCGCGATGATTTACATGCAAAAAGCCAATACCTTTCGGGCCATGCAATTTATGTGCGGCACAAACCATAAAATGTACTTTTAGCTTACTCAGGTCATGTTGATAATGCCCCATGGTTTGTACTGTATCGGCATGGTATATCGCATTATATTGCTCGCACAGGTCGCCGATACGTTCCATATCACTGAGTGTACCCAATCTCATTGTTGGCATGCATTAAGGATACAAAACTGCGCTCATTGTTCTTTAATAGTTCTTCCAGGTGACTATAATCGACATTACCTTTACTGTCGGTATCAACAAAGCTTAATTTGATGGTACCGGCTTTTTCCATTGCTTCAAGCGTATGGATCACTGCATGATGCTCCAACCGGCTCGAAATAGCATGTTTGATGCCATTGTCCATAATACCACAACGGATAGCAGTATTATCAGCTTCGGTGCCTCCGGATGTAAAAAATATTTCGGCTGGTGAAGTATGCAGCAGTTTTGCAATAGTTTTGCGGGATTTTTCGATCAATGACCTGGCCTCGCGGCCATGCGCATGTATGGATGATGGGTTACCATAATGGTTCTCCATCACCTTATACATTTCTTTCAAAACTTCAGGGTCAATAGGCGTAGTGGCAGCATTATCGAAATAAACACGCATTTCGATTTCAATTATGAGTTAGTTAATTATTGAATTATTGAATTAAACCTGCGGGTTATCAAACCTACAACTATTTGGTCATCCGGGCATTCACTATCTTTTAAGTTGCAGAATATCTTTTATATCGGCTATTATCTTGTTTGCAAAATTATCGGCCACTGTTTCAGAGTTCCCTTCCGAATAGATGCGAATAATAGGTTCGGTATTTGAACGGCGCAAATGTACCCATTCTTTATCAAATTCGATTTTCAATCCGTCAATGGTTGAATGAGGCTGTTTTTTATACTTCTCCTCAACTTTAAGCAACAGCCCATCAATATCCATTTCCGGCGTAAGGGTGATCTTATTTTTGGAAATAAAATAACCCGGATAAGTACTTCTCAAACTGGAAACCGATTTTCCATATTTGGCCAGATGTGTTAAAAATAAAGCGATGCCCACCAACGCGTCGCGGCCATAATGCAATTCAGGGTAAATCACCCCGCCGTTGCCCTCACCGCCGATAACGGCATTTACTTCCTTCATTTTATTAACCACATTCACCTCGCCTACTGCAGCGGCATGATACTGGCCGCCCGCTTTTTCCGTAACGTCACGCAACGCGCGTGTGGAGGAAAGATTGGAAACCGTATTGCCCTTTTTATGCTTTAAAACATAATCAGCCACGGCAACCAGAGTGTATTCTTCGCCAAACATATTGCCGTCTTCACAAACAAAACATAAACGGTCAACATCAGGATCGACAGCAATGCCCAGATCCGCTTTCTTTTTGAGTACTTCGTGTGAAAGGGCAATCAGGTTTTCGGGCAGCGGTTCCGGGTTATGCGGAAAATTCCCGTCCGGCTCGCAATACAACTGATGAACGGTTTTTACGCCCAGGGCGCCAAGTAAAGCTGGCACAAAAATCCCCCCCGTTGAATTAACACAATCAATGACCACGCTAAAATTCGCTTTGGTTATTGCAGCAACATCAACCAACGGCAAAGCCAGTATATGGTCGATATGCTTTTGTAAATAACTTTCATCCAGCGTAATCTTGCCCAGGTCATTTACATCAGCATATTTAAACTCACCGCTTTCGGCGATTTCAAGCACTCGCTTGCCTTCGGCATCACTGATAAACTCGCCGTCATGGTTCAGCAATTTCAGGGCATTCCATTGCTTTGGGTTATGGCTTGCTGTTAGGATGATACCGCCGGCAGCCTGTTCCTCGGGAACAGCCATTTCGACGGTAGGCGTCGTTGAAAGTCCCAGATCAACCACATCAATACCCAATCCCTGCAAAGTGCCTATGACCAGGTTATTAACCATGGTACCCGAAATCCGCGCATCACGGCCCATAACGATCTTTTTTTTGCCCGATTTATTAATTGCCCAGGTACCAAAAGCCGAAGTAAATTTTACGATATCTAATGGCGTTAAGCCATCGCCGGGCGCTCCACCAATGGTGCCGCGTATCCCTGAAATTGATTTAATTAAAGTCAAAGTGTTCGTTTATTTCCTGCAAAATTAAAAATATTTGAGCGATAAGCGTGCATAAAGTCCGATTGTTTAAAAACGTATTTTGCGATTGGCTATATTTATGACTTGTGAAAACACCCGGTGAGCGCCATCCGCTGCGCCGGGCATGGATGACCCATTGTCATTTATCGTTGATAAACGCAGCCGGGCATCATCGCAGTATTTCACAAAATAATTTATACCCCGAAGGCCATTTTGAAATAATGCGTAATTTTGGCTTTCTGCAGAAAAAACTGACATCGATCAACCTAATATTTCGTAAAAAAGACCCATGCTTGAACACCTGATACAGCTCGATCGTCAACTATTTCATTTTATTAATCATGACCTGGGCAATCCCTTTTTCGATTGGCTGATGCCCCTGCTGCGCAATGCCCGGTTCTGGATACCGCTGTACGGCTTTATCCTGGTATTTTGTATCTGGCGTTACAAAAAGACGGGAGTCATTATTGTTGTCCTATTTGCACTCTCGGCAGGATTTGCGGATTTCACCAGTGTGCATGTAATGAAAAATACCGTTCAAAGATTACGGCCCTGCCGCGACCCGGTCGTGTCTCCCTCATCGGTATCCCGGGTAAGCTGCGGAACGGGCTACAGCTTCCCTTCTACGCATGCTACCGACCATTTCGCCATGGCTGTGTTTATAAGCCTTGTCTTTTACAGAAAATGGCCCTGGATATGGGTTTTGGCGATTTTATGGGCCGCATCGATCAGTTTTGCCCAGGTTTATGTAGGCGTACATTTTCCTGTGGACGTCACCGCAGGTGCGCTGTATGGCTCACTGGTAGGATGGCTGTTTTATATTTTATTTAAAAAACTCGAACCTGAACCGATATGGCGCTCTGGAAAGTAATCGTTTTATTTTTAGGCGCTTTCACCGGCGGGATGTCCGTTTTCCTGTTCAAGGGCGACAATCACCAGAACCTGAAGCTGATTTTATCCTTCAGCGGTGCCTATCTATTTGGTATCACCGTGCTGCACTTGATACCCGACGCTTATCATGGCAATGACAATTACGTAGGTGTATTTATTCTGATCGGCTTTCTTTTCCAGATCGTGCTCGAACAGTTTTCAGAAGGGATTGAGCATGGTCACATGCACAAACCCAGTCATGAACATATCGTGTTCCCACTGGGCATCCTGGTCAGCTTATGCATCCATGCTTTTTTGGAAGGCATGCCGTTGGCCGAAGGCAACCAGGATACGCTGGTATGGGGGATCGCACTGCACCATGTCCCTGCCTCTTTTGCCCTGGCTACCGTACTCATGGCCAACAGGCAGAGTAAAGCCAAAACTGCTTTGTTTGTTTTGCTTTTTGCCGTGATGGCCCCAGCCGGCTACTTTTTCAGCCATACGCTAAGCACCGGTGGAATCGGAAATTTACAACAGTACTTTAACCGTATAATGGGCATTGTGATCGGTATATTCTTACATATATCTACCACCATACTGTTCGAGGCCGGGCCGCGACCATAAATTCACTATGCGAAAGATGGTGGCTGTGCTTCTGGGTGTTGGCATGGCGCTGGCCGGTTTTGCCAGCGATTTGTGAGACCTTAGCCCCGCAGCTTATCCAGCAGATCGCTGAGACTTGCCGCTTCTTCCTCGCTGAGGTTATTTTTCAGGAACTCCCTGGTTTTGAATTCAGCGATCCATCTTGGAAAGCACCTCCAGCCCAAGTTCGCTGATGCGTATGTCGACGGCTCTGCGGTCTTTATTATTGGTACAACGCGAGACCAGGCCCTTCTGTACCAGGCGGTCAACAATGCGCGAGGCATCCGACATCTTATCCAGCATGCGCTCTTTTATCAGGTTTACCGTTGCAGGTTTTGGATACTGCCCCCGTAATATGCGCAGCACATTAAATTGCTGATTGGTAAGATTATGCTTCTCAAACTGACAGCGCAAAACGTTATTCAGCCAGCCATAGGTATAGGTAATATTGATAACCGCTTTGTGGTAATTATCCTCAAAGTTCGTGCTTTGTATTTCATCTTCAATATGCATAACTTACCCTCACTTAATGGTTGATTAATACAAAGATGCAATTATTTCTTAATTTGTTTGGATGACTTTAGTTTTCCATAATCCCAGGGACAATGCAGGCACTTGTTTTTACAGCAGTACCCCCGTTTTAAATGGTACTCCCTGGTAAAAACAAAATTTCCATCCTGGTTAATATAATAATCAATATTCTCCCTGAGCATCCTAATTTAACAGTTTCACAAAGATAGCATCACCAAAATGTTTTCTTAAATAATTACCGTCGCCATGCAGGGTCCATACCTGTTTGGGTTCAGTGCGTTCGATGGTCTCCAGAATATCATTCCAATCCGCATGATCGGAAATAAATAATGTATCATTCTGGTTGACCTGCAGGTTTTTCCAGCCGGAAGCAAACAGGCGTTTTACCCCGTAGCCCGGGAATAGCTATCGAATGTAAACGGTGGAACGACGTATACATATTCATTTTGGTTTTCATCAGTTTACGGCTATAAAGCTGGTAGCTTGCCGGGCGAAAACCCCATTTTTTCATACATGGCATTCAGTGGCATGATCCTGTGATGAATCAGGATCGTTTTGCCGGGAACGTGTGCCGTGATCAGATTGATCAGACGCTGGCTTTTTCCCAGCCCATAAGCACCCAATAAGATATTGGATTTTATATCATTCAGCTTTTGTATTTCGGCTGACAGGATCGGGATGGATGACATTGGGATTTGCGAAGGTGCTTTCCGTAATCAGTACATCCGTTTTTACCCACTCCAATGGCTCGCAGGTAGCATCAGCCTGCAGCTTGTAATCGCCGGTATAAAGGTATCTTGTTCCCTGATATTCCATTAAGATCTGCGCCGAACCCAGCATATGTCCGGCCGGAATCAGCGTAATGCTCCACTCCGCCAATAACAAAGGGCTGATCATAGGGGGCAATATTGAAAGGCTTTTGCAGCATTTTTGCCGTAGCGCAATTGCATAAACGCAGCGGTCGCCTCCGTGCAATAGACTTGGCTGCTTCCGCTAATGGCATGATCTGCATGCGCGTGGGATACAACTGCCAGGCTTACCGGCTGCTGGGGATCGAGATAAAAGCCCCCGTATTTGCAGTAAAGGCCGCTGGCATCAAAACAAAGGAAATCATCGAGTATCATTGGTCCGGCGAGTGCTAAAAATTGCCTGTGCAGATCCAGCACCTGCGGAATCACCAGCCGGCTATCATCGTTACAGATGACGTAATCGGCCAGCCTGATTTTTTCTTCTTCGGAAAATTGCCTGGCATTCCGGCTTTCCACCTGAGCCCGCGTTAAGTCCATCGCGCTGCAATACCCTGGCAATACGCAATTCAAGCGGTGCCGAAACCATTACCGAATAATCGCACATTTTGTAGGAACTGCTTTCAAAAACAATGCCGCCTCCTTGACCACATAGGGCGCATTCTGAATTCCCCCAACCCAGGTATCAAAGGCCCTGAAAACGGCAGGATGAACGAGCGCATTGAGTTTAGCCAGTTCAGTCCTCGTCATTAAAGACAATGGATGCAAGATGCTCACGTGTTCAACGTTCCGCTGCGAAATAAGATTCAGCCCCAAATGCTTTTTTTAATGCATTCAATAAGTACCGGGTCGGTAGTCATAACTTCTTTGGCGGCACAGGTCTGCATAAAAAACAGGGATTTCCAGTACTTCAAATATTTTACTTACGGTGGTTTTGCCACTGCCGATATTGCCTGTTATACCTATTTTCAGCATTATTTCCTTACGATAAAATCAATGTTCTGCGGTTCGATCTTTACTATTTTACAGTAGGCCGGTATGCGGGCCAGCTTCACCGGCAAGGTGATGTAGCCATGATCCTGCCAGAGACTAAGATCGGTTGATGGCCTCAAAAAAATCCTCATCCATCTCACTGATATTTGCTCAGTGAGGTGGTAAAAGTGATTTTAACCTTTTGAGGAAATATCTTCACTTTATAGAAGTTGCGGTTATTGATCAGCTTACCGGAACGGAAATTGTTTTCTCGGTAAACTCATCAACCGGTAGCACCACCAGGACGGATTTTGGATAATACACTTACATTTCCTTCTTTTGACGGTTAAAAGGGCCAGGCGTGTCCTTACTGTCTCGCTTACACTATCAACCAGCAGCGAATCCGTATTCCAGGACCTATATTGGCAATAAGGTTTCCGGGACCACTTAAAGTAACATAGGCGGGTTTGATGGAAATATCGTTGGACTCTGGCGCAAATTGCCGCTGATATTTTATCCCCGTCAATAAACTCACGGGAACTTTTTTAACCGACCGGTTTGAAAAATCAAAATAAAGCGTATCCGGATTAAAAGATATGATCTGCTCGTCAAATTCCTTTCGATCGTTTATCTGCTTTAGCTGCGAGCTCAGCACGACATAATCCTTGTTTTCGAGCGTCTGCAGATCGACCTTGATGGTTTTATTTTCGTTGTTCATTTTGGAGAACAGCATTTGCCAGCCGGTTCCCTGCATCGTGGCATTAACCGTATCAGGTTGAAGGGGATGAAAAGCCCGCTTTTGAGGGGCATTTCTATAAGCCAATACCTCTTTAACCGTAAAATTATAGGTATTGGAAAGCGTTGTAAAAATCCAGGCCATCACGGCCAGCACCAGGCAGGTAAAAAATGCCGATAAACGGCGCCGTTCTGATGTGGATAATTTTACAAATGCCATGGTATAAAGGTAAAAAATTGAAAGGTAAAAGGTTAAAGGTAATCCATCACGACCTTTGCCCTTTTACCTTTATGCTTATACCTTTAAGTTCTTATTTAGTAGTAGCCGGGGGTGCATTTAATGCTCTGGAGGCCTCCAGTGAAATGGATGATTTCTCGAAGCGTATTTTACCGCCGCCTTCAGTTTCTACCAGAAAGGTACTTTCGGCTACATCTACGATACGGCCATGAATTCCTGCAGAGGTGATCACCTTATCCCCTTTTTTAAGCTCCTCGACGTATTTTTTCTGATCCTTTTGCTTTTTCACCTGCGGGCGGATCATAAAGAAATAAAACACCACGATGATCAGTACTAAGGGCAAAAAGGAACCGAATCCACCTAACCCACCAGCACCGGCCTGTAATAAAATTGTTGCTATCATTGTTTATGTTATAATTATTTTGTTGCTGTCACTTCGCCAATCAGATGAACCAGGTTTTGCGCCGGGTTGGTATTGGCTGTTATTGTAATTTGTTTATCTTGAAGGCCCATTTTTCCGCGGCTGTCGAAGGTCACTTTGATGATACCGCTTTCGCCCGGTTTAATCGGTGAAGCTGGCCATTCCGGCTTGGTGCATCCGCAGGAAGCGATCGCATCCTTTACAATCAATGGTGATTTCCCCGTATTTGTAAATTTAAATTCATAGCCCACCTTGTCGCCTGATTTGATCTTACCAAAATCATGTGTCTCTTTTTCAAATTTCATGATCGGCGCATCGGCCGGAGCGGCCGTTGTTGAACCATTATTTGCTGATAGATCACCCCCTGCCTGATTTGAATTGCAGGCCACCAGGAGCACACTTACTGCCATTATACCTAAAAACAGTTTTTTAATCATAGTAAATTCCCGTTTATAATTATTGTTCAAAGTTACACTATTCTTCAATTAAGCCACGCCCTACTTTTTTGATCACATTCTCGGCTTTGAGTTCGTACAGAATTTTGTCCAAGATACCATTTATAAATGAATTGCTTTTTGGCGTACTGAACTCCTTTGAAATTTCAAGATACTCGTTTATAGTTACTTTCACGGGTATCGACGTGAAATTAATAAATTCGGCAATGGCCATCTTCATCAGTAAGGTATCCATCATCGCAATCCGCTCAGGTTCCCAGTTTTGCGTCTTTTTTCCAATCATTTCCTGGTACTCCCGGTCATGACGTATGCTCTGCTGGAACAGGTTGATAATAAACTCGCGGTCCTCAGCCCAATTGCCCGTAACTTCAGCCAGCTTATTCAGCTTGGAATCGTCAAAGGAGAAATTTTTGAATGTTTTGGCAATCAGTGCCTGCAATACATCCTTGTCCACGGGCCAGAAAATAAACTTGTCCTCGAATACCTGCTCGGCAAGGAGCGACTTGAGGATGACCTTCTTGAAGATAAATTTTATAACGTCCTTATCGGTCTGGATCGTATCGTCTGATTTGCCCAGATATTCGACATATTCAGGTGAGTTTTTTAATATTGTAAAAAGAGATTTCGCCAGCTCGGGCTCAAAGGTCCAGGATACTTTGTATTTCTTAAATGCGCTTAGGTATTCCTGGTTTTGGTTTAATGAGGTAACAAACCTATTTTCAAGAATTTTAAGATTGGGCGCCAGATCTTCGGCCGTAGGCAAATGCTTGTGTTTTCGCTCTTCAGCATCGGTATCGGCATAGCTTACCACTTCCGATATCAGCGAGAGCATCCAGATATACATTTCGTATACCATATCAACACTTTGCAGCAGGTTTTTTTCGTGTTGCTTGATTTCCTTGTTATCAGATTGATGATAGGCGTAAAGTGCCTGTAGCACTTTTACACGGAGGTGTCTTCTGTTCAGCATAGTATAAAGAACGATTTGGGTGTTACCTTAAGTGATTAATTTTAATAGGTCGATTTAACTTTTTTAATATCTGATATACGTTTTTCAGCAATTTTATTGGCGGCCTCAATGGTAGATATATTTTCGGCGCTCGATAACCTGAGTACATTACGTGTTGCTTCATAAATATTCTCGGTAAGCTGCAACGTGCGTTTCTTGCTGAACCCCATCAATTCAGAATAGCAATTGATAACACCGCCGGCATTAATCACATAATCGGGAGCGAACAGAATTCCTTTTTCAAGCAACATCCTCCCATGTATATACTCATCTTCAAGCTGATTGTTTGCCGATCCTGCAATTATCGAACATTTAAGTTTGCTTATCGTTTGTGTGTTGATGGTGGCCCCAAGGGCACATGGCGAATAGATATCCGCCTCCAGATCAAATATCGTATTATTGGACACTGCCTTGGCACCGTATTTTTTTGCAACCTGGCCGGTCCGCTCCTCGTAGATATCGCTCACGTATACCATCGCGTTCTCTTCCCTAAGCAGGCGCACCAGGTTTTCACCCACATGGCCTATTCCCTGGACCACCACCGAGCGTCCTGCAAGCGTATCGTTGCCGTAAAGTTCTTTTACAGCCGCTTTAATGCCCATAAAAACGCCGGATGCAGTAATGGGCGAAGGATCCCCGCAGCCGCCTATGCTTTCGGGAACCCCCATAACATGCTGCGTTTCCATCCGGATATATTCCATATCCTTGGGATTGGTACCCACGTCTTCTGCCGTGATAAACTCACCGTTAAGATTTTTAATGAAACGTCCGAACTTTCGCAGCAGTGCTTCGGTCTTATCCCTTCTCGAATCGCCAATGATAACCGCTTTTCCGCCGCCCAGATTAAGCCCGGCGACTGCAGCCTTGTAGGTCATGCTTTTTGATAAGCGCAGCACATCATTAAGCGCATCGGTTTCAGTTTTATAGGCCCACATGCGTGTTCCGCCCAAAGCTGGCCCCAGTGTGGTGTCATGAATGGCAATAATGGCTTTCAGACCGGAATCAGGGTCACTACAAAATACAATTTTTTGATGACCGTAGGCATTCATTTGGTCAAACAGTGATTCGCTGGTATTTTGATCTGACATTCGCAGTAACCTAATGTTTAGGATATGTGGACAAAAGTATAGGTTTTTTTGATTGCCACAAACTAATTTAGTTAGCGAATAACCGATTTTTGATTTTTCTGTGCCTGATGTTCCCTTAACCATAAACGATAAAAAGCTACCTTTGCCTATAACCCATGAAGAGTCTCGCCTACTTAAATAAATTCCTGTATAAATATCGCTGGCGCCTGGTGCCCGGCATCCTGTTTGTGATCATCTCCAATGTTTTTGGCGTTCTTCCGGCAAAGGTTATCGGGATGGCTTTTGACCTTGTTCGCGAAAACATATCCGTGTACCGGCTCTTTGCAGGTTTTGACCGGCAGGCCGTCATTTACCACATATTCGGCTACAGCCTGCTGCTTTTCGGCATATTGGTACTTGCGCTTGCACTTTTGCGCGGTCTGTTCCTTTTTTTTATGCGTCAAACCATCATCCTGATGTCCCGGCATATCGAATATGACCTTAAAAACGAGATCTATAACCACTATCAGGAATTGTCACTGGCTTTTTACCGCCGTCACAATACGGGCGATTTGATGAACAGGGTTACCGAAGATGTGAGCCGGGTGCGCATGTACCTTGGGCCGGGCATTATGTACACGGTAAACACGGTGGTGCTTTTCGTCATGGCCATCACCATTATGCTGACGGTAAATGTCCGCTTAGCCGTTTTTTCGGTACTTCCGCTGCCCATTCTGGCTGTCACGATTTACTACGTTAATAATATCATCAATTTCCGAAGTGAGAAAATCCAGCAGCGTCTGTCAGATCTTTCCAGCTTTGTGCAGGAAAACTTTTCAGGAATCCGGGTAATCAAATCCTATGTGCGGGAAGACTCGGTGCGCGAAAGCTTTTCGGGCGAAAGTGAAAACTACAAAACCCATTCGATGGCGCTGGTCAAAGTGCAGGCCCTGTTTTATCCGATGATGCTGCTGCTGGTGGGTCTGAGCAATGTGATCACGATGTATATCGGTGGCGTGGAAGTTATGAAAGGCACGATAACGCCGGGAAATATCGCCGAATTTATTGTATACCTCAATCAGCTGACTTTCCCGGTCATGTCCCTGGGATGGGTGACCTCGCTGATTCAACGCGCTGCCGCTTCCCAGAAAAGAATAAGCGAATTTTTGGATCAGCGGCCGGAAATTGTTTCACCCCAGACCGCCCCGAGCACGATTTCGGGAAGCATTCGTTTTAGTAATGTATCCTTTGTTTATCCTGATACCGGCATCGAAGCTTTAAAAAACGTTTCCTTTACGGCCGAGCCCGGACAGATGATCGCTATTATAGGCCGTACCGGTTCAGGCAAATCAACCATTGCCAACCTCATCATGCGTATGTACGATGTTACCGGCGGCGAAATTCTGATCGGCCAGGAGCCTGTGCAGTGCCTTAACCTGGAATCATACCGCGCACAGATCGGCTTTGTACCTCAGGAGGTTTTCCTGTTTTCGGATACCATTGCCAATAATATTGCCTTTAGTGCCGATGTACTCAACAGGCCGCTGGTTGAACAGGCTGCCCGGGATGCAGCGGTGTATAATAACATCATGGAACTGGAGGACGGATTCGACACGATGATCGGAGAGCGCGGGGTTACCTTGTCAGGCGGTCAGAAACAACGGGTGTCGATTGCCCGTGCCATTGTAAAGCACCCGCAGATCCTGATATTTGACGACTGCCTTTCGGCCGTTGATACCCGTACTGAAGAAGAGATTCTGGTTAACCTGGGCAGCATTATGAAGGGCAAAACCAGTATTATCATCGCTCACCGCATCTCCACCATAAAAAATGCCGATAAAATCCTGGTAATAGAGGATGGCCGGCTGATGGAGCAGGGCACACACGAGGAGCTGATGCAGCAAAAAAATATTTACTTTGAATTATACGAAAAACAACTGCTGGAAGAAGAAGAAAACGCGTAAATTTTCAATTTATAAGACAAAAATATGAGGTGTCATTTGAAAAAATCTCAACAATATTGTTTTTAATATTTGTACTTTGAAAATTTATTTATATTTATGCCAAACAAAAACTAATTACAATTTTTTAATATGGGTGATTTTGACAATAGAGAACGTGAAGAAGTTTTTTCAAAAAAGGTTAGGGCTGGTAAGAGAACTTATTTTTTTGATGTAAAAGCCACACGGTCAAACGATTATTATATTACTATTACTGAAAGTAAGAAAAGATTGGAGGACGGTGTTTTTATCAAACATAAGATCTTTCTGTACAAAGAAGATTTTGAGAAATTCGCTGAAGGACTGAAAGACACGGTTGAGTACATCAAGGCCAACCAGGAAGTCGTAGAAAAACGCTATGAAATGAGTGAGTCACCGGAAGTTGCTAAAACCGGCGATGACGATGACTTCAATTTTGAAATCTAATAGATCAAACTAAACTTATACTTTCAGAACCCTGCCCAAAGCAGGGTTTTTCTATTTTGAAGGATTAGAAATTTACCAGGCTTCGAGGGTTTGGTATATTTGTTAATAGCAAGGGAAAGACAATACGATATCCGGAAATTATGCTGCAGAGAAATACGATGTTTAGTTTAATCAGTGCCCATGATTACCAGGCATTAAAAACGGCACTTACTGCTGATGCCGATTTGGCCAATGAAGGTATAGCTTGTGGCAATGACGTTTTTTCGCCTAAAGGACATCCTTTGCACCGGATTTGCGATGCCGTATTCGCCGGCAGCATCACCGATGACCAGGCTATTCAACTGGCGAAACTTTTCCTGAAGTTTGGTGCGGATATAGACGGATTCAAAGCCAACGGAGACAACAATACCCCGCTTATTGCGGCGGCCAGCCTTCATGCCGAAAAACTGGGCATATTCTATATTGATCAGGGAGCCGATATTTTCTACAAGGACCGAAATGATGGTGCTACGGCCTTACACTGGGCCGCGTTTTGCGGGAGGGACAACTTAGTGGATAAATTGATCGGGGCGGGCGCCCGGATAAATCAGACTGACACTTCATTTAACAGCACACCGGCCGGATGGGCCCTGTATGCTTTAATGTCAAAAAACGAGGGTAATCTGCATCATCAGTCAGCCTGTATCAAACTGCTGCTCAGAGCCGGGACCGATCAATCTTTGTTAAGCGATGATGCCTTAGCCTTTTTACAGGCATCAGCCAAAAACGACCCGGATTTGAAGGGCCTGATCAAATAATCAGATTTTCAGTAAGTGCGTTGATTATTCCTGTCCGCGGCGGGGCCGTTTCTTTTTGATCACATTGCCAGGCCTGTCCACTTTTACGTATTTGGCGGACGGAGACGACCAATTGCCTGAAGAAGATGGTCTGGCTGCAGGGGCTGCAGGTTTTTCTTCGGTGATCTTCACGGCCAGATTCCTATCGCCCATTGCTCTGCCGTTTAAATTCGCAGCAGCTTCCGTCGCGGCGTCCAGATCCACCATTTCAATAAACGCGTATCCCTTGCAGATACGGGTCTTTTTGTCGCGTATAATTTTTATGGTACTGATCTGGCCGAATGGCATAAATAGCTTTGCCAGGTCCATTTCATCTATATCAAGCGGGAATCCGCCTACAAACAGTGTGATCATTGATAGCGTATGTAATTGTCAAAGATAAAAAGCCTTTCTCTAACATTATATGCTAAATATACAAAGAAAATTACGCAAAGGGCAATCCAGGACTGTCCATGGGTTCTGCCTCCCCTATTTGGCATGGTGCATCACCTGACCGAAAACCAGCATGGCAATGTTGAAATAGATAACCAGTCCGGTTACGTCCACTAATGTGGCAACAAAGGGTGCTGAGGAAGTTGCCGGATCAAACCCGATCTTTTTCAATACAATGGGAAGCATCGAGCCCGCCAGTGAGCCCCAGAGTACTACCCCTATCAGTGCAAAGCAGACGGTAAATGCCATCAGCAGCCAATGCGCTCCATAAATATTACTAAAGGTTGTCCATAAAGCCACCCTTGAAAAGCCGATGATACCCAGGATGACACCCAGCATCAGGCCGGAAAGTATTTCCCGGCGCATTACCCGCCACCAGTCAGTCAGGCGCACTTCACCCAGGGCCATCGCCTGAATGATGAGTGTCGATGCCTGCGATCCGCTGTTACCGCCGCTGGATATGATCAGCGGAACAAAAAACGCCAGCATGGTGATCGCCTGCAGCTCTCCGCCATAGGACTGCATTGCTGTTGTGGTGAGCATTTCGCTTAAAAACAAAATGATGAGCCAGCCGATACGCTTTTTTACCAGTTTAAATAAATTGATGTCCAGGTAAGGCTCGTCCAGCGCTTCAGTTCCACCGATCTTTTGAATGTCCTCCGTATATTCTTCGTTAGCAATCCAAAGGATATCGTCGACAGTGACAATGCCCAGCAAAATATTCTCATCATCCGTAACCGGCAGAGCTACGCGGTTATTCATCCTGAACACATTAATGGCTTCTTCCTGGGGATCATTCACATTTAAGGCGATCAGCCGGCTGTCCATCAGAGCACTTACCTTGGTTTCAGGGTCGGCAAGCAATATTTCGCGAATACGGATATCATCCAGTAAAACGCCATTACTGTCGATCACATAGATCACATCGATGGTTTCAGAATCTTTTCCGTATTTACGGATGTGGGAAAGCACGCGATCGACATTCCAGGACTTTTTTACAGCAATATAATCAGGCGTCATCAGACGGCCAACACTGTCTTCCTTATATCCTAACAATACCAGGGCTTCTTTACGATCATCAGCGGGCAAATGCTGAATGAGTACTTTTACGGTATCGCCATGCAGCTCGCTGAACAGAGCCGTACGGTCATCCGGAGGAAGTTCATTGATGAGTTCGGCTATTTTAGTTCCGGAAAGTTTTTTCAGAATGCGCTCCTGTACGGGGAAATCGAGGATCCGGAATACATTAACAGCGCGGTTAATAGACAGTATTTCAATAAATTGCGGGCCATAATCGGGAAGTTCACCTATCAGTACTTCAACGTCTGATATATTAAGGTTGTTGAGGAATTCATGGAGCTTGCGCTTCGTCGTTTTGCCCCAGTAATAGTTCTATTTGTTCAACCATTTCTTCCATAAAAATGCCCTCTTTTTTACATGGTGACTAAATCTGTTTGCTTTGTGGTAATGTTGCGCAAAAGTCGTTTATTTTTTCAAATTACAGGCAGATTTTTTCTGTTATCTTTGCGGCCGATTTTGTTCATAACCGCAAATGCCCCGGCCTGGTCAGTTAGCCTGCCAGCTGAGATGAATTTAACGGCAAAACAAATGAACAATGAAAATTTAACTTAAAAAAATGGGTTTACAATGTGGTATAGTAGGTTTGCCGAATGTGGGTAAATCAACACTTTTTAATTGCTTATCAAATGCCAAGGCGCAGGCGGCTAATTTTCCGTTTTGCACAATTGAGCCAAATGTGGGTGTAATTACGGTTCCTGATGAGCGCTTGAACAAGCTTGTTGAAATAGTCGAGCCGAAAAATACCGTGCCGAATACGATTGAGATCGTGGATATCGCCGGACTGGTGAAAGGCGCCAGCAAAGGGCGAAGGTCTGGGCAACCAGTTTCTGGCCAATATACGTGCCACCAATGCGATTATCCACGTGCTGCGCTGCTTTGACAATGATAATGTGATCCATGTGGACGGCTCTGTAGACCCGATCCGTGATAAGGAGATCATCGATACGGAGCTTCAGCTGAAGGACCTGGATTCGATCGAAAAAAAGATCAGCAAGATCGAAAAGATGGCCAAAACCGGCGGCGATAAAGAAGCAAAAAAGGCATTCGATGTGCTGACGGTCTACAAAAATCATTTACTGTCAGGCAAATCAGCGCGTACCGCCCCAGTTGTCCAGGAAGACCAGGAATATATTGCTGATATCTGGCTGCTTACTGCCAAACCGGTCATGTATGTATGTAACGTGGACGAAGGCTCGGTTAATACGGGTAACAAATATGTAGACAAGGTAAAGGCCTCTGTAAAAGAAGAGAACGCCGAGGTACTGATCATTTCGGCGCAGATAGAATCCGAGATCTCCCAGCTGGAAACCTACGAGGAACGGCAGATGTTCCTCGATGATCTGGGCCTGGCCGAATCGGGCGTAAATAAACTGATCAAGGCTGCTTATCAACTATTAACCTGGCCACCTATTTTACCGCGGGTGTTCAGGAAGTACGTGCCTGGACCATAACCAAAGGTTTTACTGCGCCTCAGGCGGCGGGTGTGATCCATACCGATTTTGAGAAGGGCTTTATTCGTGCTGAAGTAATCAAGTACGAAGAATTTGTAAAATATAACGGTTCAGAAGCTGCGATCAAAGAAGCAGGCAAACTGTCCGTTGAGGGTAAGACTTATATTGTGCAGGATGGCGACATTATGCACTTCCGCTTCAACGTCTAATTTATTTGAAGGTCGGGCCTTGCTCCCGCTACCGAATCGGACAAGCTTGTAAAATTAAGTTTTGTCCGATTTTTTTTGCCACCTAACCAACTGTCTATAAAGTAAATTAATTGACCTGTTTCGTTGATTTTAGCGGTTCGATAAGTCGAAATCTTTATCAATTCAGTTCCCCGCGGTAAGCCTGCCCCGTCGGCATCCCCTGGCTGAGCCGTATAAAGAAGTTTTATTACTTCGTTCCAATAAAAAAGCGCCTCTCCAAAAGATATTATTATTTTCAAACAAAGTACAGCAATTGCAATTTAGTGTATTTTATTTG
Source organism: uncultured Sphingobacteriaceae bacterium (assembly GCA_963757615.1). GTDB lineage: Bacteria > Bacteroidota > Bacteroidia > Sphingobacteriales > Sphingobacteriaceae > Mucilaginibacter. The sequence continues at coordinate 131,956 of CAVWSO010000011.1, forward strand.
AATTCAAACATTTGCCACTATATGTCCATTTATTCGATTCGAGATAATAATCAGGCCTTATTGAGAATACTTGACCTATTTCCCTATTAAAGGATGGTGTTGTTAATTCACTTCTACTATCTCACTGGTTTCCATGTTTTATCAAACCAAGGTTTTAGCGGACCATACGTATGCAGCAGGACTGATCGCAAAGAAAATGGGTGCATTACTTTCTCGGAAATAAGGATAATTCATATTCAATTATTGGACACAAAGAACCCGTGCTTACCGGATGTGACCATTATTTAACTCAATACAAAATCGTAAGTTTAAGCATTGTTAGCTCAAAGCTGAACAAAGAAATCAAATGGTAAAAACGTTGAAAAAAACTACTCATAAAATAAATACTACGATCATTTGCAAAAATTGCGGTAGCCAGGTATCGGACAATTTTTGTAGTAGTTGTGGCCAACGGGCAGACACCCACAAACTGAACATGCATTTTATATTGCATGATCTGCAACATGGCTTGTTTCATTTTGATAAAGGGATTTTGTATACTGCTAAGCAGCTTCTGACAAGACCCGGTCACACTATCCGCGAGTTTCTGGAAGGAAAAAGAGTCAGGCATTTTCAGCCACTATCATTTGCTATTGTGCTTGCCACTTTTTATGGACTACTCTGGCATTACTTAATTTTCGACCGCCTTCACTCGAGTCTAACTGAGCCCGGGGAAGACATAACCAGGGCTTCCTGGAAAATCGTTACCTGGATAAATGAGCATTTTGCTTTTGACTGTCTAATCTTGATCATAACTAGCACCTTAGTTTCCTATGTCATTTTTAAAAAACGGAAATATAATCTTGCAGAACACCTCGTTTTGAATACATACTTAATGGGATTGTTTTTAATTGTTAGCCTACTCGTTTTCCCCATTGTTTATATTTTCGGTAATGCATTAACTCTCCAATATGGCATAGTTCAACAGGGTTTTCTACTCGTTTTAATGTGCTGGTGTTATGCTCAGTTCTTCAACGATGCTTCGAAAGCTAAGGTCATCAGCCTCACTTTAGGTGCATTTTTTATTATTTCGCTTCTCAACTTGGCCATCGGATATTTTGCCGGTTGGATTGTGACGCAATTTTAGGGGCGGAAAAAATGTCAAAGATTCTTAAAGTCGCGTTTTTACCTATCTAGGCGAACAATAAAAAAGTCGGCATATATAGCTTATTATTCTGTCTTCAAACTTTTTATCGGGTTTGCCAATGCGGCTTTTATGGCCTGGAAGCTTACAGTTATTAATGTGATTATTATAGCGCCGATAGCTGTAACGATAAATATCCACCATGCGACATCGGTGTGAAGCGGATAGTTACGAAGCCAGTTTTGCATAAGGTAATAAGCCACGGGCGAGGCTATGATTATTGAAAAAAACACCAGTATGGCAAAGTCTTTTGATAGCAACTGCCACAGGGCGAATACGGATGCGCCAAGCACCTTGCGTACACCTATTTCTTTAATGCGCTGTTCGGCCATAAATGACGCCATTCCAAACAGACCGAGACAGCTGATAAATATAGCTAGCCCGGCAAAAACAGTAGCTAGCTTGCCCAGTCGTTCCTCATTATCGAATTCTTTAGCATATTCCTGGTCTACGAAGTGGTACTCAAATGGCTGTTGCGGATTCTCGGTTTTTAACACCGAAGCGATGTTGCGAATAGCTTTACCGGCGCTCATTTTCGGGCTAATCTTTAGCAGTACGCTTCCTCCCGGCCATTTCGCTAAAAAATAAACCATAGGTTGCACCTGTTCATAAGGCGAACGGTTAATGATGTCTTTAGTTACGCCTATGATCCTAAATTTTTCCCCAAAAAAGGTTATGTAGTTTTCTGTCGGTTTCTTCATGGACATAAAATCAGCTGCTGCCTGGTTAATAATCACCGCTGCTGAATCGGAAAGAAATGACCTTGAGAAATCACGGCCAGCGCTAAACCCCCAGCTAATGGTTTTTCCATAATCGTATGTAATATCGTTCTGGCCGAAATTGACATCCAGATTAGGGTCTTTTCCGGGCCATGCGATGCCGCCAGTAGTACCAGCAACGTTGTTAGGCGGAGCATCTGCTTCGGCCATTTCAGTTATCGTGCCGTTTCTTTCAAGGGCTTGTTTTATAGCATCAAAATGTTGATGGATTTCCCAGGTCAGTATAGGTACGGCAACCAATCTATCCTGGCTATAGCCTACGGGGCGATCTTTGGCAAAAAGGATCTGCTGGATAACTACGATAGTAGCGATGATCAGCACAATAGAAACTGTAAACTGGAGTACCACCAGTACTTTACGCGGGACCGAAGCCAGCCGCCCAACCCGGAACGCCCCTTTCAATACTTTGACAGGTTTAAATGACGACAGGTAGAGTGCCGGATAACTGCCAGTAATTATAGCGGTAATGAAACTAAGGCCAATTCCGGCGAGCCAAAACGCAGGGCTGTTCCAAGGAATAACTATATGTTTACCGGCCAGTTGATTAAAAGCAGAAAAACTAAATTCTACCAGCAGTAATGAGGCCAAAAATGCCAGCAATACAAACAGTAGCGATTCACCGTAAAACTGGTATACCAATTGGCCGCGGGATGACCCAATTGCCTTGCGAATACCTACTTCACGCGCTCGTTTCTCAGACCGGGCCGTAGTTAAGTTCATGAAATTAATACAGGCCAGTAGCAGTACAAACACCCCTACAATGCCAAGAAGCCACACATATTGAATTTTGCCGCCGATGTTTTTTCCGTCCTTAAACTCGTTGTATAAATGCCATCTACTCATCGGCTGCAGAAATAGCGCCGGTTTCGATTTAGCTAAAACCGGATTTAAATGCCGCAGCCTTTCATCCCTGATTTTTAAAGACACCTTCTCAAGGTCGGCATTGTCAGCCAATTGAACATATAAATTAACAATGCCTGGACCCCATGGCTCGCGCATTCCGCTCAGTCTGTAATCTGTCGCATACCGGTCCCAGCAACCAATAAAAGCCATCCCGGCAAGCGTGGTATTTTCAGGCAGATCTGCATAAACGCCGGCTACTTTCAGGTTATCCAAATTATTCAGCTTCAATACTTTAGCCATGGGATCCGCATTTCCGAAAAATGCCTTAGCCGTCGACGCTGATATCAATATAGATGATGGGTCCTTTATAGCATCGCCCCTCCCCTCAAGCATATTTAGTGTGAATAGGTCCGGACCGCCGGCTTCCATAAAGGAGCCTTGCTCATTCAGTTTTTTGTCACCTAAAGCCAGTATATAACCTCTCGGGAGTGTCGACATTGCTACAGACTTGAAATCGCTACCATAGTTTTTGCGCAGCTCGGCTGCCAAAGGGTACGGAACATGGAACGAGGTTTGCACTTGACCATTATTAGTGCCATTTTGCATTACTTGGGCTATTTGGCGATAATTGCTGTGATACTTATCAAACGATACTTCATCCAAAACCCACAAGCTGATCAGCATTACCACGGCCATACCCACTGAAAGGCCACCTATATTAATGAGCGACAATACCTTATTTTTAATTAGGTTGCGCCATGCAATTTTGAAATAATTTTTAAACATATAAATGCGATTTGATTTTACAGGAGCACAAACTGGCGTGCTTCCTGTACGCAATATTACCGACGGCAAGTATGATAAACGGCCAAAAATAACGTTTTGCGAATAAAGGCAAATATTTTAATATTTGTGTTATGATACTCAAATTGAACATTTTAACAGTTAAATAAATAATTATGAAATTAAGACTAATTGTATCGTTTTTCCTATTAACTATTTGTTTCAATGCGTTTAGTCAAGAAAAGCAGCACGTAGCTGTTGCTGAAAAAGGTTTGGTTAAAATATCCATTATGTACCCTTATGCCGAAGGTAAAACCTTTAATATGGAGTATTATGAAACTAAGCACATGCCTATGGTAGCAGGGTTTTTAGGATCAAATTTACTCAAATACACCATTGAAAAAGGCCTTTCCAGTGGTATTCCTAACCAGCCACTGCCTTTTATGGCTATTGGCACATTTTATGTAAAAAGCCTGAGCGACTATCAGGCGGCCATTGGACCGCACAGAGATGCCATTCGTGCGGATTTTTCAAATTATACCAATATCAGTCCTGTCATTTTGGTGAGTGAGGTGATAAAGTAAACATAACATTACACAAAATGGCGGCCAAACGCCGATTGAACTAACACTTAAATGGCGGTTCCAAATATTGGTTTCAAACAAATTAGGCCTAATTTGTTCCATCAATATGAAAATTTTCATCACCGGCTCAGCCGACGGCCTTGGAGAGTTAGCAGCAAAGCAATTAGTAAAAGAGCGCCATGATGTGGTGCTGCACGCGCGCAATGCCGCCCGTGGTGAACAGGCGCTAAAAAGCGTACCTGGGGCGAAAGACGTTCTGATCGCTGATTTGTCAAGCATCGAAGAGACCAGGGCATTAGCGGAAAAGGCCAACGCTTTAGACACTTTTGATGCAGTCATTCATAATGCCGGTGTTTACCGAACGTCAGCGGAACAGTTACTGTACGTGAATACATTGGCCCCATACATCCTGACTGCTTTAATGAACCAGCCAAAGCGGTTGGTCTACTTAAGTTCCGGTATGCATTTATCCGGTCACCCAGCCTGGACTGATCGTCCTTCTTATTCAGATACCAAACTGCATATGCTTATGCTTGCGAAAATTCTGGCTCGCAAATGGCCCCAAGTTTACGCTAACGCAGTCGACCCTGGTTGGGTGCCAACCAAAATGGGCGGTGCGGGTGCACCAGATGATTTGGATAAAGGCTATCAGACACAAGTGTGGCTGGCCGTCAGTGATGATCCGGAAGTGATGGTGAGTGGTCAATATTTTCATCACCAAAAATTGGCCCGTTATAATTCATCCGTAGATGACCTGCGATTACAAGACCAGCTGCTTGCCAATTGTGCCCGTTTGACAGGGCTATCAATTTGAAAGTTTGGTGGATATTTGCCCTGACGGCAGCGGGAATGCTTCTGGTCACCCTACTGACCGTCAGTTATCAATGTTTACGATCTGCGCTCGATAACCCCGTGAAAAGCCTCCGTTCGGAGTGGCCTTCCGATTGTGCTCAATGCAGCGCCTCAAAACCATACCAAATAACTAAGTATGAAACAATTAGTTATTTGGTATGGTTAAAATACTATTCGGATTTTAAACTTTTAACCGGATTTGCTACAGCAGCTTTGACTGCCTGAAAACTAACCGTTAACAATGCAATTAGCATCGCCGCAGCTGCGGCTGAAACAAAAATCCACCAGCTTAAGCTGACGCGGTACACAAAGCCTTGCAACCATTTGCCCGCAGCCCACCATGCAATAGGCGCAGCGATAACAAAGGCGATGACAACAAGCCTCAAAAAATCCTTTGACAGCAATCCGACTATGCCTGACACACTTGCACCAAGGACTTTCCTGATGCCAATTTCCTTGTTACGCTGTTCGGCGCTAAAGGCCGACAGCCCAAATAAGCCCAGGCAGGAAATTAAAATTGCGACCAGGGTAAAAGAATTGATGATCCGCGACAATACGATGTCGTTTTCATAGGCGCTCTGCATCCGGTCATTCATAAAGGTGTAGTCAAACGGTGTCTGGGGCAGGTTCTTGCGCCATACCTGCCGGACCGCTGCCAAAAAAGAGCTGTAATTTTTCGTGTTCGTGTTTATAATCAAATCATTTACCTCGCTGGCCTTCGGTGCATAGATGATCATAAACGGGCCGCTTTTGTCGTGTAAAGATTTATAATTAAAATCCTTAACGACACCTGCTACCTGGTATTTCCGGTCGCCGTCGGTAAATAGCGTCGTACCCATCGCCTTGTTGGGGTCCAGGCGCAATCGTTTAGCCAGGGATTCGTTGATCAATACTTTACCCGAGTCGCCCCGCATGAGCTCCCTGCCGCCAGTCAATTTTATACCCATCGTTTTTACAAAATGCTCATCGGTATACAGGTTTTGCTGGTCAATGGCCTCAGCAGGATTGGTTCCCGATAAAAAAACGCCCCAGTCAAAGTAGGAGTCGGAACCGAAAGTGTTACTCGCCCTGGATATGGATCTTACTTCGGCTAATTGCTGCAGGTCAGCGGCGAGCGCATCCATTTTTTTCCGGGTGTCGTTGGTATGAAAAGTTAATATGATCTGCTGGTCTTTTGCAAACCCCAGGTCGCGGTCTTTAATGTAATTTAACTGACTGTAAATAACGATTACACCAGTGATCAGTATGATGGATATGACGAACTGGAATACGACCAGCGAACGTCGTAAAACCTGCGTGGAAATGTGGTTAGTGAAATTCCCCTTAATCACTTTAATGGCCATAAAGGCTGACATATAAAAGGCGGGATAGCTCCCGGCGGCTAGGCCGGTCACAACAGTCAATCCGCCCAGCATCAGCCACAAGTGATAATCGTTAAAAAAAGATAATTCGATGTTGGCTTGGGTGATTTGGTTCAAATAAGGCAGCGCCAGAACTAACAAAGGCACCGCGATGATGATCCCGATAAATGACAATAAAAATGATTCTCCCAGAAATTGGGTAACGAGGTCGTATTTTCCGGCTCCGATCACTTTTCTTACACCTACTTCTTTTGCCCGCTTAGAAGCCCTGGCGGTAGACAGGTTCATAAAATTAATACAGGCAATGATTTGTATCAATATTGCTATTAAAATCAATACCCACAGAAAAGACGTGCTGACAATTTTATCGCTTTCCGCGTCGTAACCTGGTGTGATATGAATGGACGTTAGCGGTTGCAGGTGTAACGATTTGTTCATCCCGGAACTCTTCAGTTGATCAGCCCCATACTTGTTAAGAAATGAGGGCAGCTTTTTCTCGAGCGCATTCACATTGACATCGGCGCGCAATTTCACAAAAGTGTACGTAAAATTGTTTCCTGCCCAGGAATTATTCGTAAATATACCACCACCGTAGCCGTTTTTGTTCAGCCTGATGAACATATTGGCCGAGATTTGGGACTTTCCAGCGCTTTCATCCACCACACCGGTTACTTTAAACATATTTTTTCCGTCTGCATCTTCCATCGTAATGACTTTGCCGATCGGATCAGCGGTTCCGAAAAGTTTATCAGCAATGGTCTTTTTCAGGACGATGCTGTTGATCTCTGTTAAAGCATTTAGGGGCGAACCATTGGTGAAATGATAAGTAAACATCGTAAAAAAGGTGGAATCGACCATGATTGCATCCCGCTGATAAAACGCCTTTTCCCTATAGCTAACTAAATGTTCTTTAATGCCCAGCGTAGGTACGACACGGGTATATTGCAGGATTTCCGGAAAATCACTTTTCAAAGCCGGCGCAATCGGCGGCGATGCAGTAGCCATATTGACTACATCGCCGGTATGTGCTATGAAAGTGGTTACCCGGTAAATGTTTTTCGAATCCCGATGGTGTTTGTCGTAGCTATACTGATCCTTTACATAAAACAATATATATAGGCAGCATAACGTCCCTGTAGCAAGACCCACGATATTGATCAGGCTGAAAAAACGATTTTTTAATAAGAAGCGCAGCGAGACTTTGAGATGATTTTTAAACATAACATTCCGGTTTAATTTTTCAACAGACCACTTGGTGTTGGTTTGTCGATTCGAATTAACCGCTGAAAACGCCGGATGTCGTCCTAAATTATAAGATAGGAACTCTTTTCTCCGCTCAGTCTTATATTCCGCCGGAGTTTTGCCCATCATTTTTTTAAAAATGAGGTTAAAGGTACTTTTCGAGTTGAACCCGGAATCGTATGCAATACCCAGAAGCGTGATGCCGTCGTAAGTGGGATCCTGCATTCTTCTTATCACCTCCGCCACGCGATATTCATTTATAAAGTCATTGAAGCTTTTTTTGAGCGCGGTGTTGATGATCCGGGATAATTCATGCGTAGTCAGCCCAAGCTTTTCAGCAAGAGAGGTTAGACTTAGTTCCGGGTCTCTATAGTAATGATTGGATTTTACGACTCTTTTCAGCCAAATACCTTTGTGCCTGATCTCAGACGGCGGCGGTAAGTTTAAAATAAAAGGTGCATCAACGGGCGAGGTGGTTTCCGGCCTTAAAATTATAGCGGCGGCCAGCCAGATGGTCAACACTGCTAAAAGCAGGTATAAAGGATAAAAATGTATACTTGATTGATTATGGTAATAAAGATAATCGATGGCTGTAAAGGGTAACCACAATAGCCACAATAGGGCGAAACCTATCAATAAATTATGCAGCCATCGCAATTTAAGCCGGTAACGGTCACCCCCGTTAAATTTCTGGTCCAGGTAGAAGACTTTTATCAGCCTTTCAGATGCGTACAAATAGGCGCAAACCGAAATAAACGCCAGTAATTGTAATACAGGGTTCAGCTCATGAAAGATTGGTGTACGGTAAGTAGCTGCGCCGGTCTTTGTGCTTTCCCGAACTTCTAATAGCCAGATGCCGATTTCCAACAGCAAGGGAAGAAAATGAAACAGATTATTGAAACGAAACTTAAATTCCGGTCTTGTTATCTTAAGTACATAAAAATAGATCAAGGGACCTAAGGCTAGCGAGAATTGTAATGGTACAAAGCCCCAGTGCGGGAAATAGGTTTCCAGGCGAACGTCTATGCCCAAAGCCCAGATCATACGCAAGACGATAATGGCTAAGATCAGCCCAAGAATTCGGTTTGCTGCCGCGTTGGCCCTTTTGGCAACAATCAGCATCAGGCTGAAAGCGAGTCCGATAAATATTGCTCCCAGGCAAGCCAGGTCATAGAAATTGATATGGAATGTATATTGACTCAAGTAAATTACTTACTCAATTGCTGTTCCAAAATTGTAACCGGTTGATAAATAGGAAAATATATACTATCCATTACCTGAGTTGTAACATATCCGGACGCTCCATATGTCCGGTTTTGGAAAGTTTCTTAATTGAGCGGACCAGTCCGGCATAAGGCATCCACCCCTCAGTTTGCGCTGAGAGGCTGTTTTATGTCTTAACAAGGTTATTTTTTGCCTCGTGCCATAGCATCAAGATCTGTTTTCGATATCTTATCAAAATCAGGTGCAATGCCAAAGGTGCCTCGAGGAGCTTTTTGATCAGACACTCCGCTTATGGTGCAATCAGCGATTGAAAGTGTACCATCTGGTCCTTTCTGGAATGCAATATAATGTATAGGCACGCCGCCAATAGACGCATAATATTTTTCTATAACATCAGGTGGCAATGCGATATCATTGGTTATCCAGATATCATATGTTTTTTGAGTCTTCGTGTCCGTTGCCACAACTTTTTTGCAGTTAAATCCAGATATCTGTTTTGCTTCGGCTGACGGAGCAAAGGTAAACGTTGGAAGACCGCTTAAGGCCTGTTCAATTTCATCAGGCGTATAGATCGCAGCTTTTTTCATTTTGACGGCCGGAACCTCGGCCACAACGGCAAAATATTTGTAGTTGGCATCTGCTAAAAGCTTAATATTTGCCTGACCACCAGAAAAAATTGTAGCTACGGAATCGTTTCTGAAATACGTTTTCATTTCAATTTCCTGGCCGCCCGCACTGGTTTTGATGGTTACCATACCTTCTGTATAGCTTTTTTGTGCATCAGCCCTTAAAATGGTTGCCCATAAGGCTATGCCAAGAGCAACACTTATTAATTTGGTTTTCATAATTGGCTTTTATTTAAAATACAATTTAGAGACTAATCGAAACGTGAAAATATTTGCCATTTCCCCCGTGTCACGGGTGCAACTTAATCCCACCTATACCGGCAGGTATTTGTTGAGTACTTTGCCGTGTTTGTAGGCTATAGTACTTTCTAAGTTCAGTATTTTTCTCTCTTTAAAAATGGAAAGGCCTGTGCCTATGGCAACAGGGTTAGTGATGATATAATATTCATCAATAAGGTTCAGGCTGACGAGCGAACTTACAAAACCAGCCCCGCCGTAGACCAGGATGTCCTTACCAGGTTGGTTTTTGAGGGACTGTACGACGGTGGCCAGGTCGCCGTTTTCCACTTCGAGGTTGCGGCCGGGAAGGGTTGTTTCGCTGCCGCTAAATGCTATCTTGCGATGATTGACTATCAGCTGCGCTAGAGGGTTCCAGGGATTTTCAGGCTGGTTGTCGGCCACGTTTTCCCAGTGTGTGAAGAAACCGGCAGCGGCCAGTTTGCGGCCCAGCAAAAAGGTATCGCAGCTGTCAGCAAGCTCGACGCCGAAGCTGATAATCTGTTGTAAAGCCTCTGGATCCTGTTTGCCGGGTATAACTACCCAGTCGTTCTCGCCATTTGGCCCGGCTACAAAACCATCAATGGTCATTTGTACCTGTAATTTTAATTTTCTCATAATAATCGTCTTTAAAATTGAACGTGTCTTTTAAGTATTTCTTTGAAATTCAACCTATTCCGAAGCCAGCAATTCATCCAGCTGGTTAAGCGTCATGGTAGTGCCTTCTTTAAAGCCCCCTTCGACGAACAATTTGATGGTGGCTTCATCCTCAAAGGTGATCACCATATCGACCTTCGTTCTATTACCGTCAATGGATGAGAATTTAGTATCCCGGTATGATTTTGGCGCATCAGTAACCGGGTTACCTTCGCCATCACAAAACATACCCGTTGATGAAAAAGCGCTGCCATTTTCTATTGCAGTAAATTCAGCATAGACCCAATGTTTCTGGCCTTCAGGGCTAACCATGGCATACAGCCATATTCCGCCAACGGTAAAATCCATAATTTTAGTTACGGCTGTCCATGGTTTCGGCGCCATCCATTTTTCAATAAGGTCAGGGTCTGTCCAGGCTTTCCATACTTTTTCAATCGGCGCGTTAAATTCACGTACTATGTGAATCTTTTTAGCGGCCAGGTCTGTTTCGAACACAAAATTGTTTGTCATGATTGTTTAGTTTATAAGTCTTTTAACAGGTCATCTAACTGATCAAAGCGGTCCTCCCAGATCTTGCGGAAGCGCTTCCAGCCAAATGTCAATCTCTTTCATTTTTTCGGGGTTAAAGTGATAATAAATTTCTCTGCCGGTTTTCTTCTGTATTAGTACTTCGCATTCGGTTAGGATCTGGATATGCTTTGATACCGTCTGCCGGGTACTGTCAAAATGCTCGGCAACGGCATTGGGTGTCATGGCCCCCAATGCCAGTAAGCCCAAAATGGCCCTGCGCGTAGGGTCGGCAATGGCCTGGAAAACATCTCGTCTCATATTATTTGCAGTTGATTGACTGCAAATATACATGCAGTCATTCAATTGCGCAAATTTATTTTCATTTTTTTTCTGGCTTCAGATTAAATGCCGTAGCCGGTGAAACTCACAAAAAAGCCTCCGGTTTCAAAAAACGGAGGAATCAAAACGTTCATTAAGGATTGCTAAATTTTATAAATATTCTATTGAAGAGTGCTGAGTGCCCAGCCAAAGATTTTTCATCATTTAATTCAGATGCCTATACTCGCTGGGCGATTTGCCTGTCTTTGATTTGAATATCTTTGTAAAGTGCGAGGGATGTTCAAAACCGAGACCGTAGGCGATCTCGCTGATAGAATCATTCGTGCCCCATAATAATGATTTAGCTTTATCTATTAGCGCCAGGTGGATATGCTCCTGGGTGGTTTTGCCCGTAAATTTGTTTAAAAGGTCAGACAAATAATTAGGCGACAAGTTAAGCAGGGAAGCAAAATATTTAACATTTGGCAGGCCGGCTTCAATTAGGGTACCTTGCGAAAAGTACTCTTTTAACAAATTTTCAAATTGTTGCACCACATCCGAGTTGACTTTTGCGCGCGTGTAAAATTGCCGGTCGTAAAAGCGGTTACAATAATTCAGCAACAGTTCAATATTACTGACAATGAGGCCCTGCGAGTGCTTGTCAATATTTTGCGAATACTCCTTTTCAATCTTTGCCACACAATCTTTGATGATTAGTTTCTCTTCTTCTGAAATATGCAGCGCCTCGTTGGTTTCATAATTAAAAAAAGAATATTGGTGTATCTTTTTGCCCAAATCGGTACCATAGATCAGATCGGGATGAATAAACAGCGCCCAGCCTTCATCAACGGTAACATCCGGCCCGGGTGTTATAGTTTGTCCCGGGGCGGTAAATAGTAGTGAACCTTCACTAAAATCATAATATCCTTTGCCATATTTTAACAAGCCTTCAAATTTTTTACAGGAGATGGTATAAAAGCCAAAGCGGTAAATGCCATCTGTCTTAGGGCGCCTGGCATAAAAATCGGCATGGTCTATCACGCTTATCAGAGGGTGCTTTGGCGGGGCGTATTTAACCAGCTTGTGCAGGTCGCTGATCGATTGAAGATCGATATATTTATCTGGCATCATTTTAATTTCATTAGAGTTACCATAAAAAACCTGGCTGTCCGGAATCGGCAGCCAGGTTTCTATATTAAATGCCTGTTTGGACTGTCATCATTTTTTTGAAATCTACATCTTCCATTTGTTGCCTGCTCTGTATGAGTTGTGCAGCATCATGACCTACCGGATAACGCAATTTTTCAGTACCATCCGTAGCGGCTTCAAAAATCGCACTCAGCCACTTCGCCAATATTTTCCGACATAGGCCAGTGATCTAACATACCCATAAATTTAACAAATGAAGGTTTATAATCATTCAAACCATCTAAGTTGAAAAGCGCCATCGAACGTCCTGCAAACTCAGTCTTATAGCCCCCTGGCTCAACTATTTTTAAGCGAATGCCAAATGGGTTCAATTCATATTGCATAGATTCTGTCAAACCTTCAACCGCAAATTTAGTTGCATGATAAAGTGAGGAGAACGGAAATGTCACTCGTCCACCGACAGAAGAAACATTGATAATTGTGCCGGATCTTTTTTGCCGCATACCCGGCAATACTGCTTTTGTTACTTCTATCAACCCAAATAAATTCACGTCGAATTGTTGTTTCACCTGATCTTCGGTGGCCGCTTCCAGATGCGCCCAGGGCGCCGTAGCCCGCATTGTTTACCAAAACGTCAATGTTGCCAAATTTTTCGATACCGGCTTTCACGGCGTTTTGTATGCTAAGCTTATCGGTTACGTCCAATTTGCTAATAAAAACATTGCTAAGCTTGGATAGTTCTGTCTCTTTCTCGGGTGAACGCATGGTGGCAATTACGTTCCAACCATTGGCATCAAATAGTTTAGCGGCCGCTTTTCCAAACCCCGAGGAAGCACCTGTTATTAATACTGTCTTTTTCATTGCTTTGTCTTTTAATTTCTAAAGCAAAGGTCCGGTTAAGAGTGCGCTCTGATTTATACTTTTCAACTGATCTCTTATACATTTCAGGGAGAGACAAGAAAACTTTTGACCTTAGCGGAATCGAATGAAAATTGGTTCGAATTCCACCAGTCTGGTCAATTCAGGGAGCGGTACTCAAGGGGCGTATGACCCACCTGCTGCTTAAATAACCGGGCAAAATGCTGCGGATATTTAAAGCCTAGTTCGTAGGCAATCTGGCTGACAGTTTTTTCGGTGTCAAATATTCTTTCCTTGGCTATACCAATCAGTTTGGATTGAATATAGTCCTGCGCTGTGTTACCGGTTTCTTTCTTGACCAAATCACCGAAGTAATTTGATGAAAGGTTCAGTTTCTCTGCGCAGTAGGCAACTGAAGGTAAGCCGACCGTCTGCGGCTTGTCAGATTCAAAATATTCATTTAATAATTTCTCGAATTTTTCCAGAATTCCATGGTGGACATAATCACGCGTTGTAAATTGGCGGTCATAGAAACGGATACAATAGCCCAAAAGCAATTCAATGTTGGTTGATATGAGTCTCTTGCTGTGCTTGTCTATGGCATGATCCAGTTCGTAATCAATTTTGGAAAAACAATCCAGGACAATATCTCTTTCCTGGACTGAAAGGTGCAGCGCCTCATTTGACTGGTAGCCAAAAAAGCTATAATCCTGCATGTGCCTGCCGAGTGCTGTTCCGCGTATAAAATCAGGGTGAAATACTACGCCATATCCTTTGGGCTGATAAATTTCACCATTGCTGTTCACGCCTGCCACTTGTCCGGGCGCCATAAAAACCAGCGTTCCTTCCTGGTAATCGTAGGTATTCCTTCCGTACACCAGGTCGCCGCACTTGACATCCTTCAAAAATATCGTGTAAAAGCCAAAATACATACGGGAGCCGGTTCTTGGCAATGCCTTTGAAAAATCGACCACGCTAACCAGCGGATGCTTGGTCGCATTGTTGTTGAATGCGTTGTATTCGCTGATCGTATTGAACCTAAGCATCTTGTCCATGTTCTTCTTTTCTATGACTCAAAGTTATCAATTTGTCCACTGATTGATTACCGACCATATCGGAATCGGTAAAAGTGGTACAATCATCCGTGATCTATATCCTATCGGGTTCGAAAAAACGCCTGACCTTTGTGTGTGTCAAAAAGCATTGAACAAAAACCCAAGGAGATGTAACCAGTTTCAGGGAGGAACTTTGTGTTACAAAAGAAAAAAAATGATGCAATACGTAAAATTAAATAACGGAATAGAGATGCCCATTCTGGGTTTTGGTGTATTCCAGGTAAAAGATCTGGCCGAGTGCGAACGAAGCGTAATGGATGCTATCGAAACCGGCTACCGGCTCATTGATACGGCGCAGTCCTACATGAATGAAGAAGCGGTTGGAAAAGCCATCAAAAGAAGCAGCGTACCCCGTGAAGAATTGTTTATCACAACCAAGGTGTGGATACAGTCAGATGGCTACTCGGGAACAAAAAAGGCTTTTGAAAACTCAATGAAAAAGCTGCAACTGGATTACCTGGACCTGTACCTGATCCATCAGCCATTTGGTGACGTTTATGGTGAGTGGCGGGCAATGCAGGAATTGTATAAAGAAGGAAAGGTTAGAGCCATTGGCGTCAGCAATTTCCATCCCGACAGGCTGATGGACCTGATCGTTCACCATGAAATCGTGCCTGCTGTTAACCAGGTGGAAACTCATCCTTTCCACCAGCAAAACCACGCACAGGAGTTCATGAGGGATAATCTTGTGCAGATCGAATCCTGGGGGCCATTTGCTGAAGGCAAGAATAACATCTTCCATAATGAATTACTGCAAGCCATTGGAAACAAATACCATAAATCCATAGCACAAATTATTCTTCGCTGGTTGACGCAAAGAGGCGTGATCGCGATCCCAAAATCGATTCATAAAGAACGGATGACTGAAAATTTCAATAGCCTCGATTTCGAATTAAGCACAGAAGATATGGAGGCTATTGGCACGTTGGACACCAGCGCTAGCCTGTTTTTTGACCACCGCGACCCAGGCATGGTCAAATGGCTGGGAGAAAGAAAATTGGATAACTAAACTACTAACGATACCTATGAAAAAATTAGCGTTTTTAATATTGCTGACAGTGATGACGACGATGCATGCCTGGGCACAATCGGCCCCCATCTTTGCTAAAGGCGAATTGTCCAAGACAAATAACCATACAGGTGATGTATGGCTGACCGAATTAAATAAAGCCGATACGGTAATCGATATCAACATTGCACAGGCAACTTTTGCTGCCGGCGCAAAGTTGGACTGGCATATTCACCCGGCAGGACAGATTCTGCTGATCACCGAAGGCACCGGCTATTACCAGGAAAAGGGCAAGCCGATTCAAATCGTCAAAAAAGGCGATGTGATCAAATGCACGCCTGGTGTACCGCACTGGCACGGGGCCGCTCCCAATAGTGCATTCACCTATATCGCAGTTAGCACCAAAAGTGTTACAAATAAGACGCAATGGCTGCAACGGGTGACGGATGCCGAGTATAACAGCATAAAGAATTAAACCAGTCCATTAAATTAAATTTTATAATCATGAAAAAATCAATTATCGCCATCCTATTATGCTTTGCCAGTGCACAGTTAATACATGCTCAGGCTAAACTGCCTAGCTCCCCAAGTTCAACGGTGACGAAGGAAGAACAGGAACTGCTTGATCTTTCCAAGTCAAAATGGACATGGATGTCGGACAAAAACGTAGAATCATTAAACGGCCTGTTTGATGAAAAATGTGTCTTTGTTCATATGGGCGGAAGCTGGGGAAAGACCCAAGAGCTGAATACGATCAAAGGCGGCATGATCTGGTATAAGAAAGCTGTCGTATACGGAGCGTCAGTAAACATCTTTGGTAATACAGCGATCCTGTTAAATGACATCGACTTGTTGGCCGTGGTAGGCGGCAACGAAGTGACCCATGCTTTTATGGTAACTGAAGTATATCTCAAAGAAAATGGCCAATGGAAAATGGGCTCGCTCACTTTTTCAACCCTGTTAAGGCCCGTTAAGATGAACAGCAGTCAACCGGCGCAGCCGCAGCATTAACATTAATATTTTTTAGAACGTGGATTATTAGCTCTAAAACAATAAGATTATAACGATATTGGCATCGGTAACGGCTAACTGGTTCATCTTCGGCAAAGATTTCAGGCATTATAGTCCAGATATTGCCCGCGAAAATCACCCAGGGACATATTATTGAGTGAAGCCGCTTTAGTGGTAGAAATTACTTCCTGTGCAATGCCGCGTATCAACAATTGGATAAAACGATCAGATTCTTCACGGCCGGAATAGCCATCTCTTTCAATTTTTTTTAGATTCTGGTTATAGCGGATCATGAAATACTTCATATAGGATTCCGAAATTAAACCCAGCATCTTTGCCCGGTACATAATCGCGGAAAGTGCGATGCCGTAATTATACTTAATAAACTGCAACTCCTTGGTAAACACGGTTACCCGCTTACCACCAAAATATTCGAATAATTTTTCGTCTGGCAATAGCATGGCTCCTGCAAAGGCGTCGCAAAAACGTTCGCATTGTTTCTCCTCGAAATCATCTAACTTTAGGTAAAGGTGGCCTAACTCGTGCAGAATAGTAAATCTTTTGCGGACCATCGGAATTTCTTCGTGATCGTTAAATACAATTACAGGCACTTGGTTTTTAATTATGGTAGACATCCCCGAAAATGATGGATCTGCCTTAACACTATATACCTTGATGTTGTGTTCCTCAAGTAATTCCACACAATTATAAATTGGGTCCTCCCCTACATTCAGGATTTGCCGCATTTCCTTAACGGCCTGTTCGATATCAGCCATCTCTTTAATGTTATGTGCCCGAAGTTCAAAAGATGTACGATCGGTTATACCCAACAAGTTTTCAAGTTCCAGATACCGTTCTAGGTATTCTTTGGTTGCATGAACTACGCGTTCCTGTTCCTTGACGGGAAGTTTTTTTAATTTTCGAAACTCCACTTGGGCAAGTTCGACGGACGCGTCTTTAAAAAAATAATCCAGCCTGACACCCAATATCACGCATAACTTCGACAAAATTTCGCTGTCGGGAGATTGCTCACCAGTCTCTAAACGGCTAAGGGCCTGCTTGGACAAAGCACCTGCCAACCGATCGGAAAGCTCCTGCAACGAAAGCCCGTTCATTTTGCGCGCATTCTTAAGCCTTTCTGGAAATTGCTTCATATGATCTTTTGGACAAAATTAAATTATATTTCTTTTTTGTCCAAATATTTTTTACCATTTAGTCCCTTCTATGTGACTAACCACCATTAGGGCAATGATTTAAGATTGGGCTTCAATGTGTGTCATCTTTGCAATTATAACATTGAATATTCGATTTACAAGGATCTTTTGATTTGCGATAAAGTAACGCTTATACAAAATAATAAAAACAAAGCAATGCGCGCGCGGTTCGAAATTCAGGTGATCTCCAATTTATTAATCAACTTTTTATACTCAAAAACATGACTCAAATAAAGGCATGGGCAGCTAAAACCGCTAAAGGTTCATTCGAACCTTTTACATATGAATTAGGGCCTATAGGGCCAGAAGATGTAGATATCCAGATTGAATACTGTGGCATTTGCCATTCCGACCTTTCTATGCTGGATAATGAATGGGGAATAACGAATTTCCCATTTATCCCCGGGCATGAGGCCATCGGGAAAGTTGTGGCTTTGGGCGAAATCTCCAAAACCAAAGGCCTGCAAATAGGCCAGCGCGTTGGGGTTGGATGGAACTCTTCGAGTTGCCTGCATTGTGAACATTGCCTGAATGGCCAGCAACAATTATGCACCACAGTCCAACCCACTATAATAGGTCATCACGGCGCTTTTGCTCAGCAGGTTCGAAGTCATTGGGTCTGGGCAGTGCCAATTCCTGAGGGTGTAGACCCAACATCGGCGGGACCATTGCTCTGTGGTGGTATTACCGTTTTTGCTCCTCTTTTTGATCAGGACATATTACCAGTACATAAGGTGGGGGTCTTTGGCATTGGTGGTTTGGGACATATGGCACTTAAGTTTTTAAATGCCTGGGGCTGCGAGGTAACGGCTTTTACTTCAAGTACTAGAAAATATGAAGAAGCTATTTCACTTGGTGCCAGTCATGCGGCTTCCAGTACCAATTCGGATGAAATAAAGTCTTTGGCAGGGACATTCCATTTTATCATTATCGCAGCTAATGTGACATTGGATTGGAATGATATTTTGGGCCTGCTTAAACCTAATGGCAAGTTACATTTTGTCGGCGCTGTATTAGAACCTATTCCAGTACAGGTAATGTCATTGATAATGGGTAAAAAATCAGTGTCGGGTTCACCAACCGGCAGCCGGACACAAATGGATGCTATGCTGAAATTTGCTGCATTCCATAAAATCGCCCCATTGGTTGAACATTACCCTATGAGCCAGGTAAATGAAGCCATGGATCATTTAAGAACAGGAAAGGCACATTACAGGATTGTTTTGGACGCTGATTTTTAATGTTTTTATTCGCGCTGCCGACAATAAATTATTCCAGGTGCAGTCATGTACGGCGGAGCGAGCCTTCACATGGTGTCAACCTTTGATGATCCTGCATTTCCATGCCATTAGGTTAGCGCTATCTGGAAACCTGTGAGGTCTCAACTTCCTTGCTGCACGTTACTCTCCCTTAAATCTGCAACGTTTGCCTGCAAAATCCCCCAGCACCTTTTCGGTCTATTAAACCTATTCTCAAAACTTCATTCTATTATAAAATGTGTTATTTTTACACATCAACCAATTAAACAAACTAAACTATGACTACCAGGCGTTCATTTCTCAAAACCTCTGCCCTGCTTTCTGCCGGGATGTTAGTGGCCCCCAAACTATTTGCTTACAATAAAAAATATGTAGGGCTCCAATTGTACACCGTGCGTGATGCAATGGCCAAAGATGTAGCCGGTACCCTGGCCCGGGTTGCTCAGATCGGATACAACTCTGTTGAAGCAGGATACGCTGACGGAAAATTTTACGGACTTGAGGGTAAAGCCTTTGCTGCGCTTTTAAAACAAAACGGCCTGATCATGCCGAGCTGCCATTATCGCCTCGGCGAAGAAAAAGAGAATGGCGCCCTGCCTAAGGGTACCATATTGAACGGCTGGGATAAAGCAGTCGATGACGCTGCAGCCGTTGGTCTGAAATACATGGTTTGCGCATGGCTTTCACCAGCTGAACGTGGTGGTCTTGACCATTACAAAATGCTGGCAGACGATTTTAATAAGGCGGCCGAAACCTGCAAAAAGGCCGGAATACAATTCTGCTATCATAACCACGATTTCGAATTTATACAGGAAAACGGCAAATACCCGTATGAGATATTGCTTGAAAACACCGATAAGAACCTGGTGAAGATGGAAATAGATCTGTACTGGCTGACCAAGGCCAAACAGGACCCCATCGCACTAATTGAAAAGCACCCGGGCCGCTTCCCATTGTGGCATGTAAAAGATATGGACAAAACGGATAAGCAAATGTTTACCGAGGTGGGCAATGGCATTATCGATTTTAAAAAGATTTTTGGGCATGCCAAGGAATCTGGCCTTAAATACTTTTTTGTAGAACAGGACGTATGTCCGGGTGACCCGTTTAATAGTATTACACAGAGCATAAATTATATTAAAAAGGACCTTGTATAATCGTTTGAGCGGATAAGCTATTAAACCGGACCATCTTTGGCCCGGTTTTTTTTATTTCCAAATACCCCGTAGCGGAGTATAGACAATACTCTTCATCCTGATTTGCTCGGGCGAACTGATCGTAATTCTGTTAAAGGGCTTATGGGGGAAATAGATGGCTGTCATTACGTTTAGTCCCCCGTCGGCAAATAATTCTACCGAAGCTGCATCGACAATAAGGGTCAGCTCGGCGCTCTTTTCTGACGCGATGCGCCGCGCGGCGATACGTTTGGCAAAATGTTTATTAAAGTCGGATATCCCCGCTTTTGTGCGGTCAATAAACCAGGCATTTTCTTTTTTATCGTAGCCTATAGCAAGCTCTTCCCCTACCTGGTTTGACAGTTTGATCGAAAATCCCGTTAAATCTTCGCAGTTCAGCCTGAGCTTATATGGGGCAAGTTCCGTTTTCAATTTCCTGGTAAGATCAACCGTATCTTTGAAGGCCACATTTTTCAGCGTGACGGGTATGCCTTCCAGCCTGGTCAGTTCCTTTACGGGCTCCGCTGCCACCATGTAGCCGGAGTCTGCCTTGACCAACATTAGCTCGCGCGGAACGGTCATGGCGCTCCTCCAGGTCCTGGTCGGTACCGAGGTGGCATAATCCCAGTTGCTCATCCAGCCCAAAAATATGCGCCTTGAGCCTGTGTTGTGCCAGGTTACGCCGGCATATTCATCCGTACCCTGATCTAACCAGCGCGTATTGCTGCCCTCGGGAGTAAATTTTTTACCATCAAAGCTTCCCGTGAAATATTGGGTAGCCGAACCGCCCTGCGGCCCTCCAGGATTGATATTGACGAGCAGGATCCACAGCGTTTTACCGTCAGCAGCTTTCAGCGGGAAAAGATCCGGGCATTCCCAGACACCCCCGTGTGCACCCTGGTGCTCACCAAACTCGCTCTCCTTAGTCCAGTTATTTAGATTTTTAGAGGAATAAAATGTAATTCGGTCCTTAGTGGCCAGCGACATGATCCATTTTTGGTCGGGCGCATACCACATCACGTTCGGGTCACGAAAGTCAGTGATTCCGGGATTTTTCAGCACGGGATTATGCTCATACATTTTCCAGGAAGTTCCGCCATCATTGCTGTAGGCCAGGCTTTGATTCTGCGCGTCACTCCTGCCCGCCTTTTCCCTGGCCTGACTGTGCTGCGTGAATATGGCAACCAGGGGCGCCTGGCCGTTTTTGCCCAGTCCGCTGGTATTTTTAAAGTCAACGACCGCGCTGCCCGAGAAGATGAGTCCAAGGCTGTCAGGATACAAAGCAATGGGCCGGTTGGTCCAGTGAACCAGATCGCTGCTGGTAGCATGGCCCCAGTGCATGGGGCCCCATACGGTGCCGCCGGGATAATATTGATAGAACAAATGATAGACGCCACCGTAATAAACCATGCCATTAGGGTCGTTCATCCAGTGTGCCGGAGGCGAAAAATGGACCTGCGGCCGATACGGCTCATGGTAAACACCACTTTGTGCCCATGCTCCAAAATGCATGGCCACCAAAAGAATGATATAGCGTAACCGGACAGTCATATCAATGCATGGTCAGCGTATGTTCGATTTGCTCCAGCGATTTCCCCTTGGTCTCCGGCATGACCTTCCAAACAAAAAATAACTGGAACACCATCATACAGGTGAAGAAAAGAAAGGTCCAGCTTTCGCCTATCTTACCGGTAATATAGGGAAAGGAAAAAGCGATCAGGGTTGCCATCACCCAATGCGTGCTGCTGCCCAGCGTCTGCCCCTTTGCCCTGACCTGGTTAGGGAATATCTCTGAAATAAATACCCAGATAACTGCTCCCTGTGAGAAAGCAAAAAATGCGATGTAGATCATCAGGTAAAGCGCAACCAGGTAGCCGTTTGAACTTCCGCCATAAAAAGAGTAGGAAACCATTGCCAGTGTAACAATAAGGCCGAATGAGCCGATAAGCATCAGTTTTCTGCGTCCGAACTTATCAATAAATCCGATGGCGATCATCGTAAAAACCAGGTTTACCAGGCCGATCCCTGTTGTTGAAAGCAGGGACGCATTTTTTGCCAGACCCGCTGCAGTAAATATGCGCGGCGCGTAATAAATAATGGCGTTGATGCCCGACACCTGGTTAAAAAAAGCAAATAATACAGCAAGCATGGCCGGAAAACGGTAGCGTGGGTTAGAAAGGCTTTCGCCATCGAGGTCCTTTGCTTCTTCATTTTTAGATTCGACGATGCTATCCATGTCCGCCTGGAAATCGCCAGGGTTAATCTGTTGTAATATTTCCCGGGCCTGCCCGTATTCACTGCGATGCAGGATAAGCCAGCGCGGACTTTCGGGCACCAGCCTAAGCAGCACCAGGAACACAAAGGATGGGATGGCCATAATGCCGAGCATGAGCCGCCAGGAATCCCCGAACAGCAGGCCGATCACCCAATTGGAGAAATAGGATATCAGAATCCCAAAAACAATATTGAACTGGAAAAGGATCACCAGCCTGCCTCTTGCCGAGGCCGGCGCGATCTCTGAAATATATATCGGTGCGATAACGGAAGAGACTCCTACTCCAAGCCCGCCTATAAAGCGCAAAACCACAAACACGTACCAGTTGGTGGCTACGGCCGTACCGAGTGAGGCAAATAGGAAAATGAATGCAATAATGATCAGCGACTTTTTACGACCGAGCCGATCTGCAGGAATGCGGCCAAAAAATGCACCGGTAACCGTGCCGATCAGCGCAATGGAAATGGTAAAGCCGTGTTGAATATCTGTGAGGTTCCAGTATTTCTGTATAGCCTGCTCAGCCCCTGAGATAACGGCCGTGTCAAATCCGAACAGGAATCCACCCAATGCGGTAATTATCGACCATGCGATAACTTTTCTTTGAATCATAATAAGCGTTTATAATTGAAGGTTTACCAAATATAAACTTTTAATTTAGCCAAAGCAGCTGGGTATAATAAAAAAGCCGGCACTAAGCCGGCTCGTATGAACCTGTTGGATAAACTATTCTTTGGCTGCCAGAATATCCAGCTTTTCAATAATTGGGGGTTTGGCAAGCAGACGATCGGCATTCGCCATTAAGGCTGCTGCTATGGGTCCGTCAAGGTGTGCCTGTCGTCCTTCCTCGGTTTCAAATGTATCGAAAATACCAAAGACAAATTCCCCTGTCCGCCAGGCATACCAGGCTTTTGTCTGCGGCTCAGCCTCGGCCAAAGGCAACGCGCTCCGGAGAAGCTCTGCGAGTTCCTCCTCTTTACCCGGCTTAACTTCGAGCCAGGCCAGTAATGCTACTTTTGTCATTTTTTTTCTTTTTCATGATTTAACAAACTAAGCGTGCGCCGGTTGCAATCAGGACACTTTATTTTTTTCTGCCCTTATCGGAAGATTATAAAACAATAGCGCCTGATTACTCATTATATCTAAAAAACCTCAAACACTCCCGAATCATGAAGTATGCATTCATTATGGGTTCAAACTCTTTCATAGTTCCCAGCAATACCCTTGTGTATCAGAATAATGACAAGGCTGTTAACTTTTTAAGAATCATTTCCTTCAATCATTACATGCCCGTAGGTTACGGGCAGTCCGCATTGGAAGTAGACCTGGACATTACTGATGGTACCGGAAACAGCATCAAATTCAAAACCAACCATCCCCAGTCCATCGGCAACTTTCAGGTTACTGAGCAGCCCGACCGGCTGCTGATCACCAGGCCGGACGGTTCGGCTATCATCGATGTTCATCAGCTGGATGAAGATACCGCCATGGGCCTGGAGCATAACATCATTGCAGAAATAGAGGCACTTGCCCCGGAAGCTACCATCCGCGTCAGAGGTAATTTCAAGGTAGACGACCTGCATATCGAGATCGATAATGAAAAGCTGTTTGTAAACGGCAATGCCTATGCAAATTCAACCCAAACAGGCAATGGTGATCTGGCATTTACTACCGAAGGGGTCGTGGTCTGATCGCCCCTGTACTACTGGATGCTGCGGTTCTTTCTGTACCAGCCCATCACCAGTCTTACCATCTGGTTATAGGTGTCCAGGCCCTGGGGCTGATTGTTGGCCTTTAGGAAATCGTCATAAAACAGGCTGCTGAGTACACCCAGCTTACTTTGGTAAGACAGCCAATACTCCCGCTCAATTTTAAAGTCGTTCATGACCGATGGTGAAATGCGTTTTATCAGCGTTTTACGGGCCACGCTGTCCTGGCGCCATAAGGTAAACATAAACTCCTGGACGCCCAGATAATAGGCTGAATACCGCAAAAGTCGATCACTAGAGTGCACGCCGGCCATATATCCGGCGAAATTGGCTTCATCTTCGGGCGCAAAGCCCATTTGATGCGACATTTCATGACAGGCTACAAAGGGTTTTAGAAAGACCGGTAAATTATAGTCCATCTGCGCCTCACCCGTATAGGGATTATAATAGCCCGAGGTGCCCATGTAATTGATCAGTGGCGTAAGGGTTGACGGTTTAATAGCCGGCCGGTAAGCATGAAACCCTTCATAATTCTCGGAAAGGGCCATAACGGCCTTTACGGCGGTTTGATAAATGGTCTTATTATCCTGTTCAAGGTCCGCGTCACTTATCCGCTGGCGACATTTATTGGCGCTGTCGATCAGCATGGCGGTGACCCTCCTCAAATCGGTAGCCGTTGAGCCGCTGTCATTGAGCTTTAGCCTTTGCGCAGCCGGCTGCCTGTAATAATTCATTCCCCAGAAAAGATAAAAGCATAGTATAAACACCTGGCAGGCAATGACCAGGCCCAATACAAAGTTTCCCGCATGCCACCACTCGCGTCCGATCAGCAGTCTGACCAGTCTGGCGGCCGCATATACCAGGTAAGCTACCACCAGGATATAGAAAAAATCGCCGACACTGAAAGGTACCAGGTTAAATGCAGGATGAAATAGAATGCAGAAGGCCCTGTAGAATTTATTGGAATAATACTGTTCAATAATATAAGGGTAATTGGAAACAAATATTAATTCAAACAGGACCAGTGCCAGCACCAGCACAGTTATTACCCTTGCTCTGAGGGGATATTTTTGAAAACTGTCAGCCATTATTAAAAAAATAACAGGTAGGAAAGGCAGGAATAAAAAAGCCCCGAATGGGGCTTTTTTAACTATATCACTGTTTTTACTTGATGGTTACCGGTACTGCCAGGTTCTCCCAGAGCAGCACAAATCCCGAAGAGGTCAGCTCATATTTCAGGCGTTCGTTCATGGATTTTGATTTGGAAGGAGTTACGGTGGTTACCAGCACGTCCTTTGTGGGATCATCCGTTGTTGATCCATCCATATTAATACCCCACTGTCCGGTTTTAGAGTTAAAGATAACCTGCCACTCTTTTTCTCCCGGCTTGGTATATAAACTGTACTTTCCTGCAGGGAGGGTTTTGTCACCTATCTTAATATCCTTGCTGGTGGTGAATATCGTAGCCTCATTGGCACCGCTTCTCCAAACTTTATCGTATGGCACCAGACCACCCCAGATTTTTCTACCTTTTACCGAAGGGCTGTGGTACGCTATTTTAATGTTTGATCCTGCCACCGTACCGCTGGTGCTGTCGGCGGGACTTGCCTGCTGTTTCTGTCCAAACGCAAAGGATGACACAAAAAGGGCTATCGCAAATAACGACAGCGTCTTGAATTGCAATAATTTTCTCATGGCTAGTTTTTTATTGATTTAGTAAAGATAATTTGATTTATGTAAAAGTGATTATTAAATATTATGTGATAAAACTTACGTTATTATTCTGTGTGATAAAACCAATTGATACTGCAAATGTTTTAAAATATGATTCGCATTGCAGTTAGGAATTGACCGAAAGGTTAAACAATTGTTGTGAGTTGGCCCCTGTCCGAAAGGCGGGGGTTTTTTTTATCCTTTTTTATAAATCCATTAATGGGCGCTCCGGGCATCATTATTTTCCTAATGATTAATTATTTCATATAAATATATTTTATTTAATTTTTACTATATTTATTATTGAAATTTTACCAGATATATAAACCTTGGATATTGAGATTTTTACTTTACTGAGATCGCAGACGGTTGACGTATTTAATTTCCTGCTTACCGTGCGTGAATTTGCGGATGACAGGGGGCTGCAAAGTGATGTGGCAAGAATAAATGTTTCCATCGGGGAAAACCGGCAGATGCTGCGACTGGCAAACCGGCAGCTTGCTGAACTAAAAAAACAGGAAAAGATGCGCATGTCCTTTTTCGAAACCATCAATACATTTTAAGCCGGTCGCCAGTACTGGCATGATGTTGGCAAAATGATAAGTGCAATATTGGGGTATACGGGCGGTTAATCCGCTGCCAGCGGGTAATATTGACGTTCTTTATCAATTTTAATTATAAAAATGCAGGTTTCCGGACAACACAATGGGGTAAAATATTCCCAACAATACGCAACCGGTGCCAGATATTTATTAAATTTGTTTTATGAACCTCAGGGTTCAAAATACCACCTAATCCAAACCACCATGTCTAAACTTATAATTATTGACGACGATCCGATCCATCATAAGATCATTCAGTTTATGCTGACCAAAAATGAGTTGGCAAAAGAAACCACTTACACTTTTGATGGCAATCTTGTGCTTGATTACCTGGAAGAAAACCGTACGAAAATAAGCGCGCTTCCGGATTTCATTTTCCTCGATCTTTATATGCCTGGCAACAGCGGCTGGGATTTTCTAAACGGCTTTCAGAAGATTTATAAGACTTTGAAAAAGGAGATACAGATCTATGTGGTTTCATCGTCTATTTTCCATGCGGACATCAGTCGTTCAAAAGGCTATCCTTTTGTAACCAATTATATCACGAAACCGTTGATGAAAAACGTATTTGATAACATAAAGGGCAAAAATTTACGGCTGACTGCTGCTCAGCTGAACTAAACCCGCCCTGGGAAATATTTGAGCCCTGCCCCATCCGGCGGGGCTTTTTTATTTGGCCAGGCTGATCTTTAATTATAAACAATGTATTTTTGAAGGCCGGGAAATTCAGCTGGCACGAAATGGATATCTTCTGCTAAATGAAAGATAATTATAAGCCTTACTATATTCTGCTGTTGATACTTGCGCTTGTGGTAAATTTCTCGGGCATTAATGTAAAGTTCTTTACGGACGATCCCGGCTTATATGCATCCATCTCAAAGAACCTGCTTCATCGGGGGGAGTTCTTTGAGCTGTTTACCTATGACCAGAACTGGCTGGACAAACCACACTTTCCTTTCTGGATGGTGCTGATCAGCTTTAAAATGTTTGGCGTTTACGCCTGGGCATACCGCCTGCCGGCCTTGCTTTTCTTTTTACTGAGCCTGGTTTATACCTATCTGCTCTCCAAAAGGTATTATGGCGCCCAGGCTGCCTGGACCGCGGTGCTGATTTTAGCCACTTCGCAACATGTTGTGATGATGAATACCGATGTGCGGGCCGAGCCTTACCTGATGGCCCTGGTGGTGGGCAGCGTTTATCATATCAGCCGGCTCGAGCAGCGGTTTTCCTTTGCCGACTTGCTGCTGGCTGCGCTTTTAACTGCCTGCGCCATTATGACCAAGGGAATTTTTGTCGTCATCGCTATCGGCGGGGCCCTGCTGGCTCAGCTTATTTTTCAGAAAAAATTCAGCGAATTATTCAGGCTGAAATGGCTCTGGCTTATGCTACTTACGATCCTGTTCACCTTACCTGAATTCTACGCTTTATACTTGCAGTTCGATAGGCATCCCGAGATAACAGTTTTTAACCGGCATCAGGTATCGGGCATTAAATGGTTTTTGTGGGATAGCCAGTTTGGCCGGTTCGTAAACAATGGGCCCATTGTCAAGGTAAAATCAGGCGATCCTTTTTTTTATCTGCATACCTTACTTTGGGCTTTTGCCCCCTGGTGCCTTTTGTTCTACTATGCCCTTTATAAAAACATCAGGGGAATATTGCTGAAAGAAAGGCTGGCCGAATATTATACCCTGGGCGGAGGATTATTGCTGCTGGTGCTATTTTCCCTGTCGCGATTCCAGCTGCCTTTTTATACCAATACCATTTTCCCGTTCTTCGCCATTATCACGGCACCTTTCTGCTATAAACAACTCACGCGGTTTGGAAGCGTCCTGAGGCTTGCAAGCCTTTGGCTGTACGCGGCAGCATTTGTTTTAGCGGTTGTCCTGATCCAATATTTTTCAGCGCCCGGGGCCACCCTGCTTTTTTGCGTGAGCATGGCCGTATTTGCCTTGCTCGTTTGCCTGGTCTGGATCAAAATTGATAAAAATTTCGTGCGGGCGTTTTTTATCACCTGCCTTGCGGTCCTACTGGCGAACTTTTACCTCAACACGATCTTCTATGACGTAGTGGCAAGTTATAACGGGCAGATCAAAGCAGCCGCTTATGTCAACCGAAGTGCTGACCAGGCCCAAATCTATTCGCTTAAATTCGAAAATAACATTTTTCAATTCTATACCGACCGGCCCGTGGATTATCTTCCGCTCGATAGCTTTAAGACCTTCCGGTTGGCGAAGCCTGCTGTATTTTATGCGAATGGCAGGACCATGGAATTCCTTCGGCAGAACCATCTTGATTTTAAGGTGATAAAAGCCTTCGAGAATTACCCCCAGGAGATCATCTTTCCGGCTTTCATCAATAAAGCGACCCGGGCCAGGGTCCTGGACAGCGTTTACCTGATCACCAAATAGAATACCCCTGTTTAGTCCACTTTATAGCGATAGACCGCCCTGCCTAAATTGCCCTTGTCATCAATCCCTTCAATAACGACACGGTAGCTGCCCCGTCCGTCGGCATTATAATATTCGAACTTGGCGGCCCCGTCTTTATCCGTTACCAGTTCCGGGATCCATAATATGGTACTGCGCAGGTCCGGCGAACCATTTTCGCTGCCTGTGGCCTCATATTTAGGTGAATAAAACACGCGGGCCTTGTACAGCGCCTTAGGTTTGAATGTCAGGTTTCCCAGGCTGGATTTATCATACTCAATATCGGCACTGTTTACATTCTCACGGGTGGTGATCACCAGCACGCCCGCTCCTCCGTTCATGCCGTAGATACTGGCTGTAGCTGTTTTCAATACTTCAACCGTTTCTATATCAAGCGGATTAAGAATATCAACGCCGTTACTTCTCATATCCATGGGGTTGCCATCGAGAATTACATACATGGGCTCTCCGGCCTCTGAATTTTTGACGACCACCTTGCTGCTGGCCAAATAAGGCACGCCGTTTATAAACTGCACATCTGTTAAAATCCCCGATAGGGCGATGGAAACAGAAGGCCGGTTTTTGAACACGTCTGCCCTTACGACCTGGTCGGCATGGCCTGGGCCGCCCAGATTGGACGAACGGTAATTATCCCTGTTATTTACATAGGACGCATTCTTCTGCTTAACCACACTCTTGGAATTGTATTTATAGGAGGCATCCTGCACAATTCCGCCCGATACCCCTGCAGCAGTTCTGGATGTAATCGATAATACGCCGGCTTTGCCGTATACACCGTAGCCCTCCGCACTGCTGCCTCTGAGTACCTCGACTTTTCCAACATCACCAGGATTCATATTGTCCAGATTAACATAGCTTCCAGCTATCTTGCCGTTTATGACAATGAGCATGGGGTCTTTGCCCGATCCGCCTTTTAAATAAGGCAAACCCTGCACAAAATTCACGTCATGCAGGCGCCCGTTCAGTGCCGCAACCAGCGAAGTTGAGTTCCCAAGTTCGTCAGCCGTTACGACCTGGCTGGGGCGTGCCGAATTATTTGCCGGACGGGCAGCGATATCGTTGTTGCTCAAATAGGTTTTCATATCCTTGTCGAGCTCACCGGACAGGGGAGGCATATATTTATTTTCCACGACCGGGCCGGGACTATCAGCATCTATGCTAAATATCGTCGTATTCTTTTTCGATGTAGACCCGGTTGCCTGCAATATCAGCCTGGTACTATCGGCAAAGGGTGGTAAGTCGACAAACCTGAATTTGCCATTGTTATCTGTTTTGTCAACCAGGGTGCTGTGATCGGATACCAGCATAACATCCAAACCCGTTACCGGAGCACCGGATTTTGTTTTGGCCGAACCGCTGAGCGTTATTGTTTTTTCAGGCTGATAGCTGAAGGCCGGCGCATTTCCTTCAAGCAGCTGTTTCCAGGCAAACCGGCGATAGCCCTGGGTAAGCATCAGCACGTCCAGATCAGCGTAGGTTTTACCCGTATTATGGGAAAAATAGTAGTTAGGCTGTTCGACGTGCCCCTTAAGATCTGCACTCAGCAGCAGATAGGTCAAAATCGTTGTTTCATTATCAGCCTGGAGCGGCACTTTATTTTCATCGATCACGGCAACGGAAAAATGCCCCTGGGTGCCCGCACCCTTGTCCTGCGCCTTTACCTCGATGGAAACCCGGTCACGTTTACTATAGCTGGTTTTATTACTGCTTAATGAAAGGTCTACCAGATCCGGATTTTGTACAAATACCATCCGTTCACTGAGCGGCTCCCCGGTTTGAGAAAACAATGTAACCAGTACTATTCCGGTGGGAAACTGATTATTAGGTATATCCAGTCCGAGCCTGCGGCTGTCCAGCTTGGTGTTTACTGTATTGACGGCGCCGCTGCCATAGACCACCACGGTGATCTGTTTATTCAGATTTTCCTGTAAATAGGCCTCATTGCTGTGAATCTCGATGGATAACTTGTCCAGCGTATCCTTTACGGACAGGGCAATTCCTTTATCGCGTGCCGCAGGAAGGTTAAACGTATTTTGCGAACCATCAGCGAATGTTACTTTAGCAGTGTAGGTCTTTCCCTGCTGCGGCAAAAAGTTGAACGTACCCATTCCCAGATGCGAGGGCGTAAAGGTAACTACCGGCTGTCCGGCATTATCCAGCACCACGCCCCTGAAATTTATTCCCAGACCATTGGGACCAACTGCTTTAAAGGCCACCCTGGAGATCATCGCTGTTACCAGCTCGCCCCCTTCCGGAAAAAATTGCAGGTCAGCTTTCTGTTCAGCCGCCTGATTTTGGCCCGCAGCCGGACCGTTCATCACCGAGCCAACCGGCACCGTCTGATCGAAAAAGTAATCCGGATCGTTTTGCATATACCTGGTGTAGGCCCTTATGCGGTAATTGCCTTTTGGAAACGAAAAAGGCAGTGAAAAATCGCCCCAGGCAAGGCCATTAACCAGCGGTAGCCGGATGGAATTGACAATTGCGTTCCCAGGATCGATCAGATCGACATGCAGCACCCCGCTGGCTTTTGAGAGCTCATGCTGTTCGCCAAGGGTAACGTAGGCTTTGAAATAAATCGTATCGCCGGCAGCGTAATAAGGCTTATCCAGATGCAGATAGGCCTTTTCAATAACGCGATCACCCATTAGGGTTTTAAGACCTGCAACTGCGTTCTTGACCACAGAATTATCATTCTGGGCGTAAACATTCAATGCAAAAAAAACGGCGGGAAGCACGATGGCATAAACTATCTTTTTCATGGCAATAACGGATTGAAAATTAAGGTTTATTACATTGCCTGTTCAACTCGGAAGTCAGGACAATGGTAAATTGGTTCAACTAAAGCTACAACTAAGTTTTTAATTTTCAAAATCAATTAAAAAATTAGTTGTAAATCAATACACTCTATACCAGTAGATTAATACCAATTAAATATCGGCATTTCCCGTGAGAATTTTTGCAAGAAAAAATCGATTAAAAAAAGGACGAAACGGGCGTCTCAGTCCTCCTCTTTAATTTCTTCCCAATAAACGGTATCCAGAAAAATACCGTTGTTAATAGCGACCTGGGTCCTTATCTTTTCCAGTTCTTCTTTCGTTTTATCATGATCCAGGTCATCGCTTAAAGAATAATAAAAGATCACATTATCCGTCTTGCTATTGATAAACTTGAAGTGCTTGGCGCTCTTTTTCATGATCAGCCCCTGTTGCGGTTATCTTATCAACAGACAGCTGGATAAAAAGTTTAACTCCTGCAACTATTTACCGCCACCGTTGTCAGCTGGTGCCGCATCATTATTCGAGTCGTCCTTATCCCTTTGTTTTTTGAATTCCATTTTGCCGAATTTATAGCTCAGCGTGATACCAAACGAGCGGAACGGTACCTCTCTGACGTTGGTCTGGGTAAAGTTCGTACCGGAAGTGGTGGACTTGAAATTGATATAGCTGTTAAACGGATCGGTAGCGGTCAGACCAATGCTTGCCTTCTTATTCCAGAACTGTTTGCGCAGCGCCATGTTATAAAAGAAGAACGCCGGCCGCGTACCCTGGATCGTCCTTTGAGATGAATTGTAGTTTCCAAAAACTTCGCCAACCAGATCATGCCCGAATTCATAGGAAGCATTCAGATTGATCCGGTACATGAATCCGCTCACCTGGGGGTTACCCGGATTGTTGGTTATCCGGTCGCCGAACATCATATTGGAACGCAGGTTAAACTTCTTGGTCACTGGCACAGATACGAACAAATTAACGCCGGTAGTGGTTTCCGTGCCGATGTTGGCGCGCTGTGACAGATAAACATTGGGATAAGTGACGCCCCCGATATTCAGCGTATCATAGTGGGTCGTATAGGACTGCAGGTCATTGGTGTTATAACGGTAAAACCCGCCGACGTATATACTTGACCCCTGGTTAAACGATTTGTTATATCCAAACTCATAATTATGCCCGACTTCAGGCTTCAGATAGGGATTTCCCTGGGTGATATTATGCGGGTCAGAAATATTATAGAAGGGATTCAAATCACCGTAATTGGGGCGTTCAATGCGGTAGCTGTAGCTGAGTTTCAAAGTTTGGGTCTCATCGATCTTATGCGAGAGGGTCAGCGAGGGCGCCAGGATGTTATAATCGGGAACTTTCGGACCCGGAAAATCATCCGTCGTAGTGGTGTATTCGTCCCTCAGGCCGGCCATACCGTTAATGAAATCATGAAACAGAGAAAACGTGGTCGACAGATAAGCGGCATAGATCCTGCGGTCATAATTAAAGGCATAGGTCTGATTTGTATTTGGTACATAAGCCCCGCCGGACAGTGTGTCGGTAACCACTGAATTGTAGATATTTTCCAGTACCGTTTTGGCCCCGCCTTCGATCTTAAATCCCTTGCTAA
This sequence comes from uncultured Sphingobacteriaceae bacterium, assembly GCA_963757615.1. Classification (GTDB taxonomy): domain Bacteria; phylum Bacteroidota; class Bacteroidia; order Sphingobacteriales; family Sphingobacteriaceae; genus Mucilaginibacter. Next base: position 165,119 of record CAVWSO010000011.1, read on the forward strand.
CCGGCTGGGTATAATCAACGGAAATGTCAATTTCGTGATCCGTACCGGGATTCTGGCTTTGAATGCCTGAAGCAGGGTATGGAATATTCAGGTAATCGGTTTGCTGAGAAAAATTGGAGCTATTTCTTCCATTGCTGGAATTGAACAGCACATCCAGCTCCTGCCCTTCTTTCTTGAATGTTTTCTTATAGTCCAGACTGTAATCAAAATACTTTCCACTGAAGCGGCTTTCCGAATTGCGCAAGCTTTTTACGTCAAGCAGGCTCGTGTCAGCGGACAGGTCCGTCGTGCTGCTTTCCTGGTTAGTGGGTCCATGGTTATGATTCCAGAAATGATTGTATCCGAATGAAGCTGTCAGCACATCTTTCTTGGTGATATCCCAGTTGAAACTTATGCCTGATTGGTAACCACCCCGGGTAAAGGAGTTCTCTCCGTTTTGCATCAGTTCGGTTAATGTATTGGTGCTATTATTATAGGACTTATTATCTGAGGAATTCTTCGTGGTCGTATTGATATTTCCGCCGCCGTTTATGAATGCGTTAACGCCGAAGTTATTTTTACGAACGTTTAAATTGAATGACCCGTTTTCCCGTCTTGTACCGGCTGTAAGGTTGACGCTGCCGTTTACCCCCTGGACCTTATTATCCTTCAGTACGATATTGATGATGCCACCCGTCCCGTTGGCATCGTATTTGGCGCCCGGACTGGTAATCACTTCGATGCTTTTGATCTGATTTGCCGGGATCGACTGCAGTGCGTCAGCCAGGCTTGCGCCGAATATGCTGGACGGCTTGCCATTGATCAGAAAGCGGATATTTGAATTACCCTGCAACTGCACGTTACCATCGATGTCGACGGTCACCTGCGGCACTTTCTGCAGCACGTCAGCGGCGCTGCCGCTCTGGGAGGTCAGATCATTGGCAACATTGTAAACCATTTTATCGATCTTGTTTTCAACCGTTGGTGCCTTGGCCGTGATCTGCACCGAATTTAACTGCGTCTGCACCGGGCTGATGGCAATGACACCCAGGGAAACCGCATTGTTGTTAATGCTCAGGTGATCTACGGTTTTCTTCTGGTACCCGATGAACTCGACAGCAATGCTGTATTGACCGGGGTTCAGATTGGTGATCGTAAAGTTGCCTTTAGGGTCGGTAACAACACCGTTAATCGGGCTGGTATTTCCGTCTTTAAAAACGCTAACCGTAGCATAATCAACCGGTTGCTTGGTCGTAGCGTCAACAACCTGACCACTGATATGCCCTTTGGGGTTATTATAGGGCTGCGCATTCAACGCAGCTGAGAAACAAACAAAAAATAGTAGAATAAGAATATATCGCATAACAGGGAGCACTAATCTTTTTAATCGGGGGCGAAAATGGCCAGAAATTTTGGATTAAATCTGATCTTGCACAGATTGTAGTGTGATTTTTACACAAACAGGAAAGCCGCATGACAAATGCCGGGGCTGATTGGAATGATACAATTGTAAACTATTAGTAATCAAAAGATTAGCACAAGCGTTCCGGCAATAATCAGCAATGCCCCCGATGCGGATTTTAAAGTTACCGGTTCCCCCAGGAAAACGGCTGATAAAATTATGGCCAGCGCAACGCTCAGTTTATCCACTGGCGCTACCTGGGAAACCTTGCCTACCTGCAGCGCCTTAAAGTAAAAGATCCAGGATAAGCCAGTAGCGCAGCCCGATAAAACCAGGAAGATCCAGTTGGTCTTGTTTAAGGCTCCCAAATTTTCCCCGCTCCCCTTAACCAGGGCTATTCCCCAGGCGATGATTAGAATAACGACGGTTCGTATGGCAGTGGCCAGGTCACTGTCAACCCCGCTGATGCCGATCTTTGCAAAGATTGCCGTCAGGGCAGCAAATGCTGCGGAAAGTAAAGCGTAAATCCACCACATGACTGATTGCTTAAAATTGATTGAATGAAAATAATGATAAAGATAAATACAGATATTGGAGCAAATCTAGCGCCCGGACAATACAAAATGTATACAAAATTTAATTATACATTTACCAGAAAAATGTCTTTAGGTTGTCTTCCCGGGAAGATTTGGAGGTAATATATGAAGATACTGATTATCGAGGATGAAAAAGGATTACGGGAAAGTATTGAAGAATATTTTTCCGAGGCAGGAAATATTTGCGAAACGGCAGCGAACTACACGGAGGCTATATCCAAAGTTAGCCTTTACACCTACGATTGCATTTTACTGGACATTACTTTGCCTGATGGCAATGGCCTTGAAATATTAAAGTACCTCAAACATAACAACAACAGCGACGGGGTACTGATCATTTCGGCAAAAAACTCCCTGGATGACCGCCTGGAAGGCCTGGATCTGGGTGCGGACGATTACCTGGTAAAACCATTTCATTTATCCGAACTCCGGGCCAGGGTAACGGCGATCATACGCCGCAAAACGTTTAACGGCAGCAACCTGCTTGTATTTAACGAATTGTCCATAGACCTTTTGGCTAAAACGGTAAAAGCGAACGATCAGCCGATCAAACTCACCCGTAAAGAATATGCCCTGCTCCTTTACTTTATTGCCAACAAGGGAAAAGTCGTTTCCAAAAACGCTATTGCGGAACACCTTTGGGGTGACGGCATTGACATGGCCAACAATTTCGATTTCATTTATTCACATATCAAAAATCTGCGTAAAAAACTGGTAGAAGCGGGCAGCCATGATTATATTCAGGCCGCTTATGGCATGGGCTATAAGTTTACCGAACAATGAAGCTAGTAGCCAGATACAACCGCGTTAACCTGCTTACCACCATCATCGTGATGCTGATCACAGGCATCATTTATTATCAGGCCATCAGCCTGATATTGACCAACCAGGTGGATAAAGATCTCGTAGTAGAAGAAAATGAGGTTTTTGACTACGTGAATCTGAACCATCAGCTGCCGCAGGTCTTCGAATCGAACGATCAGCAGATCCTATTTACCCAGGCGGAGCCAGGAACCGTCAAACGCCAATTTGTCAATACATTATACCGCCATGCCGAACAGGATCGTCCCAAAAGACACCACCACAGACACGAGGATGAATTCGAATCCGGCCGCGGACTGATCTCATCGGTCACTGTCGGCGACAAGTATTATAAGGTGCTGATCGTAGAGTCCAAAGTTGAAACAGAGGACCTGATCAAAATCATCTTCGGCATCACGGCAAGCGTCATCCTGCTGCTGTTCATTACGTTGTATACCGCCAATCGCCTGCTTTTAAACCGGCTATGGCAGCCTTTTTACAATCTGCTGAAAGAATTACGCCAATTTAATGTGGCAGACAATAATGATATTGCCCCGGTAAATACCCGCATTGACGAATTTGATGAACTTAATCAAACGATCATCAGTATGTCAACCAGGGTAAAAAGCGACTATAAGGAGCTAAAGACGTTTACTGAAAATGCTTCCCACGAATTGCTTACGCCCATAGCCGTAATCAACTCAAAGCTGGATAATCTGATCCAGACCGATAGTTTCAGTCAGAAACAAAGTAAACTGCTGAACGATTTGTATGGCGCCGTGGCCAAGCTGACCAGGCTGAATCAATCGCTGCTGCTGCTGGTCAAAATTGAGAACAGGCTGGTAGATAGTAACGACCATATCGACCTGCGCGAATCGCTGGACGAACTGCTGGTGCAATTTGAAGAAATATTCCAGGACAAAGAGCTGAAAGTAATCAGTGAACTTGCCGACAAAAAACTGACCACCAGCCGATACCTGATCGATATTTTGTTAAACAATCTGCTCAGCAATGCAATCCGGCACAATTATAAAGGCGGCGTTATCGTAGTCAAGCTGACCGGCCAGCAGCTGATCATCCAGAATACGGGCGACGATACGCCGCTGAAAAATGAACATATCTATACCCGATTCCATAAATCATCCAGCTCGGAAGGCAGCGGCCTGGGCCTGACCATCTCGCAGCAGATATGCGAGAATTTAAACTTCAAACTGGAATACCGTTTTGAAGGTGTATATCATACCTTTATGGTATCGTTCGCCTGAGGGGGCGTGTTTTAAAAGGGGCCGATTGTAATTTTATCGATGCACATCAAAAATAAAACGATTCAGCCGCGCCCCAGCCCATTAGGTCTAAATTTTTCCAGAATTAAATTTTACTTTAGTAAAACTAACAGCAACATTACCTTGATTTGATCATTAAATGAAGTGGTTTTTCAGCATTATTTTATCTGCTTTTCTCTATTCCGATTCTCTGGCACAAACCTATTCACTGGATCATTACCTTGAAATTGCCAAAAACAACAGTCCCCTTCTAAAGGACCTGCGTAACCAGGTAGCCTCCAACCAGCTGGACAGCCTCCGGCTAAGAGCCGGCTATAAGCCGCAGGTGAACCTTAGCAGTGGCGGACTGTATGCGCCAACGATCAATGGCTACGGCTACTCATCGCCTATTACCAACGAACATACGCTGAATGCGCTTGTGGGCGTAAACCAGGCGATCATCAGCAAAAACAATATCAACACCCAGCTGGGTGCCATTACCCTGCAATCGGCCTCAACGAACAATACATTAAAAATAACAGAACAGGACCTGAAAAAAGCCATTACCGCACAATACATCACCACCTACGGGGACCTGGAACAATTGAAATTTAACATCAATGTCGTTGACCGGCTAAAAATGGAAGAGGATGTGCTTAAACAGCTTACGCGCGCCAATGTGTACCGGCAGAGCGACTATCTGACATTTCTGGTTACCCTCAAGCAGCAGCAATTGCAATTGCTGCAGGCCCATATGCAATACAAAAACGACTATGCCACGCTCAATTATTTGTCCGGAATCGCCGATACATCCGTAAAAGAACTGGAAATACCTCAACTGACCATAATGGGGCACCCCGCGGCGAGCAACAGCATTTTCTTTACCCAGTATAAACTGGACAGCCTTAAACTGCTCAACAGCCGCAAGCAACTCGACTATACCTATAAACCAAAAGCAAATGTATTTGCCGATGGGGGTTATAACAGCGATTTTATGGGACAGGCCTATAAAAACTTCGGTACCAGCGTGGGCTTCAGTCTTTCGATGCCAATTTACGATGGCGGTCAGCGTAAAATACAATACAAAAAATTAACTCTTGAGGAAGAAACACGCCAGAACTATAAAGCCTTTTTCGATACGCAATACCGCCAGCAGATCGCGCAGCTGCTACAGCAGATCGACGAAAGTGAAAAACTCATTCCGCAGATCGAGGAACAAAGTGTCTACAGTGATCAGCTGGTAAAAGTAAACGCCGAGCTGCTCAAAACAGGTGACGTAAAAATAGCCGATCTGATATTGTCGATTAACAATTATCTTACGGTCATGAACCTGAAAACGCAAACCCGGGTCAGCAAACTCCAGCTGATCAACCAGTTAAACTATTGGTATAAATAATATGAAAAAAAACTGCAACCCATATTTTGCATTTAAATTCCTGCTCTTTGCCGGGGGGCTCCTGCTGGCTTTTTCTTCCTGCAAAAACAGCTCCAAGGCTGCAGATGAAGAGGATTCGAAAACCGCGGCCCAGACTCCCGTTACCGTTACTACGGTTGACCAGGGCAATATGGCTGATTATATTGATCTGAATGCCACATCGGTTTTTCTGCGGAAAAACTATATAAAATCCAACGCCATCGGGTACGTGGATATGGCTAGTGCCCAACCGGGCCGCTACGTGACCAAAGGCCAGCTGCTGTTTACCATCAAAACAAAAGAGGCCTCGGTAATTGGCAACAGTGTCAACCGTCTGGATCCGAGTTTAAAGTTTTCAGGCGTAAACGATATCATTGCGCCGGGTAACGGATTTATTTCGCAGCTGAGCCACCAGCAGGGCGATTATGTACAGGATGGTGAGGCCCTGGCAACCATCAGCGACGGAGCAAGCTTTGTATTTTTATTGCAGCTGCCCTATGAGCTCAGGGCATACGTTAAGGCTAACCAAACCGTGGAGCTTACCCTGCCGGGCGGACAGAAACTCAGTAGCCGCGTGGCAGCGTTCATGCCCACGGTGGACACGGTATCACAAACGCAGGGCGTGCAGCTTAAAGTAAATACCAGCGAGCAGATCCCTGAAAACCTGGTGGCCAGGGCCCGTATCATTAAATCCCAGAAATCGGGCGCTGCATCTTTACCGCAGGAAGCGATCCTTTCCAATGAGGCGCAAACCGAATTCTGGGTAATGAAACTCATTAACCCGACTACGGCAGTTAAGATCCCGATAACCAAAGGAATTATAACCAGTGGCCGGGTAGAAATAGTAACTCCCCGCTTCTCCAGTGCCGATAAGATCATCGTTACAGGCAATTATGGCCTGCCCGACACGGCTAAAGTAAAAATCATACAGTGATGAGGCGTATACAAGATTTTTTTATATCCCATAAAAAGCCCATCAGCCTGGTACTGGCCATCATTATCATGGGCGGGATGTTCACCTATTCGAAACTGCAGACCTCACTATTCCCGGAAATCACCTTCCCCAAGATCAAGATCATCGCTGATGAGGGCTGCAACCGGTGAACAAAATGATGGTAACGGTGACCAAGCCGCTCGAAAATGCCATTAAACAGGTACCTGAGCTGAAAACCGTTCGCAGCACCACCAGCAGAGGAAGCTGCGAAATATCGGCTTACATGAACTGGGATGCCGACATTGACCTGGCTCAGCAAAGGATACAAAGCAGCATCGACCAGATCAAGAACGACCTGCCGGCTGATGTGAATATTACGGTGGCCAGAATGAATCCTTCTATCCTGCCGGTAAGCGGCTATACGCTGGAAAGCCATACCCGCAGCCCGATTGAATTGCGGCAGCTGGCGACCTACACCGTCAAGCCCTTTCTGTCGCAGGTTGACGGGGTATCCGAGATCAGGGTAATCGGCGGAAAGGTCAAAGAATACTGGCTTACGCTGAACAAGCAAAAAATGAGCTCGCTCGGCCTTACCCCCGATATCATCAATACCGCGCTAAGCAAACCAATTTTGTAAAATCAGAAGGCTATCTGTCTGATTATAAGAGATTTTATCTCACCGTAACCGACGCTACCATTAATGCCAAGGACGAACTGGAGAATCTGGTGATTGGCAACAACCGCAAAAGAGTGGTGCGCCTGCAGGATATCGCTGAAGTGGATGTCCGCGAAGGGATCGAGTATACCAAGATCAATGCCAACGGACACGACGGCGTTTTGATAGCGGTCATCAAACAGCCCAATGCCAACCTGGTCTCCTTATCGGCCGACATGGAAGCAAAAGTCCAGGCGCTGCAAAAGATGCTGCCTAAAGACGTCACCATCAAGCCTTATTATATTCAGGCTGATTTTGTAAATGACTCGATAAAAAGTGTAAGCGACAGCCTTTGGATCGGTCTACTGCTGGCTATCATCGTGGCCATTATTTTCCTGCGTTCATTAAAGGCAAGCGCGACCATTTTGATCACCATACCCGTAACGCTTTGCCTGACGCTCATCGTCCTGTATGGCATTGGCTACACTTTTAATATCATGACGCTGGGCGCAATTGCAGCCGCGATCGGTTTGATTATCGACGATGCCATCGTAGTGGTGGAACAGATACACCGCACCCACGAAGAGCATCCCGGCGAACCATACCTTGAAATTGGTGCAAAAAGCCATCGATTACCTTTTTCCGGCAATGGTGGGTTCTTCGATCAGCACCATCGTTATTTTTATTCCATTTGTGCTGATGAGCGGTGTAGCGGGCGCCTATTTTAAGGTGCTCACCAATACGATGATCATTACCCTGGTCTGTTCCTTTTTTGTGACCTGGATCGGCCTGCCGGTGATCTATTTATTACTGACCAGACACGCAAAACAATACGATCAAAGAAAAACAGCAGGAGAGCCACACGTAAAAAAACAGAAATGGGTACAGTTTTTTATCCTTCGGCCCTGGATAAGTCTGGCCTGATCGCGGCCGGCCTGGTTGCCGATCATTGTGATCGTGCCGCGGCTGTTGGAAACAGGTTTTTTACCCGAAATGGATGAAGGCAGTATCGTACTGGATTATACCTCGCCTCCCGGCACATCGCTGGAAGAAACTGACCGCATGCTGCGCGAAGTGGAAAAGATCATTGTCAGTGAGCCCGAAGTGGCAGCTTATTCGCGGCGAACCGGCACACAGATGGGTTTTTTTATCACTGAACCCAACACGGGCGACTACCTGATCCAGTTAAAAAAGAACCGCGAGACAAAACCACGGAAGAGGTGATCGGCGATCTGCGGAAAAAAATCGCTGCCACACAACCTGCATTAAGAATAGATTTCGGGCAGGTGATCACCGATATGCTGGGCGACCTGATGACCTCGATCCAGCCCATCGAGATCAAAGTGTTTGGCGACGACCAGCAAAAGCTCCAGGAGCTGTCGAAGCAGATAGCCGATGCGGCGAGCGCTGTAAAAGGCACCGCCGATGTATTTGACGGCATCGTCATCGCGGGCCCTTCGGTAAGCATCGACCCGAATTACAGCAAACTGGCACAATATAATATCACGCCTGCCAGCCTGCAGTTCCAGATACAAACCGCTTTGGAGGGAAATATCATCGGCAATTTACTCGAACGCGAACAACTGACGCCGATACGCATGGTATACCCGGGCAACACGCAGTCTGCAATGTTGCCGGATATTAAAAACCAATACCGTATTTCTACCCACGCGGCAAACTGATACCCATCAACGAACTGGCCTACCGTTGAATTAAAACCAGGCGATGCCGAGATAAACCGGGAGAACCTGCAATCGATGGGTGTAGTCACGCGCCAGACTGGAGAACAGCGACCTCGGAACGTGTAATACCCGGCCATACAAAAAAGTATCGCGCAAAAAGTAAGCCTGCCCCAGGGATACCATATCGAATATGGCGGCGATTATGCCCAGCAGCAGCAATCGTTTAAAGAGCTGCTGATCATACTGATTACGGCCAGCCTGCTGGTATTTGGCGTGATCCTGTTCCTGTTCAGGCAATTCAGGATAGCGTTGTTGATTCTGATGGTTGCCGTGTTGGGCATTTCGGGAAGTTTTCTGGCACTTATATTATTACCACATACCCCTCTAAACGTGGGCAGCTATACCGGCCTGATCATGATCGTGGGCATCATCGGGGAAAATGCCATTTTCACTTTCCTGCAGTTTAAACAGCGTGCATTGGAAAACATCGAGCAGAACGCGGAAAATGTACGGAAGGTGATTAACGAAGCGATCGTTTATTCCATTTCTACGCGGCTCCGGCCAAAACTGATGACCGCGCTGGGCGCAATCATTGCTTTGATGCCGCTGGCGCTGGGTATCGGCGCAGGGGCACAACTCCATCAGCCGCTGGCAATTGCGGTAATCGGCGGCTTCATTATCGCCCTGCCATTGTTGCTTATCGTACTGCCCAGCATGCTCAGAATATTGTACCGATCGGGAGAATTCCACAAACCACACCATAATTATCTGTAAACAAATTGTCAAAAAATCAACATTGTTACAAAATTATAATCTATATTTAGCGGATGGATTTCTCTGTAAATCCAGCAAATAATAAATTTTAATTCATTAAATTTTAAATGATTGGAAAAATGTTTAATCAATTATTTAAATAAATAACGAGAAGGAAATATCCCAATGGCACAAAAGACCGATTTTATTTACTCAACCGAATCCGAGCCCCACCGTATCCGAACCAAAAAAATTCTCAAACAGTTTCCGGGGCTGAGAGATCTGATCGGTAAAAATCCCAATACGATATTTGCTATCACCGGGCTTGTACTGTTCCAGGTTGTAGGTGCCTATTTACTTACGAGATCAGTCCTGGTGGCTGATTTTTGCGGCAGCTTATTTATTGGGTGCTTTCGCAGACCACGCGCTTTTTGTAATGATTCACGAATGTACGCATCAGCTGTTGTTTAAAAACGGAATGCAAATCGCTGGGCATCCATGATTGCCAACCTTCCTCAGATATTGCCAAGCGCTATTTCATTTGAAAAATACCATATCAAGCACCATTCTTTCCAGGGCGTGCATGAATTGGATGCCGACCTGCCCAACAAATGGGAGGCTAAGCTGATCAATAACTATTTCATTGGGAAAGATGCTATGGCTGTTATTCTTCCCTATATTTCAGATATTCCGTTTATCAAGATTAAAAGAAATACATCCTGTTGACGGCTGGATCATTACCAATTTTCTATTGCAGGCGGTATTTACCGCTGCCATATGGTACTTTCTGGGATTCCATGCAATCGGCTTTTTGTTCCTTAGCTTTTGGTTTTCGATCGGCCTTCACCCGCTTGGCGCACGATGGATACAGGAACATTATCTTAACCCATAAGCGTTGAACAGGAAACTTACAGCTATTATGGCGTACTGAACACGGTGGCATTTAACGTAGGCTATCACAATGAGCATCACGATTTCCCATCGATCCCATGGAACAAACTTCCAAAATAAAAAAGACGGCGCCGGAATATTATGATACCTTATATTATCATACCTCATGGACCAAGCTGTTTTTCCAGTTCCTTTTTGACCGTGAAGATATCACTTTTTAACAGGATCTTACGTAAAGAGAGAGGAAAAGTAGCGCTTACCGACACGTCAAAACCTGACATGGAAATAAAAGTTTAAATTTGCCGTTGTTAGTTTTTTAATACCCCTAATTTTTTAACATGTTTAATCTGCACAGGTTTTTTTCGACCCACGAAGACTCCGCACAAATTATTCTGTATGCTTTTGTAATAACAACATTATGGCTTGCAGAAGTACTTATTTCAACAGATGGCCTGAGATCGAAGTGGCGCCACTCTTCAGTGAACCTGCTGTTTATTTTTACGGCGCTTCCCATACAGCTATTATTAACCAGTTTCGTCATTATTGTTGCAAGATGGGCTGCTAATGGGCATTGGGGATTACTTAATTTGATGCATTGGCGCACCAGGGGCTGGGGCTACTACCTTACCGGCTTTATTTTACTGGATCTTTGCGAATATATCTACCATGTCATCATGCATAAGTTCGATACCCTGTGGAAATTCCACCTGGTACATCACAGCGACCTGAAGGTAGATGTGTCTACAACCGTCGCGAACATCCAGGAGAAACCTTTATCCGCACCACCTTTTCGATACTGTGGGTATTTCTGCTGGGCCCCGTCATTGGTGTATTGATCATAAGGCAGATTTTTCAAACCTTCGCCAATATCATTGCCCATACTGAATTCCGCTTCCCCGCAGGCTGAATAGAATTGTAGGATTGATCTTTATTACACCCAACCTGCATCATGTACATCATCACTACCAGCTGCCATACACCGATTGCAACTACGGCGATGTACTCAGCATATGGGACAGGCTCTTCGGCACTTTTAAAGAACTTGACCGCCAGGATACCTATTTTGGTATCGATACGCATATGAATGAGGAGGTTAACGGCAGATTTTTAAATATCGTAAGAATTCCTTTTCAGAGGCTCGAACGCAAGAATCAACACGAAGACCAGTACTGAAGGGGGCGCATCCTGTTCATTCCAGGATCGGTCAATGTTAGAAAAATAAGGCTATTATTTTTGGAATTTACAATTCTGTTTCATTATATTTGCTAATATTATTAGCAAAATGAACGGAATTACGATAGCAGAACAGCTCCTGATTTTTAGCAGGTATATAGGGCAAACGGTAGTGGTAAAGAGTTTATTGAACGACGGCCAGGAGACCCTGGGTACTTTAAAAGGCATCAGGCAAAATGCCCTTTTGGTGGATATTGACGATGTCAACCGCTGGATACCGCTAAACGATAATTTCAGCGTATGTGAGGTAAGGCTGTTACTTAAACCATTGAAAAAGCTGACCACCTCCATTATTGCCACCGCCAATAGCCTGCCCGTGCAGGCCTTCATCACCCCCTATTACCAGCAACTGGGTTTTGATATGCCCGTATTTATTTCCCCGGGACATAGCTGCAATTGCAAGTACGTACAGGAGCTGGACCTGGCAGATTACCGGACTCCTGCCGAGATTTACGAAAACCAAAGGCTAATGGCAGTGGTCCGCCAAATGTAATATGGCTATTACCTGAAAACATATCTTTTCATTCTCCGTTAAAATCGAAGCGGGCAAACCGGGATTTTTTAGCTTCCTTTGCCTGGTTTTATTTGCGCGATGAGCAGGACAAAAAAAATAAAGATCATTCTCCCTATTGTAATTATCCTGTTTTTCGGGGCTTATGCCGAACACCGTCATGCACAGCACCAATTGGATATCACCGGTCGTCTGCAGAATAAACAGATGGACGAAATATCGGGCATATGCCGCATCGATTGGTCAATAAAGATATTTATTACGTGCATAATGACAGCGGCGACACCAGCCGCTTTTTTGCGATCCGCCCTCAGGGGAATATCGATAGTCCACGATTTATTTTAAAGGCGATCCGAAGGAACCATTGGGCGTAGCGGATTGTGAGGATATAGCCGTCGGGCCGGGCCCCTCAAAAGGAAAAAGCTATGTGTACATGGGTGATATTGGGGATAATCAGGCCATGCAGGCACGTATATTACCATTTACCGAATGGAGGAGCAGCAGATCTGGACGACGGAGGGATACCATCAGTCCGGGCCAATGCTGCCATCCCGGTGCATTTCAAATATCCCGGACGGCCCCAGGGATGCCGAAACACTGATGATTGACCCCATTGAAAAACTGATCTATATCGTTTCAAAACGCACCGATTCGGTAACCGTTTACACTTCACCCTTAAATTTTAAACCAAACGACACCTTAATGCTACCAATCGTTGCAAATTGTTTTTTAATGGCTTCAAGCCTTTTAAATGGATCACTGCCGGTGATATATCAAAAGACGGCAGACAGGTGTTGCTAAAAGATTACGTAAAGGTTTATTACTGGAAACGTAACGAGACGAACCTATCTGGAAAACCATGCAGCGATAAGCCCGTGAATTGCCTTATCAGCAGGAAAAACAAGGCGAAGCGATTGGCTTTACCCCCGATGGCAATGGTTATTACACGACCAGCGAGGGCGTTTTTTCGCCAATCTATTATTACAAAATACCTGCTCAATACTAAGAATTAGGACGCCTGCCATTGCGCAAGGGTCAGCACATCTGCCTGACGGGGAAATACTTTGGTGGTCAGTACGCGGTGCACTTCCTCATCGCCGTCTGCGCAGCAGTCGGCAAGGACCGTTAAGCGATAATCCTTATCTGAAGCCTCCCGCAGGGTGGATAAAACTACGCCACTGGTAGATATACCCGTCAGGACCAAATGCCCAACTGCGTAAGCCCGTAAGATAACTTCCAGATCGCTGCCGGTAAATGCACTGACACGCCGCTTGGCAACCACAACTTCGTCAGCCAACGGTTTTATAGCTTCATGAACTTTCATAAATTCAGCCATATTAATACCGGCGAATAATTCCAAATTGGCGGCGAAAGATTTATTATTCAGGCTGACTTCCGGTGCACCCTGCCGGAAACCGACCACCACATAAATAATTGGAATTTTCCGCTCGCGGGCTATCGCAATAGCTTTGGCTGTATTGTCGAGGATAGTTGTTGCATCAGGCAGCATGCCCAGGATACCAGCTTGCATATCCATAATCAGAAGGGCAGTCTTATTTAGTTCCATAATTTTAATTTATTTTATTGTTGAAAACGGGTTGTTTCTGTAATTTTTAGCCGGGGGGCTGATTTCATTTAGCAGCTTGCCAAATATTAGGGCGATCAATACCGCCAGGATACCCTGGCCAAGCATGGTAAGCGGAGCACCTATTTTCTGAGAAATGGTACCAATCAGCAAACTGCCCAGCGGCATCATGCCGAAATAGGCCATCGCCACATAGCTCATCACCCGGCCCCGCATATGGGCAGCGGCCTCCGTTTGAATGATAGCGATACTGGCCGACATCGGTGTGATGGATCCCAAACCGATTATAATGGCAAACGGCAGCGAAAGCTGGAAATTGCTGATTCGCGAAAACAGGATTAATCCAGCGCCCAATACAGCTATACTGCCCTGCAGGAATTTCCGCAGGTCAGTGCCTCTTTTGGCTGCTGCCAGAAAAAAAGTGCCGCCCAATGCACCCAGACCAATAGCGCCCGTAATGTAGCCGTACGTTGCGGCATTGCCTTCAAAAACGGCTTTGGCAAAAACCGGCATCAGGGTATCATAAGGTAAAATCAGCAAACTGAGGCATAGCAGCAAAATAATAATCACCGAAATGCCAGCGGTTTGTTTCAGATAGCGTAAGCCTTCGGCCAGTTCGGCAGAAACCTTTTTCTTTGCTGCTGGTGATACGAAAGGCTCAAAATGCATCAGCAGCAGGGAGGCAATAACCGCCAGGAAGCTCAGCGCATTGATAATAAAACAAACGCCAGCTCCAAATTGCTGCAATACTATACCCGATAATGCAGGGCCGACCAGGCGGGCCAGGTTTACCATAGCGGAATTGAGCGAAATGGCATTCGCCAAATCTTCCTTTTTTTCGACCATCTCATGCACCATCGGCTGCCGCGCCGGTACATCAAAGGCGTTGATAATACCTAAAACCGCGCCAAGCGAAAGTAGCTCCCAAATAACATAGTGACCACCGAGGACCAGCAGGGCCAGCAAAATGGCCTGTACCATGGAAGCGGATTGCGTAATGAGCAAAATCCGGTACCGGCTGTAACGATCGGCAACTACGCCCCCTGCCAGCGACAACAAAAAAGAGGGGAACTGCTGGGCAAACATGGCAAGGCCGATCATGGCGGCTGAATGGGTAAGCGAGTAGATAACCCAGATAATGGCCGTCCGCTGCATCCATGTTCCAATTTGAGAAATGGATTGCCCGGCAAAAAACAACGTATAGTTCCGGTTCCGGAATGCGCGGAAAGTATTTCCGGTTAGTTCACGCTTCATATGTTCTTTTAGACAATATTTGTCACTTTGTCGAAAATGAGGTAAAAAAAATTAATTCTTCAGTCCATACATCGCCATGCGGGTAAACATATCCACCGCCGGCACAATTTTTTCAATATCACTGTCCAATTCCAGTTCTCGCTTTAATCCACGCAGGCTACTGAGCAGAACCAGGATGAGCACCTCCAACTCCGAATCTGACATTTTACGCAATTCGCCTTTATTCATGGCATCCCTGAACATCCGATCCAGCAAATTACTTTCCTGCCGGATAATAAGATGATGATGAATAACCATCTTTTTCATGAAATCAGATAAGGTGTCCGCATCCATACCTACATCAAGCATCTTAAAAAAAGCTCTTTTTTGGGAAAGTACCTCCAGCTTGGTCAGAAAGAAAGCACGAAGCTTTTGTTCCATGCCAGCCGCCTGGTCAACGGCGATGGTCATCGCAAGCACCATTTCACGAATTTCTATCTTAACAACCGCATCGAATATTTCATCCTTATTTTTATAATAATAATAAAGTGAACTGCGACCCTTGCCTATTGCCTTGGCTACATCATCCATGGTTACCTTGGCAAAACCATAGGTCTGAAAAAGGCGTTTAGCCCCTGCCAGAATCTGTTGCTGCATTAAATCTTCTTTTGGAAGGCTCGCTGACATACGGAGATTATTTTGACGATACAAAAGTAGTAATTTTTGACAATCAAACAAAAAATGTTGAAATGTCTTAAAATGTCAGTATTTGTTTCCTGAATAATAAAATGATAATCTACTGAAACCTGTCCACCGAAAATGAGCTGATGTTCATTTCGGGCTGATTACCGGTCAACAGATCACTTATAATCTTTCCCGTAGCCGGTCCCAGACTCAATCCGATCATGGCATGGCCGGTGGCGATCGCCAGGTTATCGTATTTACCTGACATGCCGATATAGGGCATGCCATCAGGCGATACCGGTCTGAAACCAAACCAGATGTCTTTTTGCTGAGGTACTTCCGGCTTAAAATTTGGAAAATACCGGGGAACCGACTCTACTATGCCCCGCACCCGGTTCATATTGATCCGATCGTTGATCTTCCCTACTTCCATGGTACCTCCATAACGTATACTGCCGTTCATCGGGGTGATGGCTACCCTTGCCTCGCATAATATCGATGGTATGGTCATACGTTTTGCATCATCCTGGCTGACCATAAATGAGTATCCCTTGCCGGGCATCAGTGGTACTTTTATTCCTGCCAGTCTGGCCATCGCCGGTGACCAGGAACCACTGGCCACCAGGTAAGCGTCACCAACGAACTCCCTGCCTAAACTGCCGATCGAGGTCACTTTTCCGTCCTGATGGCTTATGCGGTCGATGCGGGTATTACGGTGCATTTTAACACCTTTTGCTTCCAGGTATTTTACCAGTTCGCGCATAAGTTTGTTGGGATACAAATGCGCATCGCAGTGATAATGTACCGCGCCTAAAATATCCATTTCGACACCGGGCTGCAGTTTATTGCACTCATCCGGCGTTAAATATTGCGCATCAAGACCCAGATTGGCTGCTTTCTGGGCCAGATGATGTTCTTCCTGCTCGACCTTTGGAGACTTTGAACAGCATCAAAATCCCTTTATCTTCCAATCCAAAATCAATGCCTGCATCCTTTTCAAAATCCAGGTATAACTTCTTGCTCAGATAGAAATATCACACAATGCCTGTGCGGAATTCTCCACATGCTTTTTGGTGGCACTTTTGAGAAATTTAAGTCCCCATCCTATCAGTTCAGGATTCAGCGAAGGCTTCACGTAAAACGGACTCTTGCTGTTGAACATCCAGCGTATGCCCTGCTCTACCATACCGGGAGCTGCCAGCGGCACAAAGTGACTCGGGGTGATCATGCCGGCATTGCCGAATGAACAGTTGTCCGACAGGTCTCCCTGGTCAACCAGATCGACCTGCCAGCCTGATTTATTTAGATAATAGGCCGAAAACAGGCCAATTATACCGCCGCCAATGATTATTGCTTTACTCATAGCTTATATTACCTGGAACCCGTAAGCATACGGATCCTCGTCATCAATTTTTATTGTGTTATAACCATATACCCTCGCCCAACCTTCAATACTGGGAATAATGGCCGGCTTTATCTCCTATGCTCACCTCATCCTCTACCCTGCCAATAAACTGGCTGCCAATGATACTTTCGTGTATGAACAGGTCCCCTTTTTTTAGTTTTCCCTTGGCATGCCATTGTGCCATGCGTGCTGACGTGCCCGTGCCGCAGGGTGAACGATCGATTGCCTTGTCCCCATAAAAAACAGCATTGCGGGCAGTTGCCTCGGGCGAGATGGTTTTGCCCGCCCAAAGGATATGCGTACAGGTATTGATGGTCGGATTCTCCGGATGAACAAATGTATACTGCGCGTTAATCCGCTGGCGCAATACCCTGCTCCAGGCGATGAGCTGATCTGCACTGTAATATTCCAGGCCCTTGAAATTTTCCTGGGGATCAACGATTGCATAAAAGTTGCCGCCGTAGCTGACATCAACAGCTCAGCATTCCCAGATCGGGGCATTCCACCTGCAAATTTTCAGCTGCCAGATAGGCCGGCACGTTGGTCAGTTTTACTGATTTTACCTTCTGCCCCTGCTGTTTATATTCAATCAGTACAAGGCCCGCCGGCGCTTCCATTCGGACAATACCAGGCGTTTTAGGCATGATCAGCCCTTCTTCGATGGCGATGGTAATGGTACCGATCGTTCCATGCCCGCACATGGGCAGGCAGCCGCTTGTTTCGATAAACAGGACCGCCACATCATTATCGGGATGATGCGCAGGGTACAAAATACTGCCCGACATCATATCATGCCCCCTTGGCTCGAACATCAGGCCCTTGCGTATCCAGTCGTATTCTTTCAAAAAATGCTGGCGCTTTTCGCTCATGTTGGCTCCCTTCAGATCAGGACCACCTCCCGCTACCAGCCGCACCGGGTTGCCGCATGTATGCGCATCTATACAAAAAAAAGTCTTGCTGGCCATTTTACGCTTTTGTCCAATTATTATTTACCAAACGCCATATTTTTAGCGGGTTACCATCTTTTAATTCATCTCTAAGCAGATCAGTATTCCAATTTTGCCAGCTGAGCGGCCTTGCAAAGCGCTTAATGGCTCCGGTACCGACCGAAGTAAACCTGCTGTCCGAGGTTGCGGGAATGGTCCCCCGTGCTGCATCGCTGGCACTACCTCAACGCCCGTAGGAACGTTATTGAGGATGACACGACCTGCCACTTCAGCCAGACTTTGAATAAGCGGCTCGAATTTAACCAGATCCCCCGGATCAGCTACCAGGCTTGCCGTTAATTGTCCGCCAAGGGCCTCCAGGACGAGCGCTAACTGCTCCCGGTCTTCAGCCTCGACCAGTAACGAAAATGGCCCAAACACTTCTTCATGCAGCTTTGGATTTGCCAGAAAAGAGGAAGCACTAACCTGGGCAATTACAGGCTGCGCCTGATTAACCTGTCCGTCCGTTAAATTCCCTTTGCCCAGAATGGATACGCCCTGCTGGCCAAGCATCTGCCCGGACAGCGCTGCATAGTTATTGCAAATACCTGCAGTCAGCATAGCTGAAGAGCCAATTCCGGCTACAGCTTCGCTTAGAGCCTGTTTGAACTTTTCCAGCGCAGGCGATCGCAGGGCGATCATTAATCCGGGATTAGTACAAAATTGACCTGCCCCTAACGTGACCGATGCGGCATATTGCTGTGCGATCTGACCCGGGCGGTTTTCCAGCGCCTCGGGCAATAAGACCACCGGGTTCGTACTGCCCATTTCGGCAAATACCGGAATGGGATCCTGGCGCTCCTGCGCCATTTTAAGCAGCGCCATGCCACCTTTGAACGACCCGGTAAAGGTGACGATCTTTGTTTTTTTATGTTTTACCAATGCCTGGCCTACCTGGTAGCCGTCATCGTATAATATAGAAAATACGCCTTCAGGAAGATCATAATGCTGTGCAGCTTTTTTGATTGCCGATGCAACCAGCGCACTTGTACCCGGGTGCGCCGGATGTGCCTTGACCACTACCGGGCAACCGGCAGCTAGTGCAGAGGCGGTGTCACCGCCGGCTACAGAAAATGCCAGGGGGAAATTACTTGCCCCAAAGACCACTGCTGGCCCCAGGGGAACGAGCATTTTGCGAATGTCCGGGCGCGGCGCAGGAACCCGATCCGGCAGCGCAGGATCGATCACCGCCTCTACCCAGGAGCCTTCCTCTACCAGGTCAGCAAACATATTTAATTGAGCGATCGTACGCGCACGTTCGCCTTCGAGACGTGCCTGAGGCAGACCGCTTTCACTCATAGCGCGCTGAATCAGCTCATCGCCAAGGGCGGCAATTTCCAGGCCGATGGCCCGTAAAAAATCCGCCTTCGTTTTTTTTCCTGTGGTGCGGTAAATGGCAAATGCCTGCTGGGCAAGATCAAGGGCGCCGTCCACCTCAGCTAAACTTGCCGCATAAAAATCACCTTGCAACGTACTGCCCGTTGCCGGGTTGCTGGCTTTAAAGGTTCTGCCCTTTGCGGCCGTATAACTATACCCTATTAAGTTTCCTGTTTCCATAGATTTCGCCTTACCCTATTTTAGCGGGCAGTGCTTTATCAAATTTCTGAATAATAATTAGAAAAGATCCTCTCTATGCCGATTGTAATTCGGCAATCCTGCCCCAGCTGCCCTCAGGTAGTGCGGGGCGGCTAGCCAAAGCGTCATGAATGGTTCTGAGCACCTTTTCGCGTTCCGCACCTTCCACCTTCAGACGCGGCGCACGTACATTTTCGGTACCAATGCCGGTGGCCACTTCGGCCAGCTTAATGTATTGCACCAGTTTGGGATGAATATCGAGTTCCAGGACCGGCAAAAACCAGCGATAAATGGCTAGCGCCTCCGGGATGCGATTTGCTTTAATCAGCCTGTAGATAGCGACCGTTTCTTTTGGAAAAGCATCAACTAGGCCGGCTACCCAGCCATCGGCACCCATGACCAAACTTTCCATAGCCAGCGGATCCACGCCCGTCATGATGGCAAAGCGGTTGCCAAAGCGGTTAATCATCCGCGTAACATTGGACACGTCCCGCGTTGATTCCTTTACGGCCTGTATATTATCATACGCCGCCAGTTTTTCAAACATATCCAGCGTCACTTCTATCTTGTAATCCACCGGGTTGTTATAGATCATCACAGGCAGCGGCGTACTTGCAGCAACGGCTGTTAAAAATGCCAGCGTCTCGTTGTCGTCAGCCTTATAGCGCATCGGAGGCAGCAGCATTAAACCGCTGGCTCCCAATTCAAGTGCCTTTTGACCGCAGGCAACCGCGGCCCGCGTTGTTTGCTCGGCAATATTGAGCAGCACGGGCACCTTACCAGCTACTAATTCAACCGTATGCTTTAGCAGAGCAAACTTTTCCTGATCACTCAATACACTGGCTTCCCCGAGTGACCCGCCCAAAATAAAGCCATTAACCCCTGCCTCTAACTGGGCATGGATATTTCGATCAAATGCTGCAAAATCCAGCTGATCATCATCGGTAAATTTGGTGGTAACTGCCGGGAAAACCCCTTTCCATGTAAACTTCATATTAGCCCCCTGCCCCTTAATCGGGAATTTTATTTGTAAATTATTTTGTTGTTAAATTTCGGTTTGGTGTTTCGCAGATTACCGGACGTTCCCCAAAAACGTCCGGTCGGTCTAATCCGCAGTGTTGCCTTTTTAAGGCTGAAAATGGGGTAATCCCCTGGTTTCTTTTAGCTTGCCGGCCTACCGGCAAACGCTTATCATATTTTCTGGCGCCGGTTTACCTGGTTTCAAGGTCAACGTTTCTAACCTGCTGCGGGAACCATACAATCATCTCGCCTTTGCCTCTGTTAGCCCATGAATAATAAGGAATAGCTGTCAGCGTAGCGTCCCCGGTGCTTACATTCTGGCCTGCCGGATCCACATGAACCCTTTTTACCTGGCCCTTTAAAATCACCACACCGCTCAACAAATCCTTTGCAAACTCCGGGCTGAATGTAGTGCTTTCGGGCACAATGAGGTTGCTAACCAGACCGTTATTGTCCTTCCATTCGCCGCAATACATGATCGGTCCACGCTGCAGGGCTACCTTGCCGATATTGTCAGCAACGTTCCTATTAGTCACTACCCTGCGGATCTGCATGGGTAAATTCACTTCTACCTTGTCTTTCTTTTTCCACTTCCTAAGGATAATCGCATAGCCTTTTTCCACCTGGTAATTCACCGGAATACCATTTACGCGGATCTCTACCCCCTCCGGGGATTTCTTTTCGTAGCTGTACAGGTCCATCGGAACTGCCTCATTTTGCGCCCAGCCCGGGATTCGGATGCGCAGTTCCAGCTCCATTTTTTCCGGAGGATCTATCGAAAACTTCAATCCTCCCTCCCATGGATAGTTATTCTGCTGGGTGATGCTTATTTTTTTGTCACCGATGATCACATTGCCCGTACCGCTGATAAACAGGTTCACATACAGCGCATTACCTTTCTGCGCATAGATATATCCGGGTATAGAGGGCACCAGCCGTACCACATTGGTTGGGCAGCAGGAACAGGTGAACCAGCCCGAACGCTCCGGTTCGGTATCGGGTCCCGAAAAATTGTTCTTGATCTGCATCGCGTTGGTATAGAAGAAAGATTTACCATTCAGCCCTACACCGGATAACAGGCCATTGTACAGCGTTTTTTCCAGCACGTCGATGTATTTGCTATCGCCATGCAGCAAAAACATACGCTGGTTCCAAAATACGCTGCCAATCGCTGCGCAGGTTTCATTATAAGCCGTTGCATTTGGCAGTTCGTAGTTCTCTCCGAAACGCTCGCCGTCGCCTACCGCGCCTATTCCTCCCTGTACATACATCTTTTTGCCCACCATATTTTCCCATATCCGGTCTATCGCTTTGATATATGCGGTATCCCCTGTCAAGGCTGCCACATCGGCCATACCCGAGTACAGATACATTGCCCTCACTGCATGCCCTTCGGCTTCTGCCTGATCCACCACCGGTTTATCGTCCTGGTAGTATTTACCGGTTTCGAACTGACTCTGAGCCTTGGCGTCATATACTTTATGCCCGCGCTGATCGATAAAGAATTTGGCCAGTGCCAGGTAATCCTTATTGCCTGTCGCGCGATACATCCTGACCAGGCCCATTTCGACGATTTCATGACCTGGTGCCACATGCCGCTTATCCGGACCGAAAGTACGTACCAGCAGATCAGCGTTTTTTATAGCAATATCCAGAAAATTACGTTTTCCGGTTGCCATATAATGCGCAACCGCGGCTTCGTACATATGGCCGCAGTTGTACAGTTCATGACTCATTTTCTGTTCGTTCACCCACCTTTCAGGCCCCGCCCATGCCTGCGGATGCAATGGGTCGATGCTTCGGGCTGTATAAAGGTAGCCATCGGGCTCCTGCGCCTTACCTACAATGGTAATGAGCGAATCCAGATAGGCCGAAAGTCTGGGGTCAGGGTGCTCTGCCAGTGAATAGGATGCCCCCTCAATGGTTTTATAGATGTCCGTATCGTCAAAAGGATATACCGTACAGAACTTGCCCTGGTGCTCGGCTGCCATCACGAAATTTTTTATGCGGCCGGTACTGTCACAACGAGCAAACGATGCCGGAATGGTAACAGTACGGTTAGTTTCTATACGCGGCGTCCAGAAATGGTCGGCGAGCTTTACAGCGGTGAAGGGAACCGGCCTAATCGGGTAATCCTGCTGCTGGGCGGGAGCCGTCATGCTCAAGCCTACTAGTAAAAGGGTGCTTAGTTTCTTTAGTATGGACATATTCCTTTACCCAAAGGTACAGGCATTAATCGCCAAAAGTACGGGCATAATTACCCGATATTGACCGTATTTTAACCGGGATATCCAAAGGCCGGTAACTAAGGCGCTAAAATCATATTATTTCTACCCGATTTCCCAGAAAGGCACCAGAGGAGAACAAGACCACAGAGCGCAATGTTGGACGGTAGGCTACCGCTGATAAAATTTAACCAAAAATTTATTTTGAATTTTTGGAAAAAGGCTTACTTTTAGTACCAGATAAAACCTAATTATATGAAGAAAAAACTATTCAACCCTTACACTTTAGCTTGCTGTGTTCTTTTATTTATGGCCTTTATTGTCGCTGATCTGAGCGGCAAATGGGTAGGCGTGATCAAAACACCTGATGGTAATGATCTGGAAGTCACCTACAATTTCAAGGTTGATGGCGACAAACTGAGCGGAACTGCTGAATCACCGGCAGGAGCAGTAAGTGTCGACGATGGCAAGATCCAGGGCGATAATTTCTCGTTTAAAGTAACCGTTGATGGCAATGACTATCCCCACACGGGAAAAATGTATGCTGATTCATGCGGTATGAACATTGACTTTGGCGGCCAAAAAGTACATTTTACAGTCAAACGCGCTCCGTCAGACAAATAAGTTTTCAACCTCGATTTTTCATAGTAGAAAGAACCTCGCCTTTGGCGGGGTTTTTTATTGCCCGGCCGCGGCTGAAGCCGAGGAAAAAAGCTATGAATCCCGACTATTAAATTTCTGATTATTTGTAACTTAGCAAAAAACAAGGGTCTAAATATCAAATTCGTCTGCTTACAACCAAATACTTGATCATGAAAAAAAAGCTATTTGTTACCGCTGCGCTCCTGTGCTGTTTTGCGTCAGCGTATGCGTTTTTTGCTGGTATTTCCGGCAATTGGTCTGGCGTCCTGATTGCTCCTGATGGCAATGAGTATCCGCTGAATTACATATTTAAAGCTGACAGCAACCTGCTTACCGGCAGCGGCCAGTCGCCGCAGGGTCCTGTTGATCTGGCAGAAGGTAAAGTGAAAGGCGACAGCCTTTCGTTTGCAATTGATGTCGGGGGCGTAAAAATCCTCAACTCCGGAAAGTATTTTAGTGAAGGCGATTCTATCAGCCTGAACATTGATTACCAGGGCATGAAAATGCATTCAACACTCAAGCGGGCAGCTGTTAAATAACTGCCGCCGGCACCTGGGAAACCTGCCGGATATATTGGTCAAACAATCCTGCAAAAAAATTATTTCTATTGTACGCTCAATTCCTTCAACAGCATCATACGATAGAAAAAATGAAAACAAAAGCTTTGATTATGGCAGCTGTGATATGCAGCTTTGTAATCTTCCTTGCAGCTGCAATCGCAGATATGTCCGGCAAATGGACAGGTTCAATCACGGGCCCTGACGGGAATAATATCGACCTTACCTATACACTTAAAGTTGATGGCGATAAATTAACCGGCAAGGCGCTCGCACAGGGGCTGGAACTTAATATTGACAGCGGCCAGGTCAGCGGCAACGATATGAAATTCAGCGTTACCAATCCCGAGGGCGTAACGATTCCCCATGCGGGCAAATACTTCGCCGACGGGGATTCCATATCGATGAATATCCAATACCAGGAAATGAAATTCCACGCCACGCTCAAACGTGCCGCCGACCAGTAATGAGCTGCTATTTCAGGCCTACTGCATACAAATAATGGTCTGCACTTCCGAAATAGATCACTCCCTGGCTTATTGCCGGTGAGGAAACTATTGACCCCAGCGAATACAGCCGGTCCATCGCATATATATTAGTGGCGTAATCTGCAATGTTCTTACCCTGAATGATGAAATTCATATCGATATTGCCTTCAGCATTCAGGACCTGCTTTGCGTTGGCCGTACGGCTCTCGGTTTCAAACCGGGCAGTAAGTTTACCCGATGTGGCATCGACGGCGCACAGGCTACCTGTAAAATCACCAAAAAAGACTGTTCTATTTGCCAGGGCGGGTGACGAATACACGTAGCCATTGGTTTTGTACCGCATCTTTTCCTTACCCGTTTTGGCATCAAGACCCAGCAGCAGATAGGTATCCGAGGTTCCGATGCAGACCAAACCATTTTTTACCGCGGCCGTTGTCAGTACCCAGGAATTATCGGCTGCATATTTCCACACCGTGCTTCCGCTGTAGGCATCCAGCGCGTAGAAATAGCCATCCCTGGAACCGAAATATACGATGCCATCTGCACAGGTTGGCGATGCCTGAATCCCTTCCAGCACATGGTAATCGGGCTGCTTTCCAGTTTCGAATTTCCATTTCAGCTTACCCGTGCGAGCCTCCAGGGCATACAGAAAGGTGTCCCAGCTGCCAAAATAGAGATTCCCGCCATATAGTGCCGGACTGGTATGAACAAGACCGCCGGTCTGGAAGGCCCATTTCTTTTTGCCGCTAAGGGCATTCAGTGCATACAAATTACCATCACTGCTGCCAAAATAGAGGGTCAGGCCATCCCCTGTCTCCCCAACTACGGGCGAAGAAAGGAAAAAATCATACAGATCGTCCATATACTCGTCGGCGGGCCTCATCGTCCATAAGCCTTTGCCACCCACCTTTTTTTCGCCTCCTGTTTTAAATTTCCATATCAGCTTACCTGTTTTTGCATTTAATGCATAGTAGTAGCCATCAAAGCTGCCGAAATAAACTACATTTTTATACACTGCAGGTGAGGAATGCACCGCGCCGCCGGTCGCGAACTTCCACAAAATATGGCCTGAGGACTTCCCGATAGCATACAGGTTATGGTCCTCACTTCCGATAAAAAGGACATCACCATAAATGACCGGCGATGAAAATATTTTACCCCCGGTTTTCAGTTTCCATTTCAGACCGGAGAACGTAGTATAGTTTGCACTGTACGCGCTTTGGTGCGAAGGAGACTGGGCAAACATGGATAACTGATTTTTGGATTGGGCGCAACAATAACCCGCCCACAACAGGATAACTGTTAATAAACTTTTAGACATAAATAGGCTTTAACGGGTGAGGAAATCTATTGAGAAGGCCTAAATGTACAAAAGTCGGCGCAATAGACAATACAATAAATCCAGAGGGGCGCCACGCTCAGGGCTTTAACTCGAGCAATTGAGTCAATTTTACCATATCGATCTGGGTCAGAACCTGCTGGGCGAACTCGTCGTTACAACCCAGATAAACATAAAATGCCTGCACGGTCAGTTTTGGCGCATCGATCGGGAATTGCGGATTCATTGAAAAATTGTGGTCATTCCACCGGGGTTCGCCTCCCCAGTTACCCACGAAAATATAGGTACCCGCGCCGCCGTTATAATCGCCGGCTACGCCCGATATGATGTAAACCGATTCGCTCACCTTTTTAATAGAGGCCCTGGAAAAATCCAGCGCGAAGATGGATTCGGCCTTCTTATTGACCGCCACCTCAACATTGAGCGTATACCTGCCCTGACCCTGTTTGCTGAAGGCCTGAATCCGTTCCATCTGAGCCGGATCGGAAAGCGAAGCCGATTTGGACATATCCAGTACTTTCTGGAGATAGTCGTGAAATTCGCCCTTCATCGGATCGGCAGTGAACGTTTCGGCAAATTTACGCGGCAGACGGAAGTAATCATTATTCTGGTCTGAACTTCTGTTGATCCGTGACAACGGCTCATACTCAGCTGCCGAAGTGCTCCAGCCCTTTGCTTTTAGCGATGCCTTAACGGGGGCAAACAAACTCCTGATACCCGTAAATAACAGCTGGTAGAAGGACACTTCGCAAGCGGCCGGCGAACGCCATTGCCCAAGGTCTGAGCTTGGACTCTTCTTGTCATAAATGGTGTTATCGCAGCCGCTATAAACATCCTGCAAATGGCTTAGTGCGCCATTTTCCTTGTGCAGCGAGATTTTGCCATCTATACCCACGTTTCCGTGCGTGCTGGCCAGCGTACCGGAAAGGATAAGCCTGAGATTGAGCGCATCGAGCTGCTCCACCTGAACGGTGAGCATGGCATTCCTGCCGGGCGCTAACTCCACTGTCTTGCCCGAATTATCGTTTGCATACAGGACAAGAGCATTAGCGCCATCCTCGTGGTTGCTATAATCGGCGGGGAAATGGTAAAGGCCTTTCTTTCTGCTGAGCTCGATCACCAGGCTGCTAGCTCCGGCGGAAAGATGGACAATGGCATGGGCGTCGTCAGGCTTTACGTACCAGTAAGTGGCAATAGGATATTCCCCTGCAACGTATGAATCATGGGAAAGCTGCTCCCAGGTGATCTTTTCGGGAAATTCCGCATTACGCAGATTCAGGAAATTTTCGCCCTGCATCGAAATCGAATTCTGGGCCGAAACTGTGTGTGTCAAAAAAAGAAAAAGCCGGAGAGCAGTATCCCCTTGTTCAAAAAAGTAAGTTTATTTTTCATATCGATTCCAAGCGGGTAATCAATATTAATCAATAAACCAAAGCTGGTCAATCGTATAAATATCTGATTTTCAGCAAAGACCGAATTGGTGCATTTTAGATTGTACAAGATAAATAAAGGCGCCATTCCACCGTTGTCATTTATCTGGTAAATTATAATCTAAATTTTAATCGCTTAAATTTGCTATTATGGTAGTGAAACTATTACTAAAAGAACTTGGTGTTAAAATCCAAAATAAGACTAAAGCAAGGCAATTAGCTGAGGAAATCAATAACAATATTAAGCCGGGACCTAAACCCGGTCTTAACGAAATTTTATTCGAGATAAAAGACGTTCGTGAAAATCAATAGACATGATCGTAATATTGGACTGCAACATCTGGATCAGGCTTACCCCAAAATATAAAATTCCTTCCACCAAAAACAGATTCATCTAATCGAGCATTCACGACACTTTTTATTTTTTTGATCTGACTGTTGTAAAATAAACAAATGCCCGTAATTTTGCGCCCGGTTATGAAGCAAAGGCTAACGGCGATATTACTCATCATTTCAATCATCAGCTGCAGCTTTTCGCGCTTTTTTATTTATGCCGGATACCAGGTGAATAAGGCTTATATCGCCAGCAAACTTTGTGAAAACCGGAACCGTCCCTGGCTGCATTGCAATGGCAAGTGTTATTTGATCAAAAAGATCAGACAGGCGGAAGAAAAACAAAATGCGATGGAACGGCAGGCGCAAAAAGATCTGATTCAGGAAGCCTTTTGTGAAAAACAACCGGGAGTGAAATTCTATACCCGGCTGCTCGCCGTGATCAGCGTTCCCGATTTCGCTGCCCGATTGCCCAAGGGCCATTCTACCATTTTCCGTCCTCCCCAGTTGGGATAGTCTCCTCTTTAATATTTCATTTCGTTTATCGTTTCAAGACCGCGGCGCGAGATTTAGGATTTGCCTGAAATAGGCACCCGCAAAATTGGAATGATCCTGTTTTTTCAATCATTTTATTTAATCAACTCAAAACCTATCGGTTTTGAATACTATCATCATATGGACATTTTTAAAAAGGTAAGCCTTTTTATTTTTATACTTTTTTTTGCCGCGCAGCTGGCAAGGGCGCAACATATCTTCAAGGGAAAAGTAGTTGACAGTGCAACCCTTCAGCCGATCGAATATGCAACGGTTTCGGCTAATGGCAGATCGGTAAGCACCAATAAAGAGGGTGAATTCAGAATTACCCTTCACTCCGACACCGATTTAGTGCGCATTTCCTGCATTGGCTGCAAAACCACAACCATCAGCGCCGATAGATCCAAACGGATTATTGCCATTTCGCGCGGAAAAATAGACTTAAGCGAGGTAGTGATCACCCCTTCACTTAACAGCAGTTCTTTTCATACGATCAGTGCGCTGGACCTCAGTCTGCGCCCTGTAAATTCCTCCCAAGACCTGATGCGCCTGGTACCCGGTCTGTTTATTGCCCAGCACATGGGCGGCGGTAAAGCCGAGCAGATATTTATTCGTGGTTTTGATGCCGATCATGGCACCGATCTGAATGTATCGGTCGATGGTATGCCCGTCAATATGGTGTCGCATATCCACGGGCAGGGATATGCCGATCTGCACTTTTTGATCCCGGAGACCGTATCGACCTTTGATTTTGGCAAAGGCCCTTATTACACTTGTTATGGGGATTTGGCCACGGCCGGTTATCTAAGCTATGCAACCAAGGACGCACTAGATAAAAGTGTGATCAGCCTGGAAGCGGGCCAGTTTGCGACTTTCCGCGCTTTGGCCATGATTGACCTGCTGGGAGCCAAAGCCAGAAAAAATGGTGAAAATGCCTACATCGCAGCAGAATATAATTATACTGACGGCCCCTTTCAATTGCCGGAAAATTATAAACGAACCAATTTGTTCGGTAAATACACCAAACAGTTTGGTGCCAATAATAAGCTTTCTTTAAGTGCCTCATCGTTCACTACCAGCTGGGTCGCCTCGGGCGAAATACCGGAACGGGCCGTTGCGGCAAATACAACGGCGATTGACGACAATGGCAATGCCATTAAAATTCCGGCCACCCCGGTAATCATCAGCCGTTTCGGCACCATCGACAGCGCCCAAGGCGGCAAGACGAGCCGCATAAATGCTATCGCCAAGTTAAATACCGACCTGAAAAATAACTGGACGATGGAAAACCAGTTATATTATACCCATTACAAATTCCTGATTCATTTTAACTCCACGTTCTTTGCTGAAGACAGCATTAACGGTGACCTGAAGCAGCAGCGCGAGACCAGGGACATGTTCGGTTATGGCGGTAAACTGACCAAGCGCAGCTACTGGGGCAATTCAATGCTTAGTTCAACAATTGGCCTGTCCACCCGTTTTGACCGCACTTATGGCACAGAATACAGCCATGTAACCGAACAATACCAGTTTTTGGATTATATTTCCATAGGTGATATCCGCCAAAACAATACGGGCGTTTACCTGGACGAAACCCTGCAAAGCGGAAAATGGCTGATCAACTTCGGGACCAGGCTGGATTATTTTGACTTCAATTATCATGATACCACCAAAACCCAGCTCATCGTCAGCCCGAAAGTAAACGTCCAGTACACAGCCAGCGATCAGCTGCAGTTTTATCTGAAAGCCGGTAAGGGCTTTCATTCCAACAATGCCATTGCAGTTATTGGCAATAACGGGCTTGAGACCTTCCCGGCTGCTTATGGCGCCGACCTTGGTTTAAACTGGAAGCCTATCCCCCATCTGTACATTAATGCCGCCTTATGGTATTTATACCTGCAGCAGGAATTTGTTTATTCCGATGACGGCCAGATCGTACCAGGAGGAAAAACAAAGCGCATCGGCGTTGACCTGTCCGCCCGCTACCAGTTGGCTCCATGGCTGTTTGCTGATCTGAATGTAAACCTGGCCAGCCCACGACTGGCAGACAGTGCAAAAAATACCGGCTATCTGGCACTGGCGCCGACATTTACCAGCACCGGCGGTCTGGATTTTAAATTCGATAATGGCATAAACGGCGGTATCAGCTATCGCTACATGCATAGCCGTCCAGGCAATAACACCAATACGCTCATAGCGGATGGATATTATGTAACTGACCTGAAAGTCAACTATACCAAAAAACGCTATGAGGTAGGGATATCGATCGAGAATCTTTTCAATACCAAATGGAATGAGTTTGAGGCGGAAGAAGTCAGCCGGTTAAGAGGCGAAGCCGCTGCTGTTGACCAGATGAGTTTTACGCCCGGCGTACCTTTCTATGCCAAACTGAGGGTAGCATTTTTCTTCTGATTAGTCGCAGATGTCATGCCGCCTCCGCCTTTTAGCAGGGACGGCATGACATTTTTTATTTTCCTGGTGCTTAATAGTTGTACGTCAGCTCCTTTGTTTTCTGCTCACCTTCCCACATTAATGTTCCGGGGTGAAAGTGCAGCCATGAATGGCGGTATTCCTGGTAGGCCTGCACCTTGGGCAATTGTTTCCCTTTCTGGGAACCGCTGGTACACACGCCATTCCAATCCCATACGGAAGCAGTCTCCCTGTCGGTAAGCCGGCCTGCGCTATCCAGTTTAAAACTCAGCTCCCTGCCATCAATTCGCCTTTGCCATGCATGGTAGGTCAAACTATCATTTTCCAGCGCAATCAGTAAGGGCACGCCTGCCAGCTGATCATTCAGCAAACGCGATTTTTCCAGCTGCCGCCAGTTATATCCTTTGGGCTGCTTAGCCACGATCACGCCTACAAGCCAGCTTTTGCGCACCAGCGAATCCTTATTCTTAAGCGTCGAATCCCGGTCGACTGCCTGCAGACGGTCATAATTTTTCAGGTCAGCATAGTCCTTGCTAAAATAATTGTCAGGCTGTAATACGAGCGAACCCGGATGCTTATCAAGCCATGCACGCAGCGTTGACTGTTCATAAGCGATCTCCCCCAGTTTTGTACCCGCCATAGGCCCGACAGCTGCTTCACCAGTAGCCTGGTACCACCAGGTGCCTGTCAATTGGTCTTCAATAACGGCATTATAATGCCTTGCGCCTACGAGCCTGAAAGTTCTGGCGCTTTCCATTTACAAGGGGACTGAATACCCTTCCCGTGCGGCACATCGTACAGTAGGTAACCAGTACCGGAAGCGTACCAACATTGTCCTGCACTTTATGATGATAACCCAGATAAATAAGCGGATAAGCTTTTGCCACCCCGCCATTTACGACACCGAGCACCAGGTAGCTTTCGGGTACTTTGTTGTCAATGGCGTTAGCGAACCTTATCGTTTTAGGCTCTTCAAACATGGCGGATGCCTTGTAGCTAACGTCGGTAAAATACAAACTAGCCAGCCCGAGCACTAAAACACTTACCTTGATGAGTTTGCCTTTTAAAGTATTGCCCGCAAAATATTTATATAAATAACCGATCAGGATCAAAGCGCCCAGTATTCGCAATGGCAGAATAATCTTTTCGAGAAAGTAACAGAGCTTAATCGCTTCCAGGTCCTGGCTGCCAGGAAAAGGCATGAGCAGGTAGGCGTGCAGCAGTCCGGGAAAAAACAGTAAAAAGATGGCCGCCCAGTACAGCGGCGGATTAGTATTCCTGGTCATTTTATCTTTTGTTAAATCTGGTTGATATGCCCAAGATATCAATTTTATCCAGAAATAGCCAATCGGTCATCAAACGATCAAAATATCCGTTGCAACATATTTTTGACGTTTCTCTTACCCTCAAAACCGAAACTTGGCATAGCTTTGGACGCTCGATGTTTTATGAAAAAAATGAAAGTAGAAATATGGTCGGACGTAATGTGTCCGTTTTGTTATATCGGTAAACGCAGGTTTGAAGAGGCTTTACAGCAATTTGAAAATAAGGATCAGATTGAGCTTCAGTGGAAAAGCTTTCAGCTTAATCCCGCCTTGAAAACAGTCCCTGGTCAGCATATTAATGAGTATCTGGCAGCGTCAAAAGGCTGGACCCCGGAATATGCCAGGGAAATGAATGACTATGTTACCGGCATGGCCGCCCAGGCGGGTTTAACCTTCGATTTCGACAAAGCGGTCGTGGCCAACAGTTTTAATGCTCATCGTCTCAGTCATCTGGCTGCCAAACACGGGCTGGGTGATGCTGCTGAAGAAATACTATTTAAGGCCTATTTTACTGAAGGCAGAAATACTGACGACCTGGATACGCTGATCGAACTTGGTGCTTCCATTGGTTTAAACCCCATCGAAGTCAGACAGACTTTAGAAAGTGACGCTTATGCCGATGCCGTAAAACAGGATATCGAAAAGGCCCGTAAATTAGGCATTCAAGGCGTTCCCTTTTTCGTTATGAACAATAAATACGGCGTTTCGGGCGCGCAGGCCGCAACCGTATTTGCCGCAACGCTTGAAAAATCATTCACCGAATGGCAACAGGAAAATCCCGCCCCTGGACTCACTGTAATCGAAGGCGAAAGTTGCCGGACGGATGGCAGTGGTGATTGTGGATAATTAAACAAGATTTAGGAAACCCATTTTTAGACCAACGGTTATACATAATGATTGGCTGAATATAAAACTTGTATTTCCGGCTGATGTTACTATATTTGTACTAAGTGTACTTAGTGTATAATTAACACTTAGTAAAATCTGTTAAAATGGATACAGTTTTGCGGCATTCCACTACATCCCGCTTCGCATTACGCATCGCAGTCGCTGCCATGTTTTTTATGCTCGGTCTATGCTTTGCCAGCTGGGCTTCCCGCATCCCGACCATTCAGCAAACCCTGCATTTATCAGATGCCGGCCTGGGCGCTGTTTTGCTGGCGATTCCCACCGGCCTAATGTGCTCGCTGCCCGTAACAGGCTGGGTAATCACCAAAATCGGCAGTCGTAAATTACTGATCGTCGGAATTGTTCTATATGCCTGTCTGCTGGTCGGCCTGGGTGCCGCCAAAACTCCGGTAGAACTGATAGCCTGCCTGTGGTGTTTTGGCTTTGTCAGCAACGCAGCCAATATCGCCGTAAATACGCAAGCGGTGGCGACCGAAAGACTTTACCATAAGCCTATTATGGCATCATTTCATGGGGTGTGGAGCATGGCCGGCTTTACCGGTGCCGGCATAGGTATTTTTATGATTGGCAAAAAGATCATTCCGCTGTACCATTTTATTTTCATTCTGGTACTAATCCTTATCGGCGTATTGTTTACATGGAGCCGGCTCCGGGATGACAGCCATAAACCGCAGCAGCAGGACGTGGCCGTACTATCGATTCGCGACCGGCTCCACGCGATATTGCCGCTGCTCAAACTGGGTGTTATCGCATTCTGTTCGATGATTTGTGAAGGCACCATGTTTGACTGGAGCGGCGTTTATTTTCAAAAAGTGATCCATGCCACCAACGGATGGATCGGCGCAGGATATTTTGCATTTATGTGTACGATGGCCCTGGGCAGATTTGTTGCCGACTGGTTTGCCGCCCGCTTTGGGCTAAAGCGTACGCTGGAAATAAGCGGAACTCTGACTGCTGCAGGCTTATTGGTCAGTGTCATATTCCCTTATCTGTTACCCGCCATGCTGGGATTCATGCTCGTTGGCGCAGGCGTATCGTCCGTTGTGCCGATGATCTTCAGTTCGGCAGGCAAGACGACCACCATGTCTCCAGGAGTTGCCCTGACGGCCGTATCGACCATCGGATTTTCCGGGTTTCTGATCGGACCACCGCTGATTGGTTTCATTGCGGGAATAGCTACTTTGCGGGCATCCTTCCTGGTAATTGCCTGTATGGGAATCAGTGTAGTGGTTCTTTCGAGTAAAGCGAAGATTTGATCCAGGGCTGAGTGGGTTTGGGCCTCCTAAAAGTCTGTTATTTCAGCCGGGTGCAAAATGGCAGAGGCCGAAATGGTTAAATTTCAGCCTCTGCGATATTACGGTCCACCTGCTTGCCGCAGGAAACCAATCAAATTCTTTTACTCTTTGGTTAACTTAAGCATGACCACGTCATGTGACGGTATAGATTCCTTCAGTGCTTTTTGAGTTGTTCCAATATCTTTCTTTGCCCAAAGATCGCGAACCTTGTAGGTAGCCTTGGTAAAATCGACGTTGGTAGCGGATACTTTGTCCTGGATAGTATGGGCCAGCCATTCGAAATTGATCGTCTGAGGACGGTCTGACCGGTTTAAAAAGCAGACAGCCAGATTTCCGCCCGAAAGCGGTTTTACCAGTATTTCCATGCCATCAAACTGGTAATATTTAAATCCTACCACGCCCAGCGGATCCTGATCGATGGCAACGGCTTCCTTATTGGTCAGAATATTTTTAGTCTCCTCGGTCATTTTGTGCAGATCGTTTCCTGCCATCAGCGGGGCAGCCAGCATACACCATATGGAAAAATGAGCCTTATCCTGATTTACGGTCATTCCATTGCCTACCTCAAGCATATCAGGATCATTCCAGCGGCCAGGGCCTGCGTATTGGCGGATACTGTCCTGTCTGTCCAAAATATTAAGAACACTCAGCGCGGACCAGCCATTTTTTTTCAGATCTTTTTCAAACACCGGGCCAATATCTCCCGTTGTGCGCCATAATTGTCCGGCTTCCTTGCCCCAAATCCAGGGGCGGTTGCTGCCCCACTCGCACAGGCTGAACACAATGGGCCTGCCCGTAGCCTTCAGGGCCCTGCTCATCGTCAGGTAAGATTCACGGGCATTCTGCCCTTCGGCATTACACCAGTCAAATTTCAGATAATCCACACCCCAGGAAGCATAAAGACGTGCGTCCTCATATTCATGGCCGCGGGTGCCCGGATATCCGGCGCATGTTTTTGTTCCTGCGCAATTATATATACCGAACTTCATTCCTTTGGAATGCACATAGTCTGCAAATGCCTTCATCCCATTTGGAAATTTCTTTGGATCGGCAATGAGTTGACCACCAGCGTCACGCTCCATGGCCATCCAACCGTCATCCAGTACAAAATAGGTATAACCGGCGTCACGCATCCCCGAAGAAACGTAGGCATCGACCATGCTTTTCAATAAAGGCTCATCAATTTTGGTTTGAAAAATATTCCAGGTGTTCCAGCCCATAGGCGGCGTCGGCGCCAGATCCTCATTCTTTTGAGCAAAACTTTGGATGGCTGCAACCAACAGAAACAATGCACTTAGTAAAATTTTCTTCATAGTCATACTTTAATTTAGGTTCGAATTGGTTTTTAACTACTTTTATGAGCTGCCAAATATACTACTCCGTACGCAGGAAGAATAACAGTAATTCCTCCCTAATAACCAGATTACGGTAATACTATTTTAACATTTCCTACCCCGAAGGCTAAAAATCAAGCAGGCAAAGTATTAAATAAAAACGCGATCGCTAGCATAAGTTTCCCTGAATTCTTTCGGAATGCAGAACTTTTTGCGCTTAAATATCCTGTTGAAATTCGAGATGTTATTGAATCCGCATTTGTAGGCAATGTCGGCGATGGTATGGTGCGTATCGATCAGCATGCGCGAAGCATGACCGAGCCTGATCTCATTGAGACTGTCGATGAAGGTTTTACCCGTCCGCTTTTTAATAAACCTGGAGAAAGAAGCCTCGGGCATATTGGCAATTTTTGAAACTTCGGCAAGCGTGACCTGCTTGTTATAGTTAGTGTTCATGTATTCGAACACTTTTTCAATACGCTTGCTGTTGTAATAGAAGGTCTCATTGTTTACCCCCGGATCCGCAAGCGCGCGCATGCCAACCGACAATGACAGCTCGTGCAGGATTGCAAGCAATTCGAGTACGGAGGCAAATCCCGTTTTTTTATCAAGTGACAACAGTCTGGCCTTAAGGGCAGTGCTGGTATCCGGCCCGAATAGTATGCCTTGCTGTGAACGTTCAAACATGCTTTTGAGCAGGTTTAATTGATTCCTGTTCAATAACTTTTCATCAAAAAGATCTTTATGAAACTGCACAGTGACCTCAGTAATCTGCTCATTTTGGCACTGGTGGGCAAACCAGGCGTGATAAAGATTGGGCCCAATCAGTACAAGTTCCAGATCGTCGATAATGTCGGTATGACCGCCGATTATCCTTTTGGCTCCCTTTGCACCGACGATCAGGTTAAGCTCGTATTCCTGGTGATAATGTAATGGAGAATCAAAATTTTTTTTGACGCTGGAAAAAACGGTGAAACAGTCATTTGGCGTTAACGGGGTTATTTCCCGCATCACATTATTGGTCATACTGCGATAAATATTCGGATTTCTAGGGTTACAAAGGCTGATAAATTCAACATAAATGTAATGAATTTATCAGTTAAAAATAAAAGCCCTGCCGGGTTCTGGGTATTATTGCCGGCCAATCAGGTTTGGACGGAGCGGAAGATGCCCTAAATGCTGCCACCCCTGCTCCTGGGGGCATTTTTAAAAACTAAACAACTATCTCTCAACCTATTTGTTGTCACTCGTCAGCCGGATTTAAATAGTAAAAAGTAATTTAAAAAGTTATCCTAAATTTGCGGCGTATTATTTGTTTATGAAAAATCATTTTTCGGCCTGTTAACGTAAGTTTTTACAGAGATAGCTACCTTTATCCCCCATTAATGAATACTGAAAACACTTCACAGGCACCAGCGGCCAAAAAGGCACCAGCTTTTAAAAAGCGCCTTTCGGACGCTTTTGTATCACTGTATAATATCAATAATTTTATCCTGAGATTTTTCAAGGAGGCCTTTTTGCCACCTTTCGAAATAAAAGAGGTAGTGCGGCAATGTTATGAGACTGGGGTACGCTCATTCAACCTGATTACTTTAACCGGCTTTATCACCGGTTTGATATTTACCAAGCAGTCCCGCCCATCGCTGGCAAATTTCGGTGCACAGTCTTGGCTGCCATCGCTGGTATCGATTGCCATTATGCGCGCACTGGCTCCGCTGGTTACCGCGCTCATCGCAGCCGGCAAGGTAGGATCGGGCATTGGTGCCGAGTTAGGCTCGATGCGTGTTACCGAACAGATCGATGCCATGGAAGTATCAGGCACCAAGCCCTTTAAATATTTGGTGTGCACGCGCGTACTGGCAACTACGCTTACTATACCGATCCTTGCCACCTATACAGGCTTTATCGCATTGCTGGGCGGCTATGTGAATGTTTCTGTAAATGAGGGCACAAGTTATACCACATTTATGGCCCAGGTTTTTGAGCCGTTAAGCTTTGTTGATTTTACAGCCTCACTGGCAAAAGCCATTGTATTTGGATTTACCATAGGCATAGTGGGCTGTTATCAGGGCTATTATTCGGACAAGGGTACAGAGGGCGTGGGTAAGGCAGCGAACGGAGCCGTGGTAACTGCCATGTTTCTGATATTTATTGAGGAGATCCTGATCGTACAGATAGCGGGCTGGTTCAGATAATTTTATAAATGAAAAAGCTTATTTCCAATATCAATTATAATAATCCGGTGATCACCATACGGGGTCTTGAAAAATCCTTTGGTGACTATGAAGTATTACGGGGCATCGACATGGATCTTTTCCAGGGAGAGAATCTGGTGGTACTGGGACGCTCAGGAACCGGCAAATCGGTACTGATCAAGATTATATCAGGGCTGCTGAAAAAGGACAAGGGCGAGGTGATCGTTTTTGGTAACAACCTGGACGATATATCGGAACGGGAAATGCAGGAACTGCGGATAAGAATTGGATTTTCATTTCAGAACAGCGCCTTATATGACAGTATGACCGTACGTAAAAATCTGGAATTTCCGCTGGTGCGAAACCGCAAAGGCATTACGCGAAAGGAAATAAACGAGTCTGTTGAAAGAGTACTGGATGCAGTTGGGCTTTTGCAGACGATTAACCAAATGCCTTCGGAACTATCCGGCGGGCAGCGTAAACGTATCGGCATTGCGCGAACTTTGATACTCAACCCGGAGGTCATGCTTTATGACGAGCCTACAGCCGGACTGGATCCGATCACCTGCACGGAGATCAATGATCTGATCAATGAGGTGCAGCAGCGTTTTCATACCTCATCGATTATCATTACGCACGACCTTACCTGCGCCAAAAGTACCGGCGACCGCATTGCGATGCTCCTTGACGGACAGTTTCAGCGCGTGGGAACTTTTGACGAGGTTTTTGGTACCGAAGACGAAAGAGTAAAACCTTTTTTTGAATATAACTTTATACAATAGCGAATTACCATAAAAATATGGATCAGGAAGAAAACAGAAAAGCAATTATAGTAGGGATATTTTTGGCCCTGGGCCTGGTAGTGTTCATCGCAGGTGTACTTACCTTGGGCAACGCTCAAAAAACATTCTCGAAAAGCATTCACATCAGGTCAACATTTGACGATGTCGCTGGTCTGAAAAAGGGAAACAACGTTTGGTTCTCGGGCGTCAAGGTGGGCACGATAAGCGATATGCGCTTTTCAGGTCCCTCGCAGGTTGACGTAACGATGAGCATCGATGAAGTCTCACAAGACTATATTCATCGTAATGCCGGTGTACGAATCAGTTCTGACGGTCTTATCGGCAATAAGATCATCGTTATCGATGGCGGCAGTCCGCAGGCTCCTGTGGTCCAGGACGGTGATGTGCTGCAGGCCGAAAGACTGCTCTCGACCGACGATATGCTCAAAACCCTGCAGCAAAACAATAAAAACCTGCTGGAAATAACGAATGACTTCAAGGAACTGAGCCATAATATATTGCAGGGAAAAGGAACCGTTGGAACATTGCTGGCAGATAGCACGATGAGCATGCAATTGCGTAGCGCAATGAGAAATCTGCAGCTCACGACACAAACTGCTGCACGAATGGCAGCTGAACTGAACAATTTCGGCCAAAAGCTTAATACCAAGGGCGGACTGGCAGATAACCTTCTGACAGACACGGTGACCTTTAACAAGATCAAGGCATCTGTAGCGGAGTTACAGAAAACGGTAAACAATGCCGGCGAATTTACGTCCAATTTAAACGCGGCAAGCAAGAAATTAACTACGCAGGATAATGCCATCGGCGTTCTTTTGAATGACCCCAAAGGTGCCGAACAGATGCGGACCACCCTGATCAATATGAGGGAAAGCTCTATTAAATTAAATGAGGACCTGGAAGCAGCGCGCCATAACTTTTTACTAAGACCCTACTTCAAGGAAAAGGAAAAAAAGAAGGCCGATAGCCTGAAGAATGCCAGCGCGCAATAAGTTTCTGGCCCATTGTGTGTTAAACGAATAGATTTTACGATGGACTACTGGCCATCGGCTATAGTCAATAAAAATAAAAAATATGAAACCCGGCGATAAAGTGATATGCGTAGATGCCCGTATCGAACCGGAAAAAGCGGAAGAGATACGGCGGGATTTTGAGATATGGATCGCCAAGGATAAGGAATATACGATCCGTGAAATTTTAGATAATAACGGCATAGTGCCTGGCCTGCTGCTGGACGAAGTGCATAATTTTCCAAAGTACTTCAAGCTGATCGACCGCTTTCAGGAACCGGCATTTGCCTTATGGCGATTCAGAAAATTGAACTATGCAACATCCTCAAAAGAGGAAATCCGGGAGGCAGAGCTGGTGGAAGTTGACAGACCACATCTGACTGAACCCAATAAGGCGGAGCAGTAGCGCCGCGCCTTTCAATTGATCCGCTGGTCCACGGGTGCAAGTTCACTTAAACTGCTAACCGGGCGGTCCAGGTAAAAATAGGCTGTTGCGCAATAATCATCGGTCCGGTAAAAGTTCAGCCAGCCCTTTGGGAAATTACTGTCGGTTAAGCTGACTGGTGTATCCTTAAGCCTGGTGAAACCATGGTAGCTTAGCACGGTAACCGGGATCAGAGGCACGCCCTTTGCCGCGATGGCCTTTACTTCTAAATCGAAACCCCCTCCGATTTCCTGTATGGTAGCCCGGAAATGCTCATGAAAATAAACGGCATCCGGAATATGAAACCGGTAGAAAGCATACTGCCTATACGCAGCGAACGAAGCATAGTCTGCGAACGGTCATTAATGGTGGCCCAGATCCGCTCAATAATGCCCGCGGAATGGGTGACGAGCAATACCTTGCTCTGGCCCGGCGCCAGCGATTCGAATGCATTGCCCTTGGCGCCCTGGTTAGATTTACCCCCCGCCCCTTTCTCCCCGTTCAGATTTTCAAAACTGCTCACCCTTGACTGGCGCCCCTGTGGCGAGGAATAAAGTTCCTGGGCCGATAGGCTGTTCGAAAAACAAAAAGCCACAAGGAAAATCTGTAGAAGAAAAATGCGGTGAAAGGTCATCCTAAATCGGTTTTCCCAATATTATTAAAAACAATTTATGATACCAATCCCCTGTAGTCAGGTTTCGTGTTTTACACTTTGCGTAAAGGGTTTGTTATTCTCCAAATACTTTTCGGAGGGGTGAACATTTCCAATAACGGGGCAATAAAAAATTATAATGATGCCCTTTCAGCGGAAACATAATCAGCACTGGATAGTTAATTTATCAGGAACGCTCCCGCTGCGCTGCCTGTAAAAACCAGAAGGAAATGAAAGCGAAAGACATGAATTTACAGAAAGATAAAGCCGCTAAAAAACCTGCGGGCAAAGTAGGTAAATCCGAAGAGATCCATACAGATCTGCCCCTGAGCGAGAAAGATGAGATAAAGCAAGCCGAGGAAAGATTGAGAAAAAATACCCGCAAACGATTGTAAGGAGGCATGGCTGAGACAATCAAATTTGGTTATTTTAGCCTTTTGATTGTACTATGATGCCTTTAAAATTCTTCTCCGTTGCATTTGCGATACTTTGCTTCAGCGCATGCAAGCCTGCCTTAAAGCCGCAAGCCCTGTATGGTAAATGGAAGTATATTAAAATCGAAAACACCAGCGTTCGTTCCACAAACAATGTTACCAGTGAAGAGCTGGAGGCGGAAAGCCCCTATATTCAATTCTGGCAAAGCGATAGCCTGCATATCATTTGGGGCGGCAGGGTACTTTCCCGGGGAAGCTATAAAGTCGAGGGCGACCAGATCCGGTTCAGGGAAACTCTAGCGGACGGAAAAACGAGGGAATTTCCATTCATCGTTTCCCGGCTGGACGACAAGAACTTAATTTTTGAAACAACTGGCGATGATGGTGCAAGGGTGACGGCAGTGAAACAATAAGCTCCCTTTACACCTCCGGATGAGTTTACCAGTTAATTCCTGGTGTGGTATCGTGGGCAGCTTTGAGCCTTGCTCTTTTCCGCTTTTTTTGTTCGATTTTGGCGACCTGCAAGGGACTAAACTTTTGATCGATCTCGAACGCATGGAGGACGGGCAACTGCTCTAGAACGCGCAGTATTTGAAGGAAAGATAATAAAGTGCCACCGCAACCATTTTCGATCTGGCCTACGGTCGTGCGATTCATACCTGCCGCTTCAGCGACTTGTTGCTGGGTCTTATTTTGTTTCAACCGGATGTCCCGTATGAATTGCCCGATCATATTTAAATGCCCCCGATCGCTTGTCGCGTACCATTCCATGCTTGTTTTTTCCATCGCTAAGTCTAATTTACAAAGTTAATGATGGCTTTTCCCATCATTAAGGGTGCTGCAATCTCATAATAAAGACAACAAAAGGCCGGGGAATTATTGACCCATACACACAAACCGTCCGTTAGCTATCATAATCCAAAGCTATTTAAGGGAGTCAGTCCTATAATTTAACCCCGCGGTTGTGCCGCAGGTTACGTCAATAGTCACGCCTGTAATTTTGCCAGCCATATCTGAACATAAAAATACAGCAGTGGCGGCAATATCACTCATTAGCGGAAGCTTTTTGAGCATCGTATCCCCTTCCATCTTTCGCAGAACCTGTTCCATCTCCTCGGGTTGATTGCGGATTGCCTCTTTGAACACCTGTGAATCAGGAGAACCGCCCGAACGGATATTGACCACACGCACGCCGTAAATACCCAGCTCGGATGCCAAATTCCTGGACAGGTTCTCCATCGCGCTGCAGGCGGCTGCAAAACCGCCGGTCAATGGATAGCCTATTCCGGCAGGCGTTGCCGTAAGCGATAAGATCACCCCCGAACCCTGTTTGATCATGACTCTGGCCGCAGCAGTCGAGGTAAGGAACTGCGTTTTGAGCATAAAAGCCACAGGACTCATAAAATCATCTGCCGACATATCGACCAGGGGAATATTTTGTACCACTTTAGTCCCGGTAGCATTGAAGCTAATATCAATTGTTCCCGCTTTAGTCCTAAGGTCGTCCAAATGGGTTTTGATCGCCTGCTCATCCAGTGCATCTACCTGGCAGGCCTCTGCACTCCCTCCGGATGCAATAATTTCCTGAGCCAGGTTTTGTACCGGTCCGAGCGTACGCCCGGTTAAAAATACTTTAGCACCGGCAGCGGCCAGCGCTTTGGCGACTGCGCCACCTAAGGAGCCCCCGGCCCCGTACAGCACTGCATTTTTATTCTGAAGCATCATCTGGCTTTTCATTTAATGATCGTTACAAACGTAAAGCTAAATATTTTTG
Organism: uncultured Sphingobacteriaceae bacterium; assembly: GCA_963757615.1. Classification (GTDB taxonomy): domain Bacteria; phylum Bacteroidota; class Bacteroidia; order Sphingobacteriales; family Sphingobacteriaceae; genus Mucilaginibacter. The sequence continues at coordinate 207,853 of CAVWSO010000011.1, forward strand.
GTCGCCTTGATTTTAGGGTGAATCCCCTGAAAACTAAAAAAACATAAAAAACAGGGTGATATTTTATATGTAAATTGCACTTAGTAATAAAGAGTAAGCTTATGCCAGGATTTAAGTTTTCAAACAGGGCGGCCGAAGATAGGGAAAAGCTGTTTATCGATCTTTATAAAAGCGCGTTCCCTGCTGTGGCAAAATATATCAGCAAAATGGGTGGTTCATTTGACCAGGCCAGGGACATATTTCAGGATGCGCTGGTGATCTATTATGAAAAGGCCACGTCAGATGCGCTGGACATAAAAAGTAACGAGCGCGCTTATTTGATGGGCATTGCAAAACATTTGTGGCTAAAGCAGCACAAAGACAATGCGCTGCTGGTGCCGATCGATGGTTTTGATGCCGAAACCGACCAGGACGCAGAGCTTTCTGACAGTAAGATACTTGTTTTCCTGCAATCGGCGGGAAGGCGGTGTATGGACCTGCTGAAAAGCTTTTACTACGACAAGATATCATTAACCCAGGCTGCCGGACTTTATGGCTTTTCAGGCGAGCGGTCCGCCGCCGTACAGAAATATAAATGCCTTGAAAAAGTAAGGGAAACTGTAAAAGAAAAATCACTCCGCTATGAGGACTTCCTTAGTTGAAACCCGGCAGATAGAAGCATATTTGCTCGAGACCGGCGAGGGCGGCGACAATTTGGTATTCCAGGCCAGGTTGCTGCTCGAACCGGAGCTCGGCGAAAAGATGCGCTGGCAGGGCAAGACCTATGATTTGGTTCGCAGCTACGGGCGGCAGGCGCTGCGGAAAGAAATTGAGGCCGTCCACGAGCAGCTGTTTACCGGCCCCGAGCATGCCTCTTTCCGGCAAAAGATAGCGCGGCTCTTTTCAAAACCGTAATCCAGTAAATTATGAATATCAGTAAAAATGAATTCCGCAAATATGCGGTTGGGCATTGCCATGTCCAGGGTTCACGCTTAGACAGCTATATTTCCAGAACTGAAAGCAGTATAACGGCATCCATGACGCCATATATTACCGAGGAACGTGAGCTGCGCGTAGCGCAAATGGACGTCTTCTCTCGGCTGATGATGGACCGGATCATATTTTTGGGCGCAGCAATAGACGACAACGTAGCCAATATTATCCAGGCCCAGCTGCTGTTCCTGCAATCTTCGGACCCCAAAAAAGATATCCAGATGTATATCAATTCTCCGGGTGGTTCTGTATACGCAGGTTTCGGCATCTATGACACGATGCACCTGATCAGTCCGGATGTGGCCACCATTTGTACGGGTATGGCAGCATCGATGGCCGCCGTATTGCTGTGCTCAGGCAAAGCTGGCAAGCGTGCAGCTTTAACCCATTCCAGGGTGATGATTCACCAGCCCCTGAGTGGCGTACAGGGACCTGCATCTGATATCGAGATCGCTGCCCGCGAAGTATTGAAAATCAAAACGGAACTTTATACCATTCTCGCCAAACACAGCGGACAGGAGTATCAAAAGATACATGAAGTGTCGGACCGTGATTTCTGGATGGTAGCCGCTGAAGCGAAAGAGTTCGGTATAATTGATGAGGTGCTGGCATAAGCCGGGCTTAACACCGGGCGAAAGAAAAAAACCAGCCGCTACCTCCCGATTAATGCGGAGATCCGCCTTCAGTGCGGCAGCGTAACCGCTGCCGCAGGCTCGGCCGGGGCATCAGCCCTGATATTTCTTCGACCAAGGAGCAATACCAGCAGTGCAATAAGCGAGGAGCCAGCCATAATGGCTGCCAAAGGAAAGGTCGAGCGGCTGCTGAAAATTCCAACACAAAACGAAGCCGTTGCGCCCAGGCCCAACTGCATGGCGCCCATTAATGAAGATGCTACACCCGCATTTTTTGAAAACGGGGCCATGCACAGCGCCGAAGTATTGGGGTTGGTTAGGCCCACGCAACACAGCACCAAAAAGATCATGGTAATCGTTCCGGCAAGTCCAAACCAGCTACCTGTCGCGCCGATTATAAAAAGCACACTGATAACGAGCTGCGCCGTTAGGGCAAATCGTACGATCTGCTCGCTTTTGAAGCGCCTTAAGAGCAGACTATTGAGCTGGCTTGAGCCGATAAAGCCGACGGACAGACCGGCAAATACCCAGCCATATTCTTTTTTGCTCAGACCGAAAATATCCATAAACACCAGCGGTGATCCCGCCACATAGGCAAACAGACCACAAAAAGCCACCGACCCAGCGATGGCATAGGTATAAAACTGCGGATTTCGGATCACTACTAAAAAATGACCGATGATCGGCATTGGCTTTAACGAATAGGTAACATCCGGCTCGTAACTTTCGGGTAGCGTAAAAATGACGGCCAGTAAAATAAGGGCTGCAATGCTCAGCAGTACAATGAATACCGATTGCCAGCCAAGCGCGTCAGCCAGGTAACTGCCTGCGGTCGGCGCCACCAGTGGAGAGGCACCCAGAACCAGAACCAGCAGGGCAAAGACTTTTGGACTATCCTTCACCGGGAAAAGGTCGCGTACCATAGCGATCGACGCCACGCCTGCAGCGCAGCTTCCCAAGGCCTGAAAAACGCGGATAATGATGAGCATTTCTACCGAGGTGGATAAAAAGCAGCCTATGGATGCAAGGATATAAAGCCCCAAACCAAAATACAGCGGCCTTTTGCGCCCAAACCGGTCCATCAGCGGACCATAGAGCAGCTGGCCCAATGCAAGACCAATAAAAAAGCTCGAAAGCGACTGATCTACCTTGGAGGTGGTCGTATGGAGCGCCCTGGCTATATCCTGGAAAGCCGGCAGATACATATCGATAGAAAATGGACCTAATGCGGTGAGCGTGCCTAAAATGAGTACAAGAAAAAAATAGCGTTTGTTAGTCATAGGTGTTTTTTAGTACAAAATCCAGGCGAAGATAACCCGGCATGCCTTATTTATGGTCGTCATCATCCTTTCCGGTCAATTTTTCCGGGTAGGACTTTTTCCCTTTCGCGGCATGCCATAAAATTCGATTCAGCAGATCGTCGCTGCCACCATCAACATGATCAAACTCCGGTCTTAACGATGCCTTTGCAAAATACAAAGACTTTCCCTTTAATGCCGTAAGTTTAGGGTTCATGGTATTTAATGGGATATGGCTGGGCACCTTGGTATACTTATAATCTGATGGTCTGGCGGCAAAGCAATCATACATTGGCAAGGCCGTTGCATCTATAATGTTCATGGGTGGTATGCCCAGGATTTGCTCTATGGAGCGCACCATACAGGTCTGGTTATAGTTCACGGACACCGTTTTTTGCAGACGGCTGTAGGGACTGACAACAAAACCGGTTGTACGGTAGGCCGATACATGATCCCAGCCAGCCTGCGAATCATCTTCTGTAACAAAAATTACTGTATTTTTCCAGAATCGGCTATGACTCACCGCTTCAATAATGCGGCCAAGTGCAAGGTCATTGTCAGCAACCATCGATTCTGGTCTGGGAAGTTCTGGCCTGGTGCCCTGGGTATGATCACAGGAAAGTGCCATCACCATTAATTCCGGCAATTCATCGCCCGGTCTATCTTCGTACTGCTTTAATTCTTTAATAAATGCCGAAGCCCTGATCTGGTCAGTTATTTTCAATTCATCTGAGCCCGGGTAGTTTGGTGACAACATGGGCCTTACGCGTGATATGGTGCTGGTATTATAAAACTTTAAAGGAATGCCGGCATTATAATTTGCATAAATCTTTTCCCAGCTTAACGTCTGGTCATAATGCGGAATGGATGCTTCTCCATATATCCTTACCTTTTTGCCATGATCGGCTGCATTGTTCCAGATAAATCCTTTTACATCGTAAACAAGCGCATCCTCCTGTACATGGGGATAGCTGCGGAACCAGGCCCGTACATTTTTTTCTACATAATCGGTAACCATAGCGGCATCCGTCCATTGGTGGCCTTCAGCCGAGCATTTTCCTGAAGCATAGTAATTATCCAGCAACAAAAAATCACTGGCAAGCTGGTGCTGATTGGGCGTTATACTATCCCCATAAATGCATAATGAGGGCATGCCCTTGCCTTTTGGCATATCTCCTAAGACCTGGTCATAGGTACGGTTCTCTTTAATGATATAAAGCACATGCTTAAATACGGATGGTTCACCAATACGCTCGGGCATGGGTTTTGGCGCAATATTTTTCCGCGGCACCAACTGCGCTATTTCCTCCCGGAAGGTTAAATTAAGCTTCTTAACGCGATCGGTATACTGTTTTAAAAGCGCTGAATCAGGCACCGGGATTATACTCAGTGTGGCCAGTTCATGGTGTGTATTGTAAGCAGTCACGTCCTGAGGCACCTCGCTTGCTTTAAAATCTTTTGTGCTTACCCTGGAGCCTTCGCCTTCAAGATTTGTCACAAACAAAGTATGGCCATTTATGAGCAGGCCGCCCGGGTAGGCTTCTGTGGGTATAAACCCCTGAATCCTGGTTTTTCCCGTTCCAGCCAGGGAAGCGATTGATCCCAGCTTAACGACGGCCACCGCATTGTCAAGCCCGTTGGCCACATATAAAATAGTCCCCTGGTCGTTGATGGCCAGGGCATTTGGCGAATCACCAATAAAGCTATTATCGCTATTCATAAGTCTGACTGGTATGTTTTCAACCACCTGCATGGTCTGTACAGCGATCACCGAAACGTTATCGCTGTTGGCATTTGCAACATATAGAAAGTGGCCATCTTTACTGGCTATAATTGAATTTGGGTGGAGGCCCACAGCTATTTCTTTTACGAGCTCACCGGTCGCTGCCGCTATCACCCCGACGCTGCCTTTTGCCGTTGCACCGGTCCTTGGATCAATATAAGTACTGCCATAAGGAACGCCGGCAGTCTGTTTACCAATAGTATCGGCTGGCATCGGGCCGCCCCAATTGGTAATAAAAAGATGCTTGCCTAATAAAGCCATGCCATAGGGGGCAACCCCGGTTGGTTTGGTCCATAAGGTCTTTTGCGAATTGAGATCAATTTTAACAACCTGGTTATTGCCGTTCAAAACAACATAGAGGTAATTTTGATCATTTTCGGTACTGATAATTAATTCGTTTGGAAGCGCCATCGGTGAAGGAGGCAACGGCTTAAAACTGAAGGCATTTTGAATACCGATCGTCTTTCCATCCCACCGTGCCTGCATTACATAAGATCGTCCGTCGCCGGCAGCACTCCAGAAAATAAATGTCTGGCCACCTAAGATACCGATCTTGATTCCGGAATAGGTACTCATCAGCCCCCGATACCGCTCGTCGTCATTATACGCCCATTTCGAGATCACCTTACTTTGCACCGTATCAATCAGGGTAATGCCATAGCGATCCTCGACAACCAATATTTGACTCTGGGGGATCAGCTTGGCATCCAGACTGTGGTTCTCAAAATTCGGATTGCCAAAACGGATCACTTTTCCTGCGGGATCAATTAGGCGATTATAGGGCATCATAACCGGCAGTACGCTGTTGTTTAAAGTACTGTCGTCATAGGCGCTATGCGAATTATCCATTTCACGGCTGCTGGCGGCCTCATTTCTTTTAAATGAATGGCAGGCTGCCAGCAAGAGCAGCACAGCAATACCCAGAATTTTTTTTGCCCTCATCGTAAATGATTTTGTTTTAAAATAATGCGTTTTAAAAAGGTTTATATGCGCCACGTTTTTCTAAAAACAGGGGAACGGTATCCTCTGAATAGCCATGGCATTGGGCCGGGCCATTCCATGATTTGTTCTATTCCTGGTCAACGGGCTCCCAAAGCTCAATGCTGTTTCCCTCGGGATCCAGGATATGAACAAATTTGCCGTAATCATAGCGCTGTATCTCATCGATGATAGTCACGCCAGCATTTCTGAGTTCATCTACCAGGCTTTCAATATCGGCCACCAGGTAGTTAATCATGAAATCCTTCTTCGAGGGTTCGAAATAGACCGTATCGGCAGGAAAGGGGCTCCATACCGTAGATCCCTTTTTGCCATCATCCGCGTGTCGCCACGTAAAGGTGGTGCCGTACTCGTCATTTTTCAACCCGAGGTTAGTGGCATACCAATCCTTCATTTTCTGAGGGTCATTGCATTTGAAGAAGATCCCTCCCAGTCCGGTTACTTTTTTCATAGCTGTTCTATTCGCAGTTTAGCATCCAGCGGATACCGAAACGATCAATTACCTGCCCGAATAACGCGCCCCAGAATTGTTTTTCCAGCGGCATAAACACCTTACCGTTTTCAGACAGCGCCTCAAATATTTTCCGGGTCTGCTCCTCACTATTCAGACTGATGCTCAAAGAGACCCCGTTGCCATGATCGATCTTTGCGTCGGGCATCGAGTCAGACATCATGATCGTATTTTCGTCAAACACCAGGCTGGCGTGCATAATCTTATCCTTGTGGCTCTCCGGCACCGGGTAAGATGTGGACCCAAAGCGGCTTACCACGTTGGCCTCGCCTGCAAAAATAGCTTTATAGGTATGGAGCGCTTCCTCGCAATTGCCCTGGAAGTGCAAGTACGGTATGAGTTTCATAGTTGTAATTTTTATACGAAGTTAGGAAGATATTTTAGAGCAGCAATTGATCCATAATCTAAAAAAACCAAAATATTGTTGCTACTTTAGCCCTTAAAGCGATCAACCTAAAAGCAAATACCTACATGGTTTTACTCATTATTCTGTTCAGCATCCTGCTGCTTGTTGTTCTGGTAAGCTGGGCAAAAATAAACCCCTTCCTGGCATTTTTAATCGTTTCCATTACAACCGGACTCCTGCTGGGAATCCCGCTTGATAAAGTCACTCATTCCGTACAAAAGGGCCTTGGTGACACCCTGGGCACCATTTCCATCATCATTTGCCTGGGCGCCATGATTGGTAAGCTGGTAGCCACCAGCGGAGCGGCCCAAAAAATCGCAGGGGTCCTGGTAAACGCATTTGGAATAAAACACATACAATGGGCGCTGGTCATAGTAGGCTTTATTATAGGTATTCCCTTGTTTTACGAAACCGGCTTTGTGCTCATGGTGCCGCTCATATTTTCAGTGGTTTACAAATACAAGCTGCATGCCGTGTACATTGGACTGCCGATGCTGGCAGCTTTGTCGGTAACACACGGATTTTTACCGCCCCACCCAGCCCCTTCTGCCCTGGTTGCCACCTTCCACGCGGATATGGGTAAAACGCTAATATATGGGCTTATGCTGGCTATTCCTGCCATCATACTGGCCGGCCCGGTATATTCCCGGACCTTGAAAAACATCGATTCGCAGCCCCTGGCCACTTTCAGGGCCGATGAGCTGCCCGAAGATGCTTTGCCCGGGGCGTTCAGCAGCTTTTTAACAGCCTTGCTGCCCGTTTTTTTATTGATGGCAACGACCATATACCTTAACCTGGATCACCAGCCAAGCACTTTTCATAAAATAATAGCATTTATAGGTGACGCACCGATCGTAATGCTGATCTCCCTGGTGGCGGCCACTTTTATCCTGGGTATAAACCAGGGCAAAAACATGAAGCAGCTGGGGAGCATCTATACTGATGCCGTAAAAGATGTCTCCGTGATCCTGCTCATTGTGGCCGGTTCAGGTGCTTTTAAAGCGGTACTGACCGACAGCGGCGCAAATCACAGCATAGCAGATCTGCTGTTAAGCTTTCATCTGCCTCCCCTGGTATTGGGCTGGCTCATCGCAGCAATCATCCGTATCAGCCTGGGCTCAGCGACGGTGGCAGGTCTGACCGCTGCCGGCATCGTATCGTCCATCGTCTTGCACGACCCTTCCATTAACCCAAATTTAATGGTGCTTGCCATTGGAGCGGGCAGCCTGGCCTGTTCGCATTTGAATGACGGCGGATTCTGGTTGTTTAAAGAATATTTTAACCTGTCGATCAAGGATACAATCCGGTCCTGGACAGCAATGGAAACGATTGTTTCGTTTGTGGGTCTGTTGGGCGTACTGATTCTGAATGTCGTGATCAGGTAAACTCCGGAAGGTTCGCTTACCTGTTTACCCCGAACCAATTGCGGGTTATCGCCCGGACCCGCGGCAGCACAATTACCGAGCGGCTTGCTTAGGATTGAATATAGCTTCTGAGCTGCTCAATGGTTTCCTCATGAGTCAGGATGGTTTCTGTTACCAGGTCGTTAATGGAGATGATTCCGCAGAGCTGATCATTCTTGAATACAGGCAGGTAACGGATATTATTCTCACTCATGATATGCATACAGGTGTCAATCGTATTTTCCGGCACGATACACGGCAGATCGGTGGTCATGATTTCACGTACCGAAGTATCCAGTGACGATTTGCCCTTCAAAATCACTTTACGTGCATAATCCCTTTCGGTAAGCAGGCCAAGGTACATACCCTCATCAGTAACAACCACCGAACCAATATTCTTTTCTTCCATCAGTCTTAATGCATCCAGCACCGTGGTCGACGCATCAATAGTTACTACACTAGTTCCCTTGCGTGCAAGGATGTTCGAAACTTTCTTCATAATGAGCGGATTAGAGGGAAAAACAGGCTTATATTCAAATATACAATTTTGAAATTATATATTTAGAAGTAATTAAAAAGAATTAATTCAAAATGTAATAATTACTTTTAGCGTTTCAATGCGTATATTTCGATATGAAAAAAGAACTGATCAGCCTTATTGCATTTTTGGTTTTGTCTGCAGGTATAGTTTTTGGCCAATCTAAACCGGGCCAGTACTACACCTCGTTTGACGGCACAAAAATTTATTATGAAGTTAATGGCAACGGATATCCGGTACTGCTTATACATGGCTATACCGGAAACGGCCAGGGGTGGAAATCCAGCATCCTGTATAACAATTTGGTCAAGTCGGGATACAAGGTCATTATTGTGGACCTGAGGGGCAACGGATTGTCAGATAAACCGCATACCGATGCGGCCTATATCGATGATGCGGAAGCTAAGGATATAATGGGCCTTATGGGCTCGCTGAACGTCACCAATTATGATGTGGTGGGTTACTCCCGGGGTTCAATCATCGCGACCAGACTGCTTGTGCTGGACACCAGGGTGAACAAAACAGTACTGGGTGGCATGGGCGATGCCTTTACCGATCCTAACTGGCCTCGTCGTATACATATTTACCGCGCACTGGGCGGCAGCAAGAACTACCATGACGTGGACGACGTGGTAAACTATATACGCAGCCAGCAGCTGGACGAAGAAGCCCTCGCCCTGCAGCAAAAGCACCAGCCAACAACCAGCCGGCTGGAACTGGGGAAAATAAATAAACCGGTTATGGTAATCAGAGGCACCGAGGACAGAGAGAACGGATCAGAGACCTCCTTGCAGCGGATGATTCCGAACTCAAAACTTACCTATGTACCAGGCGATCACAGCGCGGCATCAAAAAACAATCAGTTTTCAGCAGCCGTATTTTTCTTTTTCATGTAATAAAATGAGCACTGGTTTTCAGTGCCTTAGTAAATAATCATAAACAAACGCCTTAAAGTCCGTGTTTAAGGGACTGATGTCCAAACTACTCCTGATTTATTTCCTATTTATTCCGGGGTTATTGCTCGCGCAAAAAGCGATGGCCCCGATTAAAGTAATTGACACGGCCAGTAAAAGGGATCTGGTCGACGTCGGACGATCAGTCTTTCATATTAACACCAAAATCGATACCACCAAAAAAAAGGGCAAATCATTCTATTTCTCCATTCTCCCCTTTTCTACACCGCCCGGCGGTGGAAAAGCTTTGTTCACCACCACGACAGGCGGGTTTTATCTGGGTGACCGCAAAACCACCTATCTGTCCACCGTTTCTTTTGCCCCGTATTTTAATTTTCAGGGGCGCTGGGGACTTCCCTTAAGGTCGAGTCTGTGGCTGAAGGACAATAGCTGGAATATTCAGGGTGACACGCGTTTTCTGGTATATCCGCAGGCTACCTGGGGGCTTGGAGGCGCGGAGCCGGAATCTCATAAACTCGTAATCAGTTATGAATATATCCGCTTTTATCAAAGTGCACTTAAGCGCATTACTTCTTATTTTTACGCGGGGCTTGGATATAATTTGGACTATTACCTGGACATAGAAACCAATAACCCAGACGCCTTAAAAAAATTCACCGGCTATCCTTACGGCACGGCAGCCAGTATGAATTCATTTTCATCGGGTCTGACTGCCAACCTGCTTTTTGACAGCCGCAATAACATACTTAACCCCTTGCCGGGCGCCTACTCCACCATCATATACCGTTTTAATGCCCATGCCCTGGGCAGCGACGCCAACTGGCAATCGATCTATATCGATATGCGCAAATATATCGCCCTAACTGAGTCCAGGGAACAAAATATCATTGCGGTCTGGACATTCTACTGGAAGACATTTGGCAACGGCATACCCTACCTTAATCTGCCCAGTATCGGATGGGACCCCTACCAGCGATCCGGACGTGGCATCGAACAAAACCGCTACCGCGGCAAAAGTCTGCTTTACCTGGAAGCAGAATACCGCCGTGACATCACGCGAAATGGCCTGCTGGGATTTGTAGTTTTTGGTAATGTCAACTCCGCCAGTGAGCTTGCCACCAACAACTTCAGCTATTGGCATCCCGCCGGAGGAGGAGGACTGCGCATCAAATTCAATAAGGGATCAAATACCAATATTGCATTGGATTATGGCTTCAGTAAGGGTTATTCTGCATTCATTATCGCGCTCGGCGAAGCATTTTAGCGCATCCGCTGCCTGCAAGGGGTTAAAATCGTCAAAAAACCATCACAGATTTCCTTTTATTAAAAATTCTGTTATATTTGCCCAGTAATTTATTACGACCCTTGCTTTTACTCTGAAACTGAGTATTTTACGACTGATCTGTATTTTTTTTGTATCACTTTCAGTAAATTCACTTATGTTAAAACGTGTACTAGTTTTGGATGACAATAAGGATATTCTTGACGTAGTTCATGAAGCCTTGTCATATGAGCAGTTTGAGGTCATATGCACCTCTGAAAGCGAAAAAGTCATTCCGCTGCTCGGAAATTTCAATCCTGATCTTGTGATATTGGATTATCGCGTCGCGGGTGAAAATGGCGGACAGATCTGTCGCCGGATTAAAGCGGATCCACAATTCAGCAATATTCCGGTAATTATCTTTTCTGCCTATTTCAGTCCGAATGATCAGATAATGGCATACGGCTGCGATGCAGTAATCAATAAGCCATTTGACCTGGTTGAATTGATTCAAAAGATAAACGAACTTATCTATTGAAGGGGAACTGCCTGCCTCGATGCGCAATAACACAACAATCAGCCAATCTGAACGTGCGCGCCGCTGTGCGCACTGCGGGAGTTTATTTCATTTCAGATTACACCGGCACCCGCTTATTAAGGCTTTACTTCCCTTCCTGCCGGTAAGAATATATTTTTGCGCGAAATGCCAGAAATCACGGTTCATCCTCGTCCGGCGGACTGAACCCCGTGCTTAAGACTCCCTGAATTCTGTACTAAAAAAAGGATATTTTCGTGCCCCGGAACTAAAATGTGCTGTTTTTTTGCCCCAATGGCGACTGGTAAGCCAAGACCTGCATACTTGGTACAATTATTGTATTTTTCTTCAGCAATCGACTAAAAGCCAATTTTTTACTTGAAAAACGAATGCAATGCAACGGATATTAGCGGTAGACGATAACGAAGACATTCTTGAAATTATCAAACTTATCCTGGAGGATTACAACTACGAAGTAATTACTCTGGCTGACGGACATTTACTTGTCGACGAACTAAAAAAGTACACACCCGACCTGCTGTTGCTGGATATTATGCTGGGCAACATGGACGGAAGGGAACTCTGCAATACCGTGCGCTCCAATAAAGCAACACGGGATATGCCGATCATTCTGATCTCGGCCACCCATAATTTGCCGGACCGATTTGCCTCCAGAGCCTCTCATATTGATTTTCTGGCCAAACCGTTTAACATCAGCGATCTGGTCAATAAAGTTCAATCGCAGCTGACGGCGGCCTAGCTTTTAATCATTAGGCTTTTGCATACCGGCTTTGCCAGGTTTTTTGGACGCACAGCGCCTTCACTTTTTTATGCCAAATCCTTTTAGCTCCGAATCGATCTTTTCGTCCCATGCGGCCTGAACCTGCCGGTCCTGCCCATGCCGTGTCTGGCTGTCGTACTGCCGCTGCATGCGGGTTGCCTCACGTAAAGTTTCCAGATACTCCACATTGATCGGTCCATAAAAATTATCGACCGGAAGATCCATAGCAGCCAGTTTCTGCTTAAAATGTTCGCTTACAATTTTTTCGATATCAAAATGCCGCTGCTCGTGATTGAGAATATAGTCCTCACGGGCACCTTGCTGCACCCAGCAGTCACTTTTGGCCACACTTACTTTTATGGTCATATGAACATAAATGACACCCCTGGTCACTTCATTCTGTTCGATATAGCCGATCGTAGTGAACACCTCGGCCTCAAAATTACCTGCCCTGGGCTTGTCCCGGAAATCATCCCAGGATAGCGGTCTGAAAGCCGAATAATAGATGGTATCCCCTTCAGGTTTCTCCGAATAATCGGCAAAGCTGATTTTTACCTTTGTTGCCAGCAGCGCATTACTTTCCGCCTGGCCATTGATCCAGGTGTTGAAATAACCTAGCACATCCTCCAGTCCATGCCTTAAAACAGGCTCAATGTCCATCGGCCGGTCGCCGGGCCGGTTATAGCGCAGCCCCGACGAGTAATCTACCAGATGAACCGTTCTGTCACCGAGGACGAGTGAAAAAGAGAAAACGACTGCCAGACGGCCCGTGATGCGTCCCTCGGGTGAATCCGTTTCGGTGATCTTAAACTCCTTAATCGTGACCAGGATGGGACGCAGGGCGGTGTCCCGCGCCAGGTTGCGGGAAATAAAACTGCCGATCGCGCGGGCGGCCCCACCTTTCAGATCGGCCTGTTTAATTAGGGACGAATGATCCGCTTTTTTTTCGATCAATTCAGCCACCGAACTGCGGTCATTGCGCTCGTCGGTGACTTCGGCAACATAGAATTCGTGGGGAATAAAATTTAACTTTTCATCATGCAGGATAATAAGATCGCCCGTTCCCTGTTTAATAGGTGTAGCATTACAAAATAAAACAAAAACAAGGACAATGATTAAATTGATATACCTGCTTATAAACATATTAGAATCAACTGATTATCGCTATCATCTTGGCACCCGCAAGCCAGCCCTGCTGGCCCAGCCGGTAAAGTTTTCCACACCCGCAACATCCATTTTTAGCTACCGTTCACGTAATTAATGCGTTATGCACATTTGTGGATTACTTGCGTAAATTACACTTTCGCGTTATAATTACTTTCGCATATTGATAAATGCCCCCTTATGATTAAACTAAAATACACCTTTTTAATTGCACCTGTATTTTTCACCTTAATTGCCAGCGCACAGCAAGATCCGGCTTTTCAGATATACCGCAGTTTTCATACGGCAACCGACCTATTGAGCAAAGGCAAATATGCTGCTGCAGCCGAGCAGTTCCGCTTAGTGGAAAGATCGCGCCTGGAGGCCAGTACCAAGCCGAAGTTTGAATCGGAATTGTCGCTGGTCAAAGAAAACTCACTGTATTATGAGGCTGTATGTGCGCTGGAGCTCGGCAATGATGATGCGGAAAGCCTTTTTCAGAAATTCATTAAAGAGCACCCGGAAAATCCCCTGGCCAAATCGGCCTATTTTCAGATGGGCAAATACTATTTTAAACAGGAAAAATATGCTGAGGCGCTGATCTGGTTTTTAAAAGTAAGCTCCGGGGAACTGATCGGTGCTCAGAATACAGAATATAAATTCCGCAAGGGGTATGCTTATTTTGCTACCGAGGATTATAAAAATGCCCAGCTGCAGTTCAGCGATGTGAAAAACCATCCATCGCCGTACACCGAGGACGCGACTTATTATTTTGCCTATATCGCCTACCTGAACAAAGACTACCATCTGGCGCTGGTGAATTTCGAGAAACTGAAGAATTCGAGGAAATATGAAAACAGCTACCCATACTACATCAGTGCCGTTTATTTTCTGGACAGGCGTTATAATGATGTGATCAGCTATGCGGTGCCTATCCTGAAAACCACACACCAGGAGCATGAAACCGAAATGCTGCGTATTGTGGGCGCCTCCTATTTTGCCAAATCGGATTTCGATAACTCGGTAAACTATTATAGCCGGTTTGAAGCGCAGGATCAGGGCAAAACCCAAAACACGCAGGACAGCTACCAGATGGGGTATGCCTATTATAAAGTAGGCAATTATGCCAAATCGGCCACAGAACTGGAAAAGCTGGTTGATCAAAACGACGTATATGCCCAAAATGGCAATTACACGCTGGGTAACGTCTTCCTTAAAATGAAAAACAAGCAAAGTGCACGCAATGCCTACTTTGTTGCCTCAAAAATGAACTTTGATCTTCAGTTGCAGGAAGATGCGCTCTACGAATATGCCAAACTATCCTACGAGCTGGACTTTAATACCCAGGCACTGGACGCCACGCGCCTGTACCTGAAAAACTATCCGCAATCGGGCAGGACCAATGAAGTAAAAACATTGCTAGGCGAAGAGCTTTTAAACTCGAAAAACTACAAGGAAGCAGTCGAGATCCTCGAGCCGCTGCCTAATAAATCGGCAAGTGCCAGGGCCGCTTATCAAAAAGTGACCTATTACCGCGGACTGGAGTTTTATAACGAACGGGCTTTTGAAAATGCGATCGGAATATTCCTGCGCTCACTGAAAATGCCTTCCGACCACCGCACCGAGGCACTTACCGTTTACTGGATGGCCGAAGCGATGTTTGAGGTTCGCAAATACGGCGAATCGGTAGAAAATTTCGAACGATTTTTAGCGATGGATGAGGCCAGCCAGACCCCGGTTTATAATTATGCCAACTACGCTTTAGGTTATGCTGCCTTCGGTGATGAACAATACAAAAAAGCCGCCCATTATTTCGAGAAGTTCCTCAGCGGCGATGAGAAAGATAAAAACACCATCAACGATGCCGTGACCCGTCTGGCCGACAGCTATTTTGTGCTAAAAAGCTATACTCAGGCCCGGGAATACTATGACAGGATCATCTCCCACCACATCAAGGGGGAAGATTATGCCTTGTTCCAGCGTGGGATGATACAAGGGCTCCAGGGCTCCCCTGATGCCAAGATCAGCACGCTGACCGATGTATTGAGCAAGTTTCCGGATTCGGATTATGCCGATGACGCTTCGTTCGAGATCGCTTACACCTATTTCCTAAAGAACGATGGCTCGATTGCTAAAACCGATCTTCAGGCCATGATCGAAAAGTATCCCCACAGCAGCTATGTGCCGCGTGCACTGGTAACGATCGGACTGATCGACTATAACAGCGGCAATGACGAATCGCTATCGAGTCATTCAAACGGGTGGTACAGGATTATTCATCAACGGATGAGGCTAAACAAGCCCTTAAACAGATTGAAAAGATCTATACCGACAAAGGTGATGCGCCACGTTCATTGCCTATGCCTCGGCGTACCCCTATCGGCAATTACACGGCTGCCGACCAGGAAAATATCATGTATACCGCGGCCAATAACCTTTATTTAAAAGGCGGACTGGTCCGGGGCGGTACAGGCAGTAAATGCTTATCTCGATAAATTTCCGACCAAACCGATCTATGAAAAACAGGCGCACTTTATCAGGGGCCAAAGTCTGATCAATTTGAAGCGCGGTGACGAGGCGATAGCTGATTTTAACGTGATACTCAATGACTGGACCAGCGATTACACCGAAAAATCATTGATCAGCATGGCCAAATGGGAAATATACCAGAAGAAATACAATGAGGCCATTGTCTATCTGAAAAAGCTCGAAGTCAATTCGGAATACAAAGCCGATTATTCATTTGCCATCAATAACCTGCTTTTATGCTATGCGCAGATGAAAATGCCGGATGATGCCCTTAAGTATGCCAAACTGATACGCGAATATGAAAAATCATCCCAGGAAGATAAATTCAAGACCGGTTTATATTCAGGTCTGGCTTACCTGCAGAAAGGTGATACCACCGCAGCTATAAAGGAATTTGATTATACGGTTGCCAATACCAAAACAATCGCTGCAGCCGAGGCAAAATACAATGTAGCCAATATTGAATACCTCAAGGGCCGCTATAAGGCATCACAAAAAACCTGCTTCGATCTGGTCAAAGTATTGCCAAATTATGATTATTGGGTAGCAAAAACCTATATCTTGCTGGCTGACGACTATGCGGCCATGAAAGATAATTTCCAGGCCAAGGCGACCCTGCAAAGTATCATCGATAATTATAAGGGCGATGATGATATTCTTCCCTCGGCGCAGGAAAAACTTGCCAAATTAAGCACGGGCAGCGAGCGCAAGGCAGGCAAGGAAGAAAAACAGGATACAAGCAAAACTAACTAACAGGATAACAAAGAATAATAGGAAAAGACAAGCAATGATCAGACCAAGATATACCTACACACTGCTTAGCCTGGTAATAGGATTTTACTTTGCTCCTGCTAACGCACAAGAAAAGACGACCGTAAAAAATAAAAATGCTGCGCACACCAGCGCAAAAAAGCCGTCCAAAAAGTCAGCTGCAAGCCTGGCTGCACAGGACACCACCAAAAAGGGCGGACAGGCAAATGCGGCGGAAAAAAATGGAAATCTGGCCGAGGAGATCGTAGTTACTACGGCATATAAGCCCGTGCTGGCCGACGCGGTCAAGATTCGCCGCAATCCCGACCTGGAAGATAAAACACCGTTCAAGGCTCCCCTAACCTATTTCACCCTGGAGAAAATCCTCGACCGGAATACGGAAATTCGTCAGCTGGAAGCGATGAAAATGCCCAGGGAGCAGGATTCTATCCCTTCGAACAACTATGCCCGTATAGGTCTGGGTAATTTGCAGACCACGTACGGCGAAGCCTATTTCAACAATGGCATGGACCAGGCCCTGCAATTAGGCGGTTATGTCAAGCACCTGGCACAATCCGGCTCAAGCATCTATAAACAAAACGAGAGCCGTGACGAAATCGGGGTATTCGGTAAAACGCTTACCGATGAAAACGCATTCAGCGGCCGTATTGGCTATAACCGCAGAGGCACTTATTTTTACGGGTTCGACCCATTAAGTCCGCCACCATCCTTTAACCCTGCAGCCCAGCACTTCAATACGCTGAGCGGCGAAGGCGAGATCACCAAAAACTATAAGGATGTAGAAAATGATTTCACTTATGCGGTAAAAGCCAGTGGCTATGTGTGGAACAATGCCTTCCAGGCAAAAGAAAACAACGTCGTTGTCAGCGGCTTTTTGAACGAGACCATCAACCAGTTCTATGCCGGACTGGGGGGATCGCTGGACGTAACGACACAAAAGGATAGTTTGTACTCGATCAATAACAGTATCGCCAGGCTCAATCCCTACCTGAAGTTCCAGGGTGATAACTATAAGATCGATGCCGGATTGAACCTGGCCCGGGAGTTTGGCTTTTCATCAAGAGTCTTCATTTTCCCGGCTGCCAAGCTTGAGCTGCAGGTGATCCCTAAATATGTAAGATTATTTGCCGAAGTAAAAGGTGACGTGAATAAAACCTCCTTGCACGACCTTTCCGATACCAACCCCTTCATAGGCGAAGATATTGCCATCAAAAACTCGGTTGACAAGCTGGACGTCTCCGTAGGACTGAAGGGTACGCTGGCTCCTGGCGTAGGCTTTAAAGCGAGCATTTTCCGCAACAGCATCGAAAACATGCCGCTTTTTGTAAGCAACTTCGGCGCGGCAGGCAATAAGTTTGCGGTGATCTACGATAACGGAAATGCACGCGTGAGCGGCTTTAACGGAGAACTCGACGTAAAAGCTTCAGACCAGGTGGACCTGTTCGGCCGGGTGGAATTCAAGGATTACGCGATGGCCAGTGAGGCCCAGGCCTGGAATTTACCTAAATTCAAGCTGACAGCAGGCACTACGATACACCTGACTAAACAGCTTAGCATAAATGGCACGCTGCTGCTGCGCGGCGATACCTATGACAAGGTGCTGACTGCGTCCGCATCCACCGTCGTGCCGATCAGCTCCTTTGCTGACCTGAGCGGAGGCGTGGAATATAAGCTAAACAGCCGCTTCTCCCTATTTGGACAAGTGAACAATATTTTAAATACAAGCAACCAGGTATGGCTATATTATCCTAATTATGGGTTCAATATACTTGGTGGTGTAGGTTTTCATTTTTAAGTTGTAGGGTTTCCGATTTACCTTTACATTTAGCGGAATGGATTTAGCCATATATATTAGCGAATTATTGGGATTAGAAGGCGAAGTGAATTTGCCTGGTATCGGGCATTTCGCCCAGGTACGTGTCAATGGTTACTACAGCGAACCGGACAATAAATTTTATCCGCCCACCCATAGGGTAAGTTTCCTTCCGCAGGAAAACCAGGATGACCGGCTGGCCAGATACATTGCCGGCAAAAAGAATATTTCGCTGGCCTCGGCCAAGTATTTTATTGAAAAATATGCAGCAGGGCTGCGTTCTCAGCTTGTCCTGGGCCGTGCCGAGATTACCGGTTTAGGTAATCTGTATGACGACGGGGCGGCCATGAAATTCAGCGGCGGCAGCGCCGCGGAAACAAGTGACCCTGCATTCTACGGATTTGCTCCCATTAGCGTCGAGACGCAGGCCGCCCTGCCCCGGGTGCCTCCCGTGGCACCACCCGCCATCGTAATCGAGGAAGTGAAACCAGACGTCCGCCCTGCCGAGCCATCACCGGAACATAGAATTGCTACACCTGTAGGCGACCGCAGCACGGCGCAGCCAGAGCCAACAGAAGAAACGCTCGTGCCGCAACAGGAAGAATATGGCTATACCCAGCCGGAGCGGCATCAAAAGCCGCTGGTGATCTGGCTGCTCATTATAACGATCATCCTGCTTGCCGTACTGGGCCTGTATAAGTATAAACCAGACTGGTTTATCTTCTCGGGCGATAAACCGCAGACCTACGTGGCGGTAAACTCCGATACGACCAAACCAGCCGCCGCGGACAGCCTGAAAACGGCAATAAAACCCGATACCGCTTTAAAAACGCAGGCCGCTGCCCAGGGAGCAACAATAAAAGCGGCTGTCGATACGTTTGCTGTAGTGCGCTACGAAATATTGGGCGGAGCGTTCGAGTCATCCGAGCAGGCCGATGCGGTAATGAAAAATTACCAGAAGCGGGGCCTGCAGCCGCGAATTATTCAGCACACGTCATCAAGGCACCACATTATCACTTTGGGCACCTATTTTGATCAGCAGCGCGCCCAGAAAGCATATGACAGTATTGCCGTTGCCACTAACCTTAAAAAAGGATCAGATATTATATTACAAACATACAATCCCAAAAAATGATGCTATTAGCACAGATAACCGATACGGCGCACAAACTACTGGCCGACACCGTAAAACATCTACCACAAACAAGCTCCCAGGATGAATTAAGATTCGGCGATTTACTCGTCAAGGGTGGATGGGTGATGATCCCGATCGGATTTTTGGCTGTGCTGGGTCTGGTCATATTTTTTGAGCGTTATTTCACCATACGTAAAGCTGCCAAAGATGAATCGAACCTGATGGGCCAGGTGCGCACCAGCATCCTTACCGGCAAGCTGGACTCCGCTGTTGCCATCTGCCGCAACAGTAACTCGCCGCTGGGCCGCATGTTGCAAAAAGGCCTGCTGCGTATCGGCCGTCCAATAAAGGATATCGAAGGCGCCATAGAAAATGTGGGCAAACTGGAAGTATCCAAACTTGAAAAAAATATCAGCATTTTAGGCATTGTTGCCGGCATTGCGCCGATGTTCGGTTTCCTTGGAACTATTGCCGGGGTAATCAAGATCTTTTATGATATATCCAAAACGGATAATATTTCGATGGGCGTTATTTCCGGGGGTTTATATGTAAAGATGGTAACCTCTGCCGCCGGACTGCTCGTGGGTATCGTAGCTTATGTATGCTATCATATTCTGCAGATCATGGTAGATAAGGTAATTCTGAAACTGGAAACAGATGCCATTGAGTTTATCGACCTGTTAGAAGAGCCCAGCAAATGAATTTAAGAAAAAGACATCAGCGCGTATCGGCCGAAGTACACACTTCGGCAATGAACGATATCATGTTCTTCCTGCTGCTTTTCTTTTTGATCGCATCGACAGTAACCAACCCCAATGTGATCAAACTGATGCTGCCGAAATCCTCCTCAGGCCAGGCTGTCTCGAAAAAGACCATCTCGGTAACGATCAGCAAGGAACTGCAATATACGGTCAACAACAAGCCGGTAAAGATTGACGACATGCAGAATACCCTTACAGGCTATAAGAATCTGGCCGCGGAACTCACCATTGTCCTGTCAGTGGACCGGGAGGTTTCTATACAAAATGTGGTGCAAATCATGGATATTGCGCAAAAAATGAATATAAAACTCGTTCTGGCAACAGAACCGAAAGGATAGCCCCTGAAAAGGAATGGCTGGCGCTGGCTAAGCCAGGCGCAATAAAAAATAAGCAATGGATTATCAACAGGAAGAAAATAACTACCCAAAAGCATTTGTAGCTACCGGCATTATTATGGCCGTACTGATTGCTTTGTGTTATTTTATCGTGTTTAAGAATCCGCCTACGCCAGAAGACGGGACGGGCGGTATACTGGTAAATTATGGTACCACGGACCAGGGCATGGGCTCCGATTACACGAGCGTTGAAGAGCCTTCAAAGGCTGAAAAAGCAAATCATACCAGGCCCACCAAAGTAACCCCGGCACCGCCTACCGAACAAAAGACCCAGGTGGACCAAAGCGACAAAAAGGTAGTGACCCAAAATACGGAAGACGCGCCCGTTGTGAATGCCAATTCGAAAAAAGTAAGCAACACGCCTGCCACCGAGCAGGTCACCAAACCCGTTAAGAAGACCGTCAATCAGAATGCCTTATATAAAGGTAAAAGCAATAACGCCACAGGTGAAGGCGACGGTACTACAGGCACACCGGGCAACCAGGGCAAGCCTAACGGTTCGACCCTTGCCACCAACTATGACGGCACGGGATCGGGCAATGGCGGTCTGCAGATGGCCCAGCGGAGCTTTGTAGAGAAGCCCTCTGTCACCGATGACAACCGGCGTACCGGAAAAGTAGTGGTGGACATACGCGTAGACAAAAACGGCGATGTCGTATATGTCCGCGCCGGAGCAGCCGGTACCACCATAACAGACTTTGGCCTGCTGCAGAAATGTGAAGATGCCGTAAGAAACTCCAAACTGAACGCATCCGAGAATGCTCCTGAGAACCAGTCGGGTAAAGTGGTCTTCGTATTCAAGGTGAACTAAAGTCATAGCTCAGCTTTTTCCCAGTCTGAAAGACAGCAATTATTTATAGCTATTTTCGAGGTTTAGTTAATAGATTTGCATGCAATTTCAACATGGTTATGAGCCATGATCGATGATCCATGAACTATAACGAGACCCTTCGCTACCTATACAGCCAACTGCCGATGTTCACCCGAGACGGAGCGTCAGCATTTAAAAAGGACCTGACCAATACCCTGGAGTTCTGCCAAAGGCTGGAAAACCCGCAAAACAATTTTAAAAGCGTACATATCGCCGGCACCAATGGCAAAGGTTCTACCTCACACATGCTGGCTGCCGTACTGCAGATAGCAGGTTACAAAACGGGCCTTTATACTTCACCGCACCTGCGTGACTTTCGCGAGCGTATCCGCACCAATGGCCGGATGATCGCTGAGCAGGATGTGGTTGATTTCGTGGAGCAGCACCACACGGATTTTCAGGACATCGGACTGTCGTTTTTTGAGATGACCGTAGGCATGGCATTCAGCGCCTTTGCACGCGAAAAGGTCGATATCGCCATCATCGAGGTCGGCCTTGGCGGTAGGCTGGATTCCACCAACATCATTACGCCGCTCTTTTCGGTGATCACCAATATTGGCTGGGATCATACCAATCTGCTGGGTGATACCCTGCCGCTGATCGCAGCTGAAAAAGCGGGTATTATCAAGCCCCGCGTGCCCGTTATCATTGGGGAATACCAGGATGAGGTCGCCGGCGTGTTTCTCAGCAAGGCCCAGGCAGCGCATGCCCCTATCCGCTTCGCTTCTGGCGAGTGGGACATCATAACGACCGCTGCCACCGAAGGAGAAGAAATAAAGGAATACCTGGAGTTCAGCGTTACCAGGCAAGGCACTGCGCAGCCTGCCCGGCGTTTACAGCTTGATCTGGCAGGCTCCTACCAGTTAAAAAATGTCAAATCGGTACTTTCGGCTGTTGACGAGCTGCGCGAGCAGGGTTTTAAAATTACGGATGAGCACATCCGCCAGGCGCTGGCCAGCGTTAAAGAACTAACGGGTCTGCATGGGCGCTGGGAAATTCTAAAACATCACCCGCTGACCATTTGCGATACCGGCCATAACCCGGAGGGCGTTGCCGAAGTACTTAAAAACATCGCAGGGGTGCCTTACGAGCACCTGCATTTTGTAATCGGCGTGGTCAACGATAAGGATATTAGTAAGATTATGGCCATACTGCCCAAAAATGCGACTTACTATTTCTGCAAACCCGACATTCCGCGCGGCCTGGATGCAGCGAGTCTGAAACAACAAGCCGAACGCCATGATTTGCATGGGGAGATCTATGTTTCGGTGAAAGCAGCCCTGGAGGCAGCCTGGGGCAATGCCGGTAAAAATGACCTGGTATTTGTCGGCGGCAGCACCTTTGTCGTGGCAGAGATCGTGTGAGCGTTCACCCTAATCTTAAGCTACGATTTTTCACTGAGATTCAGCATAGCCTTCGCTACGCTGGAAGCACTGTCATCATATTCTTCGTGCTGATACCCATGACGCTCATTTAGTTCATAAAAGTCACGATAGATATCAAAAGGATTTTGCGACTCGGCCACCCATTTAACAATGATATCTAATATCTCGTTCATTACCGGTTGGTAAGTCATTCGGCCATCTGATTTACGGATGCCATTATTGTCTGATTTACGTTTGCTCAGGTTAAGGAAAATGTTTTTCTCATCATAAATGATATCACGCACTTCCTTGAATTCTTTGCCTTTTGGCAAATGATCTAGGAGAAGTCTGCGAATCCCCCTATAATAAACATTATACTTTTCCTCTGGGTTTTCGAATTCTTTACCGATGAGTTCCCCGTCATGCAGCGATTTAAATCATTCCAACACCGAAATTTGCAGAAAGCTCACTTCTTACATCAATTTCCCGAGCATTTTAATAACCCATCCTTTATTTTCATAGGGCGGATATACCAACGAGGACATATTCAGGGCTGACTGGAACAGCACAGCCCGCTCATGAGAAAATGCTTTAAAACCAAAAATGCCGTGACAACTGCCCATCCCGCTATCGTTGACTCCGCCAAAAGGCAGTTTGGGATTAGTTATATGGATCAGCACATCATTAATGCACACGCCGCCCGAGCTGGTGCTCTTTAACAGGTGCTTTACCGTGGACCGGCTTTCACTAAATATATACAGTGCCAGCGGTTTGGTTTTTCCGTTGATCATTCCAATGGCGGTCTCCAGGTCGGTGTAAGGAATTACGGGCAATAGCGGACCGAATATCTCTTCCTGCATGATTTTGCTGTCCAAGGCAAGATCGGTAAGTACGATGGGGTGGATTGTTTGTTCATCCGGAACAGATTCACCGCCCCAGGCTATTTTTGCGCCCTTATTACGGGCATCATCCACTAAAGTCATCAGCCTTTCATAATGCCGCTGGTTGATGATCTTGGCATAAGACGAATGCTTAATCCTTTTTTGCTCATCAAGGAACATAGCGGCAGCCTTAGCCTGGTAAGATCCGAGAAACTCCTGCATTTTACTGTGATGAATCAATACATAGTCGGGAGCGATGCAGGTCTGCCCGGCATTGAGGAGTTTTCCCCACGCGATCTTTTCTGCAGCGTTATTAATATTAGCCGTTTCGTCAATCAACACGGGTGATTTCCCGCCCAGCTCCAGGGTAACTGAACTGAGGTTGCGGGCCGCAGCTTCCATAATCACTTTGCCTACCGCTGTGCTTCCTGTAAAGAAAATATGTTCAAACGGAAGTTTTAAAAGGTCCTGGCAAAGGGACGCATCGCCCTGGAAACAAGCTACCTCGTCCTGGCCGAAGGCCTCTGCCACTATGTTGGCAATCACGCTGCTGGTCGCAACGCTGTATTCGGAAGGCTTCAGCATTACGCAGTTACCCGCTGCAACAGCCGATACGAGCGGGCTCATTGTCAGCTGAAAAGGATAATTCCAGGGAGAAACAATCAGGCATACGCCCTTTGGCTCGTAGTAAATCCTGTTACGGGCCATCAGGTTGACAATGCTCTTGCCAGCCATGCGGGGTTTCATCCACGCGTGAAGGTTTTTTATAGCGAAATCGATTTCACTGTAAATGAAGATAAGTTCTGCCAGTGCGGACTCGAAGCGACTTTTCCTTAAGTCTTCATGCAGCGCCGTGTATATCTCCTGCTCATGCGCCGAGATGACAGAACGCAGCTTCTTTAACTTTTTGATCCGATCTTTTGCTGTACTCAACCTGAGTTTATATTTGTTTGTTTGTTGGGCAGCAAAGACCTGGTCGATTGATTGCATCATTTTTTTTTCAGTTTAAATTGGGCCCGTAAATTAATGTTAATATTGCACCTATGCTTGAATTTGTAAAAAAATACATAAATTCAGCAGCCAAGTTTTTAAGTAATTTGTTATGTCCACGATCAGCTCTTTTACACCCGGCTTCCGATTAAAAAATGTGTTGACCCAGCCCTTCTCTTTGCTGGATTCACGCCATGATAAAATGATATTTATCATGACCACGGCGGTGTTCACCCTGCTTTTCATGGATACGTTCATCCCTTTTAATATTGATAGCTGGTATGATCTGAACCACCTTTCGCTCTTCGCTATTATCAGCGCATTTTCCATTTTCGGAGCTTTAACCCTATGGTTTACCCAATTCGCAGTTCGCAAATGGCTGCACCTGGAGCAGCTTAACTACGGGCAGTATTTTCTGTGGGTGACCGGCGAGATTATGGTATTATCCATGGTGATGCTGGCCATCGACTGGCTGGACAACAAGCATCCCTCCATATCATTTTATAACTACCTGGTTACCTTTAAATATACGTTGCTTGTTGCTATTGTCCCTTACGTCATTTCTCTGCTGATCCTTTTTGCCCGCCAGAAATCGCAACTGGCTCAGACGCTTTCCAGGATGACCCAGGCAAAACCGCAGGCCGCAGAGTACCTGTCCATCGAGGATGAAAACGGAAAAGTGATACTGAGCCTGCAGCTTAAAAATATCCTGCTGCTAAAAGCGGAAGATAATTACGTGGATGTACATTATCTGCTCGGGGGCCAGGTAAAAAAAGAACTCATAAGAACTTCGCTGAAAAGAATTGAATCCAGATCTAGTGCTTCTTCTTTGATCCGTGTACACCGCTCGTATATCATTAACCTGGAAAATGCGTCCTCATCCCGCAAAACATCCAAGGGTTATCTCGTTGAATTTGACCTATTGCCGGACGCAGCCATCCCGGTGTCAGCTTCCTATCAGAATCAGTTCGAATTGCTCCTGCTGAGCACCGATATACCCTCGCCATTCACCCCATTATAGGGGGATTTCGTCCCAAACCCTGCCCGGAGGTATTGTATCCATGCTCAGGTAATTTATTATTGCATTTAACCTAATTGTAATTCTAAATTATTTGAGCGTATGAAAAAAATCATGTTGGGCTTGCTTTTTTTTGGCCTTTTGCTTGCCGGCAATTTACAGGCACAAGTTATAAAGGGTACCCTTAAAAATGATGCCACTTCTGAACCGGCCGCTGCCGTTTCCATCCAGATAAAAAACTCCCAGGAGGGGACTTTCTCGGATGACCGCGGTAAGTTCCAGCTAACTACTCACAAAAAACTACCTTTAACACTGGTTATTTCTTCCATTGGTTTCGAAACCAAGGAAGTCCAGGTACAAAGTTTCTCCACGCCCGTTGACATTTCGATCCACCCTTCCGTTACATTAGGACAAGAGGTAGTGGTTTCGGCAAGCCGCAGGGTCCAAAAGAAATTATCTTCTCCCGTTACTATCGAGCAGATCAGCGCTAAAGACATAAAAAATGCGCCCCAGTTAAATTATTTTGATATGGTTCAGGGTCTCAAGGGTGTAGACGTAACCATGTCGAGCATTGGATTTACCAGTGTGACAACCCGGGGATTTAACACCAGCGGTAATACTAATTTTACGCAAATAACCGACGGCATGGATAACCAGGCTCCGGGTTTAAACTTCCCGCTTGGAACAGCCATCGGACTAACCCAGCTGGACGTGGATAACATCGAAATTCTTTCCGGCGCTTCTTCCGCCCTGTATGGTTCAAGGGGACTGAACGGCACGATGGTTTCGACCGGTAAAGATCCTTTTAAATATCAGGGATTAAGCGTGCTGATCACGCAGGGTGTAAACCACGTGAAAAATGCTGCAAGTTCCGATCCGGTAGGTCCCTCCCCATACTACGACTGGACCATCCGGTATGCGAAAAAAATCAATGAAAAGCTGGCCTTTAAAATTAATTCCCAGTACACCCGGGCGAGCTGATTGGGTAGCTACCGACTCCACCAATAAAAATGGCCCCGGGACCAGATATACCGATCCAAATTATAATGGCGTGAATTATTATGGCGGAGCAACATCGGTTGACATCAATCCTTTTCTGCAGGGCGCCCTTGCTCAGAATCCCGCACTGGCACCTATTAATAAACCCTTTGCTGTCAAAACCAAACTATGTGGCCCGAACCGGCTATCCCGAATACGGTTATCTGGATAATAATGCAAGCTTGTTGAAGGTAAATGCAGAATTCCGCTACAAGATTGACCCCAAAATAGAGGCCATCGTTTCAGGCACATATGGCACAGGAAGCGTAGTTTATACCAACGACACCCGGTACCAGCTTAAAGATTTTAAAGTGGGGCAATACAGAGCGGAACTAAGGAGTGACAGGTGGTTTTTACGTGCTTACACGACCCAGGAGAACTCCGGTCACACGCTGATTGCCGGACCTACTGCTCAGTTAATCAATGAATCCTGGAAACCCAGCTATGATCCCAATACAGGCAGCGGATGGTATCCTGATTACACCGGCGCATTACTTACCGGCGCTGGCAGGCGGAGAAAGTCTGAACGCCGCCAACCAATCCGCAAGAACATTTGCAGATCAGGGCAGGCCGGCAGTAGGAAGTCCAATGTTTAAACAATTGGAAAACACGATTTCCAATACACCCATTACCCAGGGCGGCACCTTGTTTCTGGACCGCAGTAAACTGTACAATGCAGAAGGTCAGTACAATTTCTCGGACATGATCAAATTCATGAATGTTATCGCAGGTGTTAACTACCGTTTATATAGCTTAAACAGTAAGAACACACTCTTTCCTGATACAGCCAAGCCTATTAATGTACAGGAATACAGCGCTTATATTCAAATGTCAAAGAAACTGGCCGATGATAAATTAAGTCTGGCTGCATCGTTCAGGGATGATAAAAACACCTTGTTTTCTTCTCCGGAGGTTACTTCCAGAGCCTCGGCGGTTTATGAATTGTTCAGCGAGAATTTCTTAGGTTCTCTTATCAGAATGCCTATAGTTTTCCCTCAAACATACAGGCATTACAAAATACGCTTAATGGCTATAACAGCTATTCTTCCGGCGGTTCAACTTATCTTTTGATGGTATTTACCATTTTGATAAATACGCTCCCTATACCCTTGAAAGCGTACAGGCCTATCAGCAGTCCGGTGACCCATCTGTATTGAAGAAATTTGACTTATACTAATATTAAGCCACAGTCGGTAAACTCCTTCGAACTGGGATATGCTGCCCTGATTGATAAGACGGATTGAATTGGATGTACTGGGATATTATTCCATCTGGAAGAACTTCATCGGCTATGCTGATGTTGCCAATACGCCCGGCACACAGGATGTAACTGCATTCAATGACCACAGCACCTACGTGCAGTATAATATTGCCTTTAACGGCGCAGAAATGGTTAAGACCTACGGCTATGCAGCCAGCGTTAGCATTGATTTGACGCATAATTTCCTTGCCAAGGTGAATTACTTTTCAGATTTATAAATAACAAAAATGCCGGCCAGGTCAACAATTTCAATACGCCGCATTATCACGTAAATGCCCAGTTTGGCAATAGTGGTTTTGGTAAGAAACAGGTATGGTCTTTTAGTACAACCATGCGTTACAAGCCTGCTTATTTCTATGTGGTATCCGGCGGTTTGGCTGCTGGAACCGTGCCAGCTTCTGCGGTAATAGACGCCCAGATAAGTTATAAAATTATCAAGGCCCATTCAGCGATCAGACTGGGTGCTACTAATATCACCAACCGGTATTATTCAACAGGCGTTGCCAACCCCAATATCGGAGTGTGTATTACATCACTTACGCCTATAATGTTCTTTAAACTTTAACCCCAAAAAAAATCAACAATATATGAAACATTCATTTCCACTGTTTTTCCTTGCCATGCTGGTCGTAATGATCACGCAATCTTCCTGTACAAACAATTCGGACAGCAAGGATTACACAACAACGCTCAGCTTTAAACCTGGACAAGAGAGTAAAATCATTGAAGCATTTCTTTCGATCAAGGACAGTACCCGCATTCTGCTGACGCAGGGCGTGTATTCGTTTGACAATCTGAGCATCGCCCAGGTGAAGCATATTATGATCCAGGGAGAAGGAGCTGACAAGACCATTCTTGATTTTAAAAAGCAAACTGAAGGCGGAGAAGGAATCCGGGTGACCAATGTGCAACAATTCACAATCGACGGAATGACCATCCGGGATTCCAAAGGTGACCTTCTTAAGATCACCAAGAGCCGTGATGTGATCGTGTCCAACCTGCATGCCATATGGAGCAAAGCAGACTCGACCAGCGGTGGCTATGCCATTTATCCGGTGATGTGCAAAAATGTATTAATTGAAAACTGCTATACCCAGGGATCTTCGGACGCCGGTATTTATGTAGGTCAGTCCGACAGCGCCATTGTACGCTCGTCCAAAGCGGCCATGAACGTTGCAGGCTGTGAAATTGAAAATACTTCTCATGCCCAGGTTTATAACAATGAATTTTACAACAATACCGCAGGTCTTTTGATCTTCGATTTACCAGGTCTTTCCAAAAGAGGCGGATTTGTTCAGGCGCATGATAACAATGTTCACGACAACAACTTCAGAAATTTTGCTAAAGCAGGAAGTTTCGGCACTTCATGGGGCGTGGGTAACGCTTCACCGGGTACCGGCGTAATCGTTCTGGCTGCTTCCGATATCAACATTTCCAACAACCGGATCACTGGCAACAATTCCTCGGCCATCACCCTGGCTTCAGGTTTTGCTGTTGACCCTAAAGCTGCAGAAAAAATCAATGCCAACTACTTTCCGGTTTCTAAAAACATTAAGATCCAGGGTAATAAAATAGAGATGGGCAATGCTTTTCCTGCTCCTGTTTATGAGCACCATATCGGCAAAATGCTGGTAGCCGTAGAGCAGCAGCTCAACCGCCTGGATCCTTCGAGAAAAAACAAGCGCATTCCGCTGATCATGTACGATGGCATTTCAAGTAATCTGCTTACAAAGCTGGACGTGGTTAACCCGGATGCACTGTGCATTCAGCAAACCGGAGACAACGTATTTGTCAATGCCGACTTTTTGAACATGACCAATCCTGGGGCCTGGCATCCGAACACCAACATGGCGGCATACAGCTGCAAATAGCCTTTAGAATAGAATATTTATAATAATACAATATACCAATGCGCAAGACTTTTCTTGTTGTTACTACACTCGTCTTTGCTACACTACTACTGGTACTGAGCGAACAGGCCTGCAAAAATAAACCAACCAAACCTTCACAAAGAACCGGAAAGGAAAGCTTCGAATTTAAAGAGAAGCTTTCCGAGTATGGTTTTTTTAAAAATGAGCTTAATAAACTTGAGCCCAGGGAGGGCGTGCTCAGCTATGATCTGAATACCCCGCTGTTTACGGACTATGCGATCAAAAACCGGTTTATTGTCCTGCCCAAGGGAAGGACTATGAAATACGTTTCCGAAGGCCTGCTCGAATTCCCGGATTCAACCATTATCATTAAAAACTTCGCCTATACCAATACCGAACATAAAAAGATATTGATTGAGACCCGGTTACTGGTTAAAGACCCCCAGGATAAAACCTGGAAAGTGATGGATTATCTTTGGAACAAGGAACAAACCGACGCCATCCGACACATCGTCGGCGCAAGGATTCCGATTACCCTACTGGATAATGACAACAATAAAATATCTACCAACTACCAGGTACCTAATACCAACGATTGTAAAAGGTGTCACGTAAACAATGACGTCTTCACCCCTATCGGACCCAAAGCCCGTAATCTAAATCTTACCGTCGCCGGCCAGGATTCAAACCAACTGCTTACTTGGGCAAAAATGGGCGTGCTTTCCGGCCTGCCGGCAATCAGTACGGTTAAACAGCTGCCGAACTGGGCAGACAGCAAGCATTTCAGCCTGGAACAGCGTGCAAGGGCCTATCTGGATGTCAACTGCGCACATTGTCATACCAAAGGAGGCGACGCCTATAACACCGGACTCTTTTTGGAGTATCAGCAGACCGAGCCGGCCCATTTGGGAATTGGCAAGTCTCCAGTTTCCGCCGGCGGTGGAGCGGGTGGTCTCAACTACGATGTCATACCGGGCGATGCTGCACATTCTATCCTATATTACCGGCTGAATAGTGTCGAGCCCGGAACGGTCATGCCGGAGCTGGCCCGTACGGTCATCCATAAGGAAGGCGTAAAACTGATCCGTGACTGGATCAACAGCTTACCTAAAAAGCCTTAATATTACCTGCGCGCAACCGGGCGGTATGCTGATTATGCATTGGTTTTCTTAAAAAGGGAAATATTTTCATTAAAAACAGATAGGTCGGGTAACCCGACCTATCTGTTTTTAATGACATGCTCAAAATGCAAATCATGCCGCCCGCGTTAAGTCAAAACAAAAAGCTTAAACCTTTTATTGCACAAAAGGGATTCGCTACACAGAAATCGATATAAAAAGCTTTTGTTTTTTTTTGTAAATTTGCTATTATGATACGGACAATATTAAAATCCAATAAAAATAGCCTCACGCTGGAATTGCCCGATGATCTGGTAGGAAAGATGATTGAAGTAATAGCCTTTTCAGTCGAGGATGCCACTACGGCCGTTAAGGAGACTACATCTAAGAAGGCCAGGATCACTGCGTTAAAAAACAAGCTGAAGAATTTCACATTCAATAGCGGTGGATATACGTTCGATCGTGACGAAGCGAACGATTATGAATAAAATTGCCATTGATACAAATATCTTGCTTTATGCGCTAGATGATTTTTATCCGGAAAAGCAAAATATTTCCATTCAAATAATTGCGAAACCTGTCTTTTGTTCTCAAAGCCTCAGTGAGTTTACCAATGTCTGCCTTCGACGATGGAAATTCCCAAAAGCAAAAGTAGCGGAACTCATAAAAACTTATCTTCAGCAATGCCAGTATATACCCGTAACGGATAGTATGTTGCTGAACGCTACTAAAATAATGACCAAATATGATCTTCAACTATTTGATGCTATTATCATTGCTTCAGCCCTTGAATCTGGCTGTTCAATTTTGTATTCCGAAGATATGAATGATGGTCAGATCATAGAGAAAAATCTGAAGATTATAAATCCATTCAAAAAATAAACGATTCTTGTTCCCCTTTATTTTTCAGATAATTCTTTGCAAATTATCACTATGAGCTTCTTTATCATCTATCAACGAATCAATAGTAACTTTTTGTGACGTTAGGTCAGTAACGTAAAAAGCTGCCTTGCCTGTGCCTGTTATGTTGTAACTAAACTCAGCAGACATTCCCAAAAAAAACCTATTTTTACTGCTACTAATCCTAAAAAAATAGCTCTTATGCATTATCTACCATCTTCAGAAAGGTACAAGAATATGATCTATCGCCGCTGTGGTCGCAGTGGCATAAAATTACCCGCAGTTTCCCTGGGACTGTGGCACAATTTCGGCGGAGTGGACGTCATGGAAAATTTCCGAAAGATCCTCCACCTGGCATTTGACAGTGGCATCACGCATTTCGATCTGGCCAATAACTATGGTCCGCCGCCGGGCTCCGCTGAAGAAAATTTTGGCGAATTGATGAAGAAAGATTTTGGCGCATACCGCGACGAGTTGATCATCTCCAGTAAAGCCGGTTATACCATGTGGGATGGCCCATACGGCGACTGGGGTTCAAAGAAATACCTGGTTTCCAGCCTTGACCAAAGCTTAAAGCGCATGAAACTGGATTATGTGGATATATTCTATCATCATCGTCCTGATCCGGAAACGCCGCTTGAAGAGACTATGGGGGCACTCGACCTGATCGTAAGACAAGGAAAAGCCCTTTATGCCGGCATTTCGAACTATCCCGCCAAAGAAGCCGAAAAAGCTATTGGTATACTTAAAAAATTGGGCACGCCATGCCTCATTCACCAGCCAAAATACTCGATGTTTGAGCGCTGGGTGGAAGGCGGTCTGCTGGACGTTCTGGAAAAAGACGGCGTGGGCTGCATTCCCTTTTCTCCGCTGGCACAGGGCCTATTGACCAATAAATATCTTCACGGTATCCCGGAAGATTCAAGAGCAGCAAAATCGACCGGCTTCCTGCAGGAAAGCCAGGTTACCGAGCAACGCATCAATCAGGCAAGACAATTAAACGAAATAGCCATGGAGCGCAACCAGACGCTGGCACAGATGGCCCTTGCATGGCTGCTTAAAGATCAACGGGTGACCTCGGTGCTGATCGGTGCCAGCCGTCCTGAACAACTGGCAGATTCATTAAAGTGCCTCGATAATATCGAGTTTACAAAACAGGAGCTGGCCAAAATCGAGCAAATATTAAAATAGTCTATGAACAACGTTAACTGGGGCATTATTGGTTGCGGTAATGTAACTGAGAAAAAAAGTGGCCAGGCCTATAATAAAATTCCCGGCAGCAAGCTGGTTGCGGTAATGCGCCGGGACGGCGCCAAAGCAGCGGATTATGCTGCCCGTCACGGCGTAGACAGGTGGTATGATGATGCAGAAAAATTATTGAATGACCCTGAGGTTAATGCGGTTTCGATCGCAACGCCTCCTGCCTTTCATTTGGATTATGCTATCGCAGCTTTAAAAAAGGGCCTGAATGTATATGTAGAAAAGCCGGTAACCCGTAATGCCGGGGAAGCCCGGGCCATGGCAGCTGCTGTAAAACAATATCACGGCAAGCTTACCGTGGCGCATTACCGCCGGGCCCTGCCTATGTTTCTATACGTAAAGGATTTACTGGCAAAAGACACCATTGGCCAGGTGCGCACCGTGCAGATCAGGATGTGGAAAAGCCTGCGTCCCGACCTGGTGGCCAATTCTGAAACCAACTGGCGCGTCTTGCCCGAGCTTTCCGGCGGCGGATATTTTCATGATCTGGCTCCGCACCAACTTGACCTGATGCTGTATTACTTTGGTCAGCCTGAGCGCTATTCCGGCTTTTCCGTAAACCAATCCGGCGCTACTCCCGCTGACGACCATGTATGTGGTGAAATTCTCTTTAAAAACAAAGTCGTGGTTAACGGTTCATGGTGCTTTAACGTAGCCCAAAGTGAAACAGTCGACAGCTGCGAGATCATCGGTTCGCGGGGTAAAATCACGTTTCCGTTTTTTGGGACCTTTGTCAGCTGGAACAACGAGCACGACGCACAAACCATCAATTTCACGCATCCCGAGCATATACAGCAACCGATGATCGAAAAGATCACCAACTACTTCAG
Source organism: uncultured Sphingobacteriaceae bacterium (assembly GCA_963757615.1). Taxonomy (GTDB): domain Bacteria; phylum Bacteroidota; class Bacteroidia; order Sphingobacteriales; family Sphingobacteriaceae; genus Mucilaginibacter. The sequence goes on from CAVWSO010000011.1 coordinate 241,835, forward strand.
GGACGAAGGGATTAACCCCTGCCCCATTGAGGAAGCTGTAACACTGATGGAGATTATGGACGCCTTTACAAAACAGTAAATAAATTGGGCTTACGGCTTCTGCGCTTATTGAACGAGTTAACCTTTTATCGTTTACATGAAGGAAAAGACATTACAGGACTTAACTAAAGCGGAAATAGGTCGACTTTTTCCTATTGAAATCCATTCTTATAGCAAAAACTGGCCAGTTCTGTTTGAAAAAGAAAAGCAGTTGATTACCGGCGCGCTGGAATCCTCGATGTTTTCCCGAATAGAACATTTCGGGAGCACCTCTATACCGGGGCTTGCGGCTAAAGACACCATTGACATTTTAATGGAAGTAGAATTTGAAGAGGCCAAAAACCAAAAGCTTATCCAGCAGATGAAAGCTTTGGGTTACGAGTTTAACTGGCAAAATGAGGGTGGTCCGCCTCACATGGTATTTGTCAAAGGATACAACCTATTAACTCCTAAAGACCAAACTTATCATGTGCACGCCGGACCCAAAAATCATCCTGTGTGGGACAGGCTTCTCTTCAGAGATTATCTAATTAACCACCCGGAAACCGCAAAGGAATACGAATATCTGAAACGCACGCTGTCAGCAAACTTTAAACATGAAAGGGTTGCCTATCGCGTTGCAAAAACAACGTTTGTTAAAGACGTTACCGATAAGGCTAAACTGGGATCTTAGATTCAGCTTCCTGGTTTAACCGGGCAGAAGCTATTTGGCCGAACCATTTAACTTTTCTTTTTGGGTACCTTGGCCCCCTCTTTTCGTGCCTCGGATAGTCCAATAGCTACAGCCTGTTTTTGACTGGTGACTTTCTTGCCGCTTCGGCCGCTTTTCAGCTTGCCTTCTTTCATTTCGTGCATGGTCTTTTCGACCTTCTGGCTTGCTTTTTCAGGATACTTTGCCATGATAGTCTTTATTAAGCAGATGATACAATAGATATCTACATAACCCAAAAAGCATCAATTTTGTTGTATAAAGTATTTTTTTCACAATATGCAATGATATGATTCAGCTTTAGAGAGCCGTCAGCAATACACGCCGTTATTACGTACAATAACGGCGCTTGCCGTAGAAACTTAAAGCATTTTAAGCCCGGTTCCGGCATTATTCCGGCAGTGCTTTGCCTTCCTTTTTTGTGCTGTTTCCGGCATTATTGACAACTGGTTTAAGACTTTTTACATTTTTGAATTCAAAGACCGTACTGTTGGCGTACACGAATCGTGATGCCGGTTCTACGTACGAAGAATCAGAAATGCTCTTTTCCTTTACAAAAGACTTGTATTTGATATTTGCCAGATCGGCCAGGGTATAAAATAGATCGTTATTGGTGGTCATCACGTCCTTGTGTGCCACCAGGGTCCTATATTTGGCGGGATTTTTTTCAATAAACTTATCGGAGGCAACAATAAACATCGGCGTATGCGTCTCTTTTTCAGTCGGATTAGCAGATCCGTATCCAAACAGGGCCTTTCCGTTATCAAACAAATTACACCCATGATCGGCGGTGAACAGGACCACCGAGGATACCTGCTGCTTTTGCGTCTGGGTGATCACCTGGCTAAGCACATAATCCTGTAAAAGAATGATGTTATCGTAGGTATTGATAAATACCGGCGCATTGCTCATCGTAACCGGGTAATTTTCTTTGCTGTTATTGGGGTTGAACTTATTGAACTGCGCAGGGACTCCACCATGGCCACCGAGCATATTGATCACGATCAGCTGGTTTTTATTTGTTTTTCTATTGACCACCGAATCAAATACAGGAATAATATCCATATCCGTATGCGGCCTTTTGTACAATTCATACAAATGATCCACATTAGGGCGGTCGTCAATGATATCAAACAGGTATTGACTGGATATCCAGGTAGTCTCATATCCGGCCTCCTTAAACAAGGATACGATCGTCTTTTGAGAATAAGCCAATGTCGGTGTCTGGGGGGTCGCCTGGGTAATTATATAGGGTATGGAACCGTAAGTGAAATTGGAATTGGAAAAGTTTTTATCAAATGAAATCAGATTTTTAACCTTTTCCAGGTTAGGATTGGTTTGCCGGCCATATCCGTTTATCGACCAGTTTGAATACCGCATCCGCTCCCCGATTATAAAAATGACGATCCGGGGTTTAACCGTATCCCCAGCGTTTAAGACGCCGAATTTGAAATTATCATGCAAGGCCGCATATTTTTTTGCGCGCAGCGCATTTTTGGCCAGAACGTAAGTTTCGTTGAGCAGGTTAAAGGGATGTGCCTGCAAATAGTTGCCCCTGAATGCAGAACGTATCACGCCTTTTCCTGAGTAAGCTATTTTTTTGGAATCATACATTTCCAGTAAGGAGAGCATAAAGGACGCTGCGATGACTACCAGTGCCAGTGGGATAAGTCTTTTCTGGTAAACGGCCGGATAAGAAAATGACCGGTATATCCTTGCCACCAGGGCAAAGGCAGCTATCAGAACCAGGGGAATGATAAGATACAGTCGAAACAGCACATAAAACTCCCTGACCTCGGTCTTGGTGGCATGCACCAGGGCAATCATGTTGTCAGCAGTAATATAATGGTCCAGCAGGATAATATTGCCGATCTCAATGACGGATGAGAGCAGGTAGCAGGCGCCCAGGACCAGGTAGGACCAGAAATAAGACCGGGTTATGCGGAGCATGACCAGGCCTAAAAACACGAACAGGCCCATTTTGGCAAAAAGGAGCATGCAAAAAGCCAGCAGCCCCAGTTTTTGATTAACCAGCAGATCAGGTATGATCAGAATTAAAATCGAAAACGCAATAAATATGATTCTAAAAATTGCGTTCTCTTCAATTTTCCATTTTTTTTCCCCCGTAAGAAGTGACATAAAAAAGCTAGTAGGTTTATCTGGCCGGACGGCAATTATAAATGTTAAAATAAAGTTAATGTATTATTACGAAACTATTAAAATAATGTTTTTAGCAGGGTTGTAATTTATTAAAAATCAAATCATTAAAAATTGGGGCATTATCCCTTAGGCGGGCCCCCGAATTTTTGCAGCCCAAAAAATAGTGCCCAGCGGAACAAATATTTGGTGAGGCAGAATATTTATTTTTATATTTCCTGATAATCTTAAACTGAAAATTACAATACCCCTTTTTATGCCTGAAAAAAAAATAACAGCGCCTTTTTATGAGAGATTATCTCTGGTACTTGTCGGCCTGATTGCGCTCGGTTACCTGATCATTCTGAGCAAGGACCTGGTAGATCCCCTTGTATTCGGATTCCTTTTTGCTATTCTGCTGCTGCCTATCGGTACTTTTCTGGAGAAAAAATTCAGACTGCCCCGCGGCATTGCTTCCATGCTCTCGATCATACTGCTGATTGCCTTTATCAGCGGCCTTTTGTACCTGATAGGCTCTCAGATATCCCATATTGCCGATGACTGGCCCATGCTTAAAAAACAGGTCGTTCAATCGATCGAAAATCTGCAGGAGTGGATACAAGCCAAATTTCATGTGGATATGTCCAGGCAGATGGATTACGTGCATAATGCCACCAGTAAGATCATGTCCTCGAGCACGGGCGTAATTGGAACCACTTTCGGAGCCGTCTCGTCGCTGATGCTCTTTTATACCTTTATCGTCATATTCACCCTGCTGATTCTGCTCTACAGGCGCCTGCTTCACAGTTTTCTGATCTGGGTATTCCGGGAGGAAAATTCGGCCACGGTAATAGATATTGTTGAAAACGTGCAAGGTATTTTAAGGAAATATATCCTGGGTCTGCTGCTGGAAATGTTTATTGTCTCCTGCGTTGCCTGCACCGCCTTTTGGATCATTGGCATCAAATACGCCGTGCTTCTGGGAATTCTGGTGGGCCTGTTTAACATCGTTCCCTACGTGGGAATATTTACGGCCCTGGTCTTAAGTGCCACCATCACCTTTGCAACGGGTAATGTGACGGACGTTTTCTACGTGATCCTGAGTGTGCTGGGCATCCATGCCATTGACTCGAACATACTGCTGCCAACCATAGTGGGTTCAAAAGTACGCCTGAATGCGCTGGTCTCTTTTCTGGGTATCGTCGTAGGCGAAATGATCTGGGGGCTGTCGGGCATGTTTCTGGCCATTCCGGTGATCGCCATATTCAAGATCATTTTCGACAGGATAGAAAGCCTCAGGCCATGGGGATACCTCCTGGGCTCGGGGGCTGAATACAAAAAACTGGAAGGTAAGGAAGGCCGGGGCGGGACTTAATGAGCCAGCGTAAGCTCGTAAACACGCATAAACAGCGTAGCGCAGTAAGCCATCAGTACCAGGGCATTGATCACCAGCAGCCAGTTTGAATCCTCCTTGCTGTAGCGCTCGATGGTGCAGCGGATAAAGAAGTATACGAATCCGCCTATTAGTATAACCGGAAACACGAACAGCCATTTGCTTTTGCTTACAATATACAAATGCTGTAGTTTATCCGGTTCAACCCTGAAAAGGGGAATGATCGCTAACAGCAATAATAACAGGAAAAGACGCGCAACTGCTTTTGCAACAATACCACTGGTTTTCATAACGGGCCAAAACTAAATAAATTGAAATAAAGACCGCAGGAAGAAAATTAATTAATTGCGGAAAGAAAACATCAGCACTATAATATCGTTTTGCATTGTAATTTATAGTACATTGCTAATACCCCTTGATGTATACAAACAGACTCGAAAAACATACCAGTAAATGCTGGAGATGCCACCAGCCACTAAATACCAGGGTAAGCCGTGGTATATTGCTGAAAACAGTCTTTTTCTGGCTGCCTATGAAAGTGTATTTCTGCCAGAAATGTGCTAAGAAACGCTATATTTTGCGGCGCTGAGAACGGGCTGCTTAATTATCGCTGAGCAAGTCAATGCAATTTTTTCCCAGCGCCGAAAGCCTGCCAGGCAAGGATTCCAGCTTCGCCTTATCGTGAATATTTTCGTACAGGGTCCGAATCAGATCGAGCGTATCGTCGTCCGGATCACAGGACTGGGCCTTTTCCAGGTGAGGAAGTGCCCGGAGCACGCCCGCTTTGTACCGCTCAGTTAAAGACTGGAAGGCCGGATCGTCCCTTTTAGTCTGGAAAAGCTGTAAATGGATTTCCTCGGCATCTTTTTCATACAGATAGCCCAGGGCACGATGCGCCACATAATAATCAGGAACCGCCGCAAGTACTTTCTGGTAGTAAAGGATCGCTTTGGCATCCTGCTGGTCATCCTCATAGAGCCTGGCCAGGCGGCCAAAAAAACTGATCCGCATTTTGGCTGACAGTTTCCCCGTGTCCACCAGGATCTGCTCTCCCAGGCGCAGCGCCAGACCGCCATCATTATTAAAGCGGGCCAGGTCAAAATCCCCCAGTTTATTCATCATCGCCGTGTCGGCGGTTTGCCCCCTTGCGGCAGACAGGGCAGCTAACGATAGCAGCAATAAAAGCATTCTTTTCACCATGATTATGCAATGCCTGCCAAAGCGGGCCTCGCCCAAAAGTAAGCATCCCGGGGCGCCCCAGAAAGCCTCAGTCGGCATCATGAAAAATTATCCCCAGCGTACGCCTGCGGCCGGAAGTTACTTCACTTACGCCATGCCTGACGCTGACCCGGTAGTAACCCCTTGAGCCCTTTACGGGCCTGAAGTTCGTGGTAAAAATCAGCATATCGCCTTTGCCCGGCGCCAGTGCGGTAGCTTTTGATTGCGCGCGCGGCCGCTGTTCGACGAGCATGAACTGACCGCCCTGGTAATCCCTGCCCGGCTCATCTAAGAACAATACCAGCTGCAGGGGAAAAAATATCTTTCCGTACAGGTCCTGATGCAGGGCGTTGTACCCGCTTTTTTCATATTTCAGCATAAGTGGCGTGGGCCGCGTTTGACCATGCTCATGGCAGGAAGTTAAAAGTTCCTCCAGACTGGCCGGGAAACGTTCACCGATTCCGAGCAGCGCCATCCAGTTACTCGCAATTGGCGCAAGGTGGCAGTAAACGCTGTGCCGGATCTGTTCAATGAGTTCCGGCAGGGGATAGCTAAAATATTTATATTCGCCCACGCCAAACCGGTAACGCTCCATATTGATCGTTTTGCGAAACAGCGCCTGGCTATCGTACAGCCCGGCCAGGTTATCACACGCTTGAGGTGTAAGCAGGCCGCCCGTCAGTGCAAATCCCTGTTCATCCAGTCCCCGGCCTATCTCAGCCCAGTTCAGCCCGCCGATCCGCTCCACTATTTCCATCTGCTTACGGCTACCGGTGTTACCTGGGCTGCTTCCCAGCCGATGATGGCTGATTTACGGGTAGAACCCCAGTGGTATTCTCCCAGCTCACCGCTGGCGCGTATCACGCGGTGACAGGGGATCAAAATCGCGACCGGATTACCCGCTATAGCGGAACCGACCGCCCGGCTGGCACCCGGCAGATTAATATCACGGGCTATCCGTCCGTAAGTATTCAGTCCCCCCATGGGTATCCGCAGCAGCGCATCCCATACCTTGAGCTGAAAGGCCGTCCCTTTTAAATGCAGCTTTATGGTAGATAATTTAGACCAGTCCTTTTTGAAAATAAAAAGGGCCTCCTGCTGGATCAGATCCACCACCTGGTGATAGGCGGCATTGGGAAACTGGGCTTTTAACTCCGCTGCGGCCCCGGGCTTGTCATCTGCAAATGCAAGGTAACAGATTCCTTTATCCGTAGAGGCTACCAGTATATCTCCGAAAGGGCTCTGTGCAAAGCTATAATTGATACGGAGCGCCTTACCCCCATTTTTATATTCCGCCGGCGTCATGCCTTCTATATTTATGAACAGGTCATGCAGGCGACCGGTGCCCGAAAGGCCTGTTTCGAAGGCAGCATCCTGTAAAGTAACCCGCCGTTCTTTCAGCATATTCTTGGCGTGCTCTACGCTCAGGTACTGCAGGAATTTCTTAGGACTGATGCCTGCCCACTGGGTAAACATCCGCTGGAAATGAAAGGGGCTCATGTTTACTTTTTCAGCAACCTGATCCAGATTGGGCTGCTGCTTAAAATGGAGCCTGATGTACTGGATCGCGTCTGCTATGCGCTGATAATCGATATTTTCCTGTGTTTCCATCTTTTTCAAATTAACCAGAACAAATGTACCACGGCGCCAGGCGACAAAAAACCCGATACTTGCTATGATTCTTCCCCGAAATTTACCTCCAAATTTTCACTTGTTTATTAAATTCAAATGATTATATTTAATCTAATCTAAATCACACAATTATGCAAAGGTTCCTAACCTTACTCATCATTTTCTTGGGTATTTATTCTGCATCATCGGGGCAATCAAAACCTAAATCCGAATTCGGCTTTGGCCTTGGTCTGAATTCAGCCGCGGTAATTACCGTAATGGGCACCGGTTCGACCGGTACTAACGGCGGATTTAATGCGGGTGCCTCGGGTGATTTTTATTTTTCGGACCGGTGGAGCTTTAAGGCAAAGATGATCTTTGACCAAAAAGGCTGGTCGGGAGATGACCCTTTTGGTGAACTTGGCGCGGGCGATTACCATTTGAATTATTTAACCATTCCGCTGATGGCAAACTGGCATTTCGGCAAGACAAGGAACTGGTATTTAAATGCCGGCCCCTATGCCGGTTTCCTGATGAGCGCCAGTCAATCGACCAACAATGCTGATATAAAACCCAGGTTTAATTCTACAGATTTTGGTCTGGCTTTTGGGATAGGCGTAAAGTTCCCGATAGCTCAAAATGCGAAATTATTCCTTGAATATGACGGACAAAGTGGTCTTTCCAATATTTTTAATTCGAGCATTCAGCAATTCCAAAATATTCGTGCTGCTTTCAACATAGGAGTTAGTTTTCCCATCTACTAATTCAAAAAATAAAAAGGGGAACCGCTGAGCTAGAGCAAAGCTGATCGGTTCCGCTCAATAAATTCCCAAATTGCCGGTCTGCGGGTCAAGCATGTTGATCCCGAGGACCGGCCATGATCGCGCACCCCTAGCAGCGATGGGTCTGAAATGATCGCTTTCCCCTAGCAGCGATAGTTTGAAATGATCGCTTTCCCCTAGCAGCGATAGTCTGAAATGATCGCTTTCCCCTGCAAGCGACTGAAATCTGAAAAACGCCACTGGCCGTCCCCCTGCCGTCCATGAAAGGAATAAATGATTTTCCATTCCGGCAGCTGACCTGTAGATCCTCTTTTTTATTTAAGTAAATAACCATTTTAACCGGACTTATAAATCACACCGTTATGAAAAAAAACCTAACATTACTCATTATTTTATTGGGCATTTATTCACTAGTATCCGCTCAAACGAAACCAAATCCGAATTTGCTTTTGGCATTGGTTACAATTCGTCCGTGCAAGCATTTGATGTATTATCCACCTCAACGGGCGCTTCTGGTTTTAATGCCGGCATTTCAGAAGACTTGTATTTTTCGAGCCGATGGAGCATAAAGGCAAAACTGAGCTATGACCAAAAAGGCTGGACCCAGGGCGTTGGCCTTTTTGGTAAAGCCTGATGGAGACCTTGCAATCGGCGAATTAAGTTTGAATTATTTAACGTGCCGGTAATGGCAAACTGGCATTTCGGCAAAACAAGGAACTGGTTCCTGGATTTTGGCCCCTACGCCGGTTTTTTGATGAGCGCCAATCTAAAACAGCGCCGATATAAAACCCAGATTTAAATCGACAGATTATGGTTTTGCATTTGGCATAGGTGTAAAGTTCCCGATAGCTCAGAAGGCGAAATTATTTCTTGAATACGATGCGCAGACCGGGGTCACCAATATTTTTCAATTCCAGTGACTATTTATCACAATATCCGTGCAGCTTTCAACGTAGGATTTAGCTTCCCGATGGACTAATTCCGGGTTAATAAACAAACGCAAGGAGGCAAAATCGGGCTCATGGAATCAATAAATTTTCTTTCATTATTGAACTATTGCTTAAATTATTACTTTTGAGCTAAATCTTAGTCACAATTATGAAAAAACTTCTAACAACATGCTGCCTGGCATTAGGCATTTACTGCTCTTCATTTGCGCAAACAAAAAACACGGTTGAATTTGGCGGCGGTATTGGTTACAACGCAGCCAGCGTGGCCTATTCAGGTACAGGACAAAATACGGCCTATACGGGCGGCTTTAACGCTGGTTTCTCTGCAGAATATTATTTTTCTGACCGTTGGAGCATGAAAGGCAAACTGAGCTACGACCAGAAGGGCTGGGGCAGCGGCTTTCTGAGCTATAGCGACGGCACGCAGATAAATGGAATAAATTTCCATCTGAACTATCTAACCATACCGGTTATGGCCAACTGGCACTTTGGACGCACAAGGGAATGGTATCTGAATTTTGGCCCTTACCTGGGACTTCTGCTCAATTCGACAGAGTCATCCAATAGCGGCGCAGATATAAAAAGTGCATTCAATACGACCGATGCGGGTCTTGCTGCCGGCATAGGCGTGAAATTCCCGGTGGCCAACCACGTCAAACTATTCCTCGAAATAGATGGACAAAGCGGCTTTACCAATATATTTAAGGTAAGCGACGGCACTTCCGTGCAGAATATCAGATCCAGCTTCAACTTTGGATTTCTTATTCCTTTAAAATAAAGGTGCAGGGAAACAGGCTTACCGGGCTTCTGCCACCAGCCTGTTTCCCTTAAAAAATTCCCATATGGCCTGGCAAGCATCCAGGTTATGACTAACCGGACCGATAAACATTTTCGGCAAATACTGTGATCCGCCGGGCCAGGTATGACCGCCGCCGGATATCGTATAACCCACTACTTTTACCATGCCTCGGCTGCGGTATTCTTCCCTGGTGACCAGCGTGCCATCATTTATCCGGGACGCAAGTGCGCTGACTACCGGCACCGCGCTGCAGCTGTCCACGGCAGCCCACTTCTTTAGCACCTGATCATGTCCGTAAATGCCGCCTCCGGCACCTTTTTTCATCCTACCACCCAGGAACGGGACTAAGGGATCTTTGGTTCCCTGTATATACATTACCGGCACGGGACGCGCGGGCTGGTAATCATCGCCCATATCCATGGATGCACCAACGACGGCGATCGCCGCTATCCGCCCGGGCAGTTCACAAGCGAGCCTGGAACACATAAACCCTCCGTTGGACATTCCGGTAACATAAACCCTTGAGCTGTCGGCATGGTAGGTACTGGTAATATAGGTGATCAGCTGAGCGATAAACTGCACATCGTTAACGCCCTGGTCATGCGCCGGCGTTCCCCTTCCATCGTTCCAGCTGCGTTTGATGCCGCCGGGACAGACAATGATCACTTTTTCCCTGTCCGCAATCGGCCTGAAATCAGCAAATCGCATTTGCCCCTGGGCTGTGCCCAGCCTGCCATGAAGGGAAATAATGAGGGCTGGCCTATCCGTTTTGCTCAGTGCTGCGGGAAGATACGTCACAAATTCACGCCGGAGGCCGCCTGCGGTGATCTGCTCATTAATTTGTTGCGCCTGCGCCGTAAAGGCCTGGCTCAGAAAGATAAAAAGGGCTGTGCGGAATGCGCTCATTGCGAAATTGTGCTGGTTGTGTTTGGTTGGACTCAGGCCTGGAAAAAGGTTTAATTTGCGCGACGTTTCGTTCTACAGAAAATCTACAAAATCAATGTACATCTTTAAAATAAACAGTTTTTCCATTTTTAAAACTATAGCCATCAATCATTGTATTTATGGCAGTATGCTATACTGCTAAGTAACTGGTCCTTAATCGCAATTTGCCATGATCTTCAAAAACGCCATCAGCTGGTTCGAAATTCCCGCAGCCGACCTAGCCCGCGCACAGAAATTTTACGAGACTATTTTTGATATCCGGATGACCATTCTCGACATGCCCCAATTGCAGATGCGCCTATTCCCGACAGAAACCCCGGAAGATATTGGCGGAGCGATCTGCAGCAGCGGCGATTTTTATAAGCCTTCCTCGAAAAATGGCCCCCTGGTTTATCTCAACGGCAATCCGGATGTACAGTTTATCCTTGATAAAATACCGGCGGCAGGCGGCAAGATCATTATTCCCAAGACACAAATATCGCCGGAACATGGCTATATGGCTGTATTCATAGATACCGAAGGGAACCGTATTGCGCTGCATTCCGAGGCCACGGTGACCATAGAATGACCGCAATTCATCGTTTTTTGCGGGAAAATGGGCCATACGGGCCCCGCGGAACTATCTCAAATCTTCTGGTTTGCATTTAAAACCAAATCCCTATCTTTGCCCATGCAAGAAAAAATCCTCATTCTTGACTTTGGCTCGCAGTTCACCCAATTGATCGCGCGCCGTGTCAGGGAGCTCAATATCTATTGTGAGATTCACCCTTTCAATCATTTTCCCGAAGTTGACAACACGGTAAAAGGAATCATCCTTTCCGGCAGCCCATATTCGGTTCGCCAGGAAGATGCACCACATTTTGAATTTTCAAAATTTCATAACAAGTCTGCCTATTTTGGGCGTTTGCTATGGTGCACAGCATATTGCCCATTTTAACGGCGGCGAGGTATTGCCATCCAGTACCCGCGAATACGGCCGAGCGAATCTGCAATATATTGAAAAGAACAACCCGCTTTTTAAAGATATTCCGGAAGGTTCGCAGGTGTGGATGTCACATGCCGACACCATTGCCCGCATGGGTAAGGATTTCGAGATCATAGCCAGCACGGATACAGTAAAAGTAGCGGCATACCATATTACCGGCACCCAAACCTTTGGCATACAGTTTCACCCCGAGGTAACCCACAGCATAGACGGCAAGCAAGTGCTTAAAAATTTCTGGTGGATATCTGCGGCTGCGCGCAGGACTGGACGCCTGATTCATTTATTGAAACGACGGTAGCATGCCCTGAAAGAAAAACTAGGTAACGATAAAGTCGTGTTGGGCCTTTCCGGCGGCGTTGATTCATCGGTTGCCGCCGTATTGCTGCATCATGCCATCGGCAAAAACCTGCATTGCATATTTGTAGATAACGGCTTACTGCGTAAGGATGAGTATGCAATCGGTACTGGATTCGTACAAACACATGGGTCTTAATATCAAAGGCGTGGATGCCAAACAGCGTTTTTATGATGCGCTGGCCGGACTAACCGACCCGGAGAAAAAACGTAAAGCTATTGGCCGTGTATTTATCGAGGTATTTGATGATGCAGCCCATGAGGTTCAGGATGTAAAATGGCTGGGCCAGGGTACTATTTATCCTGACGTGATCGAATCGGTATCGGTTAAAGGGCCATCGGCAACTATCAAATCACATCATAACGTAGGCGGATTGCCTGATTTTATGAAACTGAAGGTAGTTGAGCCTTTAAATACCTTATTTAAAGACGAAGTACGCAGAGTTGGTAAAGCTTTAGGCATCGATCCGAATATTTTAGGCCGCCATCCATTCCCTGGCCCGGGACTGGCTATCAGGATATTAGGCGAGGTTACGCCGCAAAAAGTGACATATATTCAGGAGGCCGATGCAATTTATATCAACAATTTGCGTTCCGCCGGTGTTTATGATAAGGTTTGGCAGGCCGGCGCCATATTTTTGCCGGTGCAATCGGTAGGCGTGATGGGCGATGAGCGTACTTATGAGAACGTAGTATGTCTGCGTGCAGTGGAATCATTGGACGGCATGACCGCCGATTGGTGCCATCTGCCATATGATCTGCTGGCAAAAATATCAATGAGATCATTAATAACGTAAAAGGAATAAACCGGGTAGTATATGATATCAGTTCGAAACCACCTGCCACTATTGAGTGGGAATAAATGGCTTTATTTTGCAGGGATAGTGCTGTGCTGGCCGCTGGCTGTTCGCCAAAGGTGCGTCCTGTACCGCTAACCCTGCGAAAGCCGGAGCTACCTGCTGGCAAAAAGGAGCCCGAAAAAGTTGTGGAGAAACCCGCTGGCAACAAAGGTTTCTACCATTCGCTATGCTGCTGCCTTTCAATCTGGATAATCTGAATGCCGGCGCGCAATACACGGCGGGTACTTTAAGCCATGCCAACTTTCGCTGGACTATTACCAGGGATTTAAGCTTGCGCTGGATTCGCTCACCGCAAAGGGATATAATTACAAGCTGCAGGTATTTGATACCAAAGACCAGACCTCGGAAGCAAACGCCCTGGCATACAATCCGGCCATACGCACTCAGGGACTGATCGTCGGACCGGTTTTCCCGGATGATATCCATGCATTTTAAGCGTATTGTCCGGCACCGGCAAGTCGATACCCACCGTATCGCCCCTGTCCCCTGCTTCGCCTCTGGCCATCAAGGACCAGAACCTGGTCACCGTGGCAACGCCCGCTGGAATACCATGCCCTGGCCGCAGCGCAGTACATCGCCGGTCACTATAAGCCAAAGAAGGTATTTATCCTCCGGTGAGGCTCTAGCCGATGAAAATAATTATCGTCATCCCATTTAAAAAAGGTCTGGACAGCCTGGGCAAGGGCAAGTCAAAAATCATCAGCGCCAACATTATTCACGGGCAGCTGGGTAGCCTGGCTGCACAGCTTTCATCCGCTGAAGAAAATATCATTGTTGTGCCTGCTACCAACCAGGCATTTCTAACCAGTACCCTGCGGGCTTTGGATAGCCTGTCCCAAAAATATCCGATCACATTATTTGGCCATCCAAGTTGGGTAAAATTTACCTATCTTAAACCTGAGATTTTGCAAAGACTGAAAACGCATATCACTTCCACCGACAGGATAGATTATAAATCACCGGCGATCATTGCATTTATCCGTGATTATCGTAAAATTTACCATGCAGACCCAACGCACTATGCCATGATGGGTTTTGACGAAGGATTGTATTTTGGGCAGCTGCTTGGCCAGGATGGTTTGAAAAAAATGGATAAAATTGAGTTTAGCGGCTTACTGAATAATTATACATTCATAACAAAACCAGGACTGGGTTGGATAAATACCCATGTTAACATGCTGCAGTACACTAATTTTGAATTAAAAAAGGTAGAATGAAGGCATTAAACCAGCTTAAAACGTTTCAGCGAATTTTGGGTAGATACCCAGCCGAAACGCCCTTAAGCAAGTTTTTACCCGGCTTTTACCGCCAGAACAAGCAAATGGGCTCAACTGACCGAAAGGTGGCCAGCAGACTCATTTACAATTATTTCCGCCTGGGCAAAGCGCTTTATAATATACCTACCGAGGACACGGCTGATCGTTGCGGAGTTTTTCTGCAACAACCAGATCAATTCCTTCCTGCAGCATTTTAAACCTGAATGGGCACTGACGGTCAATTTCGATATTGCCGAAAAAATCAAGCTGGTAAAAACGGCTTATCCTGCATTTTAAGCTGTCTGATGTTTTCCCCTGGTCGGCCGAGATTTCGGTCGGTATTGATAAGTGATGCTTTCTTAAAATCATTTTTCGTGCAGCCGGATCTATTCATCCGGGTTCGTAAAGGATTCGAGCCCCATGTCAAGGCCCTGCTGAACAAGGAGGGCGTCGTGTTCAAGGATGAAGGAAACGGCTGCCTGGCGCTTCCCAATGGCACCCGGCTGGAAACCATTTTTCCGCAACAGAACTGGTGCGAGGTGCAGGACCTGTCATCACAGCAAACGGCCGCACTATTTCAAGCCTCAGCAATGGGAAGCCTGGTGGGATGCCTGCGCGGCATCGGGAGGCAAAATCCTGCTCCTTCATGAACTAGCAGCCGGAGCTGAAACTGGTCGTATCCGATATCCGCGAATCTGTTCTTGCCAACCTGGACGAACGCTTCCAGCAGGCCGGATTGCTTAAATACCAGAAAAAACTGCTGGATCTGACCAAAAATGTTGACCCCGAACTGCATAATTATGCCTTTGACGGCATTATTCTGGATGCCCCCTGCAGCGGGTCGGGTACCTGGGGCCGTACACCGGAGATGATCAGCCAGTTTCAGCCTCAAAAGATTGAATTCTTCCAGCACCTGCAGCAAAGCATAGCCCGTAACGTAGTCAAATACCTCAAGCCCGGCAAACCACTGATTTACATCACCTGCTCCGCATTTAAAGCAGAAAATGAAGATGCGGTCGATTTTATGGTGAAGGAATTGGGCATGGAGCTGGAAAAGATGGATATATTAAAAGGCTATCAGCACCGTGCCGATACCATGTTTGTGGCCAGGCTGCGGGGCCGCTCGCCGGCCTCTTAGGTTCACCCAATAAAAAAGTGATCTGCGAAACCACCGCTATTCCGTAGGGGCTCCTGCCCCCTTCGGCCTGAAAATTCGCCAGCAATGAACTAAGTTTTTAGTAATTTTTACTACATTTAGGTACTAATTATATCCCTAAATGGCTGCATTGAAATTTTGGCGAAGGATACTTCTGTCTGCGACCGTAGTGCTCTCCTTAAGCACCACGAGCTGCACGAAACTGTATAACCCGCCTGCAACAAGCACTTCAGCCAGCCACCTGGTGGTGGAAGGAAACATCAGCAGCGGCAGTGATTCAACTTTTATCAAACTAAGCCGTACGGTTAATCTCTCCGGCAAAATTTCGGCTAGTCCCGAACTGGCTGCTATCCTGTCGGTTGAAAGTGACCAGAACAGCTCCTTTCCGCTAAAGGAAGTGGGCGACGGCATTTATGCCTGCGGGGCACTGAATCTCGACATCGCCCGCAAGTATCGCCTGAACATCAAAACATCCGCCGGCCAGAGGTACGCTTCTGATTATGTAGCGGTTCTGAATTCCCCTGCGATTGACAGCATCAGCTTTGACACAAAAGGCAGCCCGCAAGGTCCTGGCCTGAATATTTATGCCAATACGCATGACCCGAGCGGCAAAATGCGTTATTTCCGCTGGGACTACGCGGAGACCTGGATCATACATCCGGCTTTCGCATCCTACTATAAGTCCAATGGGGACACGGTCCTGCTCCGTAATATGACTACCGACAATATCAATACCTGCTGGCAGAGTGATACGGCAAGCACGATCGTTCTGGCAAGCAGTACCCAATTGACGCAAAGCGTAATATCCGGTAATACCATCATTACTATCCCGTCGGACAAGGAAAAACTGGGTGATGAATACAGTATCATCGTGCGGCAGTATGCGCTGAGTGCCGGTGCTTATACTTTCTACAGCAACCTGAAGAAAAACACAGAACAGCTGGGTGGTATCTTTACGGCGCTGCCTTCCCAGATCCCGGGAAACATACATAATACATCCGACCTAACGGAGCCCGTTTTAGGCTACATCACCGTAGGCAGTACGGTCAGCCAGCGTATATTTATTCATAAATCGCAATTGCCATTCGCCTGGACATTTCCCCCTTTCGAAGCTGACTGCAAGTTACTGGACGATATTGCCCGGCGAAAGTCCTGCTGCTACTATGCATTGCCCTACGCCGGCACCATAGTCAACCAGGTGGACGAGTATATAAATTATCTGAAAAGCGCCAATCCCGATCCTTTTATTCCCATACTCGCCATACAAATGCCAGGACACCCGCCGCTCGGCTATACGGCCGCATCGAGAAAATGTTCCGATTGCACCTTAAGGGGAACAAACAAAAAGCCGGCATACTGGCAATAAATCGAATTTATAAACTAATTCTTTAGTGAATTATTACTAAGTTTATAGTTCAATTGAAACCCATTTTTTTGCCATGGCTGGAATAAGATTTTGGTACAGCATACTTCTGGCCTGCTGTGCTTTACTGGCAGCCAGCACCCTTTCGGGCTGCGTAAAACTGTATAACCCGCCTGCTTCGAGCACGCCAGCCAGCTATCTGGTCGTAGAAGGAATCATCGACAGCGGGCCTGATTCCACCTTTATCAGACTGAGCCGTACGGTTAACCTTTCGGGTAAGATTACAGCGAGTCCGGAACTGCATGCGATCCTGTCGGTTGAGGGTGACCAGAAGAGTTCCTATCCGCTAAGGGAATTGGGAAGCGGCAGGTATGCCTGCCCAGGATTGAATCTGGACCCGGCCCGCAAGTATCGGCTGCGCATCCAAACATCTGCCGGAAAGCAGTACGCGTCTGACTATGCAGAGGTTTTAAATTCCCCTGCCATTGACAGCATCAGCTTTGACACGAAAGGCACCGCGCAGGGCCCCGGGCTGAATATAAATGCTAACACGCATGACCCGAGCGGCAAGGTGCGCTATTTCCGCTGGGATTACGGCCAGAGCTGGATTATTCATGCTTTTTTCCAGTCCGAGTTCAAGTCAAATGGGGACACGGTATTGCAGCGTGATATGACCAGGGACAATGTCTATACCTGCTGGCAGAGCGATACGGCAAGTACCATCATTCTGGGAAACACGACCAAATTAACGCAAAGTGTTATTTTTAATAATACGATAATCTCCATTGGTTCAAACGAGGAAAAATTGGGTGATGAATACAGCATCATCGTACGTCAGTATGCGCTGAGTGCCGGTGCTTATGATTTCTACAGCAACTTAAAGAAAAACACCGAGCAGCTGGGCGGAATCTTTACCGCGCAGCCCTCTCAGATCCCGGGAAACATACATAATACATCCGACCCGACAGAGCCTGTTTTAGGCTACATCTCGGTAGGCAGCACGGTAAGTCAGCGCATATTTATTCACAAATCGCAGTTACCATTCGCCTGGACATTTCCGCAATTCTATTCCGGCTGCCAGACAATAATCGATACCAGGCGGAAAGAACCCTGCTGTTACTATGCCCTGCCCTACGCTGGCACGTACGTCAACCAGGTGGACGAATTCATAAACTATCTTAAAAGCGGTAATAACAATCCGTTTATCCCAATTGAAGCCATCGTAATGCCCGGTCACGCGCCGGTAGGCTATACGGCCGCAACAAGAGAATGCTCCGATTGCACATTAAGGGGAACCAATAAAAAGCCAGCTTTCTGGAAATGACGTTCAGGCCCTTTGCAGCCTATAAATGGGTATTACTTCTGAAGAGCTTGATGGCTATGGCCAGCAGGATCACCCCGAAAGCCTTCCGCAGAATGCTCAGTCCGGTCTTACCCAGCAGGTGCTCGAGCCATTTTACATTTTTGAGTACCAGGTAAACAAACAGCGTGTTCAGTATGATGCCCACCAGGATGTTCTGGGTCTGATATTGCGACTTGAGCGAAAGCAGGGTGGTCATCGTACCTGCTCCGGCAATCAGTGGAAAGGCCAGCGGAACGATGGATACTGTTTCAGGCATTTCCTCCTTGAAAAAGGTGATTCCTAAAATCATTTCCATCGCTATAAAAAAGATAACCAGCGAGCCCGCTATGGCGAACGAAGGAATATCCAGACCGATCAGATCGAGAAGCGCATTACCGGCGAATAAAAACCCTACCATCAGAACCAATACTGCTACGGAAGCCTTTTCCGACTGGATGTGCCCGGCACGTTTCCTGAGTTCAATAATTACCGGGATGGCCCCCAGAATATCGATAATAGCAAATAGGATCATGGTAACCGATATGATCTCTTTCAATATAAAAGGATGCATCTGATCTGAATTTTTGTGAGCGATGGTTTAATATAGCAAAGCTATTAAAATAAATTTTATGCCCAAACAGGGGCGAATACCGGGGCCTGCAATCAGCATTCGCACTCTTGTGTATTTAACACTTATAAAAAATCATTAAATGCCCGTTAGGGGCGAAACTTAATCATTACCCTGTCGTAAAAATCCCTGAATCTAAATTCTTTATAAGCTATGCATGAAGTGAATACTTCCGTTCTGGTGATCGATGATGAAGAAATGGTACGTGATAATATTGAAGACATCCTCGTCCCACGCGGACAATCCGAGCAGCAGGACAGTATTGATGATGCCTTTGATATCCTGTTCGGAAATACTAAACCACTATTGCTAGCCCGCACCAGCTGCATTCCCGCATTTACCGTTGACAAGGCCTCCAATGGCATGGAAGGGGTAAAAATGGTCCAGAAAGCGGTCGAAAATAGCAAGCCCTTATGCCGTGATCTTTCTTGACATGCGCATGCCTGGATGGAACGGTCTGGAAACGGCCGTCGAGATCAGAAAATATGATGCCAAGGCCGAGATCATTTTTGTTACCGCCTACTCTGACCGCTCCATCGAGGAGATCGTAGAACAGGCCGGGCAAAATGTCGGCTATCACTGCAAACCCTATGCACCCGAAGAGATCATTCAGCTGGCGACCAAAGCAGTAACCGACTATAACAAACTGCGCAACCTGGAAAAACTGATCGAATCCATTTCATCGATCGGCCTGAGTAAAAACCAGCTGAATTCATTACTTAAAAATATACTGGAACAACTTGCAGGTTCCCTGGATACCGATATGGCCCTGATCGGCAAACTGGACAAGGACCTGAACTACGAAAAAATACTATCCATCGGCGCCATAGAGGAAAAAGTGAATCTGGAAGAGCTCACCTCGCGGGTGAGACAGGTTACGATAGCCAGGGATGAAGTCATTCAGCTGGACGACATGGTACTGGCGCGCCTGGATAACTACTATGTCTTTGCCGTTTTGCAAAAGCAGGAGAAATTAAAAACAGAAAAAATGTACCTGCTGACCCTGTTTGTCCAAAACGCGGCGCAGGCCATACGGAATGCCGAACTCACCGAAAAGCTGATCCGGAAAGAAAAGCTTTCCGCCGTTGGCCAGGTGATCGGCATGGTCATGCACGATCTGCGCGGCCCGATCAAGAACATCCAGTTTATGACCGATATGATGCGCGAAGCAGGAGAACAAAATGAGCTGATCGATATGATCGACCAGTCGGCCGAGCAGGCATCCGATATATTTGAAGACTTCCTGGACTTCATCAGGGAAATACCTGTACAAAAGGCGCCCGTTGATGTAGCCAAGGTGATTTCTGAAGCCATAGAGCAGGCCAAGGCCAAAGAAGGCTGGCTGGATATTTCCATCGAGAGCTATATCCCTGAAAATATGTTTATTCCGGGGGACGAAAGCAAGTTACGCCGGGTGATGACCAACCTGATCAACAATGCTGCCGACGTTCTGCATGATCACAAAGTCGCTGACGCCACGATCCATATTTCGGCATGGACCGAAACAGATAGTGCCATGCTTTCCATTTGCGATAATGGTCCTGGCATTCCCCGGGAAATCCGCTCTACCCTATTTGAACCATTTGTAACCAAAAATAAAAATGGCGGAACCGGCCTGGGTCTGGCGATAGTCAAACAGTACATTCATGCGCACGGCGGTAAAATCACCGTAAGCAATAATAATGGCGCGCTGTTTACCATCACTTTACCGTTATAGTTCCTAACCCCCGATCCATGGCAGATGTTGTTCTAAAAAAGAAAATGGCGGCCCGCGCCGCCCGTCACGAAAAGGTGACTACCAAACAATACCGGCAACTGCTCAGTATGTCAAAAACCGGTGCCTGGGAATATTTCCCTGCTAGTGGCGAAATAGACTGTAACAGCGTTTATTTCTCGATGCTGGGCCGGAATATCGCCGACTATGAACTAAAACTGAACGACGCCTGGCATGATTTGCTGCACCCCGAAGACCGCGGGCAGGTGATGGCCCGTTTCCGGGAATACCTGGAAAACCCGGTAGGGATGTATGAGAACATATTCCGGATGAAACGTGCAGACGGCGGCTGGGTATGGATCTGCTCGCGCGGCGGTTTTATAAAAGCGGACGAAAACGGAGAGGCCAGCCTGATTGGCATACATATCGATATTACTGAACAGATTCTCGCCCAGCAGGAGATACACCACGAACGTTTGCTGCTGCGTGCGCTGATCGATAACTTGCCTTACACCATATATGTAAAGGACATCCAGGGCCGCAAAATCATCGCCAACCGCGCTGATGTCGCAGCGATCGGTGCCAGCCGTGAAGCAGACGTATTGGGAAAAACAGACCTGGAGCTCTACCCGGGAGATATTGGCCTGAGGGGCTACCGTGATGATATGGATATTTTACGCACGGGCGAGCCGATACTAAACCGGGAAGAATTCTTCTATGATCCGCATGGCGCCGAACACTGGCTGTCCACATCAAAAGTGCCGGTTTACGACGACCACGGCCAAATTGACCGCGTACTTGGAATAGGCCATGAGATCACCGAGCGTAAACATACCGAACAGGCGCTAAATAAATTAAATAAGGAACTGCACGAGCAGTCGGCCGAACTGAAAATGCTCAACAAGCAGCTGATGGGGCAAAAGGAACAGGAGCTCGAAAAGGCTATTGCCCAGGGTAAATTCGAGATCGCCTCCGAAGTATTGCATGATATCGGCAACGCGCTGGTGGGTTTTGGCTCTTACCTGACCAGGATCAACCGGGTACTGGAGCATAGCACCCTTGAAAGCATTAAAAATCTGTCCATATTTCTAAAGGCACAGCAGCAAGCCATAGCCAGTGCTATAGGATCGGATAAAGCAGAGGCATTGGTGTCCATCACCGAGGGCATCGGCAAAAGCCAGGGAGACAATCAAAAAGAAGTCAGCACGGCGATTTCGGAGCTGCTGAATATTGTTTCGCATATACAGGAAATCCTGAATATACAAAGGCAGCTGGTCAGGAATCACAACGGCACCAGAGAGCGCAAGCCGGTAAACCTTACCCATATTATAGAAGACTGCCGCTCGATGCTTTTTGCCTCATTCGACAAAAAAGGCGTAAAGTTCCTCGTTAAAATCAAGCCCGGTCATTATGTCGTAAAAGGTGATCATACCAAACTGATGCAGGTCATCATGAACGTACTGAAAAACAGCCTGGAGGCCACCGGCACGGATTGCGCTGAAAAGTGCGTTACCGTTGCTATGGAGCAGTCTGAAGGCCATATTGCGCTAAATATTAGCGATAAAGGACAGGGATTCGACGACGAAACCGGGGAACACATTTTTGAGCGGGGCTTTACTACCAAAAAGAAAGGCACGGGACTGGGCCTGTACAACTGCCGCTCGATCGTTCAAAGCCATAACGGAACATTTGATATCAGTAGCCCCGGGCCTGGCAAAGGCGCGGTAACTACCATAAAATTTGCTATACAAAGCGCCTGAACCTTATCACAAGGCATGCCTTAAGCGGCTGATGTTGGCAAACAGGCCCTCCTGCAAAGAGGGCCTTTATTATTCCACCGGGCTAGCAGCCAAGATTCGGGAATCAATCACAACACAAAAAAACAGGGTCAGACCCCCTGGCTAGCACCTACCGAGCTTATATTCAACAGCTTACAAACGTTTCCGAAATTAGACAGAACAGGTCCGCCAATGTCCTGGACACCTTGCAAATCAGGGCAAAATAAGTAACTTTATGATATTCAGCCTTTTGGTGAACATAGTTTTATTCATCTGGCTTTTATCATCTGGAAAAATATTTGCCGAACCAAAGACCATGTTACAAAAGATAACCCTGCGCCAGCTTGTTCCTTCCATAAGGCTATCTATCTTGATTATTTTAACCGCATTCAGCCTCGTCGTTGGCCTATACGGAATTAATGATTTTCAGAAGTTGGACCAAAACACCCAGACGCTATATGCCGACCGAATGGCCTGCACCTATCAGCTGGCAAACATGCGTTTGCAGTATACGGGAGAAATCGCACCCATAGCATTGCGGGTGAAAAACCATTTGTTAACTTTTGACCAGGCAGCACAGCGAACCAGCAAAGCCAGGCTCATTATTGATTCGAACTGGCATAACTACGAACTGACCCATCTTACGACCGAAGAAAAATCTTTGGCCAGGCAAACGGATGCGCTGAAGAAAATCGCGGACCAGCAAACCCAGATCCTGCAATCGATCCTAAAAAATAGAGACACAGCCGGGCTGGACGAATTGATCAAACAGCAAAAACCGGCCGGGCAAACGGCATTTTTATTAAAACTGACCCAGCTGATGGATTTGCAGCAGCGCCTGGGTAAGCAAATATTTGAAAACAGCAAGCATACCTACACCGCTGCTTCCAAAGGCTTTGATATATGGATCATAATTTCCCTGGCGATCATCCTGGCCTCATCGTTCTTAATAATAAAAAATATCCGTAGGGTCATTAAGGAAATTTCAGTGAGTCATGCCCGTATTAAGCTCAATGAAAATTACTACCGTTCAATTCTCCAAAATGCTTCTGATGCAATTTACCTGGCAGATAATAAGGGGAATTTTATCGATCTGAGCCAGAGTATGTGCACCATGCTCGCTTATTCAAAAGAAGATTTACTGCGGTTGAATTTTTCTGATATTATTGATCCTGAAAACTTAAAAACCAACCCAATCGAGCGGCCGGCCATTACAAATCAGCCTATAACTAAAGAAAGAATCTTTATAACCAGGGAAGGAAAAAAAGTTGAAGTTGAAATAAGCGGACAATGGGTCTCGGAAAATACCTTGATGGGCGTTGCCCGTGATATTACCGAACGCAAGCGCATGGAGGCCGAGCTGAGAGAAGCTGAAATGAAATTCCGGATACTGGCCGAACAATCCATGGTGGGTGTCTACCTCAGTCAAAATCAAGAGCTGCGCTATGTAAATCAGCGCTTCGCGGAAATTTTAGGCTACCAGCCCGAGGAAATTATAGCGATGAAAGATAAAGTCATTGACCAAATCTATGATCAGAAAAACCAGGATATCATAAAGGCAAATCTGCAGGCGCGATACGGCGGAGGAAACGGGCGCACGCATTATGAGGTTGAAGGGATAAAAAAAGATGGAACCTTAAGTAATATAGAAGTTTTCGGAAATATCGTAACGATCGATGGCCAGCCGGCCACCGTGGGGACGATCCTGGATATTACCGAACGCAAGAGAATGGAGAGAGAGCTTAAGGAAGCCGAGATGAAATTCAGGATGCTTGCCGAAAAATCTATGGTTGGCGTGTACATTACTCAAAATAAACGGTTTTTATATGCCAATCCCCGGTTTGCGGAAATTTTTGGTTACCCGCTACCGGATCTTATGAATTTGTCCAACGGCGTTATTGATACGATATATGCCGAAGAGAGCCGCGCATTGGTGAGGGAAAAAATACGGGCGCGCGACAATGGAGAAACTGAAGGCGCCCATTATGAGGCCGTAGGATTGAAGAAAGATGGCGCCAGAACCCACGTGGAATTTTACGGTACCAGGGTAAACATTAACGGCCAGCCTGCCACCATTGGAACCATGCTGGATATCACGGAGCGAAAAACGGCTGAAAAGGAAATACACAGGCTGACGCGCCTGTATCAATTTATAAGCAGCATCAATGAATCGATGCTCAAAGCAGAAGATGCAGGCCAGGTATATGCCGATGCATGCCGTATTGCTGTCGAGATCGGGGGCTTTCAAATGGCATGGATCGGTACTTATGACAAAAAGAATGACCGCATCATTCCGGTGGCCTGGAGTGGTCACCAGGATGGCTTCTTTGATAAGATCGATATTGCCGGCATGAAAGTCTCCCTGTCTGCAATTCCGTCAGCCAGGGCCATTCGTGAAGGGACACACTTTTATTATAATGATATCGCTAACGACCCGGATATACCCACACCGATCAAGCATGAAATGGTCCAACGCGGCTATTTATCAGGCGTGTCATTCCCCATAATTTTTGACGGGGAGGTCGTTGCCGCCATGGTGCTGCTGATGTCCGAGGCGTTTTTCTTTAACGAGGAAGAAATTGAATTGCTGCACGATGTGACCAGCAATATTATCTATGCCCTTGATAAAATAAAGATCCAGGCGCAAAAGGGGCAGTCGGAAGCGAATCTGAGGTCGATATTTAATACAACCAATGTCTCCTACCTGCTACTGGATACCCATTACAGAATCATTTCACTTAACCAGCAGATGAAGGACGTATATAGGACTGCCGCGGGTATTGAATTGAAAGAAGGCGATAATTTTATTGGATTACTGCTGCCGGAAAAGCGAGAAAATGCCCAGGCAGGCTATGACAGGATCATACAGACAAACCGTTCTGAAGATTATGAGACAACTTATGAAAGAAACGGCCGTTGCTGGCATTACCTGGCAAATGTAAAGCCAATACATGACGGCAAAAAGGTCATCGGTATCTGTATTTCGGCTATTGATATTACAGAAAGGAGAAATGCCCTGGAAAACCTGAAGTCTGCCCATATTGATCTTCAGAAAAAAACGAAAGAATTAGAGCTTTCAAATACGGAACTGGAGCAGTTTGCCTATGTCGCTTCGCATGACCTGCAGGAACCACTGCGAATGGTGACCAGTTTTTTGACACAGCTGGAAAAGAAATATGGGCATGTGCTGGACGAGAAAGGGAAAAAATATATGTACTTCGCGACCGATGGTGCCAAAAGGATGCGCCAGCTTATTCTGGATCTGCTTGAGTTTTCAAGAGTCGGGCGGATGGAAGACAATCCCGAAGAAGTTGATTTTAACAGCCTTGTTAACGAAGTGCTGGCATTGTATCGCAGAAACATTGAGCAGTTAAGGGCCAGGATACGATGCGTTGGACTCCCAACGCTGCGGATATATAAAACTCCGGTAAGACAGGTTTTTCAGAATCTGCTGGGCAATGCCTTGAAATATCATCAGCCTGGACTGGCACCCCTGATTGAGATATCCTCCAGGGAAACCCTGGCGGGCTTTGAATTCTCTATTAAAGATAATGGTATAGGCATTGATCCTGAATATTTTGAACAAATATTTATTATTTTTAAACGGCTTCATCACCGTGAAATTTATTCGGGCACGGGCATGGGGCTGGCCATAACCAAAAAGATAGTAGAGAGTATGGGCGGCAGAATATGGGTTGAGTCCAGCGAAGGTGAGGGTGCTGTCTTTTATTTCACAATTCCTAAAGATTTAAGCTATGAAACCAATCCATATTTTGCTGATCGAAGACAATGAAGGTGATATTGTCCTTACCCAGGAGGCCTTTGAAGAAAGTAAACTGATCAATAAGATTTCAGTGATCAGAGACGGTAAGGAGGCAATCCGGTTTTTTGATAATTTGAAAGATCATGCTGAAAAACCGGACATGGTATTACTGGACATCAATCTGCCAAAAGTAAACGGCCATGAAATATTGAAGCACATTAAAAGTCATGAAAAACATAAAAGCATTCCCGTTATCATGTTAACGACTTCATCCTCTGAAACGGATATATTGCAGAGCTATGAAAATCATGTCAATTGCTATGTTACCAAACCTATTGATATAGGCGAATTTATTAAAGCCATGTCCAAGATCGAAGATTTCTGGATCAACATAGTTTCCGTTCCGTCCAAATAATGAGAAATGATTGATAAGGGGCATTATTCTATTCTGGTGATTGAAGATAATGAAGGCGATTTCGCGCTCGTTGAAGAGTTTCTGCTGGAACAAATAGAGGTCCCCCTTATCGTTCATGCCCGAAATTACAAGCAGGCGCAGGACTGCCTGTCCGACGAAAACTACGCCTTTAATGTCGTACTGCTCGATCTTTCGTTGCCCGATAAGACCGGCGGTGAACTCATCAAAAGTATTCTGGAAGAAAGTAAGGGTGCTCCGGTAATTGTTTTGACGGGCTATGCTGATTTTGCGTTTGGCGTAAGATCAATTTCCTCAGGCGTTTCGGATTACATCTTAAAGGATGAGCTCACATCGCTAACCTTATATAAAACGATCGTATACAGCCTGGAACGCCGGAAAATAGTTTATTCCTTAGAAGAATCGGAAAAAAGGGTCAGAAGTTTTGCAAAACAACTCAGTGAGGTAGTGGAAGATGAGCGGGCCAGAATAGCCCGTGAAATTCACGACGAATTCGGTCAGCAGCTATCCGGAATTAAAATGTCGCTTTCAGCATTTAAGCATGGGCAAGGAATCAAGCACGATTGGGGGCCTATCATAGAAAATATTGTCAGTGAAGTAAATCACAGCATCCAGTCGCTCCGGCGAATATCCAATGATTTACGCCCGATTCTTCTTGATAAACTCGGACTAATGGCTGCAATTGAATGGATGCTTGCTGAATTTCAAAAAAAAACAGGAACCGAATGTCATTTCAGCAGCGACGGAGATGAAAGGGCAATTGCCAAGGACATAGAAATTAACATTTTCCGAATTTGCCAGGAAGCATTGACCAATATAGCCAAACATGCCTGCGCCACGCTGGTTAATGTCAGCATTGCCTACCAGGCCAGCGGTTTTACCATCAAAATCACGGACAATGGCAAAGGAATAAATTCGGCTATTTTAGCCAACCCGCTTTCGATGGGTTTATTGAATATGCGGGAACGAGCTAATCTGATTAGTGCAGCTATACAAATTTCGGGTTCATCGCCAGGCGGAACCCTAATCGAATTAAATGTAAATACCGATGGCAAAGAAAATATTAATAGCTGACGATCACTCGGCTATCCGGATCGGCATCAAACAGATTTGCGGCGCTGCGTTCCCCCTGATTCAGTTTGGCGAGGCCACTCATTATGCCGAGGTGTTTCAAAAACTGAATGAGCAGCAATGGGATATGTTGATCCTCGACATTGATCTTCCGGGGCGAAGCGGCCTGGATGTTTTAAGACAGCTAAAAGCCGAGAAACTAAAAATCCCCGTTCTGATGTTTAGTTTCTACAGCGAAGAGCAAATTGCACTGCGTGCATTGAGAACAGGCGCCGCGGGTTACCTTTCAAAAGATGCAGCGGATACGGAGCTCATCAAGGCCATTAACCAGATACTGGACGGCAGAAAATATGTATCACAATCTCTTTCAGAAAAATTACTTTATATGCTGGATGAAAACTCAGGCAAGGAACCCCATGAGCTTTTGTCTGAAAGAGAATATGAAACCTTTATTTTGATCGCATCCGGCAAAACGGTTACCGAAATCGCGGACAAACTCTTTTTGAGCAAACCCACCGTGAGTACCTACCGTGCGCGTATACTCGATAAAATGAAATTCAAAAACAACGCCGAGATAATTTCTTACGCTGTCGTTCAAAAGCTGGTGTGAATCGGTGGTGGTTGCCGGCAAGCAAAAGGCGCAGCGTCGCCCCCGGGATTAATTGTCCATGAAGGAATTAAGAGCCATCCATTATTTTACTAAACCGGGAGCGACCAGCCATAACCAGGTTTCAGGCAAGTTCTTCAGGGCCAGTCGTCGCAATAAATAAGTCGGATATTGGTACATCTTTAGCCCTGACCCTTTTTTGCGGGCTCCCCGCGATAAGCGTTTTGCCGGTTTATCGGGGTCAGATGAGGAAGAGGCCGGCACCGATTTCTTCCTGAAAATTTTAAAGTATAAATAATAACTCTTCTGGTATAGGTCCCCGGATATCCTGTCGCCTTGCAGCGGGGCGTTGGTATTCACAGATTTTCCTACCCCTGCCCCGGCAATTAACAGGGGTGCACGCCAGGTGTATAAGAGATATATTTGAACTGCCAGCTGATCTTCCCCGACAAATGAATCCGCATCCAGGGTCTGCCAATAAAAATGTCCGGCCCCACTTCTATTAATACAAATAAGAATACTGCAAAAATTCAGGCTCATTCCCTTCTGTTTATCGCAAACCAAGTTAGCACGGCTGCGTGCCCGGTCCCGTAGAAGAGATTATGAAATTCTTGTAGTTGTTTGTATGACACCATGATCATAAATTACTTAGCTACCTGTCCACTACCCTATTTTACCTGGGTTCGGTATTATTTTAAATTTCTCAAAGTCGGCCTAGAGTTTTATATTTAATATTGTCATTCATATTTATGCGGCCTTATCCGATCTTACTGGTGTTGCTTTTCCTGCTGGTGCATACCGCCGGCTTCGGCCAGCAGCAGGATGTGGATTTTCACCTGAACGGAACTTTTCTCCCAGGTAAGACGATTCTTAAGGTAAAACGGGATTTTAATGACCCTTACCTTTGGGTACTGGCAAAAAACAATGGGGTTTACCGCATAAACAGCATCACGCGTGCGGTAGATGATTTCACCGCCCAATTCGCCTCCTACAGCAGTTTGCCATTTGTCGATATTGCGGGAATAAGCCAGGATACCGTTTTCGTGGCGACCAATTCGTCCAATGTCATCGAATACAAAAAGGGTCTTTTTCGCATGATCGGAGCGGCCGACGGGCTTTCCGGCACCGTAAATTCTATCGGAATATTCAACTTTGAAGGAGAAGTATTTCCAGGTGATTTAATGATCGCGACCAGTAGCGGCAGAGGCGAGTTTAACCCTAAAACCGAACAGTGCTCCTACTTTTCCTACAATACTTTGTCCAATATCAGGATATTTGACGCCACTTACAGAAGTACACTTTTTACGGAGAATAGTTATCAATATTACGCTCCCACGTTATACCCGATAGTTTTTTATGGTGCTGGGGAGGGTCAGATCGCCCAGATTGCGCCGGTTCCGGAAAGCGGCTCCAATGTCAATACGGCTTACTACATCCTGCAATCGCTCATCGCCGAAGGTGGAACCTTTGAATCCGAAATTTTCTGGGGCAACGAAAAAGGATTATTTCAACAGCAAGCGTACGGAAGTTCGGCCTATGGTCATTATTTGGATGGCATTAACGTCAATAAGGTTACCGATATCTTTGGACTGACCAGCCTGGGCAACCCGGGTATTAGTCAATTGCCCTATTCGCTTACACGGGAAAACCTGCTGGTAGCAACCGATCAGGGCCTGTATTTTTCAAGCTCTGTCTATGGTAATTTTAATGCGAGTTGGCTGCTTGCTTTCTCGTTGTTCCATTTTGACGACCTGGGCAATGTCCGCGTAAACGATATTTGTGTGAACGGCAGCGTAGGCCACTATACACAGACGCCTTACGGCTGCGAAGACGGCGTGTGGCTGGCTTGCGACAACGGGCTGTACCTGATTAAACCCGATTATGGAAAATACGTCAACCCACAGCAAAAATTAAAAGCACTCATAGTGGCCGACGCCAGCACCGATACGTTAACCCAGGTCAAATTATGCGCCGGCGACACGCTGCATCTATTGATTGCACGCTCTACCGTCAACAACAATTCGATACAATGGCAAAAAGACGGCAGGGATCTGCCTGGCCAGACTACTGCCGCACTTGACGTTACGGATCCGGGCGATTATAATGCCGTCATTTACGCTTCCTGCGAAAATCTGCACGTGGAGACAAACCATCTCCGTGTCCAGGTGATTACGGCCCCTGTTTTCAGCTTCAACTATCCCGCCAAATTGCAGTATTGCGACAGTGCCGAGACCACCTTAAAAACAGACAATATGGCCGGTTACCGGTACCGGTGGTACCGCAATGGTGTGCTTAACGGGGATACGACATACAGCTGCAGGGTCGCTCAAAGCGGAAAATACAAAGTAGAAGTAAGCGCCTGCACGGATAGCTGGGTACCCTCGACGGAAACGCAGGTGGACCTGATCGATATCCCTCCGCCGGTTATCACGGCAGATAAACCGCAATACTGCGCAGGCGACACGGCCCTGCTCGCCGTAAACACGCCTGCCGACGCAGCGTACACCATCCACTGGTACAAAGACGGCGCAGCACTCACCCAGTACGAAAACCTGGATACGATCCGGGTAAATACCGGTGGCAATTATTCAGTGGCCCTTACCAGCAATATCGCTGCCTGCAGCAAGGTGTCGGACGCTAGTAGCGTAGCATTTACGCCGGCGCCTGTCTTCACGTTCAATTATCCGGATCAGCTAAGGTATTGCCTGGGCACTCCCCTGCTGTTAACAGCCGCCGGCAGCGCCGCCTATCATTACCGCTGGTACAAAGACGGCGTGCTGAACGGCAACACCACCGCCAGTATACAAGTTTCCGAAAGCGGGCAGTACAAGGTCGAGGTAAGCGCCTGCCCCGGTTCGTGGGTTCCCTCCAAACAGGTGCAGGTGGATTTGATTGACCTATCGGTCCCAGCCATTTCCTCCGACAGGGCATCTTACTGCGCGGGCGACAATGCCACGCTTTCGGTTGCCCCGGCGCCCGGTCCCGGCTATACCATTAACTGGTACAAGGACGGTGTGCTGCTGGCAGGTCGTTCGAACCAAACGACGCTGAGCACAAACATGCCCGGCAGTTACTCCGTGGCCCTCGTCAGTAACCTTGCCAGTACCGACGGGAGCTATTGCAGCCAGGTATCGCCCCAAAAAAATATCCGGTTCGATCCGCCGCCACAGGTTAATATTGAAAAGTTCACGGGGCCAAGCCTTTGCAGCGGACAAACGGTAGACTTGCAAGTTAGTTATAGCGCTGGAAACGTTAAATGGTCGACGGGAGAAACGGCTGACCGGATTACGGTACGTAACTCGGGCAGCTTTACGGCAACGGTAACCAATGCTTCCGGCTGCGTGACCTCAGCTACCACAGACGTGCAATTTCTCGCTAATCCGGATTTGAACATCGCTGCTGCCGGCGTATGTATCCAGGCACATAAAACGGCCACACTGACCGGGCCGCCGGGAATGGCATCCTACCAGTGGAACGGGCAGGCAGGTCAGCAGAACTATATCACTGATCATCCCGGGACTGTAACGTTAACCGTCACCGATGTCAACGGCTGCCAGGGCACCCAGCAGATCGAGGTAAGTGATGATTGCCCCGACATTAAAATACCTAACGCATTTACGCCGAATGGCGACGGCATCAACGATAACTGGGTAATAGCCGGCCTGGAATATGACCAAACGGCAATGGTCCGGGTGTTCAACCGTTATGGCCAGCAGGTGTATCAAAGCAAGGGCTACGGCATGGCCTGGAATGGTGAATTTCAAGGAAAGAAACTGCAGGCAGGCGCCTACTACTATATTATCAACGCAAAAAACGGCAGCCAGACCTATAGCGGAGAGGTCACCATCCTTTACTGAAAATCTGGTTTAGCCATCAGATCAAATCCCAGCGTTCAGGCCAGTGGCTGCGCCTTTATCCTTACCGGCTAAAGACAAAAGCTAAGAAATTAATTGAGGCAGCCTGGCTCCATGCAAAAGGCCGCATCCCCTTTTAGGAATGCGGCCTCCGGCATTTATATTTTACCTATTTCGAATTACTTTAATTTCTCGAAGTCTGATGCAATGGGCAAGATATCGGCAACATTGCCCAGTTTGCTGTTTTTTCGGCTATAGCCAAAGTAGATAACCAGGCCGATTAACATCCATACCAGCGCGCTTAACTGGGTAGAAGTTGGCAGGCTAACGATCATCGCGGCGCAAATAAGAATACCCAAAATCGGAACCAGCGGCACAAGCGGCGTTTTAAAGGGCCTGGCCATCTTAGGGTTCGTTTTGCGGAGCATCATCACGCCAATGCACACCAGCACAAATGCAAACAATGTACCTATGGAAGTCAGGTCACCGGCAATACTCGCTGGCAAAAATGCTGCAAACAGACCCACAAAAACAAACAGGATCATATTGCTCTTGTAGGGCGTCCTGAATTTTGGATGCAAGTCGGAAAATACTTTCGGCAGCAGCCCATCGGTGGACATGGTATAAAAAACCCTGGACTGGCCCAAAAGCATCACCAGTATAACCGATGAAAAACCGGCCAATATGGCAATGGTCACCAGCGTAGAAAGCCAGCGATAACCAGTGCATATACTGTGCTGATCGCATAAGCGACAGATGCTTCTTTACCTGCTTTCATAAAATCCTGGTAAGGGGCCACACCGGTGAGTACCCAGGAAAACAAAATATAAAGAATGGTACATATAACCAGTGAACCCAAGATACCGATCGGCATATCGCTTTTTGGATTTTTTGCTTCCTGGGCTGCTGTAGAAACCGCATCAAACCCGATAAAGGCAAAAAATACAATACCGGCGCCTGTTAGCACCCCGCCCCATCCATGATTAAAAAATGGCGAGTAGGAATACGTGGTACCATCGGGCAGTAAGGCCGGCGGTGCATTTGCCGGAATAAGATATGGCGTATGGTTAGCCGGGTTGATAAACTGCCAGCCGATGGCGATAAACACCAGTACGATAGCCACTTTTATAAAAACGATGACGGCATTAACGGTAGCCGATTCCTGTGTTCCCTTTATCAGCAATACCGACAATAAAAGCAAAATAAATAATGCTGGAAGATTGATGATGCCGTGATGGCTAACACCATTTGATAATAGCTGATTCCAAATGGCGAATGGCACCATTCATAGGGTATTCGCCCCCCGAGCAGCTTATTGGCATACTCACTCCAACTAATGGAAACGGTGGCGGCCCCAAGTGCATATTCCAGTATCAGTGCCCAACCGATGATCCAGGCAACAATTTCACCCATGGTAGCGTAAGCATAAGTATAAGCGCTGCCGGCAATAGGAATGATGGAGGCAAATTCGGCATAGCATAGGCCGGCAAAAGCGCAACCAACGGCGGCGATGATAAAAGAGATGGTTACTGCGGGACCGGCATGTTCGCCGGCTGCGGCGGCAGTTCTAACAAAAAGGCCCGCGCCGATAATAGCCCCGATACCCAGAGCAATAAGGCTGCCTGCGCCCAGCGTCCGTTTAAGGGTTCCATGTCCCTCCTCCGGCGTGGCCATCAATTGTTCAAGAGATTTTTTTACAAATAAGCTCATTATAAGATCAGTTTTTTTCTATTGAGAGTAAATCAGTTTTTTCCAAACGTACTTAAATTTATTGAAAACTTAAAGAAGCAGAATGTAAACAAAGGAAACGCCGGACTGTTCAGCGAATAGTTAAGAAATAAGATGGCGTTAAAATGGTATTCGCATCCTATTATTTTAGGAATCAAAAAAGGCGTCCAGCACAAGTGCGTGGCCCCTTTTTTATATTTTCAAACAGCTATTAACCTTTTTTATCTGCTTTGCTCATGGGCACGTTCAGCGATTGCATCCGGATCTCTTTTTTGATCTGATGATCAATACTTGCAGATTTATGTATTGCTTCACATTCAAATGCGGTGCAATAACCAGAGAAACGATCGACATCAGTTTGATCAGAATATTCATCGATGGACCGGAAGTATCTTTGAACGGATCACCTACGGTATCACCGGTAACAGATGCCTTATGCGGTTCTGATTTTTTGTAGAACATCTCGCCATTGATCTCTACGCCTTTTTCGAATGATTTTTTGGCATTATCCCATGCACCACCGGCGTTGCTCTGGAACATGCCCATCAACACGCCTGATACGGTTACACCGGCCAGCAATACCGCCCAAAACTTCAGGGCCAAATATAAAGCCTACGATGATCGGTGTGATCAGCGCGATCAGACCCGGAGCAACCATTTCGCGGATGGATGCTTTGGTTGATATAGCCACGCATTTTTCATACTCAGGTTTAGCTTTATATTCCATAATGCCCGGTATTTCGCGGAACTGGCGGCGAACTTCTTCCACCATCGCCATAGCCGCACGGCCCACTGCCGAAATTGCCAGCGAGGAGAATATAAAAGGGATCATACCGCCAACAAATAAACCGGCCAGTACATTTGCTTTGTAAATATCAATATGGTCAATACCCGCCACACCAACAAAGGCAGCAAATAAAGCCAGCGAGGTTAATGCTGCCGAAGCAATAGCAAAACCTTTTCCGGTAGCTGCAGTAGTATTACCTACAGCATCCAGGTTATCTGTACGGTGACGAACTTCTTCGGGTAAGCGGCTCATTTCGGCAATACCACCGGCGTTATCTGCAATAGGTCCGAAAGCGTCAATAGATAATTGCATGGCAGTTGTTGCCATCATGCCTGCGGCTGCGATTGACACGCCATATAAACCTGCAAAATAATAAGATCCATAAATACCTGCAGCCAGTACCAGGATCGGCAAACAGTTGATTCCATACCAACGGCCAAACCGCCGATAATATTGGTAGCATGACCGGTTGATGACTGCCTAATGATACCCAGCACCGGGCGTTTGCCCATAGCGGTATAGTATTCGGTGATCATCGACATCAACGTGCCTACAACCAAACCAACCACAATGGCGCCATAAACACCGTTTTGTGTAAAATGCGAAGCGCCTTCTTTTAATACACCGCTTGCTATCGTCGCGCGACATGTGCAATTCACCAGCAGGCAACATCCATTGTACTACAAAATAAGTAGCAATGGCAGTTAAAATGATAGAGGTCCAGTTACCGATATTCAATGCTTTTTGTACGCTGTCGGTTTCATTTTTTATTTTAACAAAGGCTGCACCTACAATAGAGAATATCAAACCCAAACCGGCAATTACCATGGGCAACAATACCGGGGCTATACCACCAAAATTATCATGTGATTCAATTTCACGGCCAAGCACCATCGTGGCCAGCATAGTAGCAACATATGATCCGAAAAGGTCGGCGCCCATACCGGCAACGTCACCTACGTTATCGCCTACGTTATCGGCAATGGTAGCAGGGTTACGCACATCATCCTCAGGGATACCTGCTTCAACCTTACCTACAAGGTCGGCGCCTACGTCGGCAGCTTTGGTATAAATACCACCGCCTACACGGGCAAACAATGCGATAGACTCTGCGCCTAATGAAAATCCGGCCAAGAACATCGAGCGCTTTTGCCATGGCTTCACCATTTACATCGCTGCCCGTGACATTTTTAACATATACGGTATAAAATACAATGAATAATGATCCTAAACCTATAATAGCTAAACCTGCAACGCCTAAGCCCATTACGGTACCGCCCGTAAAGGATACTTTTAAAGCTTTGGCCAAACTGGTCCGCGCAGCCTGGGTAGTGCGCACGTTTGCTTTGGTAGCGATACGCATTCCGATAAAATCCGGCAAAAGCCGAAAAAAATGCACCTGTAATAAAGGAAATGGCAATTACCGGGCTTGAAGTAGCACTGTTGTTCCTGACCATGCCAGCAATATAGCGGCAATGACAACAAAGTAGCTCAATATTTTCCACTCGGCGCTTTAAAAAGGCCATAGCCCCATCGGCAATGTATCCGGAAAGTTCGGTCATGCAGGCATCGCCGGTTTCCTGTTTGGTAACCCAGGCCGATTTGACCGAGCATGACAAAGATGCCGACAAGACCCAAAACAGGAATTAAATAAATTAAGTAATTGTTCAAAAAATCCATAGTTAAAAATTTGGTTTATAAATTGATTGATAATTTAAAGTGATTGATTGCAAAATATAATCGGACTGCGCAAATTAGCAAATTTAATTTCTTTAGCAATGCATCGCCCAATTATAAAATTTTTAAATAGTTTAGGACTTTAAACTTAATAATTTTAATGAAAGAATCACAACCATCCAAATGAAACATGAGCTGGGCCTGCTCGACGGCACTATGCTGGTAGCAGGCTCAATGATCGGCTCGGGGATTTTTATTGTAAGCGCCGATATTACCCGAAACGTCGGTTCGGCCGGATGGCTGATTGTCGTGTGGGTCATCACCGGTTTTATGACGCTTACCGCCGCAGTAAGCTATGGCGAGCTAAGCGGCATGTTCCCAAAAGCCGGCGGGCAGTATGTTTATTTAAAAGAGGCTTATAATAAACTGATCGGCTTTTTTATATGGATGGAGCTTTTTTGCGGTAATACAAACCGGCACTATTGCCGCCGTAGGTGTGGCTTTTTCAAAATTTACAGCTTACCTGATTCCTGCGGTAAGTGAGGATAATATTTTGTTCAATCTTGGTTTTCATTAAGATCAGCGCAGCGCAGATTGTATCTATTGTGGTGATCATTTTGCTACCTTTATCAATACACGCGGGGTAAAAAGCGGCAAGATCATTCAAACATACTTTTACTTTAACCAAACTGTTGAGCTTATTCGGGCTGATCGTATTTGGCTTCATAGCCTTCAATAGCGGATACATGGCATGCTGAACTGGAGCAACGCCTGGACCATGCATAAACTAAATACCGATGGCAGCTTTGCTGCAATATACGACAGCGGCAGCCTTGGCGCTATAGCCGCATCCATGGTAGGTTCGATTTTCAGCAGCGATGCATGGAACAGCGTAACCTTTATTGCCGGGGAAATGAAAAACCCTAAACGCGATGTCGGCTTGAGCCTGTTTTTCGGCACAATGATCGTAACCCTCATTTATGTTTCGGCAAATGTGATGTACACAGCCGTATTACCATTGCATGATATTGCCACTGCGGATAAAGACCGGGTGGCAGTAGCGGCATCGCACGTGATATTTGGGCAATGCGGGCACCATAGTGATTGCATTGATGATCATGATATCCACTTTTGGCTGCAACAACGGATTGATACTGGCCGGTGCCCGGGTATATTACACCATGGCCAAAGATGGCTTGTTCTTTAAAAAAACAGGTACATTAAACAAATATTCCGTACCAGAATTTGGCTTGTGGATACAGGCTGCTGGTAGCTTCGATCCTTTGCCTGAGCGGCAAATATGGTGACCTGCTGGATATGATTTCCTTTGTCGTTGTGGTATTTTATGTGCTGACCATCGTTGGCATTTATAAATTGAGGATAACCCGTCCCGATGCTGAAAGGCCTTACAAAGCTTTTGGATACCCGGTTTTACCGGCCATATATATCTTAATGGGCATGGCATTTTGCATACTGCTGATCATTTACAAACCCAACTTTACCTGGCCCGGATTGATCATCGTATTGATAGGTATCCCGATTTATTATTTTTCACAGCGCAATATCAAAACATGAGGATCAACCGATTCCTACTGATAATTAATTTACTACTGATTGCAGGGTTTGCTGACGCGCAAACCCTGCAGCCACGTTGCAGTCGGCATTTAACCGCTTGCAGGCCGATAGCCAGTGCAAATATGCGTCGGTATCGCTAACCGTGCTGGATGCTAAAACCGGGGAAACAGGTTTTTGCTGCCAATCCGAATATGGGGTTGGCACGGCCTCAACGCTTAAGACGATTACTTCCATCACCGCCTTTAATATTTTAGGTAAGGATTTTCAATACCAAACGCAATTCGGATACAATGGTTCAATTACCGCGGATGGTACACTTAAACGGCGATCTGATCATCAAGGGCGCAGGCGACCCAACCTTGGGCAGCTGGCGATATGAAGGCCACAAGGAAAATGAGATCCTCAGCCAGATGGTCGCACGCTCTGCAAAAAGCAGGTATCAAAAAGATCAACGGACGGGTTATTGGTGATGATTCGATATTTGGTTCACAATCCATCCCCGATGGATGGATATGGATGGATGTGGGCAATTATTATGGCGCAGGCACTTCCGGACTTTGCTGGCGCGAAAACCAGTTTGATATCAAATTGAAAACCGGGCCGGTTAATACGCCCGATCGGCTGTGCTGAGAACGTGCCCGACATGCCTTACCTTAATTTTAAAAGTGAGCTGCTAAATGCCCCTGCGGGCACAGGCGATAATGCCTATGCCTATCTTCCGGTAGGCAACAAGCTGATGTATACCTCCGGGGAACTTATGCCCAGGATCAAGTCCAAAAAAAGCATCTCGGCCGCCGTTCCTGACCCTGCCTATGATGCTGCATTCCGTCTAACTGACACTTTAAGGCGATTAGGAATTACCGTAAGCGGTGAACCGGAATCGGTTTTAACCTTAAACAGTAAAGGGCTGCCCACTGCCCGCCATAACGGGTAATCTCACTACTATTCTATCGCCGACTTTAAGCAAGATCGTTTATTGGCTCAACCAAAAAAGCATTAACCTGTATGCCGAGCAATTGCTTAAAACCATCGCCTGGAAATCGGGCAAACAGCCCTCGACGGATAATGGCGTGAAGTTGAGAACAGGATTTCTGGAAAGCAAAAGGTATCGACCCCAATTCATTAAATGTGGTTGACGGCAGCGGCCTTTCTCCCGGCGACAGGGTAACTACCATGACCATGGCAACCGTGCTGAAATCGGCCAAAGGAACAGACTGGTTTCCCGATTTTTATGAAAGCCTGCCGGTTTACAATAATATGAAAATGAAAAGCGGCAGCATCCTGAATGTACTAACCTATGCCGGTTACCAAACCCACAATGGTCGTGAGCTTTGCTTTTCGATTATGGTAAATAATTATAACGGTTCGTCAAGGGCGATCAAGGAGAAGATGTTTAGGGTTTTGGATGAATTGAAGTAAATAATCGCTTGCTATAAACATGTTTCCTGCGTGTCCATTTTTTTGTATTGTGGGAATTTGAAAAAAGAAAACAACCTCGATCTTTTCAATCGCTATCGATCAAATCACTCCATATCAGTCTCCATTTCTTTCACATCTTCTACCAACATCTCCACCGACGACTCCTAAACAGGTGCATGATGCTCACTTGCAGCCGTTTTGAGCAATTTAACAATCAGGTCATTTACTTTAGCGGATGCTAGTTTAATATCTTCCATTAAGTTTTCGGGAGATTCTTTAGCCAATAACTGCCGTATTTGGAATTCCATTTCAGCGTTAATCTGGCTTGGGTTTAGTTCTTCCAATGCCTGAATCAGTAAACTACTGATTGAACCTTTCATTCCGAATTTTTTTGGGGTAACGGGCTTGAATTTTACGCTTCCCCTGCCTATCTTAATTTGACGCGCCTGACCGTCGGTGATATAAACGAGCCTAGTTGGTACTTGTGTGGATACACCCAGCTTATTCAAAGCATAGGCGCCTGCCGGACGAATGCGAATGTGCTCGTGTTTTGCAACCGCTTCTGCCACTTCTTCTAACGAAGGATAAAGTTTCCCAAACCTTGGGTGTTCTTTCGGTAGGAAATAGATACCATGCGCAAGGCGTTCAATCCTTCCATCTTTTGCAATCCTTGACAGTACTTGCCGTGTAGCGCCGTCAGTGCCAAGACCGCGAAAGTCAGTTGGAAATACAATACTGCCTGGGGGGAGCGTATTTATTTTGCCTAATATTTGCTGATGAACTGAGTTCATGTCACAAATTTATATCAAAAATGTGACAAACCGAGACGAAACAAATCTAGTAAAATCCGCTTTGAATTTTTCGTAGAGAATTTAGACTCAGATTAATTCAACGATTCACTGATTGGAAAATCTAACTTTGAACTCTAAATAATGCCATATAAGGCTCCGCCCTGCTCTCCCATCTTATCCACTAACTTCTCCACCGAGGATCTTTTTCCAACACCGGCGCATGATGGGGTTTTATCCGGGCATCAATAATGAGCGGACCGTTGCAGCCCCAATGCTTGTTTTCGGTAAAGCTATTGATCCCATAAATATCATGCGATGGGTTGCTTCGGGTAAAGGTTACCCAAACAAAATTATTGATGTTTTCAGCGGTAAAGCCGGCATCATCGCATAGAACCATCAGCGGCAAACCATCAAGCTCGGTCATCTGCCAAATGCTCATCCAATATTTCCAGTACTGATCGGCATATCGCTGCTTTTTATATTTTTTGGCACTTCTATGGCCAGCACGCCGGGCATCACCATTTTAAATTTTTCAAACGGTCGGGGCAAGCTAAAACCGGCCGGTAATTCATTCCAGAGTTCCCGTTTCATATCGCCTGCCACGGCAATGGCACTTTACTGCCTGAATTTAATCCGCTGCCGCTATAATCAAGGGTATCAATAGTAGTTTTGGTATAGAAATGCAGATCGCGGGTAAGGTCAATCCGCTGCAGGAGATATGTTTTAGAAATCCGCCAATGTCGTTTACGTTCAGGCCGGGGTCATCTTCCTTGCAGCGATAAACAGATATTTGGCCAGACTCAACTGACCTTTGCCTAATATATGATTGGCAATGGTCAGTATTTCCTGCGGTTTGCGCTTCTTTGATATAAGGCGTATAACGTTCACTGCCTATGGCAAATAACAAAGGGTGTACACCTGCTGCATCAACCGCGTTTACCGCATGCAATCCGGGTATTTCTTTTGGTATGGCCGAGCCGGTGATTTCATGAATCAGCGCGCCAAAGCTGGTATCTTCCTGCGGCGGCCGGCCCACAACCGTAAACGACCATATCGCATCCTTGCGGTGATATACATTATGCACTTTCATCAGCGGAAAGGGATGTTTCAGACTATAATAGCCCAAATGATCGCCAAAAGGGCCCTTCCGGCTTATTTTCATGTGGCATCACCGTTCCGGTGATTACAAAATCGGCATCTGCTGAAATACAAAAGCCTTCATCATCATAAAAATACCGGAACCGGCGGTTACCCAATGCTCCGGCAAAAGTCATTTCTGATAAGCCTTCGGGCAAAGGCATAACCGCAGCCACGGGATGCGACGGCGGCCCGCCTACAAATATGCTCACTTTTAAGGGCTGGCCTTTAGCATTGGCTTTGGTTTGATGTACGCCTATGCCCCGGTGTAACTGGTAATGCAAGCCTATTTCCTTGTTCTGGATATAGTCATTTCCGGCCATCTGGATGCGGTACATTCCCAGGTTGGCATTCATGATGCCGGGTTTATCGGCATCTTCGGTATATACCTGCGGCATGGTTACAAAAGGACCGCCATCCATAGGCCAGTTTACAATTTGCGGCAAATCGCTGATTTTGCATTGACCAAAACTAACCGGTGCATTCGGCTGCCGATTTTCATCGGCAGGGCGGATAAGCGCAGTCAAGGCAACATTGGCATATTTAAAAGGATGTTTTATGGCTTTTATAGGATCGGATTTTAAATCGACCAGGGTTTTGATCTTGATCGAGCGTATCCCGGAAAATAAATTTTGAACGATCAAGCGTTCCAAAAAGATTGGATACCGCCGGGAATTTACTGCCTTTTACATTTTCGAACAATATAGCCGGTCCCTGGTGTTCAAATACACGCAAATGAATAGCCGCCATTTGCAGGTATGGGTCAACCTCTTCTTTAATACGGATTAAATGACCGTGTTTTTCAAGATCGGTAATGCAGGCTTGTAAACTCGGGTAACCCATTGGCTCGATTTATTGCCAAAAGTAGTTAAAAGTTTTATTGCTGAATTAATATACCGGGGGCTTAAAGCCTTCGATTGTCCCCGTATTTCCCAGGTAAGTCCACCTTAATCCCACAATATATGTATTTAAGGCGGTGTTAACCTGGTCAACCGTGGCCATTTGTACAAGCTTTGGCAGATCATCCGCATATTGCCAGCCACCTAAAATTTCCGACAAGCCAAGGTTGGCAGTAATTGGGACGGCACTTTGATCATTAATGTAACTGCAGGTAATATAAGTTTTTTGATATGCTGAAGCCACTCTTCGTTCAGGCCGCCGTTTTGGGTCTTTTTTAAAACTCTTCACCATGCCAATCATTACTTCCTGGGGGTTGGTTGTACCTGCGGTCATCACGGCATATGGCATTTTCAAAGATCCCGTTTCCGAGTTGGGAGAAAATGACAGATTGAGCTCTGTATTCAGATGTTGATAAAGATCCCCTCCTAAGCCAGCCATCCCCAAACGAAAAGGAACGAAATAAATGCTCGTATAATTCGGGGGCATTCATAATAGCTCCTACATAATTTATTTTAAGATCACCACTTTCGTCATTAGCTTATTGTCATTCAGCACCGGCGCCTGAAGTTCTGGCGAAGTGTAGGGCGTGAAGGGATATTTCCAAAAGCGCCAAGAATTTTTTCATATAATTCCTGCTTTGTGATATTACCAACAGCGACTATAAATATTTTATTTTTATTTAACAGCGTTTTGTAATACTTCGCAACGTCGCCAGAAGTCAACCCGGAAAGTGATTCACGGGTACCCATAGGATCAATTGCATATGGCGTATTCCTGAATGCGTTCTGAATCTGCAGGTCTGCTAAATGATTATCGGGATTTGACTGGTGTTCCTGATTGTACATGATCATCGTCTTTTTCAGTAAATCGAGCTCCCTGGCATCAAAAATCGGAGTCGTTACGGCCTCTGACAACATATCCCATCCCTTGTCGAAATATTTCGAGATACAATTGAGCTGGATATAACCGTAGTCATAGGTCGATTCACCGGTCAGCCAAATACCATACCTGTCCACTGTGTCTTTCAATGCATTAACGGTATACTTAGACGAACCGCATCTTACTGCGGCGGCAAGAGCGAGACGTTCTATTCCTGCCTTACCGGGCGTATAATTAGTAACTCCGCCGCGAAAGTAAATTCGTACGTTAACGACTTTTTTCTCTGTAGGCTTAAAAATGACCTTTATGCCATCTACATTAAAGGATTGGGCCTCTGGCTGGGCATTTGCCCATGAGCTAATGCTGCAAACAAACAATAAAAAAACTAACCTTTTCATGCTATAGATTTTAATTAGCGGGTGTAAAAAAAGTTTCCGGTTTTATCTGGACATTGAGTTCCGGAGAGATGCTTAAACCCGCACAGTAAGGTCTGTTTTTAATATATTTCTGAACGTATGATTTAATATCCGCCTTGGACACTTTGTTCAGGTTATCATAATAGCCAAGGAAATATTTCAAGGAGGCCGACACCCACCAAAACGATAAACTATGCACGTAATCCGAAGTGATGTCTTCATCACGGATCTCTTTTATTTCCAATGCGCGTTTGGCGGTCTCAATTTGATCGGCTGATAAATAGTCATCACTGTCCATCAGCGATATTTGCTTTTTTACCTCATCCAGGCATTCCTTTATTCTTGCCGGGTTTGGTATGACTACCAGGCTTATAGGGCCGACATGCTTTAAGGTAAGGTAGCTGGTCGCGGTTTCATAAGCGAGTCCTGACTGTACAAGACGCTCGTTAAATTTTGACATTTTTTGATTAATAAGGTAAGAAAACACATCTGCCGCGAAAGTTGCCGGAAGATCGTTTCGCGTGTCCGGTCCCTGCCAGTTCAGCATGATTATAGGAGTGCGGCTCTGTGAAGACTCCACAACGAAATAGTCAGATTTAGCCAGGGGCTTAAACTCCGGGACCGGCCATTTTTTGAGCGGATCAAATCCGCTGGGTTTCCAGTCGCCGTAGATCTTTTCAGCAAGGGCAAAAGCATTTTCGTGGGCTACATCGCCCCCGATAACAAGCAGGGCATTGTTTGGATAATAGTATTTATTCTTTATCGAATCCATTAGTGCAACCGTGGCTGCGCTGATGACCGCAGTGCTGCCGCCGGGATTTTTGCGGCTATACATATTGCCCCATAAATGATGAGCCATGGCATCAGCCAGCGCGTAATAGGGCCCCGACTGTTTTTCCTTTAACTGCGCGTCGTGGATGACTTTTTCGCTTTCCAAATCTTCAGGATTCATTTTTAGGAAAACGCACTGCCGAATTTAAATAGTTCAGCCCCTGTTCAAGATTTGATTTGGGAAGCGTGAAAAAATAATCCCCGTATTCAAATTCGGTCATGCTATTGCATGCCTGAATCCCCAGCGCTCCGCCATAATAATCAAATTCATTTCGATTGGCATAATCCTTATTGCCTCGCGTCAACATATTTTGGTACAAGCCAATCTGGCCATTCGTATTTTCCGATTCCGTGATCGAACCGCTTTTCACGGTCAGCATCAGCGTGGCCAGTGGCACGCTGTTATCCTCAACTACCAAAACGTCCAGACCGTTTGGCAGCTTTTTCAGAAACATATTATCCTTGAGCTTACTTTGAGCCGAACATGCGGGTACGATAAAACTTAGCAAAAGTGCATTCAGGAAGAGTCTTCTCATGATTAACGTTTAGGTTTTACGCAGCCAAGATAATAAATGCGATCAAAGCCGGGAAGAGAAATCGGTTTTTTATCGGCAAAGACAAAACCCAGGGTTAAGCGATATCAATTCTTTTATCCAGGTACACATCCTGTATGGTATGCAGAAAACTCAACGCCTTCTTTAAACGGACGCTGAAAAGACCTGCGGCCAAGTATCAATCCCGTGCCACCTGCCCTTTTATTTACCACGGCATGCATTACTGAGTCCGCATAGATCAGAAGCTCCCTTTGATTCGCCGCCCGAATTGATCAGCCCGGCCCTGCCCATGTAGCA
Source organism: uncultured Sphingobacteriaceae bacterium (assembly GCA_963757615.1). Classification (GTDB taxonomy): domain Bacteria; phylum Bacteroidota; class Bacteroidia; order Sphingobacteriales; family Sphingobacteriaceae; genus Mucilaginibacter. The sequence goes on from CAVWSO010000011.1 coordinate 286,572, forward strand.
ATTGGCCAGCTGATAACGGCAAAGATCAATAGGATGATCGGTGGAGAGCTTGCTATACATCAGCGGGTCACTTTTTGAGAAATTGATCGCGGTAAAGCCTCCATTCACATCCGGCATTTTTTGTTTAATAATATCCGCCTGTATGGTAACCCCAATATGGTTGGCCTGCCCGGTAATATCTGCTGATGTTTCATAGTTTACACCATCTTTTTTAAAGGCATTGTTACGGGTATAGCACCACAAAACAGTCGCCATACCGAGTGCATGTGCTTCCTCAAAAGCCTGGGCTACTTCTACTATTTGCCTGTCCGAATCTTCCGAACCAAAATAAATTGTGGCGCCTACTGCGGCTGCACCCAAATTCCAGGCATCCTTAACTGTAGCCAAACATCACCTGTTTGTATTTGGTTGGATAGGTCAGCAATTCGTTATGATTCAATTTTACCAGGAAAGGGATTTTGTGCGCGTATTTTCTCGACATCATAGCCAGGTTACCAAAAGTAGTTGCCACTGCATTGCAATTTCCCTTCCATTGCCAGTTTGATGATATTTTCAGGATCAAAATAAAGCGGATTTTTGGCAAAAGATGCCCCGGCGGTATGCTCTATTCCCTGGTCAACGGGCAAAATGGAAAGATAGCCTGTAGCCCGCCAACCGGCCATGACTATACATAGCCTCCAGGTTGCGCAAAACCTGTGCGATTACGATTGCTCTGCGCAAAAACCTTATCTACAAAATCCGGAGAAGGTAAGTGAAGCTGGTCTTTTGTAAATGTTTTACAATGGTGGGTTAAGCAGGTCGTCTGCCTGGCTGCCAAGCAGATCGGTGATTTTTTTTGATGCCATGACTGAAAGGAGATTAAATTTTGCTTAGTACAAATAACGGCATGGCGCTGTTATTGTTGAGATAATTTTGGTATATCCCATCAATTTTATCAGATCGACAGCCAATAAAAGATAATTGTTACATTTGCAGCTCTCAATAATGCTGTCAGCCTATGTCGGTAATTGTATTTACTGTCATTATACTATTTGGCTCCTATTTTGCCGGCCTGTTGGGTTCACTAACCGGGCTTGGCGGTGGCTTTGTGATCATTCCGCTTTTAACGCTTTTATTGCATGTTGATATCCATTATGCCATTGGTGCATCGCTGGTATCGGTTATTGCTACCTCCTCGGGTTCTGCAGCGGCTTATGTGAAAGAAGGGATCACCAACATCAGGCTGGGTATGTTTCTGGAGATCGCCACAACTGCGGGCGCTTTTACGGGCGCCATACTGGCCATTTATATGTCCACCCAGGTTATCGCCGTTTTGTTTGGGTCGATCCTGGTTTTGTCGGCCATCATGTCTCTGCGTCCGAAGGAGGAACATATCGTTCACCAGGAAACTTACTTATCAAAAAATTAAAATTGGGAGGAACCTATCCTGTAAATGGTATAAATGGTTGAATATGGGGTAAGCAATATAGCCGGCGGATTTTTTATGATGATTTTCGCAGGCATAATTTCCGGCTTGCTGGGAATAGGCTCCGGCGCATTAAAAGTGATCGCCATGGATGGCATGATGCGTATTCCGTTTAAGGTATCGACCACGACCAGCAATTTTATGATCGGAGTAACTGCCGCGGCAAGTGCGGTGGTTTATTTGCAGCGGGGATATATTCATCCAGCGATCGCCATGCCTGTTGTAATAGGTGTGTTGTTGGGCGCAATCAGCGGTTCAAAAATACTGGTCAAAACCTCTTCTTCAAATTGGTTACGATGGGTATTTGCCATAGTAATCACCGTACTGGCTGTGCAAATGATATTTCATGGAATAAACGGTAAAATATAAGGGCCATGAACAGATTTAAAGACAGGGACATGCAAATCATCATCGGTTGGATACTCCGGACCGGTGTTGCCGTGTCGATGATCATTGTGGTCATTGGCGGAATACTATTTATGTATCATTACGGCCATAACACGGCCGATTACAGTTCCTTTAAAGGCGTGCCTCATTTTCTACTTGGCATTGGCCCGGTAATAGGCGGCATTGCTGACCTGAGTAGCCAGGCAATCATACAACTGGGCATTATTATGCTGATTGCAACCCCGGTGATCCGGGTACTATTTTCTGCAATTGGTTTTATTATCGAAAAAGATTACCTGTATACCGCTATGACGGTGATCGTGCTCATGATCATCCTTTTTAGCATGCTTTCCAGCCATGCAGGCTAGCCCGCGAGCGGCGATTGATTAGTTTTCGTTGCTGCTGCCGCCAAGGCGTTTTTGTTCCTCTGTGGTTTTGCTGCGGGTCCTGGCGGCCGAATTCCCGAAATGATAAACGAAGGAAAGCGTTACAAACCTGGTCCCTATCCTATCCATGGAAGTCATGTTAAGGTTGCCAAAGTTCGTCTGATACCTGTTATAATTGGTATTGAACAGATCGCTCGCAGCCAGTTTGAGTGAACCCTTGTTGCTGAAAACGGCATAGGTTACTCCCGCACTTACCCAATACAGCGATTTATACTGGCTGATCACAAAAAATGACGGCGTTTCGTAGTGGCCGATCACTTCGGTAGTGAGCCTGGATGTGATTTTAAAGTCCTGATTCAGGTCAATGGAGCCCCAGGTCGTATTTTTGCTGGCCGCCGAATCAATCTTATACACGTACCGGTCATGGGATCCTTCCAGGTCAGCGTCCAGGTGCCACCAACTGGTGACGTCAACAGGTATTACGAGTTCTGCAATATACTGATAACGCGTACCGATGTTGGCCTTTGTAGCGATGTAAGCCTTGGTCGCATTATTCTGCAAAAAGATGGTCGAGTAATAATTGTCCGTTTTCACCATCCCTAAACTTGCCTTATACTTACCCAAAAACAGATCGGTTGCCCTAAAAGTATTGACATAGTCCGGCTGTAAATAAGGGTTGCCCGTGGTGGAATAAAATTGATCCACATAGCTTACAAAGGGGTTCAGATCCTGGTAATTGGGCCGGTTTATATTGCGTGAATAGGAAAGCATAAGCAGGTTATTCTTATTCAGCTGCTGGGTGAGCTGAACGCTGGGGAACAGACTGAAGTAACTGCTGTCCGTATGCCTGCCGTTGCTTGTTGATTCCGATGAAAAGCCGGTATGTTCGCCGCGCAGACTCAACGATATACTTGATTTATCGTTCTTAGCAGTAAACTGCAGGTATCCCGCATCGATATGTTCATTATAAAGAAAATGGTCGGTAAGCCTCGGAACGGTGATATAGTTGCCATTCGCCAGCGAATCAAAATCAATCCGGCTGTCATTATTCACCTGACTTTCCTTCCCGCCGAAATTAATGTGACTGTTTTTACCCAGTGCCTGACTAAAATCTATATTTGCCGCCTTAATGGTAATATGCGACGGTGAGTTATCTTTATAAAATAAAGAGTGACCACTGGGTTGCCCGGCAGCATCATAAAAATCATTTTGCAGCATTTCATTCGAGCCGCGATTATAGTCAGAATAATCAGCCTCAGCCGATAATACACTCCGGCCCGCCTTATCCAGCTCTGCACGGTAATTCAGATCATAATTGATATTGCGGATGTCCCTGGTGATCGCAGACGTTGTATTGATGCTCGAGTCCCGCTTCCCGTTTGTTGAAATGTACGTTACATTCCTTTTATCGATGTCAGCATCATTAAAGAATCCATTGACCAGCAGGCCCAGGGTCTGACGCGGTGTAAGCGAATAATCAGCGCCCAGGCTGAAATTATGATTGCTTGCCTTAACATCTGCCTTATAGTTCAGATCAAAGTTGTCAACCTGACCGAAATCATTGATATTCCGGCTCGAATTAATGCTATGCGGTATGCTGCTGTTCAAATAATTATAGCTCGCATACAGGTTCAGTTTATCTGTCCTCAGGTTATAGTTGATCCCTGTATTAAGCTTATACTTATCTCCTATGCCTGCGCTTTCGGTAAGCGTTACGTTGGAGCCCAGCTCCTTATTCTTCTTAAGTATGATATTGATCATGCCGCCACCCGAGCCGCCAGCGTCATATTTGGCCCCCGGATTATCGATCAGCTCGATTTTGGCGATACCGCTGGTCTGATAGTTCTTCAGGAAATTTGTCAATTCCTCCCCACTGAGCAAAACCGGCTTGCCAGCGATTGCTATCAATGCTTTTTGGCCTCCGTGGTAAAGGATCTCATCATTCTGCACCTTCACGCCCGGCGATGTGCTCAGCACATCGTACAGGGAAGCTCCCGCGGCCATCACATTGCGGTCAATGTTCAATACGGTCCGGTCGGACTTTACCTCCACATAATCTTTTTTCCCGGTAACTGACACGCCGGCAAGCTGGTTGACGGCTGGTTTTAACGTGACGTAACCGATGTCCCGGCTTTTGCCCGGCGCGAGCTCAAAAGGGCCCGAATAGTTTTTATTGTAGTTTATGGAAGTAACCCGCAACAGGTATTTGCCGGCCTCGAGCCTGTCAAAATAGAATACCCCTGTTTTATTACTGACCGTTGAACGGATTACGGTGGAATCACGGGTAGCACTAAGCAGCGTTACGGTAGCAGCATCCAGGGGTCCCCCCGATTCAGCAAAAATTTTACCTTGTAAGCTTGAAAATGCAGTTTGTGCAAATGCCGGATTAATAGCAAAGACGAGCAACATAGCGCAAAAACATCCGGCAATAATTTTCATCGATAAGGGGCGGGTAAAAGTCTCTGCGATATTACTTGGTTTAATCGGTGACAATATAGGAACTAAATCTCAAAATCGAATAAATTTGATGTTCGTTTTTTAACGGTAAATTAATAAAATAGGATACAAAAAAGAATTATTTAATAAGTTTAACTATGGCAATAAAACCCTTGCACTTTAAGCTATAAATGCCTCTTTTTCAGATAAAAATAGATGCCAGTTAATGCTGCCCGTCCAATTTTTACCGATAAAAATAGGGTTGTTTGATTTTATAGGCTCTGAGACACTATATTTGGCTTCCTGATTATTATAAAATGAAAAAACCATTTTTTCTGCTATTGATAGCCCTGTTCGCCATAAAAGCATCAGCACAAACCGGCACTTCTTTAGTCGAAACCCCCATCACTTACAAGAACTTATCCGCCACCATTAGTGGTACATTAGCCATGCCGTCCAATGTCTCGGGCAAGGTTCCCGTAGTGCTCATTATTGCAGATCAGGGTCCTACTGACCGTGACGGCAATAACGCGCAAACCGGCACGCAGGGAAATACTTACAAATTGATCGCTGAAGGGCTGGGCAAAAGCGGTATCGCTTCAGTACGGTATGATAAACGGATGGTTGGCAAAAGCACGACCGTCAACAAGACATCCGAACTTCGTTTCGATGATTATGTGGACGATGCCGTGGGCTTGATCGATATGCTCAATGATGATCCGCGCTTCTCAAAAGTTGTCATACTGGGCCATGGAGAAGGCGCATTGGTGAGCTCGCTGGCTTCCCATGATCAGCCTGCCAAAATGATCATTTTCGTAAATGCAACCAGTGAACGCGGCGACAAGGTACTCACCGAGCAATTTAAATCAAGGCCGCAATACCAACAGGATGAATTTAAGGCTTTGCTGGACAGCATGAAAAAGGGGAAAACGTTTGATGTGGTTGATCTGGCACTCTATCCCCTGGTAAGTACGGACAAACAAAAATACCTGATGTCGTATTTCCGGTATATGCCTTTAAAGGAAGTTAAAATTATTAAAGTGCCTTTACTTATCATTCAGGGTACTACCGACGTTCAAAATTCAGTTGCTGACGCCGAAAAGTTGAAGAAAGCCAAATCGGAGGCGGTGTTGACCCTCATTAAGGGCATGAACCATATTATGAAAGAAGCTCCCGCAGATAAAGACCAGAATATGGCTACGTACAGCCAGCCTAATTTGCCGTTAAAGACCGAACTGATGCCAGCTATCGTGGATTTTATCGGAAAAAATTAAATTAAAAGTCGGGATAATAACATAACCATCTGAATCAAATAGATCGGCTTTTGTGGAGCTTTTGAATAAGGCTTTCCTTCGTTTATTTTAACTTTTCAAATAGTATAATTTGGGCTTTATTCCTCATCATTCAAACCAAAAAGCTCGGTTACCAATTTGTGAACCATAGTTCTCGGATTCTGTTTGGCATAATCTTCCCGCCCTTCAAATTGTTTAGCTAATCGGCTGGCATTTAGAATTGCCCTGTCGATGCTACCATGCTGTTTTAAAAGAATGTACATTTCAGTGCTATTCTTTTGGTACTTATAAGGTCCGCTCATGTTTTCCTGAAAATTCTGCTCGATTAGCCTCTGATATTGAGTTCTGCTCATAGCATTGTTGTAATAATGGAAGTGAAGTAAATACCAAAGTTCAAAAGCCTCGTTGCTCCATGCACATCCGATTTCTGGCTGCGCATTTTTACATCGTAAAACCGCGTTATTGAAATCGTTCGCGGAAAAACTGTCACGATCGAAAACCGTCCATAGCTTATCGATCGGTCGGCCGGTCTGTTTTTCATACATATTTTTTATACGCAAGGCTTCATCGATCAAAGACATGGTATTCCTTCCGGTACCTTCAATTTCAATCTGAAAGGCAGTGAGGACGCCCTTAGGAAGATCCATTTTCAGACCTTCAAAGTAGTTTGGTTCAGTTTTAGCACCTTCGCAAATGATTAAGTAAAATCGGCGTTTGGTTCGAATATTCTGTTTTCGCAATTGTTCTTGATGCGAATATCTGCTCAGTCGATCCTTAGGTATTTTTATTTTTTTTGCCATTCCTGAGCTACTTCTAATAAATTACCGATAAAAGGAATCGCGCCATAACGTCCCTGTATATAATCTTTTTCAAAAGAGCGATCCTTACGAATAGTCTTAGTCGCACCATCTTCTTTGTATTCCACAAGGGAGTACAGATCTGATCCGCCATACTGATCTTTCTCCATAAAATAAATCTGGTCCCGGCGATAATTCCCGTAAGATAGCAGATTGGTGTCGTGGGTAGTAAGGATTAATTGGGCATTTTTGGGGTTGTGATCAATAGAGTTAAATAAACGAGTTATAGCCAATGTTAGTAGTGGGTGTAAGCTTGCATCAAGTTCGTCTATAACCAATACTCCTCCATCGTTCAAAACATCAAATACAGGTCCCGAAATATTGAAGATTTTGTTTGTTCCGGAAGACTCCTGACTATCCATGTCAAATTCAACCGAATCCGACACCTGATTATTCTGGTCATATTTTTTGTGTAGGGTTCGCGCGTTCACCATCATTTTGCCTTGCATCTTCGAGCTGATTTCCTGCATGATCGATTCCGGCATATCCTTGGAAAACCTGGCGGCGTCAAATTCTTTTTTGATCAGCCTCACTTCATCAAAACCAAGGTCTATCGAATTATAAAAATCCTGCAATAAATGCTTGGTTTTCTCATTATCTAAAAGCGAATAAGTCACACCAGTATAGGATTCATGACTCAGCCCGGATATCGCCGCAAAATTGTTAAACCATGACATGATAGATTTGGCAGTACGACCATTAAACTGATCAACAACAGATAAAAACAATGCATTGTCCCTTGTCTTTTCTTCCAAGTCTTTGCCTTCCGGGAAACTGCGCATCACCTCAATACCATCATTTTCCCGAACAAACAAGGGTTTCTCAGTGAGTTTCTTGGCTTCAAAAAGCCATTCCGCTACGATTGCCTCCTTGGTTACCTCGAACCCATAACGATATTTAGTATCATCTATAAGAAACACGACTTCAAAAAACGATGGTTCCTGTTCATTTTTAACATGAAGCAAGTAAGGAGTCACTTCAAGCTCTGCAGCAGAGGACCTTTCGAAGCTTTTTAGCACGAGCCAACTCATCGTGGACATAGCCTTCACAAGGTTACTTTTCCCACTTGAATTAGCACCATAAATCAGTCCGCTCCTTAAAAGAGCATGTCTTCCGGCGTATATGACGTTCGTATCCACATATTCTTTAATTGCAGCAGCGTTCATGGAAAGTGTCTTCTTATCCCGAAATGATAGAAAGTTCCCAACTGTAAATTCAATTAACATGGCTTTAAAATGAGATATTCTCTCAAAAATAACAAAATATTTTAATTTAGATAGCAAAAAATGAGAAAAACTCTCATTTTTTGCTATAATTTCCCCCTATCTATAGATAGATCATCCCTCCATTAAGATTTGTTGCACCAATAATTCTACCGTTAGGCAGTAATTTACCAAGCTTCGAAAATCCAATTCCTACCGCACCTCTATCCTAATCTTGACCAAATGATCTAAATTTCAGCCTTTTATCACATTAAAAAATGCAATTTTTAATGTCAATAGCGATTTTTGACCTTAACACCGAACGTCTAAAAAGCCATTCACCTCAAAAAATACGATTTTTAAGGCGAATGGGGATTATGCCCTCAAACCCGAGTTCAATATTTTATTTCGCCTCTAGCGGGCAAACCGATAAAAACCAAATCAAAAAAGATCTGCCTTGATTGTTTTTACCGGATTGCCTCGCTGCAGAGCATTATGTTCCTGCCATTGGTTTTGCTGCTGAACCAATAGCTGCTCAGTTTGCCATACCAATATTTTTGCTTCTAACCGGGCCAGACATATTTTTTTGTTCTCCAGCTGCGATCGCGTATCCATAGCCATTACCTGTAATCCGGTTGGCAGATGTGTCCCCCGAACAGCAGTTTCCACTTTGTTCACATTCTGGCCGCCCGGACCTGATGAGCGGCATGTTTCCAGCTTTACGTCCCTGGGGTCCCATTGCATCAGTTCTTTGCGATCAAAAGCCGCTACGCCCACAAACCAATTTTTGCGCTTGTGGTATTTTCGATAAGGGCTTTGTGCTATCCATTGCACGGTGCCTGCCCATTCCTTTACGAGCGCATCCAGGTTATCGCCCGCAGCAATCATGGTAGAAGATAGTAAAGTACCGCTCATTTCTCCTGCTTTATTTTCCAATATTTGCATTTCGATTCCATTCGTCCTGGCCTGCTTCATCATCAGGCTTTGCACGCAGGCAACTACCCGGCAGCATTCTGCCGGGCCTTTGCCTGAAGTGATTTGTATGATCATTTTTTTCATCGTTTACTCCTTGTTCATTCTAACTATACGTGGAAAAAACTTACCCTGAATGTCGACCAGATCATCTTGCGCTGCAATTACCGCTTCGATATCCTTATAAGCTAAAGGATTTTCTTCAACCGTGCCGCCCATCAGCGTAACACCGGCATTAGCCAGCATTTTCTTCATGGCCGAAACCGTCATGCTATCCTTAGCCTTTTGCCGGCTCATGACCCGGCCGGCACCGTGCGATGCCGAAAATAACGCATCATGTCTACCTTTGCCCGATACCAGATAAGCTGCCGTGGTCATGCTGCCGGGGATGATACCCAACTCACCTTGATGTGCGGGCGTTGCTCCCTTGCGGTGGATAATTACTTCTTTGCCGTCCGCCAGCTGATCCTTCCAGGCAAAGTTGTGATGGTTCTCTATTACATGGAGCGGGGTCACACCCAGCGCTTTTAAAAGATTGGCATGGATACGTTCGTGACAGGCTTTTGCATAGTCGCCGGCAAGACTCATGGTAAGCCAGTATTCCTGCCCTGCTTCACTGTCCATATCTAGCCAGGCCAGTTGCTGCGCGGATCGTGGCAGCTTACAGGTATTCATCGCGATTTGCGTATAGTGCCTGGCAATGGCCGAACCTAGTCCCCGACTACCCGAATGCGTTAACAGGGCCGTGTACTTTTTGGGCGGCAGCCGATGGTATTATCCATCAAAAAGCTCGATCTGACCAAACTCTACAAAGTGATTGCCATTGCCCGAAGTACCCAGTTGCCTTACTGCCTTGCCGCGCAGCGGCTTCAAAAAAGGCACCTCATTAAATACCGGGCTATCCAGTACTTCATGCTCCTGCCTGGTATCCAGTCCGCCTTCCATACCGAAATGGGTATGATTTTTCAGGGCTTGCTTAATTTGATATTCGAACCGATTGAGAAAGCCATCACTTTCATCAAGGATGGACAGCGCCATCCGGCAGCCGATATCCATGCCTACCGCATAGGGAATAACAGCATTGCTGGTTGCCAGCACGCCGCCAATGGGCAAACCAAAGCCCATATGCGCATCGGGCATCAGTGCACCTTGCACGCTAACCGGCAGCAGTCCAGCCAGTTCCATTTGCTTTTTGGCGGTGGATTCAATATTCCGGGCGCCATAGGTTTTACAGAAAACAGGTTCATCCCGCAACTCGTACGATTTAAAGGCACGCGCTTCCACTTTGCCAATCACCTTTTCGGCTATTTTAGCAGTTAATTCGTTGTCCAGAAATGCTTCCGGATCGTTTTTAATATTCACTAACAGATCAAGCAATTGCTGCTTGCCGTAGTGTTTAAAATTCTTAGAGGCTATCCCAATAACCAGGCTTCTTAGCTGATCATTATGATACCCGATTTTACTTAAATCTTTTGTTTTTAAATTGCCCATTGGGGGTTATAAATCTTATTCCAGGTAGCACGCAAGCATACCCCTGGATGTGTTTTTGAATTTGTTTATTGTAGTTGGCTCGCTAAAAATGCCGTTTTTCCGAGAATAACCGCGCGCAGACATGCTGGTACGAGGCTAGTGCTAATGGTGACCGAAACGATACACCATTTTCAACCTAACCGGAAAAATGAAATGAAATTTGGACAGGCAAATAAGCACAGCTTGCCAATGAAACTGTTTAATTATTTAATAAAACACAGGGTTTGCCTGCCTAATTAGGCAATGAGCGAAAGGGACGATATGTAGATATGCTCTGTCATGATTCCTTGATATTTAAAGGGTTAACAAATCAGGAATTGTTGCAAAGATAGAATTTAAACTGAATATTGGAAAGGCCACCATTTAAACTTTCGGTTTAGAGCGCCATATACTCTGTTCCCGTTGTAAATGCAAGAAGTTTATCTTTTACAGCCAGCATCCTCGTTTTATCATTTGGTTTAATATGATCACAGTTTACGGCGATGATCGCCGTGAACTATGCATTTGGTAAATGAAATGTATAATTATTTCATTTGTTATACATTTGTGGAGTAAAAAATCGCGTAATTAAATTCTGGCTACAGATATGTTACGCCAATTTTGAACGTAAACCCCACGATGGATCTGCTAGAAAAAATAAAAAGACTCACAATTATTGCGCTATTATCCGATGAAATGCTAGTGGGGCTATTAGTTCTAAAGGGCGGAAATGCTATCGACATTGCTTATAATTTATCTAGCAGAAGCAGTGTTGATATCGATTTTTCAATGGAAAAGGACTTCAGCACTGAAGAATGGGTCAGACTAAAAGAACAGGCATCTACGATATTAAATTCTGAATTCAATAAAGAAGGCTTACATATTTTTGACGTAAACTTTAAAGAACGGCCACAAAAAGTCACTGACGAAGTTAAGATGTTTTGGGGTGGCTACTGTCTAGATTTCAAAATTATAGAAAAAGAAAAATTCGATTCCTTAAACGGCGAAATTGAAAATATCAGGCGCAATGCTATTCCGGTCAGTGGGAATAATTCAACGAAATTTGAAGTGGATATTAGCAAATATGAATATGTAGCTGATAAACGCGCTAAAGATCTCGACGGAACTGTGATCTACGTTTACTCTGCTGAAATGATCGCATTGGAAAAATTTCGAGCACTTTGTCAGCAAAACCCAAAGTACAAGACTGTCGTGTATAACATGACCTCAAAGGCAAGAGGACGGGATTTCTACGATATTCACAATTTAGTGAATTCGTTTAAAATTGATCTCTCTAATAACAAAAACAGAGCGCTTTGCAAGCTAATTTTCGATGCGAAACATGTTCCATTAAATTATTTACCCCAATTAAAAGATCAATATGAATTGCATAGGCAAAGCTGGCCGAGCGTTATCGCCACAATCAATCAAAGGGAAGTGCTGCATGATTTCGATTATTATTTCAAGTTTGTATTAGAAATAGCTGCAAAACTTGCTTAGATACCTTTTGGATAATATAGTTTCCAACGTTCAGAAAATGCTTTATTTCTAATGTTATAGGTCAAATAAAAATCAAAGTCTTTGCCTTTGTCGAATAATTGAAGGCTTTTTGCATCATATCCCGCTTTTTCCAGGTAGAAGCCTACGGCTTGGTGGTAGGGATAAATGTAATCCAGCTGATCTAAATAGCTGATCATTTTTTTAACGTCCAATTGCTCCATCGCCAGCCTGTATGCTTCCAATACTTCAAACACCCCTCCCGAATACACTGGCCTTACGGCACAATCAATTAATGTTCTTTCTAAATCCGTATAATGAAAATGTTGCTGGTCACTGTAATTTTCAATGACGCCTAATCTTTCAGTCCTTTTACTATTAGTAATGATAATCTTCTTTTCATTGAAAGTGTAAGTTAATGAACTCTTTCGCTGTTCATTACTAAACACCCGATCAATGTCTCCCTGTGTAATATTCGGGGCATCTGAATGACCGTACGATTCAGATGAATGTTCTACATTGAGATAATATATTTTGGGGATTTGCTGCGTTAAACCGTGCAGAAACAGGGCTGAATAGTAGGTAAAAAATGATTCGGCCTTTAACCCTGAAATAACTGTGAATTCCTCTGTTGTTTTCCAGGAGTATATTACTTTGGCCTTATTCGTTTTATCATGGAGCAGATTGGCGAATAATTGCTCTTTTTTTTCAAATAATCAATAATATATCTGGGGCCTTTATCAAATGGTAACTCTCCTTTAAATCGCTGCTTTTCAAGCACATCATGCAGTTTGAATTCTGTAAAAGCCCATTCACTTGAGTTATTGAAAAAACTGAAGATATTGTTTTGGTAAGCATCAAGCAGGTGTTTTCTACCCATTTTGATTTAGTTTAATAATGCAAAGCATATATGCTTTGCATAGCAAAAGTAATGATTTTATTTGACATTTTCCAAATAATAACGTTAAATATGTGGCCTCAGATCTGCTAGGATTACACGTAACTATCATTTATTAAAATCAAACTTTCGGCAGTAAAGGCAATTTACTGCCGAAAGTTTGGTAGTTGTTTTCGCCAGCCTCGAACTGATTAAGCGACTGAAATGTCCCCGTAAAAGGCTATTCAACGAAAATGCTTTCAATGAGGCTTGCAAATAGTTAGGATGCCAGGCAACGCGTTGGTGTCTAAGGCGGTAATAACTAGTGATCATCTACTAAAAATCACGACTATGAAAAGGCTATCCCATATAATAACCATAATATTTATCACATGCGTCCAATTGTACACTTATAAGGTAAATGCACAAACCATATCTGCCCATGCATTTTCCCTAAGTATAGGCGCTGAAGTTGCTGATCCTACAGGCAATGCACGTTTAGGTTCTAACTTCATTCTTGGCGGCACTGTACGTTTACAATATGGAACAAGTAATCGTTTTGCATTCACGTTTACTTCCGGCGCTTACCATTTTTTCCCGACAACGATTCCAGGTACCAATACCAAGTATCAAAGTTACGGCCTCATACCAATCAAAGCCGGCATCAAATTATTTTTTGTGCCAAACATATATTTTGGCGCGGAGGCTGGTGTGGGTATCGAACAAACGGATAACGGTGTTGATCCAGCAAGATTGTTATTATCACCTACCCTAGGTTTTGCTAATAAACACTGGGATATGGGTATTCATTATGATAATCTTTCCAGCGCAGGTGATCACTATGGCCTTATAGGCTTACGCATAGCCTACGGATTTGGATTATGAATAATATTCATTGGGCAATTTGAAGCTTTCAAATTCATATGAATTGCAGCTTCAGGACTTTGTCACAGGAACGATTAAATTTACCGTTACCTTATCTGGCGTGCCACTGTGGTCAATACCATAGTCTTTTGGAACGACCACGAAATTCCCATTAAATACGCCTTGATTGTTGCCTTTGTCTTCAAAAGTAAAATGGATCGTGGCAGGCTTGGTAATTCCTTTCATAGTCAAATTCCCCTTAGCTACATAACCCTCGGCGTCTTTGCTTACTGAGGTTGATACAAAATTAATAGTCGGATATTTGTCAACTCCTAACGCGTCTTTGGCGTGGTCGCTTTTTAAAAAAAATCCGGTGGCAATAGTAGAAGATTCTATAGAAGCTGACATTTTAGCCTGTTCGGGATGTTCCTTATCGAACACAATATCAGCTTTCAGACCCTTGAATGATCCATTAATCTTCCCGCTTGAAAACTTTACTACGGATTCGTCCCCTTTTATTTTCCAGTTGGAAGCTATTACAGCAAATGCAACCAGGCTAATTATAATTAGTCCAATTGCTGGGTAAATGATATTTTTCATAATTTATGTTTTTCATTTCTAGGCAGACTCCATTGTGATATACTTCTACTATGAACTACGCTCGTCCGCCGCAGGGGGTTGCTTTGAAAAGACCTATAAATTGCAGGAACGAAAAGTGTTTATTATCACACCTGTACCGATGTCATCAGATTTAAGGCTGGGGCCGGATTTCTACACACAAATGATGTATATTTTCTTCTTTTTAATTAAAAATGACGGTTTTATTCACCATTTACTTTCGGGTGGCTCATTTTCTTTAAATAATTTACATGGTCTTGACCGGAGCGACCTGGATCTGGCCCTGGCCAGGCAGGTGGGTGAATATTTTCAATTGGACGATAAAAAAATGGATCGTATTATCAACGAAGTTGAAAGTGCAGTAAATCAATGGCAAAAGATAGCCACAGACATCGGTATTGCCAGAAATGAACAAACAGCAATGCAAGGAGCATTTCGTTTTAACGGAAGTTAAGACTTCCGACTCCTTAACGCATTACCAATGCTACCACGCTCCCATCAGCCGGCGTAGGACGATAATCTCGGCAATATGATAGGCATTATGGTCAGCGATCTGAAGGGCTTCGCGCAATATACTTTGCCCCTGGCCGTGCGGAATAACATTGTAGATATCCTCACTTTGGAGTAATCGGATAAACTCATCCCGGTCGTCTGCTATCTGCTTTACTGACCACTCCCATTCAGCGTCACTGGCGGGCTCATTTTCTTTCGGCCAATAGCCTGCAGGCCATGGCGGCGACTCATGTTTCTCATCCTTGCTGAATTTCAACATATCCCACTGCGCTATGCGGATATGTTCTATCAGTTGCCAGATCGAGTAAGGGAGCCCATCCAGCTTTTTACCCCGCAGTTCCCGGGGCAGTTTATCCAGGGCGTCTTCCAGGGTCGCATGAGCACTTCCTCCATTTAACAGCTTTATAACCTCTGACAGAAGTATGTCGTGTTGATTGTCCATTCTTTGGTATTTAATACAAATACAAACGGGGAATCCAATGGTTGACCGAAGCGTAAAAAAATGAACCCGAAATTTTTGTTTTCGTGACTGAGCTTAAATTAGACTTTTTCATCAAAAATATTTTAAGTTTATCCAGCCAATAAAAATTAACCAGTGATCAAAAAAATCGTCGCCCTTTTCCTGTTTGTTTCATTTTTTACAGCATGTAAAAAAGATTCAGTGGCCCCTTCGCAGGGCAGCCTGGATGATATTGCCTTTAATACTTACGAAAAACACTTTCTGGACGAATTGTGGAAACAGTATCCTGATTGGGGCACCAGCGTTGGCTATCATAAATATGACAGCGTACTATTGGTGCCCGATAAGAAGACAAGGGAAAAGCAACTTCATTTTGTTAAAGTTCAGCTGGACTCTTTAGGTAAATATTCGCCGACGGCATTCCTGGAGACTAACAAAATGGATTATGCCATCATGCAAAACCAGCTGCAGTCCCTCCAGTGGCAGATCGAGCAGTTAAAAGCCTATGAATGGGATCCGTCAACCTACAACGTGATCGGCACATTTGCTTATATCCTGAACGAACATTATGCACCGCTCGACAAGCGGCTCAATAGTTTTTATCAGAAGATGGCAACCGTTCCTGCTTATTACAAAGAAGCAGAGAAGGATATTAAAAATCCTGTTGCCGAACTCACCAGCCTGGCTATTGAGCAGCATCTGGGAGGACTAAGCATTTTCGAGGCCGATTTCGCCGATTCCCTTAAAAAAGCGAATATCCCCGAAGCAACCAAAAAACTGATGCTGGACCGTGCCAAGCTGTCTGCCGACGCCGTAAAACAGTATGCCGATTTCCTGAAAAACTTCAAGAACGATCATCCGCGCAGTTTCAGGCTGGGTAAGGATCTTTATGAAGACAAGTTCAAATATGATATACAGGCGTCAGAGACCGCACAGCAGATATACAATGCGGCAATCGAACGCAAGAAGTACATTCACCACCAGATGGGCCAGCTTGCCATAAAGCTGTGGCCAAAATACTTCGGCACAAAAGCAAGACCGGCCGATACGCTGGATATGATTGCAAGAATGATCGATACGCTATCGACCAAGCATGTTGCTCCCGGCGAGTTCCAGAGCGCGATAGAAAAGCAATTACCTCAGCTGACGGCCTTCGTCAGTTCGAAGAACCTGCTGACGCTTGACCCTACCAAGCCGCTGGTGGTGCGTAAAGAACCGGGCTATATGGCTGGCGTAGCTGGCGCATCCATGAGCGGTCCCGGACCATATGACAACGCCCAAAATGCTTATTACAATGTGGGCAGCCTTCAGGGATGGTCACCTGCAAAGGCTGAAAGTTACCTTCGAGAATACAATCAGTACATTTTACAGATTTTAAGCATACACGAAGCCATTCCCGGGCATTATGTACAAATGGTGTATGCCAACAAATCGCCCAGCATGATTAAATCCATATTCAGCAACGGGGCAATGAATGAAGGCTGGGCCGTGTACAGCGAGCAGATGATGCTTGATGCGGGTTACGGCAATAATGAGCCCGAAATGTGGCTGATGTGGTATAAATGGAACCTGCGCTCGGTATGTAATACCATTCTGGACTACAGCGTACATTGCCAGAATATGGCCCGTCAGGCTGCACTTGACCTGCTTACCCATGAGGCATTTCAACAGCAGGCCGAGGCCGAAGGTAAATGGAAACGCGTAACCGTTACCAGCGTACAGCTCACCAGTTATTATACCGGTTACAAAGAGATCATGGATTTGCGTGATGCCTGGAAAAACAAAATGGGCGACAGTTATCAGCTAAAAGATTTTAACGAGAAATTCCTGAGCTATGGCAGCGCGCCGGTAAAACTGATTAAAGATGCGATGCTGGCCAAACACTCCTCGCAGCAGCAGGATACAGCCACCAAACATTAAAACGAGGCCAGCAAAGGCAGAATTGCCATTCTCGCAGCTGAAGATAATAAAACAGGGGTCCATATATTGGACCCTGTTTTATTAATTATATTTAAGACCATGAAAAAAACCTTCACCTTATTGTTTATCCTTTTCAGTTTAGCCTGCTACGCACAAAAAAGAAAATTAGAATTGCGGCTGCAAAAGGACAGCACGTACTACCTTACCTGCCGTACCAGCAGCACTATTGTTCAGAACATTAATGGCCAGCAGCAGCTGGTCTCCATGATCTTCGGCGGCAGGATGTCTCATAAAGTGATCGCCGTGCAAGATAGCCTGTACGTACTGGACGTACAATATGAGAGCCTTTCCATGCATACTTCCATTGGTGAGCGCAGCCTATTCGATGTGGATTCCCAGGACGAAAGCAAAGGTGATATCATGTCAGAACTTTTGCACGCACTGCTCCATAAATCAAAGACCGTGATCATTACCCGGGCAGGAAAGGTACTGGAAATTAAACACCCGGATAACTATCTTTCAGATATTTTTGCTGGCATTCCGCAATTGAGTGAAGCTCAGAAAATGCAGGTTCAAAAACAGATGCAGCAGTTTTTTGACGATAACTCATTCAAGGCCAGTTTCCAGGATGCCTTTGCTTTATTTTCCGATGCAACGGTAGGGCTAAATGATAAATGGGTTGTTAACACGACCATGGAAGGCACCATTATAGCCAACATTGCCACCACTTATGAATTACAAAACATTACGGACAATAACCTGATCATTCATGGCCAGGCGCAGATAACCGCTTCCGGAGATCCGCTATTTAGGCAATTGGGCGGCCTGCCGGCGCGGTTTTTAAACGTCGCCGGAAGCTCATCTGCCGACTATAAAATCGATAAGGTGACCGGATGGATCACCTATGCGCAGGTTACAAAAAATATAAAGGGAGACATGGTAATCAGGGACAACCCTAAAACGCCGGGAGGCCTGACTATCCCCGTAACGGCTGATATCGCATTTACGATGGATAGTAAATGAGCACGCACCGGCAGAATATTCATAGATTGATCGCAAAAAAGGACCTGCACCCTTTTATTGACCTTTTTTCATTACAACCGGAGCTGGCAGATGCCAATATTAATTTCCAGTTAAATTAATGGCACACTTGTTGCATTATCCTATTCAGTTAAATTAATTAGTAAATGTAGCTGGGCGCGAGGTCCGGCTATTTTTAATTTATAGGGTTCCTATTCCCGCCTTTAGTTAAAACGCCCGTTAGCGCATCACAGCACCACTTTTTTTCTTCAGACATTATCCGGGCCATCGCCGGCAATTCTTTGATTATCCCCGCTTAGATCATACAGTAAAATAAACCGGCCCAAATATTCCAATTCCTTTAACTGATCAAGGCGAGCTTTTGTTTTCTGATTGTGGAATCTTTTCCACGGATAAATTATCCCGCCTCCCCGATTTCCACAAACGTTATTATCCATTTCCCCAACTCGCCGGTCACTGCACCCGGCAATAAGCGCATTTAACAATTTTAACATTTTTTAACTATTCAACTCCCTAGGGCCACTTATCACTAATTTATTATCTTCGCTTATGTCAATTGAAGAAGCAAAAAAGCGGATTGAAGCCATCTCTGAGGAGCTCCGGCAGCATAATTACAATTATTATGTGCTGGCCATGCCTACCATTACGGACCTTGAATTTGATAAGAAGCTACAGGAACTGGCTGACCTTGAAATCCAGTTTCCTGAACTGATCGACCCGGATTCGCCTACCCAGAACGTGGGCGGTTTTATTACCAAAGAATTTAAGACCGTTCGCCACCGCTGGCCGATGCTCTCGCTGGGCAATACGTATAACGAACAGGAACTGCTTGATTTTGACCAGCGCATCAAAAAAGCGATCGGTGATAACTTTGAGTACGTATGCGAACTGAAGTTTGACGGATTATCCATGAGCCTGACCTATAAGAACGGCAAACTGGAGCAGGCCGTTACCCGCGGCGACGGAACCCAGGGCGATGAAGTGACCACCAATGTAAAAACCATACGCAGCATCCCTAAAAAACTTCCCGAAGGTGACTATCCGGATGATTTTGAGATTCGCGGCGAGGTGTTTATGCACCTAAAAGCATTCGAAAGACTCAATGACGAGCGAATCGAAAACGGAGAACCGCCCTATGCCAATCCGCGCAACTTTGCTTCCGGTACCATCAAACTGCAGGATTCAGCTGAAGTGGCCAAACGACCGCTGGATAGTTTTATGTATTTTCTGTATACCGAAAAACAGTTCTTTAAAACCCACTGGGAGAGTCTGGAGGCGGTAAAACGATGGGGCTTTCCGGTAAACAACGAAAGTAAGCTATGCGCAACTATCCTCGAGGTACTTGAATTTATTAACCAGTGGGAAACGGGGCGCTTTAAGCTGAGCTATGATATCGATGGCATCGTGATCAAGGTAAATAACTATTCGCAGCAGCAGGAACTGGGCTTTACGGCCAAATCGCCGCGCTGGGCAATCGCCTATAAATACAAGGCCGAGCGGGTGGAAACTGAACTGCAAAGCGTCAGTTACCAGGTAGGCCGCACCGGCGCCGTTACTCCGGTAGCTAACCTGAAACCCATATTTCTGGCAGGCACTACCGTAAAACGTGCCACGCTGCATAACGCAAACGAAATTGTAAGACTCGATCTGCACGAGGGTGATTGGGTTTATGTGGAGAAAGGCGGCGAGATCATCCCAAAGATCATCAGCGTGAATCTGGATAAGCGCAGACCCGGCAGTGCGCCTGATACTGTACCGCACGACCTGCCCAGACTGCAACACACCGCTGGAGCGCAAAGAAGGCGAAGCCGCTTTTTATTGCCCCAATGATGAAGGCTGTCCTACGCAGATCGTTGGCAAAATGCAGCATTTTACAGGCCGCAAGGTAATGGATATCGACGGTCTGGGCGACGAGACGATCGACGCGCTGTATCAGCAGGGATTTATTAAACACATCAGCGATATTTACGAGCTACAAAACAAGGCCGACCAGTTAAAAACGATGGAACGCTTTGGCGAGAAGTCCATTAGCAATATGCTGGAGGGCATTGAAAAATCAAAGCATATGCCCTTTGAGCGCGTACTGTTCGGTCTGGGAATACGATACGTAGGCGCTACGGTCGCAAAAAAGCTGACCACGCATTTTAAAACGATCGATAACCTGATGGCAGCTTCCTTCGAGGAGCTGAACGCCGTCGAGGAAATAGGTGAACGCATAGCCCGCAGCATTATTGAATATTTTGCGGACGACAGACATCGCCAGGAAATTGAAAAACTAAAGGCGCATGGGTTGCAGTTTATTGCCGAGGAAAAAGAAGTGGAGCTGCAAAGCGAAAAGCTGCTCGGCAAAATCCTTTATCATCTCGGGCGTATTTGAAAAATTCTCGCGCGATGAATTGAAAGATATTATTGAGCAGAACGGAGGAAAGATCCTGGGCAGCATATCGGCGAAGCTCAGTTACCTGGTTGCAGGAGAAAATATGGGCCCCGCTAAACTGGAGAAAGCTACCAAGCTGAACATTCCTATCATTACTGACCAGGAGCTGCTCGGTATGTTGTAATTACTCGCCCAAACGGCAGCCATCCAGCACCAGCATATTTCGTATGCTTAGACCATAGTAAATTATAACATTTTGTCCATTTCGAGCCGAAGGGCCCGGAATGGATTTTACGTCTTTTTTAAGGCCGACCTGAAGCGGGTCAAATAATTCGAATCCTTCCCTCAAAAATTAAAAGCAGATAAATAGTTAATTATTAATAACTTATAGCTATCTTATCAAAAATCCGACTCAGGTTGTTTTGTTTTTTCCTGAACGTCCCTACGTACTTTAATTTAATGACTATGAAAAACCCATCAGCTGTAAACCTACAGATCGACCTCGGCCGAAATATACAGCAACTCCCGGCTGCCACAGCAGTGATCACCAATGGCGGCTCGAAAATAGCAGAAGTTAATGAAGCTTTCTTGTCTGTTTTTAACAAAGCCAAATTACCGCAGACCGATGAGGGCGGATCCAATTTATTTCCTGAATTAAGCCATCCCCTGATATACCAGGCGATCAGTAATGCAATACAACTTGGAATTACGGTTAAAGAATTCGATGTACCGGTAAATATTAGCACAGCTACCGGAGCGGAGCAAAAATATCTTGACTGCTATGCGGCGCCGCTAATTGGTGAAAACAATCAGGCAACCACTAATATACTATTGACGATCCTGGAAAGGAAAACAACGAAGCCCTCCCAGCGGCGCTCAATTGAGCGCGACCGGTCTTACCGTAGCCTGGTGGAAAGCATGGGTGTGGCAGTATATACCTGCGACACCGAGGGCAGGGTTAATTATTATAATGATGCGGCAATCACCTTATGGGGACGCATACCTGAAAAAGGTGTTGAACTCTGGTGCGGTTCCCATAAAATGTATACCCTTGATGGAACCTTTATGCCCCATGACCAATGTCCGGCAGCGGTTGCTCTAAAAGAGAATCGCGCTGTGGAGGCCGAGGCTCTGGTCGAAAGACCAGATGGTAAAATACGACACGTGTTAGTTTTTCCAAGGCCCGAATATAATGCCGAAGGGCAAGTAATAGGACTGATCAATGCAGTTGTGGACATTACGGACCGAAAAGCGCTGGAGCGCCAGAAAGATGATTTCATGGGGATCGTAGCACATGAATTAAGAAACCCCTTAACTAGTCTGAGGGGTTATGCCCAGCTTTTGACAAAACGATTAGCTAAGCTTAGCGATGAAAAGGCAATTCAGATGCAAAGCAGGTTCGAGTTCCAGTTAAATAGCATGACAAAATTAATTGACCGGATGCTGTGTGTAGCCAAAATCGAATCAGGAGATCTGACATTTGAGAAAAAGGAGTTTGATCTGGTCAATCTGGTCCGTGAAACATTGGAAACTATGCAATTAACTACCACCACCCATCGGCTTATTTTAGTGCCGGGTGGTCCCGTTTTTGCAGAGGGCGACCAGGAGCATATTTCCCAGGTAATCATAAACTTACTTTCAAACGCGATCAAGTATTCGCCAAAAGCGGACCGTGTTATAGTCAGTGTAAGCTCATTAGAACATAAAGCCATTTTTACGGTACGAGATTTTGGATTTGGAATTCCTGCCCACGAGACGGGTAACCTGTTTGAAAAATTCTACAGGGTAAAGGATGAGTATGTAGAAAGGCTTCCGGGAATAGGACTTGGATTATATTTATCTGCCGAAATTATCCGCCAGCAAGGCGGCCAGATATGGCTGGAGAGTGCCCTGAATGAGGGCTCAGTATTCAGTTTCAGCTTACCGCTTTGCAAGGGATAGTAAAATCCATCTCAAATAAATTCTTTGGCATTCGCTGCTTGTTGAAATCCAGCTTCGCTTTTGCCAGGCATTAAAAATGAAATACTGCGGGGGTGATAAAGCTGGGCCAACTCCACAAGTAACTCTTTCTTTAAGTGCCGCAAAGATATCTCAAACGGCACATGCATAAATCGTATTAAAAACTCTTAATTTTAATAACTAACGATCATCAACTATCAACCTGATACTATGAGAAAGTTAGTGCTGCTTGGCTCAATAATCTTATTTATCGGCTTGGGGTATGCCCAATCCGCGAGTTATTACCCGACCAGGGATCATGCTCGTCAAACCGTTACAGATACTAACGAAATTCAGGTCAGGCTGCTTCTGCCGCAGCGGATAGTTAAAATTGGTGAAGGGCATTATTTTATTGATTTCGGAAAAGATGCGTTTGGCACGATTATCCTTCTTTTAAAATCACCGCAAAATGATCCAATTACCATTCGTCTTGGGGAAAAGCTAAGCGGCACAAATACCATTGACAAAAACCCCGGGGGAAGCATCCGGTATCAGGAAGTGACCCTTGAAAACCCGCCGAACAATCATGCTTTGACCGTTACATTTCCGCCCAACAAAAGAAACTCAAGCCCTCCGGCAATTTTGCTGCCGGACTCCATTGGTGTTATCATGCCTTTTCGGTATTGTGAAATTGAAAATCTGAAAGTGCCTAAAGACGATTTGGTCATACAACAAAAGGTGTATAATTACAGATTTAACGACCAAAGCAGCAGTTTTACAAGTTCCGATACCATTTTAAATAAAATATGGGAACTTGGGAAATATACGATCAAGGCCACAAGCTTCACCGGTATGTACATTGACGGTGACCGGGAGAGGATACCTTATGAAGCCGATGCTTACATTAATCAGTTGGGGCATTATGCAGTCGATAATGAATACAGCATCGCGCGGCGTACCAATGCTTATTTTATCAGTCATCCCACCTGGCCCACGGAGTGGATCCTGCACACCGTTATGCTGTTCTATCAGGATTATATGTATACCGGTGATTTGGCTCCGCTCTTGAAATACTATGATGCATTAAAAGACAAAACCCTTATTGAACTTGAACGAGAGGACGGTTTGATCAGCTCAAAATCACCAAAGCTGACGGATGAATTCATCAGGCGGTTAGGATTTCAAGATTCAACCCAGAAATTACAAGATATTGTCGACTGGCCTGCGGCATCAAGCGGCGGCAAAGGAGAACGTGACGGATATGATATGGTTGATATCAATACTGTCGTGAATGCTTTTCATTTCCATAATTTAAAACTGATGGCCGAAATAGCTACCTATTTAGGTAAAAAGAATGATGCCGCGTTTTTCAGCCGCCGGGCCGAATTGGTAAAAAATTCGCTCAACGACAAATTATTAAACAAGGAAAAAGGAATTTACATCGATGGGGAAAACTCCGCACATTCCTCTCTGCACGCGAATATGTTCCCGCTGGCCTTTGACATTGTGCCCGATCAATACAAACGATCTGTCACAGAATTTATTAAGTCACGCGGCATGGCCTGCAGTGTTTATGGCGCGCAGTACCTGCTAGAAGCCCTGTATAACGAGGGTGAGTCCGGGTACGGCCTTGAACTAATGACGTCAACGGGTGAGCGGAGCTGGTGGAACATGATCCGCAGCGGTTCTACCATGGCACTCGAAGCCTGGGACCTGAAGTACAAATCCAATCTGGATTGGAACCATGCCTGGGGAACTGCACCTATAAATATCATATCACGCCGTCTTTGGGGAATTACGCCCGCTAAACCGGGCTTTGCAGCGGTGCAGATAAAACCACAGACCGATGGCTTGAAATTCAGTAAGATAATAGTACCCACAATTAAAGGGTCGATCATCGCAGAATTCCACCAAATAAGCGCCAGAGAAGAGACATTTGAAATTACACTGCCTGATAATATGTCGGGCGAATTCTTATTGCCCCAAAATAAACGACTGAAGGATAATAAGAACGCGGGATTAAAAGCAAACCATGGCAAGGTTATCCTGAGAGCGGGTGTAAATAAATTAATGCTGGAAAAAGTACTTTAATATTTCACATTTCTACTGCAAATCCATTTTCTTGGTGGCTGAACTGCCCACCAGCTAAAGACCGGAAATCCTGCAGCGGATTATTTGCCAAATACATTATATTAGCATTGCCCGCTTGCTTATGAAATCAACCTTACCATTTGTCCTGTTTTTTTGCATTTGCATAAATGCTTTTGGGCAGCAGGTAAGCCTCAGCGGAAAAGTCACTGATTCGGGCGGCAAACCGGTTCCATTTGCGAGCATTTATATTAAAAATACAACGAACGGCGTTTCGGCGAATAGCGAGGGTGATTACGCCATTAATTTGCAGCCAGGCAAGTATGAGGTACAGTACAAAGCAGTAGGCTATAAACAGGATACCCGCAGTGTTGATCTATCCGGCAATACCGTAATCAATGTTGTTCTCTCTGCCGAAATATATCAGTTAAAGACTGTTACCATCAATGCCACGGGCGAGGACCCGGCCTATGCCATTATCCGGAAGGCCATTAAAAGACGCAGGGCGCACCTGGACGAAGTGAAAGCCTATACCTGCGAGGTTTATATAAAAGGACTGCAAAAATTGCTGCAGGCGCCTAAAAAGTTCATGGGCGTTGACATTGGCAAGGTCGGCAAAGAGATTGGGCTCGACTCCAATCGCCGGGGTATTGTATACCTGTCCGAGTCCGAATCAAAATTGAGTTACCAGTATCCGGGTCAGCTTCATGAGGAAATGATCTCCTCCAAATTCTCGGGAAGCAACCGCATGTTCAGCTTTAACCGTGCCAGTGATGCCCGGGTGAATTTCTACGAGAATTTCCAAAACTGGGATGGTCTGTCAAACCGCCCACTGGTGTCACCGGTTGCCGATAATGCACTGTTCTATTACCGCTACAAACTAATAGGCACCTCGAACGAAAATGGGATAGTAATCAATAAAATACGCGTCACACCCAGGCGGGGCCATGATCCCTGCTTTGACGGCTTTATATATATTACCGACGACAGCTGGCGCATCTATGCGCTTGATTTGTATATTACCAGCCGGGCCAATATCAATTTCGCCGACACTTTACGCATTGACCAGCAGTTTATGCCCGTTGGCAATACCTGGATGCAGTCGTCCAACAAGTTTGAATTTGGCGGCAGCCTGCTTGGGTTCAGGCTTAAGGGGTATTTTGTCTCCGTTTATAAAAACTATGACCTCGATCCTGCATTCAAAAAACATGAGTTTGACGAGCTGCTGCACATCCCCCAAAAGGTAAATAACAGTGATACGGCCTACTGGAATAGCCAGCGCCCCATACCACTCACGCAGGAAGAAAAAACAGATTACCAGAAAAAGGAAAAACTGGCCATCAAGCGGGAATCAAAGACGTATCTGGATTCACTGGACAGGGAAACCAACAAGGTCACACCCATGAATGTAACCCTTACCGGGGTGAATATTATCAACCGGTACAAGAGGTCCTACTATCATATCGATCCCCTGGTAACCTCCTTGCTGTTCAACACCGTAGAGGGGCCCGCAATAAACTATGGATTTTCGTTCCGAAAGCAGGCCGATACTAATAGCAATAAGGTGATAGGATTGGGCGGACATCTGCGGTACGGGTTCTCCGATCAGATTTTCAGTGCCAACGTGAATGCCCTGTTTCCCGTCGGCGACTTTTACATGAACCTTTCAGGCGGATCGGATGTGGTTGATATGAATAATCTGGCTCCAATTTCGCCACTCATAAATTCAGTTTATACGCTATTTTCGAGGCAGAATTACGAAAAACTATACCAGAAGAAATTTATTGCCGCTACCTTCTCGGGCCGTATTACCGGCGGATGGCAGGCCAGCGCAACCCTGGAATGGGCCGACAGAACATGGCTGCCGAACAGCAATAATTATAGCTTCTTCCATCCGGATCATCATGAGTTCACCTCAAACAACCCCTTTGTGCCTGACTATGACGTGCCGCTGTTTCCGGAGAATCAGGCATTTAAGATTACGCTGCGAACCACTTACGATTTCGGTGTTAAATATGAGACCTACCCATTCGGGAGGCGGTATCTTCCCTCCGACTATCCCACCATTGGACTGACCATCACCCAGGGCCTGCCGAACATATTCAATTCTGATGTGAGCTACAACCTGGTCAGCGTGGATGTGCGCAAAAAGGATATCAGTCTGGGTATTTACGGGCGGACATCGTTCCTGGTGGAAGCCGGAAAATTTTTCAGTGCCGACAATTTATATTTTGTTGACTACAAACATTTCTCAGGCAACCAGGTGCTGTTTTACCAGTACAATCTGAATAGCTTTTTACTGCTTGACTATTACCGCTTCAGCACAGCGAGCGAGTACGTACAGGGCCACCTGGAGCACAATTTTTCGGGCTTTATCACCAACAAGATCCCGCTTGTCCGCAAACTGAAACTACAGGAGATCGTAGGTTTCAACTACCTGTATACCCCGGAACTGAAAAACTATTGCGAGCTTGGTTTTGGCCTGCAATATCTGGGATTCAGGCTAATGTATGGCACTTCGTTCAACAGCGGCAGCAATTTAAAAAATGGTATAAGGTTAGGCGTGAGCTTTTAAGGGATGATTGTTCTACATGCATAAAATATTACATCCGGTGAGAACCAGAACCGGTTGCCTGAAAACGGCGAAAAATAATATTTGTGGCCGTTTATGATCTTTTAAATTCCGCCATAACTAGGCATATTTGTGTAGTTGTGGCGAAGTTTACTTAATTATAATCCGCCATAACTATATAAATTTGATAGTTGTGGCGAAGTTTACATAATTATAATCCGCCATAACTATGTATATTTGTATAGTTGTGGCGAAGTTTACCAAGTTATAATCCGCCATAACTGTAAAATAGTCACCTTAATTTAGACCATGAAGGAAATTATCGGCAGAATAGAAGAACGGTCCATTCTCGAAAAGACACTCAGCTCCAATGAAGCAGAGCTGATCGCAGTTTATGGAAGAAGGCGGGTAGGTAAAACATATCTGATTCGCAAGACTTTTGATCAGCATATCATTTTTGAATTTTCTGGCGTGCATGATGGTACATTAAAAGATCAGCTGCTCAATTTCACAAATACGCTGGCAGAAGTTATGAAATTACCAGTCGCCCCCGCTATACCCTCAAGCTGGATGCAGGCGTTCCAAATGCTTAAGAACTATGCCGAACCATTACTGAGAAAAAAGAAGTGCGTTATTTTTTTGGATGAATTTCCCTGGTTGAGCTCGCCTAAATCAGGGTTTCTGCCTGCATTTGAATTTTTTTGGAATTCGTGGGGAACCAAGCAAAATAATTTGATTTTTACGATTTGCGGTTCTGCCGCGTCATGGATGATCCAGAAAGTAGTAAATAACAAGGGCGGCCTGCATAACAGGATCACCAGGAAAATCCGCTTACTTCCCTTTACGCTTTCAGAAACCAGCGAATACCTACGACATAATGGAATTAATCTCGATCACTATCAGATCATGCAATTATATATGGCATTCGGTGGTATTCCCCAATACCTTAAGGAAATTTTACCAGGCCAAAGCGCCGCCCAAAATATCGATCGGGCATGCTTTACAAAGGACGGTCCTTTACAAACAGAATTTACTAATCTATATCAATCGCTATTTGCTGAAGCTGATAAGCATATTTTAGTTGTAAGGGCGCTTGCTGCCAAACCCGGTGGACTTACACGAAAAGAAATTATTGAAGCATGTAAACTTTCCAGTGGAGGTGCTGCTACACTACTTCTGAATGAATTAACGGAATCAGGGTTTATTTCAGCTTATCTTCCATTTGAAAAAAATCTAAGAGAAAGTATCTATAAGCTATCAGATGAATATTCGAGGTTCTATCTTAAGTTTATTGAAAACAGCAGGGCAACAGGCGAGGGCACCTGGATTAAACTATCCACTTCCTCCTCTTGGCGCAGCTGGAGCGGGACAGCATTTGAAAGTGTATGTCTGAAACATACCAGAGAAATCAAAGCCGCATTGGGTATCTCCGGCGTATACACAGAAGAATCGGCATGGCGCTATGTGCCGGGCAAAGATAAACCGGGCGCACAGATCGATTTGTTGTTTGATCGGCAGGATTCCTGTATCAGTATTTGCGAAATAAAATTCACTAACTCAATTTTTGCGATAGATAAGGATTACGCGGCAGACCTGACAAGAAAAAGAGATGTGTTTAGAAATAAGACCAAAACCCGCAAAACCATATTCATCGTAATGATTACCACATTTGGGACGGTGGACAACAGCTACAAAACAGGATTAGTGCAAAATGATATCAAACTGGAGGAATTATTTAAGAATCATTTTTGATATTTACCACGTCATGCTCTGACCAAACAGAAACTTTGGCTGGTTTTCACTTATCAATAACTGGATCAGTATGATAATCACGCTGTAAAGTCACACCCAACCCAATAAGAATCTGTTTCACTAGTACGCTTTTATTATCAAGGAAATTAATTACAATTCTTTCCAGAAAGCAGCATCAAAGCAGCCTAACTTTTTTGATTAAGCATATCATCAAAATCCTTCTGAGAATACCCTTTCTCAGAGATCGCTTTGGTTACCTCTTCTTCTAACCGATCGGAATAGTAATCTAACAAAAGTTTCTTTAACTCTTTCGTCTCATTATCAGACATTTGACGATTAAACAGCCTTAGTAAGCTTACCTGTATCGGGTTAAGTTCCGTATGAGAATTTTGCGCTGCTGTCATGATAACTAATATTGTTTACCAAACTTACAAATCGAGCAATACATGACAAAAATTAGATTATTCACCGAAAATTCGATTCTCTCAGTTCAATTGTAAATACCGGTTTATTACATTGATACAAAAAAATGACCCACTAGCAGTTCTTATGGTATGCTAGCAGGTTCTGTTAATACAAATGTATAACGTATCAACGACAAGAAAAAAAGTATTTTTCTTGTCGTTGATTCCATTTGCCTGAGTAATATCGTAACAAGTGAAAACGCCGACGGACCCAGTCATTGGCAACGCAGCATGCAACATTTTTTTGAGATTCTTGAAGTGTTTCACCGCCGAATTACTATTGCAACGTCTTAGTGTCCTGACTATTCATTATCTTAGCAATCTTTTTTATTATTACGATGAATAGATTTTATGGCACTGGGGTAGCAATGGTGACCCCTTTTGATGCAGATGGACAGGTTGATTACCAGGCGCTGAAAGCCCTGATCAACTATTTAATTGATGGCGGGGTAGAATATCTCGTATCACTAGGTACAACCGGCGAATCAGCCACATTAAATAAAGAAGAAAAGAAGAAGATCTGGGCCTTCACTGCCGAAGTAAACGCCGGTCGTGCAGGCCTTGTAGCCGGAATTGCAGGCAACTATACAGCTGAAGTCGTGCAGCAGATAAAAGAATTTGATGTAACGGGCTACGATGCTATACTTTCAGCCAGTCCTAATTACAATAAACCAACGCAGGAAGGCATATACCAGCATTATAAGGCTATTGCCGAGGCTTCAAAATTGCCCGTTATCTTATACAACGTGCCCGGCCGTACAGGCAGCAATGTAAGCGCTGAAACTACGGTGAGGCTGGCCCAGGATTTCAAGAATATTATCGGTATCAAGGAAGCATCAGGCAATTTTGACCAGCTCAACCAGATCATGCGCGATAAGCCGAAAGACTTTCTGATGATCTCCGGAGACGACCCCATCTCGCTGCAAATGATCGCTATGGGTGGCGTCGGCGTAATTTCGGTGGTGGGTAATGCGTTGCCACGCCAGTTCTCGGACATGATACGGCTTTGCCTGCAAGGGGACTTTAAGGCAGCACAAAAGGCGCATTATTCACTGATCGAATTTACCCGGATGATGTTTGCCGAAGGCAGTCCTGCCGGCGTTAAAACCGCGCTTAAATCTTTGGCTATCTGCGGCGATGCGCTGAGGCTTCCTTTAGTACAGGTAAGTTCAAAGCTTGCCGAAAAGATCATCCAGGAAACCAAGGCATTATCCTCCCCTGTTGAGGTTCACTAATAAAGCTTCGAGGGAGCGGGCGCTCCCTTCTTTCTGATTTTTCAGGTATAAAAAAACCCGCGTCTTTGAGGTGCGGGTTTTTCCTTGTGATAAAGTAAAGAAATATACTATACTTTATACTTTGTTTTTTGATTCCTGAATTTCCAGACGGATGGCTTGTGCCAAATTCTTTAATTCCTGCATGCCTTTGCGGACACGAGTACCAGCTGCGCTGTTTCCTTTGTTGTAGAATTTGTCAGCATCAGCTTCCAAAGATGCAACAAGATTTTTTACTTCAGTAAATTTTTTCATTTGAGTTACTCCTTTTAATATTGAGGTTTATTGTTTTAATTAAAGCTAATCTAAATTGTTTTTATTAAAAAAAAAACTTTTCCCAATAAAAAATAATGCCTTTAAAGTGCTTTTTTTCCACATTTTCATATCTCTCATACTTACAATAAATTATTCATAAGTATTAAACCAGTCCCGGGCGGAATAATATTATTTTATATTTTCACCATTTAACTAATTATTTAAATTTTTAATTAATTACAACAACAATTTTGCACAAAATCGGAACGGACTGGCTTATGAGTCAAATATGGCAGAATATGAAATGCCGGCAAATGCTCAGATCACTTTTTTTAATATTTCGGGGTGATCCTGCTGGGTTTTAATGATGAGCTCTCCAAAAAGTGTGTTGGCCCAGGCAAACCATTTGCGTGTAAAATCAGCCGGATTGTCCTTATTGAACGACTCATGCATAAAGCCGGTACCGGCATGGCTATGTTTCAGCCATTTCAGGCAGGTGGTCACCTCGGCAGGACTGGTTGATGTCAGGGCCCGGATAATGATGCTCATGGGCCAGATATAGTCCATGCCTACATGTGGGCCTCCGATACCTTCTGCTGCTTTTCCCTTGAAAAAATAAGGATTACTGGAGCTCAGAATCATCCTGCGTGTATTTTGATACAGCGGATCATTTACGCTGATAGCGCCCAGGTAGGGCAGCGCCAGCAGGCTCGGCACATTGGCGTCATCCATAAATAATTGATTGCCAAAACCATCCACTTCATAGGCGAGTACGTTGCCGTAAACGGGATGCCTGGCAGTGGCATATTTGTGCAGAGCCGCTTCTACCTCGGTGGCAAGGCTGCGGCATGCGGTTGCAGTCCCGTGATCATGGGAGATCGCCTCGAACATTTCAGCCAGCTGCCGCAAACTCAGCACTGCAAAAAAGTTAGAAGGAACCAAAAAAGGAAAGATCGTGGCGTCATCCGAGGGCCTGAATATAGAACAAATCAGTCCAATAGGTTTTACCGGATTGCCGTAACCGCCGTTAGGAGCCGTATCGCTGGCAACTTCCGTTTTCCGCTGAAAATGGTAAGGACCGTGACCGTTTTTGCGCTGCTGAACGGTAAAGGTATCCAGGATGAGCTTGCCCGCCTTTTGCCAGCTGGCATCAAAAAACGAGCTGTCTCCGCTTATTTTCCAGTAATTATAGGCAAGCCTGACCGGGTAGCATAATGAATCTATTTCCCATTTGCGTTCATGCAATTCCGGCTTCATGTCCGTGCGGTCGCTGTCCCACTCGCTGCCGGTAGCCTTTTCGTTGAAGGCATTGGCATAAGGATCAATCAGCACACATTTGGCCTGCCGGTTAAGTACACCCAGGATCAGTTTTTTTAACTGCGGATCATTTTTTATCAGGGGCAGATAGGGCCACACCTGTGCGGATGAATCGCGCAGCCACATCGCATCGATATCTCCGGTAATCACAAACGTATCAGGCTTAGGCCCTTTATCATTAAATTTCACGGTGGTATCCAGCGTGTTAGGATAGCAGTTCTCAAACAGCCAGGCCAGTTCAGGGTCGGCAATACCAGCCTTTAAGCTTGCAATTTTGGCTTCAACTGCGGGGCTGTTGAACCTTCGGACGTCGGGTTTAACGCGTTTGCTTTCAAATTGCTGGACATTACCGAACCAGGCAGGTCTTAAACCCACTCCTATTCCGGCCGTAGTGATCGTGTTTAGTTTTATAAAATTGCGACGGTTGAGCATAGCGAAAATTGGTTAAAGCGTAAAAATAAAAAAAGCCCTCCGGATAAACCGAAGGGCTGGCAAAAAGTTTATTAATTGTGATTAGGCCACGGCCATTTTATTTTCTTTATAGTAACCAGCCTTGAGCTTTTCGCCCATTTCGCTGTAAGCAGCCAGGGTACGCTCTACATCTTCCGCGCTGTGCGCTGCCGTTGGAATTAAACGCAATAATATCAGTCCCTTAGGAATAACTGGGTAAATCACAATGGAACAGAAAATGCCGTAATTCTCGCGCAGGTCCTTGGTAAGCGTAGTAGCCTCATACAGGTCGCCCTTTAAAAATACGGGTGTAACCATGGTATTGGTTACGCCAAGATCAAAACCACGCTGGCGGAGTCCGTTTTGCAGCTGGCTGGCGATCTTCCATAATTTTTCACGCAATTCAGGCTGGGTTTTTAAAAGCTCAAAGCGTTTTTTTAGACCCAAAACCATCGGCATGGGTAATGCTTTGGCAAATATCTGCGAACGCATATTGTAACGCAGGTAATCTATTACGTCTTTTGTTCCGGCGACAAAGGCCCCGATTCCAGCCATGGATTTGGCGAAGGTGGCAAAGTACACATCCACGCCCTCAACGCAATCCTGCTCCTCGTGCGTTCCTGCGCCGGTTTTGCCCATGGTACCAAAACCATGCGCATCATCAACCAATACGCGGAACTTAAATTTCTTTTTTAATTCAATAATCTCTTTTAGCTTACCTTGCGCTCCGGACATACCGAAAACACCTTCCGTGATCAGCAAGGATACCGCCGCCGGTTTGTTCGGCCAGGCGCGTTGCGCGCTCTAATTGCTTTTCGCAGCTTTCCATATCATTATGCTGATAAACAAAACGTTTGCCCATATGCAGGCGCAAGCCATCAATAATACAGGCATGCGATTCTGCGTCATATACGATCACATCATTGCGATCGACCAATGCATCGATGATAGATACCATGCCCTGGTAACCATAGTTCAGTAAAAATGCGTCCTGTTTCCCTACAAATTCAGCCAGATCATTTTCCAGCTCCTCGTGGTGAATGGAATTACCCGACATCATGCGGGCTCCCATCGGATAGGCCATACCAAAATCCGCTGCTGCCTGAGCATCAGCTTCCCTGACTTCAGGATGATTGGCTAAACCGAGGTAATTGTTCAGGCTCCAAACCAAATGTTCTTTTCCATTAAATTGCATATGCGGGCCTATTTCACCTTCCAGTTTAGGATATGAAAAATACCCATGCGACCATTTCTGATGCTGTCCAAGCGGGCCGCCCATCGTTTTCGATATCTTATCAAATATATCCAAAGTGCTGTTTTTTAGTATTAATATACAAATATAGCCTTAAAGCGAGCGTTAGCAAAAGCTTATAACTTTTTATAATAGGCTATAAACGTTAAATGCTGAGTTTTAGATATATGATGTTGAAAAATATCGCAGTGTTGAAAACGCAGCGAATATGGCCCTGGAGTGCCTTAATTGTTATTGGTATCCCTGAGCCTGTAAATGAAAGAGTTCCGCATAGCGGCCTTCCTGAACACAATTCGTCATGGCTGCCCATTTCCAGTATCGTTCCTTTGTCCAGCACCAATATGCGGTCTGCCAGCCTGCGCGGTCGAAAACCGGTGGGATATCAGTACAGCTGATTTTCCTTTGGTCAGTTCGGCAAAACGCTGAAATACTTCGTATTCTGCCCGGGCATCCAGCGCCGCGGTGGGTTCATCCAGTATGAGTACCTGGGCATCTTTCATATAGGCGCGGGCCAGTGCCACTTTTTGCCATTCGCCGCCTGATAATTCGACGCCATCGTTGAACCGCCGGCCCAACCATTGTTCGTAGCGGTTCGGGCAGTTTTTCGGCCAGAGTATCTGCCAGGCTTTCCTCGGCCGCTTTTCGAATCAAGGCCTTATTATCAATTTCCCTGATATTACCTACGGCAATATTTTGCGAAAAGGTCATCTGGTAACGCAGATAGTCCTGGAAGATGATACCCAAGATTTAGCCGCAGATCTTCGATCGCATATTCCTTCAGGTCAATGCCGTCCAGCAAGATTCTGCCCTTCGGTCGGGGTCATATAGCCGGGCCAGTAATTTAACCAGGGTGGTTTTGCCCGCGCCATTTTCGCCAACCAGCGCGAGCTTTTCGCCCGGATGCAGGGTAAAGTTCAGATGCCGGTTGGCCCAATTATCGGAGTTATGGTATTGAAACCCTACATTCTCAAAGGTAAACCCCTGTTTTATGGGATTGGGAAATGGCAGGGGGTTGGCCGCAACGCTGATTTTCGGTTTGATCTCGAAAAATTCCAGAAAGTCGTCCAGGTAGATCGCTCCCTGCGAGACCGTGGTAAACCGGCTCAGCATATTTTCCATCAGGCTGCTCAATTGCCGGAAAGAACCGGCCAGAAAAGTAAGCGTGCCTACCGAGGACCTGCCGGTTACGGTTTGGTAAATAATAAATCCATAAGCCGCATAATAACCCACGCTGCCCAGTACGGAAAAGAATGTACCCCAGGCCGAACGACGGACCGCCAGTTTGCTGTTATCGGCGTAGAACTTATCGGATAGCGTTTTAAACCGGCCGATTATAAAATCTGCCAGCCCGAATATCTTCACTTCTTTTGCCGTTTCGTCACTGGCGCCCAGATAACGAACATAATCCAGTTCGCGCCTTTCGGGTGTCTGGCTACGGGTTAGGGCATAGTTGCGGCTGTTAAAATAGGATTCGCCTAAAAATGATGGAATGATGGCGATAACCAGCAGCACAATCAGCCATGGGTTAAATGCCAGTAAGCCCGTAAGCAGAAAGGCCATGGAAATAAAGTCCTGCACCTGGCTCATGACCTGAGACAGTAAAATCGAACGGCCAACGGTTTGCTGGCGTGCACGTTCCAGCTTATCATAAAATACGGAGTCCTCAAACTGGTCCAGGTCGAGCGTTGCCGCATGGCGCATAATCTTCATGGACGTGTAGTTGGAAAACAGGTCGCCCAGCAGGCCGTCGGCCAAACTGATCGCCCGGTTCAGGCCATCTGTTAAAACAGCCAGCAGGAATTCTATGATCACTAATTTCCAAAGTTCGTGCTGGCTCCCGCCGTGCCTGTTGAGCCCAACCACCTGGTCGATGATCAGCTTCCCTACGTAATAGCAGCGCCACCGGCATGGCTGACCGGGCGATGCGCAACAGGAAACTCACCGTAGTTTTACCCGGGCTGCTCTGCCACACGAGTCTGAATAGTTCGGGCAGATTTCGCAATGCCGAAAGTCGTTCCCTGAAGGAAATATTGGAATTGGATTTACTTGCAGATTTAGCCATCTATCACGCTTTTATTAACACACAAAGCTATTACGAAAGGCCCGCTGGAAATAACACCGTTAAGTAAAATATTAGTACCAGTAATTGCCGTAATTCCGGGGCTAAAAAAACGAACATGTTAATTGA
This sequence comes from uncultured Sphingobacteriaceae bacterium, assembly GCA_963757615.1. Classification (GTDB taxonomy): domain Bacteria; phylum Bacteroidota; class Bacteroidia; order Sphingobacteriales; family Sphingobacteriaceae; genus Mucilaginibacter. The sequence goes on from CAVWSO010000011.1 coordinate 322,792, forward strand.
CTAAAGCGATGACCCGACGCCCGAATTTGGTTGAAAAAAAAATCCAGTTAACGTGCTGATTTTTTGTATATTAGATCGTTCAGTTTAAGCTAAATAAAGAATTGCTTCTTTCTTTTTTTTTCTTTAATCGCGATCATAATTGCCTTTGCATTGACTATAACCATGAAAAAAACCTTATCCCTTGCCCTTTTCCTATTCGCCATTTTAACATCCGGCGCTCAGCAAAAACAGATCGATACCGCACGGCTCGCCATAAGTAAAGCTAATACCGACACCGAAAAATACGTTGCACTGGTTCGTGTTGTGGGCTTGTATATCCAAAATCGCCCGGATTCGGCACTGATATTTGGTGAGCAGGCTTTTTTTTTAGCAAAAAAAAACAACTGGGCCACTAACCAGGCAAATAGCCTCAACGCTATGGCGAATACCTACGTCTCAACCGGTGATTATGTTAAAGCTACCCAAACCTATCTCCGGGCGCTGAAAATATTTGAGGGGCTACATGACTTTTTCGGGATGGCTCGGATCACCGGAAATATTGGCTACAGCTACTCTCAACAGCATGATTTTAAACAAGCGCAGGTTTACACTATCACTGCAAAAAAGCAACTGGAAACTTATGCTTTAACACATAAATTAACAGCCCAGCAGGGGCGTGTGTACGCAATCCTGTTTGACAACCTGGGAAGTAACTACTTTGAACTGCATCGGATCGATTCCGCCGAAAAATATTTAAAGATCACGTATGAAATGGCTAAGAGATCTAAGCTAGATGACGTGCTGGCCGATATAGAGGATTATTTGGGCAAAGTAGCATCGGCCAAGGGCGAAAATGCTGAAGCAGCCCGGCTTTTCAGGCAGGCATTAGCGACCGACCTTTTGATTGGCGACGCCCAACACGGGTGCATAGCCTACCTGGATATGGCCGATCTTTATCATAAAAGCAAACAGCAGGATTCGGCAGAATATTACGCTAAAAAGGCGCTGGTGACGGCTGAATCGGGCCATTTTGAACAGCAAGCGTTGGACGCTGGCAAGGTATTATATACCTATTATGACCAGGACCATAACCTGCCCGAGGCCTATCGGTATTTCAAATTGGCCACTGCCGCCAAAGATAGCCTGTATAGCCAGGATAAGGTAAAGCAGCTGCTGAACATCGATTTTGACGAAAAAATGCGGCAGCAGGAGATTGCAGAGGCCGAAGTCCAGTACCGGAACAAGGTGCGCATGTATATGCTTGGGGCCGGGCTGGCGGTGCTGCTTTTCCTGGCCATAATATTCTTGCGCAACAGCAACCAGCGTAAAAAAGCCAACCGGCTGCTGAGCAAGCAGAAAAAAGAAATAGAGGAGCAGCGCGACCAGACAAACAATGCCCTGACTGAGCTGCGGCAAACCCAAACCCAGCTGGTGCAGCGCGAAAAGATGGCTTCGCTCGGTGAATTAACCGCCGGCATAGCCCACGAGATACAGAACCCGCTGAACTTCGTCAATAACTTCTCGGAAGTAAGTGTCGAACTGCTTGACGAACTTAAAGGAGAAGCAGAAGCCGGAAATAAAAACGATGTACTTGCGATTGCGGATAACCTAAAACAAAACCTGGAAAAAATACGCAATCATGGCAAGCGTGCCGACAGAATCGTAAAAGGTATGCTGCAGCATAGCCGGATGAACGCCGGTGAAAAAGAGCCGGTCAATATCAACGTCCTTGCGGACGAATACCTTCGACTGGCATATCATGGGTTGAGGGCTGCCGATAAGAGCTTTAATGCCGAGCTGATTACGCAGTTCGATGACGGGCTCCCAGCGGTGAATGCCATACCACAGGATATGGGACGGGTAATGCTGAACCTGTTTAACAATGCTTTTTACGCCGTGAACCAAAAGCAAAAAACAACGTCAGAAGGTTATAAGGCGGAAGTTTCGGTGACCACCTACCGCGTTAATGGTAGCATCATTCTAAAAGTGAAAGACAACGGTAATGGCATACCCGAGGGCATTCGCCAGAAGATCATGCAGCCGTTCTTTACGACAAAACCCACCGGGGAGGGAACGGGCCTGGGACTTTCGCTCACTTATGACATTGTTGTTAAAAGTCATTCAGGTAGCATTGATTTTATTACGAAAGATGGTGAATACACAGAGTTTACTGTTGCGCTGCCCGTGGCATCACCGGCATGCAAACTCAAATGAAGAAATATGATTCAAAATTTTCTCATTGGCGAAAAATAGCCGGCCGCCTTTAATGAACTTGGCCCTGGATAAGTTCTGCAACAACCGTAATTCGGAGATGGAGAAGCGAAAAAAATAAGATGGAATAATGAGCATTGGTATTATTCTTCTTATAAAAAATAACTTTTAACTTTAACATCGGAAATACTCACGGTCGAAATGTCCGCAAACTCTGGCGGACACGCAATGAATTAACCTTTTTGCAATTCTCTTGCTTTACAAATGTTTTGAACTGATTTTCAGTTAAGGGTTAGCTGGTTTACAAATTTTCGGGCTCTGTAAATGTAAGCTCATGATAAAACTAAAACAAATTCTGCGTGAACCCCTCGTGCATTTTTTACTGATAGGTGGCTTATTGTTTTTAATAACCTCATGGATCAGTAAGGAAAAGCAGGATAGTTCTGCAAGAATTATAGTAGACGATGCTGTTGTAGGCAAACTCGCCCTGCAATACCAATCGCAGATGGGGACACTACCATCTAAAACTACCCTTGATGGGATGATTAACGATTACATCCGGGACGAAATTTATTATCGGGAAGCACTCCGCACCGGCCTTGATAAAGATGATGAGATTATCCGCAGGAGATTATCCCAGAAATATGCGTTTGTCGAGAATGATATCGCCCTAGATAAAGTGCCGACAGAGGAGCAGCTCGAGCAATTTTATGCCACCCACCCCGGGCTATTTCGTGATTCGGCAACGGTTACGTTCAGTCATATTTATTTCAGCAGCGATGGTAGCAGCAGCCAGGCTGCCAAATTAAGAGCGGCTGACGCGCTAAAACATCTTTCTGAAAACCCGGCCATTAGTACTTCCAGTATGGGTGACCCCTTCCCTTTACTAGCTCATTATTCAGGCATAAGCCGGCTTGATGCAAAAGAAACATTTGGCACAACGCCTTTTGTGGATTCGCTTTTTTCTACCACTACCCTTCGCTGGAGTGGGCCTGTTCGTTCGGGTTACGGATGGCACCTGGTCTATGTCGAGGGCAGAACCAGTGCGTCGGTTCAGCCTTACAGCGCGGTAAAAGATGCGGTGCTGCAAGCGTACAGGGACGCGAAGCGTTCCGAGGCAAATGCTTCAAACTTTAAAAAACTGGCATCCCAATATAAAATCGTAAGAAAATATCTGGAAGAAAAATGAGGCGCAACCATTGGAAAAATATAGGACTTCTGTTATTGATCTTATTTACCGGTAAGATCGCGCTGGCCCATGAAATCCGCCCCGCTTATCTTCAGATCATTGAACGGGGAAATCAGATCCAGGTACTGTGGAAACAACCAACCATGGGAGAAATCGGAATTAGAATCAGTCCCGTAATTTCTTCCATAGCACTTGCGGACCGGAAGGCCAGAATCTCGGTGACCGATGTGTATGTTATTAAAGAATGGGATATTTCGCTGGCAAACAGCGCCCTCGATAAATTTACCATAACCATTGCTGGCCTGCAAAATACGCTCACCGATGTGCTGGTACGTATAACTTTTAAAGATGGTAATACGACGACAAAGCTTATTCATCCCTCAGATCCCCAGGTGAGCGTTGAGCGCCCTTCAAAAACAGTGGTTCCCGTATGGGCATACCTGCAACTGGGAATCCTGCATATCTGGACAGGGATAGATCATTTACTGTTTGTTTTTGGATTGATCCTGTTGGTACCGGGCAAAAAGAAATTGCTTTGGACGATCACCTCATTTACCATTGCCCATAGCATTACGCTTGCCCTGGCCGCACTCGGCTTTATTCATGTTCCACCGGCTCCGGTAGAAGCCTGCATTGCCCTGAGCATCCTGTTCGTGGGCCTGGAGCTCATTCATAACATGCAGGGAAGACCCGGGCTGGCCTCCCGATTCCCCTGGCTTGTTGCTTTTACGTTCGGCCTGCTGCATGGGCTGGGTTTTGCCAGTGCACTCAGCCAGGTAGGGCTTCCCGATAATGCCATACCACTTGCCTTGTTTCTATTTAATGCCGGTGTGGAAATCGGTCAGCTTGCATTTGTATTGGCGGTTCTCTCGTGCATCTGGGTCTCCCGGATTTTTATACGGAATATGCCTTCCTGGATGCGGTGGGTGCCCTCGTATGCTATTGGCAGCTTTGCTGCCTTCTGGTTTTTGGAACGGGTAATCAATATCATCGCCTATAAATAAACGTGTACATAAATTTAAACTCCACTATTATGATACGCGCTTCAATGGCAGCAATTCTGCTGCTTGCAGGGATTTTTCTATTTATCAATTATTCGAATAAAAAATCTCCGCAGCGGGTCATGCGCATTTCTGCAGCAAAAACTGCTGATCATCTTCCGCCTGCAAATCCAGAAAAAAATTGCTACTTCGGCGACCTGCATCTGCACACCTCGCTATCTTTTGATGCCTTTCTATTTACAACCAATACCAGGCCCGAAGATTCCTACAAGTATGCCATGGGTGAAAGTGTGAATTATCTGGGCAGAATGGTGCACCGTAATGCTCCGCTGGATTTTCTTGCCGTCACGGATCACGCCGAATACCTGGGTGTGCTTAATGCTGTAACTGACCCAAAGGGTTCCTTTGCAGGCACTCCGTATTTTAAGAAATTTACAAATACCAACCCCGATTCCAGCAAATCCATGTACCTGCAGGTCGGTGGAGAAATAATGATGAATAAACCTAACCCGGATTTTGTTACGGAAGCCATTAAAAAGTCAAACTGGCAGGTAATCATTGATGCCGCCGAAAAATACAACAAGCCGGGTAAGTTCACCACTTTTATTGGTTATGAGTGGACCTCCGCTCCTTTCAAACCTGGCGAGGGGCCTCAAAATCTCCACCGCTGCGTAATCTTTAAGGGCAGCAAAGTTCCGGCAATGCCCTTTTCCGCCTTTGATAGCCAGGATCCCGAGAAGCTGTGGGCGTACCTCGAAAATGCGCGGAAAACCGGCGATGATGTCATTGCTATGCCGCATAACGGTAATGCCAGCAACGGACTTATGTTCGACACCAAAACATTTTCGGGCAAAGCAATAACAAAAAAGTATGCATTAAAAAGAATAGAAAATGAGCCGCTGGTTGAAATCATTCAAGGCAAGGGACAAAGTGATACGCATCCGGCTCTTTCGCCCAATGATGAATTCTCCAATTTTGAATTATGGGAAACGCTCGTAGGCGCCCCTGTAAAAGCCCATTTTTTTACGGGCAGCTATGTGCGCCAGGCATATGGTATAGGACAGGAATTCTATGAAAAAATAGGAGCAAATCCTTTCAAATATGGTATCGAAGGAAGTACTGACTATCATTCCGGGGTTTCTTCCACCGAGGAAAACAATTATGTGGGTTCGCATGGCAACCAGGATGACGAGGTCCGGAATTTCAAACAGGTACTTACGGATACCGCTTCAGTTGGCGGAGAGCCGGTTGTTGTTGTTGGCGCAAGCGGACTGACGGGCGTCTGGGCCGAGGAAAATACACGGGAGTCTATTTTCAACGCGCTGAAAAGGAAGGAATGCTTTGGCACTTCGGGCAACCGGATCAAAGTGAGAATGTTTGCCAGCTGGAATTATCCTGCAGATTTGATCAAGCGCAGCGACTGGGTAAAAGACGCCTATGCCGCAGGCGTGCCCATGGGCGCTGATCTTCCGGTCAATTCAGCAAAAGCCAAAGCGCCAATCTTCATTGTCGAAGCATTGAAGGATCCGGATGGAGGAAACCTGGACCGTATCCAGATCATTAAGGTCTCCACCAAAAACGGGCTATCGGCGGAAAAGATTTATGACGTTGTCTGGAGCGGCGACCGAAAGCCCGATCCGGCAACGGGTAAAGTTCCTGCGGTAGGGACCACGGTAGATCTTAAAACAGCAAGCTATACCAATTCCATTGGGGTCACTAGTCTGGCAGGGATGTGGACTGATCCCAATTTCGATCCCGCCGCCGAGGCGACCTATTATGCCCGTGTGCTGGAAATTCCTACGCCACGCTGGAGTACGTATTTAGCTGTCCAGCATCATATGCCGCTGAATCCAAAGGTAGCGGCAAGCATCCAGGAGCGCGCATGGACAAGCCCGGTCTGGTACACGCCCGCCAAGCGGTGAACTGAAATGCGGAATAATAGCCGCCTGTTAATTATTTAAACTGTTAATCCATATCTCCGTAGATAAATAGAAAGGTTTATATAAATTTTAAATTCAAATATTATGGTACGCATTTCTATGGCGGCCCTGCTGCTGCTCGCTGGCTTTTATCTTTTTTTCAATTTTTCGAACAAAAAACCGGCGCAGGAGAGCGTGAGGACCCCTGCATCGAAAGCTGCTGAAAACCGCCCGCCTGCAAATCCGGAAAAAAATTGCTATTTCGGTGACATGCATTTGCACACCTCATTATCATTTGATGCATTTCTTTTTAAAACCAATACCGGACCCGAAGATTCTTACAAGTATGCCATGGGTGAAAGCGTCAACTACCTGGGCAGAATGGTACGCCGCAACGCGCCGCTGGATTTCCTTGCTGTAACGGATCATGCCGAATATCTGGGTGTACTTGCTGAAGTGACTGACCCGAAAGGGTCGTTCGCAAACACTGCCTATTTTAAGAAATTCACAAATTCCAACCCGGATTCGAGCGGATCTATGTTCCTTCAGGTAGGAACTGAAATTGTGATGAACAAACCTAACCCCGATTTTCTTACAGAACCGATTAAAAAGTCAAACTGGCAGGTAATCATTGATGCCGCGGAGAAATACAACAAGCCGGGTAAGTTCACCACTTTTATTGGTTACGAGTGGACCTCCGCTCCTTTCAAGCCTGGTCAGGGACCTCAAAATCTCCACCGCTGCGTAATCTTCAAGGGGAACAAAGTTCCGGCTATGCCCTTTTCTGCATTTGACAGCCAGAACCCTGAAGACCTGTGGACTTACCTTGAAAATGCGCGGAAAACCGGAGATGACGTCATCGCCATGCCCCATAACGGAAACGCCAGCAATGGACTGATGTTCGACACGAAAACTTTTACAGGCGGTCCTATAACCAAAGCGTATGCAACCAGAAGAATAGCCAATGAGCCGCTGGTTGAAATCATTCAAGGTAAGGGGCAAAGTGACACGCATCCAAGCCTGTCACCCAATGATGAATTCGCCAATTTTGAAATGTGGCATACACTGATAGGTTCCCCGTATATCGGAAAATTTAATACAGGCAGCTATATAAGGCAGGCCTTTGGTGTAGGCCAGGAATTTTATGAAAAGCTGGGCGCCAATCCTTTCAAATACGGTATCGAAGGCAGTACTGACTATCATTCCGGAGTTTCTTCAACCGAAGAAAACAATTATGTGGGTTCGCATGGTAATCAGGATGACTTGCTGCACAATTTCAAAAAGGTACTTACTGATACCGCATCCGTTGGCGGAGAAGCCATGGTGGTTGTTAGCGCAAGTGGTTTAACCGGCGTATGGGCTGAGGAAAATACACGGGAGGCTATATTCAACGGGCTAAAAAGAAAGGAATGTTTTGGCACCTCGGGTAATAGGATCAAAGTGAGAATGTTTGCCAGCTGGAATTACCATGCCGATTTGATCAAGCGCAGCGACTGGGTAAAAGAGGCTTATGCCAGTGGAGTACCGATGGGCGCCGATCTCCCTGTTAATACCTCAAGAGCTAAAGCACCAATCTTTGTAGTACAGGCTTTGAAAGATCCGGATGGTGGAAATCTGGATCGTATCCAGATCATTAAGGTCTCCACCAAAAACGGGCTGTCGGCGGAAAAGATTTATGACGTGGCCTGGAGCGGCAACCGCAAGCCCGATCCGGCCACGGGAAAAGTTCCTGCGGTAGGAAATACGGTGAATCTAAAAACGGCAACCTATGAAAACACCATAGGGGCCACCAATCTCGTAGGGATGTGGACTGATCCCGATTTTGATCCCGGTGCCGAAGCGACCTACTATGCCCGCGTATTGGAAATTCCGACGCCCCGTTGGAGCACCTACTTAGCTGTCCAGCATCAAATGCCGCTGAATCCACACGTCGCTGCAAGCATCCAGGAGCGCGCATGGACAAGTCCGGTATGGTACACGCCGGCTAAGTAAATAAAAGATGAGGGGGAGCAGGACATGCTATCCGGGCAGGGGCTATGATTGGAATTTTCAGCCCAAAACCACGCCTTCGCGTAAGGCCTGATCATATTTTTCCTTGTCGAACATATACAAATGCGGGGAGCGATGTGCGCCTATCCTGCGTTTCTCGTCAAGCTTGGTGAGCAGGCCCAGGCTGATCAGTTTTTTAGGGAAATTACTGACATCGAGTTTTTTGTCGAGCATGGTCTCGTACAAAGCATGAATTTCGGAAAGCGTAAATTTTTCCGGGAGCAGGTTGTAGCCAATAGGATAATGGTACAGCTGCAGACGCATCATATGCAAAGCCTCCCTGACCATTTCATCGTGATCAAACGCCAGCGGCGGCAGGCTTCCGATATCAAACCAGGCGCAATTTTCGATCATGATATCGGCCTGAGGCAAGCTGCGCGAAAAGTCCGTTATGGCATAAAAACCAATGGAGATGGTCTGATCGATCAGCCAGCTATTCTTATCGATCGGCACGCCAACCGCCTGGGACCAACGTTCCTCGTCAAATTTGCTAATCGTACCGGTCCGGGTCGCCAAAGGCTTTAAATTGCTGTAAAAAGAGGTTATCGATACCCGTGCGCTCCTTTACATTCCTGCCGGCTGCATCAACTAGCTTTTCACTGCGCTTGATATAGCCGCCCGGCAGACACCAGCCGTCTATGGCCCTATATTTAATCAATAAAAGCTTAAGCTGCTGCTCGTGGTAGCCGAATATGGCGCAATCCAGCGATACGTGCGGCACATAATGCAGGTGCCCGTTCAGTATGAAATCCCTTAATTCGGCTTCGGTTTGCATGGGCTAAAAATACACAATAATAAGCGCTCCGGAAAAATTATTTAGTAAATTTCACTAAATGAAAAAAAATGTTTCTATCTTTATTTAGTGTATTTTACTAAATAACCATTATAAACCATCCATATGACAAAGTTTAACCGACGAACATTTATTAAAAACGCCGCCATCGGTGCTGCCGGCGTGGGCCTGGCAGCCCAATTTCCCGGACTGCTCGAGGCCGAGGAAAAAAAGGAACTGTTCTTTAAACTGGCGATCTCGCAGTTTTCATTTGCAAGCCAGTTTTGGACAAAGAAACTCGACCCGCTGGATTTTGCGGCCAAATCCAAAGAACTGGGCATATCGGGCCTGGATTATTGTTCGATGTTTTTTGCAGATAAGGCGAAGGACACCGCATACCTGGAGGAACTGAAAAAACGTGCGGCCGATAATGGCAGCTATAACCTGCGCATTATGGTGGACGGCGAGGGCGTTCTGGGCAATTTGAATGACCCGGTGAGGCTCAAAGCCGTGGAAAACCATTACCAATGGATCGATGCAGCTGCCCTGCTGGGCTGCCCGATGATCCGGGTGAACGTGGAAGGCGAAGGCGACAAGGAAGATGTGGCGAAAGCGCCGTGGATAGTCTGGGTAGGCTGATCGAATACGGCCGCAAACAAAACATAGACGTCATCGTGGAAAACCACGTAGGCATATCCTGCAACGCCGCGCTGGCTGGTGGGTGTAATGAAACAGGTAAACAGTCCGCATTGCGGGACGCTGGCCGATTTTGGAAATTTCTGCATTAACATCACCAAACCCGAAACCAAGACATCGATGCGTACATGAAAACCAAATGCCTGGAGCAATACGACCGTTATAAGGGCATCGCCGAATTGATGCCTTTCGCCAAGGGCATTCACGCTAAAACACATCTGTTCGATGCCAATGGCAACGATACTGAAACCGATTTTATCGGATGTTCAAAATCATGAAGGATTCAGGATTCAATGGCTGGGTGAGCATTGAGTATGAAGGCGGCCTAATGAAAATGTATAAGACCGGGCAGTCCCTACCTGGGAGATGATAAAGGAGTACTCGCCACAAAAAAACTGGTTGAAAAAGCGGGGGCATGGCCTGAAATATAAACCTTAGAAACTAAAGCGATGCAGATAAAAAAGTCACGACCGTTTACGACGTAGTTGTTATCGGTTCGGGTGCCGGTGGCGGAATGGCTGCTTATATCCTGGCAAAAGCAGGTATTAAAGTGCTGATGCTGGAAGCCGGCCCCTTTTTCGATCCGGCAAAAGACTCAGATCAATTGAAATGGCCCTGGGAGTCACCCCGGCGTGGTGGTAATGCAACGCGGTCCATGGGTGATTTTGATGCCGCTTATGGCGGATGGCAATTAGACGGCGAACCTTACACGCAGAAAGACGGATCTGAATTTCAATGGTTCCGATCAAGGATGCTGGGCGGACGCACCAATCACTGGGGCCGAATTTCGCTGCGGATGGGTCCAAAGGATTTTAAGTGCCGAACGGCTTATGGTGTAGGCGATGACTGGCCAATAACCTATGATGATATAAAACCATACTATGATAAAGTCGACCGGCTGATCGGAGTATATGGCACTATGGAAGGACTGGAAAATGATCCGGACGGAATATTCCTTCCCGCTCCAAAACCAAGGCTCAACGAGCTCTTTGTAAAAAAAGCCGCTACGGCTGGCATAAAAGTAATAGCCGGCCGTGGCTCAGTGTTAACAGCTCCGTTACCCGGCAATAATGATCGGAAGGCCTGTTTTTATTGCGGACAGTGCAACCGCAGCTGTAAAATTTACGGCGATTTTTCTGCCTCCTCCTGCCTGGTGATTCCGGCGATCAAAACGGGCAATCTGAACGTCATCACCGATGCCGTCGTACGCGAAATACTTCACCGACAGCAACGGACTGGCCATCGGAGTTTCTTATATCAATCGAAAGGACATGCAGGAATACCAGGTGAGAGCAAAAAATGTGATACTGGCAGCGAGTACCTGCGAATCGGCAAGGATACTGCTTAATTCCAAATCTTCCCAGCACCCGGGCGGACTGGCTAACAGCAGTGGTGTGGTCGGCAAATACCTGCATGATTCGACACAGGGTGGCGCTGCGGTAATGCTACCTCAACTGCTTGACCGAAAGCGATTTAACGAAGATGGAGTAGGTAGCCTGCATCTGTATGCTCCCTGGTGGCTGGATAACAAGAAACTGGATTTCCCGCGCGGTTATCACCTGGAAATATTTGGCGGCATGATGATGCCAAGCTATGGCGGATATTTGGGTTCGAGGGATCCTTGTGCCGCTCATGAATGGCTATCGTGCCGGGAGCGGACGGCAAAATGAAAGACGCCGGTGGATTCGGAGCTTCGCTAAAAGATGATTACCGCCGATTTTATGGTACGATGGCGGGTTTTGGCTGCCATGGCGCAGCTACCGCGCGCGAGGACAATTATTGCGAGATAGACCCAAGTGTTGTTGACAAATATGGCATTCCGGTATTGCGCTTTCACTATAAATGGAGCCAGGATGATGATCAACCAGGCTAAACATATGCAGGAAACCTTCGGCCGAATATTAAAGCTGATGGGCGGTATCCCGCTGATGCAGCCCGCAGGTCCTGAAAATAATTATGGTCTGGATAAACCGGGCAAGGGCATTCACGAAGTAGGCACGGTAAGCATGGGTGATGACCCAAAAACATCCGCCTTAAACAAATGGGGACAGGCTCATGATTGCAAAAATCTTTTTGTAACAGATGGCTCGGTATTCACCCAGCAATCCGAAAAAAATCCTACCTGGACGATCCTGGCCTTGTCCATGCGTACGGCTGAATACATGCTGGACAGCGCAAGAAACAGAATGTTTAATTATCAAAAATCTAGAAATGAACAGAAGAGATACTTTAAAAGCGATAGGCATCGGCACCTTGTCCGCAGCAATGCTGCTGGAAGGCTGCAGCGGCAAAGCAGCTGAAAATAGCGAGGAGGCGGCAGGTAAACGTGACCGGCCGCCAGGCATTTGAGGCAGAGCGTGATAAAGAGCTACTAAAACAAAGTTATTTTGACCAGCATGAAATGGCTACAATCGCGGTCCTGGCTGATCTGATCATTCCGAGTGATGGTCGAAGTGGCAGCGCAACAGAGGCCAAGGTGCCCGACTTTATTGAGTTTATTGTAAAAGATGAACCCGAGCACCAGCTACCCATGCGTGGCGGACTGAGATGGCTGGATGTGCATTGCTTGAACCGTTACGACCAGACCTTTATAGATTGCAAGGCTGAGCAACAAAAATCGGTTGACCAAATTGCCTATCCAAAAAAAGCCAAACCCGAGATGCAGCAGGGAGTTGCATTCTTTAACAAAATGCGCGACCTGACAGCAATCGGCTTTTTTACCAGCAAGATGGGAATCGAAGACCTGGGCTACAATGGCAATGCGCCCGGACAAATGGGAAGGCGTGCCGGATGATGTGTTAAAGCAGTATGGGATGGAAGGCGTGTAATCGGCTCTTAAGGCAATTCTGAGGATCGTAGGTGGGGCACTGAACCCAAACCACTTTTTTTATAGGATAATCGGTTTATTTCGATTATCCTATGAAAATCATATCAAAAAGTATCGCTGAACGAGGCAGCCACATAGCCCGGAATATCCTTATTTTCAATACAGGTTACAACGTTACAATTCCCGATTTCCACAAATGATTTTCAATTACTTTATTATAATAATACTTGATTATTACTATTCGGATCGAATTTATTTTTGGAATCAATGAGCCAATATGAGCCAATTTTGAGCCAATTACAATGGGGTATAATATGACCCAGGCCGTCGCCTGCTATCATCCCGGTTCCACGCTGGTGGAAAAGGTACAGACGTTCGTTACGAAATTCAGAATCGAGCAAAGCAATGAAAACAAACTAAACTGCACGTCACTATTGCAAACGCAGAGAATTCCCACGCCCCTAAAAAGCAGTTAAGCCTTATAAAAAGGCTTAACTGACTCAGGTATTCATATGAGGTAATCAGGCGTGTTTAGCTGACCGCTCTGCTACAAACCTTAATCTACATTATCATGCAGAAAGGAATTATTATTGCGTATTTCGGTTTTTCCTTCTTCGTCCGGCAGCAGTGAGAACCTCGATACCTGGCTTTCGTCAGAAGGCGGGGTTTGCTGCAGGGCGATTTCCTTGCGTTTATATGCCGGCACATTTTCCAGCTCCTGTATATTGCCGTTGCGCAGTTTCATGCTCAGGTCTTTCAGACGCATAATACGCTCACGCGATTTACGCAGTTGCTCCTCGATGGTTTCATCGGTTTTATGGTCATCCGCTCCAGCCTATTCAGGCTCTGGTTCAGGTTGCGGTTTCACCTCAGCTTTCACGGCTCGAAGTTCATGACCGAGTCGGCTATCTTAAAGGTGAATTCATCCCGCACTTCTGGTTCTGGCTGCTGCAGCCGGTTCTTCCGGGATGAGATTATATTTAACTACGGCAGGCTCTTCTGACTTTGCAAACAGATCAAACAATCCGGTTTGTTTTTGTTCTTCCTTTACCGGTTTGATATAAGGTCCGGGTGCAGGCTCAGGCTTAACCTGGTTTATAAATTCATTTACTACAGGCTTTACCAAGCGCGTCAGGTTCTGATACCAGCATAGATACCATTTTTTTGCTGCTTTGTTCTTTCTCGCGTTCGTCTTTGGTTTGGAAACCGGTAGCAATGATGGTAACCGATAGCTTATCGCCCAAGGCTCTCATCCCTGCAGTTACCCCAGATCAGGTCGGCAGCCAGGCCGGCTTCTTCCTGTATATAATCGGTAATAATGGTAACTTCGTCCATGGTCACTTCCTTTTCCCCTGAACTGATGTTTAGCAGGATATATCTTGCGCCTTCAATCTCATTATCTTTCAACAACGGCGATGATAAAGCGCCTTCAACAGCTTTGAAAGCGCGGTTTTCGCCTTCGGCAGTCGAGCTGCCCATGATGGATACGCCACTGTCTTTCATCACCGTACGCACATCCTTAAAGTCAACGTTGATATAGCCTGGCAGGGTGATGATCTCGGCAATGCCTTTGGCGGCAGTCGTCAAAATATTATCAGCCTGTGCAAATGCCGAACCTAAAGTAAGGTTGCCAAATATCTGGCGCAGCCTGTCGTTAGAGATCACTAAAAACGAGTCACATATTTTTTAAGTTCTTCCATGCCCTTCTTCGGCCTGCATTTTACGGCGCTTGCCTTCAAAAGCAGAATGGCGTGGTAATGATCCCTACGGTTAATATATCCATTTCGCGGGCAGCTTTGGCTATGATCGGGCTTGCGCCTGTACCGGTACCGCCTCCCATACCTGCTGTGATGAACAGCATTTTGGTATTTGAGCCAAGCATCTGTTTGATATCATCAATATTTTCAATAGCCGAGTTTTTGCCTACTTCGGGAATAGAGCCTGCGCCCATACCTTCGGTTAAACTTGCACCTAATTGTACTTTATTGGGGATAGGGCTCAATTCCAAAGCCTGCGCATCGGTATTGCAAATGATAAAATCTACACCGGTAATACCTTGCCTGTACATGTGGTTTACCGCATTGCCCCCGCCGCCGCCAACACCAATAACTTTGATGATTGACGACTTTTCTTTTAACATCTCAAACTGCATATTCCTTGTTTTCAGTTAAATGTGAATGACGAATTAATGTTATTTACCCATTGTAATAATATGACTTTTTCAACAATGTTTATCCACAATTGTCGAGTAATGTGGAAAAGTCTACTATTGTTGAATAATTATTTCAAGAAATCCTCATCCTTGATATCATCTTTAATAAATTTCTTGCCGGTCTCCAACAATTTGCCCAATAAACCGAATTTCCTGTCATCGGTATACTTCGTTTTTTCGGTCTTTACTTCTACCACACGCGGCACGTCGTCGTACTCCATTTTCTGGATACCTTTTATCAGCAGACCAATACCGGTTGCGAACGTCGGGCTTTGCAGTTCCTCGTAAATATTTTTGGGCAGCATCTCATTTTTGGCCAGGTGTTCGTTCGGATATCCAACACGGCAATCCAGCCCGGTAACAAACTCTACCAGTTGCGACAGATGTTTTAACTGCGCGCCGCCGCCGGTGATCACAATGCCTGCAATCAGCTTCTTCTCGTAGCCCGAAGATTTGATCTCGTAATACACATGCTCCACGATCTCTTCCATGCGTGCCTGGATCACATAGGCCAGGTTTTTTACAGATATTTCTTTGGGTTCGCGGCCACGTAAGCCCGGAACGCAAACAATCTCATTTTCCTTATTTTCTTCCGCCAGGGCCGAACCGAAACGCACTTTTAACTGCTCGGCGATATTGCGCATCACCGAACATCCTTCGCGTATATCTTCCGTTACACTGTTACCGCCAAAAGGAATAACTGCCGTATGACGGATAATACCTTCATGAAAAATGGCCACATCGGTGGTACCACCGCCAATATCCACCAACACCACACCGGCTTCTTTTTCTTCATCGCTCAACACCGATTCGGACGATGCCAGTGGCTCCAGTATAAGTTCCTGGCTTTCCAGGCAGGCTTTATTAACACATTTTACAATATTTTTGATCGCGGTAACCTGTCCGGAGATGATATGAAAATTGGCCTCCAGCCGCACGCCTGCCATACCGATAGGATCCTTGATGCCCGGCTCGTTGTCCACCGTAAATTCCTGCGGCAACACGTGGATGATCTCCTCTCCCGGCGGCATCACCAGGTTATACATGTCCTCCACCAGTTTATCAATATCCTTGCGGCCGATATCTCGGTATGCAGGTCCCTGCGGGTGATCAGGCCGCGGTGCTGCAGGCTTTTGATATGCTGCCCTGCAATGCCTACGTTCACCACCCTGATCTCGACATTGGATTGCGCGCCGGCAACCTCAACGGCGATGGATAATGCCCTGTACCGTTTTATCGATATTAGACACCATGCCGCGTGTTACCCCGGCTGATTCGGCCTTGCCAATACCCAGCACTTCTATCTTCCCATTTTTACTCCGGCGACCAACAATAGCGCAAATTTTGGTAGTTCCGATGTCCAATCCTACCACGATTGGCGAACTTTTTTCCTGAGTCGAACTTTTGTCCATATTAGATTCATTATTTGTGAATGTATCTTTAGCCATTTTCAATGAATCTCGAGCCGCCGCTTTACCTTCAGCGAATCCTTTTTGAAATTATCGCTTTTAACGCCTACAACCTGGTTGGCATATTTTATGTTGATCAGCTTGTATCTGTCCCATCCTACCTTTGGCAAAGCCTTTTTATAAAATACCAGCAGGTTATGAAATTTATTTTCCAGCGAGTCGGCATTGCCCAGCAATATGCGCTGGTTGCCGACCCGTGGGTATCAGTTCAATTTCATGGTCCTGCGTTTACATAAATCTGTGCGATCTGCGCACTCCAGAGTGAATCTTCCTGCATATAAACTGCGCCGTTTTAAACAGCTCGCGTGGCCAGCTCCGTATGCAGCGTATCACCTTGTTCGCCAAAAGCCTCGTCGATATAGCCGTTCGCCGCCAGCACCCTGGCCGTAAAGTTGGCGGACAGCGGTATTTTCAGTCCATGCTGATCAACATAAAAATCCTGGTCAAACTGGTTCATAATCCTTAACATCGGCTGCCGCTGACTAATCTCCACTTTGATGATGCCATCCATATCGGCATAAACTTTGGCTGATTCGATAAACGGATTAGCCCTTAGTTTATTCTCCAGCTCATGAATATTGATATCTGCCATCCTGCGGCCCACCAACCTGTGGCGGTGTATCCGCAAAATATTATCAACCTCCTGCCTGTCAATAAAATACTGGTTGCCCGGAATGTATACTTTTACCTCCTTGCAAACCACTCCTGATTTTTTATACTTCAATGAAACTCATCAGCACCACCAGCCCGCCCAGGCTCAGCAGCCCAGGCAAAACCGATCAATATATGCTTCCAGATGCGTTTTTTAAACATTTTCCAAAGCTTTTTTAAGGGTTGCAACCAACTGATCAATATCGCCCGCGCCTACTGTTAAAAGTAACTCAGGTTTTTCAATTCGCACAATTTCAACGGCCTCTTGTTTTCCACATTTTCGTTTATTTAACATTTGCATCCTGCTCAGTATCATCTCGGAATTCACGCCTTCAATGGGCAGTTCGCGGGCAGGGTAAATATCCAGCATGATCAGCTCGTCACTCATATCCAGCACCTCGGCAAAGCCATCGGCAAAATCGCGGGTGCGGGTATACAAATGCGGTTGAAAAATGGTTGTGAGTTTTTTATCCGGATATAATTTCTTTACTGAGCTGATTGCTGCCCTCAGTTCTTCAGGATGATGCGCATAATCATCGATATAGATATGCTGGTCGTTTTTTACAATGTATTCAAACCGGCGCTTTACACCTTTAAATGATCCCAGCGCACTTTTTATCGTTCTCGGCGGGAATGTCCAGCTTAAACGCTACTTCGATGGCTGCCACTGCATTTTCGATATTATGCAGGCCGGCGATACCCATCCTGATATCACTGATCGCATTCACGCTGTTTTTAAAATCGAAATAAAAATCGCCGTTTTCAATGCGGATATTCTGCGCCTTTACATCGGCGGGTCCGTGTAGCGCTGTAAGTGAATCCCGCTATCTAAGCGGCAGGTCCTCGTTATAGATCAGCATGCCGTTTTCCTTTATTTGCGAAGCAAACTGCTTGAACGATTCCGTCAGATGGCTGTGATCACCGTAAATATCCAGGTGATCGGCATCCATGGAAGTAATGATGGCAATATCGGGGTACAGGGTTAGAAATGAGCGGTCATACTCATCGGCTTCCACCACCACGATATTGTTTTTGCCATACAGCACATTGCTGTTATAGTTTGTTGCGATACCGCCCAGGAAAGCAGAACAATCCTTACCCGAATCTTTCAGAATATGGGCAACCATGCAGGAAGTAGTGGTTTTACCATGCGTGCCGGCAACGGCAATGGTAAACATACTTCTGGCTGATCATGCCCAGCACCTGCGAGCGCTTAAACAATTCAAAGCCGTTATTTTTAAAAAAGTTAAGTATGGCAGAATCCTGCGGAATTGCCGGCGTATAAATAATCAGCGTACATTCGTTCGGCGTCTGGAAACTCAGCGGTATCCAATCTTCCCGGTCATCAAATATGACCTGTATGCCTTCGTTGTGCAACTGGTCGGTCAGGTCGGTAGATGTTTTATCATAACCGCAAACAATACAGCCCAAATGTGCAAAGTACCGGGCCAGGCCGCTCATGCCGATGCCCCCGATACCTATCAAATAAACCCGTTTAATGTCTTGCAGTTCCATTTTCTTTTCAAAAAAACCTCCCCCGCAACCGCACGGGGGTAGGCTGAAATTTAAATTAACTGTTATTTGAATAACCTCTTTCGCGATCACGTCATCCGCATCGGGCAGCGCCAGTCGTGCGATGTTTTCGCTTAATATTTTTTTCTTTTCACTATCATTTAAAAGCTCCAGGGCAGCATCCGTCAATTCCGCTACCGCCTTCCGGTCCGCCACATAAACGCAGGCATTATCCGCTACCAGCGCTTTGGCGTTTTTGGTCTGGTGATCCTCGGCCACATTTGGCGAAGGCACCAGGATGACCGGTTTGCCTACGATACACAGTTCAGCAATAGTGCCTGCTCCCGCCCTGGATATAATCACATCTGCCGCAGCATAGGCCAGATCCATCCGGTTTAAAAATTCAAGTATCCGAATATTCGGGCTGATCCTTACCTCCCATCTTTTCTTTGATATCATTATAATAGTACTTGCCGGTTTGCCATATCAGCTGCACGTCGGCAGCTACTAATCTTATCAAGGCCCGCAAAAATGCTCTCATTCAAAGTACGTGCGCCCAGGCTGCCGCCCATTACCAGGATCGTTTTCTTAGCGGGCGACAGGTTAAATTCCAAGGCCTGCTCGCGTTTCCCGTCGATATCCACCGATTCCTTGCGCACCGGGTTCCCGGTTTTAACAATTTTGTCAGCCGGAAAAAATTGCTCCATGCCATCAAAGGCCACGCATATCTTCTTGGCGTTTTTGCCCAGCTTCTTATTGGTGATACCCGCATAGGAATTTTGTTCCTGTATCAGGTACGGAACCCCTTTTAAGCGATGCAGCATACAACAACGGCCCGGAAGCATAGCCTCCCACACCAACTAGCCGCATGCGGCTTGAAATTTCTTGATGATCTGCATCGATTTCAGTACACTGCCAATCGATCTTAAACGGCAGACATGATGTTTTTCCACATCGATTTACGCTGAATGCCCTGAATATCCAGACCAATGATATTATAACCGGCATGCGGGCACCTTTTCCATCTCCATCGGCCCTTTGCACCAACAAATAATATTTCCGTTGCAGGATCAAGACGTTTTAAAGCATTGGCAATAGCAATAGCCGGGAAGATATGTCCTCCGGTACCGCCGCCGCTAATGATTATTCTCTTTTTCCTCACTGATTTACGATTTTATTACTTTTTTTCCATGGATAATTAGCCAGGATCACTAATTCTCATTATTCTATTTATAAATTATCAGCTGACCGCTACTTCCTTTATCTCTCCTACGATCACTTTTTTCGGTTCATCAATATCCCGGCTTACCGATAGGATAATACCAAAGGCCATACTGGTAAACAATATCGAGGTACCTCCCATACTGACCAACGGCAGAGGAACACCCGTTACCGGCCCCAGCCCTACCGCTACGGCCATATTGGCAAATGCCTGTATGGTCAAGCTGAAGCTTAGCCCGGCTGCCAGCAATGCACCAAAGGCTTTGGGCGCTTTGGTTACAATTTTGATGCACCGGTATAGTAAAAACAGGTAAATCCCAATCAGTACAATACCCCCCAACAAGCCGTATTCTTCAATAATAATGGCATATATCTCGTCGGAATAATGCTTCCGGCAGAATAATTCTTCTCGTCGCTGTGTGCCCAGTCCCTTACCAAACAGCCCGCCTGTGGCAATGGCAATTTTAGCATGATCGGACTGAAATGACTTATCGGCGTTCACTTTCTCAGGATGCAAAAACGTATGCATACGGGAAATGTAAGTATGCCGCCGCGGGTCCCAGAAATACCACGCCCGCCAGCAAAACCCCGCCGGCAAGGCAGGTGATGGCGATTTGCTTGATACTGATACGGCCGATAATGAGCAGCAAAATACTTACACCAAAAAGCATCAGCGCGGTGGACAGGTTGGCCAGTGCGATCAGGATAAACACCAGGCAAACCGCTCCCATAATGGGAATGAACGATTGCTTTACATCCTTTATATTTTCCTGCTTGCGCGATAAGCGTACGCGCCAGGTAGGTGATCAGCGCCAGCTTGGCAAGATCCGAAGTCTGAAAGCTTAAGCCGGTTCCCGGTATGGCGATCCACCTGGCTGGCATCATTGATATGGGCGCCGAAAATAAGCGTATACACCAACAGCGGCATGGTAATGATCATCAGCAATTTGGAGATACCCGCATAATACCGGTAATCCAGCTTATGGGAAATATACATCAGGGCAATACCGCCAACGATCATGGCCAGGTGCTTCATCAGGATCGACTCCACGCCCACGCCCCGCTTATAGGCCAGCGTGCCGATGGAGCTGTAAACAGCCAGCAAGGAAATAACCGAAAGCAATATGACAATAAGCCATATCCAGCGGTCTCCTTTTGTATTGCTCAGTAATCTATTCATCTTGATTCACGTTCTCTATAATTTCACCCATTAAGGTTTGATTGCACGTCTATTAATTTGTTATTACATCTGCACTTTGCCTTATAACTCTTTCACTGCCTGTTTGAACTGCCTGCCGCGGTCTTCGTAATTTTTAAAAAGATCGAAGCTGGCACATGCCGGTGAAAGCAATACCGTATCGCCTTTTTTTGCCAGGTGATAGGCCACCTGGGCGGCTTCCTGAGCCGAAAAAGTATTGACGATCACTTCTACATCGAATCTTCAAAAGCATCGTGTATCGCTGCGGTTATCTTTGCCCAAACACACAATGGCTTTAACCTTTTGCTTTACCAGATCTACGAGCATGCTGTAGTCATTGCCCTTATCCACTCCGCCAAGGATCAGTACCACGTCGGTGGTCATGCTTTCCAGCGCATACCAGGTCGAGTTGACATTGGTCGCCTTCGAATCATTGATAAAGCTGATGCCGGATATCTTGGCAACAGACTCCAGCCGGTGCTCAATATTTCGGAAATTGCCCATACTTTCCCTTATGGTGTCATTCCGCAATTCAAGTACTTTGGCTACAATACCCGAAGCCATAGAGTTGTAAAGGTTGTGTTTACCCTGCAGGGCCAGATCGTTGATCGACATTTCAAAATGTTCTTTAAGTGTGTTTATGATAATATTGTCTTCATCGAGATATGCTCCCGGTATCAGTTTTTTTTTTAATGCTGAAAATGGCAATTGCTGCGCATCAAACGTTCTGGACGGCCATTCCTTTTATTGTTTCCGGATCGTCGGCACAGTAAATAAAATAATCGTCTGGCCGTTTGATTTTGCGTAATGCGAAATTTTGATGCCACATAATTTTCCATCTTATAATCGTACCGGTCCAGATGATCGGGCGTAATGTTTAGTAACACGCCGATATCCACCTTAAACTCGTACATATCGTCCAGCATAAAGCTGCTCAGCTCCAGCACATAACAGTCAAACTTTTCGGTCGCCACCTGGTAGGCAAAACTTTTGCCGATATTACCCGCCAGGCCACATTCAATCCTGCATTTTTCAGGATATGATAGGTTAGGCTGGTGGTGGTGGTTTTGCCGTTTGAACCGGTGATGCCTATGATTTTGGCATTGGTATATCTGCCCTGCAAATTCTATCTCCGATATAACCGGTATGCTTTTTTCTTTTATTTTTTTAACGATCGGCGCCTTATCGGGTATGCCGGGGCTTTTAATCACCTCAACAGCTCCAAGTATTTCTCCTTCCGTATGCTGATTTTCTTCAAAGCGGATATTCCAATCCTGCAGTTGCTTTTTATAATTATCAGCGATGGCCCCAAAATCCGAAACAAAAACATCATAACCCTGCTGTTGGGCCAGGTATGCTGCGCCCACCCCGCTTTCGCCGGCACCAAGATACAACCAGTCTATTTGATTTGATTCCATGTTATGTTTTGATTCCACCGTTATTCGTGTTTCTTTCTTTATTCTCTTTATTCCCGCTTCATATTATCTCAACTTCAATGTGATCATCGTCAGGATCGCCAGCATGATGCCGATGATCCAGAACCGGGTTACGATTTTGGCTTCATGGAAACCTCTTTTCTGGTAATGGTGATGCAGGGGCGCCATTAAAAATACCCGCTTGCCCGTGCCAAACCGCTTTTTGGTGAATTTAAACCAGGACACCTGCATGATCACCGACAAGTTCTCGACCACGAAAATGCCGCAAACAGCGGCAGCATCAGTTCCTTGCGGATCATGATGGCAAAAACAGCGATAATACCGCCGATGGCCAGACTTCCCGTATCGCCCATAAATACCTGCGCCGGGATAGGAATTGTACCACAAAAAGCCAACACAGGCTCCCACAAAGGCTCCGGCAAAAACCACCAGCTCGCCCGAATTGGGGATATACATGATATTCAGGTAATCGGCAATGACCGTATTACCCGACACATAAGCCAGTATGGCCAGCGTAACTCCGATAATGGCCGAGGTACCCGTGGCAAGTCCGTCAATCCCATCGGTAATATTGGCCCCGTTGGATATGAACGTAATGATGACGATCACGAAGAACATGAACACCATCAGGTCGTATTTCTCAGAATTCTTGCCCAGAAATTTGAGCACTTTGCCATAGTCAAATTCGTTGTTTTTATAAAAAGGCATGGTTGTTTTCGTCGAGCGTACATCCTGGGTATACACCGGCTTATTGCCTTTCATGTGATATTCCACTTTCTGATCATAGATCACCGGCGGCTTTACTTCCTGCCGGATCATAATATCCGGATTTGAGTACATCGTAAGACCGATGATCAGCGCCAGGCCTACCTGCCCGGTGATCTTGAAGCGCCAGCCAGACCTTCCTTATTTTTGCGGAATACTTTGATATAGTCATCCAGAAAACCAATGGCACCCAGCCAGATCGTGGTTCCAAGCATCATCAGCACATAAACATTATCCAGCTTGGCAAACAACACGGTCGGGATTACAATGCCCAGGATAATGATGATACCACCCATGGTAGGCGTACCTGCTTTTTGCATCTGGCCTTCCAGACCCAGGTTCCTGACCGTTTCGCCAACCTGCTTATAGCGCAGATAGTCGATCAGCCTGCGGCCGTAAACCGTAGTTACGATGAGTGAAGTAATAACTGCCATAGCCATGCGGAAGGTGATGTATTGAAACACCCCAGCGCCGGGTATGCTATAGTTTTTTTCCAAATAACTGAACAGGTAGTAAAGCATCTTCTTTGTTTAGGCTACTCCATTATTTTAAAAACTTCGGTTAATTCTTCCTTATCGTCAAAGTGATTTTTACTCCCTTTGATTTCCTGGTATTTCTCATGTCCTTTTCCGGCTATCACCACGATATCTCCGGGTTTTGCCAGGTGCAGGCCGTTTTAATGGCTTCCCTGCCGGTCGACAATGCTGATCGTATGTCTTTTAAATGCCGGATCAACGCCTTCTTCCATATCTTTGATGATCTGGGCGGGTCTTCCGAGCGCGGGTTATCGGAAGTGAATATCACTTTGTCGCTCCACTCGCAGGCTACTTTTGCCATGATCGGGCTTTTGGTTTTATCCCGGTCACCGCCGCAGCCCAGTACCGTAATCACTTTTTCTTTGCCCTTGCGTACATCATGCACGGTGCTCAGTATATTCTGCACAGCATCAGGCGAATGCGCATAATCCACGATGCCAATAATGCCGTTCTGTGCGATACTACATAGTCAAACCGTCCCTTGGCTCCGGTCAGTTTACTCAGACTGGTCAGTACTTTGGATCTGTCCTGCTCGAGCAGCATGGCGGTGGCATAAACCGCCATCAGGTTATAGGCATTGAAGGTGCCAACCAGCTTAAACCAGACCTCATCATTATCGATATTCAGCAGCAAGCCGCTGAACTGGTTCTCTACGATCCTGGCCTTATAGTCAGCCATGTTTTTAAGCCCATAAGTCTTTTTGTGTGCCTTGGTATTTTGCAGCATCACCATGCCGTTCTTGTCATCGATATTGGTCAGGGCAAAGGCGCTCTTTGGCAGATCGTCAAAAAATGCCTTTTTGGCTTTCAGGTAACTGTCAAATGTTTTATGATAATCCAGGTGATCATGCGTAAGATTCGAAAATATGCCGCCTGCAAATTTCAGATCCGCGATGCGGTGCTGAACGATCGCATGCGAGCTCACTTCCATAAAGCAGTAGTCGCAGCCCTGCCTCTACCATCTCGCTCAGCAGCGTATTAAGCACAACCGGGTCAGGCGTGGTATGGGTCGCCGCTACCACCTCTCCGTTGATCTGGTTCTCGACCGTTGAGAGCAGGCCGCATTTATAGCCCAGATCGCGAAACAGCTTATAAAGCAGCGTAGCGATGGTCGTTTTACCGTTGGTTCCGGTGACGCCCACAAGCTTTAGCTTCCTCGAGGGGTTATCATAAAAATTGGCTGCGATCGTTCCCAGGGCGGCCGAGGTATTGGCCACCATAAAGAAATCAACCTCCCCGGTAACATGGGCTGGCAGGTCTTCGCAGATCACGGCAACAGCGCCGGCGGCTGATCGCCTGCTCGATATAATCATGCCCGTCCACCAGCGTGCCGCTTACAGCAACAAACAGCGATCCCGGTACTACTTTGCGCGAATCGAAAACGATGGCGCTTATCTCCATGTCGGCACTACCATGAAGTTCGGTAAATGCAAGTCCCTCTAATATGTCGCTTAAATACTTCATTGTAGTTCGATTGTTATTTTAGATCCTTTAGGAATAATGCTGCCGCCTGTAACCGATTGACTGGTTACAGCGCCGCTGCCATGAACAGAAACCTTATAGCCCGCATTACCGAGCACATATAAGGCATTGCTTAGACCCATGCCCGATACATCGGGCACCGTTCCTTTTTTATAATTCGTTTCGTCATAGGTAAGTCCGTTACTGGTATCAACGCCTGCACTGGCAGAAGCATACAGGGCTTTACATTTAATTTGCTGTAAACCTGCTGCACGGCTTTGCGGTTACCGGTTTTCACTTTGGGCAACTGGGTGTTGCCAGCGATGCGCAGGGGACTGGCCTGGTTCATTTCCAGGTCGGCTGAATACACCCGGTCAGCGATCTCCCGAAAACAGGCCCGGCAACCCAGGCCGCCAGATGCGAGCCTACAGTCGGATCGTGGATGACCACGATCATCGAATATTTCGGGTGATCAGCGGGAAAATAGCCGCAAAAGCTGGCCTGGTGTGAGTTCTTTTCACCGTAACCATATTTTCCGTTGGCGATCTGCGCCGTGCCCGTTTTGCCGGCTACGGTATACAGGTCATTTTTTATCACCCGGTGCGCCGTACCCTCCTGAACCACGCCTTCCAGCATGCCCTTGATTTTGCCCAGCGTTTTATCCGAGCAAACCTTTGGATTGATCACCCGGGCCTCGAAATGCTCAACGGTATTATTTAAGCGGCGTATCTCGCTTACAAAAATGGGCGAGATCATTTTTCCGTTATTGGCTACCGAGTTATAAAAAGTGAGCATCTGCAGCGGCGTGAGCTTCACTTCGTAGCCATAGGCCATCTGCGAAAGCGACTGCAGTTTATTCCAGTCGCGGGAATGCGGATTTTTGATACGCGGCGCGCCTTCACCCGATATCTGCAGTCCGTCCCTTTCGTTCAGATGATAGCTGTACAGCTTATCGGTAAACTCCTGGGGATTATCATGATAATGGGCATAAATAAATTTGGCTGCAGCCACGTTCGAGGATTCCTCGAATGCTTTTTTAGCGCTGATCATCCCTACCGGGATCTTCCGCATCCTTTATTCTTAATACCACCCTGCCATTACGCGGATTGTATCATTTCGTATTCTGCCATG
Source organism: uncultured Sphingobacteriaceae bacterium (assembly GCA_963757615.1). Taxonomy (GTDB): domain Bacteria; phylum Bacteroidota; class Bacteroidia; order Sphingobacteriales; family Sphingobacteriaceae; genus Mucilaginibacter. The sequence continues at coordinate 349,026 of CAVWSO010000011.1, forward strand.
CTGGGCATCCACCATGACTGTTGGTGTCGATCTTATGCTGATCAATGGCCGTCATGTAGGAAGCCAGCTTAAAAGTTGAACCCGGCTCGGCAGATTCACTGATGGCATAGTTCATGCTTTCCTCGTAATCGCCGTCTTTGGTATGGGTATAATTGGCGATCGCCTTTATCTCGCCCGTAGCCACTTCCATCAGCACCACGCAGCCATGGTCGGCCTGCTTTTGATCAGCTGTTTTTTAAGGCCGCCTGGGCCACATCCTGGAAGTTAACATCAATGGTCGAAATAATATCGGCGCCTTCTTTAGGCGCTATTTCTTCGTCACCATTGTTTACCGGCATCCAAACCCGCCGGCCATGCGCTGCATCAGGCGTTTGCCATTTTCGCCATTGATATAGTCGGCATAAGCGCCTTCCAGGCCCACGGCGACATTTTTGCCCTCGGCATTCTTTGCATTCTCGTTACATAACCAATGGTACGCGCAGCCAGCGACCGGAAAGGAAGGATACGTTTATTTTGCTGAATAACGACCAGTCCGCCTCTATATTTACCCATATTGAAGATGGGAAACTTGCGGATCTGCTTTAAGTTCCTGGAAACCTACTTTTCTTCTGATCAGCTGGTAGCGTGATCCGTCTTTACGCGCCTCGCGCAGCATCCGTGAATATTCACGTGGTACTCTTATCATCCGAAAAAATGCGGACATAGCCTCCGCGCCAGTGAATCCACTTTTTCCTGAAACACCTGGTCATCGGCTATGCCGCCGGCCAGCATATCCATGTGCAGCTCATATTCCGGCACCGATGTGGCAAGCAGACTGCCATCCGATGCGAAGATATTTCCACGGCCAGCTTCCACGTTCATGTATTTGGCCGATAAGGTCTTTGCCATCGCCTTCCATTTTTCCCCCTGCACAAACTGCACGCGGCAAAGCTGCACCACTACGGCTGCCGGCAAAAAGCAAAATAAGCCCGAAAGCCAGGTATACCCTGAAGCAGTATATTGGTACGAATAGAGATTAATGCCCATCCTGTGACCTCCTTTGCCTTTAGCCTTTGCGGCGGCTCGACTGATTCTTTAATACCCAGGGTATCGACGCGCTTGGCAACCTCGGTAAGCGTGCTTTTAAATGCCAGATCAGCCTTGGTTGTTTTATAATCCCAGCTCAGCTCTTTTACTTCCTTGCTCATCTTATCGATATCGCGAATGTTTTTTTCGGCAAGGTGCATATTGCCGATATAGATCATGCCCAGAAACACCAGAAACAGCACAAACGGCAAAGCGCCGGTCGCTTGTTCCGAGTTGACTTTTTTCGTGAAAAGACGCCACAAAGAGTTTTCAGAAATCTCCTTTGCGGGTCTTTCCTCGACGATAAGTTCCTTATCAAGCTTCTTCCTCCTGAATTTCTGTACGTAAACGATTGGTCATTTCTTTACAGCTATTCTTAAGTTTAGCGCTCCTTGCCCTGTTATTGTTTTTTATTTCCTCATCGGATGCCGTTATGGCCCCCCGGCTTACCGCGCTCAAATGGCTGTTGATCATTTCCATAAAAATCCTTTTCCACCTCGCCGCTGAATTTCCCTTTGGCGATAAAGTTTTTTACCAGCCGGTCTTCCAGCGAATGGTAGGACATGACCACCAGCCGCCCGCCCGAAACCAGCACCTCGGCCGATTGGATCAAAAAATCTTTCAGCGCCTCCAGCTCCTGGTTCACCTCGATGCGCAGGGCCTGGAAAACCTGCGCCAGGTATTTATTTTCTTTTCCGCGCGGGATGAGACCGCTAATGGCATTTTTCAGATCGGCAACCGTAATGATCGGTGCATTCAGCCGCGCGGTAACAATAGTTCGCGCCAGTGATTTTGCATTTTGTGATTTCGCCGTAAATGCCGAAAATGCGATGCAGATCAGCCTCCTGGTAGGTATTCACTACCTCTTTGGCGCTCAGGCCAGATGCTTGGTTCATCCGCATATCCAGCTCAGCATCAAAGCGGGTTGAAAAGCCACGGTCGGCCTGATCGAACTGGTAGGACGAAACACCCAGATCAGCCAATATGCCATCCACCGGAATGGCATTATGCAGGCGGCAAAAGTTTTTAAGGTACCGGAAATTCTGGTCTACAAAATCAAAGCGCTTGTCAGCAATGAGATTTTGCTGCGCGTCGGCATCCTGGTCAAAGGCCAGCAAGTCTGCCGCCATCAGCCCAGATGCTTTAATATTTCGCGCGAATGACCGCCGCCTCCAAAGGTCACATCAACATAAGTACCTTCCGGGCGGATATCCAGCCCCTCGATACATTCCTTCAACATTACCGGAGTATGGTAATTACTCATCACTACCCCTCTTTCCCTTGCCACCCATCACCTCTTCGGCCAGGTTGGCAAAATTCTCTGGCTCATTATCTAGTTGCGTATCGTACGCATCCTGAGCCCAGACTTCTATTTTATTAAACTGACAGGCCAGCACCACATCGGCATTGATCCCTGCATATTCTAAAAGCGATTTTGGCAAAAGCACCCTTCCGGATGAATCGAGCGATAATTCAGACGCACCGCGGGTGAAATACCGGATAAATTCGCGGGTTTTTTTCTCGTATTGATTGAGTTTAGAGAGATCCTCAACGATCTTATCCCATTCCTTGCGCGTGTAAATCACCAGGTGCTTCTCAAAGCCACGATTGATCACAAGGCCCTCACTTTCAGCTTCAGGAAGCTGTTTTTTGAGGCCTACAGGGATCATCATCCTGCCTTTGGCATCCAGTTTACACTCAAATTCGCCTAAAAAATGGGCCATACTCTACTCTGCAGCATTTATTTCAGAGTAAAAGTAAAGTACTTTTTCCATTTTTCCCACAAATCCCCATTTTTTACCACCAAAAAGTTTTCAACAGTATTTTAGGTCATTTTGCTCCCACTTTTGATCATTTCTTACAAAAATCCGTGGTTGTGATTTTTTAAGAAAACATTTATTATCAATTATTTATAACTGGTTAACTCACTGCGCCCGGGCATGCAAAACTATTCATTAACTTTTATAACCCCGAGGTATCAGGAAGTTTAAATTTTAACTAATAATTAGCAGAATTGTTCCTCAAATTCCCATTAATGGTAACCTATTTGATAAGTTACTCGTTATAATTTATTTAAAGATTTACCAAGCCATGAAAACAGCTTTACTTTATCTCTCGCTGGCCATTTTGGTTGTCAGTTGTAAGAAGGATAAAACGCAGCAGATAGGAATTACCGGTAGTTGGGTAATGGTTACAGCGTCTTTTAACAATGGCCCCGCCTACTCTACCGTTGAATATTTCTGCCTGAGGAACAATAATTTAGTGATCAATACGGACGGCACGGCCATGCAAAGATATACCGGCACGTCATCGTGCATGGTGGGAACAGGCATTTATGCCGGTCAGCCGGGCGATACTACGCGCCTGAACTGGTCGCGCAATGCCAATACCGTTCACTTTAAATACATCGCCAACGGCGTTACATTAAGCTCGTATGGCGCTGTAAGCAGCAGCAATACGCAGCCGCAGCTTATTTTAACTGATACGGTGGTCATTAGCGGCGCCAAGCAAATCACGACGGAAACTTTTGTCCGCGACTAGGTCTGCTATAACGAGATGACAGCTGGTCAATAAGAGGTATCGTTCCGGGTTTGAAATTTAATTTTCACTCGTAAGGTCAACCCCATTTCTTATCGCCGCTTCCAGGATATCAACGTTTATATCTTTCAGCGTTTTGAACCTGATGCAATAACCGGTCACGCTCGCCTTGCCCAGCTCATTTCCATACGTTTGGGCTAAGTACATTTTATCTTTGAGTCCGAGAATGTAGACAGAGATCCCGGTTTTGTTTGCGCTCAAACCAATCTGAAAAAAATCCCGGGTCTTTCCATCAGCATATTTTATGGTGTAAGACCCATAGCCGATGTTCGGGTTACTAACCGTTTTATTTTCGCTGTTTAACCCAGTGTCGAACCATAATTTACAACCTGGTAAAACTTGAAGTATGCGCTGGTGTAATTCCTGCATTTCACTTTGCTTCGATTCAGGCTGGCTACTAATGTACGCATCGATTTGTTCCTGTACGTTCATATGAAATATCCATTTACGGGTTGCTTAATTGCCTATTCAAATTTCGCTATATTTTCAGTAATACGCTAATTTCAAATTGAGACACAGTCCATTAACGTATTGCCCGCGGTAAAAGACCAACGAATTGACCCGGCGAGAACCCAATGAAATCAGGCACAGTTTGTTGGTTATTCGTACGACCAATTTGTTAACTTGCCGCCCTATTTGCGCTTATGGTTATTGTTATTCAGTGCAGGGATCAGGTAGGTCTGGTTGCAAAAATCTCGGGGCTGCTTGCCACGGAAGGATTCAATATTGTGTCCATGCATGAACATGTCGACAAAACGGAGAACATGTTTTTTATGCGCCTGGAAGTGGATAAACTATCCGATGAGCGCCTGGAGCGGCAGCTCACTGAATTGCTGCCTGCCGACTCTATCGTTAAAATCAACCCCGACCCGGCAAAAAAAGTCATTGTGCTGGTGACTAAAGAGTACCATTGCCTTGCCGATATTCTGGTCCGCAATTATTTCCGGACGCTGGGCGCAAGCGTAGCCTGCGTTATTGGTAACTATATCAATCTGGAGGATATCTGCAGGCGCTTTGATGTCCCTTTTTTCCATGTACCCTTCGAAGGTCCGAATCCCGAATCCGAGCGCCGCCTGCTGGAGGTTATCGGACGCTACGAGCATGATTACATCGTCCTTGCCAAATTTATGCGCATTCTGTCGCCCGGTTTCGTGGGGCGCTTCCCCGGAAAGATCATCAACATACATCACTCCTTCCTGCCTGCCTTTGCGGGCGCAAATCCCTACCGCCAGGCCTTTGAGCGCGGCGTAAAACTCGTTGGCGCCACGGCGCATTTTGTTACCGACGACCTGGACGAGGGTCCCATCATTGCCCAGCAGATCATACCGGCAAATCATTCCCATACAGCGGGCGACATGATGAAAGCGGGCAAGGAAATAGAAACGGCGGTACTGGCAAAAGCCCTTAAGATGGTGTTTGACGACCGGGTTTTTATCTATAAAAATAAAACGGTCGTGCTGGAATAGGCTCAGTCGAAGGCCACAGTCTCCGGACCGGATATTTTGGCGACATGGCAATTGCATCCGCCGGATATTTTAAAGTTCACCGTCTTGGTTTGCGCGCTCGTGGAATCAACTGCCGAAACCCGGATATCATCGCCTTCGCTCGAGAAATCCTTAATGTCATTATCACTTGCCACAATATAGTATCCCATGATCAGATTAGCCGAGGGAAGCCCGGGATAGATTTGTTTACCAGCGCTGACGTTAAATACGCTGTATTTCTCAAGCGCTACCGGCTTGCCCTGCTTATCCGTAAAGAAGACACCCACTGAAACAAAATTCTTGGTGCATGCCTGGGTTCCGCAAGCCGATTGCTGCTGGTTCTTGGTGCATGAAGCAAGCAGCGCGGTCGTAATCAATGCAAGGGCAAGGTTTCTATAGGCCATCTGGTGTTTTATATTATTTACGCGATTTACCGACTTTTTGATACAATCGGTGAAATTAATGAGCGGCGATGAACATTTCAGCCAAACCCCCATTATTTTCAACGCTTACGATTGAGCCCAAGAGCACTAAACGAAATCGAGTTTTTAGTTTTGTATAAAAACACTTATGAAGGAAAATATTATACAAACTAACCTGGCTCAGATACAACAATTGATGCGTATGCATCAGGTCAGAAATGCCTATGCGTTTACAGCCATTGCAAGTCGAACGGGACCTAAGATCAAGGGCACTTACTTTTTTGTACTATTTGAAGATAACTTGGATTATCATACGTACTCTGATCATTATGTCAGCTTATTACAACAATTGGAAGCCTTATTGCACTGTAAAGTCGATTTATTAACAAAGGAAACGTTGGAAATCCCCTTTATTTTGAAAATTATGGGTACGCGGGAATTCAGAGTGTTATAAGCCTGGAGCGTTTAAAGCAGCGCCGTATTTATTACTCAATCAAATGGGGTGATCCAGCATTTCGTTGGATCGAGTCCTGAACATTTCAGCGTAACCGCAATTATTTTCAACAGGTCAATGGAAGCAAAATGCGTCCAAAAAAACCGAATTCATAATTTTACCATAACAAAAAAATTATGGAAAAAAGTATACAAAACAAGCTGCCTCAGATAGCACAGCTGATGCGTATGCATCATGTCAAACATGCCTATGCATTTGGAAGCGCTATCACGGGAACCGAAAATGTGAAAAGCGACCTTAACTTCGTTATCGCCTTTTCAGAAGAAATGGATTATAAAACATACGGTGATAATTATGCCTGTTTATTGTATGAATTACAAGCCTTGTTGCATCGTGAGATCGATCTAGTGGCCAATGAAACGTTGACCAACCCCTTTGTACTGGAAATTATAGATAATCACAAAATCAAAATAGTATGAGCGCCTAGGAAATCAACTGTTGTTTCTTTAGTGAGGTGAATCTCATTTATTGCTGCTGCTGTAAAAGATTTGGTTTTCTTTTATTGTCGGGTCCAACACCTTCACCTTCTCCAAAATAGACTTCAGGTTATCTTTGAAATTTGAGAATAAGTTGTCGACCTTCTTTTGGGCATCTTCATCGTCGTTTTATAATTGAAATGCAAATTTTACCAATTAAATCGCGAACTACTACGTATTCCGTAGCTATACGCAAATGAAAAATAACTATTTACTTTTACTGTTCCGCCGTGCCCCTTCACCACAATATCATAGCTCAAGCCCAGCCCTGTCCCTTCTCCCGTTGGTTTGGTTGTAAAAAACGGCTGCATGATCTTGTCTTTTATGCCGTCCGGGATGTCCGAACCATTATCTCTTACGTTGCCGTATATAAAACCGCCCAGTTTCGATTCTGCGGAGAATAACATGCCTAAAGTGCGCAAATTTGGACTTTGCCTTGCCCCAATTTCGATTCGTGCGGCGAATAGCAGTTATAAAGTCCGCAATTATGCGGTTTTTATATTAAAAAGGCGGAGAATAGCCCTACATTTACGCATAGATGCGGAGATTATGTACATACATCGGTTAAATGAATGGCCCGATTTTACCTGGGATTCACATTCCATACTCCTTCGACTAGGAAATGTTCGTCACCGCCAGGGTAAACTGCTGGGACAGATGATGGCCCTGGGTCGTAAGTTGCAAGAAAAGATACTGCTTGATACGCTAACGCTGGACGTCACAAAATCGAGCGAGATCGAAGGCGAACGGCTAAATACCGATCAGGTCCGGTCATCCATTGCAAGACGTCTTGGAATGGATATAGCAGGCGCTGTTCCCTCGGACCGAAATGTCGAAGGCGTTGTAGAAATGATGCTGGATGCTACCCAGAGGTATCAAACTGAGCTGACGGAGGACCGGCTTTTCGGGTGGCATGCTGCATTGTTCCCTACCGGCCGAAGTGGCATGCATAAAATAACGGTGGGAGATTGGCGTAAAGGCGAAGGCGGTCCTATGCAGGTTGTCTCTGGACCAATGGGCCGGGAAAAGGTACATTTTCAGGCGCCTGATTCCGTAATACTGCCTAAAGAAATGAATACATTTTTAAAATGGTTCAACAGTGATCAAAGCAATGATCCGGTAATAAAAGCGGCTATCACACATTTATGGTTTGTCACTTTGCACCCTTTCGATGATGGAAACGGCCACATTACCCGCGCTCTTACTGATATGTTATTAGCCCGGGCAGACGAAAGTCCCAAACGATTTTATAGCATGTCCGCACAAATATTGCGGGAGAAAAGTACTTATTATACCTTTTAGAGAACACATAAAAAGGGAACCTGGATATCACTAATGGATCAGCTGGTTCTTAGATTGTCTACTTAATTCAATGGATCATACGGAGAAAATGCTGGCTGAAGTATTTGATCGCAGCAGGTTCTGGGAATACCATCGGGATACGTCATTGAATGGTCGTCAACGACAAATGATCACTGAATTACTGGACGGCTTTTTTGGCAATTTAACCAGCACAAAATGGGGGAAAATGACCAAATCCTCTACGGATACTGCACTTAGAGATATCCAGGATCTAATCGACAAAGGCATACTTGGTAAAGAATCCGCAAGGGGGGCGAAGCACGAGTTATCTTCTGATAATCCCGGAAAATAGTAAGTAATTTATACTAGCCGCGACGGGCGGGCTAATTCCATTTATAAACGTAGCGATGGGTTTAAAACATTTTCTAAAACCCATCGCTACGAAGCTTATTATTCCGTCACCCTTACCTTCAAAAAGCTGGGCTCATTCTTTGAGGTGTAAATCCGGTGCGTTTCCTTTTTAAAGTCGGTATCTTTTGCTTTCATGATATCCTGAAACTGCTGCGTATTGCGGTCGATCAGCGGGAACCAGGTGCTTTGTACCTGGACCATAATGCGGTGACCTTTTTTAAAAGTGTGCAGTACATCCTGCAACTCAAAATTCACAGGCGTTACTTTGCCCGGCTCAAACGGCTCCGGCTTATCAAAGCCATTGCGGAATTTACCGCGCATAGCCTCACTGCGTACCATCTGCTGGTAGCCGGACATATATTTGCCCTTGGCAGTAAACTGGTTGTTTTTTGCTGAATCCGGGTACACATCGATCACTTTTACCACCCAATCGGCATCCGTACCGGTAATGGATACTTTAAGGTCCGCCCAGATGTTGCCTGCCAGGGTTACGTCTTTATCCAAAACATCGGTTTGGTAGGTCAGCACATCCGGTCTGCGAGCGGCAAAACGCTGGTCGCCGGTCATGTATTCACGTTGCATGTCCGTAGTAATGCCGTCATAGAACGGACTGGTTTATTGGGGTCGGATACGAATTCATCGAAACTGTCTGCCGAAGCCGGTGCATCAAATGAAAGCTTTCCACCGGGCAAAAGGTAAAGATTCTTTTCTTCGGCTTCTTTCGGCGGCCAGGTATTGTAGGTTTTCCATTTATTAACGCCGGTCTCAAAAGCGGATATTTTGGCAAGATCCAGATCAGTACCTTTCAGGTAATGGCTAAAAAACGCAAACTCAATCTTTTCACGATAAAATGGGCCGGTCGGCCCGCCGAAGGCTACGTCACCCAAATGATCGCCGTCGCCCCTGCGACCAGCCGCCATGTACCCAGGGGCCCATCGTAAAATAGATGGGTGTATTAGGATTATTCTTTAACCAACGTTTTGTAGGTATTGATCGCGCCATAAAGGTCTTCTGCATCATACCAGCCGCCGGTAACCAGTGTCGGCGTTTTAATATCATGCAGGTGAGACAGTACATTGCGGTCTTTCCAATGCTGGTCATAATTAGGGTGATCCAGCATTTCGTTCCACAAACGGATGGTGTCCTTATAATATTTATCGTTTGAGTTTTTTACTGAACCCATGTTCATATAGAACTGATAGCCATCCTCGGTTCCGTAGTCAAAGCGTTTTCCATGGCGCTGGGTAGGCTTATCATCCTGGCGATTGGTAAAGCCTGGATAAAATCCAAAGTTGGCCACCAGCATAAAGGCGCCATTGTGAAAGGCATCATCGCGATACAGGTCAGCCATCGGCGCCTGCGGCGATGCCGCAGCCAATGCCGGGTGACGGCTCAGCAAAGACGCTGTAGTAATAAAACCCGGGATAGGATATTCCCCATACGCCTACCTTACCATTATTATTCGGAAGATTTTTGATGAGCCAGTCGATCGTGTCATAGGTATCTGTGCCTTCATCCACATCGCTTTTGGTTTTGTGCACTTCTTTTTCGGGTGTCATTTCCTCAAAGATGCCTTCGCTCATCCAGCGGCCGCGCACATCCTGGTAAACAAAAATATAACCGTCATGTACAAATAATGGTGACGGGCCCAAGTGAACCTTTATAAACATCCTGTCCGTATGGAGCAACGCTATAAGGCGTCCGGTCCATCATAATTGGGTATTTTTTTGCGTGATCCTTAGGCACATACACCGAAGTAAACAGTTTTTTACCATCGCGCATCGGTATCTGGTATTCGTATTTCTGGTAGTTTTCCTTTATATAGGCGGCATCCGAAGTAGCGGGCTGCGCAAAAGAAAAGACGGCTAAAAGCACGAAGCTAATAGCTAAAAACAATTGTTTCTTCATTAACTATTGAGAGTTTAAGGGGCCGAAATTATGAATAAAATAAAATATGCCCCAATAAATCGGCGATTGTTGCGAAAAATAGTTTGCCTCGCTGCCATAATTATGATTTCCATATTCAGGAATCGAGCGGAGTTTTAGGAGAAAAATCCTGAATTATACAGCGGGTAAATAACGACAAAGGCAAGCTTTCGCCTGCCTTTAATCGTAAAAATTGTTATTATATTTTACTCGTTAATCGCCTTTACGCCTGGCAATTCTTTGCCTTCCATATATTCAAGCAAAGCACCGCCGCCTGTTGATACATAGCTAACATCATCCGTCAAATTGAATTTCGCTACGGCTGCAGCAGAGTCGCCCCCGCCGATCAGTGAGAAAGCACCGTTTTCAGTGGCTTCTACTACGGCGTCGGCAACAGCTTTGGTGCCTTTTTCAAACTTTTCCATTTCAAAAACACCCATCGGGCCGTTCCACAAAATAGTTTTTGACTGCTCCACTACCTTAGTGAATGCTTTGATCGAATCCGGACCAATATCCAGTCCCATCCAGCCATCTTTAATAGCATCATTTTGAGCGATATCCGTATTGGCATCGTTTGAAAAATTATCAGCTATAATTGAATCTGTTGGCAGCAATAGATTGACTTCCTTTGCTTTCGCTTTTGCAATAAGGCTTTTTGCCAGATCGAGTTTATCTTCTTCCACCAATGATTTGCCGATGTTTCCGCCCTGCGCTTTTGCAAACGTATAAGCCATGCCTCCGCCAATGATCAGGTTATCAACCTTATCCAACAGCCGTTCGATCAGTTCGATCTTATCGGATACTTTAGCGCCGCCCATAATAGCTGTAAATGGCCTTTCGGCATTGTTCAATACTTTTTCGGCATTGGTCAGTTCAGCTGCCATCAGGTAACCAAAGCATTTCGCATTAGGGAAAAACTGGGCTATAACTGCCGTAGAGGCATGCGCCCGGTGCGCTGTACCAAAGGCATCATTCACATAAACATCGCCAAGAGCGGCCAGTTTTTCGGCAAAATCTTTATCGCCTTTTTCTTCTTCTTTATAAAAACGAAGATTTTCCAAAAGCAGTACCTGTCCGCCTTTGCCAGTGCTTTTGCTTTCTCCACAGCCTGCTCGCCGATGCAATCATCTGCAAATTCAACTTGCTGACCCAAAAGATCGGACAAATGCGGGATCAAATGTTTTAGCGAATATTTTTCCGTCGGACCGCCTTTTGGCCTTCCCAGGTGCGACATCAGGATCACAGCGCCACCATCTTTCAATATTTTATTGATGGTTGGCAGCGCGGCGGTCATCCGGTTATCATCAGTTATGTTATAATGCATTATCCAGCGGCACATTAAAATCGACCCTGACAAGCGCTTTTTTTCCGGAGAAATTTATTTGATCTATTGTTTTCATATCGTTTTAGTGGAGATTGTATTTGGGCAGCCAAATTCAGCAATTAATTCTAAATTCTGAACGTAAAAATGAAAAAGGTGTTTGCCCCTATTGTATTTTTAAATAAAGGACATAGTGGGCTCCGATGCCTGGCACTTCAAATTCATCGGATATGATCTCAAAGCCAAGATCCTGATAAAAGCGGACAGCTTTCTTTCTGGCATTGCACCACACGTAGTTTACTTTTGCGGCCGCGCATATAAACAATGGCAAAGTTGACGAGTTGATTGCCTATGCCTTTACCGCGGTATTCCGCTAGCGTTGCCATGCCCCGCAACTGGTAGGCCTTTACCATTGTATCCCTTATAGTTTTGTGGGTGAAATGAGGCAACGCATACTAATTCGCTCATTATCAAAGTATCCGAGATGAAAAGCATCCTCTGCATCATCATTTGGGAAACGACATTGATCTAACGATAATCTTCCTTCGCGCAATACCTCATTGCGGATAGCCAGTACATCATCAGCCTGAATAAACCTGATCATGCTTTGCTATACTTATTTTTGCTACCAGATCGGCCAGGCGGCTTGAATATCCCATTTCATTATCGTACCATCCTACGACTTTAACCAGATCCGCCCACTATGGATGTAAGCTTTGCATCAAAAATGCAGCTATGCGAATTATCCGAGTATATCAGTCGATACAATTGGATCTTCGGTATATTCCAGAATATTTTTCATGGGACCTTCAGCAGCTTGCTTAAAAGCAGGTTGATTTCCTCTACCGTAGTTTGCTTTTTCAGTAAACAGGTAAAATCGGTTAATGACCCGTTCAGTACAGGTACGCGAATACCCGCGCCCCCTAGCTGTCCATCGAGATGCGGAAAAATATTGGTAATGGCTTTTGCTGCGCCTGTCGTAGTTGGAATAATTGAAGCTGATGCGGCTCTTGCCCTACGCAGGTCCTTGTGCGGTGCATCGTGCAGGTTTTGATCACCCGTCATCGAATGTACTGTAGTAATATACCCATCAACAATGCCCCAGTTATCATCCAGGATTTTAACCATAGCAGCGACATTGTTCGTCGTGCAGGATGCATTGGACAGAATTGGAGATTGCAGATCGATTAAATGATCATTTACCCCAATTACAACGGTCGGTACATTTTTATCAGCCGATGGCGCAGAAATAATCACTTGTTTGGCTCCGGCCAGTAAATGCTGGCTGGCGCCGTGCTTTGATGTAAATTTTCCTGTTGATTCAATTACCAGGTCAACATCTAGTTCTTTCCAGGGTAATCCTGAAGGATCCTTTTCAGAAAGAACTTTTATTTGCTGGTGGTTAATGTATAAATTCCCTGCATCAAATTTAACGGTACCATTAAATGTGCGGTGAACAGAATCGTATTTAAATAAATGGGCGAGCGTTTCTGTATCTGTCAGATCGTTTATGGCAACGACCTGCATGTTGGGATTAGAGATTATATTTCTTAAAAATATTCTTCCAATCCGACCGAATCCATTTATAGCTATCCTCATACCACTAAATATTCAGTGCAAATTTAGGCAAAATATAGCATCAAATCGGTTAACTAAAACGGAGAGGAAGACAACAGAAAAATATGAATCTTACCAGACATTGTCCGGCCGCCTAGGTAATGAGTTTGCGAAGTACCACGCTTTCCCGGTCTTTGGTACGGATAAGAAGAGAAATGATCCAGTTAAACAATAGGCAAACGATTAAAGTGAGCCCCAGTAATAAGGTGTTACCGTAAGACCTTAACAGTAAAGCCGTAGTCACGCATATAATATTTAGAACAACCAGGATCAGTGTAGTTTGCGTATGACTAAGTCCAAGTCTGAGCATGCGATGGTGAATGTGTTTGCGATCAGCTTTAAAAGGCGATATGCCCTTGGAGATACGAAGTACAAAAACTCTTAAAGTGTCGAAAATCGGGCCTATCATAATGGCTACAGCAATTGCAGGAGCCGAGAAAAAATCAGGAGAATTCACGCCAGTGAATTTATTGAGTTCAATAAATTTTATCGCCATTACAACGGATATCAGTCCAATGAGCATCGAACCGGTATCACCCATGAATATTTTGGCAGGAGTTATATTAAATCTTAAAAAACCAAAAATGGCACCTGCCATGGCCAGGCAAACTGCAGCCAGTTCATACTGATGCATATAGATGAACAATCCCGCAAAACAGCTATTTGTTACAATCCCCGTTGAGCCTGCAAGGCCGTCAATTCCGTCAATCAGATTAAATGCATTTACTACAAGTATGATGGTGAGAACCGAGAGCGCAATGCTTGGCCAATAAGGCAAGCCCATAAATACCAAAAACACCATACATACTCGTTAAGCCGGATATGGCCCAGTATAACCAGAATGGAAGCTACAATAAATTGCATAAAGAATTTGGTCCGGGAGTTTACGCCCGCAAGGTCATCCTTCAGGCCCATTGCAAATAAAATGATACAGGCAGTAAGCAGATAATTTATTGGCAAGGACGTGCCCGTCATACTAAAAAGCAGAGAGGTAATAGTAAAGCTTACAAAAATGGCTACGCCGCCCAAGCGGGGTATCCCATGATCATGCTGCTTTCTGAAGTGCCCCAGATCATCATACAAATGCCTCGCCCGTGATACGTGCAGAATAGAAGGCATAGCAATAAAGGTAATGAGAATAGAAAAGATGACAATGATACTGTAGTATACTAAATAAGATGAATGTAAAATTCTGTCATAGATAATTGTAAAGATCAGTTATAGTATCACGAGTCCAATTTAACAAAAAATTCAATTTTCTTTAAAAATATTGCACTATTTTACGAATAGGCTTAAAAAATATGGTCATCCAGGGCAAAATAATATTATTATTTTTCATCGCTCTCAGATCAAAACGCATTGCTTTTACGCGGTTTCCGATATTTTTGTTACTCACTCCGCCAACAATCATTTTCACCATTACTTTATTCAGGTAATGCACATTCGATCGGTGTAAATGAATGAACCTGAGCATCAGTTCATAGTCGGCTGCGCTGCCATAATCCAGTCGGTAAACGCCTAATTCTTCAAACAGATTCCTCTCTGCAATAAAAAGTGGGATGCGGAGGCATCCAGCCAAAATTGAAAATCCCAGTTTTATATTTTCCTGAACGCCATTTGCGGATCACCTTGCCGTTTTGCTCGACATAGTCCAGATCGCCATAAAGAATATGATGACCTTGGTCGCAAAATGCTGCTGCCACTTCTTTTAACACATCATCATCTGCAAAAAAATCATCCGCGTTGAGCATGCCGATAATATCACCTGAAGCCAGTGCTATTCCTTTATTCATCGCGTCATAAATTCCCTTATCAGGCTCTGATACAAAATGGGCAATGTGGTCCTTGTATTTACCTATAATTTGAAGGGAATTATCGGTCGATCCGCCGTCGATTATGATGTACTCAATATTGCTGAATTGCTGTCCCAAGACCGAGGTAATACAACGTTCAATTGTGGCCTCAGCATTATAGGCTACCGTAATTAGGGAAATTTTCAAATCTTCCATTTGTGGAAAAATACGCCTTTTATTATTCGCAAATAATGGTACTTTTGGACCTAAGGCATATTTTAAACAAATATGCATTTTAATTGTATATGCGTTTTCACAAAACCCTAATTATTTTAAGCTTCATTGCCGGAATACTCATGTGCAGTTCATGCGCCACCAAACAGCAGCAGTTGTTGTTTAAGCAATCCGCCCCAATTCCGGACAGCGCCCGCAATCAAAATAGCGGCAATGGCACCAGTGATTACCATATCCGCTCACAGGATTTATTACAAATACGAAATCTGCAAAACATTAAATATATTGTTGAGGAAACTCCCACAAATACAACTGCAGTCATCAGGCGGATCTATGATTTCGCCACCGGGCAAACCTATCAGGTTGAAGATGACGGCTCGGTGGCTTTGCCGGTAATTGGCCACGTTCAAGTTGCTGGCCTAACAAGAGCAGAAGCAGCGAAACAGATCGAGGATCTTTACCGTAAAAATGTGCTCAAAGACCCGATTATTGACCTAAAAATTATAAATCTAAAAGTCACCTTACTTGGGGAAGTGAAAGCACAGGGAAATTTTCCATTAGTAAAAGATAGAACCAATCTGATTGAAATGATAGGCGAGGCAGGCGGACTAACAGAGAGGGCCAATGAGAAAAATATTAAGATCATTACGGGGCGACCCTAAAAACCCCCAGATAACGGAAGTTGATCTGAGTAATACTAAGACTTTAGCCGATCCAAGGATCATACTCCAGAACAATGATATTATCTATATAGCACAAAGCAAACGTGCAGTTAAAAATGATCAGTTGCAGAATTTCACAACACGATTTCTCCGCATTTTGATTGTTCTAAATACTGCCTTAGTCATTTACACGCTTATTCACCACTAATGGAAGAGACCGAGAAGATCGTTAGAAAATTACCTAACCAGGAAGTTGACTATTTCAAGATCGGCAAAATACTGATGAGCCGGTGGTATTGGATTGCGGGAACTGTTATTATTTGCCTGCTACTTTCTTCGCTATATTTATGGTATACCCCAAAAACTTATTCTTCTTCAGGCACCTTAAAAATTGAAGAAAAAAAATCCGAATTTTCTGACCTTGTTGGCGTACATTAATAATGACCGAGGCCCATCCAAAATACAAAGTGAAATATTTGTATTGCAGAGCCGTACGCTTATTCTAAGTGCAATAAAGGACCTGGATTACAGGATAAGCTTTTATATATCCGGTCGTGCCCGAACCAGCGATGTATATCCTCAAAAATTACTTAGATATTCAACTTATTAAAATTTGACAGCCTAGATTTTTACAGGGACCTGATTACTTTTCAGCCCATAAATAAAAGCACATTTAAGCTTAGCTTATAATAATCGGTGGAAGGAAATAAACAGAAATTTTATCTATAATCAGCCAGTCAGCATTGGCAATATGGCCTTCAGCATAAAATATCCAGGAGAATTACCAGCTAAATCCACTTTCATTTTTAAATTCAATACACCGGAAGATTTTATTGGCAGGGTTAAAGGCTGGCTTCCATGCCAGTGAGATGATAAAAAACTCCAATATCATTTCAGTGCAATATACCGACTCCAATCCCCAGTTTGCAGCCGATATTCTAAATGCCATAATGAAGGAGTATCTTGATCTATGATAAGAACCAAAAGACACAGTCAGCTACCCAGATAATCCAGTTTATTGATGATCAGCTGCAGGTATTATCAAATGAGGTAAAAGGTTCGGAAAAATCGATCGAAGACTTTAAACAGAATTCAAAAATAATCGATATCTCCTCGGCCACAGAACTGGAGATGGCCAAATTAAAGGAACTGGAATCGCAGCGATCGATATTAAATATTCAGTTAATTGCCATCAACCAGTTAAGGGATCAGATAACCAAAGAAAAAGACAATATCGCGCTAAATCTGAATCTGGAAGGAGCAGATCGATCCGCTGTTAGGCGGTTTGATAGTTAATCTGAATAATCTTTTGGTTGAAAAGGCGACCTTATCAAAAACCTACAACAGCAATTCGCAAACGATAAGAGATATCAATCAGCAGATTCTGCAGATTAAAAACTGCGGCTTTAGATAATATTAATGCGACAACGGCCCGGATTAACAAAAACATAGAATACATTGATAGTCAAATTGCATTGGCAAATCAGAAAGTATCCACCCTGCCAGCAGCAGAACGTAACCTGATCAGTCTGAAGCGCGATTTTGATATCAATGATAAAGTATATTCATTTTTATCCGAAAAAAGACTGGATGCCCAGATCAGCCGTTCGGCAATTTTAGCCGGGCGCAACCATTAGTTGAACAGGCGCAACCCAATTCGGCCCAATTTCGCCTGATGAACATACTATTCATCGTTCTGCATTTATTAGTCGGGTATTGTCATTGGCTTAGGAATGATTATTTTGATCAGGATACTTAATCCTTACATTTATGATAAGGAAACTGTTGAAAGCCTTACGACCATACCAATTATTGGTGTGATCCGAAAATTCCCGGAAGCAATTGATGAAAACAACACTCAAATATTGGCCATCAGCTCGGCCTAAATCTCTTTTTGCGGAATCCGTGCGTTCGGTGCGTACTAATTTAAGTTTTATCGCCTCTGAAAAGAAAAGCAAAGTAATTTGCGTTACTTCAGAGGTAGCAGGCGAAGGAAAATCATTTATAACGGTTAATTTATCGAGCACACTTATCCCTTATTGATAAAAAAGTCATTTTGATAGCGGCTGACTTACGTCGTTCGCGGCTTCATAAAACATTTCATTTGCCCAATGATAAGGGCTTAAGTAATTACCTGGCTAATCAATGCGAAGTGGATGATATCATCAGTAAAGTCGGCTCAGCCAGGTCTTGGATATCATTAGTATCCGGTCCAGTTCCTCCCAATCCGTCTGAGCTACTGCATAGCGAAAGGGTGAAAACATTGATCGCTGAATTAAAAGACAGATATGATATTATTATGATCGATACTGCTCCTATCGGTTTGGTATCAGATGCTATACCACTGATCAGGATGAGCGATATCAATATTTTCGTGATTCGTTCAGGAAAATCAAAATATTATGCGGCAACTGTACCGCAGCGTATTGCCAGCGAATATCACCTGGATAATACAGTGATCATTTTAAATGCATTTGCAGAGGATCTCCTTCATTCGAGATATTATACCACCAAGTTTACGGGTGAAAATCACGGAACACATTACTATTATTATTCAGATTACAGCGGCTATGAAGGATCGGACTATTATATAGATAAGAAAGCGCATAAATGGTGGGAAATAAAAAGGTGGATTAAATAATGCTCTTAAACAGTCAATGGATATAAGAATACAAAAGGGAACGAAAAGGTGGTATCCAGTTTACACACACCCGAGGGCTGAAAAAAAAGCACACGAGGCTCTCTTAAATAAAGGTATTGAAACTTATCTGCCGTTAAGGCGGCAGCTAAAACAATGGAGCGACCGTAAAAAATGGATCGACGAACCTTTTATTAAATCTTATCTCTTTGTCAATATTGCTGAATATGATCAGGCGGATATTCTGATGACCAAAGGTATAGCCCGTTTTATTTATTTCGGGGGCAAAATCACAGCCATGCCGGACCGACAGATAGATGACCTGAGACTTATTAATGACGAGCGCGTATGAAGTTGGAAGTTACGGAAGAGAATTTGCGTCCGGGGGAAAAAATTGTTATAAAAGCAGGACCGCTAAAAGGCATGACCGGTGAAATTATTTCCTACCGCTCGCAAAAACAACTGGCGTTGCGCCTGGAAAATCTGGGATGCTCCATAATTATCCACGTTGCAGCATCATTAATAGAAAGATTTTAGATTAATATTTAAATTCCGATAGTTTTCAAATGGTATTTTGTAATTTATTTCAATACCATTTTATCTTAATAAGAAGCGATTAAATAAACTAATCGCTAATAATCAATAAGTTACAATAATACAATTGTGACTTACGCGGCGAAGCTATGTTCGCCCCAACACAATATGTGCAGGATTGCAGGAATAATCTCGAAAAACTTAAAACAGGAAGAAATTCTTGAAAAGGTGAATATTATGTGCAATGCCCTTAAGCATGGCGGTCCCGATGATGAAGGCATTTTTAGCGATGAAAAATCGGGCCTTGTATTTGGACACAGGCGATTATCTATCATTGATTTGAGTAGAAACGGACATCAGCCAATGGCCGATCTGCAGCAAAAGGTATGGATAACATTTAATGGCGAGATATATAATTATCTTGAGCTGAAAGAGCAACTGATAGCATTGGGGGCCAAATTCCATTCCAATACGGATACGGAGGTTATAATATCTGCTTACTTGCATTGGGGACTGGCGGCCTTTTCAAAATTCCGGGGCATATTTGCATTTGCTTTATTTGATACTCAAAAATCACTTAACTTACCTGGTGCGCGATAGTTCGGGTGTAAAGCCATTATATTATCATGTAAAAAATGGGCAGTTAAGTTTCGCATCAGAAGTAAAGGCTTTGAAAAAAGCAGGATAGCAGGCGAATCTGATCCAAACTGGCCGGTCAGGTTTTTGGCTTACGGGCATATTCCGGAGCCTTATACTACATTAAAAAATGTTTATAGCCTGCCAAAGGGAGAATTTTTATGCTGGCATCACGATGAATGCACCTATGAAATTCACTCCTATCATGTCATAAGCAACAAAATCCGGCATAGACAACATTACTGATGCGAACGGAGATTATTAAAAAATGCCTTAACACTGGCTATAGACCGGCAGCTTATGGCAGATGCGCCGATAGGCGTTTTTCTCAGCGGTGGCATTGATTCGAGCTTGATCACCTTACTTGCAAACGAGAAAAAGCGGGCGCAGCTAAAAACCGTTTCTATCTATTTTAATGAAAAAGAATATGATGAACGCCAATATCAAAATCTGATATTGAAACAAATTGAGGGTGAAAAATTTTCTCACCTGGTCCGGCAGCAGGATTTCGAAGAGTTTCTTCCTCAGATAATTTCGCAGCATGGATATGCCAACTACCGATGGTATTAATACATGGTTTATCAGCAAATATGCGCATGAAGATGGATTAAAAGCGGTACTATCTGGCATTGGCGGAGATGAACTTTTTGGTGGCTACCCTTCATTTTCAACAGGATAAAATATCTTAAAAATCTAAGAAAATACCCAGCCAGCCTGTTTGCAGCGGCTAATTATTTTGCATCCGATCCTTATAAAAAGATATCATTTTTGAACTATAACCACCCCTTTGCTGATTACTTATTTTTAAGAGGGCATCATTCCCCTTCGATATCGCTAAAATATTAGATATAGATATGAAGAGGTGGAAGATATTTTATTTAAAAACAGACTGCTGCCGAGCTTCGAAATTATAATGAGGAGCATGCCGCGTGGTTTGAAACGAATCTATATATGCAAAATCAACTGTTGCGTGACACCGATGTGATGGGCATGAGCCACGGTCTTGAAGTAAGGGTGCCATTTTTGGACGAAGATTTTCAAAAGGACTGGCCGAAAGTATTGTCGCCGAAATAAGATTCGATAAAAAGCAGCCAAAAAAAATATTAATCGACAGTTTTCGTGATATTTTACCACGCGGCAATATGGAACAGATCGAAAATGGGTTTTACTTTTCCCCTTCAGCAATGGATGAGAAAGCATCCGGAAATAAATAATGAAAGCTTATACCGAAGTAAAGAAGCGAAACGAATTGTTAAAGAAATTCAAAAACAATACAACGCATTGGTCAAAGATTTTTGCGCTTTACCAACTAAGAATGTATGCCTAAAAAAATATTTCTATTTACACTCCAAACTTTTAGTTCTACCGGCGGCATTCAGAAAATGACACGTACTCTGGCTTATTCCCTTATTTAATATCGCAAAACAAAATAACTGGGATTTTAAGCTTTGGTCTCTTTATGATTCACGATATGATTTAATGGATCAGTACGTGCCGGCGGAAAATTTCAGCGGTTTTGGTAACCGAAGGTTAAAATTTGGAGTAAAAGCATTAAAAACGGCATCGAAAGCAGATACTATTATATTAAGCCATATTAATCTTTCTTTGATCGGTTTAATTATTAAAATAATTAATCCCAAATGTAAAGTGTGGCTTATTGCGCATGGAATTGAGGTTTGGCGCCCCTTAAATTTCATAAACAAATTATTTTTAAAAAGGTATTGTGACAAAATCATTTCTGTTAGCAATTTTACAAACAAACAAATGATCAAACTACATCAGGCTGATCCTGAAAAATGCTTTGTGCTTAATAATGCAGTTGATCCATTTATTAAATTGCCTGTCAAATTTGCAAAACCGGAATATTTGCTAAATCGGTATAGCCTAACTCAGGCAAGCCCAGTAATTTTTACCTTAACCCGCCTTGCTTCATCAGAGCAATATAAAGGCTATGATCAGGTAATAAAATCAGTCAGCCGATTAAAACTAAATTCCCCAAAATAAAATACGTTCTTTCCGGCCAATATGATGAAGTGAGGAAAAAAGGATCAGAGAGCCTTATCGAATTACATCAATGTAACGATCAGGTTATATTAACAGGCTTTTTAATTGAATCTGAATTAGCGGATCATTTTCTGCTTGCCGACTTTTTGTATTGCCAAGCAAAAAAGAAGGCTTCGGAATTGTGTTTGTTGAAGCACTTGCCTGCGGCCTTCCCGTAATTTGCGGAAATGTGGATGGCAGTATTGATGCTATACGGAATGGCGAATTGGGTACGGCGATTAATGTCGATGACTTGGATGAACTGGAAGAGACTATTAGTAAGTATTTGAAAAATCCAGCAACTTTAGATAAAAGACAAATCTTACAAAAAGAAAGCCTGCATTATTTTAATGAGCAGGTTTATAGAAATAATTTACAAAAACTAATGAAAAATGAGCCAGTTTGCTGAAGAAGATTGGGATATTGAAATTACACCCAAAAACAGCCTATTTGATCTTCGGCTTAAGGATGCCTGGCATTATCGCGATTTGCTACTATTATTGGTGAGACGTGATTTTGTATCATTTTACAAGCAAACTATACTTGGCCCGATTTGGTTTTTTGTGCAGCCAATAATTACAATTCTGATCTATAATCTGGTATTCGGTAATCTGGCAGGAATAAAAACTGATGGAATTCCGGGGCCCTTATTTTATCTGGCGGGAACCATAATCTGGAATTATTTTTCAGATTGCCTTACAAAAACATCTACTGTTTTTAAAGATAATGCGGCATGTTATGGGCAAAGTTTATTTTCCAAGACTTATAATGCCCTTGAGCATTGTCTTTCCAACCTTGATAAGGTTTGCAGTGCAATTTATTATTATTCCTGATACTTGATCGCAATTTATTGGGGAAAAGGGGTCGCTATTACGCCTAATGCTACTTATTTTGTTATTCCCGTTATTGATCTTGCTTATCGCGGCTTTGGGTTTGGGATTAGGAATGATCATTTCAGCAGTAACAACAAAATACCGCGATCTTGCATTTGTAGTTACTTTTGGCGTGCCATTACTAATGTATACCACTACCGTAATTTATCCATTGTCAACGCGGTTACAAAATACACTCGTATAGCTGGATTATTAAGTTTAATCCTATTACTGCTGTAATTGAGACCTTACGATACGGTTTCTTAGGTAAAGGCAGTTTTAGCTGGGAATTGCTAGGATACAGTACGGGTGTTACTGTCGATAATATTCCTGCTTGGCATTATAATATTTAATAAAGTTGAAAGAACATTCGTTGATACTGTATAATGGCTAAAGCAATTAAGGTTGAAAATCTATCAAAAGCCTATCAATTGGGTGATTTTGGTACCGGTACCATTTCCCGTGACCTGGAACGCTTTTGGGCAAAGATACGAGGAAAAGAGGATCCGTTTCTTAAAGATTGGTGAAGTAAATGACCGCACGAAAAAAGGCGAAAGTGACATTGTGTGGAGCTTAAAAGACCTTAATTTTGAAATAGAGCAGGGCGATGCGGTAGGAATAATAGGCCGTAATGGTGCTGGAAAAAGTACGTTGCTTAAAGATTCTAAGCCGGGTAACTTCTCCAACCACCGGATCAATAAAAATTAAAGGTCGCATAGCAAGCCTACTTGAGGTAGGTACCGGTTTTCATCCTGAACTAACCGGCAAGGAAAATATTTATCTGAATGGTGCAATTTTAGGTATGCGAAAAGCAGAGATAAAACGCAAATTTGATGAGATAGTTGATTTTGCCGGTGTTGAGCGATATATCGATACCCCTGTAAAACGATATTCATCCGGCATGTATGTACGCTTGGCCTTTGCAGTGGCAGCACATCTTGAATCAGAAATATTAATTGTTGATGAAGTATTGGCGGTCGGTGATGCCGAATTTCAGAAAAAATGTCTTGGTAAAATGGGGGATGTTAGTAAGGGTGAAGGAAGAACAGTTTTATTTGTAAGCCATAACATGGGTGCTATTAGAAACTTCTGTACAAAATCCATTATGTTGGGCAACGGCAAAATCTTGCAATACGACCAAACTGATACGGTAATTAATGGGTACCTGGCCTCGGCTCAAAGTTCAAGTAAAAGAAATAAAAACTGGGAAAGCAGAAAAGGTAATAAAAAAGCCGAATTTTTAGAAATAGGCCTGTTTGATCGGAATGGCAATCAAAGATTTGAGTTTTTTATGGGTGACGATATTACCATTAAATTGAAAATTATATTTAATGATTTCGTTTCTCATACTGATATCGGAATTAACGTAAAAAACAACTACGATGAAATTTTTTCACACATCGCAAATTTTGATGACGAATTTAAGATAAGTGGTAAGCCTGGTGAAATAGCGGAATATCAAATAGAAATAAATAACATATTATTTACTCCTGATACTTATAACCTTGACGCTTTTCTAGTTTCAGGTTCTGATTGTTTTGATAATATTGTCGGTTGTCTAGACTTTGATTTGATCATTAGCGAAAAGGTTAAACGTGGCAACTTTCCTAATCATGTAAAAATATATACTCCATCAAAATGGAAAAAGGTATGATAAACAAAATTAATAGGTATTTAACACTAAAGAAAATAGACGGATATAAACAAATTGACGGGTGGGTAAGTCCGGACGAGGCCAATGGACTATTTAAAATCGCCAGGAAACTCGGAGCTCATTCAACTGTCGTGGAGATAGGGAGTTGGCAAGGGAAGAGCACTTACTGTATAGCTAAAGGTTTAAAGTCAGGTACCCTGTATGCAATTGATCCTTTTAATGCTGATGGAGGGTTAGATACTGTTAGCACTGAAATATATGTAAAGCAAAAGAGCGATAAAGATCTCTTAACTACCTTTTTGAATAACATGAAACGATTGAAAGTTGATAAAAAGATCATTACTAAAAAAGGATATTCTAACGACTTTGCTTCTCAATTTACACAAATAGATTTTTTATTTATAGATGGCGATCATTCCATTGAAGGATGCAAAAATGACTATAATTTGTATGCGCATAAGGTTTCGAAAGGTGGATTTATTGCCTTTCATGATTATTATGAGGATCGTCCGGATCTCGGGCCCACTTTTGTGATCCAAAATTTGGTCACCAACGGCGGCTTTCGATTTTATGCGCAGTTTGATTCACTTTGGATAGGTATAAAAAACTAAGGTATGGTTTATGACTGTGTAATGTTCAATGATGAACTTGATATTTTGGAACTTCGGCTTGCCTATATGTATGACCACGTCGATCACTTCGTGATCGGAGAATCTCCATTAACTTATTCGAAGCAAAAAAAATCACTGAATTTCAAAGAAAACATAGGCAGATTTTCACGTTTCCAGGATAAGATCCTTTATATTGAAGTCCCTCCTGTACCGCAGAAAGATAGTTGGGATGGTGAATTCTACCAGAGAAATTATCTGAAAAATGCGTTGTTACACTGTAAATCAGACGATATTATCATTATTGCAGATATTGATGAGCTGGTGAATTTAGAATTTATAAAAAAAAATATGCCCATCACAGCTCCTTCCTTAATTGATATGCCGCTTTATTATTATTTCCTGAATTTGAAAACATCTATACAATGGCAGAAGACGTTAATATCTCCTTATAAATTTCTCAAAGATTTTGATATTGGCGATAGGGGAAGATATTCTGATCTAAATCCGGTCATTATGAAAAGCTCCGGCGTTCCTCTTGGTTGGCACTTTAGCTACATGTTTGGCTATGATCAGTCCCTTTATGTCAGTAAATTAAAAAGCTTTTCGCACCAGGAATACAATACCGCATATTATTTAAATCCCAAAAGGATATTAGCATGTTTAAGCTTGGGCGTGGACTTCCTAGAAAGAAATTCTGTGTATAAAACTGTGGAATTGGCGAGAGAGGTATCTCCGCAACTATATGATGCGCTAAATGAAACAGGGCTAAAAGACAAATTGCTCTATCAAAAACCTGGGATATCTTTTTATTTGGATTTTTACAATTTAAAATACTACATAAAGTTCAGCGTTAAGCCAAAGCTAAAATCATGGTTGGATGAATGGTTATTTAAAAGTTAATGTTAATGGATTACGATCAATTTTATGGGGAAAAACAAGACACTTATTTTTTTCATAGCCGACCAGAAATATTGGCAAATGTACCCCAAAACATAAATGTTGTGCTTGATGTCGGTTGTGGCAACGGTGCTTTTGGTTCTGCATTAAAAGCTCAACGCTTATGTGAGGTATGGGGCATTGAGCCTAATAAACTCGCGGCCTCAGAGGCGAACGAAAAGCTCGACAAAGTGATTAATGGTCTATTTGAAATAGATATGCCAGAACTGAAAGACAAGAAATTTGACGCCATTTTCTTTAATGACGTTCTGGAACATCTTTATAGTCCCGATGACGCTTTGCACTATTGCCAATGCCTATTGAACGCCAATGGTTATATTATTGCATCTATACCTAACATGCGCTGGTATCCAGTCGTTCTATCATTGTTACGCTATAAGGATTTCAAATATGAAAATGCCGGCGTAATGGATAAAACCCATTTGCGTTTTTTTACAAAAAAAGCATGCGCCGTTTGTTTGAGTATAACGGCTTCAGGATCGTTAAATGCGAAGGCATTAACAAGAATGCTAACTTTACTTTCTTCAATATATTAAACTTCCTTTTATTCAAAACCCAGGACGACATGAAATTTCCCCAGTTTTTAATAATAGCATCCAAATGATGGCGGTATTTAAAATTGATACCATCATAACAAACTATATTATTGCTCAAATCCTTATCAAATTTCTATGTCGTTGAGTACCGATAATAAGCCTGGCTTAAATTTGATTTGGCAAACTAAAAAGGGCGGGCAAACTGATTTTGAGTTTGAATACACTACCGAAGTTTTATTTAAAAATTACAAATCTGATTATTATTTTGATCACGGTTCCTTTGAAACCATTAAAGACAACTCTGTAATTATTTATTCAAACGATTGCAAACATGCCCCACCGGAATTTATTCACTATTTAAATAAATTTGTCAAACGCGGCTTTCGCTTTTATCTCCTGCACTATTCTAATGAAAACTTAGGCCACGATTGCTGGTATTATTCAAAAGCCAATTACGTTTTTAGAAATTATTTTGATCCTCAAATCAAAATGGACAATGTTTGTTTTATTCCATTAGGATTCAAAACCGGCTACTTCAATAAGAGAAATACATTGAATGTTTGTACAGATAAAACAATAGATATTTCATTCATCGGCCAAGCCAAATCTGATCGCTTTGAAATGATCACAGAGATCAATAAAATAAATTCCTATTACTTTCATAAAACAAATGGTTGGAATTGTAATACCGCATTAACTCAGGACGAATGCATTGAAATTTATAAAAAGACCAAATACGTCACATGCCCAATGGGAAATGTTCATCAGGATTCATTTAGGCTTTGTGAATCGCTGGAATGGGGATGTGTACCTATTGTAAAAACGTTTGAAGGGAAAGATTATTTTCAAAATATATTTGGTAACCACCCATTCAAAGTAGTAAATGATTGGAGAGAGATTGCCGATATTATCAAAAACGAGAATTATTGTCAAAGTAGAGAGTTAGTATTTGAATGGTATTCCAATTTTAAAATAGTCCTTCAATTGAGAATTCAAAACATAATAGATACAGGAGGAATTAAAAGCCTTTATAAAGCTAATACATTAAAAAATGCGAAATATGAAGCACATAGATCGTATAGACAGTTCATGTCATTTGTACAACCTTATTTAAAGAAAGTCATTATTATTTTTAAGCAAAACTAACTTTGAAGACAAGCAAACTATTAAACGTTTAAAATGTGTATTCTAAATATTGACATCATTATTTTAAGTTACGCCAAGGATGATAAATTGAAGGACCTCACGCTTCATACTGTTGATACACTTTTGAAATCAGAAGATTCACGAACTATCCGATTTGAAGTACTTGTCATTGAATCGAACAAAAACCTAATGCCCTACGAGTATCCCGGAACTAAAACAATGTATCCGGAAACGGATTTTGGTTTTAACAAGTACATGAATATAGGTATTAAAGCCACTACCAGCGAATTTGTTTGCCTTTGCAACAATGACCTCATATTTCATAAGGGTTGGGCTACTGAAATATTAAAAGCTTTTAAACAATATAAGGTGCTTGAATCCGCTAATCCCTATTGTCCAAATTTTGATTATAATAAAAGAATTCAGGATGGGATTAATGTAATTCGGCGCGATAAAACGTTGGATATAAATGGAGTATTAACGGGCTGGTGTATTTTTGTTAAGCGAAGCATATTCAAAAAAATTGGCTTTCTTGATGAGCAGTTTACATTCTGGTATGCAGACAATGATTATGATCTTACATTAAGAAAATATGGCATTAAACATGCTCTTGTGAAATCGTCTTTAGTTACGCACGTAGCTTGTCAGTCACATGATTTGCTGTCAGACAAAAAAGAAGAACTGACTATCGGTCAAAGAGCAATTTTTGAGAAAAAGTGGCAAAAGAGAAATATCCTCAGAAAAGTATTATCGATATTCAAGCTTACATTTTTAAATTAATATAGCTGAAATAAACAAATCGCAGGATTTTAAACTTATCCTGAAAGCCTATTCAGGGTCTCGGGATAAAAAAATAGATCATTTTATTGACAAAGAGATTAATAAAACTTCATTTTCAGAACGGCCTGACATTTAAGGACTTTAAAAGCGATGTATTTGATATAGATCATCTGACTGAACTTTACCAGTTTGAGGAATCCAACGAGCCGGATTTCATAATTTTTTGGACCCTATGGAAACGATCTCCCTGCACCAGGAGACTATATCCGGATAGGGTATTTCTGTGAGAACTTTATGCCCGATATGTCGGTTTGCGAATGGGCATTCGGGATTCCGCACGAAGAAGAAGTAAAACATTCCAATTATAAACGGATACAGTGGCATGGCCTGAACCCTCAGAAGCTGGTCAAACCACCGAACTATGACGCCGAAACAATTGCAACAGAAAACCTCGTTTTTGTAACTTTTTGTATTCGCACAAGGTCCCATACCGCGAGGAATTTTTCAGGCAGCTTTCAAAGTATAAAAAAGTGGATGCACCAGGTAAATCAATGAATAACATGAAAAGCATTGATGACCTGTACAATGGCAATCAGTGGGAACGAAAGAAGCAATTTTTAAGCGAATATAAATTTACCATCGCTTTCGAAAATTATGTTTACCCCGGCTATCAAACGGAAAAGTTATATGACTCGATGCAAGTTGATAGTGTCCCCATTTATTGTGGGGACCCGCTTATCGGCGATATTTTCAACGTCAAAAGCTTTATTAATACGGCCGACTATATCAATACCAGTGACACTCCCGTTGTTGCCTGGTTGCAGAAACATTCAGAGCCCGACTTTGAGGACATGCGGCCTGCCTTCTACAAAAAGCCAACGCATCGTATCAAACGCAAGTTGAAAACAATAGGCCGCGAAACTAAAATGCGTTACCAGTTTCAAAACCTGAATTTCACTCCATTGATCGATCGCATCATCGAGCTCGATAGTGATATGAGTAAATACATTGGAGTACTCCAGCAACCCTGGTTTGTTGATAACCGGCCCCCAACAAATGCTTCATTAAAGGACCGCTGGATAGAAATATTCAACAATGCAAAACTGGCATAATGAGCCCCTTAGTTTCCATTATTATTCCGGTTTATAATTCAGAACGATACCTTGCTGAAACAATTTCTTCGGCATTAGCCCAAACTTGGCCCAATAAGGAGCTGATCATTGTTGATGACGGTTCATCTGACAATTCATTGGCTATTGCTAAAAGTTTCGCATCGGAAAGTGTGAAAGTATTAAGTCAAAGCAATAAGGGGGCCGGGGCCGCAAGAAATAAGGGTTTGCAGGAAGCCATTGGGGACTATGTACAGTTTTTGGATGCCGATGACCTTTTAATGTCTGATAAGATCGAAAAACAGATTAGGCAATTAAAGGGCCGTTCTGACACATTATCTATTTGTCCGGTAATAAATTTCTATAGCAACGATGACCTAAGAATCTTACAACCAAATGATTACGAGCTTTCCTTTTATAAAGAAAGCAAAGAGCCCTTCGAGTTTTTGTTAAAACTTTATGGTGCAGTAGATAACATGGGTGGAATGATCACTATACACTCATGGTTGACTCCTGCTAGTTTAATTAGAAAAGCCGGAAATTGGAATGAGACTTTGACGGTAAATGACGATGGTGAGTTTTTTTGCCGTGTAGTTTTGAAATCAGCAGAAATCATT
>CAVWSO010000012.1:0-130298 GCA_963757615.1 uncultured Sphingobacteriaceae bacterium
GCAACTCGTCATGATTCGGTACGGCGGCGAAAGCGGACTGGCGACACCTCTTATTTGGTTTATTTTCCTGGACACTTTCGCGTGTGGGGACTTAAAACCATGGACATTTACGTTGATAAAGATGGGGCTGCCATCATAGCATTACACAGAGCCGTTATTTCTTCTTGAGTATTATAGTAATGTACTGAAGCCCGTATAACACTGGTTAAATGGTTCTTGCTCATATAGTAAAGCGTAGACTTAGCCAGGCCGACAGACACGCTGATTTTTTTTTCTGCAAGTTTGGCTTTTACTACTTCGCTTTCCACCCCGTCGACAGAAAAGGTTTCAATGCCACACTGCTGCTCACCAAAGTCGTGTACTGTTATTCCATCAATTTCGCTTAATTGACGCCGCATTGTATCGGCTAAATATTGGATACGCTGCCAAATCCGGTCAACCCCAATGTTTAGCGCATAATCGACAGCTTTACCCAAGCCAAGGGTTAATGCGCGGTTCTTTTCATATAATTCAAAACGGCGGGCATCATCCCTTAACTGATAGTCGTTTAGCGTAACTGATTTTGTCGTGAAACCGTCTACAAACATCAATTTCAATTTATTCTGAATGTCTTTTTTGACAAATAAAAAACCAGTTCCTCTTGGTGCGCGAAGTATTTGCGTCCGGTGACTGACAGCATATCACAACCTATGAGTTTCACATCAATGGGAATTTGCCCTGCGCTTTGACAGGCATCAACAAGGTATAAAATATTATTCTGTCGAGCTATTTTACCTATTTCAACAATTGGGATCATTCCGCCTGCTGTTGAGGGAATATGGGTCATCGCTATTAATTTAACCTGCGGCGTTATCGCTTCCTGCAATGCTTGTAAAGAAAAATGGCCTTTCTCATCATTTGGGATGATCTTAACCTCAACACTACGGGTCTTTTGCGCGTGGATAAATGCGATAATATTTGTTACGTATTCCATCTCGCAGGTAAGCACAAGATCTCCCTTTTTCAAATCGACGCCATTAAATGCCAGCGTCCATGCCTCACTTGCACTTTCAACTGTGGCTATTTCGTCCACATCCGCATTGATGAGTTTGGCAATCGATATATAAGTGTTATCCAGCTGCTGTTTGTATTTAGCCTCTGTTTCGTATCCCCCGCAAAGAGCCTCTTCCTGTAAATAGCCTACTACGGTTTCCACTACTATGTCTGGCGGTAACGATGCACCCGCATTATTAAAATGCATTTTGCCTGCAGTTCCTTTCGTTTCAGCCCTTAATTGTAGTACCTCCAGTTCTGTCAATGAATTAGTTTTCATATTAATTTTTATGGAGCAATTTACCAAGTATAGTAATGTCCTTGCAATGAGATATAATTTTAGACTATTTCAAATAATAATAAATGTAAATTGCCTTAAATATAACCGAAGCCATATCACTTTGTAAGAATAATGAAAATACCTTTACTACTTCCAATTTGCACTCTATTGCTTTTAATTTCGTGCAAAAAAAGCAACCCGCTTACTCCTCAAAGTTCAATTTCAGCTACTGTCGATGGTGTAAATGAAACTTTTAATATGAACGCTTCAGCTACACTAACTAATATTGAAGGAAACAATGTTCTTTTAATTTCGGGCAAAGAAACTTCGGACACCGGTATAGGCATTGAAGTTAATTCGGCCTCGACTATTACTAAAGGCACTTACCCTACTATTGTAGGAACCCCGATAGGATTTGATCCCGCAACATATGTTTCTTATACTCAGGGTTTTGTAATGTTTTTTCCCGCTCAAAATGTTGCTTCACAAAATTTAATAACCATTACCTACATAAGCAGTACAAATGTTCAGGGTACTTTTGATGTCGCTCTTTCGGGAAGCCTTCTTTCAACAACTCAACCTGTTTTTACTAATAAAACAATTACTAACGGTAAATTTAACGTAATGATCAAACCGAGCAATTAATCGTTGCATTGTAAGGGTTCGGTAAAATGCATATTTGACAGAAAGGTTGTAACGTGGAATTGTCTTAACGATACTGGTATTAATTCTATCTCTATTAATCACATAACAGACTTTTTTATCCGCATTTAATGTAATTCTATCTACCAAAAAGATTTTTTTTGATTTAAATTACATGCTTACTGTATATTTCGGAGAAGCTGACCATGTGATTCCGTGGCAAAGTGACCACCTGTTTTGCTGGCGAACGAGTGCAGCAAATGCTGTAGGAGCGTTTACAAAAATAGTTATTTAAAAGGTATTTTATTGGTCACTGCTTTCTGGTTGCTGATGGCGTTTTTTTCTCATCGACTCTCCTTCGAACGTACAACCGCTGGCATCAAAGGCGGCAAAATACTTCTTGGCGGTATTTCTGGAAACGTCGACCTGGGTAGCTATGGACTGTTTGCTGCGCCCCTGACTGTACATTCTGAGAATCTGTCTTATCTTACTCATGCTGATAGTAGCGTTGGCCATACTCGGGAAGGTTGATCTTAAACCTCAAAAATATGGTTGCTCCTACATCATCAGCTGCCCGTCCGGGGTGGTCAGCTTGCCGCGGAATCAGGTGATCAGTTTGCCGCGGAACGGGTGGTCAGTTTGCCCCGGAATTAGGTGGTCAATTTCAGCGAAATCTCCACCCTGACCACAACAGGGTAGATATTGTCTGCTTTGGGCCTCTTATCATTGAGAAGCAATTTGAAGTAAACCATAAGTTTGAGGTTATGGTTACTTTGACTGTACTAACAATGTACTATCCGGCATTTGCTCTACCTGGTTCAGAAGAACCGAAGTAAGCCTAAAAAGAAAAACCCCTTAGAGTTATTCTAAGAGGCTTTCTTTGGTGGGAGCTACTGGGTTCGAACCAGTGACCCTCTGCTTGTAAGTAGAAGGTGTTACCTTTGTTCTTACTGTTCAAAAGCCTTTTTTATGCCTTCTACCGATGCTTGTGCAAGCTATTTGCAAACGGAGTATACCTGTAAATAATTAATGAACTGTGATACTAATGTAGTTAATTCCTTCTGGTCAAGTAGAGTCTTGTTTCATGGCTGTGAGATTTAAGTGAATAAATAATTATAAAGCCACCACAGGCTTATGGCTGAAATAAATGCAAGGAGGAACGGAATAAATGGACATGTGAGTGTTGGGTGGTGGGTTTATGCCGTAGTTCCTTGCCATGTATTCAGACTCACGCCTAACTTTGCTGAAATGATTATGTAATCACAATCCACCATTAACGCTATATTTATATCGCAAACTAGACCCTTAATTATGCCTCCTACCTTTCTATTGTTTTTAGGTCTCATTGTTTATTTCGTTACCTGCTTAGTAGTTCTGTGGATTACCATTCCACTATTGTTTTTTAAATCCAAGCGATTATTGGCGCAGAAGATATTGGTAACCGTCGTAACGTGTTCCCATGCTTTATCATTACATGTATTGTATCTGGAGTCATATTTCTGATCCCCGGTACTTTGTATTATTACTTAAGAGTTAAAGGCTATTTGCCAGAAACGGTAGGGGCAGTTATAGGTATTATAGGACTGCTATTATTTATTAGTTTAGTTGCATACACCTCAATACGTCTTTGGTTCTTTGTGTGTAGGCTATCCTATAACTGGGTGGCAGGGAAGTCAGTGAATGAATTCTTAAAAAGTGATTCTTCTTATATTAAGTTTAGAGCATACCTCATGAAGCTTAAAACGTCGAAACGGGTTACTAGAAAGTAGAAGTCCTTGAGTATCATTCAGAAAATATGAATATCTGGCTTGCTATATCTTCCGAGGTCGAGGCTCTGCAAGTAGGACTTTTTCTCAACACAGGGTATAATAACTATACCGCTCAATATAAAAATGTCCCCAAATGAAAAAAGCCAAGCTGTGGAACCCGGCATAAATGTTACTAAACCTATAAATGGCTTGTGTTTATGCCGGAAGCTCTTGCACGCTCCGCAGCTACAAAGCGTAACTTTGCTTGCATGGTTATAAAATGATGACTCCATTCATCCTATAATTGTTTATCTACTTATTAACACAGCTACTACCCACCAGGTAATTAATGCCGTAGGAATAGCGGTTAAGATAAATTTTAACGGACTTTTAACCTCAGTCTCTTTTTCTCCTCCTATTAGTATTCTGATCGTAGTAACTAATCCAAACATGAACAATGTAGCAACAACAAGCAGGATTAAACTAAACCACTT
The DNA here is from genome assembly GCA_963757615.1 of uncultured Sphingobacteriaceae bacterium. Taxonomy (GTDB): domain Bacteria; phylum Bacteroidota; class Bacteroidia; order Sphingobacteriales; family Sphingobacteriaceae; genus Mucilaginibacter. Next base: position 4,197 of record CAVWSO010000012.1, read on the forward strand.
CGAGGACCAGCCTATTGCCTTCATCATATTTATCAGCATTGGAACTGTTGCAAGCAGACAAGGGGCACCCACGATAGCACCAGCCTTGACCTTGTGAAGAGATAGTGTTGAAGCTATGACAAATAATATTAAGGAACCTGCAAGTATAATGTAAGGCCAAGCATTGCTAGCGCCTGCAGAAAAGCCCCATAGAAACATATCGGTATAAAAGATGAAGAAGCCGTAAATAAAGTAGGTAAAGTAAAGCTTCAACATATGTCTGTGCTAACGTTTCTAGTCAGCGCTAAAATAAGAATTGACCGCTTAGTTTTTCATTCTCTAGCGCTTCTATTTCTATATCTTGCCGACTACTCCTCAACCCAAACTAGCTATTAATTTACCTGGTATCTCTTGTCCGTAATGGAGGTCATGTTCCTTAAGATCGTATGGCACGAAGACAAGGTCCTTCCAATTGTCCCGCCAATCAACTGGTATCGTGTCAAGTACCTGTAAATAAAAGCCCCCATCCCTACCGTCCCATATCAATCGTTTAGCGTCGTTGTTGTTTGACCAAATTACATAGCGGCTACCGAAGGCTTCAGGATGGTACTTCTCCTCAATGATGTGATAGCCAAGAGAACTCAGCTTTATATCAAGGGAAGCCTTGCCCAGTTCGTAGGTCTGATGAATGCTCTTAAGTGATGCGGATACGCTTGATGTAGGTTTCATTGCTTGGAAGCTTGCCACTAAGATACAAACTCAATCCCATCCAGAGAAGAAAATGCGTTTATTACGGGGAGTAAAAATTTTGGATTGGATGTTGAGGTAGGGGTTAAAGTTTGAGGCAAGGTTGAGGGTGTTGCTCATCCTTACTCTTTATAAGCTTACATTGGCAGTGCTATTTCCGTTTGCAGTTGACCTACGGCTTGCTTACCTTCATCTTATGAAACCTTACCTTCTCCTTGTCAGTTTTTTAATATTATTAGCTTTTAAGGCATCGGCTCAAATCCGGATCTCAGCAACAAATCCCCAAACCAAAGTCTCCATTGCTGATTTGGATAAGCACTATGATGACGGATCGGTATATGTATGTGATACCGTAGCCAGTTACACAGTAGATAAAGATCTTAACATTACTTCATTTGAGTTGGGTAGTTCGCCTAAGCAAGTCCGCGTCGTTATAGTCAGAACTAAAGAAGAAAAAAAGTTCAACCTCCCTCCGTCATTCAAATTTGTTGGCAGGAAGGTTTGCGTGGCAGGATTTCTAGTAAGTTTAATGGCAAGCCTTTGATAGAAGCTTCCTGCTGGAGCCATCGATATACAAACACGATAGAGTGTTAGGACTAAACAAAACGCCAAGCTGTAGCCTGGCGTCGTTATTTCCGTGCACTCTTTAACGAGGTTGATAGGAGCCTACCATTATTGTATCTTTCTAACTTTATAGTGTCCCCGGACTTATTAAAGTAAGTCCAAACACTGTCTTTCGGAAGTCGTGAATCATCGCCAGTATCTTGACCCTCATAGATTAGCCTGTAGTACTTGTTTGCAGCCAACTTACCAGAGTTATAGACCCACTCCTCATGTTTGAGTGTATATCCGTCTCGTTTCATATAGTCGGTCTCAGCATTATAGCTATCCTTATATAGGAGAATGGATACCACAGCCAAAAAAGGCACAGGCGTACAAAACAATAAAACGGGAAGTGACCTAGGTAATATCGCGCGCTTGAATAACACCTTCTGGCTCGTTATAGCTACAATCAAGGTAATGATTATGCTAATTAACCATAATGCCGGCATCCATATCACGGTAAACGCCATCGTCATACCAGAACCACCAGGTTCATGTACTGCATAAAAATACAATATAACGGTTAGCGAATTTGCAATAGCTGCTGTAGTTACTAAGATAGGAATGGAGTTTAACTTATTCATGTGATCGGCTTAGATATTACGGACTAAGTTATACAATCGATTCAAAACAAACTACCCTGAACCCCATTGATAGGCTGCGAAGCTCTAACCAGAATAGTAGTATCATATGTGGTTAGTTAGGTTTAAACCAAGGTAGGACATTTTCCTGTTACCCGGTATAATGATTAAACCAATTGACAAAGAAATGTCCTGAAGTTAAAACTGAGAACGCCAAGCTGTAGCCTGGCGTTTGCGGATTATTTCTTGTCACTGTATCTTCGCCACCATATGAAACCTATCCTTAGCAAGATTAAATTTATTACCGGCATCGTACTTCAGCTTATAATTGCCATCGCTGTGCTTGTAGTTGGCTGGTCGATGAGCACCACCACCATCGACCTAATGCTGCCCCTCAAAAACCGTAGGTATAGTTTCGTCGATAGGCCAACTATCAAATGCCGGAAGTCGGGGTAAGGCGTACAGTTTGATCATATCCCTTGTTGGTGAAGATGTTGGGTATTGGATTTACCGTCAGATGGTGATTATCAGCTATTTATAGACGACATTAAGCCCGGCTCTCAATTAACAGTTTACCACAGTACTTTGCCTGCTTCCAATAATTATTTTACCGTATATCAATTACAAAACAAGTTAGGAGTGTTGTATTCCAAGGATGAATATGAGCGCAAAGAAAAGTTAGCAGACGGTTCGTTGTTTTACCGGGAGGCGTTTGTTTACTAGCAGCCATTGGCTTTCAAATTAGAAACGAAGCAAATCGCGAGCATTGAATATCTAAACTGCTCAAAACAAACTACCCTGAATCCCATTGGTAGCCTGAGTAGCTCTCACAGGCTTCGAAAACCTAACTGTAGCGCTGGCTGTTTGTTCGGTCACATCTATTCGGTCTCAAGCTTTAGTATAGCATTACGGTCACCATCATAGTAATAAGCAATCCTGACATACAGATTTGGCCTTATAACTCCACCATACTTTGCAGCCTGGTGGTAACCTGAACGTCCGTCTTCCCTGTCGAAAATGGGAAAAGCGACGATTTCAAAATTGTTCGGAATCAAATAGCTCACAATCAAAAGGAATTGATTGTAGTAAGGCTGTGATTGTCAATAATGAATGGGCCAAGGTGGAAAATAAGCATTAAATAATTAACCTCTTCCAAAAAATCGTTAAAGAAAACCAGTATCCTCTATTGCATGACTAAAAAACGAAATCTGGCACAAACCTGGCACAAAATAAAAAAGCACTTACAATTTAATGTAAGTGCCTGATTATTAGTGTGGGAGTTACTGGGTTCGAACCAGTGACCCTCTGCTTGTAAGGCAGATGCTCTGAACCAGCTGAGCTAAACTCCCTTCGTTTTGGGACTGCAAATATAGGATGTCTGATCAATTAGTCAAAAAATAATTTACTTTTTTTAAAAAAGTTCCTCAATTGCCGCTGTGAGGCCATTATTTTACTTAAACAACACTACTTTTACTACAGGCAGTAGCACTAATTTCTATAGATTTTCGGCATATGGCAAAAGATGGTGAAGTGATTTACGGGCACAATAACATGCGTTACCATCTGGATACCGCATGGAGTAAGACTGATCCGCAGATCAACCCGGTTAATGATTGCCATGAAATGGTTCAGGATGCCAGAGGCCGCATACTATTGCTAACCAACGAAACCAAAAACAATGTGCTGATCTTTGACCGGTCAGGTAAAGTACTCGACAGCTGGGGTCATGATTTTCCGGGTGGACATGGTTTGACATGGGCAAATGAGAATGGCACGGAGTTTCTATACATAACCGATACCGAAAAACACCAGGTGTATAAATGTACCCTGGATGGCAAAATAATGCTGACTATCGATGCGCCGCTCGAAACGGGAGCATATAAGCATGTAGCGGAGTTTGTGCCCACTGAAACAGCCGTGGATACCAACGGAGATATTTTTATTGCAGACGGCTATGGCGCACAATATATTACCCAATACGACAAGGATGGCCGGTTGAAAAATATTTTTGGCGGCCGCGGGGATGGTGACGAGCATCTGGACAATGCCCATGGCATTACGATAGACCGGCGTCGTGCTGTACCAACAATACTGGTCACTGATCGCACCCGTAACTGTTTTAAGCGGTTCAGCATGGATGGTAAATTGATGGAAGTAATCAGCTTGCCGGGCGCCTGCGTATGCAGGCCGGTAATAAAGGACGACTATTTATACGCAGCGGTGCTGAGATCACCAAACCTCGGTGTAAGGTATTCGGGTTTTGTAACCATTCTGGACAAGAGCAACAAGGTAGTGTCGAACATCGGGGGCAGCGAGCCGGTGTATGAGAATGGAATTTTGCAACCCATGGCACAAGCAGAAAAAATATTCTTGCACCCGCATGATGTCTGCATTGACGACGAGGGAAGCCTGTATGTTGCCCAATGGGCATCAGGCAAGGTATATCCCTATAAATTTACCCGCCTGTAATTGACGTCTTACTAATCGTAATTTCTTTCTTTGCACAATCTGCCTAAATGTATTATTTTTCGGCTGAACAAAAATCGTATAAGCTCTGGTGAAAAAAAATACATTACTGATCCTTACAGTCTTCGTTTTCCTGGCTGTCACAGCCGCTTACGCTAACCATTTTTATAACGGGTTTCATTTCGATGACGATCATTCGGTAGTAGACAATCCATACATCCGTAGTCTTAAAAATATTCCGTTGTTTTTTAAGGACGGAACCACCAGCAGTGTACTGCCGCAAAACCAGGCTTATCGTCCCGTGGTCACTACGTCACTGGCGTTGGATTATAGCTGGAACGGATACGACCTGCTGAGTTTTCACTTGTCGACTTTCATACTGTTCATCGTGCAGGGTCTGCTCATGCTTTTATTGTTTAAAAAGCTGTTAAGTATTTCCTCGTCCAATAAATATACCCCCTATGCAGCGTTGTTTGCCATGGCCTGGTATATGCTGCACCCGGCCATCGCCGAAACCATTAATTATATCATTGCCCGCTCGGATGTGCTGTCCACGCTGGCGGTTGTGGCCGGTTTTGTGTTATTTACCAATTCACCTTTTTGCCGTAAAACTTTTCTTTATTTGCTTCCTGTCGGCATTGGTGCCCTGGCTAAACCGCCGGCCGTGATGTTTGCGCCGTTGCTTTTTTTCTATATTCTTTTGTTTGAAGAGAATCTGGGCCTGCTTGATATTTTCAAAAGATCCAATCTTAAACCATTGTGGAGTAGCATAAGAAAAAGCCTGCCTTCATTTATTTTCTGTGCGTTGATGTATCTGCTTATCGATAAGCTTACGCCCAAAACATGGATGCCCGGCGGTAGTTCGGCCATACAGTATCTCATTACGCAACCTTTTGTCATCCTGCATTATTTTTATACATTTTTCTGGCCGACGGGCCTAAGCGCCGATTCCGATTGGGGGCTTCTTCCGTCTGTATGGGATGTCCGGTTCTTTATCGGCTGCACTTTTATTGTGATAATGTCAGGCATAACAATTTACACTTCCGGCAAGACAGTGCTGCGGCCGATCAGCTTTGGTATTATATGGTTTTTCCTGGCACTGGTGCCAAGCTCAAGCATCATACCTCTTGGCGAGGTTCTGAATGATCACCGTATGTTTTTCCCCTTTGTAGGGCTGACCATTGGTGTGAGCTGGGCGCTCGCCCTGCTGATATTTAAATTTATCGGAAACGTTGATACGCTGCCGGTACGATATAAAACAATGATCCTGGTGCCGGCGCTCCTACTATTCAGTGCCTGTGCATACGGAACATGGAAGCGTAACCAGGTTTGGCATAGTGAAGAAAGCCTATGGTTCAATGTGACCGTAAAAAGTCCAAAGAATGGGCGGGGAGTGATGAACTATGGCCTTACCAAAATGGATATGGGACAGTATGACCAGGCCGACAAATATTTTGCAAGAGCTATGAAGTTAGCGCCCGAATATTCTTTTATACACGTTAATACAGGTGTTCTGAAGGAGAAAATGGGTGCCTATGATGAGGCTGAGAAATATTATTTGCGGGGCATAACGCTCGGCAGCAGTTATTCAAGTCACTATTATCTGTACGGCCGGTTTTTATACAGGCGAGCGCGTCTTATTGAAGCTGAGGCAATGTTGCAGAAAGCTATAGATTTATCCTTGTCTGACTTAAAGCCACGCGAACTTTTGATGAATACTTATGCTGTTTTGGGCCAATGGGATTTTCTCAAAGATCTTGCATTAAAAACGCTCAGAATTTTTCCAGATAATGTGGCCGCCATGGCAGCCCTTGAGCAAAGCAGCGATAGAAGGACCGCGGCGGGAATGGCCGCTGAGAAGGCAAAGAAATCGCCCACATCGGAAAATTATAAGACACTTAGTCTGAGTTATTTTTATGAGGGAAAGTATCAGCGAAGCATTGATGCAGCCAGGGAGGCACTTAAACTGAAGGCTAATGATCCCGAAGCTTATAATACAATGGGCTGCGCCTACAATTTATTGAATCAGTTTGATAAAGCCAGTGAAGCCTTCCGGACTGCCGTTAACATAAAACCGGACTTTGATCTGGCTCAAAACAACCTGAAAATATCGCAGGCGCATCAATATGTTACTAACGATGGCATTAGTGCTCAAACCTATACTGCCGAAGAATATATCAATCAGAGCCTGCTGTACTATAACAACCAGCAGTATGAATTATGCATAGCGGCCTGTGTAAGCGCCCTGATGATTCACCCTGACTATGACCTGGCGTATAACAACCTTTGCGCTGCATACATCAAAATGCAGCAATGGGACGATGCCATCACGGTTGGCGAAAAAGGGATACGGATCAATCCCAATAATGAGCGCCTGAAAAATAACCTGGCGGAGGCTATGGAAAGCAAGAAATCGTTCAAGAGATAGCCGGAATGTCTATGTAAGGATCCGGGGCCTGAGTCCCGCTACCCTTTCTTGAAGAAAAATGCCTTAATATCAGGTTCGGAAAAGCTGATGATTGGACGCAAAACCGTGAGGGCAGTGGTCATAAGCCATGCTTTTGGCCTGCTCATACCTTTGTCGGCTAAGATCCTTTCCTTGACACTTGAAAAATCGAGCGTATCAAGTTTGAGGACACTGGCCGCAGAAAAGCCATGTTTTTCCATAAATCGCTTCATGTTTTGCTCGTTAAAATAGTTCATGTGCGGACTATGGAAGTTGAACTGCCACATGCGGGTGAGGGAATTGCTCATGCCAAATTTATGCATGCGCACAGCCATTTTGTAGAAGAAACCTGTACTCATGGGTAAATTGACAACGAGTATACCATCATCACTGAGGTCTTTTTTCAGACTTTCAACAAGGCTGGAAATATCCGGTATATGTTCAAATACATCATTGAAAATTATGAAATCATAACCGCCCAGCCGCGGCGGACTCACATCAGGGTAAAAGCCATAAACAATGTTGAGTTTGTTTTCCCGGTGGTAATTTTCATAAATTCTTTCCGGCTCAATGCCTGTACAATCAATATCATTTTTTTTGCAGGTTTCCAGCCACCAGCCATTACCACTGCCGATTTCCAGTCCGTTTAGCTTTGCGGCCTTATTGCTTTTGTACTTCAGCAACTGGTTAATGATCGAGGCAAAATTCTTCAGGCGCAATTGTTTCAAGCCAATATCGCGCGAATCAGACTGAAGATCAGATTGGAAAGAATGTTCAAAGCTGGCATCGGAGTTGAGTAAACCACAAGCAGCACATTGGTAGACATTAAATTTAAGCTGGTGTTTTAATTTGAGCGGATTGCCGCAGACCGGGCAGTTGGTATGGTCCATTTCCTTTTATTCTTAATTGTTTTTGCTCAATTGTTTATCAAACTGCTCTTTGAGCAGCGATATTTCCTGGGCAAGTTTCTTATTATCGTTATGCAGTTTGGAAGCTACCACACTCAAATGCAGCAGGTAGATCAATATGGCGAAGATGAAACCCGTAAATACCAGGTTTGGCGCTTCGTAAACGCCGGTCAAACGCGCCATTACCTCCAGCCCGTTACGCCAGAAAGAAAACAACAACAAAATCGCTGTGCAGATCACCCATACAATGGCATACTCTTCCCTGAGTTTGCCTTTTACAATAAGGCGTGATATGTATAAAATAAACAAAACGTTTGCCAGGATGGTGATGATCTGTATTTTGGCCATTTTTTTAAGGTTTACGAATGAATGAAAAAAACATTGCCAGGCTCACTTTAGCACAATAGTAAACGGATCCGAAATGGCGAATGGATGATTGACCGCCTTGCCTTGCGTTCATAATTACCGGCACTTCAGCGATTTTTAGCCCTGCTTTAGAGAACGATACCAGCGATTCGGGCTCGGGGAATTCATCCGGGTAATTAACAGCGGCAATTTTTATTGCAGCACGGTCAAATAATCGAAATCCGGATGTGCTGTCATAAACATGAAGTCCTGTCAGCAGGCGATTGAACCAATAAAAATATTTAATGCCCATGCGCCGGGTAAATGACGACTGGAAGCCTTCTTTTTCCAAAAAACGCGAACCGATCACCACATTGGCGCCGGTTTTCAAATGAAAACCTATCAGCTTTGCCAATTCTTTTGGCGGGTGCTGTCCGTCGCCGTCCAGTTGTACGGCAATGTCGAAATCATTATTGCGCGCGTAGACAATGCCTGTTTGTACCGCTCCGCCAATGCCCAGGTTAACCGGCAGATCGATCACTGTTGCATTCGCTTTTTTGGCGACCGCCGAAGTATTGTCCTTTGAACAATCATTGATGACTACTACTTCCATGATGTAGCCACCTGGTAATGCTGTTCGCTGGAGTTCGCATAATACAGAGGGCAGGGAAGCCTCTTCGTTATAGCAGGGAATTACAATTAAAACTTTACCGGGCATTCTATTCTTGACAGGGTATTTTCGGTTTGATCAATAGCTAATAAAAATTCAATGGTGAAATTAATCGTTTTTTGTAAAAATCAACGATATTTAAGTGAGTAAATTCGCTATGGAATAACCAGCACTTCTGTTATGAATAATCTGTCTGATACTTTTAGAGACCTATTGAAAATTTCCGGTAAGATTTTATTTGTTATCGGCTTGGTACTCAACATCTGCATGCTCTTTTTTGGCTTTTGGCCGTCATTTGTCTATATTCTGATCATGCTTGCAGGGGCCTGGCTGGTTTACGCGAATAACGATGCCGACAACACGCAATTTGTCGATGCCAGAACTAACTGGCTTAAAAAGAGTTATAATACCATCGCTGCATCCGTCAGGAAAACAGATATGCAGTCAGCAAAAAGACTTTTAGGAACTGCTATTTTAACCCTTTTAGCGATTTTTACTTTGATCATTTCGACCGTTGTTTTGGCTCAGGATTATTTCAAAAAGCGGGATACCATTAACGGCTGCAAGGAGATCGCTGCTGCCCTTGAACACTATAAGGCCAGCGAGAATACCTATCCATCGAGCTTATCAACGCTGATCATTCAAAACCCATTGCTATCAGGCCAGGATAAATGGGGTAATGTATATCATTACCAGACCCAAGGCAAAGGCGCTCATTTTATGCTCGTCTCTTCAGGACAGGACGGAAAATTCAATACTGCGGACGACCTGGTCTTTAAGAATTAACGGATCACCCCAATACTTCTTCCAATACCTCGTGCGAGCGGATGTTTCCAAAGCCCTCGATGTGCAGCGCGTAATATTCCAGTAACTTTTGTACCAGGTAACGGCGCTCATCGTTGGAAAGGCGCAGCTTTTGCATGTCCTGGAAATGACTTTGAAGCAGCGCATGAAAGTTCTGCGTATGCGGCGGGGACAGGTAAGAGAACCCATCGGGCTTGTATTTGCTGAATACCCCGTTTTTCATGTCAAAATAATCGGCATTGCCGGCCTGGTCAGGATAAAAGCCGAGATAACGTGTTAGCCTGGTTAAAAACAGGAGATGAAAATTGGCTAGCCCTTCGCTTTGGTTGTCCAGCCATTCGATCGCATTAAAAATAAATTCAAATAAATTTTCATCCGCCGATTGCAGTTTTACGGCTTTGTACAATACTTCATTCAGGAACAGGGCGATACTGCTTTTAATCACCTGATAGGGAATAGTTTGCAGCACAGGTGAATTTTTCAGTTCAGCAATACGCTGTACCTGGCCTGTTGTTTTATAATATACCACCATATCCAGCAGATGCAGCGGTTGCAGCATGTTGCGGCTTATTTTTGCCTTCGGCTTTTTTACGCCGTTGATGATATAGGATTGCAGGCCAAATTTTTCGGTAAATACCTGCACGATCACGCTGCTTTCGCCATAATCGGTAGTCTTAAATACGATGCCCCGGGTTTTATGTAGCATGATGGAAGAGTGCTGCCAGTTTCGGCACAAATATGATCAGGCCTATAGCCAGGGCGCCAATGGCGGTGATTAAAACTGCCCCGGCGCTGAAATCTTTTACCAAGCCGGCTTTTTTATTGTATTCGGGCGAGACAAGATCGGTCAAATATTCAATAGCGGTGTTAAACAATTCGGCCATAAGTACCAAAGCAACGCAAAAGATGATCCATAGCCACTCGTTTAGCGAAATATGCAAGGCGCATCCCGCGCAGATAACCAGCAGCGTGCATGCCAGGTGCACGCGGAAATTAAGCTGCGTTACAGCTGCCTGGCAGATACCATTAAAAGCATACCCAAAGCCGCGTATAAATTTTTTCATCAATCCAAAAATACTTTAAATACTCACACAAAGCTTTGCGATAGTCACAAATTAAGAGCAATTTTAAATGAAAAAAAAATGGTCCGCAGTAAACCTTCACTTTACCTGGTCAGCATCTTGCTGTTTATGTTTATATTGCCGGTGAGCTTTATTGTTTTCCAATTGCTGGTCCCAAAAATACCCCTGACTTGGTCATTGATCGGTAAATGGTTTTTATTCTGGTCGGTTGGAGTGAGGTTATTTGTGGCCGGAGTCAGGCAGATCACAAATCCCGGATTTACTGCCCGAAGAATATTTCAGATACAGGGGCAGGAAAGCTATACGGTGATCAGGGAACTGGGCATGGCCAATATTTCGTTGGGCATTGCAGCAATGCTTTCCCTATTTAAAACTTCCTGGTCGGCGCCTGTGGCATTTATTGGGGCCTTGTTTTTTGGTCTTGCAGGGATCCAGCATGTGCTAAAAAAACCCGAAAGCAACAATGAGCTGATTGCGCTGGTTTCGGACTTGTTTATTTTCTGTCTTCTGGCCTTCTATTTGCTTTTTACTTTATAACCTTCAATCGAGGAATATATTTATGGATCTCAGGCTTAGTAATAAAGTGGCCCTGGTGTTGGCAGCAAGCCGGGGCTTGGGCAAGGCATCTGCGCTGGCCTTATCCGCCGAAGGCGCCAAGGTGGTGATCAGTTCGCGCAATGCGGAAGAATTAAATAAAACGGCCGCCGAAATTCAGCAGCAAACCGGTAACGAGGTTTTGGCGGTCCAGGCGGATGTGTCTGATGCGCTCCAGATCAATTCGCTCATTAAGAAAACTGCAGATACTTTCGGCAGAATAGACATTTTGCTCAACAATGCCGGGGGGCCGCCATTTGACCGGTTCGAAAATTTTGATGACGATGAGTGGCAAAAGGCATTTGAACTTAGCCTGCTCAGCTTTGCACGTACCGCAAGATTGGTGTTACCCTATATGAAGCAGGCTGGCAGTGGGCGCATCATCAATATCATCAGTGGTTCGGTAAAATCAGTGCTGACGGGTTCGGTGCTGTCAACAGCTATGCGAATGGGCGTGGTGGGCATGGCAAAGCTAATGGCCGATGAATTCGGGCCCTATCAGGTCACGGTTAATAATATAGCGCCAGGGCTGATCCTGACTGACCGTATCAGACATACGCTGCCAAAGGATGCAGATATGGAAACAGCATTGAAAGAAAGAGCGAAAGCTATACCGGCTGGCCGCATTGGCAGGCCCGAAGAATTAGCTGCTTTGGTAGCGTTCTTAGCTTCTGAACAGGCGGCTTACATTAGCGGAACCACTATACAGGTGGACGGAGGGGCTAGCAGGGGAATATTTTAATTGCCCGGGGCTGCCGGCTTTTGCTGCCGGAAATATTTGACAAGCGAAATAATACCGCCAATGTAAAATGGAAATGATAGTCCCAGTAAAAAGCTGCTCCATTTTTCAATGGAAGCATTTTTGGTAAGCATGCTTACCAGTAAAAGGCAGGTTCCCGCAACGATGCAAACTATTGCGCTCATCAACTTTTTCATAGGCTTAAGATTTTTATAATTACCTGTTTTTATCTGATTTGAAGTGCTCGGCAATGAGTGTTATACAACTGATGGCACCGGCGAGGGCCAAACCTAAACCGGCACCACGCATTATATCCACCCAGATCGCCCCTGGCGCAGCCTTTGCCACCATAGAGTAAGAAAACAGTATAACCGCCACCAATAACATATAAATAGTGCGTTTTACTTTATTTTTCATCGGGCCAATATAATTTATTTCATTCTAAATTCCGTATTTTTGCAACCTCTAAAATTTGAGGTGGAACATATTGATGTACAAGGAATATAAGCAGTTAAATTTATCGCAGACGGGCAAGGATGTACTTGAGTTCTGGAAGAAGAATAACATCTTTGAAAAAAGCATCAGCAGTCGCCCGGCAAACAACCCTTACACTTTTTACGAGGGCCCGCCGTCTGCCAATGGTATGCCCGGTATTCACCACGTTATGGCGCGTGCCATAAAAGATATTTTTTGCCGTTACAAAACTTTAAAGGGCTACCAGGTAAAACGCAAAGGCGGCTGGGATACCCATGGGCTGCCTATTGAGCTTGGCTGTAGAAAAAACATTGGGCATCACCAAAGGATGATATCGGCAAAAAGATTTCTGTTAAAGATTATAATGACGCCTGCCGCAAGGAGGTAATGCGATATACCGATGTATGGAACGACCTGACCGAAAAGATGGGCTACTGGGTCGACCTGAAGATCCGTACATCACCTACAAAAATGAATATATCGAAACCCTTTGGTGGATACTAAAGGAGCTTTACAATAAAGGGCTGCTGTACAAAGGCTATACCGTGCAGCCTTATTCACCAAAATCGGGTACCGGCTTAAGCTCGCACGAGCTGAACCAGCCGGGTACCTACAAAATGGTAAAGGATACCACCATTGTGGCGCAGTTCCATTTAAAAAATGATCAGCAGCATCCGCTCGATGTCGTCATTGTTTGAAGATCAAAAATGAAGATACAGTAATATTAGCCTGGACAACTACCCCCTGGACGTTGCCATCCAACTGCGCGCTGGCCGTTGGCGAAAATATCGATTATGTAAAGATCAGCACCTTTAATCCGTATACTTACGAGCCGGTAAGCGTGGTTTTAGCCAAGGATCTGGTTGGCAAATATTTTAAGGCCGAAGGAGAGAATGCTTCGTTTGACGGACTATAAAGAAGGCGATAAAGTTATCCCCTGGGAAGTTCAGCAGCACAATTTAAAGGCGCTGAGCTGCTAGGTCTGCGGTATCAGCAGCTGATGCCTTATGTAACCAATGAGGACCTGGAAAAAAATGCTTTCCGCGTTATCCCTGCTGATTTTGTGACCACCGAAGATGGTACCGGTATCGTGCATACCGCATCGGTTTTTGGTGCGGACGACTTCAGGGCCTGTAAGGAAAACGGCGTACCATCGGTAATGGTAAAGGATGAAACGGGCAAAGAAGTGCCGCTGGTTAATAAGCAGGGCCGTTTTGTTGATGAGGTGACCGATTTTGCCGGACTTTATGTAAAAGAAGAATATTATACCAAAGAAGAACGCGAAGCGCCGGGCTTTAAGGCGACGGATGTGATGATCTCCATCAAGCTGAAAGACAGAGAACAAAGCATTCGACGTTAAAAAATACGAACACAGCTACCCGCACTCCTGGCGCACCGACGAGCCGATATTATATTATCCGCTGGATAGCTGGTTTATCCGAACCACTGCAGTTAAAGATAAACTGGTTGAGCTGAATAAAACCATCAACTGGAAACCGGAATCAACCGGAACAGGCCGTTTTGGCAACTGGCTGGAAAATTTGGTTGACTGGAACCTTTCGCGTTCACGCTTTTGGGGAACTCCGCTGCCGATCTGGCGCGAGGAAAATGGCACCGAAGAAAAATGTATCGGTTCTATTGAAGAACTGAAGAAGCAGAGAGATCGAACAGCAGTATCAGATGAAGCTGCAGGATTTAATGCCTGAAGGCTTGATAAGTCTGACTTGATCTGCACCGCCCTTATGTGGATGATGTTATATTGGTTTCATCAAAAGGCAAACCGATGTTCCGCGAGCCTGACCTGATAGACGTTTGGTTTGATAGCGGCGCCATGCCTTATGCGCAATGGCATTTCCCGTTTGAAAATAAAGAAGCAATTTAAAAATGCCTACCCGGCTGATTTTATTGCCGAAGGTGTTGACCAAACCCGCGGCTGGTTCTTTACCCTGCATGCTATAGCGGTAATGCTGAGCGAAGCAGCGACGAGATAAAAGCCGTAAATCAAGAAGTTGGCAATAAAGGCGTTGCGTTTAAAAATGTGGTATCGAACGGTTTGGTGCTGGATAAGAACGGCAACAAAATGTCTAAACGTTTGGGCAATGCTGTTGATCCGTTCGAAACCATCGAACAATATGGCGCCGATGCGGCCCGCTGGTATATGATCAGCAATGCATCGCCATGGGATAACCTGAAATTTAATATGGAAGGGCTTGATGAGGTGCGCCGCAAATTCTTCGGCACCTTGTACAATACCTATTCGTTCTTTGCGCTGTATGCCAATATTGATAAGTTCAAGTACAGCGAAGCGGAGATCGCAATAAACAAACGCCCTGAAATTGACCAGTGGATCATTTCGTTGCTGAATACTTTGAGCAAGGAAGTTGACGCTTTTTATGCCGATTTTGAGCCTACCAAAGCTGCCCGCGCCATACAGGATTTTGTGGACGAGCATTTGAGCAACTGGTATGTACGCTTAAGCCGCCGCCGTTTCTGGAAGTCGGATGATTCGGACGATAAGCTTATCGGCTTATCAAACATTATATACCTGTTTGGTAACCATTGCCAAGCTGATGTCGCCGATTGCGCCGTTCTTTGCCGACCGTTTATATACCGACCTGAACAAGGTAACCAAAAAAGAAAAATTTGAGTCGGTTCATCTGGCTGATTTCCCGGTTTATCATAATGAGTTGGTAAACAAAGCGCTGGAAGAGCGGATGCAGCTGGCGCAGGATATATCTTCACTGGTATTATCACTGCGTAAAAAGGTGGGCATCAATGTACGCCAGCCTTTAAGCAGAATATTATTGCCGATACTGAATAAAAACTTTAAACACCAGGTTGAACAGGTTAAAGAACTGATACTTTCTGAAACCAATATCAAGGATATTGAGTATATTACCGATGCTTCCGGTTTTATCAAAAAGAAGGTAAAACCAAACTTTAAAGCACTTGGGCCCAAAAGTGGGCAAGGACATGAAAGCTGTTGCCGAAGCTATAACCAATATTGACGCAGGATGCGTTAAAGCGAATTTGAAGAGACCGGCATTGGCTAAATTCGAAATCGGAAATTCGACATTCGATATTGAATTAGCTGACGTTGAGATCATCGCCGAAGACGTTCCGGGATGGCAGGTTGCAAATTTAGGAAAACTAACTGTTGCTTTAGATGTTACCATAACCAACGAATTAAAACAGGAAGGTATATCGCGCGAATTGGTCAACCGTATACAGAATCTGCGCAAAGGAAAGGATTTTGAAGTGACCGATAAGATAAATGTACGCCTATCGAGACCATTCGTTTTATAAACGAAGCGGTAAAAAATAATTTATCCTATATTTGCGCCGAAATTTTAGCAGATAGCATACAGCTTGATAATCAGCTAAATGAAGGTGAAACAGTATTAATTGATGAAAACGAAATTTTGATTGCTATAAGTAAAATATAAATGAAACAAGAAACAGAAAAAACCAGGTACTCTGATGCAGAGCTGCAGGAATTTAAAGAGTTGTTATTGGATAAGCTGCGTATTGCAAAAGAGGAATTGAATTCACTGGCATCATCATTAAGCTCACCAAATGCTAATGGTACAGATGATACTGCCGGTACTTATAAAACATTGGAAGATGGATCGGCAACGCTGGAAAAAGAATCAGATAAACCAACTGGCTGCCCGCCAGAAAAAATTTATTGAACAGCTGGAAGCGGCGCTGGTACGTATTGAAAATAAAACTTATGGTGTTTGCCGCGAAACAGGTAAACTGATACAAAAGGAACGTTTACGTGCAGTGCCGCATACTACATTGAGCATGGAGGCCAAACTGAAGCAATATTAATGAAGGCTGCTTATACCAAACCCTTTCTTGTTGCTGCTTTTATTATCCTTGCCGACCAGATCATTAAAACCTGGGTAAGAGCACATATGTATTTGGGCGAAGAGATTCACTTCTTGGGCGACCGGGGCATGCTGCATTATACCGAAAATAACGGGATGGCCTTTGGCATGGAAATTGGCGGTGAGCTGGGTAAGCTGGCTTTAACCTTATTTCGCATTGTTGCCGTGGTAGCTATTGGTTATGGCCTGGTTTATTTGATCAAACATAAATATCACCGCGGACTTAATCATGAACGTGGCCCTGATATTTGCAGGTGCCCTTGGTAATATTATCGATTCCACTTTTTATGGGATTATTTATCATTATGCCTCGCTTTTTCACGGCCGCGTGGTGGATATGTTTTATTTCCCGCTGCTTATCAGGCAATTTCCCTTCCTGGGTACCCATCTGGGGAGGGCAGGATTTTATATTTTTCCGCCCGGTATTCAACCTTGCTGATGCGTCCATATCCGTTGGCGTGATCCTGATCCTGATCTATCAGAAGCATTATTTTAAACACCAGACACCCGATTTAAGCGCTCCCAACAGCGAGGTTGTTGAAGAATAATGCCCCGCTTATTGAATAAAAATATTAAAGGCCGCTTTTCGATGCGGCTTTTTTATTGGATCCGGCTTGGCAAAGCCCATGGGCTGGACCCGGCATTTTCGAATACTTAAGAAACAAAAACTTAAATATTGGTTAACATGAATAATCGAAAAGTGCCCACAGGCGCTGGGAAAGCGCTTTCGTGTTTTTTTAAATTTTAAAATACCGTGAAAACACGGGTTGCGGTTAAGTATTAATTACATTAATTTGTCGGACTTAATCCTTATCACAAAAAAGAAAAGACAACTGTGAGTATTTGCAGTTGTCTTTCGCCTTTTTATCCCTGGGGTCGCCGCTTACTTTTCAATGACTGCTGTCTTATTATTTTGAATTCAGATCCGTTTTTCCAGCCCGGGTAGGTCGTTTCATTACTTAGCTGATAACCAATATTAAATAACAAGTTAGCAACCTGTGCCATCCCGGTGGCGTCCATATCAGGCGAATAATTATCCGAAGCCTGGTGGTAATGGTGCAGGTTATAGTCTTTCTGTTTGGCCTTAGCCCAGCCGGCATCGTGCGTCAGGCTGATCGTCCCAGTGTTCATATCTAAGTGCCGGCACGCCTGAATTGGCAAAATTAAAATGGTCCGAACGGTAATAACCGCCGGCTCCCGGATTCTGGTCGCCCACAATGATGCGGTCATCCTCCCCGGCGAATTTTGCAGCATAATCTTCCAGGTCATTCTGCCCTTTGCCGGTTATGGCAAAATCCTTTGTTTCGCCGTAATTGCCCAATGCGTCCATATTCAGGTCAGCGATGGTTTTGTTAAGCGGATAAACGGGGTGGGTGGCATAGTACTCGGATCCGAGCAGCCCCTGTTCCTCGGCAGTTACGGCAAGGAACACCACCGAGCGCCGCGGCTGGTTTTTTGCCGCTGAGAAAGCCTTTGCCATGCTGAGAAGGGAGGCAACCCCATCAGCATTGTCCACAGCCCCGTTATAAATGCTGTCGCCTTTGGCGTCCGGCTTACCGATGCCCAAGTGGTCCCAATGGGCAGAATAAACGATATACTCACCGGCATTGGTACTCCCTTTAAGCGTAGCGATCACATTATGCGAGGTAGAATATTTCAGTTTATTATGAATGGTCAGGCTCACATACAAATTAAGGGGGATGGCCTTGAAATCTTTTTTACGCGCCAGGGCCCGCAGGTCGCCCTGAATGCCGGCAGCACTGAATAATTTTCTGGCAGCATCTTCGGTTATCCAACCTTCAGTTTTGCATCTGCCCAAATGCTTATCGTTTTGTTGCAGGTAAAATTTGGCGCCCGGAAAACTGCTGGCAACCACGCTCCATGGATAGCTAGCCGGCTCCGTTTGGTGCACGATGATCACGCCCGCGGCACCCTGGCGCGCAGCTTCCTCGAACTTATAGGTCCAGCGGCCGTAATAGGTCATCGTGTCTCCCTTAAATAATCGCCTATTGTCCGACTTAAATCCTGGATCATTCACCAGCACGATTACCGTTTTGCCTTTCACATCCAGTCCTGCATAATCATTCCAGTGATACTCGGGGGCCACCACACCATAACCGGCAAAAACCAGGGCTGAGTTTTTAAGCTCGACTTCCGGCAGTTCCTGACGTGTGCTGGCGACAAAATCGGTAAGATGGTTTAAAGTGATCTTAGACTTTTCGCCATTGATTTCCATGGTTGCCGATGGGCTCCCGGTAATCTCGACCATAGGGACTTCCTGAAAATAGCTGCCATGATTACCCGGCTCGAGCCCCATTATTTTAAACTGCTGCGAGATGTAATTGATCGTTTTCGTTTCACCGGCTGTAAATGGTTTGCGCCCCGTAAGGGAATCATCTGCAAGTACAGCGATATAGCTTTTTATTTCTTCGGCCGTAATCGGTTTGTCCGGCTTGGCTTTTTTAGAACAGGCACCCAAAATGGCGGCGCATGAAAACAAAATTACAGAGGAGTGGCTTATCTTCATTAATTATTGAGTGAATTAAAGCTTGTAAGATAAACCTTTTATTAAGTTTTAAAAAATGGCGTGTTACAATTAACACTTGGCTATCGTTATCTTGTATAGAACAAATAGAATCATATTATGAAAGCACCATTGATTGTTGCCGCGCTTTGTTTGCTAGCCGGAAATGTTTTTGCGCAAACGGTCGATCTCCGCAGGAAAATTGAGGTAACCGGGATATCGGAAAAGGAAGTTACTCCTGACATCATTAACGTAACAATATCATTACAGGAATACCTTGATGGCAAAAAGAAGATCACCATTGACCAGCTGGAAAGTCAGCTCGAGGCGGCGGTAAAGCAGGCCGGTATACCAAAAGATGACTTCACGGTAAGTAATGTTTCGGGCTGGAATAATGTATGGCAAAAGAAAAAGAATCCTGATTTTTTGGCCAGTAAACAGTATAATATCAGGTTCCATGACCTGAATAGGTATAACCAGATATTGAGCAGCGTCGACCCCAAGGGCATTCAGTCTACCAATATTGTAAATTACGATTATTCAAAAATGCCCGAATTAAAGAAGGAGCTGAAGATTGGGGCCCTGCTGTCGGCAAAAGATAAAGCCGGCTACCTGCTCGGCAGCATCAACGAAAAAGTGGGGAGACCGATCAGTATCATAGAAACTGATAATATTAATTTTCCGGCTCCGCAACCGGTAATGTACAAGACAATGTCCGTAGCAACAGCTGCCACTGCGCAGGAATCTGACATTGATGTGAAGCCAATAAAGCTGATTTTTCAGATTCAGGCTGTGTTTGAAATAGTTCCGTAACCTTTGTAATTTATTTGCGTAAAACGAAAATGACATCGATGTTCTGATGAGGATGTGACTAACCCAATATTACCTAACTGATTTGCAAGCACTTGATAATATAAAATATAGACAATAACTTTAGGTATCCGTAACCCCTTTGAGCAATGATACATTTTAGGACCGAAAGAGTACTATTAGTCGCCCCCAACATCTTCTCGGTGCAATTATTGGCAGACAATCAACAGATCCGGCACATTACTTCAGTAAGTCGTGTTTTTCCAACTATTTACGAGTTCGCTCCTCAGATGATCATATTTGATTATGATTATCTGGACAAGGACATGGAAAAAATACTACGACGCATTCGCACCAATAAATTTTACAACAAAATCAAAATATGTTGTTTTAAAAGCAGTCCCAGCCACAAGATTGACAGTCTTTTAAAAGTATTGGGCGTGAATCACGTGATATACAAATCGGAATTGCAAAATCCGTCAAAAGAAGCGATCAACCATGTCAAATCAATACTGGATCCCACAGTTACGGACATTCTGGTGAACGCTTCCTTATAGATTGTATCTTTAATCTATCCACTCGAAGCCAGTATAGGGTACCAGCACTTCGGGTATTTTAATTCCTTTTTCTGTCTGATTATTTTCCAATAGCGTAGCCACAATTCTAGGCAAGGCAAGTGCACTTCCATTTAAGGTATGCGCAAGCTGGGTCTTACCATCTGCATTACGGAAACGCAGTTTTAAGCGATTGCTCTGGAAAGTTTCGAAATTGGATACGGAGGAAACCTCCAGCCAGCGTTGCTGGGCCGCGCTCCAGGTTTCCATATCATAGGTTAAGGCTGAGCCGAAACTCATATCGCCGCCACACAGGCGCAATACACGGTAGGGAAGACCCATTTTTTGCAAAAGCCCCTGCACATGCGCACTCATTTGTTCCAATACCTGGTATGATTTATCGGGATGCGCTACCTGTACGATCTCTACCTTGTCAAATTGGTGTAAACGGTTCAATCCGCGCACATGGGCGCCATAAGAACCTGCTTCGCGGCGAAAACATGGGGTATGGCCGCAATTTTTTATCGGCAGATCGCTTTCTTTTAAAATAACATCCCGGTAAAGGTTGGTAATAGGCACTTCTGCGGTCGGAATAAGGTATAAGTTATCCAGGCCTACAAAGTACATCTGTCCTTCCTTGTCCGGTAGCTGTGATGTGCCAAAGCCGGAAGCCTCATTGACCATCAGCGGAACACTGACTTCGCTGTAGCCCGCTTTCTCCGCTTCGTCGATAAAGAAATTGATCAAAGCCCTTTGGAGCTTTGCACCCTTGTTCTTATATACCGGGAAACCTGCGCCGGTAATTTTTACACCCAGCTCAAAATCGATCAGACTGTATTTAAGCGCAAGTTCCCAATGCGGAATCGCATTAGCAGGTAACTGTGGCTTTGCGCCGTATTCGAGCACGGTCTCATTTTCCTCGGGCGTTACGCCCCTGGGTACAGATGTATGCGGCAAATTTGGAAGCAATACTACTTTTAACTCAAGTCACCTGCTCTATTGTAGATAATGCTTCACTTAAATTTTTTATTTCTTCTTTCCAAACGCCTGATTTTGATTTAATAGCCTCCGCTTCCTCTTTTTTTCCCGCGCGCATTAGCTCGCCGATCTTTTTTGCTGCAGCGTTCGCATCGGCCGAGATATTGTCCAAACGGTTTTGCGTTTGACGGCGCTCATTATCAATTTGGATGATCTCGTCAACCAATTCGGGCTGTTTAAAATTTTTTACAGCCAAACGTTCCAAAACCTTTTCCCGGTTATCACGGATATAACTAACTTGCAGCATTATTGTATTTTTAGGCAAAGATATAAATAAGTCCATTTCGCCAGACCATAGTCGATGCTTATTTAGTCATAGCGATCGGTGAAAGAAATATTAATGGCCTCCTTTGAGGCTGAACATGGGCACAACCATTATATGAACCAAACCGGAAAACTATATTTAGTACCGACTCCCATAGGCAATCTGGAGGATATGACTTTCAGGGCGATACGCATTTTGAAAGAAGCGGATGTGATCCTTGCAGAGGATACGCGTACCTCGGCTCCATTGCTAAAGCATTTTGGTATTGACAAAAAGGTGTTTGCCCACCATCAGCATAACGAACATCAGTCTTCCGGCGAGATCGTACGATTTTTAAAGGAAGGGAAAAATATTGCGCTGGTATCTGATGCAGGCACGCCAGCCATTTCCGATCCCGGATTCTACCTGGTACGCGAGGCTTTAAAAAATGATATCGCGGTTGAATGCCTGCCCGGAGCAACAGCCTTCGTACCGGCACTGGTCAATTCGGGCTTTCCCACAGACCGTTTTTGTTTTGAAGGATTTCTGCCCTTAAAAAAGGGACGTCAAACGCGGTATAAGCAATTGGCCCAGGAGGAGCGAACGATTATTTTATATGAATCGCCGCACCGGTTCTTAAAGACGCTGGACGAGATGGCCATCCATTTCGGCACCGACCGCCTGGTCTCGGTTTCCCGTGAGCTGACCAAGGTGTTTGAACAAACCGTGCGCGGCACACTGGCCGAAGTGAAGATTTATTTTGAAACGCACCCGGTAAAAGGCGAATTTGTCATATGCGTGGCAGGCGCTTCACCCAAATCCTCTGCGAGGGAGAGGACAAATACCCACGATTAACGTTCATGAAAAAAGCTATTCTCTTATCTATCCTTTCCGGTGTATTGCTATGGCTCGCCTGGCCGCCTATGGTATACAGTACCTTTTTATTATTTATTGGTTTTGTACCCATGCTGGTTGCCATGGAAGCTATTATCCATTCGCAATACGCAAAAAAAGGCAGGAAGATATTTGCCATTACTTTCATCGGCTTTTTTATCTGGAATACATTATCCATCTACTGGGTCTATAATTCCATAAAAACCATCGGGGCGGCCGTCGCCATTCCCATTGCCCTGATTCCCTATTCCCTGGCGCCACTACTCATGTCGGCTGCATGCTGGTTATATTACCGCATGAGGCGCGTAGCCGGTTCCGGGCTGTCACTGGCGGCATTTGTTTGCTTCTGGACCGGCTATGAATACCTGCATCAGACCTGGGCATTGAATTTTCCCTGGATGACATTGGGCAACGGCTTTGCCGTCCGCCATCAATTGGTGCAGTGGTATGAGTACACCGGCGTGTATGGAGGTACGATCTGGGTACTGGCGGTCAACGTGCTCGCTTTTTTGGTCTATACCGGATTCAAAAGACAAAAAGGCTCTTCGGCACGGCTCGTCGGGGCCCTGGGATTAACGCTGGTTTTGCCTGTTGTCCTCTCGCTATATCGTTATAACACTTACCGCGAGCAGACCAACCCCTCCAATATTGTGGTTGCGCAGCCCAATATCGATCCTTATCAAAAAGAGGGAAATATAGCTGCCTCGGAACAGATAGGCATACTTGCCCATCTTTCTGATTCCCTGGGGCAGGCCAATACGGAATTCTTCATTTGGCCGGAAACAGCGATAGCCGAGCCGCTTAATGAAGATCTGGTGCGCAGCAATCCTTATTACCAGCAGATACAGCAGTTTCTGGGCAAATACAAAAATGGTAATGTGCTTACCGGCGCAGAGGATATTAAAATATATGACTCCCGTAAAACGCCTACAGCAAGCCCCATGGATCATTCAGGCAATCAGTATTACGATGCGTTCAACGCAGCGCTGAATATCGAAAACTCGGCCGAAGTGCAATTTTATCATAAATCGAAACTGGTTCCGGGCGTAGAGGCGCTGCCATTTGGAAATACACTGGCATTTTTAAAGCCGGTGTTTGAGCATCTGGGCGGTGCAACGGGCAGTTATGCCAGTCAGAGCCAGCCTGGTGTTTTTTATTCGCAGAGCGGCATTGGTGTATGCCCGGCGATCTGTTATGAATCTATTTACGGGGAGTGGATCGCGCAATCGGTACACAAGGGTGCTCAATTTATCGCCATTATCACCAACGACGGATGGTGGGAAAATACCTCGGGCAAGGACCAGCACCTGGATTATGCCAAGCTGCGTGCCGTGGAAACCCGGCGCTGGGTATGCCGCTCAGCCAATACCGGAATATCGGCTTTTATCAACCAGCGGGGCGATGTGGTCAAACAAACCCAATGGTGGACACGAACAGCCATTAAACAGAACATTAACTTGAACTCAGATCTTACCTTTTACACATTATATGGTGATTATTTGCCCAGGATAGCGAGCCTGCTGTCGCTGGCTGCAGTGCTATTTATGCTCATCAAGGCAGCAAAATCCTGGTAAAACGGAGGCCCGCAGCATCTCAGCGCGTTATTCCCCGGGTTGTGTTCAGATTTCCCTGCTTTCAATAAAATGCATCAGGTCATAGATCGGCTGACGGATTATTTTGCCCACATTGATCTCATTAACCGCGCACATTGCCTTCAGCTCTTCGGAGAATACATAGGCTATTGAACCTACGAAATGACATTTGTAGCGGTGATATTGGGTGTAAGATTTGATATTTGTATCGATAAACTCCTGGAAGCCCTTTCTGAGCAGGTCCTGGCAATAAGGCGTGTCCCTGATACCGTTCAGGAATTTGGCAAATGTCGCCAGGTAGGAATTGGCTGCAGGTTTTCGGTAAACATTATTGATTACCGTCTCCTTATCGAGTCTGTAGGCTTGCTCAAACGCGGAATGAATTTCGCCGGGCATGCTGTTATACAGGAAATCGGTGATCAGCGTCTTTCCGAACCATGTTCCTGAGCCTTCGTCGCCTAAGACATAGCCAAGTCCGTGCTTACCCCAATACACATCTGTTCCATCAAAAAAAGAGATATTCGATCCTGTACCCAGCACGCAGCAGAGTCCCTTTTCATGACCGCAGGTGGCATAGGCGCTGCCCAGCAGGTCGCTGTCGACGCTGATATAAGCTTTGGGAAAGAGCTGGCTTAATGCATTTGAAACAATCTCATGCCTGTCGGGACTTGAGCACCCGGCACCAAAAAAATAGATTTCGGTAACCTCGGCAGCATGGGCTACCATCTCGGCACCCTGCTCCTGCAGGATTTTTACCATTTCCTTTTCCGTAAGAAAATAAGGGTTTAGCCCCCCTGTTTTAAATTGCAAAGGTTCTTGTTGGGATACGGCAAGTAACCAGTCTGTTTTTGATGAACCGCTATCAGCAACCAGAATCATGTACAAATATCATCAAGGGTTTTTTGGGTGATGGGCTTGTGCAAAAATTGAGTGATATATTTATTACTGATCGATTTTTTCAGGTCCACCGGATCAAGGGACGAGGATAGCATAAATATTTTTATATGCTGCTTTTCCGGAATCTCGATCTTATCATATTCCTGCAAAAATTCAAAGCCACCCATTAAAGGCATACGAATATCTAAAAATATGACATCTGGTTTTATGGCGCCTGAACGCAGGGAATCTATGGCCTCAACAGCTGATTGACTTACTATCACTTTTTCGGCAAAGTTACCGCCCTCCAGGATTTTGCGTGTGACAAAATTATCAATGTAATTATCGTCGATCAGTAAACAGGTCTTATAATTTGACATTCAAATTCAAAAATAGGTTTTATAAAAATAAAAAAGAATGTGATTAATTTTTTATTTTATTGAACAACTCCATAACGTAATCTGTCTCCATATAAAACCTGGCCTTACCATTTCTCTTTTTTTATAAATTAGACCTATGAAATTATCGCATTTACCTGTCCTTTTTTCTTTAATATTGCTCGTGATGAACAGTACGATCAGTAAAGCAGCCAGCAATACACAAATATCCTACAAGGTCACTTTTACCGAAGCCCAGGCACATTACGTAGATATCGAGATGAATATCTCGGGCTTAAAGCAAAATGTACTCGACCTGAAAATGCCGGTTTGGACACCCGGATCGTACCTGGTCAGGGAGTTTTCCAAAAATGTGGAATCTTTCAGCGCCGAGGCTCATGGAAAGGCCCTTGAATCAAAAAAAATAAGAAAAAATATCTGGCAGATCCCCACGGCCGATCTGACGGAAATAACCATAAGGTACCGTGTGTACGCCTTTGAGCTTTCGGTACGCACCAGCCTGATCGATGCCTCGCACGCTTTTCTGGCGACATCAGGATTGTTTATGTATCCTGATGGCATGCTTCATCAAAGTTCAACTATTCACATTGTTCCCTATAAAGGCTGGACAAAGGTTTCAACGAGCCTGGACATGGTTGAAGGCGATCCTTTCACCCTGTATGCCCCCGACTACGATATTTTGTTCGATTCCCCGATAGAAGTTGGCAGCCAGGATGTTTTTGGTTTTGAGGCTGGCGGGGTAAAATACGAAGTAGCCATGTGTGGCGGCGGCAATTATGATAAAGCGCGGTTGGTGAAGGACATGCCCCGGATCATTGAACAGGAGGCTGCCATTTATGGCGAAAATCCTAACAAGCGATATGTTTTTATTGTGCATAATACTTCGAAAGGCGGCGGCGGTCTGGAGCATTTGAGCTCGACCGTCCTTGGCGCGACGCGTGGCAGTTATGACAATGAGCGGAGTTATCAGGGCTTTTTGAACCTGGTGGCCCATGAGCACTTTCACCTTTGGAACGTCAAGCGCCTGCGTCCCATCGCGCTGGGGCCATTCGACTATGACAACGAAAATTATACCACCGAGTTATGGATAGCCGAAGGCTTCACGGCCTATTACCAGGATATCATCGTTCGCCGTACCCAGCTTTACCCGGTCGACAATTATCTCGGTCTTTTGGCAGCCAATATTAACTATGTGTCAAACCAGCCCGGGGAGCGGGTGCAAACACTGGCCGAATCCAGTTATGATGCCTGGATTAAATTTTACCGGCCGAATGAAAATTCTGTAAACACGGGCATTTCCTACTACAACAAGGGCGCCGTGATGGCTTTGCTGCTTGATCTGGAGATCATTCAGGATTCCGGCGGTAAATATTGCCTTGACGATGCGATGCGGTATATGTATGAAACTTATTACAAGATCAAAAAACGTGGATATACCGCAGATGAATTTAAGCAGGGCCTTGAAAAATATTGCGGGCGGGATCTGGGTGAATTCTACAAAAAATACATTTACGGTCTTGATGAAGTTGATTACAATAAATATCTGGGTTACGCCGGATACCATCTGACCGATGAGCTGGCCGGTACGAGTGATCCGGATCTGGGTATTACTACCAGTACGAACAATGGCAGGATCATCGTTTCCGGCGTTTTGCGCGGAACGGCCGCCTGGACCTGCGGCATCAATGCTGGTGATGAAATAACGGCCATTGATGGGAAAAAAGTCACCGATATGAGTACGGTTCTGGAAGGGGAAAAGCCAGGGGATAAGGTCCGGGTTTCTTTATTAAGGGATGGGCTGGCGCTAGAATTGCCGGTTACTTTACAAAAAAAGACGCAGCTGAAGTATCGCATAGACAGCCTGGCCTCGCCCACGCCACAGCAATTGGCCGTGCGTAAGAAATGGCTTAGCCTGTAAACATCAAAATATTGCAGTTAAAGGCATTCCTTTTTATTTTTTGAAAACATTTCCGGCTTAAAGGGATTATTAATATAAGAAGTCATACCCATTTATTGATTATTGCTCTGGTGGCTGTCGAGTTGGGATTGATCAGAAGGCCAACGGCCATATATTTTGTGAGGTCAATAAAAAAAGTCGCTTATAAGCGACTTTTTTTATTGACGATCAAAGCGACCTGAGTATTTCCAGTCCTTTTTTCAGGTCAGCTTTATTTTTCGTTAGACTTTTCCAGGGATCATCTATGGCTTTCACCCGCTCGCGCATATTATGGATGGTGTAATCTGAAAGTTTAAGGTTGTTATTGACTTCATGCCAGTGTAATGGCGCCGATACGGTGGCCCCGGGTTTGGGCCTGACCGAATAAGGACAGGCAATGGTCTGACCCCTGCGGTTTTGCAAAAAGTCAATATAGGTCTTGTTCTTCCTTTTGGCCGGACTTCGTTCGACGCTGGTCGTTTCCGGCAGTTCATTATGGATCAGGTTGGCAACATATTCGGCAAACAGTTTGGAAAAGTCATAGTCGTATTTTGCCCCTACATAGCAGTAAATATGCAGCCCTTTTGAGCCCGACGTCTTAACAAATGCATCCAGGCTCATGCGGTCAAAGATCTCCTTCGTTTTTAAGGCGACCTCGACGGCTTCCGTGAAAGGCACATCGTGGGGGTCAATATCGATTACCACAAAATCCGGATTATCCGGCGTTTTATAGGAACTCAGCCAGGGATTGATCTCGATGCAACCCAGATTGGCAAGGTAAATTAAAGTGGCAGCGTCCTTGCCAATGATATAATTGATGTTCTTATCGTTGCTTTCTGAATACAGTGGTTCACTTTTTATCCACTCTGGCAGCGATGATGCCGACGTATCCTTATGAAAAAAGCCCTCGTCGGCAATGCCATTTGGCTGACGGCGCATGTTGATCGCTTTGTCTTTTATATAGGGTAGCACCCAGTCCGCCATGTCGCGGTAATAATGGAGCAGATCGCCCTTGGTAATTCCTTCGTCCTTCCAGAAAAGCTTATTTAAATGCGTAGCAGTAAATTTGGCCTTTCCCATTTGGATCGTCTCCTGGTCAGCAGCTTGTGTTTCCGGCGTTTCCATAACTACATTTTCTTTTTCCTTATCCATGCGTAAACCTTTGTATACGGGGTGGCGCAAATGCCCCTCACTCGTCCATTCAGCATACCAGACTTCGCAAACCAATTGCGGCTTTATCCATGTTATTCCGGTTCGCTGGTGCACTTTATCCTCGAACGGTTTTTTATCCGTTTCGAGCGGATGCATTTTTTCATACAGCGCTTTTATGCTTGCCTGATCAAATCCCGTTCCGCAGTTACCAATGTACCTCGTCCGGCCTTCTTCATTGACCGCCAGGATCAATGCTCCAAAATGCTGCCGTGATCCCCCCGGATGCGTATACCCGCAGATGATCGCTTCCTGCGAGTTTTGCAGCTTAAATTTTAACCACCGGTCTGATCGTTTTCCGCTGACATAGTAGCTTTGCGCGTCCTTGCCAATGATGCCTTCCCATTTTTCTTTTTGTGCTTTCCGGAAAAGATCGCTTCCTTTTCCTTCAACATATTCATTGTAAATGATCCTTTTGCTTTTTAAAGGTACGATCAACTTTTTCAGCAAGGCTTTCCTTTTGAATAGCTCCAGGCCGCGCAGATCATGACCGCTGAGATTTAAAAGGTCAAAAACATAATATTTCAACGTTTTTCCCGAAGGATCTCCCTGGTAATTCTGCAAATCCTGGAAACTGCTTTGCCCGTTGTGGTCCTCGACCACCAGCTCGCCATCCAGTATAGCATCCAGCTCTATTTTCTTTAGCGCTTCGACAATTGTTTCATATTTACGGCTAAAGTCAATTCCGTTCCTGGAGATTAATTTTGTCTTTTTTCCCGCGTAGCCGATTGCCCGGTAACCATCCAGTTTTTTTTCATAGAACCAGTCGGGCTTATCGATCACCTGGCCTGCCTCCAGCCGGGCCATCATGGGCGTATAGGCTTTTTCCTTCCCCGGTTCATTTTTTGCATCGGCCTCCCCGTCGACTTCCGCGACGGCGGATTTTCTCGTTCGCGGAAGTTTGGTCGCTTTGCCGTTCTTATTGTTCAGCATCGCTTTTATTTCCTGGGGAACCAGATCTTCGCTGTCATAGGGTTGCTTGACGGCATAGGCATCATTATGTTTGATCAGCAGCCAGGCATTATCTTCGGCATTGTGCAATTTCACCAGCGCGAACTCGCCTTTTAACTTTTCGCCATTCAGATTGACTTTCAGGTTGCCCGATTTTAAGCCCTCCCGCAGCCTTTTCGTGTCCTGGGAACGTTTTTCGGCCAGGGAAGTATAAGTGCCATGATCCCAAATCATGACCACTCCGGCGCCGTAGTTTTCTTTAGGAATAATGCCTTCAAAATGCTGGTAGTCGATCGGGTGATCTTCCACCATCATGGCAAGCCGCTTATCCTGGGGATTCATCGATGGCCCTTTAGG
This sequence comes from uncultured Sphingobacteriaceae bacterium, assembly GCA_963757615.1. Classification (GTDB taxonomy): domain Bacteria; phylum Bacteroidota; class Bacteroidia; order Sphingobacteriales; family Sphingobacteriaceae; genus Mucilaginibacter. Next base: position 33,911 of record CAVWSO010000012.1, read on the forward strand.
TACTGCCCAGCTTTTCAGTGTGCCGTCCAGTTCCAGTCTGAGATCGTAATGCAGGCGCGTGGCGTGATGGCGCTGCACCACAAATGAAAGTGTCTTGCCGCTGCCCCTGCCGCCGGAGGGCTCGGTTGTTTGCTTGAAATCGCGTTTTTTTACATACTCTTTTAAACCCATTGCTTAAGCGCCTTTCCTTGCCTTTAGGCTTTCCATCAACTGATCGTACAGATCGTCGCTCTTGGTTTTATGAGGCTTTAACTTCTTGATCGTCGGCCGCTTTCCCTTGGACTTCGCCTCAATGATTTTCAGCAGTTCGCTATGGTATTCGTCCTTAAACTTGGATACGTCGAAGGCTTCTTCATATTGCTTGATCAGCGCCATTCCGACCTCCAGCTCCTTTTTGCTCACCTCGATGTCGTCAGGAATATTCAAATCATCGGGACTGCGTATCTCCTGGGCAAAACGGATGTTTGTTACTACCAGTACGTGATTCAAAGGATGCACGATGCACAGACTTTCGTTGTTTCTAAGTACAAAACGTGCTAGTCCTGCTTTGCCCGTTTTTCTCAATGCTTCCAGTAACAGGGCGTAGGCCTTATTCTTTTTGGTATCGGGCTCGGTATAGTAGGAAGTTTCGTAAAACATGGGGTTTACTTCCGACAGGTTCACAAAGCTCTCTATTTCGATTACCTTGCTTTTTTCCGGCGCGGCATCCTCAAAATCATGATCATCCAGTATCACATAATCATCGTCCATTTTATAGCCCTTTACAATTTTATCGTAAGGAACTTCCTTATGGGTATGCTCATTTACACGCAGGTATCGTATCCGCGCATGATCACGGCTGTCAAGCATGTCCAGCTCCAGCGACGACGATTGAACGGCAGAGTACAATTTAATGGGAATGTTCACCAGACCAAAACCGATCGAGCCTTTCCAGATTGATCTCATTTCAGCGTAATTAATTGTAAATAGTATAACTAAGAGACAGGCAATTAGGTTTTAGCGAGTTGGCATTTCATCGTGGATGATGCTCGTTGAATTTTGGGATAGCTCCATCGTCATTTCGCTCTGAAATAAATCAGGCGTCAATCTTGAACTTTTTTACCAATTGCCATACGATCTCAGCTGTAAGCAATGCGCAAACGGCAAAGATTGCTGGCTTTATCCCTTGCCCGAATGACCAAAGCGCGCCGGTAAGCGCCACCGTATATACCGTAAGCGGCAGCAAAGTCATCAGGCATAAACCCGCAATATTGAATGGTATTTTAAATGGACGCCTTGCATCCGGCTCTATTATCCGCAGGCGTATCAAAGCGATATATTCCAAAAACAGTCCTGCGCCATATACCGTTACATCAATAATAATAAGGTCGGCAAAGGTCCACAGCACCATCAGGCTGACCACCAGTGAACAGATAATAATGGAGACGTAGGGGGTGTTATATTTAGAATGCTCCCGGTTAAGCCACTTCGGCAGCAAACCATCGTCAGCCATTACTTTGGGCACGCGCGAAACGGACAGCAATACCGCTGCATAGATGCCCAGCGTACTGGCCATACCCCCGGCGGCAATTAAAATACCCAGCCAGTGGCCGCCAACGAGCTCACCTAAAGCCGGAAAGCCTTTTTCGCTCAATACTGCATAACTGATGGACGATTGCTGAGCAACCAGTATCGTAAAGAAGTATACCGCCAGTACCAGAATAAAAGCGCAGATGGTGGATACCAGGTAGGAGCGCACTGGTTCAACGACTTCTTCGGCATAAGTAGTGATATTGTCCCAACCCAGGCAGTTCCACATGACCGTATACAGTGCCATGCCCATCGAGGGGAAAGCGATGCCCTTCAGCGAAGGTGAAGCGATCGGCGAGGCCGCAGTATGACGGTAAAAAAACAATAGGATCAATACCAGGAATGGCGTAATTACGGCTACGCTCAAGATCAGTGATACCCTGCCAACAGGCACAATACCTAAAATATTCAGCCCGGCGGATGCCCAGATAACGAGCAGGCATACTGGTATTTTATAAGCAGCCAGTTCGGGAAAAAAGAAAGAAGCATACTCTACAAAGAGCACCGGATAGATCGCCAGGTCCACAAAGGTATAAAGCCAGGTCCACCAGCCTTCATAAAAACCCCATCGGGTGCCCAGCGCATATTTTACCCAGCGGTAGTACCCGCCTTCAACAGGCATCATGCTGTTCAGCTCGAGCACGGTAAAGATTGCCGGCACATCCCATGCCATGGGCGTAAGCATCAGCAGTAGGAGTGCCCCATGCTCCCCGGCATAGGACAGCAGCGATTCCAGCCCGTAAGGTCCGCCGGAGACGGTAAAGAATATTACAGCTGCCAATTGCAGCGGACGTATCTTTTTTATGGCCTGGGTTGATGGCATCGTAGCGATAAAAATATTGTTTTTGATGGTAATTATTATCCGAACAGATAACTAAGCATTTATATTTGGGAAATCGAGCCCATGAAAACGCTGCTATTTTGCGCAATTGCCTTTTTCTGCTGCTGGAGCTGGGCGTCTGCGCAGCAGAAAGCGCCCCGTTTTAAAGCGATCGCGATATATGAAAATGGCGGGCATCATATAGCATATTCCAAAGCTGCTAAATTATGGCTGGACAAACTCGCGGCAGACAGTGGCTTTAGCATAGCCTATATCCAAAATACGGATAAGATTACCGACGACTTCCTTGATCAGTACCAGCTTTTTATACAGCTCGATTATCCGCCATACGGCTGGAAGCCGGCTGCCTGCCAGGCATTCCAGAAATATATTGAGCAAGGTAAGGGCGGCTGGATAGGCTTTCATCATGCCTCACTACTGGGTGAATTTGATGGTTATCCCATGTGGCAATGGTTCTCCGGGTTTATGGGCGGTATCCGCTGGAAGGACTACATTGCCACGTTTGCCCAGGCGAAGGTTTATGTGGAAGACCGCCAGCACCCGGTAATGAAGGGCTTGCCCCCATCATTCATTGTTAACAAAGACGAATGGTACATTTATGATAAAAGTCCTCGCCCCAATGTACATGTAATAGCCAGCGTCGATGAGCATTCCTATATTCCTGTTTCCAGCATAAGCATGGGTGATCATCCTGTGATCTGGTCAAACCAGGATGTAAAGGCGCGCAACGTATATATTTTTATGGGGCATTCTGCTGAACTGTTTGATAATGAAGCCTATAAAAAGCTTTTTACCAACGCGATATTTTGGGCAGCACAAAAACCCTAATGGCAGCTGCCAAAAGGGATTTAAATAAGAATTTTACGGCATTTCTGCGATGGTGCAAACTTCCGCGGGCTTTTCTTCTTTACTATAATTGAATTCATTAAAAAGATTTGATCAAATATGACCAGGGAAGAGATTTTTGGCTATAAGCCTGATCCGAAGTATAAAAAGGCCGTTGCCTATTTCAGCATGGAGTTTGCCATAGACCAGGCATTAAAAATATACAGCGGCGGTCTTGGCTTTTTGGCAGGCTCGCATATGCGCAGCGCCTATGAGTTAAAACAAAACATGATCGGCATCGGCATGCTATGGAGATATGGTTATTATGACCAGTCGCGTGAAACAAATGCCGATATGAAACCCATTTTTGTGGAGAAGAGCTACTCCTTGCTGAAGGATACGGGCATTATGTTTACCGTTCCGGTTCATGACGCTGCGGTTTATGTAAAAGCCTATCTGCTGCAACCCGAAACGTTCGGCGCAGCACCTCTTTTCTTACTGACGACCAATCTGGATGAAAATGACGAACAATCGCGCTCGATCAGCTACAGGCTGTACGATTCAAACGAAGCTACACGGATCGCCCAATCGATCATTTTGGGCATAGGCGGCGCCATGCTGATCGATAAACTGGGTCTTGAGGTTGACGTCTATCATATGAACGAAGGACACTCGCTGCCCCTTAACTTCTATCTCTACTCAAAATACAAGGATCTCCAGGAGGTTCGCCAGCGTGTTGTATTTACCACCCATACACCGGAGGCGGCGGGAAATGAGGAACACAACTACGATCTGTTAAAAAAAATGTCTTTTTTCTACGGCCTGGACATCAGCCAGGTAAAGGAACTGCTCGATATCAATCATTATGGATTAAACTATACACTTGCGGCTTTGAAATTTGCAAAAAAGGCAAACGGAGTATCTGAATTACACGGAAAAGTGGCCAGGGAAATGTGGGACCATCATACGGGTATTTGCCAGATCAGCTCCATCACCAATGCGCAGAACAAGACCTATTGGAAGGATGACCTGCTGGAAGCAGCCTTGGCTGGTAAGGATGATCGCGCGGTCATCGCCCGGAAGAAAGAAATGAAACGCACCCTGAATAAAGTGGTAGCCGACCAATGCGGGAAAATATTTGACGAACATGTGCTCACCATCGTTTGGGCCAGAAGATTTGCCGGTTACAAACGTGCCGATCTGATTACCAGTGACTGGGACCGTTTCATTAAACTGGTTTACGCCATGGAAATGCCCGTTCAAATTATCTGGGCCGGCAAGCCTTATCCTGAGGACTATGGCGCTATAGAACAGTTCAACCAGATCATTCGCAAGGTTCGGCCCTTTGCCAATTGCGCTGTCCTGACCGGGTATGAGCTGGCCTTGTCGGCCTTGTTAAAAAAAGGGTCGGATGTGTGGTTGAATAATCCGCGCATGTACCGGGAAGCATCCGGTACCAGTGGAATGACGGCAGCTATGAACGGCAGCATCAATCTTTCTTTGCCTGACGGCTGGGTACCCGAGTTTGCCAAAGACCAGGAAAATTGTTTCGTCATACCGCCTGCCGGTAACGAGCTTCCCGAACATGAAAAAGACATAACCGAGGGCAATAGTTTGATGGATATCCTTGAAAATGTAATCAGGCCGATGTATTATGGGGACCAGAAAAAATGGGTGTCGATCATACGCAGGGCAGCGGCGGATATTGTTCCGGCATTTGATTCAGGCAGAATGGCAGACGAATATTATAGGACGATGTACCTGAGCAAATAAACAATGACGGGCTTTTGTCGGTCTTAATCAGCATGCTCCGTAAAAATAAAAGCTCCTGGTAAGTAAAGGAGCTTTTTATTCGTTATATGCACCGGTTTATGGATGCGGTGGTGGCGGCGGTAAATGATGCGGCAGATGTGGTGCCGGTGGACGGGCAGGATGTGGGGGCAGTTTCGGTAAACGGATACCTGCCCGATGGTGCTGCCTGTAATGATGATGCCTGTAATGCTGAGCTTTGGCAAAACCGAAGCTAACCATGGTCAATGCGCCCACCATTAAAACTTTTATAAACTTCATGCTGATTAATTTTATGTTAAATTCAATATAAAACCTAAAAATAGCAATTATGTTTAATAAGCGGCCGTAAGATTGAAAACGCGGCCACTTTAGCGTTTTTTATTATTTTTGGAATACAATGTTAAGCAAGATCTCAGGCGTGGGTATTGATATGATTGAAGTAGAACGCGTTGCCGAAAAAATAAATAAAAACAGCGGCTTCCGGGAATTGATATTTTCAGAAGCGGAGATAGCCTATTGCGAAGCGAAAAAAAATAAATTCCAACATTACGCAGGTCGTTTTGCCGCCAAAGAAGCGTTCTTTAAGGCGCTGGGCACCGGCTGGACGGAAAGGACCTTTTATAATGAAGTACAGGTCATCAACGACGAAAACGGCAAGCCGGAAATCATGTTGTCCGATCTCACGCTGCAAACTGTAAATGCCCTGGGAATAAAAAAAATATTTGTCTCATTGTCTCACATCGCTATGTTTGCATCGGCGGTAGTAATCGTTGAAAAATAATGACAGTTTCAGGAGCACCGGATAGTCAGCTGGCGATAAAGGAAGTAAAATTGCAGGAGGAAAAATTGCAGGATCTTTTGCGATATGTGGCCCGGCATTCTCCATTTTATAAAGCGCTTTTTGCAAAGCATCAAATCCATATCAGCGATATCAGGTCCTTGTCAGACCTGAAGTTGATTCCGCCTACCAATAAGGACGATCTGCAGCAGCGTAACAATGATTTTTTATGTGTGCCTGCGGAAAAAGTGGTAGAATATACCTCAACCTCAGGAACATTCGGCGGCCCGGTGACAATCGCCCTGACCGAAAATGACCTTAATCGCCTTGCATTCAACGAGTACAATTCCTTTTCCTGTGCGGACGGTTCAAAGGATGATATTTACCAGCTGATGCTTACGCTTGACCGGCAGTTTATGGCAGGCATTGCCTATTATTCGGGCATACGCAAGCTTGGTGCAGGTATTATCCGCCTGGGGCCGGGAGTGCCAGCCTTACAATGGGAAACGATCCGGCGGCTCAATCCAACGGCCATCGTTGCCGTTCCGTCTTTTATTTTAAAGCTCATTGCCTTTGCAAAGGAAGCCGGGATTGATGTCAATAAGACATCCGTAAAAAAGGCGATCTGCATTGGAGAAAATATTCGAAATACCGATTTTTCACTCAATATTCTGGGCAAAAAAATCACGGAATCCTGGAATATCAGCCTGTACTCCACCTATGCTTCTACGGAAATGCAAACCGCATTTACGGAGTGCTGCGCAGGGTAAGGGGGGGCATTACCAGCCTGAACTGGTGATCGTCGAATTGCTGGATGAAAACAACGAGCCCGTTGAGCCCTATACGCCGGGAGAAGTAACCATTACCACATTGGGCGTTGAAGGAATGCCATTATTGCGCTATAAAACAGGTGATATCTGCATGTATTTTGATGAGCCCTGTGCCTGTGGCAGAACAAGTTTGCGATTGTCATCTATTCTGGGCCGTAAAAAACAAATGATCAAATTTAAAGGGACCACGCTCTACCCGCCGGCACTATTTGACCTGCTGAACGAGCGGGAGGAAATATTGGATTACGTCGTGGAGGTTTATTCCAATGAGATAGGGCTGGACGAGGTGTTGCTTTATGTTCTTCCCGCCGAAAATAGCGAGGAATGCGATCACCGGATAAGGGCCTATTTGCAGGCCCGGCTGCGCGTGAGTCCGCAAATCAAATATGTTTCAGCGCAGGAAATTCAAAAGATGCAATTCAATGAGGCCACCCGTAAAGCCATTTAAATTTATCGACCGGAGGTCGCAATAGCCTGGCTGGGCCGGAGTGGCCCTGAGATTAAAATTCTTTCCTGGCGATGCAGATTTGGCGCAATACGGACTTATTTCATACTTTAGCCCATTATTTTTTAACCCTGATAAAAACTATTTTTTGCCCATGATACCTATTGGTCAAAGCGCGCTTTCTTTAGATGATTTTGCTGAGCTGATTTTTAAACACGAGGAAGTTACTTTGAATGAAACCGCCTTGAACAAGGTGAACACCAATTTTGAATTCCTTAAAAGGTTCTCGTCTCATAAGCTGATTTATGGGATCAACACCGGGTTTGGGCCAATGGCCCAGTACAAGGTAAACGAGGAAAATATCCTGCAGCTTCAATATAACCTGATCCGCAGCCACTGTTCGGGCAGCGGTAAACTGCTGCCGGCACAATTGTCAAAAGCTTTGATGATTGCCCGTCTGAACAGTTTTATGCAGGCTTATTCGGGTGTGCATACCGAGGTTGTTGAGTTGTTAAAAGAGCTGATCAATAAAGATATCTGCCCCTGCATCTATGAACATGGGGGCGTAGGAGCATCGGGCGACCTGGTGCAACTGGCGCATCTGGGTCTGGTGCTGATCGGAGAAGGAGAAGTGATTTTCCAGGACGCAGTTTATCCGGCAATCGAGATTTTTAATAAATTTGGTATTAAGCCGCTTTCGATCCATATCCGCGAGGGGCTTGCAGTGTTGAATGGCACATCGGCCATGACGGGCATCGGAATGCTCAATATCATTCAGGCAAGAAAGCTTTTAAGCTGGTCGGTATTATTTTCTTCGATGATCAATGAGGTAGTTCAGGCTTTTGACGATCATTATTCCTACGAACTGAATATCGTAAAACACCACAATGGTCAGAATAAGATCGCCGCACTCATGCGCGATATTTTCAGCGACAGCAAAATGATTCGCGACCGCTCAGAGCATTTATACAATCCGGATAATCTCGATCAGGAGGTATTTGAAGACAAGGTGCAGGAGTACTATTCCCTGCGCTGCGTTACCCAGGTGCTGGGACCGATCTATGATACGATTATCCAGGCGGAGCATGTGGTGGTCAATGAGCTGAATTCGGTGAATGATAACCCGGTGATCGACCACGAAAATCAAAATATTTTTCATGGCGGTAATTTCCACGGCGACTATGTTTCGCTGGAGATGGATAAGCTGAAGATCGCGATCACCAAATTGTCGATGCTGGCTGAGCGGCAGCTGAATTATCTGCTGAACAATAAGCTGAACCAGAAATTTCCGCCGTTTTTAAACCTGGGTGTACTTGGTTTTAATTTTGGTATGCAGGGCATGCAGTTTACCGCCACATCAACCGTAGCGGAAAACCAGACGCTCTCCTTCCCGATGTATGTGCACAGTATTCCAAATAATAACGATAATCAGGATATTGTAAGTATGGGATGCAATGCCGCGCTGATGACTAAACGGGTGATCGACAACTCATTTGAAGTGATGGCCATTCATCTGGTGACCATTCTGCAGGCGATCGACTACCTGGAATGTCATGATAGACTATCATCAGTTTCGATGGCATTGTATGATAAGGTAAGAGAAATATTCCCGAAATTTATTGAGGATCAGCCTCGATATAAACAGTTGGCGCAGGTGAAGCATTTTCTTGAAAATTCAGACCATATTTATGCTTTCCAAAAGGAAGTGTGCTAGATTAGCCGGACGAGCAGTCCTGCAGGGGCCAAAACACAATTAATGGAGATCGTACCTGATGAAGCTACCGATTGAAAACGTCATACCGCTGATACCGCAAAGACCGCCATTTGTAATGGTAGGCAAATTGCTTTATACTGACCAGACCATTACGCGAAGCAGTTTCCGGGTGAGCGGCGATAATGTTTTTGTAAAGGACAGCATTTTTCAGGAAGCGGGATTAATGGAGAACATCGCACAAACAGCCGCCCTTCGCGCCGGTTATATCGCGCAGATCGAAAACAAGCCGGTAGCCGTCGGTTACATCGGTGCGGTAAGCAATTTTGAGATATTTCTTTTGCCCCGGGCGGGCGATGAGATCATCACCGAGATCACCCTGGAGAACCAGATCTTTGACATTACCGTTCTTTCAGGAAGGGCATGGCACAACGGGGTACTGCTGGCACAATGCGAAATGAAACTGTTTGTGAACAGCAACAATAAATGATTGGAGGGCCGCGCGATGAATAAGCCGGATGTTTATGTGGTTTCGGATAATGTGCTGTCGCCTCTGGGACGCAGCACCGCAGAAAACTTTGAAAAATTAAAGCACAATCTTACGGGAGTAAAACAGCATAACGACCGGGAGCTTTCCCGGGGCTCTTTTTACGCCTCGCTGTTTGGCAAGGATGATCACACCAGCATCCGCAGCAGAAATAGCTATACCCGGTTCGAGCAGTTGCTGATCGCCTCCATTGAGGATGCTTTAAAAAACACGGCCATCGAGGTCACGGGCAAAAAGACCGTACTGATTATCTCCTCAACCAAAGGCAATATCAGTTTGCTTGAAACTGATCAGCACAACGACAAGCTGGCAGACCGCATAGCACTCTCCACTTCAGCAAAACTGGTTTCGGCATATTTTGGATTTTCGAATGAGCCTGTGGTAATTTCCAATGCCTGCGTGTCAGGTGTTATGGCAATGGCCACGGGCATGCGCCAGTTACAGAGCGGCGAGTATGAAAATGCGGTAATTGCTGGCGCTGATGTAATCTCATCCTTTATTTTTTCAGGATTTGAATCCTTTCAGGCGCTCAGTTCAGCCGTTTGCAGGCCTTTTGATAAATCGCGGGACGGTTTGAACCTGGGCGAGGGAGCAGGCACCATTATCCTGTCCACAAATAAGGCCTACGCCCAAAACATCAGGGCGCTCGGCGCTTCGGTAAGCAACGACGCCAATCATATCTCCGGTCCATCGCGGACCGGGCAGGAATTGAGTTACGCCATAAACCGGTCCCTCAGGGACGCTGGCCTGGCACCGGGGGACATCGGATTTATCTCGGCGCATGGCACAGCAACACCCTACAATGATGAAATGGAGGCAGCTGCGCTTGCCTTGTCAGGCCTCTCGGATACGCCGCTGAATAGTCTCAAAGGTTATTACGGGCATACACTGGGTGCGGCGGGTCTGATAGAGTCAATCATTTCAATTGCATCCCTCACCCAGGGCTGGATCCTGCCGACGCCGGGCTTCAGGGAAAAAGGAACAACCAGGCCGGTCAACGTCATCACTTCGCTCATGCCTTTAAAGACGAAATATTTTCTGAAAACGGCATCTGGCTTTGGGGGTTGTAATGCGGCAATCGTATTTGGCAAATAATAGATTATTTTTGGCAACAAAGATAAAGGACAGACATTGCTGACAGAAAACTATATAACGAGCAGTAGCAAAATAGATCGGGGCGTTGTAATTAAAGACGGGCGACCGCTTTTTGAAAATAGTGACCCGGATTTCCAGCGCTTCCTGCTTTCGGCCTACCAGCATTTTGGTATAAATTATCCCAAGTTCTATAAGATGGATAATTTAAGCAAGCTGGGCTGGATGGCTTCAGAAATATTGCTCGGGGGCGGCCTGGTGAAAGAAAATTATCAACCAGAAGAAATCGGGCTCGTTCTGGCCAATAAAAATTCGAGTCTGGATAATGACATCCGCTATTTTGAATCGTCAAAAGATTTAGCGAGTCCGTCCTTATTCGTTTATACGCTGCCCAATATTGTTATCGGCGAGATCTGTATCCGTAACGGATTTAAAGGCGAACATGCCTTTTTTATTCAGGATGCCTTTGACCCGGCATTTATCGGCAGGCAGGTAAATTACCTGTTGAGTCAGGCTATTTTAAAGGCCTGCATTTGCGGTTGGGTGGATGTATTACATCAGGATTATAAGGCAGCACTATTTTTGGTGGAAAAGGGGAATAGTGAAAATGCCCTGCCCTTTTCAGAAGAGAATATGCGTGATATTTTTAACAGGATTTAAAACATGAGTGCAACAGTATACGTGGCAGGTGCAGGTGTGATCTCGGCGATCGGCAACGATATAGCCGGGCACCTCGGTGCATTTGAACGGGGCCATGCTGGCATGGGAGAAATTACGATGCTCAATACCGTGCACCGCGGCACGTTGCCCGTAGCCGAGGTGAAACTGAGCAACACCGAACTGGCTGAATTGACCGGGCTTCCGCTGACAACCAGTCGCACGGCCTTACTAAGCCTGGTTGCAGCCCGCCAGGCGCTTTCAGATGCTGCCATACCCGATTTTGCCAAATTGCGGACAGGTTTCATATCTGCCAACACCGTGGGTGGCATGGACAAAAGCGAAGATTTTTTTGTCGATTTTATGGTGGACAACCGTAAAGGTAAACTGAGGTATATATTCGACCACGAGTGCGGCAGCAAAACGGAGATCGTGGCCGACAAACTGGGCATCAGCGACTATGTGACAACGATCAGCACAGCATGTTCATCATCAGCCAACGCTATCTTTTTTGCTGCAAGGATGATCAAACATGGCCTGCTGGATGTGGCAGTTGCAGGCGGAGCAGAGTCTCTAACCAAATTTACCCTCAATGGCTTTAATACACTGATGATCCTGGACCACCAGTATTGCCGGCCATTTGATGAAAACCGTGAAGGTCTGAACCTTGGAGAAGGCGCGGGCTATTTGGTACTTGTCTCTGAAAAGGTTGCCAGGACATTGGCTAAAAAACCATATTGTACGCTGAGCGGCTACAATAACAGCAATGATGCCTACCACCAGACGGCTTCTTCTCCGGACGGAATGGGGTCCTATCTGGCTATGAAGGGGGCTTTGGACAAAAGCGGCCTGACAACTTCAGATATAGATTACATCAATTTACACGGCACGGGCACACCCAACAATGACAGCTCAGAAGGCAACGCAGTAAGACGGCTCTTTGACCCCTGCTACCCGCCGATGAGTTCTACCAAATCATTTACCGGGCATACCTTGGGAGCCAGCGGTGGTATTGAGGCCGTATTTTCTGCTTTGGCTATCAGACATGGGATCATTTATCCGAATCTGCGGTTTAAGTCGCGGATGACTGAGCTGCCTGTTGCACCCGAGACAAAATTTCTGAAAAACCAGGATATCCGCCACGTAATGTCCAATTCGTTTGGATTTGGCGGCAATTGTACATCCCTAATATTTTCGAGGGCCTGATATGAAAATATACATCCGTTCATCTTCCTGCATATCGCCCCAAAAAACATTCACAGCCGAGGGCTTTTTAGATGAGATTGTCGAGTATACCGGTACACGGTTAAGTGCCATAGAGCCGGATTATAAAGCCTATATAGATCCCAAGCTCATCCGCCGTATGAGCCATATTATAAAAATGGGTGTTGCTGCGGCCAGGGATTGTCTGAAAATGGGTGACACCCCAATGCCGGGATCTGTAATTACCGGTACGGCTCTGGGCTGCCTGGAGGATACGGTTACTTTTTTAACCCGGATGGTGGAACAAAATGAAGAATTGCTTCCGCCTACGGCATTTATCCAGTCAACGCATAATACCGTGGCAGCGCAAATAGCGCTGACGCTCGGGTGCCATGGTTACAACAATACGTTCGTACATAAGGGCATTTCCTTTGAGAGCGCACTGCTCGACGCGATCATGCTTTTAAAAGAGCAGGAGTCTGACAATATCCTGGTTGGTGGCACAGAAGAACTAGTGGATGCCAGCTTTACCATATTAAGCCGGCTGGGCTTGTATAAGCGCTGGCCTGTGTCTAATCTCAAGGTGCTTTCGACCCTGTCCAATGGTACCATTGGCGGCGAAGGCGCAGCATTTTTTCTGTTGACGGGCAAAGCATCGCTGGATAATCTGGCCGAGCTTTCGGCAATTAAAACCATTTACGGGCCCTGCGATATCGAAAGCAGCATTACCGCTTTTTTAAAGGAAAACGCGCTGGAAATGGAGGATGTCGACCTGGTGATCAGGGGCAGAAACGGCGATACGCGAAATGACAGCGTTTACCAGGACTTAGATAGCTCGTTATTTAAAAGTAATTCGCTGGCCACATACAAGCATCTTTGCGGCGAGTATGCAACCTCATCCTCATTCGCGCTATGGCTTGCTGCGAATATCATAAATAAAGGGCTTGTTCCCCAAGTTGTTATCGAAAAAAATATAAATTTGGCGGCGCCTAAAACGGTGCTGATCTATAATCATTATCAAAACAAATATCATTCACTGATGCTGGTATCGGCCGCAATCTGATCGCTATGTCTGCTACAAACGACCTTTTTAATTTCGAAAAAATCGAGCATCAGGATAGCACCATCCTGGTTACGCTATTGGTAAGCAAGGACAGCAAGATACTGGAGGGCCATTTTCCAGGGCATCCTGTGGTGCCCGGTGCATGTATGCTTCAGATCGTCAAGGAAGTTTTGGAAAATTCATTCAACCAGGCGCTTATACTGAAAAAGGCGGAGCAACTTAAGTTTATGGCCATGATCGATCCTTCCAATACGCAATCCGTACAGTTAGATATTGATTACAAATCCCTCGAAGACGGCAATGTTGCCGTCAATGCCAGATTAAGCAGTACCGATGTGGTGCACTTCAAGTTTCAGGGAAGTTTTAAAACGCAGTAAACCTTAGGATTGCCTTACGATCATGCTGCCGCGGTAGCTGGATGCCCCCGGAGGGGGGCTGGTGCCCTATTTGGTCCTGTGTTTCTCGATGTAACCGGCCATGGAACTGATATCCACTAGTACCTTGCGGCCTTCTTTGGGGTCTTGTATATTAATACCGTATTCTCTTTTCAATAAAACTATAAGCTCCAGCGAGTCAATTGAATCCAGGCCCAGTCCGTCACCAAATAAGGGTTCCTCGTCGCTGATATCTGCCGGCGTCAGGTCGGTTAAGTTTAAAAATAATATGATCTGGCTCTTGAGCTTTTCTTTCAGTTCCGTATTTCCCATCTGTTTGTTATGTATAGTTTTTAATAATTAAATAGAAAACTCCATTTAATCATTGATCGTGTTCATTATATTAAATTTTTTCGTTTCAGCCCTACAAAAGTGACGATCTGAAACACTACCGCAATTATAAATAAAGGAATGATGTTTCCTGTCACATCCTTTAGTTTTCCCCCTTCGAGAAACAAAGTATAATAAGCCTGCAGGCACCAATGCATCGGTGAAAAGTTTGCCGCATCCTTCACCAGGCCCTGCATGGCAAAGCTGGGCACCATTAATCCGCCAACTGTCGAAAGGATCACTATGGAAATGGCCCCGAAGCCGTTAACCTGTTCCTGCGTGGCGGCGAAAACGCTCACGCAAATCGCATAACTTACCGCGCACCATCCGCACACAAGCGTCACCAGAAACACCGCCAGCACATCAGTCGGCAGATTCAGGGCAGGCAAGCCGATTATAGGGAACAGCCATATGCCGATTGAAAATATGATAGCCGCCTGTGCCAGCGTAACTAAAACATAGGTGATCTGCTTTGATAGAATACCTACTGAGTAACTGGTTGGAAGCGTTTTCAGGCGAATAAAACTCCCGCTCACTTTTTCCCTCACCATGCTGCCCCCAAGTGACATGATCACAAAAAACATGGCGAAGATTGTCCAGGAAGGAACATTGTGCTGACTGGCATTCGGCGTGATGCGCGTTCCGCTTCTGGAAACAGGAATCTCATTGATCCGGGCCTTGTTGTTTAAGATTTCGTTCTCCAGTTTTTCGGGCAATGCCTTTTCGTTGATTGAGAAATACAGTGCCCGCAGCGTTTGCCGGCTTTCTACCAGTTGTATCGCGCTGCGCACTGCCCCCTGGATGGACATGCGAATATTTTCCTGTAAAACCGGATTGTAATAAACCGTCAGCGGGTCAATTTCGCCGGCATTTTTTACGGTGTCTCCCTGCAAACCAAAGCTGGTCAGCGCTTTTCCTGCAACGTTTTGTGATTTTGCATTTAACCTGGCCGAAAAGTTCGGCGGAATGACTATCCCCAGCATAGCATCCTTATCGTGCATGACATCCGTCAGCGCAGTTTCAGTCTGTTTACCTCGGAGCCGGGATACATTGAACATGCCGATCTTGCCAATGGCTTCGATCAGTTCAATGCCTGCCTTACCGGTGTCCAGGTTGCTGATCACAATGGGCAGCCTGTTCTTATTCATCAGCTGAAAGGTGCTATTTTGCACGCTTGTTACCACGATAACCAGTATGATCGGCATGACGAACATGAGCGAGATACCCACGCCGTCGCGAAGCAAAATCCTGACATCCTTTTTTATCGTTGCCCAAAGCTTAAACATCGTTCCGGTACTCCTTTCCGGTAAGCTCCAGAAATAACTGCTCCAGGCTTTCCTGCTTATGGTCCTTGAGTAATTTGTCAATATTATCCTGAGCTATGATCTTTCCGTTGTCGATCATAGCGGCCTGCTTGCATAGTCCTTCCGCTTCGCTGAGCTGATGCGAAGTATAGATCAGCGTTGTTCCTTCATTATTCAATGCCATCAGGTAATCGATGATCGCCTGCCGGGTTTGTACATCTACGCCAACGGTGGGTTCATCCAGGAACAGCAGCTCAGGGTTATGCATTACGCCGATTGCCAGGTTAACGCGGCGCTTCATCCCGCCGGAGAATTTTTGCACCTGTTTGTTCTTTACTTCTTCGAGTCCCAGAATATGGAGCAATTCTGCCGTTCTTTTTTTTATGGTACGGCTGATCGAGCCCCGACCATGCACCGAAGAATTCAAGGTTTTCAACCGGGCTCAGATCCTGATAAAAGGAAAAGTCCTGAGGTACAAATCCGAATAGTTTATTTACCTGGTTATTGTGTCGTTTGCCAGTCTCGTGTCCCAACAATTTGATATTACCCTCGTCTGCCGAAAGCAGACCGGTCATCAGGCTGATCAGGGTCGTTTTGCCCGCTCCGTTTGGCCCAAACAATCCAAATCTTTCGCCTTTGGCAACTTTCAGATTAAGGCCTGAAAATGACATTTCGGAATTGCCGGGATACCGGAACCCCAAATTCTGAACATCGATGGCTAAAGGGCTACTCAATTCCATTTAATTTTCTTTAATGCCAGAAACGCATTTTTCTCGAGCTCGGCAATTTCCAGCAGATAGTCGCCCATCCGGTCGAAATCTTCCTGGCTGCCCAGTCGTCCTTTATATATCCCTGCAGCATGTACGGCTGCGGTGCGCCAAAGGTCACCCGCCTCGGTAAAAATTTTTGAAATTTCCAGTAACTCGTCTATTTTGACATAGGCATGTGCCTGCTGCAGAAAGGCAGCATAAATATACCGGAATCCACCGCCACCGGTGCCAATCTCCTCCTGCATCCGCACTAACTGGGCCAGGTAGGAGCCTGCCTTTTGCAGGCCCAGCCTGCTGCGCCATTTTTTTATTTTCTTGCCTGTATGTTTTATGCCTCTGACGCCGGCAAAATAGCCAGGTATGCGCAGCATTTGGTTCACATTGGCTTTGATGCCGCTGATGATCGCTTTTTTGATCTGCTCGTCGGTGATCGGGTTTTTATCTTCGGGATAATACAGCTGTCCACGGGGCGCCAGCACACCTTTTGCAAAACGCACCCGCTCCAACTCATAGCTGGTTAATTTTGTGGGCGTTTCCATCACCGGATCGCTGATCAGGTATTGGTCATCTTCTTTGCCAAAAACGATCAGGTTATGCGCGTTGAAATGAAAACGGTATTCGCGCGGAAAATAGGAAAGGTAATATACGCCTACCTGGCAGCCCACAGGATGCCCTTCCTCGAGCCTACCGATCAAATAATCTTCGGCCTTTTGCCTGGAGTTGAATTTTTTACGTATCACCTTTATGCCTAAGGCATTACAGGTGCGTTTAAAGATCAGTCCCGGAAAGGTGCGGAAGGCAATCGCTGGCCCGTTGTTTATTTTGATCAGCGGGATATGGCAGAAAAACAGTCCGGCGCCGATGCCAAAGGCAAGCGGTTCGGTGATTTTATTTGACGAGCTTTCGCGTAACAGACTACTGGTAACCCCTGACTCGCAATGTGCCGACTGATGGTGTTCAAATTCAAGCTTCATGCACGGTCATTGTTTTTAGATCCTCGACCTTTACATTAAAGGTTTCAGCGTATTTTTGCAATTTTTTATCGGATAGCTTACTAAATACTTCCGGTTTGAGGTGTCTTTTGATCTGCCAGCTCCAATAACCGGTATAGCCTGACAGCATGGCCATATCCATCAGCCGGTACTCCATAAAAAAAAGCAGTGGGCTGGCTTCTCCGCTGAGCACCTTGCTTCGGGCTTTGGCTATGCGCTCCTGTATATCTTTCCATGCGACATCCAGCGCGGTGATCTTCACATCCCAGCCGCTGCTAAGCTCGGTCACGTATTTCCCTGAACTATCCGTTGCATAGCAAACCTCCTTGGTGATCTTTCCAAGCGAACTCATATCCTGTGGCACATTTTCCTTCTTCATATTGCAAGATTGAATGATTGGGCAGGTAAACAGGATCAGCAATCCCGGTTCACCCTACCATAACTAGCAAACGGTTAACATGGCATACATGTACGAAAAACGTGCACTTTCGGGAACCAGCAAAAGTATTTTTTCGCCTTTTTTCAATCTGCCGCTATGGAACAGCTCATTGATCATCAGGATAAACTGATGCCGCGCCCACGTTACCTACCGTATATAAATTGATAAACCATTTTTCGTAGGGGATACCGCCGCCATAATATTCTACCAGGTCATAGATCTTGCTTTTAAAGAAATCGCTGGAGATATGCGGTAAAAAGTAATCCATATCATTTGCAGTAAGACCCTTTCTATCCATGATCTCTTTGATCTTTCTTCCACCCAGGTGCACGATATTATCGCTCAGCAAGGTGATATCCTGCTTGATACTGAAGATGGATTTATTCATGATCTCTTCAGGCGTATACTCCATAAAACCTTTCAGTGATCCGTCTTCCATCTTTTCCCCGCCCATATACATGCAGGTATCCATTTCGTTGGCGTAACGAAGCGCCTTCGATCCAATCAACACGCAGGCTAAGCCCGTTTTCATTCGGTTTATCGGTCATTAAAAATGCCGAAGCACCATCTGATAGCATCCAGCGCAGAAAATCTTTCTGAAAAGCGATGAAAGGGTTTTCTTCCATCTCCTTCAGTTTCTGCGCTTCTTCTTCAAATACATCAGAAACCAGCAAGCCTGAAAATCTTTCGGAGCCAGTGGCAACTGCTTTTTTGGTTTCTCCGGATTTAATGGCCAGATATGCATATTTGATCGCATGCATGCCCGCGCAGCAAACGCCTGAAGGAGATACGACTTCAATGGATTCCGCTTCGGGCAGCCATCCATGCGTCATTACGCCATGGCTGGGCATGACCTGGTCTGGTGAGGAAGTGCCGCAGGAGAGCAGCTCGATCTCTTTTATTTTCTCCGGATTGTCTTTAAATAATTCTTTTACGGCCAGGGCGGTCATTTGCGCATTGGTATGCGTCGATTTTCCGTTTTTATCCAATGCATAATAGCGGTTAAGATCCCGTTATTGCGCAGCACGATCTTTTTTGATTTGGACGGACGGCCATCGATATACCCCAGATATTCTTCCATTTCGATCATTTGATACCGGATCATTCGGGAAAAATGCAGCAGTAGAATTTATATAAACCTGGTTAGTGGACATATTTTATATTACTTGTAAATAGTTCTGTTTTTTAGCTCTGATTCTTTTGGCATGAAAATGGTTTGATAAATATAGCATCTAAAGTAAGAAGAACGGGCGCACCAAGAAAGAGGGCAACAAAAAGATAGTATTTAAATGCTGAGATCCAGGGCGCATGATTTTTTCTTTTGGAAATAAATTTGGCCCAGGCAGCAAAAATAAACTTGGCTTTCCCTTCAATGAGCATCAGCGGATATTTTACCACCACGGCTTTTTGATCCAAAAGTTCCTGTTGCAAACCATCCCAGTGGTTCTTTTCAAGGTAACGCGCTACAGTTGATCCGAATGCTGCCGTGTTATGAATATCCTGTTCGGATACCCCCGGTTTTGGAAAAATATTCAGATAGCGTTCCTTTCTTGCCTTTAATCATCCAGTAAAAGATCGTGACGAAACTTATAGGGTTTGGATGCTTATCAACCAAAGCGATATTGCCCACCTGTTTTGCTCCGGCATCATTTAAAGATTTTCGTATCCGGTCATAGGCATTAAGCCACATATTCCTTCCTGCACTGATGGTGACCACAGGCGTATCTTTTAAAACGGTTTTAAATTCAGGATGAATAAGCAATGAATTTGATGGGATGCTTGGCGATAAAAACCAGGGCTGGTAACCGAGTACGATCAGATCATATGCTTTTTCTTTAAGGTTAATCGGCTCGAGCTGCGGTTGGTACGCTTAACACGCAATCAGGCATGACGGAGAAAAACCGGCTGCCTGTCCAGGGAAAAGAATATTCGGTAACAGGCTTTACGATCACTTTTTCCACCGAAGCACCGGCCTGGATCATTGGAGCGGTGAATGAATTCATGATATCGGCTCATTTGCCCCGATTGCGTATAATAAATCGCCAGTACTTTTTTATCCATTCTGCTGCAAATTTAAAAATCTTCCTTATGTAAAACTTTTGAATTTTCGCAATAGTCTAAAATTGCATGCCGCACGGCCGGCGACAGGCTTTTGAAATTTCTGACTATCATGGCTTTATCATTTTCAATATCGTTATGATATTTAACGATTTTTGGAGCATGTTCTTCTATGGCAAGCCTCAGAAAGTGAAACTCGGTATTATCATTATCGGCTGAAATGGCCGTTTCCAGTTTGATACGTCCCTGTTTAAAAAGATCTAAGCCTGCTCTTTTGGTTTTTTAAGCAGGCCGGCTTTTTTCATCAGCAATGCACCTTCATACCCATCCCTTTCTTTTTCGGGAGCAGCTGTTTTTACCAGCTTCAATTTCATTGCCAACGGCTTCCAGGTTGCCAGATTTCATCACTTCGTAAAACAGCGGCCTTGTCAAATTTTTGTGTCTGGGCCTGTGCCTCCGGCTATTCCGGCATGATAACAGCACGCCTACAAAAACCAATTTAAATCTCATAAAAATCATACTAAGCGTACCAAACATAATAAAATAATAAATGCCGTGCCAACACGCTATAAAAGCATTAAAGCTATTAACCTGATATAAACTGTTGCACCGGGTGTATATATTATGCTAACATTATGCTATAAAACTAATTAACTTTTATTTACTTTGAGGCTGCAATTTTTAGTGGCGGGTTATTGTTTTTAATAAATACCCTGATTAAGACAAGCTAAGATTATAAAAGTTTTAAAATATTTCGGTGTGAGTAAAAACATACCGTTTTCTGGTTTATGGGCTGTGATTTTAGGAGGGTCAAGCGGTTTTGGCTTTGCGTCTGCTGAAAGGCTTGCCGCGGCAGGGAATGAATATTGCCGTGCTGTACCGTGAAACATCAATTGCCGAAAAAGCATTGCTTGAAAAATTTTCCAAGCATCGCCGCGGAAAATGGAGTCACTATTCTTCCGTATAATATCAATGCTTTAAGTGAGGAAGGACGCAGTAAACTTCATGGAGAAATTTCTATCCGGGGAAAAGGCAGTTGAAAGCATAAGGTAAAGCTGCTGCTGCACTCCATCGCCCGGGGAAATTTAAAACCGCTCTGGCCGGAGATGAACGATGAGCTTTCGGCTGAGGATATCCAGTTTACCACCTATGCCATGTCAAACAGTTTGCTTGATTGGACAAGAGACGCTGCTGAAGGCTGAACTTTTTCACCCGGACGCCCGTATTATCGGCCTTACCAGCGAAGGGGCTCATAAATATTGGGAGGGATATGCTGCCGTTTCCATAGCCAAAGGCATCGCTGGAAAGCCTGGCAAAATATATGGCGGTTGAATTTGGCCCGATTGGAATAAAAACAAACCTGATACAGGCCGGCATTACTGAAACATCTTCATTAAAAATGATACCGGGCAGCGAAAAACTACTGGAAATAGCAAACACCCGAAATCCGATGGGGCGAATGACACAAGCCGGAGGACGTGGCAAAAGTAATCTACTTGTTATGCACGGACGAGGCTTTCTGGATAAATGGTTCATTGATTCATGTTGACGGCGGAGAACATTGCCGTTAATACGATTTGAAATTTTAAGATGCAGATATGCAAATGATTTCATTTATTTGCCAAATCTTTTACAACTCTGTTTTATTGCAGCTGCATAGTCAAATCAAATGCATCTGCACTTAAATTTATTGTATGTACAAAGATATATTAAACCATTTACCTTATAAATCGTCTTTCCGTTTTGTGGATAACATCACGGAACTGAATGAGGATGGGGTTATTGGCGAATATACTTTAAGACCGGATTCTTTTTTTATGAGGATCATTTTGTAGGTAACCCGGTTACCCCCGGCGTAATCATTACCGAAATTATGGCGCAGATAGGCCTGGTGGTTTTAGGTATATTTTTACTTTCGAAAGAACCGGAATTAATGGCGCAGCGGATGAAGTCGACATTTCCGCTGTTTACTTCAACCGAGTTTCTTTCATAAGATGGTTTTACCGGGTGAAAAGGTAATGGTTATTTCAAAAAAACAATATTTTCGTTTTGGAAAGCTGAAATGTTATGTAGAAATGCTGGACAGTTCCAACGATCTGATTGCAAAAGGAATGTTTTCGGGCATTGTAAAAAGAGTAGGATATAAAAAATGAGCAGGCGTGTTGTGGTTACTGGGTTAGGCGTTGTATCGCCTAACGGCGTGGGGATTCCCGCTTTTTTAAATGCCATACAAAATGGATATCGGGCATTAAGTTTGTTCCGCTTTACGAGGAGCTCCATATGAGCTGCCAGGTGGCCGGGCAGCCTGATTTTGAATGGGACAGTTTAGAAATTATATTTCTGAAGTTACCTTTTATGGTTTAAAAGGTACCAATATAGGCTATGGCATCACCGCGGCACTGGATGCCTGGACCGATGCCGGGCTTGCATTTGACACCGATGAGCCGCGCTGGGAAACAGGCTGCGTTTTTGGCAACAGCACGCCCGATACCCAGGCCATGAAAAATGTGATCACCCGGGTGGATAACAAGGAAGCAAAAAAATTGGGTTCGCGGGTGGTGGAACAAACCATGAATAGCGGTGTTACCTCCTATATTTCCGGGCGTTTAGGGTCTGGGCAACAAGATGATAACCAATTCATCAGCGTGCGCAACGGGTACACAGGCCATTTTAATGGGCTACGAATATATAAAGCATGGATTATGCCAAACGCATGGTAGTTGGCAGCAGCGAGCACGTAGATCCCTATGTATTTGGCACATTTGATTCGATGCGGGTACTGTCCCGCAAGTTTAATGACCGGCCCGAGCAGGCGTCAAGGCCGATGAGCGCTACCGCAGGCGGGTTTGTTCCCGGTTCGGGCGCAGGGGCATTGATATTGGAGGACCTTGAATTTGCACTTGCCCGTAATGCAACTATTTATGCCGAAGTACTGGGTGGTTCGTCCAATTCGGGCGGGCAGCGTGGGGCGGTTCTATGACAGCGGCCAATTCGGTAGGTGTTATCCGGTGCATACAGGAGGCGATGGATAATTCGGGTATTGAGTCCGAATGATATCGACCTGATCAGCGGGCATTTGACGGCTACGATGGCCGACAGACAGGAATTACAAAACTGGAGCAAGGTGCTGGGCCGCAGCGGAAAGGATTTTCCGTTGACCAATTCACTAAAATCAATGATTGGACATTGTCTTAGCGCGGCAGGTTCAATTGAATCGGTAGCATGCTGTATTGCAAATAATGCATCAATTTGTGCATCCAAATATTAACTTAGAGGATCCAAATCCGGAAATAATAAATGGTAAGTATTGACAGCTTGCCTACAACTATGATAAAAAAGGAAATTAATATGGTGGCGAAGGCAAATTTTGGCTTTGGCGACGTTAATTCCTGTTTAATATTTTCAAAATTTAACAACTAATGACCAGAGAAGAAACTTTAAATGAACTTAAAAAGGTTATCGCACCTTATACTGTTAATAAGGAAATGCTGAATGGCATTAATGATCAAACAGACCTGATAAGAGATTTAAAAATTAATTCGGCTAATTTGGTGGATATTATTATTGACGCAGAGGCTAAATACGATATAGAAATTGACTACGATTCTGCTGATAAAATGATCAACGTCGGCAGTTGCCTTGACGTGATTACCGAAAAAATAAATCAAAAGTAAATGATCAGCACGGGCAATGATATTGTAGCACTCAAGGCTATCAATGTTGCCCGTACCACCCAGGAAAACTTTTACAAAAAGATCCTGTCCGGTTCCGAAATAATACTCTATCACGAGCATATATCAGAAAGAATTTCGCTGGCGACATTTGTCTGGCTGCTTATGGTCCGTCAAGGAATCTGCTTATAAATATCTGCAGAGGATAAGCCCTGGGCTTATTTTTTCTCCGACAAAAATTGTCATTGACCATATTGAGCTTCCCGCAAGCCAGGGCAATTTTGAAACCGAAGGAAAGGGTTTTGATGGCATGGCCGCCTGTAAATGCGTTGTTACGCATGACGGGCAAACGCTGCATGCTTGTTCGCTGCTCAGCCAGGAGCTGATATTTTCCGTTGTTAGCCCGGATGATTCCTTCAGGGATATTTACTGGGGCATTCAAAGGATCGCATCCGCTGATCCCCAGGCTCAGTCTGCAGCGGTACGCACCCTGGTGACCAGCCGCCTCCATGCTGTTTTTCCCGGCAGCGATCTTCTGATCGGTAAAAGTCCTGAGGGATATCCCATTGTCATTAAAGGTGATGCCGAAATTCCCCTTCCGGTCTCATTGGCGCATCATGACCGATATGTCGGATATTCTTTTTGGACGAAAAAGTAATTATTATTGACCTGTAAATATTCAAATGGAAAACGCTTTAAATCCCCGTCGTAATTTCATAAAAGCGGGAGCTGCAGGGTTGGGTTTGTTAACCCTTCCCCATCTATTGCAGGCCGGGCCGCATACTGCATTGGAGAAAAAGAAGATCGTGTGTCTGGGCGCTCATCCCGATGATCCGGAAAGCGGCTGCGGTGGCACGCTGGCAAGACTTGCTAACAGCGGCCACCAGGTTACCATTATCTACCTGACCACCGGAGAAGCAGGCATCGAAGGTAAAACACATAGCCAGGCTGCAGCTATTCGGCGGCAGGAAGCGATCAATGCTTGCGCTGTATTAAAGGCAAAGCCTGTATTTGCCGGTCAAATTGACGGCGATACGATTATGGACAATGCCTGGCTGACCCGCATAGAAAAGCTGGTAGCCGACGAAAATCCGGACATGGTTTTTACGCATTGGCCCATTGACAGCCATAAAGACCATCAGATAGCCAGTCTTTTAACGATCCAGACCTGGGTGCGATCGGAGAAGAAATTCCCGTTGTACTTTTTTGAGGTCTGCGCCGGTGAGCAAACCATGGGGTTCCGGCCTACGGACTATGTGGACATTACCGGTACGCAGGAGCAAAAACGCAAATCAGTGTATTGCCACCTGAGCCAGGATCCCCCGGGCATTTATGGCTGCGGCCATGCTTCGATGGAGGATTTCCGGGGCAGGGAACTGGGCGTAAAAGCGGCCGAGGCCTTTGTATATATGAGCGGCAGGGGACAGGGCTCGGTAATAGGCATGTAGGTATCCCTGGGAAAATTCCCTTTTGAATGCGCGCGGCTTACAAAATGCCGTCCTTTCTTATTAATATTACGTCATGAAACTATATGGACTTATAGGCTTCCCGCTTTCACATTCATTTTCAAAAAAATTCTTTACCGACAAATTTGAAAAGGAGAAAATTACCGGCACCGGGTACGACCTTTTCCCGATTGAAGATATCGGTGAACTGCCGGTCCTGCTGCACAGACATCCCGACTTGTGCGGGTTGAACGTCACGGTTCCCCATAAAATCAATGTCATGAAATACCTCGACTGGATCGAGCATGATGCCCGCACTGCCGGAGCGGTGAACTGCATCCGCATCACGGCCGAGAGTCCGGTAATGGCAGCCTTTACCGGCGAAGTAGGTATAAAGGGCCATGATTTTAAACTGGAAGGTTTTAACACGGACATCTATGGTTTTGAAATGTCTTTGCGGCCGCTCGTCAAACGCCATCATACCGATGCGCTGGTGCTGGGCGACGGCGGTGCCGCAAGAGCAGTTAAATGCGTTCTGGAAAATATGGGCATCAGTTACCAGTCAGTCACCCGAACGCCTGCCCGAGGCCATATTTTATTTAGTGAGCTAAAGCCCCATCACATCGAAGATCATTTGCTCATCATCAACACTACACCTCTGGGCATGTCCCCCAACACAGACCAGTGTCCTGCGATTCCCTACGAGGCCCTTACCGACAAGCATTTACTATACGACCTGATCTATAATCCCGAGCAGACGCTTTTTCTGGAAAAAGGCGCCCGGAAGGGTGCAGCTACGAAAAACGGATATGAAATGTTAGTATTGCAGGCTGAAAGATCCTGGGAAATATGGAATTCAAAACAAATATATCCATGAAGAAATTAGTAAAGCTTATACCCGCCATTTTGCTGCTCCTTGCCGGCTGCAGCGGCGATCATGATTATACGCCCAAGCCAAGGGGTTATTACCGTATTATGTTCCCCGAAAAAGCCTATCAGGAATTCAAGGGGCCATACCCTTTCACCTTTATTTATCCAAAGTATGCGGTAATGGAAAAGGATACCGCAAGTGCTCCGCAAAAAAAGGACAAGAAGCTGATCAATATGAAATACCTGTTAAATATGCAGTTTCCTCAGTTTCGTGGTACGCTCCATTTAAGTTATGAAAGCATCACCTCCAGAAAGGTTTTTGATGAACTGACGGAAGACGCCAGAACCTTTGCATTTAAGCACACGGTGAAAGCAACTTCCATTGATCAGGCCATCATACACAATCCCGACAGGAAGATATATGGTATTTATTATACCATTGACGGCAACGCAGCCTCTTCGGTACAGTTTTATATCACCGATAGCGTAAAAAACTACCTTCGCGGCGCGCTTTATTTTAATACTACGCCAAAAATGGATTCGATACAGCCGGTATTGAAATTTGTCAAAAAAGATATTGATACCATGATAAAAACGTTTCGGTGGCAATAATTCAATCCGGGCCGGATGATTTCGATTTCCTGTTTAAAAATCCGAAATTTGCAACTGTAAAAGCGATACGACTTTGGCTGTCATTAGCAACCGTAAACCAAAGCGAAAAATCCGATAGCATATGATTCGCGCATTTGAAAATAATCCATACCAGGAGAATACCTATATCTTATCCGATGAATCCGGCGAGTGTGCCATTATTGATCCTGGCATGTACACCGGGGGCGAGCAAAACGCAGTGGTGGATTTTATCCGTGAGAACCAGTTAAAACCCGTATTGCTGCTCAACACACATTGTCATATCGACCACGTACTGGGCAATAAATTCGTGTTCGATCAGTATGGCTTAAAGCCCCAGTTTCACCAGGGTGAAGCCAGCGTACTGGCCGCAGTGCCGGCATACGCCCCTCATATGGGTATCCGTTATCAGCCCTCGCCGCTGCCGGATCATTATTTGCCGGAAACGGGAACGATAGCCTTCGGCAATACAGAATTACAGTTCATCTTTGCTCCCGGCCATTCGCCGGCGCACCTTTGCTTTTACGACAAGGCCCGGAATTTGCTCGTTGGCGGCGATGTGCTTTTCAAAGGCAGTATCGGCCGCAGTGATCTGCCAGGCGGAAATTATGATCTGCTGATAAGCAATATCCGCGAGAAATTATTTACCCTGCCGGAGGATTGCGTGGTACATCCCGGCCACGGACCCCAGACCACCATTGGCTTTGAGAAAAAGCATAATCCATTTTTTTATTGATCTGTCTGATGTTATACGTTTTTATGTAGTTTTAGCAACGGATCAGCGCATAATATAAATTCAGCACCTGTTGAACACCTCCATCTACATAGCCAAACGGTATCTTTTCTCGCGAAAGAAGATGCATGCCATCAATATTATTTCCGGCGTATCGATGCTCGGGGTATTTATAGGCAGCGCAGCACTGGTAATCATTTTATCGGTATTTAACGGTTTTGAGAAGGTGATCCTTTCCATGTACAGCAACTTTACGCCTGAGCTGAAGGTAGAGCCCAGGCAGGGAAAGACTTTTGACCCCAATACCGCCTATTTTAAGGGATTGCACGGTGATACCCGCTTGTTCTCCTATACCGAGGTGCTGGAAGAAAAAGCACTGATAAGATACGGACCCGGCGGACAGTTTATTGGTACCGTGATGGGCGTAAGTGATGATTTTCTGAAAAATAAATTATTGGACAGCACGATTGAAAGAGGTTCCTTCACCCTGAAGGATGACAGTGACCATTCCATGGCCGTCATAGGGGCTACCGTTCAGGCCAAGTTATCGGTGAATATTCATGATCAGCTTTCCCCGCTTGAGATCTACTCGCCCCGCAGGGACGCGTCCAGCTCGGCCGATCCGTTGAATGCTTTTGAAGTGAAATTTATATATCCCTCGGGCATATTTAATATTCAGCAGGATTTTAACAGCCTGATTATTACGCCGATCGGTTTTATGCGCGCGCTGCTTAATGAGCCCAAAAATATATCTGCAATCTACCTTAACTTATAAAAAAGGGACAGATCTGGGTGCGGTGCAGCAGGATATCGAGAAGAAAATAGGCAGGAACTTCACGGTCAAAAACAGGATAGAACAGAATGCCGATCTGTATAAGACCTTAAATTACGAACGTTGGTTTATTTTCATGATCCTGACCTTTGTGCTGATCATCGCCGCATTTAATATTATTGGTTCGTTGACCATGCTGGTGATCGATAAGCAAAAGGACATCGCCATCTTGACCAGTCTGGGGGCGGGAAAGCAACTGATACAGGGCATTTTCTTTTTTGAAGGGATGATGATATCCTTTATCGGCTGTATTCGCCGGAATGCTGGTCGCGCTGATATTTTGTATTTTACAAGAGCAATTCGGGTTTATTAAATTCGGCGATAATATGACCGCCATAGATGCTTACCCTATCGCCTTAAAATTTGTTGACTTTGTATTGGTTTTTTTAACCGTCGGCGGCATTGCAACCATTGCCTCCGGTATCAGTGCGCGTTTAAGTATCAAAAGGCTCGGAGAGATCAAAGAGGAATTGTAATTTTGGGCATAGAGTCTGAATGCAGGAAAAACTTTAAAATTGTTTGATCAGAAACAAAAATGAGGTTTTATGCTTTTTAGCTGTATGCTTTTAGCCTTTAGCTATTAATAACATGGAATCAAAACGTCAGCAAAAATTTGCAGGAGTAATACAACAGGACCTTGCGGCCATATTTCAGCGCGAGGGATAAATTTGCTGCCGAATACGCTTATCACCATAACCAAGGTAAGGGTAACACCCGATCTGGCCATCGCACGCGTATTCTTGAGTTTCTTTAATACCAGCAATACCCAACTGGCGCTCAATACCATCAAATCGCATGCCTCGGAAATTCGGTATAAACTGGGCGCGCGCATAAAAGACCAGGTGCGGATCATTCCGCAGCTTGAATTTTTCGTGGACGATACCAGCGAGTATGTGGAGCGCATGGATAAGATCTTCGATAAGATAAGCAAGGAAGAACGTCAGCCGGATACGGAATAATGATGCGGCTTCATGAATAAACATTTCCTGTTAGAAAATTTCATCAAAGAACATCCTGCCCAAGTCGGCAAAGTCGTAGACTATAACCCTGCGGCTGATCGTCTTTATAAATTTGATTTTACGGTATCCAACACCGAATTAAGTCCGGACGACGTACACGATACCGACAAGTTCAGTAGCTGGGTAAACAAAAAGCTTGAAGAAAATAGTTGCCGCTATGGCGCCGGTGGTTATATGGAGCACCGAACCCTGTACGCCCGCAGCGAACTGTTTAACACCAGTGAGGAACCGCGCCGGCTTCACCTGGGGGTTGATATCTGGGGAGGTGCCGGTACCCCGGTATACGCGCCGCTCAGCGGCCGGATCCACTCCTTCCAGGATAACAATCATTTTGGCGATTATGGGCCTACTGTAATCCTGCACCACCATTTGGACGGACTGGAACTCTACACGCTTTACGGCCATTTAAACCGAGGCTGTCTCGATGGCCTGTCCGTGGGTGACACCGTTTTAAAAGGGACGCAAATTGGGGCATTGGGCAATCAGGAGGAAAACGGCCACTGGCCTGCCCATCTGCATTTTCAGCTCATGTTTGATATGCAGGGCTGTTATGGTGATTATCCCGGTGTTGGTTACTATTCTAAAAAAGACGAATACCTCAGAAATATTCCTGACCCGAATCTGATACTAAAATTCCAATAGCAATGAGGTTTTTGATTCTATCCTGGCTGTTTTTGATGCCATTGCTCTCACCGGGACAAAACAAACGGGCCCCGC
Source organism: uncultured Sphingobacteriaceae bacterium (assembly GCA_963757615.1). Taxonomy (GTDB): domain Bacteria; phylum Bacteroidota; class Bacteroidia; order Sphingobacteriales; family Sphingobacteriaceae; genus Mucilaginibacter. The sequence goes on from CAVWSO010000012.1 coordinate 63,507, forward strand.
AAACAAAAAATAAACAAGCCGCCGACTATGTGAACGTGTTCACCGGAACGTCCAATTCCCGTTGGATGCTGGGTCCTTATGCCGGCGTTCCATACGGAATGGTGCAGTTAGGGCCGGATAACCAGGAGTCAGGATGGATGGCTGGTTACGAATATTCCATTATGAATGTAACCGGGTTCAGTCATTTGCACGCATGGACCATGGCCGGATTAATGGTGATGCCTCAAACCCAGGATTTTACTCTTGAGAATGGCGCCAGTTCCAAAGCATACAGAGGTGCAGGAGCAGGGTTTCATTCGCGCATACTGAAAGAAACTGAAAAAGCATATCCGGGCTATTATTCATGTGATTTGTACGATGCAGATTGCAAAGCTGAACTCACTGCTACAACGCATTGCGGTTTTCATCAATACACGTTTAACAAGGATATTGATGCTGCCCGGATTTTACTCGTCTTAAAGTTTCCTTCCGAATATCAGTACAGCATTGATGATGCTGTAATTGAACGCGTGGGAGATGACAGGATTGAAGGTTATGTGAACACCCGGGTAGATTATACCGGAAAATACAAGCTTTACTTTGTTATAGCATTCAGCAAGCCATTCAATACTTTCAGCGGATGGGAAGACAAGGCAATAAAAAACAATGAGAAAAGCATTTCCGGGAAAAACAACGTTGGTGCATTTGTAAGTTATAAAGTAAAAAAAGGGGAATCCATCATGCTGAAACTCGGTCTTTCGCTGGTGGATATGGAAGGAGCCAGAAACAACCTTAAAACAGAGCTTGAACCCTTCGGTTGGAATTTCGGGGCAGTAGCGGCATCTGCAAAAAACAAGTGGAATACCCTGCTTTCAACGATCGAGGTAAAAGGCAGTGAAATAAATAAAGAGAAATTCTATACCAATTTCTATCGCAGTTTTTCTAAACAGACCTGGAGCGATGCGGATGGCCGCTATGTAGATCCTATGGGTAAAATCAGGCAATTGCCAAAGGGTGATGTGATGTACGGCGGAGATAGTTTCTGGAATTCCTTCTGGAACTATAATACCATTCTATCCCTGGTTGCACCGGACATGATGAACAACTGGGTAAAAACAGAACTCCAGCTTTATGATAATACGGGCTGGACGAGCAATGGGCCTACGGGTTTAAAGTTAACCGGCGTAATGGAAGTAACGCACGAGATCGCCTTGATGGTGTCAGCCTATCAGAAGGGAATAAGGAACTATGATACCAGCAAGTTGTATCAGGCAGTACGGCATAATGGCATGGAGCAGGGAGGAAGAATTCCCGGAACCGGGCTGGCCGGTATGGAAAGACTAAATGTGTATAATCGTTTGGGATATGTGCCACTCGAAATTGACGCAGCGTCCCGCACGCTTGACTATGCCTATACCGACTATTGTGCTGCGCAACTTGCCAGAGCAATGAAAAAGGAGGCAGACTATCAATTTTTTCTCACAAGATCGGGGAACTGGAAAAATCAGTTTCACCCGCAACTCAAGTGGCAGATTCCCAAAGACTCGACTGGTAACTGGATGAAGGGCTGGGAATTATTTTCCGGAAAACGCTGGATCGAAGGGAACAGCTGGCAGTATACCTGGTATGTGCCGCATGATGTACACGGCTTGGTCGAATTAATGGGGAAGGACCTGTTTAACGAGCGGCTGGAACAAGGCTTTGAAAAATCAGTCAAATACAACTTTGCCGCTTATGCATTTGACCGGCGTCAGGAAACATCTTACGAATACTATGTCAACCAGGGTAACGAGGAAAATATGCAGGCAGCCTTCCTGTTTAACTATTCGGGAAAACCCTGGCTAACACAAAAATACACGCGGGCAATACTGGACCATTATTATGGCATTTCACCATATCATGGCTGGGAGGGCGATGAAGACGAGGGGCAGATGGGAGGATGGTTTGTGATAACTTCAGTCGGTTTATTTGAAATGAATGGAGGTGTTACCGATGATCCGGCCTTTGATCTTACTTCACCATTGTTTGATCAAGTGATCATTCACGTGGACAAGATGTATCATGGGAAAAAGCCATTCGTGATCAGAACCATAAATAACACTGATAAAAATGTATATATACAATCAGCCATACTCAATGGAAAGCCTTTGAGTTTACCTATACTTAAGTTTAAAGATGTAGTGAGAGGTGGTGAACTTGTATTTACCATGGGAGCGCATCCGAATGAAAAATGGGGTGTTAAAAATGGGGGAAAATAAATCCGTAAAAAGACTGCAAAATTGCCGACCCGGAATCAAATGCTGTGATTCACTTCTTTAAGTAAAACGCTTACATTTAAGCTTACCAATTTAAGTTCGAAATTCGATTGACTAATTCTTGATATTCAAATCGTTGTCCCTGTTTCACCAGCCTTTTATCTGTTTGATGCAAGCCGTCAGTTCAGCCGCAATTTGCTGATGCTCTGCCATATCGGGGTGGCCTCCGCATCCGTTATGGTATCTTTTGGAGAAATAGTATTTATAGATCTTCCTATCGCCCTGGTTGTTCAAATAGCCTACGATTCCTGATAAATAAAGCTTCAATGCGCCGTTTAGCTGTTCGTCCGCCATGGGACTGGTCAGGCAAATAATGTCCGCTTTTGGATAGTGTATCCTTAAATTGCCCAGAAACTTTACGTAGGCGCTGCAAAAAAGTACCGAATCCCTGATGTCGTCATTCTGTCCCAGGCAGACGGTCACCACATCGGGCTGATAACGGCTAAAGTTCCAGGATAATTTATTATCACGCAGGTCGACCTTGTCCAATACCTGCGGCATTACAATATCCATATCACAGCAGCTATGGATAACGCCAATACCTGCAACAGCGGTTAATTGCCATTGCGCACCGAGTGCCCGGGAGGTACCGGGACCATAACTCATGTAGGCATTGTGCTGATCATACCATTGTCCTTTACCGCAGGGAAAAACAGAAAGGTCCATCCCTGTACCAGCGGTGATCGAGTCTCCGATGTATTCTATTTTTCGTTTGGGCCTGGGTGGAGGCGGCAATAAATTATGGCATTTTATTCCGACAAAATCAAGATAGCCTATGCCCGATTCCGTATTCTTGCATAGGGTGATCAGGTGCTCCCTGTCTGCCAGTCCTCGAGCAGCCTGGATGAGGTTAACCTTGCCGGTCAGTTTTATCCTCACCGGCGGATCATTGTCAATAGCGATCTCTATATAGTTATGATTGTCACCGCCCGGAATTTCATCCTGGAGCAGCACCTGGCAATCCGTCCCTTTAAATTTTGCCCTGATGTAAACGCCCGGGGACCAGAACCGTGGTGCCAGAGGATCGGAAAAATCAATTCTCCCAAAATATTGGATCTTAGGATCATCGGCTTTATACAATTTTAATGGCTGGTACCTGGATTTTGAAAAAGCGGCTAGGGGCGCTATTACCAATAGCATCAATAGAAGTGGTCTGATCATAACGGAAATATCTGTGAATATTTGGGTACTAATTTATGTGTTTGGCGTTACCCGCGCATAAAAAAGGGAATGATGCAAATCATTCCCTATAAAATATTCTGGTTTAATCTTTTTTTATTCCTGAGGTGTTTCGTCAGGTGTGCCGACAATCTTGTAAGCCCTGTTATGGTTTGAATCCGTTACTTCCTGGTAATAATATCCATCAGGCGATACATAATACTTTTCGCCGTTCAGGCTGATCTTTCTGCAATCCGGAGGAAGTGACTGAACAATGTCTCCTACCTGCGGCGCCTGCTGAACATTGCCGTTGTTGGTATTCAATTCGCCGTCCTTACCTGCAACCTGATAGGATACACTGCCGTCATCCTTGGTGATGGGTTCATAGTACACGCCATTTGCTTCATAGTATTGTTCGCCGTTGATCACAATGGATTGTGCGTTGGATGGCAACTCGTTTACTTCTGCACCTACCGGAGGGTCGACCACCGTATATTCATTATTGTCATACTGATAGAACAAACCACCGCTGTAATAATATTGCATGTCGCCATAATAGAATGGATAATATCCGTATGGTAAAAATCCAATACTGAAACCAAGTCTTGGTGCGTAGTAGGTGCCATAATAACCATGATAATAATGGTAATAACCATTAGTTCTCCAGTAGGAATAGGATGGGCCATAAAAACCACGACCGCCAACGCCCACTGAGGCACGGCCTCCGGCCCCTATATAGCCGCGTGTGCCAATCGTTGATGAATTAGCATAAGTACGGCTGGTATAACTATTTACACCCGGATTAACGCCGGTACGGTGTGCTGTGGCAACGCTGTAACCGGAGTTTGTAGCACGTGCCGGAGCAATAGCCACCCGTGCATTGCTGCTGCTTGAGCGCACGTATCCAACACCGTTTGAAGGCCTGAATCCGCCACCGTTGAACGATGGCCTGCTTACTGAGGGCCGGTAATTATTGGCACTGCTACCAGCAGGTGCATACCGGTTGCCAGCGCCGCCCGATGGCCTGTAGCCAACGCCAGCGCCACTGTAACCACCACCCGATGGCCTTGCTCCGCCGCTGGCAGAGCCCCCGCCCGATGATCCGCCGGAAGGATGTGAACTACTGCTGCTGCCTGACGAACTGCTGCCCGATGAACTGCCGCCATCCCTGTGCTGCGCACCAGCAGAGAGTGCTATAAAAACAAAGAGCAGTCCGTTTAAAGCAACCGTGGTCAGATATTTATGTGTTTTTTTCATGATTAAAATATTATTACGCCAGCCGTTAGGTTTAGGAAACCGGCCTTAACTTATAGACTGTAATAATTGTAAACGGTTTAAAGGTCATATTAAAAATTACAAAAAAGATTCAGGCAGGCCGCCAAGTCCTTGTTGCAAACGTAAATGTAATAAACTAATTGTGATTCTGATCAATTTCCCCCTCAGGTAATTGTCGGATTTAAGATGCTGAATGCCCAATGAATTGATTTACAGCGGCGAGCATGATTATACATTTTCAGCAATGAACAAAAAGGGCTGATCAAAGCGGAGGCTGAAAAAACCGTCATGCGTGGTCCGGAAACAAGATTTGCTGATGGGTTCAAGACCGGCATAGTGAAGTTCCTGCGGGTGGGTCAGAAATTCGATCCTGTCTCCGGCGGGCTTCCATTTACTGAACCCCGAACTGATGGCATAGACCTTTTGATCGGCATGGAAAATCACCAGATTGATCTTATCGGCAAAAAACAGATAATCCTTTAAATGGAGGTCGTCCGTAATGATATTAACGGCCGGATAATTATTGGTAACCAGGTACTTTAGCGCGGCCTCGGCCGGCGTGTCGTTTCCCGCAGGCATTTGCCTGATGTCTGACTGTAAATGTGCCTCGGAACTGTCTGTTATTACCCAATCTATCTTAATGCCGGAGTCGATTAATAACCTGGCAGTTTGTTGGGTAGTGATCACGGTCGGGTTCCACTCCAGCAATTGTCCCAGCAGTTCCGCGGGAAAAGTATTCAGTCCCAGCACGAGTAATGCAGGTTCCTGTTTTTCCCGGACGATGTGATGTGAGGACAATTGTTGTGCGTTTTATATTTTAACCGAAAGGTAGCCAATTAGTTTCAGTATCCCTGCTGGCCCCAACTTAATTATTTCAGTATATTTTCCGGTAAATTTCCTTCAGCGCGGCCCCGGGGTCAGCTGCCAGGTTAACAGCAGCGGACACGGCGATTCCATATACACCGGTCTCCAATAAGACAGAGACGTCGGCTAACTGTATTCCGCCAACGGCAATTACCGGCAATTCGATCGGATGCTTCGCTAAAGCCCGGTAGCCTTCAAAGCCAAGCAAGGGCTTGTTGTTCGGCTTGGTGTCGGTATGTGCAAACGGCCCGTAACCGCAATAATCGACCACGCGGGTATGCTGAACCTGCAGTAATCGCTCCAGGTTGGTGGCAGAGGCACCCAGCGTTTTTTCATTGCCGATATGCTGCCGGATAGCGATCAGATCAGCATCAAAATCTTCGATATGTACGCCCTGCGCATCAACCCGGTCAAGCAGCTCATAATGATTGGTCACGATCAGTGTTGCGCCCCAGGCATCACAAATAGCTGCAATCTCGTTTATTTCGTCTATCAGCTCATCTTCAGGTTTGGTTAAACACCGGTATTGCAGCCAGTTTGCCCCGCTGCGGCAGGCTATTTCTGCCTGCTCACGGTGAGTCCTGTAGGACAGGTCCTGGGTGAGGTAGTGCAATTTGGATATGTATTTTTTCATTTCGGATCGTTCGTTTTTGATAATTCCCCGGTGTCGTCACCGCTGGCCGGCCGGATTTTAAAAAAATCACCCGCCTCCACCCGGAGCGGGGGTTAGTATAAGGCTATTTCAGCGCTTCGGTAATCGGTTGGCCGATATTACCATTTGGCGCCTGTATATGTAACAGGGCAGCCACGGTAGCTGCAATATCGGTCATGTGCGTTTCGCGATTCAAATGTCCGTGCTGGATTCCCCAGCCCATAAATACCAGCGGGATATGCGCGTCATAAGGGTTCCAGGTGCCATGCGTGGTGCCTGTCTTGCTGCCTGAGGCGTACCAGCCCGGTTTCAAAATGATCTGTATGACGCCGCTGTGCTCCGGGTTATATCCGTTAATGATGCGGCCGCGCAGTTCATCGGGAATGCTGGCAGTCCTGGCTTTCGTCATATCAATAGCGTAAGCCACGCCCTCCTTGTCAGACAAAAGCCCGATGCAGTCTTTTTTTATCGCCTCTTCGTCCAGCTTTGCATATTTAAGCACTTTATAGTTTAAATTGACCTGGTAATTACCCAGATTGAGCACCAGGTTTTCGACCTTGTACTTATCCAGCAGGAATTTGTTCAGGTCAGCTCTTGCCTTACCCTCGTCCCAGACACCGGCAGGAATATGATGATCCTTTAAAAAAGCCGGATTATGTGCAGCGCCATGATCGGCAGTCAGGAAAACGGTATAGTTGCCTTTGCCCAGTTTGGCGTCCAGAAATGTAAAAAAGGTCGCAAATTCCCGGTCAAGCTTTAGGTAGGTATCTTCAATTTCGACTGAGTTTGGTCCGAACTGGTGTCCTACATAGTCGGTGGACGAAAAACTTACCGCCAGGAAATCAGTCACTTCATTCTGGCCCAATTTCTCATTATTGATGGCAGCTATGGCCATGTCCAGGGTCAGGGTATTACCAGAAGGTGTGCTCCGTATCAGTCCCAGGTTGTTCTTATATAAAGCCGAAGTTTTTACCGGCAGGCTCGGCGTATCAGTGCCTTTGAATTTGCCTTCATACCGGTTTACATCCGGCGTGCTTTGCACATAGGTATTCGCAGGGTACAGCGGCGTCCAATCATTTTTTAAATAGGTCTCGGGCAGTTTCTGTGCATTAAAATCCTTCACCCACTGGGGCAGATCATTCATATAATAGGTGCTGGTTATCCAGCTGCCGCTTTTATCCTCAAACCAGTATGCAGCATTGGCAGTGTGGCCCGCAGGTAAAATAGCTCCGCGGTCCTTCAGTGCAATGCCGATCACTTTGGACCGAAAATTAGTAGCCAGCCTTAGTTCGTCTGTAACGGTGCTTGTAAGCAGGTTTCTGGGAGAATTTTGCCCTTCTAGTGAGGGCGCGCTTCCAACGGCACTTACTGTAGTGTCGCGCGTGCAATACATGGACTGGCCGGTGGCCTGTATTATAAAATCATTGCCCGCTATACCGTGCAGGGCGGGGACAGTTCCCGTATAGATGCAGGTATGGCCCGCAGCGGTTACCGTTGGGAGGTAATCGATCAGGGTATTGTCGCAACTGAATCCATCGCTCAGCAAACGCCTAAAGCCGCTGGTTTGATAGCGGTCATAATACCGGAATAAATAATCCCAGCGCATCTGGTCAACTACGATGCCAACAACCAATTTAGGGCGCGGCAAACTGCCTGCTGCCGCCGCAGGTGCCCCGGCAGGGGCAGATTTCTTCTTTTGATTTTGAGCCGAAACTGTTATCGCAAGAATTGCCAGGGGTAATAAAAGTAGATGTTTTAACTTCATCTGGGATCAGATTTTATTGACGCAAATATCATCAAAGCAATTAAATTTCAATGTGATTTTTGCGTTACTGCAATTTAAAATTTAAGGTTAAGTCCCAATAAAAAGCTTGCCGGAGCCTGCGGGAAGAAATAGTTGTAATTGACCACCTTTCCACCTTCAATATCAGGATAGGTAGCGCCGTTAGATTCATACTTTTCGCCGAAAAGGTTATTTATCAGTAGCGTCAGTCCGATATTTTTTACCGATTTAAGGCGGAAGTTATAGTTCAGTCTGAGCGCATTTACAAAATAACTGTTCAGATAGCGATGCGATGTAGGGTCGGATGGCGGGTACCCCGGCGGATTAATATCAGACGTGTTATCCAGGTATTGCCTGCTCACATATTTACTGATAAAGTCTATTTCGCCGCCTTTGACAGGTTTATAGCTGATCGTGCTCGATCCAACAAAATCAGGAGAAAAAGCAATATTTGTTTTTTTATAGGTATAAGCCACCTCGCTGTTGGTATCATAGTCAAACAGGTATTGCTGAAAGTTATTTACCTTATTGCTGCTCAGTGATGCCGTTGCGGCCCAGACCAGCCGGCCGGAGATCTTTAGTCTGCCGTCAAATTCCATGCCCTGGCGATAGCTGTCCTTGACATTGCTGCGCACCTGGGCTCCGACATCGTTTAGGGCACCGGTCAGCACCAGCTGGTTATCATATAACATATAAAAGGCATTGATGCCGCCGGTAAATATGCCTTGCTGGGTGCGATAGCCAAGCTCAAAATCCTTCAGGTTCTCCGGTTTTGGCCGGCTTAATGGTGTTGACTGGACATAATCATCCCTGTCCGGTTCGTGATTGCCAACAGCAACGGAAGCATAGATATTATTCTGGGCGTTAAACTGGTAAGTCAGACCTGCTTTAGGATTGAAGAAATCCAGATGTACCTGCTGCTGCACATTGTTCAGGTTTTCATCGTAGCCAAAAAAGGAATAATAAATATGCCGGTATTGCATATCGGCAAAAAGGGTAAGCTTGCCGATCCTGGTAATCAGCCTTGGCAAAAATATTGAAGTCCTTTTTATCGGCATCATTGCGCGAGTACTGGTAATCAGGCGGGATATCGGTGCTTTCCTGCGTCCACTCAATATTGTTGTAATGCGCGCCTTTGTATTCATTATAGGCACCGCCAAGTATAAAGTTCAGGTCTTTTTCCGGCTGATATTTTAGGTTGTAGGTAACGCCGTAAAACTTATTGTTCAGCCACAAGCGCCGCGTAAGATCTGTTGTCCTGATCGTATCACCGCCGATAACGACTGGTGTGATGCCGTAACTGGTCAGATTCTGCGCCGCCTGATATTCTTCATAATAGCCATATCCATGGGTATAATGCAACGCGCCGCTAAAAGAAAGTTTGTCGGTAATTTGCTGATCGACAAGCAATTGGTAATGGTCCTGGGTGTAGTTATCGGTCTGGTTTTTATAGAAGGTGCCGTTAGGCTCCAGGCCCAAGCTCATTATAGGTCCGGTTGCCGGCGCTGACGCTATCTTCCGGTACGCCGTCCCAGGCCTGGTAGGTATGTTCGGTTCCCGAAAAGGTATTGAACCTGATGACGGTGTTTTTGCCATAGTACGCCCCGCTAAGGAAATAGGATTTCAGGTCAGCAGAGGCCCGGTCGATATAGCCGTCCGACGCAATTCTCGAGAGCCGGCCATCAAAAGTGAATTTCCCGCCAAGCAGGCCCGTACCCAAATTGATTGTGTTTTTTACTGTATCCATAGGAGCCTGCCGAATTATTCAGTTCAGCATAAGCCGTATCATGGCGGGTGGTGGTCTGGATATTGATACTTGCGCCAAAAGCACCCGCGCCATTGGTGGAGGTACCTACGCCGCGTTGAATCTGAATATTATCAACCGATGAGGCAAAGTCGGGCAGATCGACAAAAAATACGCCCTGTTCTTCCGAGTCATTGTAAGGTATGCCATTGATGGTCACATTGATTCGTGTAGCGTCTGATCCGCGGATATGAATACCGGTATAGCCGATACCCGTTCCGGCATCGGAGGTGGTTACCACCGACGGCGTCTGATTCAGCAGAAAAGGCAGATCCTGGCCCAGATTATTTTTGCTGCGATATCCTTTTTACTTCAAATTGGTGAAGGTTGTTGGCTGAATTTTTTGAAGCGCGTGTTGCCGCTTACGGTGACTTCTTCGGTCAGGATGTTGTCCAGGCTGAGCTGATACATTGACGGTCCTGTCGCCAGTCAGAGCGATACGCTTTTCAAAAGGTCTGATAGCCGATGTAAGTTACCTTTAACGTGTAGTTGCCGCTTGGAAGATTGCTTAACTGGTAGTTGCCTGCGGCATCGGCAACAGTGCTCAGGGAGGGGTTGATTAGACGATGGTTGCGCCGGGCAATGGTGCGCCGGTTTGCTGATCGGTTACTTTTCCCGGAAACGGAAAGTCTGGGCCGTGGCCAGGACAGGCAACAGCATGGCGAATAACGCCGAAAATAAATTTTTCAAAATGTGAATAAATTAAATTTAGTTAAACCATCTGCCGCATCAGGGTTGAATGCGCAGTACACTTAACTTTTTACCTCTCCCTACGCCGGCATTACCCGGATCAGGTGCATGTCTTTGAGTCGTGCGGCCGGTAACGAGTGAGTAAGTAGTCATGATAGCAAATACTTCATACTCAAAACTTCCAACTCATAACGTCTCAGAACAATGGGTTTGATCTCAGCCTGTCTTTCAGTTTGGTAAAATAACTGCAGATTATTTTGCACCAAAGCAAGGCACCCCTTGAGAATTATGCGGCAAATATAGGTTTTGATTTCGGATTTTTCGCTTTTGGTCATTTTCTCCGCCTGGCGGCAGTTTCAGGCGCTTTGGCGCGCTGAATTTCAGATCAGGTCGTCGGTTCACTAAGCTTTCTGCTTTTCCTTTCTCCTTTCGCCTCAAAAACGTACTTTTGCAAACTTTTATAAATACAATTATGCTACGAACACATACTTGCGGCGAATTAAATATCAGTCATTTAGGTGAAACAGGTTACTTTATGCGGATGGGTGCAAAAATCACGCGATCTGGGCGGCACGACATTTATAGATGTGCGCGACCGTTATGGTTTAACCCAGCTGGTTTTAAACCGAAGCAGCATGATGAACTGCGCGACCAAAAGCCGCAGCCTGGGCCGGGAGTTTGTAATAAAAGTACCGGAAAAGTAATTGAACGTACAAGCAAAAACACCAAAATGCCTACCGGCGAAATTGAAATTGCTGTTCAGCGATATAGAGATATTAAACGAGGCTAAAATTCCGCCGTTCATGATTGAGGATGAAACTGACGGCGGCGAAGAATTGCGTGCCAAATACCGTTACCTGGATCTGCGCCGTAACCCTATCCGCAACAACCTGATGCTGCGCCATAAAATGGCGCAGGAAGTGCGTAAATATTTGGACGGACTGGACTTTATCGAAGTGGAAACCCCGGTACTGATCAAATCGACCCCGGAAGGCGCGCGCGACTTTGTGGTGCCAAGCCGTATGAACCCGGGCGAGTTTTATGCATTGCCGCAATCGCCCCAAACATTTAAGCAATTGCTGATGGTAAGCGGGTTCGACCGTTATTTCCAGATCGTAAAATGTTTCAGGGACGAGGATCTGCGTGCCGACCGTCAGCCTGAGTTTACACAGATAGACTGTGAAATGGCTTTCATTACCCAGGAAGATATTTTGCATATTTTTGAGGGCCTGACCCGCCACTTATTCAAAACCGTAAAAGATATTGATCTGGACACCTTCCCGCGTATGCAATATGCTGATGCGATGCGTTTATATGGCTCTGACAAACCGGATATCCGTTTTGGGATGCAGTTTGTTGAGCTGAATGATATTGTAAAAGGCAAAGGCTTCGGCATATTTGATAATGCTGAACTGGTTGTGGGTATCAATGCAAAAGGCTGTGCCGAATATACCCGCAAACAAATTGATGAACTGACCGAATGGTTAAAACGCCCGCAAATTGGCGCTACCGGCATTGATCTATTGCCGCTATAATACCGATGGTACTTTAAAATCATCAGTAGATAAATTTTATAACGAAGATGAGCTGACCAACTGGGCGGCTGCTTTTGAAGCGGAACCAGGCGACTTGATGCTGGTATTGGCCGGTCAAGCAGATAAAGTACGCAAACAATTAAATGAGCTGCGCCTGGAAATGGGCACCCGTTTTGGCTTGCGCAATAAAGATGAATTTGCACCCTTATGGGTGCTTGATTTCCCTTTGCTGGAATGGGACGAAGAGACCGGGCCGTTACCATGCCATGCACCATCCGTTCACTTCGCCAAAGCCTGAAGATATTCCATGCTGGACACTGATCCCAAGAATGTACGCGCCAATGCTTATGATTTGGTGATTAACGGAACTGAAATTGGTGGCGGTTCTATTCGTATCCACGACCGTGCTTTGCAGGCGCTGATGTTTAAGCACCTGGGCTTTTAGCAAGGAAGAAGCACAAAAACAATTCGGCTTTCTGATGGATGCCTTTGAATACGGCGCACCTCCGCATGGCGGTATCGCGTTTGGCTTCGACAGGCTTTGTTCTATTTTTGCCGGATTGGATTCTATCCGTGATGTGATCGCTTTCCCTAAAAATAATTCAGGCCGGGATGTGATGATCGATACGCCATCGACCATTGCTGAAGAGCAGATAAATGAGTTGAAAATAAAGACGACCGTATAATTTTCTTCAAAAAAGAAAGTTATTCTATCAAAACTATTGCGAATGAAGAGATATATCCTATTGCTTATTTTATTTATTGCTGTATTTTCGTCCTGTAAAAAGGAAAGCTTCGACCCGGCTAAGCAAGCCGCAAAAGACGATGCTGCTATTCAGGCATACATTAAGGCCAATAATATCACGGCGACAAAAGATCCATCGGGCCTTTATTATCGGTAATCACCCCCGGAACCGGAGCTTATCCTACAACAAATTCGATGATTTCGGTAAATTACACGGGTAAGTTACTGAACGGCAACGTGTTTGATTCGGGAGTTATCAGCAGTCAGCCCATTGCGGGTTTGATATAAGGGCTGGCAGATTGGGATCCCGCATATCAATACCGGCGGCAGAATATTGCTGCTTATACCTTCTGCCTTGGTTATGGCAATGCCGAAAAGCGGCACCATACCAGCCAATTCCGTGTTGATATTTACCGTTGACCTTACTGGGCTTCAGCAATTAATTACAGAACAAGATGTTTATTCATTGAATGATACAAAGGACGATTTATTTAAATCGTCCTTTATTTTTTATATTCGGTAAAAAATTTTCGCCCGATGAAGAGACTTTACCTGCTGGTACTTTTGCTGGCTTCCGTACAGGCATTTGCCAGCCAGCTGATCTGAAAAAGATCGCCGGAAAAAAAGCCGATTCGCTTATTAAGTCAGACCGTAGCATGGCGCCGGGATTTTCACCAAAACCCTGAACTGGGCAATCACGAAGTACGTACTTCGGCTATCATAGCGAAATATTTCAGGTCGCTGGGCCTGGAGGTAAAAACTGGAATAGCCACCACCGGTGTAGTGGGCATATTAAGAGGGGGCAAACCCGGTCCGGTTGTGGCCCTGCGTTCAGAAATGGATGCCCTGCCGGTTACCGAGCGCACGCCTGTTCCTTTCGCATCAAAAGTAACGACCATTTATAACGGCCAGGCAGATGGGCGTAATGCATGCCTGCGGGCACGATTCGCATATGGCCATGCTGATGACGGTTGCCGAGATATTATCTCGTTGAAAAGCGAGTTGCATGGTACCGTAAAATTTATATTTCAGCCGGCGGAAGAAGGTACGCCTTTAGGTGAAAAAGGCGGCGCCGAAGAAATGGTAAAAGAAGGGGTATTGGAAAACCCTAAGGTAGATGTCATTTTCGGTCAGCATATTTTTTCCTACATGCCCGCCGGGACGATCACTTATCGCCCGGGCGGCGCTATGGCGGGTGTAAACGACATGAAGATCATTATTAAGGGAAAATCATCTCATGGTGCCGAACCCTGGTCTGGCGTTGACCCGATCGTTATTTCTGCCCAGATCATCAATAACCTGCAAACTATTGTAAGCCGGAATATCAATATTAAACAAAACCCTGCTGTAGTGACCATTGGCGCTATAAATGGGGGAAACAGGCACAATATTATTCCCGAAAAGGTGGAAATGCTGGGTACACTGCGCGCCTTAAGTGCGGCGGACGAGCAAATGCTGATAGAAAGGGTGAAGCAGATCGTTACCAAAACTGCGGAGGCCAATGGCGCTACGGCTGAAGTGATGATACCCTACAGCGTGCATTACCCGGTAACTTATAACGACCCTGCACTGACCGCAAAAATGCTGCCGAGTCTGCAGCGTGCCGCAGGTGCTGAAAATGTCATACTGGGTCCGCCGATGACCGGTTCAGAAGATTTTAGTTTTTTTCAGGAAAAGGTGCCCGGGCTTGACATTTTTTTAGGGGGCATGCCAAAAGGGGCCGATCCGAAAAATGTTGCCACAAACCATTCACCCGATTTTTATATAGATGAAAGCGTTTTCCCCCTTGGTGTTAAAGCTTTGTGTAACTTAGCTTTGGATTATATGGATGAGAAAAGATAAATTTGTTAAACGACGGAATGAGCAAGAATTACACTTTTTTTATAGGATTTTGCCTGTTTGTGCTCTTAGTGCAAAACGGTTTTGCCGGGCAGAACAAGGGCTGGATATTCTCTGCTGCACAGGCAGGTGCTGGTAAAAATAATGCACCGGCCGATTCGGCAGCTGCGCGCAATGAGGTGATGAACATCATCACGACGGTAGTGAAAGCATCGGGTACGTTTGATATTGATGCAGTGGCCGATCTTTACACCCCAAATGCAGTGGTGGCTGATGAAGAGCCTCCTTTTTCATGGAACGGTGCTACGGCAGGTGTGCAATGGGTAAATACCGTTGAAAAAACATGCAAAGATTATAAACTAAAAAACTTCAACGGTAAAATAAGGAACATCAGTGTTTACCTGCAAACCAGCGAGAGTATATACGTTGTGGTGCCTGTAGATTATTCCGGAGATATCAAAGGAGACCGTTTTGATGAAGAAGGCGCCTTTACCTTTGTTTTCAGACTGGTAAATGGCCGCTGGCTCATTAAAAGCCAGGTGTGGGTAGCAAGAAAAGGAATGTGAATGTTCGGCTACGGCCATTGATTCGGTGAAGCCACCGGGCTGATTACCTGCAGAATATCCAATTAATTTGATTAAATGGATTCTTTTTTCCTTAAATTTGGATATAACCCCCTTCGATTATGAGCCAAGTTAATGAAATAAAATGTCCGCATTGTGGCCATTGGAGTCAGTCGACAGGCAACGTCGACGCCAAATGTCCGGTTTGTCATGAACTGCTGGAGCCTGAGCGTTTAGCGCATGAAGAAGAAGTAAAAAAAGCCGAAGCCCGGAAAAAGGGCTATTATCTGGTGATTAATGACAGCGACGAAACGCTCACCCAGATATTTAAGCTTTTTATAAACTCTGTAAGGTGGAGCGCATATTACATGGTCATGCTGTTTTTCATTATTATAGCGGTTGTCATGGCGATAGCAGGTGCAGTAGCCATTTAATCCGGTTGCTATTTTCTTAAATCTTTACTGATGCGCACATCGCATGGGCTATTTTGTTAAATAGCCAGGGGCCTGTTTCCGGTAACGGGTCCCGCTTGGTCATTTAAAAGAAATCCAATATCATTTCTGAGTGGCTGCCCGGGGATTTGAGTAGTTTTGGTATTGTATTACATTTGGTGATCCTCCGTCTTTATGACCCAGATTCGAGAAATAAAGTGCCCGCATTGCGGGGAGTGGACTTTGTGGAATGGCGAAGTTGACGACAGATGCCTGTACTGCGACGAATTCCTGGAACCTCAGCGATTTTCTCGTGAAGTTGAAAAAAAGATCGCTGATGAGGTAAAAAAAGAGAACGATTATTTCGCTGTTAGGCCCGCTGACGGGCCCCTGATGCAGCGGATCAAACGATCGCTCAACTCCTTTAGATGGATGGTTTATTACCTGCAGATCGCTTTTTTTGTATTCATAACGATCTTACTTTTAATATTGACTTTCTTTGCCGCTTAAGATGAGAACATTATTTAATCCCTGGTTTTTAATCAGCCTGTTCACATGGCTCATTGTGATAACCTTGAGGAAAATGGGCCACCCGGTACCCCTTGGAAATGGTTATGTAGACGATCTGGCAGCCATACCGGTATTGGCCAATCTGGCTTTGTGGTTTCAAAGGGTGTTTATAATAAAAAGTGACTATTATGTGCTTGCACCCTGGCATGTGATCTTTATCGTTGCCTACGTTGCCCTGGTTTTTGAAGGCTTGCTGCCTCTATTGTCAAAAATTTACACCGCCGATTGGATCGATATTATACTGTATGTCCTGGGAGGATTTTTCTTTTACCGGATTATGAATAAACCAATAATTAATTATAGACCGGGTAATATTGCAAATCAATAGGAGGCGGCTAATAATATTGTGTCTTAAAAACACAATAGAGTATAAATAAGTATTTTATATTATTTTTTTTTGTACATTTGTTTTACAAAGTAACGTTATTGTTACAATGTGATAAGGTTTAGGTAAAACCCCCAATCAGCGAGTGAAAGGGGGTTTTTTATTGCCTTGTCACATCCTTGGAAAGGCCGACTTGTTAGTAAGGTGCAGCGCTTTAAATCGAAAAAAACCAGCCGCGGACCGCGTGTTATTTTACTGTGACTTCTTAAAATCATATGGATCATATTCTACGAAATCGGCAACTTTTACCCGTACACCAGTAACCTTACCATTTTCGACTGTGAACGGAAAGATCGCCTTTCCCAGAATCGGATCAGAAAAAGTAACGTAAAAACGATTGCCACCCAATGGCTGCAGCCGTGCATACATTCTGGGATGATGTTCAAATCTCATCTCCAGATCGTTATTGGCACCCTGGGTTACGGTCATGCTGCCATACAGGTCATTCATATATTTGCCGGTGTACTTTGCCGCCAGCAAAGCCGGTGCCCTGTTAAGGGCTGCGGTGTCCCGTAATTTTTTATCTCTCAGCTGCTCGGCATCCTGCTGCGCCTTGAATTGTGCGAGGTACTTGTCACTGTAATCCGTAAAGGGCCGTTTAAAATAGGCATCGAGTATGTCCCATTTCAAAGCCTCATAAAATTCATTTTGATCGGTATTGGTCAACACAACAATGCCCAGGTGTTCCCTTGGAACCAGGGTTACTGAGGTCACATAGCCGTTTACACCTCCGGTGTGCATCACCAGGCGCCTGTTCTCATAGTCTTCCAGGAACCAACCCAATCCGTATAGCTCGTAATCTGTCTGCCCATTGGGATGCGTGGTACTGCCCACCACGTCCTGTGGCTGACGTGTTGCCTGTATGGCCGCAAATGGGATTACCTGCCTGTCGCCAACTTTGCCATCGCTGAGCAATGCCATCACCCATTTGCTCATATCACTGGCCGAAGAGCTGATCGCCCCCGGCGGGTGCAAGTCCGTCGATCTGGCAGTACGGAATGGCCGTTAAATGCCCATCCACCAGGGTATGTGCTGCGGTTCGGTTAAGTGATTTACCGATATCGGCGGACAAGGCCAGCGTATTGGACATGCCAAGCGGTGCAAAAATATTTTCCTTCAGATAATCTTCCCAGGATTTGCCGGTCACTTTTGGAATAATCTGCCCGGCAGTCAGAAATGCTGAATTCGTATATCCCCATTTAGCGCGGAAGGGGAAAGCCGCTTTTACGTGGCTCATTTTCTCGATCACCTGTTCGCGGCTAAGATTTGAATTATAAAAAGTGAAATCTCCCTGGAATGTTCTGAAACCTATGCGGTGGCAAAGCAGGTCTCGAATCATGGCATCCTCACCGGCAAATTTATTGTCCAGCTTAAATTCCGGAATGTACTTGGTTACCTTGTCGTCCAGCGAAAGCTTACCCTGGGCCTGCAACATGGCTAGCGCTGTAGCTGTAAATGCTTTAGAATTGCTGCCGATCATAAACAGGGTGTTTTCATCCACCTTGTTATTCATGCCCAGTTCTTTGATGCCATAGCCCTTGACCAGGACTACTTTGCCATCTTTGACAACGCAAACTGCAGCACCCGGAATGCGCCAGTTGGTGAGCGCTTTGTTTATGTAGTTGTCAAGGCTGTCGGTAATAAATTTGCTGCGATCTATTCGCTGTGCATAGGTGAAGGAAAAGGTTATCGTCAGGCCAATTAGTACAAGATATTAGCTTTTTCATGCGGAATTATTAATTTGCGGGGCGTTTGGTCACTAAACTAAGGTATAAAAATCTTGATCAGATGCAAAATCTCAAAATTACTGAACAAAAATTAATCAAAATGAAAACCAGGTTTTATCACTCAGGGATTATTCCTCCTGACCATTGTCCTGCTGCTTTGCTTTGCCAACCCGGCCAAAGCCCAGCGTGGCGCAACTAATTGGGCCAAAGACGGCTATCAGTATTATCGTAATGAACGGGTGGCATCGCCGAATTTGATACCCGCGATTCAGCAAAAAAAACAGTTGTTGTAACTAAAGAAATGCTTACCCCACAGGGAAAGCCGGCATTGAGTGTGGCTAGCTTTGCCTTTTCTGCCGATGGCAGTAAGGTGATGATTTTCACCAATACCAAAAGGGTATGGCGCTATAATACCCGTGGCGATTACTGGGTATATGACATGACCGCCAAAACACTCAAGCAGCTGGGGCGTGATAAGCCCGCCTCCTCACTGATGTTTGCCAAGTTTTCTCCGGACGGCACAAGGGCTGCGTATGTGAGCGGGACATAATATTTATGTGGAGGACCTTGCGACGGCTACGGTTAAACCCTTAACCACAGATGGCGATTCAAGACTGATCAATGGTACTTTTGACTGGGCCTATGAGGAAGAATTTGACTGCCGTGATGGTTTCCGCTGGTCGCCAGACAGCAAGTCAATCGCGTATTGGCAAATCGACGCGCGAAAGATCAAGAACTACCTGATGCTGAATACTACGGATTCTATTTATCCTTATACGGTACCTGTGGAATACCCCGTTGCGGGCGAGGACCCAAGTCATGCAAAGTTGGCGTTGTGGACATCAGTACTGCAAAAACAACCTGGATAAATGTACCTGGTGACATGGTGCAGCATTACATCCCGCGCATGGAATGGACCACTAACTCCGATGAGATCATTCTGGAGCAATTAAACCGCGCTCAAAACGAAAGCAAAATATTTGTCGGCAATGTAGCGACCGGCGCAGCGCATGTGATTCACCAGGAAAATGATAAAGCCTGGATCGACGGCAAAGCACGGTGGAACGAAGGAAATCCTGTGGGCTGGGACTGGTTAAAAAACGGCAAGGAATTTATTTGGGTGAGCGAAAAAGACGGCTGGCGCCATATTTACAAAATATCAGCCGAAGGCAGGGAAACACTGATCACGAAAGGGAATTACGATATGATCAGGCTGAACTTGCATTGATGAGGCCGGAGGCTTTGTTTATTTCACTGCTTCGCCTGACAATGCTACCCAGAAATACCTTTTCCGGGTGAAACTTAATGGCTCAAGCAAAAAACCTGAAAGATTAACGCCTGTGGACCTGCCGGGTACACATAACTATACGATCTCGCCGAATGGAAAGATAGCGCATGCACAGTTTCTCCAACAGCTATACGCAGCCGCAAAACGAAGTGATGAGCTTGCCTGATAACAAGCATATCAGCGGGGCTCATCATGGCAGTAAACAAAAGTGCAAAAAATAAGCCTGAGTTTTTCAAAGTCAAAACTGCTGACGGTATTGAAATGGACGGCTGGATGGTAAAACCAACCCATTTTGATTCGACCAAAAAATACCCTGTCGTATTTTCCGTATACGCCGAGCCTGCCGGCCAGACCGTTATGGATACCTATGGTGCAGGTCGTAATGGGCTGTATGTTGGCAACATGGCCGATGACGGATATATTTATATGTCCGTTGAAGGACGCGGCGCACCGGCGCCAAAAGGGGCAGAATGGCGCAAATCTATTTACAAGAATATCGGACTGATCAATATCCGCGACCAGGCAATGGCGGCAAAAGAGATCATTGAAATGGCCATTTGTTGATTCAGCCCGTATTGCAGTACACGGCTGGAGCGGCGGCGGCTCATCTACGCTGAACCTGATGTTCCAGTACCCAGAAATTTATAAAACCGGTATAGCGGTGGCAGCGGTGGGATGGCAGCTATCTTATGACAATATTTACCAGGAACGTTATATGGGCGTTCCGACCGACGAAGCCGGCAGAGAGCCATTTATAAAAGGTTCGCCTGTAACTTATGCTAAAAATCTGCGTGGTAATTTATTATATATCCATGGTACAGGTGATGATAACGTGCATTACCGGAATGCCGAATTGCTGATCAACGAACTGATCAAATATAACAGGCAGTTCCAGCTGATGTCCTATCCAAACCGTTCCCATGGCATATACGAAGGAGAAGGCACAACGCAGCATTTGCGCACCCTGTTTACCCAATATCTTAAAGAGCATTGTCCTCCCGGGGCGAGATAAGCGCTCTTATCAATTGAAAATAAAAGTCCGGGCAGATCTTTCCATTTGCCCGGACTTTTTTATTTCAGCTCGCCAGCTGAAAGAAATTTATCGAGAAAACTAAAAATAATTTTAGGCATGGGCAGTTTTTCAAGCTCATTTGAGCTGGCGTAAATCCAGTTCTTTTCCGGTTTAAGGGGCCTATCGGCAATATGGATGAACTGGGCGTGCAAATGCTGATGCGTCAAGACGTGTTTTTTTACCGGGTAGCTGCGGGTGAACTGAATATCCTTTCCGAACCAAATGCTCACCTGGGGCTGAGCCATTACCGCATCGGGCGATAATGGCCCGGCAGACTCAATCAGGGGCAGGTCATACATGTTTGCCCATATATCGCCCTCATCCCGTTTATTCATTACAACGGTATCCGCATCCCGGATCACCAGGTAGTTCAGGTAGCGCTGGCGCACTGCTGCCTTCTTTACCTTTCGCGGCAAATCTGCTATGGCATTGTTATTCCAGGCAAAACAGCCGGTCCTCAGCGGGCATATCCCGCAATCGGGATTCTTAGGTTTGCACAGCATCGCGCCAAATTCCATCATAGCCTGGTTATGCAGGCCGGGGTGTCGGGGATTCAGCAACTCGTCGGCAATATCCTGGAATAACTTTTTGCCTGTGGCACTGTCCACGGGCTCCGTGATGCCAAAATAACGGGCTAGCACCCTGTAAACATTCCCGTCGACAACTGCCCTTGCCTCGCCGGCAGAAAATGAGGCAATAGCAGCCGCTGTATATTCGCCAATGCCCTTTAATTTGATCAGTTGCAGTAGTCGGTGGGAAACCGCCCATCAAACCGGCTGCAACCTGCCGGGCAGTTTTAAGCATATTGCGACCCCGTGAATAATAGCCCAGTCCCTGCCACAGATTTTAATATGTCATCCTCATGGGCAGCGCAAAGCGTTAACATCAGGATATTTTTCCATAAAACGATAGAAAGTATGGCAGGCCCTGTTCTACCCGTGTTTGTTGCAAAATAATTTCAGAAAGCCATATTATATAGGCATCAGTAGTATTGCGCCAGGGCAGGTCGCGTTTGTTTTGTAAGTACCACTGCATCAGTTCGTTCAGTAAAATTCATTTGTTCCAAAAGTAATGCGTAAGCCTGTGCATTTTAGCATTAAAATTGTAACGTTTATGTACTAATTTTGATGCTAAATAAAAAAAAACGTCTAATTATTTCAATCTTTAGTAATAAACCGATACTTTTGCAACCCCAAAACAGTTAAGTAATTATATAATAAAATAAAAGAAAATCAGATATGACTAAGGCAGAAATTATAACTGAGATCTCATCCAAAACAGGAATCGAGAAAGTTGACGTTCAGGAAACTGTTGAGGCGTTTTTCAAAGTTGTTAAAAGCTCCATGGTAGGTGGCGAAAATGTTTATGTGAGAGGTTTCGGAAGTTTTGTTGTAAAAAAAAGAGCGAAAAAAACAGCGCGTAATATTTCAAAAAATACTGCCATAATTATTCCTGAGCACTTTGTGCCAAGTTTTAAACCTGCTAAAACTTTTGTTGATAAAGTAAGAACCGGTAACAAAGCGTAAAGCAGCAAATAATTTACAGAATGAAAAAAAAGCAAATAGTCGTTATTGTAGTAGTTGTTGCTATTATGCGGCTATTTGTATTCTTTACCTGTTAAAGGGCTTGATAAAACCAAAAGTGACGCAAGGCCATACCAATTCGGCTGCTGTAACAGGTTCGCGCACCGGTTACCAATGTAACTGTTGAAGATGGTATCGTCACCGGCTAAAACTGCGATTGGCGCGGCACTTGCTGCAACAATAAATGATCTGGAAGAACAAGTTGAAAAATGCTGCAGATGATGCGGATAAGCTGGATTTGCAGAAGAAACTGGCCAAACAGTGGGATGATGATAACCAGCCCGCACCGGCAGCATTTTATTACCAGGCTATTGCCCAAAAGGAAAACACATTTGAGGATTGGTTAACTGCAGGCAATCATTTTAATGATGCCTATTAAACTGACACAGGATACAGCGGTGCAGCCCGCATTTGTTGCAAACGCGATTGAAGCGTTTTAAAAACGCAGTTAAGCTAAAACCGGAGGACCTGGATGCAAAAACAGGCTTGGGTGTTGCTTATGTAAACCAAACCAGTTTGGGTATGACCGACCCGGATGGAGGGTCGCCGATGCAGGGAATTATGTTATTGCTTGATGTGGTAAAGCAAGGACCCGAACAACAGGAATGCCAATTTGAACCTGGGCATGTTTGCGATGAAATCGGGCCAGTATGAAAAGGCGGTGCACCGGTTTAAAACACGTGATTGCCCAAAAACCTGAGGTTGAACCTTATTTTTATCTTGCTGAAAGCTATAAGCAGCTTGGAATGAAAAAAGAGGCGATTGACGGCTTATCAAAAATGCAAGGAAATGATCCCTGATCCGGCTTATTGATCAGCAAGATCGACGAGTATATAAAGGAATTAAAAAATTAAAATTCACATTTAAAAAATTATTATTATGCCAAGCGGTAAAAAACGTAAGAGACACAAAATGGCTACCCATAAACGTAAAAAACGTTTAAGAAAGAACAGACATAAGAAGAAATAAGTTGTTGCTAGCAACTTTTTACTGCCCTATGCAGTAAAACGACATGTTTGTTATTGTTTTACCTACTTATAATAAGCGGTCGATTTACACCGCTTTAAGAAATGGAGTAGCAGTTGATAAAAGAATTAATTATCGATTCGACCCCCAACGGGGCTACCATTGCATTATTACAGGATAAACAACTTGTAGAGCTTCATAAAGAGCAGGTCACCAACAATTATACTGTTGGTGATATTTACCTCGGCAGGATCAAAAAGATCATGCCCGGGTTAAATGCTGCTTTTGTGGACGTTGGCTACGAGAAGGATGCTTTTTTGCATTATCTTGACCTTGGTCCGCAGGTGCAAAGCCTGTTGAAGCTGACCAAGCAGGTACGCAGTGGTGGTTACCAGTCGAAGCTTGTTAGACAATTTTAAGCTGGAAGCTGATATTAATAAATCCGGTAAAATCTCGGAGGTATTATCCAAAAATCAGCTGATTCCGGTACAGATAGCTAAGGAGCCGATATCAACCAAAGGGTCCGCGCCTGAGTTCCGACCTGTCAATAGCAGGCCGTTACGTGGTGTTGGTGCCTTTTTCTGAAGCGATCTCTATATCAAAAAAGATAAAGAGCAATACAGAGCGCAATCGCCTGCGTAAAATAGTGGAGAGTATCAAGCCAAAGCATTTTGGGGTGATCATTCGAACTGTTTCCGAAGGTAAAGGCGTAACCGAAATGCAATAGGATCTGCTTGACCTGATTTCCAAATGGGAGATCGTTCATTACCCGCTTGCCCTCCATCGAGCCTGCTAAAAAAGCTTTGGGCGAGATTGACCGCACGTCAACGCTGTTGCGTGATATCCTTAATCCCGATTTCCAGCATATTTATGTAAATGATAATGCCATTTACGAGGAGATACGCTCTTATGTGCATCAGATATCGCCGGATCTGGAAAATATAGTCCGCCTGCATAAACATAAGGATCCCATATTTGAGCATTACGGTGTCGATAAGCAGATAAAAGGCGCTTTCGGTAAAACGGTGAATCTGGCCGGTGGGGCTTATCTGGTAATTGAACATACCGAGGCCTTGCACGTAATCGACGTAAATAGCGGTAACCGTACTGCCAATAAAGAAAACCAGGAAGAGAATGCTTTCCAGGTAAACAAAGAGGCAGCCAAGGAAATTGCGCGTCAGCTGCGCCTTCGCGATATGGGCGGTATTGTGGTGATCGACTTTATCGATATGCACAAGCCGAATAACCGCAAGGATCTGTTTGATTTCCTGCGCAGCGAAATGTCGCACGACAGGGCAAAGCATACCATCTTGCCGCCAAGCAAGTTTGGTTTAGTGCAGATCACCCGCCAGCGCGTTCGTCCGGAAATGAATATTGTGACCAGCGAAGTTTGCCCGGCTTGTCATGGTACCGGAACGGTCACGCCCAACCATTTTTTGATTGGACGATATTGAGAATAATTTCAACTATATCCTGGTTGAGCAAAACGAAAAGAATATTACCCTGGCGGTGCACCCTTACATCGAGGCCTATATCAAAAAAGGCCTTGTTAACCGCCAATGGAAATGGTATTTTAAATACGGCCAGTGGATAAAGGTGAAAAGCAACCCTGCTTACCAGATCACTGAGTTTCACTTCTTCTCATCTAAGGATGAGGAAATCAAGTTATAATTTTGCTTTTCCAATTTAGATTTACGATTGATTTTTTGATCAGTCGTAAATCTATTTTATAATTGCTATAATTTTTAGCATCTTCGCCTGTGGGGTCAAATCGAAATTCCAATCACTAAAATCAAGCCATGGCCAAATCTAAAGTCGCCTATTTCTGTCAAAGTTGTGGTTTTGAATCACCAAAATGGCTTGGCAAATGTCCGTCCTGCCAGCAGTGGAATACTTTTGTAGAGGAACTGATCGAAAAAGGAAATGCAGTTGTTCCGACATGGAAAAGTAACTCTACTACGACGCAGCGGGCCAATAAACCCGTGCAGGTATCGGAAATTACTTTTGATCAGGAGCAACGCCTGCTCACTCCGGACAAGGAATTTAACCGTGTTCTGGGTGGCGGTATAGTAGCCGGTTCACTGGTGTTGATAGGCGGCGAGCCTGGAATTGGAAAATCTACGCTAATGCTGCAGCTGGCGCTGAACATTCCTGAAATGAAAGTCCTCTATGTATCGGGTGAGGAGAGCGAACGGCAGATCAAGATGAGAGCCGAGCGCCTCACGGAGGCGGACAGCGGGAGCAGGGACCCTACAAGACCGCAAATTGGTAAGGATTGTTTTATACTTACGGAAACCTCCACACAAAATATATTTAAGCAAATAGAGCAGCTTCAACCGGACCTGGTGGTGATCGACTCTATTCAGACCTTATATTCGGCGCACATTGAGTCTACGCCCGGGAGCGTTTCGCAGGTGCGCGAATGTACTGCTGAACTCCTGCGCTTTGCCAAAGAATCATCCACACCGGTGTTTCTAATAGGTCATATCACCAAAGACGGCATGATAGCAGGCCCTAAAATACTCGAGCATATGGTAGACACTGTTTTGCAGTTTGAAGGCGACAGGCATCATGTGTATCGTATTCTGCGGGCAGTTAAAAACCGGTTTGGTTCGGCATCCGAATTAGGTATTTACGAGATGCAGGGCGATGGTTTGCGCCAGGTGTCAAACCCTTCGGAAATATTACTTTCGCAGCGTGAGGAACCGCTTAGCGGCATCACCATTTCGGCAACACTGGAAGGCTTGCGGCCCATGCTTATCGAAACCCAGGCACTAGTGAGTACTTCTGCTTATGGCACACCGCAGCGTTCGGCAACAGGTTTTGATACACGCCGGATGAATATGCTGCTGGCGGTGCTGGAGAAACGCTGCGGCTTTAAACTGGGTGCAAAAGATGTTTTCCTGAATATAACAGGGGGCATCAGGGTGGAAGATCCTGCAATCGACCTTGGACTCGCCGCTGCCATTATTTCATCGCATGAAGATATGCCCATCCCTTTTAAGACCTGCTTTGCAGGCGAACTTGGCTTATCCGGTGAAGTTAGGGCGGTAAACCGCATTGAGCAGCGTATTGCCGAGGCACAGAAACTGGGATTCGAGCAAATATTTATTTCTAAATACAACTTATCCTCGGGCGGACAGGACAAAAAACGTATTGACCTGTCCAGGTATAAAATCGAGGTTAAAACGGTGGGGAATATCGAAGAGGTATTTGGCTTACTGTTTGGCTGATAAAAAATGCCTGATCATGTTGAAATGATCAGGCATTTTTCACCGTATACCGCCTGGTGACCTTAATTATCAGTGGTCACAATTACAGCTTTTCTTATCACGTTATTATTCGAATCAGTTACATAAATATTGCCTGAGGCGTCAATGGCAATACCGTTTGGCGTGCTGAACTGGACAGCTGTACCTGAACCGTCCACGTAGCCTGTAACATTGGCTGTACCAGCCAGATCATAAAGTACCTTTGCTGCGGTCAGTTCTATGATTCGTCCTGATTCGTCCGCGATGAAAAAATCCCCCTGTGCATCTAAGGTTAGCGCGGCCGGATATCCAAGCAGCGTGGTTTGCCCCGGACCGCCTGCTATGGTGCTTACTACGCCGCCGGGGGCGATTTTTCGGATGGCACTGTTACCCAGATCGGCGACATAAATGTTTCCTGCGGCATCTGTTACCAGTCCTTTTGGGTTCTTAAATGATGCCGTAACGCCGGTGGCCGTATTGACCGTGGCATTTACGTAGCCGGCCGTTAGGGTACCGGCAACCGTACTTACTACGCCAGCGGAGCTGATCTTGCGTATCATATTGTTATTAAAATCAGCCACGTATATGTTCCCGCTGCCATCAAGGGCAACTCCGGCCGGGCTGCTGAACTCGGCAAGGGTAGTTGCTGCTCCGTCGACATAGCCGGCAGTACCATTGCCTGCAATGGTGGAAACGATGCCCGCAGCACTGATTTCCCGTATCATATTATTGCCATAATCGGCTACAAAAAGGTTTCCATGCCCATCCAGGGCGATTCCCTGAGGTCCGTAAAATTCTGCATTGGCGGCAGCTCCGTCCGCATAACCGGGGGTGCCATTGCCAGCAATGGTGGTTGCCACTCCTGCGGGCGTAATCTTGCGGATTCTGTTATTGAAGGAATCCGAAACATACATATTGCCCTGTGCGTCAATGGCGATCGCTGATGGGGTATCAAAACTGGCACCGGTTCCTGTTCCATCTGCATAGCCGCCGGCAATACTTCCGGCAAATGTGGTCACCACGCTGCTGACAGATGCGATGTTAGTGCTCGTGGTAAACTTCACTACGCTTCCATAGCCGGTTCCGTACTGGTTGGTGGCGTATGCCCTCAGATAATAGGTGGTATTAGGGGTCAGGGTAGTCAGATTGCTGATAAACAAATAGCTGGTGGCAATTGGGGGATCGGTGGTCTTCGAATCGGCAACGGTTGGCGTGGTATGGGTGGAGCTGTAGCATACACCGTTTGCAGTGATGGCCGATGAACCTATTGAGGTAACCGTGCCTCCGCTTTGTGCTGTGGTTGATGTAACGTCCAGAATGACATCATTGGTCGTTAATGTTGGTATTTCAGTAGGCGTTTTGGTTTTTTTACAACCACTGGCTGTTAAAATAACGGAACAAGAAATCAATAATACAATAAGAAGTAGGGGTCTTTTCATGTAAATAATTTTTTAACTTAATAAGAACTGGTTAATGAGCGCACAAGGCCATTCTCATCGGTAATGCGCTGCAAACTTAGTTTAAATCGGCACAAAGTCTTTCACGATTCAATACTAAATCAAAATTGTTACTTTATAAATTCATTTAACAATTATTAACAAACTGGGCGGGCTGGAAAACTTAAAAAATAACAGGTTGTTAAGTATTAGCGCTACCCAACCGAGGTTGTGCTCAAACTTGACCAATGAAAACGATTTTTTTATTGCCCGCCTTTTTAATTTCGCTTACAGCATTTTTACAAAATAAAACATTGCCCCACGGTACCGTTTACGGCAAGAAGCCTGATTCGACAGCCATGGTTAATGCTGCCCAGCTGCTAACCTATATGGATCAGAAACCGCGGATAAGCACGACCATAAAAGGGAGGGTGACCGAGGTAATTAAATCCGAAGGCGGATGGTTTAATATTGATGCGACAGATGGTAAAGTGATCGCCGTGCATTTCAAGAACTATGCCATTAAAATCCCCAAAGCGCTTAAAGACCATACTGTCATGGTCGAAGGTGTGGCCCAAAAGCAGGCAGACCCGTCCGAACAGCTGCAGTTTGCAGGCAAACAGCAACCGGGAGATAAAACCACCAATGCGCTGAGTTTTGAAGCTACGGGACTGATGGTGGAGTAGAAGATTTCAGAAAAAGGATTTAACAGCAAAGGCGAAAGTTTACCCCCCGCCTTCGTTCTGCAATGCTTTTCAGCCTATTTACTTAAGTACATTGATTTCTCTTTATACAAGTGCCTGAACAGCGGATCCTCAAGGTTTGGAATAAAGCGGATCGCTTCACCGGTTGATTTCATCTCCGGGCCAAGTTCCTTGTTCACTTCAGGGAATTTATCAAAAGAGAATACCGGCTCTTTTAAGGCATAGCCCTCCAGTTTACGTACTATGGTAAAATCCTTTAGCTTGTTTGCACCAAGCATAATCTTGGCCGCGATATTGATATAAGGTACATCGTAAGCTTTGGCGATGAAGGGTACGGTACGCGAAGCCCGGGGGTTAGCCTCTATCACATATACCTTTTCATCCTTAATGGCGAACTGTATGTTGAGTAACCCGCGCACATTCAATGCTCTGGCGATTTTGATCGTGTGTTCTTCCATCTGCTTTATCACCTTGTCTGACAGGTTGAAAGGTGGCAATACAGCAGTTGAATCACCAGAGTGTATGCCTGCAGGTTCGATATGTTCCATCAGGCCAATAATATGTACGTCGTCTCCGTCGCAGATGGCGTCTGATTCGGCTTCTTCGGCACGATCAAGGAAGTGATCGATGAGCACGCGGTTGCCCGGTAAGTTACGGAGCAGACTAACTACGGCTTTTTCCAGATCCTCATCATTGATAACAATGCTCATGCCCTGGCCGCCCAATACGTAACTCGGACGTACCAGTACCGGATAGCCTACCTTGTGGGCAACTTCGATGGCTTCTTCAGCATTTTCGGCTACGCCATATCTCGGATAAGGAATGTCCAGCTCTTTGAGCAGGTCGGAAAAACGGCCACGGTCTTCGGCAATATCCATATCATTGAACGAAGTGCCAATGATCTTAATGCCGTGCTCATGCAGCTTCTCCGCCATTTTCAAGGCGGTTTGTCCGCCCAGCTGTACGATCACGCCTTCCGGTTTTTCCAGATCGATGATCTCACGTACATGTTCCCAGAATACCGGCTCGAAATAAAGCTTATCGGCCATATTAAAATCAGTCGATACTGTTTCAGGGTTACAATTGATCATGATGGCCTCGTAACCCGACTCTTTTGCGGCAAGCAAACCGTGTACACAGCTGTAATCGAATTCGATTCCCTGGCCGATGCGGTTTGGCCCGGAGCCCAGTACGATAATTTTCTTTTTGTCCGAAACGATCGACTCATTCTCGCCTTCGTAGGTGGAATAGTAGTATGGGGTCTTGGCAGGGAACTCCGCTGCGCAGGTATCTACCATTTTGTATACCCTGCGGATACCCAGGCTCTTGCGACGCAGGTAAACGTCCTCTTCCGTTACGTTACCCAGTACATGCGCTATCTGCACATCAGAGAACCCTTTTTGCTTAAGCGTAAAGAGAAACTCCTCAGGTACGTTGTTTAAGGAGTAACGCCGCAGCTCAACTTCCAGGTTTACAATTTCCTGTATCTGGTTTAAAAACCAGCGGTCGATCTTGGTCGCCTTTCTTACCGATTCAATCGGTACACCCAGGCTCAGCGCATCATAGATATGGAACAACCTGTCCCAGCTTGGATTTTCCAGGCTATCCATAATTTCATCCAGGTTGCGGTTTTGCCGGCCATCGGCTCCCAAGCCTGCGCGACCAATTTCCAAGGCTTTGGCAGGCTTTCTGCAATGCTTCAATGAAGCTGCGTCCGATGCCCATTACTTCACCAACGGATTTCATCTGCAGGCCCAAATGCTTGTTTGAACCTTTGAACTTATCAAAGTTCCAGCGTGGTATTTTTACGATCACATAATCCAGCGTCGGCTCAAAGTAAGCCGATGTCGTTTTAGTGATCTGATTTTCTATTTCGTCAAGGTTATAGCCTATGGCCAGTTTGGCAGCTATTTTGGCTATCGGATAACCCGTTGCCTTAGATGCCAGCGCGGACGAACGCGATACACGCGGATTGATTTCAATGGCTATGATCTCCTCGTCTGCAGGGTTAACCGAAAACTGTACGTTACACCCTCCGGCAAAATTGCCGATGGCGCGCATCATTTTGATGGCCTGGTTGCGCATTTCCTGGTAGCAGCGATCACTCAGCGTCATCGATGGCGCTACGGTGATCGAATCTCCGGTATGGATACCCAT
Source organism: uncultured Sphingobacteriaceae bacterium (assembly GCA_963757615.1). GTDB lineage: Bacteria > Bacteroidota > Bacteroidia > Sphingobacteriales > Sphingobacteriaceae > Mucilaginibacter. The sequence continues at coordinate 94,279 of CAVWSO010000012.1, forward strand.
CGGGTCAAAATTCTCTATGGAACAGATAATGATCACATTATCACGGCTGTCACGCAGCAGTTCCAACTCAAATTCCTTCCAGCCTATTACGGCCTGCTCTACCAAAACTTCGTGGGTCGGCGATGCCTGCAATCCGCGGCTTAGGGCAGCATCAAATTCTTCTTTTTTATGCACGAACCCCCCACCGTTACCACCCAATGTATAGCTCGGCCTGATAACCAGCGGGAAGCCGATTTCCTGCGCGGCTTCTTTTCCTTCCAGGAATGAATTAGCGATTTTTGAATTGGCTACTCCTACGCCGATATCGACCATCAGTTGGCGGAAAGCCTCCCGGTTTTCGGTTTTTTCAATGGCAGCAATGTCTACGCCCACCACGCGCACATGGTACTTTTCCCAGATACCGCGTTCTTCAGCTTCCTTGCAAAGGTTAAGTGCAGTTTGACCGCCCATAGTTGGCAGCACGGCATCTATATGTTGCTCCTGCAGTATCTTCTCGATACTCTCGCAGGTCAGCGGTAGTAAATAAACATGGTCTGCAATTACCTTATCGGTCATAATGGTAGCAGGGTTGCTATTGATGATCGATACGGAAATGCCTTCTTCTTTTAATGAAAGTGCTGCCTGCGAACCAGAGTAATCAAATTCACAAGCCTGTCCGATAATAATGGGTCCTGAACCAATGATTAAAACGGATTTAATGGAGGTATCTTTGGGCATAGGGCGCTTTATATGTCAAAAATTAAAAGTGAAAAGTAAAAATCAGTCGATGATTTCCTTTATTCCTATGCACTGAAAGGGAAAATCCCGACTTCAGTGTCGGGATGCAAAGATAGAGTTTCTGAAGTATTTCTGGCTGATTTTTTTAAAATTGTACCGGAGTCCTGCCATGACGCTTAAGCGACAGCATTTCAGGGAGTTTTGATCTTTCTGAGCGCCGGCTACCAGGACCTGATGCTGGCTTTTTGCGATTTTCGGCGCACCCAAAAAGCTCAGTTTTCCGAAATTGTGCAACGAATTTATGGTAATACTGACCGCCTTATTTAATCAGTCTGTTATCCGCATCGGGGAAAACCAGCAAGGGCTTGTAGCTACGGGCTTCGTCCATTTCCATATAACCGTAAGACATGATGATCACAATATCGCCTACCTGTGCAAGCCGGGCGGTTGCACCGTTGAGGCATATCGTACCGCTGCCGCGTTCGCCTTTTATTACATAGGTCTCAAAACGGGCGCCGTTATTATTATTTACTATCTGAACCTTCTCGTTGGCTATAATATTAGCTGCGTCCAGCAAATTCTCATCGATCGTGATACTTCCCACGTAGTTCAGTTCAGCCTGAGTTACCCGGGCGCGATGTATCTTAGATTTCAATACCTCAATAATCATGTTGCAAAGTTAGTAATTTAGTTAATCGGAGTTCAGGGATTTCGATTAGTTGCATTAGTGTGACTGCTTCCAGGCCTACACACCCGGTCACTGTAGAATTACATTATCGATCAAGCGGGTGTTTCCCACCTTGGCGGCAACCAAGGCTACTATCCCGGGCGTATTCTGGTTAGCCGGCTGCAGATCCTGGGCGCTGGCCAATTCAAAATACTCAAGTTGCAGCCCCGGCCCGGTACTGATCATGGCCTGGCATTGCCGGGTTAATTCGGGAATTTGATGTCGATCAAAGTTTTGCTTAAGCCAGAAAAGCGTTTTTGATAAAACGAGGGCACGTTGCCTTTCGTCGGCAGACAGGTGAATATTCCTTGAGCTCATGGCCAGCCCATCTGTTTCACGTAAAATAGGGCACATCACCAGCTTAACCGGGAGCTTAACATGCTCAGCCATTTTTTGAATTACCAGAAATTGCTGATAATCTTTCTGTCCGAAAAAAGCCAGTATCGGGCTTTACGATATCAAATAGTTTAAATACCACCTGCGTGACACCCTGGTAATGTCCCGGCCTGAATTTTCCCTCCAGCAAATGCTCCAGTTCGCCGATGTCTAAATGCCATTGTTCATTGGCTGCATACATTTCATTTACTTCGGGATTAAACAAAATATCGCAGCCCGCCTGTTCCAGTTTTTCAATATCGGTACTGATCGGTCGTGGATATTTTTCCAGGTCTTTGGGATCGTTAAACTGGGTGGGATTAACAAAAATGCTGCATACAACCTCGTCTGTTTGTCTGCTGCGCCTGTGCCAATTAACGAAAGATGCCCCTGGTGCAAAGCGCCCATAGTTGGCACAAAGCCAATGCTTTTATCCGAATCGCTGCGCAATTGCTCCAGATGCTGCTGTAAGGCTTTTCTTGGTAGTGAAAATTTTCAATTGATTGAGATTGTATTAAAAATCGGGCAAAGTTGTGCAATTGATTAAAAATAACCAAAACTTACTTGCATAATACGTTGATATTCATAAATAATGCTTATATTTGCAAACTCAATTTTTTGACTTCTTTACATAAATTTAATACTGATTAGAGATGGGTAAATCTAAGCTTTTGTTCATCACTCATGAAATGTCACCTTTCCTTGAACTCTCAAAAATTTCAGAAATAACGCGCCAGATTCCGCAGGCAATGCAGGAAAAAGGTTACGAGATCCGTATCCTTATGCCACGTTTCGGAAATATTAATGAGCGCAGGAACAGACTTCATGAAGTGATCCGTTTATCGGGAATGAATATCATTATTAACGATAATGATAATCCTTTGATCATTAAAGTAGCGTCGATTCCGGCGGCGCGTATGCAGGTGTATTTTTTGGATAATGAAGAATATTTTCAGCGGAAGTATGTGTTTGGCGATAAGGATGGTAAGTTTTATGCTGATAATGATGAGAGAATGATCTTCTTTTGCAAAGGTGCATTAGAAACTGTAAAAAAATTAGGCTGGGCGCCTGATGTAATTCATTGCCATGGGTGGATGAGCGCATTGGTGCCTGCTTATTTAAAAACAACGTATAAGGATGATCCGACTTTCAAAAATTCAAAAGTAGTTTATTCCATTTACGAGAATGATTTTAACGGGCAGCTGAATGCCGATTTTGCGCGCAAAGCGGTAATGGGCTGATATGACAGAAAAGCATACCGAGGTTTACAAGCCCGGAACAAATTCGGCGCTTGTATGCCGGCGCTATCCACTACTAGCGACGGAATAGTTTTGGGCAGCGAAAATATTGATGAGGAAGTGTTAAATAATGTTAAAAACAGCCATAAATCGGTTTTAGAGTTTAATTCCACTTCAGATTTCGAAAATTATTACAATTTTTACGACGAAATTACCAACGAAGAATTGGTACATGTTGTATAAGCTTTGAGATCATATATGAAATTTTTCCGATTAGACTTATTGACCCTGTTAATAAGTCTTTTTATTTTGAATAGCTGTAAAAACAAGGATACAATAGGGTTGAGCCCTAATGCATCTGCACCAACTAAATGGTGCACTGATAGATACATCACAATCATTGTCAATACTGTTCTAAAGAGGACTCGGTGCAGACATCCGGTCTTGCAGTAAAATACCGCTGGGCTATTTTAATGACCCGGTATTTGGCATAACTGAATCCAATATCGCGGCAGACGCTGAATTTGCCCTGGTTCAGCACGCTTATTCATTGCCTACCGGAACCATAACTATTGATTCGGCGGTACTGGTAATGCAATATGCTGATGGTTTTTACGGTGATTCGCTTACCTCGAGGTATAAGGTAAATGTTTACCAGCTTAACGAACAGGCCTTTAACAAGTACAACATATTACAATACCGAAAAATGGACTCTATAATCCCCTGGAACTGATTCTTGGAACAAGGTCATTTTTTGCCCGGACCGCATGATAGCATCAAGATGACAATATTGTAACCGGGGCACCTGATACACTTATGAAAGTGCCGCCACAATTAAGGATACCCATTGATAAAGCATTTATAAACAGTATACTATTTAATGCAAGCAGCCGCTACAGCTGGCTTCAAATACTGTTTTTCAGAATACGGTTAAGGGATTGTATCTTACAATAGAGCAAAACCGGCGTTACCGGCGGCGTCGGCGGAACATTTATGTTTACTTCGGCCGATTCCCTGAAAGTGTATTACCAGCGCAACCAATGGAACTACTATTGACACGGCCAATGTGGTATTGCCTATTACATCGCATGCAGCCGAAATCAAACGTTCTGTTTCAACGACGCTTCAACGCTGAATTTGCTGATACAACTACCTCCAGGAATCATGATCTATTTTCAGGGTCTGGCCGGCACAAGGGCAGAATTAAATTCCCTTATCTTAAAAATATAATTAAGACCGTAGGAAGCAAATTGTGATCAACCGGGCCGAACTGGTGATTACCCCGGTACCCGGTACTTACCGCCGCTTATTCCTTATTATGCCACTGCCGAAGCTTACCATGTACAGGTATGATATCGCACATCAGCAAGTACAATTGCAGGACGCGTACCAGAGTGCGACTTCACCGATCCACGGTATCAGAGTGTTGCAATTCGGTGGATTTTACAGCCCTACATTCAAAAGTTATCATTTTATTATACTGCTTATATACAGGACCTGGTCAATGGAAAGACGGTCGACTATGGAACCTATCTGGCGCCTGATCGATACGACCAATAACAAACTGCGGTCGATATCTTCCGAATCCGCAAGCCACAGGCACGAACAGTTGCGGTTGGCAGCGATAAAAGTTCGCCTTAACCGCATCAAACTGAAATTATTTATACCAAAATAAATAAATAGAATAAGAGGCCTCGATACAAGAGGCCTTTTTTATTCGCTAAACTATTATTGACTATTATGTTGATTATATCAACCAGCTGATTATTTTTGTTACTTTTTAAATTTAAAAACTTCTATTTATGTGCGGAATTGTTGGTTATATTGGTTACAGGGATGCTTATCCCATAATTATCAAAGGATTACATCGTTTAGAATATCGCGGATATGACAGTGCCGGTATTGCGTTAATTGATAAAGATCTAAAGGTTTATAAAAAGGCCGGAAAGGTTAGCGACCTGGAAAGCTTTGTAAAGGATGTTAATTTAAAGGGACTATTGGTATGGGCCATACCCGCTGGGCAACCCACGGCGTCCCCAGCGACCGCAATTCACATCCGCATTCTTCGGGCAACCGAAAGCTTACCATTATTCATAACGGCATCATAGAAAACTATGGTGTTATTAAGGAAACTCTGTTAGCAAAGGGCCATGTTTTTAAAAGCGATACGGATACCGAGGTGCTGATACACCTGGTTGAAGATATACAGCATGAAACCGGCTTGGATCTTCGTGAAGCGGTAAGGGTAGCATTAAATAAAGTTATAGGCGCTTATGCCATCGTGATCATGAGCGCGGATGAACCTGATCTGCTGATTGCTGCCCGCAAAGGCAGCCCGATGGTTATCGGCGTTGGCAAAGGCGAATATTTTATTGCTTCGGACGCTACACCTATCGTTGAATACACCAAAAATGTGATCTACTTAAATGATAACGAGATAGCCTATATACGCCGCGAAGACCTGCTGATAAAAAATATCGACAATACGGTACAAACTCCTTATATACATGAGCTTGACCTGAAGCTGGAAATGCTTGAAAAAGGCGGCTATGATCATTTTATGCTAAAGGAGATATATGAGCAGCCGCGTTCCATACGTGATTGTATGCGCGGCCGGATATATCCGCAGCAAGGGCAAAGTTCAGTTGGGTGGTATAAAAGAATACACCGAGAAACTTAAAAATGTCGACCGTATCATTATTGTTGCCTGCGGTACTTCATGGCATGCAGGTTTGGTTGGCGAATATCTGATAGAAGAGTATGCCCGTGTTCCGGTTGAGGTGGAATATGCTTCCGAATTCAGGTATCGCAACCCTATCATTACCGAAAAAGATCTGGTGATAGCCATTTCCCAATCAGGCGAAACTGCTGATACCATGGCCGCCATTGAGCTTGCAAAAGAAAAAGGGGCTACTATTTTTGGTATTTGCAATGTGGTGGGCGCTTCTATTCCGCGCATCACACATGCCGGCGTTTATACCCATGCCGGGCCCGAAATCGGGGTGGCATCAACAAAAGCATTTACTGCACAGGTTACTGTTTTAACATTAATGGCATTTTATATAGCCCAGCAACGGGGAACTATTACACAAAGCAAACTGATTGAATATTTAACCGAGCTCAATGAAATACCGGAACTGGTTGAAAAGGCACTTAAAATCAAATGATCATGTTAAAGAAATCGCCGCCAAATTTAAAGACTCTACCAATTGCTTGTTTTTGGGCAGGGGAAGTTCGTTCCCTGTTGCGCTTGAAGGTGCATTAAAACTTAAAGAAATATCTTACATACATGCTGAAGGTTATCCTGCTGCCGAAATGAAACATGGCCCGATCGCCTTGATCGATGATGAAATGCCCGTTGTATTTATCGCCACCAAAAATTCATCCTACGAAAAAGTGATCAGCAATATACAGGAAGTAAAAGCCCGGAGCGGACACGTGATCGCCATCGTTACCGAAGGGGATACTGAAGTAAAAGCAATGGCTGACTATGTGATAGAGATACCCGCAAACCGACGAGGCATTTGTTCCCTTACTGGCAACCATCCCTTTACAATTACTGGCTTACCATATAGCCGTAATGCGTGGATGCAACGTTGATCAGCCGCGTAATTTGGCGAAATCGGTGACGGTGGAGTAAGGTAATTTCGTTCTGGACGCCATATGCGCCAGCCTGCATAGCAGAAACCCGTGTAGTGAATAATACCGGTAATCTTTTGCATTTGCTTATTAAGCCACGACTCGGCTATCGCAAGCCATGAACAGAGCCATCAATTGTATGCGGCATCATGATTTCATTGCTTCCTCCAGATCGAATCCAGTCCTTTGGCCATTGCCATGCCCAGACCTAATATCAGCCCTGAACCAGTGGCAAAGCTGCCTGTTTATGATCAGCTCGCTTTTTGGCCCGGTAATGCCACTCATTGAGTGCACGATATATTATTAACCAGATCGCTGTTTCTGCTTCTCGCTCATCAGACGATACAGATTGCCGGGCTGGGTATAATGATCATTTTCGCCTTCGCGCATTACGATCGTACCAGTCGGCTAACCGATGTTCCCAGGTCCCATGATGGTTCTTTATAACTTTCGTCGGCTGCAATATCATCAAAACTGTTCGGAAAATAATTTGGTGCCGATCCGCCGTTGCCATCTACACGCATATATCCGTCGCGTTCGATAATTGTTCACCAGCAAACGGGCATCTGTTTACTGGTATTTGCTCATAATTTACCGCCCAGACGATGACCGGTGAGCATCGGGATAGGATAACAAACGGCCCTGCAGCATTTTATCCGGCGAATAGCCGATGCCATCCACAACATGGGCAGGTGCAAATGCAGATTGTTCCACATGTGCGAAATAATTGTCAGGGTTTTTATTTAGTTCCAAAACGCCTACATCGATCAACGGGAAATCTCCATGGGGCCAAACTTTGGTCAGATCGAATGGGTTCCATTGATAGGTTTTGGCCTGCTCCTCGGTCATTACCTGTATTTTCAGCTTCCATCTCGGAAAATCGCCATTGTCAATATGCGTTAAGCAGGTCATGCTGGGCAAAATCGGGATTTTTACCGCGCATTTCCGCCGCCTCTTCATCGGTAAAGTTTTTAATTCCCTGCTCGGTTTTAAAATGGAACTTTACCCAGATGCCTTTCATTGTTAGCATTGATCATGGAAAAGGTATGGCTTCCAAAGCCATCCATATGCCGGTAACCATAAGGGCGTTCCCCGGTCAGACATCAGGATAGTTACCTGGTGCAGACTTTCGGGGTTCAGCGACCAAAAATCCCACATCATGGTAGCGCTTTTGCAATTGGTATAAGGATCGCGTTTTTGTGTATGGATAAAATCGCCGAATTTTTTCGGGTCCTTTACAAAAAATACCGGTGTATTATTGCCCACCAGGTCCCAGTTGCCTTCTTCGGTATAAAATTTTAATGCAAAGCCGCGTGGGTCCCGTTCTGTATCAGCCGAGCCTTTTTCGCCGCCAACGGTTGAAAAACGAAAAATATTTTGGTTTCCTTGCCAATGGTATTAAAAAGTTTTGCGCTTGGTATATTTTGTAATATCGTGCGTGACTGTAAAAGTTCCGTAAGCGCCCGATCCTTTAGCATGCACTACCCGCTCAGGAATGCGCTCTCGGTTAAAGTGGGCCATCTTTTCGTGCAAAATAAAATCCTGTAGCAGTATGGGGCCGCGCGGGCCAACGGTCATGGTGTTTTCATTTTCTGCGTACGGTATGCCCGATGCCGTAGTCAGCTTTTTTTTATTAGTTTCCATAGTAGATTGGATTTTATGCTATCAAACTTCATCATAAAAATATCCAATAGAAAAAATCAATAATTACTATATTTGAATAGAGAAAATCTATATAAGAGAGTAAAAGATCAAGAACCAGGATAATAAGATGGTCTAACTTAATCGTTTGATTCGTTTTTACTCTGACTCTTGACTCTTGGTTCTTAACTCAATACTTTATACCCATGACGATTACCCAACTCGAATATATTGTAGCTGTTGATACTTACCGGAGTTTTGTATTGGCGGCTGAAAAATGTTTTGTAACCCAGCCCACGCTAAGCATGCAGGTTCAAAAACTGGAAGATACGCTGGGCGTTAAACTATTTGACCGCAGCAAACAGCCGGTGAGTCCCACCGAAATAGGTGTCGAGATCATAGCACAGGCAAGGATATTGCTGGCCGAAAGTGAAAAGATCAGGGAGATCATCACCGACAGGCAAAAGGAACTTTCCGGCGAATTAAAAGTCGGTATCATTCCCACCGTTTCGCCTTATATCCTGCCAAAAATATTAGCATGGCTTTATCGCAGAAATATCCCGCAGGTAAAACTGATTGTGTGGGAACAAACCACCGAGCAGATTATTCAGCAACTTAAACTGGGAACAATCGATTGCGGAATCATATCTACCCCGCTGCATGAAAGCAACGTTGACAGAGATCCCTGTTTTTTATGAAAATTTTGTGGCCTATGTATCCAAAAACAGCAAGCTTTCAAAAAAGAAAAACATTAGCCCGGATGATATTGATATGGAGGAGATATGGGTGCTGAACGAGGGGCATTGCATGCGCGAGCAGGTGTTAAATATTTGCCAGGCGCCGCAAAACCACACAGGGATTTAAGCATTTTGAATACAATACCGGCAGCGTTGAAACATTAAAGCGTATGGTGGAGCAAAACAATGGTGCAACCATTTTGCCCGAACTCGCCCTGGCCGATCTCAATGATAAGCAACTTGGAAGGTGCGGTATTTCAAGTCGCCCGAACCGGCACGCGAAGTAAGCATAGTTATCCAGCGTAATTTTTTAAAACGCAGAATGATTGAGGCCTTAAAGAATGAAATACTGGAATTTCTTCCCAAACGGATGAAAAGCAAAAAGAAAAAAGAGGTGATGGATATATAGCTCCTTACATTTGTGAGAACGGATACCGGACCTCCTGCATGGCCTTTACATGCTCGAACAGCAGTGCTCTGAATTCATCCACATTTTCCTTTTTAAGCGCTGAAATAAATATCGCCGGGCTATTATTTTTCGCCATCCAGCTTTGTTTGAAGTCTTCCAGGGTCATTATGGCTGTTCCTCGTCCTGAGGCGGCTGATAGGCATCTATCTTATTGAAAACAGTAATGATCTGTTTATCGACGGCGCCCAGGTCTTTCAAGCGTCTCGTTTACCGTGTCGGATCTGGTCCTCAAAATTTGGATGAGATACATCGACGACATGGACCAGGATATCTGCTTCGCGAACTTCATCCAGCGTCGATTTGAAACATTCAACCAAATGGTGGGGTAGCTTGCGGATGAAACCAACCGTATCCGATAGCAGGAACGGAGTATTTTCAATAACCACCTTTCTTACCGTGGTATCCAGCGTAGCGAACAACTTATTCTCTGCAAATACATCCGATTTGGAGATCATGTTCATGATCGTGGATTTGCCCACATTGGTATAACCCACCAATGCCAGCGCGCACCTGCTGGTTGCGGTTTTTACGCTGAGTCTCATTTTGGCGGTCAATCAGTTTCAGTTTTTCCTTTAACAGGGATATTTTGTTCAGGATCAGACGCCGGTCGGTCTCGATCTGCGACTCACCTGGTCCGCGCATACCGATACCACCTTTTTGCCGTTCAAGGTGGGTCCACAAACGGGTTAGGCGGGGTAATAAATATTGCAGTTGGGCCAGCTCCACCTGTGCCTTTGCCTGCGCGGTTTGCGCACGGTTGGCAAAAATATCCAGGATAAGATTACTGCGGTCGAGTATTTTTACCTGTAGTTCCTTTTCAATATTACGAAGCTGCGAGGGCGATAGCTCATCATCAAATACGACAATGTCTATCTCTTCGGCTTTAACATACTCTTTTATTTCTTCCAGTTTACCCGTGCCCACAAAAGTTGCCCTTTCCGGACGCAGCATTTTTTGGGTGAAACTTCTAACGGTTAAACCGCCGGCAGTTTCCACCAAAAACTCCAGTTCCTCCAGATATTCTTTTTCCTGCTCTTCAGTTTCATTGGGAGTAATAATACCTACCAGCACCGCTTTTTCCTGCTTCACAGCAGTATCATAAAATTTTTGCCTCATTCAATAATGATCTATCAATCAAAATACAAAGTTACGCATTATGACAAAACAAATCAGCGTCCGGATAACTCCTTGACAAACTCTTTCATCGCCGTCCCCGGATCAGCCTGCTTCATAAAATTTTCGCCAATCAGAAACCCATTGAATCCGGCTTTTTTTAGTTGCTTGATGGTTTCGGGATTGCTGATGGCACTTTCAGATATTTTTAAAAATTCAGATGGTATATGCTCCGCCAATTGGTATGATGTTTCCACGGATACCGTAAAATCGGCGAGGTTTCGGTTGTTAACGCCAATAGCGTCCAGGTTGGGCGTTAATACTGCGCTGCAATTCCTCCAGGTTATGCACCTCGAGCAAAACATTCAGACCCAGGCTTTTCGCCAGTGAAGCCAGGTGCTTGTATCTCCAACAGGGGTAAGTATCGCAGCGATCAGTAAAATAATATCGGCCCCCCATGCTTTGGCTTCCAATAATCTGGTATTCGTCGATCATGAAATCCTTGCGCAGAATGGGAATCTGGTTAACACGGCGGGCCTCAATCAGATCAGCTTTTTTACCCATAAAGAATTCATTGTCCGTCAGCACGGATAATGCTGAAGCCCCTGCCGAATTGTAACCCGTGGTTACATCCTCAACGGATACCTTATCATTAATAATGCCTTTTGAGGGCGATTGGCGTTTAAACTCCGCAATGATGCCCGTACGCTGAGCATCCAGCAAAAAATCTTTCAATGGAAAGAACATCTCTGTGCAAAGAATTCCGCCGCTTCAAGTTGCTTTACAGCTATACGTTCTGCTGGCAGCTTCTACCTCGGTTTTTTTATGTGCAACAATTTTATCTAGAATATTCATATACCCCGGCCCTCGTGAGCCACTATTAGATTACAATGCAATGGTTATTAAGATTTAAACAAACAGATCTTTAAAGGCAGCCAGTTTTGTACCAGTTTCTTCCATGTTCGGTTAGTACCGATTCAGGGTGAAACTGCACACCCCGCACATCATATTGCTTGTGCCTGAGGGCCATAATACTGTTATCCTTTTCGTCAATAGCGGTTACGGTCAGCGACATCGGGAAAGCCATTTTCATCTAACTACCCAGGAGTGATACCTGCCTACGTTAAAGCTTTGCGGCAAGCCTGCAAAAGCCTTTCCGCCGGTATCGGTCACTTTAATCGGAGTAGCGATGCCATGCATTGGCCGGCTTAAATTATACAGTTGCCCGCCAAACGCTTCGGCAATCGCCTGCTGTCCCAGACAGACGCCGAAGATACTTTTTGTAGCTGCATATTTTTCTATCACCTGCAACAAGCAGTCCGGCTTCGGAAGGGATTCCCGGTCCGGGCGAAAAAATAATATGACTGAAAGCATCCACATCGTCCAGAGCGAATTTGTCATTTCTCCAAACCTCGCATCTCAGACCAATTTCGTTAACCAGATGCACCAGGTTATAGGTGAATGAATCGTAATTATCTATTATTAATATCTTGTTCATTTTTGTTTAGCCCAGAAGGGAATTTAATTTATCAATATTTAACTCATCAGCGCGCTGGTCTACAGTTCTTCGGCCAATTCAATGGCTTTTCGTAAAGCAGCTATTTTATTGTCTACTTCTTTCAATTCGCTTGCGGATCAGAATCGGCAACGATGCCTGCACCGGCCTGGTAATGTAGTGTATTGTTTTTGCTCAGGAACGAACGAATCATAATGGCATGATTAAAATCGCCGTTAAAGCCCAAAAAACCAATAGCGCCACTGTAAAAACTGCGTTTGGTTTTTTCATTTTCGTCGATGATCTCCATGGCGCGATATTTCGGTGCGCCGCTCAGTGTTCCGGCAGGAAAAGTATCTGCCACAATTTTAAATGATGAAACTCCCGGGCGCAGTTTGCCGCTAACATGGGAAACCAGGTGGATCAGGTGAGAATAATACTGCACTTCTTTAAAAGCTTTTACCTCAACCTGCTCGCAATGGCGGCTCAGATCGTTTCGGGCAAGGTCAACCAGCATGACATGTTCGGCTGATTCTTTCGGGTCATTTTCGAGCTTGCGGGCAATTTCGGCATCTTTTACATCATCGCCGCTGCGTTTAAATGTACCCGCGATAGGGAATATGCTGGCAATGTTATTTTTGATGGTGATCTGCGCCTCGGGTGATGAACCAAATATCCTGAAATCGCCGATAATCAAAATAAAACAAATAAGGCGATGGATTGATGGAACGCAAAGCCCGGTACACATTAAATTCATCGCCCAGAAATTTTCTTGAAAACGCGCCTTGAAGGCACGATCTGGAATACATCGCCCCTGAAAATATGCTGTTTCATCTTTTCAACCACCGCCATAAACTCCTCACCGGTCAGGTTTGATTTTTCTTCGCCATTGCTGCTTTGAAATGATATTCGGGGAAATTTTTGTTTTTGATCAGGTATTCCAGTTTTTCCAGTGCCACCGTTTGCCGGTTGTCCATCTGGCTGATTATGAAAAATATGCAGCTCATTTTTAAAATGATCAATAGCAATGATATATCGGTAAATATGGTACTGCATTACCGGTATTTTCCGGGTATCGTCGCTGGCTCTTCTTTAAGCTTGATCGTCTCGAAATGTTCAACGGCCTCATGTGTAAAGTACCCGAACAATCCGTTGGATATAATTTTTGCTGGGATTATCACTCACTTCAAAATGCGCCAGAAAATCGACTGATCTGTTCAACCAGGTCAAATTTGCCCGGTTCATGCATTTCGCTGCTGCCGTCCGGGTAACTTATTTTCAGTTGATCGTCATTCAGTACCAGGCCGCTGATGGGCTCGCAGCAAACATAGCTCAAACTGTTTTCCCGGCTATGATAATCGGAACTTTCCAGCAAAAGCGAATTTGGATACACATCCCGCAGCCGCAGGTAAATGCTTACCGGCGTGGTCGTATCGGCTAACAGTTTTTTAGAGGTAGTTGTAATTTTATATGTTTTCATTTCTGTTATTTACATCACATTAAAAAATAAAAAAACCCGGCGATTGGTTGGCGCCGGGTTCATATTAGGTTTACAATTGATTAGTATTTCATATCAAAAACATATCCGGCTGCCAATTTGAGTGGTGCCACCAGCTAATATTTTTGTTGCTTTTAATCATCGCGGTCACAAATTTATAAAGAAATTTGAATTACCAAATTTTTGTAAAAAAAAATTGGATCATGACATGTGAAGCAGTCCTCGCTTACTCAGTTGTATAACAATTACAATTATCAGCAAAGCCAGTGTATAAAATAAAGCGATGGCTTTATGTTTGCCTTCGGCTGTAAGGGCACGTTTTGATCGTGCATGGCCGATGGTGATCAGTGCGATCGCAATGATCATCCCTGTAAAATGCTCAACGGTCCAGTAGCGGGTATCTGCATCCTTCATCGTTTGGCTGTTAAACTGCACATGGGCGCTTAAAAAGTACAATATTAGTCCGATAAGCAATTGCGTGTGTGCCGAGATCATGGCAAACAGGTTAAGCTTTCGGTTGCCTTCGCTATAGGATTTTTTACCCAGCCAGTCGGCCCAGGCCCTGATGATCGCCAGAAGAATCAATAAAAATACAATATACCGGAAAGCAGAATGGAGGGCTAGGAAGAAACTGTATGCATTCATGATTTTTAAAAATTGTGTTAAATGTAAGTCGAAATGAAAGTGTTTCGCAGTTTTGCGGTGTAACAAATATATGATGATTGTAACTAAAAGTTACTTAGTGTATAAATGTTTAAATATATTTAGTGCAAAAACTGATCTGAAATGAAGAGACTTTTACTTTTTTGTTTGTCCCTTGCGGCATTCCATTTGAGCCAGGCACAGGAAACATTTCCTGTTAATGGTGCCTGGGACGTGCGGCCGGGACTATACGCTTTTACAAATGCAAATATTGTGGTTAGTTCGGGACAAACGATCACCGGAGGCACGCTGCTGGTAAAGGACAGGGTGATAGAAGCCGCAGCACAAGGCTTAACTGTTCCAAAAGGATATATTGTCATCGATCTTAAAGGTAAGTCTATTTACCCCGGTTTAATTGATGCTTATACCACGTACGGCGTAGCCGAAAATTCCCGGCAGACTTTCAGTTCCAGGCGTGTACAGATCATTCCGGTATCAACCAAACCCGGTGCTTATGGCTGGAACGAAGCCATAAAGCCAGAAATGCACGTAAATGCCATATTCCACGTGGATGCTTCCAAAGCCGAGGAATTAAAAAAGAACGGATTTGGTGCCGTGCAATCCCTGATCCATGACGGGATAGCACGGGGAACCTCAGCAGTAGTTTCGCTGGCTGATGAGCGCGATAATCAGGTAATTATCAAAGATGAGGCAGCCGCTAACTACTCATTTAGCAAAGGTACGGCAGCAACTAACTACCCATCTTCGCTGATGGGCAGCATTGCCCTGCTGCGTCAGACTTATTATGATGCCGACTGGTACAAGAATCAGAAAGTAGAATACAATATTTCACTGGCCGAGTTCAACCGTGAACAAACCCTGCCCCAGATATTTGAAGTGACCGACCCGTCGGATATATTACGCGCTAATAAGATAGGCAAAGAGTTTGGCAAGCAATACATTTACAAGACCGAGGGAGATGAATATCGCCGCATTGATGCCCTCAAAGGTATCGCCAGCAGTTTTATCATTCCGCTTTCGTTTCCCGATGCCTATGATATCGAGGATCCCTTAGAGGCAAGGAACATCAGTTATCAGCAGCTTAAGGATTGGGAACTGGCGCCAACCAATGCTGCAGCATTGGAAAAGGCAGGGATCAGGTTTGCCATCACTTCATACGGTCTGCAAAATTCACGCGATTTCTGGATCAACCTGCGTTCGGCTATGGATTATGGGCTGAGCGAAAAGCAGGCGCTTGAATCGTTGACGACGATTCCGGCTGAAATGCTGGGTGTTGCCGATAAACTGGGCACGCTCACTAAGGGCAAGCTGGCTAATTTTATTATTACGTCCGGGAATCTGTTCAAAAAGGACAACATAATTTATGAGAACTGGGTTGAAGGCCGCCAGTATGTAGTGAGCCGCATGGATGTAACCGACCTGCGCGGCGTTTATTCGCTGGCGGGTGACGGTCTGGCTGGTATCAAGCTCAGTATTAGCGGCACACCGGGGGCTTATGAGCTTAATTTGGAGCGTAGCGGCGCCGATAGTGTTCGCACTAAAGGGACTATTACCCGCAGCGGTGATATGGTGACGATTTATTTCGACCTCAAAAACAAACCGGCAGGAAATATCCGCCTGAGTGGTTATATCACAGCCATATCACCCCTGGCATTAAGTGGTGATGCCATACTTCCTGACGGAACTTTTACCCGGTGGACCGCTACTTATACCGCTGCAGCCCCTGCTCCGCAGGCAAAACCTGAGCAAAAATTCGTGAACGATGTCGGTCCGGTAATTTATCCCTTTGCTCCTTATGGCAATACGGAGATACCAAAGGCGGAGGACGTATTATTCAGGAATGCCACAGTTTGGACCAACGAAAAGGAAGGAATCCTTGAGCATGCGGACGTGCTGATTGAGCATGGTAAAATAAAAGCGGTAGGAAAGAACCTTTCAGCACCAAATGTAAAAGTGATCGACGCTACGGGTAAACATATTTCGCCCGGAATTGTCGATGAGCATTCCCATATTGCAGCCACCGGGGGTATTAACGAAGGTACGCAGGCCGTAACTTCCGAGGTGCGTATCGGCGATGAGCTCGACTCCGATGATATTGACCTTTACCGTCAGCTTGCCGGTGGTGTTACCACATCACATATTCTGCATGGTTCGGCAAATCCTATCGGCGGTCAAACGATGCTTATCAAACACCGTTGGGGAGTATTGCCCGAGGAAATGAAACTGGAAGGTGCCGATGGCTTCATCAAATTTGCATTGGGCGAAAACGTAAAACAAACCAATTGGGGCATTCCTGAAGGTACGCCAAATATGCGTTTCCCGCAGACGCGTATGGGCGTTGAACAGGTGTACGTTGATGCCTTTACCCGTGCCAAGGAATACAAGGCCGCACTTGCCATAAAAGGCAATCATGTCCGCCGCGACCTTGAACTGGACGCGCTGGCCGAGATATTGGATAATAAGCGTTTTATCACCTGCCACTCGTATGTCCAGTCAGAGATTAATATGCTGATGCATGTGGCTGATTCGATGGGTTTTCGTGTGAATACCTTTACCCATATACTGGAAGGCTATAAGGTGGCAGATAAGATGAAGGCCCGTAACATAGCCGGCTCCACTTTTTCCGACTGGTGGGCCTACAAGATGGAAGTGGGTGAGGCCATACCTTACAATGGAAAAATAATGCATGATCTGGGTGTGGTAACCGCTTTTAATTCTGACGATGCCGAAATGGCCCGCCGGCTTAACCAGGAGGCTGGTAAATCGGTAACCTATGGCAAGATGAACCAAGAAGATGCGCTGAAGCTGGTGACACTTAATCCGGCTAAAATGCTGCACGTAGATAATCGCATAGGCAGCATTAAGGCCGGCAAGGACGCCGACCTGGTCGTATGGTCGGCCGATCCACTGTCGATTTATGCAGTTGCCGAAAAGACCTACGTCGATGGCGTGCCTTACTGGGATATAGAGAAAGATGCTGCCAAACAGAAGGCTTTGCAAGCTGACCAGACAAGAATAATCCAAAAAATGATACAGGCAAAAAACAAGGGCGCAGCAACTCAAAAACCGGAAGGACGTCGTCCGAAGGCTTATTATGATTGCGATACGATCGAAGACGGAGCATATGTAGTTGCCGATAGTTATAATGGAATGCAAACCAAAACTGCAGCGGACCATAAGAACAAATAATCAGCCCAAATTCAAACAGAAAATGAAAAAAACATTATTTAGTATTTGGGGATTATTGCTTGGCACAATCCTCGCTCATGGACAGGCAAATATCTCGCCTGCTCCAAAACAGAGCAAATCCATCATCATCACCGGGGCCACGATTCACCTGGGCAACGGACAGGTGATTGGTAAGGGCTATATCGCTTTCGCTAATGGAAAAATTACTGCCGTCGGCGAAGGAGCGCCCGCCAGTACCAATGGCGCAGAGGTGATCGAGGCAGCCGGCAAACAGATTTACCCCGGCTTTATTTGCCCGGTAACCTCTCTGGGACTTGTGGAGATCGAGGAAGGCGCACGCGGTACGGTGGATGATGAAGAAACAGGTGAACTGAATCCAAACGTTCGTAGTATTATCGCTTTTAATACCGATTCGAAGGTAATACCGACGGTGCGCTCTAACGGCATTTTACTGGCGCAGCCCACACCTTCGGGGGGCCTGTTGTCGGGACAATCGTCGGTGGTGCAGCTGGATGCGTGGAACTGGGAAGATGCCGCTTATAAAACAGATATCGGAGTACATATGACTTGGCCGGTGATTCGTCCCAATTCCCGGCGCAGGGCTGCTAATGCCGAACCGCAGGAAACGGCTGAAGAGCGCACGCAAAAAGCTATGGAGGCAATTAACAGCCTTTTTACGCAGGCTAAAGCTTACGCCCAGGCTAAGCCGGCTGTGGTTAATCTGCGCTTTGAGGCCATGAAGGGGCTTTTTGATGGCGGCAAGAAATTGTTCATTAATGCGGATAATGCTAAAGAGATCATACAAGCTGTTTCGTTCGCCCAAAAATTGGGCATAAAAGCGGTCATCGTAGGAGGAAGGGAGTCGTACCTGGTAACCAATTTGCTTAAGGACAATGACGTTCCGGTTATCCTGCGCGAAACGCAGGCGCTGCCCTTGCGCGATGAAGATGATGTTTATTTGCCCTACCGGCTGCCAAAAATATTGCAGGACGCAGGCGTTACCTACGGTTTGACGGGCATAGGTTTCTGGCGGCAGCGCAACCTGCCATTTGAAGCAGGACAGGCATGCGGTTACGGTTTGAGCAAAGAGCAGGCCATATCGATGATCACGCTGAACAATGCCAGAATTTTGGGGATCGATAAAACCACCGGTACGCTGGAGGCAGGCAAAGATGCCACGTTGTTTATTTCCGGTGGCGATGCCCTGGACATGATCACCATCGATGTACAGAAAGCCTTCATTCAGGGTCGCGACATCAATCTGGATAATCTGCATAAGCAGCTTTACCGCAAGTTTGCAGCTAAATACGGGATCAAGGCTGAATTGTAATTCGCGGAGTCAGACACACTTACGAAGCTATTTAAAACTTCGTAAGTGTTACTAAACAGGGCAAATGATAAGATCGATGTTTTTCAAATCCGTGCTGGCATATCACCTGCTGCGCCTGCCTGCTATTTCGGAAAACTGATCTTACCCATCAAAACAGCAGGATTATTGCCGATAGTAATGGGTGTGCCTGAAAGGGCCTCGTTGCCCAGCAGGGCAAACAGTATGGCTTCCTTGGCGTCCGGGTCGATGCCCAGGCTGCCGGTATCAGCCGTTGGAGTCCCTGGCAGAAATTGTTTAAGGCAATCTGATCACAAATGGGTTACGGGCGCCGCCACCACTGACGAAAATACGGCTGCCGCGTGGCAATGTGGCCAAAATAAATTCAGCAATGCTTTTGGCCGTAAAAGTGCTCAGTGTGCAGATAATATCCTCGGGCACTGATATCTCTTGTATGCCGAGACCTGCTGCGCATCATGGAGATAATTAAGGTTGAACAATTCTGGGCCCGTTGTTTTCGGCGCTTTTTCTTTAAAAAAAGGATGATCGAGCAGTGCGGCAAGTAGTTCCTGGTTAACCTGACCCGAGGCCGCAATCATGGAGTCTTTATCATAGGGCTGATTAAAATATTCCCGACAGGCAGCATCGATCGATGGTATTTCCCGGACCGATGTCGGTACAAATCACTTTATGTGAGTCACCATCAGCGGGCAAGATAGGTGAGATTGGCAATACCGCCGATATTGAGTAATATCCTGTCTTCGCCGGGTTTGCTGCCCAATAATACATCGCCATACAACGCCAGAGGAGCACCTTCGCCACCTGCGGCAATGTGTTTCTGACGGAAATCGCTGATCGTCAAAATACCTGTTTTGACTGCCAGATGGTCACCGTCACCTATTTGCAGCGTAGCATTGGGATACAGCATGCTTGTGCAATCGTTTAGGTGCATGATAAATAGTTTGCCCATGACTGGCGATGAAATCAACCTCGCCGGGCTTGATATTCCATTTAGCCAGGGCCTCTAAAATCAATTCTCCATGAAAAGTGCCGATATACGCATTGAGCAGGGTGACCTTTTCAAGGTCGACCAGCCGTCTGGAAAATACTTCGTGTACCTCGTTCTTAAAATGTTCTTTATATGGGATGGTAATAAATTGCAGTAGCTCGAATTTGGTCGCTCAATCCATTGCCTTTAAACCTGCACAGCGCAATATCAAGCCCATCAAGCGAGGTGCCTGACATCAGTCCGATGCCCATTTTTTCCGGCTTTTGCGCGATGTGTGAACAGATTTTGCAGATTTTGATTGAGCACAGGCATCGGCGTGTATAAAACTTTAAGTGAATTTGCTTTCTATAAGCAAACATATCTAATATATTTGTTCAAAACCCACATTTTTTACCAATTAAACCTGCACATGGCCCGATTAAATTTATTGGAAGAGACCCGGTATGAGAAGCTGCCGGTCAGTGTATTTGCCAACCAGAAGGAAGCCTCGCTGTCGGTAGCGCGGCGCATCGCCGAGCTGATCCGCACCAAGCAGGCAAAAGGGCGAGCAGGCCGTACTGGGCCTGGCTACCGGGGTAACCCCGATAGGCGTTTATGCCGAACTGGTGCGCATGCACCGCCAGGAAGGGCTGAGTTTCCGAAACGTGATCACCTTTAATCTGGACGAATATTACCCGATGAAGGCCAGTGCGGCGCAGAGCTATGTCACCTTCATGAACGAGAACCTGTTCAGCCATATCGATATCGAGCGGAGCAATGTGCACATACCCGGATGGCACCTTGACCAAAGACGACATCGCGGCCTTTTGCCTGGAATACGAACGGAAGATCAGCGGACTGGGGGGACTGGATCTGCAGATACTGGGCATCGGCCGTACGGGCCACATCGGCTTTAACGAGCCGGGCTCGGCACCCAACTCAGGCACCCGGCTGGTCACCTTAGATGACCTGACCCGTAATGATGCCTCCCGGGATTTCGGCGGCAAGCAGAACGTGCCCACCAAGGCCATCACCATGGGTATCGGTACCATCTTCAAGGCCCGCGAGATCATCCTGATGGCCTGGAGCGGAAGAAGGCACCGATCATCAAAAAAGCGGTCGAAGGCGAAATGTCAGGCGATGTACCGGCTACTTACCTGCAGCTATCCCAGCATGTGGAATTTGTGCTGGACCAGGATGCGGCCTCGGAGCTGACCCGCTTTAATACCCCCTGGCTGGTAAAAGACTGCGTATGGGAAAAGGCACTGAAAAAGAAAGCGGTGATCTGGCTGGCCGAAACGCTGGGTAAACCGATACTGAAGCTGACCGAAGAAGATTACAATAACCACGGCATGGCCCAGCTGGCCGTAGAACAGGGACCGGTGTATAACATCAATATCGATATCTTTAACCAGATCCAGCATACCATTACCGGCTGGCCGGGCGGCAAGCCCGATGCCGATGACTCGCAGCGTCCGGAAAGGGCCCTGCCGGCACGCAAGCGCTCGATCATCTTTTCCCCGCACCCGGATGATGATGTGATCTCCATGGGGGGAACCTTTATCCGTCTGGTTGACCAGGGACACGATGTCCATGTGGCCTACCAGACCTCGGGCAATACGGCCGTATGGGATGATGATGTGCTGCGTTATATGGAATTTGCCATCGACTTTAACCACAGCATCGGCGACAGTAATGGCCAGCTGAAAAAGCTATACGAAGACATGCGCGGCTTTTTGGCCCAGAAGCAGCCCAACCAGATCGACACGGCCGAGATCCGGGACGTGAAAGGCTTTATCCGTAAAACGGAAGCCATCTCGGGAGCGCGTTATGCCGGCCTGGATGACGACCATATCCACTTTCAGGCCCTGCCTTTTTACGAAACGGGTAAAACGCAGAAGAGCCCGGTAACGGACAAGGATATCCAGTTAACCATGGAATTGCTCGAAAAAGTAAAACCGCAGCAGGTATTTGCCGCCGGCGACTTTGCCGACCCGCATGGCACCCACCTGGTTTGTTTTAACATCATCATCGCTGCCCTGCGCAAGCTCCGCGAAAGCGGAAGACTGGGTAAACGACTGCTGGCTGTGGATGTACCGCGGCGCCTGGAAAGAGTTCGAAACCTATGAGATCGAAATGGCCGTTCCGCTTTCGCCGCAGGAAGTACTGAGAAAACGCAATGCCATCTTTAAGCACCAGTCGCAGAAGGACAGGGCGGTGTTCCCCGGGGATGATGCCCGCGAGTTCTGGGTAAGGGCCGAGGACCGAAACCGCGAAACTGCGCAGGCCTATGACCGGCTGGGCCTGGCAGAATACCAGGCAATGGAAGCCTTCGTGCGGTATAAATATTAGCAAAGTGTATGGGGTAATAGTGTTATGTCCCTAAAATCAGGACGCTATCAATCAACCCAATAGCGTTTTGGAAAGAATTAACCTAAAAAGTAAAAAAAATGACCGAGCTCGCTGCCTCACCAATCAAAACTGAAACATCAACCCTCAAAAAACGGCTGCTTTCGCTCGACGTGTTCCGGGGCATTACGATCGCTGCAATGATATTAGTGAATGACCCTGGAGGCGATCACGTGTATGCACCGCTGGAGCATTCTAAATGGAACGGCTGTACACCCACCGATCTGATATTTCCATTCTTCCTTTTTATGGTTGGCATATCCATTGTTTATGCGATGGAAAGCAGAAGGGAAGTAACCGGAGATCATTCCAAACTCATCCTGCATGCCTTAAAGCGCACTGCAATATTGCTGGCGATCACTTATATCATTCGGCTGTTTTTTCAACACAGCCTCGCGCATATGCGCATACCAGGCGTGTTGCCGCGTATAGCAATCGTTTACTTTATCTGTTCGGTTCTGTATATCAAAACTTCCCAAAAAACCCGGGACTGGCTGTTTGTCATTGCCCTGGTGGGGTACTATATTATTATGAATTTTATCCCTGTACCCGGCCTGGGTTATGCAAACCTAGAACCTGCCACAAATTTAGGGGCCTGGCTGGACAGGCTGGTATTTACGCCAAACCATCTATGGGCCGAAACCCGCACCTGGGATCCTGAAGGTTTGCTGGGCACAATCCCGGCTGTGGCAACAGGATTATTTGGTATCCGGCTGGGAGCCTGGCTTAAACGCAAAGACCGCCAGGACGGCATTAAAGTTACCTGGATGTTTGTATATGGCGTTATTGCGGTAATACTGGCATTAATCTGGGATCTGTTTTTCCCCATCAATAAAGCCTTGTGGTCAAGTTCATTTGTGCTGTATACCGGCGGTCTGGCCACTATCGGACTAGCCTTAAGTTACTGGTTAATAGACGTGCAGGGTTATAAAAGATTTACGCCGCCCATCGTAGCATTCGGCGCCAATGCGATAACTGCCTATATTATGGCAGATTTTATCCCGCACTATATGGGGATGATCAAGATTGGTGGCAAACCGCTTTACTCGGTATTATTCACACCTTACTTCTCACCCATCAATGCATCATTGGCATACGCGATTTTTGTCGTTCTGGTGATATGGCTGATCATGTGGATACTCTATATTCGAAAGATCTTTATTAAAATATAGTCGCATAACGCTGTCAGTATACTGTAACTAAGTATATTCGTTAGCATCTTAAATAAAATCATACATCTATTCATGAATCTTAACAGAAAACTATCTCTGGCCGCTTTTGCGCTGGTGATTGCAGCAAATACATCATTTGCCCAAGTAAAAAAACCTGTGCCCTCGCCGAAGGAGAAACCTATTGCCCCGGCCGCACAAATAAAGAACAGTGATCTTCTGCCAATCGACCCCGATGTGATTATTGGCAAACTGCCCAACGGTTTGACTTATTATATCCGCAAAAATACAGAGCCGAAAAACAGAGCCGAGCTATACCTGGTAAACAAGGTGGGGTCGTTACTGGAGAATGACGATCAGCAGGGCCTGGCTCATTTTACCGAGCATATGGCGTTTAACGGAACGCGCGACTTTCCTAAAAATGAATTGGTAAATTACCTGCAAAAAGCAGGGATCAAATTTGGCGCCGATCTGAATGCCTACACGGCATTTGATGAAACGGTGTATCAGTTGCCCTTACCTACAGACAGCACCAAAGTATTTGAAAAAGGCTTCGATATACTGGCAGATTGGGCCGGGCACGTATCGTTTGATCCCAAGGAGATAGATGATGAACGCGGCGTAGTGCTGGAAGAAGAGCGCTTACGTGGTAAAAATGCGCAGGAGCGCTTGCAGCATCAGATATTGCCCGTATTGCTCAATAACTCGAGGTACGCCGAACGCCTGCCCATTGGCAAGGATGAAGTATTGAAAAATTTTGTACCCGCGACCATTAAAAGCTTTTATCATGATTGGTACCGGCCAGATCTGCAGGCTGTAATTGCCGTTGGCGACTTCGACCCTAAACGCGTTGAACAATTAATCAAAGATAATTTCTCAGATCTGACCAACCCGGCAAATGAAAGGGCCCGTACCAAATACACCGTTCCGCCTACTCCAGGTACCGTGGTTAAGATTGCCACCGATAAAGAATTCCCTTATACACTGGCCGAGATCGTCGTAAAGCACCCCGAACAAAAAATACGCAGCAAAACGGATTACCTGCATAATATGCGTATAGACTTTTTCAATCAGATGCTGAATGCCCGCCTGAGCGAACTTATCCAAAGGGCTAATCCTCCGTTTTTATTCGGCAGGGCAAGCTATACTGGTTTTATCGGACACCAGGATGCGTTTACCTCTATTGCGGTAGCCAAATCCGGCGAACTGGAGAAGGCTATAAAAGCAGTGGTCGCCGAAACCGAACGGGCGCGCAAATTCGGATTTACTTCGACTGAATTCGAAAGGGCAAAACAGGCTGGAATGACCCAAATGGAAAATGCCTATAAAGAACGGGATAAAACCAAGTCGGCAAGCTTTGTACATGAGTATCAGCAGAACTTTTTAAATGATGAAGCCATACCTGGAATAGCATTTGAATATGATTTCTTCAAAAATAATTTGGGGCAGATTAAGCTGGCCGAGATTAATGCCCTGGCCGGTAAATACATCGGTGATAAAAACCGTGTTGTCCTGGTGGAGGCCCCTGAGAAAGAAAAAGATAAGCTGCCCACAGATCAAACCTTACTTGCCTGGATCAGCGAAGCGGGAAAAGGGGTAACGCCTTATGTGGACGAGGTGAGCAACAAGCCGCTGCTGGCAAAAGAGCCAGCCGGTGGCAAAATCGTAACAGAAAAGAAGGATACGGCGATTCTAACCACAACGCTAACATTGTCAAACGGCGTAAAAGTGATCCTGAAGCCTACGGCATTTAAAAATGACCAGATACTGATCAGCGGCTACCATTTTGGCGGCACGTCCCTGGCCAGCGACCAGGAATTTACATC
Organism: uncultured Sphingobacteriaceae bacterium; assembly: GCA_963757615.1. Lineage (GTDB taxonomy): Bacteria > Bacteroidota > Bacteroidia > Sphingobacteriales > Sphingobacteriaceae > Mucilaginibacter. The sequence goes on from CAVWSO010000012.1 coordinate 119,499, forward strand.
GGCAGATATGGCCGCCGAGGTGATCGGAAGCAGTGGCGTAAACAGCTTTAGCGAGATACAGCTTGAAAAAATGCTGAGCGGTAAAAATGTGCGTATCTCACCCTATATCAACGAAACGTCAGAAGGGATCAGGGGGAACTCCTCACCAAGGGATCTGGAGACGGCGATGCAGCTGATCTACCTGTATTTTACCGAGCCCAGAAAGGATCCGGATATCTGGGAATCAAACATGAGCCAAACCAAATCGGTACTGGCCAACCGTAGTCTGGATCCCTCTAGCGTGTTTAAGGATACTATTGCAGCTACGTTAAGTAACCATAATTTTCGCCGGATGATACCAACCACCGAAATGCTCGGCAGTGCCAGCCTGGATAAGGCCTACGGTTTTTATAAGGAAAGATTTGCTGACGCCGCTGGGTTCGAATTTACCCTGGTGGGAAGTTTTGAGGTGGATAAAATAAAGCCGCTGCTGGAGAAATACCTGGGTAGTTTGCCATCATCAAACCGGAATGAAACCTATAAGAATTTAGGCATCCATATCCCTGCGGGGCAGCTTACAAAAAATGTTTACAAAGGCATAGGTGATAAGAGCAGCGTGCAACTGGTGTTCAGCGGTGAGTACGATTTCAACGAGGACAATAATTTGCAGGTAGATGCGCTGACGGAAATCTTGAATATTAAACTGATTGAACGTTTGCGCGAGAAAGAAGGCGGGGTTTATGCGCCGGGCGTTCACAGCCAATTACGTAAAGTTCCCGAACAGCAGATACAGCATTTTAGTATCATTTGGCTGCGCCCCCGCAAATGTTGATAAGCTCATTGCAGCCACGATGGAAGAGATAGGAAAGATCAGGCAAAACGGCCCTGAGGCAGTGGATATTCAGAAATTTATTGCTGAGGAGACCCGCTCTACCGAAGTGCAGCTGAAAGAAAATGGATTTTGGGAAGCCCACCTGACCTCATCATCTCAAAACCAGCAGGACCCGGATCCATGTGCTGCACCATATACATGATCTGAATAAGGTAACCGTGCAAAGCGTTAAAGATGCAGCCAACAAATACTTGAGCGGCAATAATCTGATTAAACTGATTTTATTCCGGAAAAGAAGTAAGTTATTTATGCTGACCTTACAGTCCCTTTCCATATCGGAGAGGGACTTTTTTATTTTTACAGGATTTTATAGATCCGGCCATTCCGTGCGGTTTTGCACATTTTTTATTCGGATATGCACATAAATCGCAATTAAAATTGTATGTTGGATTGTGGTTACGATGGGGCAGCAAAAAATAGCAGAATGGTATAAACGTAAAAACTGGCAGCAGTTTGCCTTCCAGCAGGAAATGGAGGAGGCTTATCTTGCCGGTTATTCGGGTTTGCTGAATGCGCCTACCGGCAGCGGTAAAACTTTTGCCCTGTTTCTGCCTTTCCTGGCCGATTATATCAATAAAAATCCTGATAAATGGAACACTCAGAACAAACAATGGCTTGATGATGCTTTGGATAACGCCCCTGCGCGCGTTAACCAATGACATTAAAAAAGCCATGCAGGAGGTATGTGATGAGATCGGTATCCCCTGGAAAATAGCCACCCGCACCGGCGATACCCCTGCTGCTGAAAAACAGGCGCTTAAAAAGAAACTGCCCGAAGTATTGCTCACCACGCCCGAAAGCCTGCACCTGATGCTGGCCCAAAAAGAATATCCCAAAATATTTCAAAGCCTGCAGGTGGTGGTGATCGATGAATGGCACGAACTGTTGGGTACAAAACGCGGGGTACAGGTGGAGTTGGGTTTGTCGCGACTGAAAGGTCTTGGGTCGGACAGTCTTGAAGTCGGCAGTCGAAGTCAGAAACAGAAGACCAGAACTCAAATCGACTGAGACTCAGAATCTGGGGGATAAGCGCAACCATCGGCAATTTGGAACAGGCAGCAGATGTGTTGCTGGGTAATGATTTTCCGCCCGGACAGGTAAAAATGGTGCGGGCGCATATTGAAAAAAAGCTAGTCATCAAATCCGTCATTCCCGAAAATATTGAGAGTTATTCCTGGTCGGGGCATATCGGGGTAAAGCTGTTGCCGCAGGTGATGGAGATCGTGGCCAAAAGCAAAACCACGCTGATATTCACCAATACCCGCTCGCAGGCAGAAATATGGTATCATGCCATACTGGATAATTATCCCGAGTATGCCGGCATAATGGCCATGCACCATGGCTCGCTGGATAATGAGCTGCGCAACTGGGTGGAGCAGGCGCTGCACGCCGAAGCTTTAAAAGTGGTGGTATGCACTTCAAGCCTGGATCTGGGGGTGGATTTCCGGCCGGTGGATACGGTGGTGCAGGTGGGCAGCCCAAAAGGCGTCGCGCGTTTTATGCAGCGGGCCGGGCGAAGCGGGCATCATCCGGGCGCCGTGTCAAGGGCATATTTTGTGCCTACGCATTCATTGGAATTACTGGAAGGCGCTGCGCTTAAAGCAGGGCATCAAACAGGGTATTTACGAGAGCCGCGACCCTATGCTGCTCACCATTGACGTACTGGTACAGTACATGGTGACGCTGGCCGTATCAGACGGCTTCAGGGCCGATGAATTGTTTGAGAGGTAAAAACCACCTATGCTTTTGCCGATCTGAAGCGGACGAGTTTAACCAGCTGCTCGACTTTATAACCACACGGCGGCAAAATGCTTGCACAATACGATGAATTTTTAAAGGTAGAGGTTGAAAACGGCTTTTACCAGGTTAAAACCGGCGGGTGGCCATGCGGCACCGGTCTGAGCATCGGCACTATTACCAGTGATGTGAGCATTCGTGTTAAATGGTTAGCGGGTGGCAGTTTGGGTACGATCGAAGAGTCATTTATCTCCCAGTTAAAGCCAGGGGATACGTTTTGGTTTGCCGGGCGAAGCCTGGAGTTTATCCGGGTTAAAGAAATGACGCGCCTATGTAAGAAAATCGAATGCCAAAAAAGGGCTGATTCCGAGCTGGATGGGCGGGCGTATGCCGTTGTCGTCGCAGCTTTCGGCCGTTTTCAGGGATAAGCTGGATGAGGTGGCGCATGGTATAGAAAATGATGAAGAAGTAATTGCACTTAAACCCTTATTTGATCTGCAGAAGCAATTGTCGCATCTGCCCCAAAGCCATGAATTTTTGATCGAATCGTTTAAATCCACGCGAGGGGCATCATCTTATATTTTATCCCTTTGAAGGGCGGTTGGTACATGAAGGGATGGCATCACTGCTGGCTTATCGCATCTCCAAAATAAAACCTTTCTCATTTTCCATCGCGATGAACGATTATGGATTTGAATTACTGGCCGATGAGAGATATACCCATTGAAATGGCGCTGGAAGATGCCGGCTTTTTTTCTATAGATAATTTGCTGGATGATATTCTGCACAGCCTGAATGCCAATGAAATGGCGCGGCGGCGTTTCAGGGATATTGCCCATATCGGCGGACTGGTATTTACAGGCTATCCCGGGCCAACCGATAAAAAACAAGCATTTGCAGGCTTCTACTTCATTGCTTTTTGACGTATTCAGCGAGTATGAGCCGGATAATTTGTTGGTCAGGCAGGCTTATAATGAAGCGCTGGCTTTTCAGCTCGAAGAATTCAGGCTGAGGGCCGCCCTACAGCGCATCTCAAAGCAAAACATCATTCTGAAGCAGATTCACCGGCCTACGCCCTTTGCTTTTCCAATAATGGTTGACAGCCTTGGCCGTGAGCGCCTCACTACCGAAACGCTTGAAGAACGCATAACCAAACTAGCCAAACCGCACACCCGCGAAGAGTTTGGTAAACGCCGCGATAATACCCGCGGAAATAAAAGTAAGTTGAGAAGAAGAGGGCTTTGACAAAAAATAAGACACCAATAAAACACCCTGAGTATTGCCGCAAAAATTAAAGTGTGAAGCATTTCACTGCAACAGCTTTAAGTGCGTCGCCTTAATAAAAATCAAATAATCTAACCGGAGCAGGAATTAATCAAACAATTTTTTGCCTCTTATAATTACGGTAGCGATAATTAAAACGAGAGGTAAAACTGTGATGATTACTCCAACTGTTGTGTACGTGTTCATAGTGCTGTTTTTAGTGTCTATAGTGTTTAGAATTATACAATTATCATGCCCTGCAATAAAACCTTTTGTTTATTTAATATTTAAAGGTTTTTATCGCGAATGGGTTAACATGCCCTTTTTTTCCGGGTATTATATTCTACAGAGAAACAGATAAATAAGTAGTTTTTGGGAAATAAATTTCCCGCTGCTACGGTGTACTAAAATTATGCAAATGGGCGTTAAAGTAGCCTTATTTAATACATATGATCAAAACAGAAACCTAACGTGATATAAGTGCCGCAAGTGTCTGGTTTTGAAATAGATTTATAAAATTATTAAACAAATATAATAATTTTTTTATTTCAAAACTACACCCGTTCCATAAGGGAAAAATATATTGACATTTACCGGTAATTTTCCTTTTGGATTGATGATTCGCGTGATGACTTTTACTGCCGAACGCTGCAATTCATCACTCAATTGATAGCATGCGATCAGCGCGCTGCTTTTTTCAATACCAGGCAATCGGGAGATGGTATAAGGATTGGCAAAAACACAGACCACGGAATTGGGATGAGCGGCTACTTCCGAGATAAAGATCTTCACGGCGCTACTATAATCGAGTGTGCTTGCCGGGCGCAGCCTGGTATCATTGATGCTGACCAAAACCTGGTCATATTGTCGTAATTTATCAAGGATTTTCAGTAGATCATCGCCGGAGGTGGCTTTGCCTACAACGAAGGTATCGCTGTTGACATACCACTGCGACAACTCCTGCTGGAAGAGTGTAGGCTGAGAAACGCCTATGCTTATAATGGCAGTTTTAGCTATGGGATTTAACTGTACCGACGCATCACCCTTTATCAGGGTAACGGCGGCGTCGCTCAATTGCTGCACAAGCGACTTTGCACTTTCTCTGTTCAGATCTTCAATCAGGTGCTCTGCTGAAGGTTCCCTGTAATGGTTCAGTCCGGCCCAGTATTTGGCCGCCAATACTTTTTTTACGCGGGCCTCAAATTCCCGTTTGGATACTTCGCCCTTGCGGACGGCCTTTTTAATCAGCTTTACTGCTCGCTGGGAATTCTCTGATAATTCGATAATATCATTACCGGCTAAAAAAGCGCGGAGGTCTGCCTGGCCGTCGGGGAAGTATTTTACGACCGCTTTCATTTCCATGGCATCGGACATCACCAGCCCCTTAAAGCCGAGCGAATCCTTCAAAACTCCGGTAACGATCGGTCTGGATAAGGTGGAAGGTAGATTTTTCGTCGAATCCAAGGTCGGTATATCCATATGGGCGATCATTACGCCGCTTATGCCAGCCTTGATGGCCTGCCGGAAGGGGTATTCCTCAAGGGAATCCAATCTTTGCCGGCTGAAGGGCAACAAAGGCAGATCCAGGTGCGAATCGGTATTGGTATCTCCATGCCCTGGAAAGTGTTTGGCTGTAGTAAGCAGGCCCGCATCCTGCATACCTTTCATGTAGGCTATTCCTTTTTTGGCAACATTATATTTATTATCGCCAAAAGAGCGGTAATTGATAACCGGATTATTGGGATTATTGTTCACATCCATATCCGGTGCAAGGTTGATCTGCATGCCCAGGCGCTTAAAGTCATAGGCCACAAACTGTCCCATTTTGTAGATCAGTGAATTATCCTGTATGGCACCAAGGGTCATTTGATAAGGATAGGATAGCGTGGAATCGAGCCGCATGCCTACGCCCCATTCTCCGTCCATGGCAACAAGCAGCGGCACATTGGCAAGTTTCTGATATTTATTAGTCAGAATTAATTGTCTTACCGGTCCTCCCTGAAAAAATACGAGTCCGCCAAGCTTTTCATCTTTTATTACTCTGCCTACGGAATCCTCATAAGCCTGTCCGCGATTGGTGTGGGCCCGCACAAAAAATAGTTGCGCGACACGTTCCTTATGGCTTAGCTTTTTATAAACAGAATCCACCCAGTGATTTTGTTTGCCGAGAGAAGATATGTATCCTGTTTTTTGCTGGGCCAGGGCCTTTAGGCCGCATAAGGTAAAAAAACACAACAAAGTATGTTTTAAAATAGTATGAAGTCCTCTCATAGATTTCAAAGTTACTTATCCGGTACTTATCCGGGGTCAAAAAAGCTTGTAAAATTTACATATACCTGCCGCCAGTAACAATGCGCACAGGCATGCTGAAACGTCTATTAAAAAAAAATCAACAAATGACTAAACCAATTCGTTAAGATTTACTCTAAATCGGTAATATCAATTAAACTGTAAATCATTATTCAAATGAAACACATTTTGTTTTTAGCTATTTGCCTGCTTGCTGCAGGTTCTGTAACTGCCCAGACTTACTATTATGGTCCGCATCCGCATCATGCGCAGCGCCACCCCCAACAGCGCCATGATGATTATTTTCGCCCCCGTTTTGGTATTACTGGCGGGGTAAGTATCGCAAATACGATTTCCTCATACAATTATTATTACAGTACTGCCTCGATTGTTGGTGCAAATGCCGGTCTGACAGCGGAATTGCCGATCGCCTACGGCTTTTCTTTTCAAGGAGAAGTATTGTTCTCTCAAAAAGGCTACCAGGCCATTACGACCGACGGAATTCCCCTGACCCAAAGAAACGATTATATTGATATTCCCTTGCTGGCCAAGTTTCAGCTGTTCCCGGGCTTTAATTTCCTGATCGGCCCTCAGATCAATATTCCCATATCGAATACGACCACGTATACCAATGGTTATTACCCATCGGGTTATTACAATTATGGCTACAAAAGCTATATCGCAGGTGCATTTGGCCTGAGTATCGATCTGACACCCAATATTGATATTCACGGTCGTTACCTGATTGACCTTTCGTCCAATTCGTACGATGTAAATTCCCCAATCCCGGATTATCGCAACCAGGTTTGGCAGTTTGGCTTAGGGTTTAAATTCCGTTAGTAAACCGGGTTAAAGCAAGCCTGTCCGGCACGATCCGGACGGGCCTGCTTATATTATTTGCGGGCTGCTCTGATTTTGACGCCTTTGGAAAACTTAAAGGCAAAATTGAGTTTTGAAAAAGATTTCCTGGCTTTCAGGTTCGGGAAAAGCGCCTCGTAGTATTTAAATACTATCCGCGCCAACGGTATCGACAGGGCCTGTGTTCCTTTCGCACGGTAACTGCTTTTCAAGCGAACAATAAAGTCCCTATCGGACGGCTTTAAGTTAAGATACGTGGCGAAAGCATCAAGCATGCTGGTGATCGTTGCATATTCTTCCAGTTTCTTCTCGCCCAGATCCACCCGCTTTTGTATGACCGATTCCCCGTGCACCCTGTACAGGGTAAGCGCCTCGTCTATAAAAGTAATTTTATGATGGTAGGTTGCCACAAAACCCATCCACCAGTCATAATAACCTTTTTGGGGGAAAGGAAAAATATAGTTCAGGAATTCCCGGCGGAACAGCGTGGTATGGCCTGTTATATAGTTGAACAGCAATATACCTCTGAAATCGTCCGGCGGCTTAAAGTTTTCCAATAGTTGTCCGGATGAAGATTCATTAAGGTAGCTTGAGTTAGAGAAGATCATCCACTTATCATAGATATTGTCCAGCAACAACCGCAGTTTATTAGCAAGCCATATATCATCCTGGTCACTTATAGCAATATATTCCCCGGATGTTAGACGGATCGCCTTTTCAAAGTTTTTATTAAAACCTAAATTGGCCTCATTTTTGAAAAATTTTATTCTGCTATCCTGGGCTGCATAACGGCCGACGATATCAGGCGTATGATCCGTTGAACAATCATCAACTACGATGATCTCGAACTTTTGATAGGTTTGACCCAGGATACTGTCCAATTGTTCCCCTAAATATTTTGCTCCGTTGTAGGTACAAAGTGCAATCGATATTAATGGTTCTTCCATACGGGCTGCAGAATTTGAGTTTTCCAATATACCATTTAGAAAACATTCCGCCTTTAGGCTTGTCACTTTAATTCCAATAGAGAACCACCTTATAATATTTATCTTTGACTCACCTTTATAAATTATGTTTAAGAAATTGTTAATGTCGGGCAGCCGGTTTTTATATGAAGTTGCTGTTTGTTGTATCGTTAAGGACGAGGAATATTTGCCTGAATGGATCGAATATCACGCTTCGATCGGCGTCTCCCAATTTTACGTTTACGACAATCAATCGGCAACACCGGTCAGTCAGACGCTAAAGGCCTACATTGAAAAAGGCCTGGTTGTAGTTGAACCCATCGAGGGCAAGGCTAAACAGATGATCGCATATGGTCATTGCTTGAAAAAATATGGGCGCTTTTGCAAGTGGATCGCTTTTATTGATGCCGACGAATTCATAGTGCCTAAAACCTTTACAGGAAACCTGCCTGATTTTCTAGTTCCTTATGAGCGTTATGGCGGCTTGGGTATTAACTGGCTGGTGTTTGGTTCTAACGGGCATACCGATAAATCCGCAGCGTCCCAGATGGAGAGCTATACACGCCGCATGCCTAAGTCGGATCCCATTAATGACCATATAAAATCAATTGTACAGCCACGCTATGTTAAGCATATCCCATCCGGCCCGCACCATTTTCATTACGTATTGGGAAAGTATAATGTAAACGAAAACTTCAAACGGTTTAAGGGACCATATTCTAAACATAGTACAAATAAAATACAGTTAAATCACTATTGGCTGCGCTCTGAAGCTGATTTTAAAGAAAAATTGCAAAGAGGCAGAGGAGATCAGACCGCTCCGGAACTCGCCAGAAGAATGGATGATTTTTATCAAACCAATAAACAGTCGACCATAGTTGACGAAACGATACTAATACTACGTTCGGTGATGAGTAAAAAAAATACGGACTGATCCGGCCGGTTTATTACTGCCGATCCGTTTTCAGTTTGTAATCTTTTGGACTCTTGAATATCTGGTAATACTTCCTTGCAAAAAACAGCATAATGGCGTTATTGCCGGCAAAGGTTCTTAACTTGCCGCCTGCTATATAGAACCTTGCAAAGGGTGTTCGAATAAATCTTGGGCGCAATGCGCGGCTATATTTGGCGATCAGCCGCGATTCCAGGTCGAAAAATGAACGGTCGACATTACCAAGGCTTTTATGCAGTAACTTAAACTCAATCACATAGGCGTTATAACCCAGTATATCGGCCATCAGGCAAATATCGGTTCCATATAAATGAAACCCGCTCAGGTCATTTGATAAACAAAGGTTTGCTGCTGCTCTGACTACCAGAAAGTTTTCGTCCAGCGTCATTGTTTTTAGCGGGAAGTTGGTTTCGTACAGCATAGGTCCTGAACTTTGAACAACGTACAGTGACAGGTACTTTAGATTGACCCCGCCTGCATTTCCCAATACCGCCCAGTTTGGATCGGCCGCGTCCACCTCATGGATCTTTTTAATCAGATCATCGGCGCGGTCATAGTCCAGCAGAATGTCCTGATGGCAGAGAATAAGGTATTTTCCTTTCGCTGCTCTCAAAAATCGATTTATACCCTGGTATGCTTCCAGTGCGTTCGTTCCTTCGGAATTGTCAATATACAGATACTCGCACCGGTCCTCTCCAAAGCCCGCCTTCTGGAATGAGTCCAGCATCTCCCTGTACTCGTCAGGTCGGGATACAAGCGTACAAACCGAAAACAAGTATTTAAAATCCTCTTCGGTCTTTATCGGTTTTGCAGCAACATTTAGCATAGCTGTGTGGATTTCGGTTAGTTGTTGAACCAAGCCATATCGCCCTGGCAGTACTCTAATTTAGGTTTCTACATTGAAAAGCCGTAATTGCTTTATTTTATATCCCCAAATAAACTTTAGTATCTTATTTATTATGCTGATGGATGATTTTTTTTGCATGCAGAACAACAACTTACGATGCATAAATATAAAATAAGCAAGGGAAAAGCTGGTATAACTTTGCATCCTATCCTGCATAAGATTCAGCAACTTTTTTTTAAATGCCGCCTCCTTATTAAAGGGATACCCGGCAAAAATTGCAGCAATTTCCAATTGGAATTGCATTTTATAAACGGAACTGCTGGTCGTGCTTTTGGCCCGTTCCTGCTGTAAGATATTAGTATTGGCGTGCAGATGCTGCCGATATTTTACCAATGGCTGGTCAACAAAAAGAATACTACCATTATTGGTGGCCACATAGGCCAGCCACCGGTCGTGAATTACCGTATCATTGAAGTGTCCTGTATATTTCAACAACTCTCTTTTAAAAACTGTTGCATGGCCCAATACGCAATTTTCAAAAAGAAACACGCGCGAATCGCTTCCGGAATAGCAATTTTTAATATTAGAAAGTTTTTTATTTAATGGCTTGCCCTGCTCGTCCACAAATTCAGAATCGTGGTAGGCCAGTATGTTGCTGCCGATCTGCTCAACCATGATACTGATTTTGTTGATATCCCAAATATCATCCTGATCACAGAGGGCGATGTATTCTCCGCTGCACAGGTTTATTGCTTTCTCGAAATTTCGGGTATATCCTAAATTTTCATGATTGAGGTACAACTTAATCTGAGCATATTTTTTTGCATACCCGTTTATTATTTCGACAGTATCGTCTGAGGAACGGTCATCAACAATAATGATTTCGCAGTTTGGATAGGTCTGAGCAACCAGTGTATCTAACTGCTGGCTAAGGTAGGCTCCGCCATTGTAGGTACACATTGCAATAGAGACCAATGCGCTCATATTTATTGAAAAGTTTGCATGTCGATCAGCCTTC
>CAVWSO010000013.1:0-94987 GCA_963757615.1 uncultured Sphingobacteriaceae bacterium
TGTATAAACCGTTGCTACTAATAAGCTGCTGATGGTTACCCTGTTCAACAATAACGCCATTTTCCAGCACAACAATATTATCCGCATTCTGGATGGTACTCAGGCGATGTGCGATGATAAGCGACGTCCGGTTTTTCATCAGGTTATTCAATGCGTCCTGAACTAATTTTTCCGATTCGGTGTCCAATGCAGAGGTCGCCTCATCCAGCAGCATGATTGGCGGATTGTTTAAAACCGCTCTGGCAATACAAATACGCTGACGCTGGCCTCCCGAGAGCTTGGTACCACGGTCGCCGATATTGGTCTGATAGCCCTCTTCAGTTTCCATAATAAAGTTGTGCGCGTTAGCAATGCGGGCAGCAGCTTCCACCTGCTCTATGGTAGCATCGGTTTTGCCAAAAGCGATATTATTGAATATGCTGTCATTAAATAAGATCGACTCCTGATTTACGATACCCATCAGTGAGCGAAGTGAGCTGGTGGTTACGGTATTGATATCGTGGTCATCTATCAATATTTTGCCCGATTGTGGCTCCATAAAGCGGGGGATCATATCCATCAAAGTTGACTTTCCACCGCCCGACGGGCCAACCAAAGCTACTGATTTGCCTTTAGGTACGGTTAAATTGATGTTTTTCAGAACTTCCCTGCCGGGGTATGAAAATGATACATTCTCAAAATGAATACCCTCATTAAATTCAGCAATCGCAGTGGCGCCAGGCATATCATTGATCATTGGTTTTTCGTCAATCAAAGCAAGCACCCGTTCCCCGGCTGCAATGCCGGAATGTATGTTACTGAATGAGTCGGAAATGGCTTTTGCCGGGCGCATCAATTGTGAAAAAATGGCAATATAGGCTATAAACTGACCGGCATTTAGCGTTGAGCGGTGATTGAGTATTAGAAAACCGCCATAAAGTACAATTAGCGATATCATGGTTACCGAAAGTGCTTCTGAAACCGGAGAGGCCAACTGCTGGCGTTTAGCCATAGAGCGCATTATTTTCGAATAACGCCTGTTTTCACTGTCAAATCGCCTTTTAATAAAGGTTGTCGCATTAAATGCCTTAATAATTTTTACGCCTGATAGTGCCTCGTCAAGGTAACTTATCATCGTGCCATAGGTTTGCTGCGCAGATGTCGCCTGGGACTTCAATCGTTTTACAATTCGCGATATGATAAAGGCTGACACCGGAATAATAAGCAATGAATATAAGGTCAGACTCGGCGAGATCACAAAAAGTGCTACTAAAAAAGCAATCAACTGCAAAGGCTCCTTAAAAATGACCTGCAGCGTTGCAGTTACAGAAAATTGAACCACCTGCACATCTGAGGACACTTTAGAAATGATATCTCCCTTTCGCTCATTGCTGAAGTAGCCGATATGGAGGTCCATTACATTGTTAAAAACCGTTCTCCTTAAGTTCAGCAGCGTATGGACTCTCAGATTTTCCATGGTGCGTTGTGAAAGGTACCTGAAAAAATTGCCCAGAAAAACAGCGATTATGATCACGCCGCAAACAAATTTTAGGGCGCCCCATGCGCCATAGTGGCTGATATAATACTGAAAATAGTACTTAAACCAGCCGGTAAGGTTGAAAATAGATGGCTGAGCCACTATCTGTACCTGGGTCGCCTGGTGGGGATCGGTTAGAAATAAGGTATTCATCAGCGGCCCCAGCAATGTTAAAACAAGGGTGCTGAATACTACATATAGTAATGTATAAATGATATAGGGTATTGCGAATTTCTCAATTGGTTTGGCAAAAGATAACAGCCGGAAGTAAGTCTTCATTAAAAATTTTAAAAATGCAAAGCTAAAAGTAATTAGCAAATATATAACGAACTGTATTTATGGCTTAAATCGTATAATTTGTTTAAATTTTACAGAAGCCTTAATATTCGCTACCACATCCAGCAGGGAGGTTGTTGAATTATGTTTGTGCATCAGCTTTTTGAAATGTGCCCGTCGGGTGCCGATAGCCCGCTTATTTTTAAACAATTCCATGTAGCTTTTCCATATCCAGAACTGACCGGCCAGGAGTTTTGGCAAAAGGTCGATCAGCGTGATCTGGCAGTAATAGCCTATCAGAGGGAGGCCCTCCAGGTGAAGCACATGAAAATAGAAACGGTTTCGGAAATAGACCCTTTTTACCCATTGCGGTGTTTTGTAATTCTTTGTAGTAGCCGAAAGCCTGTGGCGGCAAACCGACTGGTGTTCGTAATAGCACTTCCAGTTCAATCGCCAGGCGCGGATGCTCAATTCCATATCCTCGCTGTAAAAAGGCGAAAACAGCTCATCAAACCCGCCCAGTTCCCTTAGTTTTGCTGCATCGATCAATGCGTTGGCTCCGGACAGATACATCGTGTACAAGTGGTCGTTATTATTCGCATAGTAAAAGTAGCCTGTCTTCAATTTCAGACCATTAAACTTCGGAACACGCGCAGCATCTTGAATATGGTCACCTTCCATATCAATGATACGGCCCATTACCCCGAAGGTGTCAGGTTCAGCGAAATATTTCCACTGATCATCAAAATAACCCGGCGTAAGTTTAACATCGGAGTTCAAAAGGAAAATCAGCTCATTTCGTGCAGCCTCAATACCCCGGTTACAAGTAAAAGAAAAACCCTTGTTTTGTGCATTTACAATCAGCTTTACCTGGGGATACTCCTTCCTGATGAAATTAACCGAAGCATCAGTCGAACAGTCGTCCACAATAATTATTTCATATGCGGTCCGGGCACTTTCAATGGCCTCCATGGCAAATGGCAGATATTCTTCCAGTAAGCGGACGCCATTGTAATTGGGTATAATTATGGAAACGCTCTTTGTTGCAGACATCAGTTGTTTGCTGATTTTTTGAGTTCAAATATAGTTATATCCCAAACTCTTGCATACCCTTGCAGAGTTAATGTGAACACAATATAATTTTTGCTACCTTAACCTCACCTATAAATGGCTGACACCGGAGGAAATATTAAGCTAAAATGTGATGATTTCAGATCAGTGGCACGTGCATTAACCATCGTAGAGAACGATCTGGATGATTCTGCCGGACTTTTGCAGGGCTTGAGATTTGCCGGCCAGGTGCCGATAATCGGCATAACCGGACCGCCGGGCGCCGGCAAAAGCACATTGGTAAATTGTCTTGTCGGCGATCTGGTTAGTAAAGGCAATAAAGTGGCTGTTCTGGCGATTGATCCAACGTCACCATTTAATTTTGGCTCTCTGCTTGGAGACAGGATCAGAATGTCGCCCTATTTTAATCATCCAAATGTATTTATCCGCTCACTGGCTACGCGGGGTTCTTTGGGAGGATTGTCTGCCAAAACCATCGAAATGTCGGATGTACTGCGTGCAGCAGGGTTTGATTATATTCTTATTGAAACCGTTGGTGTAGGGCAGTCAGAGGTCGAAATAGCGGGGCTTGCGGATATAACTTTTGTAGTATTGGTACCCGAAGGGGGGGATGAGATTCAAAATATCAAATCTGGACTGATGGAAATTGCGGATGCGTTTGTCGTAAATAAAGCTGACCGGCAGGATGCCGATCTTTTTGCCAATAATTTAAAGAAGATGGTGCAGCATAAGGCCGAACAGATTCCGGTTATAAAAACCATCGCTTCGCAGGGCAGCGGTATAGGCGAAATAACGGATCTTATTTTAGCATCGGCTGGCACCATTAATCACCGGAAAGAATTGATGCTGGCCGCCAAAGCCTATAAATTAATACAGCAAAAACGAATGGCTGGCATTGATAAAAACAAACTGCAGGCAGCAATTCAGAAAGCAATGCTTGAATCGCATTTTAACCTGTATAGTTTTGTGGACGAATATTTATTATTTCCACATTAAATATATACAGTTTGTTATCATCTACCTGAACATCAGGTTCCTGCGGAGCGCTGTCCCGCAGTTAATTATTTATTATTCATGATTTCCTCAATATGTTCGGCCTCCAGTGGGATATCAGCCATCAGGTCAACGTTTCCGCTGCCCGTAATCAATATGTCGTTTTCCAAACGTATACCCAGGCCTTCTTCCGGGATATAGATTCCGGGTTCACAGGTTAAAATATTGCCCACCTCAAATGGATTATACCGGTTGCCAAAGTCATGCACATCCAAACCCAAATGGTGCGAGGTGCCATGCATAAAATATTTTTTATATGCCGGCATTTTAGGATCCTGCTTTTCTACATCATGTTTATCCAGCAATTTCAAACCAACAAGCTCGCTGGTCATTATCCTGCCCACCTCTTCCTGATAGTCGGATAACAAGGTACCGGCCTGCAATTAAGGTTGTTGCACTGCGCATTACACGCAGCACGGCATCGTAGACATCGACGTTGACGCTTTGCTAAAACGGCCGTTGACCGGGATAGAACGGGTCATGTCTGCATTATAATTGGCGTATTCGGCTCCAAAGTCCAAAAGCGCTACATCGCCATCTTTGCAAACCTGGTTATTGTCAATATAATGCAATACAATGGCGTTCGGCCCTGAAGCAATGATAGGATTATAAGCATGCCCTGTGGCACGCTGACGTAGAAATTCATGGGTTATCTCCGCTTCTATCTCATACTCGGTAACGCCCGGCTTTACAAATTTTAGCACACGCACAAAAGCATCTCTGGTAATTGCGCAGGCTTTTTGCGTAAGTTCGACCTCGATCGGGGATTTTACGGACCTGAGATCGCGCAAAATAACTGCCGAACGCTCATAGTGATGAAGCGGATATTTCCGGCGCAGCTGTTCAAACATCCTCATGTCCCGGTAGGGCACGGTATGGCTATAACGGTCATTTTCATTAATATTAATATAAATATTACTCTGCATAATTTATTATGGAATGCAATATTGTATCAAATTCGTCGAGCCATTGTACATTTTCAATACCCGAGGCCGCCCTGGCTTCCTCTTTGGTGTACTTGTGACCCTCCCAAACGGCGATATGTTCATTGGTTTGTCTTAAAAAGAGTACTTCTTTGTATAGTCGGATTAGGACAATCCGGGTATAAAAGAAGTATACTTTGCTCCTGATCAATACCCGTAAGATAAAAAAAATCAGCATTTTGCTTAAAAGGGAAAGTTTGATCGCCATTTCTTGGAAACTCGTCATTAGCATGAAATACAGCTACAGACGTTGGTTTTATTCTGAGAACGAAATTTTTTCTATTATTTGTAAATAACTCGTTACTTATAGGTAGGTATTTCATTATTATGTAATTATTATTTATTTTTATAAAACAATTTTTTTTATTTATTTGTATTATCTTATGAATAATTGAACAATGTTTGGAACAAAGTTTGATTTGGTATCTTTAAACATGTTTGAATTCAAACATAATTACTAATTTTGACAAAAAATCACAATTAAATTGTTTAATCTTAAAACTATGAACTATTCTACATTAAAAAAAACAGCCGCCTTATCATTTGTGTCTTTGATGGCAGTTGGAATGGTGAATGCTCAAACTGATACCACCAGTAAGGCAAAACCAGCATCAACTGACACCACTAAAATGTCATCTGCGGCAACTACTGCCAAGGTATTTGGTGGTTCGAAACAGTACAATACATTTAGTATCGGGATCAATCTAGGTGTAACAGCTCCGTCCGTGGCGACAGGAGGTGTAAATGTATTTAACCATAACAAACCCGCATTTGGTTATGGCCTTAACTTAAGAGAACAAGTTTCTCACACATTTTGGGATTCAGCTGGACATCCACGGTGGTACCGTTGAAGGTAGCGACAACCCGAAATTTGCTAACCCCGGCTATACCGTTGACAGCGAATCTGGTATCCATGCAGGAAGTTTTAAAACTAACTTCTGGTCTGGTTCATTAAGCGGTATTGTAAACGTTGGTATCATTAAGCTTTATGCACCGTACCAACTGCGGTAAATTTCTTTTTACACGGTGGTTTTGGTTTAGCTGAGTATGCTCCTAAAGTATATTCTGACAACAGCCAGACTAACCTGATTCTGGACTATAAAGGTCAGGCAGGCAAAAATCACGATGCCTCTTACGTAAAAGAATTGGTTATTCCTGTTGGTGCAGGTGTTAAATTCAGACTGAGCGATCAATTGGCTCTGAATTTCGGTTATACCGAAAACTTTGTTGATGGATTCAACTTCACTGGTGTGCATGCCGGTTATCCTGCTTCAAACAAATACTCTTATGGTTATGTTGGTTTAGAATATACTTTCGGTCCAAAATCAAAACCAAACCTGGATTGGGTGAACCCAGTTGCTATGATGTACGACGAATTATATGATGCAGCATTCGTCAGGAAGTTGAAGCTTTAAAAGGCCGTGTAGGTAATGTTGAAAATGCAGTTAACGACCTGAAGAAAGATTCTGACGGTGACGGTGTTGCTGATCAATTTGACAAATGTCCAAACACTCCTGCAGGTACTGTTGTTGACGGTTCTGGTTGCCCAATTGTATTCCCTAAAATTGATACTTCATTGTTCATGAGGAAACCAGTTGCAGGTGCTGCTACCGCTTATTCTAACATCCAGTTTGAATTTGATAGCTCAGTATTGAGAACTTCATCTTACCCTGTATTAGATGCTACTTCAGCTGATCTGCGTTCAAACGCTGGCAAGTCTGTTGAATTAGATGGTTATCGCTTCATCTGAAGGTACTGCTGCTCACAACATGCGTTTGTCAAAAGACCGTGCTAACTCAGTAAAAACTTACTTAGTTAACTCAGGTGTTGATGCTAAACGCTTAAAAGTTAAAGCATTCGGTGAAACTCACCCAATTGCTGATAACTCAACTGAAGAAGGACGTATATTAAACCGTCGTGTTGAATTCAAACAAAAATAATTGATCATTAATTAAAATAATGATATAAAGGCTCTCCGGTTTCGGGGAGCCTTTTTTTTTATTAATTTTGTTTATGTATTTTTTCCGAAAGAAAGACCCGAACAGGCCAACCAGCTTTAATCTAAAGGTGATGCATGTAATAAATGCCATTGCAATAATTATGTTCCTTGGGTATTATCTGGAAACTGATCGATTGGTTTATATTAAAAAAGTAAGACTTCAGATATTGCAGTTTGGGATGCGCAAATAAAGGCCGCACACTGTTTCAATCCTAAATAACCCATTATCAATCAATTACTATGAAAGAAGTAATCAATACCAACAATGCTCCTGCCCCAATCGGCCCATATAGCCAGGCTATTGCCGCCGGAAATTTTTTATTTATTTCGGGCCAGATACCGCTTGATCCGCTTACGGGTGAACTGATTAGTGGAAGATATAAAAACCGAAACCAGACAGGTAATGGAAAATATCAAAGCTATTTTAACAGAAGTCCGGGCTGGGCTTTAATCATATTGTTAAAACCAGTATTTTTTTGACAGATATGCAAAGCTTTGCCCAGGTTAACGAGGTTTACGGAACCTATTTTACTGAACAGTTTCCCGCCCGTGAAACAGTACAGGTTGCGGGTTTACCAAAAAATGTAAATGTTGAAATATCGGTTATAGCCATAAAGCCCTGATCAGCTTATCCCATTGAACAGACAGGTATTTCAAACTCCGATTGAGTATTTAAAAGGCGTTGGCGTTACGCGGGCTGATGTCCTTAAAAAGGAATTGGAAATATTCACTTTTGAAGATCTGTTACGGCATTTCCCCTATAAACATATTGACCGTACCCGGTTTTATAAGATTAGAGAAATACAGCCGGAACTGCCCTATGTACAGGTGCTTGCCCGTTTAAAACATAAAGAAATAATAGGCGAAAAACATACCAAACGCCTGGTAGCACAGGTTCAGGATGATACCGGTACAATGGAATTGGTATGGTTCCAGGGTATCAGATGGGTCGAAAAATACCTAACGGTCGATAAGGCGTATATTCTTTTCGGTAAGCCGGGATCTTTTAATGGCAGGCCGCAAATGGCTCATCCCGAAATGGAGCCATACTCGCCCGGTGCACTGAGTCAAAAGGGCAATTTAACACTTCAGCCAGCCTATAGTTCAACCGAGAAATTAAAACAATTCGGTTTAGACAGCAAAGGCATTCAAAAGCTGGTTGCCGCGCTTTTGGAACAGCAGCAGCAAAGAAATTCACGAGAATTTACCATTATATATACTCCAGCGGTTCAAACTGATTGGCCGCGCGGACGCTTATCGCAACATTCATTTCCCTGAGGATACGAGCATGCTTAACGAGGCGCTGCATCGCCTGAAATTCGAGGAGTTATTTTTTATTCAGCTTAAACTGCTCAAAAACAAACTGTTACGCATACAAAAATTCAAAGGACACATGTTTTGAAAGCGTTGGGCATTATTTCAATGACTTTTATCCATAACAAACTGCCCTTTGAACTAACCAATTCGCAAAAAAAGGTATTAAAAGAAATACGTCAGGATACCCAGCGGGGCGTGCAGATGAACCGGCTGCTGCAAGGCGATGTGGGCAGCGGCAAAACGGTAGTGGCCTTAATGAGCATGCTGATTGCTATTGACAATGGCTTTCAGACCTGTATCATGGCGCCTACTGAGATATTGGCCAATCAGCATTATCAAACCATAAAAGGGCTGGTAGGCGATGATTTTATTGAGGTGGCCCTGTTAACCGGGTCAACCAAAAAGAAAGACAGAACCGGCATTGCATGAGAAACTGGAAAACGGCGGATTAAAAATACTGATCGGCACTCACGCGCTTGATCGAAGATAAGGTACAGTACCAGAACCTGGGTTTTGTGGTGA
Source organism: uncultured Sphingobacteriaceae bacterium (assembly GCA_963757615.1). Lineage (GTDB taxonomy): Bacteria > Bacteroidota > Bacteroidia > Sphingobacteriales > Sphingobacteriaceae > Mucilaginibacter. The sequence continues at coordinate 8,738 of CAVWSO010000013.1, forward strand.
TTGATGAGCAGCATCGTTTCGGTGTGGAGCAGCGGGCCAAGTTATGGCGCAAAAACCACGTACCGCCCCACGTGCTGGTGATGACGGCTACACCCATTCCGCGCACATTGGCTATGACGCTTTACGGCGACCTGGATATTTCCATAATTGATGAATTGCCGGCAGGGCGCAAACCAATCCAAACCGTTCATTTTTATGAGAATCAACGCTTGCGGATGTTTGGATTTATGAAGCAGGAAATTGCCAAGAGGCCGGCAGATCTATGTCGTGTATCCGCTGATACAGGAAAGTGAAAAGCTTGATCTGAAAAATCTGATGGACGGTATCGAAGTGATCAGGCGCGAGTTTCCGTTGCCGGATTACCAGATCAGCATCGTACATGGTAAAATGCCGGCTAAGGAGAAGGAGTTTGAAATGCAGCGCTTTATAAAAGACGAAACACAAATCATGGTAGCAACTACCGTTATAGAAGTTGGCGTAAATATTCCCAATGCTTCGGTAATGATCATTGAAAATGCAGAGCGATTCGGCTTATCGCAATTACACCAGCTTCGGGGCCGCGTGGGGCGGGGGGCCGAGCAATCTTATTGCATTTTAATGAGCGGCCATAAGTTAAGTTATGATGGTAAGATCAGGCTGGAAACCATGGTGAAAACCAATAATGGTTTTGAAATATCTGAGATCGATCTGCAACTGCGCGGCCCGGGAAATATCGAAGGTACGCAACAAAGCGGCGTACTTGACCTCAAAGTAGCCGACCTTACTACCGATCAGCAACTGCTGCTCGAGGCCCGCAGATGTGTGGAAGAAATATTTGCAAAAGATCCTGAACTGGTGCAGCCCGAAAACCAAATCCTGCAAGTAGCTTTCCAGGCAAAAAATGCCGGTTTAAGCTGGGATAAAATATCCTGACAGCTTTATTTTGCTTCAAAATACTACATTTGCCCAAAGCAAATCATTTCCAATGAAATTAAAATCTACTCTTTTATTGATGCTGATCTGTGTCACTTCCTTGGTCGAAGCGCAGCAGGACTCGTTGATGCTCCGCAAAATTTACGATGAGGAGTTGGTCAATGGTCAATGTTACAGTAATCTGCATTATTTATGCAAAAATATTGGCCCGCGTTTGAGCGGTTCAGCCGGTGCACAAAAAGCTGTTGATTGGGGTAAAAAACTAATGGATAGTTATGGCTTTGATCATGTATTCCTTCAGGAAGTGATGGTTCCGCATTGGGTACGCGGTGCTAAGGAAGTGGGCATGATCATTGACGGAAAACATAAAATACCGGTTCCAATTGCTGCATTGGGCATGTCTGTTGCGACGCCAAAAGAGGGTATTACAGCCGAAATAATTGAAGTGCATAGCTTTAAAGAACTGGATTCTTTGGGTGAAAAGATGGTTAAGGGTAAGATCGTTTTCTTTAACCGGCCTTTCGATCCACGATTTATCGAAACGTTACGCGCCTATGGCACTGCCGGAGATCAGCGCAATGCGGGGCCGGCTGTAGCAGCTAAATATGGCGCAGTAGCGGTAATTGTACGTTCCCTGACTGAAAGCCTGGATAATTTTCCGCATACAGGTACGACGCGTTATGCTCAGAGTGGTCTGAAGATTCCTGCAGCTGCCATATCAACCAATGGTGCCGAAGAGCTCAGCAGTTTATTAAGACAAAGGAAATTGCCCCTGATCAAATTTTATTTCAAACAGAATTGCCAGACCCTGGCCGATACGCTATCCTATAATGTTGTAGGAGAAATGAAAGGCTCGGAGAATCCTAATAAATTCATTACGGTCGGCGGTCACCTGGATTCATGGGATCTTGCCGAAGGTGCGCATGATGACGGTACCGGTGTAATGCAATCGGTAGAAGCCTTACGAATACTTAAACAGCTTGGGATATCGTCCTAAAAACACAATCCGCGCAGTGTTTTTTATGAATGAAGAAAATGGCGACAAGGGAGGGCTGAAATATGCAGAACTGGCCGCTCAGAACAAGGAAGACCATATCGCAGCCATTGAATCCGATCTGGGTGGTTTTACGCCACGGGGTTTTGGTTTTGAAGGCGCTTCCAATGAAATGCTTGCCAGAATCAACGCCAATTGGAAGAAACTATTTGAGCCTTACGGCTCAGACAGACTGATCCACGGCGGCGGCGGAAGCGATATAGGCCCCCTGGCGACTAAAACACCGGGTGTTGTTTTAATCGGTTACCTGCCGGATTCGCAACGCTACTTCGACGTACATCATACGCCAAACGATGTTTTTGAAAATGTGAACAAACGTGAACTTGAATTAGGCGCAGCCGCTATGGCCTCGCTTATTTACCTGATCGATCAGCACGGATTTAATTGATCCTATAGAAATAATAGAATAAAATGCGGAGCGCTCGCCTGTTGTTCTCCGCATTTACACATTTGTTTAAGCCGACACGCAATTATTTAACGTATAGTTGTAAATTGCGGCAGAAATCTACTTCATCCCGATAGTGTCCGAAGAAGGAAATAGTCAACCCAAAAAAGATTCTTTTGCAGCATTACGCTATAAGGATTTCCGCGTGTATTTAAGCCTGCGGTTTTTCTTCACCTTTGCTTACCAGATGCAGACGGCGGCACTTGGTTTCTTTATTTATGCGCTCACACACAGCAAACTTGCGCTTGCCTGGATCGGATTGAGCGAAGCTATTCCTGCAGTGGGCCTCGCTCTTTACGGTGGCTACATCGCTGATAAATACGAAAAACGCAAAATGCTGCTGCTTATCTTCAGCGGCGTTTTCATTTCGTCATTCGTCATGTTCGTGACCACACTAAATAGTATGAGCGGGCATATCCATGCTGATTGGATATTGCCGGTCCTCTATGGGATGATATTCTGCAATGGTATAGCCAGGGCGTTTTTCGGACCCGCAATATTTACCATATACGCCAATAGTATTCCCCGCGATGTATATCCTAATGCCAGTACCTGGAGCAGCACAAGCTGGCAGATCGCATCCATTTTGGGACCGCTGGCAGGTGGTTTTATTTATGCCTTTGGCGGTGGCATTACAGGTAATTTTGTGATTATATTACTTTTTCTGTTGATAACCTTAGTGCTGGTATTCACGCTTAGAAAACATCCTGCTGTTTTCATTCCTAAAGAAAATATTTGGAAAAGTCTTTCCGAGGGTATACACTTTGTATTTAAGACCAAGATGATGATCGGGGCGATGAGTCTGGACCTCTTTTCTGTTTTTTTTGGCGGGGCAGTAGCTTTGCTTCCGGTTTTTGCACAAGATATATTGCATGTCGGGGCCGAGGGGTTCGGACTGATGAAAATGGCATCGTCACTAGGCGCTGCTTTGACTATGGTGATTATGGTCCGCTTTTCGCCTCTGAATAAGCCCTGGCGCAACCTGCTGATAGCCGTAACGGGCTTTGGCTTGTGTATAATAGGTTTTGGTTTATCCCGCAGCTTTCTGCTGACGCTTTTATTCTTATTCGGGCAGGGAGCTTTTGATAGTATCAGCGTAATTATCCGCGGGACACTAGTACAGCTGCTAACACCCGATCATATGCGTGGCAGAGTGTCGGCGGTAAATTCCATGTTTATTGGATCCTCGAACGAGATCGGAGATGTCGAATCGGGTATTGCTGCTAATTTATTGGGGACTGTGCCTGCTGTATTATTGGGCGGCAGCTTAACGCTGCTCATTGTCACAATTACTTATTTTAAGACCAAAAGTCTGCTGCCTTTATCGGTAAGCGATATCCACACCGTGGAAATTGAATCTGAAAGCAAACAGAGCGTGAGTTAACTTCTATTCACAAATTGTCTCAAAGCGTTTTTACGCTGCGCCAAAAAAGGTAGGTGAGTGAACCCAGAATGGGTACCACAACAATGATCAGCACCCATAAAATCTTGCTCCCGCTGTTGATATTATGGTCCCGTAAAACGTTAATAAATGAATATATACTCAGAACAGCCCAAATAAAGAGAAATATTAAACCAAGGGTGCCACCAAAGGCAGAGGTGATCAGGTACATCTTGTGGTGCTAAATGTTATTTAATAGGTATCGGCGGTAACCTTTTCGCCAATCTGCTGCCGCCACATGGCGTAATACAGTCCCTTTTGCAGCAACAGTTCCAAATGTTTGCCCGACTCAACAATATTTCCTTTTTCAAGCACATAAATGGTGTCGGCGTGCATAATCGTGGATAATCGGTGTGCAATCAAAATAGTTATATGGTCCTTCATTACGGAAACGTCGCGTATAGTTTCGGTGATCTCTTCTTCGGTTATCGAATCTAGCGAAGAAGTGGCCTCATCAAACACCAGCAGGTCAGGTTTGCGCAATAAGGCACGAGCAATCGAGAGCCGCTGTTTCTCGCCCCCGGATACTTTTACACCGCCTTCACCAATTACCGTATTAAGACCATTGGATGCCCGCGACAGCAAACTTTGACAGGCAGCCCGATGCAGTGCCTGCAGACATTCTTCGTCTGTGGCGTCGGGACGAACGAATAGCAGATTTTCACGAATGGTCCCCGAAAACAATTGCGAGTCTTGGGTTACAAACCCTACCTTTTCGCGCAATTGGTCAAGATCGATCTGTCTGCTTGGCACATTATTGTATAATATATCGCCCGTTTGCGGTTGGTAAAGGCCCACCAGCAACTTAACCAGGGTGGTTTTGCCCGAACCCGACGGTCCCACAAAAGCGATCGTTTCACCGGATTGGGTTTCAAAGCTGATATTGTTCAGTGCATTGCGGTTGGCAGTCAGATGCTTAAAACTTACATTATTAAAGGCGAGCCTTTCTACATTCTCCAGTATGAACGGACGCTCGGGTTTGGCATCGATCGGGATGCTTAAAATGCGTTTAAAATTGGCCAGGGAAACTTCTGCTTCTCTCCATGAAAGAATAACATTACCGAGCTCCTGCAGGGGATTGAATAAAAAGAAGGAATAGAATAAGAAGCTGAAATATTGTCCTGGTGTTATCGTGCGGTGGAAGATCAGTATAAGCAACACCACCACCATGACACTTCGGACGAAGTTTACGGTAGTGCCCTGTACAAAACTCATACTCCTGACAAATTTTACCTTGCGTAATTCCAGATCGAGGATCTTATAGGTCGTTTTATTTAAGCGTTCTATTTCCTGTTTGGCAAGGCCGAGGCTTTTTACCAGTTCAATGTTTCTGAGCGATTCGGTAGTCGAGCCTGCAAGGGAGGTGGTTTCTGCAACTATTGTTTTTTGTATCTTCTTGATCTTCCGGCTCATCAGGGCGCTAACAAGCGCAATAACGGGTATGGAAGCAAAATAAACAAGGGTAACTTTATAACTCACGGTAACCGAATAAACGATCACAAATACCATTCCCACCAGGCTGACAAATAATATTCCGATAAAAGACGTTACAAACTTTTCGCAGTCAAGACGTACTTTTTGTAAAATGCCCAATGTCTCACCGCTGCGCTGGTCTTCAAACACCTGATAAGGTAATTCGAGGGAATGCTTTAAACCATCAGCATACATCGCTGCACCAACCTTTTGGGTGATAATATTGGTATAATAATCCTGGAAGTTTTTAGCTATACGCGAAACCATGGCAACGCCGATAGCCATGCCTACCAGTTTCAACACATTGTTGAGGTACTCATCGTATTGGAGCTTGTCGCGCTGTTCGATTACCCGATCCACTATACGGCCGGTAATATAGGGGTCAAGGAGTGAAAAGCCTATGTTGGTGGCTGCAAGAAGAAGCGCAAGAACAACAACCCATTTATGATTAGACAGATATGATAAGAGTACCTTCATGATTTAAGGTAAAAATAAAAAAAGGGAACGGCTTAAAAAGCCAGTTCCCCTTAATTTTGACAATATTCTGGTCGTTATACTGTCATGATATCTTTTTCTTTCGCGTCTGAAAGCTGATCCATTCTTGCGATAAAGCCATCAGTGAGTTTCTGAACCTCGCCTTCACCGGTTTTCATTTCGTCTTCCGATACACCCTCTGATTTGAGTTTTCTGATCTTCTCATTGGCTTCCTTACGGATGTTGCGGATAGCAACCTTCCCTTGCTCGACCTCTGATTTCACTTTCTTAACAAGGTCGCGGCGGCGTTCTTCGGTCAGCGGAGGAACATTGATACGGATAATGATTCCGTCATTCTGGGGGTTCATACCCATATTAGCTTCCATAATGGCTTTTTCAATAGGGCCAAGCAAGGATTTTTCCCAAGGCTGCACTACCAGGGTACGGGCATCAGGTGTATTGACATTACCTACCTGGCTTAACGGTGTCGGCGTGCCATAGTAATCAACGGAAATGCCATCAAGCATGGAAGGGCTTGCTTTACCTGCACGTATCTTCGTTAATTCATTATCTGCGTGTTCAATAGCTTTATCCATTAAGGCCTTTGCTTCAGTCAGTTGTTTTTTAATGAGTTCGCTCATCGTAATAAAATTTGGTGTCAAAAATAATAAAAAGTATCGTTTTACCTTATCTAATCCTGATGCTTAAATACGGAATATATTTATTTCCATTGGAATAGCTCAAACAAGATCAGGTGTAGGTGGACAACGGGCCTTTTGGGGTTGACAGGCAACGTTTGTTATAAAGTTAACGTAATTCAATGAGAAATAACAGTTAATCGCTAAAAATGAAAAGAACGAACGTGTTGTCTTTTTTTAAACGGATGCAGGTAATAGCTGTAATAATAACCGTGAGCGGCTGTCAGGGTCATATGGATAATGCGCCCGCGCCGGCGGCTACCCAGGCTCAATTACTGGAAAGTGGAAAGTGGACAACAACAGCAGGTACATTGGTAGCATCCAACGGAGCCTCGGTCACGCTGCCCGCTGGTGATCCCTTTTTCAGTACGATACTGTTGGGTGACGTTACTTTTTACACCGATGGCACGGCAATGGAATCAAATGACCCTAACGGGCTCACTAAATATGGCCTTACCTGGCATTTGAACGGCGCACATCTTTTGGTGAATATCAACGAAAACAATACGGATAAGGTAAATGCTACTATTACCTATTTAAGCCAATATAAGCTGGTGCTGGATGTGTCCGACTTTTACGAGTATAATGGGGTAAATTATAACGAGTTGATTCAGACGCTGACCCATTAGAAATGGCTCCTTATCTTACCAGGGTACCCACACTTTCGCCTTGCGCAATCCGCATGAAATTGCCAGGTTTGTTCATGTCGAACACGATGATCGGTAATTTATTTTCGTGGCAAAGGGTAAACGCGGTCATATCCATTACATTCAAGCCCTTATCAAACACTTCCTGAAACGTTATTTCATCGTAGCGGGTTGCTGTCGCGTCTTTTTCAGGATCAGCCGTATAAATGCCGTCTACGCGGGTGCCTTTTAAGACCACATCCGCCTTTATCTCAATGGCACGTAATGATGCTGCTGTATCGGTCGTAAAGTAGGGGTTGCCGGTACCCGCGCCGAAAATTACGATCTTGTGCATTTCCAGATGATGCATGGCGCGGCGCCGGATATAGGGTTCGCAGATCTGTTCCATTTTTATGGCCGACTGCAGTCTGGTTTCAACGCCAACACTTTCCAGTGCATTTTGAAGTGCCATACAGTTAATTACGGTGGCCAGCATGCCCATATAATCGGCCTGCGCGCGGTCCATGCCTGATTTTTCGGCACTTAGCCCTCTGAAGATATTTCCGCCGCCTACTACTACGGCTATCTCGATTCCTCTATCATAAACGCCTTTAATATCCTCTGCGTATTGTAATACCCTGGCGTTATCAATACCGTACTGCCTGTCGCCCATCAGCGACTCTCCACTTAATTTTAAAAGAATCCTTTTATATTTCATGCGGGTAGTTTGCCAAAAGTATTAATTTAAATTCAGTGTTAAAATAGCATCATGAATTAGCTCACCGATTTGCCTGCCAAAAAAGTAGCTTTCACATTAAATGCATCATCAAAAACGATCAGATCGGCATCAAAACCAGCTTCAACCTTTCCCTTATTCAATTTGGCTAACTGAGCAGGATATAGCGAAGCCATATTAATTGCTTCTGGCAGATCGATACCAAAATGCTTTACACCGTTTTCCGCTGCCCGGAGCATAGTAAGGCATGACCCTGATAAAGTGCCATCGGGCAGAACATACCTGTCGCCCTTAAACTGGTGCTGATACGGGCCATGGTTAGTTTCCGTAACGGCATCGGTTATAAAAAAGAGTTTGTTGCCAAGTTCGCGTTTTGCCAGTCGGCCATAACAAAGTCGACATGGATCCCATCGGGTACAATGCTGGTATACGGTTTTTCTTCAAATATTGCCGGAATATAGCCCGGCTCGCGATGGTGCATTTGTGGCATGGCATTGTACAAATGGGTAACGGCAGGTATGGGATTATTCAGGAATGACTTTCCTTCATGGTAAGTGGCATTACTGTGTCCTGAGGACAGGATCACGCCCATGTCATGCAGGTAATCGATGACTTCTTTATCCTGTAGTTCCGGAGCAATGGTCATCATCGTGATCACGCCATCCGCCATTTCGATCCACCTTTGAACAAGAGGCAGGGATGCTTTTTTGATATAGTTTCTATTGTGCGCACCATTACGCATTGGGTTTAGGAACGGGCCTTCCAGATGCAAGCCTAAAAAGTTACCTTTTCGGTTTACCCGGTAATCCCTTGCCACTTTTATGGTTTGTTCAATAACATCATCCGTGTTGGTCGCAAATGGTTGCAAAGAATCCGGTGGTACCCTGATTAAGCAAATCATTCTCCATTTGTAGCAGGGCAGCTGGCTCGGTATCAATACTGAACAGTTTGCCGCCGCTTCCATAGATTTGCAGGTCAATCAGGCCGGGGGCCACAAACGCGCCTTGCAGGTCTATTCTTTTCAGCGTCCTGCGGAATAGCGTGTTCAGCTACTATGCCGGCTATTTTTCGGTCAGTAATTAAAATGGCTTTCCCTCTGCTGATATCGCCATCGGAAATGATCTGAAGGTTGTGAAGGGCTGTTATCATGGTGCTTTCTTGTGTAAGTCATTGCGCCGCGCTAATCTTAAAAATTGCATCAGGCACTGATTCGGCCGGCATATGATTGTAATGCGTCCGGCTTGCAATGACAAGTTAGACTTTTTATTGCAAAAAAAATCCCCCTCGAGTAATGAGGGGGATTAAATATTTAAGCTCCTAAAGCTACCCGCTTAAATGCGGTAACGGTAAGTCCTTTTCAACAGTGCTCAAGAATTGGGCAACGCTTTTGGAAGGATCTTTTACAAACTCCTGGTTGAGCAGGGTCGAGTCCTTGTAAAATTTGTTCAGCTTTCCTGCAGCGATCTTTTCAACCATTTCTTCCGGTTTGCCTTCTGCACGTATTTGTTCTTTTGCAATTTCCAGCTCACGTTCAACAGTAGTAGCATCAACACCGTCTTTATCAACAGCGACAGGGTTCATAGCAGCAATTTGCATCGCTACGTCTTTACCGGCTTCTTCAGCACCTGCAACATTTGTGTTTAAAGCAACCAATACACCTAAACGGAAATTACCGTGGATGTAAGCAACTACTTTTTCGCCTTCAATAACTTCATATTTTGATACGCCGATCTTCTCGCCGATCTTGCCTGTTTTTTCAATGATAGCGTCGCCAATCGTTGCACGGCTGTTTTCAACATCAATGGACAACTGGTTAAGAGCTTCCAGAGCTGGCCGGGTTATTTTCAACAGCTTCGTTGGCGATCGCGTTAGCAAAAGCAATAAACTCAGCATTTTTAGCCACGAAATCAGTTTCGCAGTTCAGCTCGATAATTACACCGCGTTTGCCATCAGCCGATGTACGCGCAATTACCACACCTTCGTTCGATTCACGGTCCTGGCGGCTGGCAGCCACTTTAGCACCTTTTTTTCTTAAGAAATCAATTGCTGCTTCAAAATCACCGTTAGTTTCGGTTAAAGCTTTTTTGCAATCCATCATGCCTGCACCTGTTTGCTGGCGCAGTTTGTTTACATCAGATGCAGATAATTTGTACTGTAGACATGTTTGTATGTTTTAAATGTTGTAGAAGTTATAAAGGTTATAGGGGTTATAAAACTTTACAACTCCTACAACCCCTACAACTAAAATATTATTCTTCTGTTTTATCAGCAGCAGGAGCGTCATGCTTCAGCAGCTTCAGCTTCAACAGCTACTTTCGTTTCTTTTTCCGCCTTCCGCAGGTGCGCCGGGTTCAGGCTTCTGCTTCAGGGCATCCGCTTTTGCTTTTGCAGCAGCTGCTTCTTTTTCAGCTTCGTCTTCTTTTTCGCGTTTGCGCTCGTCCAAACCTTCTTCAATTGCTTTAATAATGATACCGGTAATCAAAGAAATTGATTTGGTAGCGTCGTCATTTGCAGGGATAGGGAAATCGATGTTTGAAGGATCAGAGTTGGTATCCACCATGGCAAATGTTGGGATGTTCAGCTTTAATGCTTCTGAAACTGCGATGTGTTCTTTCTTTACGTCAATCAAAAACAGCGCAGCCGGTAAACGGTTAAGGTCAGCATATACCGCCCAGTAACGTTTCCAGTTTTATACGCTCACGCTGGATCATCAGTCTTTCTTTTTTAGAAAGGTTGCCGTAAGTGCCGTCTTTAGTCAATTTATCGATGTTTGACATCTTTTTGATCGACTTGCGCACGGTAGCGAAGTTAGTTAACATACCACCCAACCAACGTTCGGTTACGATAAGGCATGTTTACTGATTTTGCGTAATCAGCCACGATATCTTTTGCTTGCTTTTTTGTAGCAACAAATAATACCTTACGGCCTGATTTTACAATTTGTTTTATAGCTGAAGCGGCTTCTTCAACCTTGGTTAAGGTTTTATTTAAGATCGATAATGTGGATACCGTTGCGCTCCATGAAAATGTACTGTGACATTTTCGGATCCCATTTGCGGGTAAGGTGACCAAAGTGTACACCTGCATCCAGTAAATCCTGATATGTTGTTCTTGCCATTTTGTTGTCCTCCTTGATGATTAACGTTTACTGAATTGGAATCTCTTACGTGCTTTCTTGCGTCCTGGTTTTTTACGCTCAACCATACGGTCGTCGCGGGTCATGATACCTTTAGCACGCAATGCCGGTTTCTTTTCAGCATCAAGTTCAACAATAGCTTTAGCAATAGCTAAACGAACGGCTTCCGCCTGTCCTTTTACACCACCACCTGCTACATTTACTTTAACATCAAATTTACCGGTTGAACCGGAAACTTCGGTCGACTGGGTAACGATGTATTGTAATGGTAATGTAGGGAAGTATTCTTTGTAATCTTTACCGTTTACGGTAATGGCACCGTTGCCGTCGCTTAAGTAGATGCGTGCAACAGCGGTTTTTCTTCTGCCTGAAGTGTTAGTTGTTGGCATTTCTTTTCTCCTTTAAAATTAATAAGTTAAATGGCTTTAGGGTTTTGTGCTGCATGAGGATGCTCGGCACCTGCATATACATGCAGATTGCCAAATAAGGCGCGGCCCAAACGATTTTTAGGTAACATACCACGTACGGCTTTTTCAACCACACGTCTCAGGATGTTTTGCCATTAACTCCTTAGGAGAAATGAAACGCTGACCACCCGGATAGCCGGTGTAAGAAACATATTGCTTTTCGCTGAATTTGTTTCCGGTCAGTTTTACCTTGTCTGCATTGATAACAATTACATTATCTCCGCAGTCTACGTGTGGGGTGAAACCTGGCTTGTGTTTTCCTCTAATGATCATTGCGATCTTAGATGGACAAGCGCCCCAAAATCTCGCCTTGAGCGTCAACAACAACCCATTCTTTGTTAACGGTCTTTTTATTGGCCGAGACAGTTTTGTAACTTAACGTATTCACTTGCTTAAAATTAAATTTATTAAACGTATTATTATACCCCGTAATTTCGGGACTGCAAAGATACGGGAATTTGTTTAATTGTCAAGGGATTTGTTGCCTTAGTTTCTTTGTCCCTTCCGGACAGATTGCCCGGGCGTTTATTTGAGGGCTGCGCTGCTGTATTTTGCGTCGTTCCGGACCTGTAAATACCCCCGGCGAACGACCAGCTTTTATTATCTCGGCAGGTTTGCTACTTTTGCGGAGAAAATATATAAAATACCACTTGTAACTATCTGAAACTGATATGATAATAATTAAGAATCACGTCGAATTTGAATCCCATTTAGGCCAGGAGCTGGGCATATCCGATTGGCATACGATTACCCAGCTGCAAATCAACCAGTTTGCCGAAGCTACACTTGATCACCAATGGATACACACGGATGAGCAAAGGGCTGGAATTGAGAGTCCATTCGGCGCGACGATCGCGCACGGTTATTTAACGGTTTCATTGCTGCCTTATTTCTGGCACCAGATTGCCGATGTGCAAAATCTCAAGATGCAGATTAATTATTGCATCGAAAATATCAGATTCGGTCAGGCGGTGCCGGTAAACAGCAGGGTCCGTTTGAAAGCCAAATTGGTTACCATTATTAATCTGCGCGGGATCACTAAAGCTACAATAGGCGTGGAAATGGAAATTGAGGGGCAGAGCAAACCTGCTTATAACGGCGAGGTGGTTTTCCTGTATCATTTTAACAGCTGATAAAATAGCCCAGCAGCTGCTGCGGCGCCCGGGGGGAGGTACATGGAAAAAAATGGTAACAAAGGGACCTGCGCCCCCGAAAATCTTTACAATCCCTCAACATCTCCTTCTTTATTTTTGTGCCTTACATTGATCTATGGGCATAAATAATATTAGACTGGGCGTTTTGGACCAGTCTCCGGTACGCAAAGGCGTTACCGCTGAACAGGCTATCCGGGAGACTGTCGAACTAGCCAGGTTTACCGACAAGCTTGGATATAGCCGTTTCTGGATATCTGAACATCATAACACGGGAGCGCTGGCGGGTTCGGCACCAGAGGTGCTGCTGGCCTACCTGGGCAGTCAGACCAAAAATATCCGTATTGGTTCCGGTGGGGTGATGATGCCCAACCATAGCGCCTTAAAAGTCGCCGAAAATTTCAGAACACTGGAGGCCCTTTTTCCAGGCCGTGTTGATCTGGGCATGGGGCGCGCACCGGGTACCGACAGGCTGACCGCTGCCATGCTTAATCCTTCGAACCAATTTGCCGAACAGGATTTCATAAATCAATTGTACGATCTGGTCAATTATTTTCACGACCGCGGCGAACCGGGCACACCAACATCTAAAATAAAGGCTATACCGCAAGTTCAAACCGTGCCGGATATGTGGCTATTGAGTTCAAGCGGTGAAAGTGGCCTTTTTGCGGCGCATTTCGGGATGGGTTTGTCGTTCGCTCACTTTATTAATCCTACCGGCGGCGAGCAGGCAGTAGCCAGCTACCGGGAACGTTTCCAACCATCCGAAGATCGTGCCCAGCCCCAGGCCAGTGTGGCCACCTTTGTTTACTGCTCCCAGGATGAACAGCAAATCCACCGCCATCAGGCGCTGATGGATTTCCGTTTCAACCAGTTTGAGCAGGGTAAAGGTATTGTTCCTGTGGGATACGAAGACATTAGGAACGTAAGCTATACCCTTAATGAACAGGAACGTATTATGCATAACCGCAAGCGGGTGATCACCGGAACCCCTTCCGAAATAAAGGAAAAGCTTGGCCGTCTGGCAGCTCAGTACGGTGTTGATGAAATCATCGCTGTGACCATAACGGAAAGTTTTGACGACAGGCTGAACTCCTACAGATTACTAGCAGAACAATTCGCATTGTAATGCGCATTGCGGCCGCCAGATTTTTTATCAGCTAAACGGCTCTGCGTCACATCGTTTTAGATAATTTATTTGATTTGTAGTTAAAATTATAAAACCACGCCTGCACTTTCCTGTTATAACTGGAAACAATTTAATCTAATTATGGAAACTGTAGAAGTATTGAATGAGTTGATAGAGATCAATAATGATCGCGCGGAAAGCTTTGAAAAAGCAGCACATGAACTTGAATCCAACGACATGGATTTGCAAAACGTCTTTATGGATTCGGCACAGGAAAGTAAACAATTCAGCCGTGAGCTGAGCAATAAGGTAAGTGCTTTGGGCGCCACCCCTGAAGATGGCACGACGGCCTCAGGCGCCATGCACCGCGCTTGGATGGAAGTGAAAGCCATGTTTAACGGGCATGACCGTAAAGGTATACTGGAAGAATGTGAGCGCGGCGAAGATGTGATAAAGAAAGCCTATCAGGATGCCCTGTCTACAAAAAACAATCTGACGGCCGATGTGATCGCCTTAATTAGTCGTGAGCAGCAACGTATTGTTGCATCGCACGACAAGATCAAGCGGCTAAGGGACAGTGTAAACTGATTATTATGAATCACCCAAGGAAAGCCATCCCCCCAAAAGGATGGCTTTTTGCTGTCTTGGTGGCTTTAGGGGAACCTCGCGGTAAAGGGAAACCTGACGTATTAATGATCGGATATAAAAATTAAAATCTGCACATTTGCACCTGAATTTAGACACCCAATTATTTATGAGCGTTTCCACACTGGCCCTGAATCTGAGGGGCTCCGAAATAATAAAGATCGCAGGCGAGATCAATGAGTTAAAAAGGCAGGGAGAAAATATTGCCAACCTGACCATCGGTGATTTTGACGCCAATATTTATCCTATCCCCGCGCAGCTGAAAGAAGGTATTATCGAGGCCTACAACGGCAACCAAACCAACTATCCACCTGCAGACGGGATGCTTAGCCTGCGCGAAAGTGTTTCGGAGTTTATTAAGGAACGCTATAACCTGGAATATAATGCAGGGCAGATACTCATATCCGGAGGTTCACGACCGCTGATCTATTCTACCTATCTTGCCTTGGTTGATCCGGGTGACAAAGTGGTTTTCCCGGCACCATCCTGGAACAATAATCATTATTGTGATCTTACGGGTGCAGAGGCTGTGATCATTCAAACTACGCCCGAAAATAATTTTATGCCCACAGCTGATGAGATTCGTCCCCATCTGAAGGGGGCTACTTTATTGGCCCTTTGCTCGCCGCTGAATCCCACGGGCACCATGTTCAACTCAAAGGATCTGGAAGAAATATGTGACCTGGTAATCGCCGAAAATAAGAGCCGTAAGCCGGGCGAAAAGCCATTGTATCTACTGTACGATCAGATCTATTCCCAGTTAACTTTCGGCAGTCACCAACATGTGAATCCCGTTAGCCTGCGTCCGGCGCTGAAGGATCATGTAATTTTCATCGACGGCGCTTCAAAATGCTTTGCAGCGACAGGGGTAAGGGTAGGCTGGGGCTTCGGGCCAGCCGCTATTGTTAACCATATGAAAGCCATTGTCGGTCACATGGGCGCATGGTCGCCAAAAGCCGAGCAGGTGGCTATGGCTAAGTTCCTCAGACAGGAGCATCACCTGAACAGCTATTTGTCCGAGATAAAATCAAATATCCGCAGTAGCCTGAATACGTTGCATGAAGGTTTCCAGCAATTAAAATCCGAAGGCTTTAAAGTGGATTCCATTGAACCAATGGGTGCTATATACCTTACCGTAAAAGTGGACTACGCTGGAAAGACCACACCGGAAGGCGATCTGCTAAAATCGTCTGCTGATATCAATTTTTACCTCATCAAGGAGGCAAAAGTGGCCCTGGTGCCATTTTCGGCATTTGGTACCGATGAGGATGTAAACTGGTTCAGGGCTTCGGTAGGCGCAAGTACACTCGAGGATATCGAGCAGCTGATCCCAAGGATAAAAGCAGCGCTGGCAAAACTGAAATAATAATCGCATAAAGGTTTTTATAAATCGCAGCTTCCCAAGACGTCAGGATACAATGGCGTCTGCCAGGCTCGTTACCCGGTCCGCATTGTTCAATTCAGGCAGGCAAAAAACAGGCGTCATTCCAATGCCTGCCATTTGCTCATTTATTATAAAACCGTAAATTCGCAGCTTTTATACCAATCAGCAAATTATGAGATCATTACTAATCGCTTTTTCCATTATATTGGCCTGCGCGGCAGCAAATGCACAAACGACTCCGGCAGGCAGTCAGCTGCCGGCGCCTGCAGTGGTATTTGTTAATTCAGATTCACTGGTAAATAACTACGAATATTTTAAAGCGGTAAAAATAAAGCTTCAGAATCTTTCACAGCAGGCACAGTCCGAAATTGCCGCCAAAGGACAGGCATTTCAAAACGAGGTCGCTGCTTATCAGAAAAGTGCCTCCTCGCTTACACCGGTGCAAAAATCAGCTACTGAAAAGAAGTTAGCGAAAAAGCAGCAGGACCTGCAGGCATTAGGCGAGAATACCCAAAAGCAACTGCAGGATGAAAGTGCAGACGCAAATGCTAAATTGTACGACCGGATTGCAGCCTATTTAAAAAATTATACTAAGCTGAAAGGCTACAAAATTGTGCTCACCTACTCTAAATCCAATCCATCGATGCTTTACGGCGACGAGAGCCTGGATGTAACCAAAGAAGTAGTTGCAGGATTAAATGACGAGTATAAGAAAGAAAACCCCGTAAAATAAGCTCAGGCAGCGGTTATGCCGCACTTGAAATATACTTCACCAGACTGCGCTTAGCTACTGGCAGCAATGTTTGCTCGAGTGGAAAACTGATATCGCTGGCCATATAATATAAGGCAGGGTTAGGCAGATGCTTTCTTTTGCTGATCAGGTCGAGCTTGATGGCTTCGGGTGTTGTGCTGATGCTTTGCTCGTAAGTGTCAACGAACTGGACGTTGATCCCCCTGAATTTATCGTCTTTATTCTCAAAAATAGTGATGTGGTACTCATACACCCAATTGGTGCGTTCCCTGCCATTGCGCAATGAAAAATACCCGCTGAAAGGCATCAGCGGTACCAGACCAATCGGGTCGATATTCAGGTGACTCTCCACAAAGTCATATATCTCCTTGCCTGTTTGTATCGCCGGATCCATCTTGTAAAGGGCATAGGAAATAATGCTTTCAATCTCCTTCATCGAGCTGTCGTCCTGTATGATCTTCTCGTAGGTAAGCTTTACCGCTTCAATATCGGCTTTGGTAAGCCGCTGGGGAAAGGATTGCTGCAGAACGGTTTTGTTGTGTTTGAAATCCAGCAGGTTGTTATAGTGAAATATCAGATCCGTCAGGTTTGGGTACAGGCGGCTACGGTCAAAGTGACGGTTGATCTCCTGCAGATAGTCGAGCAGAATATATTTTTTATGCTCAAAATCTATCGAGCCTTCTATAAACCAGTTTACGCCTAATGATTTCATGTATAAACAGAATTTAGGATAGTTTAAATTACAACAAAAAAGCCAACTTTGCAATATGCCCGCCGGAACTCTTTATTTAATACCTGTACCGCTTGCTCCGCAAGCGGCAGCAAAATCGTTTACTCCCTACCTGGTAGATACCATTAACCAGTTAAAGGAGTATATTGTGGAGAACGAAAAAACCGCCCGCCGATTTTTAAAGGAAGCCGGACTTACGACTCCGCAAAGCGAGCTGATCATGCATGATTATGGCAAGCACAACCGTGATAATAATATAAACGAATTTTTTAGTGGATTGGTTGCCGGCAGTGATGTGGGGCTGATGAGCGAAGCGGGTTGCCCGGGCGTAGCCGATCCGGGCGCGGAGATCGTAGCCGAAGCTCACCGCAGGGGTATTAAAGTAGTGCCCCTGGTTGGTCCAAGTTCCATTCTGCTGGCAATCATGGCATCGGGCTTCAACGGGCAGAGCTTTACTTTTCATGGCTATCTGCCCATTGATAAAGCAGAACGCAGTATAAGAATCAAGGAATTGGAGGCATTGGCCCAGCGTCTGGGCCAAACACAAATATTTATCGAAACCCCTTTTCGTAACAACCCGTTGCTGGAAGAAATATTAAGGTCATGTCAGCCAAAAACCAGGCTTTGCATAGCCTGCGACCTTACCGGTTCGGACGAACTGGTCCAGACGAAAACCATTGCCGGGTGGAAGCAAAAGGTGCCTGACCTGCATAAACGCCCAACTATTTTCCTTCTATTTCGTTCCTGAATTAAATGCAAGTCACCGAGCAGCATACCAAAGTATTAATTTCAGGAGCTGGTCCGTCGGGTCTTATGATGGCTGCACAATTGCTGCGTTATGGTATTCAGCCGGTGATCATTGACAGCAAGCAGGGGCCAACGACCCAGTCCAAAGCATTGGGCGTTCAGGCGCGTTCGTTGGAAATATATCGTCAAATGGGTCTTGACGAAATAGTGGTTCGGAACGGAAAAAAGGCTAAGGGTATACATTACCATATTGATGGTATTCAGCGGGCCACGCTGGAGTTAAGCAATGCGGGCGAGGGACAAACGCCATTTCCCTATATTTTACTCTACCAGCAGGATAAGAACGAACGCTTATTGCTGGATTATCTTACCAAGAATTGCTGTCCGGTCTACTGGGAAACCACGCTGGTCTCCCTGGAGCAAGGCACAGCATGTTCTGAGGCTGTGCTGCAAAGTAAAGCGGGCAGTCACCGGCTTGCATGCGATTGGTTAATCGGCGCCGATGGTGCACACAGCGCCGTGCGTAAACTATTGGACATACCATTTAACGGAGATACCTATCCGCATCATTTTTACCTTGCTGACGTGAAGCTGAATGCGCCTTCGCTAGATGGTAATTATGTTGAGCTTTACCTGGCCAAATCGGACTTTTGCGGGTTTTTTCCTATGCCTGAACAGGACCAATACCGCATTATCGGCAGTTTGCCGCGCAGATTGGAGAACACGGAGGAAATTAGTGTAGCATCCTTATTGCCTGATCTGGATAAGGTAGCAGGATACGCGGTGCAGATTGAACAGACTCAGGATTCAACTACCTATAAGCTGCACCATCGTATGGCGGCAAGCTTCAGTAAAGGGAACAGTTTTTTAATCGGCGATGCAGCACATATTCACTCACCTGTCGGCGCGCAAGGCATGAATACGGGCTTGCAGGACGCTTATAACCTGGCATGGAAACTGGCGGGCGTAATTAATGGTCATATGCAGGAATCAATATTGCGCAGTTATTCGGATGAGCGTATGCCTGTGGCCAGGGAAGTGCTGCGTACAACGGACCGGATGTTCAATTTTGTGACGTCTGGTAACTGGTTGGTGGCTCTTGCAAAAAGATGGTTGCTGCCCCGGTTATTGCGGTATCTTGGTTCGGCTGACCGGGCAAAAGCGGGGTTTTTTAAACGTGTATCGCAAATTTCCATTTCGTACCGTGAAAGCAAGATCAACCTCCACCTGAGCCGGGGTACTGCGATTAAGGCGGGCGACCGGCTCCCTTATCTGAAAGTATTTGACCAGAAGAAGGAATTGGAGACTGATCTGCACGAATGGTGCGGCAAGCCGGGTTTCACGCTTATCGTATTGGGCAAGTTCGACGAAATGTTCTTATTCACCCTTGCCAAATGGATAACGAATAAATATCCCGGGGGCTTGCTTAATTTCTTTTACTTGCCGCCCTCAGGAAAAAATGTTGATGTATTCAATGCTTTTCAGGCCGATCCGCATCGACAGAAAGCGATCATCGTAAGGCCAGATATGTATATTGGATACTTGAACGATGTGGTCGACATGGGCATGATGGATAATTATTTGCAAAACGTGACGGGTGTTATCCCCAAATAAATGCGCCCGCAGGATTATCCGGGGCGCATGTACAAATATAGCTATGAAAAAAGGGGCGGGTATAAAAGTTCTCTCCGGGAGGGGTTTTTCTTAAAGGTGTAAAATTATTTTTTGGGGTCGTCTGACCATCGGTGGCAGGCAAATCAGTGTTTTGTGCTGCCGATAGAATTTCCTTGTCATTTGAATTTTTTCCAATTACGAATAAAATCCAGGTAGCTTTCGCTTACAGGGAGTTCGGCGCCGGACAATATCACTTTGCGGTTATGGACTGCTTTGATCTTATCCACCGGTACGATAAAACTGCGGTGTATACGCTGGAATTTATCCGGGGGCAACCTTTCAAGCACCTTTTTAAGCGGGATCAGCGTGAGGATAGTTTTGCCCTTATTGACGTGTATTTTAATGTAGTCTTCCATACTCTCGATGTATTCTATGTCATCGAATTCAATCTTCACCATCCGGTATTCGGAGTAAACATAGAGGCTGTTGTGCTGCTTTTGTTCAGTGCCTGGGTGTTTGTATTTGTAGTAATCGATGGCTTTTTCAACCGCTTTGGCAAAGCGGTTGGACTCAATGGGTTTAAGCAGGTAATCGAGTGCCTGCAATTCAAAGCCTTCAACTGCAAAGTTTTTATATGCCGTGATGAAGATGATCATGGGCTTGTTTTCCAAGGAACGTACCAGATCAACGCCGTTAATATCAGGCATATTGACGTCGATGAAAAGCAGGTCTGTCGTGCCTTTTCGGAGGTATTCGGCCCCGGACACCGCATCTTCAAAGGTATGGACGAGCTCTAATTCAGCAAAGCCGGAGGTATATCTGGAAATCAGTTTCAGAGCAAGGGGCTCGTCATCTATCGCGATGCATCTGAGGCGGGTCATGTTGTTTGCAATTGAAGGCTTACGGTATAGAGCTGGCTTTCGGTATAAATGTCCAGCAGGTGTTTGCCCGGATACAGATGTTCCAGCCGCATAGCAGTATTTTTCAGTCCTATGCCTTCCCTTTTACTGTCGGTTTTTTCAGGGAAAATACTGTTCTGGCAATAAAATGAAATGTTTTCCTGACCACACCAAATCTTGATAAAGATCGTCGATTCGTGGTGCTTGCTGACTCCATATTTAAATACGTTTTCAATAAAGGTCATCAGTATCAGCGGGGCGATCTGTTTGTTTAGTACGTCGCCGGTGATAATAAGATCAACATGCGTTTTTTCCCCCAGACGAAGACGCTGGAGTCCGATATAGTCGTTGATGCAATCGATCTCGTTTTGCAGGGGAACAAAATCTTCCGAAGCATCGTCTGTTACATAGCGCATAATATTGGACAGTTTCATCACACTATCCGGTGCGTGTTCATCTTTAATAACCGCCAGCGTATAAATATTATTTAAGGTATTGAATAAAAAGTGCGGGTTAATCTGCGCCTTCAGAAATGCCAGTTCGGCACGAGCTTTATCAGTTTCGGCGATGGCTGCGCGTTGCTCTGTTTTTTGCCACTGCAGGATGATCCTGATCGCCGTGCTCAAAGCCATGATCATTAAAAAAATGAAAAAGCTTACGCTATCGAAAGGCCGGCGGTTTAAGGGGTAATTTGTCCCCGGTCGAAATGGCTGTCCCTGCAGATTGGTCCTGCCGTTGTCCGGCAGGGCCACCGGGGTGAAGCCGGGCGGTGGCGGCATATGGCGGCCAGTAAGTATTTCCTGCATGGGCTGCTCGCGCAAAGGAAATGAAAAAACTGTATCTGTATTTCTTAAAAGCCGGTCATAGGGTTTCAGCAAGAATACGCCGGCGAACAATGATAAAGATATAATGGCGTACCACACATATTTTTTTGTAAGGAAAAAACGTGGGATCAGTACATAGGCATTCAGATAAAACAGGAAGATATATGTGAAGCAAAAAGCCCAATAGTAAGGAGAATTTAACAGCAGATGAACATTTCCGTATTGCCCGGCATTAATAAACAGGATGGGGAAGGCCATAAATAACAGCCAGCCCGCAATATGCATAATTATTTGGTATGTCCTGAAACTCAGCATATACAAAGCAACGAATTAACAAGTATAATTTGCAAATGTATCGGTGAGCAGCAAATTTGTATAGACGAACTACCCGTGAATGTTCTCGCTTTTGCCGTAATTCTGTATGACGCGGGCTTCGTATTCCAAAAATTCTTTCCAGCGTTTATCCACATCTATTCCATCGGCATACTTTTTTGCCAGTCGTATGAATGTACTGTAATGCGTAGCCTCGCTGATCATCAGTTCATGATAAAATTCAGACAGCTGCTGGTCGCCGATATGTTCGGACATTACTTTGAAGCGTTCACAGCTGCGTGCCTCGATCATGGCCGATAATAACAGTCGATCAACAAGTTGTACTGTCCGGCCGCCCCCGATGATCATGAATTTGCGGAGCTCATTAACATAATCATCCTTACGCTCGCGGCCCAGTACATATCCGCGCTCCAGGATAATATCATGTACACGCTTAAAATGGTCCATTTCCTCCTGCACCAAAGCGGCCATTTCCTGTACCAGGTCTGATAAATTGGGATTTTGTACAATAAGCGTAATGGCATTGCTTGCGGCCTTCTGCTCGCAGAACGCGTGGTCAGTTAGTATCTCTTCGATATTGCTTTCTACAACATTTTTCACCCATAGCGGATCGGTAGGCAATTGCAGTTTAAGGATGGTTCTTTCGCTCACGAAGCAAAAGTAAGGTTAATAACAGAAAGCAAAAAGGCCGGCGCGGAAACTGTTAGACGGGCAATTCTTGCGCTTCCGGTATTTCCGGAAGCTAACCCCAAAGGTCGATCTCTTTGTCAAACTCTTCCTGGTGCAGATGGCCGTTTGACTGTTCCGGCGACGAGTTCTCGATTTTGGCCATTAATAACACTTTATCAATAAGCTCCAATACATCGATCTTGTCGGGCATGTTATTTACAAAGTGCTGTAATTTTTCTTTTGAGAGCTGCATAATTTTATAAAATGTTTTATGGTTTTATTACGCTTTAGACACCCCAAATGTTATAAATGTTACCACAAATTACCCGTGCCTGTACAAATTTTTACTTTCTATAAACGCAAGCACCGGGTCGGGAACAAAGTATTGTACATTTTTCTTCTCAGACAGCGATTTGCGTATAAAAGTAGCGGATAGCTCCATTAAGGGGGTCATGGTGATGGTAACCGAGGGATGGGACGCAAATTCGGAATTTTCATAGCCTGGACGCGGGTAGACATAAATGCGGTAATCGCGAAGGATGAGTTTATAATTTTTCCATTTATGAAGTGTGGTCAGGTTATCGGAACCCATGATGATGGCAAACTCATGCTCAGGATATTTTTCCTTCAAATGGGTAAGCGTATCAATGGTATAGGAAGGCTGCGGCAGCCGGATCTCTACATCGCTGACCGTGATCCTGGTAGAGTTATCCGTAGCGAGCTTTGCCATTTCCAGGCGGTCATAGGTGTTAATCAGGTCGCCGTATTTTTTTAGTGGATTTTGGGGTGATACGACCAGCCAAACCTTATCAAGGGTGGTATAATTGGCCATGTAGTTGGCGATGATCAAGGTGACCGATATGTATGGGGTTAAATGAACCGAAGAGTAAGCCTATTTTCATTTTCGTTCTTAATAAGCAGTTAACAGATCCCTTTAGCTTTTCTCGAGCCAGCCGGCCATAGCCTGGAGGCGGCAATTTTTTGTTCGGCAAAACAGATTACCAGACCATAATCTGTGTTCACCTCGCCGGACAATGGTTTCACCTGAAATGAACCATAAACGGAATTACGCTCTGAGAAAATTCAGAACCAATTCCTCAGCCTGGGTGCATGCCGTTTGAAGATCGTGATTTTTAAGGATAATATCAAATTGCGGGGCATAATTCAATTCTTTTTCTGCCTTTGCGAATCTTTCCATCAGTTTTTCGTGACTGTCGGTACCGCGTCCGGCCAGGCGTTCCTTTAAAACTTCCAGCGAAGGCGGCTGGACAAAAATAGCCAGGGCAGCATGGCCATATTTTCGCTTCAGGTGAAAGCCGCCTTCCACATCGATATCAAATATAACCACTTTGCCCTTTTCCCATATGCGTTCAATTTCGGTACGCAGTGTGCCATAAAATGTACCGGTATATACTTCTTCAAACTCGACAAAATGCTTTTTAGCGATCAGGTGCAAAAACTCTTCCTTACTTATAAAATAATAATCTTCATGATCTTTCTCTTCTCCCCGGGCGGGACGCGTTGTTGCCGAAATTGAAAATTCAAGCTCAGGAATTTTGCCGAGCAGGTGCTGAACGATGGTGGTTTTACCGGCCCCCGACGGCGCCGAGAATATGATGAGTTTTCCTTCTTTCATTGTTGACGTAAGGTATTGTTGTACAGGTGAAATGGTGCTTTCTTGGGGGCTAGGATGAGGGGGGCATCAGTACAACCTTGCACTTTGCAGCTATTACAATACATTCAGTAATTGTTCTTTTATTTTTTCAAGTTCTTCTTTCATGCCGACCACCAGTTTCTGTATGTTGGCATCGTTGGCTTTTGAGCCCATTGTGTTTATTTCGCGACCAATTTCCTGCGAAATAAAGCCTAGTTTTTTGCCATTGGCATCTGCATTTTTCAGTGTTTCCACGAAATAATCGCAATGGCTTTTCAGGCGTATTTTTTCTTCGGTAATATCCAGCTTATCAATGTAATAGATCAGCTCCTGTTCAAACCGGTTCTGATCGATGTTTTCCCGGCCCACCGCTTCGTTCAGAAACTGGTTCAGCCTTTCCTTGATCAGCGGGATACGTTTAGGTTCTTCAACTTCTACTATTTCCAGGTTTTTAAGAATGATACCGATGCGCATATTTTACATCCTGCTCCAGTACGTTGCCTTCATCGGCCCGGAATTGCTGAAAGGCTGCCAAAGCCTGCTGAAAGGTTTTTTCAACGATTTTCCATTCTTCTTCCGACACGGTATCCTCATCGTATTTCACCACCTCGGGCAGGCCAAGTGCCAGCTGAAGCAAATTGCCTGTCGGTTCACCGAGTTCGTCGCTAACCGCTTTTAACTGGTCATAATAGTTTTTAAGCAAGGTCCGTATCAATGCCGGCGGCTTTTACCGATGAATCAGCCTTGTTCCACATTGATCGACAAGCTTACTTTACCGCGCTCAATTTGCTTGTTGCATTCATTGCGCAGCTGAAATTCCTTTTCCGAAAATGATTTTGGGATACGAAGCGAAAGCTCAAGAAATTTACTGTTCAGGGATTTGATTTCAACAGTATATTTGGTATTGCCTGAGTCAAAACTGGCAATGCCATAACCCGTCATTGATTTTATCATGCGCAAAGATAGTTTTTTTGGTGAATAGTGATCAGGTGGCCCGCGAGCAGGCTTGCAAGCAAATTGAACTAATTTCGGGTCGGCATTGGCCAAACGGCAGGCCTTTAACATCTTTTTACATTTTTTGCGTTAAACATTCTATAATTTTGCAGTTAATGCGCTTAACTCAGAGAATTATTATGTGCGTTTTTTTTGATTTGCTTTGTAAACGGCTTTGCCCGTGCCCAGCAGGTATTTAATATTAAAGGCGTCGTATTTAAGAAAAGCTCGGCCGAAAGAGTATCCCAGGTCCTGATAACCAACCTGAAAAGCCAGGTGATGATGATGAGTGATGAGCTGGGGGGATTCAGCATTAAAGCGCAGGCGGGCGATACCTTGCTCGTGACGAAAAATGATTACACGCCGCAAAAAATTGCAGTGACCAGCGGCGACGACCAGGTTATTTACCTGCAGCCGGTAATACAATTGAACGAAGTCACTATAAAATCGCAAACCAAAAAGCAGGAACTGAACGAAGTTATGACGGCAATACCGCAATCAGGGTACCTTTTTATGACGGACATTCGCCGCCGTTGATGACTTGGTTGAATTCACCGTTAACAGGCTTGTATGAGATATTTGGTAAAACTCCGGGGGAGGCAAGACATTTTACCACCTTTGCAAAAGGGGAAATGGAAGCCACCGAAGTGGACAGAAGGTACACCAGGGAGTTAGTGAAAAGTGTCACCAAATTGCCTGATGATGAAGTGCTAAATTTATGCAGGAATTTACGCCTTCGTTATGATGATTTAAAGGAATGGAATGATTACCAGCTGATTATGTATATTAAAAAATCGCTGGCTTACTACCAGAAGAATAAGGACAGGCCGCAAACTAAATTACAGAAGCTGTTATTAAATCGTCTCAGATTCCCAGTGCTTCACAAGCCTTTTCGGCCGCCAGTTTTTCGGCATTCTTTTTATTGAATTCTTTGCCCTGACCCATTACCTCACCATCAACACTGGCTTGAACGGTAAAAAGCTTATTGCTTTCGCCGTCTTTGTTACTCAATCAGGTCAAAAGTGATATCCTTACCGTGGCGCTGGCACCATTCGATCAGCTTGCTTTTAAAATTGGTTTCGGTTTGCTCAAGCGTATGAATATCGATGTGTGATTTAATGATATGGTTAACCAGAAAATTTTTGGTAAAATCATAACCTTTATCCAAATAAATGGCCCCGATCAGCGCTTCAAAAGCATCGCCCAGCAAGGAGCCCTGACGGGCATGAATTGACCATACGGTTATCATACTCGATGAGTTGTTCAAATCCCAGTTTGCGGGCAAGTTGATTGAGATTTACCCGGTTTACTATTTTTGAGCGCAATTCCGTCAAAAAGCCCTCATCTTCATAGGGATATAAGTTTAAAAAGCACTTCTGCAACCACGCTGCCCAACACCGCATCACCCAGAAATTCAAGCCGTTCGTTGCTGTTTTTTACGCCTTTTTTTACATTTTGCGCAACAGATTTATGCCGGAACGCCAATCGGTATAAAGACAAATTGCCCGGAACAAATCCGAGCAAATTCTTTAACGATTTTACGTATTTTCTGTTTGGTGATAAATAAAGCTTATAAAACCGACTTATTGGCATTCAATATATTAATCTTCGTACTTTTTAAATATTACCGAAGCATTATGGCCGCCAAAACCAAATCCATTGCTTTGGGCTACTCTTACCACCCGTTTCTGAGCCTTATTAAACGTAAAGTTTATTTTAGGATCAAATGCCGGATCATCAGTAAAATGATTGATCGTTGGTGGTATAATGTCATTTTTAGTCGCTAATATAGCAGCTATAGCTTCAACCGCACCGGCTGCACCAAGCAAATGGCCGGTCATTGATTTGGTCGAACTGATATTAATGCGATAAATATCGTCGCCAAAGGTATCCTGAATGGCTTTAACTTCCTGGGGGTCGCCGATAGGTGTTGATGTGCCATGAACATTTACATAATCGATATCTGATGGTCTGAGTCCTGCATCTTCCAAGTGCCGCTTTCATTACCAGGGCGGCACCAAGGCCATCCGGGTGGGGGGCGGTCATATGATAAGCATCAGCACTCATGCCGCCGCCGACCATTTCAGCATAGATTTTGGCGCCGCGTGCTTTAGCATGTTCCAGTTCTTCCAGAATGATCGTTCCGGCGCCTTCACCGGCTACAAAACCATCACGGTCAAGGTCAAACGGACGTGATGCCGTTGCCGGATCATCGTTACGGGTTGATAAAGCGTGCATGGCGTTAAATCCGCCGATACCTGCTTCATTAATAATGGCTTCTGATCCACCGCTTATAAACATATTGGCTTTACCCAACCGGATATAGTTAAATGAATCGATAAGGGAATTGTTTGATGAAGCACAGGCTGAAACTGTCGAGAAATTTGGTCCGCGTAAGCCGTATTTGATCGAGATATGGCCGGGGGCGATATCTGCGATCATTTTGGGAATAAAAAACGGATTAAAACGTGGTGATCCGTCGCCTTTGGCAAAATTTACCACCTCGTCTAAAAATGTTTTTAAACCGCCAATGCCCGATCCCCAGATAACACCGATACGGCTGGTATCCAGCTTCTCAAAGTCTAAACCGGCATCTTTTACAGCTTCTTCAGTCGAAAATAAAGCATACTGAACAAAGGGATCGAGCTTCCTGGCATCTTTTCGTGCCCAAAAAGGCATCCGCATCAAAGTTCTTTACCTCGCATGCAAATTTGGTTTTGAAATTTGTCGGTATCAAAACTTTTAATCAAGGCTGCGCCACTCACTCCATTGATCAACGAGTTCCCAATATTCAGGAACGTTGTTGCCAATTGGAGTAAGTGCTCCAAGCCCGGTTACTACAACTCTTTTAAACTCCATTTAGTAAAATTAGGGAGTTTTATTTAACGTTTTTTTCAAGGTAAGCAATAGCCTGGCCTACAGTGCCGATAGTTTCAGCCTGATCGTCAGGAATAGCCACGTTAAATTCTTTTTCAAACTCCATGATTAATTCCACGGTGTCTAACGAGTCAGCACCAAGATCATTGGTGAAGCTAGCTTCGGGTGTTACTTCACTTTCGTCAACACCTAATTTTTCTACGATAATAGCTTTTACTCTTGAAGCGATATCAGACATAGTCTTATAGTTTAATGATTAATAAAAATTCTGTGCAAAGAAAAATAAATTCTGTTAAATATCAAATCTAAAAACTTTTGTATTATCTGCAACAATATTTTATTGCAAGAGTTTCAATTTGTATTTTTACCGGCGCAAAAGTAATGATTTTGAACAGGAAATTTTTAAAGTTTGAGATCGATCTTGATTTTGTGCTAATTGCAGTCACAACTTCGCTAAAAGATTACCGCATTTGTTATCTTATTAACAAGTATTTAAACTTTAATTTTATAAAAATGCCGACCTGGAGGTTGATATTCTGCCCGGGACGGGACCGGTATTTTTTTCAATATATACATTATAATTGGGAAGCCAGCGAAACAGATTTTTATTTTATTGCCAATAAAGGCTCGGATGGCTACCTGGTGCCTGAAATGCGGAAGGCGGATTATTTTTTAATGATAAAAAATTATATCGATGAAAATGACCTGGATAAGCCTGGTTTCGGCCTTAAATAGGATACCCGAAATTGTTGCCGCGGTAAAGATTGATCCAAAAAAAATAAAATCACGCGAAAATCTTTTATTTTAGCGCCAAATTTTTAGAAGTGTACTATTACACTAATATTTACTAATATAAGCCAGTTTTAACCCGATAAATATGAAATTATCTTATAACCGTACTAAAATTGTTGCTACAATGGGTCCGGCATCGGCCAAAAAAGATGTGTTATTAGCTATGATAAAGGCTGGCGTAAATGTTTGCCGCCTTAATTTTTCGCACGGAAAAGCCTGAAGATCACAAGAAAGTGATCGATACGATCCGCGAAATAAATGAGCAATATAAAATCAATGTCGGCATACTGGCCGACTTGCAGGGCCCCAAGATCCGCATCGGATTGGTAAAAGACGGCGGCATCCACCTGGTTAACGGCACGCGTATCAATATCACCACGCATGAGTGTATTGGCGATGATAACCAGATATATATTACTTATGAAACTTTTCCGCAGGATGTACAGGCCAGATGAGATTATTTTGCTGGATGATGGTAAGATACAGATGCGCGTGATTGAAACCAACCGTAAAGATACGGTAGTTTGCGAAGTGGTACATGGTGGTATTTTAACATCACGCAAGGGCGTTAACCTGCCAAATACTAAAGTATCTATCCCAAGCTTAACCGAAGAGGACCTGGTGAACCTTGAATTTGCATTGGAAAATGATGTGGAATGGATCGGTCTTTCATTTGTGCGTACTGGTGAGGATATTGTTGAGTTAAAACGTATTATCGGCCGCGCAGCGGCAAATCTGCAAGGGTAATTGCCAAGGTTGAAAAGCCGGAGGCTATCGATAATATAGATGGGATTATTGCTGCAACCGATGGTGTAATGGTTGCCCGTGGTGACCTGGGTGTTGAAATGCCACTGGAAGAAGTGCCTTTGCTGCAAAAAATGATAGCCCGCAAATGCCGCGAGGCCTCAAAGCCGGTAATTGTTGCTACCCAGATGCTTGAATCGATGATCACCACGCCGCGCCCTACACGCGCCGAGGTGAATGACGTGGCCAATTCGGTACTGGATGGCGCTGATGCGGTAATGCTGAGCGGCGAAACATCCGTAGGTGAGTTTCCGGTGATCGTTATTGAAACAATGGCAAAAATTGTACGCAATGTAGAAGAACTGGGCTATCCTTTCAATACAACACTTGAACCGATTACGCCGCCAATTCCGGCCAATTATTTAAGCGATGCCTTATGCGGATCGGCAGTTTACCTGGCTGAACATACCAACGCAGTGGGTATTGTTTCGATGACAGTATCGGGTTATACCGCCTTTGAGATATCAAGCTACAGACCCAAAGCCGGCACTTATATCTTCACTTCCAACAAACACCTTTTAAATGCACTAAGCCTGGTTTGGGGTGTACGCGCTTTTTATTATGACAAGCTGGAAAGTACCGATCAAACCATTGCGATGTAAATGATATTCTGAAAGTCACAGCAGCTGATAGAAATTGGTGACGTAGTGATCAATACCGCTTCGGTGCCTATCACCAAACAGGGTAAAACCAATATGCTTAAGGTAAGCGTGGTGGAATAACCAGGAATAAGATTTAAAGCAAATGATCCCGGAAGACCTCCGGGATTTTTTATTTTTTACATTTCGCTATACAGCCCGCTCGTAGTCCAAAATAACGACACCAAAACTTAGAACCGTAGCTGCCTTCAATTTCAGGGGATGATTAAGCGTTACATGTTCAAGCATTTGCCGGCCGTTGCCCAACAGGACAGGGTTGACGATAAAGCGGTATTCGTCTACCAGGTCAGCCTGGGATAAAGCGCTGACCAAACTTCCGCTGCCGAATAGGACGATATCTTTTTTTCCGGATTCCAGCTTCAGTTTTTGGACATTGTCCTCCAGGTTACCATGGAGCAATATCGCCTCCTTGTATTTTCCCCAGGGCGCATATTGGAGTGTTTTTGAGAAGACCACCTTGGTTTAAAGGTTCATAAAATCACCGGTAGGGTCATCTTCGTTCACATAACCTGGCTAATAAGCAACAAACAGATCGTAGGTATGCCTGCCGACGAAAATAGTGTCGACACGTTCAAATAGGGTCACCAAATGCCTGTGGAATTCCGGATCTATCTTGAACCATGACAAATCCCGGCCCGGCGCTTCAAAAAAGCCGTCCGGTGACACCAGGTTGGATACGATTAGTTTTCTCGTCATACCGTTCGGTCATAATGATCAGGGCCGGAACCTATTACCATAGTATACTGTAAGAATCCCAGCCCTGAAACCTTTCAGCTGTACAGGCCGCTCAGTAGACAGGCGCCTCACACACTTTAAGGAATAATTTGTCAAGATTGACAAAATAATAGTCCCAATAAATTTCGATCATCTTCCTCATATCCGTAAGTATTGCGTCATATTTAAGCTCTGAAACGCTCTAAATTTTTAATTATTACTTAACTTTTCGTAAATTAAACTTTAATGTTTGGTTTTATTTTTAAAGCTAAAGAAACACTGTTCTATTAACCGAAAAACATACCAAAATTAAGCGAAAAAATTTATTGTTTTTTGCTTTTTTTAGTTTTCCACACTTTTAAGGCTCTGTAAAACAAGCTTTTGCAAAGGTTAAATAATGACAATGCGGTTCGACTTAACAACCTGTGGAAAACTCTGAATTGAACAGCGTCACTTAGAACGGTAAATTTGATTAAAAACCCCTAAGGATTTTTTAACACGCTATTAACTTACTAGACACATAGATATGGGCAAAAACATTTCAAAAAAAGCTACCGCATCAGGCGGAAATGGGCTAAAGATTGAAAGATACTTTAGCAAAGAGGGAAAGAACGTATTTGACCTGTTCAAATATCGAGAAGCGCTCTTCGGTGATACGTAATCCATCAGGCGATGCGGTATTTGAAATGAATGATGTTGAAGTGCCCGCTTCATGGTCGCAGGTAGCAACGGATATCCTTGCTCAAAAATATTTCCGTAAGGCAATGGTTCCCCAGCCGGACGGTACTACCGGTTCTGAAAAAAGCATTAAGCAGGTTGCCCACCGCATGGCTAATTGCTGGAAAGACTGGGGTATGCGTTATGGATATTTCGCTTCGAAAAAAGATGCGGAAATATTTTATGATGAAATAGTATACACTATTGTCGGTCAATTGGCAGCGCCAAACTCGCCGCAATGGTTCAATACCGGTTTGCATACCTCCTACGGCATCACCGGCAAGCCGCAGGGACATTATTTTGTTGACCCTGTTACCGAAGTATTAAGCAAATCCACCTCAGCATATGAGCGTCCTCAGCCACATGCCTGCTTCATCCTGTCCGTTGAAGATGACCTGGTAAATGAAGGCGGTATCATGGACCTTTGGGTTCGTGAAGCGCGTATATTCAAATATGGTTCAGGCGTAGGCACCAACTTCTCGAAGATCCGAGGAGAGAATGAAAAATTATCAGGCGGCGGCTATTCATCAGGCTTGATGTCGTTTTTGAAGATAGGCGACCGTGCCGCAGGAGCAATCAAATCGGGCGGTACTACCCGCAGGGCTGCTAAAATGGTTTGCCTTGATCTGGATCACCCTGAAATTGAAGAATTTGTAAACTGGAAAGTTGAAGAAGAAAAGAAAGTAGCTGCATTGATAGCTGCCGGATATTCTTCCGATTACGAAGGCGAAGCTTACCGCACCGTATCCGGCCAAAATTCTAATAACTCTGTCCGTATACCCAATAGTTTCTTCAATGCGCTGAAAGAAGGAAAAGACTGGGATCTGAACAGGCCGCATGAATGGCAAAATGGTAAAATCAGTATTTCAGCACAAAAACTTTGGGACGATATTGCTTTTGCAGCCTGGGCCTGCGCCGATCCTGGCGTACAGTATGACAGCACCATTAACGAATGGCATACCTGCCCCGAAGGCGGCCGCATCAATGCTTCAAATCCATGCTCCGAGTACATGTTTCTGGATAATACCGCATGTAACCTGGCATCGATTAACCTGGCGCATTTTTTTGATCCGAAAACACCGCATATTTGATGTAAAAGGCTTTGAGCATTCCTGCCGTATATGGACAATCGTACTGGAAATATCGGTACTGATGGCGCAGTTTCCATCAAAAGAAGTGGCGCAGCTATCCTATGATTACCGCACGTTGGGTTTAGGGTTATGCCAACCTGGGGTCGGCCTTAATGGTAAACGGCATTCCTTATGATAGCGATAAGGCCCGCGCTATTGGCGGTGCTATTACCGCTATCATGACAGGTACTGCCTATGCCACTTCAGCCGAGATGGCCCGTGAATTGGGTACTTTCAGCCGTTACAAAGAAAATAAGAAACACATGCTGCGTGTAATGCGTAATCACCGCTATGCAGCTTATAACTCTACTGAAAATTATGAAGGCCTGGAAATACTTCCTCCGGGAATTGATCAAAAATATTGCCCGGACTATTTGCTTTCGGCCGCCTGCAATGCATGGGACAAAGCTGTTGAAATGGGCGAACAATATGGTTACCGTAACGCACAAACTACCGTTATTGCGCCAACCGGCACGATAGGTTTGGTAATGGATTGCGATACTACCGGTATTGAGCCTGATTTTGCACTGGTTAAATTCAAAAAATTATCGGGTGGCGGTTATTTTAAGATCATCAACCAGGCTGTGCCTGATGCATTGAAGCAACTTGGGTTACCAGGAACATGAAGTTAGCCGCTATCGTAAATTATGCAAAAGGAACGTGCCAGCTTAAAAGGCGCTCCGCATATCAATCCCGACAGCGCTGAAAGCAAAAGGCTTACCAATGCATGAGCTGGAAAAACTGGATAAAGCCATTGTTTCTGCATTTGAAATAGGCTTTGCCTTTAACATCTGGACGCTTGGTGAAGAATGCCTTAAAACGACTGGGACTTAACGCCCGAACAATACAATGCCCCTGATTTTAATTTGCTGCGTTCATTAGGGTTCAGCCGAAAACAAATTGCCGAAGCCAACGAATATGTATGCGGCACCATGACCATTGAAGGGGCACCATATCTTAAAACAGGAGCATTATCCGATATTTGATTGCGCCAACAAATGCGGCAGCCAAAGGCGAGCGTTATATCCATGCGCACGGCCATATCAAAATGATGGCTGCCGCACAGCCTTTCCTTTCGGGCGCCATATCAAAAACCATCAACCTGCCAAATGAGGCTAAAGTTGAAGAGATAAAAGATTGTTATGAACTGTCGTGGACGCTGGGCTTAAAAGCCAATGCGCTTTACCGTGATGGTTGCAAGCTTTCGCAGCCATTATCCACCAAATCGGATGTGAAAGAAGAGAAGAATGCCGAAGAAAAACTGGAAACTGTTGAAGAGGTATTAGGCGAAGCAGCCAATGTTAAACTGAGCGATCTGACCCCAGAGCAGGTGATTGAAGCGGCCATTGCCATTATGGAGAAATCAAAGGATACCAACTTTATGCGCCAGCTTTCGCGCGTGGTACAAAAGAAGAGCTTGCCTTTTAAACGCCGCGGTTATACTCAAAAAGCCAGTATCGACGGGCAAACCGTATTTGTGCGCACCGGCGAATATGAAGATGGAACATTGGGTGAGATATTTGTGGATATGCACAAAGAAGGCGCAACTTTCCGCTCGTTGATGAACTGCTTTGCCATAGCGGTTTCGGTTGGTCTGCAATATGGCGTTCCGCTGGAAGAATATGTAGAGAAATTTACATTTACCCGATTTGAACCTGCCGGGATGGTAGTTGGCCATGCAAATATTAAAAGCGCAACCTCTATTATCGATTATATTTTCAGGATGCTGGGTTACGAATACCAAGACCGTACCGACCTGGTGCATGTGATAACCGAGCAAAAAGGCATTACTGGCAACCCGCAAATGGAGGATGAGAGATATTAATCCAGATGAAACCAATGTTTATCAGCCGGTTAAATCAGAGCACGTTGAATCCGGTAGCAGGCAGTAAAAAACAATTTAACTGTTGATTTGAGCATGGGCGTACAAAGCGATGCGCCGGCATGCAATGTATGCGGGCATACTACCATTACGTTCGGGCACTTGTTATAAATGTTTAAACTGCGGCAACTCGATGGGATGCTCTTAATAGCCGCTGCGCGCAAACGCGCCATGCTTGTCCATTGAGGAGCATGGGCTGTTATGATAAAATTGACCAATAGTTCAGTTTTATAATCGTTAATGTGTGTGAAGCCTCAGTGTAATGCTGAGGCTTTTTTTATGAAGCAGCAAGGCTATGATTATTAGTGGAAATATTTAATAACTTAGATATTATAAATCGTTAAAAATCATACAACTCATGAAAAAACTAGCAATGCTGTTCACCTTATTGGTAACAGTTCTCACTTGTGCTACAGCAAATGCACAATGCAGCAAGGACCAGATGACTGCCGATTGGCAGAGGGGCAAGGAATACACCAAAAAATACCTGGATGCGATGCCTGAAGATGGTTACGGCTTTAAACCAACTCCTGAAATGCGGTCATTTGCCGGTCAGATGCTTCATCTGGCTGACGGGAATTACGGTCTTGTCGGCGCAGCTACCGCAAAAGCAAGTCCGCTTGGCAAGGTATCTGCCGAAAAGACCATACCACAAACAAAGGAAGCTACCACCAAGGCCGTAATGGACAGTTATGATTACGTATTAAGCGCAATACAGGGCATGACGCCAGAACAACTTCAGGAAATGGTAAAGGGCGGGGAAAGGAGTTGCCTAAATATGTCTTAATTGATAAGGCATTTGAGCACCAGAGTCACCACCGCGGGCAAGCTACGGTTTACCTTCGTTTAAAGGGAGTGACGCCCCCGCAGGAGATGTTATTCTGACCAAAGGTTATATAAAAGAAAAAGCAGCTGCCCCCGGCAGCTGCTTTTTCTTTTATATACCATTCGTTTTAGTGCGACATCGACTCATCAATATCCGATGTATTGCCTATTAAGCCATCTTTAAATACATGTTGAGGCTCATCCGTAAAAGGCGATGTTTGGGTAAATATTCCCATACAAAATACGATTCCGCCTAAGATCACCTGCGGCCAGAAGACATGATGTGCCGACGCAAAACCATATACAAATGGAGATGCCAATACAAATGATCCGCCGATAACATCAATAAAGCAGTGCATAGACACAGGGAATACATTAAAAATGCCGAATTTGTGACGGCTGAAAATAGCCATGATCAATTGAAGCCATCCAAAGATCAAAGGTAAAAACAATGCTGCGCCGCCCAGATGGGCAAATCCAAAGACCCATGGTGATGACATTAATGCAATAGCCATCACGTAATTAAGAATTCCGTAAGTTGATGTTGATATGAATGGTTTCATTTTTTATATGTTGATGCTGCAAAATTAATGTTTATTCTAAAGTTTACAACTCAAACTGAAAAGCTTTTAACATAAATGGCATTCATCAAATAGGGGGGGCCGCGTCCAAGGCAACGCACCTGTTTAATGCGTTGCTGCTTTTTTCCTGACTAACAGGGAAGCCAGATAGGCAAAAAGGCCGAGTACCAGGCCGAACAGTATTCCAAAGCATGGTCCGGTAAAGAGCATGGCCAGTCGCGGATGCCTGGGCAAAATTGCGTATTGCTGTGCCATCTTTACCACATTGGGGTGATTGGCGATATAGGTGCTGTAAAAGAAAATATGAAAAGCAGTGATCCACACACTATTGACCATACTCACCAAAAAGCCATGAAGAAAGAATTTTGCAGGTGCTCCTTTAGCAATAACCAAGGAGCAAAAGATAAAAATAGCCAGCCAGAAAGCGGGTTCAGCTTTTTCAGGGATCAATGATATGGTGCCGATTGCCATGATCAGTCCGAAAACTGATAATTGAAAAATGAGTTTCCAGTTCATGTGTCCAGGGTTTTGCGCTTGCAGGTTATGCCAAGATGTTTATATAAATATAAATAATATTTATTAACCCCGTATTGCGCGGACGCTTACTTGCCTGCCGTACTTTTTGTTCTGATGAGCACCACACCATCTGTCGCTTTTGTGCCGAAAAGACTGATGTATGGCTCCAGGTCGGCAGGGTTTTTTACAAGTGTTATGGATAAAATGTTTTCAGGGTTTAAGTTATTCAGGTCAGGCACTATTTTGCCATCCAGTATATACATCGGACGTAATCTGGTGTCCAGGCCAAGCAAAGTGGTACCGGTACTTCTTTCAGTCTCCTTATAGGCGTTGTCGGATACCTTATCATTAACGTCAGGCTTACCCGCGGTGTTTTCGAATTCCGAAGTGGTGTCTAATAGTTCTTTGGAAATAGCAAAAGTGATGGGAAGCGTGTACCTTACCCTTACCGCCTGTCCGTTTTGGTATCCTGGTTCCCATTTGGGAGACAGTTTTAAGGCGCGGATAGTCTCAGCGGCCGCGCCAAAGCCCATATCCTTTTCCACTTTAAAATCAGAAAGGGAACCATCCGTTTCAACGGTCATCGAGATAAATACCTTGCCCTGAACATTCTTTTTAAGCATTCCATTCAGGATATTTGATCGTATTGCCCAAAAATCGATAAAACTCCAGTATCCCGCCCTTAAATTCCGGTTCCTTTTCTACCGTCATAAAAACGGGTTCATCGTCTTCTTTTTTTGCATGATCGTCATAGGGCTGCAGATCATATACGGGTTGCGTTTCTGTTTTCTCATTGCCGGCTGCATAGGCAGCCGAAATTTTGTTATTTGCAATATTGGCTTTGATAATGGTTTCCAGCCTGGCAGGTGACGAGAGAAATATCTGCTCCGCTTTTTTATTGATCAGCGCCACGGTTTTACTTTCACTGATGGTAACTGAAGATAATATCAGCATCAGAATGAATAAGGGTGCCGATAACCCATACTTCAAAAGCGCAGTCCGCTGCGAGCGGTTTCTATGAAGCATCAGGATGCGCTGCTTCAAAAGACTATGATTGAAAAAAGGATTTACCAGCTGATGGGCGGGCGCCTTAACGGTCTGGCTAAAGAGCAGTAAAGCGTAGTCCGCTTTATCTATCCCGCTTTTCAGAGCCTGTCTGTCGGCAATAAATTCGTGAATATGCTTTATGCCAAGCCGGTAAAGGTATACCACAGGATTGAACCAGTTGATGATCGTTATCACTTCAATAAGCACAATATCTGCCGAATGCCATTGGCTGGCATGCGCCAGTTCGTGGGCTTCGATAATGCCCTGATCATCCGGATTGGTGCCCAGCCATGATATTTTTGAAAAATGAAAATGCGACCCGAGCTCTCAGACCTGTTTATTATTTTTTGAGGGACATCAACTGCAGCACAAATCTGGTTAGCAGGTAGATCGCTCCAAGTCCATAAAGGATCAAAACGATTTGCCCCAAAGTCATATGATCATCCTGCGCTGGCCTTAATTTGTAAAGCATGATCGGAGCACCGTAGACTGACAGGGTATGCTGTACCTGTCGGGTAATAAATAGGTCTTTTACCCAATCGGAATGAATAAGGGGGATAAAAAATGATAGCAGAGCGGATGATACAAGATAAATGCGGTTAAGGTGAAAAAAGGTTTCTCTGCGCAGCAGCAAGGCATAAAACCCGTAAAACAATACCAGGTAAAGATTTACCAGTAATAAATATTGCCACCAGATCATTTCTTATTTTTCTTTAAGTTTTTCAATCAGTTTCATTATCTCGTCGGCTTCTTTAAGGTCAATCTTTTCCTTTTTTACAAAGAATGAAAACATGTGCTTTACCGAATTATCAAAATAGCCGCTTAATAAGCTTTTCGGTGGCAAAATCCTGGTATTGCTCTTTACTGATAACCGGGTAATACTCATGACTTTTCCCAAAAGCGGTATGCTCAACAAAGCCTTTTGTTTCCAGATATGCTGATGAATGGTTGATACGGTATTATAAGCCGGTTTGGGTTCGGGCAGACGTCGATCACATCTTTTACAAACCCTTTTTCAGCTGCCACAATACCTGCATTATCTGCTCTTCGGCACGGGTTAATTCTTTAATTTCCATGATTTTATAAGCATTTGAGTCTGGCTATGCGCAGTATAATCTAATTGGTTAATCTAAGTTATAAATTAAAAAATCAAAAAGCAACTAAGGTGTTAGTTTTTTATGAATAAAAAAAACCCCCAATTTAGGGGGCCTTCATTAATCATTTTTAGTGTCCTTAGTTGGTGCCTTGCGCCTTTGGGCAGTTCTGTTCGCGGTATCATTTCTTCGCGCTGCGCAGTATTATATACAAACGAAGCAACGATGGTAGCGGCCTGTTTCAGGTCATCTTCGCTCAGGCGATCATAAGTATCCTGGTTACTGTGGTGCGTACGGGTACCATAATCCATGCATCCTGTATAAACTGAAACCCGGGTATGCCTACGGCATCAAACGATAGGTGGTCGGTTCCTCCCGTATTTCTGATGGTAATCGTACGTTGCACCGATGTCTTTAAACGGCTCAAACCAAGGCCTGAAAACCGCTCCGGCTGCTGAATCGCCCTGCAGGTAGATACCGCGTATTTTACCGGTTCCGTTATCCAGGTTATAATAGGCAGAAATTTTTGCCTGTTCAGGTTTTAGCTGCATGGTTTTTGGGTCGCCAAAATGATTCAGCACATATCCGCGGGAACCGAACAGTCCCTGTTCTTCCGAACTCCATAAAGCAATGCGAATAGTGCGCTTTGGTTTAAAGTCAATCGCTTTTAATATGCGCATTACCTCCATCATTACAGCACTGCCCGCTGCATTATCGGTTGCGCCCGGTAGCGCCGTGCCAGGAGTCAAGGTGGCCGCCAATCATCACTATCTGGTCTTTTAGTTTTTTGTCCGTGCCGGGTATTTCGGCTACTACATCATATCCCTGAAGGTCGTCAGTAAAAAACTGGGTTTTTATATCGGCTTCCATTTCAACTTTTTGTCCGGCTTTTACCAGGCGCAGGATGCGCAGATAATCTTCGCCGCTGGTTTCCAGTTCAGGGGCAACCGCCTTTGCCGTATCGGCATAAGATGCACCGTTGGTAGTAAATACGGTTCCGTCCGTGCCGCGCGCCATGCTCAGGATCAGGCCACATTTTCTTTCTGCAAGAAAGTGCTTATTGCGGCACGTAAAGCACGCGCTTTTTGCATCGCTATAAATTGCGGCGAATTACGGTCCAATGCCCTGCGTTGGTGACGGCTTGGGCGGTTGCTTTGGCCATTTCGTCCAGTTCAGCATCAGTATAACGTGCAGATCAGGTTTGGTGCTCCGGCTAAGCTTAGTTTTGGTATCAAATATCACGATCTTGCCAGCCAGTTTGCCTTTGTATTGATCCAGGTCGGTAATGCGTATCGATCTTTATTAATACTACATCGCTTTTTATCAGTCCGTTAGTGCCCGGTGTCCATGCTTTTGGTATGGCTATAATGGCATGATAATAGGGAACGGTAACCGCCGCATAGTTTTTTTCAACTTCCCAGCCTTTTCCAAATTTACCCCAGGGCTCCAGTTTGCGCATTTTCCATCCCCCAGGTTTTTAGCTGGTTAACAGCCCAGTTTTGTGCGCGTTTCAAACCAGGTGACCCGGCAAGGCGCGGCCCTGAAACATCGGTAAGATAAAAGGCGGTTTCCATTACTTTTGAATGGTTCAGGCCTTCGTCGCGGATCTTTTGCGCCGCAGCCTGGTCAGCTGACTCCTGTGCAAAGACAGAGCCTGCCATACCGGCAATTAAGAGGGAGGAAAAAAGTAGTTTTCTTTTCATTTTCAGTTAGTTTGTTGAGAATAAACAAACTTATCTATTTTAGGTTGGATTTCTAGCCGCTGATATTAACAAAGTTGTTACATAGTTTGTTGGCCATCCGCTCTAAAAGATGAAATCCTGACGCCTGCCTTCAGTTGATCAGCAATTTATATCCCCTGCCGTGTACATTGATGATCTCCACACTCGGGTCATCTTTTAGATACTTACGGATCTTACTTAAAAAAACATCCATACTGCGGCCATTGAAGTAATTATCATCATGCCAAATATTGAGCAGGGCTTCTTCACGGGTAAGCACCTCGTTTTTACGCAGGCAAAGCAAACGCAGCAGTTCAGCTTCTTTGGTTGATAATTTTTGTTGAGCATCGCCTGATGGATATCATTTGCGAGGTATAGTCAAAAGTTGTACCGGCCAATTTTAAAATGGGTTTGTTTTTCTTCCTCACTTTTTTCGCTGATTATTCACCCTTTTCAGCAAAGCATTTATACGCAGCAAAAGCTCTTCTATACGGAAAGGTTTGGTAATATAATCGTCCCCACCAAGATTAAAGGCCTGGGTTTTATCTTCTATCATGCCTTTTGCTGTAGCAAAAATAATAGGCACATGGGCGTTGAATTTCCTGATCTCCTTGCCCAAAGTAAAGCCATCTTTTTTAGGCATCATCACATCCAGTATCAGCAGATCAAAGTTTTGCCTGGTAAATGTTTTCAGACCTTCCTCGCCATCTTTGCATAAAACAACTTCAAATTTACCTTTTAGCTGCAGGTAATCCTGTAACAGTAAACCCAGATTAGGATCATCTTCAACCAGTAATATTTTTTTCATGCTGATGTAGTTTATGCTCGATGTGGAATTTCAACTCAAATTCCGAGCCTTTTTCTTTTTCCGATTTAACGCTTATAGTGCCGTTAAGCCTTTTTACAATGGTATTAACATAACTCAATCCTAAACCAAAGCCTTTAACATCGTGCAAATTGCCTGTCGGGATACGGTAAAACTGTTCAAATATTTTGGTTTGCTGGTCGCGGTTCATGCCTATTCCTTTATCGGCCACCCGTATCATCACTGCTCGTTTTTGTTAAATGTGCTGATGGTAATTTCGGGCACATCCGGACTGTATTTAATGGCATTGTCGATCAGGTTATACAGCACATTTGAAAAATGCAGTTCATCGGCCTCGATCATCGCGTTTTCAGCATCCAGATTGCAGGTGTAGCGTTAACATTATGTTTTTGCAGCTTTAAGCGCCATGCTATCGAGCACAGTGGTTACCATTTCATTAACATCCAATGGTTTTATATCCAGTTTAAAATCATTTTTTTCGATCCGGGCAATATTCAGTACCCGCTCAATATGGTTGCCCAATCGTTGGTTTTCTTCAAATATGATATTGGCAAGCCTTGCAACGCGGCTTTTGTCTTCAGCAATCTCCTTATCTTTCAATGCTTCACTGGCAATCATAATGGTTGATACAGGAGTTTTAAACTCATGGGTCATGTTATTGATAAAATCCATTTTCATTTCCGATATCTTTTTTTGCTGCAGGATGGAGAAAATGGTATATCCAAAACAAAAGATCAGAACCAGCAGCAAGCCGCCTGAGGTGGCCATTGATGCC
The DNA here is from genome assembly GCA_963757615.1 of uncultured Sphingobacteriaceae bacterium. GTDB lineage: Bacteria > Bacteroidota > Bacteroidia > Sphingobacteriales > Sphingobacteriaceae > Mucilaginibacter. Next base: position 50,683 of record CAVWSO010000013.1, read on the forward strand.
GTCATTTTGTTCAGAATCAGCGAATTTTTCTGAGGGAAGGATATTTTGATCTTACCGGGATCGTTGATCACTTCCTTACTGAAAATAGACACCTGGTAGGTGTTGGCGGGTATAAAATCTGCTTTGCCATCGTGGTGTAAGTGGCACTTGTAAAGATCAGCGAATCGCTGTTAAAAGTACTTACCGAATAATTAAAAGGCAGAAAAATTCCTTTGTTATGCAGTTCAAACCGAAGCAGTGAATCGATCCAAAAAGGACTAAGGCGTTTCTTCAACGGCTCATTTGATTTCTGATATTCATCTGCCAGGTTTTCAATCACGTTGGCTTTACTTCCTTTCTGGATATTTTGCAGCGAATCGGTCCTCAAGCATTTTCTTTACTTCATTAAACCTGCGTTCGCTCTTTTTGCGGTCCTGTTCGTGCACCCAGAACGGGTTTATCTGCGCAACGGGTATTACCTGTTTGCCAAATTGCGGGTCCATATAGTCAACCAGCAAGCGTATCATATTTATGAAGTTTGGTCGGTTTTTTTGCAACTGCCGGATTAGCCGGGCCGCTGAGATTTTAGGGTCGGTCATACGCTGATGAATATTGCCGAATTCATCGGTATACTCTTCATACCTGAAATGAAGATTCAATTCGCCCGCCTGCGCCATGTTAAAAAACTCCTCATCCAGCTTGTTGCTTAATATTACCTTTTTAAGGCTGTCACGCAATAAATTCAATCTTCGTTCGCGTGCCGTCAATTTTCTTTTTTCCGGTCTGACTAATATAAGTTTTGCCGGCACTTTTGTCAGTATTGTTTACGAAGGTCCGGTGATTTGTCGTTCCCCGGTTTAAATTGCTGATCAAAATACTGCGCCTTTTTATTTAAAAAATTGATAGCATCCTGCTTGGCTAACTTGTTGACCACATTATTCAATGCATCATTAACCGAACGGTCAAAAAGATCGGATTGCATCTGGTAAGATTGCCGCAAAAAATACAACTGCATCGACATTACACCTAACAGTGCAAATCCCATCAAGCCAATAATAAAACCTATACTCTTTTTCTTCATCCCTTAAAAACAAAAATATTTTAAATAAGCGCATCGCGATTGCATTTAACACTTTTTAACATATTGTAGTCAAAGATTTAACATATTGTAATTGAATAGCTTGTTAACTTTGATATATTCAAATTTAACCAAAATCACATGAACCATCATGAGTAATATTAAAATCAGGCTGCTCATGATAGCTTCATTTCCACTTAAAAACAAATTACCATGAAAAACTATTGGATAAACCCGGTTTCGAATTCATTTTTGCATTAAGCCTTATTGTTATTATGGCATTGCCGCTATTGGTTTTTGCCCAGGGCAAAAAGGATATAGAGATAAAGATAACCAATGGCGATACTACCATCAACGGAAAAAACATCCGCGAGCTTTCGGCCCATCAGCGTAAACAGGCCCTGAAAGATATTGATGATCTGGGAAATGCTTTTGGGCCGGGTGTGAAAGAAGGCAATTTTATGTTCAGGAAAAAGGGGCTGGCAGATACCGGCGCCGAAAAGGTCATTATTGAAAAACGCCGTTCGGACGATCAGCCAATGGCGGGCATGTCCCGCACGGGACGTGATTCAGGCCGTATGTACCGGTTTAAAATGAGAAGGCCAGGTGAGAGGGATTCTGTATTCACCTTCAATTACAGGATGAACCCCGACGAGCGCGATTTTGAGTTTCGTATGCCGGATCCGGAGCGGGAATTTCATCACCGGAACGTGCAGCGATTTGATTATACCAACACCGGTAATGATGGCATCAGCACGCATATCAGTTTTCGTATAAGTGAACCTTCCCCATCCCGGATTAAAGCAATAACAGGCAGCGAAAAAGCGGATCTGGAAATCAAGGATCTGACGCTGAGCCCTGAATTTACTTCAGGTAAAACGTTGTTGATGTTCAGTTTGCCTGCTAAGTCAGGGGCACAGGTTAGATTAACGGATAGCGAGGGCAAGCTTATCTGGAACGATAATGCGGCCAATGGGAGCTTCCGCAAAAGCTTCATACTTGGCTTGAACGGGGTCTATTTTCTCGAGGTAAAACAGGCGGGAAAATTGACCTTGAAAAGAATAATCAAGGAAGACTAGGTCAGAATCATGGCCTGGTTAATAAAATTTAAAGACCCGGGAGGGTCTTTTTTTTGTTTAGGGCAAGATAAAATGGCGCCAGCCGTTGGTAAGATGGGGCGAAATTTATCAGCCTTTTCCCTTACATTTACTGATACGATTTATGCAATCCAACCCTAATAAATACAACGAGAAATTCCAGGAAGCGCTTGGCAGGTTAAATCCAGAACAGACTCGCCGCCGTTGAGCAGATGGATGGTCCGGTTTTGGTAATCGCCGGTCCCGGTACAGGGAAAACCCAGATACTGGCAGCGCGTATCGGTAAAATACTGACGGAAACGGATGCCAATGCGCATGAGATATTATGTCTCACTTATACGGATGCCGGAGCGGTGGCCATGCGCAAGCGCTTGTTTGAATTTATCGGGCCCGATGCTTACCGCGTGAATATCTATACTTTCCATGCTTTCTGCAATGAGATCATACAGGAAAACCTCGAATATTTCGGTAAGCTCAATCTGGAGCCCTTGTCCGATCTGGAATCAGCCGAGCTATTCAGGGAGCTGATCGATGACTTTCCGAACGATCATTTATTGAAACGTTTAACAGGTGAGGCGTATTTTGATGCCGCTCATCTGAAGGAACTGTTTTCGGATATGAAAAAGGAAAGCTGGGACGAATCCGCTATCGAAAAAGCTGTGCAGGAATACCTTGATGATTTGCCCAACAGAGAAAAATATATTTATAAAAGGGCGAATGCCAAAACCGGGGTAAAAGTAGGTGACCTTAAGCAAAAGGACATCGACAAAGTGCATGAGCAAATGAAAAAGTTACTGTCAGCGGTCAGCGAATTTCAGAATTTTGGTAAAAAAATGAATGAGCTTGCCCGTTACGACTATGACGATATGATCACCTGGGTGCTCAAGGCATTCCGGGAAAACGAAGACATGCTGCGCCGGTACCAGGAACGTTATCATTATATTTTAGTCGATGAGTTTCAGGATACCAGCGGGTCACAAAATGAATTGCTGAGATTTATTTTGAATTACTGGGATACCCCTAATGTATTTGTGGTGGGCGATGATGACCAGTCGATCTTCAAATTCCAGGGAGCCAATATGAAAAATATCCTTGATTTTGCTGCCGACTACTCCAGGGAGCTTAAGATTGTGGTGCTCAGACATAACTATCGTTCCAATCAACATATTCTGAATATTTCCAGGGCGCTCATTGGCAACAATAATGAACGCCTGACGCTGCAGCTGCGGCTGGATAAAAATCTGCAGGCGGCACACCCACGCTTCAGGGAAATGGCTATGGAACCACAAATCAGGGAATATGAAAACCCCGATCAGGAGCTCGTTCATGTGGCCGGGCAGATCAGGCAACTGATAGACAGTGGTACGCAGCCGGGCGAGATCGCCGTGATCTACCGAAACCATAGCCAGGTTGAAGGGCTCGTGCGCTATATGGATGCCGAGAAAATAGCGGTTAACATAAAGCGCAAGATCGATATCCTGTCGCTGCCCTTTGGTGAAAAGATCATCAGCATTCTACGTTACCTGGCAATGGAACTGGACTCTCCCTATAGCGGAGACGAACTGCTGTTCGAGATCATGCACTATGATTTTTTTAGCATACCGCCTATAGAGATCGCCAAGGCAAGTATTGCAGTAAGCAGGGAGAACTATAAAACGGCAAGCAGTAATGAGCCGAAAACCTCCCTGCGGCGGTATATCAGCGAGTTGCGTGCTCCTGCGCAGCCCGGATTGTTTGATGCAGTGCAGAATCTGGAGATGAAACGCCTTATTGCGGATATCGATGCCTTGTTAAAACTTTCTGTAAGCGTTACCCTGCAACAGCTGTTTCAGTCATTGATCAGCAAAATGGGAATATTGCGCCATGTCATGCAGCAGCCCGATAAGGGGTGGTACATGCAGGTGCTGACGAATTTCTTTGACTTTTTGAAAGACGAAAGCCGCAAGAAACCGGATATCAGAATTGCAGATCTGATAGCAACGATCGATCTGATGAAAAAAAACAAGATCCGCCTTGCGCTGAATCAGGTGATATTTTCGGACAATGGCATTAATTTTTTAACGGCCCACGGGTCAAAAGGGCTTGAGTTTGAGCATGTATTTTTGATTGGATGTGATAAAAAAATCTGGGATAGCAAAGGCCGCAATTTTGGGTTTACCTATCCGGACACGCTAACGCAAGGGTCGGCCGACGATATCGCGCAATTGGAAGAATCACGCCGTCTGTTTTATGTGGCACTTACCCGCGCCAAACAGTTTCTGTCTATTTCCTATTCGGGCAAGGACAAAAACGGGAAGGACCAGGAAGCTTCGCAGTTTGTCGGCGAAATACTCGCTACAACACATTTACGCGTAGTCCATCCGACGGTGAGTGAGCCAGCGATGACAGCATTCTATCTTACCCAGCTCAGTGAGGAAGTCAAACCTAAAGTTGAATTGCTTGACCATAATTTCATCAGGCAACTGCTGCAGGATTACACGCTTTCGGTAACCCATCTTAATACGTACCTGGATTGTCCGCTGAGATTTTATTTCCAATGTCTGATCAGAGTACCTTCTGGTAAAAGTCCGTCTGCGACATTTGGGTCAGCTGTACATGACGCCCTGCGCAAAGCTTTCAAGAAATTGAAGGACAATGATGACAAGTTCAGCCCGGTAGAGGATTTTATGAAGGACTTCGGCATTTATATGGCCCGCAATCGTGATTCGTTTACCAAAGAGGAGTTTAAACGCAGGATGGCATATGGCGAAAAGATATTGCCGCCTTTTTACAAGTTGAATATTGCGACCTGGAACAAAATAGCATTGGTAGAATTACCTGTTAAAAATATTGAGGTAGACGGCGTTCCGATAAAAGGGAACCTGGATAAGGTGGAGTTTAATGGCAAACAGGTAACGGTAGTGGACTACAAAACCGGAAGCATCAGGTATGCCAGGAAAAAATTTGAAAGACCGGGTGATGACAACGCCGGCGGTGATTACTGGCGGCAGGCCGTTTTTTATAAGCTGCTGATAGAGCATGACCGTACCAAAGACTGGCAGGTGGCCGATACGGTGTTTGATTTTGTAGAACCGGTGAATGAAGGGGAATATCATAAAGAACATGTACCTATTTCGGAGCAGGATGATGTCGGTCGTAGTCCAGCAGATAAAAACCGTACATCAGAAAATAATGGCACATGAATTTAATACCGGTTGCGGCAAAGCGGAATGTGAATGGTGTCATTTTGTGCGAAGCAATTTTTCGCAGCCGGGGAATATTTTGGAACTGACGGGAGAGATGGAAACGGAATAATTATTAGAAAAATCTATTTCGATGAAATATTTAAAATTTATCCTGCCGCTGTTTTTTTGCCTGCCAGCAGGAGCACAAACGACTATCCGCCAGGACGCAGCCATCAAACAAATGGCCGATGAGGTGTCATCAAAAAATATAGAAGCGATCATCCGCAAACTGGTGAGTTTCAAAACCCGCCATACTTTAAGCGATACTACCAGTAAAACGACTGGTATAGGAGCCGCCCGCAACTGGATCAAGGCCGAATATGAAAAATACGCAGCGGAATCACATGGCAGGATGACCGTTCAGTTTGACACCTTTACCCAGCCGAAAGGCAGCAGGCTTGACAAAGCAGTGCACATGAAAAATGTTTTGGCTATACTTAAAGGGCACCGATCCGAAAGATACCCGGGTATACATTGATTTCAGGCCATTACGATTCCAGGATGAGTGATGTGATGGATCCTGATGGTGATGAGCCGGGAGCCAACGATGATGCTTCGGGCACTGCGGTTTCGATGGAGCTGGCCAGGGTGATGTCAAAACGCTCTTTCCCGGCGACCATAGTTTTTATGGCCGTAGCTGGTGAAGAACAGGGACTGTACGGTTCGACCCATGTAGCAAAACGTGCAAAAGCCGAAAACTGGAATGTTGATGCCATGCTGAATAACGATATTGTAGGAAATACCTACGGTATGGAAACCGACCTGAAGGATAATCGGAGCGTACGGGTGTTCAGCGAGGGGGTGCCCACTGCCGCTACGGGAAATGAAAAGGAGATAGCGGGGTTAATTTCTTTGGGAGGCGAGAACGACAGCCCTTCGCGCGAACTGGCCCGATACACGAAAGAAACAGGCGAACGCTATGTTGACCAGTTGGATGTAAAATTGATCTATCGCCGGGACCGTTATTTACGGGGCGGGGACCATATCCCTTTTCAGCAGCAGGGTTTTACGGCCGTACGGTTGACCGAAATGAATGAGGATTTTACACGGCAGCATCAAACCATACGCACAGAAAATGGCGTGAACTATGGTGATCTTCCCGATTTCGTCGATTTTGGTTATGTCCAGAAAGTAGCGCGAATGAATCTATCCGTTTTAGCCAACCTTGCCCTGGCGCCCGCCGAACCCCAAAACGTGGGAATTATTACCAGCGGATTAACCAATCGCACCCAATTAAAGTGGGATGCAGCCCGCAGTAGGGAAAAAACCTGCAGGGTATTACGTGCTGATGCGCCAGACGACCAGTCCTTTCTGGGAGAGAAAATTCTACGTAAGCGACAGCCATGCTGATCTTGCATATTCGAAGGATAATTACTTTTTCGCGGTGCAGTCGGTTGATGCAGAAGGGCATGAAAGTTTGCCCGTATATCCTAAGCCCCAGAAGTAGCTTCAGGCTGCTCTATATGGAAGGCTCAATAATGATGCGATTGCATTGCTGCTCCCCTTTAAAAACAGGAATGCTGCCCTGGTCTCCGTTCTGAACGGCTTGAGCAGCATTAGTTGTCGTGGTTTTTCCCGCGCTCATGGCCGAAGTTAAAACTTAAGCCCTGCACATGTTTTACCATAGCTTCTCTTTGGCGATCGAAGCGACCGTTTTAACCAGCATTACGCCTTTGTAAAAAAGTGACGTCGCTTGCGCTGTAACATCGCCCGAAGAGCAATTTTTCTTGGGTTGAGATTGATAACTTATCCCCATTACCAATGCAAATACTACAGGTAGCAGCAGTAAAATAAATGGATTCGAATTTGTGACCAGCCTTTTCATGGTGTGAGTGATTTATGATACAAAGAAATGCTAAAAGTTTAATCCGCTAAAAAGTATTAGACCAACAGACGGGATTTGTAGATGAACGGACGTTTGGGCAAATAAGGGTGTTCATCGAATAATATTGGCTGGTTCATCGGTAAAATAGCTGTCTATATATAAAATACAAGGGGTGTTATACAATATGTAGCTAATAGAGCACTTAAAATATTACATTAGATGCAATGAAACGAAACTGGCAGATATTTTGGCATGTTGTTTTTTGGGTAAGCGTCGTATCGTATTTTGTAATTGTTTCACATAACAACAGCAAAATCAGCACCGAAGGGCTGATCGTCTATTTATCGTATTTGGCTTCATTAATATTGGTTTGTTTTATCTCAACTTTCTTTATCTGATTCCGCGGTTTCTGGATAAAAAGAAATACAGGATCTATTCGCTGGCCCTTTTCATTACCATCATTTTTTTCGGCTTAGTAAAATATGGCGTTGCTGCGTCATTATAAATCGCTCCTGCTGGTTCACGATAACGGCAAAACGGTCTCTTTCGGGACATACTTTGTCAGGACATCTTTAACCAGCATCTTTTTCTTGTTCTTAAGTGCAGCGCTAAAATTCACTGTCGATTGGTTTTTGAACGAACGCATGCAGCGCGATCTGGAAAATCAGCGCTTAAGTGCCGAACTGGCTTTTCTGAAATCGCAGATCAACCCGCATTTTTTGTTTAACTCGTTAAACAGCATTTATTCGCTCGCCTACCAGAAATCAGAAACAACGCCTGAGGCTATTTTAAAACTATCAGAGATTATGCGGTATATGCTATATGAAAGCAATGATAATAAGGTTGATCTGGCAAAAGAATTGCAATACCTGCAGAATTATATCGATCTGCAAAAAATACGGTTTGGCAATAAGGCGTTTGTTGATTTTAAAATTACAGGGGAGGTTGGCGATCAAAAGATAGTACCTTTGCTGCTGATCGCATTTATTGAAAATGCTTTTAAGCATGGCGTTGCCAATAACCCGCTATCGCCAATACGTTTGCTGATCAACCTTGATGGTACCGCATTTGCATTTTTATATGGAAAATAAAAAACATATGCTTAACCGGGATACTGAAGGCGGCATTGGCTTAAATAATGTTAAGCGCAGGCTCGATTTGCTTTATCCCGGAAAATATAACCTTGACTATACAGGACGAAGCCGATACATATACCTGTGAATTATCATTAGTTTTATAGCATGATCAGATGCCTTGTAGTTGATGATGAGCCTTTAGCGCTCCATATACTGGAAGATTATATTTCCAAAATACCTTTTTTGCAATTGGTGAAGGTGACTACCAACCCAATTGAGGCCTTGCAGCTGGTGCAGGAAGGGAATATCGACCTGGTGTTTTTGGATGTGCAGATGCCCGAACTACCGGTATACAGTTTTTACGTATAGCCAATGGCAAATCCAAGGTGATATTAACTACCGCTTACTCCCAATATGCACTGGAGGGGTATGAACTGGATGTGATCGATTATTTGCTAAAACCGATAGCTTTCGACCGTTTTTTTAAATCGGTGCAAAAAGCGCAGACAATTATTACAGCCATCGCGGCAAAGCCGGAAGTAAAGGCCGAAGCTGCTCGTACAAAAGTGATTTTTTGAGCGATTTTATTTTTGTGAAAACCGAGCATAAAATACAGAAGGTGTATCTGAACGATATCCTGTTTATTGAAGGCTAAAGGATTATATTTCAATTTTTACTCCTGCCGAACGCATTATTACCCTGCAGAACATGAAAAAGATGGAAGATGCCCTGCCCGAAAAACATTTTATCCGGGTGCATAAATCCTACATCGTATCCATAAATAAGATCGACAGCATAGAACGCAGCCGTATTTTTATCGGCGATAAGATTATCCCGGTAGGGGATACTTATCGCGAAGAGTTTTTCAAGATAGTTGACGGGAAAAATATTTAAGACTTCCGCAGCTGGCCCGTAACTTTATGCTATCGGCAGCAGATTGACCCTAGAAACCTTCTGATCTCGTTTTCAGCCTCCGCTACCACTTCTTCCACGGGCCTTTTCGCTGGTTCGATGGGTGGAAGAACTTCCCATTTCATCCCAATAAATGTATTCAAAGGGTAACTGCCATAACGCACCATTTTCCAGGCGTTATCAATGGCGATGGGCACGATCAATGCCTCGGGGCATTTTTTAAGTAAGGTCGCTACTCCGCCCACCTGGAACGTTTTTACATTGCCGTCTTTTGAACGTGTGCCTTCCGGAAATATCACTGCCGACCATTTGTTTTCCTTCATCCGTGAGCCGAGTTTTGATATTTCCAGGATGGCTTGGCGCGGATCTTTTCTGTCGATATTGGCATGCCCGCCATGTCGAAGGTTATATGATATGGATGGGATGCCCTTTGCCAGTTCAACCTTCGAAATAAATTTAGCATGATATTTATGCAGGTACCAGATCAGTACCGGTATATCGTACATGCTTTGGTGGTTGGCAACGAAGATCATCGGCCGGCCAGCCGGTAAGTTTTGTTTATTTGTAAAAGTCACCGTATTGCCCAGGGCATAATAGGTGCTTTCCAGGCAAAAGTTCAGCATATCGACCGACCGTTTGTGGGCACGGTATCCAAATACATTAAAACAGATCCACTGTATGGGTTGAAAAATAACCAATGCCAAACCAAAAAGAAGGTAATGGATGGGCGATAAAATGTAGCCTAAAAATTTCCTCATTAGCAGGCAAAGGTAGGAATTTGTTGATATCTTGGAATAGTATAACTCAGTTAACTCCATAAGTCCCTGAGACAATCAGGCCGATTTCAGCCGGACATTAATTCATTTTTAAATTTTTCCAGTCACCGCTTGAATTGTTTCCCACCCAGTAGCCGATCATTTTACCGTCTGATTTCACCAACGGCCCCACTGCGAGTGCGGCTTGTTTACTGTTATTTACATACACGCTGATCTTTTTACTTTCTACAACCAAACGCACATGAAACCATTCGTCAGGGTCGGGCGCCGGCGACAGGGGCTGTTCGTATTTATTGGGGTAAGCGGCACGCAGCTTTGGCCAGTCATATTGGGGGCTGGCAATATATTGTACCGCGTGACCTTTCCTTACCGGGTCAGTTGACCGGAAATTAAAAGGGCGAAAGTAGACTGCTTCATAGGTGGTATCATTCAGCCCATGAAAGGCAATACCGACGAAGCTTTGCTGGAGCTCGTTTTTGCCTTTAACATCGAACTCGATAATGCCCTGCGTAAATTCCTTTCCGCTGATCCATGCAATGCCGACGCCCTCAGCTCCATTTAAATGTATACTTCCGGGGTCCGGCCCGATGCTGAGCGTTCTGTTGGTGATCTGATATTGTTGGTGCAGATCCTGCGCCCCCAGGGTTTGAAAATGGCTAAAACAGAACAAGGCAGCAGCCAGGGTAACAGCGTTCCTGAAATAGTTTTTTCTCATGGTCAAATCTGTAAATTCTAAATTCCCGACACACGGCACCGCGCCAATTTCCATCTTACTCCGACTTCAAACTCTTTACCGGGTTCATCAGCGCCGTTTTTACAGCCTGAAAACTTATTGTAAATAATGCGATAAGTACCGCCATCAAACCAGCCATGATAAACATCCACCAGGTGATATCAACTTTATAGGCAAAGTCTTGCAGCCATTTATGCATGCCATACCATGCTAAAGGTGTAGCGATAAGCATGGCGATAATAACCAGTTTTAAGAAATCTTTTGACAACAATGCCACAATTCCCGTTACGCTGGCGCCCAGCACCTTGCGGATACCTATTTCCTTTTGGCGTTGTTCAGCGCTAAATGCAGCCAGGCCAAATAAACCAAGGCAGGAGATTACGATGGCCATAATGGTAAATGAATTAATGATTTGCGACAGGGTGATTTCAGCCTGATATTGCTGCTCGACCTGCTGATCGAGGAAGGCAAATTCAAATGGGGTACCGGGCAGATTTTTCTGCCAGGTATTTTCCATCCTGGCTAGTAACGATTTATAGTCCCTGGCGCTCGCAGATACCGTTAAAAATGCGAAATCACCGGCATTGCCGCTATAAACCAGCATAAAGGGTTTTACTTCGCCATGTAATGAATTGTAATTAAAGTCCTTCATTACGCCGGCCACTTCAACAAAGGTTAGCGGGTTAGGCGGGTATTGTGTATAAAGCCTCTGGCCTACTGCGGTCTGCGGGCGTAAAACCTAAACGTTTGCATAGCGTTTCGTTGATCAGCACTTTTAAGGAATCTTTTAAACGAAAATCTCTGCCCGCAATGATTTTTATGCCATTGGCCTTAACAAAATGTTCATCGGTGGTAATGTTTTGGGCATCTATCGCCTTAGCCATATTGCCGCCTGAAGGATAAACGCCATGATCCTGAGGCACAAACTGACTTAAATAATTGTTGGAGCTGCTGATCTCCTTTACCTGGGCCAGCTGGCGAATATCGCTGGCAAAGGCAGGCATTTTCTTTTGTGTATCTCCTGTGTAAAAACTGAAAATCAGTTTTTGGCTTTTGTCAAAACCGATATCCTTATTTTTGATATAGTTTAGTTGGCTATAGATCACAATAATGCCGATGATCAGCACGATAGAGAGTACAAACTGGAAAATCACCAATGAGCGTCGTATTCCAGCTGCCGAAACGCGGCTGGTAAAATTACCTTTGATCACTTTTACTGCTTCAAAACGGGAAAGATAAAAGGCGGGATAGCTGCCTGCCACAAAACCGGTCACCAGAATGAGGCTGGCAAGCATCAGCCACAAGCGGAAATCTCGAAAGAAGGACAACTGGATATCTGCCTGGGTAATCTGATTAAGATAAGGCAGCGCCAGTATGAGCAAGGGCAGCGCAATGGCCACACCGATGAACGAGAGCAGGAATGATTCGCCCAAAAACTGTTTTATCAGATCGCCCTGTCCCGCACCTATTACTTTGCGCACGCCTACTTCTTTAGCTCTTTTGGAAGCACGCGCCGTAGAGAGATTCATGAAGTTGATACAGGCAATCACCTGAATCATCACTGCGATAAGTATCAGTATGTAAAGAAATGACGGGCTTACCGTCTTGCTGATCTCTATTTCAAGTCCCGAGGTGGTATGTATTTTGGTTACAGGCTGCAAATGCAGCTGTTTGGTCATTCCCATTTGCTTCATCTGATCGGCTCCGTATTTGTTCAAAAAAGCAGGAAGCTTTTTTTCCAGATCAGCCGGCAGCGCATCCGGCCGGAGTTTTACATAGGAGTTTGTAAAATTATTCCCTGCCCAGGCATTGTTCTTGATCACATAGTCGCCCAGTCCGCCGCTGTTCATGGTCACAAACATGGTTGCCTGGATATGCGATTTGCCGAGGCTTTCGTCAACCACACCCGTTACCTTAAAATCATGTTTTCCAAATGAATTATCGATGGTGATCACTTTATTTACCGGATCCTGGTCTCCAAAAAGCTTCTCAGCTACCGGTTTAAGCAGCACCACCGTGTAAGGTTCATTCAGGCATTTTGCGACGTTGCCGCTTTGGAAATGATAGCTGAAAACATTGAAGAATGTGGAATCAACATATACAAGATCTTTTTCATAGAAAGATTTATCCCTATAGCGCAGCAGATTTTTTGCAGCGCCCAATGTTCCTGCCGGTACTACGCGAACATATTGCAGCACTTCGCCGAAATCTCTTTTCATAGCAGGAGCTATCGGCGGAGAGGCGGTAGAATTGGTATGTTTATCTCCAGGAAGCTGCAGCCAGGTAATGATCCGGTAAATATCTTTTGCATCCTTGTGATGTTTGTCATAACCATACTGATCCTGCACGTAAATGAGAATATACAGGCAGCACAGCGTGCCTACGGCCAGCCCGAATATATTGATGAAACTGAATGTTTTGTTTTTTAATAAAAAACGCAGCGCGGTTTTGAGATAACTTTTAAGCATAGGGCTATTGATTAATCGCTTACAACGATAGAAATTGATCCTGCCTGGGTTGCGTCCAATACGGTGCCAAATATGTATTGATCTGTGTATTAAATGATTGTCTGAATTTTTTAACTAATTTTTCGTACGTTTTCGTACAGTGGTGACATGAATGCGGACGGTAATGGCCTGCCGGCGCCTCTGTGAGCAGGTATGTTGCCAGAGCAGGAAAATTAGCGGAACAGACTTCAGGGCCGGCCAGGGGGATCACAGTTTTCCTTCAAGTCGCATTACCTGTATTGCCAGGATTGCTGCTACGGATATTGAATCAGTGATTTGGCCGCTGTTAACCATACGGCAGGCTTCATCGAAATGGATTTTTTTCACAATCAGCTGTTCGGTTTCCTCCGGCTCGGCTTCAAATTGTTCGAGATCCTGAGCCAGGTAGGTGACGGACAGCTCGTCGCACACCGAGTTTGACAGATGCATGCGTTGCAATTCCCTCCAGCGCGATGCTTTTAATCCGGTTTCTTCCAGCAGCTCGCGTTTGGCTGATTCCAGTGTATCAATATCCAGAGGACCTCCGCCTTCAGGTATTTCCCAGCTGTACTGGTCCAGTGCGAACCGATACTGCCCTACCAGCCAGGTATTCATTTGCTCATCTAGCGGTACAACGCCCACCGCGATATTTTTAAAGTGCACCTTACCATAGATGCCCGGGTTACCCGAAGGGTTAATTACGCCATATTCTGTCAGCCCGATCCACGGGTTATTGTAAATTTCTTTCTCGGAAGTGATCTGCCAGGGGTTTTCTTCGGAATGCTGCATAGGATAAAGTTAGGACGAATTTTAGAAGTATATCGTAATTTTCATCAAAATCGGTTATTTCTGTAACTTAGCGCGGAGGGTACGCTCTAAGTATGGTTATGCGTTATTTCCTTTGCATTTTGTTTCCCCCGGCCGCGGTACTGACAACCGGACGCATCGGTGCCTTTATATTAAGTTGTATCCTTACCCTTTGTTTCTGGATACCGGGTGTTATCCATGCGATATTGGTTACCAACGATTATTATGAAGCCAAAAGACATCGGCAGCTTATCAGGGCGGTAAAAAGGAACAGGTACTAACCTTTGTTCCAAAATCATCAGCGAAAAATTTCAAATATTTTCTGAGAATCAGTAAAGTATATTTGCTGTATTTTTTAAGTTTATAGTATGAAGACAATATCCGCCCTTGGTGTTATTCTTCTTTTCATACTCCATGCTGCCTGCGCGCAGATTGCCTGGGTCAATCACCGGGCGGATAACCGGGTTTTAGTAAGATTTCCGACCGAGCCCCAAGAGATAAATCCGGGTACTTATGCTGCACACGACAAAGATAGTGTAGCCTATTTTTTAACGGTGATTGATTTTGTTGCTGTGGCGAATATTGATTCGGCTGGTCTGGTACTGCTAAAAGATACGCGGGGTTTCGCAGCGCAATTCAAGGAAGGTATCATCAGCGGTTTGCCCGGTATTTTGCTGAATGATTTTACAATAAGCAAGTGGAGGGGTTATAACAGTTACACGACCGCAGGGGTAAGCACGGATAAAAAAACAAAAATGTATATGTTCATGGTACTAATCGGGCACAAGATGTATAGCTTGCTGGCAGTGGTACCGGACGGGGCGAGCTTAAAAGGGCGGGACGATTTTTTTGCATCACTCCGGCTCACCAATTAGATGCCCTGCGAGCTTTATGCAATAAAAAAAAGCGGCGCTGAATATTCAGCGCCGCTTTTTTTATTAGAATTAAAGACCGAATGCCGCTTTAACTTTATCCACATAGTCCAGCTTTTCCCAGGTAAACAGCTCCACTTCTACTTTCAGTTCCTTGCCATGGGGATTAAAGAAACTTTTGGTTACTGTTTGGCTGGGTTTGCCAAAGTGGCCGTAAGCCGCCGTTTCGCTGTAAATAGGGTTACGCAGTTTAAAGCGGGTTTCAATAGCATAAGGTGTCATGTTAAAAATGCGCTCCACCTTTTGTGGCGATCTCGCCATCGCTTAAACCTACTTTGCCTGTGCCATAGGTGTTTACATAAATACCCATTGGCTGTGCCACGCCGATCGCATAGGATACCTGTACCAGTACTTCGTCGCAAACGCCAGCGGCAACCAGGTTTTTGGCAATATGACGTGTGGCATAAGCAGCAGAGCGGTCAACCTTTGAAGGGTCTTTACCAGAAAATGCGCCGCCGCCATGTGCGCCTTTGCCACCATAGGTATCCACTATGATTTTACGGCCTGTTAAACCGGTGTCGCCATGCGGGCCGCCGATCACGAAATTTCCGGTGGGGTTAATATGGTATTTAATATCGATCATTAAAAAATGGGCGTATTTTGGATATTTGGCCTTTACACGCGGGATAAGGATACTGATAATGTCGTCGCTGATCTTTTCCAGCATCGTTTTTTCCTCGTCAAAATCGTCGTGCTGGGTCGAGATCACGATCGCATCGATACGTGTAGGCTTATTATTGTCATCATATTCCAGCGTAACCTGCGATTTTGCATCCGGGCGCAGGTATTTTATTTCATTGTTTTCGCGGCGGATGGCGGCCAGTTCTATTAACAGCGCATGCGCAATATCAAGAGCCAATGGCATATAGTTATCGGTTTCAATCGTCGCGTAGCCAAACATCATGCCCTGGTCGCCAGCACCCTGTTCTTGTTTTTCCTTACGTTCAACACCCTGATTAATATCAGGGGATTGTTCATGAATAGCTGAAATTACTCCGCAGGAATTGCCATCAAACATATACTCGCTTTTATTATAACCGATTCTGTTGATAACATCTCGGGCTATTTTCTGAACATCAAGATAGGCGTTTGATTTTACTTCGCCGGCTAAAAAAACCTGTCCCGTGGTAACAAGGGTTTCGCAGGCAACTTTTGATTCGGGGTCAAAGGCTAGAAAATTGTCAATTAATGCATCTGATATCTGGTCTGCAACTTTATCCGGGTGTCCTTCTGACACAGATTCTGAAGTGAATAAATAGGGCATAAATATTTTTTGTTAAAACTAATAAAGGAAAGCTGGAATTACGAAGGGATTGCAGTAAAAAAGGAAAACAGGGTTTAGCACTTTTTTACGTGGTTGCAATCCAAGTTCCGGCTTATTTCAGACACAGAACAATCAAATCAGTCCACTTTCGACGGGCAAAAATAAAACAATTTTTTACAAAGCAGAAAATACGGTTACTTTTGACGGCCAAATTATAATTAATTGAAAAGGAAAGCATTATTTATAATAAATCCGATATCTGGCGGTAAGAGCAAAGATGATGGTGCCCGGGCTGATAAAAAAGAACCTGGATCACCGGCTTTTTGAACCAACTATTGTTTTTACCGACGGCGCCATGCATGCTACCGAGCTTGCCCTGGAAGCTGTAGGCAGATATGAGTATGTAGTGGCCGTCGGAGGTGACGGTACGGTAAACGAAATCGCCTCTTCGATAGCCGATACGGATACCGTTCTGGGTGTGCTGCCTTTTGGTTCCGGTAATGGCCTGGCGCGGTTCATGGGTATTCCCATGGATACCGGAAAGGCTATTCAAGTCGCTTAATGCCGAGCGGATCGAAACCATTGATGCGGCAAAACTTAACGGACAATGGTTTTTCAATATGGCGGGTATGGGTTTTGACGCGCATATTAGCGAAGTCTTTTCGCATAATAAGACCCGGGGCTTTGGCGCTTATATCCGTTCAGCCTTCCGCGAAATCGTTAACTACCGTGCAGAAAATTATCATCTGGAGATAGATGGCACTACCTATGATCGGGAAGCATTTATGCTGAGTTTCGCCAATTCGTCTCAATATGGCAACAATGCCCATGTTTCGCCCCATGCCTCTGTACAGGACGGATTGATCGATGTCTGCATCATCAAGCCTTTTCCCTTGTATCGTTTCCCGGAGATGGGCATAAGGATGTTCACCAAAACGACAAACCGGTCTAAATATGTGGAAATCATACAGGGACGCAATATCACCGTTAAGCGTAGCCAGGGAGGTCCAGCCCATCTGGATGGTGAACCGCAATTATTGGGTACCGATGCCGAAATAAACATTGTGCCCGGCGCGTTAAAAATTATTGCGGGCGGGGTATTTAAAAACTGATTTTCCTGCCCGATTTTTAGCTTTCAGAATTTTTAAGCAAGATTATGTCAAAGAAATTTAAAGACTTTTCAAGTATTGTATATTCTACTGATCCTGAATACCAATATCATGGAGATACGGGTTACGCCGCCTCTACACTTCCGCCGCAGCAGCAGAATCTGAAAATATACCTGGACCGTAAAGGAGGGGGTAAAGTAGTAACACGCATCAGCGATTTCGTTGGGAAGGAAGCCGATCTGGAAGCTATCGGCAAGCAGCTGAAAACCAAATGCGGGGTTGGCGGTTCGGTAAAAAACGGAGAAATATTGATCCAGGGAGATTTTCGGGACAGGGTGCTTACTTTATTGCAAACCGATGGATTCAAGGTAAAAAAGGCCGGGGGATAGTGTATTGGAGTTTTCCAACATATTGTCATAAATAGCTCACTATAAGTACATTATGTAAGTGTAAAATATACATAAAGTAAATAAATATTAAAATTTTCTTGATTCTTACTTTTTAAAACAGGTATTTTTGTAGCAACCAATTATACCTATTAATGAAAAATTCTTCTAAGAGACTACCTGATCTGGGGTATCTGAACCTGGATCGGGCCAAGGCCATTTTTTATCAATTATCGCCTGCCCAGCTGGTTGAATCAGCCCTCCAAAGAGGGGAAGGAACCTTAAGCGAAAGCGGTGCACTTGCGGTTGACACAGGCGAATTTACCGGCCGTTCGCCCAAAGACAGATTTATTGTTGACGATGCCATTACCCACGATGCGGTTTGGTGGGGCGATGTCAATATTAAATTTAACAGCGATAAGTTTGACCTGCTGCTGGGAAAGGTAACAGATTACCTGAGCTCCCGGGAGATATTTGTTCGGGACTCATCGGCTTGTGCCAACGAAAAATATCATATTGACATCAGGGTGGTCACTGAAGATGCCTATCAGAATTTATTTGCACACCACTTATTTCGTCGTCCTGAAGTGGTAAATCCTATTCTGCAACCTGAATGGACCGTGATATCAGCACCTGGATTCAAGGCCGATCCGGTCGCTGACGGGACGCGTCAGTCCAATTTTGCGATCATCAATTTCGGTAAAAAGATAATACTCATCGGCGGTACGGGCTATACGGGTGAAATAAAGAAGGGTATATTTTCCGTATTGAACTTTGTATTGCCACATGATAAAAACGTACTTTCCATGCATTGTTCGGCCAATACAGGCGTAAAGGGGGATACTGCCATATTTTTTGGCTTATCAGGCACCGGCAAAACTACGCTTTCAGCCGATCCTGAGCGTAACCTGATAGGCGACGATGAGCATGGCTGGAGCGATTATACCATATTTAATTTCGAAGGCGGATGCTATGCTAAATGCGTTGATCTGACGGCCGAAAAAGAGCCGCAAATATTCAGTGCGATCAAATTCGGGGCATTATTGGAGAATATCAACTTTGTTAAAGGCACACGCGAGGTGAACTTCTCTAATATTGAAAAGACCGAAAATACGCGGGTGGCATATCCCATGTATTATGTTATCAATGCCGTAATACCATCGCTGGGCGCGTCGCCTAAAAATATTTTCTTTTTAACAGCTGATGCCTTCGGCGTATTGCCTCCGATATCCAGATTAACCGCTGCCCAGGCTATGTATTATTTTATTTCGGGGTATACGGCTAAGGTGGCAGGCACGGAAACGGGTATTATTGAACCCAAGACGACGTTTTCGGCATGTTTTGGCGAGGCCTTTCTGCCACTGCATCCGGCAACTTATGCTAAACTGCTGGGCGACAAACTGGAAGAGCATCATGTAAATGTATGGCTGGTGAACACCGGATGGACGGGTGGCCCCTATGGTATTGGAAAAAGAATGAAATTGAAATTCACCCGGGAAATGATCGCTGCGGCGATAAACGGCGAACTGGATCATGTTCATTATGAGCATCATCCGGTATTTAATCTGAAAATGCCCCAAAGCTGCCCTAATGTACCTGATGCCCTGCTGAATCCACGCAATACCTGGCTCGATAAGGACGACTATGATGAAAAGGCAAATAACCTTGCCCTGGCATTTATTAAAAATTTTGAAAAATATGCAGCGGACAGCACGCCGGAGATCATAAATGCAGGACCGAACGTAACTTTATCAGTTTAGTTACACATTTTTATAGGCCATTACTTGCGATTATTAAAAAAAATAGTTTTCATTGCAAAAAATTGTCTGAAAGCAGGCAATTTTTTTGTTTGGTGACGTTATGTAATTTCAAAATTATCGGCGATTAACCTCAACAGTATTAAATTATTATAAAGATTATCAGAAAAAGTTTTTTTATCTCATTAAAATTCTAATTTTGTTATCCGCTTTTAATTACGCACATTAATTAACTTAATTATAAACAAAACAAAAATTAAAAATCTAAAGTAATGGCAACCGCACCAACAAAACCAACTACACCTGTAAAGAAAGAAAGCTCAAGCAGTGCAACGGGCATGTTTGCATTATTGGCTATACCAATCTGTCTTATAGTTGCAATAATAATCTACATTTTCATCATGGGTGATCAAAGTCACTATGCAGGTGGCGATGTAGAGCACGGCATACCACAAGATATTTGGGGTACTATCCACAGGGGAGGTAAACTTGTACCTGTGATCATGGGATTCGTATTGATGGTAATCGTATTCTCTATTGAAAGATCTATCGTTATCGGTAAAGCAGCCGGTACCGGCAATATGGACGCTTTCGTTAGAAAGATCGTGGCATTGCTTAATGCAGGCAATATCGACGGTGCTAGCGCTGAGTGCGACAAACAAAAAGGTTCGGTTGCGAACGTTATCAAATCCGGTTTGAAAAAATACCGCGAAATGGAAGCTGATAACACGCTTACTATCGACCAGAAAACACTGGCTATCCAGAAAGATATCGAAGAGGCTACTTCATTGGAAATGCCAATGCTTGAGCAGAATTTAACAATCATTGCTACGCTGGTATCAATCGGTACATTAAGCGGACTGTTAGGTACAGTTATCGGTATGATCGGTGCGTTCTCGACACTGTCTGCTTCAGGTGCGCCAGATACATCACAACTTTCAGCTAACATTTCAGAAGCGTTGATCAACACAGCATTAGGTATCACCACTTCAGCTTCTTCAATTGTATTGTATAACTTCTTTACATCAAAAATTGACAAGCTGACTTATGCAATTGACGAGACTGGTTTCAGCATCGTTCAGACATTCGCTGCATCACACGCTGCAAAAAGGTATTAAATATTTTAGTGATAGTTTCCCCTTCCGGGATGGAAGGGGCAGTTAATCATATTATACACACTATTATATTTAAAATTATTAATTATGGCGAGGATAAAAATTCCCAGAAAAAGTACGGCAATAGATATGACGGCTATGTGCGACGTGGCTTTCCTTTTGCTTACCTTTTTCATATTAACAGCGAAATTAAAACAGGAAGATCCGCTGCGTGTTGATGTCCCGGGAGCCAGCGTTAAGGTAAATGTACCTGACTTGGATATGGCAACAATAACTGTAGGCCACGGAAAAGTATTCTTCGGATTGGAAGGAACAGATCTGCGTAAACAGTTACTGGAAGAAATGGGCAAAAAGTACAGCCAAAGCTTTACTCCGGAGGAGACACAAAAATTCTCAGTGATCCCAACTATCGGTGTACCAGTCAATATGCTGAAGCAGTATATCAACCTGAGTAACGATGACAAGAAAAAATACACCCAGCCGGGTATACCCATTGACACGACAAACAACAGTGAGTTGTTCAACTGGATCTACCAGGCCCGTATCGTAACCAAGAACCTGCACAATAAGGAACTTAGATTCTCGATCAAGGGTGACTCACACGAGCACTATCCTGAGATTCAGAAAGTAATCGATGTTCTGCAGAAACAGGCAGTAAATAAATTTAGTTTAATAACAGCGCTAAATCAGAAGTAAGAAGCTATGGCAGAATTAGACACCTCCGGGGGCGGAGGGAAAAAAGGCGGAAAAGTAAGAAGTAAGAAGGCATCGACCCGTATTGACCTTACGGCAATGGTTGACCTTGCATTCTTGCTGATTACATTCTTCATCATGGCCACTACCCTTGCCAAACCCAAGGCAATGGACACATTTTGGCCTGATAAAACTAAAAAAGATGTTCAGTTACCCGTAGCTGCTACAAGGACGATGACCGTACTTCTAGGCGCTAACGATAAACTCGAATGGTATATTGGTGAGCCGGGAAAATCAGCACCAACAGTTGATAATTTCGGTAAGAACGGTATTCGCAAAACACTTGTTGAAAAAAATAAGGAAGTGGAAGCAACGCATTCCGGCAAGGATAATTACATGATAGTTTTGGTTAAGGCCAGCGACAAGGCGACTTATAAAAACTTCGTAAATATTCTGGACGAGATCAATATCACCGGGATAAAAAGCTACGGGGTAGTACCGATTTTACCCGTAGAAGTAGAGTTGCTGAAGAAAGACGGATTATACTAAACAGGACCGATATAACGTTAAAAATTAAAAGCCTAAAAGATGTTAGGATCAAAGTTAGACATACTGAAACCGGAATGGATTGATGTCGTTTTTGCCGACAGAAATAAAGCATATGGGGCTTATGATTTAAGAAAGCAGAACCCTAAAAATACGAGCAAGGCCTTAGTAATAGGCATTATTCTATTTGTGTTTTTAATTTCATTCCAGACTATCCTGAACTTTATTAGCGGCTTTATTCCAAAGCCTACTGAAAAAGTCAAGATAACCAATGTGGTTTTACAACCACCACCCCCAATAGATCAAAAGAAACCACCTCCACCGCCGCCGGAACCACCAAAACCGAAGGTTGACCAGGTGAAATTCCCGCCTCCGGTAGTAAAACCGGATAACGAGGTGAAGGAACAACCGCCAACCGTTAAGGAACTGGAAGTTGCCGACCCCGGTCAGAAGACCGTGAAAGGTGATCCAAATGCGGAGATCAAAATCGATGAGCCTGTAGGTAATTCGGATGTTAAGCAGGTTACCGAGGAAGACCCTAACAAGATATTTACTGCGGTTGAGAAGGAGCCGGAGTTCCCAGGGGGTATCGCATCGTTCTACAAATACCTGGGTAACAATATACATTATCCGGCTGTTGCAAAAGAGAACAATGTACAGGGTAAGGTGTTTTTGGCCTTCGTTGTGGAGAAAGACGGATCTCTTACGGACATTAAAGTTGCCCGCGGCATCGGAGACGGTTGCGACGAAGAAGCGATCCGTGTATTGAAAGAATTCACCGAAATGGAAACCTGGTATACAAAACGGCCGCCCTGTTCGTGTGTCCTATACGATACCAGTTACGTTCGCATTGACTTCAGATGATCAATAAGCAATAAATGCCCTATAAATTTAGTTTCAAGCAAAAATCGCCCAAAAGGCGGTTTTTGCTTATTTTAGGCTTTGTCACCTTCCTTGCCTGTGTCACTTTGGGACTGATGATCATGTTTTGGGATGCCCTAATTCAAAATCTGAATATGTCTCAAACGGAGCGACTTGCCTTGGGGGCCCTGTTTTTAATTTACGGTATTATTAAGATTTGTTCGGTTATTTAAAGTAGAACCAGAGGATGAAGCGTAGCATAATACTTCTATCGACCGGATTGTTTTTGGCGGCTACCTTCGGTGCCTGAAAAAGAGGTCCGATGCAAAAGGCTATAGTGATACTAAAGATTCGGGCGAAACGCTTTTTGTTTCGGATGAATCATTTGCGCCTATACTTGACCAGGAACTTTACATTTTTAAGAGCGAGAATCCTAAGGCTAAACCTGAAATTGCTTACCGGTCCGAAAATGAGGCGGTAAAGTTTTTGCTGAAGGACAGTTCGCGATTTGCATTCATGTCGCGTGACCTGAATGCTGATGAGATAAAAACGCTGAAGAGCCGCAGTTTGCCGGCGGTAGTCAACAAATTTGCCATTGATGCTGTAGCGATCATTGTAAACCAGGCGTCAACTGACACGGCAATTACTGTTGGGGAAATAAAAAAAATGCTTACCGGGCAGGCAAGACTGATAGAAATATCGTTTTTGATAATCCTAACTCGAGCCTGGTGAGATACTTGAAGGAGCTTACCGGCGAAAATGATTTAAAGCAAAAAAATATTTACGCTTTAAAATCAAATAAAGAAGTAATAGAATACGTTAGTAAACATCCTGAGGCTATAGGCATCACCAGTTTTAGCTGGATAAATGACCCTGACGCTGATTATGCAGAGGCGGCAAAAAATGTGAAAATATTGGCGGTAAAGGATGAAAATAGTAAAACGGCGCCGACACAATATTTCAGGCCCTCACAAACAACACTTTATTTAAAACAATACCCCTTGTTAAGATATTTATACATTGTAAACTGCACAGGAAGAGATGGTTTAGGCCATGGATTTGAATATTTTATAAGAGGTGATAAAGGGCAACGTATAATTTTGCGTTCGGGACTGTTACCCATCGCTATTCCTGAACGTAATATAATGATACACAGCAATAAGATGAATTGATTAATCGGATTAGACTTCAGGGTTTTCTATCGCCTCCCGTTCGACCCGAAATAAGATAATAAACTAAATCTAAACGATGTGAATATCGTGCGTGATTATTAAGCACATGGTGGTTCATAATATTAAAAAAACAGAGAGTAAAATGAAAATTATCAGTAAAATAGCTGCAGCCGGACTAGGCCTGGTATTTACGGGTTCCTCCGTGTTTGCGCAAAGCCTTGCCGACGCTAAAAAGGCTATTGATGCGGAGCAGTTCCAGAAAGCAAAATCAATGCTTAAGAATTTGGTGGTTACACAATCAACCAAAGACGAAAATTATTTTTACCTGGGCTGGGTGTACATCAAACAGGATTATGTGGATTCTGCCAGTGCAGTATTTCAAAAAGGCCTGGGTGTAAACCCGAAATCCGCATTAAATTATGCAGGCCTTGGAATTGTTGCCCGTTTGAACAAAGATAAAGCCGGTGCCACCAATAATTTTAACCAGGCTGTAACTTTGGCCGGTAAGGACAGCAAACCTTACGTTTACATTGGTAAAGGCTATTTATTGCCTGATGCCAGTGGTAAAGTTGCTCCTGCTGATGCTTCTGCTGCCCTTGATGTGTTACAAAAAGGTAATACTGCCAGTGCTGTTAAAGGAAAAGACAAAAATACTCCTGCATCATCAAATGATCCGGAGTTATTTATTACCATGGGTGAGGCAGATCGTATTCTGTTAAAGAGTAATGATGCCTATACTAATTTTTCTACTGCTTTAACACTTGATCCAAGCATTCTGCGGCTGCCAACGTAGCGCTGGGCGTATTATGGAAATATGCTGATAACTTTGACGGCGCAGAAACGCAATTCAAAGCAGCTTTAGCAATAGATCCTAATTATGGTCCCGCTTACCGTGAATGGGCGGAAACAGATTTGCGCTGGGCACAAAGCAATCCAAGCAAAGCATCCGAAAAAGTAAAGGAAGCTGCCGTGCAATACAAAAAATATATCAGTTTGACGGATAATTCTCCCGAGTCGCAGATGCGTTATGCTGACTTTTTGATCAATGCAGGTGATTACCAGACTTTACAGCAGGTAACCGCGGAACTGGTTAAAAATCAGCAATATCCAATTTAAGAGCGTACCGGTACTTAGGCTTATGCGGCATATGAAAATAAAGATTATCCAGCTGGTTTAACAGCGATGAATACCTGGATCATCCAAAGCTGATCCGAAGCGTGTGATCCCGCGTGACTATTTATACCTGGGCCGTCTGCAAATTGCAAGCGGGCAGGATTCATTAGGAATTAATCTTCCCTAAACAAGGCCCTGCAATTGGACAGCGGCTATGTGGACGTTTACCAGGATATTGCCAAGTCTGATTTTGCCAAGAAAAAGTATAAAGAGGCAGGTGAAGCCTATGATATTTATGCGTCCAAATCACGTAATGCAAAATTGACAGATCACTTTTATGCGGGATTGGGTTATTACTTTGGTTTCGTGGTTGAGGGTGCAAAAGGTATAAAGGATCCTAAAGCACCGCGTACAGACAGCGCGTTGCTTGTAAAAGCTGACTCGGCATTCAGTTATGTTGCGCAAAAAGCAGGAGCAAACACTCCGGCAATAACCTTTATTTACCGTGCGCGAATTGCAGATCTGAAAGAAACTGACCGGAATAACATCAAAGGTTTTGCTAAACCCTACTACGAGAAGTTTATCGAAGTGGCGCTGGCAAAAGGTCCTCCCGCAGATGATAATAAAGAATCAGCTTACAGAAGCATACGATTACTTGGGAACCTATTACGAGTTCAAAGAAAAGGATGACGCCAAGGCTGCAGAGAACTTCGGCAAAGCCAAGGATATTGATCCAACCAATAAACAGGCACTGGATTACTTTAAAAGGAAATCTGGCGGCGGTAAAAGCAAATAATCTTCCAAAATACCAGAAGCCTCCCGATTTTTCAAGGGAGGCTTTTTTATTATCTATCCATTAGTATATTTGCAGCATGGAAGTACAAAGTTTGCCGGTAAATTATTTGCCCATCATATTTCAAATGGTAGTGGCTGTGGGATTTGTGGTAACTACCATGTTTGTAACACATAAAATTGGTCCCAAACGTGTTACCAGTGATAAACTTACCCCGTTTGAATCGGGTATTGAAGTAATTGGTAATGCCCGTACTCCAATGTCGATCAAATATTTTCTGGTAGCTATTTTGTTCGTGCTGTTTGATGTGGAAGTAATATTTATGTACCCCTGGGCGGTCAATTTCAAAGAGCTGGGCAAGGAGGGTATGGTAGAGATGTTCATCTTTATGGGTACACTTTTGCTTGGCTTTATTTACGTTATAAAAAAAGGAGCACTGGATTGGGATTAAGTTTAGATTGGTTCTAAATAATTTTCCTTCCACCATAGTGTATTTTTTACATTGTAATTTGTTGTAAATTTGTATACGTTGTTAGCAGCATTGCTGTAACAGCATATATTATTTATAAATCATGAGTGATATTCAATTTGTTGAAGCTCCTCCAGGTGTAGAAGGTGCAGGATTTTTCGCCACATCACTTGATAAGGCGATCGGATTTAGCACGTTCCTATTCATTATGGCCGCTTCCTTTTGCAACTTCTTGCTGTGGTATTGAGTTTATGGCCACTATGGCCTCCACATTATGATTTGGCGAGATTTGGTGCCGAGCGTATTAAGTTTTTCGCCCCGCCAGGCCGACCTTTTGATGGTGATGGGAACTATTTCAAAAAAAATGGGACCGGTTTTACGTCAGGTATACCTGCAGATGGCCGAGCCGCGCTGGGTAATGGCTATGGGTGCCTGTGCTTCGAGCGGAGGTATATTTGATACTTATTCGGTGTTACAGGGTATAGATGAGATAATACCTGTTGATGTTTATATACCCGGTTGTCCGCCACGGCCTGAGGCTGTCATCGATGGCTTTATGCAGATTCAAAAGCTGGTGCAAACAGAATCACTGCGCAGAAGGGATACTCCTGAGTACCAGAAATTATTAGCTTCATACGGAATTCAATAATGAGCAAGATAACCAACGAAGAGCTGCTTAAAAAGCATTAAAAGCAGGTTTGAAAATGATGTTACCCATGTTAGGCGAACCTTTCGGATTGCTGACTCTTGAAACCAGCCGCGAAAAGATCATCGAATTGTTGACTTTTTTAAAAACCGATGCTACGCTGCAGTTTATTTATTTGACAGATATAACGGCTATCCATTATCCGGAAGCTGAAAAGCCGATAGGGGTAATTTATCATCTGCATAGCCTGGTGAATAATGTGCGTATCCGAATAAAGGTGTTTATGGCCGATGGCGACTGTTAATATACCGACCGCTACCGTACTTTGGAATGGCGCCAATTGGATGGAACGGGAAACCTATGATTTTTTCGGGGTAGTGTTCGACGGCCATCCCGATTTGCGCAGAATATTGAATGTTGATGACATGACGGTCTTCCCGATGCGAAAAGAATTTCCGCTGGAAGACCCTAACCGTGTTGATAAAAGAGATTATTTTTTTGGAAGATAATAAAGATGAAGAACTCATCCGGTATATACCGATAACGATCCGCAAAACGAATATTCGACCCTTAATCTTGGGCCAACGCACCCTGCAACACATGGTGTGTTCCAGAATGTGCTTACCCTGGATGGCGAACGAATTGTAAGCGGCGTATCAACCATAGGCTATATTCACCGCGCTTTTGAAAAAATTGCCGAACACCGGCCGTTTTACCAGATCACCCCACTTACCGACAGGTTAAACTATTGCTCGTCGCCCATCAATAACATGGGCTGGCACATGACGGTTGAAAAGCTATTAGGTATTAAAATGCCCAAACGTGTGGATTACATGCGTATCATCATTATGGAACTGGCTCGTATATCCGACCATATTATCTGCAATAGTCGATATTAGGTGTAGATACCGGTGCGCTGACAGGTTTCCTCTACATGATGAAATACCGCGAGGCATATTTATGAAATATTACGAAGAGATATGCGGATCGCGCCTTACCACCAATATTGGCCGTATAGGTGGTTTCGAACGTAATTTTAACCAGATCGCCTTTAACAAGATACGCAAGTTTTCTAAAAGATATTCCCCGCAGAACTTAAAAGAGTTTGAAACGCTGTTTACCCGCAACCGCATTTTTGTTGATCGTACTAAAGATGTAGCTGCTGTTACCGCTGAAGATGCATTAAGCTATAGCTGGAGCGGCCCCTTGCTGCGTGCCGCTGGTGTTGATTATGATGTAAGGGCAATGGAGCCTTATTCAGTCGTATGAAGAGTTTGATTTCGAAGTTCCGGTGGGAACCAACGGCGACGTTTACAACCGATTTCTGGTGCGTAACGAAGAAATGTGGCAAAGCCTTCGCCTGATAGAGCAGGCATTGAATAAAATTGAAAAAGAGCCGTCGGATATTTTCCATGCTGATGTGCCGGAATTTTACCTGCCGCCAAAAGAAGAAGTTTATAACAATATGGAGGCCCTGATCTATCACTTCAAAATTGTGATGGGCGAGATGCCTACCCCGAATACCGAAGTTTATCATGCCGTTGAAGGCGCTAACGGCGAACTGGGCTTTTACCTGGTAAACGATGGCGGCCGGTCGCCATACCGTCTGCATTTCCGCAGGCCAAGCTTCATCAATTACCAGATGTATGCGCCAATGAGCCGCGGGATGCTGCTATCGGATGCGATAATTAATATGAGTAGTTTAAACGTTATAGCCGGAGAATTAGATGCTTAAAGTTGAAGATACAAGTGTTCCGGTTGACTTTTCGCCGGAATTGATAAGAAAGTTTGACGAGATCGTTAGCCGTTATCCGAAAGGGAAACAGAAATCGGCCTTATTGCCTATACTGCATTTGGTACAGGCCGAATATGGCTGGGTAAGTGCTCCGGCAATGGATAAAGTGGCTGAGTATCTTAAACCTTGAGCCCATTGAAGTGTACGAAGTAGCTACTTTTTACAGCATGTACTTTATGCGCCCGCAGGGCAAATATGTGCTGGAAGTTTGCCGTACCGGCCCTTGCTGCCTGGTAGGTGCCGAAAAAATAATGGACCATATCGAAAAAACACTTGGCGTAAAAGAAGGTGAGGTAACCCCGGATGGCCTGTTTAGCTGGAGAGGTGTTGAATGTCTTGCAGCCTGCGGTTACGGCCCGGTTTTGCAGATAGGACCTGAATATACCTTTTATGAAAATCTGACTAATGAATCAGTAGATACACTGATCGATGGATTGAAAGCGAAGGCGAATAACTAATGATAGTAACTAAAAACAGGGTGATATATGCCGATGCGATTGCATTGCTGGCAACGATAGCCCTTTATTTTGTTACGGAACATTTTACTCAGAACGTCGTGGCGATGAGTCTTGTGATTCTGATTTTAATTGCCAGGAGTATTTTCTGGCATGTTAACTGGTATAAACAACTGGCAAAATATATTAATGGCAATTGTAAGTGATTAATATGAACAGAACTACCCTGATACTGACTGATCTGGTGTTTGTTATCGTACTGCTTCTGGCTTGCAATAACGAAGATTTGAACATATCCGGTGATTCTGTTGCCAATTATGATCGCAGCTTTTGTAACCTGTGTATCAGGCATATTAATTATTACAATATGACCCGAAAGATATATTAAATACAATGGGACGCAAATTACTTTTAGAACATATAAACGTACCGGGCATCAATACTTTTGATGTTTATCGCTCAAAAGGCGGTTATGCTTCTGTTGAAAAGGCTTTGAAAACCCTGTCGCCCTGACGATGTGGTTGAGGAAGTTAAAAAATCAGGTTTGCGTGGGCGCGGCGGCGCAGGTTTCCCTACCGGGATGAAGTGGAGTTTTTTGGCCAAACCCGAAGGTGTTGCCCGTTACCTGGTATGCAATGCCGACGAGTCGGAACCCGGTACTTTTAAGGACCGCTACCTGATGACCTATATCCCTCACTTACTAATTGAGGGGATGATCGTGTCCAGCTTTGCATTGGGCGCAAAAACATCCTACATCTATGTGCGCGGCGAAATGATGCCGCAGATACGCATACTGGAAAAGGCCATTGCTGAAGCGAAAAAAGCGGATTTTTGGGCAAAAATATTTTAGGTACCGGCTATGACCTGGAGCTATACGTTCAGCCAGGCGGCGGCGCCTATATCTGCGGAGAAGAAACTGCTTTACTGGAATCATTGGAAGGCAAACGAGGTAATCCGCGTATAAAACCGCCATTCCCTGCGATTGCGGGTTTATATGGCTGCCCTACGGTGGTGAATAATGTGGAGTCGATTGCTGCAGTCGTGCCAATCATAAATGAAGGCGGTGAAGAATATGCAAAAATAGGTATCGGCCGCAGTACCGGCACTAAATTAATATCTGCCGGCGGCAATGTGAAAAAACCTGGTGTTTACGAAATTGACCTGGGCTTGCCTGTCGAAGAGTTTTTGTATTCGGATGAATATTGCGGTGGCATTGCCAACGGCAAACGTTTAAAAGCGGTCGTAGCCGGCGG
Organism: uncultured Sphingobacteriaceae bacterium; assembly: GCA_963757615.1. Taxonomy (GTDB): domain Bacteria; phylum Bacteroidota; class Bacteroidia; order Sphingobacteriales; family Sphingobacteriaceae; genus Mucilaginibacter. The sequence continues at coordinate 81,035 of CAVWSO010000013.1, forward strand.
TTCATCGGTGCCTATTCTTCCTGCTAACCTGTTCTTAAAAACTATCAACAACGAACCGCGCCTGATGAGCTATGAATCATTGGCCGACGGTGGTTTTGTTAGCGGAACTATGCTGGGCTCGGGCGGTTTTATTGCCTTTGATGAAGATCAGTGTATCGTGCGCAATACCTGGAACTTTACCCGTTTTTATCATCACGAAAGCTGCGGACAATGTTCGCCTTGCCGTGAAGGTACCGGATGGATGGAAAAGGTATTGCACCGACTGGAATACGGACACGGCAAGATGAGCGATATGGACCTGCTGGTTGACGTATCGAAAAAGATAGAAGGCAATACGATTTGTCCGCTGGGTGATGCAGCAGCATGGCCTGTAGCCAGCGCCATCCGCCATTTCAGGGATGAATTTGAATGGCATGTGACTAATGCGGCGGAAGCCGGTAACAAGGAAATTATGGACTGGCACATTATGCTGATCCGTTGCCGAAAATCGAAGAAAAGGTGGCGTAAGCATCTGGAAATTAAAGTAAAGATTGTCATAGCGAGGATCCGATTTCGGTTTTGATCTCAGCATTGACAAAGTGAATAATAAATTTTGACTTAATATAATGTCAGATAAACTTAAAGTAACAATAGACGGAATAACCGTTGAAGTAGAACCCGGGACAACCATCCTGAATGCCGCAAGGCAGATAGGTGGTGATATTGTTCCGCCTGCTATGTGCTATTATTCCAAATTAAAGGGTAGCGGCGGTAAATGCCGTACCTGTTTGGTTAAGGTGAGCAAAGGTTCTGAAAAAGACCCGCGCCCAATGCCTAAGCTGGTAGCATCATGCCGTACAACGGTAATGGATGGCATGGAAGTGCAAAACATTACTTCGCCGGAAGTGATTGGAGGCGCGTAAAGGCATCGTTGAAATGTTGTTGATCAATCACCCGCTGGATTGCCCTATTTGCGACCAGGCCGGTGAATGCGACCTGCAAAACCTGGGCTTTGAACACGGCGCGGCTAAAACACGTTACGAATTTGACCGCCGTACATTCCACAAAATAGATATCGGCGATAAGATACAATTGCACATGACGCGCTGTATTCTTATGCTACCGTTGTGTTTTTATTGCCGATCAGATCACCGATCACCGTATTCATGGCATCCTAAACCGCGGCGATCATTCAGAAATATCAACTTACATCACAGGCTGCCGTTGATAATGATTTCTCAGGAAACGTGATCGACGTTTGCCCGGTTGGCGCACTTAACCGATAAGACTTTCCGTTTTAAAAACCGCGTTTGGTTTACCAAGCCTGTTGAGGCGCACCGCGATTGCGACCATCCAAAATGCAATGGTAAAGTAACCTTTGGTATAAAGGCGAAGAAGTGTTCCGCGTAACCGCACGTAAGGATGTATATGGCGAGGTAGAGGAATTTATTTGCAATACCTGCCGTTTTGATAAAAAGAAAACCAGCGACTGGGTGATTGAAGGCCCTCGCAAGGTTTCGCAATCAATCGGTGATCAGCTCCAATCATTACGAAATTTACATCCGTTGCCGGTTGTTAAAACCAACCCGGTATTGCAGGAAGCAAATAAAGAACAATTTGAACGGGACACACGCTTATAATGGAAATCGCAGATATATTAATAAAATTTGCGCTGATCGTGGTCATATTCCTGATCAGCCTGGTCATTGCCATGTACTCTACTTATGCCGAGCGTAAAGTAGCGGCATTTTTCCAGGACAGGATTGGCCCAAACCGTGCCGGCCCGTTTGGCATACTGCAGCCGTTTGCCGATGGCGCCAAAATGTTTCCTGAAAGAAGAGATCATTCCGACGAATGCAAGCACATTTTTATTCATTGCCGGCCCTTCATTGGCCATTACTGACCGCCTGTATCGGCTCCGCAGTTATTCCATGGGGACAAACGTTAACCATTGGCGGCCGTACGATTCCGATCTGCAGGTAACTGATATTAACGTTGGGATTTTATACATATTCGGCGTGGTTTCCTTAGGCGTTTATGGCGTAATGATAGGCGGCTGGGCATCAAATAATAAATATTCATTGTTAGGCGCTATCCGTGCTGCATCGCAAAATATCAGCTACGAGATAGCAATGGGCTTATCCATCATCGCGTTGTTGATGATAACCGGCACCTTGAGCCTGAGAGAAATTGCCGAGCAACAGCATGGTTCTGGTCGCACTGGATTACCTGGAACTTTTATCAGCCGTTGGGCTTTTTGATATTTATTGTTTGCGCCTTTGCCGAAACCAACCGCACACCATTTGACCTGCCCGAGTGCGAAACCGAGCTGGTTGGCGGTTATCATACCGAATACTCATCCATGAAACTGGGTTTTTACCTGTTTTCTGAATATATCAATATGTTTATTTCATCGGCAGTAATGGCTACACTTTATTTTGGCGGATATAATTTCCCGGGCATGGATTGGATTTTGGTCATGCAGGACCGAACTCGGACCACTATATTGGCGTCGCTGGTTTTATTTGCAAAAATATTTTTCTTCATCTTCTTTTTCATGTGGGTACGCTGGACGATCCCCCGTTTCCGTTACGACCAGTTAATGGACCTGGGCTGGAAAGCTTTGATACCGCTGGCTATTGCCAATATTGTAATAACCGGACTTGGTATTACTTTTATAAAATAATTGGAGGAAGAGATTAAAATGGAATCATTAAGTAATAAACGAAAAGTAATTGAATCAAAGCCACTCAATTTTTTGGAGCGGATTTATCTGCCCGCTATTATACAGGGCCTTTCAATTACCATGAAGCACTTTTTCAGGAAGCCTGTAACATCAGTACCCTGAACAAAAGCGCGAATTTTCTGAAAATTTCCGCGGCATGCACTCGCTTAAACGCGATGAGGATGGCCGTGAACGCTGTACAGCCTGCGGCTTATGCGCTTTATCATGCCCTGCAGAAGCGATCACCATGATAGCGGCCGAACGTCAGAAAGGTGAAGAAAATTTATACCGCGAAGAAAAATATGCTGCCGTTTACGAGATAAATATGTTGCGCTGCATTTTTTGCGGCTTGTGCGAAGAGGCTTGCCCTAAAGAAGCAATTTACCTGGACGGGCGATATTGTGCCTTCAGACTACTTGAGAAAAGATTTTATTTACGGTAAAGACAAATTAGTAGAGGCACCCTTAAATCAATAAAGAAGTTTTATACCTTTGCCTCACTTTTTAAAGGCAGAGGTATATTGTAAATATAAACCATGAGTACATTTTACTTCATCGCATTTTTGTCCATACTGTTCTCAATACTGGTTATAACTGCCAAAAACCCTGTGCATAGTATACTTTACCTTATACTTACCTTTTTCACTTTTACTGTTCATTATATTTTACTGAATGCCCAGTTTCTGGCTATTGTAAATTTCATTGTTTACATGGGCGCAATATTGGTATTGTTTCTTATATACGCTGATGCTCATCAACCTGAATAAGGATTCGGAGCCGGTAAAATCAAACATGGTAAAAATTGCGGCAGTTATTAGGCGGCGGATGTTTATTGGTAACTGGTGGCTGCATTTAAAAGCATTTGGGTGTTTCGCAGCCGGTATTACTGAAAGACCCTAACCTGGGCCTGGTAAAAAACTTGGGAAAAGTATTATTTAACGAATTTTTATTGCCATTTGAAGTGTCGTCAATATTGTTGTTATCGGCAATGGTAGGCGCTGTTTTATTGGCTACAAAAGATAAAAAAACACAGCCTGATGGAAAGTTTATTTAAGACCGTACAAGCCGTACCGCTTAATCATTACATATTATTATGCGCTATCATTTTTTCGATAGGCGTTATCGGCGTATTGATCCGCCGCAATGCGATCGTAATTTTTATGTCGGTTGAGTTGATGCTGAACTCTGTAAACTTGCTGCTTGCCGCATTTTCGGTTTATCGCGGAGATGCAACCGGCCAGGTTTTCGTGTTTTTTATTATGGCGTTGGCGGCTGCCGAAGTAGCAGTTGGCCTGGCCATTATAGTAATGATCTATCGCAATACAAATTCGATGGATATTAATGTGCTGAACAGGTTGAAGTGGTAAACGATATCCGAAAGCGGAGATTGATAAAATAACAATTACGTAAAACGTCAAACGTATAACGTACAAACTTATAACATGGATAAATATATCTGGCTTATTCCTTTACTACCTTTAGCTGGTTTCATTATTAACGGGCTTGGCCGCAAATCTTGCCAAAAGGGATAATAGGCTTTATTGGCAGCTTGTTGGTCCTGCTTTCTTTTGGCTTAAGTGTAGGCGCATTTTTACAGGTAAAATCTACTGGAGTGCCTATTAACGTAACTCTGTTCGATTGGTTCAGCGTGGCATCATTTAAGGTGTCGTTTGCATTTTTGATTGATCAGCTAAGTGCTTTAATGTTACTGATCATTACCGGCGTAGGTTTCCTGATCCATTTATATTCTGTTGGTTACATGCAAGATGATGAAGGTTATGGTAAGTTTTTCTCTTACCTCAACCTGTTTGTTTTCTTCATGCTGTTACTGGTATTGGGTCAAATTACCTGATCATGTTTATTGGCTGGGAAGGTGTAGGTTTATGCTCATACCTGCTAATCGGTTTCTGGTATACCAATCCCGACTATGCCGATGCCGCCAAAAAAGCTTTTATAATGAACCGGATCGGCGATCTGGGTTTTATCATAGGCGTATTTCTGATCATTGCTTATTTTGGCAGCGCTTACTTTCGCTGATATATTTCCCAAAGCAGCCTACATGAGCGCAGGTTGCAGTGCCTTTTACTTTGATTACCATATTGTTATTTGTTGGCGCGGTTGGTAAATCGGCACAGATGCCATTGTTTACCTGGTTGCCCGATGCGATGGCCGGCCCGACACCGGTATCGGCACTTGATCCATGCGGCTACGATGGTTACCGCTGGTGTTTACATGGTAGCCCGCTCAAACATCTTATTTACTCTGGCGCCGGTTACCATGAATATCATAGCCGTTATTGGTTTAGCTACAGCCGTAGTTGGCGGCGCTGATCGCCTTATCGCAAACAGATATTAAAAAAGTTCTGGCTTATTCAACCGTATCGCAGTTGGGTTATATGTTTTTAGGGTTTAGGCGTAGGCGCTTATACCGGTGCGTTTTTCCATGTACTTACCCATGCATTTTTTAAAGCCCTGTTATTCCTTGGCGCGGGTTCTGTTATTCACGCTATGAGCGATGAACAGGATATGCGCAAGATGGGCGGCTTAAAAGGCAAATTGCCAATAACTTTCATGACCATGCTCATCGGTACGATGGCCATTTCGGGTATACCGCCGTTTGCAGGTTTCTTCTCAAAAGATGAAATATTGGCGCATACATTTGCTCACAGCACCACCATGTATGTTATTGGTGTCATTACAGCCATGTTCACTTCATTTTATATGTTCCGGATGCTGTACCTTACTTTTTATGGTAAGTTCCGCGGAACATCGTGAGCAGGAGCATCATTTACATGAATCACCGCCAAGCATGACCATTCCGCTTGTTGTGCTTGGCTATATTTTCAATAGTTGGAGGTTTTATCGGCGTACCGGAAGTATTAGGCGGGCATCACTGGCTGGAACATTTCCTTGAGCCTGTTTTTGCCGGGTCAAACGCTTTGCTGCCTGAGGCCCATCTGGCAGCCATCAACAGAAATTTCATTGATGGTCACTTCTGTTATGCGGGGCCCTTGATTGCATTGATTTATGCATATGTACAGATATGTGAAAAATGCACATGTTCCGGTTCGGCGATGGTGAAGAGCGCCCGGGGCTGGTCAACCTTTCTTATCATAAATTTTATATTGATGAGCTATATGATGCCTTGATCCGCAAGCCACTGGATGCCTTATCCGTATTCTTTTATAAGGTGGTCGATCTGATGGCCATTGATGGATTTGTAAATGGATTGGGAAAAATTTCGATAAAGTCAAGCAAGGGCTTACGCCTGTTACAAACAGGAAATGTTGGCTTTTACATCTTTATGATGGTAGCAGGCATCATTGCCATATTAATATTTAGTTTAGTTAAGATATAACAATAAGCGTTTACGAATATAAGAAATGACAGTTAGTATTTTACTTTTTTTGCCAATTGTTGCGGCACTTGTTGTTTTATTATTTAAAAATGAGGCGGCAAAGTATGTCGCTTTGGCTTTTGCAGTTGCCGAACTGGCTGTTGCCGGCATTTTTTTAAGCAATTTTGTACCCGATGCTACAACACAATTTGCTGTTATTGCTGCCATGGATACCCAAAGCGGGCATTTATTTTAATGCCGGTATTGATGGGATCAGCATGATCATGGTATTACTTACCACCTTGCTGGTGCCGCTGATTATTTTAACCACTTATAAGCATCAGTATAAAAATGCCAATGCATTTTATGCACTGATCCTGTTTATGCAGGCCGGACTGTTAGTGGTATTTACTGCATTGGATGGCTTTTTATTTTATGTAGGATGGGAAGCGGCGCTGATACCGATTTATTTTATTTGTGCCATGTGGGGCGGCGAAAACAGGATCCGCGTTAACATCAAGTTCTTTATTTATACGTTTGCCGGGTCGCTTGTTCATGCTGGTTGGGTATTATTTACCTATACATGCAAACCCCGTCAAAGACCTATGATATACATGCATTTTTATGATCTAACCTGAGTGCCCATCAGCAGAGCTGGGTGTTCTGGGCTTTCTTCCTGGCATTTGCCATTAAGATGCCGATTGTTCCCTTTCCATACCTGGCAGCCCGATACTTATACCGAAGCGCCGTCAGCCGGTACGATGATGCTGTCGGGCATTATGCTTAAGATGGGTATTTACGGCGTTATCCGCTGGTTGATTCCAATTGCGCCGCTTGGCGTTGCAGCAATGGGGTACAATGGCGCTCATTCTGTCCGTTATTGGCATCGTATATGCATCGATCATTGCATTTAAACAAAACGACGGGAAGCGCCTTGTCGCTTATTCGTCCATAGCGCACGTTGGATTGATAGCGGCAGCATTATTTACTTTTATGCGTCCTGATACTTCGTTTGTCTGGACCACACAGGGATTGCAGGGCGCAATGATACAAATGCTTAACCACGGTATCAACGTAGTGGGATTATTCTTTATCTGGGATATTATAGCCAGCCGCTTAAACACACGTGAGATCAGTCAGTTGGGCGGAATAGCCAAAGTTGCGCCTAAATTTGCTTTGGCATTTTTGATAATCATGCTGGGCACGGTAGCATTGCCGTTAACCAATGGCTTTATCGGTGAATTTTTGTTGCTCAATAGCGTCTTCCAGTACAATATCTGGATAGCGGCCGTGGCAGGACTTACGATGATATTTGGTGCGGTTTACATGCTCCGAATGTACAAGAGCGTAATGCAGGGGCGAGACCAACGCATTAACAGTAACCTTTACCGATATCAGCGGATCTGAAAGTTTGGTTCTTGGTGTTATCTGCCTGTTGATTATCGTGATCGGGATTTATCCGCAGCCTATACTGCATATATCAGAGGCGGCCGTAAGCAACCTGATCAACATTGTGCATGTTAAAGCATTACCAGTAAAAATATAGGTTTTTGAAAGTTAGAAATTAGAATTTAAAAAGGCAATGAATACCTTAATATTATTATCCGTTTTGCCTATACTGCTTTTGTATTTGGGGTTGTTTAAAGCTAAAAAGCTTTATTGCCGGTTACAGTGGTGGGTTTACTTGGGGCATTAGGATTGGCGGTTTTGCATTGGAACGACGGGGCTCAGCCTATCTATCACGGTATGATGCTGTTTGATAATTTCTCGGTGGCGTTTTCAGCGATTACGATCATTTCTACCATACTGATATTATTACTTTCCAAAGAGTATTTTGAAAAGATAAGTGCGCATGTTGCCGAATATTATGCGATCATTCTGTTTTCGCTGGCAGGGATAATCGTCATGGTATCCTATAACAATTTAACGATGCTGTTTATCGGCATTGAAATTATGTCCGTAAGCCTTTATATTCTGGCAGGTATCAAAAAGAATGATTTTGCATCAAACGAAGCAGCGTTAAAATACTTCCTGATGGGCGCTTTTTCAACCGGTTTCTTACTGTTTGGTATCGCGCTGATATATGGTGCAACTGGTTCGTTTAACCTTCAGGCGATACGTGACTGGGCATTGGCGCATCCTAAGGGCATTGATCCGATGTTTGGTACCGGCATTATGCTGATCATCGTGGGCTTGTGTTTTAAAGTAGGAGCGGCACCCTTTCATTTCTGGACGCCCGATGTGTATGAAGGTTCGCCAACGCTGATCACTGCGTTTATGTCTACCGTGGTCAAAACAGCCGGATTCGCGGCATTTTTGAGATTGTTCTCCGAATGCTTTGCACCCATGTCTGATTTTTGGATGCCGGTATTGCTTGTGATAACCATTGTAACGCTGTTTATTGGAAATATCACGGCCTTGTATCAGCAAAGCTTTAAGCGCATGCTGGCATTTTCCAGTATATCACATGCAGGGTATTTGCTTTTTGCCATTGTGGCATTAGGCGCCGGTTCTGCCAATTCGGTGTTTATGTATTCCACAGCGTATTCAATTGCGTCGATTATTGCATTTGGAGCGTTGATACTGGTTCAGCAGCAGTCCGGCAGCGATAATTTCGATACGCTTTAACGGATTGGCAAAAAAGAATCCATTCCTGGCACTGGTATTAACTGTGGCGATGCTGTCATTAGCAGGCATACCGCTTACGGCAGGTTTTATCGGTAAATTTTTTATGTTTTCCGGTGCCTTGTCGCAATACCATACGACCCTCGTGCTATCTGGCTGTGGTGAATGCCATAATCAGCATTTTCTATTATTTCAGGGTGATCGTAGCTATGTATTTCCGTAGCGGTGAACGCGAAGAAGTGACGGTACCGGCTTATTTCAACTTTGTATTGGGGCTATCCGCACTGGTAACTGTCATGATTGGCGTATATCCAGGCTTTATAGCAAACCTTATTTAATCCGTAAGGCAGGCTACTATATTAATTGATTTAATATTAGTAGTTTTACGGATATAGTGAATGGAACAATTTTGGGAACATCTTCAAAATTTAACAGACGCTCAATCCATTATTAGGAAAGGTGGTTTTTACTTTTTGCTTATTGTCGTTTTTGCTGAAACCGGAGTGTTTTTCGGCTTCTTTTTACCGGGTGATTACTTATTGTAGTGGCTGGGATTTTATGCGCCACGGGCATGCTGAATGTACATATTACATATTGCTGATCTCCCTGATGATTGCAGGAATTTTAGGCAATTATACAGGCTATTGGTTTGGTTACCGGACTGGGCCCTGTATTGTTCAAACGAACGATACCTTGTTTTTTAAAAAGCGTTATGTAACCATGGCCGAGGAGTTTTATGCTAAATATGGCGGCATGGCATTGGTTTTAGGCAGATTTTTCCCCATAATTAGAACTTTTGCCCCTATCTTTGCAGGTATGGTTAAGGTGGATTTTAGAAAATTTACTTTATACAACTTGATAGGCAGCATTGCCTGGGTAACCACATTTAACTTTGGCGGGCTTTTTTTTAGGAAGGAAATATCCTGACGAGATTAAGGATTATCTGAAATATATTGTATTAGGATTAATTTTAATTACAACTATTCCGTTTATGATTGCTTTTTTGAAAAAGAAGCTCGGAAAAACAGAAACAGTAGAATAGTATTTAAAACTATAAAATATAATAATGAGTACACAACATCCCTGGCACCAGGTTTCACCGGGCGACAATATTCCTGAAAAAGTAAATGCAATAATTGAGATCCCAAAGGGATCAAAAGCTAAATATGAAATTGATAAAGAATCCGGATTGTTAAAACTGGATCGTGTTCTTTTTTCATCTGTAATGTACCCTGCTAATTATGGCTTTATCCCTCAAACTTATTGTGATGATAAAGATCCGTTGGATATCCTGGTACTTTGCTCGGTTGATGTATTCCCGATGTCGATCATTGAGGCTAAGGTAGTAGGGGTAATGCACATGGTTGATAATGGCGAGCAGGATGACAAGATCATCGCGGTAGCAAAAAACGATATGTCGGTAAATTATATCAATGACCTGAGCTGAATTGCCGCCGCATGCCATGAAAGAGATCGTTCGTTTTTTCCAGGATTACAAAAAGCTGGAAGGTAAGAACGTAACTATCGAACATCTGTTAGGTAAGCGATATGCGCATAAAGTAATCACTGAAAGTCTGGAATTGTATAAGTCTACTTTCCCGTCGTACCAATAAATAATAAATGGGGCCTGATATTGAAATAAACGGTTATTACATTATTCCTTACCTGGTTGCCTGGTTTTGTTAAACGGCTTTTTTGTAGCTGCCGAATTTGCAATGGTAAGGGTGCGCGGTTCGCAGATAGAAATTAAAGCTAAAGTCGGGCAGCCGTATGGCCAAAGTGGCCCGAAGGCATTATGGCCAACCTTGATGGCTACCTGGCTGCAACACAATTGGGTATTACCATTGCTTCGCTGGGTTTAGGCTGGGTAGGCCAGGAGGTGGTAACCAAATTAATGCTGAACTTGTTTTCAGTTGTTCGGCCTTGACTATTACTTCGACCTTTATTATCAATAGCAGCCACGTGGTTGCATTCGTGTTCATCACTGTATTGCATATCGTGTTTGGCGAACTGGCTCCCAAAGTCTGTGCTATACAGCGGTCGGTGCGTACCGTGATGGCGTTTCGGTACCCCTGAGATTCTTTTTTGTTGTATTCAGGCCCATTATCTGGTTGCTAAATGGTTTTGCGAATTTTATTTTAAGGTCTGTTTGGTATAAATACTGTTCCAGGGAGCGAAGCGCACCACAGTTCGGAAGAATTGCAATACCTGCTCGATCAGGGTAAAGAAACCGGCGCCATTGATTCTACCGAGCACGAGCTGATCCAGAATGTATTTGATTTTAATGAGCGCGTGGTTAAAAATATCATGGTGCCGCGTACCAAAATATCAGGGGTTGAGATTAATCACCGAGCAAGGATGAATTGCTGGAGATCCTGATCACTGAAGGCTATTCGCGTATGCCGGTTTATGATGAGACAATCGATAAGATAGTGGGTATTGTGCATGCCAAGGATATTTTGCCCTTGCTGGCGCGTAACGACGAATTTGAATTAAAAGATATTATCCGTAAGCCATATTTTATCCCGGAAACCAAAAAGATCAACGACCTGATGGCCGAACTGCAGCAAAAACGCATCCAGATCGCCATTGTGCTGGATGAGTTTGGCGGTACGGCCGGTATGGTAACGCTGGAAGATATTGTTGAGGAACTGGTTGGCGAGATACAGGATGAATACGATGAAGAAAAGCCAATAGTTGAAAAGATAAACGAAACGCGAATTTATAGTAAATGCGCTGGCACCGATATACGATGTGAACAGCCATCTTACCGCATGATCTGCCCGAAGATGGCGATTTTGATACCGTTTCGGGCTGGCTTGGCGATATATTTGGTAAGATACCCGATGTCGGCGAACAAAAAGAATCGAACGGTTATAATATTACGGTATTAAAAAAATCGGACCAGAATATCGAATCGGTAAAACTGGAATTGTTGATCAACGAGGAGGATGCGGTTAGATTTGCATTAAATCATGCCTGAACGATGCAACTTTTTTATACACCCGATATTGATCCCTGCCGCTTCAAATTATTTTCTGAACTGAAGAGGAAAGCAAACATTGTATCAGGGTGTTGCGCCTGGCAAAACGGCGACCAAGTACAGCTGATCGACGGCAGGGGGGATTTTATACTGCTGCCATAGCCGACGCCTCACCCTAAACGAACAGTGCTGCAAATTATTTCCGTACAAAGCTGATTTTAATAAGCGGAACCATTACCTGCATATCGCTGTCGCGCCTACAAAAAATATTGAACGGCTGGAATGGTTTTTGGAAAAGGCTACAGAGATAGGCATTGATGAAATATCACTCATCATATGCCAGCGCTCAGAACGTAAAGAAGCAAAGGTTGACCGGCTGAATAAAATCATCACTTCGGCCATAAAACAATCTGTTAAAGCATATCATCCGGTATTAAATGAACCTGTTACCTTTGCATAAATTGATAACAAACATCGTTTGATAGGGCAGAAATTTATTGCCCATTGCGAGCCAGGGCGAAAAGGTGAGCACTGAAAGATCATATTAAGCCCTATGGCAACTATTTAATATTAATAGGCCCGGAGGGTGATTTTACACCCAAGGAGATTGACTGATGCTTTAAATAATGGTTTTAAAGCCATAACTTTAGGAGAAAGTCGTTTAAGAACTGAGACAGCGGCTTTGGAAGCTTGTTTCGAAGTGAATTTTTTGAATCGGGTATGAGGAGCATTTTCATTTTATCAGCTAATACTGGCATTTTTGCTTTTCAGCAGTTTTAACGCACCCACGCTATAAAATGGCCAAGCTAAAATATAACGGCGGCGGCGATTGGTATGGCGACAGGACAGCATTGCCCAACCTGATCAAATTTTGCAACGAGAATTTAAAAACAAATTTCCAGCCTGAAGATGAGGTGGTTGAAGTTGGAGCGCCGAGATATTCAATTATCCTTTTATTTTTATGACCGGGCATGGCAATGTTATCTTCTCGGACCAGGAAGCGCGCAACTTGCGTAAATATTTAACCGGCGGCGGATTTTTGCACATATGACGATAATTATGGGCTCGATGGATTTATCCGGCCGCAAATGAAAAAGGTTTTCCCGGAACTGGATTTTGTCGAATTGCCGCTAAATCATCCCATCTATCATCAAAAATATGATTTCCCCAACGGGCTGCCCAAAGTGCACGAGCATGATGGCAAACGCGCGCAAGGTTTCGGGTTGATTTATAAAGGCAGGCTGGTATGTTTTTACAATTATGAGTGCGACCTGGGCAACGGCTGGGAAGATTATGGCACTTACGCCGGCGATACCCAGGAAACCCGCTTAAAGGCATTAAAAATGGGCGCCAACCTGGTGCAATATGCGCTGACCCAGTAAATGCCCGTTGCTATTTTATGATTACCAATTTATCCCTACATTGGCCCTGGTCGAACTTAAATCCTCAGCGATGCACCGGTTAAAAGTAAATGACAAGCTTGATTTTCATATCGAGAGAAATTCCGATCATTTGACGGTCAATAATGAACGCGTAAATCCGGACATCAGCCAGATCGATTCTTCTACATTCCATATACTGCATGATTTGCGGTCTTATAACGTGGAGGTGGTTAATTTTGATAAGTCCGCCAAGACGGCCGCGATCAAGGTAAACGGCACCGTTTATTCCGTTACGGCCAAAGATCAGTTCGATCTGCTGCTTGATCAGCTGGGCATGAGCGTGCTGAACGCTGCCAGGGTGAGCGATATCAAAGCGCCAATGCCGGGCCTGGTGTTGAAGCTCTTTGTAAAAGAAGGCGCTGAAGTAAAAAAGGGCGACAACCTGTTTATTTTGGAAGCCATGAAGATGGAGAATATCATCAAATCACCGGCCGACGTTATCGTCAAGGCCGTTAAGATAAAACCCGGAGATAAGGTAGAAAAGGGCCAGGTATTATTAGTGTTTTAGCAGAGCCGCGTAATGCGCTGTCTCAACGTTTCCAGGGGTGACAGATTTATGCATAAAAAAAAGGTGCGATTTTTAGTTGCACCTTTTTTTTATATAACATGATTTGATTATTTCGGCTTGTAAGGCTTGGGCTCTTTCACACTGTAATGTGCCTTGCCCTGCGGATGGATTTCTGGTGCGCCAACCATAGTCATTGCGCAACGGAAACCTACTTCGGCACTCGATTCATCTTCATTCATAAAACGGCGGGTGGCGGGGTTTAACCAGTATGCCAAATCGTTCCATGAACCGCCTTTGTACACTTTTGAATGGTCATTAACCAGCGTTGATGTTGCCAGTTGATCGCCGCGGCAGGG
>CAVWSO010000014.1:0-11104 GCA_963757615.1 uncultured Sphingobacteriaceae bacterium
GGCCCTTTTTTGACCCCTTGAAACAGATAAATTAATGCGCGTACATATTAAATATTTCATTGAAAATAGGGCGTTCAATATTAGCCTTATGAAAAGGGTAATTCAGAACAGAAACTACTAAGGGATTAAGTAGCTATATGCTGAAACTCTTGATTTTTTTAAATCATCAGAGCTGTATTTAATTGCCTTTTGGGGGTAATTGGGGTATTAGCCGCCATTACTAAAATTTCATTCCATTTGGGAAAAATCAAAATTTACGCCAAAGTACATTAATGGAAAAAGACGGGAGGACCCCGCCTTTTTCAGACCAATTTACCGTAGTAGAGGAGGGAAAATTAATTCTTTTTTAATACCATGTACTGGTATGGAGCAAGATTGATTTGCGCCGACAGCGTAACAGCTGCCGTTACTGATTCCATCAGTCCAGCTGCTGTTTTGCAACCCTGCCGGAATCGTATAATTTACAGCTGTAGCCCGCGCATTCACCAGCACCAGCACGTCGTCCGCGCTTGATTTCTTTTCAAAAGCGACTACGTCGGCATTATTATATATCGTAAGTGCACCGGTTTTTATGGCCTCATGTGCCGCCCGAAAAGCGAGAATCTTTTTGTAGGCAGCAGTCATATTCGGATTCGTTGTCCAGTCAATAGGGTCATCAATAAAAAAATCAATCTTTTTCGGGCACCCAACTTCCTGACCGTTGTAAACCAAAGGCGTACCTCCCATATAGGCTGCCATAACAAACGCCGACAGGGCTCCCTGCTTGCCGTTGTAAATAGCGATAGTACTGCCATCGGAGGAAGTGACATCATGGTTGGTCGTATACCTCAGCTTCAATCCTGGTGCAGGCAAAGAATTATTTTCATTGCTATTGCTGGTAAATATGGAGCTTGGCGCCTGCGTGCCGGCATAAATACCCTTTAAAGTATTGTAATAGTCAAATGAGTAATTAACTCAAAGCTGAGTTGATCTCATCTCCCCGGGTGCCTTCTGCGAGCAGCACCAGCTTGCGGCCGTTAAAAACTTAAGGTATCGATCGCCTGCGTCAGGATCCTTCGGCACAAAATAAACAGCATCACAGCGGTAACCATCAACATTGGCTGCCAGCACCGAGTATTTCAAAGCCCTGATCATCGCTGTGCGCATCGCCGAACTGTTATAGTTCAGCCCCGCCACATCGGCCCAGTTCGTCCCCGGCGGACTGATAATGTTCCCTGAGGCGTCCTGCTGGTACCAGGATTTATTGCTGATCCAGCTGTTATCCCAGGAAGTATGATCGGCAACCCAGTCCAGGATAACCGTCAGTTTCCTTTTATGCGCTTCACTGACCAGGGTCCGCAGGTCATCCAGCGTGCCGAATTCGTTGTTTACCGCCGTGTAATCCTTTACAGCATACGGCGAGCCCAATCCTCCGGCCGACTTCAATTGTCCTACCGGGTAAATCGGCATCAGCCAGATCACATTTACGCCCAGAGCCTTAATAGAATCCAGGCGCGCCTGGACGCCGGCGAAATTATGCTGCTGGCTAAACGCCCGCAGGTTTACTTCGTACATCACGATATCTTTTGTATCCGGAACGCCCGTGAACGGCGCTGCGTAAGCCGGCGGATCCTGATAGGTATCCGCCGGCCTAACCGCTGGCAAAGGTTTAGGATCCGTATGGGTTGATTTGCTGCAGCCTGTACCAAACAGGTTAAGCATAAGTAGCATTAACAGTGTATTCATTATCGTTTTTATGTTATCAGTAGTAGGTTTCATACCTCGTTTAGTTTTTCACCACGGTGTACAGATATTTCTTCTGGGAAGACTGACCCATGTCGATCGTAACGGTATAATTACCATCGGCTGGTATAGTAATGGCCCCCGGATCGTTAAAGATCCATGAACCTGTTAATGCATTGCTATCGGCCGGGCCGTAATTGATACCCCAGTCGTCATTGGCCCTGATTTTTAATGCACCCGAAATAAGGTTAAGTGTTACGCTCCAGGTCCCATGAACCGGATCAAAGGTCATTGGGGTAGAACTGTTCCACCCGCCCGGCGTTGCCGAACCAATAACGCCGAACGAAGCAATCAGGGAAGCCGTGTACGTGAGGTTTTTTGTATCTACGTTGAATTTATAATAACCTGCGGCATTTGCCTTTAGTCCGCCAGCCAGTCCGTCAATGGTCAGACCGCCATTACCGCCATCGCCGTAATTGACGTGGTTCCAATCCGGTGCGCTGGTAAACTTATAATAATCGCCGGTATTCATGTATACATAACCCTCATACTGATTGTTGCCCAGCAAATAAATCACCGGCGCTGTGCCTGGCGACCATCCCTGGTAAGCACCCGGAACCCAAAGAGTCAGTGGAGCAACCTCCTTATAGGTGGTCACATTGAGTTTAACCGGCTTTGAAATCAGGGAATCCTTGCCGTTCAGCGTTGAAATGATCCTGATCTGGACGGCAGACGCCGCATTTGCCGGTAAATTCAGTTTGTTCAGTAAAGCATTGTTCAGCCCCCCTACCGTCAGCGAAAGCGAGTCTACGGTAGTTGAACCCAGGTTATAGGAATTTGCGAATGACGCATCGGCTCCAATCTCGAGCGTATAGGTTACCACCGTTTGAACGCCGTAGTCAGCCTTTGACCATTTAACGGATAGCAGCTGGGATGAATCAGCGGGGGTAACTACAATGGCAGTCCCGTCGGTAGGTGACGATATTACAGCAGCACCGGCGTTGGATTTCACCTTAACCAATGGGGCCTCTTTTTTACAGGCAAATAGCAGCATTGCAAGCCCCGTGTATATTAGAATTTTTTTCATGTCTGTCTGATTAGTAAGTAAACCCAGATATTTCAGCCTGAGATTCTATAAGAACCGTACGTGCAGCTCTCACCGCATACGGCTCCCAATACCTTTGAACCATTTTAGGCGTAGCACCGAATGTCCAGTGAGCGAATAAGTCAGGTTTGCGCACGCAGAGGCTGCTTACCCATTTCATAGCACTGGTTACACTGGTTCTTAACCCCTTGTATTTTCGTATTGCCCAATTGGCCAACTTTGCGTTGATTCTTCTCATGAAGCTTTTCAGTTCACTGGCATAGAACTTTCCGTAATAGTTGATCCAGCCTTGCAGGACAGGGTTCATCGCTTTGGCGACAGCTTCAATCTCGATGCCCGGTATCCGAAGAATGGGCATTGCGTTTAGCTTTGAATTCATCGATGCTTTGGCTTTTGTGCTTACTGCCGGCAGAAAGTTGGTGAAGTCTTCTTTCCGTTCACCGTTCTGCGCCTGTCGGGGCTTGAACGTGTAGCCTAAGAAATCGAACTTTACACCTTTGGTGTACTTCCGTGTGCGGTTGCTGTCCCTGCAATGGATGATCTTTGTCTTTTCCTCGTGCAGTTCTAGCCCACAAGCTTTTAGCCGTTTTCCTAACGCCATCTTTAACTTTTCCACATTGAATGCTTTGTCGCAGTGGATCACTGCGTCATCTGCATACCGCTCGAAAGGGCAGTCGGGATAGTTGGCTACCAGCCACATATCCATCGCATAGTGCAGGTAGAGGTTTGCCAGTACCGGGCCGATCACGGAACCTTGCGGCACGCCTTTCGTCCTTGCTACTTTGGTGCCATCCTCGAGTTGCAGTGGGGCTATCAGCCATCTTTCGATGTATAACAGCATCCATTGTTCCTGTACATGCTTTGCTACTGCTTTCATCAGCAGGTTGTGTGGAATATTGTCAAAGAACCCTTTGATATCAACGTCCAGTACCCATTCAAACCTCATGCACATTTCTCGTGCTTTGGCTACGGCCTGTAAGGCTGATTTCTTAGGGCGGTAACCATAAGAGTCTTCATGGAACAGGTTGTCGACCACCTGCGCCAATTCTTTGGTTACCATCGCCTGTCCGATACGGTCGGTTATCGTAGGTATGCCCAATGGCCTTTTACCGCCATCTTTCTTTGGTATCTCCACCAATTTGATCGCAGGGGGCATATAGCTGCCGGAACTCATTTGGTTCCATAGCTTGTACAAATGTTTCTGTGGCTCTTTTTCAAAAGTTTCCATGCTCATCTGGTCTACACCTGCTGCGCCTTTATTGGCTTTGATCTTTAAGTAAGCTTCCTGTACCGACTTTCTCGAAATACAAAATGGTTTTGGCCTATACATCGTTATACCTCCTGTGGGTTGCCCCTTTAACAGTTTCTATTGTTGTATAGCACCTGATAATGCCACCCCTTCCCTCCATTGCCATTACAGCAACTTCGCTGGTACTACGGATGACTCTGTCCCTGTGGGACGCATCGATACTTTCGGACTTGCGGGTTCTTCCGCTTGACCTTTTCTCTTCGCATCGTCCCGACAGGTTCCCAAGTTCCGCCTGAACGCCTGTATAAAGCTCATGCTGCCTATACGCCGGATGCCATTGGGACGGTAAACAGGTCGTCCTCCCAACTGGTAATAAAGTGCTACTGTCACCTTACTTTCGACATCATTTAATCCTTTCGACGCCTCATCGGCAGTTCATTTGCATTCATCTTCTTTATACTTACCTGACAGCTTCAAACTGCCTTTTCTGCTAATGCTCCCCACCCTGGCTCTTTACCAGAGCAGCTTAGCAGCGGTTTGGTACCTGCTCCTGTAAGCCGATACCGGGAGACCTACTCCCATCATTCAAACAGCATTGATTTGCTACGCAAATCATTCATGGCGCTCAATAGCCTGGATTTTGTTTCAAATTGGTATTTATTAACAGGTCGGATGCTGGAATCGGGAATACATTCAGGTGGGCATCCGTAGCCGTGCCGCCCATGATTTTCCTTTCCAGTCCCACAGGTAGCTGCCGCCGGTAAATAATCCGTAACGGATAAGGTCCGTCCGCGAAACCTTCCCAGTACAATTCGCTGCCGCGTTCGTCAAGCATAAAATCGGCGTGAGCTGCCCGCGGTAATATCTCCTGCGTGGTATGCCGTAAGCCCTTTCCCTTATTTTATTTACCAGCGAATGCAGTAGCAGCATTGCCACCGGTACCTCCGCGCAAAACGGCTTCCGCATAGTTCAGGTAAATCTCCGAAAGTCTGAACAGCGGATAATCCGTATCAACAAAGGTATTATTTGATCCCGGGGCGCCTGTTGAGGTAACATTCTTGAATTTAGCACATAAGTATCCCTGGCTAAACATCGTTGGCTGCGTAATGGATAAGGTTTGGCCCTGGGAATAAAAGATCGCCCTTTTGTCGGTGTTTCCGGATGGATCAGGGAATATTATACAAACGTGGTAGTCAGCCGGTTGCCAGCCATCCGCCGGAAGCAATGCCAAACATATTGGTAGCATCTTCCGAACCGCCTACAGCAGCGTGAATAATAAAGGTCATATCGCCATAGCTTTCAGTATTGTCCCATCTTCGGCCAAAGGCAGTATCATCTCATCGCGATAACCGTTATTATCGGCCAAAAACAAATTTTGATAACTGGGGTGCAATGATATTTACCGGAGTTGATGACATTGTTGCTGTAGGTAATACAATCGGTATACCGTCCAGTACCTGTAAATACCTGTGCATTAAGGTACATACGGCTCAGAAGCCCAGTCGGCCGCCTTGTCAATGCGGGCATATTCGTTGGCGCCCGGCGCAGCCAGCGATGGCTGGATGGCCAGCAATTCCGATTCGATATATTTGAACAGATCGGCCCTTGCTATTTGCTTTGGATAAATGTACCCGGCAAGTCGGTTTCGGTCGCAAAAGGAACGTTGCCGTACATATCCATGGCGCAATAGTAAAAATAGGCCCTTAAAAATCTTGCTTCAGCTAAATATTGGGTAACATCGGTTTTTAAGCTGCCCGAAAGCGACCCAATTTGCAGGCATCCCTGATATATTCGTTGCAATAAGCAATATTGACAAATATTCTTTCGTACATCAGTTGCACGTACAGGTTTTGTCAGACCATATACCACCGTGATACTCCACCAGCCTCCATCACCCCAGGCATTGATACATTCGTCGGTAGTTACTTCCTGGGCTGCCCAGTACTCCCGCAGAAAGGCTGTAGTTCCCTGGTCCCCGGCTGATGTTTCGAGCAAACCAAAATTTATATTCTGACCAGATACCGCCATCGAAGCGTACAGTTTTGCCAGGAAGCCCTTGTAATAGGACGGGTCATTGAATAAGGTTTCCGAAGTGGTTACCAATGGGTCGATTGGTACAGTATCGAGTTTTTTGGTGCAGGAGGAAACCATGGTAATCGCTGCGGCCTGAAATTAAATTTTATATGATTTCATAATCTCTCAATTTTAAAAGTTTGCATTTAAACCAAGTTGATAAATACGCGCCCGTGGAAAGAAATTGTTATCCAGACCGCCGCTATTTCGGGATCCAGGCCTTTATAAGGGGTAATCACAAACACATTTTGCACACCTGCGTTAATGCGTAATTTCACTTGATTAATGTATGCAGAAATTATAACCCAAATTTATATTATCCATCCTGAAAAATGATGCATTTTGGATGTAGTAGTCCGACTGATTGGTGTTCAGCGCATTTTTAAATTGTGTTTAGCTTGCATTAGTTGTTTGGTTGCAAATAACCTAATGAGGAATACACGCCGGTAAGTGCTGTTGGCAGCTACGTTATTATAGTTATAGTTGCCCAACTCAATCTTCCCGAAAAGCTAAAATCAATTTTTAACAAGCTATGAGTTTATACCCATAAACACAGTAGGATTGGGGTTTTACAAAATACTGTCGGCGCTGTTAATCCTCGTCGTTGTTCGGTCTACATAACCTTTTTCGATTGGTTTTCCGTTTTTATCGTATATCTGCTGGAAAACATAGAATGAATTTATTGGGTACCTACGTTGTTGGATTGAATAATCCCCGATGTGGTACCGGCAATACCCAAGTTGCATGGGAAATTTGGCTATCGGTGGTTCACCACAATGTCTCGTAATTTTGTTTTTGTTGAAAGTCAAATTATACCCTAATCTCCAGTGCCAATCTTTGGTCACAACAATACGGCGTTTAACTAATTCGGCTCCTATATTTTCCATACTTCCAATATTTTCAAGTACTGTTGACCAAAATTGGTTACCACGGGTAAAAAACTACGTTAAGCAGGTGAGGTTTTTTTGTAATATCCGTCGATAGAGCCGGTTAAACGATTATTAAAGAAGCCAAAGTCAATACCAATATTACTGGTAGTAGTCGACTCCCATTTAATAGTCCGCATCATAAGAGTTGGGGCGTAGGGTATAGTAAAATGAATTTCCGAATTGGTACCTTGTGAAGGGCTCGCTCTGTGAAAAAATGCCTGGTACGGATAGTTATTAGATAGCTAAATCCTGCTGACCGGTGGTACCGTAACCAATACGTAATTTAAGTTCGGAAACCACCTACTTTCTTTCATAAAGCCTTCATTCATAATCTTCCAGGAAAAAGCGGCCGCGGAAAAGGCCAAAACGGTATTGGGGCCAAACTTTGAGGTTCCGTCATCCCTTAAAGTAAAGGTAAGATCATACTTATCTTCGAATGTATAATTTACCCTTGCAAAAAAAGAGGCCAATTTATAATCGGTTTTAAAAGGGAGATTTTCGGGTTTGGCTGTTTTATTGTAATCTGAGTTAATGGAGTTGCCCATGTATAAAAATGAGAGAAAGAATAACCCCCTGTCACATCGTGCTCGAAATTGATTTCAGATTCTTTTTATAGTTAAGATAAAACTCAGCCAACGCATTATGGTTACCTGTATTGTAGTTAATTTTTCTGCCGCCCAGCGCGACGGTAAGGAAATCCATGGGTATTATCCAGCACATTATTATTACCAAAAGCGTATGAATAGTCGTAGCCCAGGTTAAATTGGCGTGCAATCCGTCAATACCCGGTATCTTATAATCAAACTGAATATTGCCGATACTGCTCCTGTGGTTGATTTATTTTCGGTTTCCTCAAGCGGCAACCGGGTTGGCGGTAGCCAGCGTAACCGGTGCGCCGTTAACTCGGTATTCCCGTTGGTAGTCCAGGTGGTATAACCTCGCTAACGGGTATTGCCGTTATAAATAGGTTGCGTTGGGTCGTAATTTACGGCGCTGCCAATGGCTGCCTGGTCTGCAAAATTATTGGGGTTATATAAACCCTTTCAGATTGATATGAACATTTAAAGTATTATTAAAAAAGCTGGGATCTAAATTAACGCCAACTGTGGTGCGTTGAAAATTATAGGTTTTTAAAATTCCATCAGAATTATTATATCCTACTGACTACACGATAAGGCATGTTTTTGGTGCTTCCCGAAATGCTGAGGTTTTGGTCAGTGCCAAAGGCATTTTGATATATCTGTTTCTGCCAATCGGTATTGGCATGTTCCGAGTAAAGAGGTTACCGCCGTTACTCCGGGATAGGTCTCATTTACAATAGCGCGGAACTGGTCGGCATTATAAACGGACTTCTTTAGGCAAGCACCGAAAACGAGTGTTGTTAAAATTAATTTGAACGGCTTTTGATCCGCGTTTGGTAGTAATCATAATAACACCGCTTGATCCCCGCGAACCAAAAATGGCTGTCGCAGAAGCGTCTTTTAATACGGTGATGTTTTCGACGTCATTAGGATTAATAGTGGATAAAATATTGGCGGTACCGCCACCGGCGCGTTATCAATTGGAACACCATCAACAACAATCAGCGGATCGGTGCTCGCGTTAAGTGAAGTGGTACCCCTGATTCGGATAGTAGAAGTATTGCCGGGGGCGCCGTGTTTGAGGTAATCACAACTCCCGCAAATTTACCAATCATCGCTTCCTGAATCGTGTTTACCGCTCCTTTGTTAAGGTCTTTAGCGGTAAGAACGTCCACTGCACCGGTTGCATCCTCTTTTTAACCGTGCCATAACCAATAACGGCAACTTGTTTAAGCGCTGTGCGGCCGGTTTAAGCTGGATGTTTACAACGACGGCGCTGCCATCGCTTACAGTTACAGCCTGCTCGGTAACAATATAGCCGATAAAGGAAGCCACAATGGTTTGCTTGCCTGCATGTACATTGGATAATTTAAAATTACCGTTTACATCAGCGCCGGCGCTTAGGGTGGTGCCTTTCCAGTAACCGAGGCGCCAGGCAGGGGCTGGCTGTTCTCGTCAATTATCCGGCCCGTTATTGTACCTGTTTGCGCCATTGCCAGGCTGCTCAGGCAAATAAAAAGTAACAGAAAACTGTACCTAAAAAAGTAAATCTTTTTCATTCATTTAATGGTTTAAAAATTGGTTTAAATTGGGTCAGATAACGTGTATCAAATCCGAATCAAAGAAAAGGTGAAAAAAAGAAAGACAACAGCAACAGGCCGCGATATAGAAAATATTGAAAAGAATATTTTTGTAATATACTGATTGTCAATTGATTGACAAGGCATTTCAGAGCGCCAATATAGATTTAAGTTCCGGAGAAAATTGAATTTATACCGCTTCAATGGCCATTATGCGGTCCTCAAATTCGTCGTTATGGACGAACGAGCGGTTTTTGATGCGGTTTTTGTAAGCGTAGATAGTATTGACTGAATAGCCAAGGAGTTTAGCGATGCGGTCGTTATCATGGATACCCATCCTGATCAAGGCGAAGATACGGTGCTCGGTACCCAACAACTGGCCATCAGGAATGCAGATTCTTTCTTCTTCATTAAACAATTCATCAAACTCTTCGCAAAATCGGGGAAGAGGCGTAAAAATACATTGTCGAAAGTGTGAAAGAGTTGCTGGCGCTCATTTTCAAGGTTGAGATTTTTGACCGTCGACAGCGCATCTTCATAGCGCTTGCCGGTAAGCTTTTTTTCAAGGGATTTTTGAAAACTCTCCAGTTTTTCGATATAAATGGAATTGATATTGAAATAATAGCCGATATACTCGTTTTTTATCTTGTTGGCTACTTAAATGCTTGTTCAGGTCTTCGAGCGCAAGGTTGTTTTCCTGTAACGAACTATTGGCCGCTTTAATAATTTCGTCAGCAATGCGCAGCTTCTTCAACTGTCTGAAAATAATAACCGCAAATACCACCACCGACAGTCCAAGCAGGGTAATAATAGCAGAATAAATATATAACAGCCGTTTTTGGCGCTCAATCTGGTTTACCCATTGCGCTTCGATAATGGGGAGGATGCTGCTGATGCGCACCTGCCGCTGCAATGCGCCATAAAACGTGGCATCGTCCATGGCCTGCTGTATATAGATATAGGAGTTTTTGATATCGCCGCGTTTATGCAGTTGATCAGCAAGTTTATAAATGGCAACGGTTTCCTTGGTGGCCGATTTTAAATCGGCAATGGCTGCCCTGATGAGCAGATCGATAGATTTATCCTGCGGGCCCTTTATTTCGCAGATATAGCTAAGGCAGCAGGCATTCACCGCAAAATCATGCGGGGAAAGGCCTGGCAGGCTCAAAAGTGCAGTATAGTTCCTTATGCCATCCGGATAATTACTGGTACGCAGATCTTTCAGCCCACGCAGGGCAAGATAATCATAGCTCCCGGGCCTGGCGATAGCCAGCGCCGAGTCGATACACGCGATGCCTAAAGGATTGTATGTCGCTGCATAATCGCTGGTGCGGTCAAAGTCCGAAAGGTCCAGATAACTGCGTGCCTTTAAAAAATAATAAGCTATTTTGCTGCTATCGGCAAACAAACGGACATTTACCTGGTCAAGGGTTTCCAGCGTTTCTTTAAACATGCCGGAGGAAAGCAGCGTAAAGCCAAGGTCCATTTTGGCAGTCGCTATTTTGACCGGATCTTTTAGTTGCCGGGCGGTAACCTGTAATTTTTTGGCGTAATTATAGGCCGAATCATAGTTAAAGGCTTTATACTCTTCAAACAGGTCCTGGTAGGCAGCATATTTTTCGGTGAGATTTTTGGCGGCGGCCAGTTTACTGGTAAGCAGCTCTATCCTGCCGAGCTTTTTCTTTACGAAACCTTCCTTTTTTGCTAAAACTTCATTCAGATTACTGAGCAGACTATCCGTTGATACTGACGCTTTTACCAGATTAAAGGGGACAATACAAATTATAATTAACAGGAACCTAATTCTCACGGACATTAACACAAACACTTTTGCCTTAAAGGTATTAAAAATAATAAGGTAACAA